>NZ_CP020437.2:0-2182500 GCF_002073415.2 Bacillus sp. FDAARGOS_235
GAGTACATTAAAGAAAATTACTAACAATATTTCGAAAGTTATTATAGGAAAAGACGAATCGATAGAACTAGCAGCCATTGCTCTAATAGCAAGAGGACACATTTTATTAGAGGATGTACCTGGGACAGGAAAAACAACGTTAGCGAAAAGTTTGGCTAAAAGTGTGGACGCTAAATTTCAAAGAATACAATTTACAGCGGATACTTTGCCTGGAGATGTTATTGGTCTTGAATATTTTGATGTGAAGGAATCGGATTTTAAAACGAGGTTAGGCCCCATTTTTGCAAATATCGTATTAGTGGATGAAATTAATCGAGCTGTACCGAGAACACAATCTTCGTTACTTGAGGTTATGGAAGAGCGTACTGTTACAATTGCGAAACAGACACATTCATTACCAGAACCTTTTTTAGTTATAGCAACGCAAAATCCACTCGAATCAGCGGGCACATTTCCGTTACCAGATGCTCAGTTAGACCGGTTTTTACTCACAATACGCCAAGGTTATCCTACGAGAGAAGCTGAAAAGGAAATGATGAATCGGTTTCAAATGAATGATCCGTTAGAAACGTTACATTCTATTATTTCAAGTGAAGAAATTATTACGATGCAAAAGCGTGCAAGAGAAGTGTTAGTAGGGAATGATGTGCAAGATTATCTCCTTGAAATTATTGAAGTAACTCGTAACCATGAGTTAATTGAAATTGGTGTAAGCCCTCGGGGAACGTTGGCATTTATGAGAGCAATTCAAGCACGGGCAATATTAAATGAAAGAGATTACTGTACGCCAGATGATATTAAGACGCTCGCTGCATCAGTTTGTGCTCATCGTTTAACGTTAACGATTGAGGGAGAGATGAAAACGATGAAAGAACAAATTATGAAAGAAATTCTTCATACGATTAGTGTGCCAGTGGAGAATGTACGATGAATCAACAGCTTGTGTATACACCTTTAGCGGAGCCTTTTGTAATGGGGGTTATGTCAGTTGTAGCCGTTATTTTAAGTGTATTTTCAAGTAATCTACTGTTTTTATCTCTCGTATTTTTATATGTAATTTTAATAGGTGCTATGCATGTATATATACGTAAAGTATCTCGTGTTCAATGGGAATACAGTCAAGGGAATTCGAACGTTTTTATAGGTGAAACGAATATGTGCAAAATGAAAATTTCAAACAAGTCGATATTTCCTATTCTTAATATCGTATTTCGATTTAAATGTGAAAATAAGCTAACTTGGAATCATGATGAAATAAACAAAAATCATAGTACAGGTTCAAATTATTATATGAATTTTAATTTAAAAGGAAAGGAGTCAGTTTCATTTGATTTGCAAGCTGTAGCGTTAAAAAGAGGCATCGCGAAATGGGAAGAAGTTGAAATTGTGATTACCGATCTCTTTGGATTTATAACGAACAATATAACATATAAACAAGTTGATACGCCGTCTTATTTAGTTTTACCAGCTGTTCCGAAAATACAAGTTCCTGAATTACAAGAATGGTCACGAGGATTTCGAAAAGCGATGTCTTCACCCTTATATGATGAAACGAAAGTAATGGGAGTAAAGTCTTATGAAAATGAAGATTTTCGTTCCATCCACTGGAGTGCAACGGCGAAAACAGGGACGATAACTGCGAAAAAGTATGAGCGAACACAATGTGATAAATACGCGATTTATCTCAACTTGCAAAATAAAAGTGGTGTTTCTTTGCGAAATGATACAGAGGAACTAATTGAATTAACGGCGGGTATATGTAAACAATTGCTCATGCAAAACTGTTCATTTGAAGTATGGATCAATAGTGTAAAAGATAACGGTTTGCTACATATAAAAAATGGGGATAATCGGAAACATTTGCAAAATGTATTAAGGATACTTGCCTCGATATCAGACCAAGATACGCCTATATCTTCTTCTTACTTTTACACAGCTGGTTTTCGTCGAAAGGAACTGGATGCGGTTCCTTTAATTATTGGTACTTCACCAAAGAAATGCAGTAGAACGAATAAATGGATTGTAATGAAAGAATAAGAAGGGGCTTATGTCATGGTAAATAAAAAGCGGCATATGAAAGTGAAGTTATGGAGTGTAAGAACCTTAATCATACTTTTCTTTGCGATTAGTGCGATAACGTTATCACAAGGTGTTGTGTATGTACAAGATATAGTAAAAGAGCGTTTTTTTAGTGAAAAGAAACCTGAAAAAATTTATAAGGAAACTATAAACTACGGTGATACTGAAGGTTATGGAACACCTTTAGAAGAGAAAAAAGTAGGAGATAATGGTGAGAGAACGACAACGGGTAAAAAATTTAAAGGTTTTGAAAAGGAAAGTTCATGGAGAAACGTATTTTCGGTGCTTTCAAATTCATGGATTAGTATAGTTTTTTATGTAGTTATTGCAGTGGTAATTATATATTTTCTCTACAAATCTATTAGGAAAAAGTTAACGAAATCAGAAATAGAACAGGAGAAACAATCGGTAACAAAAGAAGATACGGTAAGAAACGTAAAGAATGAAAAAGTCATTCATCGGTCAGAGCATTCGTTACCTACAGATAAAATAAGGAAAAGCTTAGTTAAATGGGAAAGAACTTTACCATTTCATGAACAGAGAAGGTCCTATGAAACGATGCAACAATGGCTAGAGAGAATTTGTAGATCGAGAGATATTATTCCGTTATATGAGTCAGTTCGGTATGGGGAAAAGGCGTATACGGAGTTAGATATAGAGAAGGCTATACAGTGGATAGAACGGGATGGAAAAGGGCGGTATGAATAGCAGAATGTACTATTTCAAAATAAAAAAGATGGCGTAATTAATCTAAATATAAAAATTATATAAGTGAATAAAATTAATTGTAAATTAATTTTATTTACTTATATTTAATTGCATGTTAATGTATACTTAATTTTTTATATCTCTACCAATGGAAGAATATATAAGCTATATGTAACTCTTTGTATAGTATTGCTTCTTAAATTATTTATGAGTGTATCTTTGTTTTATTAATATAAAATGAAAAAAAGATGCACTAAAACTAAACAATTAATGGGTAGCATGTTAATAAAAAAATTACATGAGTTTAGTAAAAACTTACAATTTATTTTTAAGGATGTGAAAATATAATGAAACTGGTATTAAAAAGCATACTTATTTCCTTTATTTTTTCTGCAGTAGGTATGTGTTGGTTGATGTTCTTGTTATTTAGAGGTGGCGGGGACTGGTTATTGTCTTGGGTAGGTGTATTAATGGCATATTTATCTTTATTCACTTTAATAGATTTATATTGTAAAAATACATATGAAAAAACATTAAATAAATTGCTTATAAAATCAACAGTTACTACCTTTAGTTTTGGGGTATTAGGAATCATATTTGGTATAATACACGAGCTATTAACACCATGGAGTCTCAGTTTAATGGTTTGGTATTGGTTGCTAATTCTATTTTTATTTTTAACGACCATAATATTATTATTTATTTTAGTATTGGTAAATCGTAAAAATAATAATTTTACCGTGGGATATAGAATACTTATACTTCTAAATATATTTCTTACGTTAGGGCCAGTACTGTGGCCATTATTTCTTACTATTATCGGAAATGGTATGAACGCCAGTGCAGGATGGTAAAAGTGAAAAAAGATTAGTTGTTTAAAGAATAGAATAAAAAGTTGATATAGAATTTTAAATGTTTATGAGAACATGTTTACATAAAAAATGAAAACATGTTCTCTTTTTATTTGCATGCATAACTCTTCCTCAGTTTACCGTATTTAAATTTAAACGTAAGTATTTCGTAAGGAATGGATAAGAAAAAAGAGAGATTTATCATATAGGATGAAAGTATAGCTTGAATCAATCCGATATTAATGGAGGAGAGAAAGCCTTATGAAAAAATGTAATTCAATTAAGTTAGCAAGTTTTGCAGTTTTATTAGCGGGTACTGCTCTATTCACACCTGATTTTACTGTGACTGCAGAGTCAACTCAAAATATTTCTAGTTCGTCACAAGTACATGATCAAAAGAATCGTAATGGCTGGAAACAAGTAATGCAGGAAACAGTACAGCTTGGCGCTCCAGGGATATTAGCTAAGGCGTATAATAACGGAAAAACGAGTAGTTATACTGCTGGCGTAGCAGATTTAAGTACAAAGAAACCGGTGAAATCAGATTATCGCTTTCGGATTGGTAGTGTGACGAAAACTTTTACTGCCACGACTGTTCTACAATTAGTTGGAGAAAATCGCGTTCAACTTGACGATTCAATTGAAAAGTGGCTACCGGGCCTCATTCAAGGAAATGGGTATGATGGTAATCAAATTACGATACGCCAACTTTTGAATCATACGAGTGGTATAGCTGAATATTTAAAGTCAAAAGATGCTGACATAATGAATTCGAAAAAAACGTATACAGCAGAAGAAATAGTGAAAATAGGCCTTTCTCTGCCTCCAGATTTTTCGCCAGGTAAAGGCTGGTCGTATTCAAACACAGGATACGTAATACTAGGAATGCTTATTGAAAAAATAACTGGTAATAGTTATGCGGAAGAAATCGAAAAGCGAATTATTGAACCTTTGGACTTGTCAAATACGTTTTTACCAGGTAATTCACCTGTCATCCCAGGAAAGAATCATGCTCGTGGGTATGTGAAAACCGAAGGAACGAGCGAGTTGAAAGACATTACGTATTATAATCCGAGTTTAGCTAATTCAGCTGGAGATATGATTTCTAATGCGGATGATTTAAATAAATTCTTTTCATCTTTACTCAGTGGTAAGTTATTGAAGGAACGAGAGCTAAAAGAAATGCTTACTACAGTTCCTGTAGAAGGAAAAGCGGTTGGTGATGGGTATGGTCTTGGAATCTATGAGACTAAACTTCCAAACGGTGTTTCAGTTTGGGGTCACGGAGGAGGAATTCCCGGATTTACAACTTTTGCTGGCGGAGTAATTGGTGGTAAACATACATTGGCTGTCAGTATTAACTCTTTAGATGAGGTCGATATTGTTTCGCAGTTTAATAAAATGATGCAAATTGAATTTAATAAATAGATGAAAAGAAAATGAATGGAATTTTGTTATAGTTGTATATAAAAGAGGTACTTTGTTAAATGCGCAACTATGGACAGTAGTAGCATTTATGATAGGGCATCAAGTATATTTCAAAGTGAAAATCAATCGTATAGCTTACGATAAAAATAAAAAGGATGTCAGTTACATGACATTCTTTTTATTTTGGATAAAAGAGGTATGTGTATGATTCTGAAAATTGTTATTTTTGAAATCATTCCATATAATGAAGGATATAGGGGCACCAATAGGGGAGTTATGAATAGAAAATACTTTAGTTAGTTAAGTATTTCTCGTTTTAATCAAAATAATTATGAGTTGATTTGGAGTTGAATAAAATGGAACAAAATCATTTTAAATGGACTAATAAGCAATTACGAGAACATGTTGAAGTACTAGATGATAAGAGAAGTCCACACATATTATTAAAGAATGCAACATATTTAAATTCCTATATGCGCGAGTGGATGACAGCGAATATTTGGATATATAATAATCGAATTGTATACGTAGGAGAGCAGCTGCCAAAGCAACTAAGTGAATGTGAAGTGATTGATTGCGATGGAAAGTATGTAGTTCCTAGTTACATAGAACCACATGCACATCCATATCAATTGTATAATCCAGAGACGTTAGCGAATCATGCGATGCAATTTGGGACGACAACTTTTATTAATGATAATTTAACTTTATTTTTCACATTACAACGTGAAGAAGCATTTCGTTTATTAGATGAATTTAAAAAGATTCCGGCAAGTATGTATTGGTGGTGTCGTTTTGATGGACAAACTGAGCTGCAAAACGGGGAATCTGTATTTAATAGTGAAGAAATAATAGAGTGGCTAAAGCATGAAGCAGTTCTTCAAGGCGGTGAGTTAACAGCATGGCCAAAACTATTACATGGCGATGATGAAATGTTAACTTGGGTGCAGGAAACGAAGCGGTTACAGAAAAAAGTAGAAGGACATTTTCCAGGGGCATCTGAAACGACTTTAGCGAAGTTAAAGTTGTTAGGTACGGATTGCGATCATGAAGCGATGACAGGACAGGAAGCTTTCACTCGTCTTATGCAAGGTTACACTGTTTCCCTTAGAAATTCTTCAATCCGTCCAGATTTAGAAGTTTTATTGAAAGAATTACTAGAATTAGGTGTTAAGCAATTTGATAGATTCATTTTTACAACAGATGGTTCACATCCGTCATTTTATGAAAACGGAATGACGAATAGATTGATAGAAATAGCGATTGAGCAAGGAATTCCGGCAATAGATGCTTACCATATGGCAAGTTATAACATTGCTCGTTATTATAATATGGAGCATTTACATGGCTCCATTGCGACAGGGAGAATCGCCAATATTAATATTTTGGAAAGTAAAGAAAATCCGGTGCCAATTAGTGTAATTGCAAAGGGAAAATGGGTGAAGCGTGACGGAGTAAACAAAAATAAATCATTACATATAAACTGGAGTGAATTTAAAGTAACCCCATTATCATTAGACTGGTCTATAGAAAAAGAACATATGATTTTTTCTAATAAAACGGGTATACACTTGTTAAACAATGTTATAACAAAACCATATGTTAGCGAAATCGACTTAGACTGTGATGAACTTTCCATGGAACATGATGAATGTTTTCTAATGATGATTGCCCGCGATGGTACTTGGCGAGTGAATACAGTTGTGAAAGGTTTTGTAAATGAATTAGGAGGTCTTGCAAGTTCTTATTCTGGTACAGGCGACATCATTCTTATCGGAAAAAGGAAAGAAGATATGTTTACAGCTTTTCGTAGAGTAAAAGAGCTCGGTGGTGGAATGGTCATAGCAGAAAACAATGAAGTGTTACACGAAATTGCATTACCTTTACTCGGGATTATGTCCGATTTAAAAATGAGCGAATTAATACAAGAAGAGAAAAAGATGGTGAAATTACTACAAGAGCGAGGCTATGTTTATAACGATCCGGCATTTACCATTTTATTCTTTTCTGCGACGCACTTACCTTTTATACGAGTAACACCTATAGGATTATATGATGTGAAAAGTAGTAAGGTAGTTGCCCCGCCCGTGAATTTGATAAAGCAATATTAAAAGGAAAGATCCTATAAAAATTTTATTTTATAGGATCTTTCTTATTATTAGCATAAGAATATTGTAAGCCTCAAATGATATAGTATCTAAATCATTTGAGGTGATATGTAAATATGAAAAAAATATTTTACATTTTAAGCATATTTATTCTGTGTGTATCGATACAACACGTTGTACATTCCCAATCAGATGCACCAAGGTTATCTTCGGATTGTCTTGAAGAAAGGAAAATTCGAGATGAAAAGTATGTGAAGAATATAATACAGGACATTAAATCCACATTTAATTTAAATATTGATGAACATAGTTTTTGGGAAGTAAGTAAAAGAGATTTGGAGGCTGCCCATTTGATGTATGGTGGAAAGGAAAATGATTCTTATTATAATTCGCTAATTAAAATTTATGATAGTGGTGGATTTAGCGAGCAGCCGAGCTTATTTGTAAGGGCGCAAGAGGCATTTTTACTTTATAAAGAAAACGATAATATCAATGTAATGAAACGCCTAAAACTAGACGTTGAAAAAGGGGAATGGCTCGTTATAAAAACGAAAAAGAAGAAAGGGAAAAAAGTGAAATTCAAACCGTTACAATGTGAAAAAGATTATATGAAAAAGAGAAATGAATAACAAAATACGTATTAATGCTGCTTTTATTCAACGATATCTTGCTGTTGATTTGAAATCGGAAAAGGTAAACAAACATATTAGCTTTATGGAATATGTTTGTTTACCTTTTTTGAGAGATTTAAAAATTTGCGATGTTGTTAGTTGAAAATTATGTACTTGCTAATGAACTTATAACATTCAATGAATTTGTTCTTCATAAAAATTAGATTTTGTGTCAAATGATTTATACATTGTCGAACCACCTATGTATATTTTATTCTACAGTATTTATAAAAGAATATTGGCTATTCATAAGAAATATGATTGGCACAGTTTTTGCTTGTATTACATGTAAGGAAGGGAGATTGTATGTAAGGAATCTGTACTCGTAATAGTATAAAACAAGCTACTATTGCATTATTGATCATAGTTGTATTTATAGCGGAACTGTAAATACATACAAATAAGTGTTTTTTTGATTTTAAAATTCAGAATTTTCTTTTAAATTATTAGGGGGCAATGATATGGTTAAATATTCGAAAATTTCTAAGTGGATTCTTGGTGTTGGACTAGTGACAATAACATGTAATGGTTTGCAAATTCAAGCAGAGACAAAAGAGAAAAATGTGAAGAAAGTATTACAAATGGAGCCGGTAGGAATACAGAAATCTGTTGATGAATTGGCGCATCCTTCAAAAGTACAAGAAAATGCATCTTTTACAAAACGGTTAAAATTAGCGGATTTATCGCAGCGTCCACTAGCACCAACCGATAATATTAAACCGTTAGCTGAAGAAAAAAAGTATTCGATGGCTGAGTTAAATCAATTAAATAACAAACAATTAACTGATCTTCTTGTGACAATTAAATGGTATCAAATTCCAGAATTATTTCAGTTTAATAGTGATAGTCTTAAATTCTATCAAGATGATAGTCGAATGCAAGCGATTATTAATAAACTAGCAGAACAAGGACAAGCTTATACGAAAGATGATTCAAAAGGGATTGAAACATTAGTAGAAGCTCTACGTGCAGCATTTTATTTAGGTTTTTACCATGATGAATTAAGCAAACTAAATGAGCGTAGCTACCATGATAAATGTTTACCGGCTTTAAAAACAATTGCAAAAAATCCAAATTTCAAACTTGGTACATCGGAACAAAATAAAGTTATTTCATCATATGGAAAATTAATTGGAAATGCATCGGCTGATGTTGAAACGGTTTTATATGCAGGTGAAATTTTTAAACAATATAACGATAATCTTGCAACTTTCATTGAAGACCGAACAAAAGGAGACGCAATATATGAGTTGATGAAGGGAATTGACTTTGATATTCAGACGGATATGTACACGACTGGAAAAGAGCCGAAAGATACGATGTGGTATCGAAATATCGATAACTTTATTAATGAAGTAAGTCGTTTCGCACTAATTGGTACTGTAACAGATAAAAATGGATGGTTAATTAATAACGGAATTTACTATGCTGGCCGATTGGGCAAGCTTCATAGTACGCCGACAAAAGGACAGCAAGTTGTTACAGACGCAATGCGAATTTATCCATATTTAGGAGAGCAATACTTTGTTGCGGCAGAACAAATTACTACAAATTACGGAGGAGTAGATGCGAACGGAAAAACAATAAATTTAGATCAAATTCGAGACGATGGTAAAAAGAAATATTTACCGAAAACATATACGTTTGATGATGGAGCAATTGTCTTTAAAGCTGGGGATAAGGTTAGTGAAGAGAAAATTAAGCGACTATACTGGGCAGCGAAAGAAGTACGTTCTCAATTTTATCGTACAGTTGGTAGCGATAAACCACTTGAAAATGGACATGCGGATGATGTGCTAACGATGGTTATTTATAATAGTCCAGATGAGTATCAATTTAATCGTCAACTGTACGGATATGAAACGAATAATGGTGGAATTTATATTGAAGGAACGGGAACTTTCTTTACATATGAACGTACACCAGAGCAAAGTATTTATAGTTTGGAAGAATTGTTCCGCCATGAATTTACACACTACTTACAAGGAAGGTACGAGGTTCAGGGATTATGGGGCCAAGGGGAAATGTATCAAAATGAACGTTTAACATGGTTTGAAGAAGGAAATGCAGAGTTCTTTGCAGGTTCAACGCGATTAAATAGTGTAGTACCGCGAAAAAGTATAATTGGTGGGTTATCTAATGATCCTGCAAAACGTTATACAGCATCACAAACATTAAATGCGAAATATGGAACGTGGGATTTTTATAACTATTCGTTTGCATTGCAATCATATATGTATAATAAACGTCCTGAAATGTTCGATAAAGTGCATGATTTAATTCGTGCAAATGATGTTTCAAGTTACGACGCATACCGTTCTGCATTAAGCAAAGATAATAACTTAAATGAAGAATATCAATCTTATATGCAAATGCTTATAGATAATCGCGATAAGTATACAATCCCACAAGTATCAGATGAGTACTTAGCGCAGCATGATCCAAAATCGCTTTCGGACATTACTTCAGATATTACGAATGAAGCGAAATTAAAAGATGTGAAAGTAACAAAGAATAAATCACAATTCTTTAATACATTTACACTACAGGGGACATATACTGGAAGTTCAGCAAAAGGAGAGATTGAGGATTGGAAAGTAATGAATGAAGCAACAAATGATATGTTGAAACGTATTTCAGGAAAAGAGTGGACTGGATATAAAACATTGACTGCTTATTTTATAAATTACCGTGTTAATCATGCTGGACAATTTGAATATGATGTTGTGTTTAGCGGAGTAAATACGGAAGAAGGTACGGCTGTAGAAAAAGAGCCGAATAATTCATTTGAAACAGCCAATCCACTATTTTTAAATACGTTATTAAGAGGAAACTTAAGTGATCAAGATCAGGGAGATAAATTTGTTATCGATGTAAAGGATCAAAAAGATTTACAGATTTCTGTTACGAACGAACAAAACATTGGACTAAACTGGGTATTATATTCTGAATCAGATCTAAACAATTACGTAACTTACGCAACAAAACGTGATGGAAACAAATTGCTTGGAAATTATAATGCGAAGCCAGGAAAATATTATTTAAGTGTATATAAATATGGCGGGGGAACAGGGAATTATACAGTGGAAGTAAAATAGTTTACTATAGCTAGTTTAAGAGACTGCTAGTTGTATTTTTTAGCGAAGTAAAGCATGTAATGTTAAATATTAAACTACTTTACATATACCCCGTTTTAATTTGAGAATGGGGGTATATGTATTTTTCATTTTTTTAATTTTCATAACTTCACTTGGTTTTGAAAAGAAAACAATGCATATAAATTTGAATTTCTGCCCGTAAACCATGTATGAATTCATCTTCTTAATGCTCTTTCATTTTAGCCTCAATGCTTGCTTTCAAATTAGTTGATACCTTATCGAAATACCCCATAACCAACTTTTTAATATCATCAGATCTACCTTTCAAATCATTAGCTAAATTTTCAGCAAGATATTCTTTTTCTATTGGCTTTAACTGCGTATAAAATTCACCAGCCTGCGTAAAGTCATCCTGTTTCGTTATAGGAGCTCTTTCAAGTTTACCTTCAACATACCTTCCATCACCGCTTGTTATTTGATTAGCAGGTGTCCAATTTTGCTGTTGGTTAATCGCTAATTTTCGAAATTCGGGTCCAATTCTTCTTCTTTGAGAATCGCTATAAATGTTAGCACGCCCTTGCAACATTTTATCATCAGATAGTTCTGCACCATCTAGTAAATTAGAAGGGGAGAAGGCGACTTTTTCTACTTGTTCCATATAATTTTCAGGGTTTTTATTTAATACCATTTTACCTACTGGTATAAGAGGGTACATCTTTTCATCCCATACTTTTGTATCATCTAGCGGATCATAAGAAAGATGTACTTCATCTTTTGGATCCATGAGCTGGACATATAAACCATACTCCACTGATTTACCAGCCTCAATTGCATCATATAAATCTTTCCCACTATAATCTGGATTTTCAGCAGCTAGTTTAGTAGCTTCCTTACTAGTAATGAATTGTACACCTTCAAAAGGATACCAATGATACTTTACGTACTTTCGATTGCCTTCAGCATTTATCCAAACGTATGTATTTACACTATGTCCTGGGATGTGACGAAGACTTTTTACCGTACCGACATTAGAGTATAAACGGACAACAAAATGAATGGATTCGGGTGCTTTAGCGACAAAATTCCAAAATCTATCCGGATCTATTAAGTTATTTTTAGGTGAAGGCAACAACGCTTTAATCGTTTCAGGGAAACGTATCGGATCACGAACGGAAAAGACAGGAATGTGATTACATAAAAAATCGAAAACGCCTTCTTTTGTATAAAATTTTGTGGAAAAGCCGCGTACATTTCTAGAAGTATCTGGTGTTCCTTTCGTACTAACAGCTAACGAAAACCGTACCATAACAGGAACTTTCTCATTAGAATGTTGTAAAAAACTTAGCTTTGTATGTTCAGACATCGGATAGATCGTTTGAAAATAACCGAATGCCCCAAAACCTTTTACATGAACAGGTCTTTCTACAATTTTTTCATGTATAAATTCTTGTAACGTTTCATGCAGTACACTATCTTGCTTGAGAACAGGTCCACGTGAACCGACTGTTTGAGAGTGAAGTGTAGCTTGTTCATTAAGTTCTCGATTTTGATTAAGGTCTTCTCCTAATAAGGGTTGCCTCTTTTTATTATATTTTTCATTCATCGATATAGCCTCCAAATTTTTTCTTCGATTGTTACTAAATATGATTCTATAGCCTTGATTATGTATTACATACAAAGTTCAAAGTAGTAACGTACCGCTAGATGAAAAAAACGCATATAGAGTGGACCTGTTGAAATAAAAGAAATTATGGAAAAATGAATATCGGAAAGAGAAAACACACTATTAAAATTTTAATCTTAAAAATTAATTGATAAATAACTTTATAGATAATGGCCATTAAAAAAATAGTAAAAATAACTAGGAGGAAATGAACATGTCGGATTGGTTTCAATTAGATAAAGAATATATGATGCCTACGTATTGCCGTACGGAGGTTGCAATAGAAAGAGGGGAAGGTTGTAAACTGTATGATGTGAATGGAAAAGAGTATTTAGATATGTTTTCTGGCGTAGGAGTAAACGTATTAGGATACAATCATCCTAAAATTGTGCAAACGACAATGGAGCAAGTTACGAAATCGTTGCATCTTCCATTTCACTTTTTAAACCCAGTTGCGATTGAGTATGCAAAGAAATTAGTTGAGTACTCTTTAAAAAACGGCAAAGTATTTTTTACAAACTCTGGTACGGAAGCGACAGAAACAACGTTGAAATTAATTGATAAATATAGATCTATTACGAATGAAGAGCGAGAAGGTGTCGTTGTGCTCAAAGGTAGTTTCCACGGGCGAACGTTAGGGGCACTTCATTTTACGAGACAAGAAAATGTATATCAAAGTTTCCCTAAAACATCTATTCCTGTATACGAAGTAGAGCGTGAGAATATAGAGCAATTAGAAGAAACAATTTTAAATGAAAAGCCTATTGCAATTATGTTAGAGCCTGTATTAGGAAGTGGCGGGATATATCCTTTATCAAGTGAATATTTATATGGTGTTCAACATCTTTGTGATAAGTATAATGTGCTGCTTATCGTTGATGAAGTACAAAGTGGTATGGGTAGAACGGGGAAATTGTTCGCTTATCAAA
The DNA here is from genome assembly GCF_002073415.2 of Bacillus sp. FDAARGOS_235. Taxonomy (NCBI): domain Bacteria; kingdom Bacillati; phylum Bacillota; class Bacilli; order Caryophanales; family Bacillaceae; genus Bacillus; species Bacillus sp. FDAARGOS_235. The sequence goes on from NZ_CP020437.2 coordinate 13,536, forward strand.
ATTCTAATATTACACCGGATATTATTCAAATTGGTAAAGGCGCAGGAGGAGGGATACCGCTAGGGGGAATTATTGTAGGTGAAAAGCTATGCGATGTATTTTCACCAGGAGATCATGGCACAACATTTGCTCATTCATCAATGGGAACAGCTTTAGGTTTAACGGTATTAAATACATTACTTGATGATGGGTTAATGCAAGAAGCTTATGAAACGTCACTATATTTGAATGATAAACTGCAAGACATTCAGAAAGAAAATTCTTATTATATTCAGGAAGTTCGTCATGTGGGGATGATGTTTGGGATAAGTGTGAATGACACGAATGAAAATGTGAAGAAATTACAGATTGAGCTAATGAATAAAGGAATGTTAGTCGATGTAACACAAGGGAATATTATTCGATTACTTCCGCCGTATATTATTACGAAAGAGGAAATTGACGCATTCACTTATGAGTTTATTTCCTGTGTTCATAGCATAGCAGCTACAGCAAGTATTTAAAAAAATATAAAAAAATATAAAAAAATATAAAAAGCTGAAGAAGGCGCTATTTTAGCGCCTTCTTCAGCTTTTTAAAATAGTAAATTACTTAACATAGAGAGCATCTCATTGGACAAATAATTAATTATGTGAAACAATAATAACAGATAAGGAGACATTAATTTTCCTTAAGTGCTTCGAATTAATTTTATTCAATAAGAGAAGGTGTGCTTAAAGAAGTTAAATTAAACAAGGAGCTGTTTTATTATATGCAACAAAATAATGATTTAAATTTTGAACCTCAAGACGTTAATATTGTCAATCCTAAACAAGCCAGGAAAGCAGTGGTTGCTACTGGTATAGGGAATGCAATGGAGTGGTTTGACTTCGGATTATACGCGTATTTAGCGGTAATTTTAAGTCAATTATTCTTCTCAGGTGTTAATAATAGTGGTTTGCAGCTTGTACTTACATTTGGTACATTTGCAGCGGCCTTTCTCGTTCGACCAATCGGAGGTGTATTCTTTGGTAGAATAGGAGATAAGTATGGCCGAAAAATCGTATTAAGTACTACTATTATTTTAATGGCACTTTCTACATTATTCATCGCATTACTACCAACCTATGAACAAATTGGTGTATGGGCACCAATACTACTTTTAGTTGCCCGAATGATTCAAGGCTTCTCTACAGGCGGCGAATATTCAGGAGCAATGGTTTATATCGCAGAATCTTCTCCAGATAAAAAGCGTGGTATACTCGGTAGTGGTCTTGAAATTGGAACACTCTCAGGTTACATTGCTGCTTCGGTAATTGTTACCATTTTAACGTTATTGTTAACAGATGAGCAAATGCTCAGCTGGGGCTGGCGTATTCCTTTCTTAATAGCTGCACCAATAGGCTTGGTCGGTTTATATTTACGCCGTCATTTAGATGAATCTCCCATCTTTGAAGAGATGGAAAAAGCACAAGAGGAATCTGAAGACAATGAACAATTTTCATTTATGGATATTATTAAATATCACAAAAAAGACTTCTTATTAAGCACAGTAATTGTCGCCTTCTTTAATATTACGAATTATATGATTCTTTCGTATATTCCTTCTTATTTAACTCAAGTACTTAAAGTCAAAGAAACAACTGGCTTATTAATTATTTCAATTACGATGGCACTTATGATTCCATTAGCACTTTATTTCGGTAAATTAAGTGATAAAATTGGTAATAAACGCGTCGTGCAAATTGGTTTACTTGGTTTAAGCGTATTTGCAATTCCAGCATTTTTACTAATAGGTAACGGACATATTGCAGCTATATTTGCAGGTATTTTCGTATTAGGTTTCTTCCTAAGTGTGTATGAAGGAACACTACCTTCGTTATTACCATCACTCTTTTTCACCGATGTACGTTATCGAGCACTCTCGATCTCCTTTAATATTTCTGTATCTATATTCGGTGGAACAACACCGCTCGTATGTTCATACTTAGTTCATGCAACCGGTAATCCGCTCGCACCAGCATTTTATTTAGCAGGTGTAAGTATAATTGGATTAGTCGTATTTAGTGTACTATTCGTTACAACATCAGGACGTGCGCTAAAAGGTTCATATCCTACAGTAGAATCGAAAAAAGAAGCACGCCAAATCGCTAAAGAGGATCCGGAAGAAACACTTTGGTGGCATGAAGAATCTTTAGAAATTGAAGCAGGAAAAAAAGCATAATTTGTGAAAAGCAACGTGGACTTTTACAAAAAGACTCCTATTTTGAACTGAACCCAAAAAATTAGACAAATATATTAAGCAGCTACTAAGGATTGAACTCTGTATTGCACAGGGGACAATCCTTTTAGTTTTGTTTTAATTCTTTTGTGATTGTAGTAATGAATATAAGTTTCTAGTTCTTGCTTAAATTGTTCCATACTTTCAAACTCTTTAAGATAAAGTAATTCAGACTTTAATAAGCCAAAAAAATTTTCCATGACTGCATTATCTAAGCAATTTCCCTTACGGGACATACTTTGGATAACGTTATGTTTTTTAAGCGACTGATGATATTGTCGCATTTGATAATGCCAACCTTGATCCGAGTGTAAAATAGTAGTTTCCTTATCATTCAAACGTTGAAACGCCTTATTCAACATTTTAGAAACAAGGGAATAGGCAGGTCTATGTTCTATATTGTAAGCTATAATTTCTCCGTTATATAAGTCTAAAATGGGTGATAGATATAGTTTTTTACCATGTAAGTGGAACTCCGTCACATCTGTTACCCATTTTTCATTTGGTTTTGATGCGTGAAAATTACGTTTTAAAATATTAGGAGCGAATTTCCCGACAGTCCCTTTATATGAACGATATTTTTTTAATCGAACAAGACATTTTAATCCCAGGATATTCATTAAACGTCGAACGGTTTTATGATTTAATGCATGGCCTCGATTACGTAATTCCAATGTAATACGACGATAACCATACCTCCCAAAATTCTCACTAAAGATCTCTTTAATTAATTCTTTAACTTTCTTATATTTATCTGGACGTTTCGCTTGTTTCATCCAGTAATAGTACGTACTACGAGCGATATTAGCGACTTTCACAAGGTCAACGACCTTGTATTTATGCCTTAATTCATAAATCAATTGCGCTTTGTCTTGGTCTGTGATGTTTTCTTCTTTTGAACTAAGGCATTCAACTTTTTTAAATAGTCATTTTCCATACACAGACGTTCATTCTCTGCTTGTAGCGCTTCTATAGAACCTTCAAGAGATACTTCGTTTTGTTTTAAATGTTGTAGCTTAGCTTTTTCTTTGGCCATGGTTAGACGCCCCTTTTTCTTTGATTTTAGGGCATCTAATCCTTCTGTTTCATATGCTACTTTCCATTTTCGGAGTGTTTCGCAAGAAGGAATATTAAAAAAAGCAGCTGTTTCTCTCAGAGATGTCCCATGTTCATTCATATAATGAATTACATCTAGTTTATACTCGAGAGAGTAAGTTGTATAGCGTTTTTCAAACGCCTTTTCCCCTGAAAATTCAAACCGTTTAATCCATTGATAAAGTTCTCTAGGATGAACCCCTATAGAATTAGCAATGGTTCTTCCACCTTCCGTACCTTCTAGATATCGTTTTACTGCTTGTATTTTATCTTTTGAAGAAAATTTAGCCATAAAAAATGCACCTCCAATTGTTAATTATGTGTCTAACAATTGGGGTGCACTTCAGTTTAATAGGAGTCTTTTTGTATACATCATTTTCTCTTTTTCTTCAAACTCTTCTCATACGCATAAAGCTTATGAACCTCTTCTTTAAATTCATTCAGAAGTACAGTGTTTTCACCATTTGAATAACGTACTGCATTATACGCATCTATAATAATATGCCTCTGAATATGTATACCTTCATCATCATGAATTCTTTCTAACCATGCTTCAACTGTTTCTCCTCGTTCCCGGTTTAAAGGAGGGGATAATTTACTTTCCAGTTTGAAAATTTCTTTTCGAATTTCATTATGTGGTGGTTTATTTCGCTTCATTCGTTTTTGGCTCATACCTTCTTTATCAGTAATGATTGTAGATTCGAAGACTGGTATATTTGGTAAACTTAAATGTTTTCGATGTTTTATTATTTTCCAAACGATATAAATGGCGATGGTGGTACAGACTATTATGGTTATGCTATTTATAAGAGTTGGATCAAAAGGAAGTGGCTCCAGATCATCTTTAATAGTAGGATCTTTTAGATTCCCTTTATTCGACCAAAAATCATCTGTTTCTTTTAATGCAGCTGCCGAAAACAACGGATTGATAGCGTATCCGAATCCTAACGCAACTACTTGAACGATATAAGAAAAAACAAGACGAATATAAGGGAATACCGGAATAAGTAAAGCACCAATTGTTCCAATAGCAATAATAGAAGTGAAACGTAATAGCTGTTGATTACGATTTGAACCTGTTTGCCAAAATGTAATCATAATGTGTAAAACTAATAATAACAATTTCCATAACGGTGGAAAAGGGGCATGAAATATAGCTGAAAATACAAACCATAAAATACCGCTTAACGACTTTTGCACCGGATACCCAGGTCCAATTGCATGTACGATAAAGAAGAAAAGCGGTAACATAATTGTGCCAAAAAGAGAAAAAGGTAGGATGAAAGAACAACCGACTATTTGAGCAACTAACAGTATTACAAATCCTGTTGTTTTTTTCTTCATTAATTTATTAATAAGAAGTACTCCTACATAACCGGTCGCTAAAAATATAGCAATACCAACTATTTCGTCTCTTTCCGTTAATAACGAAAGGAGAAGTAGCAGAATAAAGTCATTAACGTGATAGAGCCAAGTTTTCAACTGCTTCCACCATCCCTTCAATATTTATGAGAAATGTAGGTTGCGTTAGAAGAGGGAGCTCATTCTTCTGTATACCGATGTAAATCATCGTAGACGAGCGTTCTCTTTTTCTCGTTACATAGTGAAGAAATCCTTGTTTTGGAAGAAGTGTACTATCATCTGAAATACGTGCCAATTCCTCTAATGCCTTCCCATAATGTATTTGTCCTTCGTTTAATGGTAAGTGCAGAGGGCCACCTTCTGCTAATACACTAATAAACAATTCAAACGGAATTTGCTGCTTCGTTGCGTACTGGCAAATATATGTTGCATATGAAATAAGTTCTTCTACATCATCTCTCCAACCAAACCCGCGATTAGCAGCTAAAGAAAGACAAATCGTCCAGCTATAATTTTTTACTGGTTCATATTGTTTTGCTTGTAATTCCTGCATTTTAGCAGATGCTTTCCAATGAATAGAGCGGAATGATTCACGTTCATATCGTTTCACACCGATAATAGATGTTTCATCATTGTAAAAAGAAAAATTCGTTCGATATGAACCATTTAATAGTTGCTGAAGTTCTTGCAAACCTGCTACTTCTTTAGGAGAAGGATACACAATAATTTCGGTCTTTAATTTATCAAAAACAGGTAAATGTACATTCAATTGATGAAATGGATCTTTTAATACACATTCGAACTGTTCAATTTGAAACACACCACGCTTCGTCGCAGTTAATGTTAAATCCCATTTTTGCGCTGAATGTGCAGGTTGTGAAAATGGAAAGGAGAATAATGTCTTTGAAATTTGTTCAATTCCTTGATCTTTATGCGGTATAAGAGATGAATGTAAATGAAAATAACAAACCCCGTTCACGAGTGGTATGCTTGCTCCATTTTTTAAATGAATAAAAAATTGTCCAGTTTCATCAGGAAATAGCCGAGTCGTTTGTTTCTCATTTATAACTTGAAACTTTTTCTCTATGAAAGCGACGTATTTATAAATGAAAATCGCAAATAAATAATAGAAGAAAAAGAGAAACATAAGCATGCGTTGCGGGAAAAAGAATGTGAAAAGTAACGCGACGGGCACAGTTAATTGAATAATATGAAGCTGAAAAAATAAAGGTACAGTTACAACGCGTTGACCATTCATGCTTGCTCAATCTCCACTGGTACATCAACCTCTTTTAAAATTCTTTGCATAATTTCTTTTTTTGTTGTGCGTAATGCACCTTCCATCGATAAGACGATACGGTGATTCCAAACAGAAGGAACTAAAAATTGTATATCTTCAGGCGTACAATATTCTCTGCCACGTAAAAAGGCTAACGCTTGAACAGCGCGTACTAAAGATAAAGTGGCACGCGGGCTTACACCGTTAGTGATGTAATCATGATTTCTTGTAGCGTGAGCAAGTTTAATTATATAATGTTCCAACGGTTCTGATACGAAAATTTCTTTTACTCGTTTCTGTGCTTCTAAAATAGTTTCTAAAGAGATTACAGAGGTTACATTTTCTAATGGTGTATCGTTACGAAAACGTCGCATCATTTGTAGCTCATCTTCTGGAGCCGGATAACCGATTGAAATTGTCATTAAAAAACGATCGAGCTGTGCATCAGGAAGAGGGAAAGTTCCTTGTGATTCAATTGGATTTTGCGTCGCAATAACAAAGAACGGTTTCGGAAGAGGAGTGGACTTCTTTTCAAGCGTCACTTGTCGTTCTTCCATCGCTTCTAACAAACTAGACTGTGTTCTCGGCATAGCACGGTTAATTTCATCTGCTAGTAAAATGTTCGTTATAACTGGTCCAAGTCTTAATTCGAATTCGCTCGTTTTTGGGTTGAAATATTCAATACCTGTTACATCACTCGGAAGTACATCAGGGGTAAATTGAACACGAGAGAAATTACCACCAATACTTTTTGAAATTGTTTTCGCAAGTAACGTTTTCCCAGTACCAGGCACATCTTCAAGCAGTACATGTCCATCAGCAAGTAGAGAAACGAGTAGTAGATCAATAACATTTTCCTTACCAACAAACACAGACCTTATATTTTCTTTTAATTTATGAATCATATGTATCATTCCTTTCAGTATAAAAGAGTTAATGTTTCTATATTTTAACAAATTATTCTGAAAATTGGTAGTATTTTTCAATTTAAAGAAATGGATATTTAATTATTAAATTATACTTGTATATTTTGGAATATGATTATACAATATCGTTATACGATGTATCGTAAATCGATATATCATAAGACGATGTATCGGAGGTAGGTATAATGAATGCAAAAGCACAAAAATATATTCCGTTAACAGAGGCGACGTATTACATACTTTTGTCATTAGTGAAACCAATGCACGGATATGGAATTATGCAAATGGTTGAAGAGATGACAAAAGGGGAAGTAAAGCTCGGTCCTGGTACTTTATATGGGAATACGACGAAGTTACTAAAAGAGAAGTTAATTGTTGAAGTGGCCTCTACAGACAGAAAGAAGTGCTATGAGTTAACGTCGTTTGGGAGAGAAGTGTTAGAGCTAGAATATAACAGGTTACAGAGATCTGTAAGGAATGGAAATAGGATATTAGGGGAGTGAATGGAAGATGGAGACAAAGAAGGTATTTAAATTTTTCGCTGGATGGAGTTTAGAAAAAGAGGAAGCCTTTTTAAGAAAAATGCATCAACAAGGTTGGGCATTACAAAAATATAATATAATGTATACGTTTAAGGAAACAAAACCGAAAGATGTAATATATAAAGCAGATTTTAGATTAGATTATAAAGATACAAAAGAAAAACAAAAAGAATATATTGAAATATATGAAATGTGTGGGTGGAAACATGTAACGAGTTTTGCGAAATGGAATTATTTTTGTAAAGAAGTAGAAGAGGAAAATAAGTTGCCTGACATATATTCAGACAAGGAAACGAGGGTACAAAAACTTACTGAGTTGTTACAGTTCGTTGCGATTATGTTTGTAACGTTAATGCCAGCGCTTTACTTATGTTTTCTTGGTATATCAGAATCTGGATTATATAAAGGTATGGTAGGCTTTTTTGGTTTCGTATATGTATATATACTTATTAATTTATATTGGAAGATTAAAAAGTTGAAAAAGGAAATATTATAACAAAGAGTGATATTATTAGAGAAGATAATTATTGTCTAGGAATCATCTTCTCAAATCTTTATATATATTTATTTTGTTCATTCTTTTTTACATAATAAAAGACGACCTTTTTAAGTCATAGAATTAAAAGTTACAAAGATAACTACCAGTAACAATACCTAAAAAAATCATAAATGAAGAAGAAATAATTAATAATAACGAACTAGCAATTAATATCACTTTATTAGATTTTTGATTTTTAAAATGGTAATAAAGTAAAAGACCACAAATAGTAGAAAGAATCCATATTGTTAGACCGTAAGAAGTCGTTATTTTCTTCCAATCGAAGATCCAAAAGTAAAAGATTACTATGTGACAAGTTAATAGTAGAAATGTAGATGGAATCATTCACTTGTTATTTAAAATCATTTGTTTTAATTCTCTTCTGTAAATATTACTAAAAGGGTATGAGGTTTAACATATAATAAGGAAGGAATACGTTTTTTGTTACCATATTAAACGGAAAAATCCCTTATAGAAAAGTCTATTTCTACAAGGGACAATCATGTTTTTATTAGAAAGACTGATTTTGCGCGGGTTTAATAAATTGTTCAGGGTTTTCAACAAGTCCGCATACAGCGCATTGGACTCGGTATGTAGGTCCTTGATAAGCCATATGAAAAGCATTCATCGTTTCATTAGTATACTCTTCTTCTACTTGACCAGTTTGAGGATTTAACTTTACTGGTTTTACTTGTTGCTCAAGAATGTTAAAGCGAGTACGATTTGTTTTACAGCTTGGACAAAGCATTGGTTCCATATGTATACACCTCCATTTGTAGCATTTCTTAAACAGTATAATTTTATGCAAGTAAAAAAACTTTCTCAATATAAATAGGTGTTTAAAGTATTTAAAATTCAGAAAAAATAAAATATAATAAAAGTACGAACTGGTTATGTCCAAACCAAATCTCCTGTTTTATGCCAATAAGCTGGGAGGCCGAGAAATCGGCCTCATTTTTTTATGTTCATTTGTAGGAAGAACAAGGTTTTTTTGTAGTTTTTGTCGAATTTTTAGGGATGAATACAAAAGGGGGATGTAACATGAATTTAAAAATGAAATATATCATTTTATATGTAGAAAAGTTTGAAGAATGTTTAAGATTCTATAAAGATACTTTACAGTTACCTATAAAAGCTGAGCATGGTACATATATTGAATTTAATACTGGATCTACAATATTAGCGATGAATACACGAGAAGACGTGAAAGAATTAACAGGACTACCGCTTACAGAAGGTGAATTACAATCTTCGCACTTCGAATTAGGATTCGTAGTTGAGAATGTACAAGAAAAAATTGAGCAATTCAGAGAGCAAGGCATTAAAGTTTTAGTTGAGCCAATTGTGAAACCGTGGGGACAAACAATTGCCTATATTGCTGATCCAGATGGAAATTATATTGAAATTTGCAGTTCATTAGAATAGAGGGAGAAAAAGAGATGGGATTTCCGAAACTAGAAACAGAACGTTTACTTTTAAGAGAACTTACACTATTAGATGCAGAAATGATGTTCCAATATTTTGCGAAAGAATCTGTTATACGATATTTCGGAATGGATTCTTTCGAAAATATTGAGCAAGCGAAAACAACGATTCAAACGTTTAAAAATCGTTATGAAGAAGGCAATGTGTTTCGCTGGGGAATAGAGAAAAAAGGGACGGACCAATTAATCGGAACGTGCGGATTTCATTTAATTAACAATCATCATAAACGAGCTGAAATTGGTTATGAATTAGATGATATATATTGGGGAATGGGATATGCATCCGAAGCATTACAAGCCATTTTAACTTACGGATTTGAAACGTTACAGCTCATAAGAATCGCTGCTGTCGTATATGTGGAAAATGAAGCTTCTCAAAAATTGTTGAAAAAAGCAGGGTTTCAAGAAGAAGGATTACTTCGAAAACATATGATTCAAAATGGAGTTGCTCATGACACCATTTTATTTTCTTTATTAAAAGAAGAGTGGAAGAAGCAATGAGTACGAGTGAAATTATAAGTATAATGAAGAAACATAAAGAAAACCGATTCATTATCGGAATAGATGGTTTAAGTCGTTCAGGAAAAACAACATTCGCAACAAAATTAAAAGAAAATATGAAACAAGAAGGCATTCCGTTTCATATTTTCCATATTGATGATCATATAGTGGAGCGTAATAAACGATATCAAACAGGATATGAAGAATGGTATGAGTACTATCATTTACAGTGGGATATTGCATACTTGCGGCAGAAATTTTTTCAACAGTTACAACATGAAACGAAATTGAAATTGCCTTTCTATTATGATGATACAGATTCATGTGAAATGAAAAAAGTCCAGATCCCTATTGTAGGTGTAATTGTAATTGAAGGAGTTTTTCTACAGCGAAAAGAATGGAGAGATTTCTTTCATTATATGGTGTATTTGGACTGTCCAAGGGAAACAAGGTTTCAGCGTGAAAGCGAAGAGACACAAAAGAAACTTTCAAAGTTTCAAAACAGGTATTGGAAAGCAGAGGAGTATTATTTAGAAATGGAATTGCCGAAGGATAGGGCGGATTTAGTCATACAATGATTCGAAAATAGAAGGGTGAATACAATGAATATTTTGTGGGATTTTGATGGGACGTTATTTGATACGTATCCTGCATATACGAAGATGCTTTCTGAAATATTAGGTGATACAGTAGATGAACAAGAAATATACAAAAACTTGAAAATATCATATTCTCACGCAATTCATTATTATAATATTTCATGTGAGCAGGAAGAAAAGATTAAAATTTTGAAGAAGAAATTTACTCCAAAAGATATGAAGCCTTTTGCTGGTGTCGAAAAGGTTTTGAAATTTGCAGATAAAAATGTAATCATGACCCATAAACATAAAGCAGGGGTTATGGAAATTTTAAAATATTACGGATGGGATAAATACTTCGTCGATATGGTTACAATTGACGATGGTTTCCCTCGAAAACCGAATTCTTTAGCGTATGATCATTTACATAGGAAGTACAATATTGATTTAGCTATTGGAGATAGAGAGTTAGATTTATTACCTGCAAAGGAATTAGGTATTTCAACATGCATGTTTCAAGGGATTTGTGATGTAGCGGATTATTCTTTGGCACATTACTCGGAATTTTTTAAGGTAGTGGTTGATAGAGAGGTTTCTTTATAAATGGTTTGAAAATAACCTTTACTTTTCATACAAAAAGTAGAGGTTATTTTATATGTAGTAGGTTAATTATTTTGGGAAGCTTTTTCAAGAGCTTTATTAGTTTCTTTAAAAGGATTGGCTTTACAGGTTATACATGGTACACCTGCATATATATTAGTAGAAGAAAATTTACTTTCGTTAGTTTCAAATTAAAATAAGATTTTTAATAATGGAGAGGGGTTAAGATATGGACTTTCAAAAAATGTTTAAAAAATATCGAGACGACCATCAACATCCAATGAATAAATTTTTTCACTTTATTGGTATTCCTACAATTATCATTTCTATATTCATTTTATTCGTGAATTGGAAATTAGGGCTATCATTATTTATATTAGGATGGATTTTTCAATTTGTAGGTCATGCAATTGAAGGTAAGAAGCCGACTTTCTTATCAAACCCAGCATATTTGGTAGTAGGTCCAATATATTTTTTAAAAAAAGTATTAAAAAGAAATTAACTCAATAAAAGTGCTATAGGCGGTAAAATAAAACCAAATTATAGTTATTCGTGCTAGTATGAAATCATAGCTATACAGAAGGGGTGGGTTATGATGAAAACCGAAATAGTCCTCAAAAAGAAGTACAGTATAATAAGCTATATATCTTTATTTATTGGAATTTTGTGTTTTTTATTCGTTTTTATAACTCCAACGAGGATAGCGAATGCGGGTAATATAGTGGGAGATTATATTACTATTGCTCTTACAGGCGTAGGTATCATACTTTCAATAATTATAATGACGAAAAAAACAGAGAAGAAGGGGATAGGTATTCTTTCATTCATACTGTCCTCATCATTTTTTATATTTTGGATCATCACGATTATCTTATTGTTTACTGGTCAAATTAATTTCGCACCGTAATATGCAATAAAAAGAGTCCTTCATGTGAGAAGGACTCTTTTTATTCGGTATCTTCAGGTTGATATTCTAAAATATCCCCTGGTTGGCATTCTAATGCTTTACAAATTGCTTCTAAAGTTGAAAATCGAATCGCTTTTGCTTTTCCGTTTTTCAAAATAGAAAGGTTAGCCATTGTAATTCCAACCTTCTCCGAAAGCTCTGTTACACTCATTTTTCTTTTCGCTAACATTACATCAATATTAATTATTATTGCCATATTATTCACCTCAGACCGTTAAATCATTTTCTGATTTTATATTAATAGCATCTTTTAATAGTCTTTGGAGAACGGCAGCAAAGACAGCGATAACCAATGAAGCAAAAATCATAATCATTCCAATAATAATAATGCCCGGGGCGTCATCTCTCTCTGCCACGAGATAGAAAAGTGGCATGCCTAATACATATAATACACTAATTGTTAATGCACTGTTCTTAATATTTTTTAACGCTTTTACAGACAATTTTGAGAATGCGTTGTTTTTGTCAATATAGTTTAACAGCTTAAACGTTTGGTACAGTGCGAAATAGTAAGGTATTGCTGTTGCGTATAAGTTGATAAATACAAGATATTTAATATATGCAATATCAGGATATAATTCTGCTGCAAAATCCCCAATTTTAGGGACCAAAAATATACACATAGCTAGAACAGGGATTCCAATCATAATCACAACGGTTTTTAAAAATAGTGTGGATCCTTGTTTCATAAAAAGCACCTCATTTATTTAATATCTTATAAATTTAACATAAAATTTATCGTTTAACAATAAATTTTTATTCATTATAATCATTCTTTTGTTGTTAAATAAATTTTGAATTTAAACGAATATAATCGTTCCTTATTTCTGTAAATGATGTTATGTTAAAAGTAATGATTAATCCTTTTGTATATTAAAAGTTTTTAGAAAATCAATATTTTGCGTAATTTGACGAGGTGTTAATGAAATGAAATCGTACACACAATTTGAACGAAGAAAACACATACTAGATGAGTTGGAAAAGTATAACAGAGTGATGGTAAATGATTTAGCAAAGGTATTAAATGTTACAACAGAAACGATACGAAGAGATTTAGATATGTTGCACAAGGAAGGACAGCTTACGAAAATACATGGTGGTGCAATTAAGAAAAAAGATCAAACACTAGAATTTCATTTTGATAAACGTCGATCTGAGAATATTGAAGAAAAACGAAAAATTGCAATGGAAGCAAGTAAAATCATAGAAGATAATGATATTATCGCAATTGAAATTGGGACAACCACAATGCAAATTTTAGATTTCATATACGATAAAAAGAATTTGACAATTTTAACAAACTCGATACCAGCTGTCAATAAAATTATTGAGCTGAAAGACCAATACGATTCCTTTGATTGCAGGTTAATAGTCATTGGGGGAATATTGAATACGAATTCCTTAGCATTGTCTGGAGAAATGACGTTAAACTATCTGGATCATTTCACTGTTAATAAATTATTTGCATCTTGTGATGGTATTTCACTAGAAAAAGAACTGACATGTTCGTATATTGAAGATGCACAAATATTTAAGCAGCTAAAGAATAATGCAAAACAAGTTGTAATGATGGCTGATGAGTCAAAATTTAATTTAACAAAGTTTTATAAAAGTGGGAGTTTTAGTGATATAGATGCATTATATACAAACGCTAAGCTCGATGAAGTATGGCAAAATATTTTAACAAATAATGGGGTTGAATTAATAACAGTATAGAAAAACGAAAAGACTATTTCTTAATAAGTTGAGAAATAGTCTTTTTTATTGTTTGTATGTTGTTTTATTTTGTTAATTTGTTGTTTTTTACAATTAGTTAACAAACAAACAACATTGTGTTAATAATGAACTCTTACAATATGAATTAGGAGGTGGCAAGAATGCAAATAAAACTATCAAAAGCTGTGTTCTTTTTACTACCAGTTGGAATACCTCTAATCTTGTTTTGGATTATTCCGAATTTCATTAGTTTAGGTATTAGTTTTACTGATTGGGATTTTATGACGAATGATTTTAATTTTGTTGGTTTAGAAAACTATTTTAATTTATTTACACAAGATTCTTTTATGCAAGCATTGCTCAATACGTTTTATTTCGGAATTGGAACAGTCATTCCAACAATTGTATTGGGCTTAGGTTTCGCATTATTCTTCCGAAAAAAATTTAAAGGTTCTGCATTGTACCAATTAATGATTTTTTCACCTTGGGTAACGCCAACAATAGCTGTATCCATTGTGTGGTCACTTTTATATGAACCTCAATTTGGAGTTATTAATAAAGTGCTAAACTTTTTCGGGATACCAGGTTTGGACTGGCTTCAAAGTAGTAAAACAGCGATGTTAGCAGTCATTATAATGACAGTTTGGAAATTAGTTGGTTGGACGATGATCTTCTATATCGGCGCATTAGAAAAAGTTCCAGATAGTTTATATGAAGCAGCTAGTATTGATGGAGCAAATGCATGGCAGAAATTTCGATATGTAACACTGCCTATGGTTTCATCAACAACTTTCTTCTTAGTCGTCGTCAATACAATTTCTTCGGTGCAGGCTTACGATCAAATAAAGATTTTAACACAAGGTGGGCCTAGTGGTTCGACGCGTACGTTACTGTATTTATTCTTCCAACAAGGGTTTGAACAGTTTGATATGGGATCTGCAACAGCAATCGCATTTATCATACTAATCATTACAATTTTACTATCTGTTATTAACAAAATAATAGGTGATAAGTGGGTGAACTATTAAGGTGAATAATATGAAAAAAGGTCCATTAATCGTAAAGCATCTCTTTTTAGCATTATCAAGTATACTATTTGTTTTTCCGTTCATATGGATGGTACTTGGTTCGTTTAAAACATCTAGTGAAGTATTACAAGGAGGTTTTTGGCCTAAAGAATTTCACTGGGAAAATTATCGACAAGTATTAGACATACTACCATTTAACACATATTTATTTAATAGTTTTTATACATCTTTCATCATTACTATATATGTGCTTGTTTCATCTGCACTGTTTGCGTATATGTTAGCATTTTACAAGTTTAAAGGTAAAAATATTACATTTAGTGTCGTGATGGCAACCTATATGATTCCTGGAGCTGTTTCGTATGTTCCTGTATATGTAATGTTAGGGAAATTCGGGCTACTTGATTCACATTTTGGATACATGATTTCTATGGCTGTTAGCGTATTCGGTATTTTCTATTTAAAACAAACGTTCCACAAAGTTGGTTTTGAAATAGTAGAAGCAGCCAAAATTGATGGAGCAAGTGATTGGTGTATTCTTTGGAAAATTATTTTTCCAATGACACGATCATCATTTGTAACACTAGGATTGGTCACATTTATTGGTAATTATAATAATTACGTTTGGCCAGCTCTTATATTGAAAGATAATACGCAAAAGTTAATTACGAATGGAATTGCTGATTATTTCATTAATAGTTCCTTAGGGCGAGATTGGTCACACATTATGGTGGCAAGTACAATCGCAACGGTGCCGCTCTTAATCGTATTTTTGATTCTACAAAAATGGTTCTTATCTGGTGTTACTGATTCAGGAATAAAGGGGTAAGTAAATAGTAAAGGAGATTTATGGGATGAAAAAATTTTTCATGCTTCTAACAGTTTTAACATTGTTTGTTAGTGCACTT
This sequence comes from Bacillus sp. FDAARGOS_235, assembly GCF_002073415.2. Lineage (NCBI taxonomy): Bacteria > Bacillati > Bacillota > Bacilli > Caryophanales > Bacillaceae > Bacillus > Bacillus sp. FDAARGOS_235. The sequence continues at coordinate 29,320 of NZ_CP020437.2, forward strand.
GCGGGTTGTTCAGGCGGAAAAGGAAGTACGGTCAAAGCGAGTAAAGAAGGGGAGAAGGTTGTTGTTCCATTCATTAACGGAGTAGGGGGCTCTCTTGCAGATCGTGTAGATCAAATTGTGGAAGAATACAATAAAAGTCAGGACAAATATGTAGTGAAAACGACAAAAGCGGGTAGCTACGATGAGTCATATCAAAAGTTACAAAGTGGATTTGCAGCGAATAACCAAGAAGCAATTGCATTACTAGGTTCTGATGTCATGCAAGAATATGCTAAAAAACAGTTAATCGTACCTATAGATGAATATGTTAAAAATGATACTAATTTCAAAAAAGAAGATTATGGAAAAGGGTTTATGGAGCAAGCAACAATTGACGAGAAGTTGTATGGAATTCCATTCTACGGTACAACGCAAATTCTTTATTACAATAAAAAAGCATTAGCGGAGAATGGCTTTACAAAAGATGATTTAAAGACGTGGGAAGGTGTAGAAAAGGTAGCAAAAACAGTCGCAAAACGTGGTGAAAATGGAAATGTGACATATGCGGGCTGGATGCCGATGTGGGGGACGTCAAATTTAATTGATGCGGTTCGCAGTGCCGGTGGAAACGTATTAAGCGAAGATGGTAAAAAAGTATTAATTAACGATGACACTTGGGTTTCGGTATGGGAGAAATTCCGTACATGGCTACATGAAGATAAAATTATGAAAATACATTCAGGTGGTACTGGATGGGAATATTGGGATAAAACTGTAATTGATTTAGTTGAAGGTAGAACGTTAGGATTTACAGGCTCATCTGGTGATCAAGGATTTGTTTTTAAATCATTAGGAAAAGGAATGACGGAAGAAGAACGCCTTAACACATTTGAAGCATTACCTCAGCCTGCTTGGGGTAATAATAAACCAGCGCCAAAACTAGAAACATATTTATTCACATTAACGAGAAATATTGATCCAGAAGTAGCAAAAGGCGCATATGACTTTATGAAATTTGCGACAAGCACTGAGAAAACGGCTGAATGGTCCATGGCTACAGGTTATATCCCTGTTCGTAATAATGTAACAGATTACGGCCCATATGCTGAATTTGTAAAAAAACAACCACAAGCATTAATCCCAGTAGAGCAAGCTAACAATAATGGAGTGGGACCATTTGTAGATCCAACGGGCGGAAAAATTAATGACGCTTTAAATGTAGCGAAAGATAAAGTAGAGATTGAAGGAGTTCCAGCAAAGAAAGCGTTAGATGAAGCAGCTAAAGTTGCGCAAGAAGAATTAGATAAAGTTCTGAAAAAGAAGAAGTAAACCGGTTTGTAGTATGAACATGAGGTGCTTCTGAGCGAAGGAAGTGTCTCTAAAATTCACTTGAAAAGGTGTGAAAACAATGATCGAAATAACAAGTACGATAACACTTTCCCCATTCATAAAAAACAAACATTGTTTCCAAATGGATGAAACTGATATTATAAATTTCACATTAACGATTGATCAAGGAGATAGCCGGAAAATTCCACTTTTATTAATCGTAAGAAATCCTAACGGTTATGTACGTATACAATATCAAACTCCAATTGTAACTGAAAAACTAGTCGTTTCGAAGGATTCCATGTTTTGCTCTGCTGGTTGTATTGGAGGAGAAATACAACCAGGTACTTGGGAATTAGAAGTCATATATATCCCTCATTGTGCAAAGAAAGTAGTAAAGTTTACCGGAGAAAAAGTTGACTATACAGTAAAAATAGAAGTGAATGATTATTTGGAACGAAAGTATAATAGAGAGCACTTTTGTAAGGGAAATGTTTTTATCGATGAAGACCGTTTTAATAAGGTAGTAAATGAAGAACATCGCTGGTACAAAGGGGATTTTCATGAACATACAGATTTAACAGACGGCGAGATAGATGATGAACTTGGAATGCAAGTATGTGAAAAACAAGAATTAGATTTTTTATATGCGACGGAGCACAATATTATTATGCCATCTTATGAAAAAGGAAACACATTAATTATACCATCTATGGAACTTACAACTCCTCTCGGTCATTACAACATATTTGGTATAAGAGAATTCGTTGATTTTACAGAGTATGTAGATGAATCATTTAGCGTCGAAAAAATGAATGCACTATTTTCACTCATGAAAGAAAAAGGCTATGTATTAAGTGTAAATCATCCATTTATGAAGCCTTGGGCGAACCAAATTAATATTAACTTAGAAAATGTTCATACAATGGAAATTATGTGTGATCCAACTTATAAAAAAAGTAAATCATCTACTTTAGAAGCTTTGCGTTGTTTCGATCAAATGTGGTCAAATGGTATTAAAATCTGGGGAATAGGAGGAAGTGATTCTCATTTACATCCGTCAAAAACATTCCCAGGATCAAAAGACCCATCCATTTACGGTGATCCAGGAACATATGTATTATGTAATGGTTTATCTATTAAAAACTTAAAATCTGCGATCAAAAAGGGACGAGTTTATTTCTCTCGATTTAGAAAAATAGCGATAGACATTCAAAACGAAGGTAAAACGATTTATGTCGGTGATGAGGCTAAAGGAAATATTATTTACAACATTTCTACTGACAAACCGTGTGAGTGGAGACTAATAATAAATGGGCAAATAATTGAACAAAAACCTGGCAGCGACGTAACTTTTGAATTTTCATTAAATGAAGGGGCGTATGCTAGGGTTGAAGGATGGGAAGAGGACGAATTAGTAGCGTTTATTAATCCTATTCATAATAAAGTTGAGAATAAAAATATGAAAACATGGGATGAAGTTATAGGGGGAATAAAAGGTGAATAAAGCGATTATTTTTGATAAAGATGGAACATTAATACAGTTAGATTCAGTTTGGTACAAAATTGTGCATCGTGTGTTAGATGATATTTTTCAAACATATCCAAATGAAAAAAGTAAACGAGATGATTACTTAACGATTATCGGCATGAATGATAACGATTTTGAGAGTACAAGTTTACTAGCTTGTCGCACAAATTACTTTATTGCGGCTGCATGGTATTCGTTATTAGAAAACCGACATGTAGTTAAAGATAATTTCATTCATAATGTATGTCTTTTATTCAAAAAGTACTCTACAGCAGATGACCTTATATTTACAGAAGTAGAAGGTGCAAAGGAAACGTTACGATATCTAAAAGACAACGAATTTATTATTGGGGTTGTTACGGCAGATGATGTTGATGCAGCTATTCATTCTCTGAAGACGACTGAGTTATATGATTACGTAGATTTTTTAGGTGCGGATGATGGTGTGAATAGGACAAAACCTGAAAGTGACTTTTATCATATGTTTAAAGAAAAATTTTCACTAACTGAAGATGATGTGCTTATGGTAGGTGATACATTAACAGATGTTACATTTGCAAGAAATAGCAACATTAAAGTAGTGGGCGTTTTATCGGGTGCGAGCAAAAAAGAAGATTTAGAAGGAAAAGCGGATTATATTTTAGATAGTATGAAGGATATTTCGAAGGTTTTATAAACTGTTTCCTGAATGTTTTAAAAACAACAAATAAATACAACTCAATTTCTAGGAGGATACTATGGCTCAACTATCATTCAAAAACATTTACAAAAAATATAATCATGATGTGACAATCGTAAAAGATTTGAACCTAGAAGTAAATGATGGAGAATTTATCGTTTTGGTTGGCCCTTCAGGGTGTGGGAAATCTACAACATTACGTATGATTGCAGGACTTGAAGAGATTTCAGATGGCGACTTTTATATCGACGGAAAACGTGTAAATGATATTACACCGAAAGATAGAGATATTGCAATGGTATTTCAAAACTATGCGCTGTATCCGCATATGAGTGTTTATGAAAACATGGCATTTGGATTAAAACTACGAAAATATAGCAAAGAAGAAATTGACCAGCGTGTGCAACGTGCAGCAAAAATTCTTGGGCTTGAGCAGTATTTAAGTCGAAAGCCAAAAGCACTTTCAGGTGGACAGCGTCAGCGTGTTGCCTTGGGCCGAGCGATTGTTCGAAATGCAAAGGTATTTTTAATGGACGAGCCTTTATCAAACTTAGATGCGAAGTTACGTGTTCAAATGCGTGCTGAGATTACGAAACTACACAAGCAGCTACAAACAACAACTGTGTATGTAACACACGATCAAATAGAAGCTATGACGATGGCGACTCGCCTTGTTGTGCTCAAAGATGGGATTATACAACAAGTAGGTACACCGACAGAAGTATATGAAAATCCTGAGAATGTGTTTGTCGGAGGATTCATTGGTTCTCCTGGAATGAATTTTTTCAAAGGCGTATTAACAGATACTGCAGTTATGGTTGATAAATGGAAACTTGAAGTGCCAGAAGAGAAGATGAAAGGCTTGCGAGATAACGGATATGCGAATAAAGAAATCATAATAGGAATACGTCCAGAAGACTTTTATTATGGAAAAGCAATCGAGACTTTACCATATAATGCAAAAGTAACGGTATCTATTGATGTAGCAGAATTAATGGGAGCAGAAACATATTTATACTCCAACTTAAATGGACAATCTTTTGTTGCACGTGTTGAGGCTTCAGTTGATATGCAAAGTCAATCAAATATAGATCTAGTTTTGAACATGGACAAAGTTCATTATTTCGATTCAGAAACTGAGAAACGAATTGTTTTATAGATAACAATTAAGGTGATTGTATTTTTAAGGTTTCTTCAACTAAATGAATAGTAACATGGCCGATTATCCATTACAGGAAATCGGCTTTTTTTATATAAAAGATCGTGTAGCGTACGAAAAACGCTTTTTGTTGGCAGCATCTCATCGTTAGCAAGTTGAAATTTTATAATGCCTCCAAAAAAATATATCTTTATAGTGAATTCCCCCTGTGATTTAGAAAATCAGTAGTGTATTTTAGCTATTTATAAAAAAATATTTTGACCCACATAAAATTATTTATCCCTTCGAATATATATAAAGAAGAAAAAAATCATGGTAAAGCACTATGAAAAGGCACTATGACAACTATGGTGGCCTGCAGCTCATTTCTGATCAAAAGTAAATTTACACAAAATCGTATATCATTTCGAATTATATATATGGATATCATTAATGTTTATATTTATATAAAAGGTGAGGAAGAAATATGAAAGAAATGTATGAAGAAATCACTGAAGTATTAAAGGTATTGGCGCATCCTATCCGTCTATCCTTAGTAGAAATAATGCGAAAAAAAGGCCCTACTAATGCAACAACAATGTATGGAAATTTACAAATGCCTCAAAGTACAATTAGTCGACATTTATTCAAACTAAGAGCTGCTAAAATCATTACAGGTACTCGGAAAGGATTAGAAGTTTTTTATGAAATAACGGAAAATCGTACAAAAGCGATATTATCAAGTTTGATTTAAATGCTAATTTTAATGAAAAGATGCGCCATTCTTTCTGTGGAAACTATAGGAAAGGATGGCGTTATTGTATGTCAATTTTTGAATTTAATGAATTACAACTATTGGATTAATAAATTGAAGACGAGAATGTAAATATATAATATCGTTATATTTATTTTTATTGAAGTTTTGTATTTTCATAAAAAATCAATTGGTTCATGAAATAGATCCAGTTTCGGTAAAATCAGTTGTAATAAGTGATTATTACCTTCGTTGTGCATTTTATTCGATTTATATCGTTTCTAGGAAACTAGTTATTGTTAGTTTTGTGACAATGGGGGACTAATAATATAAAAGAAAATATACTTGCGTACACTTAATAAAAAGTCGAAACCCTATTTACATACGAATTGTTACATTGAGGATGTCGAAAACAGCTTATGGAGGAACAAGAATGATGAATCTTAAAAAGATGATGGGACTAACATTAGTGGGAACGGTAGTACTAAGTTTATTAGGTACAGGAATCTTGATGAACGATAATGAGGTTAAAGCTGAGACAAAAGAGGCGGGACATCAACCCAAAAATATAATTATGATGGTTATGGATGGAACGAGCTCTTCAGCAACAACGTTAGCTCGCTTGTATAAAGGGGCACCGCTTGCATTAGATGAAATCATAACGGGAGGTGTTCGCACATATTCAGCAGAATCCGCTATTACAGACTCAGCCCCAGCAGCTACAGCTTTAGCAACAGGGAATAAATCAAATTCAGGATATGTAGGTGTATTGCCATCAATTGTGAATTCACCTAGCTTAAAACCAATTAAAGAAGAGGAGAAGCTGCGGCCAGTTGCGAACGTTCTAGAAGGTGCAAAGCGCTCTGGTCGCGCAACTGGAATTGTTGCTACATCTGAAATTCAACATGCTACTCCTGCTGGGTTCTCTGCCCATCATGCTAACCGCAAGCATTTTGACATAATTGCGAAGCAGCAAGTGTATCAAAATATAGATGTCGTATTAGGCGGGGGAAAAGCAGCACTACAGCCTGTGAAAAGAAATGGAATCCGTAAAGATGGTGAAGATTTAGTTAAAGTGATTCAAGATAAAGGATACGACTTAGTTGAAACAAAAGATGCATTATTGAACTCTAAATCTGATAAAATTTGGGGCTCTTTCTCACATAATGCCCTTGCGTTCGATATGGATCGTGAAGTAACAAATCCAGAGCAACCAACACTTTCTCAAATGACGGAAAAAGCAATTCAAACATTATCAAAAGATAAAGATGGCTTCTTTTTATTTGTAGAAGGAAGTAAGCCAGATTGGGCAGCCCATGCGAATGATCCAATTGGGATTATTAGTGATGTATTGGCATTTGATAATGCGGTTGCAGAAGCATTAAAATTTGCGAAGAAAGACGGTAATACGATGCTCATTGCTGTAGCTGACCATGGCAACAGTGGTATCTCTATTGGCAATAGGAATACGACAAAGGGATATAATACTAAACCTGTATCTGCATACATTGCCCCATTGAAAAAGGCGAAAATGACACTTGAAGGGACTACAAATAAAATGAAATCTGATTTATCAAATGTAGAAGGTGTAGCTAAACTATACGGTTTGGACAATCTAACTCATGATGAAAAAGAAAAATTAAAAGCGGCAAAAAAGAAAATGGATGTAGGTCGAATCCTTACTACGTTATTGGCTAATCGTGCAAATATTGGCTTTACGACAGGAGGACATACAGGTGAGGATGTATTCTTATACTCTTATGGACCACAAAAACCAGAAGGCTTAATCCAAAATATAGACATTGCGAAGACGATGGCGAAAGCAATGGGCTTTAACTTAGAAGAAGTAACAAATAAAATATTTTTAGAGAGTGAACAAGCCTTTAAGAGAATTGGTGCCACTGTATCAATCGACAAAACCGATGTAGCAAACCCAGTGCTCGTAGTAAATCATAATAAAGTGGAAGCTCAATTAAGTGTTAATAAAAATATAATTCGTATTAATGATAAAGAGTATGAATTAGGAAGTATTATTGTAGAGAGTAATGGGAAGTTCTATGTACCGGAAGAAGCAATTCAATTATTTGTAAAGCATTCTCGTTAAAAAATTGCCAACTAGCTAACCTTGCTAAGCGAACTGGTTGGCAATATTTTTGTGTTTTGTCCTGTAAATAGTGATGTTTGGATTCTGCCGCAAAGTTTTCCAGAAGAGACTTATAAAAACAAGAAAGGAAAAAAATGCTTCTCTTAAAATAAAGAAGTTCGTTTGTAGAATAGAGAATTGATACATATAGTAAAGTTTTAATAAGTAATGTATGATCACTCAATATTTACAGAAAATATATTAATACTTTAGAATTCCTTTAATTTTCATTATTATTTGTTTAAAATTATCCGTTATATTTATAATGTGTTTATTTCAATTTATCGTATTGCGACGCAGTTTCACACAATTATAAAGAAATCCAAAAAATAAAATCTTCACTAGAGTACATTTACTCTTTATTTATTGAAAAAAATGATTATGCAACTAAGAAAAGTGCAATTTATTGAAATAGAGGTATATTAGAATTTATTTGAAGAAAAAGAGAATGCACCAATTAGTATTTCAATGCTGTGCAGGTGAATATGGAAACCAATTGTCGGGGTAATAACGGAAATGGCAGCATATGAAAGAGAGAGGGAATAAAATGAATATAGTGAAATTACGTCCTAAGCAGCGGTCTAAGTATCGCATTATAGTAGGGACATGGTATTACTCTACAAAGAGGTACATTCAGTGGTTAGTAGACGGAAAAACATATGCAAAAAGGTTCCAACAAGAACAGCTGCCATGTACAGCAATTCAGCACCGAACAATACTACTTCGGAAGCTCAAGGATGTAGATATGTGGTATCAAAACAATAAGGTTGTTAATTTAAAAATTGCTATTAAAAAACTTAATGGTATCGTCATTAGACCGGGAGAAACATTTTCTTACTGGCGTTTAATAGGTAAGCCTACGAGGAAAAAAGGGTATGTAGAAGGTATGGTTTTACACTACGGATCTTTTCAAACAGGTATTGGAGGAGGCCTTTGTCAGCTTTCAAATTTAATATATTGGATGACTTTACATACACCGCTGACAGTAACGGAGCGATATCGTCATAGCTTTGATGTCTTTCCTGATTCCAGGCGAACGCAGCCGTTTGGAAGTGGAGCGACGTGCTTTTATAATTATTTGGATTTGCAAATTAAAAATGACACGGATCAACCATATCAACTTCACCTTTATATGACAGAGAAATATTTAGTTGGTGAATGGAGAACAATGTATCCGCAACTTTATCAATATGAAGTTTATGAAAAAGAACACGCCATTCAGCCTGCATACTGGGGTGGTTATATACGACATAATGTGATTCAACGCAGAGTATATAATCAACAGAAGCAGTTTATAGAAGATCAATATGTAACGGAGAATCACGCTATAATGATGTACGAACCACTTTTAGTTTGTAAAAATGAAAATAGTGAGTAATATGGTAAACCCATAGATTATATAGTATAGCATGTATGTAATTCTTATTTTTATCAAAAAAGTATAAATCCTAAATTTACTTGGTTTTCATTGGAATGAAAATAAGAAACACAGATGTGAAAAAGCACTGTGTTTTTTTTATGTATTTATTGGAAAAAAACTCGAATTCTCGGCACAAATGCTCCTTCTTTCTTATTATAGAAGCTATTTTGGACGTAAGAAATTTGTAAGAAATGAGTAAGAAAAAAGAGATTTTCATTGTATAAAATATTTATTATATCTACACATAACACCTGATACTAATAGTATGCTATAATATGAATTAGCAACATACAGGAAAGGAATTAGAAAAATGACCTTACAAAATACTAAAAATTTAAAAAAACAAGTTGCTCCTTTTGAAAAATCAACGATTAAAAAAAGTGTTTGGCAACTTATCAACACAATAGTTCCATTTATTATTTTATGGTACCTTGCTTATAAAAGTTTGTCAGTTTCTTATTGGTTAACATTAGTTCCATCTCTGTTAGCCGCTGGATTTATGACACGAATTTTCATTATTTTTCATGATTGCACCCATTATTCCTTTTTTAAAAGTCGACGTGCAAATAGAATAGTTGGAACATGTATGGGTGTTTTAACTTTATTCCCATTTGATCAATGGGGGCATGAGCATTCTATTCACCACGCTACGAGTGGTAATTTGGATAAGAGGGGTACAGGGGATATTTGGACGCTTACAGTTGATGAATATGTAGCTGCACCATTTAGACTTCGTTTAGCATATCGTTTATATCGCAATCCATTCGTTATGTTTGGATTAGGTCCGATTTATGTTTTCTTGCTTAAAAATAGATTTAACCGAAAAGGTGCAAGACAGAAAGAACGTATGAATACTTATTTGACGAATATATTAATCGTTGCTTTAATAGGGGTACTTTGCTGGGCAATCGGATGGCAATCGTTCCTTTTCGTACATGGTACTATATTCTTAATAGCAGGCTCAATAGGTATTTGGCTGTTTTACGTACAGCACACATTTGAGGATTCTTATTTTGAAGAGGATAAAGATTGGGAATATGTGAAAGCGGCAGTGGAAGGAAGTTCTTTTTATAAGCTTCCAAAAATTTTGCAATTCTTAACTGGTAATATTGGATTCCATCATGTTCACCATTTAAGCCCAAGAGTACCTAACTATAAACTAGAAGAGGCACATAATAATACGCTTCCGTTAAAAAATGTACCAACGATTACGCTTGCTACAAGCTTACAATCACTACGTTTCCGTCTTTGGGATGAGAAAAGTAACAATTTTGTTAGCTTTAAAGATGTCAAAAATATAATTAAAAATAATGTTTCTGTTCGAGTGAAATCTGAACTATAACTTCATCGCATATGAAAAACTCCCCTTAATCATTTTTGATTTAAGGGGAGTTTTTGTTTAAATAGTAGATGATTGATGAGGAGGGGATTTCAAATTGTAATTACGAAGGATTAGGAAATGTCGTTAAGGATAATTGATTCTCGTTTAAATGAAAATGATGAAGTGAAAATAGAGCCTGCTACAAATTTGCAACAGGAATCTATTATGGATAGCCGAAGACATCGGCTGAACAAAATTATCCGTTATCTTAATAGCGAATGATTACAATCGACTATTTCTCCCAAAGCTCGATGAGTCGTCCTTCAGGATCTTTAATCCAAATAAACTTTCCAAATTCACTAACCTCTTCTTTCTTTTCAAGAGGTATACCAATTTGTTCAAGATGGTGAATAGTCTCATGTAGATTATGTACTTGGAAATTTAACATCACTTGTTGTTCTGTTGGAAAATAATTGTCATCTTCATTGAAGAAAGAAAAGATAGTCTCAGTTCCTGATTCGGGTTTAATCACAGTCCCATTCCAATTTTCTATTTCAATCTTCAATACTTCGCTGTACCATTTTTTTATAACATCAATATTTTTAGTTCTCCAAAATATTCCTCCGAATCCTTTGATCATCTTATATAACTCCTGTCTATTTTAAAATTTTTAATGTGACGTAGTATAAATTTAATATATCAAAACAAAGTGGTAATAGTAAGGAAAAGCATCAACTTATGAACAATAAAAAAATAATAATTGCTAACAGCATTTCCTACATTAATTATACCGACATCATCTTTGAAACCAAAGTAAAGGAAAGGAGTGTAGCAATACTGACCCGTTTGAGGATAACACTTGAACGCAAAAACCTCCTGAACAATTCAAAACACGAAGTGCTATAAATAATCATTTCAATAGTATAGAAGAAATAGGGGAATTGTTCCTGAGAAAATGAATGAAGGAATGATAAAAGACCGCACATGAGGTGAAATCCATGCGCGGTCTTCTCTGTATCGTACAGTACTACAAAGGTTCGCTAATTTTACCTTCTTTATGAGTGCTACTGGTGATTTTTTTCTTAATCTTAAAGTGATAGTAAGTGTAGCAAAAGATGATAAATGGTACAGTACAGTAGATTCCTAGTCTTTGATCGGGGATAAAGATAAGACTTACTAATATAATGCCATACAATCCAAAACCAAGAATGGGTACAAGTGGATAAAGTGGAGTTTTGAATTTTAAGTCTTCTAATTTTCCACCTTCAGCTAAATAGCGTTTACGGAAAAAGAATTGAGAAACACAAATTGACATCCAAACAATGATTGTAATGACTCCAGAAATTGAAATAAGCCATAAATAAACCGTTTCAGCAGCTACCACGCTTGTCAAAAGAGAAAAAGCAGAAATAGCTATCGTCAAGATTAAAGCGTTTAGTGGTATTCCTCGTGATGATAATTTCTTTAAAAAGGCTGGCGCCATTTCATTTTTTGATAATGACCAAAGCATGCGAGTTGCGGCGTACAGTCCTGAGTTTGCGACAGAAAGAACAGCGGTAAGAATAACAAAGTTCATAATATCAGCTGCATACGGAATACCGATATTATCAAAAACAGCAACGAATGGGCTCTTTGTTAATCCTGCTTCTTCCCAAGGAATTAAAGCTACGAGAACAAAAATTGCTAAAACGAAGAAAAACATCGTGCGCCATATAATATTTCTAATAGAACGAGGCAAAGTCTTTGCTGGATCTTCACTTTCACCAGCTGCGATTCCGACAAGTTCTGTACCTTGGAAGGAATAATTGACTGTAACCATTGTTAATAGGATAGCGGCAAGTCCATTTGGGAATAAACCACCGTGATTTATGAAATTTGAAAATAGCGGGGCTGGTTCGTTTCCTTTTAAATCAATAAAACCGAACATAGCGGCGCCGCCAAGAATAATGAAAGCGATAATGGCAGATACTTTAATGCTTGAAAACCAAAACTCTGTTTCTGCATAACTACGAGCAGATAATGCGTTTATAGTGAATATGGTAACACCAAATATTAAACACCAAACCCAGACAGGAATATCAGGAAACCAGCGCTGCATCGTAATTCCGGCAGTTGTAAATTCAAGACCGGTCGTATTCGCCCAGCTTAACCAATACAACCATCCGATTGTAAACCCAGTTGCAGGATTAATGAACTTGGTGGCATATTCCTGGAAAGAACCTGAAACAGGCATGGCTACAGCAAGCTCACCAAGACATAGCATAACGAGATACATTAATAATCCACCGGCCATAAAGGCAAGTACGGATCCGCCAGGTCCAGCTTTACTTATAATAAAACCAGATCCGTTAAATAACCCCGTTCCAATCACACCACCGAGTGCAATCATGAATAAATGTCTACTTTTCATTGTGCGCTTTAATTCATTGTTTGTATTGTTTACTTGCGTCATTGTTTTCCTCACTTTCAAAATTGGTAGTATGAAAATTGATTTTTTTCCGTATTATGGAATGTATTCCGTGATGTGAAATATTGTTCTAATTTTCAGATAATTAAAAAGAAAAGTCAATATTTTTTTGTTTGCGTTTTCAAAATGTTGATAGCGTATCTTTTGTTTATTTTGAAAATTAAATAAATTGATTGATTTCAGTTTGAATTTTTGATAAATTGATAGTTAATTAGGCTAAACATACTACAAGTAAAGTTGAGGCGAATTATGGTACAGTCCATTGATCGAGCGATAAGTATTATTAAGCTATTAAATTCTACAAATGAAAAAGAGTATTGGGCTATTTCTGATATAGCTGATGGAACACATCTTCCGGTTAGTACAGTACATAGATTACTTAATTCTCTAATGGAGCATGGGTTAGTTACACAAATTTCAGAAACAAAGCAGTACAAGATTGGGCCAATGTGGATGGAAATAGGATTACGTCAATTGGAGAAGGTAGACTATAGATCTGTTGCAAGGGAAGTGATGAAGCGATTGGCCGCTGAAGTGGAAGAAAGTGTCTATTTGAACATTCCAAATGGAACTCATTCTATTATTATTGAAAGAATTGATAGCCCTTTAAAAATTCGGGTTATCGATAACTTAGGGGAACAGATTCCACTTTCGATTGGCGCCGCAAATAAAACGATGCTTGCCAATATGAAAACGAATGAAATGGAATACATTGTAGAACAATTACTTTCTTCTTTACCAGAACAAAAGCAAATTCTTCTTAATCAAATAAAACAAATAGAAAATGAAGGATATGCTGTAAGTTATGGTGAAAAAACAGAAGGGACAGCTTCAGTAGCTGCACCTATTATCGGATTCAATCATAAAGTAGTAGGAGCATTAAGTGTTGGGTTAATTAGTCATCGTATTAATGATGATCGACTATCTTTTCTTATTAGTAAGGTAAAAGAAGCAGCTCATGAAATTTCAATAAAAATCGGCAGTACATCAGAATTATAATTTTGATAACTGTCGTTATTTTTTATTCATATATTGGAATTGATTTTCATAATGCGGAAAAATAGGGGGGTTACTATGTCAAAGTGGCAATCAAAAGAACAATTGATTCAGTTATTAAGCAATCTTGTTGAAATTCCTAGTATTACAGGTTCAGAAGCTGAAGTTATATTACCAGACTTTGTTGTAGAACAATTATCTGACTTACAGTATTTCAAACAAAATCCGCATCATTTGCAAAAAAATCCGACGGGGGATGGACGATATTTTGTTACCGCCCTAGTAAAGAAAAGTGATAGTACGAAAAATACTGTAATTCTTGTTAGTCATTTTGATGTTGTAGATGTACAAGATTATGGAGTGTGGAAAGAAGATGCATTTCATCCTAAAAAGTTAACATCTATGTTTTACTCTCATAAAGATGAACTACCAGATCATGTACGTGAAGATATAGAACAGGGAGATTGGCTATTTGGTAGAGGGACAATGGATATGAAATGTGGTCTAGCTTTACAAATGGCAATGGTTGAGCAAGCTTGTGAAGGAAGATTTGATGGGAATGTTCTTTTATTAGCTGTTCCAGATGAAGAAGTGAACTCCGTAGGGATGAGAGCAGCTGTTCCGAGATTATTAGATTTAGCAAGAGAACATGATTTAGAATTTAAAACGGTTCTAAATTCAGAGCCTATGTTTTCAAGGCATCCTGGGGACCAAAATAAGTATATTTATACTGGTTCTATTGGGAAGGTGTTACCTGGTTTCCTTTGCTATGGAAAAGAGACACATGTAGGTGAACCTTTTGCAGGCTTAAATGGGAGTTATATGGCTGCATTATTAACAGCAGAATTAGAGTTGAATACGGACCTTTGTGATATTGTAGATGGTGAAGCGAGTCCTCCACCAACTAACTTGCTTCAAAGAGACTTAAAAGAGGACTATTCTGTACAAATTCCGCATCGTGCAGTCACACTATTTAATTTGTTTTTACTAGAAAAATCGATGACAGATGTCGTTTCGTTGCTGCGTCAAAAAGTAACGAAAGTAGCAGAGAAAATCGAAGAGTCTTACGAGAAGCAAGCATATCGTTTTTCTAAATATAATCCGTTCATACCTCCTAATCTTAAAGTAAATGTATTAACGTATGAAGAGCTTATCGCGTATGCAATTGAACAACATGGAAAAGAGACAATAAATGATATTCAATCTAATATTATAAAAAATAGAGAAGATAAAGATGATCGTGCAGTAACAATCGATTTAGTTGATAAATTAGCTATATTATGTAAAGAAAAAGCGCCGATGATTGTACTTTTCTTCGCTCCGCCGTACTATCCAGCTGTGAGTTCACGCAACAATCCTTTCATTAAAGAGGTAGTTGTAGAAATGGAAAAGTATGCTCAATACAATCATAGCATTACATTTGAAAATCAAAATTATTTTGGAGGAATTTCAGATTTAAGCTATGTGGGCTTACAGAACCCATTGGATTCAATGAGTTCTCTTGTAGACAATATGCCATTATGGGATAAAGGCTATTCAATTCCACTTCAGGAATTAGAAGAGTTTGACGTTCCAGTATTAAATATGGGGCCGGTAGGAAAAGATGCACATCAATGGACAGAGCGTCTAGACGTAAATTACGCATTTGAAACGCTATTCGATATGTTACCGATATGTATTGAAAAATTACTTGTATCTAATAAAATTACTCAGTCATAGTTAGGTGTGTATAAAAGTGAATGAATGGAAAACATAACATTCAGAAGGTATAGAAATAGAAGCCAAAAAGAGGATTTGAATATAATTATTTTAATATAATAAAAACAAAACGGGCAAACTCAATCATTTATGAATTTGTCCGTTTATCTTTTGGCGAAAATAGGGGTATGTAAACTACATGTGTATATAGTCAAAAACAGTTTGTAATTAGTGTTTACTTTTTAGTTTGATTAGATAATTCAATAGACTTTTGCGTGCAACGTTGCATAGCTGAAATGATGGCTGTTCGCAAGCCTTTTTCTTCTAATGTTGCTACAGCCTCTATTGTCGTTCCGCCTGGGGAACAAACCATATCTTTCAATGCACCTGGATGTATTCCTGTTTCCAATACCATTTTTGCAGAACCTAACACAGCTTGAGCTGCGAATTTATATGCTTGATTTCTTGGCATACCATCTAGTACAGCAGCATCTGCCATCGCTTCTATAATCATATATACGTATGCTGGCGAAGAACCACTTACAGATGTTACAACATCCATTAATTTTTCGCTTACGATCTCTGTTTGACCAAAACTATTGAAAATGTTTAGTACATCTTCTAAATCTTTTTCTGTAACCATTTCGTTAGGGCATAAAGCAGACATTCCTTCTCCAACAAGAGCAGGAGTATTAGGCATTACTCTCACAACCTTTAATTTTTTATCAAAGGCATCTTCAGTACTATTAATGCTTTTCCCTGCAGCGATTGTTACGACGATAACGTCGTTTTTGATTACTTCTTTTATTTCATTAATTACGGAGGAGTATAAGTCTGGTTTGATTGATAAAATTAAAATATCAGCATTTTTAGCTACTTCATTGTTGTCAGTAGTTGTAGTTATCCCGTATTTTTCACTAGCATTTTTTAAATTCATAGTGTTCAAATCTGAACACATGATTTTATTTGAAGATACTATATTATTGTTTATCATACCGCCAATTATAGCCATCCCCATATTTCCGCATCCGATGAATCCAATTTGTTTGTTCATAATAACTCGATCTTGCTCCTTTTATAATTAATTATATCGGTTTGATATTATTATCTTAGAATAAGAATAACATCCCTGTGCAATATAAAGAAACATTCTAAGAGAATATATTCCTTTTTGCAACACTAAAAGATAAAAATTAATTATATTCGACATTATGTAAATATATACACTATAATTTAAGGTTTTATGCTTATGAATATGAGTTAAACTTATATCAATTTTTATTTTCATTCAGTAGGGCGATAATTTCATACAAGTAACTTGCGGCTCTATTTATTTTTAAAAACACCTCTTGACACCGAATCGAACTATATCGCATAATATAAAAAAATCAGATCGAAAATCGTTGAAGGGAATTAGTACATATGTCTTCTTACGAAAGAGAGTGGAATTCACCGGCTGAAAGATTCCTCGTATAGAATGTATCGAACCTATCCCTGAGTCTTAAATGAAAGTTTAGGCGTTCGCCTGCGTTATAGGCGTCAAGTGGATATCTATGTATATCAATCAAGGTGGTACCGCGGAACAGTGACCGTTTCGTCCTTATTATTTTATTAAGGGCGAAGCGGTCATTTTTATTTTGCTCTTTCATACTACAGGGCAGCATGGATGAGAATAAATATAGCTGCAAACTGAATGAATAGAAGTGTAATGTATAAAAACTTTGATTTTAGACTTGGGGGTTACAAAAGTGAAAAAACAACGAATTGTTGTAAAGATAGGGAGTAGTTCCTTGGCAGATAGTCATGGAGGCATTTCTAAAGAACAACTTTCAGATCACGTTGCCGCATTGGCACGACTGAAACAGGAAGGGCATGAAGTTTTGTTAATTACATCTGGAGCCGTCGCAGCAGGTTTTTCTGCTCTTGGGTATCCTAGCAGACCAGTGACAACTAAAGGGAAACAGGCTGCAGCAGCTGTCGGACAAAGTTTATTAATGCAGGCGTACACAGAGGAGTTCCGTAAATATGATATTGTTACTGCACAACTTTTATTAACGAGAAGTGATTTTTCTAGAAAAGAACAATACAGTAACGCGTACGCTACTTTAGGAGAGCTACTAAACCGTTCCGCTCTTCCTATCATCAATGAAAATGATTCCATTTCTTTAGAGGAGCTGACGTTCGGTGATAATGATATGCTGTCAGCTTTAGTAAGCGGACTTGTGTCGGCAGATATGCTTATGATTTTTACGGATGTGAACGGTTTATATGACAAAAATCCTCAAAAAAATACGGATGCGAAAAAATATTATTTTCTTCCTGAAGTTACGGAAGAAATCGCTTCTCTTGCTGGAGATGCTGGTTCAAAACTTGGGACTGGCGGTATGAAATCAAAAATCGATGCTGCAAAGACGGCACTATCTCTTGGAGTGAGTGTATTTATCGGAACAGGACGTGGACAGGAAAAGTTTTTAGATGTTTTGAAGGGCAAAGGTGATGGAACGTATATCGGTAATGCTCCTCAAAAAGTAATTAAAATGAACAAGCAATGGATCGCCTTGCATTCGCTTGTTAGCGGTCAAATTGAAGTAGATGCCGGGGCAGCTACTGCTATCATTCAACATGGAAAGAGCCTTCTTCCTGCTGGTGTTACAAATGTGTCAGGATTTTTCCAAGTGGGTGAAGTCGTGGAAGTAATTACGCAACAAGGGCGCGTAATAGGAAAAGGACAATGCACATATAGCGCGGAGGAACTAAGGAATTTAAAAGGTATGCAAAGCCAAGATATTCAAGCAAGAGGCGAAAGGCATAATTATGAAGTCATCCATAGAGATCATTGGGTTTCATTTTAAGAAAAGAGAGCACGCAAATTTGAATGGGCAGGTAAGTTTTAGATACTCGTGTTAAATGGTTCTCAAATAATATACTGATTAACCTTTAAAAAGGAGGAAATAAAAATGAATGAAGTGTTGGCAAAGGGGAAAAAAGCGAAAGAAGTTGCTAGAGAACTTGTGCTTACATCTACAAATCAAAAAAATGAAGCACTTACCGCAATTGCTGATCAGTTGATAGTAGAAACAGCTTATATTGTAGAGGAAAACAAACGGGATATTGAAGAAGGTAAGGCAAAAGGATTTTCTGAGTCACTCCTTGATCGTCTTATGCTGAATGAACAACGTATCATTGATATGACTGAGGGAATTAAGCAGCTAATTGATTTACGTGATCCTGTTGGGGAATGTGTAAGTGCATGGGAAAGACCAAATGGACTATCTATTCAGGAGATGCGAGTACCACTTGGTGTTGTCGGGATGATTTACGAGGCAAGGCCGAATGTGACAGTAGATGCTGCTACAATTTGTTTGAAAACAGGAAATGCAGTCATATTGCGTGGTAGTTCTTCCGCTATCCATTCTAATAAAGCGATCGTTGCTGTAATTCACCGAGCGCTCAAACAAACGAGCTTGCCTCAAGAAAGTGTACAGCTCATAGAAGATACGACGCGAGATAGCGCGAAGCAGTTATTTACATTAAATGACTACTTGGATGTTCTTATCCCAAGAGGTGGCAAGCAATTAATCGATACTGTAGTAAGAGAAGCGTCTGTTCCAGTACTTGAAACAGGTGCGGGAAATTGTCATATTTTCATTGATGAAACAGCGGATAAACAAATGGCATTTAATATTATTATAAATGCAAAAACGCAGCGTCCATCTGTATGTAATGCAATTGAAACGATTATACTTCATGAAAAGTGGGCGCAGCAATTTGGTAGCGAACTGTTTTCTTTATTGAAGGAAAGAGGCGTGGAGCTACGTGGTGATAAGAAAGCATTGGCAATTGATTCTTCTATTGCATTCGCTTCAGAAGAGGATTGGGAAACTGAGTTTTTATCTCTCACGCTAGCAGTTAAAGTCGTTTCTACAGTAGAAGAAGCGATTCATCACATAAATACGTATGGATCTATGCATTCTGAAGCGATTATTTCAGAAAACGAGGAAAACGTCAGCAAGTTTTTCACATCCGTTGATGCCGCAGCACTTTATCATAATGCATCGACTCGTTTTACGGATGGATCTGAATTCGGATTTGGCGCAGAAATTGGCATCAGTACGCAAAAGCTACACGTAAGGGGACCAATGGGGCTTCCTGCATTAACTTCTACAAAATATGTGATTCGTGGGAATGGACAGATTCGGGGATAAAAATTATAAAAGAAAAAGTGAAATAATAACGAAAGACACCCAATTTCATTTAGGTGTCTTTCGTTATTATAAGTATTGATTTACCACACAAAAAGCCCCACGAGCATAGCACTTAACAAGGAAACAGCCATTCCGCTAACAAGAAGCTTCCAAACATTTTTACCGATTATTGATGATTTTTCTCCGCCAAATAATGAATTGTAAGTTCCGTATATCATACCTACTGTACTAAAGTTAGCAAAAGAGGCTAGAAATGTAGTTGCAACAGCAATCGTATGCGGTTGTAAAGACTTTAAGTTTGATTTTAAATCCATCATGGCAACAAATTCATTCGTTGTGATTTTGATTCCCATTAATTCAGCTACATACATAGCATCTTTACCTGTTAAACCGAGTAAAAAAGCAAAGGGGCTAAAGATAATGGAGAAGATTTTTTGAATTGTTAAACCTGCTACAAAAAAGCTTAAAATACCATTTAAACATGCTGTTAAAGCTACATATCCAATTACCATAGCTAAAATAACGATTACCATATTCATTCCGACTAACATGCTGTTTGAAATAGTAGAAAAGAAATCTTTTTTTTCATTTTTTGAAGGTTTATAAACAACATCTTCTTCTTTCGTAACTTCAATAGGATTTAAAACATTCGCTAAAATTAATGCGTTAATACAGTTTAAAGGAATAGCGCTGAAAATATATGTTGCTGGAACCATTGATAGATAAGCACCAAGAATGGATCCGCTAACACTACTCATACTCATAATTCCAAAAGTCAACAAACGATTTTCTTTTAAAACAGATAATTGATCACGAACAACCGCAAGTGCTTCCGTATTTCCTAAAAACATCATTTGAATGGAAAAGAAACTTTCTAACTTTGGTAAACGAGAAATCTTAGAAATAAGTGCACCAACTTTATCAATGATCCAAGTTAAGACTCCAAAATAGGAAAGGATATCAAAAAAAGTGATAACAAAAATGATAGGAAGTAAGGCGCTAAAGAAGAAATCAACTGTTTGATTTTCCATAGCTGAAGGAAATGCAAAACGAATACCTTCATTCGCGCACGATAGTAGCCAACTGAAAAATGACGCAATTTTATTAATGATAATACTGCCCAATTTGGTGCCTAACATAAACCACGTAATAAAAAGCTCCAATATGATTAGAATAACGATTGGTCTCCATTTTATTTTTCTTTTATTAGGCGAACAAAGGAAGACGATTAATATTACAACAAAAATCCCTAACATATTTAATATGAAATGCATGTCAACAACTCCTTGAGGCTTATTATTTGTATATAAAAAAGCCTCTATTCTTCCAAATTTGGATTATAATCAGGAGTTATGAAGAATGTGAATTATGTTTAGCATTCATCTATTTCAATTAATGTACTACCAATTAATGTTTTCGCTTTATAAAGTATATGTATTAGGAATGTAAAGCAACAAATTAAATCTATTGACGGAACGAAGGATAACTAATAACTGCATCCATTTTTAAATTGTTTAGGCGAAATACCAGTATGTTTTTTAAATACCTTTGTAAAATGACTTTGGTCGTGAAAATTTAGTAATGTAGAAATTTCGGATATAGAATGTCTCGTATATGTCATTAACTTTTTTGACTCATCGACTTTCGCACGCTGAATATATTCATTTAAAGAAATTCCAACTTCTTTTTTGAAAAGGGAAGATAAATAACTAGGGTTTAATGTGACTATTTCTGCAAGGATATTTAGTGTAATATCACCATAAAGATGAGTGAATATATAATTTTGACATACGTGTATATGTTTTGAATGTTGCTGCATTGTACTATTTTTGACACGTTCTGCAAACTCAAGTAAAGCATTCTCTAAAAAAGGGGGTATTGCTTCATTTTTATGTATTTCTTCGAGTTTTTGTATAAATAAATCACTAATAGTATATGCGATTTCAGGGAAAACTCCGCCTTCAATAGCAGATCTAGTTGCAAGTGTAATAGCTGCAATGGCAGAATTCTTTTGGCTTCGCAGGTGACTTGTCTTTGATAACACCCCAAGTTCTCCTGATTCAGGTAATCTCCTTAGATTTTTAATTAACTCCTCCTTTTTCCCTTGCTTAATACATTCAAATATTTTCCTCTCGGCTAGTGGATCGATATGAGTTAATGTACTTTGTCGTTGCTCTGATATATGTACATCAGGCTGTTCAATTTCGAATTCCGCCTTTTTTATTAGCATGTTTTTCTGCAGTATATCAGCTATGTCCAACTGTTTCTGATATAGCATGTAATAAAGCACTAAACTTACATTTAAAAAACTCATATTATTTAATACGGGTAGAGAACGATAATATCGAATCATTTCTTCTTTGTTTATTTTTAGTTGAAGATCATTAACAATGCCATTAATTGATGTTTCTGATAGCCTGGAATAAAGGACTGGTCCAACAATTATATTCCCACTAATTTGGTCGTTCAAACGCAGATGAATTGCGAAAAAGTTTTCGAGAAAGGCGGTCTCTACTAGTGACGGAAAAGTATAGGAAGGCTGTTCCTTATATAGTTCATTCAGTATTGCCTCTTTGGAAGAATACATAGGGTTATGCAGAATATTGGACGAGATTTCAAATACTAAATCTCCTTTGTTAGTAAGAAAATAGATAGGTGTTTTATGTAGATCAAAGACTAGCTTACAAATATAATATAGATCTTCTCGTTTGGAGCAATTCATTATTTTAACCTCTATTCTTTAAAAAACAGCTAAAATTTTTACAAGTAGTCTAAAAAATATACCATAATATCTGAAAGATAATAACTATAATATCATTAAGAAAGCGTTTACTTATATGTTTTTTAGGAGGGCTATCATGAAAAGAGATATTAAGAAAATCATTTCTGAAATGACGCTAGAAGAAAAGGCAAGTCTATGTTCTGGATTAGACTTTTGGAATACAAAAGGGATTGAACGATTAGGGATTCCATCAATTATGGTAACTGATGGACCACATGGTCTAAGAAAACAGGCAGAGGGAGCAGATCACTTAGGGATTTATAACAGTATTCCATCGACTTGTTTCCCTTCAGCAGTAGGGTTAGCAAGTACATGGAATAAAGACTTAATACATGAAGTAGGAGTTGCATTAGGAGAAGAATGTCAGGCTGAACATGTAGGTGTTCTCCTTGGACCAGGTGCAAATATTAAACGTTCACCGCTATGCGGAAGAAATTTTGAATATTTTTCAGAGGACCCGTATTTATCATCGCAAATGGCTATAAATCATGTTAAAGGCGTCCAAAGTCAAGGCATTGGAACGTCATTAAAGCATTTCGCAGCTAATAATCAAGAGCATCGCAGAATGTCTGTAGATGCAATTGTTGATGAAAGAACTTTACGTGAAATTTACCTTGCAAGCTTTGAAGATGTTATTAAGGAAGCACAGCCTTGGACAGTAATGAGTGCTTACAATAAAGTAAATGGTGAATACGCTTCGGAAAATAACTATTTGTTACATGATATTTTAAAAGATGAATGGGGATTTGAAGGCTTTGTCGTATCTGATTGGGGCGCAGTAAATGAACGTGTTGCAAGTTTAGCGAACGGTTTAGAGTTAGAAATGCCTTCAAGTTTTGGAATTGGTGAGAAGAAAATTATTGATGCAATTCATTGTGGTGAGCTAAGTGTAGAAAAGCTTGATCAAGCAGTTGAGCGTCTTCTTTACATTATTTTTAAAGCTTATGATAATCAATTAGAAAACGCTACGTATAGTAAGGACATGCATCATCAGCTTGCAAGGGAAGTTGCAAGTGAAAGTATGGTTATGTTACAAAATGAAGATTCCATTCTTCCGCTAAAAAAAGAGGGGACGGTAGCGGTAATTGGAGAATTTGCAAAGCAACCACGTTATCAAGGCGGCGGAAGCTCTCATATTAATCCAACAAAGCTTGCAAGTATTTTTGAAGAACTTGAAATGGTATCAGGTGAAAAAACGAACATTTTATTTGCACAAGGCTATGATCTTGCAAGCGATGACGTAGATGAAAACTTGATTAATGAAGCAAAAAAAATAGCTGAGAGCGCAGATACAGCTGTCCTTTTCGTTGGGCTTCCAGATCGTTATGAATCAGAAGGCTTTGATCGAAAACATTTACAAATGCCAGAAAATCACGTGCAATTAATTGAGGCTATTGCTGAAGTTCAAAGTAATATCGTTGTAGTTTTAAGTAATGGTGCGCCAATTGAAATGCCATGGATAGGTAAAGTAAAAGGAATACTTGAAGGCTATTTAGGTGGCCAAGCATTAGGCGGAGCAATTGCTGATTTATTATTTGGTGATGCGAATCCAAGTGGGAAGCTAGCAGAAACATTCCCGGAAATTTTAAGCGATAATCCTTCTTACTTAAACTTCCCGGGTGAAGGTGATAAAGTAGAATATAAAGAAGGTGTGTTCGTTGGATACCGTTATTATGATGCAAAAAATATTGAACCATTGTTCCCATTTGGCTTTGGGTTAAGTTATACAAACTTTGAGTATAGTAAACTTTCAATAAGTAAAAACGAGATAAAGGATACGGATACTGTTTCTGTTCTTGTAAACGTGAAAAATGCTGGTAGTATAGCTGGGAAAGAAATTGTTCAGCTGTATATAAAAGATGTTGAAAGTAGTATGATTCGTCCTGAAAAAGAATTAAAAGGATTTGAAAAAGTAGAGTTGCAACCGGGAGAAGAAAAAACGGTTAGTTTTACTTTAAATAACAGGTCATTTGCTTATTATAATGTTGAATTGAAGGACTGGCATGTTGAAACAGGTGA
This sequence comes from Bacillus sp. FDAARGOS_235, assembly GCF_002073415.2. Classification (NCBI taxonomy): domain Bacteria; kingdom Bacillati; phylum Bacillota; class Bacilli; order Caryophanales; family Bacillaceae; genus Bacillus; species Bacillus sp. FDAARGOS_235. The sequence continues at coordinate 53,781 of NZ_CP020437.2, forward strand.
ATTCGAAATTTTAGTAGGAAAGTCTTCAAGAGAGATTGTTTTACAAGATAAAATATTCGTTCAATCAACAACTATAATTAAAAAAACAGTGCATCGGAATACGTTACTAGGGGACATATTTGCGGACCGAATGTTAGCACCAATTGCAAAAGAGCTTATGGAAAAAGCATTAAAAGACAGCCCGTTTGCAAGTATGGCTGAAGGGGATAGTGATGCCTCTGAAATGATGGATGCTATGCTAAATTACATGCCGTTACGAGCGTTAGTAAACTTTAGTGCAGGCGCATTTACAGAAGAAATGTTAAGTGAAATAATTGAGCTATTGAACGATGCGCAAATGAATCAATAAGCGGCGAATGTGAAGAGGTTAGATGGAAGATAACGGTCTGGAAATACCCAATTGGTTTGGGCTAATAATGTATACTTAATATGAATAAACATAGATTTTCAAAAAGCAAATGAGAGTTAGCATCTCATTTGCTTTTTGAAAATCTATTCAGCTAATGTAAAATCAAATAATTGTTCATCATCTACAGTAGGCCCATTTAGTTCTTTGTAATGTGGGACATTGATATAAAAAGGTCCTTCGGTAGATTCCCACTTATTATCTGTAGCAATAAAAGTAATTTTATAAAACCTAACGTTTTCACTTCTTTCGGTTCGTATCTAGACTATGTCTGTTACGATGCTATTTTTCTTATTACTTTATCTTGGGTAATAGTAGTAATTACGGGAGAGAAGTTGATGTAACAGTTAACTGCGTTCAATTGTTTTGTGGCATGTTAAACTTAAGCAATTTTAATCATTATTTATAAATAAGAACGATGAGTTGGCCATGAACCTTGGAGTTTCCGAAGTTGTATAATTTGTCCTGTATGATAAGCATCGTGCAAAAGGATATTCATATATTGTTGCCAAACAGGTAGAGAAGGAATCGGTTGATCCAGTTCTGCTTCTTGAAGAGATGTTAATGAAGATTGTAAGGCATCATGTACTTGAAGCGTTCGCTTTACTGTTTGTTGCCAAGTATACTTTTTTAATTCTTTTTTAATAAACATCTTTTGTACTCTTAACTTTAGTAATTGCAAAAATAAACATACGCTTTCTACATTATTTTTCTCCATGTAATACATTCTCCTTTCTCTTCAATATGCCTGCCCTATAGTAGAACAAGAATATGAACTGCAACGTATAAAAGAGCTAAAAAAAGGAACCTCCATTATTAATAAGGTATTTAACAATCGGCGTTTTAATGGAGTAAGGATTAAAAAGATTATCATAGTCTTTAATTTTCGGTAATTGTAATATAATTCTAAAAATATAGAAGGTATAATTCGATAATTATAGAATTCAATATATAGCAAATAAGGAGGGGATCAAATGGAAGTCTTTCATGTAACGAGTAGAAAGAGGGAAACGTACCATATTCAAATGAAGTATTCGATACTTTTCGAATGTGCACTTGGCATTGCGGCAATTACTCATAAAAGGTTAATAGACACACTTGAAAAATCCCAAAGCGAATGGGAAGAAATTAGACAATCATTAACAGAAGAAATGAGGGAGCACTTACAGTTTGTAGAAGAGCATAATACGTGGAAAGCGCTGCTTCAGTTGTTGTATGAAGGAGATTTTCAAAATCTATCACAGTTTATTGCGAATATCGATTCGCTTTCAGAAGAAGATTTAAAGTATATATGTTTACCCTTTGTAGGAGAGAAATATGAAGAAAAAAGACGTTTAGCAGGAAATGGAGACGTAACTGCAATACAAAAATTAAAGGAACTGACACAGGATCATCAGTTTTTCTCTACGTATATTAGCTTTATATGTAATAGTGATATACAAGAACTAAAGGACCATTTTATCGCCGTTATGACAGGATGGTATGAGAGTGTTATTAAAAAAGAGGAAGAGCAATTACTTTCTATATTAGAGCGAGACTATGAAGCAAAGAATGAAATGAATAAAAAGATGAAACCGGAAGAGTTTGTCGAGTGGGCGACTGGTGGCGTTAACTATATGCCAGAGCCAAGTGTTCATTACGTACTTCTTATCCCGCAACTGACGTACAGGCCGTGGAATATAGAAGCTGATATTGAAGATACGAAAGTGTTTCATTATCCTGTCGCAAATGAAAGTATACATCCAGAAGATCCGTATGAGCCGAATTATTTTTTAGTTCAAAAACATAAAGCACTTGGGGATGAAGCGAGATTACGAATTGTAAAAATGTTGTTTGAAAAAGAACGTACATTGCAGAAAATTACGGAAAGACTGCAACTTGGTAAATCGACAGTGCATCATCATTTAAAATTATTACGTTCGGCTAAGTTAGTTGATATACATGACGGAAAATATGTATTGAGAAAAAAAGCAGTGCAGTCGTTAGCGAAAGAATTAGATGTATTTTTAAATAGATAATATACAACGAGAATGTACATAAAGGGAGGAATTAAATAGAAAAGTTGGTGAGCTATAGTGAAGAGTGTATTGAAAAATCGTTCATTCTTTTTTATGTGGATTGGTAGCGCAATTTCGGAATTAGGCGGAGCTTTCGGGACGTTGTGTAATTCAATTCTTGTTTATGAGTTAACGGGATCAAAAACAGCATTAAGTAGTATGTGGTTATTATATTTTATCCCATCTCTCATACTGCAACTAATAAGCGGACCATTTATTGATAAATGGAGCCGAAAGTGGATTATGATTTTTTCGCAATGGATGCGGGCATCTGTTTTCTTACTACCTTTAGTCATGGTAGTTACTAGTAATATAGAAGTTTGGCACGTGTATGTCGTTCAAATTATAATTGGGCTCATTACACCGCTTTATACACCTGCAAGTCAAGCAATTACACCGAGCATTGTAAGTAAAGAACAACTTCAAGATGCAAATGCGTATATTGATGGAATGACTCGTCTTATGATGTTTCTTGCGCCACTATTAGGTGGTATCGTTATTACATTCATTGGAATCAAATTAACAATGTTGTTCGTTTGTGTTTGTCTATTCATTAGTGGGGGATTGTTACTTTTCATAAAAGAAAAAAGAGTAAAACAAGAATTGAGAAAAACGTGGCTAGAACAGTTTCTTCACGGTTTTACATACTTTTTCACAAAACCAATCATCGTTTGGCTCGGTGTATTTCTTACTTTCGTACAGTTTGGAGTAGGGGTAACGATGGTTACAAATCTTCCTTATATAAAAGACGAGTTGTCCGCAGGATATGCGGAGTTTGGTTATTTTATGGCTGGTTTCCCGCTTGGCTATGTAGTTGGATCTATACTAGTCGGAAAAGTAACATATAAAAGCCGGCGTATACTTATGCTTGGTGGATTGTTTATAGGAGGGCTCACATACATTTCTCTAGGGTTCAATCATAGTATAATAATTGCGGTAATAACTGAAGTGATTGCAGGTGTTTGCATCGCATTTTTCAATGTTCATAACACAACAATATGCCAACAAACTGTCCCGAACAATATGATAGGAAAAGTATTTTCAGTTCGACTATTTTTCATACGATCCGCTATGCCGTTAGGTGTGTTAGTAGGAGGCATACTAAGTGAAATGTGGGGAGTTAGAGCACTATACTTTATCATCGGTGCGATTATATGTGTCACTTCTTTAATAGGAATATTACTCCCATATTTTAAATTTTTAGATGAGGCAGTTGAAGAGAAAACAGCATAATTCAAAAGATTTAAAACTTTATAATTGAAAATAATTATCATAATCAACTATAATAGAAGAATACTAGCATTCGAATTACAAAGAGGGAGTGGGATATATGTTTATCGAAACGAAAACATTTACTGTAAAAGAAGGTACATCAAATATAGTTGTAGAACGTTTCACTGGAGAAGGTATAATTGAAAAATTTGAAGGCTTCATTGACTTAAGTGTTCTTGTGAAAAAAGTAAGACGCGGCGATGAAGAAGTTGTCGTTATGATTCGCTGGGAATCTGAAGAGGCATGGAAAAACTGGGAAACGAGTGAAGAACATTTAGCTGGACATAGAGCGGGCCGTGGTAAACCAAAACCAGATCATATCATTAACGTTGAACACGGTGTTTATTATGTGAAATCATCGAAAGCGGCTTATCAGCAGTCGTAAAATATAAGCAGAGGATACATGTTGTAGAAATTAACATGTATCCTCTTTTTTAGTACTGGAGGGATGTAAGTGGTAGAAAACCTTTCATTTATTACATATGAAAAACATAAAGAAATAGTGGAAATAATTTTAAACGAATGTTTATCTATAGAAAAAGTAACCGGATTTATGCTCATCGGTTCTGTCGCAAGAGGTGATGCATATCCTGATTCGGATTTAGACTTATATATTCTTTTAGAAGACGGACAAAAGAAGCGATTTTATTCTGAAATGAGAGAAGATATTTTAGTTGAATATAAGTATGCTGATTTTAATCAAATACAAGTAAACTTTAAAAATAATCAGATGGAACTATATTCATTTTTAGAAGGGAAAATTTTGTTTGATAAAAGCGGTGAATTGAAAGAATTAAAGGCAATAGCAAAACAAAAATTTGAAAACTATCGAGTTGCTAGTGATAAAGTAAAGGGCATTTCTCATTGGTTACATAGTTCGCTAATTAAAATTAAGACTGCTCTGAAAGCAAAAGATGAGTTAAAAGCATCATATATAGTTCAAACATCAACTTGGACATTGTTAGAGGGAATATGGGCTATTAATAACAAGCCAGTACCTTCAGCTGGATCTGTTTTGAAGTATATTGAAACATTATCCAAAGTACCAACTCACTTTGAAGATTTTATAAATAAACTGTTTTTAGGTGACACGACAGAGCGAATCTCTTCAGCAGTTTTCTTGATTGAGTGGATTTTAATTCATTTGGAGAATAAACAATAGAATACGATTGTTAAATTTTATTGGTAAATAGATATTCCGTTTCGAATCGTTCGTATAATTTCATTCACTGTATCTTAAAAGTTGCATTGAAAAAACGTTCTAGACGATAGAAAAAAGTATTAAACTATTAAAAAATGAACACTTGAATACAACCTTAAACATTCGGGTGTTATTAATATGGGTCAATATACTTCTGTATAGCCCCTGTTTAAAAGGAGATGTGTGAATGAAGTTGAATCATTTGAATTTATGTGTTGATGATTTATTAGAAGCGAGACATTTCTTTGAAACTTTTTTTGATTTTCAATTTTTGGAGCAAAAAGGAAAGGCACTTGTAGTGATGAGCGATGAGAGTGGATTTATACTTGTATTAAGTGATCCAAAAGCATTCAAGGGGAATAAGGACGTTACGTATCCAGAAGCTTTTCATATTGGTTTTTTAGTGGAAACTACAAATGAAGTTGATAAATCATATAATCGTTTAGTAGCTGGGGGCATTGAAATAGACAAGGCACCTTATGTGATGAGAGGTAGTAGTTATGGTTTTTATTTTACAATGTTTAATGGATTGTTAATTGAAGTATCGTGCCTTGACTATAAAGATGGTAAGAAAGTTCGATAGCAATAAGAGAAATTGTTTTGAAGATGTGAATATAGCCCCTTATCCAGTTTGGAAAGGGGCTTGAGCATTTTATTTGTATGATAAGTGAACATCAAAATGTTTATAAACTAGAGGGTATTCCTCTTAAACTAAATATTATAGATTTGAAATAAAGTTTCATAACAAAGTCTATTTTGCAAAGGAATTGCTTATGCATAAAATAGCAATAATGTTTCTTAATGCAAAAAATCTAGAGAATCAAGCAGGTTTCCCATATGGTACAGTACAAAACTATTATAAGTAGTACAGTGATATAAATAGGAGGTTACTACTATGACATCTGTATTTAAAGATATGGCGTTCCATCTAAGAACGGAACGACTCGACCTGAATATGTGGGAGGAATCGGATGCAGTCTGGCTTAGAGAACTAATTGGTGAACGTGGAGTGGAAATGCCAACCGTTGAATCTGTTCGTAACGATCTTATTGAGAAGCGCAAGAAAGCAACCGAAAATGGCATATCCCTTCTCACGATTCGTAGACGAGACGAAGGCGATTTCATCGGATACTGTGGCTTAATTATCGGTCGTTCCACGCTTGAAGAGCCGGAGATTGCATATGAGTTGTTCCGCAGTGCTCATCGCATGGGTTATGCGACAGAGGCGGCATCAGCAGTACTGGAGGCTGCGATTGCTACGGGTCGCAAAAGACTTTGGTCAACTGTAGGTGCTTGGAATACGGCGTCCTTCCGGGTATTAGAAAAGATAGGATTTAAGCGGCATCACAGTACGTTTGGTGAACGAGGTGAGATTGTTTGGAACGTACGCGATCTGTAGAAATCGGATTAGATTCGGAACAATTAAAAATGTAAAAGAAAGCCCATATGTTAGATATGGGCTTTTCCTTATAGTAAATATTGATTTTGTATATATTTAAGTGTAATAGTCTATCTATTATCTTAGTTTTTTACATCATCATATAATTCCAGCGCCTCTTTCACATTCAATCCGTTCTTCACAATACCATGTATTGCTTGAATCATTGCAGCTGGATGTTCAGATTGCCATATGTTTCGGCCCATATCTACGCCAATTGCACCTTCTTGCAGTGCATTGTACGTAATGTTTAATGCGTCTTCGATTGAATCTAGTTTCGGTCCACCGGCGATGACGACTGGGGCAGGGCATGTGCTCGTTATTTTTTCGAATCCTTCGCAGTAGTACGTTTTAATAATGTCAGCACCCATTTCAACACATACGCGGGAAGCGAGTGCGAGGAAGCGTGCCTCTCGTTTTTGTAGTTCTTTTGCGACCGCGGTAATGCCGAGAACTGGTAATCCGTAATCATGAGCTTCTGAAACTACGTTTGCGAGATTTGAAACCGTTTGTGTTTCATAGTCTGATCCAACAAAGACAGAAACGCCGACGCCAATTGCGTTTTGTTTTACTGCTTCTTTCACAGGTGTAACAATAGTTTCGTTCGCTAAATCTTTACCGACGACAGTAGCTCCGCCAGATACACGTATAACCATCGGTGTGCTGCAGTTTTCAGGAATACAAGAGCTAAGTACACCTCGCGTTAAAAAAAGGGAATCTGTATAAGGAAGTAAGTTTTTAACTGTTTCTAATGGTTGTTCTAGTCCGTGAATCGGTCCTAAAAAATAGCCATGGTCGATCGCTAACATAACCGCTCTTCCATCAGGTAAAATTGTATTTAATCGATTTTTAAATCCCCAAGTCATTCGAAATCACTCCTTCGTTAATGTTGGATTTTCCGTTTGTACAGTATCTTTATTTGGTAAATGTGGTGACTTTATAAAAACAGCTTTAAAAGGTTTGTCAGAATGGTTAATAAGATAATGAGATTCATGAGGACGAACTTGTAAGACATCACCTTGTTTAATTGGAACTCTTTCATTATTTACATAGAAGTCTATTTCTCCTTCTAATGCATAAAAGACTTCCTCGCATGTTGTATGGTAATGATTTTGAAACTCTTGCCCAGGCTGAATGACAACAAGGCCAAGATCAATATTTGGACCTTGTATTAAATATTTCGGCCCGTTATCACCGAAGCGATAGGAGAAATCATTTTCATTCGCTTTTCGCATACATTTCACTCCTTTATGTAATGTGTTACAGTGCACCTGGTGCGATCCACATATGTGATGTAAGTCCTATATCAGCTAAAGTGAGCTGACTGTCATACACAGTTTTCCAAGTTTCATAGAACGCCTTATACAGTTCGTGATTTTCAGTAACTGGTTCGAATGTATTTTCCCACTGTACAAACTGTTCGGCAGTCTCTCCTATAGATGAATATATGCCAACACCAACACCAGCAGCAATCGCAGTTCCTAAAGCAGCTGCTTCTTTCACAACAGGTACTTTAACAGGAATTCCGAGTACGTCTGAAAGAATTTGTGGCCAAAGTTTTCCTTTAGCGGCGCCACCAGCAAAAATAACTTCAGAAGGGAACGTACCAGTTAGATTTTCTATTAATTTTAAGTTACCAAGTGTAACGAAGGCGGCATTTTCTTCGATAGCGCGGAACATTTCTTTTTTTCCACATTTGTCAGCATCTAAGCTTAAATTTAAAAAAGAAGGTGCGGCATGACGCCAAGAAATGTAGTTCATGACGTTTGAAAAAGTAGGGATAATGCCATGTGAACCGACCGGTACGTCTTTCGCTTGTTCTTCTAACAATTCATAAGCATCTACACCGAGTTTTTCTGCAAGTTTCTTTTCTTCTTGGCAAAAGGCATCTCGAAACCAGCGCATAACGAGACCTGGGAAAAAGGCAATCGTTTCATATTGCCATAGGTTTGGAACGACGTGGCAATTTACGCGAATCGCAGCATGCGGATCTGTTATTGGTTTAGTAATATTCACTTCTTGTTGCCAAAAGCTGCCCCCGCATATTAATGTTTGATTAGGCTTCACGACTCCAGTTCCGAGTGATGCCATTTGAGCATCTCCGCCCCCGGCGATTACAGGAATTCCTTCGCGTAAACCAGTTAATGCTGCACACTCTTTTGTAACATTACCAATCACGGTGCCAGCTTCATTTACTTTTGGTGAAAACGGTAAAGTTATCCCGCACTCTTTAGCGACATCGTTATCCCAAGTTCTATTGTGTAAATCAAAAATTCCGGACGTACAACCGTTTGAAGGGTCGATTTGCAGTACGCCGCTTAATTTATATAAAATCCAATCATTTAACATCGTAAAAGAATGAATATTGCTATAGACTTCAGGTTCATGTTTTTTAATCCAAAGTAGGCGAGGTAAAGCCCCTAATGAAAAAGTTTGCCCAGATCTTGTATATAAATCTTCTTCAAGATGTGACCGAATTTCTTTTAGTTCACTAACTTCAGCGGATGCGCGCCCATCAACATTTGCACAAGCCCATATTTCTTGCCCATCTTTATCATATAAAACAAAACCTTCTCGCATACTAGTAGCGCTAATAGCTTGAATAGAAGAAGGAGAGACATTACTTTTTTGTAGAACTTCTTTCGTGCACTGTTGTACTAGCTCCCAGTTTTCAATTACATCAAAATTCATAGAGCCTGGGTAAAGAGGGTCGGTTTTATGAACCCATTCTTTTTGACTGACCGCAATTTGATTACCGAGTAAATCAAAAAGTACAGCTCGAATACTTCCCGTACCAGCATCAAAAGCTAATAAAGTAGACATTAACAATCACCATCCTTTCGTAATAAGGAGAGGGCTGTTTCCTCATCTGTAATTAATGTATGAATGAACTTTCCTTTTAAGGCACCATAAATTGCATCTATCTTTTCTGTACCTCCAGCAACACCAATGACATGTTTCATATTGCGAAGAATAGAGAGCGGCGTGCCAATAAGACGATTGTGATGCGGAAGCTCCAATAAATCGCCATTCGTATTATAAAACTGTCCTAAAATATCGCCAGTACCGTTTTGGCTACGAATATATGTCATTTCACGTAGTGTTAATTTTTCTTCTCTCACAATGGTAGCATCTTGAGATAACCCTCCAATACCGACAACTGCCGTTTGTGCAAGTGAAGCGACATGAAGCATATCTTTCACACTCGGTTCTGATAAAATACTTTTTGCCATTTCAGTAGTAGATGCAAGAAAAGGAGTGGGGATAATATGAAGATCACCTTGCATGTAATGTAAATAATTTTGTTTTCTTGGGAGATAGTGGTTGACTCCGCCTGTTAGCGTTACGATTGAAAGATTAATAGAACTTTCAAAATGAATGTTTTCTAGCATTTTGCTAATCGTTTCTCCCCAGCCAATACCGAGTAAATCGCCTTGCTGGAGCTGAGTCTCTAAATATTGTGCAGCAGCTTTTCCGAGAGAAGTGGCATAATTGTCTATTGGAGTAGGGATAATGAAAGCATCTTTTAGGTTGAATTTTTTCATTAGGTCACGCTCAATGCTCAAACAGTGTAAACCAGTCCCTTTTACGTGAAAAGTAACGATTCCTTCACTGCGCGCCTTATCTAATAACCGAACCACTTTATTTCTTGAAATGTGAAGAAGTGAAGCGATTTCTTGTTGTGTTAATTGATCTTTATAATAGTACCAAGCGACTTTTGTTAACAAATTTTCTTCAAAGTTCAGCTGTGGCATACTCTTCATCCCTTTCAACAATTGACCAATGCTTAAACATATGTGCCACATATGTTGTTTATTCCAGTTGAAACGATGAAACGTCTGGTGAAAAAAGTGTTCTAGATATGAAAAAAGGAATATACAATGCTACAAAACAAGTAGAACAAATAATCATTTTCTCAAAAAATGTTCTGCATAAAGTGAAACTGTAATTAGTGGGGGTTTTATTCATTCCACTGATTTTCAGCCCGCACCAATCGGGCATGAACGGGTAGTAAATAGCGGGATAAAGGCAGGTGACATCATGTGGAGAACATACCCTTATTACAAGTAAAGAAAATGAGTAAGGCGTTTTCAAATCAACTTGTGCTAAAAGAAGTGAACTTACAAGTAGAGCGTGGAGATATATACGCTTTAGTTGGGGGAAATGGTGCTGGAAAATCAACATTAATGAAAATATTAACGGGGTTATATTCGTATGATAGTGGAGAAATGTATGTAAAAGGAAAGAGGCAACAATTTTCAAATCCGTCAGAAGCACATCGAGAACGTATGTATTTAATACCACAAGAACCACTCATTTTTCCGCATATGACTATTGAAGAAAATATATGTATTGGGCTAAACAGAAAGAAAAAGGAACTGAAAGTAAAGATTCAGCAATTAATGGACAGTTTAGGTTGGGATATTGCCCTTTATGAGCTAGGAGCATCGTTATCCATTGCGCAGCAACAATTAGTAGAAATCGTTAGGGGATTAATACGAGAAGCCGAGATTCTTATTTTAGATGAGCCAACATCGACATTAACAACTCACGAAATGAAGAGTCTTTTTGTGTTGATGAAAAGTTTACAAGAAAAAGGAATTGGGATGATATACATTACGCATCGTTTTCCAGAAATCTTTGAAATTGCTAATAAAGTAGCGATATTACGTGATGGAATGATTATAAGCCAAGGGGATGTATGTGACTATACTTATGACATGCTGATGGAGGGACTATTGCCAAAAGGATATAAACAGGAAGAAAAAAGAGAAGTAGTTCAAGAGATAGAAAGGACGAAAAAAATATTAGAAGTAACGAATGTAACTGGCCACGCATTTTCAAATATATCATTCGCTGTACACGCTGGAGAAATTGTAGGTATTGCTGGCATCGTTGGATCAGGTAGAACTGAATTAGCAGAAGCGATATTTGGATTGAAATCTATAAAAACAGGGTCTATTTTATTAGAAGGAAAATCTATTGATACATTTTCTTTGCATAAAAGGCTAGGCGAAGGAATCGTTTATGTGCCAGAGGATAGGGCGAGGAATGGGATTTTCTCAATCGCATCTGTTACAGAAAATATTACAGCAGCATGTTTACAGCAAAATAATCGTTTTTTTATTAGCCGAGAAAAAGAAAGCGCTTTAGTGAAGTCGTATATAGACCAGTTTCGAATTGTTGTGCCAAACATGAATGAAGAACTGGCATCTTTATCAGGAGGTAATCAGCAAAAAGTCGTGCTTGCGAAATATTTAGCATGTAACCCAAAAATTATTATTCTCGATGAACCGACGCGCGGAATTGATGCAAAAGCAAGACTTGAAGTGTATGGGGCGATAGAAAAAATGAAAGGGGAAGGACTCGCCATATTAATGATCTCTTCAGATATTGAGGAAATTGTCCAATTTTCTAACCGTGTATATGTAATGCGAAATGGTCAATTTGTTTCTCATTTAGAGAAAGAACAAATGAGTGTAGGTGAAGTTACACGTCTTGCATACGGGGGTGTAACGGAATGAAACGCATGTATAAAATGCACGAAACGTCTATCATACTGTTACTACTTATGTATATAGCCATTGTCGGAATGATAAATCCTAGTTTTGTTCAGTTTAACTCGTTATCTTTAATGATGAAATCAAGCGTTATTTTAGTCGTTCTAGCAATTGGCCAATCTTTCGTCTTATTTACGAAAAATATAGACGTATCAGTTGGCTCGATTATGGGATTAAGCGCAGCGGTTTGCGGAATGTTGTTAACGAACGGGTATAGTGCATTCTTTTCAATTGTTGCTACTATGATACTTGGCACTATTATCGGTTTCTTAAACGGGATTGGCGTTGCGAAGTTTCGGGTACCAGCCATTATTATGACATTAGGCATGCTAGGAATTATTAGAGGTGCAATGTTAATCTTCACAGGCGGGAAGTGGATTGAAGATATTCCAAACGATTTTAAGCAGCTGTCATCTATCGTCATACTTGGTCTACCGATAACTGTATGGATTGTTCTTATTATTTTACTACTACTCTATTTCTTTTTAATGAAAGTGCCGTACGGAAGATACTTTTATGCGGTAGGTGATAATGAAAATGGTGCAAGACTCATTGGGATACCTGTTAATAAAGTGAAGATAAATGCGTTTATTATATCGAGCTTAAGTGCGGCACTTGCTGGTTGCATTTTTGTTATGAATATCGGGTTCGTTCCAAATCAAACAGGTACAGGAATAGAACTACAGGTTATCGCAGCTGCTGTGCTAGGAGGAATTCATTTAAAAGGGGGAACAGGTTCTATATTTGGGGCCGCATTAGGTGCATTATTTTTAGAAGCAATAAGCAGTTCACTCGTCTTTTTAAAAATACCAGCATTTTGGAATAATGCTATTTCAGGATTTTTACTATTACTTATTATTATATTAGATAGTGTAATGAAAAAGTGGAGAGCAGAAAGGAGGATGAATATATGAAGCATGTTTACAGATGGGAAGGTGTTCTAATCGTATTCCTTCTTATAGAATTCATTCTCTTTAGTTTTCTAAATAGTGATTTCTTCAACGTTAGTAATCTCCTTTTTAGTACAAATGATTTCCTATTTATCGCAATCGCGGCGATACCAATGACTTTCGTTATTGTAACAGGAGGAATTGATGTATCGGTCGGCTCAATAATGGGGCTCACTTCGATTTTGATTGGTGTACTTTGGATGAGCGGAATACCTATTTTGTTTGCTGTCATAATCGCCCTAATAATAAGTTGCTTAGCAGGCGCTTTAAACGGAATCATTATAAAAATGACAGGTGTAGAACCACTTGTCGTTACACTCGGAACGATGTTTTTATACGGAGGAATTGCACTCGTCATTTCAGGAGGTGCGGGCGCTTCTGGATACGAAGGAATAAGTGGTTTACCTGATGCGTATGTGCAACTGGCAAATGGTAGTTTAGTAGGAATACCTAATCTATTATGGATCCTAATCGTATTAACTGTTTTATGCACTGTATTGTTTCATCGTACCATATATGGGCGCCACGTAAAATTAACAGGCGCAAACGAAAATGCAGCGAAATACACCGGAATCAAAACGGAGAAAGTAGTCATCATCGCTTATATAATTTCTGGGTTAGGAGGTGGATTAGGGGGAGCTTTCTTAACTGCATATTTTGGTTCCGCACGTGCTGATATGGGAAGTGAAACAATTTTACCGATCATTACAGCAGTCGTATTAGGCGGGACACTTATTACAGGGGGAAAAGGAAGTATTATCGGTACTGTACTAGCGAGTGTATTTATAGGACTAATGCAGTATGGCTTGCAAATGACAGGCTTAACTAATGAACAATCCAATGTAGTGATTGGTATTATCCTTATTCTTTCAGTTATTATGAGACATTTCAAAGTACATCCATTCTTAGCGGGAAAAAGAAGAAATTTGCATAAGGGGGAAATGTCATGAAGAGAAAACTGGGGATTGTTATTATTGTATGTATTTGTTTAATCGGTTTAATTGCTTGCTCTAGTCAAACAGCAGATAAGAAAAAGGCTGATGATGTAAAATTTGCATTCATCCCGAAATTAACTGGAGTTGGTTTCTTCACATCAGGTGGTGAAGGCGCGAAAGAGATGGGGGATAAGCTAGGTGTACAAGTAAAATATGATGGACCGTCTGAAGCGAGTGTATCAGGACAAGTAAAATATATAAACAATTTTATTAACCAAAACTATGATGCACTAATGGTTTCTTCTACGTCGGTGGACGGCCTATCACAATCACTGCAACGTGCTAAGAAAAAAGGGATGACAGTGTTAACGTGGGATTCTGATGTGAATCCGAAAGATCGTTCTTTTTATATAAGTCAAGGAACACCAGATCAACTTGCTAATGTATTGATTGAAATGACTTCAAAGCAAATTGGAGATAAAGGAAAAGTAGCATTCTTTTATTCAAGTCCAACTGTAACGGATCAAAACCAATGGGTAACGAAGGCGAAAGAAATAATTAAAAAGAAATATCCGAACTGGGAAATTGTAACGACTCAGTATGGTGAAAATAATGCGCAAAAGTCTTTGTCAGTAGGGGAGAACATATTAAAAACGTATCCTGATATAAACGCAGTCATTTGTCCAGATGCAACAGCACTTCCAGCAATGGCACAAGCAGCAGAAAATTTAAAAATGGATAAAAAAGTAGTTGTAACTGGATTTTCTACGCCGAACGTTATGCGTGATTATGTAAAACGAGGAACAGTACAACAATTTGGATTATGGGATGTAAAACAGCAAGGGGCTCTCGCAACATATGTAGCAAATGAAATTGTTGTAAAAGGGAAGAAGTTAAAAGTAGGGGATAGCTTCGAAGTAAAAGGTATCGGAAAAGTGAAAGTAGAGCCTAACTCCATACAAGGATATGACTATGAGGCAGAAGGAAACGGAATTATCGTATTACCAGAGCGAGTTGTCTTTACGAAAGATAATATTGATAAGTATAATTTTTAATGAAGAAAAAACGTCCGAATATATCGGACGTTTTTATTATGTCATTTTGTGAATGTATTCATTAATTATGAACAGTTTCTTTTTCGTTTAATCCAAGTGTACGTCCAGTTGAAGTGTGTAAATCTTGGAATAGTCTTGGATTTTCAGTAAGAGAAATGCCATAAGAAGGAATCATTTCTTTTATTTTTTCTTCCCATCCTAATATACGATCAGGGAAACATTTTTCTAATACTTCAAGCATGACGTGAACGGCAGTAGAAGCACCTGGTGAAGCACCTAGTAATGCAGCGATTGATCCGTCAGCTGCACTTACAACTTCTGTGCCGAATTGAAGTGTACCTTTACCGCCAGCATCAGTATCTTTAATTACTTGTACACGTTGCCCAGCAACTACAATATCCCAATCTTCACTTTTCGCGTTCGGAATGAATTCGCGTAATTCTTCCATACGTTTTTCATGTGATAACATAACTTGCTGAATTAAGTATTTTGTAAGTCCCATTTCTTTTACACCAGCAGCTAACATCGTTAAGACGTTATTCGGTTTAACAGAACCGATTAAGTCAAGATTTGAACCAGTTTTTAAGAATTTAGGTGAGAACCCTGCGAACGGTCCGAACAGTAAAGCTTTTTTATTATCTATATATCTCGTATCCAGATGAGGTACAGACATTGGCGGAGCACCAACTTTAGCTTTACCGTATACTTTTGCATGATGTTGCTCAATGACTTTTTGATTTTTACATACCATAAATAGTCCACTTACTGGGAATCCACCGATATGTTTTGATTCAGGAATACCTGTCTTTTGTAGTAGAGGTAGGCTACCGCCACCGCCACCGATAAAGACAAATTTTGCAGTATGATGCTCAATTTTACCACTATTCATATCGTGTACTTTTACTTCCCACAAACCATTTTTCGTGCGTTTAATATTTTCGACACTATGTTTGTAGTTTAGCTCGACATTTTTCGTTTGTAAGTAATCAAACAACATACGTGTTAATGCACCGAAGTTAACATCTGTTCCAGAGTCAATCTTCGTTGCAGCCATCGGTTCATTAGATGTACGACCTTCCATAATGAGAGGAAGCCATTTTTTTAATGTTTCAGGAGCATCAGAAAACTCCATTCCTTGAAACAGTGGATTTTTTGAAAGCGCTTCAAAACGATTTTTTAGAAACTCTACATTTTTTTCCCCTTCTACTAAACTCATATGAGGAAGTGGCATAATAAAATCTTGTGGATTACGAATTAATTTGCTTTTTACAAGATATGCCCAAAATTGTCTTGAAAGCTGGAATTGCTCATTCACTTTTACAGCCTTACTAATATCTATAGATCCGTCAGATTTTTCGGAAGTATAGTTCAGTTCGCATAGCGCAGAATGCCCTGTACCTGCATTATTCCATTCGTTAGAGCTTTCTTCCCCGGCACTTGCGAGTTTTTCAAAAACTTTAATTTCCCATTCAGGTGCTAATTCTTTTAGTAATGAGCCTAACGTTGCACTCATAATTCCTGCACCAATTAAGATAACGTCTGTTTTTTGCTGCATGTTGCTCATGATAATCTCTCCATCCCCTATATTGGCAAAAAAGAGTAGGTGTTTTCTATGTCTAAGCCGTAAAAGAGAAACACCGCCTAGGCCCCACCTAGGTGTATACCTTTTTTGTCTCAATTATATAACCATCTCATACTCTATTATAATAATTAATAGACTAAAATATCTAGTGTTATCTGATAATTTTAAACTATTTAACGTTTTATTTGCCAAAATTCTTATTTAACAAGCACTTTTCAGTTAATGAATAGAAAAAAATTACAGTTTGAAATTATCTCGAAAAAGCTTACGTATCCTTAAGTGACTAAATCGAGTACCTTTTTATGGGGTTTTTCTCTCGGTAATGGTAAGATTATTCTGAAAAAAAGGAGGGACTTTAATGCGTACAAAAGAGCAAATTTCAAACTTATTTCGAAACTTTTCAATAAAGGAATGTAAAGGGTTAAGTGATTTATATGAATATTTATCAATGAAAATTGCTGAAGATGAGGAAGTACTTACACTATCGTCCTATGCTCAGGTAGGTCAACCAGTCCCAAACTTATTATTAGGTGCAGTACATTATTTATTGCTTGCAGGGAAAGAACATCATTTAAAAACGTATTATAGTAGTTTAGTTGAAAATGCCGAAACAAATTTAGATAAAGCTTTTGATTATTTTAAAGGTTTCTGTAAAGAATACCGAGAAGAAATCATTACTTTGTTACAAACAAAACTCGTTCAAACAAATGAAGTAAGGAGGTGTGCATACTTATACCCAAGTTTCTGTTACATATTTAACAAAGTGAATAAACCAGTAGCATTAATTGAAATTGGGACAAGCTCTGGATTACAATTGTTCTGGGACCAATACCGTTATTCGTACGGAACGGATGAAATGTACGGAAATGTAAATTCAAATGTGCATGTAACTTCTGAAATAAGAGGGGAGAATGTGCCGCGTTTTCTAAAACAAAGTCCGCCTGTCGTAGAAAGAATCGGGCTTGATTTACATGTGAATGATTTACATAATGAGGAAAATTATTTATGGCTACGTGCACTCATTTGGCCAGAACATAAAGAAAGGCTTGAAATGTTTGACCAAGCAGCGACGCTTGTAAAAGAAAAATCAGTGCAATTAATTGAAGGGGACGGTGTAGCGCTTCTTCCGGCCATTGTAAATCAAATAAGGGAAGATGCTGTTATTTGTATTTTCCATACACATGTGGCAAACCAAATACCTGAAAATGTAAAACATACGCTAGAAAAACAAATGAAAGAAATTGGTGCAAAACGTGATGTATTCCACCTATATAACAACATGTGGGATCGTGATCTTCATATTGATTATTATATTAACGGAAACGAATATCGTGAAACTGTTGGGGAAACGGAAGGGCATGGGAGATGGTTTAGTTGGAAGCTTGGGGATGAGTCGCTTTGTTAATGTAATTCTATAGGAAGGGGACCTTTTGTTTTAGAATTTAAATTATCTGATTAATATGATAATACTTTATGATAAGTTGTATATAAAGATAAGATAAAAAGGATGATAAGCATGCAAAAGAGACCAGACGCAAATGAATATAATCCGTATTATTCAACGTACATAAATTTAATACCAAATGGAGATATCATACGTATTCTAGAGCAACAAATGAAGGAAACAAATCTTTTATTGAAAGATATTTCTGATAGTGAGGGACATTTTCGATATGCTCCTAATAAATGGAGTATAAAAGAAGTAATCGGTCATATTGTGGATACTGAACGTATTATGGCATATCGATTGCTTTCCATAGCAAGAGGCGAGACAGCAGAACTTCCTGGATATAACGATGATATGTATGTTCTTAGAGCAGCTTTTGATAAGCAATCTATGCAAGATCTTCTTGAGAATTTAATAGTTGTTCGCCAATCTACTGTGCATTTGCTTAAAAGTTTAGATAAAGAAGCCTGGTTACAAAGGGGAATCGCGAACAATTCTGAAGTCACGGTTCTTGCATTAGCAAACATTATCGCTGGTCATGAGCTTCATCATCGTCAAATTATAAAAGAACGTTATTTGGGTTCTAATGCATATCCAGCATGTTAAAATAAAAAAATAGTAGTACCTGCAAAAAAAGGAAGAAATGCATACCAAGTGTATATAAACGATAGTATGTTGTCTAAAAAAGAGCTTGAGAAAGTTTTACTTTCGGTGGTGGAATAGTGCGTGGTATGTAGAGACTAAATGAAAAACGGTGAAAGTAATAACTGATTCGTTTTTTATACTCATAATATTATTATGTAAACAAATTTAACGGATGTACATTTGTTAAATGATTCAATATTTTTGATTTTTCTATGGCTGTATCAGTATGATGTTCTTAGGGGGATCATATGTGTAAATACAAAAGGGTCATAGCGATTTCAGGAAGTATTAGGGAAGGGTCATCCAACACAAACGTATTAAAAACTTTAGCAGCATTTATTCCAGAAGGTATAGATTACACTATTTATAATGGGATAGGGGAACTACCTCATTTTAATCCGGATGTAGATCGAGTTGGAGCACCGATTGTTGTTGAAAAATTTCGAAAGACATTAAGTGAGGCACATGCACTTATTATTTGTACACCAGAGTACGCAAAAAGTATTCCAGGAGTTTTGAAGAATGCATTAGAATGGCTTGTTTCATCAGCGGAACTTTATAAAAAGCCAGTTGCTATTATAACAGCTTCACCGTCGATTGCTGGAGGGGATAAAGCTCATGAATCATTATTACTTACGCTAGGTATGCTAGATACAATTGTCGTTCAAAATGGTTCGCTATTAATCTCATCAGCGCGCACTAAATTTAGTAATGATGCAAAGGTAACAGATGAGGATACAAAGGAAGCTCTTATCTCTTTAGTTCAAAGTGTAGTAGACGAGATAAAGAAATAATGATTTAGTTCGTATTAAAGTGAAAATGGACTTTTATAATAATAAAAGATAAAAGCAATGCTACGGTTAGTTCAAATGTAGCACTGCTTTTTTATATAGTTAAATATATGTACTCAAAATCTCCCCAGGCAATCCATCAATCTCGCAAACTTTTTCAGATGTAAAACCGAAGTTTAATAATATTTTACGAGAGGGGATATTATTCGGATCAATAATTGCTTTTAATACGTTTACTTCTGTTTGCTTCGCTATATGCATTAATTCCTTTGCAATCGCACTACCATATCTCTTTCCCCAGTATCCTGGCAAAATCATATAACCAATTTCAGCCTCTTTTTCATTTTCCTCACTGAGTGTAACGTGTCCAAGGCCGATATATTCATTTGTAATAGAGTCATACACTTTATAGGAGCCAAATAGCCGATGCTTTTCGTTGCGCTTTAACAATTTTTCAAAGTCATTTTGTGCCTCATCTAACGGAATGGCACGCTCGGTAATTTGCGCCATCACTTCTTCATTTGATACGAGTTGGAAATATTGATTGAAATCTGTTGCTCCATATTTAGTAAAATATAGCTTTTGCATAATATTCCTCCAAACCAATTTTTATTTGTTCTTCAGAAAAGAAAAAGTAAGCTAAATCGTAATTTCAATTTGATTACCTTCCGGATCGCCTATCACACTTTCGTAATATCCATCTCCAGTGAAACGAGGTCCACTTAATAAAGGGTAACCATCATCTTGTAATGTTGTAGTAAATGTATTTACACGTTCTTCACTACCGACAGAAAAAGCCATATGTGCATAGCCAGTTATATGAAGGTTAGGCTGGTTTTCTATACCTTTTTTACGCATTAGTTCGATCCTTGCTCCAGATTTGAACGTAATAAAATAAGATTCAAATTGTTTCGCTTCATTATGATATAAAGAGTTTGATTTACCGTTAAAGTATTTTATATAAAAATCACGCATTAATTCTAAATCATTTACCCAAATTGCGATATGTTCAATTTTCATAGGTTCCACCAATCCTATCTGTACTAATTAGGCTTTCACTGTATAAAAACTGTATTTATATTACAAGGGATTTGATTTGGCAAAAAAGATAATTTTTAATTTTTAGTTGTGTCCGTACATACAATGTGTAATTAAGTGAATGACTTACATAGGAATTACAGAAAAGGGTGAATGAGGCTTATGAGTCAATTTGAGCAAATGATGTACGCTGGTGTCATTATGTCTATTGTACTTTCCGTAATGATATTGGGGTCTGTATATTATAATCCTCGTCTATCATTAAATGATTATCCGAAAGATATTCAAAAGGTAGTTCTTCCGAAATCAATTCATGAAAAAAAGCAAACGATTTACTTTAATATTGCATACAATATAATTCTTTTCGGTACTCCTTTCGTTTCTACATATATACTACATCAACAAGAAAAATTATTGTATATTGAAGCTTATTTACATACTTTAGGCATTTTAATGATCTTCAATTTAGTAGATTTAATTATAATTGATTGGCTTATTTTTTGCTGGATTACTCCGAGGTTTGTTGTTATTCCTTGTACGGATGGGATGAAGGGATATAAAGATTACATGTTCCATTTAAGAGGGGCTATAGTCGGTACTTCATTTTTAGCAATTGTAAGTTTATTTCTGGCAGGAATTGCAACGACTATTTAGTAAAAAGAAAAAGGATTAGAAACGTTTATATAAGATAAAGAGATTGATAATTTATAGAATTAAAAATGAGAATTTGATACTATTGGAGTAAAGGGTTTTAATAACGTTATATTAGGCAGTATAAATATATCGTTGCAAATGTTTTGATATTCCGTGAAATTACCTAATTTTATGGGAGCATTTCATAAAACCCAAAAAAAGCAATGGAGGCTAATATGAAAAAAATAATTGGCGCAGCAACAGCAACAGTTTTTGGATTGGGGGCTTTTACTACATCTGCTATCGCAGAAACGATCGTAACAGCGGATGTACTCAACGTACGTGAAAAGCCAACTACGGAATCAAAAGTTATCGAAAAAGTAAAAGAAGGACAAAAGTTAAAAGTAATAAATACCGAAGAAGGATGGTCAAAAATTGATTTAAATGGTAAAGAATTGTTTGTAAGTTCGGAGTTTACAAAAGATATTTATCATGTAACAGCAAACTTGTTAAATGTACGCTCTGAAGCAAACACAGAATCAGAAATTCTTGGTAGACTGAAAAAAGATGATGTAATTGAATCAACGCATCAAGCAAAAGACGGATGGCTACAATTTGAGTATAAAGGAAAAACAGCTTATGCAAATGTTTCTTTCCTATCAAGTACAGCACCAAGTGAAAAGAAAGCTGGAGAGAAAACGAAGCAAGTAGCGAAAGTACAAAAAGCGGTAAAAGCTAAGGAAGAAGCCAAAACGCAGAAAGTAGCAAAAATACAGGAAATAGCAAAAACAAAAGAAACAACAAAAATGCTGGAAGAAGTAAAAGTACAAGAAGTAGCAAAAGGTAAGGAAGAAAAGAAAGTGCAAGAAATAGCGAAGCCTAAAGAAGAAACAAAAGTACAAGAAATAGCGAAGCCTAAGGAAGAAGCAAAAGTAAAAGAGGTAGAAAAAGTTAAAGAAGAAGCGAAAGCCCAAGAAATAGCAAAGGCTAAGGAAGAAGCGAAAGTACAAGAAATAGCAAAGGCTAAGGAAGAAGCAAAAGTAAAAGAGGTAGAAAAAGTTAAGGAAGAAGCGAAAGCCCAAGAAATAGCAAAGGCTAAAGAAGAAGCGAAAGCCCAAGAAATAGCAAAGGCTAAAGAAGAAGCGAAAGCCCAAGAAATAGCAAAGGCTAAAGAAGAAGCGAAAGCCCAAGAAATAGCAAAGGCTAAAGAAGAAGCAAAAGCCAAAGAAATAGCAAGGGCTAAGGAAGAAGCAAAAGCCCAAGAAATAGCAAAGGCTAAGGAAGAAGCAAAAGCCCAAGAAATAGCAAGGGCTAAGGAAGAAGCGAAAGCCCAAGAA
The DNA here is from genome assembly GCF_002073415.2 of Bacillus sp. FDAARGOS_235. Classification (NCBI taxonomy): domain Bacteria; kingdom Bacillati; phylum Bacillota; class Bacilli; order Caryophanales; family Bacillaceae; genus Bacillus; species Bacillus sp. FDAARGOS_235. The sequence continues at coordinate 76,129 of NZ_CP020437.2, forward strand.
ATAGCAAGGGCTAAGGAAGAAGCGAAAGCTCGAGAAATAGAAAAGGCTAAAGAAGAAGCGAAAGCAAAAGAAGAATCTAAAAATAACACACAGTCTGCTAAACGTGAATTAACGGTAGTAGCGACAGCATATACTGCTGATCCAAGTGAAAATGGTACATATGGTGGACGCGTTTTAACTGCGATGGGGCATGATTTAACGGCTAATCCGAATATGAGAATTATTGCAGTTGATCCGAAAGTAATTCCTTTAGGATCTAAAGTATGGGTAGAAGGTTATGGAGAAGCTATCGCTGGAGATACCGGAAGTGCAATTAAAGGTAATCGCATTGATGTTTTAATGGGGTCAAAAAGTAAAGCTATGAATTGGGGAAGACAAACCGTTAAAGTGAAAATTCTATAATATATATAGTTATCTAGATAGAAGTCAGTTCTCTTTATTGAGGCTGGCTTTTATTTTTTGAGTTAGTGTGATTCATTGAGAAATTGACAAGAACAGTATGATGGCAACGAAGGGTTAATATATAATGAAATATATAAATTAAATTATTTGCTAAGCACTTTCACTCATATTCGTGTAATTAAGTTCAAAGGATAGGTGTATTGTATGAAAGAAGTAAGAGAAATTATTGAAACAAAGAAACAAGGTGTATTTGAATTGTATATAAAAGAAACCGAAGAAAAGTTAGGTGTTGTTTTCCCAGCACAATATAGAGATCTTTTTAAATTAGTAAATAACGCTGAAATAGGGGAATGGATATTATATCCTATTAAAGATAATAAAAATGTAGCAAAAACTTGGGATGATGTAGTTAGACAAAATATTGAGTTGAGAGATGAATATATATCTGAAGACCTTATGATAATTGGTGACGATGGTTCAGGGGATAAATTGTGCTTTAAAATACATAACGGAATAGTTTGTGATGAAATATATATTTGGTATCACGAAGATGCGGAAAGGGAAGAAATAGCCCGAAATTTAAAAGGATTTATTATAGAAACTATGCAGGAAGACGATGCTTTTTAGTGTTAATTAATATAATATGGTGGATCACATTTATATAAAGCGAGGATGGAATATGACAACGGAATTATATGGCGCATATTGCAATGAAAAGAAAGGGTATAGAGTAATCGAAGGGAAAGATTTGTATAATCATTATTTCGGCGATCAAGATTGTCATTTACCAGTATGTAAGTTATGTGGTGAGAAGATGCACCAAATCATTTGTTTTGATTTGAATGATGAGCGGCTTGCTGAACTTAAAAGTGGAGAACTAAATATTTTACCATTAGTTTCATGCTTGAATTGTGCAATGGTGTGGGAGCCACAATATTTCCAATTAAGTAATGGAGGTAAAACAGTTCAAATTATACGGCAAGAAAATACAGAAGAATGGGTAATGGAAGAGGAAGATAAGCTTCCAGTTTCATTACCAAAAACAACTGTAAAGCTTATAAATATGAAAAATGAAGATATACCTACTGATGAGAATAGTTACTGGGAAGCTTTTGACTTGTTCGGTTCAGAATATGTTTGTAGATTATTAGGGGCACCATTATATGAAGATCTTCCAGAGGATTTTGCATGTCCAACTTGCTCTAAAGAAATGAAGTATGTTGCTACAATTACACAAGATATTAAGGAACGGAAACTTATTTCAGTAGTTGATTTCCAGTTCGGGGAAATGAATATATATTTTTATTTATGTAAAGATTGTTCAATTATAAAAACCAAAATATAAAGTACATAACGAAAATAAGACTGACATATTCTGTCGGTCTTATTTTTGTATCGTTACATCATTAAGAATCGCATGAAATATATCTTTTTGCGTAAAAGCATCTGTAAAAACAGTCTCCCTATTCACTACAATTGTATCGTGAGGATTGTACCATTTTCGTAATGAATCCTCTCCAAACTCAATTCGTTTTTCTCTTGTATTATGGCGTCTGATCGTTTCCTCTAATGATAAATCGAAGTAGTATGTATACGCGTTTCCATCAAAGTGGTGTATTAATTCTTTCAGCATATTACCGTATCTACGACTGTTTAAAATACCTTCTAAAATAACAAATTCACATTTTCCTTTTCCATACTTTGTAATTTCAAATAGTAAATCATGAGATAAGTTACCCATTGTGTCGTGTACTTTTAGCATATCTCTACGCACGACATCTTGTGAGACTAATAGTGTACCTTGCCCGAAATGTTCTTGCAGTTCCTTTGCGATTGTTGTTTTGCCACTTGCGGAGTTTCCCCGAAGGATAATTAAAGTTGATTTTTGTATAGGATTAGACATCATATATTTCCCCCAACATCTTTGATTGTATAGAAAATTTTAACAAATAAAGTGAGGAAAGTGTATAATCAATATGATAGAAATAAAAAAGGTGAGAGCTAGATGGAAGATACATTAAATAAAGTGCAGCCGATTTGGAATTGAATTTGGTTTCGGTATTTAGGGGCATTTTTAATTGTACAATTCATTTTTATTATTTGTGATGTTACTGAATGGAAACCAAACTTTAGACTGGGCGGAGAGTTTTTTAATAGAGTTTTACATTCTCAATTTTTCACGGAATGGTTCACACCATATAAAATCTCGCAATTGAATGTATTTACAATATTTTTTGCGATAACATTACTACCATATGCACTAGTAGGTGCAAGTAAAGATGTAATAGTAAAGAAAAATATACAGGAACAATAGAGGTGTCACATGCTTTTTCAAAAAGGAGATTTATTGGTTAGGTACGTAATAGAAGATGACGCACCTATCATGTCTAAATGGTTAACAGACCCAGAAGTTTTGCAGTATTACGAAGGACGCGATAATCCGCAATCTGTAGAAATGGTGCTTACTCATTTTATACATAATCCAAACAGCCATGAAAAAAGATGTTTAATAGAATTTGATGAAGTGCCGATCGGATACATTCAAATGTACCAAGTTGATTCTGAATGGAAAGCGTTATATGGATATGAAGAATCGCAAAATATATGGGGGATGGATCAATTTATCGGAGAACCGACCTTTTGGGGAAAGGGAATCGGAACAAAACTCGTTCAAGCAGCGATTACATATATTGTAGAGAACGTGGGGGCGGAAGCAATCGCAATGGATCCAAAAGTAAATAATGAACGTGCGATAAAGTGTTATGAAAAATGCGGATTTAAAAAAGTGAAGATTTTAAAGGAACATGAACTGCATGAGGGGAAATTAGAAGATTGTTGGATGATAGAATATAAACAACTATAGTGAATATCCAATGGCTTATACAAACAAAGGGGATGAGCGAAATGAAAAAAGCATTAATAGTAATTGATGTACAAGCAGGTATGTATACAGCAGGAATACCAGTACATAATGGGGAAAAGTTTTTAGAAACATTACAAGAACTCATTGGGGAATGTCGCTCAAATGATATTCCGGTTATGTATGTCCAACATAACGGGCCAAAAGATCACCCGTTAGAAAAAGGGACAGATGGCTGGGAGGTGCATGCGGCAATTGCACCAAAAGAGGGTGATAGTATCGTTGAAAAGACGACGCCAGATTCATTCCATAAAACAAACTTAAACGAAGTGTTACAAGAAAAAGGAATTGAACATGTTATTATTTCAGGCATGCAAACAGAGTACTGTGTGGATACGACAACGCGCAGAGCATGTAGTGAAGGGTATAAAGTAACGTTAGTAAGTGATGCACATAGTACATTTGATACAGATGTGTTACGTGCTGAAGATATTGTGAAGCATCATAACGTAGTGTTTGGAGCGTTTGCTGATGTTGTGACGTTAAAAGATTTGAAAGTGGCTGCCTCTAAATAAGAGGCAGTTTTTTATTTGAAGATAACATATCAAATATTGTTGGTAAGTCTATATAATTTCATGTACCGAAATGATAGTACAGAAAAAGGAGCCCACATGATTAAAAAGGGAGCTCCTTCATCAAGATGTTACTTCTTCTTATCTTTATCCAATACATTCTGTTCTTCAGCAAACTCCGTACCATATGCAAATCGGCGATTAATATGAATATTATCGTTGTGATGTCTTGTGTGTGAGTTAGAGAAGCGATGTACAATTACTTCTGATAATGTGAAGACAATCGCTGAAAGGATACTTCCCCATGCAATTTGCATGTAGTTGTCTAATAAAATATTACCGAAAATCCAAACGCTTAAATACGCTAATAAGAAATCTGTCATAATGGCACCAGTATTGCCAATGCGATTTAAAATAATTTTATCAACGAACATATAAGATACGATTGTCACAAAAAGACTGAATGAAATAATTTGGACGAACGTTGCAGGGAAAAATAAAGCTAGTCCGATACTAAATGCGATAATGCATGATATGAATTTGATAAGTACTACAGTAAAACCATTCAATAGTTACACCTCCGATTTATACATAGTTTTGCAATAAACTCAGGAGTTCATACATTGTAACTAATATATTTAAATAAAACTTTTTCATGTTCGAATTTATGTCTAAATATTAAAAAAATAACAAAAAAATGTTATAGTAAAATGAGAGTATATGACATTTTTAGGTAAGGGGTGAATCCAAATGTGGATTACTTCAGAAGTAGAAATTCCAGATGAGCTAATCGATCATCTTGAACAAGGAAAGTTAGTATTGTTTGTTGGAGCGGGAGTTTCTATGAAAGGGAAATCAAACTTACCGAATTTTGATGATTTAGTTGATGAAATTGCAAAAACTTTATATGTCGAAAAGCGTGAAATAACAGAACCTCATGATTATTATCTTGGTAAAATTGCGAAAACAAAAGATGTACATCAAGTTGCAAAAGACCTAGTTCATATAGAAACGTCAAAACCAAATCCGCTTCATTTTGCAATTCCGAGGTTGTTTCCTTTAGATACAGAAGTTCGCATTGTAACGACGAATTTTGATCGACATTTTACAACTGCGATGAACGAAATGAATAGAGAATTAAATGTTTATTATGCACCTGCTTTACCTACAGGTAGAGCGTTTAAAGGGCTTGCTTACATACATGGAAATATAGAACAAGAAAAGGAAGCTTTAATTTTAACAGATGGTGATTTTGGAAGGGCTTACTTAACGGAAGGATGGGCGAGAAGATTTTTAGTTGATTTATTCTCCAATTACACCGTTTTATTCGTTGGGTATAGCCATAATGACCCAGTAATGAAATATTTAGCAACTGGTTTACCACCAAGTACAAGGCGCTATGCATTTGTCGCACAAGGAGAAAATACGTATCACTGGGAACATTTAGGGATAAGGCCGATTGTGTATCCGAATAAATCAAATAATCACCAGTCCCTCGTCAAAGCGGTAAAACGCTGGGCGGAATTAATGGGGGATAATTATATTACAAAAAGAATGCGTATTCGTGACATTGTAACAGTGCCACCATCAGTAGAGCAGGAACAATTATCCTACATAAAACAGTCCATTAAAAAAATTGAAACTGTTCGATATTTTGTTGAATTTGCCCGAGATTATGAATGGGTGGAATGGCTTGAAGCAGAGGGGAAATTACGAAATTTATTTTTGCTTACGTCAACCTATGATGAAGTAGATGAATTGCTTGCAGAATGGTTGGTGGAACAATTTCTTTTTAGTCATCAGAAAGAATTATTTCAATTGATTTTTAAAAATCATTCTAAAATATCCCCGTTATTATGGAGAACAATTTGCAGCTATTTAAACGAGACGAAGATCAAAATGGACCCATTGTTGTTTGCAAGATGGACACTCCTTTTATTAGAAACAGCTGAAAAAGATAGTAAATCTATAGAAAAAATCTCTTACTTATTGCAAAAGTGTTCTTTTCCTGAGCATAAAGAAATTGCTTTATTGTTACTAACGTTTATTTTGGACGGAAAACTTAAGTTGAAGCGTGAAAGAAAGTTAGGAAATGATACGCAAGAATCCATTGAACTCGAGGAATCGAGTCGGTTACCGGTGTCTACATTTTCTCATGTGGAGCAAATTTGGAATGAGAAGATGAGACCGCATATTTCTTATTACGCAGTTCCCATTTTGATGATGGGATTAGAGAAGATGCGAATGTTGTCATTAAGACAAACGGCACTGAAAAAAAGAAATAAGGAAAATGTAGAAAAAGAGTTTCATCAAAATGACCTTGCATTTTTAATTCAAATTGTAAAAGAGTGTCTAATCTATTTATGTGAAAACAATGAGAAAAAAGCGAATTATTATATTACAGAAATGATAGAAGCAAATAGTTTGCTTCAAAAGCGAATTGCAATTGATGCGATGAATAAAAATTTATTTGTTAGCGTAGATGATAAAATGAAATGGTTGTTACAGGAAGGGCTTCTTTTAGATGTCACATATAAACATGAGGTGTTTCAACTTTTAAAAAATCATTACGCACATTCTTTAGAAAAAACAAAGGAAGAAGTCATTCAAACTGCAACGAAGCACCTTGCAGAGGAGAGGGCATTTGATGTTTGTTTAGTCTTAGATTTATTATTCACTTGTGATTCAAATAGTCCATCAACAGCACAAGGATACGAGCTAATGAAACAGAAACATCCGCATTTTCATTCTGTTCTATACAGTGTACCTAAAAAAAAGGCTATCGAACAAAGTATTACTTGTAATGTAACTGCCGATGGATTACTGCAGCTGAAAGACGATGAAATCATGAACCAAATTCGGCAATTTTCGAATGACGGTGTTTTTGAACAACGTCATTTTTTAGAGATGTTATCAAAGGCATGTAAATTGAATACAGAGTGGAGTATTTCATTTGCGTACCAATTAGTAGGCATGCATGAAATAAGTAACGAAGTGTGGTTTGTTTGTATTAGAGAGTGGCGAAATAACCGGAGACTGACAAATGGGCAAATCCAAAAAATTATTCCGCTGTTACAGAAATTTGTTAGAAACACTGCGTTTCATTGGTTAATTAGTAGTTTTCTATATGAGATTAGTAATCGATTAGAAGAGTTAGAGGAGAATAGTATACGGTTTGTAAAACGTTTTGCTTTTTCGGTATTTCCTCAAGTTATGAAAAGCGATACAGATTTTAAGATTGGAAAACAAGACTTTTATAATGAGTCGATTCAGCATCCTGTTGGAAAAATGACAGCTGTATTATTAAAACTGTTATCATATGATCATTTATACGATCGCAATGTGTATGAATATTTATTTTTATTTGAAGAACAAGTAAGAGTAAGTTCTGAACGGACAAACTTTATGTTTGCGCGTTTAATAGCAGATATTACATTTTTATATCATATTGAGAAACAATGGTGCCGAAAATATTTGTTACCTTACTTAGAATTAAAGAAAGAAAATGAGATTACGAAATATGCTTGGGCAGGTCTATGTTATACGCAAATAAATTTACCTTTATTTACTGAAATGAAGAGGTTTATTAAGTATGCAGTAGAGCATTTAGAAGTTTTACACCCGCATACGAGGGAAGCTTTCTTGAAGTGGATTAGTTTTGTATTTATAAAATGTGTGCTGTATTGGGAACAAAAAACAGATTGGCTATATCCGTTGCTTATACGAGAAAATGAAGAGAATAAAATTAAATTTATGCAACATTTATGCTATTACGTTAAAACATTAAGTGTAAAAGAACAACAAAAATTTTGGACAGCTTGGCTCAGTATATTTTTACGAGAACGACCAAAAATGGGTGAGATAACAACGAGAGAATATGTAATGATTTTACGTATTATTTTATACATGGATGAGATTTTAGAAAAAGGATTACGTATTTTGTCGCGTACATTTATAGATGTAAATGGAGAATGTGCAGGAGAGGAAATGAAACAGTTATTTATTGAAATGCTTGAAAAGAAAGAGAGTATGAAAGCGTATAAAGAAATGTATGCAAATGTGTTTTTCACTTTACTGCAAACACGTCAGGAAGCTGATTTTCTTGAAAATGAAATCATACAAATAAAAAAACGATTAGCCCAGTTTGGAATAGAAAAACACGTATTAAACTTAATAGAAAATGAGATGATTCGCATCGGAATTGTAATGGGGAATTTACAAGAAGAAATATAGGACGAAAGTGGAATTTTAAAAAATATATAAAAAACATATTGACAGTGTTTTGAAAAGCGTTCTATAATACGAATCATACTTATTCAATTTCAAAAACATTTGAATAAACAAAGTGCAATGAAGAGATCACAGTAGTGGTTAGTCTTACTGTAACAGAGAGCTGGTGGTTGGTGTGAACCAGTACAGGGATAATCATGAATTACAGTCTTGGAGCATCTTTTTCGTAGTAAAGATAGGATTGTCTTTATGAAGAAAGAGCGGTCAATTGATCGTTAACAGTGAAGAGAGGTAGACGGAAAGTTAGTCTACAACTAGGGTGGTACCGCGATAAATATCGTCCCTACTGATTTATTCAGTAGGGACTTTTTGTATTTTAGTGGTCCAACTTGAAAATAAAATAGTCATGCATTGAAAGGAAAAGCAGTAGTTGTTGTTTCCCTGTAACAGAGAGCTGGTGGTTGGTGCGAACCAGTACAAAAACAAGAGCGAATTACAGTCCTGGAGCATCTTTTTCGTAGTAAAGATAGTATTGTCTTTATGAAGGGAAAGACGGTCACATTGATCGTTAACAAGGAAGAGAGGTAGACGAAAGAAGTCTACAACTAGGGTGGTACCGCGATAAATATCGTCCCTACTGATTGGATCAGTAGGGCTTTTTTGTACAAAAAAAGTGATTTTCAGCTAGTAGCTAGTGTCTTTGTGGTAATTATTAGTTTAAGATAAGAAGAGGTATCGATTCCACTTTAAATTTGTATAATTAACCAGTTCAGAAAATAGAGAATTTTTCATTCTCTTACTATACTTTTAAAACATTAGAGGAGGATTTCCAAATGGCAAATCATGAATTAGATCAATTACGTAAACAGGTAGATGAAATTAACTTACAACTATTACACCTTTTAAACAAACGTGGTGAAATCGTTCAAAAAATCGGGGAGCAAAAGCAAGTACAAGGTACGAAACGCTTTGATCCAGTACGTGAGCGTGAAGTACTTGATATGATCGCAGAGCACAACGAAGGACCATTCGAAACGTCAACAGTTCAACATATTTTCAAAACAATCTTCAAAGCTAGCTTAGAATTACAAGAAGATGATAACCGTAAGGCGTTATTAGTATCACGTAAAAAGAAACAAGAAAATACAATCGTTAATGTAAAAGGTGAATTGATTGGGGACGGAACACAAACGTTCATCATGGGGCCTTGTGCAGTAGAAAGCTTAGAGCAAGTTCGCCAAGTAGGGCAAGCTATGAAAGACCAAGGCTTAAAATTAATGCGCGGTGGTGCTTTCAAACCGAGAACATCTCCATATGATTTCCAAGGTTTAGGAGTAGAAGGGTTACAAATTTTACGCCAAGTAGCAGATGAGTTCGACTTAGCGATTATTAGTGAAATTTTAAATCCGAACGATGTTGAAATGGCATTAGAATACGTTGATGTAATTCAAGTTGGCGCACGTAACATGCAAAACTTCGATTTACTACGAGCTGTAGGTAAAGTTAATAAACCAGTATTACTAAAACGTGGATTAGCAGCAACAATTGATGAGTTCATTAATGCAGCAGAATACATTATTGCGCAAGGTAATGACCAAATTATTCTTTGTGAGCGCGGTATCCGCACATACGAAAGAGCAACACGTAACACATTAGACATTTCTGCAGTACCGATTTTAAAGAAAGAAACACATTTACCAGTTATCGTTGACGTAACACATTCAACTGGACGTAGAGATTTATTATTACCAACAGCGAAAGCGGCACTTGCTATTGGAGCTGATGCAGTAATGGCTGAAGTTCATCCAGATCCAGCAGTTGCATTATCAGATTCTGCACAACAAATGGACATTCCAGAATTCCATAGATTCATGGATGAGTTAAAAGGTTTCAAAAATAAATTATCTTAATTCCATATCATATATGCGCTGAAGAGGAAACAGTAGTGCTTATCTCACTGTTAAAGAGAGCTGATGGTCGGTGTGAATCAGTACAAAGATAAGCATGAATTACAGCCTTGGAGCATCTTTCCCGACAACTTTTGGAGGGGAGGACGGTCAAACGATCGTTAAAGAAGAAGAGAGGTAGACGATAGTTGTCTACAACTAGGGTGGTACCGCGATAAACATCGTCCCTACTGAGCGCTCAGTAGGGACTTTTTTGTACAAAAAAATAGTAAAGGGGCAAAAGAAATGAGATACATTACAGCTGGAGAATCACATGGTCCGCAGTTAACAGTTATTTTAGAAGGTGTACCGGCAGGTTTAACATTAACAGCGGAACATATTAATAAGGAATTATTAAGAAGACAAAAAGGACATGGGCGCGGAAGACGCATGCAAATTGAAACAGATACAGTTGAAATTGTAAGTGGTGTTCGTCACGGGATGACACTTGGCTCACCGATTACGTTAATCGTAAAAAATGATGATTTCAAACATTGGACGAAAGTAATGGGTGCAGACCCGATTTCAGAGCAAGAAAGTAAAGAAATGAAACGCACAATTACAAAACCACGTCCAGGACATGCAGATTTAAACGGAGCTATTAAATACGGTCATCGTGATATAAGAAACGTATTAGAGCGCTCATCTGCAAGAGAAACGACAGTTCGTGTAGCTGCTGGAGCAGTTGCGAAACAAATTTTGAAAGAGTTAGGTGTGGAAATTGCAGGGCATGTGCTTGAAATTGGTGGGGTGCAAGCGAAGCATATTTCCAACTTATCAATTGAAGAGATTCAAATGATAACTGAAAATTCACCTGTTCGATGTTTAGATAAAGAAGTAGAACAAGAGATGATGGATGCGATCGATAATGCAAAAAGTAGTGGAGATTCAATCGGTGGTATTGTCGAAGTCATTGCAGAAGGTATGCCAATTGGTGTTGGTAGTTACGTTCATTACGATCGTAAATTAGATGCAAAACTCGCTGGTGCTATTATGAGTATTAATGCATTTAAAGGTGCTGAAATTGGTGTTGGTTTTGAAGCGGCAAGACAGCCAGGAAGTAAAGTGCACGATGAAATCCTTTGGGATGAAGAAAAAGGATACACGAGAAAAACGAATAATGCCGGCGGTTTAGAAGGTGGTATGACAACGGGAATGCCGATTGTTGTAAGAGGTGTTATGAAGCCGATTCCTACATTATACAAACCGTTAGCAAGCGTTGATATTGATACGAAAGAAGCATTCCAAGCGAGTATTGAAAGATCTGATAGTTGCGCAGTACCAGCAGCAGGTGTAGTAGCTGAATCTGTTGTGGCATGGGAACTTGCAGATGCACTAGTCGAACAATTCGGAAAAGATCGTATGGAATTATTAAAGCAAAACATTACAGAACATAACAAATACGCAAAAGAATTTTAAAAAAGGTGGGTTTAACATGCAAGTAAAAGATCAACTATCATCCTTACAACCATATAAACCAGGTAAATCACCAGAACAAATGAAAGAAGTGTACGGAGATCATTCGTTTGTGAAATTAGCATCAAATGAAAATCCATTCGGTTGTTCGCCACGAGTGTTAGAAGAGTTGCAAAAATCGTGGTTAGAACATGCTTTATATCCTGACGGAGGTGCTACAACGCTCCGTCAAACAATTGCAGAGAAATTACAAGTCCAAATGGAACAAATACTTTGCGGTAGTGGTTTAGATGAGGTCATTCAAATAATAAGTCGCGCCGTACTTCGAGCTGGAGATAACATCGTAACGGCAGGTGCAACATTCCCACAGTACCGTCATCATGCAATTATTGAAGGTTGTGAAGTGAAAGAAGTTGCTTTAAATAACGGTGTATACGACTTAGATGAAATTTCGTCAGCAGTTGATAACAATACGAAAATCATTTGGCTTTGTAATCCGAACAACCCTACAGGCACATATGTGAATGAGCAAAAATTGACTCAGTTCATTGAAAGCATTAGTGAAAATACGTTAATTGTCATTGATGAAGCGTACTATGAATACGTAACAGCAAAAGATTTCCCTGAGACATTACCGCTTCTAGAAAAACATAACAACATTCTTGTACTTAGAACGTTTTCTAAAGCGTACGGATTAGCATCTTTCCGCGTTGGTTATGCGATTGGACAGGAAGAGTTAATCGAGAAATTAAATGTCGTACGTTTGCCATTTAACGTATCTTCATTAGCGCAAAAAGCAGCAACGATTGCTTTTAACGATGAAGCGTTTATTGAAGAAATTGTACGTGTTAATACAGAGGGAATACAACAATACGAAAGTTTTTGTAAGGAAAACGAATTTCCATTTTATCCGTCACAAACAAACTTCATCTTCTTACCGGTAGAGAATGGTGGAGAGATTTATGAAGCTTGTGCACACGCAGGGTTTATTATTCGTCCGTTCCCGAATGGTGTCCGTATTACAGTCGGCACAAGGGAGCAAAATGAAGGAGTGATTTCAGTGTTAAAACAACACTTTGAAAATAAGAAAAATAAGTCTCGAGATGAGGCAAATGTGTAAAAAGGTAGTATTAATTGGAACAGGCTTAATAGGAGGTTCTCTCGCATTAGCAATTAAGAAAGAGCACGATGTAACGATAACAGGTTATGACATATTTCAAGAGCAAGTAGAGCGTGCGAAAGAATTACACGTAGTAGATGAAGTAGCAGTAGATTTACAGCGTGCATGTGAAGAGGCACATTTAATTGTTTTTGCTTCTCCAGTTGAAGAAACGAAGAAGTTATTACACAAATTAGCGTCATTTCGTTTACGAGAAGATGTGATAGTGACCGATGTTGGTAGTACAAAAGGAACAATTATGAACGAAGCGGAAGCTTTATTTTCAAAGGAAATTTCTTTCATTGGTGGACATCCGATGGCAGGTTCTCATAAAACTGGGGTTGAAAGTGCAAAAGCACATTTATTTGAAAATGCATTTTACATTTTAACACCGATGAACCATGTGCCAAATGAACAAGTGGAAGAACTAAAAGGTTGGTTAAAGGGAACGGGGTCTCATTTTCTCGTTTTAAATACAGAAGAGCATGATTATGTAACAGGAATCGTTAGTCATTTTCCGCATCTTATCGCAGCAGGGTTAGTCAAGCAAGTGGAGAAACATGCAGGAGATAATCCGCTCATTCATCAGCTAGCTGCTGGCGGATTTAAAGACATTACACGCATTGCATCTAGTAGCCCGAAAATGTGGAGTGATATTGTAAAGCAAAATCGTGAGCATTTAATGGTATTATTAAAAGAGTGGATCTCTGAAATGGAAGAATTATATGATACTGTTTCTACTGGAGATGCAGGCGAGATTCAAAACTATTTTGCAGATGCGAAAGAATACCGTGATTCTTTACCAGTACGAAAAAGAGGGGCAATTCCTGCCTATCACGACTTATACGTCGATGTTTTAGATAAAGTAGGGGCATTGGCTCATATTACGAGTATTTTGGCGCGTGAAGAAATTAGTATTACGAACTTGCAAATATTAGAAGCGCGAGAAGGATTGCTTGGCGTATTACGCATTAGCTTCCAAAGAGAAGAAGATCGTATGAAAGCGAAACTAGCGCTTGGAGAAGAAGAATACCAAACTTATGAAACAATTTAAATGAGAAGGTGAAAACGTGAAAGAAAGAACGATACAACCTATAAATAGCGGATTGAACGGCAACATTACAATTCCAGGTGATAAGTCCATTTCACATCGTGCTGTTATGTTCGGCGCAATTGCAGAAGGAAAAACGACAATTAAAGGTTTCTTGCCCGGTGCAGACTGTTTAAGTACGATTTCGTGCTTTAAGGAAATGGGAGTAGAAATCACGCAAAATGGTGATGAAGTAACTGTAGTTGGAAAAGGAATTGAAGGCTTACAAGAACCGAAAGCTGTATTAGATGTTGGTAATTCTGGTACAACGATACGATTAATGTCAGGAATATTAGCAAATACACCATTTTTCTCTTGCGTACAAGGTGATGCGTCTATCGCAAAAAGACCGATGAAACGTGTTACAAATCCATTAAAACAAATGGGCGCAAAAATTGATGGCCGAGAAGAAGGAACGTTTACGCCGCTCACAATACGTGGCGGAGATTTAAAAGCAATTGAGTATATTTCTCCTGTTGCAAGTGCACAAGTAAAGTCAGCTATTTTACTTGCAGGTCTTCGGGCAGAAGGTGTAACAGCTGTTACAGAACCACATATTTCGCGTGATCACACGGAAAGAATGCTTGAAGCATTCGGTGTTAACGTAACTCGTGAGGGAAAAACAGTGAAACTTGCAGGTGGACAGAAGTTAACAGCGACAGACGTTCAAGTACCAGGTGACGTATCATCAGCAGCATTTTTCTTAGTAGCGGGAGCAATTATTCCAAATAGTAAACTAGTATTACAAAATGTAGGAATGAATCCAACTCGTACAGGTATTATTGATGTTTTAGAGACAATGGGTGCTACATTTACTGTAGAGCCGATTAACGAAGGGGCATCAGAACCAGCTGCAAACATTACGATTGAAACATCTTCATTAAAAGGAATTGAAATTGGTGGGGATATTATTCCAAGACTAATCGATGAAATTCCAGTTATCGCTTTAGCGGCAACACAAGCAGAAGGTATTACAGTTATTAAAGATGCACACGAGTTAAAAGTAAAAGAAACGAACCGTATTGATACAGTCGTTGCGGAGTTAACGAAACTAGGAGCTCGCATAGAAGCAACTGATGATGGCATGATTATATACGGAAAATCAGCTCTAAAAGGCAGTACAGTAAATAGTTACGGTGATCACCGCATCGGAATGATGCTTGCGATTGCTGGCTGTCTAGCAGAGGGAAAAACAACAATTGAAGATGCAGAAGCAGTAGGTGTATCATACCCTACATTCTTTGAAGAACTTCAAAAGTTAGCAAAATAAGGTGATGAGAAGCAGATACATTATGTATCTGCTTTTTTATGTTAGTTGTTGTAAAATCGATATTTTTTGTTGAAACGTCTGTGTAATTTCACTTACAGAACTACAATAGTAAGAATTATGATACAATTCAATCAGGGAATGGAGGAGAATTATATGAATGTCATACAATTACAAGAAGATAAATTTAGAGAAGCATTACGTTTATCAGAATACGCTTTTCAATATAAAGTAAATGAGGAACGATTGCAGCAGCAAATCACTCGAATGAAAGAAAGTCATGAAATATACGGCATTATGGAAGGGGAAGACTTAGCAGCAAAACTACATCTTATTCCATTTCATATATACATAGGAAAAGAAACATTTAAAATGGGCGGCGTTGCAGGGGTAGCGACGTATCCTGAGTATAGAAGAAGTGGGTATGTAAAAGAGCTACTTCAGCATTCTCTTCAAACGATGAAAAAAGATGGATATACAGTATCGATGTTACATCCATTTTCTGTTTCATTTTACCGTAAATACGGCTGGGAACTTTGTGCGGATCTTCTCGTATGTCATATGACTAAGAGCGATTTAGTTATGAAAAAACAAGTAAATGGCACCGTGAAACGTTTCAATAAAGAAAATCATCCAGAAGAAGTCGAGAAGCTATATGAAACCTTTGCAGAACGTGTTTCAGGTATGTTAGTTCGAGAGAAGAACTGGTGGTTACAAGTAGTTTATGATGATTTAGCATTAGCGATTTACTATGATGAAAATAAAACGGCAGCTGGTTACATGTTATATAAAATAGAAAACTATAAAATGACAGTAGAAGAATTTGTACCACTGCATAATGAAGCACGAAATGGTCTGTGGAACTTTATTTGCCAGCATGATTCTATGATTAAAGAACTTGAAATGACAGTAAGTGAAAACGAACCGTTGTTATATACATTGCAAGAGCCACGCGTGAAGACAGAAGTGAAACCATATTTTATGGGCAGAATTGTAGATGTAGAGCAGTTCTTAAAACAATATGAATTTAACTGGAACGATGTACAGCAAGAAGTGATCTTACATATTACAGATTCATTTGCTCCGTGGAATAACGTAGTAGTGAGACTTGCAAATCATGAATTAACAATTGTAGAAGAAGCAACGGAAAAAGGAATCAAACTGGATATAAATGCACTATCGACAATAATGTTTGGATACAAACGTCCATTAGAACTAAACGAACTTGAATTAATTAGCGGAAGCGAAGAGGCAATGCGGTCATTTGAGAATTTAGTACCAGTGCGTAAGCCGTTTATTTATGATTTCTTTTAATTAATACACTGTGCAATGTGTCATTAAAAAAGTACTATAATGAAAAACAGTTATTATAGTACTTTTCTATTAATAGAATGAAAGCATTATTTTAGGAGGGGAAATAGAATGATTAGGCAAGCTGTAGGCGCAATCATATTCCAAAATAGTGAATTTTTATTGGTACATAAGGTAAAAATAAGCGATATAGAAGGAGAATACAATTTGTCAAAGGGGGAGTGGGATTTTCCTAAAGGCGGATTAAAACATACAGATAATGACTTAGAAAGTGCTATATTGAGAGAGCTTGAAGAAGAAACCGGTTCAAAAAAGTTTATAGTTATGAAACAAATGGAAGATAAAATTTACTTTGAGTTTCCTGAAGAATTAAAAGTGAAAACTGGATTTGAAAAACAAGAAACAACTATGTTTTATGTAGAATATATAGGTGATAGAACAGATTTGAATCCAAAAGATAATGAAATAAGTCAAGTTCAATTTTTTAAAACACAAGATATATTGAGCATTTTAAGTCACGATGATACAAAGAATTTTTTTGAAGTGTTAATTCAAAAAATGCATTGAAATCTAAGTGAGTGTGTTATTTGAAAATGCTACATTTGCGTAGTCACACACTTGACTTTTAATCCATCTAATTTATAATTAAAAACGGAATGAATTTTCATTCCTGAAAATTGAGGTGAGAAAAATGGCTAAAAATAAACAAGAAGACATTTTTGAAGCAGCTATACAACTATTCGCAGAGCGTGGTTACGATGGTACGACAATTCCGATGATCGCTGAAAAAGCCAATGTCGGCGCTGGTACGATTTATCGCTATTTTGAAAATAAAGAGGCACTCGTTAACTCATTATTTTCAAAAAGTATGTTGCAACTATCTGAAATGATAAAAACAGATTTTCCTGTTGAAGCAAATATTCGTGAACAGTTTAGTCATACGTACAACCGTTTATTTGAATTTGCGAGAAACAATGTGGATGCTTTTCTTTTTACAAATTCTCACTGTGATAGTTATTTTCTTGATGAACAGAGTAAGAAAATATTTGACGATTTTATAGGCTTCTTTATGAATATTATAGAAGATGGAATCGCAAAAGGGTTTCTCCGTCCATTGCCTCCAGTTGCATTAATTATCATTGTATACCAACCGCTAGAAAAATTAACTAAAGTAATGGCAACGGGGCAATTAGAATACTCAAAAGAATTAGTAAAAGAATTGGAAGAAAGCTCTTGGAATGCTATTAGAATCATTTGATTCTATAGCTTTATAAGGACAGGAATGAACATTCATTCCGTTAAAGGTAATTTAATAGAGTTTTAAAAATAATTTAATAGAGTTTTAAAAATAATTTAATAGAGTTTTAAAAATAATTTAATAGAGTTTTAAAAATAATTTAATAGAGTGATAGGAATGAATGTTCATTCCGAACTTAACATGAAACGCTAAAAACGGGAGATGATTCAAATGAGCAAGTTAAAAAGTTGGAGAAGTTTATCTTTTCTATTATGGATAGTTATTACTATTACAATGGTCGTAACGATGCCTAATATGGATAAACTAGTGAAGGAAAAAGGGAAAATTACAATCCCTAATACAGAACAAAGCAGTATTGCTGACAAGATGATCAAAGAAATGGATAAAGAAGGAGTTGAAAAATACGAAGTTATCGCCGTATTTAATAGTGACAATAAAACAGCTTTAACTACTGAGCAAAAAGAGGAAATAACAAAAACAATCAACGCTTTGCAAAATGAAAAAGAGCAATTAGGAATTAAGGAAGTTGTTTCACATTTAGATAATAAAGAATTGGAGAAACAATTAGTTTCTAAAGATAATACGACTATTTTAACGCAAATATCAATAGATAAAAAGCATGGTGAAATATCAAAAGTTGCAAATAATCTTCATAAAAAAGTGCAAACGAAAGGAGTAAAAACGTACTTAACAGGAAGTGACTTAATAGCGGGTGATTTTCTTACATCCTCTCAAGAGGGAGTGAAAAGGACTGAAGTTATTTCAATTATTTTCATTCTTATAGTATTAATCATTGTATTCCGTTCACCAATTGTTCCAATTGTTTCTCTTCTTACAGTTGGTATATCGTATTTAGTTTCAATGGGTATTATTGCTCATCTTGTAGATCAATTTAATTTTCCGTTTTCTAACTTTACGCAAGTGTTTGTAGTTGTCGTACTGTTTGGAGTAGGAACAGATTACAACATTTTATTATATACGAGGTTTAAAGAAGAATTAAGTAAACAAGAAAATGCATTTTTGGCCACGAAAGAAACATTTAAATCGGCAGGTAAAACCGTTTTATATAGCGGGATAGCGGTGCTAATTGGTTTTGCATCACTTGCTTTAGCGAGTTTTAAATTATATCAATCTACTTCAGCGGTAGCAATTGGTGTTTTAGTATTACTACTCGTAATAACCACTTTAAATCCATTTTTTATGGTGCTTTTAGGAAAAGGAATGTTTTATCCAGTTAAAACATTTAAAGGTCATGAGGATAGCCGTTTATGGGGATTCTTTGCTAAAAATTCAGTAGCAAGACCATTTGTTGCTTTAATCATCGTATTCGTGATATCGATTCCTTTCGTATTAAAATACTCTAATACACTGAATTACAATGATTTGTTTGAAGTGGATAATAAGTATGAATCAAAAATGGGTATTAATGTGATAGAAGAACATTTTCCACCAGGATTTTCTTCACCAAGTACGTTAGTGATTCAATCTAACAAAAAATTAGATGAAGGAACGTCTCTACAAACTTTAGATGAATTAACTGATAAAATTTCGAAAGTTAAAGGTGTTTCAGAAGTATATGCACCGACGCGTCCAACTGGTGATAAGATAAAAGAATTATATTTAAATAAACAAGCGGGAGAACTAAATACTGGTTTAGGCGATGCCAATGGTGGCATAAAGGAAATTAATGATGGCTTAACGGATGCGAAAGATAAAATGGGTAGTAATGACTCAAATAGTCTTGCAAATGTTCAAAAGTTAATTGATGGAACGAACGAAGCGAAAAATGGAGTATCAGCATTAGGAACAGCTTTAAATCAATTATCCATTGGCATAAACGAAGGTGCACAAGGAGCGCAGCAAATTGAGAGTGGGTTAACTTCAGTAAATGAAAATATAAATGTCCTATCGGGTGCAACGTCACAGCTTCATGCTGGTTATGCACAGTTAGAAAAGGGTTTAAGTTCTTACGATCAATACTTCGGAAGTATTTCTCAAGCGATTGACGGTGCGAAAAAAGGATATGAACAAATTGAAGTGTTAATGACTAATTTCATTCAAACGAAACCAGAAGTAGCAAATGATCCTAATGTACAGCAAACGATAGGAATTGCGAAGGAAGCTCAAAAGCAATTAAGTGGACTTTCAAAAGAATTAAATCAATTAGCAGTGCAACATAAAGCTGCGGTGAATTCATTTAAAGAAGCGAATCAATCATTACTGAAAGTAGATAACGGCATAAAGGAAATGAATAATGGCGTTACCAAGTTACAAAAAGGAGCTGCCGGACTAAAAACTGGATTAAACGAAGGAGCTACAGGTTCAAAACAAATTGCAAACAAATCATCTGAGCTACAATCCGGCTTAACAAAAATAAATGATGGGCAAGGGCAGCTTTTAACTGGATTGAAAGACCTGCAAGAAAAGATGGGGCAATTACAATCCGGCTTATCTAAAAGTACAGAAGGGCTTGGAAAAGTAAGTAACGGCCTAGGGGATGCTCAGAAATATTTAGGCGAGCTTAATGAGTCAAAAAGCTCTGAGAAATTTTATATTCCTAAAGAAGTGTTAGCGGGAGAAGATTTCCAAAAAGCATTGAATACGTACATGTCACATGATAGAAAGACTGCTAAAATGACAATCATTTTAGACGTAAATCCGTATTCAAAAGAAGCGATGCCAATCATTCAAGAAATTAATAAAACGATAGATGGTACGCTAAATGGTACTGAATTAAAAACGGCGAAAAAAGCGATCGGCGGGACAACAGCTAGAAATGTTGATTTAAAAGAAGTAACCGGGCAAGATTTCTTGCGTACAGCTACGATTATGTTGATTGGAATTGCGATTGTATTAATCGTAATTACACGCTCATTACTAAACACAATATTTATTATTGGCTCATTACTATTAGCGTACTTTGCATCACTTGGTATAAGCGAACAAATTAGTGCACATGTATTACATGTAGATTTATTAAGCTGGAATGTTCCATTCTTTAGCTTCATTATGATTGTCGCTTTAGGAGTGGATTATAGTATTTTCGTAATGATGCGCTATAACGAGATAGAAGGGGATTCGGTAACGAAAATTGTAACTGCATCTCGTCATATAGGAGGAGTTGTATTATCAGCGGCGCTAATTTTAGGCGGGACATTTGCCGCATTAATTCCATCAGGTGTATTGACACTTATACAAGTAGCATCAGTTGTTGGCGTTGCACTATTACTATTAGCTTTAATCGTGATACCGATATTGTTACCTGCTTTAATAGGATTAACGAGTAAATTGAAGAGTTATAAAGAGAAAATAATAAATACGAAATAAGAAAAAAATTAAAAATAGGAAATTAATCCAATGTATTACAGAGTGAGAATCGATAAAAACTATCCGATTTCATTGTAGAAAGGTAATCAACCGTTGCTATTCATCCAGCTTCTACTATATAATAGCTATAGTCTACAATAATTGAGTCGTAATATGCGATTTTTTAAGACAATCGGTGAGAAAACGCTGAAATAAGCGGTATTAGTAGGAGGACACAAATGATTACAGTAAGTAACGTTAGTTTGCGTTTCGCGGATCGCAAATTGTTTGAAGATGTTAACATAAAATTCACGCCAGGTAATTGCTACGGTTTAATTGGAGCAAACGGTGCTGGTAAATCAACATTTCTAAAGATTTTATCTGGAGAAATCGAACCATCAACAGGTGACATACATATTACGCCAGGTGAGCGTCTAGCAGTATTAAAACAGAACCACTTCGAATATGAAGAGTTCCCAGTATTAGAAACAGTAATTATGGGTCACACGCAACTTTATAAAGTAATGCAAGAGAAAAATGCTATTTACATGAAAGAAGACTTTAGTGATGAAGATGGTATGCGTGCTGCTGAACTTGAAGGTGAGTTCGCTGAGCTTAACGGTTGGGAAGCTGAGTCAGAAGCTGCAATCTTACTAAAAGGACTTGGTATTGGTGAAGATCTTCATGATAAGAAATTGTCAGAATTAACTGGGGCAGAGAAAGTAAAAGTATTACTTGCTCAAGCTTTATTCGGTAAACCTGACATTCTATTACTAGATGAGCCTACCAACCACTTGGACTTAAAAGCGATTCAATGGTTAGAGAACTTCTTAATGAACTTTGAAAATACAGTAATCGTTGTATCCCATGACCGTCACTTCTTAAATAAAGTTTGTACGCACATGGCTGATCTTGATTTCGGTAAAATTCAACTTTATGTTGGTAACTATGACTTCTGGTATGAGTCAAGCCAATTAGCTTTAAAATTAACACAAGATGCTAATAAGAAAAAAGAAGAGAAAGTAAAAGAGTTACAAAACTTCATTGCACGCTTTAGCTCAAACGCATCTAAAGCGAAACAAGCCACTTCTCGTAAAAAATTATTAGATAAAATTACATTGGATGATATTAGACCATCATCACGTCGTTATCCATTCGTTGGTTTCACACCTGAGCGTGAAATAGGAAATGACTTATTAACTGTTGAAGGACTTTCTAAAACAATTGATGGCGAAAAAGTGTTAGATAATGTGTACTTCACTTTAAATAAAGGTGATAAAGTTGCATTTATCGGTCGTAACGATATTGCGATGACAACATTATTTAAAATCCTTATGGGTGAAATGGAGCCAGATAGCGGTTCATTCAAATGGGGTGTTACAACATCTCAATCGTATTTCCCAAGAGATAACTCTAAATACTTTGAGAACAGTGACTTCAACTTAGTTGATTGGTTACGCCAATTCTCTCCACAAGATGAGTCAGAGAGCTTCTTACGTGGTTTCTTAGGCCGTATGTTATTCTCAGGTGAAGAAGTTAAGAAGAACGTTTCTGTATTATCTGGAGGCGAAAAAGTTCGTTGTATGTTATCTAAAATGATGTTAAGTGGTGCGAATGTAATCACACTTGACGATCCGACGAACCATTTAGATCTTGAGTCTATCACTGCATTAAACAACGGTTTAATTGCATTCAAAGGTACAATGTTATTCACATCTCATGACCATCAGTTCGTACAAACAATTGCAAACCGCATTATCGAAGTAACACCAAACGGTGTAATCGATAAAGAGGCAACTTACGATGAGTACTTAGAAAATGAAGAACTTCAAAAACAAGTAGATGCAATGTATAAAGGTCAATAATATATGATGAAAACCCCTGCTCTTTGTTAGAGCGGGGGTTTTGTTGAAAAGAGATGAAGACTAAGGTATTAAATGAATAATTATTCAAATATAATATTAACGGTGGTAAGAAATTGTAATGTTATGATTGCATAGTTTTTTGGCACATAGATGAGATTTAATGTGTATAGGATTGAAGGAGTTAATTGTAACAGGAGAAGTGTAGTTTGAGTAATAAGGTCAAACTACACTTTTTTGTTATGTGAAAAATGTACCAAAAATGGAGATAGATTAGTTTGCGAAGTAGTGAATAAAGGTTTATAGTATGTGGAGTCATAAGTAGTGGATGGAACTTGGGAGAAAACAGGAAATGTTACAAATTAATTTTGTTAAATAGAAACCAAGGTCACAATGTTTAAAAAGAAATAGTTGAATAAATAAAAGCTTCAATTTATAATTACTAATATTCTTCATGTAGTTAAACAAATAAAATCTATTTGAAGAAGAAAATTAAATACAGAGACGGACTTATAAAAAATAAGCCTTGGATGATTAAAAGAGGTGGAGAGATGAAACAGTTTTTATTAAAGAGCAAAAGTGTGTTAAGTAATCATTTTGGATTCTTTCTGTTTGCCGTTATTTTATTATGGCTCAAAACATATACAGCCTATGTAACGGAATTTAATTTAGGAATTTCAAACACAATCCAAAAATTCTTGCTGTTTTTTAACCCGCTTAGTTCAGCAGTTCTATTTTTAGGACTTGCATTATTTGCAAAAGGGAAACGATCTTATATTTGGGTAATTATTATTAATTTGTTATTGTCGATACTTTTATACGCAAACGTAGTATATTATCGCTTTTTCAGTGATTTTATTACGTTCCCGACATTAACACAAACGAATAACTTTGGTGATTTAGGTGGTAGTATTTTCGCGTTACTACACTTATATGATCCACTATATTTCTTAGATACAATCATTTTAATTGTTTTAGTCGCAACAAAATTTGCAAACCCAAAACCTATTCGTGTTGCGAAACATAAACTATCACTAGTATTTGTAGCAGGTATTTTATTATTCAGTGTGAACCTAGGGCTTGCAGAATCTGATCGTCCTGAATTATTGACAAGAACATTTGACCGTAATTATATTGTGAAATATTTAGGGGCATACAACTATACGATTTATGATGGTATTCAAAGTGCGAAAGCATCAACAGAACGAGCGTTAGCTGATGGAGATAATATGACAGAAGTTAGAAATTATCTTGCATCAACATATGCAAGTCCAAATCCTGAATACTTCGGTAAAGGAAAAGGAATGAACGTAATTTATATTCATTTAGAGTCATTCCAAAACTTTTTAATCGATTATAAATTAAATGGGCAAGAAGTTACACCATTTCTAAATTCATTTACAAAAGATGCGAATACGTTATACTTTGATAACTTCTTCCATCAAACAGGACAAGGTAAAACATCTGATGCGGAGTTCATGTTAGAAAACTCAATGTACGGATTACCACAAGGATCTGTTTTTACAAATAAGGCTCATAACACGTATCAATCAGCACCAGCTATTTTAGGACAACAAGGATACACATCAGCGGTATTCCACGGTAACTATAAAACATTCTGGAACCGCGACGATATTTATAAATCATTTGGTTTTAACAAATTCTTTGATGCGTCATACTATGATATGAACGAAAAAGACGTAGTAAACTATGGCTTAAAAGATAAACCGTTCTTTAATGAATCAATTCCATTATTACAAACGTTAAAACAACCGTTCTATACGAAGTTCATTACGTTATCAAACCATTTCCCTTATCCTATTGATAAAGCGGAAGCAACAATTGAACCAGCGACTACAGGTGATTCATCAGTAGATACGTATTTCCAAACAGCACGATATTTAGATGAGTCTGTAAAAGGGTTCATTGATTACTTGAAACAATCTGGCTTATACGATAACTCGATTATCGTTATGTATGGTGACCATTACGGTATTTCAGATAACCATAATGCAGCAATGTCACAAGTAATGGGTAAAGAAATGAACTCATTTGAAAATGCACAGTTACAACGTGTACCATTAATAGTTCGTGTACCAGGAGTGAAAGGTGGCGTACAACATCAATATGGCGGTGAAATTGACGTTCTTCCTACGTTATTACACTTACTAGGTACAGATACGAAAAATTATGTTCAATTCGGTTCAGATTTATTATCACCAGATCATAAACAAGTTGTTCCATTCCGTAACGGTAATTATGTAAGCCCAACAGTTACGGCATTGAACGGAAAATATTATGATACAACAACTGGAAAACCTGTAGAATTAACAGATGAAATAAAACAAAATGAACAAATGGTTCAAAAATCACTAAAATACTCTGACCAAGTCGTAAATGGTGACTTATTACGATTCTACACACCAGAAGGCTTCACTCCAGTAGATCGTTCGAAGTATAACTATAACCATCGTGATAAAAATAAAACGAAGGTAAAAACGACTGAAGACGGAGAAGCTAAATAAATATGAAAAAGCGCTACTCATATGAGTAGCGCTTTTGTTTGTAACTATAATTACATTAACATTACATAGTACCATCTTTAGTTTTTTGTTTCATCTTTCCGAAGAATACCACACCGATGATGATAATAATAATGAATGCCCATTTTATGAAAGGATTACTTTCGAAAAATCCAGCGAACCATTTCTCATCTACAATCATTTTTGCAGCAGTATAAGCTAAAACAGCTGCTCCAATCGTAATGATGACAGGGAAACGGTCAACCCATTTTAAAATTAATGTACTGCCCCATACGACTACTGGAATAGACACTAATAATCCGATGATTACTAAAGAAAAATTACCATGCGCAGCTCCCGCAACAGCGAGTACATTATCAATTCCCATTAATGCATCCGCTATAATAATGGTTTTAATAGCAGACCAAAATCCTTCTTCAGCTTTAATATCATGATTTTTACCCTCAGCAATTAATTTGTAAGCAATCCATATGAGGAGTACACCACCAATTAGAAGTAATCCTGGTATTTTTAATAACCAAACGACAATTAAGGTAGCGAGGGCTCTAATAGCGATAGCCCCGACAGTTCCCCATATAATAACTTTCTTTTGTTGATCTTTCGGTAATCGCCTTGCTGCTAATCCAATTACGATGGCATTATCTCCAGCTAACACTAGATCAATTACAATAATGGCAAGCAAGGCTGACAAATATTCAGATGAAAGAAAATCCATATACATATCACTCCTTATGATTAATATGTACTTATAAGCTAGTCAGTATTAAGAATTCTAACGATTATTTAAAAGCATAACTGTAAAATATAATCTCTTCAAATAGTAATCGAGGATTATAATTATAGTCGTAAGCACTCAAAAAGATGGCTTCGGTATAATTCCGGAGCCATCTTTTAAGTGCTTAATTTTTAACAATCATTTTATGTTTGAAGATTTACTTTCGTATCTTTTGATTACTACTTTTTTGGGCATGAAACTTACGATAATCAAAGCTATAAAAGATAAGACTAACATAAACACGTATGCATCACTTGAGCTGAAGATAGAAGATAATTTTGTTACTTGTGTAGCTGTTATATTTCCATTCCCACTAGATAACTGTGATATGTGTGAAGTAGATTGAATTGTATATACCGTGATGATAACTGCTGTCCCAATCGCACCTGCTAATTGGCGAATTGTATTATTTACTGCTGAACCATGTGAACCCAGTTCTATTGGCAAAGCGTTTAAGCCGGCTGTATTTAAAGGCATTGAAATGAAACTTAACCCAATTCGTAAAATAATGGTACGAACCATTAAATACATATAAGTTGTGGAGTCGGTCAAATCAATTACACCCCACATCGAAATAATGACACAGATTAAACCGGTAATAAAGAGTGGTTTCGCTCCATATTTATCAAACATTTTGCCTGTGATAGGTGATAAGAAGGCGTTAATGACAGCTCCAGGTAATAGAAGTAAACCTGATTCAAATGCAGTAAAACCTCGTCCGTTTTGTAAGTAAATGGGTAATAGAATTAAATCTGCATACATAATCATCGTAATGAGTACGTTAATGACTGAAGTAAGAGTGAAAACTTTATATTTAAATACTGATAAATTCAATAATGGATCATTAGACTTTATTTGACGTAAACAGAATAAAGCTGTAACGATGATACCGATAGTAATTGTTATAATAACAACGGGATGATTCCATCCTTTACTTCCTGCACTACTGAATCCGGATATAACACAACCAAAGCCAATTGTTGATAAAATGACACTTACGATATCTAATTTTGCTTTTGTTGTATTTGCAACATTCATTAAATATTTAATCGCGAGAATAATTACGATGAATATAAATGGAGCTAATCCAATAAATAGCCATCTCCATGATACATATTCAATAATAAAGCCAGATAAAGTTGGAGCGATAGCTGGCGCAAAAATTATAGCGAATCCGATGGTCCCCATAATACTTCCGCGTTTTTCACTAGGGTACAAATATAAAATAATAGTCATCATGAGTGGCATAATAATTCCTGCTCCAACTGCTTGAATCATTCTTCCTGTTAACAAAATGCTAAAATTCATGGCGCATGCACAGAGAACGGTCCCAATAAACAAAGAGAGCATTGAGCTAATAAATAGCTGCCTTGTTGTAAATCGTTTCATTAAAAATGCAGTAATTGGAACTAGAACACCATTTATGAGCATAAAGCCTGTTGATAGCCATTGCACTGTTGCAGCTGTTACATCAAATACCTTCATTAAATTACTCATTGCCACATTTAATAGCGTCTGATTTAAGGTTGATAAAAAACAGCCGGTAATGAGGACAACTAGTATAATTTTTTTATTTCTTTCTGATATTTCCTTTTGCATTGGTAATCTCCTTCATTGTTACCTTGATTTATCGACATTGTGTCGATAAAATTAATGGTAACAAAATACGTTTTCTCTGACCATGAACAGTTTTGTTGAAAATGTTCACTACTCGACAGAGAAGATATGTACTGTCGAGAAAGTAAAGAGAAAATCTATAAAGGAGTTTCAAAATGTCTACACTTAAAAAAGAGGACCCTCGTACAGTTCGTTCAAGAGAAATGTTTAAAAATGCTGTTTTTTCTCTTTTATGTGAGAATCCTACTATTTCAAGCTTAACGGTTCAGAAAATCGCAACAAAAGCAGGATTAAATCGAACAACATTTTACTTACATTATCAAGATATTCAAGATTTACTAGACCAAATCAATAGCGAGATTTTAAATGAGCTTTCTAATAAAATTGTTGATTTAATACATGCAAAAGATTTATCAGAAAAACAAAAGCTAACACAATTGCTAGATTATTTATATATCCACCGGAATTTTTTATTTATATTATTTAAAATGAATCAATTTGAAGAGCAATTATTTTTATTTTTAAAGCAATTAATAGAAACGAGAAGAGAGAATACGAAAAATAAATTACCTGATGATTATGTTGCAGTTGATATTAAAACAGCCTCTTTGGTAGGTATTATCATGTGGTGGATAAGGAATGGACTTCACTTTAGTTCAGATTATATAGCAAATCAAATATATTTAATGTATAAAGAATGATATGTTAGAATCAGTCATGTGTATTAATAAACGAAAATCATTATATTTAAGAATTGAAATTAACAGGAGATAGAAAAATAATTGTCTTGCAAGTAAAGGCTTATATATTTCAAATTTATAAAGTAAAAGTTTTATAGCAAGAAGGGGAGCAATTTATGGATTTTCAAAATGAAAAAGTAGCATTACATTTAGAGGTGGTGAGATACCAATTTAAAGATGCAAAAGAGGAGTGTGATAGAAATTGGCTTATAGTAAAAGCGAAACTGTCAGAAGGAAATAAAGTTTTTGAAACGATGGATCCTTTTCTACAAACTTTCGACTTACAGCATATGAAAAAATGGTTTCAATCATTACCGAATCCTACATATACCGAATTAGATTTCATAGAGCCTAATATAGCGTTTGAATTAATGGGGAAAAATGAAGGTGAGTTTCAAATTGTAGTCCGATTATCTCAGGAACTTACCCCTTCGTGGTGTAAGGAAGAGGAGTACGAATTTTCTATAAGTATTACGCATGAGGACAGAGAAAAGATTATTCGTTTTATTGAAGAGCAACAAAGAAACTTTCCAAAACGTTAAAAAAAGACTTGATATCCTACTAGAGGGAATCAAGTCTTTTCATTACATACGATTATCATGCCAGAAGTTTAATGGGAAGTGTTCGTTCTCATTATAGGCTTCTAATTCATATCCTTTTTCTTTCAGTCCTTTTATAATTCCAGGTACTGCTTTAACTGATTGTGGGTGAATATCGTGCATAAGGATAACTTCTGTTGGATTTGTAGCACCATGTAGAACGTTTTCTACAATTTTAGCTGATGCAGCATCAACTTGCATTTTGTTGTATCTCCAGTCTAAAGAATCAATTGTCCAATCCCAAACTTTCAACCCGTTTTCCACCACTTTGTTGCGAAGTGCTTCGTTTAATCCTGGCATTGAGCCGTATGATGGACGAGTTAATACGGGTGATTTGCCTAGAACGCCAGCGATTAAGCCTTGATCTTCTTTCATTTCATCTACGTAATGTCCTTCTGTGTATAGTTTCTTATAGTTATGAGTCATACTGTGCATCCCAACATAGTGGCCTTCAGCATCTTCACGTTTCACAAGATCAGGGAAAGCTTTCACGTTTGAACCAATTAGGAAGAATGTTGCTTTTGCATTTTCTTTCTTTAACATATCTAAAAGCTCAGCTGTGTATTTTCCAGGACCGTCATCAAATGTTAAGTAAGCGACTTTTCTAACTTGCCCATTATAGTGTTTTGGAGCTTCTTTCGGTGCAAGAGATGTTTGAATTTCACTTACAAATTGAACAGACTTTGCTCCATCTTCTGTACTTGCTAGAGCAGTATGTACCGATCCTAAAGCGGCCTCATATGTAAATAATACCCCAGCGCAAATCAACATAGCCCTTTTTACTAAAGTTGTCATTCGAATTCCATTGTGCATAATTTTCCTTCTCTCTATAAAAGTTCTACTCTACTATATTAGCAATTATAGGTAGGGAAATGCAAAAAAACTTTTTTACAACTGTAAAAAAGTTTGGTCAAAAATATGCAAGATTTTGTATCAACTGCATTCTTGAAAAATTGGAAGGTTTTAAACTTTATTATGAAAATCTTCAAGCATCAAATTTAATTCTTCTAATAATGATGCGGATGCTTTTTTTGGTGAACCTGTATCAAAAGGAGGCTGTGGGTCGTATTCTAACATGAGCTGAACTGCTTTACTCTTTTCATCTCCGAATTCCCAAGCCATCAACTGGAGAGCCATATCAATACCTGCAGATACACCAGCTGCTGTTATGATTTTTTCATGGCGAACGACTCTCTCTTCAGTTGGAATAGCCCCGAGAGAACGAAGCAAGTCAAAAGAGCTCCAATGACTAGTGGCTTTAACACCATTTAGTAGGCCAGTAGCACCTAAGATTAAAGAACCTGTACATACAGTTGTAGTCCATTTAGTAGTTTCATGTATTTGGAGAATCCAATTGAGAGTTTCTTCGTCCTCCATAAGTTGTTTAAAGTTAGGCGGGCGACATCCAGGAATAATAAGGATATCAGCTGAATTAACTTCAGTAAAATTATAATCGGCATGTAAATAGCCCATTTTTGAATCTAATTTAATTAAGCCCGTAGTTTTAGCAACAAACTTTATGTTGTTATTGCTTTCTGCTGCAAATACTTCGTACGGACCAATAGCATCTAATGCAGTAATCCCTTCATAGAGCATAATAACGATTTCCATTATAATCTCCCCTTAAGTTATTACAAATGTAATCTAGTAACGATTAAAAAAGAATTTATTCAATATTCTTTTTTATCGTTACTTTAAATATACTATACCCCAGATGTGTATTAGTTTATACTACTGTGTCAAACTTGTGACAAAAACTATGAATAGGTTCATTTATTTCGTATAGAGTTACTCTTTCATGTAATGATTGAAAAATTTAACTTCCCAGAAAGAAGAAATATAAAATATAGTACTTAGACTAAATTCTTAAATAGAAGGGGAATAATCGTACTTTCGTATGACTTCATTTTAGTCACAATTATTGATTTAATTATTTTCGTTTTTTATTAAAATATTGGTAAAGAATCAATTACATTTAAAAAGGGAGTGGGAATATGGTTCATTATATTTGCACGACATGTGGAGTTCAGTATCCCGAAAATAAAGAGGCACCTTCGCGTTGTAAAATTTGTAATGAGGAAAGGCAATATATGAATCCAATGGGGCAGTCATGGACAACATTAGAAACAATGCAACATAGCAATTTATACAAAAATGAAATAATAAAAGAAGAAACTGGTTTGTATAGCATTACTACTAAACCTAAGTTTGCAATTGGACAAACAGCATTTTTAATACAAAGTAAAACTCTAAATGTTTTGTGGGATTGTATTAGTTATTTAGATGATAAAACGATACAACGTATATATGATTTAGGTGGTATTCAAGCAATAGCACTTTCTCATCCACATTATTACTCTACACAAGTAAAATGGGCGGAAACATTTCATATACCTATCTATATTCATGAAGATGATAAAGAATGGGTGGTCCGCCCGAGTAAGCAAATTAAATTTTGGTCTGGGGAACATTTGATATTATCGGAAGAACTTACATTGCATCGGTTAGGTGGCCATTTTAAAGGTGGAACTGTTATGCACTGGAAAGACGGTAATGAGGGGAAAGGTATTTTGTTATCAGGTGATATTATACAAGTAGTTTCGGATCGAAAATGGGTAAGTTTTATGTATAGTTATCCCAATCTTATCCCATTACCAGCGAATAAAGTTAGAAAAATGGCAGAGAAAGTAAAAGGAATCCAATTTAGTCGACTGTATAATGCGTTTCATGGTGTTGTGATGGAAGATGCGAATAGGGCTGTACAAAGATCTGCTGATCGATATATAAAGGCCCTACAAGGAGAATTATTTCATACGTAATAATATATATGGAAGAAATCGTTATTTTATCTCCATATTTGTATAACTAAGTTTATATGAATTTTATACTAAAGTCCTACTATGTATGAACGAATAGGTCTTTCAACTTAAGCAGTTCTCACACTAATGAGGGATATTAAACTAAATATATGTAACTTATAATGGCTACTATAAAGCTTTGGAAAATGAAAAGGAGGAGATTTGCATGAAGAATTGGGTTCAATTTAGAATTGCAAGACCAACAGATAAATTTGAAGAAGTTATAAGTTTTTACGAAACAGGATTAGGGTTAAAACGTATAGGGGAATTTCACAATCATGAAGGATATGACGGGGTTATGTTTGGATTACCGGGTGAAGAGTACCATTTGGAGTTTACTACGCATGTAAATGGAAGCCCATGCCCAGCACCGACAAAAGATAATTTACTAGTTTTTTATATGCCGAATAAAGATGAAATTGAAATAATCGCGAATCGGTTAAGTGAAATGGGCTACCATGAGGTGGAACCGGAAAATCCGTATTGGATAGAGAAAGGTACTACAATAGAGGATCCAGATGGCTGGAGAATTGTGCTTATGAATGCATTTGAATAAAGAAGTTCTTTTCGTATGTAATAGAGTGCAACAAAATGATTTAGACAAAAATCCCTACAACGTTTGTAGGGATTTTTTATAGGAAAATATAGTTAATAGCGTAATTGAAATATAGAAAGTATTTTGACTAAGAACAAATGTTATAAATATGATGTATGACGGAGGTATAAAAGTATGATAGTAAACCATTTTGAAGAGTTTTCTAAAAATGTTGGAAATACCCCTCTCATTAAATTAGAATGCGAAGAAACGAAGAATCTTTCAATCTATGCTAAATGTGAATGGCACAACCCTACAGGATCGATTAAGGATAGAGCAGCACTTGGAATGATCAATAAATATTTACAAGAAGCGAACAAAAAACAACATATTTTAGAGTATAGTGGTGGAAGCTTAGCGAGGTCAATTGGCTATCTTTGTTATTATTTAGGGATTGAATGCACGTTAGTGTTAAGTTCTGCAACTGGTCAATCTCTATTAAATGAACTCGAATATTATGGTGCTAACGTAATCTTAGTTGATAAATGTAAGGGATTTTACGCTGTAATTGAGAAGACAATAGAGATTAGCAAACAAAAACAAGAGTTATACTTTTTGTTCCAACATTATAATAATGCAAATTTATTAAGTCATATAGAAGGAACAGGCCGAGAAATTATTGCACAAATGAACGGAAAACCAATACACGCATGGGTAGCATCCGCTGGTACTGGTGGAACTCTAATTGGGGTCTATAAAGCAGTAAAGAAGTATACAAAAAATGTTGAGCTACATTTAGTAATGCCTGCCGAATTACCATATGGATCTGAACAACCGCCAAATGCTTTAAAGAAATATGCAGGATCAGGTGGATTCGGTCTAGGACGGAAACAACATTTCATAGAAAAGGAAGACAATTTGATAGAAAAGCAATGGACTTATTCATATGAAGAAACCTTGTATGAAATGGCCCGTTTTTATAAGGCTACTGGTATGAAAATAGGAACGTCTGCGGCAGCAAACTTATTAGCTGCAAAACAATTAGGAAAAGAAAAAGGTGCGAATTTTAATGTAGTTACCGTTTTTCCGGATGCAGGTTCTATAGAAGAGTGGTCAGATGTAAAGAGTTTAGCCAAAATATAGCGGAGATAAATTATTGAGAGAACGAACCAAAGGTGGTTCCTTCGTTTATTTCTTATTTTATGGAAATTTGATACCATGAAAAACCTGCATGTTTACAATGTGTAGGTTTTTCATGGTGTGATTGCGTAGTATATTTAAAATTTCACATACCGTATTTTAAAAATAAATATAGGAAAATCAAAAAATAATGTAGAATATATCGTACATACCTATATGAAGTCAACAGAAAACATAAAAGAGGTGGACAAATGCTACTTGAAGAGGTCATGCAGCAACTAGAGAAATATGGAACGGAACAAAATCGAAAAACGTATAAAAATCATGGGGCGAAAGAGCCGCTATTCGGAGTCAGTTTTGCAAATTTAAAATTATTAAAAAAGAAGATAAAAAAAGATCATGATTTAGCAATTTCATTATGGGAAACAAAAAATATGGATGCAATGACTTTAGCAACGTATATTTTAGAACCGAAGAATGTAACATCAGAACAGCTGAATAGTTGGATTAGGGATGTTGATTATTATTGTTTAATGGACGTTCTTATGACAGCTATATGTACGTCGCCAATCGCAATAGAAAGAATGGACGAATGGACGAAATCTGATGATGAATGGATCGGGAGAGCAGGTTGGTCATTATTAGCGAATATCGCAATAAAAAATAAAAAGTTAGACGATAACTTCTTCATGCCGTATTTAGAAGAGATTAAAGTTCATATACATAATGAAAAAAATAGAAAAAGAGAAGCAATGAATAGCGCTTTAATTGCGATAGGGATTCGAAATGAAGCTTTAGAGCAACAAGCAATTGAAATTGCTCGTGAAATTGGAAAAGTAAAAATTGATCACGGTGCAACGTCATGTAAAACACCAGATGCAGAACCGTATATAAAAAAGGCTCGAGAAAGAGCAGAAAAAAGAAAGTAAAATAAGCGAAGGAGAAAAGAAAATGAAACCAATTGAAGCGGCACAAAGCATAATTACATCACAATTTCCGAATTGTGATGTAGCTTTACTGGGAGGAAGCGTTGTACGAGGAGAAGCGACAAAAACATCTGACCTTGATATTGTTATAGTCGATCAAAGTTTGTCATCTTGTTATAGAGAATCCTTCTATAGTAATGGATGGCCCGTTGAAGTATTTGTACATAATTTTGTAACGTATAAAACCTTTTTTAAAATGGATTGTGATCGCGGGCGACCTTCTCTACCTCAATTAGTTTCAGAAGGAATTGTATTAAAAGGGGAAAGTGAAATTGTTGAGAAATTAAAAAAAGAAGCGAACGATTTACTAATTAAAGGACCAGATAAATGGACCGAAGAAACGATGAAACAGAAGCGCTATTTTATTTCGGATACTTTGGATGACTTCATTGGTGCATCAAAAAGAGAAGAAGAACTATTCATTGCTAATTTATTAGCGGAATTAATACATGAATATGTATTAAGAGTAAATGGCCAATGGCTTGGAAATTCAAAATGGTTTATTAGAGTTTTAAGAAGATATGATGACCATTATGCAGAACAATTTGTAGCGGCTTTTGATCATTTTTATAAAAACGGTGATAAAAATGTATTAATTAATTTTACAGAAAAGACGTTAGAACTATACGGAGGAAGAGTGTTCGAAGGATTTTCTATTGGCAAATAAAAAGGAGATAGTAAAATGAAAATACCATTCGTTCAATTAAGGGAATTGACACTAGAGGATGTAGAAGATCGATATCAATGGTCATTAGATACAGAAGTGACAAAACACTTAGTCGTACCAGATCAATATCCTCCGTTCACTCGTGAAGATACGAGAAAATGGATTGAAGCATGCATAAGTCGAAAGAATGGTTATGAACAAAGGGCTATCGTTACAGAAAACAATATACACATTGGCTGGGTAGACCTTAAAAATTTTGACAAAACAAATAAAAATGCGGAACTAGGAATTACGATTGGGGATAAAGAGTATTGGGGAACAGGGTATGGAATAGCATCTCTATATAGTATATTACAACTGGGATTCTTTGATTTCGAATTGGAGAAAGTTTGGCTACGTGTAGATGAGGATAATTTACAAGCTAGAAAGAGTTATGAAAAGGCTGGCTTTGTTTGTGAAGGACTAATGAGAAATGATCGGTTACGTCAAAAGAAGTTCATTCATCGCTATCGTTATAGTATGTTAAAAGAAGAATATCAATCTATAATTAGTGGTTTATAAAAATATTATGTAAATTAAAAAGGGGTAGAGATACATGATTCGATTACTTACGAAAGAAGATGCAAAAAAATATTGGGATTTACGTTTACAAGCATTACAAGTAAACCCAGAGGCGTTTATAACAACTTATGAAGAGGCGATTCGTCAGGAAAATCCTATTGAGCGAGTTGAAGGGAATTTAACATCTACTATTAGTTGTACACTTGGCGCGTTTAATGAAGAAAAATTAATTGGTGTAGTCACTTTACTAACGGAAGAGAAAGTAGCATATAAGCATAAAGGCCATATCGTTGCGATGTATGTAGACGCACAAAACAGACGAAACGGGTTGGCACGTGAGCTAATTGCAAATGCAATTCAAAGAGCGCGGGATATACAACTAGAGCAATTGACATTAGGTGTTGTATCTACAAACGAACCAGCAAAAAATTTGTACGAATCAATGGGCTTTAAAACATATGGAATTGAAAAAAGGGCTATAAAGATTAATGGTGCGTACAGTGATGATGAGCATATGGTGCTGTTCCTTTAAAGGACGGAGTTTATCATGAAAGATCTTTATTTAGAAAAAAACATGAATCCGCAAGTAGCAATTTTGTATGCAACGGTTCGAGATACATATATACGATTGCGAAATTTAGTAGAAAGTACTGAAGAGAAGGAATTATCTTTTAAAGGGTCTGAAAATAATGAAAATAGCATCGGACAGCTACTTCAGCATTTAGCAGTTGTCGATTTACATTGGGTGTATCGCTTAAAGGGAGAAGAAGTTCCACTGCACTAAAAAATAAATATGGGCCTATGTTGAATGAAGTGGGAGAACTGCCAGTTTTAAGAAAACACACGTTACAAGAGTTAATGCAAGATTATGAAGCAGTGCAACAATTGTTTTATCCCGCATTAACGGGCAGCCCGATTGGTTAAACTAATAATCAGTGGGGGATGAACAAAACCCCCACTGATTAAAGTTTCACTTTATGAAGAATGTATGAAACTAACAGAAAATGATTTAACACGGGAAGTTTTTTATGAAAAGGGCGAAAATGCGACAATAAGATGGGGCATATGGCATATAGCTGATCATAATCGGTATCATCAAGCGCATATTGGTCAGTTAAGAAAATTATATAGAGCTAGATTACATGTAAGTTAAAGTGCGTGAATTTTAATTATATTCATTTTGTTGTATAGTATTAAGAAGAAACTAAACAAGGGGTTTTATAATGAAAGCAATTGCAATAGGGATATTGGCATCATTTTTCTTTGCCTTTACCTTTGTTTTAAACCGGGCGATGGACTTAGAAGGTGGAAGTTGGATTTGGAGTGCATCATTACGGTATTACTTTATGGTACCAATGCTACTACTTATTGTCATGTATAGAGGCAACTTAAAGCAACTCTTTCAATATATGAAAAACAATCCGAAAGAATGGTTGGTATGGAGTATTGTAGGTTTTGGTCTTTTTTATGCACCACTTAGTTTTGCTGGCGCATTTGGACCAGGGTGGCTTGTTGCATCAACATGGCAAATTACGATAGTCGCAGGGATTTTGTTAACACCATTTTTTGCGGTAGACCCATTACATAAAAAACTTCCGATGAAAGAATTAGTAATGTCGGGTATTATTTTATTCGGTGTTGTACTCATGCAAGTAGAACATGCTTCTTCTTTAGGAATTCGTGAAACCATTTTATGTGTAGTTCCTGTTCTCATTGCGGCGTTTGCGTACCCACTTGGAAATCGAAAAATGATGCAAGTATGTAAAGGGGAATTAGATGTATTCCAGCGAGTTCTCGGGATGACATTAGCAAGTTTACCATTTTGGTTTTTACTATCTGGTTACGAAGTATCAACAGGTGGATTACCGTCAAGTAGCCAAGTTTTTCAATGTTTTATTGTAGCAGTTAGTTCAGGTTTAATCGCGACAGTATTATTTTTCTTTGCGACAAATCTTGTGAAAGATGATCCGCAAAAGCTAGCAACGGTTGAAGCGACACAATCCGGTGAAGTTTTATTTGCTTTAGTAGGAGAGCTTATTTGGCTTTCTGCTCCAATTCCATCATCTTTATCTTGGGTTGGAATGAGTCTCGTTATTGTCGGAATGATACTGCATAGTTATGTGGCGGTCGTTGTGAAAAAAGAAGAAAAGATAACAGCGTAATGAGATTAGCTCTTTTTTATAAAGAGCTAATCTTTTTTCATAGAAAGGGATGAAGATATGAATTTGCAACGTGTTGAACAAATTGGAAGGGATTCAATTTTAAATGTGCTACAGTATGCAGTCGGTCCAAGTGAAACAAGCTTAAAGAAAGCGGTAGTATTTTATCAAAGCAATAAAGGTAGATTATATAAATATGAAAAAAAGGCTTGTATAGGTATTGAAATAATCGGAGCAAATGAAGCGAGAATATGCCACATAGCAGTCGTTCCAGAATATCGTCATACAGGAATTGCGTTTCAAATGATAAGGGAAGTAGTAAGAATGCATCAATTGACTTATGTCGAAGCTGAGACAGACAATGAGGCAGTAGAATTTTATAAGAAAATTGGTTTTAAGGTTAAAAGTTTAGGAGAAAAATATCCAGGGATAGAAAGATTTCATTTGTATTTTAAAAATAAAACATATTGAAATAATCTGAGAATATAATATCCGGAATAGGAATTGAAGAGATAGTTCGTTTTTTATTTATCTGTTCTATTTTTAATAGAAGATCTTTCTTAGTTTTTGACGAAAACTTAAGAAAGATTGGAATGTTCATTTGATGTTAAGGAAGGAAGTAAAATATGGATAGATCAATAAATGATAGAACAATTGAAAAAAAGCGTGCAGTCTCATTGGATTTAGCAAGAGGCACTATGCTACTGTTAATCGTACTTGCTCATGCACCGCTTTACTTGTATGCAGCAGATCCTGGAATTATGCATAGAGTGGAAAGCAGTAGTTTCTTTGATCAAATTGTAAATCTTTTTGGTATATTCATAATTGATAACCGTGCAAGAGCAATGTTTGCCGTATTATTAGGCTACGGTTTAGTTCTAGCATTTGAAGGGCAAATATCAAAAGGGAAAAATGAAATTCAGGCTGTAAAAATAGTAAGAAAACGCTCCTTGTATTTAATACTGTTTGGGATTGTGTTAGCGGTCTTAATTGGAGGGCAAGATATTCTTATGGCCTATGGTTTAGCGGGTATTTTTGTTAGTCCACTATTAAAGTGTAAAATGAAAACATTAATTCGAACGTTTATAATTATCGCTATATTGTATACCATTTTTATTCCAATAATATGGGGACTTAATATGCAATCAATAGGTGATTATGGTTTTTCACCAGATGTTTCGGCAAAAGACACGTATCTTAGTACTACAATGACACGATTACTTTTCTTTCCTATTATACCTGTACTCATCCATTTTATGTTCCCAATTCTTCCTTCTGTAATTCTTGGTTTGTGGATTGCTAGATATAAGTTATTAATAAAACCAGAGCAACAGTTAAAAAAATTATATTTTATAACAACTATAGGATTAGCAATTTCTTTAATAGGTGCTTTGCCTTTATCTTTTATAGGGACTATATGGTATCCAACTGTATTTACAGCTGGAATGATAAATGGAATCCATATTTTAACTGG
This sequence comes from Bacillus sp. FDAARGOS_235, assembly GCF_002073415.2. Classification (NCBI taxonomy): domain Bacteria; kingdom Bacillati; phylum Bacillota; class Bacilli; order Caryophanales; family Bacillaceae; genus Bacillus; species Bacillus sp. FDAARGOS_235. The sequence continues at coordinate 115,462 of NZ_CP020437.2, forward strand.
AATTGCTGGAGGATTAGCATATGCAACAGGTTTCGGGATAATAGGGAGTAGATTGAAAAATCCAGGGTACTTTAGCCTTGCGTTAATCGCTCTAGGAAAACGTTCATTAACATTTTTTGTTTTAAATGAAGCACTGCTTGTTATATTTTTATCACCAGTAGCATTTGATTTAGGAGGGCATGTAAGTAACGCTTTTGCTGCATTGATAGCAATATGTATTTGGATATTGTCTGTCATAGTAGCTTTAATAATGGAAAAAAATAATCTTAATGGACCATTAGAAATTTTATTGAGACGTTTAGTATATAAAAAATAAATAAAGTGAAAGACGACATAATACAAAATCGTCTTTCACTTTATTTAGGTGTACAGATAGACAATTCGGCTATTATAATATTTCATTTTCATTTAGGGAATAAATAGCATGAAAATATGTAAATATGCATATTGAGTATAGTTTGTAAAAAGTGATATTTGCATTATATAATATAGTTAAATGGAAAAATATAGATAAAAGAAATTAGGTGTATAGCACATGAGAATGGAAAAAAATAAATTTTTGAAAGTCGCTGCTTCAATTGGCGTGTCATCTTTTTTATTAACAGGTTGTGGTGACTATGAAGAAGAAAATGTACAACAAGAAAATACCGCTGTTAAAACGGATGGTGGGAAGCAAGGGAGCGAACAAGAACCATTAAATTGTGATGATAGAGCCCCAACTACTGAAAATGTAGAAAAAGATGAGTTATGCAAGGAAAATAATCCATCATTTTCATCGTATCAAGAAAACTCTCACTTACCGATATTACCGTTCGTAGCAGGATATTTATTAGCAAGTAAAACCTCAAATATGAACTATACAGTCAAACCAAATGTAATGAAGAAACCATATACAAACAATGTTCTTTCTTATCGTGAAAAAGATGAACGGAGAACTGGTGGCAGCGGTGGCGGAGGTTATTACGGCGGAACTACTAGCAACAACGATTCTTCAAAGAAAGTGGATTTAAATAAACAACAGCACAATCCATCAAATAAAGTGACGCCAGATACAAATACATCTAAATCATCTACGACACAAACGCCGAAAGTAAATTCTGGTTCAAGTGGAATTGGGAACGCAAAAGCGCCGGCCGGATCATAAAGAGAAAGGATAATAGAGTCATGTATACAGAACAAGAACAGAAAGAGTATATGAAAATATGGTTTTCACTTGCGGAAGAGGCTGGTAGGAATGGTTTTACGTGGCCGAGTCTATTAGAGAATGAAGAGTGGAATCAGTATATGGCAACAGGGATGTTTCGTATGTCGGTAAACACATATACCGCTATTTCGAAAGCGACAGAAGAAATAATGTATGTGTTATATAGAACGTATCAATATATTGTACATACGACAGAAGATTTTCAAAAACTCGGATTCCCGCCTGAAACGTGGGAGATTGCGAGAATGAAACATACTGGTTTGTTTTCTTATTTTACAAGGCTCGACTTTATCGTAAATGGTGATGTTATTAAATTAATAGAAGTGAATTGTGATACACCAACAGGATATTTAGAACCTTCTGTTGCAAATGAAGTGTTGTGCCGTTATCACGATGTGAATCACCCGAATCATATTGAGGAGCATATTGTACAGGCATGGGAACAAATTAAACATGACTATAATATTGATCCTGAAGAAACGATATATTTTAGTAGCTATGATTGGCACGATGAAGACCATCAAACAGTCCAGTTTTTAAGAAGTTATTGCCTAAATCAGCCCACGGAATATGTAGGAATTCAAGATATTGTAGTTACAGATGATGGAATATATACGCCAAATGGCAAGCGAATTCATTATTTATATCGACTGTATCCAATTGAATATTTAGTTACAGATGTTGATAAAAATGGAAAAAGAATTGGTCTGCAGTTTTTAAATCATATAGCGCAAGGAAGAGTGAAAATTATTAATCCACCAGCCGCATTCGTAATGCAAAATAAAAATGTGCTTGCATTAATTTGGAAGCTTTATGAAAAAGCGGTTTTCTTTGAAGAAGAAGAGCGTGTTATTATTAATAAATACTTCTTACCAACATATTTTACAAATAAGCCATTTAAAGAAAGAAATGAATCATTTGTTTCTAAACCTTTATATGGACGTGAAGGTGGGGGCGTATCTATATACGAAAATGATGAACTATTAGCTGAAGATAAAACGGAATATTACTTTGAACAACGGAAAATATATCAGCAATACATAGAAATGCCTGACTATACCATTGATACATGGGATGGTCCGTATACTGGTAAATTATTAATTGGCTCACATTGTATTAGTGGGAGAGCGGCAGGGTTATTTTTACGAGTTGGTGAGAAAATAACGGGAAACTTATCGATGTTTACTGGGGTTACGATTGAAGGATAAAATGAAAAGAAAAGCCCATCATTTTGAAGTGCACCCCAATTGTTAGACACATAATTAACAATTGGAGGTGCACTTTTTATGGCTAAATTTTCTTCAAAAGATAAAATACAAGCAGTAAAACGATATCTAGAAGGTACAGAAGGCGGAAAAACCATTGCTAATTCTATAGGGGTTCATCCTAGAGAACTTTATCAATGGATTAAACGGTTTGAATTTTCAGGGGAAAAGGCGTTTGAAAAACGCTATACAACTTACTCTCTCGAGTATAAACTAGATGTAATTCATTATATGAATGAAAATGGGACATCTCTGAGAGAAACAGCTGCTTTTTTTAATATTCCTTCTTGCGAAACACTCCGAAAATGGAAAGTAGCTTATGAAACAGAAGGATTAGATGCCCTAAAATCAAAGAAAAAGGGGCGTCTAACCATGGCCAAAGAAAAAGCTAAGCTACAACATTTAAAACAAAACGAAGTATCTCTTGAAGGTTCTATAGAAGCGCTACAAGCAGAGAATGAACGTCTGCGTATGGAAAATGACTATTTAAAAAAGTTAAATGCCTTAGTTCAAAAGAAGAAAACATCACAGACCAAGACAAAGCGCAATTGATTTATGAATTAAGGCATAAATACAAGGTCGTTGACCTTGTGAAAGTCGCTAATATCGCTCGTAGTACGTATTATTACTGGATGAAACAAGCGAAACGTCCAGATAAATATAAGAAAGTTAAAGAATTAATTAAAGAGATCTTTAGTGAGAATTTTGGGAGGTATGGTTATCGTCGTATTACATTGGAATTACGTAATCGAGGCCATGCATTAAATCATAAAACCGTTCGACGTTTAATGAATATCCTGGGATTAAAATGTCTTGTTCGATTAAAAAAATATCGTTCATATAAAGGGACTGTCGGGAAATTCGCTCCTAATATTTTAAAACGTAATTTTCACGCATCAAAACCAAATGAAAAATGGGTAACAGATGTGACGGAGTTCCACTTACATGGTAAAAAACTATATCTATCACCCATTTTAGACTTATATAACGGAGAAATTATAGCTTACAATATAGAACATAGACCTGCCTATTCCCTTGTTTCTAAAATGTTGAATAAGGCGTTTCAACGTTTGAATGATAAGGAAACTCCTATTTTACACTCGGATCAAGGTTGGCATTATCAAATGCGACAATATCATCAGTCGCTTAAAAAACATAACGTTATCCAAAGTATGTCCCGTAAGGGAAATTGCTTAGATAATGCAGTCATGGAAAATTTCTTTGGCTTATTAAAGTCTGAATTACTTTATCTTAAAGAGTTTGAAAGTATGGAACAATTTAAGCAAGAACTAGAAACTTATATTCATTACTACAATAACAAAAGAATTAAAACAAAACTAAAAGGATTGTCCCCTGTGCAATACAGAGTTCAATCCTTAGTAGCTGCTTAATATATTTGTCTAATTTTTTGGATTCAGTTCATTTTTGATGGGCTTTTTCGTCTATCTATAAAGTGTAAATTGAAATGGTAACTTTTTATTGCTGTGATGTAACACTTTCATCTTTCTTCATTTCAAAGATTTTCTTTCCATCTTCATCTACAATTTTAATAGTATTTCTAAGTTTTGGTGCACCAATATATAAAACGGGATTTTCATCTTGCCCTTTATCTTTTTCAATATGTAATACGATAACAGATGTGTCTTTTTCGTCTTGTACTTCTTTTACTGTAATTTTATCGTTTTTATACTTTTTTCCAAATGCTACATACACCATTCTTTTTCCTTCACTAATACTACCATTTGAGTAATGAATCATAGTTGGATCTTTTTGTGCTTTTTCATATAAATTTAATGGCCCATATCCGCCTTCATTATATCTGGATTTTTCTAATACCCAATACCCCTCATAGTCATTGTTAATAGAAACACATGCATGTAAAGAAATGAGCCCAAATAGTAGAAAAGGAAATAGAATTTTTTTCATTTGTTCACCTTCTTTTAGTAATTTAAATGAATATACCATAATTTAACTATTTTTTACGTAATAATACTACCATTTTTTTGTAGTATTGAATACGATCAAGTTAAAAATTAAGAAAAATATGATAATATATTTATATAAAAGTTTAAATTTTAATATACGTGGTTAGTGGGGGAACCGTTATGAAAATGAATGAAATAGTTGAGAGTACACAATTTCCGAATACAATTCAAACAATTACAAACGATTTAAAAGCACTAGGAGTCGAAAAAGGAATGACAATTATTGTTCATTCATCATTAAGTTCTATCGGCTGGATATCTGGCGGAGTGGTTGCAGTAGTAGAAGCTTTAATGAAAGTCGTTACAGAAGAAGGAACAATTATAATGCCAACACAATCTTCGGATTTATCTGATCCGAAACATTGGTCAAGGCCGCCTGTACCTGAAGATTGGTGGCAAATTATACGTGATAGCGTCCCAGCATTTGATCCACGTATAACACCAACAAGAGGAATGGGGAAAATAGTTGAATGTTTTCGTACATACCCGAATGTAGTACGAAGTAATCATCCATTAGGAAGTTTTGCTGCATGGGGGAAACATGCAGAGGAAATAACAATGAATCAGTCGCTATCGATGAGTTTGGGAGAGGAATCACCATTAAAAAAAATATACGATTTTGATGGGTACATATTATTAATTGGTGTTGGCTATGACTCGAATACGTCTGTTCATTTATCTGAAGTACGTTCTGGTGCATGTGAATTAATAAAAGTAGGAGCACCAATTATAGAAAACGGTGAAAGAGTATGGAAAGAATTTGTTGAAATGGATTACGAATCAGATACGTTTGTGGAAATTGGTGTAGAGTTTGAGCGAAAAGGAACTGTAACAATGGGGAAAATAGGTAATGCAACGAGCCGTCTTATGAAGCAACGTGATATAGTTGACTTTGGAACAGAATGGTTTCTTAAGAAAAATCAGTAAGGGATGGTTACAATGAAGGGGAAAAAGGTATTAATTACAAGCGGTGGTTGTTTAGAAAAATGGGATCAAGTACGCGGACATACGAATATGGCTAAAGGTACGATTGGAAGAATAATCGCAGAAGAACTTATAGCTAAAGGGGCACACGTTATATATTTACACGGTTATTTCGCTGAGAAACCGAACGATGTAAATAGAGGATTAGAATTACATCCATTTGAGGGAATTGTTGATTTGCAAGATAAAATGAAAAGTATCATTACGCATGAAAAAGTCGATGCGGTTATTATGGCAGCGGCTGGATCAGATTGGGTTGTGGAAAAGATTTGTGATCAAGATGGCAATGTTCTTAATATGAATGGGAAAATTTCAAGTGATATAGCACCAATTATACATTTTCAAAAAGCTCCAAAAGTTTTGAAGCAAATAAAACAATGGGATCCGGAAACAGTACTCGTTGGTTTTAAGCTTGAAAGTGATTTAAGTGAAGAAGAACTGTTTGAGAGAGCGAAAAATAGAATGAAAGAAGCAAAGGCGAATGTAATGATAGCAAATTCACCACATTCTTTATATTCGCGCGGGGCTGTACACTATGTAATTGGACAAGATGGTAAAGGAAAGTTATGTAAAGGGAAAGATGAAACAGCGAAAGAAATTGTCAAAAGCTTAGAGATATTATGTAATCGTATTACTGCTTTGTAAAATTAAGTTTTTAGATAAGAATGAATCCGCATAGTATATGGGTAAGCGAAACTTTAATTAGTGGGAATTTTACTTTTACACGAATGTGAAGCATAAACCAATCAAGAGCTATACGCAGAATAATTGGTGAGGAGTGGATTCTATGGAACATTTATTAAAGCAAGCTATTAAACTTAGAAATGAAAAGAAATATGCGCAGTCTAGAGAAATACTTATAGGATTAACAAACTTTACAAAAGATGCAGAAGTACTGTACCAATGTGCATGGATACACGATGTCATGGGATTAGAAACAGAAGCAGTTCCGTATTATGAGCAGGCGATCGCAAATGGACTTGATGGTGAATCCCTTTGCGGTGCCTATATCGGTTTAGGGAGTACATATCGTTGCATTGGAGAGTATGAAAAGGCAATTGTGGTACTAGAAGCTGGAGTAAAGAAATTCCCTGAGAACGATCCGATGAGAGTATTTTTATCATTAGCAAAGTATAATGTAAACGAACATGAATCCGCAATGAAATTATTACTTGAAACAGTCGTGAAAGTAGATGAAGTAAAAGAATTTGAACGTGCTATTTCATTTTATAAAGACCACTTAAACGAGGTGTTTAAATAAAGGAGTGAACGTATGAGTGTCACACTATCGCGAAGGCGAAAAGGCATTTGGATTGGACTCGTATCTTGCATTATGTTATCCAACTATTTATTGTATGCCCTTCCCATTGTACCAGCTGCTCCAAAAGAAGTAGTGCTTGGGTCATTATTAGATTGTATGTTTGTAATTCCAGTCATTACGTATTTCTTTATTATTCGAAAAAGATACTCGTTAACGTATATCTTTCCTGTCGTAATAGCTGGATATATATTTGCGAGATTTATAATTCCAAGCGACTATTTACAAGCTTTTTCATTCGTTTCTTATATAGTAGTGACGGGGGAAATTGCATTTGTAGCTTTACAATTGTTCCTTCTATATAAAATCGTGACAATGCTTCCTAAAATAATTAATAAATATAAAGCACATAAAAAAGAGTATTCTTCATTCTCTTATTCAATTGATGCAGCATTTGATGACACTATGAAAAGAAGTAAGGTTATAAATATCATGCTTACTGAGTGTAAGCTAATCTATTATGCGTTATTATCTTGGCGTGCAAAAGTACCAGATGACGAATTTACCTATTCTTACCATAAAAACACCGGTGCTATAGGTGTTTATAGCATGATAATTCACGCAACAGCAATTGAAAGTATCGGTTTTCATTATTTACTTCATCAATGGAATCCAGTAATAGCTTGGATTTTACTTATTTTAAACGTATATGCGATGATTTATTTTATAGCTGAAATACAAGCGATACGTAAAAATCCAATTATCATAACAGAAAAACAAGTAATGATTCAAATCGGATTAGGAAAGAAAATCGTTTTGCCATTTACACAAATTGATAATATTACGTTCTACAAGGGGGAATCACTAACAGCAAAAGAAGAGAAAGAGGTATTGGATGCAACTGTTATGGAGTTCATAAAAGAACCTGCTACTTTTGAAATAACGTTAAAAGAGCCAGTAAAAGCGCAGGTGTTATATGGTTTTTCTAAAACAGTAAATCGTGTGCACTTAAATGTTGATGAGGAACGGAAATTTTATAATGCGATTTCTGAAAGGTTAAAACTTATAAGTCATGAATAGTGAAAAACTCCTTCTAAAATAAGAGGGAGTTTTATTGTGTAATTGTAGACAACAATATAAACAACTATATACTTCTTAATTGCTATATAAATGGATATAATTAAGGATAGAAATAGCATAAGGGGAACAAAATAATGAATCAATTACGTACATCAAAAATTGAAATTACAGAAAGAAAAATTCGGTATGATTCGACAATAGTGGATTACGATTGCTTATTGCTGAAAAAACAATCGGAAAGTATCGTGTTATTTCACGAGGTCCAGTATTCATTTACAATGACGGCACACGATACAAAGTTAACTATTCAAAAAGGAAGTTACACAATTGCATACTACTGGGAAGATCGTCCTTACAATTTATACGTATGGAGAGATAAGGAAGGGAATTATGTAGGTGCCTATTTTAATATCGTAAAAAATACAAAAATAACAGAAGAAGTAGTTTCCTTCGAAGATTTAATTATCGATATTATGGTACTTCCAAATGGAGAATATTTCATATTAGATGAGGATGAATTACCGGAGCCGATAGAAAACTTTGAAGATGGATTTGTAAAAGAAGCTCTTCATACATTGACGGATACCATTCAAGAGTTGCTTCCTAAAATTATAATAGAAACTGCTACTATCTTTAAAAATAAATAATGTTCATTAAAACCTAGTTGACTCATCGGAAATATTTGTATAATATGTAGTTAATTCTATAACAAGTGGCTGATTGGAGAAACCAAAGGCATTTTATCTATTGATAAAATGCCTTTGGTTTTTTTATTAGTTACATAACAGCATAATCAATTAATCCAAATGATTCATAGTAGGGAGGGTGAACGTGTGACAGTTTCAATTAAAGGGGTATCTAAGAAATTTGCGAAAGCGGTAGGTAGTGTTCAAGTATTAGAGAATATTAATTTTCAATTAGAGAAAGGGGATTTTGTTACAATAATTGGTCCGAGTGGGTGCGGAAAAAGTACATTATTAAAAATTGTTGCAGGTTTAGATAATGATTTTGAAGGGGAAGTTGCTATTGATGGCGAGCGCATCGTAAAACCAAGTAAGAAACAAGGTTTTATTTTTCAAGAACATAGGCTTTTTCCATGGTTAACAGTTGAAGAAAATATAGCGGCAGATTTGTCGTTAAAAGATAAGTATGTGAAAGATAAAGTGAGAGAATGGGTTGAAATCGTTCGGTTAGATGGCTTTGAAAAATCGTATCCGAAAGAAATTTCAGGTGGGATGTCACAACGTGTTGCGATAGCAAGAGCTTTGTTAAGAGATCCGAATGTATTATTACTTGATGAACCTTTTGGAGCGCTGGATGCGTTTACTCGAAGTCATTTACAAGAAGTATTGCTAAATATTTGGGAGCAGAAGAAAACAACAATGATATTCGTTACACATGATATAGATGAAGCGATATATCTTTCAAACCGAATCATCATTATGAGTGCAAAACCAGGGGAAATACATAAAGTGATTGAAAATAAGTTGCCTTATCCGCGAAATAAAACTTCACAATCGTTCCAACAACTTCGAACGAAAGTATTACAGCAGTTTGAATATGGGGGATTGATTCAAACAAGTATATAGGAAAAGGGTGATTTTATATGTATAAAAAATTTATAGTTCTTTCTTTTGCTTTAGCTATATCAGTATTTTTATTAGGATGCGAAAAAAGTACAGCAAGTAGTAAGAAAGAAGATGTAACAATACAAATTGGTATACAGCAAGGATTAAGTCCACTATTACTAGCAAAGAAAAAGGGGTGGTTTGAAGAGGAGTTTAAAAAAGAAGGAGTTAAAGTGAAATGGACAGAGTTCCAAAGTGGACCTCCTTATTTTGAAGCAATCGCATCAAACCGATTAGATTTTGGTGAAGTAGGGAATTCTCCAGTCATTTCAGCGCAAGCAGCAGGTATTGGATTTACTGAAATCGCCAATACAAGTTATGCGAGAAAAGGAACTGGAATTCTCGTTCAAAAAGATAGCAAGATTGCGAGTATAAAAGATTTAAAAGGTAAAAAAATTGCAGTAGCAAAAGGAAGTAGTGCCTTTAATTTATTATATCGAGCACTTGATAAAGAAGGTATTGATGCAAAAGATGTAAATGTCATTCAATTACAACCAGATGAAGCGCAGCCTGCATTCGAATCAGGATCAGTAGATGCATGGGCGATTTGGGATCCATTTATTTCGTTACATACGGTAAATAAGGGCGCGAAAGTGATTGCAGATGGTGAAACATTAGATGTCTCTTCACCAGAATTTTTAATTACGAGAACAAAATTTGCGAAAGAACATCCAGAATTAGTTGAGAAATTTCTCAAAGTTTATGAGAAAGCACGTGTATGGCAAGATGCTAACTTAGATGAAGCAATAAAAGTATACACTTCTGTAAAAAAGATAGATGCGGAAATCGTAAAAGAAGTTTTTAATCACGACAAACCAATTTTAGTTCCGGTAACGAAGGAAATAATAGCAGAGCAACAAAAGACAGCGAAATTTCAATATAAGCTCGGTTCTATAAAGAAAGAAATTAAGACGGAAAAAGTTGTAGATAATTCTTTCGTAGAAAAAGCGTTGAAAGCGAAGTGAAAAGAGGTTTTGTAAAGTGGAAAATACGAAAGCTGTTATGAAATCAGCGAGTATAATGATTGAGAAAAACAGCGTAAAGAAGGTGCGGAAGTTAAATATAAAAGTTTTAGTAAGGGCGATTACTATACCGGTTATTATATTAATAATTTGGCAGTTGGCTGGCGTATTCGGTCTTGTCACTAAAACAGTTTTACCAACACCATTAGATATTTTTCTAGCTTTCCAAGAGCTTATTAAAACAGGAGAGTTATTCGGCCATTTAAGTATTAGTGTATTCAGGGCCGCAGCTGGTTTCTTTATTGGCGGGGGCTTAGGGGTTATTTTAGGAACGATTGTTGGATTTTCAACGAGAAGTGAGCAATATTTAGATCCATCTGTGCAAATGTTAAGAACTGTACCTCATTTAGCTGTTGCGCCGCTTTTCGTATTATGGTTTGGTTTTGGCGAAACATCGAAAGTATTATTAATTGCGGACGGTGCATTTTTTCCTTTATACGTAAATGCGTTTTTAGGGATACGAGGTGTAGACTCAAAGTTATTTGATGTTGCGAGAGTATTAGAGTTTAATAAACGAAAATTAATTACGAAACTAATTTTACCAGCTGCATTGCCTAACCTTTTACTAGGAGCAAGGTTATCGTTAGGTGTTGCATGGGTGAGTTTAGTAGTAGCAGAACTTATGGGATCTACAGAAGGTATCGGTTATATGATTATGGATGCAAGGCAATTTTCAAATACAGATATCGTATTTGTCGGTATTATAATCTTTGCATTCGTCGGGAAGTTTTCTGATTCACTCGTCCGTTTACTAGAAGTGAAGTTTTTAAGGTGGCGAGATAGTTTTAAAGGTGAGACAGGGAATTAATATGTAAATTATTAGGGGTAATTTATATACAGATTTTTAGTTTGCGTTTCAAAATAAATAAGGGGTGTGCAAGAGTATGGAAATATTATGGTTTATTCCGGCTTATGGAGATGGTCGATATTTAGGAACGACAAAACGAGGAAGAGCAGCTGAGTATGGTTATTATAAACAAGTTGCTGAGGCGGCTGATTATTTAGGATATACGGGTGTTTTACTTCCAACTGGTCAAGGATGTGAAGACCCTTGGGTGTTAGCTTCAGCTCTTGCTGCTGAAACAGAAAAACTAAAATTTTTAGTAGCAGTGAGACCAGGATTAATGTCACCTACAGTTGCAGCGAGGATGGCATCTACATTTGATAGAATTTCAGATGGTCGATTACTTATTAATGTAGTAGCTGGAGGAGATCCCGTTGAACTACAAGGAGATGGATTGTATCTTGAACATGACGAAAGGTATGAAGCAGCGGATGAATTTTTAAAAGTTTGGAAATCGACCTTGCAAGGTGAAACGATCTCATTAGAAGGAAAACATATTAAAGTTACAGAAAGTAAAGTCGTGTTCCCGCCAGTCCAAACACCGTATCCTCCTATATATTTCGGAGGGTCATCAGCTGCTGGAAAAGAAGTTGCAGCTGAACATAGTGATGTATATTTAACGTGGGGAGAGCCACCTCAGCAAGTAAAAGAGAAAATAGAGGAAGTAAGAAAACTTGCAGAAGAGAAGGGGCGTACGGTACGATTCGGTATCAGGTTGCACGTAATTGTAAGAGAAACAGAAGAAGAAGCATGGGAAGAGGCAGAACGTTTAATTCAATATGTAGATAATCAAACGATTGAGCTTGCTCAAAAGACATTTGCAAGATATGATTCAGTTGGCCAAAAACGGATGACATATTTAAATAAAGGAACAAGGGAGTCGTTAGAGATAAGCCCAAACTTATGGGCTGGAATCGGACTTGTAAGAGGTGGTGCAGGCACTGCACTTGTAGGAGATCCGCAAACGGTAGCGGAAAGAATAAAAGAATATGAAGCGTTAGGAATTGATACATTTGTTTTATCGGGATATCCTCATTTAGAAGAGGCATATGAAGTGGCAGAACTGTTATTCCCTTTATTGAAAGATGAGAAGAAACAAGAAAATAAAATTGTTGGTGAAATGATAGCTGATGCATTTGCATTAAAAAAATAATGAGAAAAAACCCGCAAGCGATTCGCATGCGGGTTTTCATCGTAAACTATCAGAAAATATGGTAAAATTAAATAGTAACTTAAGGTACGGTTGGTTGTTCAATTATCACTTCTCCGAATAGGAGGGGGGTGATAATACATGAGTGAAATAGCGTTGCTACTGCAGGGTGGACTGTTTCTCGTTGCATTGTTAACGTTCGTCGTTGTTTTAATAGACAAGCTCAAAAAATAACAACCCACCTAAGCCAATAGAATGTGGGTTGTTTTGTTTGTAAGAAACAAATAGGATAAGTGAACAATCCAATCTGCTAAGTTACGTGGACTAGTGTGTAGCCGCACACTAGTCTTTTTTATTTATATACAATTTATAATTAGTTTATGTGATTGGATTGTTCTTTTCATACTCATTATAACACAGTGTCTTTTCATGAAGAAAGGAGACCGTATGTTCTGATTTTGATTAAATAGTAGATGATGTTTCTTTAAATAACCCATCCATATACTGTTTTAAAGTTTGGACATAAAATTCTTGCTTATTCACATTATTTACGCCGACAATTGGCGATGCAAGTTCATATCGCTTTTCTGATAAATGAACGACAACATCAAAGATGTCAAACAAACGAATGAAGCAGAATAGGCCGTCTTTATCGCTAAGTAAAATAAAGTAATGGTTTTCACTATTTGTATTTAATGTATTCCATAATGAACTTTTGCTTAAGTCACGAACAATACTCTTTTCTTTTAATTCCATGAAATCGGCATTTGATAGAATATTAGAAATATCAATTGCATCTGGATCTTCAAAGTAGCCATCAATTGTTTGTACAGCGAAAGCGTAAGCCATTTTTAATACGCTCATTTTGTATTTACGGTTATCTAAAAGTAATTCACGTTGAATAGAGCTAGCTACTTTCGTTACACGTTCTTCTTTCCAAATTTCATTATGTAGAGAAATATCGTGCTTTTTACATAGTTTCATAATTAATGCATTGGAATAAAGTATTTCATCACTTACTTCAACAACATCTGTTTCAGCCGCCGCAAGTTCCTCACCATGCTCATTTGTATAGAGAGGGGAGTCGATTTGTTTTTTCATTTGCTCAATCTTAAATTGACTTAATTTATGCCTAATTAAAGGGCGATCAATATTTGTTGTCATTTGTTCATGACAAGTATCACAAATTGAGTTTGTGAAATAATAGCCACATAATATTTCTGGGATGACATATTGTTCACTCAGTTCTTTCGTATCTTTTCTGCAAATGATGCATTGTGTCATTTTTATCACCTTTACCTGCAAATTTGTATGTATTCTCATTGTAGTGTATTTATTGGTATTTTGGAATATTGTAAAGGAAAATATTATGTGAAATTAAAGTTTAATTTGGTACAATAAAGAGAAGTGCTAGTTTAAAGGAGGACGTTTGTTTGAAATCGAAAGTGCACTTTTGGACATTAGAAGTGCTAATGGTTGTAGGAATCATATTTATTTGCACAAAAATATCGTTTCTATTTCAACCGATTGGTATCTTCATATCAACATTGTTTTTCCCAATCTTAATCGCGCTTTTTTTATACTTCATATTTAATCCTGTATTAGTCTTTTTGGAGAATAAAAAAGTACCTAGAAATTTAGCGATTCTACTGTTATATCTTTTTATCATCACATTAACTGCGGTTGGCGTTGGAGTAGTTGTTCCGACGATTTCACAACAGTTAATGGATTTAGTGAAAAATATGCCAGGGTATATAAAAGAGGGAAAAGTATACATACAAGATTTATCACATCACAGATTGTTTGAATGGTTATCTACACAAAATTACGTTTCCATTGAAACAATTGAAAAAAATGCAATTGAATACTTAAAGGATATACCAAATACAATTACGTCGAGTGCAACGGCTTTATTTGGTATCATCACGAACGTTGCGTTAGTTATCTTTACAGTACCGTTCATTTTATTTTACATGTTTAAAGATGGGCATGCCTTTCCAGGAAAAGCGGTTAGCTTATTACCAGAGTCTTACCGTGAAGAAGGACTTCGTATCATAAAGGAAACGAATGAAACGTTATCTGCATATATTCAAGGGCAAGCGCTCGTTTGTATATTTGTTGGTGCTTTTACTTTCATCGGTTATTTAATTATCGATTTACCGTACGCTTTTGTTTTAGGAATTATTGCAGCATTTACAAATATCATTCCTAACTTAGGTCCATTTATCGGTGCGGCACCAGCTGTTATTGTAGGTTTGTTCGTATCTCCGATGCAAGCATTGTACGTAATTATTATTGTTACAATAGTACAACAGTTTGAAAGTAATATTATTTCACCACGTATTATGAGTTCGAAATTAAATATTCACCCGTTAACAATTATTATCTTAATTTTAGGGGTAGGTAATTTCGCGGGAATTATCGGAATGATTTTAGCAGTACCAGTTTATGCAGTAACAAAAACAGTTGTTTCAAACTTAGTAAGATTGTTTAAAACGAAACGAAATAATCGAAAATAGTATATGTTGAGGAAGATACACCGCTTTTTAAGTGGTGTATCTTTCGTTTGTTAATCAATATAAAAAAGTGTATTAATGCGATTTTATTATATGTTTTTTATATATCAAATTTAACGGTAAACTTGTGGGATTTAAGGTCTATAAAACTATGTGGAATCCCTCTGAACTATCCAAATCATTTCTTTACACCGTACTATCAACATCATAATCGACTCCTTTCAAGTTAATTCATATAAACTATAGGTGAGTGTAATATTTACTTTTACAATCACGAATTTCATCAATAATTTGTTTATACTGTTGCTCTTGTTTTAATTCATTTTGAGAAATCGTTTCTTTTTGAATCGTAATAGTTAAAAAGAAAAGGTGAAACTTCATATGTGAATTCCTCCTTTCAAATGGGAATTACAAATGACTACAGTAATGACTCTGTCTTTCTTTTACATAATCCATAGCTTGATTAATTTGACGTTCGTGAAGCATTTCAGTTTCAGAAAAATTATGTTTTTGAATGGTAATGGTTAAATAGAATACTTTAAATTTCATTAGATTTTTACCCCTTTATAAGTTATTTAGAACAGACGATTGTAAAAAGAAGATTGAAGCTCTTTTACTTCGTCCATAGTAGTTTGAACGTGTTGATCGTGTAAAACCTCATTTTGTGAAAGTTTACGCTTTTGAATGGTAATGGTTAAAAAGAATGCTTTAAATTTCATTGAATTATTACCCCTTTAGGATTTATTTAGAACAGACGATTGTAAAAAGAAGATTGAAGCTCTTTTACTTCGTCCATAGTAGTTTGAACGTGTTGATCGTGTAAAACCTCATTTTGTGAAAGCTTACGTTTTTGAATGGTAATGGTTAAAAAGAATGCTTTAAATTTCATGAAGATATTGCTCCTTTAAAATATATTTTTAATACATTTGTGTATAGTATGAAATTTTAATGTCAGTTATTTTATCAGTTGTTTGTTTTACTTGTTGTTTACGAATGATTTCATCTTCAGATAAAGTGTTTTTCTGAAGTGCAGTCGTAAAAAAGAAAACATGAAAAGTCATAAATGAATTCCTCCTTTCGAAAAGGAATTACAGGTGATCACAATAAAGCACTTGGCGCTCCTTAACATCATCCATAGCTTTTTGAATTCGCGCATTATGAAGCAGTTCCGTATTGGAACGTCTATTTCTTTGAATCGTAATACTTAAAAACAATACGCTAATAGTCATTGAATGTTGCTCCTTTCTTTAAAAAATAATGTAAGAGACTAAAAAACCGCACAAAAAAACCACAGGAAGATACAGTTCTCCTACGGCTGGGCGTGAAAAAGCCACAGGAAAGTATACGACCTCCTGTGGCGAATTTATGAATTAAAAGAAATAATATACGATCTTCAATTCTCCATTAGGGTGGTCGAATTCATATTCAATTGTCCGAAAAACAAAGGTGCAGCTAACGCAAAAGTTAATGCATGTAATTGTAATTTCATCATTTTCTTCGACCTCCTTTTAGAATTTTTTTCTTACGTTAGTAATTATATACAATTAATGGATAATTGTAAACCTAAAAATTGAAAATTTTTAATTTTGATTAAAATGCTTATATTTAAAAGGGATTTGAAAAGCAGTATAGTAAGTAACGAAATATCGATAAAAATGGGGGATGCTAAATGAAATATATGCATCGTAATGTGCTCGTTATGCTAACAATTTTTTTATTTATGACGGCTTGTTCTAACGGAGAAAGAATAAAAGATATATCTGATGTTAGGTCAGATGATTTTAAGAAATATACTGGAACGTACGTTGGTAATAATTCAGATGTGGTTGCAATTGTTAAAAATTTACCCGGTGGTGGAACAGTTCAAAGTATAAGTTTAGAAAATGAAAGTATAAAAGTGAACTATGGCGTAAAAGAGAGTGGGACTCTTACAGAAGAAATGATTGAGACGTATTGGTTTGATGGGAAGGATACGATGAAGAAGAATTTTCTCTTTAATGCTATATATCTAGTGATTTTAGTACCAAATGCAAAAGCGTATGAGTTTCAAATAGAAAATAAAAACTTTAAGATAACGAGGGAAGAAATGTTATCAATTTTGCATAGGAAATTCGATGATTTTCCAAAAGAAAAAGATATATGGGATAAAAATAAAGTTATAAAGTTTTTTAAGGGCAATGAAGAAAAAATTAAAATGCTTGTGAATGATAAAGATTTTAGGCAATCTTTATTTGCTAAATATCCAGTGAAGCAGTTGGAATAATTGTTGAAACTACGAGTTTTTTTAGGGAATCATTCTTAAATGAATAATTCCTTTTTATGTATAAGAAATTTATGGAAAAAACATTTGTAATGTGATATGGTTAATTACATAAGTAATGAACCTATGAACCTAAGGTGGTGAAATTGTGAAACCTACTCTAGAACAAAATAAGTTAATATACTTACAAATTGCGGAAACTATTGAATCTGATATTTTAAAAGATATATTGCTTGAAGAAGAACAAGTTCCATCGACAAATCAATTTGCAAAGATGTTACAAATAAATCCAGCTACTGCAGCTAAAGGGGTAAATGTATTAGTAGATGAGGGGATTCTATATAAAAAGAGAGGGATCGGGATGTTTGTTGCAAAGGGAGCAAAAGAAGTCGTACTAAAAAAAAGACAAAATACTTTTATGACAGAGTATTTACCTAAAGTGTGGGAAGAAGCAAAAGTACTAGAAATATCAAAAGGCGAATTGATGGATATGATACAAAAAATTACGAAGGAGGGGAAAGCGTAATGTTTGCACTTGAAACGAAAGATTTAACGAAAAAATATAAAAAGAAAATAGCTGTAAATGAAGTAACTATTTCATTGGAAGAGCATAAAATATATGGTTTGCTTGGAAGGAACGGAGCAGGGAAAACGACACTATTAAATTTACTCGCAGGACAAATTATTTCAAGTAGTGGAAATGTATCAATATTAGGTGAAAATGTATTTGAAAATAGTAAAGCGATGCAAAATATTTGTTTTGTTAGAGTGAAAGAAGAAGCTCATTTAAGTTATAAAGTAAGAGAAATTTTTAAGATGTGTAGCATGTTTTATAAAAATTGGGATGGAGAGTACGCTGAAAAACTTGCTGATAAGTTTCAGCTTAATATGACAGAGAAATACCATAAACTATCACATGGTATGCAAACAGTCGTTGGAATAATACAAGGACTAGCAAGTAGAGCACCAATTACTATTTTTGATGAACCAACTACAGGTTTAGACGCAGCGCATCGTGAGTTGTTTTATAGTTTACTATTAGAAGATTATGGTGAGCATCCTCGAACAATTATATTATCAACACATTTAGTAGAAGAAGTAACTCATGTAATTGAAGAGATAATCATCATAAAAGAAGGAAGATTAGTTGTTCAATCATCAGTGGAAGATTTATTACAACAAGGACATATTATTTCGGGGAAAAAAGATAAAGTGGATGAGTTCTCAATTAATAAAAAAGTTTTAAATCGAGAAGTTTATGGGAACAAAGGCATTACTGTTATATGGGAAGAGCTTTCTAATGAAGATTATTATTCTGTTGAAAAAGAGGGATTAGTAGTTGATAGAATTACATTACAAAAACTATTTATTCATATAACTGGTGGTGAAGTGAAATGACGATGATAATGAAGCAGTTAAAGTTACATATAAAATTTCATTATAAAGCAATTTTAATATTTTGGATTACAGCTTTACTTATAAAAGGAATCACAAGTGTAATGGAGTTAAAAGAAATAAGAGAAGGATTTTTACAACATATATTAAATAATCCTTCGATTGTAATTACATTGTTTATAGTAGTAAGTACTTTTATTATACAGGATGATGTGTTTCGTTTAGCAGTTTCATTTGGAGTAACGAGATTACAGTTTTTCATTGGATCAGTTTGCTATATCATATTACAAGCTGCGGTTTTCTCATTCCTTCAAGTGATTATTTTACAAAATACATTGTATAGAACAGTAAATATTAGTTTAGGAGAACACTCAGTTAAACAGTTTATTGTACAACTATTATTGTATGTTACAATTGCAACTTTTTTTCAAGTAGCAGTAGTGATTAAGAAACGTTTTAAGTGGATTGGTCTTATGATAGGCGGAACATTTTTTATATCATTGAATAGTGTACTTTATGCAGAAGTAGGAATACAGGATTTAAATTCTACATCTAATCTATCTTTAATAGATATCCCATACTTTATTGTCATTTCAATTGTTTTAACTATCGTCTATATCGTGACTAGCGGTATATTTATTCGAAAAGTATCATTTGAGCAAACCATTTAAAGTGTAATTAAATATATATTTTGGGAGAGTAGGAAAAACAAATGGGAGACACTTCTTCACTAATAACCGTCTTTGTATGCATTGCACTACTAATATTTTGGCGTCGTTACCGTTCTATGTACAAACCGATAAAAGGAACAGGAAAACGAATTTTGTGGCCATTACTATTTTTAACGCCAGGGATAATATGGTTTTTTGGTCCCGTACATCCAGCTATTTTACAAGTGGTTTTAGCAGCATGCATTGGGATTCTTTTCGCCGTACCACTTATAATTTTAACAAATTACGAACGAAGAGATGATGGGAATATTTATACGAAAAAAAGCACAGCTTTTCTAATTACTTTTATTGCACTTGTTGTTTTAAGATACGGTTCAAGGCAATATATTGTTGATTTGGATCCACAAACGATTGGTTTATTATTTTATGTCGTTGCCGTTTCGTATATTATTCCATGGAGAATTGCTTGTTATATAAAATTTAGGAAAGTTTGGCGGGAAAATAATAATCCTGCTATATGAAAACTTCTCATTTGAGAAGTTTTTTATTTTTAGATGTAAGCAAAACAATTTGTTGAAGTACAGGCTGCCATACAATATGATAAATATAAAAAATTAAGGGGAAGTAGGGGATATAAAAATGCGTACCATTGTACTTTTTCTAAACAACATGTCCATCCATGAAATAGAGGACATTAGACTAGAGCATGATCCTTTATTCGGATTAATCCCACCGCATGTTACAATTGTATTTCCGTTTGAAAGTCCTATTTCAAATGATGAGTTGAAATTACATATTTTGAATGTGTCAAAAAAGATATATAATATAGAAATTGAATTTGCGAATCAAATAACGAGTGAAGGAGCATATTTGTTTTTACGAGTTGAAAAAGGGAAAGAACAAATAGAAGATCTACGTAATATCCTGTATACAGGACCTTTATTACAGTTTTTGAAAGAAGACATTCCGTACATCCCGCATGTAACAGTCGGGAGAAAAGAAAGTGCTAAGCTAGCTGCTGAAGTAGTTAAAAGTATTCCTAGTTTTCATGAGAAATTAAATTGTGTGATTAATAGAATTAGTGTGGAGCGAATTGGAGAGAACGAAGAGTCAATTATTGAATTTGAAGTACCATTGCAAAAAAGCTGACAAAAGTCAGCCTCTTTATTTTGTAGCATGAAGTAAAGCGCCAATCGCACCACTATAACCATCATCTTGTAAAAAGATTGGTGTTTTATTTTGATATTTTGTGTAGCTACTAATAATATTTTGAAGGTGTACATTATTACATAGAGTCGAACCAATATAAATAATATGGTCAATGTTTTTTGCTTCGGCGAATTGAAGGCTTAATGCAGTAACGACTTCACCGACAAGTCCTTGTACAGTAGCGATTATATCTGAGCTATTATAATTTGAGTCTGTAATAGCGGCTTTACCAAAATTGCTTGCAGTTAAACTATTATCAATAGGAGAGAGAATACCACCATAAATATCTCCCACCGTAATATCTAGTTCTTTTCTAGAACCTATGTTTGTAAGAGGGATTACATCTTCAAAATGATCAATATTTGTTAATAATTTTGAAAGTCCCATAATAGTACCTCCGCCAACTCCAGTTCCTCCAGCTCGAATATAATGGTCATTATAAACGTAATGGATAGAAGTACCTGTACCGATATTGGTTAAAATAAAGTTGTTTATAGAATGTTTTTCTTCTTTTAATATGTATCGTACACCTGCAAGAGTAGCTTCAAATTCGTTTAGCTCTACTATTGTATATGCATCCGAAAGTAGTTGTTGTAATAGTTTCGCTTTACCACCTGTAATACATATTTGTTTCATTCTATTATTGCTCTGAAGCCAATCCATAATTTTATCTTGTTCATGTGAATAAAACTTTTCAAAAGCTAATTCCTTTTTTTCATTAATATAAGCAATTTTCGTTAATGTTCCTCCAGCATCGATACCGATAGTTCTTTCCATTTTCCTACTCCTAACTACGTAATATATTTATCTTATAAGCCCAATTGGCGTGGGATAGATATCCCGGGCGGATCAAATAGTGATTAATCTGCTTGATATATTAATAGTTTTTTTATAGTTACAATAGGGTGGCTGTTAACTGTTGCCGTACCTGTACCGAGAACAAACCCTCGACGGTTACGTGTTAGCTCATAATGTAAATCAAGTTTATCACCAGGGTATGCTTTCTCATGGAACTCAACTCCATCTAATGAGGAGAGAAAGCCTAATCCTTCAGAGTCACTTGTATTTACAAATGCACTAAGCTGCGCAAGTGCTTCTACAATTAACATATGAGGCATATGTTTTTGCGTATCATTTATAAACCATTCGTTATTTGTAATGAGTTTGTATCCTGTCACGGATTCACCTTGTTTTATACTTGTTACTTTATCAATCATTAAAAATGGATAACGATGGGGTAGTGTATCTTTAATGTGCATATGAAAGTACCTCCAATAAATAATACCCCTGCTAAAGTTAAGCAGGGGAGTAGTAACTAATTTTTAACTAATTCCTCTATTATTTCAAGAGAAAAAATGCCGCTATTTCTAATGTTTTCAACGACTTGTTGTAATACCGCTTTATCTTGAACAAGAGCAATACGTACAAAGCCTTCTCCGTGAGGTCCGAATGTATGACCTGGTGTTACAACGACATTTGCACGATCCATTAATGCATAAGCGAATTCTAGAGAAGTCCATCCATTCGGTATTTCAGCCCATACGAACATACTGCCAGCTGGCTTATCGACATTCCAGCCAAACGTTCGGAACCCATTGACTAAAGTATCTCTACGTTCTTGATAAATGGTGCGGTTTTTCTCGCAAAACTCCGCACCATTTCTTAGTGCTGTAGATGCTGCTTTTTGAATAGGCAAAAATACACCGTAATCTGTATTAGACTTAAATTGCGTAAGCGCTCCGACAATTTCCTCATTTCCAATCATATAACCAATGCGGCTACCTGCTAAACTATAACTTTTTGATAAAGAGTTTATTTCTACGCCAACTTCTTTTGCACCAGGTAGAGAGAGGAAGCTAATTGGTTTGTTGCCATCGAAATAAAATTCAGCATAAGCAAAATCATGGACAACAATAATATTATGTTTTTTCGCGAATGCGATTACTTCTTTAAAGAAATCTTCATGTGCCATTGCTGGAACTGGATTCCCTGGGAAGTTCAAAATCATCATCTTTGCTTTATCGGCGATCTCTTCAGGGATAACTTGTAAGTTAGGTAAGAAATCATTCTCTTTCTTTAATGGCATGTAGTACGATGTTGCACCAGCCATTTGAATACCTGTTTCATAAGCTGTATATCCTGGATCAGGAACTAATATAATATCTCCTGGATTTGCATAAACCATCGGTAAATGAACGAGTCCATCCTGTGAACCCATTAATAATAAAATCTCTTTTTCAGCATTTAATATAACGTTATGAGTGTTATTGTAATATTCAGTTACAGCTTCGTGAAATTCTTGAATACCTGTTAATGTGTATCCATAGCTTTCTTTTTCACTTGCTGTATGTACCATTGCTTCTCTTACGAAATCAGCAGGAGGCATATCAGGATTTCCGATACTTAAATCAATCATTTTATGACCTGCTGCAATTTTCTCTTTTTTATAGGCCCCTAATTCACTAAATATAGAAGATTGGAATGCTTTCATTCTAGTTGCTAACGTGTAAGTCATCAAAACCCCTCCTAAAAACAGTGCTTTCTTTCTACGTATTTAATTATTCTGAAAACACATGTTTACATTTTATCACTTTTTTATGAAAATTAAAACGATTGACAAATTTAGAGGAAGGGTTAGTCTATTTTGAAAGAGGAAGCTGTATATAGGCTAGAATGGTTAATTGAAATGTCTATTATATCTTTCTACGCGGATTAGGATGACGGGACAAATTGTTGATATAAGTAAGGAACTTAAACTTCTCATAATAAGCACCTCACAGTGAAATTATTTAGATTATTAAGCAATTATACATTCAAATTAAAAGATTAAAAAGAGGGAAATGTTTTTGAGAAAGCTTTCTAAAGTGAAATAACGCAGAAAATATTTCCTGCGTCTCATCTGAAATGTAATCATTTCTTTTTATATGTACATAATTTTTCAGCTGTCAAAAAATATACATTTAATAATGTATCATCGACAACCTTTAAAGTTTGATCTGATGTAAATGAGTTGCCATAATCAATGTGATATACATTAGAATTTTTGACAAATGAACCTTTATATAAATCCTCTTTTTTATTTGTAGTTTGCATTTCTACTAAATTTTGAACAATTTCCTCTTTATTTTCTTTTTTGACAACTGTTTCAAATTTATAATATACAGGACATTCACCGTTTTTATTGTCAACGACTTCCCAAGAACCGTATATATCATTCTTGTTGCAGCCACTAAGTAAAACGATCAGTATAGGAAATATAAGTAGATATTTTTTCATTTTGTGCTCCTTTCTTATTATGGCTAATAAACGTGCGAATACGATAGAAATATTGTAATAAATAAAGTTTAAATTTTTTTAAAGAATTACTTAATTTCACATAAAAATTGGGAAAAGCATAGCAAAAATAAAAGACATGAATTTACCGTAATACTAGTTTTTCATGCCTATCAGTATAATTTTTGCTATGCCTTTTTGAGGATAAATGAGGAGGAAAGTAGGATGACTATTCCATTTAAAATATATACACTTGCAATAATAAAGGCTAACGTACCTACGCTAAATCCACTTTTATCGAATATAGAAGCGAATGCTGTAGTAGTCAAAAAGACAATGGGAGTTAACAATAAGAAAACGAAACCTGCCACAATTCGCCTTTTAAAGCTATGTTGAGAAAGGGAAATGGTTAAAAAGTTTAGGATGCTAAATATAACTATTACAAAAATAAAGATAATAAATAACTGCATGCCATCATACATTTTCGCAACTCCTTTATTTATTATTTATATACTATATTCGAAAGCGAAAGGGGGACTCCTTTAAATCGTTTCACTTAACATATTAAATGGTTTTTTATAAAACAAAAAGGCATGGCCCAGTATAAAACTGAATCCATGCCCAATAATGTTTACGTTATAAATTCGCAGATTGCGAAGGTTGTTTTTCATAATGTTTCTGTTTAGAAAGGGAAATAGAAATAATCAACAACGAAACGACTCCGAAGATGAGAACCATATATTGCAACCCAATCGTATCTAAGAAGAAGCCAGTTCCAAGTAAGACAATTTGGAACATAACTCTCTCAAACATATTACGGAATGAGAAGAGGCGGCCGTGATAGCTTTTTTCTACTTTCGTTTGGAAAATTGTCGACATAATAGGGAAGAAACAGCCGACACTAAAGCCAAACAAACCAAATGATGTAAGAGCCATCCATTTTATATCGCTAAAGAACAATGAAAGGTGTGCAAAAGCGGTACAAACTGCGAAGAAATATAGTAATTTTTCAGGTTTAAAATAATCAGATAAACGTTTAATAACGAAGGCACCTAACATAAATGCAACACCTTCAATTGTATATATGAATCCTTTAATCGTTGGATCATGTTGCATTTCACTAATGTTAATAACCATTAAATTAAAACCAGCAATAAATAATAGTGGGATGATACTTAATATAAGTGCTGTGAAAGCAATAGGAATTCCTTTTAAAATACGAAATACTTCCATAAAACTATTATCTTTTGCAGCCTGTTTGCTTGGCACTGTTGATTTTTTATCTTCAAATTGTAGAAAGAAAGTTGAAAGGAACAATAGAGCATATGCAGCCATTGAGAAGGCATACATATATTGTAAACTCATTACAACTAAAAGAATTCCACCTAGTGAAGTACCTGCAATACGAGCAATTGTACCAACATTCATATGTACACCGTTCATTTGTAATAACTCATGTTCACGTACGATGAGTGGAATTACAGATTGTAATGCAGGGAAATAAAATGCGGCTGAAATTTGAAGTGCAACCATAAAGGCGATCATAAAGGCTATACTTTCAAATTGAATAGCGAAAAACATAAAAATAACACTTAAAACCCGACCAAACCCAGCATAAAGAAGAACTTTTTTCTTATCATACTGATCGATGACCCGACCAGCCATTGGACCAACGATAACACCTGCTAATAGTCCGATAAATAATATAACTGATTTCATAAAATCAGAAGGGACATATTTTTGCATAAATTCTAAGTTGCCAAGAATACCAAGCCATAAACCTAGACCAGCAATAAACTCCCCAATTAAAACGATCCAAACATTTTTATTACGCCACATAATGTAAAACCTCTCCGTCTTTTAAAGTGAAAAACTCGTATATAAAACCTCCTTATTTATGTAGTATTTTTTTACGAACTTTTTTAGAGTCAGAGTCTATATTACGTGTTTCATTAGTGGATTTCAATCTTTTTGATTTGGCGAAAATTGGATTTATGAGTTGATGAAATAAGCATTAAAAATAAAATGAACTTTAAATTAATTACATATAAAAAATAAAAAAAGCAAGAGCGTAATAGTACGTCTCACTTTTCTAAAATACACTATTGTAAATAGAGTTGCTTAATAACTATTATGACCTTGTCCAATTGCTAATGCACTAAAGGTGAGGGGGCCAATAACATCTGCACTTGCAGCACTTGTTAAATTTTCCACAGTTAAAGTGTATTCGTGAATCCCACAGCTTATATTTTTATTAATTGTTTGAAATGTTTCAACGTAATATTGTTCAGAATCTGTAGATCTAATACTTACTTGTGTGTTGAAAATTTCAATGTTGTTACGGAAAACCCTAAACAATATTTGTGATATATCAGTTATACCTTTAACTCCAACTGTAGCAATTAATTCTCCTCGATTATCACGTGAATCTTTTATTGGAATTTTTAATTCAATATTTGCTAGAATTGCTTTGTTTGGGGAATCGGGAATTGTAAAAGTAGTTGTGTCAGTTTTATTTATTGGCTGAATAGCTTGGTAATCAATGATATGAGTTATGGTTGTCACCTCCTCATATATTAAAATATGAAGGTAATGACGGATTAGATTGGACGTATATTAGAAGATAGTAATAGAATAGGGTTGAATATAGGGGAATAATATAAAAGCATCAAGAAGAGAACCACGAGTATGTGGTTTATTTCTTGATGCCCTTCCTACATTAAGCAGAATATTCTTCTTTACGAACTTCGAAAAATTCATTACGTAGTAAGTAATTATAAATTTTTTCTGAAACCTCTTCTTCTTCAGACACTAAGTAACGATGATCAAACGCATAGAATGATTTTCCTTTAATTAATTTTACGTAATAGATTTTGCACGCCTCCTCTATCGAATGTATTACTTGCTTTATATTATGGTGGCCTATATACCTGTTAATCATACTTTGGGTTTCAAAAGGTAGAAGTAAAAATGTTAACATGTTGAAATAGCTTACAAATCTGTAATGTTTTTGTCACCTTTTCCGATAGTTAAAAATAACCAATCTCTTCTATACTACAAATAAGTTACATAAAATAAGGAGGGAAAAAGATGGATGAAGTAATTGGAGAAGTTGTAGCAGGTATTTGTGAATTTGTGGTAGAAGTAACGGCAGATGCTATAGGAAATTTAGTTTCTGGAAATGATGAGGAAAAGGAAACATTGTAATAGGTTGTAAAAGTATAAAGGTAACTAAAATATAAAGGCTGATTCCTAAAGGGAAGTCAGCTTTTTTATTTTTTACATTTTATTAATTTTATTTAAATATTCATTTGTTATGATATTAGTGAAGCTAATTAAGGGGGTGAAAAAATGAATATGCCGAATTTTGGGACTGATGTATCTGATTTTCGTTTGATTGTGGCGAATGTAGATGAAAGGGAATATCATTTTATTGTTCGGGAACATCCGATTTTAGGGAAAATTATATCGCTATTTGAAAATGGAAAAGAATATGGCTTAATAGACAAACAAATCGCTATTAAAGATACATTTATTAAATCGGAGCTTACTAAGTTAGATGGTTTTAATATCGATATACTTCATCATACACCTGGATGGATATGGATTGGCATGAATCAATTTGGTTTACATGCTCGAGAGGCTACTTATAATGAAGTAGAAGTTATTATGAAGTTGAAAGAGGATTTATATTACATAGATATATATGAGGAAATAAAAATGTAATAGATATTTAGTTGGGTTAGGGGATTAGTTCCCATAACCTTTTTTGTTTTAAAGTAATATTCATATCATTTTGACGATGGTCTGTCTGTATTACAAGAGGTGAGCTGAAAAGAGGATTTGAAAATACATAAAGAGAACTTTAATTATTATATGAATCATATATATTAATAACAATAGAAGGAAGATGATAAAATGAGTAAGGAAGAGCTTATGAAACAACAGTTTGGTAATAATGCAGAAAAGTATGTAAAAAGTAAAATTCATGCTAAAGGACTGGATTTACAATATGTAGTTCAACAAGTTGAACCTCGTCATAATAATCGTCTTCTTGATATTGCTACTGGTGGTGGACATGTTGCAAATTTATTAGCACCATTGTTTAAAGAAGTAGTTGCATTAGATTTAACTGAAAAAATGTTAGAGAATGCGAAAAAATTCATTTTAGGTAATGGGCATGACAATGTATCTTTTATCGTTGGACATGCTGAAAAATTGCCATTTGCTGATAAAGCATTTGATACAATTACATGCAGGATTGCAGCACATCATTTTACAAATCCGACGCGATTTATTTATGAAGTAAATCGAACGTTAGAAGATGATGGATTATTTATTTTAATAGATAATGTTTCGCCAGAAAATAATGAATATGATACATTTTATAATTTTATAGAAAAAAAGCGTGATCCGAGTCATGAAAGAGCTTTGAAAAAGACAGAATGGATTACTTTATTAGAAAAAAATGGTTTGCAAATGCAGTCATGCTTCACTTTCGATAAAAAGTTTGATTTCGACTGGTGGTGTGACATGCTGGAAGTACCTATGCAAAAGCGTGAAAAATTAACAGAGTGTATGATGAAAACACCAAACGAAATGAAGGAATACTTTCATATTCTATTTGAAAATAATAAAGTAAAGTCGTTCTATACTGAAATGGCTATGTTTATTTGTAAAAAAAGTACAACATTAAAAAGATAAATTTCTTGAAGTCTTTTCAAAGTGCGTTATACTTAGTACTGAGAAAATGAGAATTGAGGAATTGCAATAATGATTCGCGTACGTATTGAAGGAACTGAAGAAGAAATGCTTGAATTTATGGAGAAAATGCCGGACATTCCTGGATTTGAAAAAACGCATATGAGAGAACCGAGAAAAGGAAACAATCCAAAATACGATTCAAGTAAGAATGTATTAGCATATTTGTCTTATAAAAAGATTGAAGTCGCCAATAAATAGGCGGCTTTTTTAGTTTGCATCGTTTCACCGCCTTGTCTTTTTCACATAATAATAATAGTAGATTATGCTGAAGAGAGGTGAGGATTGTTAATAAGAAAATTATCTTTTTTGGAGACTTTGGTATTGACGATGCAGTTGCGTTAATTTATGCAAATAAAACTTGTAAATTAGATATTATAGGAATTGTCGCAGAGTATGGGAATGTATCGCGAGAAATCGTTACAGAGAATGTATATTTTTTAGAAAAATACTATGCTACAGAAGTGAAAATCATCGAAGGTGCAGCTAGACCAATGACAGCTGAAGAGCCTTTATTCTTCCCGGAAATTCATGGGGATCACGGTTTAGGGCCAATTATTCCACCTGAAATGAGAATTTGTAAACGGGAAAATTTTTGTGAATTAATTAAATTAATTGAGCCTTGTCCAGAAGATATAGTTATTGTGGCGACAGGAAGATTAACAACACTTGCAACGTTATTTTTATTATATCCAAATGTAATGAATCGTATTTGTTCTTATTATATTATGGGAGGCGCTTTCTTATTTCCAGGTAATGTTACACCCGTGTCTGAAGCGAATTTTTATGGCGATCCAATTGCGGCGAATATTGTTATGAAGTATGCGCAGAACGCTACTATATATCCGTTAAATGTAACACAGGCTGCGCTTATTACTCCTGAAATGCTTGATATTATTAATAAAGAAGGAACGGGGCAGGCGAAACTCATTAAACCAATGATCGATTTTTATTATGAGAACTTTTATAAAAAGGAATACCCGGGTATTACTGGGAGTCCTATTCATGATTTACTGCCGTTTATTTCGTTTATAAATGATGATATTTTTGAATATAAAAAATCAGCAGTTTGGATTAGTACGACGAATGATGTAACGAGAGGACAAAGTGTTGCGGATTTTAGAAAAATAGCTGAGCCAATCACGTTTGATAATAGGCCTGTACAAAAAATTGCGGTTGGTTTTAATTATCCAGTTTTTAAAGAAGAATTTATGAGGACGATATTAAAGCCTGATTGTCCCTAATATGTAAAATGTGAAGTTGTAAAATCATTTGTCCAGTGAGCTTCGTTCTCAAATAATCTAATAGTTGAGCTGTATGAATAACTTATGAAAAATGAAACATAACTAATGGTAAGCAATTGTTTCTGATTATAGTTTGATTGGTGAATTATAAAGGAGGTTATCATATGATTTGGTCTTTAATTGTCGGTGGTATATTAGGTTGGTTTGCAAGCTTAATTACTGGAAGGGATGTACCTGGCGGTGTAATTGGTAATATTATTGCTGGTATTGTCGGTTCTTGGCTTGGTACAGCGTTACTTGGTAAATTTGGACCTATTATAGGTGGATATGCGATTGTTCCAGCCTTAATAGGTGCGATTATTTTGATTTTCATCGTAAGCTTTATATTCCGGGCGATGCGAAAATGAATACAGGGGGCTGTTTACATTTGTAAGCAGTCCCTTTGAATTATATGGCCTAATCTGTTATGCTACTGTTATACAATCAGGAGGTGTCAGCATTGAAATCATATACAGTAAATTTCCATCAAGAAGATAATGCAAAAGCGACAACAGTACATAAATTAAGTGAAGAGGACTTCAATAAAGCAACAGAAAAAGGTACTCGTCATCTATTTGATTTAGATACAAACGTTGGTTTCTTCGTATTCTTTGACGCAGAAGATGCAGAAGGAAATGATCAATACTTAATGTTACAATATGAAGGAGATCACGAAGAGCCAAGTGCTTGCTACGGATTTGATTTGCAATTATACTATCAATTTTTAGCATTATACTTAAATGATCTTGAATTCCAAGGTGAAACAAATGAAGAAGAGGAAGAATATGGTCCAATTCATCATTTAGCGCACTTACTTTATCATATTGTAGAAGATGGTAAGTCAATCGAAGTGTAATATACATATTTGAAGCTGTCCAATATTGGACAGCTTTTTAATTATATAATAAAGGTACATGTATGTTGTATGCTAAAAAGTTGAGGGGAAATGGAATTTTCCGAAGGGTTGTTTATTTCTTCCATGTTTCAATCGGAATACATCTGTTATAATAAGCATAATTAAATTCATGGGGGCTAATTCAATGCTTGTAGATGTAAAACATTTTATTAAAGCGGCAAGTTTAACATGTATAACGGCACTGAGTGGAGATAATACATTTGCTCATAATTTTGAAACTGTAAAAAGTACGATTTCTACATACGTAAAGAAAGTAAGGCTTACCTCTTAGTTTTGCTTTTAAAGCTTATCTACATATGTTATTTTGGAAAGAATCTGTATTATTTCAGGTTCTTTTTAATTTATACTAAAGTATAGATAAGTTCATCTGCTATTTGAAAATCTTTTTATATAAATGTATTATTATAAAGGTCATAAATTTTAGAAAAGAGGTGAATTTCGTGAAAAGTTTTGGCATGCTAGCAAGCTCTGCTTTGTTTTCTCTGTTTCTGTTATTATTTAATGTTCAATCGTTTTATAATAAATACACAGAAGAAAATACATATTATTGGATAAATGGTGTATTAGCAGTGATATTCCTTATATCGTTTATCATACATATAAAAGATATTATAAAGAAAAATTATACAACTTCATTAAAACAAGAGTAGAGAGAATCATATGTTTACTAATAAGAAATGATGTAATTAAATTTCAAACCTTAAAAATATGAGACCAGCAGGGAAATGTTACGTAGTTTCTGTTGGTTTTTTGCGTTTTTGTGACGTACTTTATTCAAGGTGATAGAAGAAGGATAAAGCATGTAAGAAGAGAAGGTGTATAGTAAGGAAAAACAACACATCTCAACCTGTTTGAAATCAATGTGAGATAAAAATCATGTTATAGAGTGTTTACGAATGGGAGGTAGTAAAATATGAAAGCGCATTTGAGAATATTGTTCACTTTAACATGTGTATTAACATTGATGGCTTGTACGAATAATGAGGAAAAGAAACAGACGAACCCAACATCTGAAAAAAATACGGAACAAAAGAATGAAGGAACTGCACCTCAAAAAGAGAACGAGTCAGCGAATAACCCCAAAAATCAAGATTCAACAAAACCTTCAACAGGGCCAGATTCAAAAAGTCCAACTCTTAACCAAAAATCAATTAACTATGTTAAAGAATTATTTGAACTAGCGAAAGATGGGAAAGTACCTAATGTTCCATTTGCTGCTCATACAGGAGATATCGAAGAAATAGAAAAAGCATGGGGGAAAGCAGATAAAACAGAACAAGCAGGGAGCGGAATGTACGCAACCTTTACAAATAAAAATGTTGTCTTCGGTTTTAATAAAGGATCACAAGTTTTTGATGTACGTTCATATCAAACAGAACTAAAGTCAATTACATTAAAAGAAATTGAAAAGGCGTTAGGAAAACCAACTTCAGTTAAAGTAAATGGTGAAGATCAAATATATGTATATAAAGTAAACAATCAGTTCGAGTTAAAATTCATCATTCCAAAATTGATCGGTAAGGTATATCATATTTCGGTATTTTCGCCAGAGGATAGTATTAATAAAATGGCAGGATAAAAAATCAAATAATCTCCAGAACACCTCAATTATTTTAAAAGTGAGGTGTATTCAATTGTAAACAAGGTATGTTTCCGACCTTATGATACATACTTTCATATGGCGAAATAATTCAATTATATTTTTGAAAAAAATACAAAGTAAGTAAAAAAACGCTATCTACCTATAGATTTATAGGGAAGGATAACGTTTTTTATAATTCATCCAATAAGAGATATCGATCTATTAAAAAAGTAGCATCCTATAAAACTTGAGGGGTATGTTGCGAATTATCTTTTTGGACATTTCCCTTTATTTTTTTACGTTCTAAATTTTGAACAAAAAGTGCCTGAACAATACCTCCAACTATTAAGAAACATGCACAAATATAAAATAGCATATTACCGTTTAGTTTACTTAATAATACTGCACCAATAACAGGACCGCACGTTCGAGATATATCCCAGTGTATGCCATAAATCGAAAAATACAATCCACGTTTATCTGTAGGAGCGATCTCTGAAACGAATCGCAATAAATGGTTTAAAGCAATACTTTCTCCAATGACTAAAAAGAGTAATGTGAAAAATAGTGACGAGATTGTTGCTGAAAGCCCGTAGCCAATTGCGGCTATCGTATAGCAGGCGTAAGAAATAAGGATGATTTTCGTCATGGAAAATCGTTCAGACCATTTTACGAGGAAAATTTGTAGAATGATTTCCAAAATGGCTTTACAAGTTGAAATAAATGCGAGTATGAATACGAAATTCGGAAATACATGTTCTGCGAAAATACGATAATTTGTTTCCGTTTGTGCATAGAAAAAGCTAATAGGAAGTGTAGAAGCCATAAGTCCAAATACAGCGTAATGTTTGCGTACAAATTGTTTTGGAGATGATGCTACTTCAAGTTTTTGTTTTGGCGTTGTAATTGCTGGAGCAGTTTCTGGGAGCTGCGTCCAAACAACTATTGCATATATCATAAGTGTAATACTTTGCATCATAAATAAATATTCAGGGTGAGTAGTATAAAAGATAGCACCAATTAAAGGACCGATTACGGATCCAATTGCTCCCATCGTTTGCAGGAGAGCAAAAATTTCTGCTTGCTGCTTTTGTTTTGTTAAATCGGCAATTTGCGCACGTTGAGCTGGAATGTATAAAGAACGACCAATACCATTAATGACGTATAACAGTGCAAATATAAAAATGGATTGAGCAAAAATAAAACTACCGATTGCAACACCTTGCAGCAATAGGCCGAGTAACATAATTTTTTTTCTCCCATATTTATCAGTAACGCCTCCAGCAATAAGTGTAAAGACAATGTCTGAAAGTGGTTGTAGTCCGAAAATAAGCATAGTCATCATTATATTGCCGTTTAACATCTTATTAACGTATATAATCATAATGAGGGTTAACATTGATTCCGTTGTTCGGGTTAATAATTCACCACACAGTCTAATGATAATAGGTTTATTGTAACGTAGTAAGAGATGGTTCAATTTGATTTCCTCCTTTCTATATTGAAATGATAAGATGAAAGGAGAAATGGAAAAAGGGTAGAAATAAAAGGGAGTATTTTTCACCTTTTAGGGGGATTATGATGTTTATTTTAGATCAATACATTGAATTATGGTTTGCCTATGGGAAAGGGAAACGAGAAGGAGAACAATTAGAGATAACAGTGCAAAATATATCTGAAACTTTATTTTGTACAGAGCGTAATAGTAAATTAATTATAAAAAAATTAGAAGAGTTACATTGGATCGCTTGGTTTCCAGGTCGCGGGAGAGGAAATCGTTCTAAATTAATATTTAAAAAGAATCCGGCACCATTGATTTTAGATAGAGGAAAAGAAATAACGAAAAAAGGGAATGTGAAAAGCGGGATCTCATTTGTGGAACGCTATAGCGCACATTTTCCATCAGTAAAGGGAGAATACCAGTCTTGGGTTGATTCTATGTTTGGTCATAAAATTGAAATGACTTCTGAAGGGAGAAAAGATGTACTCCGTTTACAAGTACAAATGAATCTGGACATCGCTTTAGATCCAGTTTACGCTACAATGCGCTCGGAATGTCATATGGTTAAACATATTTTTGATACACTCGTATATATCAATGAAGAAAGAACTGCTATTGAACCGAGACTTGCTTTTCACTGGGAATATAATGATGAAGAAAAAATATGGACATTTTATTTACGAAAAGG
The DNA here is from genome assembly GCF_002073415.2 of Bacillus sp. FDAARGOS_235. Taxonomy (NCBI): domain Bacteria; kingdom Bacillati; phylum Bacillota; class Bacilli; order Caryophanales; family Bacillaceae; genus Bacillus; species Bacillus sp. FDAARGOS_235. The sequence goes on from NZ_CP020437.2 coordinate 149,937, forward strand.
AGTTCACTTTCATAATGGAAAACGCCTTACTGCACATGATGTTATATATTCATTGAATCGATTTATGACAGCTGTAGACAACCCGCACGCATGGATGTTACAGCATGTGGAAAGTTTTCATGCAGTAGGTGAATATGTTTTAGAAATTAAATTACATACGGAAAATATGATGTTTTTACATATGCTAAGTTTAGAACAGTGTTCTATCGTAAGTGAAGATGAAGCAGGAAAATTAATGGGGACAGGACCTTTTCAGTTATACAAAAGTAATGAAGATCTGTTTATACTGGAAGCGCATCATTTATATTTTCGTGAGAGACCTTTTCTAGATCGCGTTGAGTTGTGGAATGTAGAACAAAGTGTAGATACATATGATGTTTTAGTAAAGGCACAGTATAAAGATAAAGAGAAACATAATAAAGAACTGTCTCGACTTGAGTCGAACGTGACTTATGTAACATGCAATCTTACGAAAGAAGGACCAATGCAAGATAAGTTATTTCGGAAAGCGTTATATAAAATCATTCATGGCGATATAATCGTTCAAGAACTCGGTGGAGAACGTGGAGAAGTGGCAAAGGAACTAATATCAGCAAAGGCCAGCATAGTAGAGATAGAGGAAGATATAGAAAGTTTAATGAAAAGAAGTATTTATCATAATGAAGTGCTACAACTGTATACATTTAAAGGACGAGATCACGTTGAAGATGCACAATGGATACAAAAAGAGTGCGCGAAGTATGGAATTTGTGTAGAGATTAATTTTCTTGAAATAGAAGAACTATTGCAAATAAGTACGATACAAAAAGCTGATATCATGCATGATAGCGCAACAATTAGTGAACGAATAGAAGATAGTTTGCTATATATGTTTCTGACAAAAAACAGTTTTATTCATGGGCATAGCAGCATGAACTTTCACGAAATCTTGTCCCCTTATTTTAAACAAGAACAAGTAGAGAAAAGAGTTACACTGTTACGCGATCTTGAGGACACATTGTTACGTCAAATTCATATTATTCCTTTATATCGTAACAAACAAGAGGTAAGTACTCATGAAAAAGTACAAAATATAATGATTAATTCGCAAGGTTGGATTGATTTTTATGAAATATGGTTTAAGTCTTGATATATATAGGTTCTTACGCATTTTTCAGAAGATGTGTCAGAGCCTTTTTTCTATGTGAAAGAAGTTTGTTTTACACATTGTTACGCTACTTGTAGTATAATTCCATTTACAGCGTAACAGTGTTATGTTACATTGTTATTAGGAAGGAGTGTTACACAGTTGAGTACAAATTTAATTTCAAAAAAAGAATTATTAGAGCTTACAGGTATTTCATACGGACAGTTATATAGGTGGAAGAGAAAAAATTTAATTCCGGAAGATTGGTTTGTACGAAAGTCAACATTTACTGGTCAAGAGACATTTTTTCCGAAAGAAAAGATTTTAGAGCGTATTGATAAAATCCAAACGATGAAAGAAGATTTATCACTAGATGAATTAGCAAATATGTTTTCACCGAGTGTGACAGAAATCCTTTTAACGAAAGAAGATCTCATCCGTAAAGGGATTACATCAGAACCTGTTTTACAATTTTTTATTGAGCAAACGAACAAAACGGCAGACTTTCGATTTGTAGATATTCTTTATGTGTATATGTTAGAAGAGTTACTACAATCAGGAGAAGTTAGTTTAGAAGAAGGTAAAATGGTTCTGCAAGTTTTACGAGAAAATTATGAAGCAATCAAACATAAAAATTGTGATTTAGTTATGATTCGAAAAATAGGGATTTCTACATGTTTCTTAGTATCGAATATTGAGGATTTAATTTTTGAAAAGGGAACGAAGATTATTTTACGAGAAGCGATTATGAAGTATACCGAAGCATTAAAAACTAAACTGTTGTAGTGGAGGAGAAATAATGCGTACAGAAAATTTAATTATAAATGGTTACGGTTCATCCAATGGCGGTGAATTTCATAAAGTACAACTAAATGGAAAAGGCACTGTGAACGGAAATGTTGAATGTGATGAATTTCAATGTAATGGTTATGGTGCAGTAACTGGTGATTTGAACAGTAGCAACGCAAGAATTAGTGGATCAGGTAAAGTCGATGGTACAGTTAATACAGAAACGATGCGAATTGATGGGAAAGCAACAATTACACAAGATGTAAAGGCGAATAGTTTAAAAATTGCAGGAAAAGGTACGATAGGTGGAAACGTTAAGGGTGAAGAATTTAAAATCAACGGTCAAGCGACGATTGATGGGAATTGTGAAGTTGATATTTTTTCTTCAGAAGGACAATTTACAATCGGTGGTTTATTAAGCGCAGATGAGATTAATATAAATATTCACGGTACATGTAGAGCGAAAGAAATTGGTGGCCAAACGATTAAAGTAAGACATAGATTGAGTACATTTAGTAGACTATTTAAATCAGTATTTGGCTTGCAGTTAGAAGCTGAATTGTTAGAAGGTGACAATATCGATATTGATTATGCTCACATAAAAACAGTAAGAGGAAACAATGTAACAGTAGGACCGAACTGTGAGATTGAACTGATTGAATATAGCGGTGTTATTACTGTTGATAAAAGCGCAAATGTAAAAGAAATTAAGCAAGTTTAACGGAGGGGGGTAATCAGTATGGAACATCAACATAGTCTCACAGTAAATGGTTCTGGTAATTCAGCGGGCGGAGATTATAACAAAGTGAAGATTCGCGGTGAAGGGACAATTGCGAATGATATGAGTTGTAATGAGTTTAAAACATATGGCACAAGTGATGTGCGTGGCAATATGAAAGTTAAAAACTATGTCGTGTATGGAGATAGTGAAGTACAAGGAAATGTAGATGCAGCATATGTAAAAGTATATGGTAATACACAAATGCATGGTGATGCTCATATTGAAAAAACAAAAATTAGAGGTATGATTGATGTTACAGGGAAGTTTTCAGGTGATTTCGTAGATGTGAAAGGTGCTTTAAATGTGAAGGGAGATATTGAAGTAGAAGAATTATCACTAACTGGTGGTCTTGAAAGTGATGGTTTGCTTAATGCTGAACATATTGAAATCTCACTTCGTTATGAAGGAAGTAAAGTAAGAGAAATCGGTGGCAAAAAGATTACAGTGCGTAAGAAATCAAGATTTATTCCTTTTACTAGTCATGCTGGAAACCTCCAAACTTCAATTGTTGAAGGGGATGATATTTATTTAGAACATACAATTGCTGAAGTAGTAAGAGGAAACAACGTTACCATTGGTCCTGGCTGTGAAATTAGTGTTGTGGAATATCATACTAGTTTTAACCAAAAAGGTAATGCAGTCGTAAAAGAACATAAACAAATATAAGTAATGCGAGGGAGAGCAAGAGATATGGTTGAGAAGAATAATAAGCTTGGCTTTATTGTGGCGGGCTTATTGCTAGGTATTTTAATGGCATCAATGGATAATACCATTGTCGTAACAGCGATGGGAACGATCGTTGGTGACTTAGGAGGTCTTGAAAACTTTGTATGGGTCGTTTCTGCCTATATGGTCGCAGAAATGGCAGGTATGCCGATTTTCGGTAAACTATCAGATATGTATGGAAGAAAGAGATTCTTTATTTTCGGTTTAATCGTCTTTATGATTGGTTCGGCACTTTGTGGGACTGCTGAAAATATTACACAATTAGGCATTTATCGTGCCATTCAAGGTATTGGCGGCGGGGCATTAGTGCCGATCGCGTTTACTATCGTGTTTGATATTTTTCCACCTGAAAAGCGTGGGAAAATGGGTGGATTATTCGGAGCAGTATTTGGATTATCAAGTATTTTCGGGCCATTACTTGGCGCATATATTACAGATTATATTAGTTGGCACTGGGTATTTTATATTAACTTACCGCTTGGCATTTTAGCACTTATTTTTATTACATTCTTTTATAAAGAATCACGAGTTCATAAAAAACAAAAAATTGATTGGTTCGGCGCAATTACTTTAGTTGGTGCAGTAGTTTCTTTAATGTTTGCACTTGAACTTGGCGGACAAAAATATGATTGGGATTCTAGCTTTATTTTAAGTTTATTTGCTGGATTCGCTATTTTAATAATCGCATTTATTTATATCGAACGAAAAGTAGAAGAGCCAATCATTTCATTTGAGATGTTTAAACAACGTCTGTTTGGAATGAGTACAATTATTGCATTATGTTACGGAGCTGCATTTATGTCAGCAACTGTGTACATTCCGTTATTTATTCAAGGTGTATATGGTGGGACTGCAACAAACTCAGGATTGTTACTTTTACCGATGATGTTAGGGTCAGTCGTAACAGCACAGTTAGGCGGATTTTTAACGACAAAGCTTAGCTACCGAAACATTATGATTATTTCTGCTGTTATTATGCTAATCGGATTATTCTTATTAAGCACGTTAACGCCAGAAACAAGTCGGGCATTATTAACGGTTTACATGATTATTATCGGATTCGGAGTTGGTTTCTCATTCTCTGTACTAAGCATGGCTTCAATTCACAACTTCGGTATGGAACAGCGCGGATCTGCGACCTCAACGAGTAACTTTATTCGTTCATTAGGTATGACACTTGGTATTACCATCTTCGGAATGATCCAAAGAACAGGTTTCCAAGATCAATTAGAAGAAGCATTTAAAGGTATGAGCGGGGGAATGAATTCAAATGCTGTAGGAGATTCAAGAGCCATTTTATCAGAATCGGCTAGATCTCAAATTCCGCCACAAATATTAGATAAAATTATTGACGCTCTTTCTAGTTCAATTGTTCAAACATTCATGTGGGCATTGGTACCAGCTGTTTTAGCATTCGTATTCATTTTCTTTATGGGAAATGAACGCATGGTATTTCAGAAAGAACAAAAGAATATAAAGAGTGAAGCATCAAAATCTTAATGAAAAAGCTCCTTTCAAATTTGAAAGGAGCTTTTGTCGTATGTACGGTGTTAGATTAGCCTTCGATGATTTCGTATTCTTCGTCTGCTAATAATAAAATTTGTGTTTTTTTACCTTTGTTTTGAACTTCGATTACATCATATGTACCTAAGTCTCTTAGTTTGCTTTGAGAAGCATTAACCATAACTTCCATAGAATCAATTAAGATATCTTCTTCAATGTATGATTCAGGCAATGCCATATCTTCAGTTTCTAATACACATGCGTATAGATTTTGTAAGTTTTCAGCAGTTGGGTTTTGTTCCTCAACATCAATGATGTTTTTTACTGCGTCCATATTTTCTTCTTTTGCTTGATATACTTTAATTTTAGCCATTGTTTTAATCTCCTTTATAACGTAATCGTAGAGGCTACACCTTATTATAACGTTTTTTTCATGAAAGATGAAATTGTTATATGTATTTATAGTAAAAAATATGTGTTATTACTTATTATTGGTGTAAATCCCTTATTAACCTAATGAGTAGCTAACTATCTCCTTACGTTAATATTATATTGTCCAACCTTTTCTTATCTTCCGCTCATATTATATGTATTAGATAAAAACATATAGGGAAAGGATTGAATGTAAGTGGATTGCGAGCCGAAACGAAATTGTGGGTGTTGCCAAAATAGTATATGTGAATTTTTACAAAGTCTAGAACCTTTTACTCAAGTTGAAAGTATCGTAATAGCTGGAAACGAAATCGATGTATCTTATTTTCTTTCATTTAACAAGAGGAAGGGCATTGTATCATTTGTACAAGAAGACAATGAGGTAATATTTGTAGACTGTTCAAAAATTGATGCGATTCGAATAGGAAAAGTGTGTAGTTGTAAAACGAAAGTTAAATTTATTGAAGAGGACTTTAGCTTGCTAGGAAATGTTTGCCCGCAATGTTTAACGGAGGGTAGTACAATCTTTTTTGATTTTAACAATCCTGAATTAAATGTGTCTTTCCAAGCAACCACAATTAATCCACCTAGATGTACTGAATTTACAGATGAACTCGGGAATGTAGTAAAGCAAATTACTATAGTAGGTGAGGCAATTGTTTCTAAAGATTTCGTTCAAGTGCCTGAACTGGTAGGTTTTCGACTGCTTTTATCACATCCAGCTGGAGATCCTTTAAACTACGGGTTGTTATTTATTAATTTTCCTGATACGATTTTTATTTTTATATTGGCATCAAGCGGATACCTTTCCATTTCGAACTGCTTAAAAATAGAGAGTGGAACTGGTAATGCTGAAATAGAAGAGCTAAAAAAAATGATAAACGATGATGATAACACGTACAAATCAGTTGTTAAATTGACTAAAGTATATAAAAATGGTGAGACGGAATCCTTTATTTCTAAGAAGGAGTTATAACGTATCTATTGATTAACCCTCTTAAAATACAGGAGGGTTTTTACATATAATAGGAGCGTTATAGCGGCGGGAAAATCACTTTTGTCGTATGTACGGTGTTAGAAGTAAATAGAGTGGTTAGTTGTACTATGATTTGTTATGGATAATCTCCTATAATGCGGTCTTTTGCAGCAAAATATGAAAGAAGCTATTACAGAAAAGCTAGGGGAATAGTATGTAATTGATTTAAATAAAGTGACGGAAGAGCATACAATATTGATAAAGCAATTAAGAAAAGGGCTATTGAAGCAGCCCTTTTCTTAATTATGTACATAGCTGTTGCTATTTTTATTGTGTTTACATAGTTATCCAAACTTGATAGCATGTTTAATCAAAAGTTGAGTAATTTATTTACTAAATTCCTTTTGAGCTCCCATATAGCTTCCTATGATATTTTGATAACTTGGAAGGTGTTTAGCAAGTAAAGCTCCAAAGCCTTCAACATCATTTCGCCAGTCACACTGTAATTCTGCTGCAATGCTAAACCAGTTCATTAGTTGAACCCCGCCATGAGCCATACGCATAAGAGCGACATCACTTTTTGAAAGACGAGAATAGAAATCAGTCGTTTTATAATCCCCCTTAAAAAGCTTATTTATAAATCAATCTTACAGTGATTCGACTGGATTGGGTATATGTTAAAATTTTATCAAAAAATATGTTTTATTTGGATAATAAGATATATATTTTAAAATTGAAAAAGTGAATTTTTATTTTTTGATTTGATGTTATAATGATTTTGTATTTGTGAATAATTTATAATTATATGAAAGTTAAGTCTAAGAGGTGTTTGCTTATATGCCGAATAAATGGATGTGTAAAAAGGGTATAAGTTACCTCATGAAAATGTAGAGTTATATTGATTTGTAGAAAGCAGGAATGTAAATGATATATGAAGCGAATATATATACTAGAAGAAAATTAGTTTCCATGTTCGAAGATTTTAATAATGTTATATTACTTTCTTATTTACAAGGACATATGGGAAGAGCCTGGGTAAACGATCTTGAAAATCCAACAGTAGCACAAGTTACAGTAGGGATTTTCACATTTTATACTGGAGATCCAAATGTGAAAGAAACAGAAGAGTTATTACGTAATATTCCTGAAAAAATGTTAGTAATCGTAAATAGTGAAGAATGGAAAAAGCGTTTAGAAACATTTTATGAAAGAAAAATAGATAAGTTTTTACGCTATAAATTCAAACGTAATTCGGAAGTTTTTGACCGTTCAAAATTACAATCTTTTATATCAACACTTCCAAAAGGATACGAGTTAAGAAGAATAGATGAGCATATTGCAAATAATTCTACACTACATAAGCTTTCTGAAGACTTTACAAGTCAATTTCAATCGGTAGAAGATTATTTAAATCGAGGTATAGGTTATAGCATTTTGTATAATGGAGAAGTTATATGCGGTGCATCCTCGTATAGTATTTACGATAAGGGGATAGAAATTGAAGTTGCGACGGATCTGAACCATAGAAGAAAAGGTTTGGCGACCGTAGTGAGTGCAGCGTTAATATTGGATTGTTTAGAAAAGGGAAAATACCCAAACTGGGATGCAGCGAATACGACATCTGCCAAACTAGCAGAAAAGCTAGGATATGTTTTTGATAAGGCGTATGATACTTATTTTGTGGATAATAGATGAATGAGCAGAGATTGTAAGAGTTGTACAAAATAAAGAATTTAAAAAGGGAAAGACAAATGACTGGAATGTTTCGATAGCATTGTTAAAAACTCCTATGGAAATATTAGGGGATAAAATGATTATTTCAATAATAAGGAGATTTTATAATCTATTGAGTACAAAAACCGGCTTTTTTAGCCGGTTTTTATTTTTTATAAAGGGGACAATAGTCGTGATGTTCTGTTTTGTGGATAGTATTAAGTTGGCAGATGGTTCTTATTAAATGTATTCTTTGTTAGATAGAATAAAAGACTCTTGAAAAATTAATTTTGGAACACCTATTAGCTTTATCATAAAAAAGTCGAGAAATTCTATTTTATATAGGTAGATATCAGTATAGGCTCCATATATTAATTTATGTATTTTTAACTATCAAGAGGAATTGAAGCTTTTACTATGCAATTGATAAAAGTGACTATGATACAAACCCACGCATTAATAGAAAAAGTACATATACAGTAAAGAGAGTTAAAAAACTCTAAATTTTATTATAAAGGAGATTATAAAATATGAGTGAACAATGTCCAATTAATGTACCATGTCAGGTAGTAGGACAAACCCAAACACCATTAAGTGATGCACCTGTAACGCCAATTACTACTCCGGGAGCGCCAATTGTAAAAATACCGGTTGTATTAGCAGAAAGAACAATTCAAATTGTTGTAGAATCTGATATTTCATTAGATCCTCCAGCGGTTGAAATTAAACGTATCTTAAAAAATGCATTTTTAACACAATGTAAGTTAGTTCCTGTAGCATTTACTCCAGTACCAGGTACACCTTACCGCCGAGTTACAAGAGCAAAATTATTTGTACAAGGATATATTCGTAAAAACATTGAATATGCAAATGACGAGTGTAATGGTGTGCTATATGACCGCATTGCTAATGTTCCATTTTCTGGTTTTGCTGATTTAACAGCTGGTGATTTTCTATCACAAGCTATAGTGGCTGCTTCCTCAGATACTACTTCTCACTTTATTAATCCTAAAAATGGTGATCTACCACGTTTAGACAAATACTTCTTCGAAAATACAGTTTTTTATAATGAACAACCGTATTGCGAATTAGTCAGCGCTCAATTTTTTGAATTAGACTTTTCACCTTGTCCAACAGACCTAAACGAACCATTTGATACTCTTCGTGAAAAAATTGTACTAGATCTTACTTTAAAAGTTTTACAAGTACAACAAGTACAAGTATAAAACTAAAAAAGCATTGTCTTTGATAAAAAGACAATGTCTTTTTTATTATTATAAAACATATATAATGATGAAATGGTCGCGTACAAAAAACATATTTTTATGAATTTCATTAGACGGGGGGATGGTGATGAAAAATCCATGGGTTGGTCAGGAAATATGGAACAAAGTTTATAAAGGGAAAAAGCTGAATGTTCAAGATGATGCACGCGAAATAAGAAAAAAGGAAAAAATTGAAGAAACAGAATCAGAGAAAGAAGATAAAGCAATTGAATTAAAGAAAGAAAGTAAAAAAACAGAATCAAAAAAGGGAGATAAAGCGATTGAATTAGAGAAAAAAAGTAAAAAAACAGAATCAAAAAAGGGAGATAAAGCGATTGAATTAGAGAAAAAAAGTAAAGAAACTGAGTCGAAAAAAGAAGAAGAAACAATTGAATTAGAGAAAGAAAGTAAAGAAACTGAGTCGGAAAAAGAAGAAGAAACAATTGAATCAGAGAAAGAAAGTAAAGAAACTGAGTCGAAAAAAGAAGAAGAAACAATTGAATCAGAGAAAGAAAGTAAAAAAACAAAGTCAAAAAAAGAAGAAGCAGTTAAATCCGAGAAAAAGAGTAAAGAAACAGAGTCACAGAAAAAACGTCAAGATTCAGAATCAAAAATAGAGACCTTAGTACGTTCAAAAGTAGTAAAAACCCCATTTTCTATTATTTCAGATGTGACTAGTTTTATAAAATTCCCTAATATGAATGTGAAAAATCAAGAAGTATTTGTATTTCGGAATCAAAAAGATGAAAGGGGTTGTGAATTGGATACTAAGTTATTAACTACAGTGCAACATTATCAAGGAGAAGTTAATTGTAATTTAGTTTCTTCAAACCTTTATGAAAAGAGAGTGCTTTTAGAACTTTCTAATCAAAAAATAAAAAGTAATATGGAAGAGAATTGGGTAGGAACATCTTCGTGGATTCCTATACACGGAATAATTTTAGATAAGGAAGATGAAGGAGGAGTAAATAATTATATACCTGCGAAATTACCAATAGAAATAGGGAAGTATAAAGGTGAAATTAATTTACGAGAAAAAGTGGTATTTAAAGAAAAAGTTATAGAAATAAAAGAGGTGTCACAGGAAATTATTTTAACAAAAAATGAGTTTTTATTACCAAAAATAATAAGGAAAGGAAATAATCCATCTAAAATTGAAAAAGGGAGCTTACTCGTAGAAGGTTATATTTTTCAATGTATTGAATTTATATCGGAACGAAGTACACCGCATGATAACGCGTATCAGTTAATACAAAACCTTGTATTGGAATTAACTGTGCAATTGTTACAAGAACAGGAAGTTTGGGTGCGGATTAGATAATTAATCATCTCTACATCAATTAGTTAAAAATTTCTTCAGGAAAATGTATTAGAGAAACTTAAAAATAATGCTAGCAAGTTTGTAAATGAGCTTGCTAATAAGCGTTTGGGAAAGATATGAAATACAATTGATGGATCGCTTTAAAAAACTAATTCTTTTAATAGATGAAATGGATAAATCTTTGTTAAAACATGAGGTGTAACACAAAGTGTATCCACCCCCATTATAGAAAACTTACAATTTAAACAGTAATACATGTTTATCATAATGTTTTAAACACCAATTATATTTTTTTAGAATAATTGGATGGACAACTTCTTTCGTAGTATCGACCTCAGTATAGCCATATTTCTTATAAAAGTTTTCTAGTTCCTCAAAAGGAAGACAATACACATTTTGTACTTGTAATTTTTTCGCAGTTTCTACTAAAAATGAAACAAGTTCCCCAGCTAATTGTAGACCTCTAAATTTTGGGAGAATAAAAATCCCACCCATTTCTATAGTATTATCATCTATTTTGACTAGTCGTCCAACACCTGCGTACTCATTGTTGTATGTAATGATTGCAACTTTATCTCGCTTTAAATCGCTCCGTACAAATCCTATTGATTCGTATTGATTATTAATCCATTCTAGATCATTATATGTAGCCAGTTGAATACTCATATGCATCCTCCTTCAGAAAACTTTTACTATTTCCATTATACATAATATATTTTCAGGAAAAAGTGGTTAAAATGGCATGATTTTTATTAACAGTTCAAGTTTTGGAGAATAGTGCATACAATATAAAGTGTTTTCCTTTCTTCATTTAAGTTTTACGTATATAATTTAAAAGTACTATTTTTATTTTATTATTTTATATTTATAACAGAATAGAGGTTTAAAAATGGGTGTTAAAATCATTACGGATAGTGCGGCGGATTTACCGGTAGAATTGCTGCAAGCATATGATATTGATTTAATTCCACTCCGTGTATATGATGAAGCAGAAACAGAGTATTTAGATGGAGTTACATTAGAGTCAGTTACATTATTGCAAAAAATGAGAGAAGGCGCTGTTTATAGAACATCATTGCCTTCACTTGAAACTTTCCAAGAAAAATTTGTTTCTTATGCAAAAGAAGGTAACCCTTGTATATATTTAGCTTTTTCATCTGAACTGTCTGGTACATATCAATCTTCAATTGTCATTAAAGAGGAAGTAAAAGAAACATATGCAGATTTAGATTTGGAGATTATTGATACGAAATGTGCTTCGCTTGGTCAAGGGCTTGTCGTTTTAGAAGCTGCTAAAATGGCGAAAGACGGCGCATCAAAAGAAGATATTTTAAAACGTGTCGTTTTTTTAATGAACCATATGGAACATATCTTCACTGTGGCTGACTTACAGTACCTTGTTAGAGGTGGACGTTTAAGTAAAGTAGCAGGTTTTATCGGCGGTTTATTAAACATTAAGCCGATCTTAAATGTGGAAGAAGGAAAACTTGTACCACTTGAAAAGGTAAGAGGGAAAAAGAAAGTACTTGGCCGAATTGTAGATATTATGGAAGAGCGTGGGAAAGAACTTAAAGGTCAAACAATCGCAATGACTCATGGCGACGACTTAGAAACAGCTGAAGCGTTAAAAGCATTAATTACGGAAAGATTCGGCTGTGAAGTATTTATCGTAAATACAATTGGAGCAGCAATCGGTGCACATACAGGACCTGGCGTTATAACATTATTTTTCTTAAATGAAGTAGAGTAAAGGATTGATCTTTTGATCAATCCTTTTTTATTTTTAATCTGTGATAATTGGTCGATATGGTATTGGTGAAGTGATACTTATATCAGTAATCGTGTACAGAGATAATAAAGTTGTTTAAAAACGCCAGTCATGTTATTCAACAATCGAACTATATAACGAAACGATTTCTTGTCAAAATTAAAAATATTTGAAATAATTGTTATTAAGTTAAAGGAGGGCGATTACAGAAAAGGTGATACGACTTTCTCTTACTTAAGAATTGTGGAATAGTTAAAGAATCCGATTAATTATATTCCGAAAGGGTGTGTATAATATATTATCAACTAATGTTTTTACTTATAAATTTAAGGATGGACAAACAGTAATAATTAGAGAAGCTAAAGAACAGGACGCAGAAAGAATGCTAAATGCTGCTTCAAAAGCTTTAATAAATGCTCCATACATGCTAAGTACGGTTGAAGGTGTAAAAAAGATGAGTGTTGATGCTATTCAAAAAACGTTAAAAGCTTATCATGAAAATCCAAATTATGTACAGTTTATTGCTGAAGTTGATGGTAAGTTAGTCGGTGCAATCGATTTTAAGAACGGAAACAAAGAAAAAATTAGTCATCAAGGGGCTTTTGCGATGACCATACTACCTGAATATCGAAATTATGGTATTGGAAGAGCTCTTCTAGAAACGTTAATCAATTGGGCTAAAAATAACAGTAAGATTGAAAAAGTTTGTCTTGAGGTAATGGAAGATAATCTAGGTGCAATCCAGTTATATAAGAATCTAGGATTTTTTGAAGAGGGTAGAAAAGCAAAGGGTGTAAAATTGGATGACGGCTATCAAAATTTAATATTAATGGCTTTATTCGTTTAAAATTGAACATTATTCAACAATAGGCGCTATTGTTGAATAAAAATTAGATTTTCAAACGACTTTATTGTTATATTTTTAAGTACAGTGAAGTATCTTATATCGAAAATTATACATCTATATTTTAACCCCGTCCTAAATTTAGAACGGGGTTATGCTTGTTTTAGGCTTAAAAGTAAATAACTTTATTGTCTTTTTTACACATCGTATCATTCATGTGTTTATGCTATTTGTGATTGAGTGGTGAAAGAAACGAATATAAATCTAGTCCTGCTCATCAAAAAACGAAATATTTAAAGATATTAAAAAATTGTAGTTTCATATATAATTGGGTAGGGAGAAATATCTGTAACTATTTGTAAAAATAGGAGGCGGCTATAAAAATGCATGAAATTGCTAGGTGGGATTTAGATCGATTATATTCGTGTGAAGATATTATATTTCCGATATTAGAGTTGAAAGAACAATATATAGTGACAAAGGATGTGGAAATCCTTTCAAAACTTATACAGGCTATTGAAAAGGCAGAATACTATTTGTATTGCCGATCGGCTGAAGAAAGTGTTTCATCTGACAATACTATATTGACTGTGAAAGTAAAGGAACTAAAAAGTGAAGTACAGCAAGTAATACAACAAAGTGAGGTGGCAATTTCTGATAATATTAATACTAGGTTCATAAAAGATGAACTAAATGCGTGGGAAAATATGTACATACAATTAAGAAATAAGATAGAAATAGAGCACAATAATAAACAATTATCATTTGGTCAAGCAAATCATATTGCAATGAATAGTGATAATGAAAAGGAAAGGTTAGAAGTATTCGAGTTACTTACAAGTGCTTTGCATAAGGAAAAAGAAATCTTTGCTACTGTATTAAATCAAATAGGGCGATTACGTAATACAAAAAGTAACGAAATAGGGGATAGAGAGATTTTAACACAATCTCTCCAAGCGAATGAAATCTCTGAAACTGTATTATTACAAATGTGGGATGCGACAGAAGAAAATCTAGATAAATTAGCCAGCGTTTTAAAAGTGTATAAGAACGGAAAAGCTTTCATTACATGGCATGAACTTATGACAGTAAAGAAAAATAATGAGGCTATTATTCCTTTTTCAGAAGCAGTACAAAACATATATGATGCATTAAAAGATATTAATGAAGAATTGGCAGAATTTGCACGTAATGCGATAGAAAGTGGATGGGTAGATGCTGAACCGAGAGAGAATAAACCACCAGGTGGTTTTTGTGCTCCATTTTTCATTGAGAAAGAATCACGAATCTCCATGCGTTATGATGGGAGTATAGATAGTGTAAGAGTACTTGCTCATGAGCTAGGACATGCTTGGCATTTTTATAATATGAGTTTTGAACACTCTACTTCTTTTTTAGATGATTATTTGCCAATGAGTACAGCTGAATCAGCGTCTATTTTCTTTGAAACAGTACTCATAAACTATTTAATCGAAACAACAAAGTGTATAGATATGAAAAAGTCATTACTTAGCTGGAAAATAAGAAATACTTTTAATTATGTTATGGCCATTCGAGCATCATTTCAATTTGAGAAGAATTTTTATGAAAAATGTAAAGAAGGTCCCATAAGTGCTGACGAAATTGAGAAGTTATCTATATTGGCACAAGAAGAAGCATATGGACATGCTTTAAGTGAATATCAGCCGTTCGTGTGGATTAAATATATTCAATTTTATATTGCGGATGTTCCTTTTTACAATTATCCGTACACATTTGGATATTTAGCAAGTTTTAGTTTATTAGAAATAGCGAAGCAAAACTCAAGTACATTCCATTTAAAGTATAAAGAATTTCTACGAGAAACAGGAAAAGCTCCAGTAGAAGAGCTCATGAAAAAACATTTTCAAATAGATATAACAAGCTATGAATTTTGGGATAAAGCTTTTATACAAATTTCTAAAGATATTGATGAATATTTGCAGCTTATGTAAGGAGAGGATGACATGTTTCAAGCACTAATTTTCGATATGGACGGAACGTTATTTCAAACAGATAAAATTTTAGAAGTATCGCTAGATGATACTTTTAATCATTTGCGGTCACTACAATTATGGGATGCAGTAACGCCAATTGATAAGTATCGTGAAATTATGGGTGTGCCGTTACCGAAAGTTTGGGAGACGTTATTACCAGACCATTCTATTGAAGTGAGAGAACAAACAGACGCATATTTTTTGGAAAGATTAATTGAAAACATAAAGAGCGGAAAAGGTGCTTTATATCCGAATGTAAAAGAAGTATTTACGCACATAAAAGAAAATAATTGTTCAATATACATTGCTAGTAATGGCTTAAAAGAATACTTACAAGCAATCGTATCTTATTATGCTTTGGATCAGTGGGTTACTGAAACATGTAGTATTGAACAAATACAATCGCTAAATAAAAGTGACTTAGTCAAAACCATTTTGAGCAAATATGATATAAAAGAGGCAGCCGTAGTTGGAGACCGACTATCTGATATAAATGCAGCGAAAGATAACGGTTTAATTGCGATTGGATGCAATTTTGATTTTGCACAAGAAGATGAACTGGCTCGTGCCGATATAGTAATAGATGATTTAATGGAGTTGAAGGGAATATTGTCTGAAGTGCAGAATACGCATGCTACGAATTGAATAAGGTAACAACCATAAAAATGCTCAGAATAAATGATTCTTGAGCATTTTTATATATTTTTATATTAAGGGAGGGAATTTACTTGAAAGATATACATATTCAACAAATAGAAAATTTAATGAAATATGAAATTAGTCATCTCGTTCAGGACAGTAAGGAAGGAGGTTTTAACTTCCTAATAAAATTAATAAATGAATATGAAAACAAAATAAATGTATTTAATAAAACTGGAGAATGTTTATATGGTATTTTTCAAAGGGAAAAGTTAATTGGAATAGGAGGGCTAAATGAGGATCCATATACAGAAAATAATAAGATTGGTAGGGTAAGAAGATTTTATATTGCAAAAGAATACCGAAGGAAAGGATTAGGGAGGTTACTGTTAGTGCGAATTTTAAGTGATGCTAAAAAATATTTTAATATCGTTGTCTTAAATACAGATACGGAACAGGGTGACAAATTTTATACTTCGGGTGGATTTGTGAAAGGGAAAAAATATGTAGGAGCGAGCCATTATTTGAACTTATATAAAAGGATGTAGTGAAGTATTATTTATCCACTTTGACAGAACTTTTGTTCTATTTTTATGTGGATTGATGATATAATTCATTTGAATCTATTATTAGAATGGGGAATTGGATGATGGAAGAAAATAAAATTATTCATGATTTCAATGAATATTCAATTTGGTTAAATACATTGAAAGGTATGAAAGAAGAATTGTGGGTGGCATCAATATCAGAGGGGAAATGGACTATTGGTGAGATTGTATCTCATATTATGAATTGGGATGAATGTCTTTTAAGTAAGGTCTTACCATCAGTGAGAGAAGGACAGGGAGTGGAGTTCCCTGACTTTAATACATATAATAAAATAGCCTCTAGTTATGCCAAATCGGGTATATCTAAGATGAAACTTCTTGAAGAAGCAAAAACAAAAAGAGAGTTACTCGTAAAAGAACTTAGTTTATTGCCTGCTGGAAATCTAAAGAAACCTGTAACTGCCAATGGAGTATCACATTGTCCTCATACTGGAACGCCGTATTCTCTTATATATATTATTAAAGAATTTGTAGATCATGATAAACATCATAAAAGACAGGTTATGCATTTTTTTAATGAAAATCAAGTTGTTAACCGATAAAGAAAGATCCTGCAAATGATATTTGTGGGATCTTTCTTAAATTATAATGTAACATTCATTTGTTTCAATAATCTATTTGGATTACCTTTTACATAATAAAAATGCGGATTATTCTCATCATCATATAGCATAATATAAGGTTTTTCATTTTGTGGGAGCAGTATAAGTACTTCGTCTATTGTAGTATGTAACCATTGATTCGTAATAGAAATAGGTTTAGATAAAGGGATTTTTATCATATGTCCATCTTTCGGAACGACGTTTAAGTTTTTAAATGGTCCAGTTATTGCTTTAGCGTATTGAACTGCTTCTTTTTGGATTGCTGGATCTAAAGATTGTTTTTGAATGACCATTTCTTTTTTGCAATCAAACACTTCAATTTGTTGATTTGTATTTGCGAGCACATTTGTTGATAATAGGAAGAAAAGAAGAGAAATGAACCCGATTTTTTTTTTCATAATACAACACCTCATCTTTACTATACCCTCAAAAGGTTTAAATATTTTTCTGTCACATACATGTAACAAAGAAGTTGTATGATACAATTGGTTTTTGTTTAAAAGTAATGGAGGATAAATTATGAAAGTATTGATTGCAGATGATGAACAAGATATGTTGAAAATTTTAAAAGCTTATTTTGAAAAAGAAGGCTTCGAAGTTTTATTAGCAAAAGATGGAGAGGAAGCACTTCAAATTTTTTATGATGAGAAAATAGATTTAGCTATTTTAGATTGGATGATGCCGAAACATAGTGGTATTACAGTCTGTCAGGAAATAAAAAAGAATTCAAGTGTAAGAGTGTTAATGCTTACGGCAAAAAGTGAAAGTGAAGATGAATTAGCAGCGCTTCAAAGCGGGGCAGATGAATATGTGAAAAAACCATTTCATCCAGGAGTACTAATTACCCGAGCGAAAAAGCTTGTACAACAGGATGATGTAATTCAAGTGCAAGATGTAAAGATAAATTTCGCCAAAAATAAAGTATATAAAAATGATATAGAATTAGATATTACAAAAACAGAACTAGAATTAATAAAGTGCTTTTTAAATCATAAAGGAATGATTTTAACGCGTAAAAAATTGTTAGATATCGTATGGGGATTTGACTATTTTGGAGAAGAGAGAACGGTTGATACACATGTGAGGAGATTGCGTAAAAAAATCGGAGAGAATATTATAAAGACGCATCGTGGTTTAGGTTATAGTCTGGAGGAACAAAGTGAATAAACTTGGAAAAAAGCTATTTTTCAGCATTTCTTTAACGGTTATTCTTATTTTTATGATCTCTTTATTATTAATTAATTATCTTTTACCGAAATATAATATTTATAAAACACGTGAAAACTTAAATAAATTTACAATGCAAATACAAAATACATCAGTAAAAGATTTAGAAGATGTTATCCATACAATTGAAAATGAAAGTAATGTTTCAATTGTGTATACGCCAATCAACCAGTCAATAGTTGATATGAACGAAGCACTACACACAAAACTTATGAGAAAGAAGGTAACATTAAATAAACTGTGGATTACGAAAGACGAAGTCATAAAAGTGAAAACGGAAGGGCAATCGAATAAACTATATGATCAAGGAAAGGTAAAAGCAAGCTTTTTTGCTAAATATATTGCGAAAGATGATACGATAATTTTAATTGGGACTTCTATTGCAAATTCAAATGAAATTATTAATACGTTAAATACATTCTACTTATACATTTTGTGTTTCTCAATCCTTCTCATTATTTTACTTGTGTGGATACTTTCAAAAACAATCACGACACCATTGAAAGAATTAAGTGATGTCGCAGAAGAAATTTCACGTTTGAAGTTTAAAAGAACGAAAGTGAAAACGAACGATGAAATAGGAGACTTAGCCAATAGTATCAATATTATGAGTGATAAATTGCATGAAGCACATCAAGATTTAACAGATCGTAATGAACATTTAAAACAATTTATGGGTGATATGACTCATGAATTAAAAACACCTATCGCATTAGTAAAAGCATATTCTATGGGAATAAAAGATGGTTTAGATGATGGTACGTACGTAGATACAATTATTAAACAAACTGATCAAATTTCAAATCTAATTGAAGAGTTATTACGATTTTCTAAACTAGAAAGAGATATATTACAAAAAGAAGAATTCCCTATTGAGCCACTAGTCCAAAGTATAATAGATAAACATAAGATTGAACTGGAATCGAAAGAAATCAATTTGCAAGTGAACAATACTGTTGGTGATACAATCATTTATGCAGATTTAAATAAAATGGGAATGGTGTTTCAAAATTTAATTTCTAATGCGATTAAATATACAACGAATCAAAATGTGGAAATTTATTTACAAAATAGAAACGATGGTATATATTTTCAAATTCAAAATGGTATTCATGCTGAACAAATTAAAGATATCGATAAAATTTGGGAACCATTTTATGTATTAGAATCTTCTCGTAGTAAAGAAAAATCAGGTACAGGATTAGGATTAGCGATAGTGAAAAGTATTTTAGAAAGACATGGTTTTGAATATGGAGTCTCTACTATAGATGGAGAGATACAGTTTGATATTTATATGAAGAAGGGCTAATTAAAAACTAAAAAACATCGTCTATTTTCAATAGGAGACGATGCTTTTTTATGATTATAAGACAGTATTAAGTGGAACTATATAATTTTGAAAGCTCGTAGGGAGAATGTTCTACAAATTTCTCAAGTTATTGTATAAAATATAAACTGAATTTTCAGTAATTTTGTTGTATAGTAAGAAGAGAAGTATTGGGGAGGGAAGGGCATGGAGAAAAAGAAAATTGCAATTACACTATCAGCTATTTTATCTTTATCAATTACATCAGGAGTTTCTACTATCACTGCGTATGCAGAAAATAAGGAAACAAACACTAGAAATGAAAATGGCGTTAAGTTAAATGGAAAAGTTTCAGAAGCATTACATTCGAACACAAAAATTGAATTAGAAAATGGGATGACAAAACCTATTTACTCACTTGATGAAGCGATTATTGAAAATTTGTTTGTAGAAACAGAAGTTGATAGTGATCGCGATGGTAAAAAGGATCGTGTATCAGTAAAGGTTATGCGTCCAAAAACTGATCCGAATGTGAAAGTTCCTGTTATTTATGAAATGAGTCCATATCGAGCTGGATTAAAAGATGTTCCTGTATATAATGTAGATGAAGAATTGTATGCGTATGAAGGAAAACCGTATGGAGCGGTTAATCTTGGTTCGTACGGAAACTATTACGTGCCAAGAGGTTATGCAGTTATTTTAGGAGAAAGTATCGGTACTGGAAAATCAGATGGCTGTCCTACGACTGGAGACGAACAGGAAATATTGGGGACGAAGTCTGTCATTGATTGGGTAAATGGGCGTGCGAAAGCATATACAGAAGATGGAAAAGAAGTAAATGCAAATTGGTCTACTGGAAATGTAGGTATGACAGGGGTTTCTTATAATGGTACGTTACCAAATGCTGTTGCGACGACTGGAGTTGAAGGGTTAAAAACAATTATTCCAATCGCAGCGATTAGTAGTTGGTATGATTATTATCGTGCAAATGGCGCAGTCATTGCGCCAGGTGGGTATCAAGGGGAAGATACAGATAATATGGCAGAAGCAGTACTAACAAGGGAAAACCCTGAAGTTTGCGGACAAGTTATAAAAGAGCTCACTGATGGACAAGACCGGAAAACTGGTAATTATAATGATTTTTGGGATAAACGTAACTATGTGAAAGATGCTAAAAATGTAAAAGCGAGCGTATTTGTCGTTCACGGTTTAAACGATTGGAACGTAAAAACGAAGCAGTTCGCGCAATGGTGGGATGCACTTGGAGAAAATGATGTACCTCGTAAAATGTGGTTACATCAAGGTGGACACGGCGGAACATCAAGTAATAACTGGCAGCAAACACAAAATAAATGGTTAGATTATTGGTTGTACGGAATTGAAAATGGAATTATGGATGAACCAATGGTTGATGTACAACGAGAAAATAAAACATGGGAAAAGTTAAAAAATTGGCCAGATCCAGCGGCTGTGCCGTCAAAAATCCGAATGTATTTAAGTAATAAAGCAGTCAATTTGCCATTAAGTATGGGATCTGCTAATAAGACTTTCTCATTCGTAGATGATGCAAAAATGAAATCAAACCAATTAGTAGCAAACCCGGAATTAGAAGTAGCAAATCGATTAGTGTATACAATGCCAGTATTGCAAAAAGATACACGAATAAGCGGTACAGCACAAGTTTCATTCAAAGGAAATATTGACCGTTCTGTAGCGAATTTAACAGCTTTACTTGTTGATTACGGTGGAGCAAAGCCTGAAATCGTCACGAGAGGCTGGATGGACCCGCAAAACTTAAATAGTATAAAAAATTCAACAGCACTTCAACCTGGAAAAGATTATACATTTACATGGGACATGCAGCCAGATGAATATGTCTTTAAAGCGGGGCATCAAATTGGAGTGGTTTTAATTGCTAGCGACTATGATTATACAATTAGACCGAAAGCGGGTACGAAGCTTACAGTAAAATTAAGCGAAGTAATATTACCGATTGTGAAATAAATGATTTTTAATGAAGAGCTTACTATATAGTAAGCTCTTTAAATTTTGGGGTGTAATTGTTTATCAATACGAGGAGGCGATTATGAATTTCTATTAAAAATACTTACAACAAATAAAACAATTGCATTTAGGATTAAAATTCCACTAAAGATAAGCCCAGCAGCACCTCCAGCGAAACCATCTCCAACTTTTTCACCAATTACATGCATAGTCGCGAAGAAAATGATGGGGGAAGAAAGGATGAAAATGCCACTGGCAATTTTCCATATTCGCCTATACTTCTTTGCAATAAAGAAAATTAGAGCATTAAAAGTGATAAGAAGAAAAAGAAATCCAATTAATGAATTCATCATATCATCCTTTCGAAATAAGTCTGAATTTTCAATTTATATATATTCATTTTGAAGGAAATATTATACAATGTGATTATATTCTATGGAAAGCGAGTGATATAGTATGACAGTCAGCTCTTTCGAATTTTCATTAAAATTAAAGGTACAGGAAGATTAATTGAATTGAAATCTTCCGTACGTATAAAACGGAGGAGAAAATAAATGTTTAGTTTTTATAGTACACTTTGTACGGAACTTTATGATTACACAAAGCCTGTCGGTTATTCTTTAAATGGTGATATTGAGTATTATGAAGAACGTTTAAAAAATTGTAGAGGAAGAATTCTCGAAGCAGCGGTAGGATCAGGGCGTGTCATCATCCCACTTCTAGAGGCTGGATTTAAAGTAGATGGGATAGACTATTCACCTGAAATGCTAGAATCGTGCCGTATACGATGTAAAGAGAGAGGATTACATCCTAATCTATATGAAGGAAGCTTACAAAAATTTTCACTGCCACATAAATATGAGGCAATTATCATTCCTACTGGATCTTTTTGTTTAATTGAAAATCGTGTGGATTCTATAAACGCATTGAAATGTTTTTATGAGCACCTTAAGCTAGGTGGTCGGTTAATCGTCGATATTATGCTTCCGCATGACTGGAAGACTGGAGAGATTCATACATCAAATTTTTCTTTGCCGAGTGGTGACGGAATTACATTAGAAAATAAATCAATTGAAATAGATTGGCTGAACCAAATTACTGTATCATATTTAAAATATGAAAAGTGGAGTAAAGGACAGTTAACGCAAACAGAACTACAACGTTTTGCAATGCGGTGGTATGGTATAGAAGAGTTTAAACTCCTTTTAGAAAGTATTGGTTTCTCTAACATTACTTGCTCTGCTGACTATGTATATGAAAAAGAGCCGTCAAATGCAAATCAAATGGTTACATTTGAAGCTGTGCGAAAAAAATAGTACAGAAACTATTAATAAAAATAAGGCAATCGATACGAAATCGACTGCCTTATTTTCTATTTTGTGTAATTGTTTATAGAGAGCGATAGGAGGGAAATAAATGAAATTCATATTAATATTTGGCCCACAAGCAGTTGGGAAAATGACAGTGGGGCAAGAATTAGCAACATTAACCGGTTTAAAACTTTTTCATAACCATATGACAATTGATTTAGTAAGTCTAATTTTTGATTACAGTACGAAAGAAGCAAAAAGACTAGTAAGTTTATTTCGTAATGAAATATTTGAAGAAGTATCTAAAAGTGATTTATCTGGAATGATTTTTACTTATGTATGGGCATTTGACCTCCAATCCGATTGGGATTATATACATCATGTAGTAAGTATTTTTGAATCAAAAGGTGGGACGGTGTATTTTGTAGAGCTGGAAGCGGAATTAGATGAAAGGTTAGAACGGAATAAAAGCCCGCATAGATTAGAACATAAACCGAAAAAAAGAGATATTGAATGGTCTGAAAATAATTTAAAAGAAACGATGAAAAAGCATAGATTAAACTCTCTTCATGGTGAAATTGAAAAAGAAGAGTATATAAAAATTAATAATACTTACTTGAGTGCAAAAGAAGTAGCGGAAATGATTAAAGAGAAGTTTCGATTGTAAAATTTTTAAATGCTGATACGTTTTCATTGTCCAAGCATTCTCCTACTACCTACATATACTATTTATGTTAAAATCGGTCACTATTTTAAACAGGACTGCTATTTTAATATATACAACTATTCAAGGAAGAGGGGAGAATAAATTTGGAAAACGAAGAACAAGGAAGAATTGAAAATCAAGTGTATTCTAATCGGGTAGTTAGATCAGAATTTGATGAGAATTGGGAAACGTGTATTTCAAAAAGCGGTTATGTAATCTATGTAGCTACAAGTGATCATGCGGAAGTAATAGTACTTCTTGCAGATGGTTCAAGTAAATTATTAATCTTTGGAAAAGGCGGTAAAGTAGTAGTAGGTGGCGGCGGAACGAGTCATTACAGCAAACCACATATTGCAAGAAATATATAAGGTAGAACGTGTTAATTAAAAAGACACTTGAAAACGGTTAGTCACTCATGTTTAAAACATGATAGACGAACCGTTTTTATTTGTTTAAGTGATTTTAGAAAAACTTAATTTATTATTAACTTATGCATCATTCATATCATTTCGTCAAATGAATGTCACATAAAGGTTTTATAGTGTGAGTAGGAAGTGAAACATACACAAAGCAGGAGATGAAATGATGAAAAAAGCGTTGCAATATATATTCATATTACTTACGTTAGTAACAGTAACGAATGCCCTTTATTCAAAATATGAGAAGTATAAAGAGATTGACAATAATAAACAAATAATTGGTGAAGTTGCTAAGAGGTATGGTATTCCAGATTGGATTCCACTATCTATCGCAGACCACGAAATAAAATTGAATCGAAAAGCGATAGGGGATAATGGCACATCATTTGGATTATTCCAATTGCATCGGGGCGGATTAGCACCAGCCTCGTTATCTGAAGAAAGTTTAATGGATTCACAAATCAATGCAAAAATAGCAATCACTAATATGGTCAAATCATATGAGCGCGGTGTGAAAAAAGGATTAAAAGATTGGGAGTTATTAAAATATGTCGCTAATACATCAGGATGGCCAGGTAATTTAGGAGAAGACTGGACGGATAAAAACACGAAATATAATATAGGTTTGGAACAATCATATAAGCAATATAAGAAAGTGAATTAAGAAAAGCATTTCCTATTTTGGGAAATGCTTTTTCTATGTTATAGTATAATAGTGTTTTAAAATGATGTTATTTTAGTATACTTCAAATTTTGTTATGTATTATTTTTATATTAAATAATCATTTAAAGTATTTTTTTATATAAGGAGCAATAATTAGAGAAATGAAAAATATAGACTTTATACTAGAAAGTGATGAGACATTAAAACCGTCAGAACGATTAGTACTATTATTATTAGAGAAGCATAGAATGTTATATACAAACGATCTATTGGCATTGTCTAATTTATCATATAAAACATTAACGGATTCATTAACTGCCCTTGTTTTAAAATCATATGTGTTAAAGGAAACAGGTAAGGGGAGAAGGCAAAATTGTTATAGATTAGTATGATAAGTCTGCTCATTTTAGAGGGTTTATACGTATTTTTTTCAAATGATAAATGTTTATTAGGCAGCTATTTTTTGATATGCATAATGTGCTCGGTTTTTTAATATATATTTTTATTTCATTATTATAAATCAAATTCAGTTAAGGTAAAAACGATGAAATTATTTAAAGAATTATAAAAATGAAACATAAAAAACAATCCATCTAACAAATGGATTGTTTTTTTTATTGGGATAATAAATTATAAAAATAATAGTATTATGTAAACAATTTTAAATGGAGAAGTAATGCGCCGTTAGTAATAGAGTTTATCACGCTATTTGCCGGGAAGTAAAACTCCCACCTCAAAACTCGGCTGGGGCAAAGAAGTTAGGTGGGAGTGGGGCTGGACCGATTGGTGAGGGCTGATAATCAGTGGGGGTGAACATAACCCACATTGATTAAAGTTTTACTTTATAAAAATAAAAATGTTATATCTTAATAAAAAGATGTAATTGTAGAATGATTCATATTAATATTAGTTATAGGTTGGCATAAAATTCAACTTGTAGTCTGTAGTAAAATGGAACGATTGAATTAAATAATAATTTATTTTTAATAAAGGTGTGAGATTAATGGATGAAACGCAAGTAATGGTTTATTTCAATCTGTCCGGAGATGAATTTCCAGTAGAGGTTGTTTCTGAAAGATTGCAAGTAAGCCCAACTATAAGTTATAAAAAAGGGGACATAATTAGAAAAACAAACGAAACTGAAAACATAACAAGAAATTATACATCTTGGCAAATAAGTACAGGATATCAGGAATCATTAGATGTAGGAGATGTAATGGAGCAAGTAATTCTAAAACTAAAAGATAAGTCAGCCATTATTAATGAACTAAAAAGAGAATTTGGATTAGAATGTAGATTCACTATTGTAATTAAAATAAATGATGGCCATACACCAGCTGTTCATTTAGATAATCCAGTAATTGATTTTGCTAACAGTATTAAAGCTGATTTTGATATTGATTTATATGCGAATCCTTATGTTGAGGAGATAAAATAAAGTGCTAATTAAAAAAACTCTTCTACAATAGTAGAAAAAGAATAACATAAACTACTATTTTATTGCAGCATACATAAAAAATTTCGATGTAAATATGGAAATGTCGTCGAATGCTATCTTTAATTGGTTAATTTGTGAGATATTTTTGTGAAGGAACTTATTTTATAAGAATAGAATTTAGTTTAGTAAGAAAACGTGCCTATGGTAGTGAAAAATATGGGTTGGGGGGACTTGAAATGAGGAAACTCAAAAGAGTAAATGTTCCTAATATACCAGAGCAACTATCACAACCTAGTGACAATCGTACTATAAACAAAAAGAAGTTAAGACGACTTATTTTAATGGTTCTTTTTATTGCAGCGACTACTTTGTATGTTCAATATATTTTAACGAAACAGCAAGAGATAATAATGAATAAAAAAGATACGATTACAAATCAAAAGAAACAATTAGTTACATTAAAGAAGGATCAATCGTTTCTAAAGACTAACATTGAGAATTTAACGGATAATGAAGAGGAAATTTTGAAGTTTGCGAGAAAAGAGTACCAATTTTCTAAGTCAAATGAAACGATTTTCGTATTACCAAAGTAATGAAACAGTTAGCGTTGGCTAACTGTTTTTTATTTGTAAATGAAGTACGAAAACAAAAAAGCTAAATTTTTGCATGGTACAAGGAGTTCTAACATAATGTAAGATGTACAGTTGAAGCCATTACATCAATGGAATTCAATTATCCATAATTATGAAATATGTGTAAAGATAAATATTGTTAAAATTCTGATAATTTTATATAATATTCGTAAGCGGATACATTTTTTAATGAATGTTGAGTTTATCGCTCGTACGACTATTAAGAAACCCGTTATCCTTGTATAAGAAAGGAAGATAGCTGTGTATGCTTCAAATACAATTTATGTCGTAGGGGATGCGAAAGCGCCTCAAAATAATCCCATTACGGAAAAGTTTAAAAGCTATTTTGTAGCTTTTGTACTTGTGAAGGAGACAGGGGAAATTGTAGATGCAGATTGCTCAGCGACAATTGCATTAACATCTCAATTCGTTAAATATTTATTTCTACATAAAAATATTAATGATCCAGCGCTAGTAACAGAAATAAAAGATCGTTATTTCGGTTCATCTCAAAAGGCATTATTAGTAGCGCTAAAAGATGCGAAAAAAAAATATAATCAGATTGCTGCTTTGTCTACTCAATCATAGACAAAATCCAGCCGTAAGGAAGTTCTTGCGGCTGGATTTTTTTATTGGACAACGAAAGGATGAGCGAAATGAAAATTACGGATATAAAGGTGAAGCGTCGTTGTGTAAAGCTTCATACTCCATTTAAAACCGCACTTCGTACCGTAACTGAAATTGAAAGTATTGATGTGTTTATTCATACAGATGAAGGAATTGTTGGAAAAGGAGCTGCGGCCGCAACACCGGTTATTACGGGAGATTTCGCTAGTGGGATTGAGGAAGCTATATTAGGGCCGCTGCGTTCATGCTTAATTGGTCAAGATATAATTCAATTTCAGCAGTTATTACAGCATATCCAAATGAGTTGTATAGGAAATGCAAGTGCGAAAGCGGCGGTTGATATCGCTTTATATGATGTGTATTGCCAATATCAAAACGTCCCACTTTACGCATTATTAGGCGGTAAGAAAGAAATCTATACAGATATTACAGTAAGTGTAGATGATCCTATTATTATGGCAAAAGAGGCAAAGCAACATATAGAAAAAGGATTTCAAACTTTAAAAATTAAAGTTGGTAAATCTGTGCATTTAGATTTAGAGCGTATTGAGGCGATTCGAAATAGCGTACCAAAAAATACAACGTTACGATTAGATGCAAACCAAGGATGGAATCCAAAAGAAGCGGTTTCTATTGTTAAAGAGATGGAAAATCGTAATTTAAATATAGAATTCATTGAACAACCAGTTCACGCGAAAGATTTGGATGGATTAAAGTACGTAAAAGAAAATGTACAAACGCCTATTATGGCTGATGAAAGTATATTTTCAGCAAGTGACGCATTAAAACTCGTGCAAGGAAGCTATGCGGACTTAATCAATATTAAATTAATGAAATGCGGTGGTATACGTGAAGCGTGGCGTATTGCAGATATTGCAGAAGCGGCAGGTGTGAAATGTATGGTTGGCAGCATGATGGAATCTTCACTTTCCGTTAGTGCTGTAGCACACTTAGCTGCTGCACATCCAAATATTTATTATTTCGATCTTGATGCACCGCTATGGTTAATGGAAGAACCGGAAGGAATGACTTACTCCGGCTCAAAGGTAAACCTTCATTCTAAAGTGAATATGTAATCTTAGAAGAAATGACTAGTAACTTACCTTTTAAGGAGGATATATATGAAAAAAGTAGGAACTGCATTATTAACAACTCTATTTATATTTTCATCGTTTACATCGGCAAATGCTGAAGAGAAGAAAGATAGCAAAGCGTTTATAGATGTATCTGCCGCAACGTTATGGACTGCACCTGATTCGTTACGGCCAATTGATGCACCGAGTGCAACAAATCCAGTTGATTTATGGAAATGGACGAAATCAATGACGCTCGATGAAAAACTATGGTTAACAAATGCAAATAAATTAGAAACGCAAGCACTACTCGGTCAAGAAGTAACGGTTGTTGATAAGAAAGGTGACTGGGTAAAAGTGTTAGTACACGGACAACCGACACCGCGAAATGAAGAAGGTTATCCGGGATGGATGCCGGAAAAACAATTAACGTATAATCAAGAGTTTGCAGATAAAACAAACGAACCATTCGTATTAGTAACGAAACCGACCGCAATTTTATATATAAATCCTTCTGAAAAACAAAAAGTACTTGAAGTTAGCTATAATACGCGACTGCCGCTACTAAGTGAAGATAGCATTTCATACCGCGTATTGTTGCCAAATGGACAGAAAGCATGGCTACGAAAAAATGATGGAGCGGTTTACCGTTCTCAAGAGGATATTCCAACACCGACAGCCGATGATTTAATCAACACAGGGAAAATGTTTTTAGGTTTACCATATATATGGGCTGGTACAAGTGGGTTTGGATTTGATTGCTCTGGATTCACACATACGATTTATAAATCGCACGGTATTACAATACCGCGCGATTCTGGACCGCAATCAAGAGCGGGGGTTGCCGTTGATAAAGAAAACTTACAAAAAGGGGACTTAATCTTCTTTGCGCATGATCAAGGGAAAGGTAGTGTCCATCACGTTGGGATGTATATTGGTGATGGTAATATGATTCACTCACCAAGAGCTGAAAGATCAGTTGAAATAATCCCGTTAAATACACCAGGATATATAGAAGAATACGCTGGTGCTCGCCGTTACTTACCGTAAAAAATAGAGGGGGTTTGGAAATGAAAAAGGTAGTTCGCTACTCGTTAGTTAGTACTCTATTAGTTTCTTCATTTTTAGTTGGTTGCGCAAAAGAAAAAACAGTTACAAAGCCGAAAGATGAGAAAAAAGTATTGCAGCTACTAGAAACGGGTGAAATTCCATCATTAAATTCAGGGAAAGTAACAGATGCGATATCATTTAACGTTTTGAATAACGTAATGGAAGGGCTATTCCGATTATCGAAAAATGATGAAGTAATTGAAGCTGGAGCGCAAAAATATAAGGTTAGTAAGGATGGAAAGACTTATACATTTCATTTACGTGATGCGAAATGGTCTAACGGAGATTCAGTAACGGCTCACGATTACGTATATGCTTGGAAGCAGCTTATTAATCCAGATACAGCTTCTCAATATGCATATATTGCGTATGATGTGAAAAATGCGGAGAAAATAAATAAGAAACAACTAGGATTAGATGAATTAGGAGTAAAAGCAAAGGATGATAAAACATTTGTCGTAGAGCTGGAACATCCTGTACCGTATTTTACGAAACTACTCATTTTGCCATCTTTCTATCCGATTAATGAAAAATATGCGAAAGAGCAAGGTGATAAATACGGATTAGAAGCAAATAAAACGGTATATAATGGACCGTTTACATTATCAGAATGGAAACATGAAGCTAGCTTTACAATAAAGAAAAATGATAAGTATTGGGATAAACAAGAAGTGAAGTTAGATGAAGTAAACTATCAAATTGTTAAAGAAATTTCAACTGCGGTAAATTTATATGAAACAGATAAGGTTGATAGAGCGGTCATTTCTACAGAATTTGTAGATAAATATAAAACGAATAAGGAACTGAAACAATATACAGATCCAGTCATGTATTTCTTCCGTTTCAATGAAAATGTACCGATTCTTAAAAATAAAAATGCGCGTCTGGCACTAAGTACAGTGTTTGATAAGAAGGGCCTTGCGACTTCATTTTTAAATGATGGTTCTGTTGCTGCAAACTACTATGTACCAAAAGGGTTTTTAAAAGGGCCAGATAAGAAAGACTTTAGAAGTACAGCGGGCGAATTTAATAAGACAGACGTAAAACTGGCAAAAGAATATTGGGAAAAGGCAAAGCAAGAAACAGGAACGAATGCAGTAACGCTTGAGTTATTAAACTATGACTTAGAAAACTTTAAAAAAGTAGGCGAATATATTAAAGAACAGCTTGAGAAAAACTTATCTGGCTTAAAAGTAAATGTGAAATTACAACCACATACGCAAAAACTAGCGTTAGAGAAGAAAAAAGAATATGAAATGTCGTTGTCGCGCTGGTTACCTGATTATCCAGATCCGATGACTTACTTAGAAGTATTCCTTTCAGGAAGTACTGTAAATAATACAGGGTATGCAAATCCAGAATATGATGCGTTAATTAAGAAGATAAAAACTGAATTAGGTAACGATGAAAAAGCACGTTGGAAAGCACTGCAAGATACTGAAAAAATGCTTCTGGATGATGCAGTAATTGCACCGGTATTCCAGCGCGGTCTATCTTACTTACAAAAACCATATGTGAAAGACTTATATGTGCATCAATTCGGTCCAGCTACAAGCTTAAAATGGGCAGAGGTACAAAAATAAAGTGATGAAGAAACAGACTTCACGTATGTGGTGGTCTGTTTTTTTCTTATGTAATACATAATCGGATGAATTATAGACATTTCATTTGTTTTTTCGACGTTTAAAAATAAAATTATTACTAAAATTCCAGTGTGAAATTTATGTAGAATCTTGTATAATTAACGTGTTTCTATGGAAACATTTGCTTGCGCTATTTGTATAGGACTTAATAGAACAAGGAAGGAAATACATACATGTATATAATAGATAAATAGAATGGAACATGTATAGAGAAAAAGGAGAGAAAAGATGACGTGTCAAAAACAAGGGTTACAATTTAATAGTAATGGAATGAGGAATATTTAATGAAGATGAAGCATGCTTTCGGACCAATTATTTTAGCCTGTGTACTTTTTTTCATTGTATTGCTTATTCCGTCTAAAAGTTTAGTATCGCTAATTAGTGATAAAAAGATAGAAGATGCGGCAACGTCCTTACAAAAAGAAAAACTACAAAGTGTTTTCTTACAACAGAAAATGTTAGAGAATTCGCAGTATTTACCGATGTACGGTTCATCTGAATTTTTACGAATGGATGCATACCATCCATCTAACTATTTCAAAGTAAATCCAGCAGGTTTTACACCATTTTTAATTGGAACTGGCGGTACGCAAAGTTTAGCTCATATTTTAAATATGACGTCTACAATGGATGATTTGGAAGGTAAAAAAGTCGTTTTTGTTCTTTCGCCACAATGGTTTACAAAAACGGGTGTATCACAAGGAGATTTTACTAATAATTTCTCCAAACAACAAGCATATCATTTTATTTTTAATGATGACATTAAACCTGAAATGAAGAAGCAGATCGCGAAACGACTATTAGATTATAAAGTTGTTCAAAAAGATGATATATTAAAAAATTCATTAGAAGGTATTGTTTATAATGATACGAAACATAACATAAAAGCAGGTCTAGCCAAACCACTTGCTTATATGTACCGAAACATTTTAGATCATAGAGATTTATTTAATTCTTTATTTAAGATTGAACCGATGAAAGAGAAAACAAATATGGGACTACGTTCAATTTCTTGGGAGAATGCACGTAAACATGCGGAACAAGAAGGGCAAGCGGAGTCTACTACAAATACATTTGGAATTGAAAACCCGTATTACTATAAACATAATTTAAAGAAAAAATTAAAAGGCCTAAAAAATTTTAGAGCAAATGAATCGTATGATGAATCACCAGAATATGATGACTTACAAATTGTTTTAGATCTTTTCAAAGAAAAAAATGTTAAGCCACTCTTTATCTCTGTACCTGTAAATGGACCTTGGTATGATTACGCTGGTTTCCCGAAAGAACGCCGTGAAGTGTATTATACAAAGGTTAGAGAGCAAGTTGAGAAAGCAGGGTATCCAGTAGTCGATTTCTCTAGCCATGAATATGATAAGTATTTCTTAAAAGATACGATTCATCTAGGCTGGAAAGGCTGGATCTATTTTGATGAAGCTGTGCAGAAGTTTTACTCTGAGAAATAACAACTTAGAAACAGGAACGGCTATGAGCTGTTCCTGTTTTTTAATAAAGAGGATTTTGATGTGGGCAATTCGGAAATGCGTGTATATCTTGAATTTGTCTGAAATCATAATGTTTCATCGCGAACTGAGATTGGTAAAGGTATTCATACACATATAATTGGCCATCATGTGCTGAACATAATACCCCAGTAGTTCCTTGCCCATTCATGAAGGAAATGCCGATAGGGCGTCCAATTAAGTATGGTATTTTTTGTTGCCAGTGCATTGGGGAAATCACTCCTTTTTGGGATAATATACGAAAGGAATGCCTAAATTGTTGCTTATCCATGTAAATATGGGGGCTTTTCATACAATTTCTAGAAGGTGTTATTAGGAGTGGGTTATAAATGGCGGAAAGGAATGAAAAATGAAGAAAGAAAATATTATGGATGAAAAGTTAAGTTTAATAGAATGATGTTAAGCATTGAAAGAGGGATGTGATTTCACATTTTATCGTTCGAGACGAGTTTGTAATGAAATATCGAATTTCTTATTTTCTAAGTACTCAATCTGTACCTAATGTTTCGATAGATGTAGAGCAAATGAATAAGGGTGCAAAAAGATATGCGAGATCATGTATTTCAAAAGAAGAACAATTAGATCAATTTAGTGTTACTCATAAACAATTAGTGGAGCAAATTGAGCGGATTCCCACCCGATATTTTTATAATGACTACTAATTTGATACAAAAAAAGTGAGATTAATTAATTACTTTTCATTACTCATTCAGCATGACTTGAAGCATAAAGAGGAAATAATACAATTTTTAATACATAGTCGAGCCTATAATAAAAACCGCTATAATTCTGAATGAATTTTTAGCGGTTTTTTTATTATCTTAAGCAAGTTTTTTACGTTTTTTTGTCCACTTTTTTATTACGAAATATAAAAGAATAAGTACGACGCCACCGATAGCGAATGATTTCACATACGGTCCAGCAATATCATTAATATTCTCCCAGTTTTCACCTAGTTTTTCACCTAAATAAATAAAAATAATAGACCAAGGGATGATTGCAAGTGCCGTTAACGTAGTGAAACGTAGTAATGGCATTTTTGTAATACCAGCAGGGATTGAAATCGCATGACGCACTACCGGAATGAAGCGAGCTGTGAAAATTACGCCAGTTCCGTAACGATTAAACCAATCTTCGGCAGCATCGATTTGTTTTTTATGAATGAAAATATATTTTCCGTAACGTTCTAATATAGGGCGTCCACCGTATCGTCCAATCCAATAAATAAAGATTTGAGCAATAACGCCGCCAATAGTACCAAATACAACTGCGCCTATAAATGAGATGCTACCATTGAATACTAAGTATCCTGCATAAGCGAGAACAATTTCGCTTGGAATAATCTCGATCATAAGTCCAAGCATAATGCCCCAATAACCTAATCCTTCAAAAAACGTTAATACTGAGTGAATAAAACTACTTAACATTGTTGCACCTTCTAATGTATGGATTTTTGAATATACGCCCTTTTACTTAATGATATAAAAGGTTCACTATGTGTAGATTATACCTTATTTATATAGGGGATTGCTATTTCAATTCTTTTATGTCTCGTATAAGTATTATAGTAAAGGATATAAGCCAAATTTTCATGCGGAAATAATGAGAAGTTCATTAAAAATTTCTCATATATTAATGAAAATAGACTGAAAATTAAGTATAATAATATAGGTTTTAATTTACAAAATAGGAGGAGAATGTATGCATGTTGCAGATCCAATTTATGGCCCAATCTCTATTCATGATATAGATATCCTTCAATTGATAGATACAAAAGCATTTCAAAGGTTGGCCTATATTAAACAACAAGGACATACTTATTTTTTACATGAGAACGCAATACATACGAGGGAAGAACATTCGATAGGTGTATATGTACTAGTAAATAAAGTGATCGAACACCTTACTGAGATTGGTGATATACATTTATCGAAATATGAACGAAAGCTAGTATCTACTGTAGCTCTTCTACATGATGTTGGACATGGTCCGTATTCACATTGTTTTCAGCAAATATCAGGTGAAGATCATGGTGAGTGGACGATACGAATCATTCAGGAGGATGAAAAAATACGCGCGATTTTAAACCAAACTCCTGGATTATTAGATGATGTAATGAAAGCTTTAACAGAAGATGGAGTTTTTCCAATTATAGATGAACTATTATTTAATTCATTAGGAATGGATCAATTAGATTTTTGGAATAGAGATTTATATTATTCCTCGCTTGAATTCGAGTGCTTGCGAATAGAAGGATTGATTGCTAATATGCGTTTTATTAACGGTAAACTGGTTATTGCAGAACAAGGAATCCCGTACATTGAACAACTAATGAAAATGAAAAAAGGGCTTTACAATAATGGCTTTGGCCATCCGTTTGTAGTAGGGAAAGACTTATTGTTGCAATCCATTTTTCAAAAGATAAAGGAGAAAAATCTTTCGTTCCATACTCCTGAGATACAAAATTTCTTTTATAAAAGAAAGCAGATAGAGATAGAGGACTTTCTTCCGTTACAAGATGAAATGATTATAAATGAAATAAAGTGCTTTGCAAAATCAGATGACATAGAAATAGCAGAATTAATCCATCTTTAC
Source organism: Bacillus sp. FDAARGOS_235 (assembly GCF_002073415.2). Classification (NCBI taxonomy): domain Bacteria; kingdom Bacillati; phylum Bacillota; class Bacilli; order Caryophanales; family Bacillaceae; genus Bacillus; species Bacillus sp. FDAARGOS_235. The sequence continues at coordinate 185,322 of NZ_CP020437.2, forward strand.
TTCTCAGCAACTAAAAGTTTGTCATTTGAAAAAGGAATAGAGGGCGATTATAAAAAGGAAAATAGCACCGCAGTGGTAATAACTGAGAAAAAGGCTTACAGTTCATACGTAGGTGGTATTTATGTTTATAGTGAGGGGCAGCTAGATGACATTTTAGAAAAATCGAATTTCATTCAAGAGATAGTAAAATTGCCTAAAAAAGAATATGCGTATTTTTTTTAATTAGGTGTAGTAATTTGAAATGTAGATGAGGTGAAAATATGGATTGGCATGAACGTTTATTACAAATAGATGATTTATCAATTATGTTAGAATGGTATAACAATGAGGAATTACAAAATATAGCAGATGTGAAATCATTTAAGCGATATACAATTGAAGAGCTTCGGCAGTATTGGACTGAAAAATTGTCGCGGTCTTATGCGAGCTATCATGTAATAGTAGTAGAAGATGAAGTAATAGGGAGAGTCGGATTAAAAAAGAAGAAATATGAAGATGCGTACATGATGGAATACTCTATCCTCATTGGTGTTTCGAATTTATATTCAAAAGGGCTTGGAACAGAGATTACAAAGTATTTTATTAGTAAATCATTTTTAGATCCTGATATAGAAGCTGTTGTATTACAAGTTAGGGAAGATAATAAGAGGGCCATTCGTTGTTATGAGAAAGCTGGATTTAAAAAAGAAAAATCGTATATAGAGAATCAAGTGAAAGTGTATGATATGCACAGAGTTAAGAAAGGAGAAACAATATAGAAAAATACACGCAGTTAATTCGGAATATAATGTTAATTTAGGGGGATGAAATACATGAAACATAAAATTGCTGTACTGGCAGATGTACATGGAAATGCAACTGCTTTAAAAGCAGTTATCGAAGATTCTTTGAAAGAAGGTGTGACTGATTATTGGTTTTTAGGAGATTTAATTATGCCTGGTCCTGGATCGAATGATTTATTTGAAATGTTAGATAGTGTTAACGTTGATACTTATGTACAAGGAAACTGGGAAGATAGCTTTCTTGACGTTCTTAATAAAAACATTGATATTGATAACGCAACCGATATTTATGTTTCTAGATTAGTTCAGTATCAATGTGAAAACTTGGATAAAAACTATATTAATCATATTAAAAATTTACCATTACATATAACAAAACAGGTTAATGATTTATCAATAAGTATTAGTCATAATCTACAAAATAAAAATTACGGAGGGGATTTATGGCCCACTAATAATCAAGAACAGTTTGATCGGTTATTTGATTGTGATTATGATATTGCGATTTACGCTCATACCCACCATCAATTGTTGCGCTATAGTAGCAATGATCAATTAATTATTAACCCAGGAACAGTTGGACAACCTTTTTACAAGTGGAATAAGCTAAACTCTGACTTACGTGCTCAGTATGCAATTCTTGAAATTGATGAGGCAGGGATTACTGACGTGAGGTTTAAAAAGGTTTTTTACGATGTAGAAAAGGAATATAAAAATGCCACTAATAAAAATCTTCCTTATATTGATTTATACCGTGAGCTGCTAGAGACAGGAAAAACTCATACGCATGATATTGAATTATTACAAGAAATTAATGATAAATATAATTATAAAAATGAAGTAATTAAGTTTATCGAGAAAATCTGATAGGAATTTAATAGAAAGAAATGAACATTGTTGAATGTTAGGTTAGTAATGATTTTTACATAATCAAGAGCTATTGTAGAACGAAACTTAAATGTAAAATGATTTGTGTAGTTTATATTGATTGAAAACAAGCATCCCCCTGTCATATACGTAGGACAGGAGGGTGCTTGTTTTTTACTGTTTCACATCTAAGTTTTGTAAAAATAACGTTGCTGTTACGTAACGTTTCGCTAACATTTGTACATATGCGGTATGTACAGAAAGGGTCGCAATAATAATAGCGTTACGAATTGCTTCGCGTTGTTCGTTATTAATTTGATCGAACTTGCTTGCGATTTTATCAGCTTTTTCTTTTACGATATTTTCAATTGTATGAACGGTATCTGTTGCATTTAATTGTAAGCAATTCCCTTGATTGAGTTCTTCAAATAGAGAAGAGTATGCTACATATAAATGAACAGGATTGATTAAATCATCACTTCGATCGGCTGGGTCATTTACAATAAGGCGTAATAGCTTACGAATGGATTCAAAATCAAGTGCTGTTTTTAAATCTTCGACAATAAATAGTAAGGCTGCTTGTTCAATTGAATATTTTTTCCCTTTTTGAGGAGAGCCAATCATTTCTTTTATATCTCGTTTCACCCAGTTTTGCATAGCAGTTACAGAGAAACTTGTGTTTTCAATCTGATTGCCAAGCGCAACTATTTCATTTAAAGAAAAACCGACATCAGTATCGTCAATTTTAATCAGCTTTTCAAAAATAGGTGAAAGTGCGGTAGTAATAAAAGCTGTAACGCTTTGTCCGCTTTCAATATCTTTTTTATGTGACTTTGCCCAAGCTTCTTGTAAAATACCGAGAGGCTTTTTCGTATTCCATCCTCTTAGTGATAGAAGAAGGGTAGCCATTTCGTTTCGTGTGAGATGAAATGTTTCCATCTTTTCACCTCCAAAATAATAAAAAGTTCTTATGAACTTATAATATGTTTTGTTTCATTTAAAGTCAATTCTGTTTTGCTTAATTTTTCCTTTGTGACCAAACTGTTGAAAGTAAATAATACTTGCATATTTCGACAAAAGTTCATATAATAAGTTCATAAGAACCTTTAAAATGTTCTTAAAAACAAATCTATCATTCTAAATTTACAAGAAAGATAGATTTCACATATATCTATATAAAAGGAGAATGGATATAATATGTTGAAAAAACTTGTAGCAGTAATGACAGCATTCATGGTTATCTTTGGAGCTAGTAGCTTCATGTTTGTAGATCACGCAGCAGCGAAGAGTTACAAATCTGGTAAAAAATCATTTACACCAAGTTCAGGTCAAAAGTCAAAAGTTGATTTAAACAAAAAAGACTCAAACGTGAATTCTCAAAAAACGAATCCAGATTCAAAAACAAAAGCAGCAAACACAGCGCCAAAAAGTAATAAAGGAAGCTTTATGAAAGGTTTATTACTAGGTGGTCTTGGTGGTTTACTAATGGGTAGCTTATTTGCAAATATGGGAGCTCTTGGTTCTGTATTAGCGTTTATGGTAAATATGTTAGTAATGGCTGGTATCGTAATGTTAGCAGTTCGTGCATTTAAATACTTCAAAGATCAACGTAAGAAAAAGGCAGATGAAGTAGCATGGAAACAATAAAAATTTCTGAGCAAGAGCTTATAAATGCGCTTTGCGTATATATCGCTGAAAAAAGACAAGTGGGTCCAGAAGAAGTATTAGTTGAACTAATGTATGATGATGAGTATGGTTTCTCTGCTGAAGTAGAGGTAAATGGTCGTCAACAAATTTTAATTCAAGCGAACTTAATCGAGGCACTACGCTTATTACTTGACAGAGAATACAATGTCAATTCATTCGCAGCAAGATTACAACTTGAATTAGATGATGAAGAAGGCATTTATGCATTAGCGAAATTTAATAACTCGGATGAGTAGTGAAAAGAGCTGTTGAGAGTAATCTCAGCAGCTCTTTTTAGTATGTGCATATGTGGTGGAATAATCACGCCAAATTTCATTCATCTTTCGTCTACCAGCATCAATCATTGGATTAAACTGAATCGCAGCATGATGGCGTACGGTGTGAACATGTTGGATTGCTTGTTGTAAGTGTTGTTCAACTGAATTTGATTTTATATTAGCTTGTTTTACGATTGAATATCCAGCGACACTCCCTTGCGCCATCGCGATTTTCCCACTTTCAATCCCAGTAATATTTCCGGCTACAAATAAACCTGGAAGAGAGGTTTCCATTGTTTCGGAATGAAGAGGGACGTGTCCACCTAATTCTGGGATGTAATGGAAAGGGCATCCAGCTACAGCAGCAAGCTCAGCAAGCGGATATAAACCTCCAGCGATACAAACGAAATCTGCCTCATATATCTTCTCTGATCCATTCATAATGTTTCCTTTAGAATCAATAGTAGCAACACGAACACCTTCAACTTGATCTGTTCCAATAATTTCAAGTGCAGCTTTCCGAAGATGAAGTGGTGTCCCGTTTATTTTCATTCCGTTATTTGGATAGAAGGTTAATCCGGCTTTTCGAATCCAATCATATTTCATAAAACGGCTACCTATACGCAAAAAAGCAGAAGGAGCGAGATGAGCTGCATTTAAAAGGGAGTTCAAAACTTCTTCTGGTTCACCCGCTTTTTGGCTTAACTCACTTTTTTCAGGTAGTACGATATGATCCACTTTAATTCCAGCTAATTGCAATTCATTTAAAATGGCGAATGATAAAATGTTAGCACCAATAATGATTCCTTTTTTTCCGACTTGCACGCGATGAACATTTGTCATAACTTGAGCCGCTCCAATTGACATAACTCCTGGAAGTGTCCAGCCAGGAAGGGGGATAGAATACTCCGCAGCGCCAGTAGCAATTAATACGAACGGAGCTTCTAACATACCGATATTTGTATGTACGAACCAAGAACTATCATCTTTATCTAAATTATAGACGGAAACACCGCACCGAATATCGACTGACAGTGATTCGGCTTCTTCGTAAAGACGTTTTGCTTCTTCAATTCCGTTCCACCATTCTCCAGTAGGCTCTTGATGTAACTGTCCTAACAATCTCCCGCCAGGTTTCATAAATTCATCAATAACAAGTACGTTAAGTCCAAAACGTGCACAAGAGATGGAAGCTGATAATCCTGCCGGCCCTGCACCAATAATAATTACATCGATCATCGCTTTTTCACCATCTCTCTCACGATATTTGGATGCTGTTTTCCGCTTTCAACAATCATATCGTTTTCTACAACTGTTAAGCATGCGCGTACATTCGTTTGATTATTTACTGTCACACGGCATTCTGAACAATGACCGATATTACAATAAATACCTCGCGGGTTCCCGCTATCTTCATGTACGCGTAGCGTTCGTATTCCATTTGCTAGCAGGGCAGCAGCAATTGTTTCATGCCCATATGCTTCATATTGTTGCCCGTTAAATTGAAAAGTGATGCGCTGACTATTATGTAAACTACCTAAAATAGGGTGATGTGTAATTCTACTCATTTATTATCACCTACCGCTCCAAAGGTAACAGCACGTATTGGTGGTTGATATTTTAACGGTATTTCATTAGGAGTTACGTCAGGATTTGCACTTTCAATCATTCGATCTAACATCATTCTACATGTGCGGCCACCGCAAAATCCCATACCGGCACGTGTTCTTAGTTTTAATTCTCTTGCCGAGCATTTATATTCAGCAATTGTCGATTGAAGTTGTCCGTATGTAATCTCTTCACAACGACAAACAATTAAGTTCTCTTTATTCGTCATATGTATTCCTCCTCTAGTTCGGTTTGCACAAATTATAATGCAAAAACTATGCCAATATAGAGGAGTTAAGAATTATCCCGCATTAACGGGCAGTAAGACCCCACCGCAAAATCCAGCGAAAGTAAAGAAGTTAGGAGGGGGATCAACTGCCCGTAAAAGCCTGATTGGTGAGGGCTGATAATCAAGTGGGGATGAACAAAACCCCCACTGATTAAAGTTTCACTTTATTGTAACCCAAGTTTTTTTAAACGATTATATAAAGTGGCTCGCGTTACCCCAAGTTTTTTCGCACATTCTAATTTATTCCCCTTTAAAATGTGTAAAGCTCTTTCAATTACTTTTTTCTCATGCTCAACCATCTCTTCTTGTAAAGAAAGAATCGTATGATTATTGCTGAGTAATAGGGAATGAGACGTATGATTGTCTATAGTATCATTTGTATGAAATGGTAAATATTCTTGTTTTATAATACCGTCTGTCGCAAATACGACGAGTCTCTCAACTACATTTCGAAGTTCACGAATATTACCAGGCCAATCGTAATGAAGTAGTTCATGCATAATGCTTGAAGGTAAGTCACGAATAGGTCTGTTATAGTTAATCGAAAAATCGTTTAAGAAAGAGTATGTTAATTCAATAATATCTTCTCGTCTTTCTCGCAGCGGTGGAATCTGTAAGCTAACTACATTTAAACGATAGTATAAATCTTCTCGGAAAGTTCCTTTTCGCATTTCTTCTTGTAAATCACGATTTGTAGCAGCGATAATACGGAAATCAATATTTATTTCTTTCTCTCCACCAACTCGATAATACTTTCTTTCTTGCAATACACGTAAAAGTTTCACTTGCATATCGAGAGGCATTTCACCTATTTCATCAAGGAACAAAGTACCACCTTGAGCGAGCTCTATTTTACCTTTTTTTCCTTTACTATTCGCTCCAGAAAACGCCCCACGTTCATATCCGAATAATTCACTTTCAAATAAAGCTTCTGGAATTGCGCCGCAGTTAATTGAAATGAAAGGCGCCTTTGCTGCCTCACTTGCTTCATGTATTGCTTTCGCAAATACTTCTTTTCCGACACCGCTTTCGCCGAGTATTAAAACGGTTGATTTCACTGAACAGACCTTTCTAGCTAATTGAATAGTCCTTTGTATAACAGGGCTTTTTCCATTCATCGCGAGGAAAGGATCGGATGTATCTTTATATTTTGCTACTTCTTGCTCTAATCGGTGCATTTCATGTGACATATTAAATAGTTTTTCATTCAATACAACTTGATTTGTCACATCTGTTTCTGAAACGACTGCTCCTATAATTTCATCGTTACAGTAAACGGGGTTTGAATTTATTAATACGAACAAATCAGGACGAGGCTGATGGAATTGAGCGATTATACTTTTTCCGTCATGCAATGATTGCAAGATTTCCAAGTCTTTATAATCAAAAAAACGAGTAATTGGTTGTCCAATAATTTCATTATGATTAACCGAAAAGATTTTTTCAGCACCATCTGTCCACGTACGGACACATTCTTTTTCATCAATGACTGTAACAGAAGAATCAGTCGTTTGAATTACAGTGTTATAAAAAGATTGTAGCTCAGTGTAAGACTTATAAAGAAACGGAATCATTTGCTGAGCCGTTATACAACATATTGGCTCTTCGTTTTTGTTAATGATGACAACGGCTAATGCATGTGAAAGTGCATCAATTAAAGTAGTGAACGAGTCGTCCTCATATATATAGCCGCAACTATATTCTTCTGTAGTAGAAGGGAGGTAATAAAATGTCCCATCTACTGTGTTAATGTGTTTCATGCTACTTGTACAATCGATAGACAAAATTTTCATAAACTCTTTGATTGTTGGAAATGAAAATGTCATAGCGTCCTCCTGATATGTATAAAAATTTAGACAGTGATAAAAAAATAATACACCTATTTACGATAAATTTAAAATATTTTTACAAATAAAAATATTATTTATAAAAAGTGTATATATGTAGAGTTGGCACGTCAATTGCATAAAAGAAAATGAGAGATGTAAGTGAAAGGAGGGGTGTTTTGTGAGGCACTGTGACGTTTTAATAATAGGTGGTGGAATTATAGGATGTTCTATTGCATATTACACTTCAAAATACGGAAGAGACGTAACAATCATTGAAAAAGGTGAGTTTGTCAGTGGGACGTCTTCACGATGTGACGGAAACATTTTGGCGATTGATAAAGACCCAGGGTTTGATAGTCAAATGTCATTAGTAAGTCAAAAATTAGTAACAGATTTAAGTGAGGAGTTGGAGCACTCATTTGAATATAGGGCGCCAGGAAGTATTCTAGTCTGTGAATCAGACGAAGAGATGGAGGCAGCGCAGCAATGGGTGAATCGTCAAAAAGATGCTGGGTTACCGTTTCGAATGCTTGATAGGCAAGACATAAGAGAGGAATCACCATTTTTTGCGGATGATTTATTGGGTGGTTTAGAATGCGCAACTGATTCTACTGTAAATCCATATCTCCTTGCATTTTCACTTCTAGCAGAGTCGAAAAAAATGGGTGCGAAAGCGATTAATCATACAGAAGTAAAAGAAATGAAAAGAGATATAGACGGCTCCTTTATTGTAGAAACGACAAATGGGACGTTTACTGCGAAGCAAATTGTGAACGCAGCCGGTGTGTGGGCTCCTAAAATCGGGCAGATGTTAGATGTAAATATTCCAATCGAACCGAGAAAAGGGCATATTATTGTAGCCTCAAGGCAACAACATGTAGGTTGCCGTAAAGTAATGGAATTTGGTTATTTAATTTCTAAATTTGGCGGAAAACGAAAAGTGGATGCTTTAACTGAAAAATACGGGGTAGCTCTTGTATTTGAACCGACAGAAAGCCAAAATTTTTTAATTGGTAGTAGTCGAGAGTTTGTAGGATTTCATACGAGAATTAACAACGAGGTTATTAAATGCATTGCGAACAGAGCAATTCGTTTTTATCCGAAAATGGCAGATATGATGGTGATTCGTTCATATGCCGGCTTACGTCCGTGGACAGAAGATCATTTGCCAATTATTTCACGAGTGGATCATATTCCAAATTATTATATTGCAGCTGGACATGAAGGTGATGGAATTAGTCTTGCGGCAGTTACTGGGAAAGTGATTGAAGAGTTATTAAATGAAAAAGAAACAATTATTCCTATTGAACCACTTCGTTTGAGTCGTTTTACAGAAAGGGTGTTAAACGGATGAGGTCACAAAAAGTCTTTACGACGATTGATACACATACGGGCGGGAATCCAACGAGGACATTAATTAGCGGCCTTCCTAAGCTAATTGGAGAGACGATGGCAGAGAAGATGTTACATATGAAAAAGGAATATGACTGGATTCGCAAATTGTTAATGAATGAGCCGCGTGGTCATGATGTAATGTCTGGAGCATTGTTAACAGATCCATGTCATCCTGAAGCTGATATAGGCGTTATATACATAGAGACAGGTGGATATTTACCGATGTGTGGTCACGATACAATTGGTGTGTGTACAGCTTTAATTGAATCAGGTTTAATTCCAATAGTTGAACCGATTACTTCTTTAAAGCTTGATACACCAGCCGGCTTAGTTGAAGTGGATATTACTGTTCAAAATGGAAAGGCGAAAGAAGTTTCATTCTGTAACATACCAGCTTTTTTACTGAAAAATATTACTGTACAAGTCGAAGGAATTGGAACTGTAGAGGCTGATATTGCGTATGGAGGAAATTTTTATGCCATTATCGATGCGAAGTCAGTTGGTTTAGAGTTAGTACCAGAAAATGCATCCATAATTATTGATAAGGCGATTCATATTCGAAACTCAATAAATGAGAAGTTTGAAATTATTCATCCAGAGTATTCGTTTATAAAAGGATTAACACATGTTGAATTTTATACAGATCCTACTCATAAAAGTGCGCATGTGAAAAATACAGTTGTTGTTCCGCCAGGAGGAATTGATCGATCTCCATGTGGTACAGGAACATCAGCGAAGTTAGCTGTATTATACGCTCATAAAAAAATCGACATCGATGAAGAATTTGTTCATGAGAGTATTGTAGGTTCACTATTTAAAGGGTGTGTCATGAATACAACATATGTAGAAAATATTGAAGCGGTAGTAACAAAGATTACCGGCTCAGCTTGGCTTATGGGGATGCATAGATTTTTCTACAATGAAAAGGATTCACTGAAAGAAGGCTTTTTGCTAATTCCGCCGATGGAACATGAAACGGAGGATGTAAAATGAACATTCAAAAAATGTATACAGCAGTAGATGTGCACGTAGCTGGCGAAGCGTTTCGTGTAATAAAGGACGTACCATGCAAATACTACTACAGTTTAGAACATTTAAATGAACAATTTTCAGGCGAATTAGCAGAAGAAATGCAGCTTTTATTAAATGAACCACGTGGTTTTATTGGGTTAAATGGATGTATTGTCGTTCCTTCTATTCATAAGGAAGTTGATGCAGCTGTGTTATTTTTTAATCATGAAGGAACCATTCCTCTTCATTATGGAGGTATTGTCGCAGTAATAACGATGTTACTAGAAAGTGGATATTTAAAAAAGAAAGAGTCTAATCAATACAAAATTGAAACGCTATCTGGAATATTTTCAGTTCATGCCTATGTAGTGGATGATGAAGTGATATCGGTGTCGTTTGAAAGTAAACTATGTTATATGGTTGAGAAAGATTTGAAGATTGGTAATATACGTTACTCTCTTATACAGGCTGATAAAGTATATGCAGTTGTAGAAAAGGATGCGTACTCACCAGAAATTGGTATTAAAAATATCTCTGAATTAAAGAAATGGGGAGAAGCTACACTTCAAGCGATACAAAAACAGTCGCTTATAAAAAGACTTATTTTAGTAGATTCTTCGCAAACAGAAGAGAAACATATAAAGTCGATTACATTTCATGAAGATAACTTTATTGTCCGTTCTCCGGGCTTTGTTTCTACTATTGTGTCCTATGTACATGCGTTATTTAATAATGAGTATATAACGGATAAACCTTTTAAAAATGAAAGCATATTTAATAGCTTTATAACAGTAGAAAAAGTGAAGAAAGAAGAACTAGGATATATTTTCCGTTTTGAGAGTAGAGGTTTTATTACAGGGATGCAGACGTTTCTATTAGACCCTACTGATCCATTTCCAACAGGTTTTTTATTAAAATAAAATGTTAAAGGGAGAGATAAATATGCAAAAAATTAAAGGAGCATTTCCAGTATTAATAACACCAATGGATGAATTTCAAGAGATTGATTGGAAAGGTGTAAAACAAAACGTAAACTACTTTATTGAGCAAAAGGTAGCTGGAATTATTATTAATGGAAGTACAGGGGAGTTTGTTAGTTTATCAAAAGAAGAACGATTTAACATGGTAGAAACAGTATTAAAAGAAGTCGATGGCCGTATTCCAGTCATTGTTGGAACTGCAGCAGAAACGACGAAAGAAACGATTGAATATACGAAACATGCAGAAGCACACGGAGCGGATTGCGCATTAATTATAAACTCTTACTATTGTAAACCAAAGGAAGAGGAAATTTATTTTCATTTTAAAGAAATCTCACACGCTGTAAATATACCAATTATGTTATACAATAATCCATTTACTTCTGGTGTTGATATGAGTACAGAGCTAATGCTTCGAATTGGAAAAGAGTGTGAAAATGTTACACATATTAAAGAGTCTAGTGGAGATATTCGTAAAGCAAGAGATTTAGTAAGACAAGGCGAAGGTGCTTTTCAAGTTTTCTGCGGATCTGAAGATTTAGTTATGGAGTCTTATTTAGTTGGTGCCTCGGGATGGGTTTCAGTTGCAGGAAATATCGTACCAGGACTCGTTACGAAAATGTATGAGCATTTTCAAAATGGTGAATTAGAAAAAGCATGGGAGATAAACGATGCGATTTTACCGCTTTGTGAATTTCTTGAAGGATCAGGGAAATATGTACAAATTGTTAAACGGTCAATGGAATTACACGGGCAAGTTGGAGGACCTTCTCGTTATCCGAGATTAGGATTAACTGAAGTAGAAGATCAAAAGCTTCAAATGATATTATCCGAAATCGCAGCTCATGCAGCTGTTTAAATAGGGAGGCGTGTATATATGTTAACGACAAACATTGAGCTAAAATCAAAAGTGAAAGCGTTTTTAAATGAAGAAATTAAAATGTTTATTAATGGTGAATTTGTTCCTTCTATTAGCGGGAAGACGTTTGAAACATATAATCCAGCAACAGAGGATGTTCTAGCTGTCGTATGTGAAGCACAAGAAGAAGATATTGATGTCGCAGTAAAAGCTGCGAGATTGGCCTTTGAATCAGGCCCTTGGACAGAAATGACTACTGCTGAAAGAGCACATCTTATATATAAACTAGCGGATTTAATTGAAGAACATAAAGAAGAATTAGCACAGCTAGAAGCATTAGATAATGGAAAACCATATCAAGTAGCACTTGAAGATGATATTGCAGCGACGGTTGAAAACTACCGTTATTATGCAGGTTGGGCTACAAAAATTATCGGACAAACAATTCCGATTTCAAAAGATTACTTAAATTACACACGCCATGAACCAGTTGGTGTTGTAGGTCAAATTATTCCGTGGAATTTTCCGCTCGTTATGTCTTCTTGGAAAATGGGAGCTGCACTTGCAACTGGTTGTACGATTGTATTAAAACCTGCAGAACAAACACCTTTATCGTTGCTATATACAGCAAAACTTTTTAAAGAAGCTGGTTTTCCAAACGGTGTTGTAAACTTTGTACCAGGTTTCGGCCCTGAAGCAGGAGCTGCGATAGTAAATCATCATGATATTAATAAAGTTGCTTTTACAGGATCTACTGTTACGGGAAAATATATTATGCGTCAATCTGCAGAAACAATTAAACATGTAACGTTAGAGCTTGGTGGTAAGTCACCAAATATCATTTTAGAAGATGCTGATTTAGAAGAAGCGATTAATGGTGCATTCCAAGGGATTATGTATAATCATGGCCAAAATTGTAGTGCGGGATCCCGCGTATTCGTTCATCGGAAGCATTATGAAACGGTAGTAGAAGAGTTAGTAAAAAGGGCAAATAATATTAAACTTGGAGCTGGGATGGAAACTGATACAGAAATGGGGCCACTCGTATCTAAAAAACAACAAGAGCGTGTGCTGCATTATATTGAACAAGGAAAGAAGGAAGGTGCTACTGTTGCAGCTGGTGGTGAACGTGCATTTGAAAAAGGCTATTTTGTTCAGCCAACCGTATTCACAAATGTTACTGATGATATGACAATTGTTAAGGAAGAAATCTTTGGACCGGTTGTCGTTGTACTTCCATTCGATTCAACAGAAGAGGTAATCGAAAGGGCAAATCACTCTTCATATGGACTTGCAGCAGGCGTATGGACACAAAATATTAAAACAGGACATCAAGTTGCCAATAAATTAAAGGCAGGAACAGTATGGATTAATGATTATAACTTAGAAAATGCAGCTGCACCATTTGGTGGATATAAGCAATCTGGTATTGGGCGCGAACTAGGTTCCTATGCGCTTGATAATTATACAGAAGTGAAGAGTGTTTGGGTTAATATTAAGTGAAAAACTAGTTTGTGAGAGTCTTGCAGACGATTAATAGTGAGATAAAAGAATGATAAAATAGTATGAGAAGCGGACAACTGGAATGTGGGATAAAGGTTGTCCGTTTTCTTATATAAAAAATTACTTTTTCAAAAGAATGATAAGGGGGATTTGGATGGAAAAGTTAGTAGAGTGGTTAGTGGGGCAAGTATGGAGTATAGGTTTAGTTGTTTTCGCATTAGGAGCAGGAGTGTATTTTACCATTGCGACTCGTTTTTTACAGATTCGTTATTTTAAAGAGATGATTAAGCTACTTTTTGAAGGGAAAAGTTCAGAGACTGGAATATCATCCTTCCAAGCATTTTGTTTGGCTCTATCAGGAAGGGTTGGAATAGGTAATATCGCAGGGGTAGCAACAGCAATAGCTTTTGGGGGACCGGGCGCTGTATTTTGGATGTGGGTGATGGCACTTTTAGGAGCCGCTAGCGCATTTGTTGAATCAACATTATCTCAAGTATACAAAAGTAAAGTAGGAAATGAATATCGTGGCGGTACACCATATTTCATTGAGAAAGGTTTAAAAATGAAATGGTTTGCAGTCATTGTAGCGGTAGTTGTAACACTTTCATACGGCGTTTTATTACCAGGTATTCAATCGAGTAGTATCGCTGTTGGATTTGAAAACTCTAACGGTATTAGTAAATATGTAACAGGTATATTTTTAGTTGTGTTACTAGCAGCGATTATTTTTGGGGGAGTAAAAAGAATTGCTGGTGTGTCACAAATGTTAGTACCTTTTATGGCAATTGGCTATGTAATTGTTACATGCATCATTTTAATTTCAAATGTAACAGAAATTCCAAGTATGTTTGCTTTAATTTTCTCAAGTGCATTTGGTGTAAATGAAATGTTTGGCGGGATCGTTGGTGCAGCAATTGCATGGGGTGTAAAGCGAGCGGTGTTTTCAAACGTTGCAGGTGTTGGAGAGGCAACATATAGTTCGGCTGCTGCTGAAGTATCGCACCCTGCAAAACAAGGGTTAGTTCAAGCGTTTTCTGTATATATCGATACAATTGTAGTTTGTACAGCGACAGCGCTTATGATATTAATAACAGGTATGTACAATGTTATACCTGAAGGGAAAAGTGCAATTGTACAAAATATAGGCAATGTAGAAGCAGGTCCTATTTATACACAACAAGCAGTTGAAACTGTTATGACTGGATTTGGTCCAATATTTATTTCAATCGCAATCTTCTTCTTCGCATTTACAACTTTGCTTGCTTATTACTATATCGCAGAAACGACTCTCACTTATTTAGATCGTGGATTGAAATATGGATGGTTAAAACCAGTTTTAAAAATTGGATTTTTAATTATGGTATACATCGGTAGCGTAGAATCAGCCTCACTTTTATGGAATCTTGGAGATTTAGGAATCGGTAGTATGGCATGGTTAAACCTTATTGCAATCCTATTATTAAGCAAAACCGCATTAAAAGTGTTAAAAGATTATGAGGCGCAGAAAAAAGAAGGGAAAGATCCAGTATTTGATCCTAAAAAAGTAGGAATGGAAGGTTTAACGATTTGGGAAGAGCGAAGTAAAGAGGGAGAAAGGAAAAGTTCTAAAGAAAAAATGTCGGTGGATGATGGGCTGAAACTGTAAACGTGTAAATTTAAAAGTTTAATAAACTGAAAATTCTTTCTATTTTTAAAGTGAGTATTTGTATATATCATTCATTTTATCTCATACTAAAGTAAGTGTAAATAAAATGAATGGAGGATATACGATGGAAAATCAACAATTTGGCTCTATAAATGATGTATTACTTCATTACAAAGAAGGTATTGGGAATTTCACACAACAAATTCCTGAAATTGCAGAAACCTATAACGCTTTTACACAAGCGTGTTTTCAGGAGGGTGCATTAACTAAAAGAGAAAAACAGCTTATTGCATTAGGGATTAGTTTAGCAACACAAGACGAATACTGTACGATTTATCATACAAAGGGATGTATTGATCAAGGATGTTCTGATAAAGAAATTTTAGAAGCTTGTGGTGTTTCGACCGCGTTTGCTGGCGGAGCTGCAATGAGTCAAGCAGTAACTTTAGTACAAGAGTGTATGGTGGAATTAAAAAATCAAAGTCATTAAACTAGAAAACCCTCCTTAAAATATTATTTTAAGGAGGGTTTTCTAGTTTATCCTAATTTTTTTGAAAAAGTTTCAATTGCTTCATATAGTCGATAGCTTTTGTTTTATTTCTTTGCTTAGAAACATATTGTGCCTCGTTTAAATGTCTATAATAATTTTTAAATATTTCTTCAGAAAGAATTCCATCAGACATGGCTTTTTTAACCGCGCATTGTGGTTCATTTGTATGTGAACAGTTAGAAAATTTACATTTCCTAGAGATATCAACTATATCTTCATATCCAATATTTAAGTTACCTTCATGATTTATTAAGTCAAATCCTATTTTACTAATAAGTAATCCCTCCACTTTTAAATGAGTTTTTTAGAAGCATACTTACAAATTGTATCGTTTTTAAGTTATGATTGTTTTAATATTCTGTATTCTTGCAAATTGATTTCTCTACATCAGGGAGAAGGGTGTATATGCTCTTCCCAATTAAAGATTCTAATTCATTCTTAATTGTATAGAATCCTTTCCAATGTAACGAAGTATGAGAGGTTGTGCCATGACGTAAACCAACAGAAACCAATCTTCTTTCAAGCGTAGTAAAACCATCTGCATCAGCGAGAGCGTCGCAAAGAGTAATTACTTTATTGTATAAGTCATAGTCACTATGTTCATTCAATATTTCAATTAACCGGCTTTTCATATAATCAGGAACAAGGCTCCACTCTGCTGCGATATCTATATGCTCATTTTTGCAAGGAAATGAATGCGTCACACATATAACGGCGTTTCCTGTATACCCTAAATCATTCATATACATGTAACCATCATAGGAATGAATAACAGATTTAGTAAAACCTTTATATCTTCCTATATCATGCAGGAGAGCGGCATTATATGCTATATCAACATCTAAGTCATACCCATTTTTTATAAGTTCTACAATTATTTTTTCAGTTGCATTGGCAACATGAATTGAATGTTCGAACCAAGGACCTGGGTTTTGTTCATATGCCCAATCCAGTAATTTTCTTGCGTATTTCCTGTCTAATATATATTTCATATAGTGATCCTTTCTCTAAAAAATCGTATCTTAATTAATTTCATCTTAATATTTAATTATTCCTGCTATAAAAATTGTTAAAATGAAAACAAAAGGGGGAAAAGTAATGCGAAATTTAGTAATTGAAGAAATGAAGCAACTAGAAAATGAGATTGAAGATCTTTCTAAACTTTTGACAACGGTTGTAGATGATGGGGCATCAATTGGTTTTTTACCTCCACTGGAACAAAAAGAAGCAACAAATTATTGGCAAGCGGTATTAGCACCAGAAGTAATATTGTATGTTGCTAAAATAAACAATGAAGTGGCAGGAAGTGTTCAATTACATTTAGTTACAAAGCCTAACGGGACCCATAGAGCTGAGATTTGCAAGTTAATGACTCATCCGAATTTTAGACGTAACGGTATTGGACGTTCACTTATGCAAAAAGCAGAGGAAAGAGCGAAACTAGAAAACAGATCTCTTTTAGTATTAGATACTAGAGAAGGAGACCCTTCCAATAGATTGTACAAGTCATTAGGCTTTCAAGAATCCGGTAAAATACCAGGGTATGCAATTTCTCCGGATGGTGAGTTAGATGCAACGGTTATTTATTATAAAATGATTTAGTTTTTTCTTTTCATTCTTTAACTTCAAATTGAACGTTCAATTTGAAGTCCAGTTTATATAAGAGTTTAACAGGTTTTTAAGAGGTAGTATTAAAATAGGGATTTTGAAGCCATTTGGTGAATAGTAAATGTTAATCTAAAAGATGGAGGTTGCTGTGATGTTGAAACTGTTTCAATATAACTGGCAAGTTCGTGATGATTGGTTTACATGGTGCGAAGACATATCGGCTGAAGAACTAGTAAAGAAACGGGTCGGTGGGTTCGGCAGTATACTACATACCCTATTTCATATTGTAGATGTGGAATATATGTGGATCTTAGGGTTGCGCGGTGAATCAGTCCCTGAGGAACCAGTGTTTGAAGAGTATGCCAGCTTACAAAAAGTGAAAAATCTTTCAGCTCAATACCACGAGAAAGTGAAGCCGTTTGTGACTTCTTGGACAAATGAAATGGATTCTCGGAAACTTTCAAAAGCTGACTTCAAGGAAGAGCCGATTAGCTCAAGAGACGCACCAATTAGGCGCCGAGTCATTGAATGTACAAACGGAGAGTTAATACGTCATGTCATTGTCCACGAAATCCATCATATCGGCCAGTTATCTATATGGGCACGTGAGATAGGAAAGGAGCCAGTTTCCGCAAATCTGAGAGGGAGAGGGCTATTTGATAACTAGACTACCTTTGCCAAATTCGTAATTGCACGCTTTAATGGCACAAGGATCAAGTAATAATCAATCTTTTTCAAAACCCACTTTTTCTATTTATTATTTTATCCAGGTTTATAGAGTTAATGTAATCAAACTTTTTTAAGCGCTACACTGTGATATATAATTGTAAGTAGTTAACAATAAAACGACAAAATAAATAATAGATGTGATAACTGGTAATTAATATACGTGAAGAATTGATATTGTTGTAGTTAAACGAATTTGAGAAAGTTTTTAGAGGGTTCTTTTAGTAATGCTCTTCCACTTATAATGGATGTAGAGAAGATGACTAGGCAACTATAGTTATTTTCGTTTCATTTTTGGGAAGGGGATGAAAGAATGAAAAAGACAAGTTTACAAAAGATGAAAAAGGTTATGTTAAGTGGTGGGATATTACTTACGGGATTATTAACATTTGGATTTTCAGAAAAGGCTTCAGCTCATGGGTATGTAGAATCACCAGCGAGCCGATCTTATTTATGTAAGCAAGGGGTAAATGTAAATTGCGGTCCAGTTCAATATGAACCACAAAGTGTAGAAGGAATAGGCGGCTTTCCGCAATTAGGACCTTCTGATGGACAAATTGCAGGTGCTGGTCATTTTCCTGCTTTAGACGCTCAATCAGTGGATAGGTGGAAGAAAGTTACGTTAAACGGCGGGACGAATACATTCAAGTGGAAACTAACGGCTCCTCATAGTACGAAAGAATGGAAATACTACATTACAAAGAAGGATTGGAATCCAAATATGCCTTTAACAAGGTCTAGTTTAGATATAGTGCCGTTCTATGTGAAAAATGATGGCGGAGTTAGACCGGGGACAACAGTAACGCATGAAGCAAATGTACCAACTGATCGTAGTGGCTACCATCTTATTTTAGCTGTTTGGGAGATTGCGGACACTGGAAATGCATTTTATCAAGTTATTGATGTGAACCTTGTGAATAATGGTTTAAATTCCAATTTTGCATTTAACAATGCAGTGCAAGTTCCTACACTATTTTAAATTAAATATACATTTTGATCATCTAATTCATTTTAGATGATCTTTTTTATGAAAAATATAGAGGAAAGTACAATTATTTATAAAAAATTCGGGTTTAAATATTGTCATATTTGCTTCTTTAAGATATCCTTTTCATGAAGAGGTGGAAAACATGGAAAAAGTACTAGTTTTCGGGCATAAAAACCCAGATACAGATGCAATTTGTTCTGCAATTGCTTATGCAGAATTGAAAAAAGAATTAGGAATGAATGCTGAGCCTGTACGTTTAGGCGAAATCAGCGGTGAAACTCAATTTGCGTTAGACTATTTTAAAGTAGAAGGACCGCGTTTTGTTGAGACAGTTGCAAGCGAAGTGGACAACGTTATTTTAGTTGACCATAACGAGCGTCAACAAAGTGCTAACGATATCGAATCTGTTCGTGTGTTAGAAGTAATCGATCATCACCGTATTGCTAACTTTGAAACAAGCGATCCTATTTACTACCGTTGTGAGCCAGTTGGATGTACAGCTACAATCTTAAACAAAATGTACAAAGAAAATGGCGTTACAATTCGTAAAGAAGTTGCAGGTTTAATGTTATCTGCAATCATTTCAGATTCTTTATTATTCAAATCTCCAACTTGCACAGAACAAGACGTAGCAGCAGCTCGTGAATTAGCGGAAATCGCTGGTGTAGATGCAGATAGCTATGGCTTAGAAATGTTAAAAGCTGGTGCTGACTTAAGCGGAAAAACAATGGAGCAATTAATCTCTCTTGATGCTAAAGAATTCCAAATGGCTAACGCGAAAGTTGAAATTGCACAAGTAAACGCTGTCGATACTAACGACGTTCTTGTACACCAAGCGGAACTTGAAAAAGTTATCTCTGCAGTAGTAGAAGAAAAAGGGTTAGACCTATTCTTATTCGTTGTAACTGATATCTTAACTAACGATTCTGTCGGTCTTGCGATCGGTAAAGCAGCAAACGTTGTTGAGAAAGCATACAACGTAACATTACAAAACAACACAGCTACATTAAAAGGTGTTGTATCTCGTAAAAAACAAATCGTACCAGTATTAACTGAAGCATTCCAAGCTTAATACTATTCAGTACTGATTAACAAAAAGGACAAGTAGTCGGATGGCTACTTGTCTTTTTTATTTGTTACATAGGATACTGGTATGAAAATAAGGACAGCATTAGCTATCCTTATAACTGTTTATTCCGCATTAACGGACAGTAAGAGCATTACCTCAAAGTTCAGCGAAAGTAAAGAAGTTAGGTGAGGGATCAACTGTCCGTAAGAGCCCGATTGGTGAAGGCCAATAATCCGTGGGGGATGAAGAAAACCCTCACGGATTAAAGTTTCACTTTATTCGTAAGACTTTTTCCTGTTTATATAAAATGTAAAAACAGCAGTAATGAGGAAAATGGGTATTGCGTACGCTTGCCCAACAAACAACTTCCAACTAATAGAATTATAGCCTTCAGATGCTGGAACAATCATAACAATAACACAAACGATAAAATAGACGAATAGTGCAGGGATAATATTTTTCATTATTGTTCACCTCCTTTAAAAAACAATAAAATAAATATATTCATATATTAAAATTTTTGTGATTCGTTTTAAAGATTAAGCTCACAAAATGTTTATGAAGTAGTATTATATTTGTAAAGAGTGCAGTGTACTACGTAGATGTAGAACGAAAAAAATTGGACTATGCTTCTGAAAAGAAGTGAAATATGAGTGGAAATCGATATAAATATGGTAAAATATTCAATTGTGACGTTTGGAATTATTATATAGTATTTTGCGAGGGAAATGTATGAAATAATTGATTTAACATAAGGAAGAAAAGAGGTAAAAAATATAGATGAAAAGATTATGTATAATCCCATGTGGAAAGAAGAAAATCTGGGATAAGTATGTAGATTATGGACCTACTGAGGCGAAGAATGTATATATTAGTCCTTTCGGGAAAGCATGTCAGGCGTACGCAACTGAGTTTTTTGATGATTGGGTTATTTTATCAGCAAAGCATGGATTTTTAAAGCCGAATGATATTGTACAAGAAAACTATGATCTTGCATTTGATTCGAAGAGTGATGAAGTTATTA
The DNA here is from genome assembly GCF_002073415.2 of Bacillus sp. FDAARGOS_235. NCBI lineage: Bacteria > Bacillati > Bacillota > Bacilli > Caryophanales > Bacillaceae > Bacillus > Bacillus sp. FDAARGOS_235. Next base: position 206,019 of record NZ_CP020437.2, read on the forward strand.
GTATAGAGCAACTACAAAAACAGATGATTGATAAAGGTTTAATACAGTTTGACGAAATTGTTTTGCTTGCGGGAAAGAAGCATAAAAAAGTAGTCACAAAGTTATATCCAGAAGAAATCATTACATATCCGTTAGAAGGATGTAAAGGGATCGGGTATATGCTGCAGAGGTTGAAAGGAGCTGTGGCGGAGGTAAAGGAACTATAGTAGTGGTGTTTCATATTTAGTTAACGTAGTAGTTACCTATTATTATGAACGAGAAGTAAGAAAATATACATGAATGTAAAGCCCAAGCATTGGGCTTTTTTATTTGCAATATTTCCTACGAATATTTAATAGAAAATTTTTAAGAAAGTGTAATACTTAAAAAACTATTGTTTAAAAGTAGAAAATAGACTAGTAAACAAGCCTTTTTCTACTTTTAAACATAGAATATTATGAATTCTATTGAGGAGGAAGCATATTCATGGGGAATCATTGTCATTGTGGACGTTCATTTTGGGATGATTTAATGTTTGGAAGATGTAGATGTAAACGCAGGGACTGTGACGAATGTTGCTGCAAAGAGAAACCGAAATGTGATTGTGACGAGTGTCGTTGCAAGGAAAAGCCGAAGTGTGATTGCGAAAAATGCCATTGTAAACAGGAAGGGTATTAATAATAAAAGAGTACTTTACGTACTCTTTTATTTTATGAGTTTATATTCCATCTTGAACTAATTTTTTTTCAATTTCCCATGTATCTCGCTTTTTAATTTTTATAGCTACATTAGTTCCGCCAGATTCTTTATAAAAAATATAGCCATTGTTTGCGTTTACGTATGTTATTGGTTCACTTATGCAATCTCGTGAACAAGATGTATTAACGAGCTCAAGTAAGGATAGTTCGCTCGGGTCGGTTTTACTTTCAGCTATAACGGCATCAATGTTTGTTTTACGATAACCTTGTAAATTCACATGGAAAATCTGTTCAATTTCTCCTGTAATGCTAGTATTCATTACTTCTACTGAATTCTTTTTTTCTTGAAGAAATCCATTTTCATAAAGTAATTTTGTATATCCAAGCCAGGCGATTAAAACTAGCATGATAAACATACTAGACATTTTTAGTGTTCGAAGTCTTTTACTAACAATTGTTTCTGAGTATTTCATTCAGTCTAATCCTCCAATGTTTTTAATTTAAAGTATGCCTGGATACATACATTTAGAAGATGATAGAAGGCAACAAGTTGTTGATTCAAAAAAGAAAACATCAGAAGTTAGATGTTTTCTTTTTTGAATGATTATTGTTATCTGTTCGTTACTTGTTTCATAAGCGGTCTTATTTCTTTAACAGGTGGTTTTTTATCATAGGCATCAACGTAAGAAAAGTAATAATTTAAATTTCTAAGAAGTCCTTTTCCTATTTTAGCGCTTAAAAAGGGGAATACTTGTCCAGTATAATCATCGAGAGATTTACAGTAGTATTTTTCATCTAAATATATACTGTATTTACAAGTGAGTTCTACTAATGAGTTACCTTCATCATCAATTACCTCTTTAGAATCAATAATGTCTATTAATGCAAATTTTTCATTCAAATACACTTTCTTCTTTTTCTCGTGTTTATTTGTGAGTATAAATACGAGACCAATGGCGTTAATCAAACTATTTCCTCCTATAAAAAACGGATATAAATAAAATATATCGATATACGTTAAATGTAAAGAGGAGAGGCGAAATAACATTGAGAGAAAGCTAAATAAGCCGATTTTTTTTTGAAATCGGCTTATGCTTATTTTTATCCCGCATTGACGAGAAGTAAGAATCACACCTTGAAATTCAGCTTAAGTAGAGAAGTTAGGCGGGAGATAAAATGCTCGTGAAACCCTGATTGGTCTGGGTTAGTAATCGGTGGGGATGTACAAACCCATCACTGGTTAACGTCTCAGTTTATTGAAATACTTGCGGGAATTGTTTTACGATTGCGTTTGTTATCATGTCGGCCATTTCTAATGCTTCTTTTTCAATTTTATCGTAAAGTTTTATTCCTGCTTCATAATCTTTATTTAGGAAGGCAAGCGCTTCTGCTTTCGTTAGTGCTAAATGTTCATAAAACATTTTTCTAAATTCCTCTTTATCTATATATGGATTGATACTGTGAAGAAATTCAGTAATTTCATCACCATTAGCGTACCATTTCTTCTCTATAGCGGCAGCTGCATTTTGATCACCAGCTTTTGCGGCTTTCACAAGATCGGCTGCAATTACTAAATGATCTTTAATTAATGCACTATATTTCTTTACTGCATCCTCGCCATAGAAGGGCTCAAGTGATAGTCCCATATGTGTTGCGTTTTGTAGAAGCCGTCCAACAGTAACGTTAACATCGGGTAAATTAAAGACAATACTTATAATAGCCAATCTCGTCCAAGCGACGTGTTGTTCCCATAAAGAACGCATATATCCTTTTAAAAAATTCTCGTTTTTACTTATTCGGTAGTTACGTACGGATAAATCATAGTTTACATAAGGGTTATGATAGGGGGAGTAATACGATTGCCAATAAGAATACATAAAAAGTAACACTCCTTTGAACATGTATAACTCAAAGTATGATAAAGATTTATTTTTAGTTACGTGTCCTAGATAATTTTCAGGTAATTTGAAATGGAGAAATTCGATAAATGATGTTGTGATATATATAAATAAATTGAATATAAAGTAAAAGAGGCTCTGCAAGGGAAGTTGCAGAGCCTCTAAAGGGTATTGCCGAGATGTCGGACTCGACTACGTAATATTATCATAAAATTCTTTTAAAAAAACCTGGTAAATGTGTCCAAATAAAAATGGAACTTTAATAAAGTCAAAGGGACCTGCTTCCCGCGGCAGGCCCCATTAACTAGATAATGTAGATGAGCAAAAACTCATCTGGATTACTTTTATAGTAACAAGTAAAATGCGTTTTGTGTATTGAGAAAAAAGAATTGCATAATTACATGTGAACAATTTATATTTTACTTTTTATGATTATCATGAATTGTTGGGATTTAAATCTGGTTATAAAATGGAGAAAAGACTTGGAAGTGAAATTGAAGTGCACAGAAATATGTAATCATGAAAAAGACCTGCTATTATGAGCAGGTCAACTTAAGGGGTTTATCCAACAGATTATTATATATGGTAGCAACTGAATTGTAGTAAGTCTATACGTTTCATATTGAGAAAACTTCTGTGGATGATCTATTTTTTGCGCATATATTAACGTCTAAAAAGTTGAGAAAGAAAATCAAAAAAATTTCTATAAGAAAATAATGGCTGGTACTTATAATATGATTCATATTTCCACGCATCATTATTAGAGAATTGGAGTTGTTTTGTTTTTGCTTTGATGGAACTCATATTACGATGCTTCATATAATAACCTCCTGCATTTATATGTATACGATTAGTAGTATTCAAGAAAGGGCAATAAAATGAATATTTAAATTGAAATGCTTTCTTCATGTGTAATGGATGTATGTTTTAAATGTTGTGAAACATACAAAACACCGATGCTAATTAATATTAAATACGAGGTGAAATATAGAATAATGAAAAAATAATAAGCACTTATTCATCGCTTTCAAGTCGCATAAGTGATGATATAATAGAAGTAGATGAAAGATAAAGAAAAGCAGGTGAATCTTTTTTGTTTACAAAAGCACAAGAACTTTTAGCGTCTTATTTCGGTTATTCGTCATTCCGAAGAGGGCAAGATGAAACAATTAAAAATGTATTAGAGGGGAAAGATACAGTTTGCATTATGCCTACGGGCGGAGGTAAGTCAATTTGTTATCAAATTCCCGCATTAGTATTCGAAGGAACGACGTTAGTAATATCACCTTTGATTTCACTTATGAAAGACCAAGTAGATACACTAATACAAAACGGTATATCCGCTACGTATATTAATAGTTCTATTTCAATGACAGAAGCTAATCATAGAATTCAATTAGCGAAACAAGGGCATTATAAGTTACTTTATGTCGCTCCTGAGCGTCTTGATTCAAGGGAGTTTGTTGATCAACTTATCGATATGAAAATCCCGATGATTGCGATTGATGAGGCGCACTGTATTTCGCAGTGGGGACATGATTTCCGTCCAAGTTATTTACATATACATCGTATACTAGATTATCTCCCAGAAAAACCGCTCGTATTAGCGTTAACAGCGACAGCAACTCCGCAAGTACGTGATGATATTTGCAAAACGCTTGAAATTAATCAAGAAAATACAATTATGACAACTTTTGAGCGTGAGAACTTATCATTTTCTGTCATTAAAGGACAGGATCGTAATGCTTATTTAGCGGATTATATTCGTCAAAATCAAAAGGAATCAGGGATTATATATGCAGCTACTAGAAAAGTAGTTGATCAGTTGTATGAAGATTTAATGAAAGCGGAAGTTTCGGTATCAAAATATCACGCTGGTATGAGTGATCATGATCGAAATGAGCAACAAGAACTCTTTTTACGAGATGAAGTAAGTGTAATGATAGCGACATCTGCATTCGGAATGGGTATTGATAAATCGAATATTCGTTACGTTATTCATTATCAGCTGCCAAAAAATATGGAAAGTTACTATCAAGAAGCAGGACGTGCTGGTCGTGACGGATTAGATAGTGAATGTATTTTGTTATATTCTTCTCAAGATGTGCAAGTACAACGCTTTTTAATTGATCAATCAACAGGAGAATCACGTTTTTCGAATGAACTTGAAAAATTGCAAAATATGACTGATTACTGTCATACAGAACAATGTTTACAATCATTCATTTTGCAATACTTTGGAGAAGAACCGAAAGAAGATTGTGGACGCTGCGGTAATTGTACGGATGACCGTGAGAGCATCGATGTGACGAGAGAATCACAAATGGTTTTATCCTGTATGATTAGAACGAACCAACGATTTGGAAAACAAATGATTGCACAAGTATTAACTGGATCGAAAAATAAGAAAGTTATTGAATTTAATTTTCATACTTTACCAACGTATGGCCTTTTATCAAACCGTAGTGTAAAAGAAGTGAGTGACTTTATAGAGTTTTTAATTTCAGATGAGTTAATTGTAGTTGAACATGGTACGTATCCGACATTAAAAGTAACGGGAAAAGGGAAAGAAATATTACTTGGTAATGAGAATGTTCTACGAAAAGAACGAGTAGAGACGAGACAAATCGTCCAAGATCATCCTTTATTTGAAGTGTTGCGTGAAGTACGTAAAGAAATCGCACAAGGAGAAGGTGTACCTCCGTTCGTTATTTTCTCTGACCAAACATTAAAAGATATGTGTGCCAAAATGCCGCGAAATGATTCCGAACTGTTAACAGTAAAAGGTATTGGAGAACACAAACTTGTGAAGTATGGCTCGCACTTCTTACAAGCAGTTCAGCATTTTATTGATGAAAATCCAAACTATGTAGAAACAATTAAGACAGAAGTTGTTTCTGAGCGTAAAAAATCAGGAAAAGCTTCAGTGAATTCTCATTTGGAAACGTATGAAATGTATAAACAAGGAATTGACCTAAATGAGATTGCAAAAGAACGTGATCTATCAAGACAAACAATTGAAAACCATTTAATTCGCTCTTTTGAGGATGGGATGGAAGTAGATTGGCAAAGTTTTGTACCAAAAGAGTATGAATCTCTTATAGAAACTGCTGTACAAAATGCAGAAGGTGGTTTGAAATCTATTAAAGAACAGCTTCCAAATGAAGTGAGTTACTTTATGATCCGTGCTTATTTACAAATAAGAAAGTAGAGACATATAAAGGGGATAGGGATTTATGTATCATGTTTTCGTTTATGGCACGTTAAGAAGAGGGCAAACGAATGCTCATTATATGCAAGGTGCAACATGCATCGCAGACGGAGCATGGACGTATGGGGAATTATTTGATACAAACGAAGGATATCCGGCCATGATTTGTTCTAATGAAGTAAAGGTATATGGGGAAGTTTATGAAGTAAATGATGATGTTTTGCATAAGTTAGATGAACTAGAAGAATATACAGGTAATGCAGAGACTGATTTATATGACCGAATAACGCAAACAGTGTATGTTGCTGATACGGAAATACATGCGTATGTGTATATTGCTCAGGATAAAAAGATGTTAAAGAAAGTGATTGATTCTGGGGATTGGCTTTTATATCAAAAAGTATAATAAAAGTAACTATATAAAATTGGAAAGCAGATAATGAAATATTTCATTATCTGCTTTTTATTGTTTCTTTTAATTGAACTTCTCAAATTAATAAAGAATGTTTTAAATATGTTATATCGAATTAAAGCAAAGCAGAGTAGGGATTAATGGTTACTCTTTTATATTTTAGAAAATTCTCACTAGAACTATTGACTTTGCGAATGGATTTTTAATACAATTGTATTTCGACTGAAAAATTAGAACGGACAGGAGGGAATCGTCGAAATGAGCAACATATTTGAAGATGAGTTACAAAAAATGAGGGATACTTTACATACGATGGATGATCAATTAGAACAGCTTGAAAAAATCCCGGTTTATTATGGAGAAGATTTTAAAGAGCAAATTCTTGAAAGCATGAGGGAGTCAAATAGACAGAACTTACGTATCGGTGTGGAAGAGCCGTATTTTGGAAGACTAGACTTTCAAGAGGATGGAAAAGAACAAGTTATGCCGATTTATATCGGTAAAGTAGGTGTTTCAGATAAGGACACGATGAAACCAATTGTTATCGATTGGCGAGCGCCTGTCGCAAGTATGTTTTATTCATTTACCGGTGGAGAAGAACTAGCGTTTTATCAATCACCAGATGGGTTAGTTGAAGGTGATGTGTATTTAAAACGAAACATTTCCATTCGTAAAAGAGAACTTGAACGTGTTGTTGATACATATGTGAAAGGAAATGAAGATGTATCGCATGCCGATGATTTTCTTCTATATCGATTAGGTGAGAATAAAGATAATAAACTAAAGGATATTGTTTCAACGATTCAATCGGAACAAAATGATATTATTCGAGCGGAAAGAAATTTACCATTACTTATTCAAGGGGTTGCAGGGAGCGGAAAGACAACAATCGCTTTACATCGCCTTGCTTTTTTAATTTATGAATATCGTGAACAGTTAGAGGCAGAAAGAATGATTGTATTTGCTCCGAACAGCTTGTTTTTAGATTATATTTCGAGTGTACTGCCTGAATTAGGGGTAGGGAATATTAGTCAAACAACGTTTCCAGATTGGGCATTGCGTACGTTAGATGATTCAGTGAAACTAAAGCAAACAGAAGAGAAATTGAAAGAAGCATTTTCAATTAATCGTGATGAAAGTAAGGTAATGCTCGGTAAATTAAAGGGTACACTGGAATTTAAGGCGTTTATTGAAGAGAGAATGATTCAATTTGAAAATGACTTAGTTCCGACAAAGGATTTTGAGGCGTGGGATAAAGCGATTATTCCAGTAGAAGACATTAAAAAATGGATGCAAGTTGAATATAAACATTATCCACTAAAGAAAAGAAGAGAACGTTTAGTAGGCCGCATGAAGCGCTGGATTGAAATTGAACTTAAAAAGTTTGGGGAAACGAACGAGAAAAAATTGCTCAAAAAAGAAGCGACTAAGAGATTGAACACATATCTGAAGTTTTGGCCAAAAATGAGTGCTCTTTCACTGTATAGTTCAATATTGAAAAGTAAAGAAATACTCGAAGTTTTACCTGAAGAACTTGTTAAAGAAACAGAAAAGAGTTGTCGTAAAAAAGAAGTGTATGTAGAAGATTTACCTGCCTTAATTTACATCCATCATCGCATAACAGGTATTGAAATCGGTCAGAAGTTTCATCATGTCGTTATTGATGAAGCGCAAGATTTTTCGCCATTTCAAGTGTATGTATTAAAAGAAATTACACTAGGTAATTCTTTCACTATATTAGGTGATTTATCGCAAGCGATTTATGATTACCAAGGAATTGAAGATTGGAACGCATTTAAGGAAGTATTCCAAGAAACAGGTTATTTTGAATTGACTAGAAGTTATCGTTCTACAAAAGAAATTATTGAATTCGCAAATGAAATAATTAAAAATGCAGAAATACCAGTGGGGCTCGCAACACCAGTTTTCCGTAGCGGTGAAGACGTAAAAGTAATCCATGCAGAAGATCAATTCACTGAAGTTTTGAAGACAATAAAGCATTTGCAAAATGCAGATGTAAAAACAATTGCAGTAATAGGTAGAACAGATGATGAATGCCACGATATGTATGAGAAATTAACGAATGCAGGATTGACGGTAAATGTCATTGAAGCAAATCAAAGTAAATATGAAGGTGGTATTTCAGTAGTACCTGTATATTTAGCGAAAGGTTTAGAATTTGACGCTGTAATTCTAATGGATGTTGATGAAGAACATTATAAAAATACAAAGCATGATGCGAAGTTAATGTATGTCGCATGTACGAGATCACTGCATGATTTATGGATTTTCCATAGCGGTGAAGCGTCGCCTTTAATTAAAGGATTAAAATAAATGTAAAAAGAGGATTTTCTAGTAGGGTATGAAAATCCTCTTTTTTATATTTAAAAGCTAGATGAATTAACGACCTGAGCGGTTATTTAAATAATATAATAAAGTAAAAAAAGTGCAATGGAGTTATATGCATTAATATGTGCGTTTAAGTATAAATCTTGGTGATGGAAGTGTTTCTTGTTCTGCTTCAAAATACGCAACTTGATTTGTAATTGAGTATAGAATAGAAGGCATTCCCATTCCAACAGCAGCCTCTAATGCGTCCAGCAAAGGGAGTGTTTTTCCATCGATTTTTGTGTCCTATGATATGGCGTAACAAGAATCAACAGCCCCATGTTTTTTTAACAGATCTCCTATATCAATTGGACAAGAATTAGGCTTAGGAATTTCAATCATATATTCTTCACGTAACGTAGTTCTGTAATTATGGCAAAGTCGACCGATCGCATCTTTACGTTTTTTTGAAGAAGAAAGCTCAAATAGTACTCTATTTTGAAGGCGCTTAGTAAAAAATGATTTTACAATGATCTCTTCTAATTTTTTATCCATTAAGATTCTCCAATCAACTAATCATTTGTTGGAAATTTTAGTGTTATTATATCATTACATATATTAAAAAAGGGGAAAAGCTATGATTACAAAAGTAATAACAAAAAGAAAATGGGAAATCGCAAAAACAACTGGAGAAATTCATGAAGAGTCACTTATAAAAGAGGGGTTTATTCATTGTTCATTATTTGAACAAGCTTTAAAGGTTGCAGAAAAACATTTCTTTCATGAAGAAGAGGTTTTATTACTTACAATAAATCCATCCTTGTTAAAAGCAGAAATAAAATATGAACTTGCTTCAAATGGTCAAGAATACCCGCATGTATATGGAGTAATCAATGTTGAGTCGATTGTAGGGGTTATCCCATTTCCTAAAGAAAAAGGAGAGTTTATATTACCAGAGGTACAAAGTTAAGCGTGTTATAAATATATAAGTTAGCTAGAAAAGCACAAATCGTATAGTTCGTGCTTTTTTTATCCGTTTTTTGGTAAATGATAATTGTTTTTGTCACACGAATACTGTACGATACATAGTATAAAACACATACTGTATGACATATAGTAATAAAAATGAGGTGGGTGAATGGATACTTTATTAAATTCATTAATTACTGAGTTAAGAAGAGGGACATTGACATTAGCGGTTTTAAGTCAATTAAGAACGCCGCAGTATGGATATTCACTTGTCCAATTATTGGAGCAATCAGGGATTACAATTGATCAAAGTACTTTATATCCACTACTTCGTCGATTAGAAAAGCAGAAACTAGTTACGAGTAGTTGGGATAAAACGGAGAGTAGACCTCGTAAGTATTATGTTTTAAGTGAATATGGACTAGAGATATTTTTACAATTGAAAAAGGAGTGGATAAAGGATTCGAAAGAACTTTATAACCTATTAAAGGAGGAGGACGAGAATGAGTTTGATTGATATGTACGTCCAAGAAGTGGCGAAGAGATTACCTGAAAAAAATCGTGAAGATATTACGCTTGAGCTACGGTCGACAATAGAGGATATGTTACCAGACGATTATAATGAAGATGATGTGAAGAGCGTTCTCGAAAAATTGGGAAGTCCGGTTTCATTGGCTAATGGGTATTTGGATAGACCGATGCATTTAATTGGACCACGTTATTTTGATGTATATACGACGTTATTAAAAATGATTATACCAATTGCAGCTGTTATCGCACTCATTGCAATGGTTGCAGAAAATTTTATAGGCTATACTGGTAATCAAGTAGTATTAGATGTTATTTTAAAATTGATAGGTAAAGGCATTGGGGAAATTGTTGAAGTAGGCCTCCATGTGTTTTTCTGGTTGACACTTGTATTTGCTGTTTTAGAAAGAACTGATAAAGAAAAGGATCCACACCCATTAACAACAAGTTTAAAAAAATGGACGCCAGATGATTTGAAAAATATCTCGTATATCCCGAAGAAAAAGGCAATCTCAAAGTTTGAAGTTTTTGGAGGTTTAATGTGGACAGCAATATGGGCTACCCTTTACTTTTATGCAAACCATCTTGTAGGCGTATATAATGGTACGGAAAACGGACTGAAGTTTATCGCGCCAACGTTTAATCAAGATGTTTTACTTCAATATTGGCCGATTATTTTGGTTATGATCGTTTTTGAAGTAGCTATATCTCTTTATAAGTTAGTACAAGGACAATGGACGAAAAGATTGGCAATCGGAAATGGTATTCTTCAAGTAGTCGGAACGATAGTATTCATTGTAATTGTAGTAAATCCACATATATTTAACGAAGGATTTATTACGTATTTGGCAAATGTGTTTACTATTTCCCCAGAAGGATTTAAAACGTGGTTAGTTGGCGGTGGAATTATCATTTATACGTTGTCCGCTGCGATTAATATATTTGATGGTTTCCGAAAAGCAAGTATTCGTATGTGGAAATAAAACAGAAATTTCGGTAAAATAAAATTATTAAAAAGATAGCGAAAGAAGATTAACATTAGGAAAGGAAGAAAACGATGATCAGGGAAGCAACGAAAAGAGATGTAGCATATATTTTAGACATTTATAACGATGCGATACTTTATACAACAGCTGTATATGCATATAAACCTGTAACCCTTGAAAATAGAATAGATTGGTATGAACAAAAAAAGGCTGATGGCTATCCAATTTTCGTATACGAACTAGATAATAAAGTAGTAGGATTTGCGACATTCGGCTCATTTAGAGCGTGGCCTGCTTACAAATATTCAATTGAACATTCTGTGTATGTTGATAAGGAATATAGAAAAAATGGAATTGGCTCCTCTTTGATGGAAAAATTAATCGCAACCGCAAAAGAAAGAGAATATATGACCTTAATTGCTGGAATCGATGCGGAAAACGAGAAAAGTATAGCCTTGCATCAAAATTATGGATTTGTTCATGCCGGAACAATACAAAAAGCTGGTTATAAGTTTAATAGATGGCTAGATTTAGCCTTTTATCAATTGGAGCTTAACGGGCCTGAAAATCCTATAGAAGATTAGAAGTTTTTCGTGAAAATGAATGTTTTAGGTAGCAAGGAGTAATTCATGCTACCTTTTTCTAATTGTCATTACAAATATAACCTGTCAAAAAAGGTTTTTTATATTCCATATTGAATTATTAGAAGGTGATATAACGATGTGAAAAGAGGAATGGAAATGGAAACTGTCATTCAAAAAATGAAAGAGATACAAGTTGGTCATGTAGGAGTAGCTATTTATTCTACAAAAAACGAATGTATAATTATTTCATATAATAGTGAATTATATATTCCATTAGCATCGGCAGCAAAAGTAGTAATTGGATTTGTAGCAGCACAAATGGTGAAGGAAAATAAACGTAATTGGAATGATATACTTCATCACATTAAATTTCATCCACATGAAGATAGTGCACAGTTATATCCGCATCTACAAGGAAGAAGTACTTTAACACTTAGTAAAGCAGTAGAAGTGATGATAGCTTGTCACGACAGTTATATTGCTCACTCGGTTGTAAAGCACTGCGGTGGATGGGATGCTGTGAAAATAAATGCTCAAACGTATTTTTCAAAAATTTATATACAAGAGAATGCTAGAGATGAGAAAAATGTTGGAGAATTAAATCAAGTTCTTTCGCTTTTAGTACATATTTTTCAAGGCTATAAAGTAGAACCAGCAGTATGGGAACCAATTATCAATGGAATGGTAAGACAACAAGGGGATTATGAAAGTATACCGTATTTTCATTTAGCTCATATGACAGGTGGATTGCCCACAGCTACAATAAATATTGGTATAATGGGAATGTTTAACGAATTCCCGTTTCTTTATGTAATTGGGGGAAAAGATTTACCCGAGCGAGTTCATAATATAGAGGTTGATGAAACTATTGCAACAGCTTTGAAATACATTTACAAAGCATATAGTGAAAGCATGCTAGGAGTGAGCGATTGAAACGAAACTTAAAGACTTCAACAATTATTATTTTAATTGTAACGATTATTGCTCTTGAAGTTGGAATCGCACTATATGATCACAATTTGTCATTAGATACCATTTACTTTGCAGCGATTCTTATTTGTATTGTATTGCTTTTTGGTACACGTGTTTCTGAAGAGAAAGAACGTACATCGAAACAGAGACGAAGAAAAACGGCTCTAATATTTTGGCCATCTATAATAATGTTAATTATTAGTTTTGCAGTTATAAGTTATGTACGAACAGGCTATGTCTCTGTACCTGGGATAATTGGTTTTTCGTGTTTTGTTACATATGGTGGATTTGTATTCATTAGTATTTTAAAAAGGCGGAATAAAAATTAGATGTAATTTACTAAGTTGAAAGGAAGAAATATATATGAAACACATAGAGAATGGTACTCGTAATGAAGGAGAATACATTAGAAATAAAGTCATTCAATATAATATGTCCATCTTAACAGATGAAGTAAAGCAGCCGATGGAACAAGTAAGCCTTGTAGTGAAAGATGAGGAAGGAAAAATCTTTGGCGGCGTAACAGGAACGATGTATTTTTATCATCTTCATATCGATTTTTTATGGGTTGATGAATCCGTTCGTCATGATGGTTATGGAAGTCAACTGATACATAAAATCGAAGACATTGCGAAGGAAAAAGGATGTAGACTCATATTACTAGATTCATTTAGTTTCCAAGCACCGGGATTTTATAAAAAGCACGGCTACCGAGAATATGGTGTCGTTGAAGATCATCCGAAAGGGTATAGTCAACACTTTTTAGAAAAGAGATTATAATAATATTATGTATACTAGTTGATGGGAGAAAGAATATGTACACGTATAAATTACAACATGAACGACCAATTTGTGCAGAGAAAATAAAGAAGCTTTACGACTCTGTCGGTTGGTGGCCAGAAAGAAAAGAAATCGATATTGAAAAAATGTTAAAGAATAGCATAGCAATTGGGGTATGGAAAGAAAATGAGTTAATTGGGTTTGCTAGAGTCGTTTCAGATGGTGTTTTTCGAGCGTACATAGAAGATGTTGTCGTACATGAAAGTGTAAGAAATAAAGGCATTGGAGAGAATATGCTTACAATGTTACTGGAAGAGATATCTCATATTGATATTGTTAGTCTATTTTGCGGAGAGAAACTCATAAAGTTTTATGGGGAACAGCAATTTAAAGCGACGAAGCAAATTGTGATGCATCGTAATCAAATAGTGAAAGAATAAGAGGTGCCATTTAAAATGAATGCAACGAGAGCATATTGTTTATCAAAAAGAAAAGCGACAGAGGATTCTCCAAATGGCTGGAGTGCAACATGTATGAGACTCAATAATAAAATATTTGCGATAGTGAACCATGAAAAAGGTGAAAAAGCTGCAATTACATTAAAATGTAATCCTGAGCTCGCTTTACGAATAAGAGAAGATTATCCAGACACAATAATTCCAGGGTATCATATGAATAAGAAACATTGGAATACAGTGTATATACATAAGGGAGTAGAACAGGAGCAAATTAATAAAATGATCGATTGGTCGTATGAGTTAGTACTACAATCATTTTCAAAGAAAAAGCAGCAAGAGTTAATGGATTAATATGTATTAGGGGTGGATATAATGAAAGACGCAGTCAAAGATACGTATGATAAATTAGCGAGTACATATAAAGAAAATGTAGATTTGGCAAATCCATATAATAGTTATTATGAAAGACCTGCGATGATGGAGATTATTCCAAGGGAACTAGAAGGGAAGAGAATACTAGATGCTGGGTGTGCCGCTGGATGGTATACTTCTCAATTCGTAGGAAGAGGGGCTAACGTTACAGCAATTGACATAAGTCCTGAAATGGTAAAAGCCGTAAAAGAAAGTATGGGAGAAAAAGCAACGTTCCTTTGTCACGATTTGCAAGAAACATTGCCATTTGAAAATAATACGTATGATATCATTGTAAGTTCGTTAACTCTTCATTACTTAGAAAATTGGACGCAAGTATTTCAAGAGTTTCAGCGCGTATTGAAGCCGGGTGGAGAACTTATATATTCCGTTCATCATCCTTTTATGGATTTCACAAAGTTTACATGTGAAGATTATTTTGAAAAACAATTATTAGTAGATACTTGGGTTAAACCAAATATTACAATAGAAGTTAGTTTTTTTAGGAGGTCGCTCCAAGACATAATCAATGAAACAACAAACTATTTTGTATTAGAAAAAATAGTGGAACCGAAGCCGATTGAAAAGATGAGAGAAGTAGACAGAAAATCATATCATTATTTAAGTACAAATCCACATTTTCTTATTATGAAAGCAAGTAATAAATAGCTAGTAAAATGATTGTATTTTACTAGCTATTTGCAGTTTTACATGATGAATTAGGAGCTTTTGAAATGAATATAAAACGAAATCAATTACTATATGTAATGTTTACTATAGTCGTTATTATGTTAGGTCTTAGTTCTAGAAAATTTGCTTTTGCGTTACCTCATTTATTAAATGATTACTTAGGTGATGCTTTATGGGCATTAATGATTTTCGTTGGATTCGGATTTTTGTTTCCTAAAATAGAAACGAAGAAATTAGCTTTTATGAGTTTAATATTTTGCTACGGGATTGAAATTAGCCAATTGTACCATGCACCTTGGATTGATAATATTCGTGCAACGACTATAGGGGGACTCGTTTTAGGTTACGGATTTTTGTGGAGTGATGTAGTTGCTTATACAATTGGTGTTGGGATAGGAATGCTTTGTGAATTTATGTTACGGAAGAAATAAGTGAATTTTAAAAGGGGTATTTGTATATGGAGGATATATTAGAAATTGCAAAGTTTTGGTTTGAAGATGAAGATATCACAACTATTGAAGTTCAACCAAACGTAACGAAGATTTACTGTAATAATAAAGCGTATATTTTAAAGGAAAAGGGATCGATAAAACATTTTCTAGTTGAACTAAATGTATTAGAACAGCTTGATGAAAAAGGAGTTAAAGTACAAAAACTAGTAAAAATGAGAAATGATGAAAGGTACGTATTTTATAAAGAGAAGTATTATTGTTTGTACGAATATATTGGTGGAAGTGTACTAGAAATAAAAGATACAGAAAAGCTAAAAGAGCTAGGAAGTACAATTGGAGAGAAGATAGCTAATTTACATCAAGCACTATATTCAATGAATAGTGCTAACGAGTTAATAAAAAGAGAATTGTATAAAGTGGTATACAAATGGGCCTTACCAATTTTAGAAAAGAATGCATCTGTCCATCGGAATGTCGTTCGAAAAATGGATCAAATACGTACAGTTTTGAAGGAAACGGTTCACCCACTACCAAAACAAATTATTCATCGTGATATGCACTTATCGAATGTGATTTTTCATGACAATGAATTTCAAGGATTTATAGATTTTGAACTTTTAGAAAGCAATGTAAGAGTATTCGATTTATGCTACTGCTGTACAAGTATATTAAGTGAGCTATTTAGTGATGAAACAGGAAGAGGGAAATGGTTACATATTGTCAGCAAAATCTTTGAAGGATATTATAAACAAAGCATTTTAACGAGAGAAGAACTACAATCTATTTGGTATGTCATGCTTTCTATTCAAGTTATCTTTATTACTTATTTTGTTCAGTTACCAAATTTATTAAAGTTGAATGAAGAGATGTTCTTCTGGATTTTTGCAAATAAGGAAGATATTGAAGAATCTATAGTAAGGACCGTATGAATATGAAAAAAATCATATTAATTGGTTCTGGTGGTTCAGGAAAATCTACATTAGCAAAGCAGTTAGGAAATAAACTAAATATTAAGGTGCATCATCTTGATGCATTGTTTTGGAAAGCGAACTGGGAAGGTGTTCCTCGAGAAGAACAAAGAAAAGTTCAAAAAAACTTAATTAAAGAAGAAGAGTGGATTATTGATGGGAATTATGGCGGGACGATGGATTTAAGACTGAATGCAGCGGATACAATTATCTTTCTTGATATTCATAGAACGATTTGTGTTTATCGTGCTTTTAAAAGAATTGTACAATATCGAAATAAAACAAGACCGGATATGGGTGCCGGATGTGAAGAAAGACTAGATTTACAATTCTTTAAATGGATATGGGAGTATCCGAATAAGAAAAAACCTGCCATTTTAAAAAGACTAGATCAATTAAGTAAAGGAAAAGAAGTGATTATTTTAAAATCTCCAAATGAAGTGAAACGGTTTTTGAAGAAGTACGATAAGTAGTTAGATTTTAAAAAGAAGTAATATGGGGGGATACTATTGAATACATTCATTCGCTCGATTGATTCTAATATGATGGAAATTCCAGCAGGAGAGGTAGTATTAAGAGATGATCGAATAAAAAAAGAATGGCAAGTTCAAATAAAACCATTCCTTCTTGCAAAGTATGCTGTAACAATGGAAATATATAATGCCATTACAAATCCTACATTAAATAATGATAAAGATAGTAATAAACCAATTGTAAATATTTCATGGAATGATACAATTGCTTTTTGTAATTTACTTTCTAAACAAGCGGGATTAACAGCGTATTATTCTATTAGTGATGATGGAAAAAAGGTTAGTTGTAATATAGAATCTGACGGCTACCGATTGCCATATGAGGCAGAGTGGCAATACGCATGTAAAGCAGGTACGACGGGATATACATATGGGGAACTTCAGAAAATAGCGTGGTATAATGAAAATTCAATTGGACAAATTCATGACGTCGGTAAAAAAGAGCCGAATGCATGGGGACTTTATGATATGTTAGGAAACGTTTGGGAATGGTGCTATGATTTGTATGATGAAAAAGTGTACGGATCGTACCGAATTTTTCGTGGTGGTAGTTGGGCTGAAGCAGCTAGAGGTTGCGGTGCGACTTGTCGCCGTCGTAGCCATCCTACATTTCATATAGACGATCTCGGTTTTAGGCTTGCTAGGTCAATTGAGCAGGAAAATGATACATAAAATACCGTGAAGAGTATGGAAAATATCCATACTCTTTACAACATAGAAATTTTAAAATGTAAGGAGTATTTTGAATGGCACGTATTTTATTCATTAACGCTGGATCAGAAGGACATATAAATCCAACATTACAAGTTGTAGAAGAACTGATTTCTCGCGGTGAAGAGGTCGTTTATTTTTCAATAGAGGCTTTCAGGGAGCGTATTGAGAAGACAGGTGCTACTGTACGAACAATAGATGATCAAAAATTTATACAAGCATTTCTTTCCGGTGGTCGAAATTATTTACAGGAAAGAATAAACGGCCTTCTACATACAGCAGATATTGTAATACCTAGTGTTTTAGAGCAAATTGAAGGAGAATATTTTGATTACATGATCCACGATTCTATGTTTGGCTGTGGTCATTTAATTGCCCAAATTCTTAATCTTCCGGCCATAAATTCCTGTACATCTTTTGCGCAGGATGAAAAATCATTTAAACAAATGTTAGACCATCTTTCTAAAAATATCCCAGTGGAAGTGCAGAATAGAATATATAATGATTTTCAAAACTTAACTAGAGAAATTGCAGGGAAATATGGTGTTGAAATAAATTCACCGTATGAAGTTTTCTGTAATCCAGCACCGCTTACTATTGTGTATACGATTAAGGAGTTCCAACCTTTTGGTAATACGTTTAATGAAACATTTAAATTTGTAGGTCCATCTATTTCTGCACAAGGGGAAAATGAAGATTTTGATTATACTTCAATTGAAGAACAAAGCCTGATTTACATTTCACTAGGTACTGTTTTTAATGAAGCAATTAATTTTTATAAACTTTGTATGAAGGCATTCGAAAATAGTAAACATACAATTGTTATGTCTATTGGTAGTAAAACGAAAATAAGTGATTTAGGTGATATTCCTAAAAACTTCATTGTGAAAAACTATGTACCGCAAACTGAACTACTTACATATACAAAATTATTTATTACACATGGCGGGATGAACAGTATGCATGAAGGACTATATAACGGAGTTCCACTCGTTGTAATTCCGCAAAATGCAGATCAGCCAGTAATCGCAAAGCGAGTAGAGAGTCTCGGAGCAGGAGTTAAATTGCAAATGCAAGGATTAACTGCGGATAAACTTAGTAAAAGTGTAGAAATAGTATTAAGTAATCCATCATATAAAGAAGCTGCTTTGAATTTGAAGGAGTCTCTCCGAAAATCAGGTGGGTATACGCAAGCAGTTGATGAAGTTTTTAAATTTACTGGCCGGTATTAAAACTATATATGTGAAAGGGTGTCTATATTAAATGATGTAGACACTTTTATGTTATATGAAGCGAGGAATTAATTATATGGAAAGAATGAAGGTATTAAATGTGAATTTTGAAGATATGACAGCTACACCATTTTTTCAAGTGGAGGCAAAAAATAGAATTAGATTCGATATAGAATTATTTGAGGGGAATTTGAGAAAATTAAGAGGACTACTGACTGAACTTTTTAAAAGCCCCGATACAATTGACGTTTCATTTACTTCCGGTTATATAACATATGGTAAAAGTAAGAGAGTAAATGAGAAAACAAAAATTGGAAGGTTCATGAAGATTAAAAATTGGACCGAAACGCAAGTAGACGTTGATGATCTTGAAAGTACAATCATATTTACTACGATTAAAGGTGTCAATGAAGATGAAGTATATAAATATTGCAAGTATGTCGTTAGTGGTGGTCAGCAAGCGTATATTTCTTTTTATAACGATACTTATTTGCTGTATATAAGTACAGACGTAATTGACATTATTTCACCAGATACAAGTTTAATAGAAAAATTAAAAATCCAATACTATGAAGAGTATGACAAGTTTTATGAGACTATTTTGAAACATTAAGGATTATTCGCAATACATAAGTAATTTCACGTACCCAATAGAGATATATATTGAATATGGAAATGGAAGGGTGTTTCAAAAAATTTAATCTCACATTACTATGCATATCAAGTTGATTAAGAAATATTTCGAGAAGACTTGGTGCAATCCATCCGCTTATACAAAATGCTTTTATATGGCCTTTTTTTACAAGATTTATAATTGCTATTGCGAACTTTTACTTTATAATTTTAAGATGTAGTTTTATGTGTTAGTAATAATTTCACTGTTTCTGCACAACTTCTGCACGTGTTTAGGTAATTTCTATGTCATGATATATTCAGTAAGTGAAATATATCAAATGGAATGAAATATTTCTTTACTACGGTGTATGCATAACTTATGCATACATCACTACAATATTGTCTCGTGTTATTCTTTTACATCAAAGCCCACATTACACTACGAAGTATAACAAGAAGGGGACATGAACATGAATAATCGAATTTTAAAACATCTACAGAACATGAAAATGAACAAAAAAAGTCTAGGAGCTGTTGCATTAACAGCGGGAATTATCGGCACGACACTTATTCCTCAAAATGCTTACGCGCATGGTTTTGTTGAAAAGCCTGGCAGCCGTTCCGCTTTATGTAGTCCAACTTATGGTGCACTAAATGTAAACTGCGGAAGTGTTATGTATGAACCACAAAGCTTAGAAGCACCAAAAGGATTCCCGCAAGCTGGTCCAGTTGATGGACAAATCGCTTCTGCAGGCGGAAAATTTGGTGGTATTTTGGATCAACAAACAGCGGATCGTTGGTTTAAAAATACAATCACTGGCGGAGAAAATACGTTTACTTGGAAGTTTACAGCGCCACATTTAACAAGCAAATGGCACTACTACATTACTAAAATAGGCTGGAATCCAAATAAAGCACTAACAAGAGCAGACTTTGAGCCAATTGGAACTGTACAACATGATGGTTCCGCAGCTTCAAATAATGTAGCACACAAAATCAATGTACCTACGGATCGTAGTGGCTACCATGTGATTTTAGCTGTATGGGATGTAGCTGATACAGCAAATGCGTTCTATAATGTAATTGATGTAAATCTCATCAATAATGTGAAACCAGACACAGAAGCGCCAAGTATTCCAAATGGAATTCAGACACAAAAAGTAACAGCGAATAGTATAGAACTAACATGGAACACTTCTACGGATAATGTAGGAGTAAAAGGGTATCAAATCTTCCGTAACGGAGAGATGATTGACACCGTACCAGGCACTCATTTTATTGATAAGAAATTACAACCAAGTACAGAATACTCTTATACTGTAAAAGCAATTGACGCAGCTGGCAATGTATCGAAAGAAAGTACAGCGCTTACAGCAAAAACAACAGTTGAGGCTCCTGATACAGAAGCACCAACACAACCAAAAGGATTACATAGTATGGGAACGACAGCGTCAAGTGTGGACCTAATGTGGAGTCCATCTGACGATAATGTTGGTGTAGACCATTACGATATTTATAGAGAAATAGAAGGAACAATGAAAAAAATCGCAACATCTAATACGACTTCTTATATGGATAATAATTTACTCGCTAATAAGACTTATAAATATGTAGTGAAAGCTGTTGATGTAGCTGGAAATGAATCCGTACAAAGTGATATATTCACAATTACTACAAAAACTGAAAGCGTTTCATATGGAGAGTGGGATGCAAAGAAAGCGTATAAAAAGGGTGATAGAGTCCTATACGAAGGAAAAGTGTATGAAGCCGTACAAAATCATCAAGGAAATGGGGATCCAAACTGGATTTATGCTTTATCCTTATGGAGAGCAGTGTAAGTTTTACCTCAAAATGAAATAAAAGATAATGGGCTTTGATGCAAAAAAAGGAAGCTTGAGAATTCACTTTTCTGCTTATAAAAAAGACGACGTATTCAGCGTCGTCTTTTTTATAAATTTTACTTTCCTCCATTAAATGATGATAAGTCCCGTAATTAAACAAAAGCGTTAATATAATAAAAAAGGAGAAATGAGAAATGTATAGAAAAATCGTTGAGTATGATTCTAAAATGTTTTTAAAAATGTGGTGAGTGAAAAAAAGAACCCTTTATAAAAGGGGTTCTTCTGGTGAGTGAATCTATTAATTGCAATCTTGATAATATTCATCACATGAATCGTTATTCTCGTTACAGCAAATACAAAATGTTTTTTGGACAAATAAACTAACTATACTAGTAGAACCTTCCTGTTTTGTAAGAGTAAGACTTTGAAAATCTTCAACTTGAAATATTTTTGTTTGAACAGGTTGTAATGTTGTAGTAATTGGGCGGCTAGATTTTCTTGTGAGAATAGTTACTTGAACGGGTGCACTCATGCCGACGACGAATAACTGAATTAATGTTTTATTATGATTGTTTGTAAAATCCTCGAATACAGTTTGTGGAGCAGTGGTTTCAAGGAAAACAGATACAGGTATATTTCCATTTGCATTTTCTGCAGAACCAGCAATTGTATGGGTTTCAATAAAACAGTTATTTTTTTGATCGTCCGAATGTGATTGTTTTTTATAATATTTTTTACCATCTTTATAAAAATAATTTGCCATACTTATGTTACTCTCCTTTCTTTGAGATATCAATATATATTATTAAACAAAAGGAAAAAGTGCTTGTACAAAAGGTTAACATCCGCTATCGTAAATAATTGAAAACGCTATTTGATATGTATATAATTTGAGAATGTTTTAGTTTTTAAGTAAAAATAAAGCACACATTAAAGTGTGCTCCTATGAAAGCTTTAAATTTGTATGACTAAATAGTCACCATACAATAAAATATGCTTATTTAATATAAATGTGTGTCGAATCTATAATAATATATTTCGGCTCACATTGCGTTTTTATTACCGAATTTGTGCAACCGTTAACGCTGCCGAACGAATGTCTACAGTACCAATTACTTCAACGGGTACAATTTGAATTAAATCACCAGGGTTTAAGTTAATGAGAATGACACCACTGGATACATCAACTTCACCAGTGCCAAAAATATTAGAACGGACTGCGGTTCCAGATCCTGCAATAATATTAGTTGATGAGTTTAGTGTCAAGAAAAATCGTGCTGCTTCCGGTGCTACGGGAACATTATCAAGGCTAATTGTTAGTGTATAACTAATTTGATATATACCAGCTATTTGAATTCTAATACCAGTTCCAATACTAATTGTATCATTTATTACGGGAACGGTAATATTAGGATTTGGCCCTGTACTAGGTAATAGTAGTGGGGTGAATAATGTTGCAAATTGAGGTGAAGTAGCATTGAAAGCAAAACCAAGGGCAGGTAGTGTACTAGGGGCTTGTGCACCACAATTAAAGTGCGTGAATTTACGACTAGATGAGAGCATATTTTCACTCCTTTCTTTCATTTAGATAACGTAAGTAATAATCTCACGTTTTGGACAAGCATAATACAATATATGAAAATTTATAGTACAAAGTGCAGAAGTGTTACTATTACGGATAATTTTTAATTTTATATAGAAAAAAAGCAGCTAGCCGAATTAGCAAACTACTTGGTAGGTTTTTAAAGAGAAAACAGGAGAATATTGACGGGATATAGATCTTTATTCAGAGGGTTCAAATACCATTAAAGAAAAAAATATAGCATACCGCATTCCAAATCATGCAATCTAAATAATTGTAAAGGTTATATATTATAAAAACTATATAAATAGTCCTCTTGAAAAATTTTGAAATTGGCCAGCAATACAGGGGTAGGTGTAATAGTATCAATTTTTAATTTTATATAGAAGTCACTATTAGGTACATGAATGTATGACTCTCAATACATGGGGATTAAATTTTTTGTACAAGAATTTCATCTTGCGGGTCGTTGGTTTTAATAACTCGAAAGCGGTAGGAACATTATACTGCCAGCAAATTGAAGGTTTATAGATATGATATTAGAATATCCACCAAAAATAATTCAAAACGAATAAGATACAAAAAAGGTTACTATAAGAATACTTCATGTAAATTCATATAGTAACCTTTCTATTATGATAATACTTTCGTCATAAGTATATGTGGAATGCCATCTTCCATAAATACATTGGAAGAAGTTTGATAGTTTAATTTTTTATAAAATCCTTCAGCTTGTGTTTGCCCGTGTAGTTTCACTTTTGTAGCTTTTTTACTACGGGCAATTTCTTCTAACGTTTGAATAATTACTTTACCTAATCCGTATGTACGATAATCTTTTAAAATACAAATGCGTTCTAATTTTCCGGCACCATCAACAAATCGTATACGACCTGTACCTACAGGAAGTTCATTATAATAAACTAAAATATGTTTACATTCTTCACCAATTTCATCAAATGTATCGAATTCATCTTCAAGAGGGACACCTTGTTCTTTTATAAATACTTCTTTTCGAATGTGAAAGGCAGTTTCTAAATCTGTAAGTTCTGTTATGAGTTTGGATTGCAAATTGTTCAGTCCTTTCTAGTGTAATCAGCTTTTGTTTTCATAGTATATCATAATAAATACCTATAAAGAGAAGAAGAAAATAATAAAAAGCCGACTTTAAAAAGTCAGCTTTCATTATAGTTCCTTTATCCCGTTTTTAGTACCGATAATCGCTTTCTTTGTCATATTTATAAACAATCCTGAATCAACTACACCAGTAATCATTTTTAATTGTTCGTGTAAATTAGCAGGATTAGATATATGATTAGGAAATATACAATCGATAATCATGTTATTATTATCGGTAATAAAGGTTCCATTATTTTTTATACGTAACGTTGTTTGACACCCTAAAGATTGAATTTTACTTTCGGTTTGTTTCCATGAAAAAGGGATAATTTCAACAGGCAATGGGAAATTACCTAAACGAGCCACAAGTTTTGATTCATCAGCAATAATAATGAGTTCTTTAGAGGAGGAGGCAACAATTTTCTCACGAAGTAATGCGCCACCGCCGCCTTTTATAAGCTGTAAATCGGAATCAATTTCATCCGCTCCATCAATTGTAAGATCAAGACTTTGTACGTTATTTAAAAAAATCAGCGGGATGTTTAGTTGCTTTGCTAAAGCTTCAGTTTCCTTTGATGTTGGTACAGCTTGAAAGTATAGCCCGTCTTGTACAAGTTGACCTAATTTTTGTATCGTCCAATATACGGTAGATCCTGTGCCTAGTCCAATGTTCATTCCATCTTTTACAAAGTTAGCAGCATATTCGCCAACAAGTTGTTTTAAATTCATCATTTTACTCCGCTGGGCGTGGACCGGTAGCTAATCCTGAATTTTCAACTGTAAGTACCGGACGAACGACTATATCTTTATGTACACGCATTTGACAAGATAATCGTAAATGATCTTCAATCCCTTTTTCTGTCATCGCATTTTTTTCATTCGCACTCGCTTCACAGAAATCACCCGCTATAATTTCTACTCTGCAAGTTGTGCAACGTGCATTTCCACCACAACGATGAAGAATGTTTACACCGTTATCTTCAATTGCTAATACTAACTTTGTTCCTTCTTTCACATCAAAAGTGCCAGCACCTTCAATTGTTAATTTTGGCAAATTTGTTCCTCCTCACGTAAAATTGTACATAACATATTTATGACCGCGAATTATTGAATATAAACATTATTTTTTTTTAAGTCCCGTAACTTTTTTGTTTCATCAATCGTTTATTAAGTAAGCGCTGAAAAGGAGTGGTTATTTTGTGCACAAAAGTAACGCAATTGTTTAAGAAACATATCGATATGAATCATTCAAATATAAATTTTTTGATTGAAAATTATGCAGAGTTAAAAAGGTATTGTACGTTTTTAACGAAAAACAGATGGGATGGGGAAGATCTCGCCCAAGAAACAGTTTGTAAAGTTCTTCAAAAATATAGTAATAAAGATATTTGCATGACACTTGTATATAAAATAGCTAGAAATCGTTGGTTAGACCAGATAAAGTCAAAATCAGTTCATGAAAAAATAAGGGAACAAATTACTTTCGAAGAACCACATGAAAAAATTGCAGATTTGCATGAAATGGTAGGGAAAGTATTATCTTCATTAAATGTACAACAATCCACAATTTTATTATTAAAGGATGTTTTTCAATATAGTATCGCTGATATCGCTAAAGTATGTTCTGTATCGGAAGGAGCAGTGAAAGCTTCTTTATTTCGGAGTAGAAATAGGCTGAAAACTGTAAGTGAAGAAGGGCTAGAAATCGTTGAATTCACAGAAGATATTGATATTGTTGTAACGTCTATTCGTGAAGAAAGGCCGGAATTGTTAACTAAGCTTCTTCCAACAATAGATTTTACGAAGTTACCAACTAAACAACCTGTCTTATTATTCAGTGCGAAAAACCCTTCTTCCTACAGTTGTATGCTTTGTGCGGCATAACAATTATTGGAGGGATTTAAAATGAATGCAATTCCATATGTAGTAGAGCAAACGAAATTAGGAGAACGTTCCTATGATATATATTCAAGGTTATTAAAAGACCGAATTATTATTATCGGTTCAGAAATTAACGATCAAGTAGCGAGTAGTGTTGTAGCTCAATTATTATTTCTAGAAGCGGAAGATGCAGAGAAAGATATATATTTATACATTAATAGCCCAGGCGGATCAACGACAGCAGGTTTTGCAATATTAGATACAATGAACTTAATTAAACCAGACGTGCAAACACTTTGTATGGGATTTGCAGCATCATTTGGTGCGTTGTTACTCTTATCAGGTGCAAAAGGAAAACGATTTGCATTGCCTAACAGTGAAATTATGATTCATCAACCGCTTGGTGGTGCGCAAGGGCAGGCAACTGAAATCGAAATAACAGCAAAAAGAATTTTAAAGCTAAAGCATGATATTAATAAAATGATTGCAGAAAAAACAGGGCAACCGATTGAAAGGGTAGCACATGATACAGAAAGAGATTATTTTATGACTGCAGAAGAAGCGAAGGAATATGGGATTGTAGATGATGTTGTTACGAAAAAATAAGATAAAACAGGCTAGAGAATATGCGAATTCTCTAGCCTGTTTTATTAATCTTTTATCCATTCATCAACTAACGATTGATTCTTTTCAATCCATTTTCGTGCTGCTTCTTCTGGATCTTTCGTTTTATTTAACATGACCATTAATGTACCAAGTTGCTCATCGTTCATTTTCCATTTATCAAAGTATTTCACAATATCCGGATGATCTTTTTCGAAACCTTTACGAACGGAGTAATAAATGTCATCTTTTTCACCATATACTTTCTTAGGGTCTTTTAAATATTTTAAATCAAATTCTGAAAAACCCCAATGAGGATTCCAAAGCGTAACAGCGATTGGTTTCTTTTTCGTATATGCCTTTTTTAATTCACTCATCATCGCAGCTTCTGAAGATTGGACAAGTTTTAGTTTAATATCATATTCTTTCATCGCCTTATTTGTTAAATTCATTAGGCTGCTGCCAGGTTCGATTCCGACGATTTTGTTATCTAGTTCATCTTTATGTGCATTTAAATCCTCGATACTGTTTATGTTTTTCAAATAAGAAGGAACGACAAGGCCAAGCCCTGTACCTTCATACCATTTTGATTTTAAGACAATGTCATTTTTATATCGATCATTTAATGGTTTATCCGTAACAGGCAGCCATACTTCTAAATTTGCATCAACATCACCACGAGCGACACCAGTCCAAATTGCCGCTTTTTCTAAATACATGAGTTCAACTTTGTAGCCTTTTTGTTCTAATAACACTTTCCACATGTTTGCAGTTGCAATATTTTCTTTCCAACTTGTTACACCAAGTTTAATTTTTCCTTTCGAATTTGCATTTGTTGCATTACATGAGGTGAAAATCATAGTAATAAATAATGCAAGGCATATAAGCCATATTTTCTTTCTCATTGAAAACCTCCTAAGAAACGTTTGCCTTTTTAATTAAATGTATAAGTAAGCATTCTTATTATGAACGGAAACGAGAATTTTAAAGAAATCTTATGAATGTCATTTTTATGTAATATTTCTTTGTAAAATCGCAACACTATGTAAATAGATGGGTAGAAAAGGAGTAGTGACATGGATAATACAAAGGTGCGTGTTGAAAACGTAACAAAAGTATTTGGGAAACACCCGCAAAGAGCCCTTTCCTTATTAAAAGAAGGAAAAAGCAAATCCGAAATTTTAAAAGAGACCGGAATGAATGTTGGTGTGAAAAAGGCAACGTTTGAAGTATTCTCTGGAGAAATATTCGTTATTATGGGGCTGTCGGGTAGCGGGAAATCAACGTTAGTACGCATGCTAAATCAATTAATTAAGCCAACCGCAGGTCATATTTACATAGATGGTGAAGACATCGCAACTATGGGGAAAGAGGAATTACGAAGAGTAAGAAGAACGAAAATGAGTATGGTGTTTCAGAAGTTTGCTCTATTTCCGCATCGTACTGTTTTACAAAATGTTGCATACGGATTAGAAATACAAGGAGTTCCAGTAGAAGAACGAGAGAAAAAAGCGTTAGAGTCACTTAAGTTAGTGGGACTCGATCATCATAAAGACAATTATCCAAGTCAACTTAGTGGTGGGATGCAACAGCGAGTTGGTATTGCGAGAGCGCTTACGAATGATCCGGATGTTTTACTTATGGATGAATCATTTAGTGCATTAGATCCGCTTATTCGAAAAGAAATGCAAGATGAATTGTTAGAGCTACAAGATAAAATGGAGAAAACAATAATATTTATTACTCATGATTTAGATGAAGCACTTCGAATTGGAGATCGTATTGCATTAATGAAAGATGGAGAAATTGTTCAAATTGGAACGCCTGAAGAAATTATGATGAGCCCTGCTAATGAATTTGTAGAGAAATTTGTTGCGGATGTGAATTTAGGAAAAGTAATTACGGCGGAGTCTATATTAAAACGACCGGAGACTTTATTAATTGACCGTGGACCTCGTGTGGCACTGCAAATTATGAGAAATGCGGGCGTTTCTACAGTATATGTTGTAAACAAAAAGTATGAGTTTTTAGGTATATTAACCGCAGATGATGCAAGTAAAGCAGTACAAAAACAGTGGCCGATTGCTGATTTATTACTTAACGATATTCCGCACGTTTATTTAGATACTTTACTTGAAGAGACGTATGCAAAAATGGCAGAGATGAAATATCCGTTACCCGTTATTGATGAGAAGAAAAGGTTAAGAGGAATTATTAAACGTGAAAGTGTCATTCAAGCTCTTGCAGGTAACATTGAGGAAGAGGTGAAAGACGATGAATAGTATACCGCGTATTCCATTAGGGGAATGGGTCGACTCGTTTGTTGCAAGTTTATATGAGAACTTTGAAGGCTTGTTCCGAGGATTCTCTTATATTATCGGTGGATTCGTTGATTTACTCACTAATTTTTTAACAATAATACCAGCTATATTGATGATTATTATACTATGTTTCCTCATTTGGTACACAACGAGAAAATTATCTTTAGTTATTTTTACACTCATCGGATTGTTATTTATTTTAAATATTAACTATTGGGCACAAACGATGCAAACATTAGCGCTCGTACTTACGTCTGTTATTATTTCGATTATTGTCGGAATTCCAATCGGTATTTTAGCATCTCAAAATGAGCGTTTCTCAAAGTTTTTAAAACCAACATTAGATTTTATGCAAACAATGCCCGCATTCGTATATCTCATACCAGCGATTACATTTTTCGGAGTAGGTGTAGTACCTGGCATAATTGCATCAGTAATCTTTGCGATGCCACCAACAATCAGATTTACAGACTTAGGAATTAGACAAGTTCCGGAAGATTTAATTGAAGCAGCGAATGCATTTGGATCCACAGCATCACAAAAACTATTTAAAGTACAATTACCACTCGCAACTGGGACGATCATGGCCGGAGTGAATCAAAGTATTATGCTTTCGTTATCGATGGTTGTAACAGCGTCACTTGTAGGAGCACCAGGACTAGGAGTAGATGTGTACCGTTCTGTAACACAAGTTAATATCGGAATGGGATTTGAAGCGGGACTAGCCATTGTTGTCATCGCGATTATATTAGACCGCATTACACAAGGATTTCACCAAAAAAGAAAATAACAAAAAAAAACACACTTTATTATACAAAGTGTGTTTTTTGTTCGAAAAGATTACATACGAACAATAACAGAACCGCCAGCTGGTGCACAAACTTGATTTTTTTCTTGTTCCATTGATTTTATTAATTGATTATTTTCTTCGATTAATGAGATTAATTTCGCTAATTGGCTTTCAAGACTTGCGATGCGCTGCATCATATATTGAGAATCGTGATGCAGTGTATTTCTTACGGGATGGGGGGAGTAAGCATATTGTTGATTTATATTTGGATTCCAATGAGGATACATTTGAATCGTTCCTCCTTCAATGAATAACTGATCTTTCTTATAGTAAATGCCTATGTAGATGTAATGGTGACTTGAAAATTCTTTCATATAAAGAGGATTAAATAGGGGGAATGGAAAAGTAATAAAGTACATTTTTTGGAAATTTTCAAGTGGGATAGAAAATATATTAGGAAATAGCAACATTCATGTAAATATTATATTGGGAGAAATGATGAGAGGAGATGCTATTTTGGCTAATAATAAAAAAAGAAATAATGCAATGACAATTGGTGTCGCTATAGGCGTTGTAATCGGCGTAGTACCTGGCTTATTTACTGATAATGTAGTAATTGGAATTGCGATTGGGATTGTAATTGGAATGGGGATTGCGGTTTTGAAGAAGGAATGAGGTGCAAATTATTAAAATGAAATAATGTAAAAATTCCTAATTAAAAAGATTGAATTTTCGGAATAAAAAACCTGTTTTTTCCTTTTTTTATGATATTATATATAAAAAGGATGGTGATGGATATGTCAATATACAATCCAGCAGAACAAAACTGCTTCATTTGTGAAAAACATAAAGGAAACATTATAGTTCCAGGTGACGCTATTTATGAAGACGATCTTATATACGTTGGACATGTCCATTGGGATACAGAAGAAACATATCTCGGTTACGTAATGATTGATATAAAAAGACATGTACCTGGTCTTGCTGAATTAAATGAAGATGAGGCGAAAGCATTTGGACTTATAACAAGTAGAATAAGTAAAGCGCTAACAGAAAACGAAGGTGCAGAACATATTTACACGTTTGTTTCGGGTAATGGTGTACCGCATTTACATATGCATATTATTCCCCGTTATCCGGATACACCAAGAGAATTTTGGTCGCCTACTGAAGTAGCAAATTGGACTGGTGCACCATATGGAGGTTCTGAAGAAATTAAAAAACTATGTGAAAGAATACGAAAGTATATGGTAAATGAGTATGCATACAACAAATAATAACCAATATTCATGGGTTGGAAATACGGAAATGTGTTTAGGGGAAATCTCAGTTAAGCAATATGATGACATTGTACTTGGTAAATACGGTGGGAATATAAGTGCCGGAGCAAAAAAGAATGAAGACGGTGCGTTAGTTTGGTCAAATGATGATTGGGAATTTGCAGCTATTTTAGACGGGCATAATAGCGCAGAAAGTGTTGATTTAGTTATACATACAATCGAAAAAGAATATGAAAATATAAAAATAATGATGAATGAACGAATTGAAACAGTTTTTCAATCAGTTGCAAATCATATACTTACAATTTTTCAATCCTCCTCATTTAAAGAAAAGTGCAAAAGAGTTAAAGGTGAAACAGCTTTTTTACTATGTGTAAGAAAAGAAAACTATATATGGTGGCTATCTATTGGAGACTGTCTCGTTTATGTATTTCATGATGAATTACATAAATTAGGGCAATACGCACTAAATCAACGTCATTTTTACGAATGGATTGGCAATGTAAATACATTTGAATTACCTGTACCTTGCTATTCATCAGGAATTCGTGAATTACGTACTGGCAACAATCGAATTGTAATGGTGACAGATGGGGTATTAGAATGTGGGGAACGTCGTTATGAAACGCCATTAAATCTGTATAACGATATGAATGAAAATAAGATAGAGCTTAAAGAAAATGTTCACAATGTTTTAGAACACGTGCATCATCAATTGGGGCGAGATAGTGCAACAATTATTAGTTGGGATGTTGAAAATAAAAAGAATGCTACGTATCCGAGTGATCAGCCGGAGAAAATAAAAGGAGGGGGGTCCGTCAATTATAAAAATGGCTCTATTAATTTTATAGGTACTATCCATATTCGATTATGAAAGAATAGCAAGAAAAAAGTTAAACATCCTGAAACAAAAAGGATGAGAAATAGATTGTTGTTGTACAATACATAAAACATGTCTTGATAAAACTACTACTTAAGCATAAAGAAAATGAAAACATTATCGAAACATGGAAAAATTATATAGTCTACTTTATTAAAAATATAATTAATTTAATAGGAGGGAATGCAATGGGCAACTCTACTATTTGGATTATAGTTATTAGTATGATAATTGGAGGATATTTTTTAGAAAAGTTTTTAAGAAGAAAATTAAATATGCCAAAGGGCAATGTTTGGATATATAAGCATGTAAATAGTTTACATGTAAAATTAGAAATAGGTCTTTTTATCGTATATCTTATATTAAGTTTTATTTATCTGTTCAAAGCAGAAAATGCTAATATAGGAATTGTTGTACTTATTTATTTTGGAGCAATTTCCTTATTACGCGTATGGATGGAATGGAAGTATAACAGAGAGACAAAGGAATATATTCTTTCTATAATTGGATTCTTTGCATTTGTTTTTATGGTTTCAATGTTGTTTTATTTTGATCCTCTTTCTACATATTGATATCGTTTGGGTTTTTAATGATGAATATTTAATAAGGGTAGCTACCATTATTTATCTTGATAGCTACTCTTTTTATTTACATCTTCCTAAAACTCCTCAAAACAAGAAATTCCCACAATCTCCAAGGAAGAATCTTCTTCGCAAAAATCATAAATTTTACACCTTTTCCAATTGGATATCGTAAATTAGTACGCTTTGCTTCAGCAATTTCAACGATTTTATTAGCAACATCTATCGGATTACCAAATGTATCACTACCGCTATTAATATGTTTTTGTATTTTATCCATATATTCTTTGTAAGGAGATGTTGTACCAGATTGGTTTTCAGCTAGTTGTTTACCAACCTCCCATATGTTTGTGTTATAAGAACCTGGTTCAAGTAAAGCAACATCAATTCCGAAAGGTTTTACTTCTAAGCGAAGGGATTCACTCCAGCCTTCTAATGCATATTTTGAAGATACATAAGGAGATAAACCAGGGAATCCAACTTGGCCGCTAATGCTGCTTATATTAATGATTTTTCCACTTTTTTGTTCTCTCATATATGGTAAAACAAGCTGAGTGATTGATATAGCGCCAAAAAGATTCGTTTCAAATTGTTTACGATATTCCTCTACTAGAATTTCTTCTACAAATCCTCCATTTGCATATCCTGCATTGTTTATAAGGAGGTCTACTCTATTAATTTCTTTTAAAAACACTTGGAAGTTATGTATAGAGTTTTGATTTGTTACATCTAATTGTTGAATTTTTATGTTTTGTTGTAAGTTTAGTTTAGTAGCTTGAGATAGTAAGTTTACTTGTTTTTCAAGGTTTCGCATTGTAGCAATGACAATATAGTCTTTTTTTGCTAGTTCAAGTGTCGTTAATAGTCCGAATCCACTTGATGCTCCTGTAATAACCGCGATTTTTTTATTCATTGGTCGCTCGCTTTCTTTTTCTTTTATCATAACGAGTTATAGGAATAAAATCTATTAATGATACATGTTGTTTTAATAAGATTATATGATAAAGTGCTTTAGTTTTTTCATTTATATATGTATTGGAATGATTTAAAAAGGGAATTGTGTAGACTCAGCGTATATAGAGAAGTAAGTATTATATAAGCCAATGAAATGAGGGAAAAAAAATGGTCCATGTGAAAGACGTATTAGCAGATCAGTTGTTAGCAAATGCGAATGATCCTAGTTGGTATATGCCATTTTCAGATGCAGTGAAGGATTTATCAGAGAGAGAAGCTTTCTGGAAACCGAATGAAGAGAGTAATAGTATAGCAGAAATTGTACAACATTTACTGTATTGGAACTCAACGTGGCAAACTAGGTATAAAGAATCAAATGTTAATGCGGTACCCGCTATTGGTGACAATAACAAAAGCTTTATGCT
This sequence comes from Bacillus sp. FDAARGOS_235, assembly GCF_002073415.2. Lineage (NCBI taxonomy): Bacteria > Bacillati > Bacillota > Bacilli > Caryophanales > Bacillaceae > Bacillus > Bacillus sp. FDAARGOS_235. The sequence goes on from NZ_CP020437.2 coordinate 239,688, forward strand.
ATCAGATAATCAAACATTCGAAGAGTTAAGGGAAAAATTATTAGAGAAATTGTTACAATGGCAAAATCTCATTAATGAAGACAAGGTTGAAAGTGATGTAGTTGGATTTCCTGTATCCGCGAAGTGGTGGGAAGTGCTAGGTAATGTAACTACTCATAATGCGTATCATATTGGTCAAATTATTTACATCCGGAAACTACAAAAAAGTTTTGATAGTGAATAAGCGAATGATTCTCTAGTAAGGTGAACAAAAGTGGACAAAACGAGACAGCTGTCTCGCTTTGTCCACTTTTTTATTTTTAAAAAGAAGAGAAAGTCTATTAAATCAAGGTTAGAATTTGGCACGCTTCTTGCAATATAATAGATGAACAAGAAAATAGGAGGGCTGGACATGTTAAAAACAACTGAAAGTAAAGGGAATGAAATTACGAAAGAACAAGCTCGCTGGATGTATGAAAAAATGTTAGAGATTCGTAAATTTGAAGATAAGGTACATGAATTGTTCGCGCAAGGTGTTTTACCAGGTTTCGTTCATTTATATGCTGGAGAAGAAGCGGTAGCAGTTGGTGTATGTGCCCACTTAACGGATAGTGACAGTATTACAAGTACACATAGAGGTCACGGACATTGTATTGCAAAAGGTTGTGATTTAAATGGTATGATGGCTGAACTTTTCGGGAAAGCGACAGGATTATGTAAAGGTAAAGGCGGTTCCATGCATATTGCCGATTTAGATAAAGGAATGCTTGGTGCGAATGGCATTGTAGGCGGGGGTTTCCCACTTGCTTGCGGTTCAGCATTAACAGCTAAATATAAAGGAACGAAAGATGTAAGTGTTTGCTTCTTCGGTGACGGAGCAAATAATGAAGGAACATTCCATGAAGGGGTTAATTTAGCGGCGATTTGGAAGTTACCAGTTATTTTTATCGCTGAAAATAATGGTTACGGTGAAGCAACTACATTTGAATATGCTTCAAGTTGTGATTCTATTGCTGATCGTGCAAAAGCATATAACATTCCGGGAGTTCAAGTAGATGGAAAAGATTTACTAGCGGTATATAAAGCAGCGGAAGAGGCTGTTGAACGTGCACGTAATGGCGGTGGCCCAACTTTAATTGAATGTATGACATATCGTAATTACGGCCATTTCGAAGGGGAAGCACAAACGTATAAAACCTCAGAAGAAAAAGAAGAACATTTAAATGAAAAAGATGCGATTGTGAATTTCCGTAAGCATTTAATTCATGAAGGTTTATTAACGGAATCTGAACTTGTTGATATGGAAAAAGCAGTAGACGAAGCAGTGCAACGATCAATTGATTTTAGTGAAAATAGTCCATATCCAGAGGATGAAGAATTATTAAAAGATGTATACGTTTCTTACAAATAAGAGGAGGGTGAAAAATAATGACTAGAACAGTAAGTATGTCAACTGCTATCAATGAAGCGATGAAAATATCAATGCACCGTGATGAAAATGTAATTTTAATAGGTGAAGACGTTGCGGGTGGTGCACAAGTTGATCATTTACAAGATGATGAAGCGTGGGGCGGTGTTCTTGGCGTTACGAAAGGGCTTGTACAAGAATTTGGCCGAAATCGTATTTTAGATACACCAATTTCTGAAGCTGGTTATATGGGAGCTGCGATGGCAGCGGCGGCAACGGGATTACGTCCGATCGCTGAATTAATGTTTAATGATTTTATCGGTAGTTGTCTTGATCAAGTTTTAAACCAAGGTGCAAAATTCCGTTACATGTTTGGTGGAAAAGCAAAAGTACCAGTTACAATTCGAACGATGCATGGTGCTGGATTTAGCGCAGCAGCTCAGCATTCTCAAAGTTTATACGCGTTATTTACGAGCATTCCAGGTATTAAAGTTATCGTTCCGTCCACCCCGTATGATGCAAAAGGCTTATTATTAGCGGCAATTGAAGATGATGATCCAGTAATCTTCTTTGAAGATAAAACACTTTACAATATGAAAGGTGAAGTGCCAGAAGGATATTATACAATCCCTTTAGGAAAAGCAGATATTAAACGGGAAGGCTCTCATATAACGATTGTCGCAATTGGGAAGCAAGTTCATACTGCGCTTGCGGCTGCGGAGCAATTATCGAAAAAAGGACTTGAGGTAGAAGTTATTGATCCACGCTCTTTATCACCGCTTGACGAAGATACAATTTTAGCATCTGTTGAAAAAACAAATCGTCTTATCGTTATTGATGAAGCAAACCCAAGATGTAGTATCGCAACAGACATTGCAGCAATTGTAGCGGATAAAGGGTTCGATTTATTAGATGCACCTATTAAACGAATTACAGCACCACATACACCAGTTCCGTTCTCACCACCACTTGAAAAACTATATTTACCAACGCCAGAGAAAGTAATTGAAACTGTATCAGAAATGATTGGGGACCGTTCTTTATTGAATGTGTAATGAAACGATGAGAAGGGAGAGAGAAATATGGCTGTAGAAGTTGTAATGCCGAAATTAGGAATGGCGATGAAAGAAGGTATTATTACGAGTTGGAATATTAAAGCTGGTGATAATGTAGCAAAAGGTGAATTAATTGCTAGTATTAATTCTGAAAAAATCGAAACAGAAATAGAAGCACCCGCTGATGGAACGGTACTGGATATAACTGTAAGTGAAGATGAAGGAGTTCCACCTGGTACTGTAATATGTTACATCGGAAAACCAAATGAACAGGTATCGGTAAATGAAACCGTAAATGCTACAGAAGAATCAATACCGAAAGTAGAACCTCAAAATGTACAACATCCTGAACCGTACGCGGAAGAAAGATCAAAGAAACAAAGAATAAAAATATCTCCTGTAGCAAAGAAAATGGCAACAGTTGAAAATCTTGAAATTTCCACATTAATAGGAACAGGTCCTGGTGGGAGAATTACAAAGGCAGATGTATTAAAAGTACTTGAAGAAAAAGTTGCTATCCCAGAAATGTTTGTAAAAGAAGAAAGTAAAGTAATTCCTATTACCGGTATGCGGAAAACAATTGCAAATCGTATGCAAGTAAGCCTCCAAAATAGCGCACAATTGACATTAACGATGAAAGTAGATGTTACGGATTTAGTTGCTTTACATAAAGAAATAGCGGAAGTTGTACAAAAACGGTACGATAACAAACTAACCATTACTGATTTGGTTGCTCGTGCTGTTGTATTAGCGCTTCAGGAGCATAAGGAAATGAACAGCGCTTATATAGATGATGCAATCCATCAATTTGAACATGTTCATTTAGGTATGGCAGTAGCGTTAGAAAACGGCTTAGTCGTTCCGGCTATTCGCTTTGCAAATAATCTATCTTTAGTAGAGTTATCTAAAGAGATTAAAAATGTGGCACAAAAGGCACGAGCAGGTAGTTTAAATAGTGATAATATGCAAGGAACGACATTTACAATTAGTAATTTAGGAAGCTTTGGTATCGAATATTTTACGCCAGTATTAAATACACCTGAAACTGGTATTTTAGGTGTAGGTGCAATTGAACATGTTCCAGTATATAAAGGAAAGAAAATAAAAAAAGGTAGTATGTTACCTTTAAGTTTAACATTCGATCATCGTGTATTAGATGGTGCACCAGCAGCTGCATTTTTACGCACAATTAAACAATACTTAGAACAACCTGTAACAATTCTTTTATAAAGAGAAGGTGAGAGAATGAATAAATTAGTGGTTATTGGAGGCGGACCTGCTGGATATGTGGCGGCAATTACCGCAGCTCAAACTGGGAAAGATGTTACTCTTATTGATGAAGCTGATCTTGGTGGAACTTGTTTAAATGTCGGGTGCATGCCTACGAAATCTTTGTTAGAAAGTGCTGATGTATACAATATTGTTTATCATGCTCAACGTTTTGGTGTACTAGTAGACAAACAAAGTATATCAATTGATTGGAATCAAATACAGACGAGAAAATCACAAATTGTTGTGCAGCTCGTACAAGGAATACAATATTTAATGAAGAAAAATAAAATTAAAGTTATAAAGGGGAAAGGGAAATTTGAAACGGATCATCGTCTACGAGTTACGCAGAGGAATAAGGAAGCGATAGTGGATGTTGAACAATTCATTATAGCGGCAGGTTCAGAACCTACTGAATTACCTTTTGCTCCATTCGACGGGAAATGGATTTTAAATAGTAGTCATGCGATGTCTCTTGAAAACATACCAGCTTCATTACTTATTGTTGGCGGTGGCGTAATAGGTTGCGAATTTGCCAGTATATATAGTCGTCTTGGAACGAAAGTAATGATTGTTGAAATGGCACCGCAATTACTACCTGGTGAGGATGAAGATATCGCAAGCATTTTAAGAGAGAAACTAGAAAAAGATGGTGTAGAAATTTTCACAGGAGCAGCTTTAAAAGGATTAAACAATTATAAGAAACAGGCTTCGTTTGAATACGAAGGAAGTATGCACGAAGTAACTCCAGAATTTGTTCTCGTTTCTGTTGGTAGAAAACCTCGTGTACAAGATTTAGGATTAGAAAAAGCAGGAGTTCAATTTTCAAATAAAGGGATTACTGTAAATGAGCATATGCAAACGAACGTATCACATATTTACGCAGCCGGTGATATTATTGGAGGAATACAGCTTGCTCACGTAGCCTTTCATGAAGGAACGACAGCGGCATTACATGCGAGCGGAGAAGATGTGAAAGTAAACTATCGTGCTGTGCCTCGTTGTATATACACAGCTCCAGAAATAGCTAGCGTCGGTTTAAGTGAAAAAGGTGCAAGAGAACAATATGGTGATATTATTATCGGAGAATTTCCTTTTACAGCGAATGGAAAAGCTCTTATTTTAGGAGAACAAATGGGGAAAGTAAAAGTCATTGTGGAACCTAAATATCAAGAAATTGTAGGGATTTCTATTATCGGTCCTCGTGCAACTGAACTAATTGGTCAAGGCACCGTAATGATTCATACAGAAGTTACCGCTGATATTATGAGAGGTTATATTGCAGCACATCCAACTTTATCTGAGGCAATTCATGAAGCTTTATTGCAGGCGATAGGACATGCTGTACATGTTTAAATGAAAATATAATAAACCACTATTCTCTAAATGAATGAGAGAATAGTGGTTTGAATTTTTACTATTTAATTTCAATAGCTGAAGTTATATCGTTCCAATCAGCAGCTAAATTAGCAGTTTTACCATACCAATCAGCGTGTTTAAATAAAACACCTTTTCCATATCCTTGTGTAGAAGTATGCTCCCAAAGTGTCGTTGAATAACTTGCAGAAGGTGACGCTGTACTTACAGAAGAAATTCTGTCGTTCCAGCTAGATGGTAAGTTTTTAAAGCCGCTACTCCAGTAAATATATTGGCCACCTTTATCTTTATGTTCATAAAAATCAGTACTACCAGCACCACTACCTAAAGGATTAATTTTATTTTTAAGTACTTTTTTATCCTTTTCAATATAAGCATCCAATGTTTCTCTACTAGTAAAACCATAAGCTAGCCAATCTCCATTTTCATTTTGCTCTGGTAATACCATAGTAATTTGGATGTCTTTCTTATCCTGATCACTTAATTTTGCAAATGAAGTAACATTCTGTTCATCCACTTTTAAATAATCAAATGACTTAATTGTGTTACCTTTTTCTTCAGCACTTGCTACGCCTAGTCCGCCAGTTAATGCAAAACCCGCTACTAATGTTCCTGCTACTAATTTCTTCAACATATAACCATCCCTTTTTGTTTAGATTTTTGTACAGGTGAATCTTGTACAACTAAAATGTATTCTAATTTCTTATTTTTGTAAATATTCTGAAATTTTAGAAAAAATAGGCGGAATATTTACATTTTTACATTTTTTTTTTAGAAAAAATGATTATTGGAATGATATAATAAGCGGATACATTGCTTTTCTTGGATGATAAAATGTTTTAGGAGAGATGTAATTGAAATATTTCACAAAAGATTGGTATAAAGAAATGCAAATTTCAGGATTTGTGCATTTCATAGAGTCAATAGAAGAATGGAAAGACATAGATCCCGATTATATACAAAGTTTGAAAGACGAAGTAGAAGAAAGGAAAGAAGATTTATTACACTATCTTCCTGAAACACTACATCCATACATTCATAACAACATGTTTGATTCAGTATATCTACCTAATGAATTAAAGAAACTTTTGTTAGAGTGGACAGCAGATTATGAGGCAAGAATGGCACAATTAGATCAATCATACTTAAAACATTTTAATTCCATTAAGAAAAAACTTCCGTCTCATGTCGCTCAGCTACATGAGATGTCACTACATGATAGTGTGATTAAAGTAGTAAAGAGAAAATCAGAAGATACTTTGTCTATCGTATTAGATTGCAGTGGTACTTTTAGTGAATTTGATAAACTTGAAGTAACTTTTATAGGAGTAACCAAGAGTTCTATGCCTGAAAACTTTGAAAGTGCTTGGTGGCTATATCATGAAATAGCTCTTACTGAAGATGGTTTTGAACTAGGTGTTTTATTTGACTGTCCATTTAGAGAAGTGACGATTTGGGCAGCAGATGTATTCCTTGAGAAAAAATGATTAAGTTACATGTATATTAACTAATAATAAAGAGAATTCCTTTAGATGGTATTTACAAGTTCAACAATAAAAAAACAGTCAATAAAGACTGTTTTTTTATTTTGATGCTAGATTCCCAAGCTTCCAATATGTATTTGTTAATGGAGCAACTTTACTATCAATATACAAATACATGTTATTTAAGTCTTTAGGAGAAGTTTTCATTTCAAATACAACGTCAGTAGTTAAAGAAAATTTGTGTGGAACATTTTTATAGTGCTCGTCATCTATCGGATGAGCTTCACCTTCATATTTCTGACCAGTTTTTTCATCTTGTATGAAATATTTTATTTTCGAAAGATCAATAGTTTGTCCATCGTCTCGAACATTATTAATCATAACACGAGTAGTAAGGCGCCACTCTTTGTCTATTTTTTCAAATTTTGCATTTTCAACTGTTGCTCTATAGTATTCGTTTTTAACTATTTCTCCATAGTGCATTGCATTCTTTTCGAGAGCGCTCTTTTCTTGTTTTGGTGTAGTATTGCTATTACATCCTGTTAATATTCCTGTAAATAATAATGCTGTACATGTCGTTTTGATTAATGATTTCATAGTAATTCCTTTCTGTATTAAAAAGTAAAACATAGGAATAATTTTACATGAATAAGGAAATAAATAGAAGTCTTTTAGTAGAATATACAAATGTGCATTTATTTTATGTAAAGTTAACAAAATAGAAAAAGAGAGAAAACCTGCATAAAGACGGAAGAAAAAGGATTGAAAATATTGTGAAACGGAAGAAACGTGCATATAATTAACATAAAGTTCAAATTTCTGAATCTTCAATAACGGTGGTGATAATATGTTTACTGAAGAACGTCGGGAGAAAATTTTAGAACTACTTAGTACAGATGGAAGAGTAATCGTAAAAGATCTTGCGGAAAGATTTGATATGTCTATTGATTCTATAAGAAGAGATTTGTCTATTATGGAAAAGGATGGTTTATTAAAAAGAACGCACGGAGGTGCAATTGAACTTACGCGAGTGAGAAACTTAGCTGCGGAACCAGCTAAACGTTATAGTGATAGCTCAATATATGAGGACACAATTGCAAGAGTTGCGGTATCTTATATAAAAGAAGGTGATTCAATTTTTATTGGTGGGGCTTCCGTTCATAATGCGATGCTGAAATATTTACCGGAAGTATCATTTACAGTTATTACGAATTCTATAGAAATAGCTGGTTATCTACGAGAATATAAGAATATTGATACGTATTTAATTGGCGGAAAAGTAAAACCTTCAGGGAATATTACTGATACACTTGCCTCTGAATTGATAAGTAGATTTTCTATTGATCTTTATTTCTCTACAGGTGGAGGCATTTCATTACAAGGTATTAGTACTGCAACACCTGAAGTTGCTTATTTTAGTAAAAGAGTAAGTGAAATTGCTAGAAGAAATATTTGTTTAGTTCCGCATAATAAACTTGGAATAGATTGTTTTATAAGAGGAGAGTCTCTAAAAGAAATTGACATTATTATAACTGACGAAGAGGCTAGTAAAGAAACTGTTCAGGACTTTGAGAAACAAGGTAAACAAGTTGTAATAGCGCCATTATATTCATTTGAAAGGAGTTTGACATGATTGTAAAAGAGCAAAAGTTTCATATAAATGGATTAACTTATACAATTCGTTCTGCAGCTGAGAAAGATGCTGAGCAGTTATCGAAAATTAGAGTTCAGATTGATGGAGAAACTGAAAATATGGATAGAGATGCTGGAGAGGGATTTATAGATAATCTAGGGTTTCAAAAAATAATAAAAACAGATATTGAAGAGACGAAGAATCTCTTTTTAGTTGTAGAAGTGCACAATCGAATTGTTGGATTTTCAAGATGTGAAGGATCAAATTTTAAGAGATTATCTCATAAAGTGGAGTTTGGCGTTTGTATTTTAAAAGAGTTTTGGGGATATAGAATGGGTAAGAGCCTATTACAACAATCTATTAAATGGGCTGACGAAAATGCAGTAAATAAAATATCTTTACAAGTATTAGAGACAAACGAGAAAGCTATTCATCTTTATAAAAAATTAGGTTTTGAAGTAGAAGGCATTTTGAAAAATGACAAAAGACTATCGGATGGAAAGTATTATAATACGGTAGTGATGGGAAGGTTTACTGATACTTTTCATAAAAGAGGTGAAGAAGTATGTTTTACAGAAGGAAGTACTATGTAGTGAAAAATGAATTCATAGAAGTATTTAATGATCATTTCAATAACACAAACTTACCTAATCAATTAAAGCATGGTTCTAGGCTAATAGGACGCTGGATGAAAGATAATAAGAATGGTACGTCTGAAGTATTTGCCATATGGGAATATGATAGTTATGAACAGTATAAAGAAATAGAATCGAAAATTAGAAGTGACGAGAGGCATGTTAGAAGAATACATGAATGGTATGAAAACCATGGCGGGAAAGAATATGTTTTACAGGAGTACATAGTAGAGATGAAAAATGAAGAGTTAGTATGTACTGTAAAGTAACAGAGGGATAATAGAAATTAAAACAAAATTATATTTTAGTTTAGCATCCACTATTTTCTTTGCAGCCGTGATTGTTTTCTTTATAAATGGTAATCCACAAAAATGGTTTTGGTTATGTATTTTCTTTGCGTCCATTATACAAAATATAGTGCTACTAAAAAAGAATAAAGAAATGCATTAAGATATTCAAATTATTAACATATTTGTGTCGTCTTTCTAGTTGTATTGAAAACGCTTTTATTCAGTTTTATAATAAAAGTATGTTTTATAAAGTGAAACTTTAATCAGTGGAGGTGTTATTCATCCCTCACTAATTATTAGTTAAACCAATCAGGCTTTTACGGGCAGCCTGACCCCCACCTAACTTCTTTGCTCTAGCTGAATTTTGAGGTGGGGGTCTTACTGCCCGTTAATGCGGAATAAATCTCCAAAACAATTAAAAGGGAGATGATACAATGTTAGCTTCACCGTTTTACTTACACACATGGAAAAAGTTTATTGATAAAGGAGTCCTTGATTCGAACCGTATAAACGAAAGAATTTCAGAGTCATGGCATCGATGTAAACAAGCAAATGTGAATCCTCATATGAATAAAGGTCAGAAAATTTTGTCTTCTAACATTTTTCAAGAACAAAAGAAAAAGAGTGAAATTTTCCTTGATATAGCATTACCTCAAATACAAAATATGAGAAAAACCATTGATGAACTACAAATGATGGCATTATTAATCGATCCAGATGGTTATGTTCTATCCTTAAGTGGAAATAAACAAACGTTAAAGCGAGCGAAACATATTAATTTTATTGAAGGTGTAAAATGGACGGAAGCAGCTGTGGGGACAAACGCAATAGGAACAGCATTAGAAATTGAAGAAGCTATTATGATAAGTGGTACTGAACATTACTCCGTGGCATCTCATAGCTGGAGTTGTGCGGCTGCTCCCATTCATAACGATGACGGGAAATTAATTGGTGTTCTAGATTTCTCCTGTCCAATTGAATTTTCGCATCCATATATGCTCGGTATGGTAACTTCAATTGCACATGCGATAGAACGTGAATGTAGCATAAGAGTTCATCAAAATGAATTACACTTAATTCATCGTTTTTTAGATGTCATTGATAGTGATGAACAAGTAGTTATTTGTAATCATCGTGATGTTATCGTTTCTGCGAGTAAGAGCGTTCGGGAACGAGTAACTAATTGGTCAAGAATGAAACTTGAAGATTTAATGCGCTATGGATTGGAAACTAAATTAGAGATACCAGTATATAGTAATGAAAGAATGATCGGGAAATGTATGTATTTAAAGGAAAACAAACAAATGAATACATATTCTGCTTTCACATTTATAAAAGGAATTACTTTTTCAGGAGTTACCGGGACAAGCAAAGCATTTCAACACACACTAGAAGAAATTAAGCTTGTTTCACCGACTGATGCTAGTGTGTATGTATGTGGTGAGACAGGAGTAGGAAAGGAATATGTTGCGAGAGCGATTCATGAAAATAGTCCAAGAAAAGACGGGCCCTTTATAGCTGTTAACTGCGGTTCTTTGCCTAAAGAATTAATGGAAAGTGAATTGTTCGGTTATGCTGAAGGTGCGTTTACAGGTGCGCGACGTCAAGGATATAAAGGGAAATTTGAACAAGCGAATGGAGGAACATTGTTTTTAGATGAAATTGGTGAAGTACCATCAGAGATGCAAGTAGCCTTATTGCGTGTTTTACAAGAACGCACAATAACTCCAATAGGAAGTTCAAAAGAGGTACCAGTAAATATTCGTATTATTACTGCCACACATAAAGATTTACTACGGTTAGTAGAAGAAGGGAAATTCCGTCAAGATTTATATTATCGTTTGCACGTTTATCCGTTATATGTTCCATCGTTACTAGAAAGAAAAGAGGATATTCCATATTTTATACAACACTTTTGCGAACGGAAGAATTGGAATGTTGTATTTCCGAAGAGTATTTGCAATCAATTTTTACAACATACATGGCCCGGAAATATTCGAGAACTAGTAAATGTATTAGAACGCATTTACATTTTGTCGCAAGGACGGGAAATATGCGAAAAACAAGTCGCTTTTTTGATACAAACAATGATGGGAAGTGAAAGACAATCCCAGTTGCAAACAGAAAATAATGAAGAACATACATTAAGTTTCCGTGAAAGAATACAGCATGATAGTATGATTGAAGCGCTTCAAAAGACGAACGGAAATGTTTCGTTAGCCGCAAAACTATTGGATGTACCCCGTAGTACATTTTATAAACGAATGCAAAAATTTAATCTATAAAAGTAGATTTTTGTAATCTGCTTTTTCTTTTTGAGCTCATGTTCTGTCGGAATGTGCGCTTCCCAGGGAAATAATAAAATAGTTAGACGGGAAATTCCCTAAAGGAGGTTAGTATGTGAAGTATATTGAAATTGGTATCGGGAATAGATGGTTCGTTCGAACAGAGACCGAAAATACAGACGGTACTGAATTTGAGGAAAAAGGAATTGTGAGACCTATTTATTTTGAATCATTTTATGTCCGTGTTTGGTTTCGGAAAATGTGTTTTATTTTTGATACGAAAGAGGGCTTTAAGAAAGTAAGGAAAAGTAGAGCTGAGTATAAGTTTATTATTGGAATTGTGAGTAGGTTAAAACAATAAAATAAAACAGGTTGTATTTTTATGATTATAATAATCACATACATACTCGCAATTATTATAATAGGCTATTCCATTTATAGTTAGAATGATGATTTTAAGAAAAAATAGCACACTTTAAATATGTGAAGTGCGCTATTTATATAATCCCGTTGTATACATCTCCGTTAATGTATACACTATTTCTTCTAGTTTTATTTCTTTGTTATTTTGTACAATAGTCCAAAGAAACATTTCATTCATTGCGAACCAACCGCGTGCCACGAGCTCTTTATTTAATTCAGGATGCGCTAATCCACTTTCTTGAGAGTAAGTAATATCCTGCGAAATACTTTTTATAAAGCGTTCGCGAATCTCACCCCATTTTTGACGTATCTCTTTTGATAATCCGATTGCTTCTTCGACAACTTGCAAAATAGCTCGTTCTTCTTCTGCTAATTGTAGGAATGCTCTAACGTGATTTTGAATCAAGTCACGTGCTGCTGCTTTCGTTTGAGGGAAGAAAGAGCGCCCAGCAATATTATAAAAACGATTCATAACATCTTCCATTAACACGATAAGGAGATCATCTTTGTTTTTAAAGTATACATATGCTGTTCCATAACCAGTTTCTGCATGTTTAATAATTTGCGTGATTGTCGTTTTCTGAAATCCATTAGTAATAAAAATAGTGTAACCCGAATGTAATAGTTTCTTTTTTGTTTCTAAGGAGCGGTGTTTTCTTGTTGAAAGAGTAGTGTTTTTCAAAGAATCACCTCTTTATACTGAAATATCTGAAAATATAATTGTATTGTAAAAGAAGATAGTATGTAAAGTCAACTGACATAATATCATTGACGTTATATCAACTAAGGTGATATATTTCAATTAGTTAGAATAAAAAGAAAATTAAGAGAAGGTGACACCATGTATAAAGAACCATTTCAACCAACTTATGAGTATGCGCTTGAGTGTGATAAACATGATGAACTGAAAGATTTTCAAACTGAATTCTATAAAAAAGAAGGAACTATATATTTAGATGGAAACTCATTAGGACTACTTTCGAAAAGAGCAGAAAAATCGTTACTTACTTTACTAGATTCATGGAAAGAGTATGGCATTGATGGCTGGACAGAAGGCGAACATCCATGGTTTTTCCTTTCGGAGAAATTAGGTGAACTGACGGCACCTCTTATTGGAGCTTTACCAGAAGAAACTATTGTAACCGGTTCCACAACTGCGAATATACACCAAGTTATTGCGACGTTTTATGAGCCGAAAGGAATACGTACAAAAATTCTTGCGGATGAATTAACTTTTCCGTCAGATATTTATGCACTTCAAAGTCAAATTCGTTTAAAAGGCTTAGAGCCAGATGAGCATTTAGTAAGAGTGAAAAGCCAAGATGGTCGAACACTTTCTGAAGAAGATATTATTCAGGCAATGGAAGATGATATCGCTTTAATTTTATTACCTTCAGTCTTATATAGAAGTGGTCAAATTCTTGATATGAAACGTTTAACAGTGGAAGCTCATAAACGTGGCATTCATATCGGATTTGATTTATGTCATTCAATTGGTTCTATTCCACATCATTTTAAAGAGTGGGATGTTGATTTCGCTGTATGGTGCAATTATAAATATTTAAATGCAGGGCCGGGTGGTGTTGCAGGTCTTTATGTAAATAGTAAACATTTTAATAGACTGCCAGGATTGTCTGGATGGTTTAGTTCTAGAAAAGATAAACAGTTTGATATGGAGCATACATTAACTGCAGCTGATCATGCAGGTGCTTATCAAATTGGTACACCTCACGTATTAAGTACAGCACCGTTAATCGGTTCTCTTGAAATTTTTAAAGATGCTGGTATGGAACGTTTACGTAAAAAGTCTTTACATATTACGAGATACATGCTGGATTTAATTGATCATGAATTAAAAGATTTCGGATTTACAATTGGAAACCCGTTAGAGGATGAAAAACGAGGTGGACATATTTATTTAGAGCATGCGGAAGCAGCGCGTATCTGTAAAGCACTAAAGGCAAATGGAGTAATTCCAGATTTCAGAGCACCAAATGGGATAAGACTTGCGCCAGTAGCTTTATACAATACGTATGAAGAAGTATGGAAGTCTGTTCAAATTTTAAAGAAAGTTATGAAAGAGGAAGAGTATAAACAATTTGAAAATAAACGAGAGGTTGTGGCATAAGAATGAAAACATCAAAGTGGATTGATATTTCACAGCCATTAAATAATGATATTGCAACTTGGCCAGGAGATACACCGTTCTCGTATGAAGTTTCATGGTCAAAAGAAGAGAGCGGTTCAGTAAACGTCGGAAAGTTAACGATGAGTATTCATACAGGTACTCATATTGATGCGCCTTTTCATTTTGATAATGACGGAAAGAAAGTAATAGATTTAGATGTTCAAGTTTATGTCGGACCTACGCGAATCATTGACGTTTCTAATCTTGAAAGCATCGGAAAAAAAGAATTAGAAAGTTTTCATTTAGAAGGTGTAGAACGACTATTATTACGTACATCTTCACATGGTAAAGCAGAAGAATTTCCAGATGTGATCCCGCATTTACGTGCTGATATTGCACCGTTTCTTTCTGATAAGGGAATTCGTTTAATCGGAGTGGATGTACCATCAGTTGATCCGTTAGATGATAAAGAACTAGCAGCACATCATCAATTGTTTAAATATGGAATTCATATTTTAGAAAATGTCGTACTAGATCATGTAGCAGACGGCGATTACGAATTAATTGCATTACCACTTGCGTTAACAGATGCAGATGGAAGTCCAGTTCGAGCTGTCATTAGACCAATATAAGTAGAAACATATAAAAGGGGTGCTTGACTAATATGAAAGAAAATGAAAAGGTAATTATGGAAAAAGGGATTCACACGGATTTTAAGGAAAATATGACGTATGGTGAGTATTTACAATTAGATAGTTTACTATCTTCTCAAAAGAGATTATCAGACCATCATGATGAAATGTTATTTATCGTTATTCACCAAGCTAGTGAGCTTTGGATGAAGCTTATTTTACATGAACTAAATGCAGCAATTGAATCGATTAAAAACGATAAATTAGCACCGGCATTTAAAATGTTAGCACGTGTATCAAAAATTCAATCGCAAATTATTCAATCTTGGGATATTCTTGCGACATTAACGCCATCTGAGTATATTGAATTCCGTGATTCACTCGGTCAAGCTTCAGGCTTTCAATCGTATCAATATCGAATGATTGAGTACGCACTTGGTTATAAAACACCACATGCATTAAAGATTTATGAAAAAGATCCAGAATTACACGCTCGACTTCATAAAGCGCTACACGCACCAAGTTTGTATGATGTTGCGATACAGGCGCTTGTTAAAGAAGGCTTCCAAATTCATAAAGATGTGTTAAATCGTGATATTACGCAGCCTTACGAAGAAGATGCAACTGTAGAAGCGGCTTGGATAGAAGTGTATGCGGACGTGAAGAAATATTGGGATTTATATCAGCTTGCTGAAAAATTAATTGATATCGAAGATTGGCTACAACAATGGCGTTTCCGTCATATGAAAACGGTAGAACGCATTATCGGAAATAAAATGGGAACTGGCGGATCTTCAGGTGTATCTTATTTAAAACGAGTACTTGATCAACAGTTCTTCCCTGAACTTTGGAATGTTCGTACGAAATTATAGGAATAAGCTTGTCAGCTAATTATGGCTGATAAGCTTATTTTTTTATTTGAGCACAATTATGTTTTAATAAAAGGAACAAGATATAATAAATGAAGTAACTATTTTAATGGAGGTAAGATTTTTGGATTTTAAGCAACTACAAAATAAATTTGAAAAGAAAAAAGTGAATACATTTCTTATTTATCAAAAAGGGGAATTAACAACTGAGTATTATAAAACACCCGAATGTGCAAATAACTTATATAAAATAAATTCGATTACAAAAAGTATCATATCTTTATTAATTGGTATTGCAATTGATAAGGGCTATATAAATGATATACATACACCGATTACAGAGTGGATTGAAAATGTACCTGGGGAAAAACATGATTTAACGCTGTATCACTTATTAACAATGACTACTGGTGAGGATTGGAAAGAGTTTGGGAATGGAGTAGTATTCCCAAATGACTTTGTAGAATCAGAGAACTGGGTACAGTACATATTAGAAAAGCCAATAATTGAAGAACCTGCTACAAAAATGAATTATAATTCAGGTTCTTCACATTTACTTAGCTATATTATTCAAGAAGCTACTGGGATGTCGACAGAGCAGTTTGTGAAAAGATATTTATTTGAGCCATTAGAAATTAGCGAATATGAGTGGCAACAAGATCCGCAAGGTATATATGTCGGCGGCTTCGGTATGAAAATGAAATCTACCGATTTATTAAAATTAGGAAAACTATGTTTGCAAAATGGATATTGGAATGAGAAAGAAATTGTATCAGCGAAATGGTTAGAAGAGTCAAGTAGGGCGCAATTTGAAACATATGAACATGTTGGCGCATATGGATATCACTGGTGGGTATTACATAACGAAAGATTTCACATACCGTATTGTATATATTTCGCTATGGGGTACGGCGGACAATACATCGTTATCATTCCTCAGTTAGAAGTAGTAGCTATTATAAGTAGTCATATGCCAAAACGTGGGCTCGTTCCATTAAAATTATTTATTGAGCATGTACAGGGAAATTCCAATTATATATAAGAAAAGGAGGGAATGTATGAGGGATGAAAAAACTTTATCTTTATTTAGACTATTTTTAAGTCTTCTAGCATGTAGTGCCATTATTACGCAATTCATAATCAGGGCACAATTGAAACCGTTCAATCCAGTTAATTTTTTTAGTTTCTTTACGATTGAAAGTAACATTTTAGTTGTATGTATTCTCCTTTTAAGTAGTATCGGAACAGCTACATTTGGTCGCTCAGAACAATTTAGTATACTTCGAGGTGCGGCAACGGTATACATACTTACGACAGGACTCATTTATTTTTTGCTATTAAGAGGATTAGAAGAGTCACTTCAAACGGCAATACCATGGGTAAATACAGTGCTACATTATATCATGCCGATTGCAATGCTTTTAGATTGGATTTTAAATCCACCTATTAAGAAAATCACTTGGAAACAATCTGCAAGTTGGCTCTTATTCCCGTTTTTTTACGTTGTATATAGCTTAATACGTGGCCCAATCGTGAATTGGTATCCATATCCGTTTTTAGATCCAAGAATAGGTGGGTATGGTAAAGTACTTTTATACAGTATAGGGATAGCGGTTGTAATTGGCGCTATTTGTATATTGGTAAGATTTTTAGGGAATCGAAACTTTAGGAAAGAATTTTAGAAATGCAAGGAGCCCCACTGTTTCCGTTTTTAACAGTGGGGTTTCATTTTATCCCGCATTAACGGGGCAGTAAGACCCCCACCTCAAAATTCAGCGAAAGCAAAGAAGTTAGATGGGGGATCAACCCGATTGGTTCAACTAATAATCAGTGGGAGATGAACAAACCCCCCACTGATTAAAGTTTTACTTTATCTACTCGTCTTCTGAAACGACAACTTTATAAATTTCTCTGTCTTCGTTTCAAATTCTACATCAACAAAAACACCATATTCTTTTCCATCTTCACGTAGCCACAATTTAAACTTTTCAACAGTTATTTGAACCGTTTTTGGTTTTCTACCTATATGAAGATAATCAACAATCTCTGCTTTCGGATATTGTTCTTTCGTCTTTTCTACAGCAAGTTTACCCCATTTTGCATAAGGCGGTTGTGCATGAACAATCGATGACCCGGTATATATATTTAAACATGTTGTTAATAAAAGAATGACGAATGCGATACGCTTTAACAATTGCTTCATAATGAACTCCTTTTCTCCTTTTTGTATATTGTTTACATATTCTTTCAACGATATAAGTTTGGATTTTTTTGTCTTCTTTACATAAAAGCGAGGCTTTTACAAAACATAACCAAGAAATCATTTCTGTAATTAAGGAGGGAAAATTATGCGCCAAAAAGCTATTTTTAAAATAGCAGTTTTACTTGCGTTCATAGGACTGTCTTTAATGGTCAGTAGTATACAACTAAAGAATGTAGAAGCTTTTTCTAATCAAGTTATTCAAAGAGGAGCATCTGGCGAAGATGTCATTGAACTACAATCTCGTTTGAAATATAACGGGTTTTATACGGGAAAAGTGGATGGTGTTTTCGGATGGGGTACATACTGGGCACTTCGGAATTTTCAAGAGAAATTCGGATTACCCGTTGATGGTTTAGCTGGAGCTAAAACGAAGCAAATGCTCGTGAAGGCAACGAAGTATGACAAGTCAACTGCTAATAAAGGGACGACAACGAATAAAGGAAATAGTGGTGGCTCTGCACAAGAGAATAAACCACCTCAAAATAAAGGGACAAATGTTCCGAACGGCTATTCTCAAAATGATATTCAGCTTATGGCAAATGCAGTATACGGGGAATCACGTGGTGAACCGTATTTAGGACAAGTTGCAGTAGCTGCTGTTATTTTAAATCGTGTTACAAGTGCGTCATTCCCCAATACTGTTTCAGGTGTAATCTTTGAACCTAGAGCATTTACAGCGGTAGCAGATGGACAAATATATTTAACGCCAAATGAAACAGCAAAAAAAGCGGTTTTAGATGCGATAAACGGATGGGATCCAACAGGAAATGCTTTATATTATTTCAACCCAGATACTGCGACAAGTAAATGGATTTGGACTCGTCCACAAATTAAAAAAATTGGTAAACATATTTTCTGTAAATAGAGCGGAGGTGGGATAATGTTAAGAGGTATTATCATTGTATTATTAACAGTTGGTGTAGTTGGAACAGGATATTGGGGCTATAAAGAGCACCAAGAGAAAAATGCGGTTTTAATTCGAGCGGAAAATAGTTATCAACGAGCATTCCATGATTTAGCATACGAAGTTGATTTATTACACGATAAAATTGGTACAACACTTGCGATGAATTCACGCTCATCTTTATCACCTGCATTAGCAGATGTATGGCGTTTAACATCTGAAGCTCGTTCAGATGTAGGACAACTCCCGTTAACATTAATGCCGTTTAATAAAACGGAAGAGTTTTTAGCAAATATCGGTGATTTTAGTTACCGTGCAGCCATTCGTGATTTAGAAAAAGAGCCGTTAAATGAACAAGAATATAAAACGTTGCAAACTTTATATTCAAATGCGGGAAATATACAAGATGAACTAAGGAAAGTACAACATCTTGTTTTGAAAAATAATTTACGCTGGATGGATGTTGAAATGGCACTTGCATCAAATCGCGATCCAGCAGATAACACAATTATTGATGGATTAAAAACTGTAGAGAAAAACGTAACATCATACTCTTCTACAAACTTCGGACCGACCTTTACAAGTGCACAAAAAAATAAAAAAGGTGGATTTGAAGCAGAAGGAAAGGCAATTTCTAAAGATGAAGCAGCAAAAATCGCAAAATCATTTTTAAATTTAAAAGGAAATGAAAAAGTCGATGTAGAGAAAAGTGGAAAAGGTGCGAAAGAATCATTCTATAGTGTGAAGATTAAAGACTCTGCAACGAATAATGAGTTTTACATGGATATTACCGGAAAAGGCGGATATCCAATTTGGGTAATGAATAATCGAGAAATTAAAGAACAAAAAATTAGTTTAAACGATGCAGGAAGTAAAGGATTGACGTTTTTAAAGGATCATAAGTTTAATAATATGGAGCTTTATGATAGTTCCCAATATGATACTATCGGCGTGTTTACTTATGTAGTAAATGAGAATGGCGTACGGATCTATCCGGAAGCAATCCAAATGAAAATTGCTTTAGACGACGGATCTATCGTTGGATTTTCTGCAAAAGAATATTTAGCATCACATCAAAAACGAACAATTCCGTCTGCCAAGCTAACTGCAGCAGAAGCAAGGAAGAAAATTAACCCTGATGTGAAAGTGATGGAAGAGCGAAAAGCAGTCGTAGTAAATGATTTGCATAATGAAGTACTTTGCTATGAATTTGTTGGAACGTTAGGGAAAGATACGTATCAAATTTTCATCAATGCGAATAGCGGAGCAGAAGAAAAAGTGAAAAAAATGCAAGCTGTTGAAAAAATTTATGATTAAACCTTAATAGTAAAGTGGTGAAAAGAATGAAAATCCTAATATATGTGTTGATGCTTTGCTTTTTTATAACTGGATGCAGTATTGGAAAAAAAGACAATCCAAATGAAAAGCCAGAACAAAAAAATGTCTCAATGAAAAATGTTAATTATACAAACAAATCAAATAAGCCAAATGAAAAAGCAGCGGATCATTTAGCATCTTTAGCGGCAAGTGTGCCAGGTGTGAATGATGCAACAGCAGTAGTTGTTGGAAAATATGCTATTGTAGGTATTGATGTAAAAGCGAAACTAGACCGAACTCGTGTTGAGTCAATTAAGTACTCTGTTGCAGAAAGTTTAAAAAACGATCCGGATGGTGCGAATGCAGTCGTTGTAGCTGATGTTGATACGTATGAACGGCTGAAACAAATTGGAAAGCAAATTAAAAAAGGGAAAACTGGCGAAGGTATACTGGATGAATTAGCAGCAATTGTTGGCCGCGTGATGCCACAAGTTCCGAATGATATGATTGAAAATAGAGAAACGAATCCAATTAAAGATAATGACAAGCAATTACCAAAAGATGAAGAACAAGAGCTAAGAAAAGAACAGAATGACCAATCTAATAATCATTTGAATAAGTAAAATGAGCCTCGTACTAAATTGTACGAGGCTTTTTAAATATAATATTAAATATTCAGTTTATTTTTAAGGGAATATATGGTTTAATTATTGTGGGAGGGACAACTGTTATGATGAAAAAAAGTGCATTTATTTTATGTGGTTTCTGCCTAAGTTTCAGTATGACAGCCTGTGAACAAAAGAAAGAAGTGAAAAAGCAAACAGCGACTTCTTCTACTGTGATGGAAAGTCAGAAGAAAGAATTTATCAATATAAATCATTTCTCAAAAATAGATGAAGGAATGACTTATACAGAAGTGAAAGATTTAATCGGTTTTGAAGGAAATTTACTTATAGAAGAAGGGGTAGAACATTCTACACAAATTAAACAAATTTTTGCTTGGAAGGGGAATAATCCAAATTCATTTGTTGAAATTACATTTTTGGATGGAAAAGTGCATTCTAAATCACAGCAAGGTTTAAGTTAATTTGATAAAAATGGGAGAGTATAGCATGAACATACATACTGGGGAAATACAATTAGTTCCGTATAAGGAGACGTATAAAGAAATTATACAATCATTTACTTTACCAAGTGAACAAGTTCAATTCACATCAGATCCAGGCGAATTATTGAAAAAAGCAAAAAGCGATCGCACAAAAAATGTAATTGTTATTTTAGATTACAACGGGGTACCTGTTGGTCTTTTCGCATTACAAACAGGCGAAAGAGTACAAGAGTTCACAGAGAATGAAGATGCTTTACTTTTAACATCATTTTCTATAAATTATAATAAACAAAGAAGAGGATACGCTAAAAAATCATTGGCATTATTAAAAGATTTTGTAAAACGTTATTTTCCAATTGAAAATGAAGTTGTACTTGCTGTAAATGAAAAAAATATGCCAGCACAAAAGTTATATGAAAAAGTTGGCTTCGAAGATAGAGGCTTTAGAAGAATGGGACCGATTGGTCAACAAATAATAATGCATTTACCTATAATAAAATAACGGGATAGAAAACTTACTCTTGAACATTCTTGTAGTAAGTTTTTTTTATTTTGTGCTATGTTAGTAAAAACGAAAGTCGGTATCAAAAAAGATAAAGGTTTCAATATATATAGTTGAAAGGTCAATGAATATGCGAGGAGTAATGATATGACAATTTATATTGCGTTACTAAGGGGAATCAATGTAGGTGGACATAAAATAATCAAAATGGCAGATTTAAAACGATTGTTTGAATCAATAGGATTAAAACAAGTGAAAACATATATTCAAAGCGGTAATATCGTGTTTGAATCTAAGGAAGATATAAACGCTCTAAAAGTAAAAATTGAATTTGAAATTAAAAAGGAATTTAATTTTGATGTTCAAGTCATCCTAAAAACAAATGAAGAATTAATAAATACTATAAAATATTCCCCTTATAAGGCGGATGCTTTGTTAGAAGGAGAAAGTATACACGTTGCCTTTTTAGCTCATCCATTTTCTGAAGATGAGAGGAAGCAGTTACTTATGTACAAAAGTGAACTTGAAGATTGCTATATAGATGAGAAGGTTGTATATTTGTATTTCAAAAATACCATTCGGAATTCTAAATTAATGAACCAATTTCAGAAGTTACATACACCAGCTACAGTAAGGAATTGGCGAACTGTTAATAAATTAAAAGCAATTGTAGAGGGTATGTAAATATAAAAAGATGAGGTTTCTATATATAGAAAACCTCATCTTTTATTTATATTGTTTTGCAACTATGAGTTCGACAATAGGATAAATAAAGAATGAAGAACAAAGTGCGATAAACAGTGGTAGGTTTTTAACTCCATCTAAATTGGAACCCATAGAAAAACCTTCCGAGAAGAGTAATAGAAGGAACAATACAACTACAAGTACAAAATACGCGATTTTAAAGCTTTTATATGTAATTTGCTGTCCCATTTCATCCTGACTTTCTTCTGATACACCGTGGGGATCTCCCCATGTAATATGATTGATGAGGTAGCTAAGTATTAAAGCGCTTGTAAAAATTGTTCCACCTAAAATTACACCTCCATTGATGTATTTATAAGCTCCGTGTATAAGTATTCCGACTAATGATAAAACAATTGTTATTAAAATGAATTTTTTACGATTCATATTAGAACAACACCCCCACGATTGTAAAAAACTCTTTCCATTTATAGTATAAAATTGGAAAAGGTTCATGTCAAATACTTTTTACAAGCAAGGCGAAGGTATATAGTATTTTGTTTTAATGATAAATAAAAAATTACATTACATTTGAATGTAAAAGAATAGGCTCGCATATATTTGGAAGGGATGTCAGATTAATTTAGGGGGTAGTTATGTCTATACTTTTAAAAGCTGGTGCAGATGCAGGAAATAACGGTTTGAAGTTAATGGTGAAAGGGCAAGACCCTATTTTTATTCCGAGTATTTATTCTTTATATATAGGTGAGCCTACAGGATTGTTAGATGAGGGGGATGTGTCATTATCTGAATTAGAAAATCATATCGATGTGACCATTAGTTCTCCATCGCTAATGTTAAATAATGTACGGTACATCGTTGGAGAAAAAGTCATTCAAGATCAATTAAAAGGTACTGAAGTGGAGAAGAAATCGAATAAGTCGACGGATGAGCTAATGGTTATTACAATACTATCGGGTTTAGCAGTAAGTGCTATGCGTCAAAGTCCAACTTCTAGTCATATTAACATTCGATATGATTTATCTGTCGCTCTTCCTATGCAGCTTATTACACAAGAAATAGCTGCCGAAAATGCAAAACGTTATATGGGAAATCATAAAGTTGTTTTCCATTATCCGAACGGTCGTGATGTTACTATTAATGTTTCTATTGAGTTTTGTAAATGTCTGCCTGAGGGCGCTTCTGGGACGTGGGGCATTGTATATGATGAAGAAGGAAATGTTGTGAAACATAAAATAGAATGTGAACAAAATCAAATTTCAGAAATAGATTTTGTTGATAAAACTTTATTGTCTTTTGATATTGGAGCGGGGACAACAGAAGAAGTTGTTTCGTTAGGGGTAAATTTCCGTCCGCAATTAAGTAAAGGATTATCGTACGGTGTAAAAGAAACGTTACTACAAATTATTACGAGATGGAACCGGAAGTATCCAACAAAAACGATTGACAGTATTACAGAATTCAATCAAATTTATTTAAATGATAAACATCCTAGGAATGCATTATTAGTTGAGGAATCACAACCAGCACTATTAGGATTAGCGGCGCGTGTCGCAACAGATATTATTAACAAAATTGATGATATGAAAGACGATCCATACGTGTTTATTTATGGCGGGGGCGCAGTTATCATTAAAAATAGCTTGAAAATGATTTTAAAACAAAAAGGGCGTTTAACAAATGTAATCTTTGTCGATAATCCATTATTTACAAATGCAAGAGGATTATTGGTCTACACTTGTTCGCCAAAGTATAGAGAACATAAACAAAAAGAGTTAGGGTTTACAAACTTAACGATAAGTTAGTTGGTGGCAACATGCGATCTAGGCGATATAAACGTGGTGATCGAGTGAAAATCAATATTCATAAATCAGTATCACCTGAAATGCTTGCATGGCTTAATAAACAATCAAACCCAACTAATTTCTTTTTCTTTGCAGCACAGCAATTATTTAAACAAGTAGGAGATATTGATGTGTCAAAAACTTTACCAAATAGCCATGTTTTCTCATTATATATGGAGCCCTCATCCTTATTAAAAGTCGAAGTAAATCCTTTTAAAAACGTACCACTAGAAGCGAATAAATCCACCGAAAGTGTAAAAAAAAAATCATGGGAATCTGTTGATCAATTAGATTGTCCATTTTTTTAAACATAGAAAAATATAGGTAAGCCCATCACTATACATATGGATACAGTGATGGGTTTTTGTTAGTGTACCACTAGTCCAATAAATAGAAGGGGCACAATACAAATTTGTGCCCCTTCTATTTATTATTTATCTATATTTTAGATGTATGTTCTGTTACTGCTTGAATAATGTTTTTCCAGTCATCAGGATGATTTTCATGTCCTGCTCCTTCAAGAGTTAAAAGTGCTGAGTTTGGAATTTCATCAATAAGTGCGAGACCATGTTCAAATGGTAGTGCTGTATCGTCAGTTCCGTGAATTACTAATGTGGGTGCTTGTATGGAGCTAAGTACACCTTCATAAGCATCATCACCTTGAAGTAAAGCGTGATTAAACATACTTAATAGATTGTTAGCCCTTTCTATTTCGAGTTTTACTTGTGTATAAACTCTGTTTTCATCAAATGAACGTTTTGAGCCGCACAATAGACGAGAGCCTGTAACTAAATACTCTGTCACAGCGTTTTGATTTGACCAATCTAAATTTGCACCATTTGCGTGATGTATTAAAATTCTTTCATCCATCGGAGGTAAATCGCGAGTGTTGTTATCTGAGCCTATAACACTTGTTGCTAGTAAAGTTAACGTTAAAATTCTTTCAGGATGTTTTACAGCGGCAATTTGAGCAATCATGCCACCTAATGACATACCAAATAAGTGCGCTTTATCAATATGATAGGCATCCAGCACCCCAATTGCATCTTCAGCCATAGTTGTTACCGTATAATTGGAAGTTCCAGGTTCGTATGTAACAGAGCGTCCTACATCACGGTTATCAAAGCGAATGACAAATTTCCCTGTGCTAGCTAACTGTTCACAAAATTCTTCATCCCAATAAACCATTGAACACGTAGCTCCCATAATTAATAAAATTGCTGGATTATTAGGATTTCCAAAGCTTTCTGTACAAATATCAGTCCCGTTTGTTTTAATCATCTTTTCGGTCATAGTGTTATCTCCATTTCTTTTGGATTTTATTACAAACATAGAAAATAAAATTCTGTATGATTCTAAGATGTACACAAAATTGAATTTGGAACTCACATTAATTAATAGCGTAGCATAAATACCACCTCTAAACATGTTTATTGTCATTCAAAGCAAAAAAATTTGAAAAATAATTGTAAGTTATTAAAATAAACAGCAAGGAGGAGAGGAAATGAAAGCAATTGTTATTGATGAATATGGTAGTGTTGAAGAACTAAAAGAAAGACAAATTTTAAAACCAGTTGTTACATATAACGAGGTATTAATACGCATTCTCGCAACATCTGTTAATCCAGTTGATTGGAAAACTAGAAAAGGAGACTTACAACAACAATTGCAATTTTCATTTCCAATTACTTTAGGGTTAGATGTAGCTGGAGTTATCGAAGAGGTTGGAGAAGAGGTAGAAGGTTTCAAAATAGGAGATAAAGTGTTTACGAAACCTGAAAATATAGGGAAGGGATCTTATGCTGAATTCATTGCGGTAAAATCAGATTTAGTAACTTATATGCCTACTAACCTAAGTTTTGAAGAGGCAGCTTCTATTCCACTCGCAGGACTTACTGCTTGGCAAAGTCTTGTAGATTACGCAAAAATAAAAGAAAATGACCGAGTATTTATTCACGCTGGAGCTGGTGGTGTCGGAAGTTTGGCAATCCAAATTGCAAAATCATTTGGAGCTTTTGTTGCAACTACTGCAAGTGGTAAAAATGAAGAATTTTTAAAGGATTTAGGAGCGGATCTCGTTATTGATTATAAAAAAGATAAATTTGAAGAGCTACTATCAGATTTTGATATTGTATTAGATACAATCGGTGGCGAAGTACAAGAAAAAAGTTTTCAAATTATTAAACCTGGCGGTGTTCTAGTTTCGATTGTTCATGAACCAAATTATAAAATGAAAGGGATAAAATCAGGATTTTTATGGCTAAAACCAAGTGGAAAACAATTAGAAGAGTTATCAAATTTAATTGTACATGGAAAAATCAAACCGATCATAAGTAAAGTTGTGTCACTTAATGAAGAAGGGGTTAGAGAAGCTCATATTTTGAGTGAAGGGCAACATGTTAGAGGTAAGATTGTAATTAAAGTGGAATGATGATAGCCGCTGTATATTGACTTGTAGTGAATAAAGATAAATTGGAGTACTCCATAATTTTATAATACCCCAAAGTACTTTTATTTTGGGGTATTAGCTTTTCTTAGTTTGATGGGCTAGTGAACATACTTTTAAAAATTAAAGTTTCGTATTGTATCATGTAATTTCTCTAATCCAATCGCCATATCTTTTTCATTTAACATGGAATAGCTAATTCTTAATTGGTTATTATTTGTATCGTTATTTAATAGACAAGCTGTTCCAGGTAAAAAAGAGACATCTGCTTCATTTGCTTTTTGTAATAAGTTAAAAGGATCAATTGTATTAGGAAGTGTAATCCATAAATTAAAGCCGCCATTTGGTATTTTAAAGTGTATTTCTTTTAGTGGCGATAATATAGCGATTGTTAAATCGCGTCTAATTTGTAAAGCGGTGCGTAATTTTTCTAAATGATTTTTCATACGTTCTGCACGTAAGAAAGGAAGTAGTGCTTTTTGCGTTAATAACGGGCTACCGATATCCATCGAACCCTTCACAGCATATAACCATTCAAAAATAGGCCCATCGGCTATAAGTGCAGCGATACGTAGTCCAGGTGCTAACGTTTTACTAAAACCTTTTAAATATATTACATGACCATTCGTATCAAAACTTTTGATTGGAGGAGGAACTATAGCATCCTCAAAATATATTTCTCCGAAAGAATCATCTTCAATTATAAAAAACTCATATAACTCCGCTAGTTCTATAAGTTCCAATCTCCGTTCTTTACTCATTACTGTACCTGTTGGGTTTTGAAAAGTAGGATTCACATATAACAAAACAGGATTCTTTCTTTGACAAAGGTCATCTATTAAGTCTGAGCGAATGCCGTTTTTATCAAGACTAATAGGTATAATCTGCACTCCTTTGTTGAGAAAAACATCAAGTGCTGCGCCATAACAAGGGCTTTCTACTAATACTATATCTCCAGGTTTGAATAATGTTTGAGCGATCAAATCAATTCCTTGCTGGGCACCACTTGTAATTAATAATTGAGAGGGGTCTGTCACTAATTTCTGATGTTCTTTTAGATAATTAACTATTTCAACTCGAAGTTCATAATCGCCTTGAATAGGTCCATAAGTTGCTAGTAACATCGGATTTTTATCCAGCAATTTGTGCATTTCGTCTGCTAGAAATGGATTTGGTAATAGACGTGGATATAAAATCGCTTGTGAAAAATCATAATATTTTCGGTGTTGATTCATTGCATATTGAGAACGCATAACATTAATAGTTTTCGTTTGTTGCCATTTATAAGGAATAGTTTTGAACTCTTTCTTTACACGTTTATATATATAAGCGCCTTTTCCTTGCTCGATGCGTATATATCCTTTCGTTTCTAGCTGCTTATACGCCTTACGAACAGTCAATAAGCTAATTTGTAAATCTTCGGCCATATAACGTAATGATGGAAGGGAGTCACCATATGAAAGCATGCCACTTTGTACTCTTTCAACAATTTGCATATATATTTGTTGATAATACGGTATGTTGGATTCTTTCCGTATTACAATCTTCATGGCTTCACCTTGTTTCTTTTTTATTTAATTAAAGCGAAAAAAAGAAAGAGAATCAACTACAATTTGATGTAACTGTTATAAGCATAGATACACTGTTATACACGAAACCCTCTATACTCATGTTAAGAGTAAAAAGGAGGAAGAAAAATGGTCATTTTCAATTATATTTTAGTATGTATTATTTTCGGCACAACATTTTTAACGATAAAAATCGGAATTGAAGCAGGAGCGCCTCCATTATTTTCAGCAGGAATTCGTTTCTTTTTAGCAGGAGTAATCTTGATGTTTATATTTAAGTTGAAGCGAAAAGAAATTATGCCGCATGTATTTTCAAAACGTATTATGTATGCTGGCTTTTGTTTAACGTTCATGACATTCGCATCTTTGTACTGGGCTGAACAATATATTTCTTCTGGGTTAGCTGCTGTACTTTCTGCAACAGGTCCTATGATGATTTTATTATTACAAGCAAGAAGAAATAAGAAACAATTGCAAAAGGAGCAATTTTTCGCTTTAATTATTGCGTTAATAGGCGTTGTTTTTGTTTCTTTACCAGGAATGCATCAAGAAGTAAGTTTCATATGGAGTATTGCTTGTATTATTTTAGTAGTAGGGGAGTTATTTTACGGAATAGGTTCTATTCGCTCAAAAGAAATACTTTCGGATTTACGAAGTGTATCACCATTTCTTATTAATGGTATTCAAATGTTTTATGGAGGGATTTTGCTACTAATCGTATCATTCATAGTAGAGCAGCCGAATGTAACTGTATTAACCTCATGGAGCGTACAGTGGCCTATTTTATACCTCATATTTATCGGATCAATTGGTGGGCACGGATTATATTACTGGCTTTTATCAAAAACAAATCCTGTATTCCCATCGACGTGGTTATATGTATCACCATTAATAGCAATTATTGTAGGATATATTGTATTAGGAGAACCATTAAATCCTGCAATGGGTATAGGTGCTTGTTTCATATTGATAGGTGTATTTTTGGCCAATCGTTCAACACTACGGACTTATTTCAAACAAGGACGGTTATTAGAGAAGGAAATGTAGTTGGATAATGTAACGGCCCTGTATATTATCGGGCTAGTAAAATCAAAAACACAGCTGGGAAAATAACCAACTGTGTTTTTATAATTAATTCACTTTTTTAATAAACCCTTTGTAATGACGTTTCACAAGTTGACTTTCTAACGTCTTCATTGTTTCTAGTGCTACACCGACGATAATAAGTAAGCTTGTACCACCAATTTGAGCAGAAGGTGGTAACGTAGCAATTTTCGTAAATACGAGTGGTAATATTGAAATTGCACCTAAGAAAATTGCACCGATAAATGTTAAACGGTATAAAATTTTGGTTACATATTGCTCTGTCGCTTTACCAGGACGAATACCAGGAACATAACCGTTTTGCTTTTTCAAATTCTCAGCCATTTGTTCAGGATTTACTTGAATAAATGCGTAGAAGTATGTGAAAGCAACGATAAGACCGACATAAAGCGTCATTCCAATTGGGTGTGCAAAATCAAGGTTTGCGACTAACCATTTGGATACGCCTGAATCAGGGAAGAGCTGCGCAATTGTACGCGGCGTCATTAAAAAGGCTGAAGCAAAGATTACTGGAATTACACCAGCACTATTTACTTTAAGTGGTAAATGAGTGTTTTTTGCTCCTTGATATGGATTGTTTCCTGATACAGCTTTAGCGTATTGAATGGGTATTTTACGAACAGCTTGTTGAATGTAAATGACACCAACAACAATCGCTAAAATTACGAGTCCAATTAAAACCATTTTTATTATGTGCATGAATAATTGATCGCCTGCATTTTGAAATTGTTGCAAGTAAATTTGATTAGCAACATTCGGAATTGCCGCAACAAGTCCTGCGAAGATAATCATTGAAATCCCATTACCAACACCATTAGCGGTAATTTGTTCACCTAACCAAAGTAAAAATGCAGTACCTGCAGTTAAAACTGTCGCAATAAATAAGTATGTAGTCCAGCTTTGATCTGTTATTAATTGTCCACCTGCTATATTATTAAAACCATAAGACATCCCAATGGATTGTATGAATGCAAGAATGATTGTAAAGTATCGAGTAAATTGAGCTGACTTCTTACGGCCCATTTCACCTTGCTTTGCCCATTCCGAAAATTTAGGTATAACGTCCATTTGTAGTAATTGTACTATGATGGAAGCTGTAATATATGGTGTAATACCTACAGCGAAGATCGAGAAGTGTTGCAATGCTCCTCCACCAAATACGTTTAGCATACCTAAAACGTTGGCTTGATCTTGTACCTTTAATACCTCTGCGTTAGTATGAGGAACTGGAATAAATGTGCCAATTCGAAAAACAATTAGCATCGCTAGTGTAAAAAGAATTTTGTTTCTTATCTCAGCTACTCTCATGAAATTTGAAATCGTACGAAACATTATGTCGCCTCCTATATTTTTATCAGTTCAAAACTGATTATTATATCCCGATGAAGTAACCACAAACCTCCTTCCGCATTAAATTCATTTGACAAATGGAATTTCATACATTTTGCAGTTTTCACGGATATAAAAATATAAGGTGTTATACGAGCGACCTATTATCTTTTCGTAATCATTCAATACCCATAATATATCGAATAAATTAACAAATGTACATACATACGCATGAAAAATGAATAAATAGGGTGATTTTTTACATTTACTTAATGCTAGATTGATAATTAGGAACGTTTTACGTAGTTGTATCGAAAGGATTCAGTGGAAAGTATTATGGTGTAACTGTAGCACATGAAAACCTCAAGGATTTTGAGAAAACGCATATATTTCGTCGTGAATTAGAGAAACTATTAAAGCAAGAAAAGATTTGATTGAAATAGTAGTGAAGGAAAATCTTTTTTCTATAGAGAATATTTCTAACGTAGGAATCTAAGTATGTAGGTTCTAATGAAAGGAGAATTCACATGAATACATTTGTAAATGACAAGTTTGATGAAACGAGAAAGCAATTATTTGAGGAAATTACTTTGTTAAGTGATGCTCAATTTAATAGAAAACCAGATCAGGATAAATGGAGTATAGCACAAGTTTGTCATCACTTAGTTTTATTAGACGAGAGAGTTATAACAGTTATTTCGTCAGGATTAAAAAAGATGGATAGTATCCAAAATGAGCGTAAAGAAATTCACGCTATTGTATTAGATAGATCGATAAAATTTATAGCTCCAGAAATGATTGAACCAAGTATAGAAACATTTGAAGTACAGCAAATGATTGATTTGTTAAACAACGCTAGAAAAGAATTGATGCGTTTCCTGCGTACAATAGAAGATGAATCTATATTAGCGAAAAAATCAGTGATGCATCCAGCTCTTGGAGAATTACTTCTAGATCAGTGGATAGAACTGATCTATTTGCATGAACAGCGTCATATAGAACAAATTAAAGAGATAAAATTGCTTTGTGAAGTTGAAAAGTAAAAATCATTATCTTTTTATTGGGCGATTTGGGATAGTATCAAGGATTCGAGTGATAAAATTCAAATCCTGATTAAAATTATGATGAATGTAGTTGAACGCAACTAATAAGCAGAAGAAAATACGAAACTAGCAGATCTTACTCCTGAAGAGGAAACGAACATTCGAAAAAAAACTGAATCCGATTTGCTGTATAAGTGGAACCCCGTCTTAAATGAAGAGCGGGGTTATTATTTTTGGAAGTGATCTCAGTATTTTCATATAGAAGGAAGTAAATTGGTAATGAAATCCGAAAATGAGTTATATGTCCAAAATTTTGAAAGCACATATACATCTACCGTTGGTTTAGCGCTCTTCACACGTTGGAGGAAGAAGTATTTTGTTAGAAAACGATAACATACTATTCTGTTAGGGGAAATATGCATTTGATTCTCTATATTTTCACAGTAAAACCACCTCCAAAATTATCTTTTGTAGTTGAATTTTTCCGAATAATAAGTTACATTTTTAAAGTTCAAGCAACTTTATGCCAGTACAAAAAGGGGAGAAATATTGTTATTATGCAAAAAATGAAATGGAAGAACTATGTATGCTATTTTATTATTCTTATGCTTCTTGTAACAGCAGTAACAGTCAAACCAGCTATTTCTAAGGCTGAGGAATCTGATGTTAACATTACATTGTTAGGTACTGCAGATATTCATGGTAGATTTATGCCTTGGGATTATGCGCTTGATGGAGCAAATATGAGTGGAAGTTTGACGCAGCTTTATACGGTTATAAAGAAGGTACGTCAAGAAAATCCAAATACCATATTAGTAGATGCCGGGGATACAATTCAAGGAAACTCAGTAGAATTATTCAACGATAAGCCACAATCGCCAATGATGGTAGCGATGAATACAATGGGATATGACGCCTGGGCATTTGGAAATCATGAATTCAACTTTGGATTAGATACATTGAAAAAAGTTAGTGAGCAATATAAAGGAAAGACGTTAGCAGGAAATATTTATAAGGAAAATGGAGAGCGTTTTCTTCCTGCATATACGATTGTTGAAAAAGGTGGAATTAAAGTCGGGATTATTGGTATGAATACACCAATGATTAGTGATTTTGAAAAAGGGACAGATCATTTGGATGGTTTAGTAGTGAAAAATCCAGTAGAAGAGACAAAAAAGGCAATTAAAGAATTAGAAGGTAAAGTAGATGTAATGGTAGGGGTTATGCATATGGGACTAGAAAATGAGAATGGAATCCCAGGTACTGGTGTTCAAGATATTGCGAATGCTTGTCCGGAACTAAGCGCTATTTTCGCGGCTCATATGCATAAACTTGTAAAAAAAGAAGTTGTAAATGGCGTAATTATTACAGAACCAGATAAATATGGAACGCATATTTCACGTATTGACCTTACTTTTACAAAGCAAGATGGAAAGCTTGTTTTAAAAGATAAAACAGCTACCGCTATACCTGTAAAAAATGCTGATGGAACAACAGTATTATCTGATTCTGCACTTGAAGAAACATTAACACCTTTTCATGAGTATGCAAGAGGAGATGCAAATGTTGTAGTTGCTCAATTAAAAGGGAGAAACCTTGTTCCTGAAAATGAAATAAAGGGTATTCCAAGTGTGCAGATTCAAGAGACACCTTTATCAGATTTCTTTCATGAAGTTATGCTCCATTACAGTAAAGCGGATGTAGTAGCCCATCAAATTGATAATGATTCTGCCCGTTTGGATATAGGGCCTATAAAGAAGAAAGATATTGCGTATAATTATCAATATGCTTTGGGAGAAATTACAGTTTACAAGATAACTGGAAAAGATTTAAAAGACTATATGGAATGGGCAGCAGGATATTTTAACTCATCTCGTGCCGGAGATGTAACAGTTAGTTTTGATAAAAACCGTCGCGCGTCTAAATACAGTACGAATGATTTCTTTGGAGGCGTAAAATACGAAATTGATTTAACAAAGCCATATGGTAGTAGAATTACAAATTTACGCTCTATTCGTACAAATAAACCGATTAAAATGAGCGATGTTATGACGCTAGGAATGAATGCGTATAGAATGGAGGCTCTACAGGCAAAAGGGGGAGCTTTAGAGGGACGTAAATTTGAACAAACTTGGTCATCTAAACAAGAGAATGCATTCGGAGAAACAGGTGGAACCATTCGTAACCTTGCTATTACGTATTTAAAAGAGGTAAAGAACGGTGTATATACGCCAAAAGTTATGCGTAATTGGAAAATTACTGGTGTAGATACACATTCTTCAGAGCATAAAGCTGTAGTTGATCTTGTAAATAAAGGGATTTTAGAAATTCCAAAAACAGAAGATGGAAAATATACAAATATAGCATCTATAAATACTAAAGATTCAATTACAAAAGAAGAGATTGTAGCACTCTCGCAAAAAGCTAATATTAATCCAAATCAGTTTAATCATACAAAGACAAAAGGTGAATTTTATAAAAAACTTAGTAGGATTACTAAAAAAATATAAATTATAAGGTTTCTTATAGTAATTGTTATTTTAATAGCATTAAACCCACTCTTACAATAGTAAAGAGTGGGTTTTTATGTTGTTATTTAGATGTAAGTGTACTTTTATTAGAATAAATATAGGTAATTAATAACTAACCAATTGGATGAGCGCTGCCAAAAAGGATTCTTTTTTTATTCAAATTAATGTACTTATGTGTTCCGTTAATTATTTACAATATTGACCACAATTTATGTAATTTTGCATAATATTACATAAATTTTGTATTTTCTCTTTTTTTCGACATAAATAGACAGTATACTTTGTACAAGCTTTCTATTTCAAAAATTATACGAGGTGAAAAAATGAAAAACACAAAGACATTAACTAAGGTAGCATTAACAACAGGATTAGCTTTAACAGCTGTGGCACCATACGGAATAGGTCATGCAGAGGAAACAGATCAACTACAAGTTCAAATTCAGGAGGAATCGTTCCGTTCGGGTGAACTTACACAACCGTCACAAAAGGCACCAGAAAATGTAGTAAAGGATGCACTTAAGGAGAAAACAGAACAAGCTCTGTCCCAAAAACAAGTCAATGGAGAAACAGGAGTAGATTATAAAGTTCTTCAAAAACGTGATTCGTATGATGGGACTACACTCGTACGTATCCAGCAAACATATGAAGGAAAAGAAGTATATGGCCATCAATTAACCGCACACGTAGATAATAAGGGGGTTATTAAAAGTGTTTCAGGTGATAGCGCGCAAAATTTAAAACAAGAAGAATTGAAAAAAACTATTAATCTATCAAAAGATGAAGCAAAACAATATATTTTTACGAAGTACGGGAACGATATCAAGTTTATTTCTGAGCCAGAAATTAAGGAAGTTATTTTTGTTGATGAAAATAATGGACAAGCTAGCAATGCATACCAAGTTACATTTGAAGCTGCAACACCAAACTATGTTTCTGGAACTTATTTAGTAAATGCGCAAAATGGCAATATGTTAAAAAATATGGTACAAGAATCTAACTTAAAAGCAAGTGAAAAACTAGTTGGGGCCTTAAAGGAAAGTAAAAAAAGCAGTCTTACATCATTAACTGGAACAGGAAAAGATGATTTAGGTATTTCTCGTTCATTTGGTATTTCTAAACAAAGTAATGGCAAATATGCGCTTGCTGATTATACAAGAGGGCAAGGAATTGAAACTTATGATGTGAATTACAAAGATATTACTAAAGAAGAAAGCTATTATCCTGGTACATTAGCAACTAGTACTTCAACAACATTTAACGATCCAAAAGCAGTAAGTGCTCATTACTTAGCAACAAAGGTATTTGATTTTTACAAAGATAAATACAAGCGTAATAGTTTTGATAATAAGGGACAAAAGGTAGTTTCAGTTGTACATGCTTGGGATTCTGAAGATACGAACGATCCGAAAAATTGGCAGAATGCATTAAGTGCTAATAATGGAAGTATGCTTGTATATGGCGATCCTATCGTTAAAGCATATGACGTAGCTGGACATGAATTTACACATGCTGTTACTTCTAGCGAATCTAATCTTGAATATTACGGTGAATCTGGTGCAATCAATGAGGCACTATCTGATATTATGGGAACATCTATTGAGAAATACGTAAATAACGGAACATTTAACTGGACAATGGGTGAACAAACCGGATCTGTTTTCCGTGATATGGAAAACCCAGCTTCTGTGCCATCTTCACTTGGAGTACCTTATCCAGATGATTACAGTGAATTTAACGATTTTAATGGCTGGGATCAAGGCGGCGTTCATTTTAATTCAAGCATTATTAATAAAGTTGCGTATCTCATTGCAAAAGGTGGAACTCATAACGGAGTAACTGTTAAAGGAATTGGTGAAGATAAAATGTTTGATATTTTCTATTATGCAAATACAGATGAGTTAAACATGACTTCTAATTTCAAAGAATTGAAGTCTGCATGTATTCGAGTGGCAACTAATAAATATGGAGCGAATACAGCTGAAGTTCAAGCAGTTCAAAAGGCATTTGATGCAGCAAAAATTAAGTAAGTTAGAAGTATTATTTTCATTCTTATATTAATACATTATGAAAAACAGCTAATGCCACTTTAAGGATATTAGCTGTTTTTTTACACAGCAATGCATTATTGATAATAAACTTACTAAGCGATAATTAGGCTGTCTATCTTCAATACGTTGCGAATAATATATAAGGTTAAATGTATATAAAAACAGAAAATTAATAATATATTGACCTCTTGATAGAAAGTGCTATAGAATGAAAACGATAACAAACGATTGCTTTAAAATGATTTCCCTGATCTTTTAGTATTTATAAGTATATAAAGGCATAAAAAATCTATTTTTTTAAGTTTTAATGCAAACGCTTTCGTATTAAAAGGTCATTGAAATACATATGTGAAAATAGCCAATATGGAGGTGAAGTAAAAGAGATTTCTAGTTTAATTTAAGCAGTGTAATTTATACGAGCATAATAAATCGCTCGTACTATTTAAAGAAAGGGTGTATGTGGTGCGAATAACAAAAAGATTAATTAACAAATCAGTTTTATTACTTACTATAATCGTTATGTTATCATCTGTTTTCTCTTTTCAGAATGTGAAGGCAGTTTCAAATTCAAAAACAACTGAAATTATCGTTCATTACAAAGAGCAGTCTGGAAACACAAAAGACTGGAATCTTTGGATGTGGGGAGAAAATGCAAATGGTAAATCATATGAATTTACTGGTGAAGATGAATTTGGAAAGTACGCAAAGATTAAAATAGATGGTGACTATAATCGTGTAGGATTTATTATTCGTACGAATGAGTGGGAAAAAGATGGTGGCGATCGTTGGATTGAAAATATAAAGGACGGTCGTGCTGAAGTATGGATTCTTTCGGGTGATGAAAAAGTATATAACTCTAAGCCTTCTTCAGATCTCACAATTCAAAAAGCTACTATTGATAGTTTTAATGAAATCACTGTAACGACTAATGTTCCTTTTAATAGTAAGGAACAGAAAATTGAAATTGAGGGCATTAAAATTAAGGAAATTAATCCTTTTGATAAAAATGGTGGAGATATTACTAATAAGGTGAAAATAATTACAGAACAGAAAATTGATTTAAAACAGACATACAAAGTTAAAATAGAAAACTTAGCTTATATGAATACTGAAATCGGTAAAGTCATTCGTAGCGAAGAGTTTGATAAATTATTTTATTATAGTGGTAACGATCTAGGGAATATATATTCCCCGCAACATACAAAATTCCGTGTATGGGCTCCTACTGCGAGTGAAGCAAAGTTAGTTACATATAAAAAATGGAACGATAAAATAGGTACTGAAATAAACATGCAACAAGGTGAAAAGGGAACTTGGAAAGCAGAAATTAAAGGGAAACAAAAAGGTCTCTTTTATACGTATAAGGTGAAAATTGGGGATAAATGGACTGAAGCAGTTGATCCATATGTGCGTGCTGCTTCTGTAAATGGAGATAAAGGTGTAGTCATTGATTTAAACGAAACAAATCCGAAAAAATGGAAAGCAAATAAAAAACCGGAATTTAAAAAACCGGAAGATGCTATTATTTATGAATTGCATGTACGCGATCTTTCCATCCAACCTGAAAGTGGCATTAAACAGAAAGGAAAATATTTAGGGGTAACAGAAAAAGGAACAAAAGGGCCTGAAGGTGTAAAAACAGGACTTGATCATATGAAAGATCTTGGTGTTACGCACGTTCAGTTTTTACCGATATTTGATTATGCATCAGTCAATGAAGAAACTTTAAATGAACCACAATACAACTGGGGATATGACCCGAAAAACTTCAACGTCCCAGAGGGCTCCTATTCTACAAATCCATATGAGCCGACTGTTCGAATAACTGAATTAAAGCAAATGATTCAAGTGCTACATGATAATAATCTTCGTATTGTAATGGACGTAGTATATAACCATATGTATAATGCGGCTGAATCTAATTTTCATAAGTTAGTTCCAGGTTATTATTACCGATACAATGAAGATGGAACATTTGCAAATGGAACTGGAGTAGGAAATGATACTGCTTCAGAACGAAAAATGATGAGGAAGTTTATGGTTGATTCTGTCACATATTGGGCAAAAGAATACAATTTAGATGGATTCCGTTTTGATTTAATGGGCATTCATGATTATGAAACAATGAATGAGATACGTAAAGCTGTTGATCAAATTGACCCTTCCATTATACTGCATGGAGAAGGCTGGGATTTAAATACACCTCTTGCAGCTGAGTTGAAAGCAAATCAAAAAAACGCGGAGAAAATGAAAGGGATTGCTCATTTTAACGATAATATACGTGATGGATTGAAAGGTAGTGTATTTGAAGAGAAAGAAAATGGTTTTGTAAATGGAAAGCAAAACATGGAAGACCGTATTAAAAAAGGCATTACAGCAGGCATTGACTATGATACAAATTCGTCTACCTATCAAGATCCGGAACAGGTATTAACTTATGTGGAAGCTCATGACAATCATACATTATGGGATAAACTTGAGTTAACTAATCCAGGTGACAGTGCAGAAGTGCGAAAACAAATGCACAAATTGTCTTCTTCAATTTTATTAACATCACAAGGAATTCCATTTTTACATGCAGGGCAAGAGTTTATGCGCACGAAATATGGTGATCATAACAGTTACAAATCTCCTGATTCAATTAACCAGATGGATTGGTTACGCCGTGCAGCATATAATAATGAAGTAGATTATATGAAGGGCTTAATAGATTTACGCAAAAAGTACCCAGCTTTTCGAATGACATCTACTGAGCAAATTAAAAAGCATATATCATTTATAGATGCTCCCAAAAATGTTATAGCTTATTCAATAGATGGAAAGGGCAATGGGAATAAAAATGAAAACTTTATGGTGGCTCACAATGCAAATAGAGAATCCGTTGACATAACTTTGCCATCGAAAGGTCCTTGGAAAGTACTAGTAGATGGTAAGCAGGCAGGTAGTAAAACACTTTATGTTGTCCATAATAATAAAATTAAAGTTCCTGCATTAAGTTCATTCGTTTTAAAAACAGCGAAACCGATTAAATAAAAGCAAGTCATGTGGAAGTATATACTGAATTGAGTACATGTAATAAGGATTGTACATGCAAAAAGCGAAGTGACGGTTATTTTCACTTCGCTTTTAAAATTAAATTAATATAATTTCACATACTGTAATTATATTACAATTTAATAAAGGAAATAGACAAGAAATTATTTCTATTGTAACAGTAGGAGGAGAAGATATCTTTGTATTAATTCCTACAAATCGTTTAAAAAATAGCAAAGATGAAAAAGTATATGGAATTAAAATAGAGAAAAGACACCATTTAAGGTGTCTTTTCTCTATTTTAAATACGATATGTTAGTAAATAACTTGTATGTAAAAGTAAGTTGCATTTTCACACTAACTTCAAAAGAAAAATATTAAATTCTTTTCTTAAGCTATATGTAATAAATCTCATTAGAAAATTTTATTGCTATAACAAATAAAACTTTCTCAATATTATTGTGTTTAATAACTATATCCATCTGCTTTCCAATCCATTACAATAATTTCACATTGGAAATACACGAATATTCTCAATGTTCTAAATGGTTTATACCTTATAGGATTACTATGGGAAAGGATGTGAAATGTCTAATAAAAAAATATTTTTTATGATGAAATAAAAAATTTTAATGAAGAAAAAGTTATTTTATTATTCTCAAGCTTTATTGAAGTACATGTATTTATAATCACTTCGAGACAAGAGGAAGAATCTAAAAATTATTTTTGTAGATTAGAAAAGTGTATTTGAAAATTAAGTTAAAAGTTTATGGAGGGTTATATGAGCGAGAAAATTTATTATTGGTCTCCTATTAAACATTGGGAGAAGTTGCATAATGAAGTTTTGATAGGGGAAATGAGATTTACAGGTATTCTGTCTGAGTGGTTTCCTGAGTTTTATTTTTTGACTCAAAAAGGTGTGAAAATTAGTGAACTAGTAGAACGCTTTTCTTTAGGAAATGTAGAAGAGACACAAAAAACAATAGAGCTTATGATAAAAAATCGTGTGTTAGTAAGTAACATATTACACCCAAGAGAAGTATTTTCCACACAAGAAAAGATTTTTCCAAATCCATATAGCGACCAGATTCGCTTTTCTAAAGAATATTTAGATATGTATATGAGTGAACAATTGAATCGAACGCACGTTTCCGCGCGACCAGCCGAAATTCAACTTGAAACAACAAATGAGCTACCAACTATAATCAAGGAGCGTAGGTCTTGTCGCCAATTCGATATGAAAAAACATATTAGTTTTTTAGAATTTTCCCAATTCATATCAACTCTAAAACAGGTTAGGAAAGAAAATATATACTATCATTACGCAAGTGCAGGCGGGCTCTACCCTATTGATATCTTTATTTATATAAAACCAAAACGTATAGAAGGTATGAAAGCTGGATTTTATTATTATAACCCATCAAAAAACTGTCTTGTGATTGTAAATAATATTGATCAAGTAATCAAAAGTGATCATGAGTTAATTAACCAAGATTTATTTACTCAGTCTGCCTTTTCAGTTTATTTGGTTTATAATGCGAACGCTTCCATCCCAAAATACGGTTCAGATGGATATTTATTTGCTTGTATTGAGTCTGGTATTATCACTGCTACCTTAAATATGGTGGCTGAGACTTTGAATTTAGGCGTTTGTTCAGTTGGTCATATGAAATTTGAAGAGATTGAGCAATTTTTATGTTTGGATAGCCATCAAGTATTTCTCCATGGGCTTGAAGTTGGCTTGAAAATTAACGAATAGATGAAATGAATATTAGGGGGATAAAGATAAAAATGCACATTAAAGATCGAAGTTCGATTCATGAAAATAAAGGGGTAGAGGCGTTTTGGAAGGAGCAGTTATCTTCCGAGGTTCTCGATTTTTCTGTATTTAATAGCGGTTACCAACTAAATAAAGAAAATCCTTGCGAGCACGTTCAAGTCATAATGAATGTAGAGTTTAGTAAAAGTATACAAAAAGTAAGTAAGTCTCAAGATTTATTATTATTTAGTTGGTTACAGGCCACGTTAAGGATTTGTTTGGCACACTATACAGATCAAGAAAAAATTACTATTGGTATTCCTGTAATTGAAAAAAATCTTGAACAAAGCGAGAATCTTAATAAATTGATTCCTTTAGGAAGTGAAATCCATCCTCATCACAGCTTTAAAGAAGTAGTAAATCAGATTGAACAAGCGACTTTATTCGGGTATGACAATCAGAGTTATCCACTTTCTGAATTATTAGCGAAACACCATTTAACTCCTTTTCAAATTGTTATTGGGATGGAAGGATTACATAATAAAAATTCGATAGAAGAATACGCAGAGAATAATTTAGCCATATGGATACGAAGAAAATGGAATGAAATACATAATGAATTTGAATTTCAAATTTCTTTCAAGTCTCATTCATTCTCTTCTTTGCAACAGTTTGCAAATTCATATCTTTATGTTTTAAAGCAAGTGTCAACAAATTCGAATTTGGCTGTGAAAGATATTTGTATCATTTCAGAAGAAGAGAAAGAGTTGCTAAAAGAATTGAATCAAGGTCAGGCGGACATAGAATTGTCTCAATCATTTCAAGATTTGTTTGAGAAGCAAGTATCAAAAACCCCAGATCAAATTGCTGTTGTTTGTAATGATCAATCTTTGACATATAGAGAATTGAATAAGAAAGCAAATCAATTGGCTTCTATTCTTCAAAGTAAAGATGTTTCGACAGAAAGTATTATTGGGGTTATGGTGGATCGGTCATTAGAAATGATCATTGGTATGGTGGGGATATTGAAAGCCGGAGCAGCATACTTACCAATCGATCCTAATTATCCAAATGAACGAATTGAATATATGTTACAAGATAGTCAAGCAAAATGTTTACTGAGCAAGCGAACAGAAGTAGAATTGCCACAATTTGCGGGTGAAGTGCTGTATCTTGATGAGGGGCATTTCTTCCAAGGTGAAGAAAGTAATTTAGTTCGAGAAAGTCATCCTAATGATTTGGCTTATGTTATTTACACATCAGGATCGACAGGAAATCCAAAAGGAGTAATGGTGGAACAGAAATCTCTTGTCCATTTTTTAAGTGTAATGAGAGAAAAAGTAAAAGATAATCATTCATTCTTGTTTCTTGCTAGTGTATCTTTTGATATTTCCCTGTTAGAAATATGTCTTCCTTTAACTCAAGGTTCGAAAGTAGTTATTGCTACAGAGGACCAGTTTGCAACAAAAGAATTGGCTCATTTGGTCAAAGAGCATAATGTGGATCTATGGGAGTCAACGCCATCGCGAATGGAAGTTATTTTGAGTGATCCAGAAGGGGCAAATTTTCTAAAAGATTTAAAATCTATTTTGTTAGCAGGAGAAGCATTTTCCATTGATTTGGTTGAAAAGATTCGATGTATTAGTGAAGCAACGATTTTAAATATTTATGGTCCTACAGAAACAACTATTTGTGCAACAGTAAAGGATTTAAGCACTGCCAAAGAAGTTACGATTGGAAATCCCAATCCGAATTATCATTCCTATATATTGAATAAGTATGGTCAATTAAAACCATTTGGAATTCCGGGTGAACTCTGCATTGCTGGCGTGGCGGTAGCACGAGGGTATCTTGGTAAACCTAAACTGACAGATGAAAAGTTTGTACAGAGTCCATTTATGGTAGGAGAAATGATGTATCATACGGGTGATCTTGTTCGTTGGTTGCCTAATGGGGAGCTTGAATATCTAGGTCGAATGGATCATCAAGTGAAAATTCGGGGGTATCGGATTGAATTAAGAGAAATCGAAAGTCAGTTAAGGGAGTATCCAGAAATAAACCAAGCTATTGTTGTTGATCAAGTATATGGAAATAGGAAATTATTAGCTGCTTACTATGTATCGGATAATAAGGTCCCTTTTGGTGAAATCAGAAAATATTTAAGTGATAAATTACCTGAGTTCATGATTCCTGAAAAAATGATTCAGGTGGAAGAGATCCCGTTGAATCCAAATGGGAAAGTAGATAGGAAAAGGTTATTGGATATAACACAAACTGATTATGTATCAATTCCATACGTTGCCCCGCGCAATGAAATTGAACAAAAATTGGTGCATGCATGGGAAAAAGTTATGGAGATTGAGGGAATTGGTATTCATGATAATTTTTTCGCACTAAAAGGAGAATCGATTAAAGCATTACAGGTAATAAATTTATTAAGAAAAGACTGTTTGAAAATAAGTACAACAGATTTTTTTAAGCACCCTACGATTGCTCAACTTAGTTCTTGTATAGAGGTAGAGCATAAAGAGGAAAGGTTTGAAAATAGACCAACTCATGTTAAAAATTTGTCTAAGCCATTTCCCTTAACAGAAGTTCAGACAGCGTATATGTTAGGAAGGAATTCACAGTTTGAATTAAGTGGTATTTCACCTCAAACATATTTTGAATATGAAACAGAATTGGATATCAATCGTCTTTCAAAAAGTCTTCAAAAGGTAATTCATCGTCATCCAATGTTGCGAGCTGTAATTTTATCAGAGGGAAAACAGCAAATATTAGAAAGTGTTCCTGATTACGAGATTGAAATAGTGAGCCTCATAGATTTAGATGATGGGAAACAAAATGCTCGCTTGCGAGAAGAACGTTCTCGAATGACTAACCATGTATTCCCTTTGGGGCAATGGCCTTTGTTTGAATTAAAAGCCTTTCTTGTAAAAGAAGACACGTATTTATTATGTTTTCGATACGATGCTTTATTAATGGATGGAGCTAGTATGAACATTGTTGGACAGGATTTGTTTCATTATTATTATAAACCAGAGCAAAGATTAGGACCTCTATCTTTTGATTTTCAAGATTACATGTTTATTTATAATGAAATGGAACAAAGCACAGAATATAAAACAGCAAAAGATTATTGGACAAGTAAGCTTCCTGATTTTCCATTTGCGCCTTCCTTGCTGTTAAAAAAGGACCCGATAGAGATTGCTATTCCTAAATTCCAATCACTTACTAAAATCCTAGACAATGAAAAATGGACAAAGCTACGAAAGTTAGCACAAGAGAAAGAAGTAACTCCTTCTGCTCTGCTTTGTACAATATATGGTGATGTGTTGGCATATTGGAGTAATCAACATCGATTGGCAATTAATTTGACTGTATTTAACCGTTATCCTGTTCATGAAGAAGTAGAGAAAATTGTGGGAGATTTCACTTCACTCATCTTGTTGGATATTGATGTAAAACCAGAGCAATCTTTCTTTACTAGAGTAAAAGAAACGCAATCTACTTTATTAGATGGCCTTGAACATCGCCATTACGATGGAGTTAATTTCATTCGAGATTTTACTC
The DNA here is from genome assembly GCF_002073415.2 of Bacillus sp. FDAARGOS_235. Taxonomy (NCBI): domain Bacteria; kingdom Bacillati; phylum Bacillota; class Bacilli; order Caryophanales; family Bacillaceae; genus Bacillus; species Bacillus sp. FDAARGOS_235. The sequence goes on from NZ_CP020437.2 coordinate 284,232, forward strand.
GATATCATCAAATGACGCCAAAAGCAGTTATGCCAATTGTTTTCACCTCGATGCTAGCAGGTGCGGGTGCTTTTGCTTGGGAACAGCTTGGTTCACTTCGCCATATTCATGCTCGGACTCCACAAGTGTATTTGGATAATGTGGTAATTGAAAAAAATGGAGAGTTATTAATTAGCTGGAACTATGTTGAAGAATTGTTTGATGTTGATGTGATAGAAGCAATGTTCGCCCAATTTGTTGACTTATTGGAACAATTGGTGAAACAAAGCGACGTAACATCTTTGCAGATGAAAGAATCGGATCAAACTTTAACTGAGCAATACAATGAGACAACAGAAAAAATACCTTCAACTACTCTGTATCAATTATTTACAGACCAAGTAAAACGCACACCGGATGAAGTAGCAGTGGTTTTTGAACAAGATTGGTTAACATACTCGGAGCTTCATAAGCGTTCCAATCAAGTTGCGCACTTTTTAAAAGAACAAGGAATTGGTCTAGGTGACAAAGTTGGTCTTTTAGCACAAAGACGAGTTGAGACAATTGTTAATATGATAGGTATTCTAAAAGCGGGTGCCGCGTATGTACCGATTGATCCTGACCATCCTTTAGATCGTCAAACATATATTTTAGAAAATAGCACATGCAAACTTTTATTAGAAGCTAGTCTTTATGAAGAAAGGCATTTGTCATTATATACAACAGAAGATATGCCTGCCATTGCTGGTCCGGAAGATCTTGCCTATATTATCTACACTTCAGGAAGTACTGGAAAACCGAAAGGAGTAATTATTACTCATCAAGCGGTTTCAAATACAATTCAAGATATTAATCAAAAATATCAGGTAAATGAAGATGATCGTACTATTGGTATTTCTTCCATGTGTTTTGATCTATCTGTATACGATATTTTCGGAACTTTGAGCACAGGTGCAATGTTGGTAATGATTCGTGATCCAAGAGACATGCAAGAATTAATCCGTACTGTCGAACGTAGAGGAATTACAATTTGGAATACAGTGCCTGCAATCATGGATTTGGCATTGGAGCAAGTAGGTTCTCATTTTGAACATTCTTCCTTGCGTTTAGTTTTACATAGTGGAGATTGGATTCCACTTTCTTTACCAGAAAAAATAAAACGACATTTTCCAATTGCAGAAGTAATTTCACTAGGAGGAGCAACAGAAGCATCGATTTGGTCAATTTATTATCCGGTCAATCAGGTGGCATCACATTGGAATAGTATTCCATACGGGATGCCTTTGGCAAACCAAACGTATTATGTGTTGAACTATGAAAAGAAAATGTGCCCTGTTGGTGTAATTGGGGATTTATATATCGGGGGAGTGGGCCTTGCTAAAGGATATTTAAATGATGAACAGAAAACAAATGAAGCATTTGTATCACATCCTGATTTTGGTCTTATATACAAGACAGGAGACTGTGGAAAAATGCATCCTGAGGGATATATTGAATTTTTAGGCCGACAAGATTATCAAGTCAAAATTCAAGGATATCGAGTAGAGTTAGAAGAAATCGCCCATTGTCTTCTCACTTACAAACAAGTCGAACATGCAGTAGTGATTGATCAGACAGATGAGTATGGAATAAAATTTTTAGTCGCATATGTGGTAACTGAGCAAAATATTAGCACAACAGAACTACGAAAGCATTTGCGAGATCACTTGCCAGATTACATGATTCCTTCTTATTTTGTTTATTTGGAACAATTGCCCTTGACTCCAAACGGGAAATTAGATAGAAAAGCACTCCCTACTCCGGCGAAACAAAAAAGTGAAGTATTTATTGCTCCAAAAACTGAAATGGAAAAAATATTAACTAGTGTTTGGCAAGAAGTACTCAAAGTAGATCGGATTGGAGTAAATGATCATTTCTTTGCCTTAGGTGGAGATTCGATAAAAGCTATTCAAGTTTCCGTCAGACTGTATAGACAAGGATTTGAGCTAGAACCAAAAAATTTATTTTCATTTCCTATATTAGGAGACATGGTTCAATTTGTTAAAAAGCTAGAATATCTTCCAAATTCGCAAACAAGTGATGTAAACAAAATGAACGATAATAAAGTTACATCACTAAATGTTAAAGATAAACAGCTTAATCAACATACACTCATCAAAATACAAGAAAAAATGCCCGAAATAAAAATAGAACGTATTTACCCATTGGCACCTTTCCAGGAAGTTATTTATGAGCATGCTGCGACTGAACCTGATACAAATGCATATTTCGAACAAACAATTTGGGCACTTGAGGGGGAGCTGGATATTAATCTCTTTATTCAGTGTTTCCAACAATTAGTTGCTCGTCATGATTCTCTAAGAACCATAATTGTGCAAGATGAACAAGCACAACCTTGGCAAGCTGTTCTACAAGATGTTCAAATGATTTCAGAGATAAAAAACTTGATTGAGATGACGAAACAAGAACAGCAAGAATTCCTAGACCAGTGGATGAATGAAAATTTAAGTCAAGGATTCAAAAATGATGAACTCATGACCCGTCTCTGTATATTCCAACTAGGTAATAACGAGCATAAGGTGGTTTGGAGTTCCCATCATCTATTATGTGATGGTTGGAGCGTCAGCATTTTGATAGACGAATTATTCCAGCTCTATGAAACAATAAATGCGGGAACTACGGCAGAGTTACCTATGGTGAAACCTTTTGAGACATTCATAGATTGGACTGTAACACGTGATCATGAAAAAGCACGTCATTTTTGGCGGGATTATTTATCAGGATACAATCGGAAAATTAGCATTCCTAAAAAGAAAGTACCAACTCAAAGTGAAGGGTTAAATTTCATATTTAAGGATTTAACATTAGATAAGGATTTGACTAATCAGTTACAGACATTTGTAACTAAAAACAATATAACTATGAATTCAGCATTACTGGCTGTATGGGGAATATTGCTTGGCAAATACAACGGAGTGAGAGAAGTAGTATTACCTAATCTAGTATCAGTCAGACCTCCCGAAGTAGAAGGGATTGAAAATATGTTCGGTCTGTTCACAAATGTTTTGCCTATCCGACTAGCATGGACAGAAACGCAATCTTTTGTGGACTTCCTGCAAAAAGTACAACTAGAAACATTGAAATGTAATGAGTATGCATACTATTCATTTGTTGATATACAAAAACAAAGTGAATTAAAAAATCAGTTGACTGACCATCTTTGGGTTTTTGAAAACTATCCGACTAACCCAGCTATCTTTTCTTCAAATGAACACAGAAATTTTGCCATCACAGATTATGAAGTTGTTGATGAGCCGCATGTAAAGTTTGGAATTATGTGCTTCCCTGAAGAGAAACTTACAATAAAGTTTGGATATGATCAAACCGTATATGAAGCGGAAAAAATACAGGAAATATTGAATCACATCCATCAGTTAATCAACACAATTCTTCAAAATCCAATACAGGCAATCGGTGATTACAAATTATAAAAAATAAAAAGGCGAGCAAGAACTCGCCTTTTTAAATAGAATAGGAGTAAACTAAATGACAAAAAACTTGCAGTTATCAGCCGAAGAGATGCGTCAGTTAGGATATCAAGCTGTGGACTTGATTGTTGATCATATGAATCATTTAAAAAGTAAACCAGTTTCGGAAACAATTGATAGTAATATTTTTAGAGACAATCTAATTGAAACAATTCCAGAAAACGGATCCAACCCAAAAGAGTTACTTCATTTTCTTAATAACAATGTGTTTAATCAAATTACTCATGTGGACCATCCTCATTTTATGGCTTTTGTGCCAGGTCCGAATAATTATGTTGGTGTAGTAGCAGATTTTTTAGCAAGTGGGTTTAATGTATTCCCTACAGCTTGGATAGTAGGTGCAGGTGCGGAACAAATTGAATTAACGACAATCAACTGGTTAAAATCAATGCTAGGATTCCCTGATTCAGCTGAAGGGCTATTTGTCAGTGGCGGTTCCATGGCTAATTTGACTGCACTTACTGTAGCGAGACAGGTCAAGTTGAATAATGACATAGAAAATGCGGTTGTGTATTTTTCTAACCAAACTCATTTTTCTGTAGATCGAGCACTTAAAGTATTAGGTTTTAAAAATTCTCAAATTTGCCGAATTGAAACAGATGAAGATTTAAAAATTTCAGTTAGTACTTTAAGAAAGCAAATAAAAGAAGATCGATTAAAAGGAAAAAAACCATTTTGTGTTATTGCTAATGCAGGGACAACGAATTGCGGAGCAGTTGATGCTCTTAATGAATTGGCTGATCTCTGTAGTGATGAAGATGTATGGCTGCATGCGGATGGGGCTTATGGAGCTGCAGCAATTCTTAGCGAAAAAGGAAGGGAGTTGTTAAGTGGAATTCATCGTGCCGATTCTTTGACGTTAGACCCGCACAAATGGCTTTTTCAGCCTTATGATGTTGGTTGTGTACTTATTCGAAATAGCCAATATTTAAGTGAAACATTCCGTATGATCCCAGAGTATATTAAGGATACAGAAACTAATATAGAAGAAAAAGTGAATTTTGGGGAGCGTGGAATTGAACTTTCTCGTAGATTTAGGGCATTAAAGGTATGGCTTTCTTTTAAAGTATTTGGAGTCACAGCTTTTCGCGAGGCAATTGATCATGGCATTATGTTGGCTGAACAAGTTGAAGAGTTTTTAAGGAAAGAAAAAGATTGGGAAGTGGTAACACCTGCACAGTTAGGAATTGTTACTTTTCGTTATATTCCATGTGAGCTAACATCTACAGATACAATTCATGAAATAAACAAAAAACTGGTGGAAGAAATTAATCAAAGAGGATTTGCTATGCTAAGTACGACTAAATTAAAAGGAAAAGTAGTAATTCGACTTTGCTCTATCAACCCAAGGACAACAAAAGAAGAAATAATTCAAATCATGATGAACATAAAAGCATTGGCAGAGGAAATAAACACATCGCCTAAACATCTTATATCCGTTTCTCAACCTTGATATATTAGGTGAATTTTACACATTAATAGCCGATTCTAAATGAGAATCGGCTATTATACTATTTACGAGTGTTTTTCTTGTATAGGGATTAAGCCTCAACCTTAGAGACTCTTTTGAAACCGGTCTTTACTGCTTGTACCATTTCGTTTACAGCGTAAATAGATACATCGGCATTTTGATTTAACCCTTCAAACCAGTGATAGGCATTTGGATATAAATGAAACTCGACATCAACACCAGCTTGCGCTAGTTTGCTTACATAGGTTAATGTTTCACTGCGGAATGGATCTAATTGGCCAACAAATGTGTAAGTATATGGTAAGTCACTATAATCCTCCGCTCGGGAAGGCGCTGCATAGGCAGGGATTTTATCCGTTCCATACATTTCTCCTAAATACATTTTCCACCCAGCTTCATTTGCTTTTTGGTTCCAAACAAATCCCTCTTTAATTTCATTCGCTGAAGGTGTATTATTTCGGTCATCAATCATTGGATATAGTGGCATTTGTAAACAAATTGAAGGATATTTTCGATCTCGCGCTAATAATGATAATGCTGCTGTTAGTCCACCGCCAGCACTTACTCCTGCAACCCCAATTCGATTCGAATCAATGTTTAATGACTTTGCATTATCAGCGATCCATTTTAAAGCTGAATAACAATCCTCAATTGGTGCTGGGTAAGGGTGTTCAGGTGCTAAGCGGTAGTCTACAGATACGACCACACAGCCAGCTTCTTTTGCAAATCTCATACAAGTATCATCGTTATCATCTATAGAACCTAAGATATAACCACCACCATGTATCCATAATAAGACAGGTAAAAATTCATTATTTGATTTTGGACGATAAATTCTTAATGGTAACGGATTATCATCAGGTCCAATAATGATTTCATCAGTTAACGAAAGGGATTCATCAACAACGGTAGGTGGTCTCATTTGAGCTATTCCTTCTCTGATTGATTGCAAGTTTTCCGGGCGTAAATCGAGATCTGGAAACATCTCTAACCCTTGTAATAACTCTGGATTTACTCTTGTTTTCATTTTAGCACCTCTATTTGTAATTGTTTTCGAATAAATGAAGTGTATTCTAAGTAGTTTAATTGTGAAAAAACATCACAATTAAATTGTAAATTGAATATGTCTTAGCAGTCAACAGAATATTCGGAAATTAGAACCTTTCTCAAGAAGGAGTTTCATGCAACCAGTAATACAAGTGATTAATTTAGGAGTAAAGTGTTTTCATGTCGTTGTAGTTATTTACAAGTAGTTTTCTAATTGAACCAAGAGGTGATCCGTTTTATTTTAATGGCATATTGCAACGGATACATGTTCGAATTCATATTCGGAAAGGATTAATACATTTGTATTCCTTAATATATAATTTAAGAAAATACTCATGGGCAGGCATTAATATAGGAGAACAGTACAAATTAAAATAACTGTTTAAAAAAATTCCTTTTATTTGGTTAGAAAAGGAGTAAATTCTTTTTTCCTTATATAGAATCATGAAGAAGTATGAAAATCAGAATTTATAATTCAAAAGCCAGCTTGAAGTAATTGCAATAATTACTTTGGATAGGAATCTTAAAAAAATAAAAAAAGAGAAGAACTCACCAATGTTCTTCTCTTTTTTTATGTGTAATTAGGGTTTCCATAATTGTAGATATGGATGGTGTAAATGAATGGATGAATAACTTACTCTTAAAATTATAACAGAACAAATAAAGCATTTTATATGTAATATTGCATAAACAAGCTAAACAACAATAATATCTGGTGAATAAGTAGCGCTTTTCCATATGGCGAGTTTATTTCATAGTTTCTTCTTAAATTCTATATCATTTTCCAATCATGCAAGGTTAAGGGAGGTGACAATAGAAAGATTTAAAAATGAGCTCAGTATAAAATAAAACATTATAAGTATAAAATCCTGTACTTAGTAATCTCTTGTATTAAAGCATGACATTGGGAAAGTGTGGGGAGTTCAATCGATTCTGAATAAAATTGATAGTATCAGTTGCAATTTTTTTACGTTTAAGAACAATCCCAGCATGCCCACATGTAGTCCGTATCCTCACGGTGCACATATAGATCGTGCTTGCCTGAAATTAATAAAATATTTTCTTTTTTCACTTTTGGTAATGCTTGACTCGGTTCAGTGATTTTCCAATAATCTATTAAATCATTATACGTTACACCATGATGTTCCAAATCTTTTCTAATGAATTTACCTGGATTTGTCTTCCAAATTGAATATGAAAGTCGATTCGCGTAGAAAATGGATGCCAATACATCAATGTCTGATTCAACAAGAGCTGTTAGGTTTGTAATAACCCCACCTAAACTGATTCCTATTAAAATCAAGGGACCATTTTTATTTGCTTTAATCCATTTAATCAAAGTTCGTAAATCAGCTACCGCTTGTCTAGTGGCTTGTACAGTTCGTTCAATATTAGCACTTACCATGTACTCTCCACTGAATAGGGATTGGTTGGGTTTTCTTTCAAAATGATAGGGTAGAGTAAAATAATACATATTCCACTTCAAGTTAGTCATATGGTCGTGAAATATTTTTTTTACACGTTCGTTAGAATCCATTCTCCAACCGTGAACGAAGATGACATGAGGTGCATCTTCGTTTTCATGTAAAAATAATTCCCCAGTTACAGAATCGTTGCGTGAATCACCAGATTGAACCGAGCTTTTATATTTGAACTGTCCAACCATGTATTCCTTTTCTTGCTTTGCATGCTTAATGTTAAAATGAATATTAGATGGTTGTACTTTATAAAAAAATTTTATATCCTTTATATCTAGTGCGGTGTTAGAAAGAGAAGTATATTGAAACTCTCCACTTCTTTTTTTGTGCAAATCATACAAGGCGTATCGATCAATGAGTTTTGAAAAAATCAAATTAACTTCCTCCAAAATACATATTGTTTAAAACATGGACAAAATTTATGTTTTATTTATACTGTAAATTAAATTTAAAATATTTTTTCGTCTAATAGTACGTGCTTGAATTATAAAGCCAGGTGATAAATTTGTATATTATATTATAAAACTAATAATAAAATAAAACCATAAATAATTTATACTACAATTTAAAAGACAAGTTAATATTCTCATTTATATGAGAGAACATTAACTTGCTTATTTTCGTATCAAAAGATACACCGTTTGAAGTAATGTAATTTAAATGATGAACAATGTATCAATTAATATATTTTATTCAGTGATAGTTACTATAGTTTTCGAAGCCGGTAGTCAATGAACCTTACAATATGCATCTTTTGGGTATATAAATAACAATATTCATTAAAGAAAAAGTTTTAATCCTTCATGAGAATCTTTAAATCCTAATTTCTTATAAAATTGCAACGCTTCCTGTCGTTCTTTATCTGTTGTTAACTGTACTAAATGACATCCCCGCAATGTAGCCCGTTGAATAGCCCATTTAATAAGTTTAGTTCCTATACCTTTACCACGTTTTGATGAGACTGTCCGTACCCCCTCAATAGTAGCTCTCCAACCCCCTTGACGTGCAATGTAAGGCGTAAATGTAATTTGTTGAAGACCAACAATCTCCGTCCCATCACACGCTACAATCAACTCATTATTTGGATCACAATCAATAGCATGAAATGCTCTTATATAACTATCAGGGAGTGGTGTTTCATAGCGCTCTCTTTTATTGCCTAAAACATCATCAGCAAGCATTTTTACAATATCATCTAAATCATCTGCCGTAGCAATCCTAAATGTTATAGTTTCTGTCACTATTAAAAAACCTCCTTAATGTATGCACTTGTTACTTTTATTTTACTTGTTTAAATACAATAGGTTAAATTATAAAATATTATGAGTCTCTATAACTTTTTCTTATAGATAACATAAAAGCCTAACTTATAAAATGATATATTAGGCTTTTTAACACAATATTATTATTAAAAAATCCGACCAACTTCAATAAAACGCCATATTCATTAATGGATTTTCATATTTAACAAACCACATATAACCATTCAAATAGGGTGCTTTTAATTAGCTCTATAGAAATTACATAATAAGCATAGATTTGTAAGCTCTCATTCAATGAATCTTAATATATATGGACTAGCTCCTTACCAATATTCTTCACCAAAGTCATTGAATAACTACACATAAACTCCTTATATCTCTAGATAAACTACCGATTAGCTCCATATAGACTCTAGATAACCTATATAGAATATAAGTTATCAAGGAGGTAAGAAAAAAATGAACTTTATGAAAAGAGCAATTCTCAGTATGAAAAAAAGAGTAGGAACATCATTAATTTTGATGGCAGTCTTCCTAATTGTTACAAATTTAGTGTTGGCAGGATTTACAATCCAAAATGCATCAAAAAAAGCTGCGGATGCAGCAAGAAAAAAACTAGGTGCAGATGTTACTTTAAGTCTTGATTTTGACAAATTAGGTCAACAGGCTCAGGAAACTGGAGAGATGCCTAATCCACCGAAGCTCAACACGAAAGAAGCAGATCAGTTAGCGAAGTCAAAGTATGTAAAAGACTATAATTACATAAGCAATACATTCGGAATCTCGGATGGACTTAAACTAGTAGGAGCTTCAGAAGGAGAAGAAGAAGGAAAGGGTAAAGCGGGAATGGCGGCTGTACGAGGCGGTTCAAGCTCCGGTACAGAAATAGATATGAATGCTTCTTTTATGATTGAGGGAGTTCGCAAGACTGCATTACAAGAAAGCTTTAAGAACGGAAAAAGTAAAATCATTGATGGGAAACCAATTACAGAACAGATGAAAGATCAGAATGTAGCTTTAATGGAAAAACGATTAGCGGAATTAAACAATTTGAAAGTAGGAGACAAAGTTAAAGTGCAATCAGGGGATAAGAAGGAAACCCTCGAGGTTGAAATTATCGGTATTTACGAAACGAATGAGCAAGCAATGGGTCAACAGGCCCCTCCTATAATGGATCCAGCTAATAAACTATATATGCCGCATTCAACTATGAAAAAATTTGAAGTAGATCAAGGTATAAGTAGCATTCAAGTCGTGTATTTCTTGAAAGACCCACAAAACATTGAAGCATTTAAAAAAGAAGCAAAAAAATCTAAAATTAATTTTAATTACTATAAATTAGATGCACATGATTCATTGTACAAACAAATGATTGGGCCTATCGAAAATATCTCATCTACTTCTCAAATGATTATTTATATTGTATCAATTGCAGGTGCGATTATATTAGGATTAATCATTATGTTATCGATTAAAGGACGTCGTAAAGAAATGGGGATTCTATTGTCCATTGGAGAAAAAAAGTGGAAGCTGATGGCGCAGTTCGTAGTAGAAGTAGTATGTATCGCTATTTTAGCTTTTGGATTATCCATAACAACAGGAGCTAAAGTTTCTCAATATATAGGGGATAATTTACTTTCAAGTGAAGTTGCTACAGCAAGCGAAGAAACAAACAACCCGCAAAATGGGACTGTAATGATGTCTGGACCTGGTGGAACTGTACAAAATCAAAAAGAGGATCCGATTGATAAAATTGATGTAAGTGTAACAGGAGAAGATGTAGGCAAAATGGGAGGGATAGGACTAGCTATTGCTATATTAGCAACGCTTCTTCCAGCATTATCAATTCTACGTTTAAATCCAAAACAAATTCTTTTAAAAGATGAATAAGGAGGATCGATATGGAAACGATTTTACAATTTAAAAATTTGGATTATTATTATGAAAGTAATGGGAAAAATGTAGCGATACTAGATAATGTTAATTTTTCTTTTCAAAAAGGGCATTTCTACACAATTTTAGGACCATCTGGATCTGGTAAAACCACAACTCTGAGCTTAGGTTGCGGACTGGATGTCCCTAAAAATGGTTATGTCCTGTATAATGGAAAAGATATTCGAAAAATTGGTTTGGATCGATACCGCAATCAACATGTATCTGTAATTTTCCAATCTTATAATTTGATTACCTATATGACTGCTCTTCAAAATGTCCTAACAGCAATGGAAATTACAGGTGTTAAAGTGCAAAATAAAACTGCAAGGGCATTAGAATTATTAGAAAAGGTAGGACTCACAGAAGTAGAAGCGAAACGTAACGTTCTGCAACTAAGTGGCGGGCAACAACAGCGTGTAGCAATTGCTCGAGCATTATCTTGTAATGTTGATTTACTGATTGCGGATGAGCCAACAGGAAACCTCGACGAAGAAACGGCAATGGATATAATAGAACTGTTTCAAGAACTTGCACATAAAGAAAATAAATGTATTATTGTTGTGACGCACTCACAGGAAGTTGCTAAAAAATCTGATCGTGCAGTTTATTTAAGTAAGAAGAAGTTAGTAGTAAATGAAATTTAAAATAAACACTCTAGGTTTTTAATTCACATAATATTAAAAAAATATTTCTTCAAATATTAATAATTGATATACAATAAAACCAAGCCATAATCAAAATGGTCTCCCTGTATTGAATGTTAAGATAGTTTGTTGTTCCTTTTTTAACAATATTAAAAAAAGAACTTGTAGAATATTCTACAGGTTCTTTTTGTTATGACCGGTTAACTATATCAATGAGGAATTATATATGAAAAACAGGACATTACCTAGATATATGATCTAAATACCGTCCTGTTTAATTGTTTATCTGTATAGTTATTGAAGAATTAAACCTACAATCATAATGAAACTAAATACTATCATCCAACCAAACGCACAATAGCCGAAAATTCTAATCCATTTAGGTAATTGATTCATGTTAACTTTATTTGTGGGAATTCCTTGCATAGAAAACATCATTTTTTGATCTCTATCCCTATTATTTTGTTGTTCATACATAATATCATCACCCTTCAAGAACAATTGTGTTTATAGTATATCAGTCTGGAGATAATTAAGCACAGAATATTCGACAACTATAGTGAATAAACGTGTATTCCAGTGCTGCATACTAAATTTCAAAAAACTAAAATTGGATTACTCAAAAGCTATATATAAAGTATTTGCTCATTTAAAACATAATCACCCTTTTAACAAGAGATGCTTATTATTTGGTATTGAATAATTTAAATACATTCAATGATACTTCTTAGCGTTTATATACGTAAATGTCTTTCAAACGATATGTACCGTAAAGTAGGAGCAGCTTACATTCATGACTATTATTATTTATTCGTTACTTTTAAAACATCTAACACTATTTTCGTTGCATCTGCAATAAGCTTATCATCGTACTTCGCATCCTCTTTCGCATGATTAGAAAGTATCGCAAGAATAATTGGCTTCTTATTTGGTGGCCAAATGATTGCGATATCATTCCTTGTTCCATAAGATCCAGAGCCAGTCTTATCGGCTACTTCCCATTCTCCTGGAACTCCAGCACGAATTAAGTTGTCCCCCGTAGTATTTCTTTTCATCAAATCTATTAAAAAGTTTCGTTTCTCAATTGAAAGTATATCGCCTAGCGCGTAGTCTTGAAGACTAGTAGCTAATGCCTTTGGGGTACTAGTGTCACGAGTGTCTCCTGGCTGCACTTCGTTTAATTCTGGTTCAAAACGTTCAGGATTTGTGACAGTATCTCCTATTTCTCTCAGTGATTTTTTGAATTCACTTGGCCCACCTAATTGCTTAAGAATAAGATTTTGTGCAGTATTATCGCTATATCGAATGGAAGCATCCGCAAGTTCTTTCAAAGTCATACCTGTATCTATATATTTTTCAGTAATTGGATTGTAATTCACAAGATCTTTGCTAGTATACTTAATTCTTTGTTCTAAATCTTCTATTGATTTCTTTTGTAACAGTGCTCCAACAGCAAGTGCTTTGTGGGTAGATGCGTATGCAAAACGTTCATCTGAACGATAAGTAACAGTTTGATTCGTACTTGTGTCCAATGCATAAATACCAAGTTTAGCATCATATTCTTTTTCAAGTTTAACAAAAGAATGATTACTTGTATTTTCTTGTTTTGTTTGTTTCGGAGGTTCGGATTGAATATTACTATTGGAACAGCCTATAAGCGTTACACATGAAAGTAATACTACAGGTAGCATCTTTTTATAATGCGAAATGTGAAAAAACTTCTTTGGAACGATCATACATTTTCAACCTCTTTCAAGAATTTATGGATTTTGTATTGGTATTTTACATACCAATACAATTAACAAATGTACAGGATAGGACTCATCTTGTATTTCTTGCATTACAAAAGGAGAGAACTACCAAGAACACCTTTTTATACGTAATAGACAATCTAAGTAACACATTTGTTCCATTTATGAGTACGGTTTTTAATATATCCATTAATTTTATTTATAAAAATCACAAAAACAACAAGCTCCATCACAATATCATCGGAAATATTATCTAAAGACGATGATTTTTCAAATGGCTTTTATCCTAGACGAATTAATGTCATGTTGTGGCTACGCAGATACATTGCTGACCATCTGCACGTTTGGAAGCCTGAAGACCACTTTATCTTTAGTAAACAATAAGATTTACAAAGTGAGAAACAATGAGAGGATTCCTTTTTTTCAACTAAAGGAGAGCTTTAGTTTATGGGACCTTCCTTAGTCTTTCTTTTTAGGGAATACCACATCACCATCAAGCTAAGGAAAGCTGTCTTTAAACCAGAAACTTATTCTATCCAAGGAAATATATTGCATTATATAATAAATACTATACCATTCTTACAAATAACGGGAGAGACTCTATGAGAAACGTAATAATTTATTTCGGAATCTTTTTTATGATTGTATTAAGCGGTTGTATCCGATTTGGAAAAGACACCACAAATACGATTTATCTCATTCCTGAAGCGTACGAAGGAGATTTAGTGGTACTATACAATGTACCTGGAGCGGAATTGTTGCCAGAAGAAGATGGTTTTCGTGTAGTTACATTCACCGCAGACGGAACCGCAGTAACATCTACAGCCGATATGAAATATGGTACGGTCAACGATACCTATTACACGGTAAACAAGGAAGGGAAGCGCACAAAACTTGACGAGAACTGCATACGCGCTGGTTCAAATGGAAGCACTACTGAAAACGTTGGTGAAGAAAATGAGCACACTTTCCCATATGCAAAATTTGAAGTTACACAAAGTTCATGCTCACAAAGTTTTTCATCAAATGGAAGAGAAGTACCAGAAAATCAAGAACATCCTGTAGAAAATAAGCTGCGGGACTTACTGGCACGTGTAAAAGAGCAGTATATGAAAGTGAAAAGCTAGATTTTTAAATTTTAAAAAGGGTGAATTGATGAATGATGTTAGGGATAGGATTGATTGTGTTAGGCATTTTAATTGTTAGCATTGTATCTTACCGAGAAATAAAAAAAGCAGGGGGCGTAACCTGGATCGAAATTGTATTCTATCCCTTTGGATTATTAATAGGTGCGCTACTAGACCACTTTGATCTACCAGAGTTTTTAATCCTGTTAGGTTTACTATGTATTGTATTTGGTAGCTGTATGGTCATGGGCGTCAATATTTTATAAAATTGAGAGTTAAGCATCTGAATCAGATGCTTTTTTATTTTATTCTGTAATTCTTATTTTTAATGTCTTGTATGGTGAAGACTAAGGCACATAGGGATAGCAATGCAAGTATAAAGCTTAACCAGTTAAATGTACTGTCCATAATAAGTATTGAGATGAAGATGCCATAAAAATAAATTAACATCGCAATAAAAAGATATGCATCACGTTTTAAAGACTTTAAAGTTCCTATTCGTTTCACCTCTACTTTCTGATGTTATGTTACAAAAAAGAACCCGCACATCTGCAGATTTTCCAGATTATGATTTTTAAATATGTAACTCAGTTCTAACGATATAATATGTTGAGTTACTAAAAAATCAAATATAAAATTGTAAAAAACTTTTATAAATCTTGATGCGTTAGAAATATAGGGCGAATCTTTACGAACTGTTTCCTATGAATACGATAGCAGATGGAACGATCAATGCGTATGAATATGATGGATTTGGAAACCGTACGAGTGATATCATTTTAATTCTTCTGCAAATGGTAGTAGTTCATCTTGAATCGAGGGATTCATTAGAAAGGATGACGCTTTTGAGTATTTGAGGGTATTAAAACCTCTTGAGTTGATGGACATGTATGGTGACCCCCGTTTATGAAAAATAAAATTCTTTAAAAATGGAGAGCCGCGACCATAAACCTGCATTATTAATGTAGAATTGTGATGCCGGCTCTTTATTCACTAAAACGGCAAGTTAGTGAATAAATTGTTCATATGTATTTAAAGCTTATTTTCGGGAGGAGCTTAAACAATGAGAGCACCATATCAAGTATTGATTTTTCCTTATATAAAAACGGATGATTCCATTCAATATGCCATTTTTAACCGAAGTGATTATGGTTATTGGCAAGGAATAGCTGGTGGTGGAGAAGATGGTGAGACTCCTATTGAATCAGCAAAACGGGAAGCGTTTGAAGAGGCTGGTATTATAAGAGAATGCCCATATATAACATTAGATTCTGTGTCGTCATTACCAGTAGAGGATGTAGTTGACGGATTCCTTTGGGGAGAAGAAGTTTATGTAATAAAAGAATTTTCTTTTGGAGTTAAAGTTCCTACAAAAAATATTTCATTATCTAAGGAACACTTCAATTATAAATGGTTATGCTTTGAGGAAGCAGTAACCCTTTTGAAATGGGATAGCAACAAAACAGCATTGTGGGAATTAAACAAAAGGCTATTAAAACAATTAAAGTGTTAGCTAACAAAGACGTTAGTGGAACAACAATTGAGCAATTTAAAAAAGCTTTGCCACACTTCAAATGCAACAAGGCTTTTATTTTTCTTAGTGTGGTTTTTTTTGATTTGCGGTCTGTACCTCAACATCAACGGTAATAACTATAGGTTTTCTAAAACCAACTAGTGATCAAATCCATTTAAGAATTTTATATATACAATTGTTATGCTAACTCCAAAATCAAATTATAAAATGAACTATCCTAAACTTGAATCAATTTCATAATCTATTTCCACTATAATGATTTCATCATAAGTTTATACTTACTACAAAAACAAATAAACTCGTCCTACTAAGAGGGGAGTTTGTTTGTTTTTTGTTTAGATAATGGAATGTTCATGCAAAATTGCACACTATGTTCCATATTTTTTATAGAATACTTTATATCTAGCGTTTCAAGAATTTGTTTCACAATATATAGTCCTAAACCGCTTCCTCCAGTATTTCGATTCCTTGATTTTTCAATTCGATAAAACGGTTTGAAAATTTGTTGTATATCTTCTTCTTTAATATTGACACCTGTATTCATAATTTGCATTTTAATTTGACCTTGTTTAGGATCCTTACTTAACTGTATATAAACTTTTTCATTATGTGGTGAATACATAACCGCATTATGGATAATATTTTTACATGCTTTTTCTAAAAGAACATAATCTGTATAAACGGAAAGGTCAGAATCAATTTCTTTTATTATTTGGATGTTTTTTTGTGAAGCGAAAAATTCGAGATCTTTTGTAATTGTATTTATTAACTTTGAAAGATTAACTTTTTCTACTTTTAGTTTAAAGGTGTGTTGTTCTAATTTCGATACGCTTAAAATTTCACGAACTAATTGTTCCATACTTTCAATAATTTGATGATTCTTCTTTAAATATTGATCGCGATTTTGATAAGGGCCAATATTGTATATCATTCCTTCTAAGTATCCTTTCATTACAGTAAGAGGGGACTTTAATTCATGTGCTACAATCGCAAAAAACTCTCTGCGTTTTGTTTCTATTTCTCTTTCTTTTTCAATATCATTTTTTAATTGTTCATTTGCTTTTTTTAAATCAAACATAGCTTGTTGCAAGTTAATAGACATGTCATTCAAACTATTAGATAATTCTCCTAACTCATCTGTAGAGCGAACCTCAATTTTTTCGGAGAAATCTAAATTTGCCATCTTTTGTGCACCTTCATTAATATAAATAAGTGGCTTTGTAATAAACCTGGAATAAAAATAAGCACTCCCTATACCAATAACGAGCACAATGATACTAATATAGGGGAGAAAGCGTACTAAAACCTGTGAAGCTTCATCAATCGGTTGAAATGTAGCAAACACTACAAGCGTTAAACTACCATCTTGAAATTGAATTGGTTTCGTAACGTTATATGAATTGCTAAGGGTACTTGCATTCTCGAATCGTGTTGCTTTAGTAACTACTGTTTTTTGCGTACCACTTTGAATAAAAGAAAATGAAGGAGAGTAAATAATTATTCCTTCTTTATTTTGAAGATAAAGCATCGCATTATTTTTTTTTGCGTATTCATCAAAAAGTGGTATCGCATCTTGAAACGTAAGATTTTTAGATTTATCAATGATTTCGTTTATCCCTGTTTGAAGTTGATCTGTTTTATATTGCTCATAAAACGTCGGAAGAAAGAAGTATAAAGTTAAATAAATCAATATTGCAAAGGATAATAAAATGAGAGATGTAGTCATAAAGAGTTTATAAGTAATTTGCTTCATTTTCATGAGTTTCACAATACTATTCATCAATTTTATATCCAATACCCTTTATTGTTTTAATATAAGGGATAGCTAATTTTTTGCGTAGGTTTTTAATATGTGTATCGATTATTCGTGTTTCTCCAAAATAATCGTAACCCCAAACTTTTTCTACGATATTTTCTCTTGTAAGTACTTTTCTCTCATTTTGAAATAGTAGTTGTAGAATTTCAAACTCTTTTGTCGTTAATATAATTTCAACGTCATTTACATATACTCTATATGCATCCACATCAATACGCACTTCTTTAAATATTAAATGATTATTTACATTTTTATCATAACTTCTTCTAAGTACAGCTTCGACTCGTCTAATCAAAACATGAAATGAAAAGGGCTTTGTTATATAATCATCGATCCCAAGGTCGAATCCTTTCATTTGATCTTCCTCTTCTTCCAACGCAGTTAGCATAATAATTGGTACGTTTGACTGACTTCGAATCATTTTAGAAACTTCAAACCCATTAAGATTGGGCATCATGACATCTAGAAGAATTAAATCAAATGATTGCTTATTAAATTGTGTCATACCCTCTAGTCCATCTGAAGCGACTACCACTGTATAATGCTGTGTCATTAAAAATTGTTTAATTAATTCCTGAATTTCTTGATCGTCCTCTACCACGAGAATATGATAGTTTTTCATAATATCACCTCTGGTAGTCATTATAGCCGTACTATCTGGAGTTTATGTGGAGATACAATAGGAACTTCATAGGACGTTTAACGTATTAGCTTCATTTTCAAGAATGTGTATTCTCCAAAAAAATATTATTAGCCATATTCCGTTTTATGAAAAAATAATTGTATGCTTGAAAAAACTTATCGTATGAAAAGCTGAACGATTTATATTTTTAAAAAACTAATGTATAATATTGGGAACTACATGTGATTTCTTAAACTGTGTGAACATATACTTTCGCTACTTACTAGAAGGGGAAACGGAAATGAATTTCAATATAAAAAAAGCTAGCGAAATTATAGAGTGTACCTCACAAACTTTAGAGTTTTTTTGCTAATTTAGTAAGCGCTTAAGGTGTGAACTAAGGATTATTTAAATCATGCGAGAAAGGTTGTGAAATTATTTGATGGGTTATAAAGCGATGCTGTTTGATTTAGATGATACATTACTTGATAGGGATAAAGCAGTAGAGGTATTATTTTTAATTGTTTTAGAAAAGTGTTATGAAAATGTAGATGGTGCGGCTAAAAGCAACATGTTACAGAAATTCAAAGAATACGATAAAAGAGAATATGGCATAAGTAATAAAACGACAGTTTTAGAATCATTGTTTGATGAATTCACACCAAGGTATAGATTGCCACGCAATTACATCCAAGATTTTTGGAATAATAATTTCCCTAGATGTTTTTCAATAGACCAAAATACTATTCATTTCTTAAATCAAATAAAGAAGCACTTTAAAGTTGGAATTATAACAAATGGATCAACTCAGAGGCAAAAAGCTAAAATATTTAACACGAATTTAAATAGGTATTTTGAAACAATCATTATTTCTGAAGAAGTGGGATTTAGTAAACCTGATAAACGTATATTCGAACTAGCATTAAATGAGCTAAATTTACAACCGGAAAATACTTTATTTGTTGGGGATGACTTAGAAAAGGATATTGCTGGTCCTCAAAATGCAAATATAAAAGGTGTGTGGTTTAACCCTCAGAAAATCAAGAATACTACCAAAATACAACCATATGCCGAGATTAACACTTTGGATAGTTTGTTAAGTTATGTTACTCCACAATATTTTTATAACAAGTAAAAGCAATTATATATATATTCAAAAATACAAAAAAGAAACTATCATTAATTTCATTGACCGTAAATCTTTAATAAGTGAAGATTTCTTTGATCTAAAAACACGGCTTGCGGGCGATATCCTTCAAAAGTTTATAAACTACAAGGTAAAGATTGCTATCGTTGGGGATTTTTCTATGTACACTAGTAAAAGCTTAAAAGACTTCATTTATGAATGTAATAAAGGTAATAATATTTTTTATTTAGCAACTGAACAACAAGCAATTGAAAAATTGGGTACATTGAAATAATCTAGTCAACCTGCATAATCATATTCCACTAAAATAACCCTCTTTTTCACGTCGTTATTACTATATATTATCTACACGATATATAAGAACTAATGTTTGTGATAAACTAAAAGGTGGATAAAGGGGGCGTTTACTTGAACAACTTTAATGATATCATTCAAAATTTAAATGACATAGTATATAAATCTAATAACTTAATAATCACTAATCTAAAAGAAGAAAGACAAAACTCAGAGTATGCTGGGGCGTTATTTCACTTAAATAACAAAACGATACGTTTTAGAGTATCAAAAATTACTCCTAACAAAATTGGTCAATTTGTTTCTTTTTGGGAGAAAAATGAAAACATGCAAAATCAAGCGTTTTCTTATGACGCTGCTCCTGACTTATTAGTTATCACATGTATTAATGATCATAAACTAGGACAATTTATTTTCCCGAAAGAGATTCTTCTTGAAGAAAAAATATTAAAAACTCAAAGTCAAAAAGGAAAGATGGCTATGAGAGTTTATCCTATATGGGATAACCCTGTTAGTAATCAAGCTAAAAAGAGCCAAATGTGGCAACTTCAATATTTTATTGATTTAAGTAATATTAATAGTGTATCCATAGACAAACTATTACATTTATATTCGTAGCATCCCAGAGTAAATAAGAGGCATTTTAATGATGCCTCTTATTTTAATTTCTTATATTAGGTTATCTTGTGAATTAGAATTTTTGTACCGGTACAGTTAATCGAAATGTACATTGTTACAGTACCTCATCACATATACAATCAGCATATATTATTTTAACTTATAACTTATTAAGGAGTGCTGAATATGACAGATTTACAAGACCAACTCTTTACAAGATTAAACCTTGAAAAACGTACTGAAATAAAGTTTGAAGAATTAAGTACAATACTCTTTGCATTTGCTCACACAATACCGTTTGAGAATTTAGATGTTATAGCAGGTAATATAAATGCAATTTCTATGAAAAACTTACAAGAGAAAATTTTAACTAGTTCCCGCGGTGGGCTTTGTTATGAATTAAATACTCTTTTTTATTATTTTTTAAAAGATAGTGGTTATGATGTACAACTCGCACTAGGTACTGTATATAAAAATGATATAAATGCTTGGGCACTTGAGGACGGACATATAACAATTATTTTAAATAAAGATAACGTACAGTATTTAATTGATGTAGGTATAGCTTCGTTAGTACCTCTCGTTCCTGTACCTTTTACTGGTGAGTCTGTTTCTTCAAAAAACGGTTCGTACCGGGTGAGACGAAAAGATACGAGTAAAGGCAATTATGTTCTAGAAAGAATAGATGTTGATGGAGAATGGAAAATTTGTCATGCTTTTTATACTCATATTATTGACGAGACAGTAGTAAACGATGTTCAAAGAAGAGTGGTAGAAGATGAAAAGTCTATTTTCAATAAAGGACCAATTGCAGTAAAGTTGACGAACGCTGGCCATATCTCTTTAACGAATTCTAGTTTAACTGAAATGATGTATGGAGCAAAAACTAAGCGTGAAATTACAGAAGATCAATATAGAGAGCTTTTATATACTTTATTTGCTATTGAGTTGTGATTATACAAATAGCCTGTTCTTATTCGGAATCGGCTATTTGTATAATTTTTGGTTTAAAAGGTTTTCTTCTAATGTTTTTAATGTTTCTGCAGCCTCTTCATATGAATTAAAAACTGGTTCTTTTCCATCATCCTCTTGTAAAACCAGCTCTTCAAATAAAGATTTTTGTTCTTTTGAAACAGAATAATACTATTTAAAGTTTGATTTTCTAACTAGATATAATACACTAGAACAGTATAAAAAAGTATGTACAATGAATTTCGAATGTAAAGGAAGATTATTATGTCAGTTATCGATAAATTGAAACTTGATAAGTATACGAATATGGTTGTTATTAACGAACCAAGTGATTATGACATTTTCACAGGTAAAGAAACTGCATTTTCAAAAGAACACGATGCTATTTTTATTTTTGTTGAAACGCTTGATGAAATGGTGAAACAAACGAATTTTATTATTAGTAATGAAGCATTATTACTTGAAAAAGGTTATGTGTTTTTCGCATATCCGAAAAAAGGTAATGCTCGTTACAGTACGTTTATTCACCGTGATGAGATGTTTCCAGCATTAAGCGTTGGTGAAGATGGATATGTAGGAGAAAGCGAAATTAAATTTGCTCGAATGGTAAGTATGGATGACGTCTTTACTGTTGTAGGCTTAAAGCGTGAAAAGAAAAAAGCGACGAAAACGCCTGCTATGAGTCAATGTGTTGCCGATTATGCAGATCGAATTAAAGATGTTGAAGCTTTATTAGCTAATCATCCCAATGAACTTAAATTTTATCAAAGTTTAACTCCTGGATATCAAAAAGATTGGGCACGTAATTTATTTTCTGTGAAACAAGAAAAAACACGTGAAAAACGTTTTGAGAAAATGATTGAAATCCTTTCACAAGGCTATAAAACAATTGAATTATTCCGTAAGAAGAAAAAATAACGATTAGGAAAGTCACAATGATGAAACAATTAATTGCGATGAGTACATTGAAAAAAGGATTCCTTCTATTATACTTAAGAATGTTCTTATATTTATATAATTAGTAAAGAGAAAAGGTGTTTGAAATGAAATCGTATATTGTAGTTGGATCTGGAATTTTAGGAGCGTCTACTGCTTATCATCTGGCTAAGGCTGGTGCGAATGTTACTATCATGGATCGCCAACAATTAGGGCAAGCAACTGATGCAGCAGCAGGTATAGTATGTCCATGGCTTTCACAACGTCGTAATAAAGCGTGGTATAAAATCGTTAAAAGCGGTGCACGTTACTATTCTTCGTTAATTCAACAATTAGAAGAAGACGGTGAAACGGATACAGGTTACAACCGTGTAGGTGCAATTAGTTTACATACTGACGAGAAAAAACTAGATCAAATGGAAGAGCGAGCTTATAAACGACGTGAAGATGCACCAGAGATTGGTGAAATTACGCGTTTATCAGCTGAAGAAACGAAAAAATTATTCCCGGCATTATCAGAAGAATATAGTTCTGTTCATATTAGTGGTGCTGCAAGAGTAAACGGAAGATTATTACGCAACGCATTAATAAGCGCTGCGAAAAAACATGGTGCAACTTTCATAAAAGGAGATGCAGTATTAGTCCGTGAAGGGAATCATATTACTGGAGTTAAAGTAAATGACGAGACAATTTTAGCAGAAAAGGTTATTGTAACTGCTGGCGCATGGGCGAACGAAATATTAAACCCATTAGGAATTAATTTCTTAGTTGCGTTCCAAAAAGGACAAATTGTTCACCTGCAAATGGAAAATACAGCAACAGAAAATATGCCTGTTGTTATGCCACCAAACGATCAATATATATTAACGTTTGATAATGGTCATGTTGTAATTGGTGCAACACATGAGAATGATACTGGTTTCGATCACCGTGTAACTGCAGGTGGTTTACATGAAGTATTCCATAAAGCGTTAGCAGTTGCACCTGGCTTAGAAGATGCTACAATGCTTGAAACGAGAGTAGGATTCAGACCATTCACACCAGGATTCTTACCTGTTATCGGACCAATACCTAACTTTGAAGGAATTCTCGTTGCGAATGGATTAGGAGCTTCAGGTTTAACAGCTGGTCCATACTTAGGAGCAGAACTTGCTAAACTAGCGCTCGGACAGCCTATTGAATTGGATTTAAATGATTATGATGTTGCTGGTGCAATTGAATGATAAAAAAGATTAGGAGCGAATCCTAATCTTTTTTATTTATAAATATTTTCTTGTAATTATATCACTACCAATTTCAAAACGGGATATTTTGAATAAATGAAACCGTCAAAATAATTGTCGATGCGGAACCAGCAGATAATAAAGTTACGATTTTTCGTCCATTCTGTTCTTTTGAAGGTTTTATAAGTTCTGTAATCAACACAATCCATATTATAATAGAAACTATAGAAATAATATTTATAGACATATGTAACACACTCCTTCTTGTTTTTACATGGACATTTCTTCTTTTATAAAATAAAAGCAATCTGACAAGAAAATATGTATAGCGTTACAAATTAGTATTTTCCTGTCAGACCACCTTTTTTAAATAGAAATACGACTGATAAAATGATAACAACAGCTTTCAAACTGCCCCAATATGGATAAACAGCATGATCTGTTAAACTAGCATATTGAAAAATATTCTCTAAACCGAAAATCCCAATTATGACCGCTAAAAGAAAAGCAGCTTTTCCAATAGTATTATTACGATAGATGGTAAATAAATATAGTGCAAATATAAGTGGTACTATGATTTGTAGTAAAAGTGTCATAAGTAGTCCCCCTAGTTTATTTATAATTATATTATATGTAAAATTGTAATAAAAAGGAATATGAGTTAATTGATACTAATAAGACTACTCTAATCATACTCTTCTATTAAATAAAAGAAAAAGGGGTGGACAGTTAATTGACTAAAGTTAAGATTCGTTTACGGCCCATTGTTCATAATATAAATTTACCAACTGTAATAAAAACAGCCATAATTCCAGGTGAATCGACCGAAAGATTATTCATCGCAACTCAATTAGGAGAGGTTTTTTACATAGGAAACGGTGTTATAAAAACATTTTTAAATATTCGTCCACGAATTATTAAATTAGGTACATTTGAAGAAGGTGTTGCTAGTAGTGGATATGATGAGCGAGGATTGCTAGGACTTGCGTTTCATCCTCAATTTCATCATAACGGTTTATTTTATCTTCATTATTCAGTAGCTGGAACTCAAGGACCTGGTGCACTTTCTGAACAATTTAAACCGAATCCGTGTGACCCTAAAACGTTAAACTTAAAGTGGGTTAATAGAAATACGCAATATGATCATATTGATACAATTGAAGAATGGGTTTTACAATCAAATGGTCAACCTCAAAAACGCAGAACATTACTTAATATAAAACGCCCATTTTTTAATCATAACGGAGTAAACACTTTAAACTTTTCTCCTGAAACGGGAAAACTTGTTTTTACAAATGGAGATGGTGGATCGGGATATGATCCATTTAATTTAAGCCAAGATGATTTAGAAATAGCAGGTAAAATAATTGAAGTCGATGTAAGTAAAAATACAGTCATAAATAATCCTCCAGTAGTTTCGCGCTTTAATGAACTTCCTTTATCTATACAAGAAACACTTACAGTAATTGCGAAAGGTATTCGTAATATAACCGGTATTTCATTCCAAAGGTTTTATAATCAATATATTAAATATGCAGGTAATGTCGGACAGGATATTGTAGAGTCTATTTTTTCATTTGTTCAATATAAACCGATACCGGTTACCAAACTTGTTCAAACGCATGCAATGAGATTCACTCCCAATCAAGATGGGTTTATTAATTTTGGTTGGAGAGGATGGGAAGGAGAATTACCTACTTCTTTTATAAGGCACTGTTCTGAGAATCCTACTTTGGATGAGAGAACAATGGCTTATTATAATGAAACAATAGAATTATCCGCCAAGCGTATTCAGCCACTAATTAGTTATTTTCATAAAGACCCCAGACCAGATAAGTTTGGCGGAACTTCACTAACAGGCGTTCAGCCATATATGGGAACTGCAATCCCGAATTTAAATGGTAGTGTTGTATTTAGTGACCTTGCTAGGAAAGAAGAGTCTCGTCCTCCAGTTAAAGGTGTTTTAGCATATACTAGAGCCGGTACAGACGGTAAACATAATGACTTTCATGTTATTGAAACTAATTATGATTTTGGTACGCAAGCAGCTTATTATATGAGTTTAGGAACAAATTTGGATCAAACTAGGTTATATTTAGGAGTTTACGGTTCTATGAAAGTAACTGATTTTAACAAAGGTACTATTTTTGAAATTGTTCCTTGATACGATATAAATTCTCAGATTCATTCTTTTTAGAATTGGCTATTGTATAGTGATTGTTTTCTAGAAGAAGGTAACAAATAAACAATAAGTGTATAAATTAGATATCTTTAGGGGGTATTTCGATGAATCGGTTTGTACGTTATTTGTGTCAACTTATGATAGAGAATGATGCGAACTATGTTCATAAAAGAAAATTGTCCCTTGCAAATAAGATAGTCATTACAGCTTTAATGAGCGCTTTGGCCACCATGTTTCAAGCAGCGGGTAATTTAATTCCAGGTATAGGATTATTCATTAGTCCTTTTGCGACGTTACCAATTTTTTTTGCTATTTTCTACTCCATTCGTGAGGGAGTACTTTCTTATCTTCTTACTATTCTCCTATTATTTATTATTGAGCCGAGTGAACTAATTGTATTTCCCTTTACTACAGGCTTATTAGGTATAGCCTTAGGGCTTTCCTTTAAACAATTCAAGAGAAGAATTTGGGTGGTTTCCTTTTCTGCGATTTGTCTACTTATAGGAATTATGATTGTTCTAGATATTTTCCGTTTTCCCGTACTTGGTCCTATTATTCATACAACTATGGATATAAACATTATTTTATCAATATTTATACTGAGCTTTCTATACTGCTGGATCTATGCAGGGCTTTGTAGAATATTGTTGAATAGAGTATATAAAGTCTGGTTTTAACAATCGTATAGAATGGAGATTTAAAACATGTATAACGTTGAAATTAGGAGACCGAATTCGGATGATTTAGAGGAACTTCACTTGTTTTTCCGTATAGTTATTACGGATACATATAAAAATGAAGGATTATCACAATTATTGGGTGACATAGAAAATGAAATTAACTTGAAAAAGCAATATTTAAAAGATGATTTTGATAGTAATGGAGAAAATCGTTACTTTTTATTAGCGATAGATACAAATAACGATAAAATGATTGGAACAATTGAAATTGGTCCAGCAAGTACATTGATTACTAGTTGTACAGGCGGTGTACTTAAGGATTTGTATGAAATAGGAACTGTATTTATACTTCCTGAGTATCAAAGAAAGGGTATAGGGAGTTTACTATTACATGCAATGTATCTTACATTACTTAGCAGAGGAATAACAGAATACTGTTTAGATAGTGGATACAAAAAAGCACAAAGTATATGGACAAAGAAGTTTGGAGAACCTAGTTATGTACTGAAGGGTTATTGGGGAAAATCAAGTGATCATATGATTTGGAAGAAGAGTTTACATGATACACCTATAATATTTGAATTATAAAATGAAATATTCCTCTGGACATAGCTTTTCTTACGTATGTATGCTATTATTTATCTTTATAATAAAAGAGGACGTGAATGAACTTGATTAAAATTAATATTCCTGAAGCTGATGTTTCAATTACTGAACGTAAACAAGTTATTAAAGGAGACGAGGCAATCATTACTCCAATTAATGGTTTTATCGATTTCCACTTGTTCCCTAGAGATAAAGGCGGCATTTTTATGTTTTACAATATTAATGACGAACTGCTTTTCGTAGGTAAAGCTCGTAAAATTAGACAACGTATTAAAAAACACTTTGAAGACAATGTTTCACCAATTAAAAATCATCGTGACGAAGTATACCGTATTGATGCATGTATCGTAGAAGATCCAACAGAAAGAGAAATTTACGAAACATATATCATTAATGAATACAAAGCAAAATATAACGTTGATAAAGTATTCTATAAATAAGCAACATAAACGAAAAACAATCCTAGCATTTATACTGGGATTGTTTTTTTATTTAGCTTTATTCTTCATTTCTTTCTCCTTTTTTAAAATAATTAGCAGCAATTAAACAGAAAACCCCTATAAATAAAATTATTATTCCGAGCGTTTTATGTTTTCCTTCAAAGAAAGGAATGTCTGAAATAACATTAGTCATACATAATCCTAAAAACACAAGGATAGGTCCCACCCAAAGTAATACATTACCGAATTTTGTGTGCCTCCACATATTAACCCACCTCGACTCTCTTTACATATATATCCATAATTTAAAAGTAAATTCATAGAGAAATATAGTTTTTTTCATATCGAAAATTTAACCTTCATATATTGGTACAAGCAAACGAGAAAGGAGACCATCATGAATTGGTTAGAAGCATTTATTTTAGGTATAATTCAAGGGTTAACAGAGTTTTTACCGATTAGTAGTACAGGGCACCTTTATTTAGGACGGCATTTGTTTCAATTAGATGAAGCGGGATTGTTTTTAGATACGACGCTGCATATTGGGACTTTGCTTGCCGTGTTTATTTATTACAAAAAAGAATTTATATATTTAATGAAAAATCCATTTTCAAAGCTTATGTTATTACTTATCGTTGGGACGATACCTGCGGTTGTAATCGGTTTATTATTTAAAGACTTCTTTGAAGATATTTCAAAAACAGGCATTACCATCGGTTGGGAGTTTTTAGTGACAGGTTTCTTTCTATATATGGCCGATAAACAAAAGGATGGTCGTAAAAAAATGGACGACATTACATATAAAGATGCATTTATCATTGGTTCATTTCAAGCGGCTGCTATTTTCCCGGCAATTTCTCGCTCTGGAATGACGATTGTCGCTGCTTTATGGAGAAAACTAGACCGTGAAACAGCAGCATACTTTTCTTTTTTATTATCTACGCCAGCAATAGTCGGAGCAATCATCTTGCAATTTATAGATGTTTTTCAAGGGAAAGCAGAATCTATTTCTAGTACATCATTAATTGTCGGAACGTTATCAGCAGCTTTCTTTGGTTACATAGCAGTTTCATGGATGATTCAATATTTAAAACGTCATTCCTTAAAAGTATTCGCGTATTACGTATGGGGATTAGGTATTTTAATTTTAACGTTGCAATTTACTCATGTATTTTAATTATAATGATAAAGAAGCAATGTAATTAAGGTCCTGTTTCATTTATACACGACAGGATCTCTTTTTATTAAGGGGGAGAATATGTTTAATAGGGCTATTGTTATTGGTGGAAGTATGGCGGGAAAGTTTGCAGCAAAAGCATTATCAACTTCTTTTAAAGAAGTCATCATTTTAGACGTCGGTGAAAAATGGGATGGAAAAGCTTCAAGAAAAAGAGTTCCACAAAGCGATCATCCTCACGTGTTATTAAAAGGTGGAGAAAAAGCAATTGAAGAATTGTTTCCTACTATTACGAATGAATTAATAGAAGCGGGCAGTATTATAAATAACTTTACGCGTGATTTGAAATGGCATCAATTTGGTCTATGGAAACAACCGTTCATAGGGGAAGTACATATGATTCAACAAAGTCGACTTTTGCTAGAATGGCATATTCAAAAACGAATACATCAAATTTCAAATATTACTATTACATATGAAACATTGGTTAAAGGGTTATTAGTAGATGGAAAGCTTAACAAAGTGTGTGGAGTAAAAGTTAAATATTTAGAGACAGGCATGCAAGAAGAAGTTCATGCAGATATTGTAGTTGATGCGAGTGGATTTGGCTCGAAAAGTATAGAGTGGCTACGAGAATATGAAATTGAAGTACAGGAAGAGAAGGTTCGTATTGATTTATTTTACGCAACGAAAATGTTCCAACTTAAAGAAAATGAGGAATTAGACTGTTGTAATATGCTAATGTCTCCGAGTTTCCCTGAAAACCCTTATGGCGTTCTTATTCAAACGATTGAAGATAATCGTTATTTTGTTACTTTCAGTGGATACGCAAATGAGAAAGCACCACAAACAGATGATGAGTTTTATGATTTTGCTGAAAACCTATCAATTTCTAATGTTACAGACTTCCTAAACAAGGCTGAGGGAATTACTGATATAAAGACATACAAAATTCCCTATCAAGTACGCCGGCGATTTGATTTAGTTAACAATGTACCAGAAGGGTTGTTAGTAGTTGGAGATGCACAATGTCGTTTTGATCCTGTTTTCGGTCAAGGTGTTTCAGTTGCTGCTATGGAAGCTCACCAATTGCAATTACTTTTGCAAAGTAGAAAACAGCTCGATAAAACATTTACACAACAATTTTATAAAAAGACAGCTGACATAATAGAAATCCCTTGGGATATGACAACAACGGAAATATCACGTCACCCGCAGCTAAAGAGAGAATTAACTACGAAACAAAAATTTCAGCTATGGTATACGAAACAAATATATCGACTTTCCGCAAGTGATTCTGATGTTTATATTCGGTTAGTACGAGTGATGAATTTAATTCGTAGTCCATTTCACCTTTTTCATCCG
This sequence comes from Bacillus sp. FDAARGOS_235, assembly GCF_002073415.2. Classification (NCBI taxonomy): domain Bacteria; kingdom Bacillati; phylum Bacillota; class Bacilli; order Caryophanales; family Bacillaceae; genus Bacillus; species Bacillus sp. FDAARGOS_235. The sequence continues at coordinate 314,086 of NZ_CP020437.2, forward strand.
AAAGTGCTACTAGCTGTATTACTTAATCGAAAGAAATAGCAGGAATATAATTGATTAAAAAAGAATGTATAACAGTTAGTAAATCAAGAAGGAGAATACGGGATGGAAATATACATCGAGCAACTAAAAAAACAAGATGCTGCGGATTTATTTACGTTTGAACTTACGAATAAATCTTTTTTTGAAACGATGGTACCAAATCGTGGTTCGCAATATTTCGATTTTGAATATTTTCAAAAACTATTAGACGATTTATTAATAGAACAGGCAGATGGAAATTCTTATTTTTATTTAATTCGTAATGAAGAAAAAGAAATTGTAGGACGAATTAACTTAGTAAATATAGATACCGAAACTCGAATCAGTTCGTTAGGTTATCGAGTCGGAGAAAAATTCACTAAAAAAGGAGTTGCAACAGCAGCTGTAAAATTAATTTTAGACGTAGCGAAAAATAATGAAATTAATGAGGTTCATGCTAAAACAACGACTAATAATCTTGCATCACAAATTGTACTAGAAAAAAGCGGATTTTCTTTTAAAAATGAAGCAGATACAACTTCTGTAGAATTAAACGGAGAACGTGTAAATTTTGTACATTATATTTGTAGAACTACTTTGTGTTCAAAATAATAGGGGGGACTTATTCATGAATGATTTACGTTATCCAATTGGCCAATTTACATACAAGCGTCCTATTACTGAGGAAATGATTGATAAATGGATTCAAGAAATTGAGGATGTACCTACTGATTTAGCAAAGGCAATTAAAGATTTAGATCAGAAGCAGTTAGACACACCGTATCGCGTTGGCGGATGGACAGTTCGTCAAGTTGTTCATCACGTTGTTGATAGCCATATGAATAGTTACATACGCTTTAAATTAGCACTAACAGAAAAGAATCCAACTATTAAACCGTATAAAGAAGAAAAGTGGGCAGAATTGCCAGATTCGAAACTACCTGTAGATGTTTCACTAGTAATGCTAGATTCATTACATAAAAGATGGGTTAACCTTTTATATTCATTAGAACCTACTGATTTAGAAAAGACATTTAATCATCCTGAATCTGGTGAAACAAAACTTGCTGTTGCAATTGGATTATACGCATGGCACGGTCGTCATCATACAGCACATATTACTTCATTAAGAAAGCGCCTAGATTGGTAAGATGAATATTATACTAAAAAGAGCAACTGAGAAAGATGCAGTGGACATATTCACAATGCAAGTTACATCATTTTATCCGTTATTAGAGAAGTACCAAGACTATGAGACGAGTCCAGCGAATGAGCCGATTCAACGAACGATGACAAGAATTAAATACCCGAATGGTGGATTTTATAAAATTATCGTAGATGGTCAGTTTGTCGGGGCAATATGTATATATTACAAAGAAAAAACAAATCAATTTTGGATAAGTCCTATGTTCATACATCCAGAGTTTCAAGGAAAAGGAATTGCTCAAAAAGTATTATTATTAATTGAGGAGATGTTTCCTGAAGCGATAAGTTGGGAACTTGCTACTATTTTAGAAGAAGAGAGAAATTGTTTTTTATATGAAAAGATAGGTTATAAAAGAACAGAAGTTATAAAGAAATTAAATGATAAAGCTACACTTATTTATTACAAAAAAGAAAGGTAAAGCATTAGAAATACGCTTTACCTTTTTATGTTAATAGAGATTAAATATACAAATACTTTGTATATACTTCCAAAACATTCGGGTTAGTAATTTCATAAATGAATAAAAATACAAAATAACTATTTTGTCGTATATGTTACTAACGCTTTTTGAATGCTTAAAATACTATCGTCACCTTTAAATTCTTTTGCAATTGGATCATCCATACTAGACACCCAAATTTTAAGCTCTGCATCTAAATCAAAATGCCCAGCTGTTTCAATGCTAAATTGTGTAATACTTTTATAAGGAATAGAATGATACTCTGTTTTTTTACCTGATATTCCTTGTTTATCTACTAAAATAAGACGACGATTTGTAAATACGATTAAATCGCGAATTAATTTATAAGCATGCTCAACTTTCTCATCGTCTAGCATAATCTTCTCTAAATCACGTTCTACACTTTCTGTACTCGCATTCGATGCATTTCCTAAAATACCGCTAAATAAACCCATATGAAATTCCTCCTTTAATATATGTGGGATGTGTTACTTATATTGTACCATGCTACTTACTAAGAAATTATGACATTACTTTAGTAGTTTCTGGTTATTGTTGCAATTCGATTATATAACCTCATCTTAAAATCTTATGCTAATATGTAAGTAAGAAAAAAGGAGTAGAGGGATATAGCATGAAGAATATTGGTTTAGTATTAGAGGGCGGAGGAATGAAAGGTTTATATACTGCAGGAGTACTCGAATATTTCATGGAACAAAACTTATTCTTTCCGTATGTAGTCGGTGTATCTGCTGGAGCGTGTATGGGAGCAACCTATTTGTCACGTCAAAAAGGAAGGAATAAGAAAGTGAATACAGAGCTAGTAGCAGATCACAGATATATATCTTATCGAAATTTAATCAGAAAACGTGAATTATTTGGTATGGATTTTCTATTTGATGAAGTACCAAACAAAATTGTACCGTTTGATTTTCAAACTTTCCTACATTCAAATGAACAGTTTGTAATTGGAACGACCGATTGCGATTCAGGACAGGCTGTTTATTATAATAAACAGGAACATGGAAATGATATTTTAAAAATCATTCGTGCATCAAGCTCTGTCCCGTTTATAGCACCTGCTGTAGAATACGATAATCGAAAGTTGTTAGATGGAGGGATTATAGATCCTATACCAGTTTTTAAAGCGCAAAATGATGGTTATGAAAAGAACGTTGTTATTATGACAAAACCAGAAGGATATGAGAAGCAGCGAAATAAATTTTCTGGCCTGGCTAAAATTTTATATAGAAAATATCCGAAAATCGCAGAGACTTTAGTAGAGCATTATCGTTTTTATAATGAGACGATATCTTATATGAATCAAAAAGAACAAAAAGATAATTTTTATGTTATTCAGCCTAGCGTACAACTTCCTATAAGCGGAATAGAAAGAAATAAGGAAAAGCTTGTTAATCTATATAATCTTGGGTATATCGATGCTCAATATCACTATGAAAACTTATTAAATTGGATAGAGAAATAAAGGAGTGGGTATTTGAAGTTAGGAAAACAAATTATGTTTAATGAATTGCAAAAAATGCATAGTCCTCTATATAAACCATTTCCGAATTGTGACATTCAAAAAATACGGAAAGATTATAAAAATATGTTCACAGAAGATGATTGTATAAGCGCTGATTTAAATTATTATTGGATGCATACAGCAGGGACTTTGAGTTACGTACTTAATGAAAACGAAAAGGAGATTTCGTTTGAGCAAATAAAGTGGCTGAGAAAATCATTTTTCGAATGGTTTCCGCAATATCGTTTTATAGAAACAGAAATTGTGAAGTATCCCGTTTTGTATAGAAATTTCATGAATTATGAGAAAGCGCGAAAACTATTACTATATTATCTTACTGAATAAAAATTAAAACGTACAAGTTATGCTGCTTGTGCGTTTTTTTTCATAAAAAATACAATTTTAATACCTTGTTTATATAGGGATTCTAATACGAAGAAAGAAGTACATATAGAATGATGTAAGGGAGGGAGAGGCGCTTAGATACCGTTTTCCTTTAATCCATTATCCACCTCGAATATAGTTAGTTATTTATGATAAAATATTTCGAGTGAAATTAAGTACTTATTATATCCAGTATTAAATAAGTTAAGCCAGGAGGAACAACAGTAAAATGGAAAACGTATCAAATCTAGACAAATCGGAATCAATAAAATCTTTACAATCAACAATTCGTAAACTTGAAAATGCACTGTCACAAATGACTCAAAAAGGTGCAAATACTACATTAGTGAAAAAACGATTTAAAGCTGTTTGCATAGGGTTAGCAGCGCTAGAAAACGCTTGGAATCAACAAAGTCATCAGTATAGTCAAGAAGAGTTAATAGAAGCTCGTAATGTCCTTGTTGGTTTGCTTCCATCAATGGAGAGGGCTTATGATAAGTCTAAAGTAGGTAGTCCGCAAAGAACTCTTTTAACAAGAAGAATAAAAGCGTTGGAACTATCTGTTCAGGCAATTGATAAACTTTCCTAATAAAAAGAAAGAACTACAACGAAGGAGGAAGTGGGGGTGACTTCAATAATTAGTCCTAAGTTAGAGGAACTGAATAATTAATTAAAAAATGGAAACGAGAAAGCTTTTTATACTTTTTTGCATGAAATAAAGTCGAATAATACGCCACTAATAGAACAATGTCCTGTAGCTAATCAGTATAAGCTTATAACGTATATTTGGTTAAGGGACCGAAAAACTGAAAATGTTTATGTATTCGGCAGTTTTCCTGGTTGGGATCTGTCTGTAAATCAATTAAAACGATTGTTACAGACAGATATTTGGTATGAAACGTTTAGGACGGATAAGAGTTTTATTTCAACGTACTATTTTTCAGTAAACGATTTTTTCAAAAATGATTGGATAAAGCGTAGTGGACAGTACCAACTAGACCAATTTAATGGAAATACATTTGGAGAAGGTGCCAATAAAGCGTCTATGTTAAACACAGGAATGGAAGTGCAGTATAGCAGTCGTTTTCCTTCAAAACATTATCCATCCGGAAAAATTGAAACATATTCTTTTCATAGTACGATTTTAAATAACACACGTAAAATTCATATTTATACGCCTCATGATTATTCTCACACTTCACATCTTCAAGAACTTCTCATTGTATTTGATGGGAATTCATTCATTAATAACCTTTCAATCGCAAGAACACTCAATTATTTAATTCACACAAAAGAAATCCCATCTTGTATTGCTGTTGCTATAGAACCAGTTGATCGGCTAGAAGAGCTAACTTATAACGATAAAATGAATATATTTTTAACAGAGGAATTACTGCCGTGGATTCATGCTAAGTATCGTGTGCATAAAGACGCGAAACATACAACAATTGCCGGTTTCAGTCTTGGTGGCTTAGCAGCTTTTTATGCAGCGCTTCAAAATCCACATGTTTTCGGGAACGTGTTGTCAATGTCTGGATCCGTACATTGGAAAAAGGATGGTTATGAAAATATAATTCCTTGGATTGAAAATCAAATTTCATCTATAGATTCAAATGCGATGCAACCTCATTTTTATATAGCAGCAGGAGAACTTGAAAACAAACCTCTTTTAACAGCCAATAGACGCCTGTATAAAGCTTTAAAAGAAAAAGATACCAAATTACTTATGAAGAATTTCAAGGCGGTCATGACGGTGTTTGGTGGCGAGAAAAGTTATTTGATGGATTGAAAGCGTAAAAACCTGCAAAAACGCTACTATAAAATATAAAGGAGAGAGATTTTATGAATCAAGAAGAACTAGATAAAAAACTAAAAAAGCAAGAGATTTTAGTAAAAGATGAGAAAATTTGGTCCTATACGTATGAGGATCATATTAGTTCTATCGTTAAAGAAGCAGAAAAGAAAGGGTCTTTTGATAATTTGCCAGGTAAAGGGAAACCTCTAAATCTAGATAAAAATCTTTCGTATAATCCTGAAAAACAACTGTATAGAACTTTGAAAAATAATCATGTTTTACCTAGGTGGATTGAGCTTTCAAAGGAAATTGATGATTTAAAAGAAAGGCTAAAAGAAACTACAAATACTGCAGAAGCAGCGGATTTAATTCGAACTATTAATAAAAAGGTTTTAGAACATAATCTACTTTGTCCACCAAGTGCGCAAAAAACGAGGATGAAAACGGACTTTTAACAATTTTCAATGAAGCTATCTCTTACTATATAATTAAGTAAGGCATTTTCAATTCATTATTAAAGGGAGGCAAATGTGATGAAGAATACGTATCAACTTCAAATTCCGAAAGAACTAGAACAGTATCGTAGTATTTTAGAAGAAAGTGTGAAACCGTATGTTAAAGTTTCTGGAACATTAGCAGAGACAACTCTTTTTGAGAGTAAGTTTGGTGGTCATCCGTATTTACCTATAGATCAAGAGCATCCTAAAGACTCAAATGGGCAACCGATGATGCTACTTGCTCAATTAAACTTTGAAGAAATGCCTCATATTGAATATATGCCTCAAAATGGTATGTTACAGTTTTTCGTAAGTGCTGATGATGAGCTTTTTGGAGCAGATTTTGATCATCCAACTGACCAAAAAGACTTTCGAATTATGTATCATTCTACAATTACAGAAGATTTAACTAAGGTTATTACTGATTTCAGTTATTTAAACACTTTAGATTCAGAGGATTTTATCATACCTGAAGCAGCAAAACTAAAGTTTGAATTGAATTATCAACCAGTAACATCTAGAGATTATCGATTTGAAATGATTTTTAACGATAACATTGATTGGGAAGAAATCGTTGATAAAGAAAACAATACAGAATTAGGCGAACTGTATGATGATTTATGCGAAGATCAAGGGCATAAAATTGGTGGTTATCCATTTTTTACACAGACAGATCCAAGAGAATGGCAAGAAAAATACAAACAGCATGATGTGTTATTGCTGCAAATCGATACAGACGACTCATTAAATATTATGTGGGGAGATTCTGGTGTTGCTAATTTCTTTATAAAGAAAGATGATTTGTTAAATCTAGATTTTTCCAATGTTATTTACAATTGGGATTGCTACTAAAAAGATATATATAATCTAATAGCAAGTTAAAAAATCTTCCTGAAGGCGAGGAGGATTTTTTTATGTTACAAATAAACGTTATGTTAACTAGCGTATAGAACAATAAGCGCATTAAAAGTCAAGCGTAAATGATAGAAATAACAACAAATAAAGTAAAGCTGTAAAACGTGTGTAAATAGCAATAAATTGAATAAGTAAAACATAAAATAAAATTATTAATTTATATTTTGTATAGAAATAATTTTTATGCAGAAAAATTTCTTGTCGATTAAAAATGATTTGGATTCGTTAAATCTTAAGCAATTATTGATTAGGATTTGCTATGATTCATTTAAAGCAAAATAAACGATAAAACTGTAGAAATTCATAAAGATTAGATTTTATGGGAATCTCACTGAAAATCTCCGTTTTGTCTCATTAAGTATAGTTTACTTGGTTTTTGATACCTGTAAACACTTTGTTTCTATAACTGCCTATAATATATATTATGTCAACTAATAAAAAGTAATAAACTTATTGAATATTATTATTTTTTATACTCCCCTTTTCTTTGTTTGTACGTGATTGATTAGTTCGTTACTTTTAAATCAGTGCAATTTGTTTGACTTTGCATTTATAATTTATATGTTCTTGAAAATGCTTTTTAATTAAACAACAAATAAAAAGCAACTTGTTTTAATTAAAGAACAAGTTGCTTTGAGAATGATTAATATATGTTTATTTATTAGTTTGCTACAGCAATTGCTTCGATTTCAATTACTAATTCGTCGTGAATTAGTTTGTTAACTTCTACAGCTGAACTTGCTGGTGGATTGTTTGTATTGATATACTGATTACATATTTCTCTATCTATGGCCATTTTTGAAATGACTGTTAGAAAAAATGTTAATTTTATAACCTCATTAAAGTTTAATCCGGAAGATTCAAAAGTAGTCTTTATATTTTCAAATACTTGTCTTGTTTGTAAACTTAAATCGTTAATTCCAACTATTCGACCATCAGTATTTATAGCGATTTTTCCAGATATATACGGTCCGTTTGGTGTTGCTAACCTCGACTATATGTGAATATCCAAAAGTGGCTGGCATCGTTTCTGGATTCAAAAATTTCTTTTGCAATAAACAATCTTCTAATATGTTATATCATAAAAGAATTCTTACTTATTAGTATATTATTCTTCTTTTTGCTGAAAAATAGTGTTTTTACGCTCTAAATACAATCCTTTATCTTTATAAATCCACTTTGAAAATTTATTAACATTTTCTTTACCACTAAGGTATATGCGATATTGTTTTACTTTGTCAACAAAACTCAATTGGAATTTATTATTCTCAAGTATACCTTTAAAAGAATTCATAAAATTATATGATCCACCAACGAAGCTAACAAAGTATTTATGAGAGTTTACATGTCCATCCCCATCAAAATACCCACGAACAAAATGATGTAAATATTCTTCTGGTACAAAAGGAAATTCGATGTTACATGATTTACACGGCATGATTCCGTGTATGTTCATAATGTCGTCTTTTATTGTTTTACTATTAATGTTTAGCATATATACGCCAGTTTTTTTATTTTGGTAAAGTGGCTGGTTTGTGTTTAATTCTTTTTTAATATCTTCTAAAATGTCACTTTCTTTTTGTGAGATACTGACACATTGGTTTTCTTTTTGGATTACACCATCTGCTGCTATAAACCCTAAAATATAAGCCGTGTTATTTGACCACGTTTTAAAATAATCTTCTGTTATGTCATACTTTCTCCTCCAGCTCCCTATAGCGCGCCTTGGAACGTTGTTGTCTGTTAGAACCATACGAATATACCTTGCAGACACATTAGCAAGTATAGCAATTTCTGAGGTACTCTTCCCTTCTGCATACAACTGGATGATTTCAGATTTTGATAGTTTACATTTTGACTTCTTTTTTCTCTCTATTTGCATCTACATCCTCTCCTTCCTATTGTTCATTAGAGACATATTCTCTTCTATAACATACAACGAAACATATGTTCTTCGATTCTTATAAGAGGAATTTTACTAAATTAAAATAATTTACATTTACTTCATATTAGTTTTATCTGCTGCTGAATAAATTTCATTTTATATATACGAATAACGAATTTGACGAATTTATGAAATGTACTGCATGTAAGATGAAAGGTAAAATGATATAGTTTAAACTACAAATAGCTACAATAACAACATACGTATATTGTTAAACGTAAAAAGGAGAACCAATGAATAAGAAATATACAAATCAAATTCATACTGATATGAGTTTTAAACCGAAAGATATTATAGGTTTAATGACGGATTATTTTAAAATGAAATCAAAGCTACGTCCTATAAAGGATTTACCTATCGTTTTATCAAATAAAGACGATGAATCTTTAGAGAGTGTTACATGGTTTGGCCATTCTGCGTCTCTTTTAAAAGTAGAAGGTAAAAAGCTGTTATTAGATCCTATGCTTGGTGATGCCTCTTCCCCATTTCCTATTTTTAATAGTAAGCGGTATAGTGGTGCGTTTTCTTTAGAACGTGAAGACCTTCAAGAAATTGATGCGATTATCATTTCACATAATCACTATGACCACTTAAATTATAAAAGTATTATGGAGTTAAAAGATCGTACGAAGCATTTTTACGTTCCGACGGGAGTTGCACAATATCTTATTAAATGGGGTGTTTCACCTAGTAAGATTAGTGAGCATAAATGGTGGGATGAAATTACGTTTGATACTATTAAGTTAGTATGCGCTCCTGCAAGGCATTTCTCTGGACGAAGTATGACAGATAGAGATCGTTCGTTATGGTGTTCATGGCTTATTCTTGGTCAAGAAACTAAAGTCTTTTTTAGTGGTGATAGCGGATATGCTCCTCACTTTAAAGAGATTGGTGATAAATACGGTCCATTTGATCTTACTTTAATGGAATGCGGGCAATATGATACACGTTGGTCTGCTATTCATATGTTGCCAGAAGAGACGGTACAAGCTCATATTGACGTTAAAGGAGAATTACTACTTCCGATTCATTGGGGTGCTTTTACATTAGCGTTGCATGAATGGAGCGATCCAATTGAACGTGTTACGAAAGAAGCAAAACGTTTAGGAGTTACAGTTGCAACGCCGCAAATTGGTGAATCAATTACATTAAAACCTACAAACTATCTTTCATCAGCTTGGTGGCGCGAAGTTTAATTGTATATGTAAAAAAGAGCGAACCTTTTTATAAGGGATTCGCTCTTTTTGTAATTAGGTTTCTTTGCATTTAAGCGCACCTATTAGTTAAAAATTATCCGCTCTTTTATGTTAAAAGATTTACTTCTTTAAAAATATTTCTTAAATAATAACCAATTCTTCATTCCTATAATCTATTAATTTATGACTAGATAATACAAAATTGTGCTCTAATATGAATTCATTATGAAGTACTTCAGGTAATAATTTAGGTAACATCTCTCCTACACCGTAATTATAGTCGCTTAATATCCAAGACACACTTTTCCAATCTAAAATCCCTTCGGATACCTTTTTAGGTGTATTATATGTAACTTCATTTTGTAGTTCTATCACATAAACATACATGCCACCAGAGTATGAGGAGTCTTCCCACTTAATAATCCCTTTAAATTGAATTTGATTTAGCTTAACATCTATATTAGTCTCTTCTTTTATTTCACGAATTGCACTTGCTAAAGGTGTTTCTCCCGGTTCTATCTTCCCTCCTACCCCGTTCCATAATCCTTTTACAGGGTCATATTCTCTATTCAGCACCAGTATTTCTTCATTTCTTTTTATGAAGCATAAAGTGTGCTTGTGCATAATGTAAGTCCTTCCTTTGTTCCTAATAAGCTCTTACTGGCGATATAAGATGTACTGCGGCAGATTGCTCTCCTGCTTCGATTAATATCGGTCTCATTGAACCACCAAAACTTAAAGTAACCATTTCTTCTGTTATTGCCCTTAAAGCATCTACCATAAATCGTCCGTCGAAAGATATATTTAATTGTTTTTCACCTTGAATCGCATCTACTTGTTGTGTTTCAGCTATTTTACCAATCTGAGAAGCGTTAGAAGAAATTTTAATTGTGGATTCATTGATGATTTCTAAGTTGACGTTGTTATTTGCCCATTCACTTGCTAATAAGCTCGATCGATCTACACCTTGTAAAATCTTTTTTCTTTCTACGTTAATAACCGTTTGAAATTCATTTGGAATGAGATTAGATATATTAGGATATTTCCCTTCAATGAGTCTTGAATATAACGTAGTTGTTCCGAATGTAAAAATAACGTGACTGTCTGAAAGGTATATGTATACGAATTCCGTATTACTGTTCATTAATTTTAGAAGTTCACTAATAGTTGCGCTTGGTACGATACAATTTGCTTTCGCATCTGAAGAAATTGGCGTTTCACGTATAGCTAGTCTATGTGAGTCAGTAGCAGCGCAAACTAATTTATTGTGATCTAACTCTATATGTACTCCGGTGAGAACAGGTCTGGATTCATTTTTAGCTACTGCAAAAACAGTTTGTTTAAACACTTCAATCAATTGTTCTGTTTCTACTTGTATTTCTGCATGATCCCCTATAAGTGGTACATTCGGAAACTCATTTGCTGGAAGTCCATTTAAGTTTAATGTGATTTCTTCTGATTGTATCGTAATGATTTGCTCATTTTTACTTTTTATTACTATATCACTTGGCATTTTCTTTATAATTTCAATGAAATATTTTGCAGGTACAACAATAGTTCCTGCTTGTAATATAGTTGCAATCTGTTCGTCTTCGATTGAATTAGGTATAAATTTTTTAATAAAAACATTCGAGTTACTTGCGATTAAAGTAATTCCAGATTGATCGGCTGTTATTTTGATACCAGATAATATAGGAATTAAAACTTTTGTAGATATAGCTTTACTTACTTCTGAAAGTGCTTGAGTGAAATGTTTGTGACTAACGATAAACTCCATTTTTTCCCCGCCTTAAATGAAATAATTTATTTATAAAGATTGATGAACGATTGTTCCGTTAAAAAAGTAAGGTACTGTTTCTTTCCTTTGTAAAAAATCTAGTAACTGTTCAGGTATACGTAAATACGGTGCTGCTATATGTAATTCCATCCAAGTAATCTCTTCGATTTCTTTTGGACGGGATATATATGTCTCTCCGCCGATTATTTCACCTAAAAAATTAAAGAAAATGGCATGATGGCCTCTCTCCTCGAAAAAGGCTTCGCTTATGGAACAAATCCCCTTTACAGTTATATGTAGCCCTGTTTCTTCTTTTACTTCCCGAATGACTGCCTCTTCTAACGTTTCCCCAAATTTAACTGAGCCACCTGGTAATGTGTAATAAGACCCATTTTTTCCTTTGTTTTTTACCATTAAGATTTTTTCGTTCGTTTTATCGTACAAAAGCGCGTATGTAACATTAACCTTTTTCATATTTACCCCTTTATTAATAAGAATTTTCTGCCTCTATTTCATTTTACCAGATACATACAAATTAAAAAGAACGTATTTTGATATAGATGATTCAAAATACGTTCTTTTTAATTTATTGAATTTTATATATTGAGATTAATTAATTCTATACACTTTATAACCTTTTCTCTAAATAATAATGATTATGTCCTTTTGGATGATCTTCACTCACTCCAATGACTATAAATCCATGTTTTTTATAAAAATCCGGAGCTTGAAAGCTAAACGTATCTAAGTTGATTAGCCTACATCCTTTTTCAATTGCAAATTCTTCGATAAGTTTTATTAATTTACTTCCGTATCCTTCGTGTCTGCATTCTTCAGAAACCCATAGGAAATCAACATGTACATGGTGCCAAAATGTTATAGCTGTTATCCCACCTACTATTTCCTCTTTTTCATTTTTCACTATAAAACTAACCTTTTCCGAAGGTGTTTTCTCTTCATTTGAAAGATGTTTTTGATTATATTCAATTACTTTCTCTCGTATGTAATCACTATCTTCTTGAACCCATTGCTTTACTATCTTCATTTTACATATCACACTCCTTTTATTTTATCTATTCCATTTCATAATTGTATTGTCCTGTCTTTACTAATCAATGAAAGGAGCATAGTTAACGTTGTAATGAAAAAGAGCCCTACGATAAGGCCTCTTTTTAAAACTAAGCTATTTTTCGATGTAACTGCTTGATTTCCTTTTTCTTCTCGACATTTGGCGGACGAATTAATATAGAAATAATGAAAGAAATCGCACATAAAACACCTATTGTAATAAAGGTTGGTTGAAATCCACCAAGTAATGCTCCAATGAATGAACCTGCAAGTGCACCAAATCCGAAACCTTGATATACAATCCCGTAATTTGTACTATGATTTTTTAAACCGAAGAAATCTCCGACAATGGCTGGGAATATTGTAATATTACCGCCGAAGCAAAAGGCGACACTTGCTACACAAGCAAAATAAATCCCGTAATTTAATGGAATGAAACTAAGAGTAAAGACGGATACTCCAATAATAATAAATGTTGCAGAGACAATTTTCATTCTACCAATTTTATCTGATAACGTTCCAAGAATGATTCTACCTACTGTATTAAAGACTGCAATCATTGCGACGGCGTTAGCGGCGGTTGCTGCGCTAAGTCCAACGAGTTGTACGCCGATATCTTTTACCATACCGATTAAGTACAGACCACCCATACACGATGTGAATAACATGAAAAACAATAGATATACTTGTTTCGTTCTCATCATTTCACGTGGCGTATAATCATTGTGTAATGTTTCTGTTACCGTATTACTTACAATCGCTTCACGTAAGAAGAGCGATCCGATTAATACTAAAAGTAAGACGATAATGCCCCAATATAAAAATGCTTGTGATACACCTAGGCTATCGATAAGATTTCCGTTTATATATCTAAAAATTAAACTGCCCATTCCATATGCTGAAACAGATATTCCAGAAATAAGTCCTTTTCGATTTGGAAACCATTTAATTAAATTAGATAGTGACGTAATATAAGCTGTTCCATCCGCATACCCAACAACAACACCAGCTAATAAATATAGTAATGGTAAGGAAGAAACTTGTGAACTAAGTATTAAACCGAGTCCTAGAACAATTCCTGCAGTAGCGATAAGTTTACGAAGTCCTAATTTTCGCTGCAACTTTGCTGCAAACAAGGTTGAAAATGATAAAGAAAAGCTTGTTATGGAGAAAGTTATCGCAACTGAATTGAGATTCCATCCGAACTTACTTACAAGGGGTTGATTAAATAAACTCCATGTATAAATTGTTCCAAGGCCAATTTGAACAATGATTGTACCTAGAACAATTAATAGCGGATTTATAGAAGTTTGTTTCATACTAACTGTCCCCTTCTTTTATCTTGACATGAATTTTCACAGTTAGTATATCCATCATAAATTGCAAGATACTGTACGAAAAATGGAAATTAAGTTTATGTACACAAAAAGACACTTCATCATGAAGTGTCTTTTCGCAGGTTATATCAGATACATTTAAAGAAAGCTTTGTTAAGATAAGCCATTTTCAAGTGCTTATGTATATATGTTATCAAATATTTTCTTACATGTGATGGGACTTAAGACGTATTTTTTATTCGTCATATAGTCGGATGAGAAATTAATATTCGATTTCATCAAAATCTTTCGGCTGCGGTACAGTTTGCATGTTAGCTGCATCTTTCGGATCGCTAAAAATCGCATTTTGCTCTGTATTTACATCTTTTATATTTTGCTTTTTATCTTTGCTCACTTTATCTTTCAAATTCTTTCACTCCTTTTTGTTATAGGAGTAATTATGCCCTATTACAGCTAGTAAATGTATCGGCGACTAAATTGCTAAATTCACGTAAATAATATAAGTAATTATCACCGCCGTAGTTATATCTTTTATTGTACATTTTCGCAACAACTACATTATACTCAGGTATTACTAAAATGGTTGGTCCAGTAATTCCTAATATTTGATACGAACCTTTTGGAACACGTTCACCAAGTTCACTTAATTGTTTTGGTTCATTTTGAACGAACCAAAACAACCCGTTTTGTGGTAGTTCATTATTTTTATAAGCTGGACTCTGCAAGCTAGTAGCAATTTTTATAACTTCTTTTGGAACAACTTGTTTACCATTTATCATGCCTTGATTTAAATGAAGGTTGCCCCAATAAGCAAACTCTCTAGCTGAGACAAACAGATTTTTTTCGGTACCGTCATCTACTGTACCGACCTCACTGATCGCGTCTTCATTTGGATTATTAACAACGTTAACTAAATTTTCATTTTGCTGTATTCTCCATCCTGTTTCTTGGAAATTAGCAGGAGTAAATACACGCTCCTTTAACAATTCAGGAAAACTTTTATTATAAAGCCGATAAATGAGATGCGTCATCATTCTTACATTAATATCTCTATATGCCCAATCTTGTCCAGCTTCAAATTCACGGAAAATTGTCCCGTCATCCGTTTCTCCTAGACCGTGTGAATGAGTTACTAAATGCCTAATCGTTGTTTTATCAAGTAATGCAGGATCGAAGTCTTTAAAATACTTTATCGCTTCATCATCAATAGAGTTTATTTTCCCATCATAAAGCGCATACGCTACCATGAATCCTAAATAACTTTTTCTCGCAGAAGCGACGTTGAACTGTGAAGATGCTGTTACTTTTTTACTAGTAGATGTATTTGAATGATATCCACTATAATGCTCTAGTACAATTTTGTTATCCTTTATAATACATAGTGCTGTAGCAGAACTATGATTTTTTTCTTTTATATTCTCTACCCAAGAAATCAACTTTTCGTATGTATACAAATAAATCCCCCTTAATACTCATAAAAAATCACAACATGAAAGAAAAGTATTACTATAAACACCTTTCTTTCATGTGAAATATTATTGATTTTCTATACTTAAATGATCCACCAGTTCCAGCAATTAAAGCAACTGAAACATCCTGCGCAACCTACACATCCGCCGCAACGTCCTGCACAACCACCGCATCTGCCGCCACATCCACCACAGCGTCCACCACAACCTCCGCATCCACCGCAACGACGTGCATCGTCTTGAATATAATAGTATGGATATTGATTTTGTTGTTGATCCCAGTAAACTACATTACCAGATTGATAATCATTAAGGTTTAATGATTGTAGTTCTTGTTGAAACTGATTCATTACGAACCCCTCCATTTATAAGTAATTCCGCCCAAATGTAAAAAGTTTATATATTTTTGTAAACCAAATAGAAACAAAGCTACAGACTAAATACGTACATCAACAAAATATGAACTTACACTAGGTGATGTACCTTGTTTTTTAGCCTATTTTCTTTATATCCTTTCGAAGGACGTATTTACTATACATAGAGTGATTTAAAAATTACTTATCCAACAATTTAGTAGTTCATCATTTAATTTTCTTTCTAGTAATTCTTTAACGGAGGGCATTGGCATGATTTTATAAGTTTTTAAAGATTCTTTACTATAATCTATCCAATGAAATGCTAAATGAGATTCTCTAGAATTTGGTGGTAAATCAATTTGTAACTCTTTTGAAGATACTTCAAAATGTGGTTGATTTCATGATGAAGTATTTCTTTATCTTGCCATTGGTTTTCTATAACTCCTAAAAATCGTTTTATACTGCAGTTTACTTCAAGCTCCTTCTCTTAGTTCTCTTATTAATGCATTCTCTGCTGATTCCCCAATTTCAACATGGCCGCCAGGTAAAAAATAGTGATGCCCAATATATTCAGCAATCAATAATTTTTCATCTTTCTAGTCATTCACTATTACCTTGATTAAAGTAGTTATTTTCATTTCACGCTAATACTTAATAAAAGTTAAACAAATAAACGATATACTTGCTCACCGTCATAATCTTGCCCTAATGGTTGAAAACCGTAATGTTCATATAGTTTCTTTGCAGAGATATTCTCTTTATGTACTGTTAATCTAATTTCTTTACACGCCTTAAATTTATTTTTTATTAAATAAATGCTTTCTTGTAATGCTGATTTTCCATAACCATTGCCTTGCTGCTTTTGATCAATAATAAACCCGTTTATCCAATACATATTTGATGTCTCTCTTACAACCGCATACATAATAAAACCAACCATAAGATTACTAACGTATATAGCAAATGGTATGTACTCTACATTGTCACCATCTGGCTTTATATATACTTTAGCAAGTGAAACTGCTATGGCGGGGACAAATTTCCTTTGATCTTCTTTAACTTGTAACTGTAATGCCTCTTCCCAATTCTCTCTCGTAACAACCTTTAACTGGACATTCAATATTGTAAGCTCCTTTATAAAGAGGATATATTTTTATATTCAACGTAGTGAAATAATTCCCTTTTTCGACAACAGCTTATAACATGATTTTTATAAAATCTTGAATAAATTTTTGTTCATCTATTTCTAATGCTATACGGGCCCCTTTAGATATTGAGCTAGGGCGAAAATCA
The DNA here is from genome assembly GCF_002073415.2 of Bacillus sp. FDAARGOS_235. Lineage (NCBI taxonomy): Bacteria > Bacillati > Bacillota > Bacilli > Caryophanales > Bacillaceae > Bacillus > Bacillus sp. FDAARGOS_235. The sequence goes on from NZ_CP020437.2 coordinate 331,328, forward strand.
GCAAATGTTTGTCCTTTCGTATCTCCGTATATATCTACATTCACTGTACGATGCGCAAATTCAAAAAAACTTGGGTTAACTAATCCACTTATAGCAACCACATCATGTAGCAAAGGCCCTTCGATAGATGGATTAAGTTTTTGGTATGCAGATAAATAGTAATCATACATCGGTTTCATTATCGTATGAAATGGATTCTTTGAATTAGCTTGGATATAATTAAATACATTTGGAGTTAACACAGCTTTATTTGTTACATTTAAAGGGAATATGAATAAATTCTTTGCTTGCTGAAAAACAATTTTACTTGCTATAGGATCTCCATACACATTTGCCTCTGCTAATGGAGTAACGTTTCCTACTTCTAAAAAGACACCACCCATGAAATATATTCCTTTTACATTTAGTATTAAGTCATTCCATAAATTAAAAGCAATCGCTAATGAAGTAGATCTTCCTACATCAACAATTGTTAAATCTTTTCCATACTTTACAAGAATTGCAGCAATACTACCAAAATTATATATCGGAATAGATAATACGCTTTCTGGAACATGTATGGGCCCTAATCCTTCTAATCCATGAATTTCAGGATAGTACGTTGAAATTTCTTCAGTAAGTGGTTTTGTTGCGCCGCTAATGACAGGAATGTCTTGCCTATTTGCTAACTGTAAAATATACGCCGCATTATGTGCAGCATGTATATGCTCAACATTTCCATATCCAGTTACAATACCGACAATTTCAATTTCGGGATGCAGTAAACCATACATAATGGCAAATGAGTCATCAATTCCTGGATCTCCAAAAAATAATACTTTTTCCAAGAAATACTCTCCTTCCATAAAAAAATAAAGCAAACAATAGTTATGTATATGAAAAATGCAAGTATATCTATGCAAATTTTAGAATGGATAATGTGTTACGGGATATTAAAAAGGAACTAGCGCATGCTAATTCCTTCTCCCAGCTAACCATTATCAAATTCTATTATTTATCATATCCTTCATACATTTCATCATTTATTAGATTTTGTGTTTCTTTATCATCAGGTACAGGCTTCCACCAATTTCCCGTAATAAATAGCATCGTTAATAAATTATAACTATCACTAAAATAGCTTTCTCGCTTATTCTTCATCCAATCCCAACCACTATTTACCCACTTTTGATTATTATTACTCGTTATACTTGCAGCAATAAATGGTGAAACGAATACAGCAGTTGAATAACTACCAATATTTGATCCGTTTAATTGATAGCCATCCACAATTTTAGAAGGATTTCCATTCGTCTTATTTTGAATCCATGAAGAGACTTTATCAGAGATGACTTTACTTCTTTTCTCGCCGTACATCGCATAATCCATTACAATTCTTAATGGTACCCGACTAGCATTGTAATAATATGAATTTGTATATTTTGACTCATCTAAGAAATCTTTAGGTGCGGGTTGTGGTGGATTTTTTACAACAAAATCTGAAATAAGCCCTGTATTTGGAGAGTACTTATTATTAAATTGCGTATATACATCGTACAAATTATTAATAACAGTAAGCCAAGTTTTATCACCTGTAAATTCATAAAATGCTCTAAGGTGTGACATCATCCAATCAGATGGCCTCGTATCAAGTGAACTTTTAGAATCCCAATCTCCTAAATTTAGTCGGTTATTATTCGTAACATTACTAGCTTTAATACCTTTTGTAATCATGTTTTGTGCTTCTTTCAAATAATTAACTGATCCATTTGATCCCCACTGCTTATGAGCAAGGAGAAGTGAATATGCAATATCTAAATCTCCATCAGTAGCAGAATCAAAATGTCCTTGTGCTTTTTTATTATCTGCTACAACCCACCCCATTAAATTAGGATTTTGAGAGCTTTTAAAAGTTCTTGCTGTTTTAAATAAACCGTCATAGATTTTTTGGGCATTCGAATCATAACCAGCCATTAATACTGTAATTACCATCCCATACCCTTGTCCCTCTGAAGTTCCAAGTGGCTTAAACCCATCGGCATCACCCGTAATCTCTCCTTTTACATAATAACCACCAGGTAAAGAAGATAAATCATTTTTCAAATATTTCTTTTTCCAATTATCGTAGTAACTTATTACAGAAGCATTTAAGCTTTCCTGTGTAACATGATTCGGTTTTATAACACCTGCATAATTAACTTGCTGAGGAAATGGTTTCATTTCTGTTGCAACAGCTACTTGTTGATTCATGACAGGGATAGAATGTTGTACTGAACTATCCGTTACATTTGCTGCAAAACTAGAATTAGAAACACTAGCTAATCCGATACCTATAATAGAAAGGCATATAAAAATATTTCTTTTTCTATTCATTATGTTATCATCTCCTTTTAAAATGTTTACTACATAAAATGTAACATACAATATTTAACTGAAATACAAAATATTATATTTATCAACATAAGAAAGAAACTATATCAAAAAGTATCATAAAATCATTATCTAATTAAGTTATATCGATTTATTGTTTACTAGATTCCTATGTTTTTCTTTTCTTACTACTCGTATATGAGCAATCAATATCCCAAGTATAGTAATCCCACCTCCAATTACAGAAATAAAAGTCGGTACTTCACCTAACCATACCCAAGCTATAAAGCACGCAGTGACTGGCGTTAAATATAGAGAACTTGTTGCCTCGGAAGCACCAGCACGAGATATAATATACGCTAAGGCAAGATACGGGAGTACTGTTGGAAATAAGCCTAAATATATAACACTCACATTCACTTCAAGAGGAGCTGCTAGTGTTTCTGTATAAATTCCCGGTAAGAAAATAAGCATACATACAGTGCTAGATAAAATTGTATATATGGTAAATGGCAAAAAGCCGTACTTTTTCAAGTAAGAAGTTTGGAAAACGAAAAATAGGCTTTCTGAAACGGCTGCTAATAATATAAATAATCCTCCACTATTAAATTGAATAGAACCTCCTTGACTAAATGATATGAGAGCAATTCCAATAAAACTAATTACACCACCGATCCAGCCATTTAATTTCATTTTTTCATTCAAAAAAACAGAAGCAAGAATTGCCGTCACTATTGGAGTGACTGAAATTATTAAACTTGCAGATCCAGCATTTACTGTTTTTTCGCCGTAGTTTAATGCAATGTGATAAATAGTAAACCCTAAAGCACCGAATATAAAAATCGCTGGAATGTCTTTCAAATCAGGTAATCGCAGTTTGTATATAAAGGAAAACACAAGAAGTATGAATGAAGCGATTAACAAGCGTAGTAAAGTAAGATGTTCAGGTGTGTATGATTCAAGCCCCATACGAATTGTCGGAAATGCAGTTCCCCATATTAGAATCGTAAAAGCGTGAGCACATATGATTTGTAAATCCCATTTTTTATTAAGCATGTTTTCTCTTCCTCTCCAATAAACCAACCATTTTCAAATTGCCAATTATTTCTTTTCATCATATTTAATAGTTGATACAATGTCTTCAACCAGTTATTTATCGAAAAAACCAACCACTTTTCATTTTTAAATAAACGAGGGGGTTTTTATATGACAATCGATAAAAAGGTGCCCAAATATCGGCAGATAATAGACTATATGAAAGAAAAAATTGAAAACGGAGAATGGCCAATCGGAAGTAAGATTCCTAGCCAGCGGCAGTTAGCAAAGTTATTTCATGTAAATCGGAGTACTGTAATAACTGCGCTAGAAGAGCTTATGGCTGACGGCTTAATTCAAGGGCAAATCGGGGCAGGAACAATTGTTATGAATAATACGTGGTCCTTATTAGCAACGAATCCCCCGCCTAATTGGAGTGAATATGTAAAGGCTGGTATTCATAAACCAAGTAAGGTAATGGTACGTGAAATAAATGAAGCAGAATCAAATAAAACACTTATCCATCTTAGTAAAGGCGAACTTGCCCCGCATCTTTTCCCACTAGAAACGATGCAATCCATTATGAAAAACGTTAGTGAGGAATTAGATTATTTCGGATATGAGGAACAAAAAGGTTTTTTTCCGTTACGTAAAGCAATAAGTAATTACGTAAAATCGTTTGGAATACACGTATCGCCTAACTCTATATTAATCGTCTCCGGTGCATTACAAGCATTACAATTAATATCAATTGGTCTTTTACATAGAAAATCAACCGTTTTACTTGAACAACCTTCTTACTTATATTCACTTCATGTTTTTCAATCAGCAAATATACACCTATCTGGTATAGCGATGGATCAGTACGGGATTTTACCTAGCGATTTATTAACATGCACTAAATATAGTCAAAAGAAAAATATTTTATATTCTATTCCTTGTTTTCAAAATCCAACAGGGATATTAATGTCTGAAAAGCGCCGGAAAGAAATATTAAAAATATGTGAAAAAGAACAGTTACCTATCATCGAAGACGATATTTACCGTGAGTTATGGATTGATGAACCACCTCCAGCTCCTTTAAAATCGATAGATAAACATGGACATGTATTATATGTTGGTAGCCTCTCTAAAACACTAACTCCAGGACTTAGAATTGGATGGATTATCGGACCAGAACCTGTGATTGATAGATTATCAGATATAAAAATGCAAACAGACTATGGATCGAGCTCTTTATCTCAAAGAGTTGCTGCTGAATGGATAAATAAAGGTTTTTATGAAGACCATGTAGCGAACGTAAGAACGCATTTAAAAGAACGAAGAAAAATGATGGTACAAGCTTTACATATGTATTGTGCAGACATAGCAACTTGGGATATTCCTAGTGGTGGATTTTTTATATGGCTAAAGGTTGTACCTAACATTCCGATGAAGAGACTATTTTCAGAGGCACTATCAAAAGGGATTCTTTTAAACCCAGGACGTATTTATGAAGAAGAATCAGATCAATGTATACGTTTATCGTATGGATATGCTTCTCCAGAACAAATAATTACCGGGATAAAATTGTTAAGTGGATTAATCCGTAAGTTAATGATATAACAAAAATCCTCTTTTATTTATAAGAGGATTTTTTGTGTACCTTATTTACCACAAACGCATTTCCTGTCCCAATAAAATAAGTTCTTCATAAGGATCTCCGTCAATTTTTAATACTTGAGCAAAAGCTAGTTCTGTTTTTATCCCTTGTTCTTTTAAGCGAATAATTTCTTCCCTTATATGTGGATTCTGCATTAATATCATGTGCTCAACAATCATATGTTTATATGCATTTTGGCTACGCACTGGCTTAGGTTGGGCAAATAATTCAAATTCAAAACCTTCAAATTTAAAATTCACCTTTATTGATTCAGTATTTTTAATTTTTTTCTTTTTTATTTTGAATCCTTCATAAGAACCATATAAAGATCTCATTTCCTGTTCAAAAACATCAAAGTTATGTACTTCCATTACAATATCTAAGTCAGATTGAAGAGTATCAATTCTTATAGGTATTGTCCCACAAAGAACGGGACTATACAAAGCTAAATCCTCCATTATGTTTAATGTATTCAAAACATCATATACTTTTTGTTGCTTGTCATTCCCTGATTGTAAATATGTAATAGATGTAAACATGGAAGTCTCTCCTTCATTTCACGTAATACGTGACTCACTAAATTCAAGAAAATTTGTCCGTTTAAATTTGTTCTAAGAGTACCTTTATTTCAATATATTAAGACGAATAAACAATATGTTTCAACTTTTCTCCTATACTGCAATACTATAAAAATAAAAAAGGAGGAATTATTATGAGCATTTTCAACATTCTTTTATCCATACACATTTTATTTGGAACAATATGCTTAATTACCGGTATTGTAGCGATGGTTGCTCAAAAGAAGAAAGGTAAACATACAGAATGGGGCGAAATATATCATGCATCTTATGTTGTTATCACCCTTACTGCAATCATATTGTCCATAATAAATTGGGATAAAATCGCATATTTATTTTATGTAGCAATTTTCTCTTATTCATTTGCGATTTATGGCTATATTGCAGGAAAAAAGCGTTGGGAAAATTGGATTCGCCACCATATTAGAGGCATGTTAGGCTCCTATATCGGTGCCGTTACCGCACTTTTAGTAAACGTCGGAATTCATATTCCTATTATTAATTTACTGCCGCCTATATGGTTTTGGTTTTTACCTACTTTAATCGGTATTCCTCTCGTAGTCAGTGTATCAAAAAAATATAAAAAGCGTAGTTAAAATTAGTTACATTTTGATTACTTTCTAGTTCATTTTTATTCCATGTTTCCTATGATATAATGGGTTGTATTGTTTTTTACCATCTACATTAAATATAGGAGGATTTTGATGATACTATCACAAGATAAAAACATTAAACTAGCGATACATGGAATTACTTTATTATCTTTCTTGGCCTTTTTCCTCTTTGGTAATACACTTTTCTTTATACCGCTCATACTTTATTTCGTTTTCAAATCACAAAGTATAAAAGAAATGAATCTAGAATCAGCCCTTTTTCAATTTGGAGTATGGCTCGCTGTATTTCTTTGGAACTTCGTAGTAGTCCGTACGCTCATGTTTTCCTTATTACACATTGACTTGAGTACAAATTCCTTGTTTGTTATTTTTGGAACAATTCCACTATATATAATACTTTTAGCTGCTATAATTTTAGGACCAATTAAAGGGATTTTATATGAATTACAAAATAAAGAGTTTCATTATCCTATTGTTTCACGATGGGTGCATAGAACTAAATAAAAAGAATCCAATAAAGTTATTGGATTCTTTTTATTTTCTCTTTTGCATAGTTATTTAAACTTCGGCTCAATGTATTCAATGATATTACCATCATGAAAACAGCCATATATCATTTCCTATCGGGTAATTCTTTTTATTTATGATTTTTTAAATCCAATATTGAATGTAAACGATCCGGATAATTAGTAAACATCCCGTCGACTCCCCATGAAAGTAACTTTTTCATATCTTTTTCATTATCTACTGTAAATGGATGAACTTCTAATCCGTGTTTCTTTATTTTCTTTACGTAAGCTGAATCAATATATTTGTAATTCATACCAAGACCTATGCAGTATGTTTTATACTTTTCTATCTCTAATTCATTTAATTGAACTGACTTTTGATATGATAATAATTGTACTAGTGGGATATTAGCATGTAAACTATGAATCTTTTGCAGACTTTCTTCACTAAAGGATTGAATAATAACTTTATCACTTATTTGGTAGTACTTTATAATTTCTAATAGCTTTTCTTCCATACCCGGATATTCATCTGGTGACTTTGTTTCTATATAATAATTAGCATTATGCCCAAACATTTCTATAATTTCTTTTAACTTTGGAACTTTAGCATTTTCAAATTCTTTCTTTGCTAAATTCGGATATTTTTCATTGAAAAAAGAGCCTACATTTAGTTGCTTCATTTCTTCTAATGTATGTTCTTTTACTAACCCTTTACCGTTTGTTGTACGGTTTACGGTTTCATCATGCATAGCTAGTAAATGTCCGTCTTTTGTCATTTGGAGATCAATTTCTATGTAATCCCCCTTCAATTGTTGGCCTAATTTATATGCTGCTATTGTATGTTCTGGTGCATACGCAGAAGCGCCTCTATGTGCGATATTCTTTATATGATTTGATTGATTAATAGCTTTAGTGTATTTATGTTCGTTTATTTGCCGAAAAACAAAGATACTTATTACTATGAAAAAACAAATGATTGTAATTAGAGATATTTTTTTCATAACGGTATGTTAACTCCTATATTTAAAACAATTTGACTTGTATGATTTACTCAAATAAATGTCGATTTTCAAAAACAGTCATTCGTCCAACAGCTTGAAAGCCCGACTTTTTATAAATATTGATTCCATCAGGTGAAGCTTGTAAAACGCAATAAGTATTTTTTAATTTCTTTGCTTCTTGCAGCAAGAAGTTAAACATAGTAGAACCAAATCCTCGTCCTCTCATCTCTTCTTGAGTTGCTATGTCATAAATACCAATACTATCTTTTGTACAGACCAACGAACCAACAGTTACAACTTCATCTTTATACATACCTAAGTATAGTTTCATATTTTCACTATTCCATAAATCGAAAGAAGAAATTTGATTATAGAATGATTGTACATGTATACCTTCCTCTGATGTACCGAATAGATCAGCTAGCGTTTCTCCAAATCTTTGTATTTGTCCGAGCGAAGATGCTTGTTGAATTGTAAAGCCTACTGGCGTGTCTATTGTTGGAGAAATTGTTTTTAAGTCTGCAACCATCGCAATACTATGTTCTGCTTCTTTTAAACCAAATTTTAATAACTCGCTCTTAATAGTCTGCCCTTGTTCTTCATCCCAAAGCCAAACACACATTGGAAACTTCTTTTGATTATAGTATTCTACCTCCTTATTTAATTGCTTAGCTCTATCTGTTACATTATTGTTAAGTAAAGTAATGATATTAAATGTATCTGCAGGTAAACCACAGTCGACAGCAATGTAATCCTTCGTTTCTTTTACATTCATTCCTTGCACAAGTCTAGCAATATATGAGATTTTAAATGTAAAATTATCTAATAGTAACTGTTTATAATTCATAAATTGTGCTCCTTTCATAAAAATTAGTATCCGAACTCTTTGATTTTAAATATAACACATAAGTTATTTACCTTTTTCTATAAAAATATCTCTTTAATTTATGCTGGATAGCTTAAAAGAATTAAAAATGATATAACGTTGTCGGAATGAAAAAAGTGGTATATAATAAACATTAACATTACTAGTAATTATTTTAGGTATTCCTAGAATAAAGGAGCGATACATATGAAAATTACTATTTATTTCGGAAGTCATGAAGATCAAGATGTACGTACTATGGACTGTCATTTAGATGTAGAAGATACAGAAGAGATTGTTTCTGTATCATAATATAAATAAACGGGATAAACCCTATTCCCTACAGCGTTTAAGACACCTTTTACAGGTGTCTTTTTTGTTGTTTTTTTCATCAAAAACCCTTTACTTTAGAGTGTTTTAATAGTAAAATATACATATACGAACAAATGTTCTTTTACTTTAATTGTACATGAAGGGATGATTTTTACAATGGCTCAAGCAAAGCGCAGAGGAAGAAAAAAGCAAACACCTATTATTTCAAATACAGGCTTTATCGGCTCTGTCTTTATTGATACATTGGAGTTACAAAAGAAATCCTATTATTTCGCTCGTAAAAAACTTCAAATTGTTCATCATGTACTTGATGGTCTATCTGGAGCAATGAGCGCATTATTTAAAGAACATAATATCACTGCATATATGTCATGTGTGTATTTACATAACCAAAAGAAAATCGGCTTTGTTCTTTCAACAAAACCTTTTGAACAAAGTGATGGTGTGTCTTATTTTATAAATTATTTGATCGAAAAGAATTTTTATGGTAACGAAGATGTAGAATACCAAGAAGTATTTAATACAGGTTTTATCGGTGTAGTATTCGCCGATTTATCTAGTATAGATCGCTTTAATTTTGAGTTTGAAATGGGTATGTTAACAAAGTTAATGAAAGATATGATTATTCCCGTTAAAGAACTCTTTTTACGCCATAATGTACCGGCTTATATCTCCACTTCTCATTTAGATGAGCAAAACAAATTAGGTTTCGTACTTTCTGTAAAACCGTATGATGAACGTGCAGAAGCAGATTTATACTTTGAAATGTATTTAAAAGAGCGTGGATTATTTATTGGTGATGAAGAAGATGATATTGATAAGATTGTTATTAGAAAGACAGCTGAATTACGATAAAAAAGCGCAGGATGATGATCCTGCGCTTTTTTATCTGTAACAATATCAAATAGTTACGTTAAACACTATAATCTTTGGAATGAATTTCTAAATTGAACTTATTTGAATAAGCTTTATTCAAAATAAGAAATACTATTCCTCCTGCAATTGGAAGCGTGTAGGCTGGAATATAATTTAATAATAGACCTGATAATGCCAGTGCTATCGGCTGCATCATTTTACCTATACTTAATCCAATACTGAGCACTCTTCCCCTATATTCATCAGGAACTTCTTTTTGCATGAAATAAATTAAAGGAATATCAATTAACGCTATTATTAGCCCGAAAGAGAACATAACAACACAATACGTAATAACGCATACAAAATCATTTGCTTCAAAACTTTTGAATAAAACTGGAATTCCTGAAATAATCATAAAAACTGCCAACATTGAACTTAGCTTTTTCAAAAGATAAGAGTAAGAAAAACGATTAGTTATCTTTTTCACTAAAATTGCACCAATTATCATCCCTACTGGAAAAGTTCCTTGAATGATACCAAATTGCTTCGAACTAAGATTGAGAACTGTGTTAATAATGTATGGTAATGGAACAGTTACAGCAAATCCTAAGAAGAAATTAAGCGAAATTAAAATATGAAACGTATTCTTTAAGCTTTCCCTCTCCATTAAGTAAAAGTATCCCTCTTTTATATCTTTAATAAAATTAATTTCTCTTATTGAACATTCCTCCTTTATATCGTGCCCGAACAATTTAAAGTGAATAAACAGTATGGATATGCCAGAAAGGATAAATGAAATACCGTTTATCATTATAAAAAGTTTTATGTCTACAACAGCAAAAACGATACCACCTAACATAGGACCGAGAATTAAAGATACAGAATCAATAATTTTACTTATAGAATTAATACTCATTAACCTCTCTTTAGAGACGATATTCGGTTTTGCGGATTCTAATCCTATTCCAAAAAACGTTGTAAATACTGTTAAAAGAAAAGTAGTAGTATAAATGATGAATAAGTTTAATCCATAATTACTGCTCAATGTATAAACAGTAATTAATAAGCCTCCACTTAGTAAATCCATACAAACGACCAGTTTCTTTTTATCAACTTTATCTGCGATTACACCTGCAAATGGATTCATAACAATCATTGGAATCGTTCCTAAAATAAGCGTAATTGCGAAATTCCATGCTGATCCGGTTATTTGTAACACATATAATCCTAATGCGAAACTATAAATAGAGCTACCAAATATTGATACTGTTTTCCCAAATGAATAGAGATAAATATTTCTTAGTTCTTGAGTACTTTGCTCATTTTGTGAATGTATTCGTAAACGTCCCATAACTCTTTCCTCCCGTTTAACTTTGTATTACATACAGTGTAAGTTCTCGGGTCAACCCAATATCAATATGCTATTATTAAAAAGTTTTAAAAGAAAAATAAAAGAAGATGGGGTTAACCCCATCTTCTTCCGAAAAATGAATATGTATAAATTTCTTCTCCTTGAACGAAGAAATTTTCGTATTTCCCGCCTCTTTCCAAATAATTAGAAGTTCTTTCATCAATGGTTTGAAACTGTAGTTTTTGAATTTCTCCCTTAACTTTTGAAGAGGTAAAATTCTCTCGTAATCTAATTGATATATGACTATGTATGCTGAAATTTTTAAATAAAATATATGAGCTTAGCATATAACACTCTGGCTTAAAAAGTGGATTTAATTCATGCAACAAAAAGTTTTTATGCTCAAAACTATAATTACTTGTACCAGACTGATCAATGACAATATCAGCAGAATAATTCTGAAGAGGTATGTTTAAAAAGTCGGCACAGATAAATAGAATGTTTCTTTTCGGGTTTCTTCTTTCAATTACATCTTTTAAAAATAAAAGTTTATTCAAATCTCGATCAACAGCAATATATAGGCAATTTCCTGGTAGTTCCTCATAAATATTTCGTAAAAAGAACCCAATACCAGATCCTAAATCAAGTAGTATTTTTTCATTTAAATCTAGTTGCATTAGTTTCTTTTTCGCCCATTCTCCTCCTCTTTGAACATTTTCCAAAAAAGCAGTATCAGTTTCATGGATATAATCCGAAATAGAATCTTCAAGTGATGTCTTTTCATATGCTTTACATGAGTTTCCCGCTGTTAAAACCCCTGAAATAATCGCGTATTCTTCACCACAATTACAAATTAACTTTCCCTCAACAATTTGATTCTTATTGATAATGCCATCTTCAAGAATCAAATTTCCGTTACACTTAAAACACTTAAATACATTAAGTACGTTTAAATCTATCCCTAAAATTGAATTCGAAATTTTAGTTTTTATAGATAAATTATTTAACGCTTTCTTTAATTTATCTTTTTGTTCCTCTAAATTTTTTATTTCCTGTTCAATCTTTTCATATTTCAATTTAAATAAAGATTGATAAAAAGTATTTTTTTCGTAATCTATAGATTTCCCTAAATTTTTATAAAGAAAAAGATCTTTAATTTCATTTAAGCTAAATCCTAGCCTTTTGTACTCTAAAATAAGTTCCATATCTTTTTGACAATACTCATCAAAAAAATAGTGCCCACCTTTCTTTTCAGGAATAATGAGACCGAGGTCTATATAATGTCTAATCGTATCTACACTTACAGTATTTACTTCTGCAAACTTACTGATTTTCATACTATCACTACCATTTATATATTTGTTTATACATACTTCTTTATTATTTTAAAAAATCCTTTCATCTCCCTATACAAAATTATTTATGGTATGAAAAAGATGTAATTCATTTTAGGGTTCCGTCACATACTCATCCAGCTAAGCTTATATAAGTTTAGCTATTCTTTTTTAATCTTGAATTTTGGCGTAAGTACTACAGTCTTTTTCTGTTCTCATTGAATTGGAATATGCAAGGTTACGTACTTTAACTATAGAGGACTTGTACTACCCGTTCCTATCAATTTCATAGACGTTTAGGATGTTGTTTTATGGGAAGTGTTCTTGCTGTGGGATCGGCATTGTAAATATAGAATAGTCAAAAAGGTACTCCTAGGAGTACCTTTTTTGACTATTCTATATGTGCGAACGTTTTCAAAAATTATTGAATATAAATTGACGTACGCATTGTATTAAATGGTGCGTTTATAGATGTTTTTTGGTATTCAAATGTTCCTTGTTGATGTCCAGACGCATCCCATTTGTAATACCAGCCAACGATTGGTTTTCCGCCGATTATTGTGGATCCAATACTTTTTACATTAGAACCATTCATTTTAGTAAATGGATTTTGACCGTATCCCATCTCTTTCGTTGTAATATATAAGTATTTTCCCCCGTGGTTACGTGTTGTGCTAAAGCTGTTTTGGTTAATTGTTTCTACCCCGCCCAGCTCAGACTCTACTTGTACGACGTTTAGTGAAGTAAGTGGAGCTGCAGGTCCAGCCGAAACTTCTGTTGCCATTCCTAACCCAACGAACGCTGTGATTGCTAACGATGAAATCCCTAGTGCTGCTTTTTTAAACATAAAAAACATCCCCTTCCATCTATTGTTTTCTCTTTCATTGCCAATATAATCCTAATAATCTTATATGTAAATAGATTGTAACTGTATAAATATTAGTGCGAATATTCTATTATATGTTTCTACAATTCTATTACTTAATATGAATAACTTACAGTGTAAAACGAAATACACATTACAACTTGATTCTATTATTTTCATTGTTAGCTAGTCTATCCCGAATTTAAACCGCATGAACAATTATTGCTATTTTTTGGGTTCATAAACAGGTGTCTATGTTTGTTGTTACCATATAATAAAGTTACACTAAGCTGATGTCAGTACACGTAGAAACAATAAAAAAGAGCATATTTTAAAAGATTTATTAATACATGCTCTTTTTTTATTAATTTGAATGAATCTTTCAGTAAAAAAGTGCATTGATTTGTATCCTTTATGTAATAGAAATACTCGTTTTAAAAATCTTGTTTTTGTGCTTTTTACTATTATTCTTAAAGATAATTTATTGAATGTTCTTATTGTACTCTAATTGATTTTGAATTCCTGATCTATCAATTTGAATCCAATACTCTGAAATTTTCCCGTTTTCAATTCTATATACCGCACTTGCTATTTGAGTTATAGGGAGGCCTGTAGGTTCGTATCCATCTATTTCTCCTATGTGTGTACCTACTTGCTTCCAGCGTACATATACTTTACTATCTTGTACTAATAATTCTTGAATTTCTAAAGAGAAATTTCCATATACTTCTATCATCTCTCTTACATGCTCAGCATAATCTTTTGGCGATCTGTATACTGTTTGTTCCTCTTCAGATATAACTTGATGTGCCAATACTTTATCTGCCATATATCGATTTGAAAAGTCTGGATTATTCCCTGAACGCACTTCTTTGAAGAAATTTCTAACAATTAGTTCTGGTTTCATTAAACATCCCCCTTAAAAATAAATCCAATACTAATATCACCTGAATGTATTAGATAAGTGTTATATTACTCATTCTCACTCTTTCTCAATAAGCATGTCAAGTTTGTAGTGTTGGCATGCAAATTGTAAACTCGCTTATGCTTTGTATTCTTCCGTTCATTCTTGAAAATTTCTAACAACTCGTATTTACCATATTTTATATCCCATATTCCTAAGCTTCTTTATTCTAGAATGTTTTTACTACACTATTTATTTTTTCTTTTTCCCTTGCAGGAACAACTGTGATAACATTACCTTTATCATTTAAAGTCAGAGGGTGTAGAAATTACAGATAGCTATCGATATGCTACCTACTACGTACTGGATGAAATCAAACGTTTATGTGCAATCCAGCTAATAGGGAAATGATTCATGTGAAAAAGGAGATGCTATAGGTACTATAGCATCTCCTTTTTATGTACTGATTCATAAAGAAAGACAGCGATTCTTCCTCTACCTTTGTTGTGCTATCTTTTTTGGATTAAGTCACCATGTAGCAGTAAATAAAAATGAGCTTAGTTTAAAAAACTAGTTGATATACATGGAATCAGGTACAGACATTAAAACATAAAAAAGGGCTCCTACTATTCCACTAGTAAAAATAATAAATCCCATATTACGTATTCCTTTCATTTTTGACCGTAATCCAATGATTCCAGCTAATAGCCCAGTTAAAGAAAATAGAATCCAGTATAATTCTGTAGGAATATCAAAAAGTTTATTCTCAGAAATCCCCATTCCCCAAAAAATAAAAGGCAGTACGACAAAGGAAAGGCTAAGTAATCCTAGTATACTTACGAGTAAGTTACGATGTTTAATCCCATTAATAATTAAATACAATCCTCCAAAAAATCCGCATAACACGAGATAAGGCATATAGTAGATCCAAAGTAAACTCAAAATGATCATATGTAATTCCCTCCAATTTTTCTGCATTCTCTATAATTTTAAGGGGTTATTTGACTGTCTGAATTCGTTGCTAATTGATTCATTTGATTTAGCGCTTCTTCTAAATCAAATGAATTAAACCAACGGTAATCCTGTTTGTCTAAAATACGATAATGCTGACTAATCAGATTTTGTTGTAAACGAAAGTTCCCTTTTTCTTGAATCTGTTTCCACCAGACTTTTCCTCCCAATGTTTTTTCTTTGAAATTGCTAGTGCTACTGTGGGCCATTGTTTCGATTACTACTAATGGATCATCCCCAAGAGCATTCTGTAAAACTTCACTATCTCTAAACAATGCACAAATAGCAATGGTGTTGGTCCAGCCTGCATTCGTTCTCCCTTTCTCAATTTGAACAAGCGTTTTTTTGGATATCCCGAGAATTTCAGCCATTTTATCTTGCGTATATCTTTTTTCAGTACGTATTAACTTTATTTTCGTTGAAATGAGTTCAATTGTATGATCTTTATTCACTTTCTCTCCTCCAAAAGTAACTAATGTTTTATTTAGTGTAATTTTACACTAAAATAATCCCATTTTCAACTCGATCCTCCCTAAATCTTGTAAGAAATAATCGGATAAGCCATAAAAGAGCATTCCACAGTTTTCTATGAGGTATTGAGGAATTATCGATTTCTAAGCTCGATGGAGATTTGGCAGGGGTCCATTTCATTTTAATTAAATAAAAAACCCGTGAATCATTCACGGGTTTTTTATTTAATAACTAATTGCTATTGTTCCCTCACCTGCATGAACAGCAAATGAAATCGGTAATGGATATAGTTTGAAGTCCATTTCAGGGAATGCTTGTCTTATATCTGAAATCCATTCTTCAGCTCCATCTTTGTCATTAGCATGGAACATATGAAGTACTTTAGGTAATTCTTTTTCAAGCTCATTTTTAATATATTCTCGACATTTTTGGATTTTACGAACTTTCTTTTCAAGTAAAAGTTCGCCGCCTTTTACTTCTAATATTAAGTTGACACTTAATAAACTTCCAAGTAAAAATTGAACTCCCTTTACACGTCCACTTGCATACAAACCTTTTAAGCTCTTTGGAAATACATGAAAAGGTCTTCTTTTTTCATCTACTAATGTTTTGTGTATATCTTGTAAAGTCATACCATCATTGTATAACAATTTCGCTTTTCTAATTAGTTCATCCATTGGATAACTTGTCGTTTCACTGTCTAATACCGTTAATGGGAACCCAGCCATTTCTGCAGCTAATTTCATGTTTTGATAGGTTCCACTTACTTTTCCGCTAATAGCAACTGCAAATCCTTCTTCATATTCTTCTTTGCATTTCGTAAATAACTCTACCATTTCCCCAATGTTAGGTTGTGATGTAGTGACTGTCTTACCTTCGTTTAACGCATTATAAACACGTTCACGTACACCTTCTTCACAATCTTTGTACGACACACCATCAATAATAACCTCGATTGGGATAACAAAGTTATCTCCTTCTGTTGTAAAACTCGCAGTTGTACTATCAGTAATCCAAGCAACACGCTTCATGTTGTTCCTCCCTTAATTCAATTCCTCTTTTCTAATTTTTCTATATATTTATGCTATGAAAAGAGAATATCCCTGTAATAGTAACAGGACTTTATTGTTTTGGCTATAGTAGATGAAAATTAAATGTGACTATTTCTTGTCTGTTTCACCAATAAAAAAAGAAAATCGGAGCATATGTCCGATTTTCTTCTTCCATACATTATTTAAAATTTTCATTATCTAAAATTACAACATAATCATTCGTCAATCGCCCAGCTTCTTTCGTATAACTGACAAGCCTTTGTATGTTATCACAACAAATTTTTGCTCCCCATACGAGTAAGGGTACGCCGATAAAATCGATATGAAACCTCCTAGAAAACAGACCACCAAAAGTCATTGGTAAAGGCACTGTTGGTGATGTATTAGAAAAAATAATCTTTTCATGGCTTTCATAATGTTTTTGTAGAATCTCTCCTAAATGCTTCATCGCAGGTACAACGACTTTTGATGCGCCGCATCCAATCGTATATACAGGATTGCCATTTTCGTCTAATCCATGAAAAATAATTTTCCCCATATCTTCTGTTTTTAATTTATTGAAGTACTCTACATTTAATATTTCTTCTTTCGTTAACTTCCGATCAGTTGGTAATTTATTTAAATGATACGCTGCAGCTAGTGAAGTTGTATGTGTACCACCGAAGTCTGTGTAAATGAATATCATATTATCATCCCTTGTTGTAAATGTTCAATGTTATTTAGTATGACCGTTCATAGCATTGTTAAACAAGGGAAGAATGAAATTACGCTTTTTGTGTTAAATCATTATATTTTTTCCAAATATAATATCTTCTACTGATTACAGTACCTAATGTGATACATAAAAAGGCATTCGTTACAATCGTTAATGTTTGATGCGTACTGCCAGAAAACATACTCTGCTTAATCACAACTTTTGCACCTAAAATAACAAGTAGAATAATTGTACTTAACCAATTTCCCTTTCGTAATACATGACCTGTTTCACTATCTAATCGAAATGTTAATGCTTTTCCCCTAATAACCCCAAGACCCAATCCAATACCGAGCATTGCAACAAATAGTAGTACTTGTAATATATTTAATTGTCCCATATGAAAAATGGACTGGATTGTTACGAGGCACAGCAAAGCCGGAATGATCCAAATACGATTAATATTCACTTTATATTCCTTACCTTGCATTAATATAATTATAAGAATAACAAATAGAATATCCATTTAGAGTCCTCCTATATACTTGTTTGCCTTTGAAAATTATATTCGCCTCTTTTCATTCCATACTTGAAACACGATAGCTACTTTAAAGTAGTGTAATGTGAAATGTAATTTCCCATCAATCTTACTCATTAGTTATAAAAATAAAAAGACATACTTTTTACTCGTACGTCTTTATTACCTTTATTATTACATTCATAAACTCGTTTAACTTTTATCAATACATTTTATATCTTTAGAATTAGTTTTATCTACTACTTGCATGTTAAATGTAGCAGCTAGCTTTAAAGTGATTTTATAAATAAAATATCCAACAATAGAACCTAGAACGTTACAGATCACATCATCAATATCAGTAATACGTGCCGATCCACTAAATAAAGACTCAATTAGTTGTAATAATTCAATACTAACTGATATGGTAAATCCTAATAAAATAGTATTTTTAATCTTTTTATATGTATCCCATATAATTGGTGCTAAAAAACCTAAAGGTATTAATAATAAAACGTTCCCACCAACATTTCTTACGATTAGACCGATCATAAATAGGACATCACCATCATAAGCACTTCCTATTTGACCAATATCCTTAAAAATTGATGCAAAGGGAATAAAATTAACTGAACAATTAAGATTTTCAGCACTAGAAGGAAAACCAATTGGTAAAGGAAATAAAGTTACGGCAACAACCATACAAATGTATACTACGAATAGAAAACGAATTAATTCTTTCCACCAATTTACATGTTTTTTATTTTTCATCCTAATTAAAATACTTCGTACAATCAAATAGGAGATGACTCCAAAAACAATAAACATACTACCGTTTAATATATACAAATTTTTTCCACCTCTTTAATATTACATGTGCATATCGATATACAATTATAAAACAGTGTTATTCAATTACAGAAAATCTTCATTTAATAATAAAAATGAAGACTTTTAATCAAACGTTTATCGAAATATAAAGAGTACATTTCAAGGCAGATGCAATTATGAACTCTTTTAACTTTTTCAAAAAAATTTTTCTAGTTCTTTCATTAATTTTTCAGGTCCTGCTCCTTTATTCGAAGGAATAACTAATGTAATTCCTAAGTCTGGATAAACGGCCGAGCGAAAACTAACACCTGGATCATAGCCCATTATATGATATTTAAAAATATCATTTTGTCTTGTTTCAATCCATATTCCATAGCCGTAAAACTGATTATTATTTACTTGAATATGAGGAGTTAAAAGTAAATTAGTATATTCTTGGCTTAATATTTCAAAGTTAAATAATGCTTCCCAGAACTTGAGCATGTCTGGTGCGGTAATATAAGCACCGCCATCAGAACCACCTTTTATCGGTATAGAATATGCATTTGTTCTCCATTTTTGGCTATTTACATCTTTTATATATCCCAAAGCAGTGTGCTTTGGTAATGTATCTAAAGAGAAATAACCGGAATCATTCATGCCAATTGGATTGAATATTTTTTGCTCTATATATTCCGCAAACTCAAGTCCTGTTTGCTCTTCTATTATTAATCCAAGTAAGATAAAGCCTGCATTGTTGTAGTGAAACTTACTTCCTGGTGCAAACATCATATTATTGTTTTGAAATAATGGTAAAAAGTCTTTTAAATTTTTTAAAAGGTACATAGGTGTTTGCTTCCAAAGATCCTCAAAGTTATCCATTATACTTTCGTCAAAATAATCTGGAATACCAGAACTATGTGTTAAAAGTTGGTGTATTGTAATATCATCATTGAAGTTTGGAAATTTAATATGTAGACAATCTTTTAACTTTGTATGAAAAGTAATTACACCTTTTTCAACAAGTTGACAGATGCCGATTGCAGTGAATAATTTACATCCTGAAGCAATTCCGAATTTTGTTTGTAGTGTATTGTTTATACATTCACTTCTATTTGCGTTACCAAACGCCTCTTCATAGATTAAGTTTTTTTCTTTTTTCACTAAAACTACCCCAGAGAAATCTATATTCCGATACATCTCTTTTACAATTTTGTCTATTTCCCCTTTTGTTTTTATCACGACAACCACCCTTGTCTTTCCTTATTGTTCTTTCCCCTTATTATTTTTCCATATAAAGGGGAAAGAACCCTTTAATTGAATACGATAAATTATTAATAAGAACACAAAATTCATTTCGAATTTATTGATTCATCGGAACCCCACTTAAATTGTGATGGTAATAAAGTAAATACACACAATACGATAGTTATAAACAGCATTCCTAATGTTCCTACAATGACTACAAGTTGTATAGAAATGAATTGCGTTGCAACAGCGGACAATATTGTAATAAAAATTGTTACTACTGCAATAAAGAGCCCATATATACTCCCAATCCGTCCCATCATATGAACAGGAACGTTATTTTGGTAAAATGTATAATACCCTGTATTTGCATATGCCATAGAGAAAGATAAAATAAGAAATCCGGTAGCAGCTATTAAAAATCCACTTGAAAAAGCGTAGATTAAATATCCGAGTGCGATGAATAATGATCCTATCCCAATTAGAAATGAAGGTGCTAATCTTTTTGATAAAATTGTATTTGTTATGGCGCCTAAAATACAGCCCGCTCCACCAATACTTACTAAAAAGCCATACTCACTATCTGTTAACAATAAAATTTCTTTCGCAAATGATAATTCAAGTGAATCAGTTGCGGTAGCTAGTACCATCATTCCTTGGAATAAGAAGTACACACATACGACATACACATGTTTTTTACTAAAATTTATAACAGTGTTCCAATCTTTTTTTAATAGTGAAATAGATATTGTATTACTAGGTGAATGAGAATCTTCTTTTTTATCAAGATTAGGTAAAAGTAGTGTAATTAATCCTGATAAGAGAAATGCTATAGTATTCATATATATAGTAAACTCTGGTGTACTCACTATTAATAAAGCTCCCGCTACCGCCGGACCAATTAAAAATGCACCGGATGATATTAAGCTACGTAGTGAATTGAAACGTTGTCTTTGCTCTACTGGAATTAATTTCGTCATATACGTCATAGTAGTCGGCTCATAAATCGCGCTGGCCATACTTATAAAGAATACGAATACATAAACAATCCAAAGTGATGGAAGTACAGGTAACATAGCAATACATATTGCACGATATATATCAAGGTGTATCATTAATTTTCGTTTATTTAAACGATCAATCATACTTCCTGACCAAGCGTTTGTAAATAAAGCGGCTAGTGGCTTAATTACATATAAAGTAGCAACAGCTAAGGCTGAGCCACCCATATTATAGACAAGTACATTCAGTGCTATTAAGTAAATCCATGCACCTAAATTCGCAATACCAACTCCGGACAGTAGTAATAAAGGATATTTCCAATCTTTAAGTATTTTTTTCACTTTAGGTCCCCGCTTTCCATATTGTTTTAAAACAATAAAAAAATCCCACCCCCAAGACTTATAGTCTTAGGGACGAGATTTATCATCGCGGTGCCACCCTAGTTTATTAATATGTCGCCATATTAAACTTATCAGGTACTGCATTGTTTTCATGCTTATACCGTAGCTCTATAACGGGAGCTCCCGTCACACCATCCTCTTATAAAAGATTCCGATGTACTGCTCAGAGGCTTGGTTCAATAAAGAATTTTTGCTCCTTTTCAGCTTTATGGAGCTCTCTGTGAAAAATTCATTTTATTTACTCTTCTCTTCACTGCATTTGATTTTTTCCATATTATCACATATATATTTAACTGTAAATAATAAATAATTACATATTTCAAGTTATGCCAATGTTAACAGTCTTATTTATTATTTTTTCTAAAAATTACGGTGCGTGAAATTACTAGAATCTCTAAAAAAAGAGCCTCTTATATATAGGCCCTTCACAATGTCCAAATTAATTCGTATTTGCCTCTACTAACGGTTGTAGCGGTGGTTCTAATTCTAGTTTTAACGTATCACCTTCTTGTAAATATTTCCCTTTTTCAATACTTTGATTTGTTACATAACCCGTCCCTGAAGTTTTTAAATCTAATTTCAAAAGCTTAGAGAAATACATAACATCACGCATGGACCAACCTTTTATATTTGGCATTTTTGCGTTATTTCCTAATAGAAATATACGATCTCCTTCACTCATTACCTCACCAGACTGTGGGTATTGTTTTATTATTTTTCCTTCTCCTAAAATAACCGGCTGTAGCTTCTCTTTTTCTGCACTTTTTTCTACTGTCCCCATGGATTGATTCACATAACTTTGTACTTTTAATTGAGATTGCTTCGTTGCATCGACAATTTGTTTTTCTGTATATGGTTTCACCTTTAAATATTCTAAACTATTTTTTATAACTGGTTTAAATATTTCAGCAAGAGGCTGAGCTCCATACTCGTCTCCCTTTAATTTTGGCTGCTTAATAGCTAAGTATACGATTAACTCTGGGTCATCAATTGGAGCCATTCCTAAAAATGAAAAAATATAATTTTCTTTCCCTTCCATATATCGTCCATTTTCAGGGTTCGGAATTTGGGCTGTTCCTGTCTTACCCCCAATTGGATAACCATCCACTTTATACATTGTACCAGTTCCTTTTGAAGACGTAATAACGCGCTCCATTAAGCTTCTTACCTTGTCCGCTGTCTCTTTTTTTATCGGATTCCCAATTTCTTTCGGTTGATTTTCCATAATAACTTGTTTGTTTGTTGGATTTACAACTTTATCAACGATATATGGTTGCATCATTTTCCCGTCATTTGCTATTGCCGTAGCGGCTTGTATTAATTGAATAGGAGTGACAGTGGAACCTTGCCCGAAAGAAGTTGTAACTTGTTGGATTTGTGTGTTTAATAATAATGTATTTTTACTTTCTCCGGGTAAATCTATTCCTGTTTTTTGATTGAAACCAAATTTATTCATATATTGCTTAAATTTATTGGGTTTTAATAACTGATCTTCTAAAATAGAAAAAGCTACATTTGACGATCTTTCAAAGCCTTCATCAAATGTAATTGAGCCCCATCCAAATCCACCATTATGATCCTTTATATCTGTTGAACCAACCGAATATTTTCCTGATTGAAAATATTCTTTCCCGTTATATACACCTTCATTAATAGCAGCAGCTAACGTAAACACTTTCATTGTTGAACCTGGTTCATATGCGTTTGCAATTGGATCATTTAAAAAGTATTCGATATCGCCTTTATTAGGATTATAACTAGGCTTACTAGACATCGCTAAAACCTTACCAGTTTTTGGATTTGCAATAATTCCTATTAACATAGAAGGATCATAGTGTTGTTGTGCTTTGTTCATCGCTTCTTCTAAAAAACTATTAATTTGCTTATCAAGCGTAAGATATACGTTATTTCCATGTTTAGCAGGTTCTACTTTACCTATGTCATTTGTAAGTGGGATACCTTTTCGTGTTCCTACATATTCTATATTCCCGTTCGTAGAGCGCAAATATTTATCCAAACTTTTTTCAAGTCCAAATTTCCCTTCCGTATTTCCTTTATCATCTGGTTTAGCAAAACCAAGTATATAGGATGCAAAATCTTCATTTGGATACACTCTTGCTTTTTCAGGCATAAAAGATACACCCGGTATTTTTAATTTCCTAATTTTCTCCTTCGTTTCTCTAGATAAGTTCCGACCAATTTTTCCAATTTCAACTTGTGTGCGTCCTTCATGAAAATTTTTTATTACTTCCTCTTTATCAATTTCAAGTACATCAGCTAATTGTTGTGCCGTTTCATCACTATTTTTCACTTTATCTTTTCCTTTTAAATTCACAACAACTCGATACGTTGCGGAATCTTGTACTAGTACCTTTCCAGTTTGGTCATAAATTGTGCCACGGTTTGCTTCTAATACTCCATTTTTATTATGTTGTTCATTCGCGAGATCTTTTACATCCACATTATGCACGACTCCTACTGCTTGTATATAGAATATACGCAAAAGCATAGTAAGAAACAAAACAATAAAAGCAACCATCATATAACGAGCACCTTTATTCGTTTGAAGTTTATGCATATTTATCTCCTTTCATTTGTAATTGATTCCTGCGAAGATGCGCTTTAAAATATGTAGTTTTTGTTTTATTTTCGATACTATATGTTTCGAAGTTTTCTGTTTAATCCCTTTAAAACAAAACCAACTATTATTATTTTGGGTTTAATTTTATTCATTTATAGTACGGTATGTGAAATTAATGAATATTCAAATAAAAATACTTTTTTTAAAGTTAGCTTTCCTTTATCGTGTAAAGAGAGACTAAAAACCTTTATTTGCTATATAGATAAGTAATTTTTTCAAGTGTTTAACATGAATATTATAATTGGAAAAATAAGGTTGTCTAATGATAGTATTATTACAATAGATTTTTAAACGCGTCGGGAGGTGTTGTTTTGGAGAAGGAAGTAAAGAGCGAAGTAATTAAAATTATAGCCGTGACTGTTGTAGGTGTAATCCTTATATTATCGATACCGTATCTTTTTAACTATTTTTCGTAACCTGGCTGTTATTATATATAATGTAAAGCTCTCCTAAATAAAAAAATTTGAGATTACCGATAATAATGTTATTATTACACCCCCTACTGTACTCATATTTCCTACATTATTTACTCTAACTACTTGTTGACAATCATCAGTTTTTTCTACATTTCATTTCCAATACCATTCTTTTATTCAATAAAAAAAGTTCCCCCTATTGATACCCAAGGTGGGAACTTTTTTAAACCAAACTTATAAATAGTAGATTTTAACCCTAAGCTATATGGTTATATTTTGCTAAAAAAGGAATTCGTTTTGCTACCAACGCATACATTTTGAAAACGATTTTTGCGATTGGTTCAAATATTCGTTTATTCTGCAACAACAAGCTGCTTGTTATAATTGTTATTACAGCGGCACCAATTACATCTAACGGGAAATGAACACCTACATATAAACGTGATATGCCAACTAATACCGCCCAAATAAGCGCTATATATTTAAGTTTTTCTCCTCTAAGCATAAAGACGAACGCAATCGAAAATACAAGTACAGAATGATCGCTAACGAATGATGAATTTTCTGCATGTGGTACTAATTGATGCACATCATGTGATATAAACGGACGCGGATGGTAATATACCGCATGAATGAAAACATTTACTAATAATGCAATCATTACAGAAAGTGTCGTATATAACACTGTGTATTGTTTTCTTATCGCTTTCTCTTTTTTTCCATTATGAAACCATAAGATAAACATAAATAGAATCGCCACATATGCAGCGCTATTTGTAATAACAATCATTACCTTATCTAATAGTGTAGATGTACCAGCTAAATTGTTTATCCATTGAAATACTGTGTAATTCACGTTACTCTCTCCTTAATTTTTCTCATCGTACTTAAAATAAAGATACGAGTTTACTTGATTTACACAGTATACAACATTTAGTCACATTTGGATTTTCACTTTATTTGTTTTTACTATTTTTCATTTTACAATTATGTAACTATTTACATGCGTTAAAAATATATAATGTTAAAAAACCTTTCTAAATAACAAAATTAAAAATCTATACATACATAAAATACATACCATATTGATATAAAAATATTAGTTGTTAAATCATATTTTTATTCCATACGTAGAGCGATATTACCAAATTGTTCGCCTTGTTCCATACGATTTAATGCCTGAACTGCTTCTTCTAACGAAAAACTTTTATCCATAATTGGTTTAATTTTATGTTTTTTTATAAACTGAATCATTTCATTAAATTCCTCACGGCTTCCCATAGATGTTCCCATAATATCGATTTGATTATAAAATAATGCACGTAATGGCAATTCAATTTTATCTCCTGAGCTTGCACCAAAATTAACAATTCTTCCATTTGGTTTTAATACATCAAAATATTTTAAGAACGTCGCAGGACCAATACTATCTATAATTAAATCTACTTTTTCTCCTTGCAAGCTCTCTTCCCAATTTCCAGAACTATTAAAAGAACAGTCTGCACCATATTTTTCAGCAATCACTCTTTTGTTCTCTGACCTTGAAGTAACACTTACTTTTGCGCCAATTGCTTTCGCAAATAACATGGAAAAGGTTGCCACACCACCGCTTATTCCTGGAATTAAAACATGTTCACCGCACTTCAATCTCCCCTTTGTAAAAAGTGCTCTATATGCAGTTAATGCCGATAATGATAGAACACCGGATTCTTCCCAAGTAAGATATGACGGCTTTTCCACTACATTTTCAGCTGGTACAATTACATATTCAGCAAACGTTCCATCTTTCGGTCCACCTAACACTTCAGGTAACTCTGGCACATTAGCAATACTGTCCCATCCAATACTAGGATTAATAATAACCTCGGTATGTAGTGAAGTATTTGAAACCCCTTCTCCGATTTCTGTAACAATGCCCGATCCATCTGATCCTATTACTAATGGTATATCCATTTCTTTTCTATTATTTATTATAAATAAGTCTCTATGATTTACCCCTGCAGCTTTTAACTTTACTTTTACTTCACCAGCATTAGGAGTTGATTCAGATAAAATTTTATATTCTAACCCCTCTAATCCTTTTTTATATTGATGTATAATTGCTTTCATTGTTTCATTCCCCCTTAATATTTTTAATGTACTAGAAACATTGAAATAAATAAAACAATCTGTCTCCAATAAATAGAAAGAAAGTATATTTTTATGACAAAACAGAACATCCTTCCTTTTAAAAAGCAAAAGAAGGATTTATCAGTACTATTTTCAAAACTATTTAGATAAAAAACTGTAAATTTAACTTTAATTAATTCTAGCCAATTCTATTATATTTCGAATAAATGGCGCTTTTGCATTTGTATACGACACACGATCAAAAGGATATGTAGCTGCAAGCCCCTCTTTTAGTTCTCTATATTCTTTACGTGCCCATTCATGTTTTTTTAGAAAGTCTCGAAACAAAAGATTATTTCTCCATTCCTCGCTATTATAAATATAAACATGCAAATGATGAGTACCCGCTCTCCATTTCCCCTTTCTGAAAAACCGCCAACTTGGTGTTTCTTTTGGGACATACTCATATCCAATTTCCGAAAGGATATGAGTCCACTTTTCGGTAATTTGTAAATCCGTTACGCCAATCATCATATCAATAAGAGGTTTAGCGCCTAACCCTTCTACGGCAGTACTTCCTATATGTTCAATAGCAACGATTTCTTCCCCTAATAAAGAATTAAATTTGTATCTTTCCTTTAAGTATTCTTCATGCCAGTCTTTTTGATAGGATTTTATAATAATTTTTTGATCCATTTTATTTGCCTCCTAAAAAGCTTTTATCATTATATTTATAAAATTTCATGTTATTAAAATAGGATTTTCACAAAATATGTCGAATATTAAAACATACAACTTTATTATAATAAATGCGAGGTACATTATGAAAGATATTCCAGTTGAAATTCAGTTGAATCAAGTAACATTACAATTAAAAGAACATCATAATTTTGATTGGCTTTTGAAATTAGGAACTGTATTTGCCGTTTTTGACCAACAAGATTCGGGTAATATATGTTTTGGTGTAGAAAAGGATGGTCATAAGAAATTTATTAAATATGCAGGAGCACAAACAATTGCATATAATGGAACTCCAGAGGCCGCTATTGAAACATTAATAAAATCGGTTTCCCTTTACGATGAATTAAAACATGAATCACTAATAACTTTAATTGAACACTTTCCAGTACATAATGGATATGTTTTAATATTTGATTGGTTTGATGGGGAATCGCTTCACCCACATTGGAGTTTCCCACCTCCTGAGAAATATAAAAATCCAAACTCTCCATTTTATAAATTTAGACATTTAACTGTTGTGGAACGAATTTATTCATTGAATGCGATTTTTTCTTTCCATGCTCATGTAGAACAGAAAAACTATGTAGCTATAGATTTTTATGACGGTAGTATTTTACATAATTTTAGTACAAATGAGACGAAGATTTGTGATATTGATTTATACTCTAAAAAACCATACATAAATAAAATGGGAAGACTATGGGGTTCCTCTCGTTTTATGTCTCCTGAAGAATTTGAGCTAAACGCTATAATTGATGAAAAAACAAATGTATTTAATATGGGCGCGGTAGCTTTCGCACTTTTAGGTGGTGAAAAAGATCGTTCCTTTATAAAATGGGGTGCAAGTAAAGAATTATATGAGGTTGCCTCTCGTGCTGTGAATGAAAACCGTGCAGAACGGTATACATCAGTAAAAGAATTTTATGAAGCATGGTTAAAAGTATCTAGTGCTAAAATGATATAAGCTTATATTTTTAAAACAAATATAGAGTTTATACTTTTATCATGTATAATACATATGAAATGGAAATTCAGAATGACGAGGCTAATATTATGGACTTTGTTTATATTAATCAAAATGTATTAAATAATCTTCTTTACATTTTAAGTAGTATATTTATTTTTTATTTTATATATGATAACAGGCGCTATTTGAAGAAATATAAAAGACTGCTTATTATTCTTTGTACGAGTATCCCACTTATTTTATGTATGCGATACCCTATCTATATGGATGAAAGTTGTATTCATGATTTAAGACAAATCCCAGTAATAATAGGTACACTTTATGGTGGATTCCCTGTCGGCATTATATTGTTTACTATTTTATTAATTACAAGAGTTTTATTTTATGGATTTAACATGTTAACAGTTATTGTTTATGGCACAATGTTCATCATAACAGCATTCGCATCTACAAAATTTAATGCATACAATAGAAAGGTTAAAGTAGCTTTTGCTATGTTTTTAACTTTTTTCCTAGCAATATTTACAACTGTGATTGTACTAACATTATCAGAATTTGAAGTAAATAATTTATATATTATTTATTTCATATTATTACCGACTACTTTAATGTTATTTATTGTTTATTTTAATGAAGTTTTAAAAGATGCAGTATTTATGCGCTCAAAATTAATTAAAATGGAAAAGATGGAGATCGTTAGTCAACTTGCTGCTAGTATATCGCACGAAGTAAGAAATCCCTTAACTGTCGTAAAGGGATTTACACAACTTTTAAAAACACCAAATTTATCTCCTGAATCAAGGGACGAATACATTGAACATATACTTGAAGAATTAAATCGTGCGCAAGAGATTATTGATGACTATTTAACGTTTGCTAAACCAGCACCAGAAAAACTAGATCATATTTCAATAGACCAAGAGTTAAATCGAGCTATTAATATGATATTGCCATTATGTAATATGAATACGATACATATTACAAAAGATTTCTCAAAGGCAAACATTGTTGGTAATAAACAGCACTTTCAACAATGTTTTTTAAACTTAATAAAAAATAGTATTGAAGCAATGCCTAATGGTGGTACCTTAAATATATCCTCCACCATAAGCAATAATAAAGTTATAATACGAATTGAAGATAGCGGAATTGGAATGTCACAAGAGCAAATTAACAGGTTTGGCGAACCTTATTTTAGTACAAAATCAAAAGGTACTGGTTTAGGTACGATGGTTGCTGTTAAAATTATTGAAACGATGCATGGTAATTTAAAAATCCAAAGTACCGTTAGTAAAGGAACGGCTTTAACGATTACATTCCCAAAAGATAAAAATATATAACAAAGAAAAAAGGAGCATAATAGCTCCTTTTTTCTTTGTCTCGATACATAAGTATCTTCTATGTTTTTTAAGTTTACATTTGTGAAGACTAATTAAAAATTAGTATCCTCCGCCCCAACAGCTGCATCCTACAATTATTAATAAAATGAATAACACAACTAATAAAGCGAAACCTCCACCAAAACCACAAGAACCACCGTAACTCATATTTTTTCCTCCTTTTGGTTTGAAAACTAATAGGTAGTTGATCATTTTAACTGGTTCGTATTATACATTATGTATATATCCCTTTTTTGAGCATGTCTACTTAAAAATAAGTAAAAGCACTCGATTGCGAGTGCTTTAAAATGGATACCAAAAGTTTTGAAATACATTTAGTTTTAAATATACTGCAACCATTAAAATAAAAACACCTGTAAATAAAGCAATGAAATCACCACTTTCCGCTTTACTTGTATAGAACCACGTACGTTTATCCTTCTTTCCAAACCCTCTTAAATCCATTGCATTTGAAACGGTATCGATTCTTTCTAGAGAATGAATGATTAGCGGCCAGAAAATTAAAATACGGTTTTTCATACGAATCCATAAGCTCGCTTCCCCTTTTTCAAAAGCTACTCCTCTCGCTTCTTGCGCATGTTTAATAATTTTATATTCGGACTGAATATCAGGTATATAACGTAGTGCAATATTTATTGCATATGTAATCTTATAATGAATACCAAGTTTACTTAAGCCACTTACAAATTCACTTGGATCTGTCGTGTAAATAAAGATAAGTGTAAATGGTAACAACGTAAAATATTTTAATGAAAGTGTAACTGCATAAAATAATGTTTCATATGTAATTGTTGCATAACCAATATGTAAAAACGAAGTATACGATCCAGTTAATTCAGATCCATGAGTCGGTGTAATTAATAAAATCATAACAGTGTTTAATAAACTAAATGTAAATATAACAGTAAAAATAAGTAAAATTTTACGAAGTGGAATTTTAGCAAGTAAGAGTCCGATACATCCAAACATAAATAAAATTAGTAATATGCGAAAATCAAAAAACATAAAAGTAAGCGTCATACAAAATATAAACAAAACTAATTTCACAGCCCCATCCATACGACGAAAATACGTATTATGCATTTTCCTCCCTCCTACTAACATCGCAATAAAGTTCCATAAACTTTTCTGGACATGAAATTTCACTAAATGTAACAAGCTCGAATAAAGAACTCTCTCTTAGATTGGCTCTTTGTAACGTTTCTTTATGTCCTAATACAGTAGTTGCAGTATTATCCGCAATGATTTCTCCCTCATGTAGAACTACCGCTCGGTCTGCATATTCTAATGCTAGATTCATATCGTGTGTTATGAAAATAAAGGATATTCCCTTTTTAGCCAGGTTTCTAATAAATGACATAAACTGTTTATAATGATAATAATCTTGTCCAGCCGTCGGTTCATCTAATATGATAAGTTTAGGATTTGTTGTTAATACAGATGCGATAGTTAATCTCTTTTTCTGCCCATAGCTTAATGCCTGAATTGGCCAATTACGAAATGGATATAAACCACAGATTTTTAATGATTCTTCAGCTCTATAGTTAACTTCTTTCTTAGAAAACTTTTTTAATTTTAATGTGAATGAAACCTCTTCTAAAACAGTAGGTTGTGTAATCATATGATTTGGATTTTGCATCACATAAGAGATCATCTCCCCACGCTTACGAATAGACCAAGAACTAATATTTTCTCCATCTAATAAAATCCCTGCATTACTTGTTTTATTTATACCAATAAGACTGTGAGCTAATGTTGATTTTCCAGCTCCATTGTGTCCTAAAAGAGCGATAAGTTCTCCTTTGCTTATCGAAAAATTTATATTTTTCAATACTCTTTGTCTATTAGGATAGGAAAATGATAAATTCTCTACTCTTAATAATTCTTTATTTTTAGTAGCATCTTTAAAAAAAACTTGCTTCTCCATCCATTCTTTTAAAACGCCACTAATTTTTTCCTTTTGAATTTTTTCCAGTGGATATATTACGGCATTATTACTATCAAAATGTAATCTCTTTAATGCTTCAATATAAATCGGCTCCCTTAAGCCAATACGAGGCAATATATTTGATGCTAATATTTCTTCCGAAGTCCCTACCGTAATGACTTTACCTTCATCAATTAAAATCATTTTATCTAAATCCAATTTTAATATTTCTTCTATTCGATGTTCAATAATTACAATTGTTTTATTAGTTTGTGCATGTATATCTTTCATAAGTTCTATCGTATGTATGGCGCTTAGCGGATCTAAGTTTGCTAAAGGTTCATCGAACAATAATATATCCGCATTTGTTGTTAAGAGACCTGCAAGAGAAACCGTTTGTTTTTGTCCTCCTGATAATTCATGCGGACTTTGTTTACGAAAAGTATGCATCTTTACCTTTGTTAATGAGTCTGCAACACTCTTTTTCATATCATCTTGATTTACACATTCATTTTCTAAATAAAAAGCGACATCTTCTTCTACTGTAAGGCCAATAAACTGAGCATCTTGATCTTGTAATATTGTTCCTACATGCTTACTCTGTTCAAAAATACTGCCTTTCCTCGGGTCTTTACCAGCAATTAATACGTTACCAGCACTAATCCCTTCATACGAAAATGGGATTAGCCCATTAATACAATGAGCTAATGTCGACTTCCCAGAACCGCTTCGTCCAGCAATTAGTACTTTTTCTCCAGGGTTGATATGAAATGTAATATCTTTCAAAGTAGGCTGCGCAGCATGCTTATATTGAAAGCTGAATTCTTCAAACGAAATAATTGGTTGCATGTTAACATCCCTACTTTTCAATTTTTAAATGTGTATGTTTTTTATTCGATTTTGCTAGGCCAATTGTAATCGGTAATCCAAGAACTAAGAAAATAATAACATCAGCAATGGTTGCCCCTAATACTTGTATAACAATTTTGTCAAACGGTTCTCCCATCACGATAATATCGAATACCCCAGCAAATATAATAGCAATGACAATACCTACTAAACCAGTAATTGCTAAATAAGAAATATCTCCCTTACTAAACGACCCATTTTTCACATTAAACCCACCTCTTTTTTGAATGAGCCCCATCGCAAAACCAATAATTCCTGAGCTCAGAACCCAGCCCCACCAAATCCCCCCACCAGAGATCGTATCTGTTACGGTATGACCGATAAGTCCTATTAACAGTCCTGCTACTGGACCAAATAACGCTCCAAAAATGGTTAATATAGCTAATCCAGGTTTAATAAATGTATTTGGTGCAATAGTAAATCCCCAAAGTCCTAATATCCCATATAAAGCTGCTCCGATTCCGATTGCTACTACTAACTTTGTTGATAATTTGTTCATTTCAATTCTCCTCTCAAATTAGTCAGCTTTCATTACTCTATATTTATTTTAATAATGAATTATGCATCGACACTCCCTTTCTATACAACAAAAAATGACCTCTTACATAAGAGGTCATTTTCTTTCACGTGCAAGAATCCTCTTATCTTTCAAAAAACACATCGTGTCCTCTGCGGAATTAGCACCTTCCTATGAATGCACATAGGGGTTGCTGAGGTTTCTTAGGGCCGTTCCCTCCACCTCTCTGGATAAGTATTAATTTGTAATTCGTATTATGGCACTAAGAAAGATAAATTTCAACACTTTTCTAATTATTTTTATTTTTTATTAAATAGTGTATTTAAATCATTGTATTCTTATCGGAATTATGAAATAATGGATTCGAAATTGTTACAAGGGGGAATGTATGATGAAAGTAATTGGTTTAATTGGTGGGTTAAGCTGGGAATCTACATCACTATACTATAAACATATTAATACGCTAACACTCTCTCAATACGATCAAAATGCGAAGCTCGTTTTATATAGTATGGATTTTGGAGAAGTAACTACTTTATTACAAAACCATCAATATGAAGAAGTAAAAAACGAATTAGTCACAGTTGCTAAAAAGGTTGAAAAGTCCGGGGCGGAATGTTTATTAATGTGTTCAAATACAGTCCATTTATTTGCTGAGGAAGTAGAACAAGCAATATCAATTCCACTTCTTCATATCGGTGATGTAAGTGCTAAAGAAATGGTAGAACAGAATATAAAACGTATCGGACTATTAGGAACGAAACAAACGATGGAACAAGATTTTTATACATCACGACTAGCAAAATATAACATTGAGACACTTATCCCAAATGACGAAGAAAGAACTTTTATCCATCACGTCATATTAAACGAATTAAGTAGAGGCATTATTTCAGAAACTTCAAGAGAGAAACTAATACAAATTACCAATTCATTAATTCAAAACGGTGCGGAAGGTATATTACTAGGCTGTACTGAAATACCATTACTTATTTCCCAAAATGACCTTACTGTTCCTGTTTTTGATACTGCTTTTTTACATGCAAATACTGCTGTACAATTTGCTGGATAATAATATACAAGCATAAAGGTAGAGCCTCTATGCTTGTATATTGTCCGAACTATTTATTTAAAAGAGCATCAATAACTGCAATGGCTCTTTTGGAACCACCACACCCTAAAAAACTTTCATTCAGTTTTCGAATGCCATGTTTATACTTTTCATTTGAAAGAACGTCTGTTACCGCCTCTTTTAAAGTTTGCACATTAACATGCTCTTTCAATAATCTATGTGCTGCCTCAAGTTCAGTTAATCTTTGCGCTATCATTGGTTGATCTTTATCATGCGGTATTATCACAAATGGGACATTGTAATGAATTGCATCGTGTACACTATTCATTCCACCATGTGTAATAAAAACATTTGCTTCACTTAATATTTCTGATTGAGGTACGTAAGGGGATATAATAAAATTGTCTGGAGCTTGCTTAATTTTTGAAATATCATTTCTATCACCGATCGCCATTACTACAATCCCTTCGAAATTTGAAAAAGCATCAATACAAGTATTAAAGAATGGTTCGAGCCCTTCAAGAAGTGTTCCCATTGAAATATAAATAACTTTCTTTTTTGAAAGCAATTCAAGTGGAAACTTTATATTTGTTTTGCGCTTTATCATACTCGGCCCAATAAAAACATTCTTTTCTCCGAACGAATCGCTATTAGGTTGAAAATAACGACTTGTATACACGAGACTAATGTCTCCCTTATTTTGCATAAATTGAAGATGATTTTTGGGCTTTACTCCAAATTCATGTTCCATTTGATACAGTAATTTTTCAGAGAGTTCATCGGGTTGGAATTGTTTTTCTGCATTTGGATGAAAAGGTAAGGTTTCCAATACTTCTGGTGGAATTAAAAATATAGGAGAGGAAACTATGCCTGGAACTTGTAAATATTCCTTTACTAACTCTCCGGCACCAAATATATCATAAACTACGAAATCAAAATTTATGCTTTTACATAATTCTTTCGTAATTTCTAATATATATAAAGAAGTTTGAACATGTACATGAAAGAAAGTTGTTAATCCATAGGAAGTTTCATTATCAATAGAAATCTCCTTTAATAAATCCGGATGAGTATGTACAATAGCTCCCAAAACTTCAAGCCTTTCCTTAAAGTTTTCCGTTGTAATATAGTGTACCTTATCTCCTCTTTCAGTAAAAGCCTTTACTAAACTTAATGTAGGATTTACATGTCCCTCTGCAGGAAAATTAACTATTAAAATATTCAACACGTATTTCTCACTCCTTACAATTCAATGTTCTTATTAATCGTACTGTAATTATTACAAGCAATCTTCCCCTAATAGTCCCAATTTGCTTACTACTTTAGGTTGATAAATAATTATTATTCATCGGAAAAGGCATCTACATAAGTAGATGCCTAACTGTGATAAGGAGTGTTCTGTGAGGTTAGGATAAGCTTTTCTGCTTGTCCTATGCTATCAATATATGAATTATTTTATAAAACGTGAATAGTTAATAGAATTATTTTAACCATTTTATTTGATCAAATGGATAATATACCATTTTTACTTTACCTATTATATTTGACTCATCAATTAGTCCAAGCGTATTCCTACTATCTTTACTATGATTTCGATTATCACCTAACACAAATAATTTATGCGTGGGAACTTTCATTTCTCTAAAGTTTGAAAAACGATTTGATACTTGTGACATATCTAACTGTATATACAACTCATCTCGTTTTTTGCCGTTAATATATACCACATCGTTTCTTACTTGTACGTTATCCCCTGGTAATCCAATAATTCGTTTCACGTAGTATGTAGGCTCGTCTTCTTTTTTTATTATTACAACATCACCATGATGAAAAGAAGAAAAATAGATACTAGCCTTATTAACTAGTATTCGATTATTTTCATTCAAAGTAGGTTGCATTGAAATTCCTTCTACCATACAAAATAAAAATGACTTATTAATAAAAAGAATGCCTATTATAATTAAAATATAGCTGCATATTTTTCTCCAATCTTTTAGAATTAATTGCTTCATATATACCTCATTTCTAACCTATTCGTATGTAAAAACGCCTCTAGTTCATATAAATGCTAGAGACGTTTCGTATATATTAATTCTCTTTAGAGTCATAAGTTTTTGGTGCTTCGCCAGTTAATCGCTTATTTTTCAAATCAAAATAAGCATCTAAAACTTCTTTCCCAATATCAGAGTTAATACCAGACTTATCATTTATAACCCATGGTACTACAACGGAAAATGCTACTTCTGGATCATCATATGGCGCATATCCTGCTAATGTTAAATTATAGCATTCTCTACGATCGCCTTTCTCATTTCTCCCAATATCACTTTCTCCACCGTATACAGTCTGTGCAGTTCCTGTTTTGCCAGCTGGTTTATACGGTGCTTTTTGGAACGCCCTTACTCCCGTTCCATCCCCTTCTTGGAATACTCTTCTAAACCCTTCTTTTACTTGATTGATATATTCTTCTTTCATATCAATTCTATTTAAAACAACAGGTTCTATTGCATGCATCACTTTACCGATTTCATCCTTTTGAGCGGTTTGTTCTCTAATCTCTTGAACAATTTGTGGTTTCATTCGATAACCGCCGTTTGCGATAGTCGAAATATACTGTACAAGCTGAAGTGGTGTATACGTATCATACTGTCCAATCGAGTAGTCTAGTAAGAAACCAGGTTGATTATCTTTTTTACCAATTTGTCCAGCTGTTTCGTTCGGTAAATCAATACCAGTTGGAACACCTAATCCAAATTGCCTGAAATAATATCTCATTTTATCAAAATATTCCTGTTTAATATTTAACGAACTATTTTTCACATAATCTACACCTGCAATTTTCAATGCTGTATTAAACATATAAACGTTTGAAGAAACTTGTAACGCCCTTAGATCATCAATATTTCCGAACTCTTTCCAAGACTTTTTTTCCTTAGTTCCTTTAAACTTCATTGGTGCATCATAAAAATATGTACCTGGTGTTATAGCTTTCGTTTCAAATCCTGTTAATACTGTTGCACCTTTAACAGTTGATCCAAGCTCATATGAACTTGTCATCGTACCTAAAGCATAATCTTCTACTTCCGTTTTTCCGTCTTTTTCTATAAGCTTTTTCCCAGCCATTGATAATACTTGGCCGTTTTTCGGATTCATCATTACAACGAAAGCACGGTCTAACATTGATTCTGAACCTTTATATGCCTTTAATATTTTTTCTATGCTCTCTTCAACTTTTTTCTGTAATTCCATATCAATTGTTAACGTTAAATTTTTCCCACTTTTCCCCTCAGAAACTGTTTCCATTCTCATTGTATTTCCTTGCTTATCAGCTACACTTCTCACTTCTTTTTTCGAGCCGTGAAGCACATCCTCGTATTGCTGCTCAATGTAACTTTTCCCTATCCTGTCATTTCGGCTATAATCACGCACTAAATAATAATCTAATCGTTCACGTGGCAATCCTTCATCAGCATTCGAAACGTTTCCAAGGACTGAACGAAATAAGCCATCATTTACATAGTGTCTCTCCCAATCAACCGATGCGTCTACCCCTGAAAGATTTCCTAAATTTTCACTAACTTTTGCATATTCCTTTTCACTCACATCTTTTTTAATAATTTGAGGAGCCATTTGGTAACCTGCAGTCATTTTACTTTTAATAGCTAACACTTTTATATCTTGAGCTGTTAACTCTTGAAGATTTTTATCTGTAACACGCTTTCTTCTTAAATCTTCTATTTTCTTATCTAGGTCTTTACCCGTAATATCTTTTTCCCTAAACTTGTCTATTTCTTTTTTTGATATTAAATTTTGTGCGAGTTTTGGATTTAATTGCATCCAAAAATCTTTCTTATCCGTCTCAGTTAACTTGTCTATATCTTCTTGCGGCATTTCAATTATTTCCTCAAGTTGTCTTGCAGTTTTTAGTATATCTTCTGATTTTACACCTTTCATCTTTGTATACGTAATCGTGCGTAAAGACTTATTATCAACAACTGGATTCCCTTCTCGATCAAATATTTTCCCACGCGGGACAGAAAGACTCACAGTTGCCTTTTCTCTCTTCTCTACTTCATTTTTATATGTCTCTCCATCGACAATTTGTACTTTACCTAACTGT
Organism: Bacillus sp. FDAARGOS_235; assembly: GCF_002073415.2. Classification (NCBI taxonomy): domain Bacteria; kingdom Bacillati; phylum Bacillota; class Bacilli; order Caryophanales; family Bacillaceae; genus Bacillus; species Bacillus sp. FDAARGOS_235. The sequence goes on from NZ_CP020437.2 coordinate 369,594, forward strand.
ATAATCATGGCAGAAAATAATAAAAATACACAAAAGAATAAAATATTTAAGCGCATCGGTATTGCTCTACCACTCTTTTTCTCTTTCTTTTTCACCTCGTCATAATCTCCTCCTTACAACATTTTTAATACTTTTAGGCTTTCTATATTAAAAGTAATGTACAATTTCCACACATTACTTTGTACGCATATAAATATAACGTTCAAAACTTAATAGAAATTAAAACAAACATAAAGAAAAGGTAAAGTTTACTAAATTAAATATAAAAATACCCAATAACAAAAGCTTAGCTTTGTTATTGGGTATTAAGTATTTTAAGATTTAATATTAGAACGTATTGAAATACATCTATCATCACAATTTGATAGAGATTGTTTACTCTGCATTTTTGGCAAGTAAATCGTTACAGTTGTCCCGACACCAACCTCACTCATTATACTTATTGTTCCTTGATGACTTTCAATAATTTTATAACTTAACATCAATCCAATACCGGTACCTTTTTCTTTCGTACTATAAAAAGGTTCACCTAATCTTTTAATTCTTTCTTCAGGTATTCCTATTCCTTCATCTATTACACTAATAATGACACCATTTTTATGTATTTCTTTTATATGAATTGAAATTTTCCCACCATTTAGCATTGCTTCAATTGAATTTTGCAAAATATTAATAAAAACTTGTTTCAATTGATTTTCTGAGCATTCAATGATTATCTCTTCGGAATCTGTAAATAGTTCAACTTGAATATTTGTCATGATTGCTTTTGTATTAATTAGTGATACGACATTTTTAAAAATTTGATAAATATTTTTCTTTTCTGTATTTATTTCATCAGTTTTAGCAATCGACAAAAACTCTTGGAGAATTGCTTCTATTCTTTCTATTTCGGAAAGCATAAGGTCAAAGTATTTCTCTTGATCCTCTTTATTAATTTGGAATAACTGTATAAATCCTTTAATTACAGTTAATGGGTTTCTCACTTCATGAGCTACACCGGCTGCTAATTGACCAATTGCCGCAAGTGTATCTGATTTATTTAGCAATTCTTCTGCCTTTTTCCGCTCTGTAATATCGCGGACAATGATCATAATTTTATCTTGTAATAATGGTAAACATCTAGCTTCAAAGAAATCAATACTTCCATTAATTGTTAGAGGATATTCTACAATTACATTCTTTCCTTCATCTTTCAATTGGCGAATTGCTTCTTGAAATTGCTGTGCTACTGGAGACGGTAATATTTCGTAAAACTTTTTTCCCATAAAAGCTTCTGCGGGCACGTAAAATTTTGTAGGGGATCCTGCTTTATAATCTATAATTGTCCCATCATCTTTTGTTAAAAAACATAAATCTGGTAAAGCTTTGAAAATTAATTCTAATTCAGAGGTTTGTTGTTTTAATTGCTCTTCTATTGCTTTTAAATGTGTAATATCTACCCCAACAGCCCAGTAACTAAATCCTGTTACAGGAAATTGCTCTGATATATTGGACCACATTATCGTTTTAATTTCTCCATTTTTACATGTTAAACTCATTTCCCAATCTCTAAAATTTTTTCCACGAGTTAAAAATTTATTTTGTATTTGATGGCGATAATTATGGTCAGGATACAGTAATTGAAGAGCGTTTGGATTCCCAATTATTTCTTCAGCAGTATAACCTGTTACAATCTCGCATTCTCGATTCCACAAAACAAAATCTCCATTATAGTCAAGCGCATCAACCATAACAGGCATGTTTTGTAAGATCGTATGTAGTTCTTCCTCTTTTCGAGAAAGTAACGATATATTTTTACTTTGAACTTCTTTTTTCACCCCAGTTATAATAAGGTTAGAAAGCATTTCAAAATATTTTTGGCAATTGAAAATTTCGCTTCGTTTGGACCATACAACAAAAGATCCTAAATATTGATTGTATAAGAAAAGGGGGATTTCAATTTTTGGAAGTTTACATACTTTCATTTCATTAATTCCAAATGAAAATATACATTCGTTTTCAGCATCAAGAAGTTGATGTGATATGTTGGTTAATTTATAAAATTGTTCTGCCATGGTTTCTATTGTACTCACATCAATAAGTTCCATTAGCCGCGCATTCATTCCTTTTTCACCTCAATATGTAAAATTTATACAAATTCAAAATTCATACTTCTTCATTATACGAAGAAAGTGCTCCTAGGTATATAGCTGTAGAATAATTATTCAAACAAATTCTATTTTTCAATTAAAAACAGAAAATAATATGGGAATGTTATGCGCTGCTAGTAGAAGTATAAAGTGAAACTTTAATCAGTGGGGATTTTGTTCATCCCCCACCTAACTTCTTTGCTTCCGCTGAATTTTGAGGTGAGGGGTCTTACTGCCCGTTAATGCGGGATAAAAATATAATAATCATAAAATTCATAAAAAATTCACAACTTTCATGAAAAATATAAACATTTATTCCAATATATTCTATATAATGAGGTGTAATAAGGTTTCTATGAATCTCATAGAATACCTTACCCCTAATAAAAAGAAAAAAAGAATCTTTTTGGATTCTTTTTTTCTTTTTATTACATTACATATTTATATAAAGCATGTGCGACACCATGTTCTTCATTTGTTAACGTTTCGTATTTACACATCGCTTTTATTTCTTCAACTGCATTTCCCATTGCAATTGATATATTTGCTTTCTCCATCATAGAAACATCGTTTAAGCCATCGCCTATTGCTACAGTGTTTTCAACTGGAATATTAAGATGTTCTGCTAAAGTATATAATCCATTTCCTTTTTGAGCATCTCGATGATTAATCTCTAAATTATGCCAATAGGAAGATGTAATAGCTAAATCCGTATTATGCAGAAACGTTTCTTTTAATTTTTTTAATTTCTCTATGTCATAAGAAAACGGTAAAAGTTTATGCACATGTATATCCATTTCTACAATTGGTTTACAACTTTCTGTGCTATGAAATGCTGTATGCTCAAGGTATAATGCAGCAATCGTTTCTAACTCTTTCAAATCGAAATTTCCTTTTGCATTCTTCACATACTCGATTTCATTACGTACACTCTCTACTCCATAATCGGGTACATACACACCTTTATTAGTATAGAGCTGATAATACAAGCCATTCTCTTCAAGATATTCTACAATCTCAAGTGCCTGCATATTTTGAATTGGATATCTCTTCATCATTTTTTTATCTTTATATATAAGCGCACCATTTTCTGCGATAATCGGACACTCCAAACCAACTTCTAACAATAGTCGTTCAATATCCACAATAGAACGTCCTGTACAAATTGCTACAACATGGCCAGCTTCTTGACATTTTCGAATTGCTTCTGCATTCTCTTTACTAATCATTTTATTCCCTGAAAGAAGAGTTCCATCTAGATCAATTGCGATTAATTTCATTATTTCTTCACCACTTTCTATAAATACACGAGTTTTTATTAAATAAAAGGTATCGTTTTCATACGAATCTCGTGAAGTACTCCTTATTTATAATTTATGAAAAGCGTTTCAGGTCAAGAAATAATTAAAAATAAAATCCAAAGCTGTTCTTTTTATAGAAAAGCCTTGGATTTTATGCTATGAATTATAACTAATATATTTTGTCTCACACATATATACATTTTTTTCTTCTGTTGGGATATATACTTTAAACTTTTCTAAACGCTTTCCGTATATATGAATAGTGATTACGCTTTCATTTCCGGATATTTCTAGAATATGACAATCAGCTGGTGGAATTACTTTATCTGTTTCGCCTTCTCCCAAATAAAGATTTCCTGTATGTGTTAAATAAGAAAGTGAATTTCCAAGCTGCTTCGTTTGAACAAAGTTCTGCACCATTATCCTTCCTGAAAAAACGCCTTCTACTCCCCATGTGCCATCATGATCATGTAATGGTGTAGATTGTCCATCTTTCCATACGAGAGCTAATACTTCAAAACGTTTTAATGGATCTTCATACAGTAAGTGTCGTGCATATTGAGCCGAATTTGACTTCTGTTTATCTAACGGAAGCCATGTTTTCTTTTCTAAAAGTTCTTCTAGTAATGTTTCAATTTTACACACGATTTCTTCTTCTAATAAATCACCATTTATTAACTCAGTTACAGCTTTAATAAATGTTTGAAACGTTTTACTCCCATTGCACGTTAACATAAGCATCCTCCTCTACGCTTTTTTCACACACCTCCATACTATAAAACACACCAAAATTTTACAATTGAGAAATAAAAAAACAAGGTACAATACAATGTACCTTGTTGAACGTTTTATTGAGTTTTTAAGCGAATAGGTAAATATTTTAAAGTTTGCTCATTTTTCAATATACATCTTTCTAAATTAAAAGATGGAGATAACTCTATTTTTTCGAAAGCATTTATAAAGGTACTTAATGCAATCTCCGCTTCTAAACGTGCAAGCGGTGCCCCTAAGCAAAAGTGCGGACCTTTACCAAAGGTTAAATGTTTTTCATTTCCTATGCGGTGTAAATTATACTTAGAAGCATGTGAGAATTTGTTCTCATCTAAATTTGCTGCACTAACCCATGCAACAATCATTTGATCCTTTTTCATTAAAGGACCAAATATGTTTGTATCCTCTGTAATCCTCCGAGCTAATGTAACAGGAAAGCGATAGCGTAATACTTCCTCAATCGCTTTTGCAACTAATTTAGGTTCTTCTCTTAATTCTTGATAAATTCCAGGTGAATCCACTAAAAAGCAATAAAAACTATTAATAATTAAATTTGTAGTCGTTTCATTACCAGCTGCTAATAAACCTAATGAAAAAGTTACAATTTCTTCATCGGTTAATCTTTCACCTTCATATTCAGCTCGTATTAAATCTGAAATAATATCATCTGTTAAATGATATCTTTTTTCTTGAACGATCGGTAAAAGATATGCTTTAAATTCATTTAATGCAATCCCTTTCTCGGCATCCAGATCATTAAACTTTTCTTTACTATACGGCATAAATAAAATATCAGACCATTCTTTAATTTGTTTACGGTCTGTAGTAGGTACTCCCAATAGGTCTGATATAACGGTAACAGGTAAAGGTGCAGCAAATTGATTAACAATATTAACTTCATCATACTTTTTTATATTTTTTACAAGTTCGTCTGCAATAGCTTGTATACGAGGTTTCCACTGTTCTAAACTTCTTGGAGTAAATGCTTTAGAAACAATTGAACGTACGTTACGGTGTTCTGGCGGATCTGTAGAGTTTATATTTATTCTAGTTTCTAAAGGAGGGATTGCGAATTGTCTCCGCTCCCTTCTACTTGAAAATAAGCGATAGTCTGATAAAACACGATTCACGTCCTCATATAAAAAAACATTCCAAACATCTTGCTCTTCATCATAATGTACTTGGTGATTATCCCTCATAAATTGATACCATCCATACGGGTTCCACAGCTCTTCTTTTGTTTTTAGCTTTGAAATTTCATGAACTAAAATAACATTTTCAGGTGAATCCATAGTTCTTTCCTCCCTTTTCTTTTACAATAAAAGTGATAGGTAGGTAATTCAAAGTTGTATAAACTAACATATGTTATTTTAACATATACATAGCAAAACTTTTCAAATGAAAACTTGAGAAATATATGAGGAGGCTTTTTTATGTATGTTGATATTTTATTACTTGCAGAATTAACAACAGGGCCAAAACATGGCTATGAAATAAAGAAAAATATTCAAAATCGGTTAGGCAATAATTTTGGATTAAATCATAACATGCTTTACCCTACTCTTCGGCGTTTTGAAAACATGGGAGCCATAATGAAAAATGTACAGAAACAAGTCGGAAAACCAAACCGAAATATGTACAATATAACAGAAACAGGAGAAGAAATTTTTTATGAAATGTTAAGAGAATTCCCCGAAAAGATTGCGACAAACAACACTGAGGTCCTTGTACGTATCGCGCTTTTCGACAAACTTGATTACGAGGCTAGAATAGAAATTTTAACTACGCGCCAAAACGTTCTTCAAAAACAACTTACAGCCATCCAATCCCTTGACGTTGTCTCACCTTTTATTACAGAAGTTGTTGAATTTACTAAATCACGTATTGAGCATGAACTACGTTGGATTACATCACTTATGAAGAAAATATAAAAAAATAACAGAAAAAGTTAAAAATAATGAATGAAAATGAGATTTATTATCAATACTAGTATTAATAAAAGGGCAACCACGATTTGGCTACCCTTCAAAAATTTACAATTCTGGATCGAAAGTTTTGCAATCTGTTTCTTCCGTTGTAGATGCTTGTTTCCCTTTATGACTAACTACATAAATTGCATCTGCACTACATTTATTACCGTTAGCCCAAAATTTACAATTGTTTACTTCACATAAAACGTCTTGTGCCATAGTATCACACCTCCTTGTTCTATTATCATTAACAAAATTCGGAGGTATGATACTCTTTGTCATCTATTTTTTATTACCTTTTTAGCTTTCTTAATGTTTCTATATGCCCTCGTACAATAGCATCGATATTTTCAGTTATCTTTTCAATGTCAAAATGCCACCATTGAATTTGCAATAATTCTTCTATTATTTCATTTGAAAATCTCTCTTTTATTTTATTTGCAGGGTTTCCACCAACAATTGTATATGGTGCGACATCTTTAGTCACAACAGATTTCGCTGCAATGATTGCACCATCTCCTATTTTAATTCCGGGCATAATCGTTGTATCCATACCAATCCAAACGTCATTTCCTATAACTGTATCTCCTTTATACGGTAAATCAGACAAATCTGGTGTAAACTTCTCCCATCCATTCCCAAAAATATTAAACGGATAAGCTGAAAATCCATCCATTCGATGATTCGCTCCGTTCATAATAAAGGTAACTCCAGATGCAATACAGCAAAACTTGCCAATGAAGAGACGATCTCCGATAAATTCATAATGATATAATACTCGATCTTCCAATGTTTCCCCATGTTTCGCATCATAATAAGAATAGTCACCAACAAGTATATTAGATTTCGTTATTGTATTTTTTATAAAATGAACGTTTTGATTTCCTTCAATTGGGTATTTAACGTTTGGATTAGGATTCATGTTGCACAGCACTTCCTTTACCATTCATTTCACTTTCTACTGCTATTACTGGCTTTAAATTGTATATAGGTAAAATAAACAATAATCCAATAACAAATAGTAGAGCCGTCCCCTCGTACATCATACTTAACGAAAACATCTCCTTTAATGAACCAGCAATACTCATCGTTACTACCATTGAACCGGTGAACAGTGGACTTAAAATGCCATTTACTCTACCAATAAAATCCGTATCGCTATTTTGTATAATAAGTGTATTAATACCTATTTGAATACACGGTAGAGCTAACCCACTAAAAAGTTGTGCCGTAAGTGTCACCCATAAATTTGTGGAGTAACCAATTATACCAATTCCAATAGCCTGACCAAGCATACCTACGATTAACATTTTTTGCGGCGCAACGTTTTTTGCGAATACCATCGCTAAAGCTCCGCCAACAATCATCCCTGCGCCATTTACTGTTAGTAACCATTGTAAACTCTCTTTTGATAACCCTAACTGCTCAGTTACAATAAATATGCCTAGTGGCTGAATTAAGCCTATTCCTAGTCCTGCTGCCATAAAACATAATCCAAGTAAAGTTAATGCTTTTTTCTTTTTGACGTATTTAATACCATCCTTCATTTCCTGCAACAGCGTGATGTCTTTCTTTTCTGCTTCGTTTTCAAGATCTTTTGGAAGAAATAACAATACACCTGCAGCAAGTAAAAACGCGATACCTGTTATAATGATTGAAATATAAATTCCAAAACTATGAAAAATAAATGTTCCGAGAATTGGTCCTAACACCATAAATATCGCAAAAATCGTTTGATATATCGACATTGCTAATTGAATTTGTTCCGTCGATAAGTGTTGTTTAAACAACTTCATTCCAGATGGTTGAGAAAACTGCGAAAGGATTGCAGAGATTAGCGTCACAAAAAACACAATTTTCCACGTTCCAAACATAAGTGTAATTAATACAGCGAATACTGAAATAGAACTTAACGTTTCACACCATATCATTGTCCTCTTCGGCTTCCACCTATCAGCAAAAGTTCCACCAATGAATGAGAATATAAAAATCGGGGCGAATTCAGCAACTGAAATCATTGATATAGCGAAAGCATCACCTTTCGTCATTTCCATAACATACAATAATACCGCAAAGTTTCGAACCCATATTCCTATTTGTAAAAATAATGCTGATGCAAGAATTCCCTGTACAAATCGATTTTTCAATACTTGTGATACCCCATGATTTTGTTTCGGTTCTATAGTCGTCGACATAAAAAAGCCTCCTATTTCATGTTCTGAACAGGAGGCAGCACAAATCATATGAAAAGACTATATTTTTCGCAGTGCGAAACACATCCCTTTTCTATATATGTACATACTAATCCTATTCAGAAGAATATTTCGTTTTTTAACGAAGATCTCTTAAAAATAGAATTAGTTGATCATTGGGATAGTTTCACCCTTCCGTTTCGAATTTAAATTACACATACATACTCTATGTAAAACATTTTCAATGTATGCATGTCTCATTTTAACTATTCTAGAAAGTCAAAGGCAATTCCTCTAAAGAACGCATTAAATAATTTCCTTGCCATTTAATATCTTCACGATCGCCCTTTATTTGTAGTTCAGGCATTCTTTTAAACAGAGTAGTAATAGCAATCTTTGCTTCTAACCTAGCAAGTGGAGCTCCTAAACAGAAATGACTACCATGTCCGAAAGCAATGTGACGGTTATTCTCACGCATAATATCAAATACTTCTGGGTTTTCAAATACTGTTTCATCACGGTTTGCGGAAGCTAATGCGATAATAACCATATCTCCTTTTTGGATTGTTTGGTCATGAATTTGAAACGGCTCAGCCGCCCATCTTGCAGTTGTCACCTCAACTGGAGAATAATAACGCAATCCTTCCTCAATAGCTGAATCAATTAATTTCGGATTATCTTTTAATAACTGTAATTGCTTCGGATTTTCAAGAAGTGCTAATACCGTATTTGTTATTAAATTCACTGTTGTCTCGTGTCCGGCTACAATTAATAACATGATCATTGAATATAGCTCTCGAGCACTAAGTTTCTGCCCTTCATTTTCTGCAAGTATTAACGCACTAACCAAATCTTCTTTTGGATTTTTTCGTTTTACATCAACTATATATTGAAGATATGTAATAAACTCAGATAGTTGTTTTTCGGTTTCTTTTATTTCTTCAGGTGTTTCTGGCGATGCAATGACCGCATGAGACCAAATTCTAAATTTCGCTTGATCCTCTTTTGGAATGCCAAGCATCTCACTTATTACAATAATCGGTAATGGGAATGAATAATCATCCACAAGATTTAATGTACCTTTCCGCTCTATTTCACTTATTAAATCATCCGCTATTCTCTGAATTCTTCCGTCTAATTGTGAAATCATCTTCGGTGTAAAAGCTTTTTGAACTAAAGATCGTAAACGACTGTGGTTAGGTGGGTCTGAATTTAACATGTGCGTTGTTAAATGATCACTATTGTCAACGGAAAGATACATGTTCTTTGTATCTTGAGGAAACACATTTGCCTGATCTTTTTTTAAGCGATTATCTTTTAAAAGCGGCAGAGCATCTTCATATCTTGTAATGAGCCATTCTTTACCGATTTCAATTTGATTTACAAATAATATAGGCTGGACTTTTCTCGATTCTTTATAAATTTCATACGCATCTTTTTTAAACTGAGCTGAAGCTAAATTAATGCCATCCTCTATTCTTAGGCCCACTTTGTTTTTCATTGACATTGCATTCCCTCACTCTCACTTGTTTTTGAAAATCAACCAACATATGCATTATACTCTAATAAAAACTTGAAAATTGTAAATTTTTAATTAAAATCTTACTTCGTATATTGAAAAATAAAAAGGTGAGCGAGTAAAAGTATTCTACTCGCTCACTTTTCTTTATGCGAAGCACATAAAGTTACTAATTTGTTGATATCGGTAACTTACTTTACGACGGCGACCACCTTGCCAAGTATAACCTGAAACCCCATTTCTTCTTACCTCAGTTGGAAAGAACCATAAATCTCTTCCGAAAGGACCAGGTCGATGTAAACGTAAATAGCCCCATCTTCCTAGACAGTTACACATCCATGATTTCATATTACCTGCTTGTGCTGGAGAAGCAAATGTGGACGGTAACGACGGAGCTTGTGACGGTGGTGGTGACGTTGGAGCATCTTCCGCATCATCTGGCCTGTAATCTTCTTGTTCAATATCTCTCACTTCATTTGCAGATTCATAACCGTAGTTTTGTGGATTATAATACATCCCTTGATCATATGGATAGTTTTGTTGGTTATACATATTAACAAATCACCTTCTTTTCATTTCCTTTAACATTCATATGTAATTCGTTAACTATAGGAAGCTTATGTATAGCCTAAATTCAATTGAAAAAAGTTCGCATTTTAAAAATACGAACTTTTTCATACACTGGATATATTTATTATTTTTTTAACTTCACACTATAAAAACGCATTTGATCTAATGAACCTTCATATTCAAATACTTCTTGCTTAATTAATTCTTTCAAGCGATATTCCAAAAACGTATCCCCAACCAATTGATCCGCAAGACCAAGTGCTTCACCTATTACTCTCGGAGCTTTATGAAATTCTTTATCTGCTCCTACATTTTTTGCACACTCAATAATGAATTGATCAAAATAACCTTCTTGTACAGAATGCACTTCATCGTCTTTCCAAACTCTTAAAAACTCCATGCTTTGCGATAATATATCCCACTCATGTGCAAACTTCATTCGCTTCTCTTCAGTTAAATACGGAAATTCCACAAAACGTTTTAGAAAAAGAGCTAAAATTTCAGGAGATAATTCTCCAGTTCCACGAATATCATAATCTTGTTTTAATATTTCTCTACTCGCTTCAGAAGTATTTATAACACGAATATTTTTCTTATCTTTTAATTGAGCAATTGCAAAACAAAGTCCTACATGCTCATGGGCATTATCCGCCTTCCAAATGGTAATCGGTGTTTCATTCGGAATTGAATGTAGCTCTTCTAAAGTCTCCTTAAATCTTGGTAAATACTCTTCTTCAAAATAACAATCATAAGAAGTTAAGTTATTTAATAACCACTGTGACCTTGCTAATTGACCTTCATTCGTATGTAATTGATGTATGGGACCAATTGAAAAGAATTCAGAGTATGAAACAACATTCTCCTCGTGTAATCCTTCTTGTTTCAACATATATTTTAAACATCCAGCTGTTGAATCATCAAAGGCAATATGAATGTGTGTACTTTCTTCTAAATTCTTTTCCTGAGTTGTATGACTCGTCAATTGCTTAGGGATATTCGTTAAATTTTTTAGCATATCTTCGCTATAATTCCCGTCTAATACATCTAACTGTATGAGAATACTTTGAAGTAAATGTTTTGCTTCATCTTCATACATATCCTCAACAACATTTTTAATTTTATCTATCATATAAATCCCTCTATTCATTTCTAAAATAACGTAGATTATAGTGTATCATTTTAGTCTAGATGTTTAAAAGTCTTTTTAAAGCCAAATCGTTTATTACACATATTGCTGCAACCATCTAAGTTTTTAACAAAAGCTTTCTCTATATTTCTCTCAATCTATAGATCTATAATGTTTTTTACTTTCTCCTTATCTATCTCCCAAAATCACATTAGTTGCTAAATATTTTTTAAATACTTTGTAAATCTTTTTATTTAAATGTATAATTATATAGAAAATAAAAAATACAGGAGCAATATGAATGGAGAAAGTACTTACTAATTATAAACATTATTTAAAAAATTGGAGATTTATATTTATTTGTATATTACCTGCTGTCGCTTTATTGTATACATTCGATGTCATCTTCGAACTACTGATTCACCAAAATTTCTATTTGTCTAATTTAATTATTGCTATTATATTAACCATAATATTTATTAACGTTAAAGATAAGTTTAAAATCAAAAGTTAATGAAAACTATAATTGAAACGAAACCTTTATGAAGCTACATTTTTCATAAAAAATAAGAGCACCCTGCTATTGGATGCTCTAATGTGATTAGAGGTTTTTTCTGAGTATGTAGTAGAAAAGACCTTTCTATATCCATTCATTCTTGATAGCCTACATGATTACTATTAAAATCTGCTCATATATTCATTGTACAATTACTTTATTTATAAACAAAAAACATCCCCATGGATGTTTTTTATCTAATTACCTTTAAACTTCCATAAATTTAGCAGGTACACCAATTTTTTCAACTACGGAAGATATATTAGTTGGGTTAATCATTACATTTTCAATACAAACTAATTTATTTTCTAATAATCCATTCTCTGTAGTAATAAGCTCTTCAAATCGTTCTAAAGTCATTGAGAACTTGTGCTCACTTCCACCATTCATGCTAACTTTTACATATTTCATAGTGTCACCGCCTCTCTTAATTATCTATAATTCGCTAAGAATACGCTTACATCCTTTTATTAAAACGTGGATTTATCACTTTTATTACTTTCCACTACACGTTTGAAATAATTTGCAGAAAAACAGATACTATACACCGCCTGTTCTATTTATTGAAATTATAATAAAATGGTTCTAGCATTCTATATCTTTGGAAAAGATTATATAATAGTATTGATTAAATAATAGGAGTGTTATGAATGGTTGATATAATCCGACTCTTAATCATCATACTGATTGCAATTTTTTTATTTTCATCAATTATTATGGAATTTAAAAAACCTCAAAAAAGTATGTTTTGGTTCTCAATTGAAGTCTTGTTTCTGCTGGGAATCGTACTTTTAATGAAAGAATTCTTCTTCAAACTTTCCGCATAACCTCTTAAGTAAAACATAATATTCCATCAATAACGCAGGATAAATTATGATTTTTATTTTTTTCACTGAATTTAAGAATTTAACTTCCAATAAGTTATCCTTTATATATAACTACTTTATATGCTTCTGCTAATTACTCTTTTGTGTATTATCTATCATCGAGACTAGAACAAGCATGCCTTGTCATATATTAGATAAGGGATGTGATAACATTGGATAACAATAACAATCAATTTGTTTTTCATGTAGTCAAAAGTTCGGCAATTAAACGATTTATAATTATCGATATAATCGCTGGAACAGGAATTTATTGGACCGTAAACTTTATTTCTTCAAATGCATTACTCGCAATTATTAGTTGTATTTTAGGGACCAAAAAAATGAAGAAAATGCATCATTCATAGAAGTAATAACTAAATCCCAATTCATTTCTTTCAAATATAAACATTCTATTATCTTAATTAAATAAATAAGCTCCCTAATAACCGATGTTTACAATCACAAAAAATAAGAGGTTTCTGATTGCACAGAAACCTCTTATTTAATATCCGCATCTTTATTTACTAAATACATTACATGATTATCTTTCCTAAGTTCACTTTATAATTGATAATAAAAAGGATAATGATAAAAATGCACAAAGTGGTATATATAAAACAGTATCCATTCTAGCAAACTGCGTACCTTTTTTTCGTTTAAAGATACCAAAATAATGAAACTCACCAATTACTCTTATGAAAAAAACAACCATACAAACCCAGGATCCCATTTGAACAAAAATATTTGGAACTGCGAAATGAACAATATTTGCTTGTTGTAATAAAATCATTGCTGCCATACTTAATAATAACGCAATGCACAATGTCATTCCTGTACCTGGTGTAAACGCCTTTTCTCCAGCTTTAGTTGGAATGACACTATTTGTCGCCCACTTACCCCCGAAAGCCCAATAAATATGTAAAAAACTAACTGAAAATAATATACAGACAGAAATATATGCAATAATAAGCATTTTGTCCTCCCATTATTTTATTTAAGTCCTCAACTTTAGAATATGCTATGAATTTCTCATTGGCAATCTATATTTAATTACATAAAAAACCTTTAATAATTTATCAATTTAACGATAAATCATTAAAGGTTTACTGAAATTTATTATGCATTATACCTATTTCTACGACGTTCCATCCTCGTTTGTCCTTGAACAGTATCTTCTTTATATTGATCTATTTGCTCCGACATTTCATATGTTGCAGCTGGAGCTGATTCTTCGTAATTATGCTTACGTATTTTTTCTGGCGTTTTACGTTTAGAACCTTTTCCACCAAACTTAAATAATTTCATCTTAAATTTCGGTAATCTTGGAAGTGGCATCTTAAATGATAGTTTTTTGCGTTTCTTTTTTTGTTGAAATAGATTTATATTTTCTTTATTATCATCCTTCTCTTTACGGTGTATAAACGTCGCAAGTAATCCACCTAATATAAGTCCTCCAGCTAAGAGTAGAAGATATACGTAATTGCTTGTCATTAAACTCGTCATACGCTCAAGTATGACTAACGACTGTACTTCTTTTATATCCCATAATAAACCGGCCCATAATGAGAATAAACCTAAAGTAAGCCCGTATGTACGAAAGCGAAATATACAAGGTATTAAAGCGATACAGGCGGCAATTTTGGCATTTGCTATTATAGCACTTGTTGAAATATCCTGATTCCAAATAACTAACAGTAGTGTTATAAATGGTGCATATGCTATCCAGCTACAAATACGTGAATATATCTTTTTTGCAAAGTAACTACCGAAACTAGTAAAAAATAAAAGTCCTCCAATATATAAAGATTGTTCAAGAGGGATTTGCTTTAACATTCCTGCAATTGGAAAGAGGCCGCTCAGTAGCATTAATAATACATCTAATTTCTTCACAATTCCCCATTCCTTTCAAATTTCTATTAAATTTTAAAATTAATTTTCCACGTGATTCAGTTTTTGTATTTCTAAAAAACATCTTAATCCTGAATGTTTATAAAGTAAATACATAATAGAAAAGATACATGACAAAGGATAGCTATATTTACATGAACAAATGACAAATCCTAATCGGTATAACGAGCAGGATTTGTTTACTATTGTTTAAATTAGCACTATGAATCTTTCTTTTCTCTCTTTATTACATCAACATCTAATTCATCATCGAATTCTTTAAACTCTCTTGCATCTATATCAGTGGCATAACTCTTTATTACTTTAGCCATATGCATAGAATATGGCATATGCACATTTTTTTCCGGAAGTATACTTGAATTACAACACATGAAATGTATCATTTTAGCGATATATTCCCTTTCTACATGTTTTACACCTAATGGTAGAATTTCAAGTATATATTGTTGAATTGTGTCACTACAATTTAATCGATATTCACCAGTGCTATAATACATCCCTGTTTGATCCGCATATAATCCAGTTCTATCCATATCATTTTCACGCTCTATTACAACAAAGCTTGGTACATCAAAAGCAGTATTTATTCTTATAACGTTTAAATTCGGAACCTTTAACATATCTGGAATAATCTCAGGTACAATATCTATATTAATTTTTTCATTTTGCAACTCTTTAATCCAATATTTTCTCAAATTCGCATCTACAATGAAATAAACTTGTTCATTTTCCTTTTGCGTATGTTGTAGCATTCCCATTAATGTTTCAGATACAAATTCCTTAAAACGGGCACCCACATCATTTCTTTTTGATGGTTGTGGTAAAAATACATTATGTTTATTTATATGTAATAACATATAGTCGATTGGTTGCCACTCCGTATCCCCATATAATTTATATGATATTTCTTTATCTTTTATTTTTGAAATAATAGGCAAGAAATCAAACTTCGAGATTCGTTCAACTGATAAATTGACATATGTACAAGGTAAATTCCTCTTATTCCAATTGCCTTTCAAAAATCCTTTTTGTTCTAATAAATTAAAAATACTAGTTACAATTGTTTCACGAGATACACTTTGACCTATAAATAAATTAATAAATGTTGAAATACGTTTTGTTCGTGCAAACCCTTCACGAATAATTTGTTTCGGATCAATCTTCTCTCTTCCATCACACTTCTTCATTGCAATTAATGCTAACGTCGTATCACTTCGCTTACCTGCCGTAGCATGAACTGCTTTTACAACATCATCTACAAGATTTGTTTTATATTTTTGGCAATACTGCATTTTATATGGATTTTGTAACACTTTTTCCATATTAAATCTTACAATCTTTAATAATACTGGTAAATCTGCATTTACTACATAAGATGTTTCTCCTATTTTAGCTAAAACTATTTCACTATCAAATAATGCTTGTTCTATTTCCAATACTATATTTTCGGACCAAATTTCTAATGTTATGGTCTCTAATCCTTTTGGTGCAAATAAAGGAAATAATTCATTTTCATTATTTGTTGCTACCCTTTTGCATTCTGGCAGTAATGTGAAATGAGAGAATTTCCGCTGAAATTCTTTAAATAGATATCCTTTCTCCTTTACTTTTATACCTAGCTTTTTTTTAGTACCTTGCACTTTATATATTCTCTCATTATACGGAAGTAATACTCTTCTATTTGTTCCGACAATATAATCTTTCGGATATTGGACAATATGGTCTAATTCAATTTCTCCACCTATTTGAAAATCATCTTTTAATGTTCTAAATAACTTAATCCATTTCATACCGTTTGTAGCTTGTTGTACTTTTAACTTTACAAACCGCATTTTTTTATTATCTGATGCAAATTCTGAAGTAGAAATCAATATCATGCCTCGTTTTCGTCGCAAAAGTAAAGGGATATCGGGATGGTTATATTCTTGGTATCACGAATGATTTTATGAGGATTCAGTATTAGTGTTTTCTATATGATTAAGTCTATATTTGAAGGTGACATATCAGCGATATTTTTTATCTATTTCTTATATGTGTTAGCAAGTTCGTTTGCAAACTTGTTAGCACTTTTTTGTTTAGATAATACACGCATTTCTTCTTTAATATCTCTTCTTACTAAATCCCTCCTCAGGATTAAAATTTATATATATAATTTAAATAATTTATGATATGGTTTCATATGTTAATCAATTACAACACTTTTAAAAAGGAGATTATTATAATATGAATATAGGAATACACTTTCACGCTCCAGAAGATGAAAATTTCTTTTTATCCGTACTGAGTTTATTAGAACCTTTTAATTTCAAAAACTATGTATGGCAAATTGATACGGCTGAAGTATACGTTAAAGATTCTAACGGTAATTTTCCAAATGCATTTTCATTCAATAAGGATCGTTTCATAACTGGGAGTGATTTAGAACGTACCTTAAACCAGAAATATTATTTAATTTTTTTGACGATGTCTGCTTTTACTAAAAAGGAGGATTATACATCGATAATTACAGCAACGGATTTTATTAATAGTAATTGTGAATTTTTATTAAGTATAGTGGATGGTTTTGATATTAGTATTTTATGCAAAGACAAAGAGTTATTAACGACGTTATACCAACATGTCCAGGATCTTGATTATGTAGATACCAAGTATCTAACAGAAAATAATAGCGGTACATTTTAATCCAATATGAATTAAATAAAAAAGAGAGTCTACTCATATTTGAGCAGACTCTCTTTGCTACTTCACATACACATAGCCTTCATTAGCTGTTACATAGTATGTTTTTCCTTTACTATTATGTACTTTATATTGGAAGCATCAACAGTTACCTTTGCATCAATTATAAATACTATACTAATCTCTTTATCTATTATTTCATTCCTAGCAAATCGCTTTCTCTCATGATGGACTCTTTCCCACTGACCAAAGACTGTAAAACACAAAAATTTTATAAAAAGTAAATCTTTCAAGGAAAATATATACAATTATTGTTATAATTAAGTTCGCAATATTTTTCCGGGAGTATTCCTATAAAGAACAGTAGACACTGGACATACACACTAGGCACTCTCCTTCTTAAATACGTTCATAGAAATATAGAAAGGGTTTATACGATGGGACAATTTCAAAGTAATTTTCAATCAGCACAACAAATCGCTACGCAGATGAGAGCAGCTTCAGATACCATCCAAAGTGCAACAAATCGCTCTATAAAAAAGGCAACGCGTACTACACTCTCTGTTAATTCAAAAGCACAAGAAGTGAACCAACAAGTTTTAGATTTGACGAAACAATTCTCAACCGCCTTTCAACAAGCTGTCGATAATATTCATTCAGTAGCCAAAGAGTTTGAGAGAATGGATCACGAGCTTCACAACAATTTTCGCTAATGTGACCACCTTCGTAAAGATAAAACGATAGGAGGAAAAAGATGGATCCAGATATTGAAAACCAAACTAAACAGTTAAATCAGAAGTTACAAAATGTATTTGAAAAACAGGAACGAAATCAATCCGCGATTCAAACTCAAGAACAAGCGGAAACAGATTTTCACGAATGGAAAAATCGAAGTAATCGCCTATTCAACCGTATTTTAGAAACTTGGCACAGCGATAGAGAATTATCTCATTTTTTTATGGATATCCGTCAAGAAGCACAACACATTGAGCGAAAACTTACATTCGAATTGGAAAACAAAAAAGAAACATTGCTTAAAGAAAGACGAGACCTTAGTAATTTAGAAAACAACCTATCCTACCAACAACAACAATTAGTAAGGAGGACGAATGCATGAGTTTAAATATGTATTTGGGAGAAGTACAGAACCAAACTCAGAGCATGAACGCTGTATGTACCGCTACCATTCAAGGTATGGAACAAGCCATTCAATCGATTGATGCTTTTGCAATTGATACTGTTCTACAAGGACAAACTTACGATAGTGCAAAAGCATTTTTCACAGAAACCTTTCGTCCATTAGCACAAGGAATTATTTACTTATGTGAAGAATTAATCCGTCAGAACGATGCCTTTCCAAGTCAATTTCAATCACAGGTGGCTTCAACAGATGTTATTGAACAAGAAATATTAGAACAAATTCGAGAAATTGACCGAATGAAGGCAAGTATGGAAGCCATTAGTCAAGCTATGCCAATCCCGGGTATGGACGCCATGGCGAATCTTTTTACTCTCATGAGACACAAACTTCAAGAAAAGTTAAATCATCTATATGAATTTAATCAAACGTCTAGCAATAACTATACTACAGCACTTCAACTAGCTACGAGTATCGCACAAGGGCTTGCGGAAGTACAAAGTGGCAAAGGATTTAGTCCTGCAAGCGGAACATTTAGTACGCAAGGGTTGAATATGGAATGGGCGACTTCTATTCAAGCGATTACAGAAGATAGGAATCGTCAGGCTGATAATTCAATTGAAGAAGGTGCCATGTGTGGCAAAATCCCGCCAAAATCAGAAGAGACATTTTGGGATAGAAATAAAAAGGACTTGAATGATGCGTGGACTGGGATTTCTACTGGGGTTGTAGATGGGGTTGTAGACGCATGGGACGGATTCGTCGCTTTAGGAGATAAAGAGACCTGGTTAGACATGAAGGATGCAATCGTAAATTATAAAGAAACCCTACCTGCGGCATGGAATGCTCTATCCGATTCATTCATAAATGAGTTATGGAATGGGGATATGAAAAGTAGAGAACATTATGCAGCTTATGCAGTCACCTCGCTACTCACAGGTTTTATTGGTAGCAAAGGTCTGGATAAGGTTGGACAAGTAGGAAAAGTAACAGCTGTTACAAGTCTTACAAAAGGAGGATCGCTTCTAACAAACTCCTCTGCATACAGAAATGCATTGCATATATTAAATAACTATGAATTCATACCTGGAACTCCGTTCTCATATGCAGGAGTTGGAAGTATCCAACAGTATTTGCAGAAAGCAGCTCCATATACTTATGAAGGTCCAAATGGTCCTAAGACAATAAGATTAAGAAAAGGTGAGTTGGCAGGAGACAAACATCCTGTTACAGGTATTCCGTATGATGCAGATGGGTTCCCTATTTTTAAATCTAAGGGTGAGGTAATCCTAAAAGAGGCAGACTTCAAAAAATCTAGACCAACACATTTTAGAAAATGTAGTAAAGCATTATACGAACAAATAATAAAAGACCCTGATTTAGCTTCAAAATTTACGAAAGAAGAAATCCAAATGTTTAAACAAGGTGAAACACCAAAGCATTACACATGGCATCACCATCAAGATACTGGTAGAATGCAACTTGTAGATTATCAGATACATCACGATACTGGTCATACAGGTGGATATAAAATTTGGGGAAAAGATAGCGATAAATAAGGAGTGGCAAAAATGAACAATATTACATGGTCCTTTATGAGTAAAACACCAATTACAGACGTAGAAATCCAAAAGATAGAACAATATTTTAATATTAAATTACCCAACGATTTTGTTGCGTGCGTGAAGAAATATGACGGGGGATACCCTAACCCAAAAGTATTTGATGTACCAGGACAAGATGAAAATGTATTCAGTGACCTCTTAACTCTTCATATAGAAGATAAATATTCGATTGTCCAAAACTATGAAGGTATAAAAGATAGATTAGTTGATAAAGTATACCCTTTTGCTAGAGACCCGTTTGGTAACCTTCTATGTTTTGATTACCGAAATAATCCCGAAGCCCCAACCGTTGTATTTTGGGATCATGAGGAAGAAGAGCTGGAAGAAGCAATTTACCCTGTTTGTTCATCTTTTACAGAATTGCTGGATAGCTTACGCGATTTTGAAGACGACGAATAAAATAAAAAAAGAAGAACGCCTTGTAGTAAGGGTAAACGTTCTTCTTTTTTATTGGTCTATGTAATTATCCATCAAAAATGTAATATTTACAGTTGTTACATGAAATTGGTATTATTTCAAGGAGTTATAATTCGACTGCATCGTTACAACGTATGCAACAATTCGAACAAGCTCAAGCTGCAACCTGTAAACGTTTATAGAAGTGTTTAATATGGCTGTAAACTTTGTTGGACTTGGAAAACCAACAAATGCTTCTAAGAATGCAAAAGATTGGAGTACATTGCTGGGGCACCCTAAATACGGTGAGGTTCCCGAAAATATAAGACTGGAAATGTTAGAACGTGAAGCAGTAGCTAGAGACGGTTTGAAAAAATCAATAAAAGAGAGGTTGCAGTCCATTGAAAACAATAGTTAAAAATATAGGTGGTAAAAATATATTAGCTACAGCAGAAGAACATTTAAGCCCTCAAATAGAAAAGTTATTGTATTTGCTAACTAAAGTAGAATATAACAAATTAGTTGATGGATTTTCTATACAAGCTGGTTGGTCTATTTTTGTTCTATCCAAACGTGAAGATGGGTATCACATTATTGCCCCAGATTATACAAAAAATCCATTTAAGGATACTACAGAGGATCTAACAATTGCTTTATGGGTGCAATTAGAACAAGTACACTGTTTACGTCAGTTAAATATTGATGGTGAAATGATAAGGTTTAGCGATAAAATAGTGACTGCAAAAAATGTGTTACAACTAGATGAGATTTATTTACAAAGGGCTGAGGATTGTGAAAAAGGTTATTCTGGTTGGTATATCGGTCCTGTCGATGAAACAGAAGGTGAATTAGAAGCATTTTATGCATATCAGCTACTAAAAATTAGACCTTCAATTATTCAAGTTTTAGCCTTACCTTATGAATATCTAGTAGTTTTTGAGAAAGATAAAATCAAAGCAATTTTAGATGATAACGATCTTGATGTTTGGAATGGAGTTACAAACTGAGATTGGTTAAGTTCTAAAATAATTGATAGGAGTTAACCGCATGGACCCCGAAGCTTCGGAAATTCTAGGAATATTAGACGTTTATGAAGAAAGTAAAAGAGAAATTTTTGAAATGATAGAAGCTGAAGGAATGGCTCACATTAAACTAGACACATACAATATGGAAAATAATTAAGTATAAATAAAAAAAGAGCATCCCTCCTATTAAAACAGGAATGCTTTTTTTTTAATTTCGCTATTACTTCACATACACATAGGCTTCATTTGCAGTTACATAGTATGTTTTACCTTTGCTATTGTGTACTTTATATTGTGACGATCCATTGACAGTTACTTTTGCATCAATAGTAAATCCTAGTCCTGTATCTACAGAACCAGCAACATCTTTATCCTGCCAAGATAGAGCATCATAGAAACGTAGATTGTTAACTTTAGATACAACGCGTTTCCCTACAATAGATGAATCCACTTTACTTTTCTTTTCGAATTTCACATAAGATGGATCGTTCTTGATCCACTGCTCTCCACCAAGATTTAACCAACCATCCTTTTCAGCCCATACAACATAAGATTCTGGTTTATTTAACTGACGAATCTTAGAATAGCTTGTATCTGGCCCTTTACGTAAATTAACATTGTAGCCTTCAATATAAGCAATTCCATCTGTTACCGCTGTCGGTACCTCTACCGGCTTAGATGGCTTTTCAGGCACAGAAACATCCACATTAGAATTTTTATATGCTCGTTGTACATCTGCTCTAAATTGAGCTTCTGAAACGCCATGAGACTTTAAGTAGTCAAGTGGATCTTCATGATCTGTTCCACCAAGGTATTTTGTTACATCATTGTGAGTCCATAATCCTTTTTCCACAGATAAACCACGATCACGAAGAATTTTAGCAAGTAACTTCACGTATTTATCATAGCTGCGTTTGAATTTATCGTAATCCGCTGTTTCGCAAAGTTCTACATGTACAAAGCGTTTATTTGCTCCTGGTCCACCACCATAAGCAATGTACTTTGTATCAGCAATTTGGATTGTTTCATTCCAATCTACTGCATAATGAACGAATGCATTTCTCCATGTACGAGACTCATATTTTTGAATATTGATAGCTGGTGCTTCTGGAGTCGCCGTAGAATGAGCTACGACGCCCTCGTAAGCACCAACACCGTAACGATATGGTTGTTTAGGTAAATCAGGAATAAAAAGTGTTCTATCAGCAAAAGCACTTGTAGCAAACGAACTAGCAAGTACTAAAATCATATGAAACGAGGTAATATGTTTCAGTGTCTTTTTCATTTAGCATCAACATCCTTTTTCATAATTTTTGTGTGGTGAAATAATCCACTTGCTGACAATCCAATGATGATTCCTTGAAATACATTTGTTTTGATATCTCCGCCCAAAAATAAAACGCCTAGCACAATGCCAAGCGTTAAATTCAATAGCGGAACATATTTTGTTTGTAATCCAATTGTCTTCCCAATTTGTGAAAGACCAACTACAATTCCAATCATTACTGTAATTTCAAACATTACATACCACCTCCTTTCAAGAAGAAGTTAAGAGCTGCCAAAACAATTCCACCCACTATAAGTCGTAATATCCAGGTAGTATTGGCACCAATTTTATCTAACTGTTTAGTGATATTAATAATGTCTTTTTCGTTACCTGTCGTTCGATTTTCTAAGCTTTTGATTTCTAAACGAATGTCCTTGATATCTTGCTTTATTTCTTGAACGTCACTTCTTACTTCTTGTAACCCTTCCACTTTGACCACCCCTTTTTAGGCAAAAAAAATAGAGCGACATATTTGATTGTCTCTCTTTGGTTTATTCTTTTTCGATTGGTGCGACTTGTTGTGCTGCTATTTGTTCTTCAAGCATTTTAATTTTCGCTTCCATCTCTGCCTTTTCTCGTTCTAATTCTTCTTTTGTAGGGGCGAAATATATTGCTTTTACTGATTTTTCTATTTCTAAATCAATTGCCTGTAACTCTGCAACCCTTCCATTCCAGACAACCTTATAGTTTTGTATAGTGTCAGTTACATAGCGATCAACTCGGAAGAAATGCATATAATCATTACTTGGTATAATATGTTGACCACATTCTAACCGCGTTATATTCCCTGCATCATCTGAATCAGCATAAATACATGTTTTATACCGTTCATACAAATCGTATTGTTCTTTCATTTCCATTCCCATCACCTTTCTTGCCATGCACTTAATAATCTTGCATAAGCGGTATGATTGGCACTATTGGATGCTAATTTCAAATAGATATACTTCATATTTCCTGTTGGTACACCCAGATCAATCATGGCATTTACATAATAATCATTCGCAATCGTTTTGCTATGCATGGTGTACCATAAGTCCTTTCCGTCTACATCGGTTATTTTCACTTGTGCCGATGAACCCGGATCAATTGCAAGACTCAACGCAAAAACTAAATATCTACCTGTATGTTTTAAAGTGAAGTAATTACAATTCGACCATGTTGTATTACGTGTTGCATACCAATAGGCGCTATAATTTACACCTGGTGACATAAACGGCGGTTCATGAGAACTAACATTCATATCAAAGTTGGCTATCCCGTTTATGATTAAATTGTAACCATCTTCCCGTTCTATTTGCACAGCGCCTTTTTTTGAATACAGACCACGATAGTCCAATCTTGCAAAGGAATCTGATTTCCCTGTATTGGCCGTTATACCATTCGAGTCCAAATTTATTGTTGTTGGAAGTGGACTTGTTAAACGTAAATCCGTTTGAATCTTTTCAATCTTCTCTCGTACTTCATCCGGGTTTTCTGTCCAGCCAGTTAATATGCTACCTTCTTGAAACGCCATCTCAATCACATTTAATGTACCGGATGCCATCCCATTAAAAATATAAGGAGAAAAATATAAATCTTTATCTTTTGGTGTTAAAAAAGTGACGTATAACCTTTTCCATTGTTTTGATAAAAATGATTGATCATACTTAATAATTTCAACCATCTGTCCAGCTGTATCTTTTGCTGTATGCGCCCAAAAATGAAGTGGCGTTATCACTGTCCCATTTCCTGCTGCTGAACCGTATGCCATTGTAGAATACGTATAATAGGTATTTCTTTTCAAAGGTATATTAGGTTCAAGGTACTTAACCCCTTGTGGCATAAGAACCCTTAATGTTCTCTTTCCGTTATATAAGATTGAACTATCTGGAACACCGCCACCTTGTCCATTGTCTCCCCACAGCCGATTCGCAATAAAGTCCGCTGTATTTTTTAAAATATTACTTCCACCAGATGTTTGTTCGTCCACATTCTTTTTCGCTTTCGCTTGGATAACTTCACTTAGAGCATCTACAGCTTGATAGTATTTGAGCCATGTATCACCCCATACAGTAGGGTTAATGGAGATAACTTTGTCTTTATTACCAATAGAGGTGTCCCATACATCAATTGGTGTAAGATCTTCTAGAAATAGTTTTAAATTCGTATATTGGGTTGCCACAGCGATATAGTTCGCATCTGAAGTAGGTATCCCTATGTTAGTTGCCTGTTTACGAATAGAATAAAACTCACCTTTTCCTCCACTGTCTAAGGCGGTAACGATTGGCAAAGTATTTGCTGTATCAGGCAACACTGTTCCAATTATATTTGCTAGTTGTTCTTTAATATATCTCCGTTCCATAATGTCAATTTTGGAATCGTCCACAAAATCTAATAATGTCTTTGATATATTTTCCGTTGTTTTTTGAGCCGTTTCTGCTATTTCTTTCGCTTTTAATACAATCAATCCGTTCAAGGCGGTTTGCGTTTCAAAATAATTCTTCAAACGATTTTTATACAATTCCCCATCGATTATAGAATCTTTTTTCATATTTGAAGGCGCTAAAATGGCAGCCTTGTTATTTTCATCAACCAACACTGTTAAAAAAGTTTTTAATTCGTTGTACCTTTGAGTATACATATCTCTTTCTGCAATCTTTTCTTCTGCCTTCCAATATCCAAGTGCGATCTGTATCATGGATCGATACTCATTTTGTATTTTATTCCATTCAGAATTAAGATACTGTTTTTCAATTACGCTAATCACATTATCTTTAGATACATTATCAATTAAGGTTTCTAATCTGTTTGAAACCTTTAATGGATCATAACCTTCTTCAAAAAATGTACCTAGTCCAATTCGGACATTATTTGCTTCCAATTGACCAACAACACCCGCTGAAGTAACAAGCCCTTCATAAGTAAGGGCTTCTTTAAATGTTTTTCCACTATCTCGGCTAATTCCGATACCAGCACTGGTGAAGGCTACAAGGTTATTTGGATTTTTAGGATCAACGCCAAGTATGCCATTCTCAAATGTTAATTCTGTTTGAGCGTTCTTAATTGCTTCACTTGCACGTTTAACGCCTTCATCTAAGGCATTGTATTTAATTTTCCCATCTTCGTTTACAACGCCACTCATTGCCTTCTGTACAGTTTGAAAAAGTGTCCCACCAAAAGATTTTTTATAGTTAGCTAGTGTAACCCTACATGCAATCGGCTCTAGCTTCGCATTAAATACTTCCTCAATCTCCATAATTCTGGTTTCAATATCAATATCCATTGGCTCATAAATTAAAAGAACCCGATCCCCTTCATTCGGAACATTGTAGGGGTATCCGGCTTTTCTCAAATCTATAAAGTCAATTGTCATACTGACAACTGGCGTGTCCTGTAGGTTTTCTTTTAATGCCTTATCTAGCCCTTCTATAGTTGTATATCGTTCATCATCTATGGAATCAGCTTCATTTAGACCGAATTTATGTACATTCGGACTGGTGTATTCTCTCTCTAATCCGTCTTTACCATATCCACGAATATAAGTAGCAAGGGGTTTTGTATCAGTATCACGCTCGAATGTTTTGATATTATAATTGTATCGAAATTGAAAGTCTGTATCTTCCCCTATTCTTTCTTTAAAACTCGCGAGGTTTCCACGCACGGATATTTCTGCCTTATAGCGTTCTAATATCTTTTTTAATAACGCCAATCGATTTTCTTTACCAAACTCTTGAAAGTCTTCCGCATAAAACTGATCAATAATTGCTGTTTGATAACCAGTTCCTTCGAATACAAAATCTACCGCATCACGAAACGTCATGCTGCCATTATGAACTTTGTACTGTTGTTTATTCAACATATTCACGTAAAATTCATGAATGCATTCGGCCCTTTTATAAAACTTATCCCCTATAGTTCTTTCTGCTAAATGCTTTACAATATAAATTTCGCCATCAAATTCAATTTTGCTTTCTTCTTGTACCAACGGAAAGGAATGTGTATTTTCTTCTGTAGGATATAGTAGAAAACTGATTCCTTTTTCCCCATTCACCCTACGGACTCTAGTTATAGTTGGAAACCCTGTTAGTATCTCTGTACTTCCTGCTAAATCAGTTACTGTAACTAATTCCAACATCGCACCTCCTCTATAAGTATTGGAAACGAAAATCGAATGAAATAGAAAAAGCGCCTTTAGCGCCTGTGATTTCAAATTCATTTATTCCTTCCCTTAAAGATATTACTTTTTTATTTGTGTTTCGAACAATGGACAAGCTGTTTTTCGTACTTCTCACTTGATCTATCACAATTGTATCTTTATCCGTTGTTGTGCCGTTATACGTCCATTCGTCTTTCGTTGTTTTGTTTTTAATCTTAAGGTTTTCAGAAGCACCTTTAAAGGTAATTCGTAAAGGCATTTGCCTTGGATCAATTTCTACTTCACCTTTATTATCAATAGAGAATGTAGCTGTTGTTCTTGTGTACTCTGTTTTCATCTTTTCTAACGTCGATTGTACGGATTCAGCAAAAGCATTCGCTGATTTATACTGAATTTCTATAAGGCTGTAGTTTCCGTTCGCCTGCGGTTCTACTTCATACTTATTTGACACTCGTACTTTCCAACGCTTTTCAGGCTCTCTATTTGAAACAATATAAAATGGAGATTGCGAAGCGAAAAGACGGAACATAAAATTTCGAACTTTATAAAAATCATCTATCCCATGTGGTTCTGCGAGAAATAAAGATTTAATATCTTCCCTTGAATTAAAACTTCCACCTAAATCAATTTCCCCATGTCTCCCATCTAACTTTTCGTATCCAGTGTTATAGAAGGGGGAATTAGGAAGAAAGTTTAAAACAGTAAGTTTGTCATTAGATGAAATAACAAACTTAGAACCATCTTCCTGAATAATTGTAAGAGTTTGATTCGTCATCGTCTCACCCCTGCATTGTATAAATCTGTCTCAAACTTCTGTTCTTGCAATAGCTCTAATGGAGATATTAATAATTCTGCGAGAACCATTCTATCTATTACAATTTGTAGTGGTCTTTGTTGTGCAAGATCTTTGTTACTATATGGCATATATTGTCCCTTATCTGGATTATCGTTATCTGGTCTATACTGAATGGCATTAGGATTATCCGATAACACTTCTCTCCATCTAGAAAGATTACCAACATCATAAATTGAAAGTCCTTCAAAACGTTCCATTTGACGTCCGATTTCTCTAACCATATCACGCATATTCTCTGGGATATGTGTTATCCAATCGTTTTGCCAATCTCCATCCACAAAGATTGCATTGAAATATTTCGTTAATGGCTCATCACCTTGAAAACTAAATATTTCTTCTGGTTTTATAGAACGAATACCATCAATTGCACCTGTTACTGTATCTTGCAAGGCATCTCGTACTACAGAATATTGACTCTTAATCCCGGCTGCAAGTCCTTGCGCCATTTGAACACCTGCAAATGCTAAATTATTGGATTTTAGCGTATTTACAAGAGACTTATAAGCATTCGTCCCAAGAGTGCGGCTTTCATTTTCTGCCATATAAGATGTTTTTTGAATACCCAGCGCAAAACCTTCACTAAAAGGTTTACCACCCTGATCACGTGTTAATCTTGATGGAGAGTTCATATTAAGTGTAGCCTTTAAAGCATCGAATGCACCTCTTGCTAAACTAGATGCTACACTTTGTACATTCCATCTACCATTAGAAATACCTGAAGCAAATCCACTAGAAAATGCTTCACCGGGACTGATCGAACTAACACTTTTCAGACCAGAATTCCCACTTTCCGCTACATTAGAACCACTTGATCTCGCTTGCCCCTTTGTATCTTCCATACCTTGAGCAAACTGACTACCACCTTTTTGACCCTGTGGCGTACCATTAACGTTATTAAAGCCAGCATGAGCTGAAGCTACAGCTTCAAGAGCACTCCCTCGGATATAACCATTTTGATTGACGATACCACCTGCAAAACCTTGGCCCCCTTGATTACCTGCCGGGTTTCCATTTATCGTGTTAAAAGCACCATGAGCACTAGCGACTACTTGCAAAGTACTTCCTCTAATATAGCCCTCTTGATTTATTATCCCTTGTCCTAATTCACTACCGCTCTTATTCCCTCCACCGCCATCGGTTGTACTTCCCATAATACCTTCCACAGCTTGTTTTTTCCCTGTTGCTGCATTTTCTGGGGCTGTATTACTAGCAATTCCATTTGCGGTTGTTTGTGAGATATTTGAACCTTGTTGAGTTGTATCAATATTTGTTTTTTGCACAACCATTTGTCTAATGACTTCAAGCGCTGTATCTATGTTAATTTGTCCGTTTTGCAACCCTTGTGCAAGGGAACTAGCTGTAAACTGTCCATTAGGACCTAAATCATATTTTGTTTGATCGTCCAGTGTTATTCCTAACTTGTTAAATACATCTTGTACACCGATGAAGCCCATTTCCATGCCTGTTTTTAAAGTAGACATGATTTTGGTTCCATCTTGAGATAAATCAGTAGCTGTTAATTTAGATAAATGTTGTTGAAAATAAATAAACACAGCGTCAATACCAACTGTGCCTTCTTTCAAACCATTTACAAATTGTGTTGATGTCATTTTGCCCAGTGGGCCCAAATCAATTTCTAAATTCTTTTTAAGATCAAGATTTAATTTTGTAGCAATATCTGTAACGTTCATTTGCTTTAATCCATCAGCAAACGTAGTCATCACTTTAATACCCTCTGCGGTTAATGGTTTACTCCCCATCTCTACACGCATTGTATTTATAAGAGCAACCGCTACATCCTGAACCTTATATTTACCTGTTTTTATACCATCAACAAACTCTTCGACCTTTACTACGCCTTTTTCACCTAAGTTAACAGCCTTTGTACCATCTTCTAATGCATAAGCGATATCACTACCAATTTGCACAGCCTTTTCACGAGTTGATTGAAAAAGGCTATCATAAACAGTATTAGAATTGGCAATTAGTGCTTCACCATATCTTTTTACCTCATCAGCACTTTTCTTACGTAAATCAGATTCTTTTGCGGCTCTATCTTGAAGCCTTTTAAATAAATTTTCATTCGTACTCTCGATTATCTCTGAATTCTTTACGTATTCGCCAAATCCTCGACCTTGAATTTTAATTTTTTCAGTTTCGGCTTTCGTAATACCCGTTGTTAAATCCATTTCAATACCCTTGGACTTTAACACTTCCTGTGCTTGTTGAAGTTGTTGTTTATATCCTTCTGTTATTAAGATAGACTGATCAGAGTATTTCTTATTAATTTGTGCAATCGCAATCTCTTGCCCTTTAGTATCAGCTATTTTACTTTTTGCAAATTCTATTTCTTTCTGTCTAGCCTTATCTAACTCATCCGTTAATTTTTTATATTCAGACCCTAAATCTTTTACTTTACCTTGGATTGTTTCAACAGAAGTATTGCTGTTGAAGTTATCCATTGCTTTACCTATTTTTTGAATCTCATCCACGCTTTTTGACGCTGCTTTTCCTACTTCACTATCGATAGCTTTTAAAGCTGTAAGAAATACCGACTTATCAGCTGCAGTCATCTTATATATCTGTCCATTATATTGTGTAAGTAAGCTTTGAATTTTCTCATTCGCTTTGATAACTGCCTCTTCTTGCGCTTTAAATACTTCCATTTGATCATTTAGAATTTTGTCTTTCGCTCTTAATACTGCTGTATCTGTTTCATCAGAAAACCAGCTATCTAAATGCGCCTGAAGTTTCCCTCTATCTTTATTAATCGCTTGAATGGCTTCATCCGCTAATTTACCGAACTCATCATGAGCACGTTGTACAGCTTCTTTTGCTTTATCCCCAGTAAGCACCGGGATTTCATCTAACGTCTTAAAAGCTTTTTCTTTTAAATTTACGTATCCTTCAATTGCTTTTTTTGTACCTTCGCTTACACCCTCGCCGTATTTCCTGCTATCTTCTTCTGCTTGTTTCGCTTTTTTACCAGCTTCGGCAAAAGCAAATCCTAATGCACCTAATCCGATTACAACGCCACCAATTGTTGCAACAATTGGGTTTGCTATAATTGCACCTACAGCAAAAGAAAGCATTCCAAGGGCACTTACTACCCCTAATACTGCTGGGGCTAATAATAATGATGTACCATATACTTTTTTTGTACTATCATCTAATCCGTTAAACCAATCTGCTACACCTTTAATTGATTCTTTTAGTTCCGGTATAGCTTGTTTAGCAATATCTAGAATCACTTTACCAAGTGGTTCTAATGCAATTTGTAATTCTCTGGTGACTGATTTCCATTGCTTTGCACTTGTATCATAACCGTCAACCATTTTATTCATTGCACCACTATAGTTTCCTAAGCCCGTTTCCATATTGTTTAGAGATAACATAGTAGTAGCTTCGAGGTCTTCCCATTTCACGCCAAAAAGTGCAACGCCTAACTGATTTACTTTAATTTGGTCATCAGTAGTTCGTAACTCATTTAATACAGCATTGAAGACATCCTTTGAAGTAGCTTTCCCTTCTAACATTGCTTGCCAAACCTTTTGAGTTTCCTTGCTCATTTGGCCCATCGCTTCTGTTGTGGACTTACTACCATCTTTAACACGGATACCAAACTCTTTCATTACATCATTCACATAGTCGAGATTATAAGCACCATTTTTACTACCATTAATCAAAATCGTAAACATTTCATCCGCACTAAATCCCATCTCATGGAACAAAGGACCATACTCACTTAAATTATCAAATAGCTCATTTGAATAATTTAACCCTTTAGCTGATCCTTGTGCTAATAAATCAAACGCTTGTTGTCCAGATAAGCCAAAACGGCCCATTAATTGAGCCGCACCACGAGTAACCTCGTTTACATCCGACTCCATTGTTTCCGCTAAGATTTCACTGTCTCGAGTTACTTGTTTTAAGGTTTCATCATCGTTAATATCTTTAATATTACGCTTTACTTTAACTAAAGAATCGCTGACACTAGCTAAATCCTCACCATATCCTTCACGCCATACTTCTTTTGCTACAGCACTAACTTTTAAGCTTTCTTCTCTCGTTAATCCTAAACCAGCCTGTACTTTTTTATTTGCTTCTTCAAATTGACCTGCATTTACTACTAATGCACCAACACCTGCCGCTACACCCACCGCGGCCGCTCCAAATCCTTGACTAATTCTTGACCCAGTATCTTGCATTGTGTTTCCAACTTCGTTCATGCGTTCTCGCAATCTTCCAGAAACATTACCTAACTGGTCCATTCTTTCTTGTGTATCGCCTAATTCATTCCGATAACGATGTAATGCTGCTGAAGCGTTATTAAAGGCTGTATCATTTCGGGAAACTTGTGCTGTTAATCGTTGTAAAGCTTGTGTGCCTTGTTTATATTCTTGTTGTAATTGATTATATTGAGTTTGTAAATCTTTTGTTTCTTGCGCATTTTTGCCATATGCTTGTGTACTTTGCTGTATTTCTTGTTCCAACTGTTGCATTGATGTAGCTAATTGCTCACACTTTTGGCGCATTTCTTGTTGTTTTTGCTGTGAAGTCCTTAAAGCTTGCTCATAATGCTTCATTTTTTGCGTTTGCGCTTCAATCTTTTGATTTAAATGATTTGCCTTATTCTCCAGCTGATCCATCTCAGAGCCAACGCCACGTAACTGTTCTGAAGTATTTCTAAACTCTGCATCAATTCGTTTCAGACTTCGATTAATACCTGCAATTCCATTTTCAAACTGATCTGTGTCCAACCGGACGCGACCACCTATTGTATTATCACCTAATGCCATTCAATTCTCACCTACCTTTATAACCATGCTGGCGCTTGATTTGCCGATGTCACTCGATTTGTCTTTTGCTTTTTAGCCAAACAGGTAAAGTAAAACGCAATATCCATTTCGTTAATTTGATTTTGTGTCATTCCTGCATCCATAAGTACGTTGTATATATCGATTACGATGTCTTGATACTTGATTGTTTTCTTTTCGGTTTCATCTCTAGCTGTTTCATCAACTTTTTTTTCGCATCTTCTACCGTTTCCATTACCGTTATCGCTTCATTTAGACGACCCATAATTGTTAAACAAATAGAATGAATGGTAAGGCTTAAAAACCATACATGAGTACCATCAACAAATTCCTGTGCCGTAAATTGATTACCATACACTTTAGCAACAAAATTAGCTGCTCTTTCAATTGTTTCTTTTGGTACAAGGTCTGCTTGTAATTCGTCCGCTAATGTTGATGCTTCAAACGTTGCTGAACCCGGAATAAACTGTGGTAAATAAAAATCTTTTTGACCTTCTGCATTCTGTAAAGTAATTTTCATCCACTTTTCCTCCTACATTAAAATAGGGATGGCATTTGCCATCCCATTATTCTTATTCTATTAAGGTGTTGCTACAGGTAGAGTCGGCACTGCTTTAAACCAATTCGCCGCTGCTGCTGCATCAAATCCAACTTCTTCTTCATCTAATCGATGTCTCCAGTTACCATCCGCACGTTGAATAGCCTTACCTTTGATTTTTGCGCTTTGGAATGTCGGTTTGTCTTCAGCCGTTTTATGCTCATCGCTCGGAAGCTCAAACTTCATTTTGTAATAACATACATATAAATTTTTCCCGTTGTCGTATGGTAAGCGATATAATAAAGCTACATAAGGAGCTACATCGCTTGTGTTATCCACAACTTGACCTTTTACAACCTTTTTTCCTAACAACTCCGCATAAATGGATAAAGGTAATCTATCTACTTCCAATTCGATTTCAGTACCCCCGAATGCACTAGCTGTTGCTGCTGGTCCACCTTCAGCATAAAAAGTTGCCCCTTCGGCTTTAGGTGAAGCTTTCCCACTAACTGTTTTACCGATTCGTTTTGGTGTAGTGTACGTTGCCTTTCCATCTGCCGCCTCTGTCAAAACCGCATAATGTAAGTCTCTAAAATCAATTGCCATTGCCATATTTCATTTTCCTCCTTAATTAATAATTTCCGTTACAAAACGAAAACCATATCGATAAATTTTTGTATCCATTTCATAATCTGGATAGGTACTTAAACGCTGAAAAGACAGCTTTTTCATAGCTGCCTGAACTGCGGTTTTTAGTTGTGCTTTGATTGGTGACATTGACCATATATCAACTTGATACATAACGATTGAAGTTGTTTCCTCATTCTCCGCATACATTCCTGGAGATGTATTTAATTCAGAAAATGTAATCCATATAGGTGTATTATCGTTACCTTTTACAAACTGATATATGAACTCTCCGCCTAGCTCAGATTTAATAAATACATCTGTACGTAATACATCGAACACATCTTTATTGAAATTCCTCATCGTCCTGTGACCCTACGCATAAATTCTCGTTCCATTGCTTGCAACACCTCTTTTTCACTCTGAACCAATGTTTTCTCTACAAAGCCTTTATGTGGAGGGTTAGGATTTCTACTAGTCCCCCAATTTTGAAACTTCATATAGAAGTGAGGAGATCGGTCTGCTTTATCCCATCCTATTTCAACAAAATAAGAGCCGCCTTTTTTTACGACTCTTCCCTCTTCAATAGCATTTTTAGCATGTTTACCATCCCACCATGGTTGCTTTGGTGTCGGTGTATTTGGTTCAGGTCCTACAGGAGAATTAAACTCTAGCTTCTGCTTAAATACTCCCGCACCCGCTTTTAATGCTTCTTTTGTAATTTTAGGGACATCTTGACCTAAACCCTCTAATTCACGAATCCATTCTTCTATACCGAAGACCTCTAATTCTGCCAATTGGATCGCTCCTCACAAATTAGGCACATTTCCTTATGCTGTTCGTCGATATCAATAACTGACTTAATCTCATATAGTTTGCCATCATACCTTGCACGCATTGCTGAATTGATGCCTTTTCGATATCGGATTGTAAAATTTATCAATTTAATAACAAACTCTGCATTCCCTTGAAATATTTCAGATCTAAACCCTGTACCAAATGGCGTTTTAGCTTCTGCCCACACTTTAACGAACTCTTTCCATTCAGATGGAATAGCGTTCCCTTCCTCATCTTTTGTTTCTGATGATTTTCGTTCTAGTATGATTCGTTTATTTAATTTACTTGGATTCATTGGTTATCACCGCTATCGTAATCCCTTAATTGTAATATCATAGTTTCTAGCGACTGCTTTAATGCAGGGACATTTAATGATTTATCTTGATTCTCATAATTTAATAAAACATGCGTTATTACCGCGATTTTATATAGTGCCTTTTCACTTTCAGGAACACCCGATTGTAATAAGGATTCTTTTGCTCCATCGATTAGAAGTTGAATATCTGTATCCTCTTCATCTCCATCGATTTTCATTTTTCTTTTTAATAGCTCTAACATATAATCACCTATGATCCTGAAGCATTGGTTTTCGCTGATAATTCAACGCTAAACGGAGAATTTAATCCGTTATTTCCAACTGCTTTCACTTGATAAGAATATGTTGTATCACCAGTTAGACCTGTGTCTTTATAGGTCGCTGTTACTGATGTCCCTACTTGTTTTCCATTGCGCAGTATTTGATACTCTTTAATGCCCCCATCATACACAACAGGAGACCAACTAATGTTGGTCGTTGTTACTGTTGTAGAATCAACTTGTAACCCTGTTGGTCCTTGGGGAGGATTAGGGGGTAGTCTGCACTTCAGCGATACGGAATGCTGATTTTAGTTTAATTTTATGGTCAAACCAAGCTGTTAAAACAAATAATTCAATACCTGTTTTTACATCTTTGTCACGATCATAAATCATATTTGGATCGTAGTTGAAGTGAGAATATCGGAAATCACCAACAACTGGATTCACTGCTGAATCACAGAACTTAACTGGCTTCCCTAAAACCTGTTCTGGTTGCGCATTATATAAGGTAGCACTACCATTAGCAAGTGTTTCAATTATTTCTAGATAATCTGTGTAGCGCATCTCAATAGTCGCATTTTCACGAAAATCTTCATGTAAATCTGCAACTGCTGACTTAATAGCTTTATATAAAGTTGCGCCTTTAACTGACTTAATGCCAGCTTTATAGAATGACATAGATTCTTCTCCAGCTTTAGGCGTTGTAGCAAATGCTACTTTTTTCTCTTTTGCTGCTAAACCACTTTCTAACGCTTGATCTACAGTTTGTACTAAGTTTGTATCAGTTGCTGCTAAAACAGTCTCTGAAATAGGTACAAACACCTTAAATTTATTACGTCCGAAGGTTACAACATCACCTTCCGCTTTTAATTCTTTTGCTGTTGCTGTATCAGCAATAAAATCATCATCATCTAATGTAAAAGTAACTTTAGGGATTTCAAGGTTTGTTACACTTGTAAATGTAGATACGTCTCTTAATGGGTTTTTGACAAATGGTTCATGCAATAATTCATTTGTCATTGTAGTTGGAAGAATCTTTTCGCCACCTGTTGAATTTTTATCACCAAGAGCTGCTCGTGCTTCTTGTGACAATGTACCTCCACGAATTGTAGCTCGAACCAATTCTGCTTTCGCTGCAACTACCTTTTGCTTTGGGTCTTCAATAGATTGCAAGCCAGTTTGAGTTTGAAATTGTGCTTTTTGTTCAGCTTCCATCGTGTCATGTTGTTCTTTAATTACATTAAAACGCATTTGAAGATCTTGCTTGGATTGTTGTAACGCTTTAAGACTTTCCATAGTTGTGGATGGATCAATCGCCTTCTGAGAAAGCTCACTCTCTACTTTTTGTAGTTGTTGACCAATAGTAGATAAATTTTGTTTTAGTTCAAACAATGTATTTTTTGAGAAGTATTGAAAGTTACCAATAGATAATCGAAATTTATTTTTCATTAATGAATTCCTCCTAAAATTGTGTTTATATAGTCCACGTTTGCTTTCGCTTCTTCGGCAATTTTTTGTCGTTCTAACATTTCGTTTGGCGATACGTTTGCTTGTGTATTTACTAATTGTTGTGGAATATTTTTGTATTCCTTCACCCATTTTTCATCTAGACATGCTGCGGCATTATTTGCTGAGATAATTTCATCACAAAGTCCATACTCCATAGCTTCATCAGCCGATAACCACGTCTCTGCATCTAGTAATTGTTTTAATATATCTTCATCTAACTTATCACCAGCACGAGTTAAATAGTGTTGCACCATCGATTGGTTAATACGTTCAATGTCATCCGCTGCTTTACGTAGCTGATCAGCATTTCCTGATGCATATGTCCATGCATTGTGTACCATCAACATTGAATTAGCATACATAATTATTTTGTCTGAAATCATCGGTAATACTGATGCGCAAGAAGCACCTATGCCATCAATATAGGAAATAACCTTTGCTGGATGTCGTTGTAACATTGCGATAATAGCCATTGTTTCAAAGACAGATCCACCTGGACTATTGATGTAAAGGTTAATCGTTTCAATACCATCACCTAATTCATCCAGTTCATTTTTAAAAGTAATAGACGATACCTCGCCATACTCTTCCCATGCATACTTTGTAATTTCTCCATAAATAAAAACATCAGCCGTTTTACCATTGGCGGATGCTTTCATTTGGAAAAACTTATTCTGTTTGTTCTTTGCCACTGTTTTTCACCCCCTTTCGTTGAGTTGGCTCCATATCAATTGGATATAAATCACCGCTTACCCAAAGTTTCGAAGCATTACCACCAACAGGTGGTTCGTCTTCTTTTTGGCGCACATCATCTTGTGATAACCATCCGCTCCTAATTGCCGCTTGATAATACGCTGTTCTTGAAGCTGTATCACCTCTTAATAGCCCTCCAAGATTGAATTTAAAGTAATGTCCCTCTTGGCGTTCTTTTTTATTTAGCAACTTACGATTCATTTCTTGCTCATACTGACGAACAATGGGCGTTAGAGTCATTTGAACAAATTGAATCATCAACTGTTCATTACTGCTATAGCTTTGTCCTTCAGTGTCATTTAAAAATGTGACCGGAACATTAAAAACGTTAGCAACTCGTGAACGTGTAATTCGTTCTGATGCTAACGTGTCTGAAGCAAAGTATTTCCGCTCCATTTCATCTATATTTACACCTGGTTCTCTAAATAAAATACCGCCATTTTCTTGGTAAAAACGTCTAAAGTCATCAATAATCCTTTGTCTCTTATCACTATCCACGTTCGCTCCATACTCCAAAATAAAACTATCCTTTTTCTGCATTTCTGACAAACTAAATTCTTGTACTGCCTTATCATATTCAAGAGTATTTCGCAAAACATCAATTGGACAAATACCTTTCCATCTTGAAATACCTGTGATGTGTTTGACATGAAACATGTTCATATTGTGGATGTAATACGTACCTTCAATCCCACATACCTCATACCACAAATTATTATCATCCCTATTTATAAAAGGTGTTACATAAGCGGATTCAATAGGGATTAATGCTTCCACTTGAAATCGAATATCACGAACGATAGCTGCATATCCATTTCCAGTTTCATTTCTTGAAACTTCAATTTTATTTATCCATTCAAATCCGGTCATGTTTGGATTGGGTTCATTCATCACAACATCAGACACTTGATTAAAAACAGTGTCATAATCCTTATAAAGCTTTAATGGCAAAGATGCTACCGTATTCGATAATCTACTAATTACACTGAAAATCGTCTCGTTTGTAGCTAATTTTGCATTATCAATACCCCAAAACTTTCTTCCAAACCATGAAGAGAAGTCAAATCCCGCGCCTTTCCACCCGGCGGCCGCACCTTTTAATGCTCCCTTCACACGATCTAACATTTTCAATTTCTCACCGCCCTTCTATTTAAAAAGATCGCTAACTGATACAAATTCAATATTTCCATCACCTTGTAACTGAGTTAACATCGGGATTACTTCTGTATGAGCATTTAGAAATGCTGCAAAACCATCAATTTTACGATATTTACTCTGTTTCGAAGGTAAAAAGTTTCCATTCCGATCTTCCACAAGCTTTACATTGTTCATATACCAACGGAAAAGACGGTTTTTATTACTGATTATTTTGCCATCCAATAACAATTCTTTTACATCTTTTAATGCTGGACTTAAAGTTAAATGCCCCTGCCGAACTGGTTCTGTTTCAAATCCATATGCTTTCAAATCTTCATTTAAACGATAAGCATTTGCCGGATCATAAGTGATTTTCTTTATGAAATACTTTTCGGATTGCTTAACAAACCAATCATAAACATACTCGTATTTCACATATTCACCAGGAATAATAGTTAACCAACCTTTATCTTTAAACTCTTTATATTCGATGTCCTCATTATCACGGTCAACTTTAGCTTGCGGAACCCAACTATGAGATAGCACAAAAACCTTTCCATCATCTAAAGGAAACTCTAGACAAGCGCTTGTAAAATCTTCTGATGAAGACAAATCATAACCTGCAACACATTCTTTACCAGCTAATTCCTTTATATCAATAACTTCTTTATTTCTTTTTAATATCTCAATACCAACAAAGGACATTTCATCATTATCAACAAAGATGTTAAATTGTTTTGTAATCCAGTCGTATTTTTCAGCATCTGTATGTTTGTCTGTATTCCAATCATCAATAAGCGATGGAAGGTCTAGTGAAACTCCCATATTAGGATTTGCTTTAATCCATAGTTCAGGATTCTCAATTTCATCCACGCTATCCATTTCAGCCATGAAATAAAACTTTCTATCTTGGTCGATAACACCTTCCAACACATCAGTTGCAATTTCATAGTATTGAACAAGTGGTCCTTCAAGTTGATATCCTGCCGTAGTAATGTAAACAATCATGGGCTGTTTACGTGCGCCACGTGATTTTTTAATAACATTGATTAACTTAAAGTTTTTAAATTCATGTATTTCATCAAAAATACCAAGGTGTGTATTTAATCCGTCTAGTTTCTTACTATCCGATGCACGAGGTTCAATTTTAGAATGCGTTTTATCATGGAAAATCCCTTTCTGATTTTCGCGTAAATGTTTCCGAAGAAGGGGTGATTTTTGAACCATTGCACGACTTTCATCAAATAATTCTCCCGCTTGTTGTTTTGTATTTGCCAAAACATAAACACGAGCACCTGGCTCGTTATCTTTTGCAACAGCATAATTGGACAAACCAGAAATCATTGTAGTTTTTCCGTTTTTACGTCCAATAAAAATAAGGCCCTCACGAAAACGCCTGTAACCTGTATCTTTATGAACCCATCCATACAAAGAACCTATAACAAAGTGCTGCCACGGTTGAAGAACTAACCTTTTATAGTCACCTTTTGATGGGCGACAAAACTTTTCGATATATCGTATCGGTCTATGAGCTTTTTCTTCCTCAAAAACCCAAGGGAACTCCTCAGTCCCTTGTCTCTTCAAATCATTTAGATGACGTTGACAAGACAAGATATTTTTCTTACTAGCTATTATGTTTCCTTTCACAACTTGTTCTGCATACCAAGTTGTTCTTAGTTCAGGAGATGGATCTACCAAAATATGAAAATGCTGTATCTGTTCATTCCGCCAATTTTTATACCAATTCGCTATTTCAGATGGCTTAGAAGTTGTCGTAATCATCATCAGAATCTCCAGTTAACTCTTCTTGAAGCTTTTTTCTGCTTGCCCCAGTCAACCCTAGCTCTCCTAAGTATTGACGAATCTGCTGTAAATACTTAGGTATCTCTGGTATCAAAGTGTGCTTAGTAAGATTTGTAGCACCTGCTTTATTTGTATACTCCATTGTCAGCCCTTCTTTTTTAACATTGGCCGCCATCTCCCTAAACATTTGATAACTGAAAGCGATTGCTTCAACTACAATGGGATCATTTTTATCTGCCTTACCTTCCACTTCTAGAACAGACCAAATACGAATCCAAGTGTCTTTTCCTACTTTTTTTAAATGAGTAGGTGGTTTCCTCTCTATCAATCCTTTATCCACGATATCACCTCACTTACATTTTATGGATAAAAAGTATTGACTCAAAAATAAAAAGCCCTTGTTTTCAGGGTTTACCCCCCTTTAGAAACACCACTTGCGCTACGTACGACGGAGGCATCCGGTCTGGGTGGAAACGACTCTGAACAATAAAAGAAGGGGGGCTATATCAATTCTGTATTTGCTTTTGCTTTTACAACTAATATCTTTCTTTTTTTCTTCTTTTTCCCTCCACCCTTTTCAGGATGTTCTTTGTTATGACATCCATTACATAAACTAATTAAGTTATCTAATGTCAATGCAAGTTCGGGATATTCATTTCTTTCTTTGATATGATGAACCATATCAGCAGGTACTGGTATCAATGGATCGTGCTTCATACACTCTTGGCAACGGTAGTTGTCTCGTATCAACGCTAACTCTCTACACCTTCGCCAAGCTATGCTGTCGTAGAACTTCTTCGCTTCTTTATCCCGTTTGTATTTATCGTAGAATTTTCTTTGTTGTTTAGTTTTATATTCATTCATTACCTTTAACTATATTTCGAGCTATGACTTCACCATTACAATGTAATTCAACGGTTTCAACACCTACTGTATACTTGCTCATAACCTTTTCTAATTTTTCGAATGCACTTACACATTCGTTGATAGCTAATGTAAGTTCTTCAATATTTACTTTCGCTTCTGTCGTATCAATATCAATAAGAGCTGAAACTATATTTTGTTTTGTCATTATTCAACACTCCTTGTCTTTTTTCTTTGTATAATAAAAAGCACCCGAATGGATGCTTTTCTCTCGATTATTCATTTATGTTTCAATTGCGGTACGTGAAGTTTTATCCTTTTTCCAATCACTTAATGTGTTACATTCTTCTGTGCCAACATTATTAAGTAACTGGAAGAAGAGCAAAGCCCCTCTCCGTTTACACAACAGATTTGACTGTGAATCGAAAACAAGAAACAACATCTCATTCAATCCTCAACCATCACCCATAGCCTAACGATCCATTTGAGTTATAAAGGAATGTGAAAAATGTTTTCCGCCACTTCTCACAATACAAATATATCATGTTAAAAACCAAAACGTGTCCGTAAATAGTTCGCAAATTGTCCGCGAATAGTTCGCGAATCATATATAATAATCTTTAGAAAGGATGATTGATATTTTTATGAAAACTATTAAATTAGCAAAGCAAACAATGATCGATGAATTTGAGGTAGATGGATTTTGGTTTGCCCCAAACAACCCAAATCATAAAGTACAGGGAACACTTTCGTTTTCCCCACAAGATGCATCTCTTAATTTACGCGGTAGTTTAACCCAAAGTGAAGATGATCCACTTGGTCTTCGTTCAAAAGTCGATTTTGATACTTTACATGGCGTAACATGGTCTGGAGAATCAGTTTGTTTATTTAATATTCATCGAGCATCTAATAGAATTAACAATTCAGGATTTCCCAGTCAAACATATAAGTTTAAATTCATGATTGTTGGTGGATATTTTTCTTCTGTTGAAGAGCTAATGTTTCAAAAAGTTTCTTTTAACAGTACTTATTTAGAAAGTTTCATGAATACATCAGCATTTACCCATGAATTTGAACATAGTGAGAAGGGGATCTTGGAAAGTGCTAGCACTTCATTTAGGTATCCAGAAAGAAAAAAATGGGATGTCCCTAGTATAGACTGTACTTTTGCAACTAGTTCCCATTTTGATTTCGATACAAACGGTTATAAAAAAGTAGATATGGAATATAAAGCTTTATTAGAATTAATATCAAATTCAAGCCAAAACTATCACTGGTTCTTAAAGAAAATATACAATCTCTTAAGTTTAATTTCTCTTTTCACTGGGAAAGAACAATTCTTAAAAGACCTATCTTTTAAAATTGAAGATACACCTGAGGTTCAAAATAATAAATTTAAAGTCTTCTTTACACAAAAAGAATTTAAAGAAGAAAAAGACCTCGATACATATAAGAGCATAACATTCCCTGATATAGAGAATAATTTAGCTGATTATTTGAATAAATGGTACCTCCTATATGACGAATTAGAACCTTTATATAATCTATACATAAATACTAAGTTTCACGGCATTTATGACACCTGGAAATTTCTTAATTATACACGTATTCTCGAAGGCTATCATCGATTAAAATTTACAAATAGTACTTTCTGCAATCCTACGGACTATAATCCAATTAAAAATGCAGTTATATCTTATCTAGAAGAAATGATAACTGATGATACACTGCAAGAATTAAAGAAAAATATGCAAAATTCTATTTCTTATGCTTATGAGTACCCTTTTAAAAAGAGACTAATTGAGATCGCTAATTCAATTGAC
Organism: Bacillus sp. FDAARGOS_235; assembly: GCF_002073415.2. Taxonomy (NCBI): domain Bacteria; kingdom Bacillati; phylum Bacillota; class Bacilli; order Caryophanales; family Bacillaceae; genus Bacillus; species Bacillus sp. FDAARGOS_235. The sequence continues at coordinate 412,970 of NZ_CP020437.2, forward strand.
GAACCTATTTTCAAAGGGATTTTTAAAAGTAAAAAAGATATGAAAGGGTTTATGAATAAAGTAAAAGACACAAGAAATAAAATGACACATCCTCAAACCGAAGAAAGTAATATTTTTATTGATTTTAAATTATATCTAGCCAATATTAGATTAAGTGCTTTAATTAATGCTTTAATATTAATAGATTTGGGGTTCCCCTCTGATTTTATTGAACACAAATTGTCTTATCTCTATTATCCATTAGGCACTGCAAAAAGAGAGCTGAATTCATAAACAAAAAAACGCGTAGAAAGATAATCTCTTCCTTCGCGTTTTTTTGATTTAAGTAAATAAGATTTTTTTGCCCTTATAAAACGCATTAATCTTTAATGTTTTTTATATTTTATGCCCATTTTCATCAAAACTGAATTAGCTATAAACTAGATTGTGTTGAATTGAATCATCTCTTTTCCCCTTAGATATATCAAGTTTTTCATTAATTCTATAAAATCAATTTGGCATTCTTCTTTTATAGCTAATTAAAAAACATGACTCCTTTTCAAAAATAGTTTAATATCTACATTGTAATATTCTTTTATAAAACTAGGAGGATTAAATGAAAAATTTTAAAAACGAATTATTCGAAACCATAATAGAACCCACTAATTTCAATGAACTTATAATAGTTTTAAACAATGAATTCAAACCTAATTCTGGTAATGTAAAACTTTGGAGAGGACAAGGGGATATTAATTGGCCAATACATAGTGGGGCATATAGAAGACTTATTAATTCTGGTCAACGAAATATCAAGGAGCTGGATATTTTACATTATGAACAATCGTTAATACAACAGGCTACACATAAAGGATTTAGATATGAAAACGGGAGGGTTTTAAGCGAAGTTGAGTTACTTGCTAAACTACAACATCATGGGGCAGCTACTAGATTAGTTGATTTCTCCAAAAACGCCTTGATTGCTTTGTGGTTTTGTGTTAATTCTCAATGTGATAAAACTGGGTTACTTCTAGCTATTCATACCGATTGTATTGGTGGAATGGAATCGGATATAGCAGAGGTCACAATGTCATACTCTGATTTCACACAAGATCTATCTGATTACAATCATCCAATATTAATGGATCCACCAGTTGTATCACCAAGAATTTCAGCTCAACATGGTGTATTTCTTTATAGTGATGTAAGTAGTGAAAAAACAGGTAGTCTTAAAATCCCTACAAAAGAACATGAACGACAGTTCATCGCTATAACACCAACACTAAAAAATGAAGCTCGCCAAATATTAATTGATACATTTAATATTCGAACTGAAACTATTTTCCCAGACTTTGATGGGTTTTCTGCTGCAAATAGTGCTGAGATACCAGAACGTGAAATGTGGAGATGGTAGAGGAACTAAAATTCACTTAATCCTTAGCATTATTAACTCTTTTTCTATGAATTTTTATATAGATTGGTAATAAGAATCTGCTATATAATTCTTATTACCAATTCAAACCTTTAAAATTTAATTAAATTCTAAATTTCTTTTGATAATCATTTAACGTATCTTGTTCAATCCCTATATATCTTAACGTCTCTTTTTGATCTGTATGATTTAACATCCTTTGCAAAACAACTATATCTTTAAATTGCTTATAATGATGGTATCCATATGTTTTTCTAAGTGAGTGAGTACCAATTCGGTCTAATCCAAAATTCAAGGCTGCTTGATTTAAAATTACATAGGCCATCGATCTAGTAAGAGGTTTATTCTTCCCATTTCTACTTTTAATAAGAAACTCGTTCTTCTGTTTCCCTTTCACATATTCCCTCAATGCTTTCTTTAAGTCTGAAGGCATCTTTACCTCCTTAACTTTTTTTGTTTTCTTTTCACGAATAAATATACTCCAGCCTTCTACATCACGAACTCTCAGACGTAAGATATCAGAAATACGTAACCCTGTATTAATTCCGAGAAGGAACAGAATGTAATTACGCTCATTCTGTTCCTTAAAATATTCTTTAAGTTCGTTGATCATTTCTTTATCTCTGATTGGTTGAACAAGATTCATGCATTTTTCACTCCTTCCTTACGTTTTAATTTCTTCTTATATACCTCTACTTTAAGATTAAATGCTAAACGTAGTAATGCTGAACCTTTCAATTTGTAATACTTTGTTTTCCCAACACCTAGCTCTAGCCAAATATTTAAATCTGATTCCATTTCTTCTTCCATATAACTTTTATAAATAATGAACCTTTCATCAGGCTTCAACATATTTACAGCTTGGTGTATCCAATCCATAAACTCTTTTCTTTGTTGTTCCAGTTCAATCCGCTCAATAGCAATATCTTCTGTAGAACTATGGAATTCATTTGTATATGTCGGAGGAACCTCTGAAAGCATTGTCGTTACTTTCGGCATTAAGCTACTCGGCAATGTATTTAAATACTCACGATAATTCCCCAGAACTTCTTCTAACACTTTCTTTGTCTTCTTTGTATCAACAACTGGCATATTAAAAAATAACTGTTCTCTCATAATGAGTTCCTCCTTAATTAATTTTACTTTTGTCTTAAAGCTCCACGTCTACGCTCATAACAAGGTCTATGCATACCCATTAACTCTTCAATTTCACGAGTACTAAATTTCTCTTTTTGCTTTTTCTTGCCTTTCTTCTTTGCTTGTTTTGATTGCTTTTTCCACTCACGTAGCTGACCCTTTAACACCTTCATTTCCCCATCTCCCTTTTCAAAATAAAAAGGACACCTATTCCTAAAACAGCTTTAATTGCTGCTTTAATGAATTGGTGTCCTCTAGTTTTCTAGCCGGACTATATTCGAATGTTATTTTAAATATCCCCATAGTCACTATTAAGATCATTAGTATATTTACTGATTTCCTTCTCTTTCCCACACTTTTCACATTTATAATAACTAACTATCCCCATCTTACCGGTTTTAAAATTTTCACTATCTTGACTTTTAATGAGTTTATATCTATGTATACATTTAGGTTCTTTTAATTTATCCAACCACTTTCCTAACATAAATTAATCACTCTCCTCTTGAAGATAGTCTTTCTATCCCCATCTTCTCTTAAGAATACATTAGAAAAGTTTCCCAATCAACGGAACGTGATAGCTTGTTTTTTCTATAAACAAAAGGATTATTTTGTTCAGTTTTATTTACATGAATAGATTCGTAAAATTTTCATATGCCCAAAATTTATTCGTATAATTACATATTTTTTTCTTTTAAATTGGTTACCTCCGTCATACAATAAAAGTGAAATTTCATATTTTTGGAATTTAATTAAACGAATTTTATTAACAGAGCAGGAGGAAAACTCAATGAACAGTCTTTACGACAGAAGACCTAGTAGCACTTTAACTGTAATTATCGGTATTTTTTTAATTCTTATTGCTTACGTAGGTTTGATTTATGCAAGTCTACCATTCAGTTTTACATTTATAGCTCTAGCTGGTGTCATTGCTCTATATTTGAACTATGGCACATACGGAATTAAGTCAGCGTTTAGCCCCCTCCAAAAAGGAGTAATTAAAATTATTTTAATTGGTTACATATGGAATGCAGTCCAAAGCTCACTTGTTGCAGTAGTGATCACATATGGTTTTGATTTTCCGGTTGCCGCTAACGGAGCGACTAATATTTTTGTAGACAACACACCTACTCAATTCATCTATAACGCTATAGATATTATATTTAGTTTAATCGGTGAAGAATGCTTCGTTTTAATTCCATCTATACTAGCAATTTACTTTTTGAAAAAACATGGAGTAAACGAGAAACGATCAATGATTATTGTTACAATTATTGGCGCATTCTTTTTTGGTTTGGCACATTATTCTACATATAACGGTAACCTCGTTCAGATTTTCTTTGTTATTGGTTTAGCTAGATTGCCACTTAACTGGGTTGCATTTAAAGCTAATTCATTATGGGCTAGTTCTATCACACATATCTTATTTGATTTCACACCCTTCTTAGCAGCATTATTATTTTCTGTCCTACGCTAAAATGATGATTAAGGAGCACTTTTGAAAAGTGCTCTTTTATATATAAATAACACTACAAAATGAAATTTTTGTATGTAAAGATACTTTTTTAATCATTTAAAACAAACCAATTTATATTTTATAAATACATATAATTATACTTTTTTACTAGTATACAAGCCGTATCTTTTAAAAGAAACACAACATAGAATACAATACAGGACAAGACTTTCAAAAAACTTGTCTGAGTTAAATCTCAAAAAGGGGTGAACATAAATGCCTATCGTTAAGCCTTTTATAGCTGGGAGACGATTTGTAAGTACCGCAGCAACAGGAACTGCCGCTGGAGCAGACTTAACTTTTGCTAACACAGACTTCACTGATGACACTGGTGCTGTAACAACATTCCCTGCTTCTTATGCTTATTTTACACTTTATATTAATGGCGTTATTCAAACTAGTGATACTATTACTGGTGTGACTACTACAGCTGCTACTATTGTAGGGGGAGCCGTCCTAGATGGAGGTACTCCTATTGCAATTGAATTTACTATAACGTAACATTAGTTGTCTTTTTAGAGGTTTCATTAAAAGAAACCTCTAATTTTAAAAATTGACATTAACTTTAGTAGCAACTACATAATGCAATGCATATACTAGTATAGAATGATAGGAATTTATACTCACTCTCGAAAAGAGCACTTATATATAGTGCTCTTTTTTAGATTCCTCTTTTCTACAAAATGAAATTTTTATTATAAAAGCACTCATTGAATAAATAACGCATATACATTGTAATTGGATAGGTATTTTGTATTAACATCGTATTAGGAGAAGCGCTCTGGTCAAGCACTTCTCTTTTTTATAAAATAAAGTTTTTATATACATAAATCACTTTCTAAATGCCTAAAATAGCCCAAAGATTTAGGAGCTAATCAATGGAATTAATACTCACAATTCTAAAATATTTATTAATTGCAATTGGAATTTCTCTTTTAATATTCATGGGATATATATGGTATTTCTGAAATCAAATAAATTAGCGTTTTTATTGAAAACATTTCTTAAATATATTGCATATACTAAATCGAATACTCTCTACAGTACAGTCACCTTTAGAGCGTCTTTCTCCCAAGACGCTCTATTCATTTTTTGCTGGTTTCGAAAAATACTTTTCACCTTTTAACTGGACAAGTATATGTTAATGTATGGAGAAACCCTCCACTCATAGGATCTACCTTTCTTGACCAAGGGCACGATATATACGTGCTCTTTTTTTATGTCTTAATAACGATTTTGTTCAGAATTTGCACATACACTAAGAAAATACATACGATATATTGCTATCACATTTTCACTTCTCAATATGACTTCTGGTCAAAGAGCGCTTTCCCGGGCGCTCTTTTTAATTAAAATAAAGATTTTATTCTATGACAGGCTCAATTCATCCAATTAAGGCATACAATATTAAAAATTTACTCGTAAAAATCTGATTACAATTTTTTGGATTTTTTATAACTCATGAGACATTCACTTATCTTACTAAGAGTGCATATAAAAATGCGCTCTTTTTATTTGTTGTTAAATAACTATTTTGTTAAAAGCTTTTCACGTTAAGCTGGACAAGCATATATTATTGATATGGAAGCTTTTCACTTATAGGAATCTCTTTACAAAGAGCACTTTGAAAAGGTGCTCCCTTTTCACCCTTCATGAGAAATTACATATATTAATATCGGCTGCGCATGTATTCAGCTTACAAATTAGGCCTTGTGAGCTGACACCTTTTAAAGGAGCACATTTAAATATGTGCTCTTTTATTTAATTTTGTTTACACGATTATGCAGAAGGAACATAAAGTATATGGTAATCCAATACTCGTATAACCTATCTTTCTAAGAGCCTACTCACTTGTGCTCTTTTTTTTGTTTTCAAATAACGTTTCTATATAAATCCATTTAGGCATTTTCATTACCTCTCTTCATATATTAAAAGCTTCCACCATACACTAAAACGAAACTCAAAAATAAGAAGGGAGGATAAAAATAAGAAGGGAGGATAAAAATGCCTATCACAAATATTTATGATTTTATAGCCAAGTATGGACGTCCCCCTCACTTTCATAAAGATTTCCCTCTAATCTTATTTTGGAGCCAAAAAAGCGGCTGCACTTCACTCGCATATTGGTTCTTTTATCACATTAATTTGTTTAAAGAAGTTGTAAAATATAGCCCTTTTGTTCATAACTATGAATTTGAAATTTATAAAAATTCTATACCATATTTCACTGATTTAGCCAACGCATTACAAACAAAAGAAAAAGACACGTATAAATTGGTAAGAAACCCTTTCAAAAGAGCTGTAAGTTCCTTTATTTCTCTTATACCAGCGCCATATTACGAATCCACTGAGTGGAAGCCAATCCGCCGTTATCTTTATGGTGATGAATCTTGCAATAAAAAGATTTCCTTTAAACTGTATTTATATTATTTAAAAGCGCATGCACCAAATTTTGAAGGTGTAAACCCACACTTCACACCTCAATATATACAAGGAGAAGAAGAGTTTGTTACAAATTACATATACCTTGAAAATCTCTCTGCTCATCTGTCTGCCCTAGAAGACAAACATTGTTTAAAAAAATCTCCATTAAACGGATTAATTAACTCATGGCACCACCAAAGTAATCTAGCAATTTACAAAGGTAACTATGCAGATGGTGATATTACAGATCCCTTATTCCCAAGGCATCCCACCTATAATAGTTTTTATGATGAAGAAACGATTCAACTAGTTAAAGATATCTTCAAAGAAGATTTCACTACTTACAAATATCCCTCAACATTACTTTAAAATATAGGCATTTTCCTTATCACAAATTCATAATTATTACAGAGAAACTTAAGCCACCTACTTAAGTTTCCTCATAATACTCTTGTAAATTGAAGTTGGGCACTATTCTAATAGTGCTCTTTTTTAATTTTTTTCTATAAAACAAAATCTTTATCAGAATAACGATTTTATTCACTTTTATAGCTTACTATTCCTCATAGTTCTGTTTTTATTCTAGAACTTTTATAAAGTTAAAGTGTCCATCAAGATAACAATCATTGATCTAACCCCAAAAATATATTTCATTAACTTCGCTTAAAGTAAAATATTCATTTTTTCATTCACCCAAGTTCATAACATATTCTTTTCTTCTAGTAAAATAATGATTAGGTACCCTATGCACATTTTATCCACTGGAAATAATACCTTTTATATACTTAAATATTAGAAACTTCATTTCTGCTACTTCTGCAATAGCAATTTTGTTCACTTTTTCGATACATTTATGAAACATTCATATGTTATCTTCAATATGTTCTATTTTTTTTGAAGAACCATGTGAGAATACCAAAACAAGAAGCCCTAGAGCCCTAACTCTAGGGCTTCTTGCTTTTAAATAACTATTTTGTTAGTCTCAAACCAATTTACTATTATTTAAAAAAACGTAAACAATTATTCAATGTTTTTTCTGGATACTCATGTTATTATTTAATCGCTGTTGTTCACCATCCCAGGAACTCAGCTCCCTGTACTTTCTATAGGAGGAAAGTACAGGGCTTATTTATAAGTTTATCTCCAATCATTTTTGTATATTTATACCAAATCAAAGATCTATAACAATCAAATAAATTAACGCTTTTGTTTTATTCTTACTAACTGCTCTGCCCTTGTATAACCTTACCTTTTTTTACGCACTCTATTAAAACTCTCTTTTAGGGTGGTGCTAATATGAACAAGGTATTTAAATACATTTTAATCTTCTTGTGTGTAGTGTTTTATATTACATTTATAAGCGGTATAATTTATCAAAACTTTGTCCGTGAGCATTTTATTCCTCCAACCGAGAAATCTAAGCTGAAACATAATGATTCCTGATTGCTATAAATACCTTCCTTTCTATATGAGCTCGTTATTTTCATTATGATTAGGTATCAGGAGCGCTTTCCAAGGCGCTCTTTAGTTCAAAAAAGATTGTATTAAAAATGGATTCACTATTTATTTTCAACCTCCATATACTTATACGGACTATAAAAATACACAATATAGTTCTTGGTCAAAGAGCGCCATACTCCCTAATGGCGCTCTTTTTAATTAAAATAAAGGTTTTGTTCTATGACAGGATCAATTCATTCAATTAAGGCATAAAATATAAAAAATTTACTCGTAAAAATCTGATTACGATTTTTTGGTTTTTTATATCTCATGAGACATTCACCTACCTTACTAAGAGTGCATATAGAAATGCGCTCTTTTTATTTGTTGTTAAATAACTATTTTGTTAAAAGTTTTTCACGTTCAAGCTGGACAAGCATATATTATTGATATGGAAGCTTTTCACTTATAGGAATCTCTTTACAAAGAGCACTTTGAAAAGGTGCTCTCTTTTCACCCTTCATGAGAAAATACATATATTAATATCGGCTGCGCATGTATTCAGCTTACAAATTAGGCCTTGTGAGCTGACACCTTTTAAAGGAGCACATTTAAATATGTGCTCTTTTATTTAATTTTGTTTACACGATTATGCAGAAGGAACATAAAGTATATGGTAATCCAATACTCGTATAACCTATCTTTCTAAGAGCCTACTCACTTGTACGCTCTTTTTTTGTTTTCAAATAACGTTTCTATATAAATCCATTTAGCCAATAATCCTTACAAATTTGTAATACTAATGTCACCTAAAAGAATTTTTTCCTGGTTAATAATGGTTTAATATATAGATTGTTAACTTGATTAAACAAAACACCATTGGTAGGTGACAGTTTGTGGAAAGAAAATTATTACGTTATGGCATTGTAAGTATAGCTTTTATTACTATCCCCATTTTATTTATACACTTTGCTTCATCTCAATTCGTTCCAAAAGAATACAGTGAAGGATGGCCGGAAGTAAGTAAAACTGCTGAACTAATAACTATCGGTTACTTTAAAAAAGAAAAGGATCTTGATATTATAATTAAAAAAGTTGAACCTTCAGAAGAATATAGAACACATGAAATCCACCTATACGGACATGTGGCAGATAAAAAAAGAAAAAAGTTTCTTCTGTTGTAAATTTTCGTGATAACTATTCAATTAGAGACACATCTGAAGTTAAAATCAATGAGCCTTTTAATAAAGGTTGGATGCTCTTTCAGTTAAAATAACGCTTTTGTTAATATCCACGAATCCATTTCTTAGGTGAAAAACTTTTATAGAAGCCCCTTTATTGGACAAATTTACCGGATGAATTAACAGAAATTTCGTGTTATTCTTATCTTGTTGAATAACCCAATACATTCAACAATGCTCTTAATTGCATACTTGGTATGTAACCATCCATCCAGATACCTTAGCCAATACGTCCCCCTAGTCGTCGTTTTGCTAAGGTATCTTTTTAGATGCCCTGTGTGCAGGGCTTCTTCGTTTCAACTATGATACTCTTTTTTATCACCTAACTACATAAAAATTCATACTCTATATAGATAGATGCTTTATTATAGACTGAATTCACTCCGGGAAAGAGCACTGTTCGAAGGTGCTCTTTTCAATTTAAATTAGGATCTTATTTAGTTTCCATTAACTCTTTTTCCCATAAAAACAATTAACTATTATTTGAAAAATCGGAAACAATTATCTAGTGTTTTTTCTGAATACTCGTGATATTATTTTGTTGCTGGTGTTCATCAACCCGAGCATTCAGTAACACCATCCACAGGCTCTACTCTCATCATTCCCTTTTGAGAGTAGGGCTTCTATTTATAGAACTGTACCTAACACTCTGTTTATATTTGTACAAAATTCAAATTATATGCCAATTAATTTACTGACATTGAATTTTTTGGAATTTCATGATAATATTTACCTATAAAATCATTACCCTTACGCAAGGAGCTATGAGCCTTTCCACTCATGGCTCTTTTTTATTACGATTTACACTTCACATCTACACGTTTTTGACTAGCTTCTCGACTAAATCCTTCTGGGTATCTTGTTGCTAATTTAGATATATTCATTTGAGCGATATCTTCTAGGGTATATCCTATTTCGTGAGACATGATTGCAATGTAGTACAAGATGTCGCCTAGCTCTAAAGCTATTTTATGTGTGTTACCTTCTTCTTCTCCTGGGCAATGAGCCGGATTAAATCCATGGCCATGAAAGATAGCTCTTTTTACGATATCAGCAACCTCACCAGCTTCTCCCGTAAGCCCTAATGCTGCATTTAAAACACGTCCACCGAAATCGTTATTTGTATTCCATGTACGTAATGCTCCTTCTTGATATTGATCTAATTCACAAATCTGATTAATATTCATTACAGCTTGTCCACCCTTTGATTTACTGATTAATTTTGTTACTCCAAATACACCGTTTTCCATGGTTTTCATTTTCCTCTACTCCCTCTAACTAATATTTTTCTTTGCTCTTTTGCTTCTAGCTGGTGTTGTAGCTGCTTTCTTTGGATCCCACCCGTAAGTTGCTACTCTTGATCTAAAAGTACTAGCACTAATCCCATTTTCTTCAGCTATCTTAGCCCAATTTTTTCTATCATTTTGTTTACGAACAGGAATAGTCGCTGCATCTTGTGGATCCCATCCGCTATTGACTCTCCCATAAAACGTACTTGGAATAATTCCGTTTTCTTTCGCTACTTTTAATAACCTGTTGAATTTCCCTTCGCCAATATGCCAGTATGCTCTTGGCAGTATTGTTAATGCTTCTTGTAATTCCCATCCATATGTGTAAACTCTCATGTAAAGAGTTCTTCTACTAATGCCATTAGATTTAGCTACCTCATACTCTTCATTAGTTAACCACCGATTTAAGGTCATTTGCTTCCCCTCCTAATCTAGTGCCAAAAATTCAGCTCTGTTACGCTTCGAATGAATTATCATAATCTTCTGAATACTCTTACCGTGCTCTTCTAACGTTGCATTCCAAGCTTCAGCTTCACTCTTAGCATCAAAACAATCCATCTTTTGCCGTTCCTCTTTATCGTAGAAATGCACTTCATAGCTTGGATTCAAAAACTTTTCACTGGTACTTATCGCGTTATAGCTAAAACTACCTATAACATCATCAATTGTTAATTGCTTCATAATCGCATCCCCAGTTATTTAATTTTTTCTGTAATTGTAGTTGATACACGATCAACTTTTCCGCCTTGCCAAGTAATTACTTGTTCCCCGAATCCTGTTATCGGGGGATTCAGAGGCGTAACCTCACCATTCTTGACCACATAAATTCTATTATCAGTAACATCGATTTCGATTTTCGTAGGTTTCATACGACTGAAATCCCCCTTTTTTCTTGTTAGCTAACTTTTTGTTGTTGATTACGTTGTAACTCTTGTTTCATTGATTCAAATTTTACTAGCCATGCTTGCCAACGCTTATCGTTTTCTTCTTGCTGTTGCTTTGCTACTTCACAATTACAACCGTTCGTTTCAATCACACCTGGATAAGTTTCTTTACGAATAATTCCTGTATCACGACATAATGCACACATACTTATTCCTCCTTTTTAAAATTGCGTAATCTATAATTATCCCCATGCATTTCTAACATTTCAGCGTTTTCCATCATCCGACTAAAATCACGTTCTCCATACATTCCTGCTAATTCATCAATCGTAAAATTAGTAGTGAATAAAGTACTTTTACCTATACGGCTGTCTACAATCTCATTTGTCTTCGTTTGCTTCCAAGTAACACCTTCTTTATCTTTCTCCGTGAATTCCGCTCCAAAGTCATCGATAATTAGGACATCGACTTTTGCTAGAAGTGACATAAGCTTGTCCTCTGTCACTTCACTGTTTTTATTCCAAGTGGATTTAATTTTGGTAAATAGCTTATTCATTTGAATAAACATTGCACTGTGACCCTTTTTCATAAGTTCTTTAGTGGCTGCCACACATAAATGACTTTTTCCTACTCCATAATCCCCTGTTATTATCATGCTTATTGGTTCTTCTTTATTGAATGAAGCAACAAAATTCATAATTGTCTCTTTCGCATCAGCTAAGTCCCTTTTTGTTGGTACATAGTTTTCAAATGTAGCTTTTTTGAGTTTGTCATTTATTAAGCTGTTATCAGCAAATGAATCATATAAATGAATGATTTCATTTTTCTTTTTTATAGCTAGTGTCTCTATAGCTAATTTCTGATCTTCTTTTTCTACCAATCTACATTGAGGACAAAACTCCTCATTTGTTTCTGTATCTATCAACATGCGTTTACTACAAACATCTTTAAAATTATCTCTACCTACTAAAAATACATTCATGCATCTATTAGGCGACAATACGTATCTTTGGCTAGCGTTTCTTGAAATCGTACTTGTCGATGAAGTTACTATTTTTTTGATCGCTTGCATTAGTCGGACCTCCTTTAAAAACTCCTTTTCTTTGTACAAAGTTTTCATTTAAATAACTTTCGAATTTAGTTCCAAATAATGTGATAGGTCTCAAATAGCCATTCATTTCCGTATTATCAATCCATTGCGAAGCCTTGATATCAATTACCTGTTGAAAATGAGTGAATCCGAACCCCTCTTTCCATCTTGTTTTGATTAGTTCCTGTGTTTTTTTTGATGTATGTTTATAATGGGTTTTTGCTTTCATATTGAGATAATCAACAATCTCTTGATACGGAATAGATTGAACGATGTCCTGAGGTTTTTCAGGACTATATCCTTTTTGTATTTCTTTATCTAAATCTTTATCTAAATCTTTATCTATGTCCGTTACGCCATCGTTACATGTAACGTTACAAATAAGTGTTTGTTGTTTTTTTCTTTCTCGATGTGCCGCTACACGTTTTCTAGTGTCTTCCTTGATCTTTTCTAAACGGTCGAGATTCTGATGATTTCCCCAATTAACAACGTTGATGTAATGATTATTGTCAATATCAATCATTCCAAATTTTTTAAATACACCTAGTGCCATCCGGACTGTATTTAGAGGTCGATTAAAAAGCGTTGCTAACATATCTTCCGTATATGAAATATTCTCGTTTAAGAAAATATACCCACTTGCATTTGTTTTACCAGCTTGAGCTAACAACTTAATCCAAATGATCAATAATGTATCAGCTTCAGGCATACTTTCTATTAAACGTATTTTTTCATCCTCAAACATCGTTGTTGAAAGTTTAATCCATTTCACTTTTACTTCAGACATAATTCTTACCTCCTTGTACAAACTGCTATATGTGCTTGTCCACTTTTGATAATCCGTTGAATTTCATAATGCGGATAACCAACACTGAAATACTGTGCGATCATTTGCTTTAACACATCTTTTCTTTTGGCTGATTCCCAGAACTTATTAGGCAATAGTACTTGATATTCAACTAAATCCATGTACTACTTCCCTACTTTCCGTGATATACTTATAACAGGTTATTTTTTCTTAAGGACCCACTGCCATGGGTCTTTTTATTTTGTTCCACATCACTCCAAGCCCATTGTTTTATTGGTTCATAAGTGGTGTAAAACAACCATGAACCGCAAGCAATTACCATTGCGAATATAACTAACGATGTTGTATCTTCCACTAAATCCCCTCCTTTTGTGCTTCAAGCCAAGCTTCTAAATCCTTTTGCAGGAAAAGTAGTTTGCGCCCCTCCCTAATCACTGGAAACTGTGGGTGGTTTGCTAATTCATACATTCGACAAACTGCTATGTTTAGATAAGCTGCCGCTTCTTTCACTCTCATTACTTTATTTGGTTGTGCTTGTTGCTGAAATGAAGCTAATGCTGCTTGAATTTCCTCTCGAACAACTTCGCGGATTGATTCTTTAATGATTTGATCTAATCCCATTTCTTTCTACTCCTTTCGAAATACCTGAATTTTATTAAAGATAGATAATCATACCAATTTCGGTCGCCATGCACTTATGTATGATATCGCTACATTGAAGTCTTTCTATAAGATGTTGCAATAACTATTTACTGCAAATGCTGATTTCACATCTCTCCATGCTGCTGTAAGAAGTTTCTTTCTGCTGTCATGAACAACTTGATTCCCTTCCAGAAAAACAAACTCACTCACTGGATGTTACAATGCGGGTAATTGGTTCATTTTCTTTTGCCTCCATTTCTTCTTTTACTCTCGAAACGCGAGTGGGATTATAAAAAAAATTATCTACCGATACATCAAAGAACTTCGCAATTCGCATAGCTATATTCCATCTAGGATTCTTCTTTCCTTTTTCGATTTCACAATAATAGTTAGAAGAAATATCTAGTGTTTTAGCTATTTCAAATTGCTTAAGTCCTTTATCTTCACGCAATTTGATTAACCATTCTCTTTTCATTTTTACCTCCAATGTCTTTTGTATGATTTCAGTATACTCGCGTTTCGCGAATAAGTAAATATCTTTTTGATTATTTTTTGAAATAAAATAAATTCGCGTAGCGCGAAAAAAATATTGATTTTGTTCTGTGAAATGTTATCTTTATTTATAGGGAGGTGTTATATATGAACATAGGGGAACGTTTAAAATATTTAAGGACTAAACAAAAATGGACTATGAAAGAAATTTCTTCAAAATTAGGAATAGGCGATTCAACTTATAGTGGATACGAAACTAATTATAGAAAACCAGATGCGGAAATGATTTGCAAATTAGCTGACCTGCATAATACAACAACTGACTATATTTTATGTAAAACTGACGATCCGACCCTAGACAAAGCAACATCTTCTAATATTAAAGATTTCTTTGATAATCAAAAATTACATTGGGACGGAAAAAAGTTATCTGAGGATGATGTAGAAAGTCTTAAAGATTTATTAGAAATTGCAGTTAAAAGAATGCTTAAATAACAAAAAAGGATTAGCAAGAAGCTATTCCTTTTTTTGTTGTTGATATATGTTGAAATTTTCTTAATTCAATATCTGTCAGTAGCCCTTGTTTATGTAATTCTTCTAATACATAAATTACATCACCTGTCACATTGTGACTTCCTAATAACACTTGTACCATTTGCTTCACTTGTACTTCTACCCCTTTATTCATCATTTATATTTCCTCCCTATGTTGTTGGTAAAAATTAGGTGTCGATTTTTTATCACTTATCCAAAAACCAACATTCGCCAAAAATTACGAAAGAGGCTGCGAAATCGCAACCTCTAACTTTTTATTAACTATTTAATTTTTATTATTAAAGCCCACCAGGCTCAGACATCATATATTGTACTTGTTGTTTAACTGGTTTTTCTTTACTTTCCTTAGTTGCTGCTCCTACATTTAATGATAAAGTAAATGCACTCATAATACATAAAACTGCTATACTAATTTTTTTCATCCTCATCCCACTTTCTTTTCTAATGATGCTAACACACGCTTCACAACATTAGCATAGTGATAGTTTCCAACCCGTTCAAAGCGATTCAATGCTTCTCTTAATCCCAGTATATCATTGTTAATTCTGGAAATATAGTACATCGTGAACGGTGAATCTAATTTTCTTTCTTTAGCTAATTCTTCAAACATTTTTAGTGCTTTATTCTTATCTCCATATAAGCCTTCATAATACGCAACTTCAGATAAATCAATACAAGAAAAATCTATTTTATCGAGGTTAAAGCCGTTGTCTATATACAAGAAGGCTAATGTAGACTGAAAAGACTTATACTTTCTACTATCTTTCGAAATCCCGTTTTCGTCTAAGTATTTTAGACTCTTTAATAAAAATTTTTCAGATTTCAAAAGATCGGTAAACAAATAGCTCTCTCCAAGGCAACATAATGCCGTTGCCTTTACTATGGGTGCTTCTAATTCGGATTTTAATATTGCATCACATTTAATTCTGCATGTTTCTAAATCTTCGTTAAATAAATTAATATAAGCACTTCGAACATTGTAATGTATCTCATGACAAGATTGTATAAATGTATTTTTTATAGTTATTAAATTTTTTTCTACTTTGTCTGAATACGGAAGCATTGCTCTATAATTGAAAATATCATACATAGAAAAGCTATATAACATATTCACTAGAACCTGAACTTCTGAATCATTTGCAAACATAACTTTATCCATGTCATCAATTAAAGCTTGTCCTCGTTTAATATTTTGACTTCTGCAATTAAATAACTTGTATATTTTAAAGTATTTCCTTAAATGAATATTTTTCTGATGCTTCTTTATGAGTTTATCTATAACTTCATACTCACCAATGCCCTGACAATAACATAATGCTTTGCGAATGTTTAAGTCTCCCGTACACAGCATGATAAATTTATTAAGAATCTCTTTTCGTTCTTCCATATCTTCAAAAAGAATCGAAGCTACAGGTAGAAACTTATCAAATTTCATTTCTGCTGTTTTACCACTTACTGCATCACATATTACTACACGATCTACTCCAGTTTTTCGTTCAATATCCGGAAATGTTAATTCCCTTCTATTAGATTGTTTTTTTATACGTTTCATTAATTCTTTCACAATAACAGCACTTCCCTTTCCTGATGAACACAGGACACCATCCTAACAATTTTCTCAAGTTGGAAACAGATTACGAGAAGGGAATATCTTAATTTCGTGTTATACTTAGATGTGACTCGTGTGGGTAAGTGTTTCCTAAGTCTAGGTTAGGGGACCGTTTAAGAGGCGGTGTGAGAGTCCCTCTTGAACGCGCTCATATGGGTCTTTTTCGTTCGGTTTAATTATTTCAATACTAACACGAATTTTTACAATTTTAACAAAACAATTGTTAATCAAATGTTGAGAAAGTTTTTTAATCGCTATAAATCAAGATTTAGTTGCACATGCAATTTTACATATTTTTCATTGAAGCTTATATGCATATTTTTACCACCAACCACCCGGTTCATTATGCCATCCTACACCAGGATCAGTTACTTTGTGCCCACCTGGATCCTTTGTGAATTCTCTCATAGTTTCCCTTCCTCTCTTATCTAAACATACTAATATTTTACTATTATTTAACATTAGATAAAAATCATATCCTATAACTGTATTTGTTCATATATGGTAGAATATATCCATCGCTGATATGTCCAAACATGTAATTTTCATAGCAGCAAAATTACAACTAGACTTATACAACATGATTCAAAACAAATGAAGGAGTGTTTTAAGTGAAAGGACATATTCGAAAAAGAGGAAATAAGTATTGTATTGTTATTGATATCGGACCCGATCCAGAGACAGGAAAAAGAAGACAGAAATGGTTTTCTGGATATAAGACAAAAAAAGAAGCACAGGCTGATGTTGCGAAGAAAATTACAGAATTGAATGAAGGGACTTTTATAGAGCCGTCTAAGGTTACATTAAAGGAGTACCTAAATCATTGGCTAGAAATTAAAAGTATGAGTATAGAAAGAAGTACCTTTGTCGGCTATAGGGCATTTATCAACCAACATGTTATACCTAGTATTGGAATGGTTGCACTCCATAAATTAAATGTCATGCATATTCAAAAATGCTATAAAACTGCAATGGATAAAGGTATTGCAAACAATTCTATTCTCCTTACGCATAGAATTTTAAAGAGCGCTTTAAATCTAGCTGTAAAACAAAATATTATTTCACAAAATCCTGCTGCTTTTGCTGAGATACCAAAAAAAGAAAGAACCTCTATCCAAACTTGGACAGAGGAAGAAGTAAAAAAGTTTCTTTTGCATTCACAAGAATCACGATATCACATTGGGTATCTACTTGCAATAACTACAGGTATGCGTATGGGAGAAGTTCTAGGCTTACGATGGCAGGACGTTGATTTTGAAAAACATACCGTTACAATAAATCAAACATCTGGCCATGACAATAAAATCAAAAAAACAGCAAAAACGAATTCGTCAAAGCGCACCATTCCTGTACCTAAAGAAACTATAGACTCCTTAAAAAGGCATAAGATTACGATTAATAAAGAGAAATTAAGATTTGGTTCTGCGTATCAAGATTGTGATTTAATTAATTGTAATGAGTTTGGAAGGATTATAAAAAAAGCTAATTTCAGAAAAAATTTCATTAGAGCGACACACAACGCAGGCATAAAAGAAATTAAATTCCATGATTTAAGACATACACATGCAACCATACTATTGAAACAAGGAGTTAATCCTAAAATTATCAGTGAAAGGTTAGGTCATACAGATATTTCATTGACATTAAGTGTTTATTCTCATGTTTTACCGAATATGCAAGAAGAAGCTGTTAAAAACTTTGGAAAAAGCATTTTTGGATAACTTATGTTTGCAAAATGTTTGCATTCCATAAAAATAGGTCAAACAAACGTTGTTATATCAAGGTTTGTTTAACCTATCATCTTATATTCTTGGTAGAATCTCCGAATACCTACTGTAACCTTTAATAATGGAATATTCTCACCACCACGAGTTATACATTCAAATCGGTATACATAGGCGAAAAAGTCTTGTGTTTTTTCATCTTTAATCGGCTCTGACATTGCCTCACAAATATTTTGTGATCGAAGTGGAGAAAAATAGATTTCTTCATTTTTATTCTCAATTCGTATAGGTTGTACACAAAAAACATGTGAAATTAATGCGGGTACCCATTTAGAAAACGTTTCACTATCATGTAATACTGTTACATTCGAAATCAAATCGTCATGCCATTCATATTTTGGCGGTTCCATTAATTGATTCGGTTTCCAATCATGAATGACCTCATACCAACTTTGAAATATATAATCAAGTTGTTCTTGCCTAATTGGTTCTTTTGACACAATCCATGGCGTATTTTCATTTAATACATACGGATTATGCTGAATAAACAATATATCAGAAAACATATCATACAATCTTTCATTTAAACGCTTTAACTTACTAGTTAATAAAAATGTCTTATAATGTATCTCTACAATGTCTAGCCATTCAATAGGAAAATATATAAATGAGACATGTTCCTTTAAAAGTGGCTCTACTATATTTTTAAATGTTAATAACCGTAATTTTTCCATGTATTGAGTACTTCCTCTCTTCATTTGTCTTGATTATCAAAAAATGAGAAATAACAATTACTTAATCTAATCAATTTAAAACTAACTATCTAAAAGAAGAATTTAAAACTATTTATTAGAATAATACGTTATTAAAGAAACACTTTTAAAAGTTACACGTAATTATCATATACATCACCCCTAACATCTCAAACATATTACGTACACATTATATACTATATATTTATATACTGTATTTATATTTTACAATAATTTTACAAAAAACAAATATAAAAAAAGTATTGCCTATACTTACTAGCAATTCCTCTATTCTTTATCCAATTACGTCTCACTTTATTAAGCCTAAAAATGGTGATTTACCACGTTTAGACAAATACTTCTTCGAAAATACAGTGTTTTATAACGAACAACCGTATTGTGAATTAGTCAGCGCTCAATTTTTCGAATTAGACATTTCACCTTGTCCTACAGAATTAAACTAGCCATTTGTAACTAATAGAATTTCTTATTGTTCAAAATTGACCTACTTAAAAATTAAGTTGATGGACATGCGGTCTTACCCTTATTAGTATGACTAATAATGCTATAATCACTCATATAAATCCTGAAACCAGTAAAATTTTAGTTAGCTTCTCACATATAAATTGGACAAGCATACGCTATTGTATACCCCCCACTCATAGAAAGATAGAATGTATTAATTTTCTCAATTCACTAATGGAAAAACCTTAATAAAAATATCTTCATATTTATCGAATATAGTTTTGAATTCTTATAAACTATATAATTTTGGAGTTGGTTCATACGTTACAAAAAACTGATCGTATTATCATTATGGTCCCTCCACTTTCACAAGTGTTTGTTACATTTTTCTCATCATTAGGAGAACCTATTTCATCACAAATTTTGTCTAATACATCTCCATACCCTGTATCAATGTTTGCACTTAATGAACTTGAAAGTGAATTATTTGAAGTCGAGTTAAAGCCAATACCACCGCATTAAATCCAGGTTCAATTGGACCTACCGGTAATACGGATCTACCAACATTAATTCTTACCGATAGGGTAATTGACACTGGCGTACTTACTATTTCTGGTGGAGCAACAAATACAATTACCTTTACTATCCCAATCACTTTAATAACAACCGCGACTATCGAAGTTTCAGCATTTTAATAAAATTTTATTAACCAGCCTATATTTTTTAGTACGTACACTCTCAAAAACTTATTATGGACTTCTAGATATATCGGGTATCAAAATTCCTTGAATACATTATCTATCTTTGATATCACGAATGATTTTATGAGTATTCAGTATTAGTGTTTTCTATATGATTAAGTCTATATTTGAAGGTAACATATCAGCGATATTTTTTATCTATTTCTTATATGTGTTAGTAAGTTCGTTTGCAAACTTGTTAGCACTTTTTATAATCATTCCATTAATCATATATAAGAATTTTTATAAATGAAGTAAATTTCTTAGGACATGTATTCGTTTTACAAATGAAAGAAGACATCTCCTAAAATTGGAAATGTCTCTTTTAAATTAATAAAACAATTTTGGTTGTATTTCTTTATTTTGATCAGTTTTTTCACCAATAAATTATGTAGTTTCAGTACTTGTACTACAACTTGTCGAGTATAAAATCGGTATACCGCATATTGCATCATTCATTACATCACGAAAAACTTTTGCAGCGACTTCTGTGAAAGTTTGACACAGATTAGATATATCATCATTAAAAAACTGTATTACTTCTGCAGAAAAAACTGGAAAAACAACATTCGCTCCACCCGAGAACTGCGGCTGTACAACAACTTGTACAAGTTCAAAAGCGTCTAAAGGATAAGGAATTGGATTTACAATCCCATCCCCAATAACACTAACAATAATAGTTACATTGCCAAATTGCACTGTAGGTTTAAGAAGTGTAGCTAATGTAATCGCTTTTTCAAAATCCGTAGTTTGTACTAAAATAATAAAATTTCCATCAGTCGGTATTAGCGGACCTACTGTTACAGTTGGATCAGCTCCTACTGAATTTCTAAGTTCATTAAAATATGTGATCCATGGCGGTGAAAGTTGAGGTTGTATATGCTCGTCCATTCTTTTTCCACCTCCTTTTGTAATTCTTAATAAGATAATATGGATAAAACTCGATAGTGTATTAGACATATATATTATTTTTCACTATTATTTTCATAAACTTACCATATCAATTTGGGAATTTTGTACGCTTAGAAAACCATTTAGACACATTTACCTAATTATTGTACGCCAATAATATAGTTGTGGAGAATTTACAGATAGAGGATTTAGAAAGAGCAAGAGGACACAGCTAATTAATCATGAAGATACATTGTGTTAGATGAGTAAATACATAGGCTTCATTTGTAGTAGTATAGTATGTTTTTCCTTTACTGTTATGTACTTTATACTGTGGCGAACCATTGACACTCACTTTTGCATCAATTATAAATCCCAATCCTGTATCTACAGAACCAGCTCCATCTTTATCCTGCTAAGATGGAGCATTATAGAAACGTAGATTGTCTACTCTGCTTTTTAATCTATTAGGAACAGATACTTCTGAAAGAAATCCACTATATCGTAGCAGGAGTTATATTCACAGCTGTAATTTTACAAGTTGAAATAGCAAACCTAACAGTTGTAGTTGGATTTATAGGTAATGTCCCTAGTACTATACCAAGTCCCGTTTGTTCCACGTTAAAATCCGCTGCAATAGAACCATTACTTGCTAAAAGACTCACTGTAGATCCAATAAACGCATCCAGTAACTGTCTAATTGGTCGTTCACGACATTCACACTCGCATCCTACATCGGTAGGTGGAAGTAATGTTATAGGTGGTCCTGGTGGTAAAAAACCTACTCCTGTTACATCAGAAATATTGACCACAAAGGTTGTAGTGCCATCTGTAACTGTAACTAAAAAATCATTCACGGAAGTGATAGTAAATAGAAAGAAAAGTGGGGGCGTGTTAGGTGTGTCTGCAATAGTGCCAAGAATAACAGTTTCTCCAATAAGTTGTTGTAAAACGCTTTGCATAGGTAAAACACAGCAATCACAAAGACAACCTTCAGTTGCTCCTGTCGGGCCTGTGTCTCCTGTTGGACCCGTTCCTCCCGTTGGGCCTGTGTCTCCTGTTGGACCCGTTCCTCCCGTTGGGCCTGTGTCTCCTGTTGGACCCGTTCCTCCCGTTGGGCCTGTGTCTCCTGTTGGACCCGTTCCTCCCGTTGGGCCTGTCCCTCCTGTTGAACCCGTTCCTCCCGTTGGGCCTGTCCCTCCTGTTGGACCCGTGGGACCGGTTGGTAAAGTAAATGGTGGGATTGGGGGAAGTGTAGGGCCAATTACATTTGGATTTAATGCATTTGCTTGAAGTATCCCATTTATCTTTTGTATTTCATTTTTATCAAACACATAACTACCTCCTATGATTGTACTATATTGTAGTAATACAGTTATCTTACATACACATAAACTTCATTAATCGTAATATAATATGTTTTCCCTATACAATGGTGCACCTTAAATTGTAGTGAACCGTCCATATTTACCTTTCCTTCAATTGTATATCCCTCACCTGCATCTACGAAACCTGCCAAGATGGAGCATCATAGAAACGTAGATTATTAACCTTAGAAACCACACGCTTCCCTACAATAGATGAATCAACTGTACTTTTCTTATTAAACTGCACATAAGATGGATCGTTCTTAATCCACTGATCCCCACCAAGATTTAACCAACCATCCCTTTCAGCCCGCACAAAATAAATGAAACTTTAAGTAGTCAAGTGGATCTTCATAATCTGTTCCACCAAGGTATTTCGTTACATCATAGTGAGTCCATAATCCTTTTTCTACAGATAATCTAAGGTCACGTAAGATTTTAGCTAGTAACTTAACATATTTATCATAGCTGCGTTTGAATTTTGTATAGTCCACTGTTTCGCATAACTCTACATGTACAAATCGTTTATTAGCAGCAGTACCTCCACCATAAGCAATGGACTTTGTATCTGCGATTTGGATTATTCCATTCCAGTCAACCGCATAATGAACGAACGCGTTTCTCCATCTTCTTCAAAACCAGTACGCATTATCTCTTCCCATGAAGCTACAGACTTTGTTAAATCTGTTTCGGGATAATTCATCCGTTTTGTTATAAATTCTTCACGGTTTGAAGGATTATTTTCTAATTGTTTATATTGAGTTAATACCTTTTTAAATAATTGTTTAGCGTAAGAACTTCTCGGCTCGCTGAACATAGGATTTGCTTTTTCCCACATATCAGGATTATCAATTTCTTCTGGATTATCGATCTTGCAGATGAAGGGAAACAATGGTCTTCTAAATCTTTGCCTTTTAGAATATTCATCGCTCGCTCTCTCGTCTTGTCTAAGAACCCATCGCGAACAAAACGATCTGTACCAATAAAAAATTCTCTAGCATTTGGCACTTTTCCAAGTCCACTAGAGAATACATTTACTACATCAAAGTTTTCATATCGATGTATTTCATCGTAAATAACACAACCGTCACGAAGTCCATCCTTAGAACCAGCATTAGATGTATGATATTGCATAATGCTTTGAGTATCGTTACTCAGTATCTCTACCTTAGTTCGATAAAACATATCTTCTAGTATTTCTTTTCCTTTAATAGCATCATAGACTTCACGAAAAGAAACTTTAGCTTGCTTCTCGTTGTTAGCCACAATTGAAACATTGTAGCGTTCTATCCCGTGTAGTGGACTAATAAAGAAATGACATAATGATGAAATCAAACCATTTTTACCGCCACCACGAGCCATCATATTTATTCCACCTAATTCCTTTAAAATTGTTGAATTTGTATTTTCTACAAAACCTCTATATCCAGGTGGACTACCAAAAAGAACAACTGCCGATTTAAGGTCAAATTGGAAGTCTCCTTTTACCCTCCATTCTCTTTCATGTGTCCAATCAATAAAATTCTCTTTATCGTCTAAATTTAAATTTACTATCCGCCACCATTCATCTCTTGGAAGAAGATTCTTAGCAATTTCTTTTTTTTCATACATTACAGGTCTGCCACCTTTGGCATACACATAAGCCTTCGGAAAAGCTATACCGACTGCAGTGTACCTCATTTGAGACCTGTCCTTTGTTCGCTCCTGTTCGAACAATATATTTTGACATACACTATGTAACGGCATGTCCTGAAAACATACTGCTTTATTATCTCCAATTATATACCCCGACTGCGTTGTACTTCCCAATAACTTCTTAGAAGTCAATATTTCACCAAGAACCTGACTTGCTGTTTTTAATTGCCCTCCGTTTTCATCATATATACCTTTTGTTAAATGAACTAAAAAAGCACTTAGATCTGTTCTATGACTACTTCGCTCTTCCCACTGCTCACGAGTATATCCCATGACCATCCTCCTCTTTAAATATTTTATATCAATAAATCTTATTATAACACTTCAACTGACTTATCCATATCTTATATTGTGTGTAACTGCCCCCTTCGCTGAATCCCTTGGTATCATTAAATTTATAATCCTTTCTTTTTTGAGTTACATAGTACAAAATTTATGAGTAACTGTAAGGAATACCACCACATTGCTATCAAGCTAAAAATATGAATTTTATCAATCCATATTTTTCTTTTGCATATTGGCTAGTATAGAACAAAAAGGTTATCAAATGCTGAGCGAACCCTCAGCAGATGATAACCTTTTGAACTAGCGTATCAATGATTTAATTAGATAACCTCACAAATATATTATTGAACCACTCCAAATACATTAATTTCAGCGGCACTTGTCCATGGATTGTTGTTTACCTCGCTTAATGCACGTAGTTTAATATAACGACCTGTCTTGTTTGCAAAGCTGACCTCTTTCAAGTTAGTATTGTTTGCAAAAGCACCTATGGATACCGCTGTTCCCCAGTTTACTCCATCACTACTGACGTAAAACTCATAGTCCTTAATCGTTCCGTTAATTTGGCCGTCTTGCCTTGGCAAGTAGCTGAATTTGGAGAGGTTATAAGTTGCACCTAAATCAATTTGAATCTCGTGCGGCATTGGAGCTACGGGGCTCCAGTTTGTATGCCAAAATGTGTCTTTGTTTCCATCAAAGGCATACGTACCTAAATTGTACCAATTATAGCTATCTACATATTTTAGTGTCCAGTTTGTTTGCGGAATTAAACTAGCTTCTTTTGTTGTGACTGCTACATTCATAGCAGAATTACTTGTACTTGTAGTTGTAATCGTTACTCCTGATTTTTCTCCCGTATAGGTATTACTATTCGGATTGGTGTCTGGACCAAAGGAAGCAGCATGATTTTGATTCGTGTAATAGAACGGGTCTTGGTATTCACTGACTGATTGCTCTATATCAATGAAGGGATGAGGATCACTGGAATTATTATTCATGGATTCATCAATATGCCAAACCGCAATACCACCAGAATTTGTTGGTAAGCTCGCATCATACCCAACCTTTGCGCGATTCTCAACTAAAAAATACGTATTATCCTTTAAAGGAATCTTTAACACATTATAGTTATTTGGAATCGCATTTAGAGTAAAGTTATTAGTGGTATTTACTACATTTGGTGTTACAAATCCTAATTTTACTTTTGACCAAGCATCCATATGACCGGGTGTAGCTCCATAATCTTCTCCTTGAAGATTATTCCAAGATCCATTACCCATTATACTTAGGCTACCCACACGATTATTATCACCATATAGATCTGGAAGACCAAAGGAATGACCTAACTCGTGCGCAGGGATACCAATCGTTGCCATATGACCATATTGTTTTTCACCCTGCGCCGTATACATGCCTGATACAGTAACACCATCGTGATTTGTATTGGGAGCATACGACTGATGTGCCCAAATATAAGGAAGTGGGGCACCAGGAGCAGCCTGTTCATTACCAGCAAGAAAACTTACAATGTAGAAGCCATCTTTAGAGTCAATGACTTGATCATTATTAGTATCAAGACTAGCAAAATTCACTTGAGAATCAGCTTTAGCCAGTGCATCTGTTATAACCGTACCCATACTTTTTCCCGATGTACTCGGATGAGCGTAATCTAATTTCACTTTAACTACTCCATCATTTTGAGTACCATATGTTTCAGGAGCTGGAGTTATCTGTACTTTTCCGTTACTTACTTCATTATAGTAATTCTTAACTGACTTTTGATTTGTAGAAAAGAATTTGTTACTCCAGTCGTTATCGTTATATGCAATATCAACATCTGTAAACCCAATTAACAAAACAAGTAATTTTTTGGTTCCTACAACTGGAGTGACAGTTCCATCAATATTTTTTGGTGATTCTTTTTGTAACTTATTCATGTGCTCCTGTTTTTTCTTTGCTTGAGGGTTGTATTTTTTTATCCATTTATTCAAATTGTCCTCATTTACCGCCATTGAAGGCTTCTTATCGATTTTATATTTTGTACCCGTTGATTTCAGTTCATCTGATGTAAGCTCAGCGTAATTCCAATATCCCTTCTGATCTTGTAAAAGTATGTCGCCATCCTTTGTACTTACCCAGTGGAACCATTCATCTCCATGTAACGAGCCTTCAAAAGTTTCGCCTGACGGCTGCTTCATTTTGACAACTCCCTCGTATGCTGGTGCGGCAAAAGCGTTCGTTTGAACATACAAAACACAAATCAAAGAAAAAACGGACATGATCAGGAATTTTAAAATTCTTTGCATAAACTTTCCCCCTTTTTCAATTGTGTGTGGAATATTCTGTTGATAGCCAGACTAGATTCATACATGGAATAGATTGAAAGATACATTTGTATAACACTAACAGAATACCTTTAATTATAATTACAGGAAATTGAAAAAATGTTAATTTTTTATCCAGATAAATATTTTCTCAAGATTATCCAATAAAACAAGATTGATAATGGTAGTCCTTCAGAGAACTAATGATTTTCTGTCTAAAATGTGTCTTAACGTAACATTCATTTTTTTGATATGGTAATCCAATCGCAATTAGACTAAGGTTTTAAACTAGCGCAAAAGAAAAACCAATGATTAAATTTTAAACCTAGTCATTGCCTTATCCATTGCATCTTGATTTACACCTATATAACGTAACGTGACCTTCTCTGACGAGTGATTAAATATCTCCATGAGCAATGCTATGTTTTTCGTTTGCATGTACATGTGATACCCGTAGGTTTTTCTCAACGTATGTGTTCCTATTTCATCTAATCCAAACTCCGCCGCTGCTCCGCTTAATATCTTATATGCCATACTACGACCAATTGGACGATTCCTACCTTGTCTACTTTGCAATAGGTACTCATTATCTTTCCTTACCTCAATAAACCATTTAAGTTCTCTTTTCAGTGCTGCAGTAATTTGTATTCGTTTCTGTTTCCCTGTTTTCTTTTCTCTCATAGATATATGACTACCTTTGACATCTCCTACCCTCAGTTTCAAAATATCAGAGATTCTCAGGCCAGTATTAATACCTATAATGAAGAGGATGTAATTACGTAAGCTCTTTTCCTTAAAATACTCTTTTAGTTGCTGTATTTCTTCTGGATCACGTATTGGTTGAACGAAGTTCATTATTCATTCCCTCCAGTTCCTTCAGTTTCATAAACTTCTAATCTAAGAGCAAAAGCTAAATTATAAAATGCCCTGGACTTCCAACGGCGATATGTACGTTCAGCCATTCCAATTTCGTTATAAACCATATAATCACATACGGCTTCTTCGTCTAAATAACGCTTATTTATAATGTCTCTCTGAATCTTTCCTGCATAACTATTACCTAAGCGACTTAAAAACTGATTAATACGGAATGACATTAACTCCAACCACTCTTCATGCTCACTTTGTTGTAAATTAGCGATTGCTACATCCTCTAAAGGCTTCCCTACTGTATAAGTTGGACCGTGTTCTCTCATTTCATAAGAAGGAATGACTTTCATTTCTTTACGAATCATTACGAGCTGTCTATATATACGCACACTTTCAAGAACACCTTCTAATTTCTCTTGCGTTGCTGCTCTATCAATTTTTGGTAAGAAAGATAATTGTTTAGTCATGTAAGACCACTCCTTTTTATTTTTTAATTATTTTTGTCTTAAAGCTCCACGTCTCCGTTCATAACAAGGTCTATGCATCCCCATCAAATCCTCAATTTCATGAGTACTAAATTTCTCTTTTCGCTTTTTCTTGCCTTTCTTCTTTGCTGGTTTTGATTGCTTTTTCCACTCACGTAGCTGATCCTTAAATACCTTCATTTCCCCATCTCCCTTTTCAAAATAAAAAGGACACCTATTCCTAAAACAGCTTTAATTGCTGCTTTAATGAATTGGTGTCCTCTAGTTTTCTAGCCGGACTTTATTCGATTTTTATCTTAAATATCCCAATAGTCACTATTAACATCATTAGTATATTTGCTGATTTCCTTCTCTTTCCCACACTTTTCACATTTATAATAACTAACTATCCCCATCTTACCGGTTTTAAAATCTTCACTGTCTTGACTTTTAATAAGTTTATATCTATGTATACATTTAGGTTCTTTTAATTTATCCAACCAATTTCCTAACATAAATTAATCCCTTTCCTCTCGAAGATAATCTTTCTATTCCCATCCTCTTAAGAATAACTTAGAAAAGATGTCCAATCAATGTAACGTGGTAGCTTGTTTTTCTTTAAACAAAAGGATTATTTTGTTGAGTCTTTCCAGTCTCTTAATACATCTAAGAGACTGGAAAAACTCACTCCAGCGGCCCTTTATATGGAATACGTGGCATATTAATGAAGTCATACGTCACAATATCTTCTACATTTGCCAGATAGGCATGTAAGCTTTCAATTAACATAAGATTAGGTATACTTTCTTTTTCTTTTATCAAAATAATAGGCTTTTGGAATGCATATGCGTAACCAAGTTCAAAAGCCGTGCCACTATCTACACATCCATTCACAAAATCATGAATTGCCACTACTACATCCGCTCTTCTTAAATATTTTAAATCATTATGAAAAACTACAGTTCTCCACTCCGTAAATCCAAAAGTTAAATGTTCATGTTGATAAAACCTAGCTGAAAAAATATCTGCAACAAAAGGATTGCTACTAAGGGCTCTTTCTAGCCTCTTTACCCTGTTAAGTTGTTCATCATTAAAAAATGGACTTGCTATAAATACCCTAACCACCCTGGTATCCTTTTTATCCATACCACCTATACCTCCTTTCGCTCTTATAAACTTTAAATATTCAGTGCATTACATAGATATTATCGTTTACTTAAAAATTATGAATATCTATCCCTTGAATAAAACTTAAAGTTCCGTTCTTTATAAAATAGTCGTTATAAAATGGGTCTCGTCAAGAGGGCACTTTACTAAGTGCTCTTTTTATGTTCCAACTTAATAAAATGAAATTTTTATTTAATTTATAAAATAAAACTGCTTGTCCACTTCAACCCATTCACCATCGTATATTATCTAACTACTATGATCGTATAATTCTTCTTGCATTTTCCATTCACTTCGATACATTCTTTAATTCCCCTTAACAATCTTTAAACTTCCATATAATTACATTCCGACTTCGTGATTTGCTTTTTGCAACCTTTACCTCCTATGGCGAGCAATCATAGAAGGTAAAGGTATGAATGAAAAAAATATTGTTTTACATGGAGTTGCTGTTGAATCAAGTTTAATCGATTCAACTCTCATATCTATTCTTCGTCATTCACTTTACCAACAGAAGCAACAGGAGCAACAGGTTCAACGATATTGATTTAGGAAGCGGACTCCCTTATATATATATATTAATAGCTTTTTGAAGTGAACCCATGTTCCTTATATATTATGGAATGGGTTTATATTTGTGACATAAGGGCTTATTTTTTTATTTATTTTAATTTTCAAGGGCCTTTTTCTTATACTTGTTTGTTAACCAATTCATAAGTTGTAGTGTGTAAGTGGGTGAATGATAAGGATGGTGTAAAAATGAGTGAATTTAAAAAGAAATTTCATATTCCATGTGAGTGTTTTCTCCCCCCTGTACCCCCACCTCAAGTTGGACCAACAGGGCCGACTGGACCTACCGGGCCGACTGGACCTACCGGGGCTACAGGAGTTACAGG
The DNA here is from genome assembly GCF_002073415.2 of Bacillus sp. FDAARGOS_235. NCBI lineage: Bacteria > Bacillati > Bacillota > Bacilli > Caryophanales > Bacillaceae > Bacillus > Bacillus sp. FDAARGOS_235. Next base: position 443,145 of record NZ_CP020437.2, read on the forward strand.
ACCTACGGGACCTACGGGACCAGCTGCTACGGCATGTTGCCCATGTACGAATGTTCTTGATAACCCTGGATTTGATGAACCTGCAACACCAGGTACTCCAGTTCCAGGATGGATTGTAACGGGAAATGTTTCAGAAGTAGGATTTCCAAATGCGCACAGCGGTCGTTTTCTTCCAAATGGATCCTTGAGTGCTTTAGCTGTTTCTATTGGACCTGGAGGAATTATGACCCAATCTGTTGATGTGGGCGAAGGTTGTTGCTTTACCCTTTCTTTTGCTGGGGATATAAGAGATGGAGCACTCCTTGTTGCTTCTGTATCGTTTCCAGAACTTGGTCAAGGATGTCCTCCTAACCCTACAACACTTGGACCATTAAACATTCCGCACATTGTACCTGTTGCAAATCAACAACAAGCTGGCTTCCAACATTATACCCTTGTTGTGTGTATACCTGCTGATGTAACTACAGCATGTATTAGTTTCCAAAACTTAGCTACGGGTGGAGAAGGCGCAACAGCTTTTGTTGATAATGTTGTATTCCAACCTACTGGTGGACCTTGCACTTCATGTTCACAAAATTTTTAATGCATTAATATATCTGAAGCTTTTCGTTTTTCTAGCGAATCCAATAACTATTAAAGAAGGGCCCCCTGGCTCTCTTTTCATATTAGAAAATCACCATATGCGCCCATATATTGAACGTATCCCTTTATGATCAACATACGAATGATATTCACCTTTATATAAGCTATACTACATTAGATTCACTATTTCATCCCTGCGTAAAATATGAAACTATTGAGCAGTTAGCTTTTGCTAGCTGTTCTTTTCCTGTAAAATAACGCTTTTGTTTAGTTCTGAGTTTTAAAATTAGATTAGAAAAATTTGTTCTTATTATCTCAGAATATAATCACACCCAATTCATATCATGCATCTATTGGGTATTATCAGATATTCTAAGAAGGGATGATATACATATGACTAGAAAAGATAAATTCAATCGATCACGTATATCTAGGAGAGACAGATTTAATTCGCCTAAAATAAAATCTGAAATATTGATTTCTCCAGACCTAGTCGGACCTACATTCCCACCAATCCCATCATTTACTCTGCCGACTGGTGTCACGGGACCTACTGGTAATACGGGGCCTACTGGCATTACCGGACCTACTGGTGACACTGGGCCTACTGGCGACACTGGACCTACCGGTATCACTGGACCTACTGGCGACACTGGACCTACCGGTATCACTGGACCTATTGGCGACACTGGACCTACCGGTATCACTGGACCTACTGGCGACACTGGACCTACCGGTATCACTGGACCTATTGGCGACACTGGACCTACCGGTATTACTGGACCTACCGGCGACACTGGGCCTACCGGTATCACTGGACCTACTGGCGACATTGGACCTACCGGTATCACTGGACCTACTGGCGACATTGGACCTACTGGTATCACTGGACCTACTGGCGACATTGGACCTACCGGTATTACTGGACCTACCGGCATCACTGGACCTACTGGCGACACTGGACCTACCGGTATTACTGGACCTACCGGCGACACTGGACCTACCGGCATCACTGGACCTACTGGCGACACTGGACCTACTGGTATCACTGGACCTACTGGCGACATTGGACCTACCGGTATTACTGGACCTACCGGCATCACTGGACCTACTGGCGACACTGGACCTACCGGTATTACTGGACCTACCGGCGACACTGGACCTACCGGCATCACTGGACCTACTGGCGACACTGGACCTACCGGCATCACTGGACCTACTGGCGACACTGGACCTACCGGCATCACTGGACCTACCGGCATCACTGGACCTACCGGCATCACTGGACCTACCGGATCCACATTTAACATTAATTTTCGTGCAGAAAAAAATGTTGCACAGCCTTTTACTCCTCCTGCAGATATTCAAGTATCGTATGGTAGTATAATATTTAATAATGGTGGAGGGTATTCTTCAGTAACGAATACATTTACAGCTCCTATAAATGGGGTCTATTTATTCAGTGCCAGTATAGGATTTAATCCAACCTTAGGTACGACTTCTACTCTAAGAATAACTATAAGAAAAAATTTAGTATCAGTTGCTAGCCAAACAGGAACAATTACTACTGGTGGTACACCTCAACTTGAAATTACAACTATTATTGATTTATTAGCTGGCCAAACAATAGATATACAATTTTCTGCAGCAGAAAGCGGAACTTTAACTGTAGGTAGTAGTAATTTTTTTAGTGGCGCATTATTACCATAATGAAAATCTTAAAATATATTATCCTTACAATTGGATGGATAACATTAGCAACAATCTGACATACAGTATTCTTTAATTAATTCCCATTAATATGATAGTTTTTACAATGCCGAAACTATCATATTAGTTAAAGACATTTTCAACAAAGATTTCAACATATACCAATACCCCTTAAATTCCCTTTAAAAGATAATCATTTTTCGAATCACAGATTCATAATTATTACAGAGAAACTTAAGCTACTTACGTAAGTTTCCTCATAATACTCCTGTGAATTGAAGTTGGGCACTATTCTAATAGTGCTTTTTTTCTACAAAATTCAAATTTGATCTTACTTCACATCAATACGTTTTTGACTAGCTTCCCTGCTAAAACCATTTGGATATCTTTTTTCCAGTTTAGAAATGTTCATTTGTGCAATATCTTCTAAGGTATATCCCATTTCGTGAGACATGATTGCAATGTAATACAAGATGTCTCCCAACTCTAAAGCTAATTTATGAGTATTCCCGTTCTCTTCTTCTGGACAATGAGCCGGATCAAATCCATGACCATGAAATATAGCTTTTTTTACGATATCAGCAACCTCACCAGCTTCTCCCGTAAGCCCTAATGCTGCATTTAAAACACGTCCACCGAAATCATTATTTGCATTCCATGTACGTAATGTTGCTTCCTGATATTGATCTAATTCACAGATTTGATTGATATTCATTACAGCTTGTCCTCCCTTTGATTCACTAACTAATTTAGTTGTTGCATATACACCATTTTCCATTACTTTCATTTCCATCTACTCCCTTTAACTAATATTTTTCTTTGCTTTTTTATTCCTAGCTGGTGTTGTAGCTGCTTTCATTGGATCCCATCCGTAAGTTGCTACTCTTGATCTAAAAGTACTAGCACTAATTCCATTTTCTTGAGCTATCTTAGCCCAATCTTTTCTATCATTTTGTTTACGAACAGGAATAGTCGCTGCTTCTTGTGGATTCCATCCGCTATTGACTCTCCCATAAAACGTACTAGGAATAATTCCGTTTTCTTTCGCTACTATTAATAACTTGTTGAATTTCCCTTCGCCAAAATGCCAGTATGCTCTTGGCGGTATTGTTAACGCTTCTTGTAATTCCCATCCATATGTGTAAACTCTCATGTAAAGAGCTCTTCTACTAATACCATTAGATTTAGCTACTTCATATTCTTCATTAGTTAACCAGCGATTTAAGGTCATTTGTTCCCCCTCCTAATCTAGTGCCAAAAATTCAGCTCTGTTACGATTCGAATGAATTACCCTAATCTTCTGAATACCTTTACCATGCTCTTCTAACGTTGCATTCCAAGCTTCAGCTTCACTCCTAGCATCAAAGCAATCCATCTTTTGCCGTTCCTCTTTATCATAGAAATGCACTTCATAGCTTGGATTCAAAAACTTTTCACTGGTACTTATCGCGCTATAGTTAAAACTGCCTATAACATCATCAATTGTTAATTGCTTCATAATCGCATCCCCAGTTATTTGATTTTTTCTGTGATTGTAGTTGATACACGATCAACTTTTCCGCCTTGCCAAGTAATTACTTGTTCTCCGAATCCTGTTGCTGGAGGATTCAGCGGAGTAACCTCTCCATTTTTAACTACATAAATTTTATTATCCGTAACATCAATTTCAATTTTCGCAAGCTTCATACGACTGAAATCCTCCTTTTTTCTTGTTAGCTAACTTTTTGATGTTGATTACGTTGTAACTCTTGTTTCATTAGCTCGAATTTTATTAACCATGCTTCCCAGCGCTTTTGGTTTTCCTCTTGTTGTTGCTTTGCTACTTCACACTTACAACCGTTTGTTTCAATTACACCTGGATAAGTTTCTTTACGAATAATTCCTGTACCATTACATATTGCACACATGTTTATTCCTCCTTATTAGAAACCTAAATTTGCAAGCCTTTGATCAGCTGTTGTGAATTTCAAAACCTCTGAATCACCTAATAAACGACTAACTGTTTTAGCATCATATTTATTAAAAAGTTGTTTTCCAGTAAAGTTTGTAGTGGTAAATGTACTCATTCCTTGTCTAGTATTTGATACTGCATATAAAAGACGTTGAATGAAATCCGATGCCTGTCTATTCGAATCAGTTAACCCGCTTTCTGCACCAAGATCATCTAATACAACAAAATCAGCTTGTCCAATTAATTGAACAAAATATTGAAGAGTATATTTGCCGCTCTTATCATCGAAAGAATCCATAATCAACCTTGTTATTGTTTCTAATTCAACATATAGACAACTTTTCATAAGATGATAGTTTTCTTCTTCCTGACTGATATCCCAGAAATATTGATTTAATTCATGAAGCATACTGTATGCTAGGAATCTTTTTCCCGTCCCTTGATTTCCTGTAAATACAGCTTTTCTTGTTTCCCCATTCTTTAAATCTTCCAAAATTTCTTCTACAGTTTTCTTATGACTATTCGTTTCATCACATCCGATTCTGTAATCTGATAATCTTGAAAGAGGGATTTTTTCATTTGTAATAACACTAGTTTTTTCTAGTATGTTAAATTTCTGCAAGCGATTAATCTTTTTATAGTGAGCATTAGCCTTATGGGATTTAATAACTCTTCTATTGGAGTTCGTTCGATATATTCAATAGAATAGAGCATGTGTACCCCATCATACAGTTTGTAATTTTCAAAACGATTAATATCTATCTTCGCTCGCTTGTATGTTTCCTCGTGAGGTTTTAGATCTTTGTTATAAGCTGCTTCATCCACAGCTTGAAGACCGAGTACATCAATCTTATTTTGTAAATCGTTATCCATCTACCCTCACCCCTTATCTTTTTACATAATAAAAAGCACCCGAATGGATGCTTAAATTAAACTTATTCATTATCAATATCTTTACTTTCATCATTAACTGATTTCGGGTCTAACAAGCTTCCTATATCAGGCGGCAAAGTTAACTCTATACCAGCTACCGGCTGATTATCCTCATTAAAATAATACTTCTTTATCTTATTCAATTCTTCATTCTTCTTATTTTCACTCATATTACCCCGCCTTTTATGTGTGATATTAAACACTTTACTTAATATGTACATTAAGAAAGGTAATATACTATTTTTTCATTATGAAGGGGCAACTGTGCACCAACTTCCCTTTCATCATAATTTTATAACTATAAATCCGGTAAATGAAGTTTTATTCTTCTTCCAACCACCTAATGTTGTTTACATTTATCTACACAAACATTATTAAGTCCCTGGAAGAAGAGCAAAAGACCTTCTCCGTTTACACAACGTGAATTGCAATTGAATGTGAAAACAAGAAACAACTGTTCATCCAATCTACACCCATCGCCACCGGTTATGACGATCCATTTTCAGTTATAAGGAATTTTGCGAGCAATGTTTTCCATCATTTCTCACAATACAAATATATCACTTTGATTTCAAAACAACCGGCACATTTACTGCCAAAAAGCAGTCATGAATCTGCCACTTATTTTAATTCGCTAATAACCTTTATTTCCCTAGACTACTTTAATACAACAGCCATAAAGAATCGATTGAAATTTATTTAGGTATTATGCTTGATCTGATTGTAGAACATGTACATGGTTTTATATATTTTCAACCGAATATTGTCTAAAGGAACTGGAGACATTATTAAATACGAAAGGAGGGAAAATCATGAAGAAAAAACTTTCATCTATTTTAGGTGCCCTTTTACTAACTATTACGGTTTTTGGTACAAGCGTCCATGCTGAATACGATGGATATAATACGAATAGAGTTAACGATAATAATATTACAACTCGAGTTAATGACTATAACACAAATAGAGTTAATAATGATGTGAGAACTCGAAATGTAAATACGACAAATGATTTAAATGATAATCGTAATAAAAATAATAATTGGACTTGGCTTGGTTTATTGGGACTACTAGGATTATTTGGTCTTAGAAAAAAAGACAAAGATCCAGAAACACGTTAATGTAGAACATTGTATTTAATTTTAAAAGATATTTATTTATCAAAAGAATGCAAAATGAATACATTATGAATCGCCTTTAATAAAGCGATTTTTTATTTTTTAAAATCAATAACAATTACATAAAAACGGATACAATGAATTTCTTAACTTGATGGTAATGGAGCATTACTTCCATTTGACGAACTACGCTTCTTTTTATGCCGTTTCTTCACTTACCCATATCTTATATTGTGTGTAACTAAGCCAAATGCTATAGCCCTTATTATTCATTGTTTCATATCACTTACCTTTTTGAGTTACACAGTACGATAAACATGGGTAACTATGAAGCAATAATCTTGTTCATCTCCTATCTAAAACTTGTATTTCCTTAAAAAAAAAGAAGCTGTAAAATAACTACAGCTTCTTTTTTTTAATCGCATTTTTCTATTTGGTCGCCTTCTTCGCCTGCATTTACTGCCGAACTATCCGTTCCTCCTCCTACTGCATGTTGCTGTTTAGTATTAGAACTTTCGATAGCAGCGTTGGTTCCAGCTGCACTGTCATCTCCACCACCACTTGCCACTTGAGTAGCACTAGCCTGTTCCTTACGGGTTTTATTAATTTGATTATTGATGACAATTACAAATTCTTCCTCTTCATTCGAAGTTTCTTTTTTCATTTTATGCGGCTCAATCTGGTCCCCACTAATTCCCTTATTTATGGCTTCGCCTCCCGCGCCCACCGTTTGTTGCTGTCGGGTATTCGATGAATCTATTGCTGCATTACTTCCTGCTGCACTATTTTGTCCGGCCCCACTGGCAATTTGTGTTGTATTTGGTGCAAATGTTATCTGATTATTAATGACAATGACAATTTTTCGTTTACCAGCAAGATTTCCCAAATTAATTTCTTCTCCATCTTTTTTTACAAATCGAAACGTGATTTCTTCATTGTTTTCCATGTTCTCCCCCCTTTGTAATATTAAATGACTGGAGAATGATAATGGATTGGACAAGCGTATTTTTTTATAAATATGTGCCCCCGCTCACAATGAAGGATGTATTATCAGATTCCGGTATTTTGCTCATTTGAGGTACGTCGACTTGACGACAGTCCAACATCCGCCAAATTTCGGGATGCATAGAGAATAATCTTACAGGAGATATAGAAAGAGAGATTAGTAGAAACATTGGTATATAAAGGTTTCATTTTATTTTTCTACTTTCCTTTTCTTATTTAGATCTATCAGCCAAATATCTAGCGTAGTGAATTAAATTTCTAGCTACATCTAATTCAAGATTAAATATATTAGGTACCCCTGGTCTCCAATTCACCTCAAATAACCACAATTTTTGATCTTTATCAATCCCTACGTCAATTCCTAGCTCATCAAATAATACATCCCTAAATAAAGAATTAAAATGGTTAGAAAAAGTTACTGCGAATCGTTCTAAATACCTTTTAATATTATACCAATCGTTATCAAACTCCGATTTTAAAAAAACATCTAAATAAGTACTATAACCACCCTTAGCCATATTTGATACAATACTTCCTAATGGACCTATTCTCGGGAATATAGAAGTAACAACCCACCTACCTTCCCCATTTCTTTGAACATGCAATCGAAAATCATAAACATGACCAGATTTCATTTGACATGAGATAAACTGCTGAACTATGTATCCTTGCTCTTGAATTTTATCCAATATAAAGCTCCGTAATTGTTTTTTATTAATAGTTGAAATTTGTTCTGACTCATTCATACTGTAATCTATTCCATTTTTTTCAATGAAAACAATACCACTACCTTGATGTCCAGAAATAGGTTTAATAATAATTTTTTCATAACAATTAATCAAGTCAAAAAACTTATTAACATCATTTAATTCATAAAAAGGAATAAGATATTGCTTAAATTTTTTTGCTCTATTTATTCTGTTATATACACTTAATTTATTTCCAATTGAATGACTTGTAAAAGGAACTTTGTCATGCAGATAATCATAGATTTGCTGAGTTTTATCACTAATATGAACACTTGCATTATAAATAACATCTGGAAAAGAAAATTCTTTTTCAATCCATTTACCATTTTCATAAGTTTTACCTAAAATCTTCTTCGTTTCTAAATTTACTTTCCCTAAAGTGAAATAAAAAAAATCCACACCTTCAGCTTTAGCTACAGCAGCGTAAGTATATGCTTTCTTTACGTCATTCGGATCTTTCCGATGATGAAGCATACCAATTATAGTCATGTTAGTTCTTCTTCCCTTCTTTCTAAAAATCTTTTTCAAAACAAATATCAAATTCATTATATATATATTCATGTTCTCCCTCATTCAACCATTTTTCGAAAAATCCGGAACAAGCTTAACCTCATTTTAATATTCTACCTATAGAAATAATAAACCTGAGGTTTTATAAAATGATAAATGATAAAGGTTAAGGTGACATAAAATGGATACTATCGTTTTCATTGAAACAAATAAATCCGGATCAAGTAGGGAAGCAATCAAAGCAGCTGAAAAACTTAATTTCTTTACTGTTTTATTAACTAAAAAAACAAAATTTATTAATGAACGCACTATATTCCCTGATGTACATCAGATGATTTTCACTGATATAAATGACTATGATAATATACTTACAACAATTGAAAAATTGAATAAATCAGGAAAAAACATAAAAGGGATTTTTAGTTTTATTGACCCTTATGTTTATATGGCTGCACGTTTATCAGAAAAATTTTGCTCAAATATTGTATCTACTAAAGCTATCCATCATATGGAAAACAAAATATTAACTCGTAATGTACTTAAAGATTTACCAATCTCACTCAACTATTCAATTTACAAACCAACAGAATCATTATCATCTTTTTTTAAAAAAAATAATAAGATAAATTTCCCTCTTATTGTGAAATCCCCTAAATCAACAGGATCAAAAGATGTATTATTAGTAAAAAATAAAGATCAATTAATTTTATCTATACAAAGTCTTTTAAACAAACTACCTAATGAAGAGATTTTACTTGAAGAATATATAGATGGACCTCAGTACTTAGTTGAAATTTTAGTTCAAGATGGAAAAGTCCATATTATAGCAGTAATTGAACAAGAAATTACATTTTTTGAACGATTTATTGTTACTGGTTATTCTTTACTAGGAAGGGTAGAAAAAAGACTATATAATAGTCTTTTCAATGCAATTAATTCTGTTATTCAGGCTTTTAATATGAAAAATGGAGCGTGTCATCTAGAACTCCGGAGAATAGATAATGTTTGGAAATTAATTGAGATAAATCCCAGAATATCAGGTGGAGCAATGAATGACATAATTGAAATTGGGCATGGAATTAACTTAGTGCAAGAGACTATTCGGTTAATGTTAGGAAATAAACCTTCACTAGTAAAAAAACATTATAAATATGTGTACGCTCATTACCTAACAGTTAAATCTACAGGAAAACTAATTCGAGTTACAGGAAAAAATCGTAGTTCTAAATATCCTGGTGTAGAGAAAGTTTTTATAAAACCTAAAAAAGGAACTAACTTAAAACCACCTACATCAATGGGACATCGATGTGGATACGTTTTAGCAGCAGCCGATTTTAAAGCAGAAGCTAAAAAAATAGCTTTAGAAGCAGCTAAAGAAATTTCATTTGAAATCCAAGAAGAATAAGAACAACTTATATACACCAACAGATAAAAATATAATAAAAATCATATTTCATATAATTCTAATTATCATAATCTATCATTATTCATAATAAAAAAAGTCACTACTTATCTATTTTTATATAAGTAGTGAGCTTTTTTATTATGAAATTTTAATTTATTTACTAAATAGATAACTGCAAAATGATTTCTTACAAAATATTATTACGTTCATTGTTTTCCTTCAGATATTCTTTAATCTGTTGTATTTGCTCCGGATCACGTATTGGTTGAACGAAATTCATTATTCAATACCTCCCGTTTCTTCTGTCTCGTAAACTTCTAATCCAAGTGCAAAAGCAAGTTTATAAAATGCTTTATACTTCCAACGTCGATAAGTACGCTCAGACATCCCTATTTCGTTATAAACCATGTAATCACATACGTCTTCTTCTTCTAAAAAAACGTTTATAAATAATATCTCTTTGAATGCTTCCTGCACGTCCGTTCCCTAATCGATTTAGAAACTGATCAATACGTACTGACATTCTTTCAAGCCACTCTTCTCGTTTGCTTTGTTGAATATTTGCTATAGCAACATCTTCTAACAGCTTACCAACTGTATGTGTAGGACCGTGCTCACGTATTTCATAAGAAGGAGTGACTTTCATTTCTTTACGCATCATCCCAAATTGTCTATGTATACGTACACTTTCCAACACACCTTCTAATTCCTCTTGTGTCGCTGTTCTATCAATTTTTGGTAAGAAAGATAATTGTTTAGTCATGTAAGACCACTCCTTTTTATTTTTAAATTACTTTTGTCTTAATGCTCCACGTCTGCGTTCATAACAAGGTCTATGCACCCCCATCAAATCCTCAATTTCATGAGTACTAAATTTCTCTTTTCGCTTTTTCTTGCCTTTCTTCTTTGCTGATTTTGATTGCTTTTTCCACTCACGTAGCTGATCCTTAAATACCTTCATTTCCCCATCTCCCTTTTCAAAATAAAAAGGACACCTATTCCTAAAACAGCTTTAATTGCTGCTTTAATGAATTGGTGTCCTCTAGTTTTCTAGCCGGACTATATTTGTTTTTCGTTCACTTAAAATACCAGCTTGTATAAAAATATTACTCATATCTTTTTCCGTTGTAGGTAACAAACCTGACTCCCTTTATTTCCACATCTTTTTCAAGCTCTTTTATACTACCCGTAACATGTATAACGTGTTTTATTGTTTCCATACTTCCACTTCTTTATCTAATTAACGACCTGTCCACATATCTTGTACAATTCCATTTTCAAATAATTCATATGGGAAATAACAATATCCTTTATCTCCCCACTCTTCTCCCCAGCTGTTTCGAATAATAACAGTTTTCTTATTATCATCATATCCAGCAGCACAAACAGCATGTCCTGCCTGTTGACCATCTTCAACAATTACATCATCTGTTCCTGATACCGGAACTATACCAGTCTTTTTAACTTCTTCTGACATAAAAGATTTTGGCACAGCAAATCCAAGTACAACAACTAATCCATGGGCAAGTGCAGCCTTTAATCCCGATAAATCTTGAATACGATGGTAGGTTCCAATTTTATAAAGCGTTGCATCTGATTCAGCCTTTGGTGATGGCTTATCTCTAAAATTCTCAGTATAAGGAAAATCCTCTTCAGGACATACCCCAATTTTTTTAAGAACATCCATACCATCACGAACATTCGCTCCGCTATCTTCCTGAATATGTCCTTCTATTTCTCGCTCATGATAATATAAAAACAAACGAGATAAGCAAGTAAATGGACGACCTGATTGTAATAATAGGTATTCTCTTAACCCTGAAACAATTGCATTCGCCGTACAAGAACCTATATTCCATTGGTTTACTATACCTGACATTTTAGGACGAAGATCGACTTGCGTTGGCAAATCCGCCTCATTACTAAACAAGTAACTCCGAAATATTTTGTCTCTTAAATCAACAGGGTCTTTTCTTACATTAAGGTACTTTACAATATCTTTGTTACTGGTAAAACTGAAATTTGATTCATTTGAGCTCATTGCAAAAATCCATCCTTTCTTTATATCTAGATGATTCATTTCTTTTCTATACTTAACTTAAAAATTAAAATTATACCTTTTTAATTTTAATTTCATTTGCATTCACTACATCCAAATTTTTAATTATTTATCTTTTTAATTATCAATTTCTATTTTCAATTTATCTCACAACCACTTGAACTCTATATTTTTTTTCTTCTTTATTTGTTTCGATTACTTTTTCTATTCACTTAATTGATCTCTTAACACATTCATTTCCCCATCTCCCTTTTCAAAATAAAAAGGACACCTATTCCTAAAACAGCTTTAATGGCTGGCTGCTTTAATGAATTGGTGTCCTCTAGTTTTCTAGCCGGACGATATTCATTTCAAAGGATTATTTTATAAAAATATTAACTAGCAAAATAATTAATATTACTAAGCTATTACTCCAATCGTTCTATTTAATTTATACATATATTAATAGTAATTTGAGAAAAGGAGGTGTTTTTATATGGCTGAGCATACAAAATGTGTTTGCGAACAATTAGAAAGATTACAGTTAGGTACAGAAGTAGATGTTTTCCTTACAGGAACAACACTAGAGGATCTTATTTTTACTAACTTTAATCCAGATAATTTTTGTGTAACATTTGTGGATAACACAACAGAACCTGGCTCTATAATTGTTTTGGACTGTCGTGATATTCAAGCGCTTAGAATTGAAGCTGAGTAGAGTAAAGATGGGGCTTTGAAAAAAGCCCTATTTCACACAGCATATTTCAATATAAATTATAAAATAGAGGAGCCGGAAAAATGTCAGTTTTCATCAACTATGCTATTACTCCCAAAGTATTCAATCCTAATCTAACATCTCTTCCAAATAACCGACGTTCTTTTATCCCAACCCAAAAAGAGAGTTCTAAAAATATTTGCTATCTTTTAGAAACATATTACTTAGGAAAAAAAATAAAACAGCTGTTAGTTAACGGCACAATATTAAAAGCTTCTATATTTGTAGGATTCCATAATAGATCCCGCCTTGCTACATTTATAGATGAAAACGGAGATATCACTGTAGTTAACTGCGAGCGTATTGATGCGATTCTACTCTAATTATGAATTTACATTTAAATAAATAATCATTATTTTCAAGATACGCGTTAGTTCTTACACATAATACCAATAACTGTTACCATAAAAAACTTGGTCCAAAGTGCACTTATATACAGTACCTTTTTTATTTGACCGAATAAGCCTCCAGATTCCGTCAATAATGTAGACAACCCATTAAGTTACTTTCTCCTTGTTCCCCCTTGGAGAACCGAACAGTTAGCTTTTGCTAGATGCTCTTTGTTAGTAAAAACGCACTCAATTGACTGGATACACATATAATATTTTGTGCTTCTCTCTTTATAAAATGAAGTTTTAATTTAGTTTTCTTTCCTGCATAATATTTTGGTATTTGTTTATACCATAGATGTAACTATTTGTTACAACATATATCTGTATCCAGTGAACTTCTAAAATTGTACAATAAAGCAATTAGCTACTTCAGCTAGCTGCTTTGTTGTGCAAAATAAAGGTTTTATTTCTCAACAACCATTATTGGAATTAAAACCCCACTAATGGTAATATGAAAATACCTTTCAGTCATAATTTTTAACATGTCAAGTGTTGTTCCCTTTTAAAAGGTCCTGTGTCAATCAGGGCCTTTTAAACTTGTTCCTTACTAAAATAGCGTTTTTATTAAAAACTTCTCACATTTAAACCGGACAAGTATATGTTATTCTATCGAGGCTTTCCATTCATAGCATTCTACCTTTCTTATTTGAGAGCACGCTTATATGTGTGCTCTTTTTATTTAAGATAAAATAAGGATTTTGTTTAAAAACCGCACATTTATTAAGAACATACATAAAATATCATGCGGTATTCTTTTTTAATATTAGTTTTGGTTAAAGAGCGCCTTAAAAGCGCTCTTTATATTTGTTAATAAATAACCATTTTTCTCAAACACACTCACGGTTTGTATAAGCCAATCATATATTTACATAGACAAGAAATAGCTTTTTATTATACATGCGCAATTTTTGTGCATGTTTTTTCTTTAATAAAATAACTATTTTGTTTAATTTTTAACATACAACCGCTTGTCCATGTCACTTTGCTCAACGCCTACATTTACTATCAGTAATATAAATTTTTTAGAGGTGAATTATATTGGACGAGTTTTTATCTTCTGCTGCATTAAACCAGAATTCGATTGGACCAACACTCCCACCTATGCAACCTTTTCAATTCCCTACTAGACCGACCGGTAACACCGGACCACCTGGCATTGTTTCAGTTACATTTAACCAAAGTCATATTCCTGCAACTAGCCCAACTAACCTCGTATTACCAGCTATTAGTGTAGGCGTTAATCAAATAGTAAAGTTAGAAGGAGTTTTCAGATCTGATTATGTTTCCCTAAGTCCCCTTACAGAATTTACTGTATCTTCAATTCTCGCTCTAAAAAGAGGCGTCTTTACTATTGCGGTTCAGATGGAGCTTCAAGAAGATATTTAATAACCAGTAAATGTTTCAACAAATTTAACACACAACGTTTCAATAGTCTGGATAGATACGCCTCCCCCTGGTACTTATGTATACAGGCTATCTCTGAATGCCACGGGAATTGGTACATCCACTAACACTATTAGTGAAAGAAACATAACTGCTACAGTAATAAACATTTAAAGTGTAATTCCCGGTCTATAAATCGTAATATGAAGTAAAACAAAAACAGCTTGTAGAAACAAAGCACCCTATTCCATGTTCTAAATTTTCAATACTAGAGCAGTGCATTTTATACAAACAGTTACGTAGTTTTGTTACGTTTCAAAATTAATCAATAGTAATAAAAATAGATTATTAAATTTGTTAATCCCAATAAATAGCTTTTAAAGTTGCGCTCACTTCCACCATTCATACTGATTTTCACATATTTCATATAAAGTATGAGAATGAGCAGAAAATCAGATATAACAGCAAAAGATCGTAAAGATGCGGGGAAAAAAGCATTAAAATCGGCAGTTGTTAAAGGTTGGATAAATGTAGGTAAATGGGGATTCTTTGGTGACATGGTTGCATTTATGGACAGATATTATACAGGCTATAAGAATTACAATCTTAAAAAGAAAAGAGAAAGAAGGGCTGATAGCAGCTCTTCTTTTTGGTTCTGGTGCAATAAATCTGCTTATAAAAGTCAAAGAGTGCGTCAAGAGTATAAAACATAAAAAGACATTCGATTTTTGATTTGAAATAAAGTCACAATGTTTATAAAAGGTTGGATAAATTATCTCTCTAAATTAAAAGATGCTACGTGTGTTTTGATTTATCTCTTTTATAAAATTGTATAACGCTTTACAAAGTAGATTCCTTTTCTCTCTTATCAATATTCATATGTTACAATAGTACCAGTAGTATCAGTGGTACCATTAAAACCATTAAAACAATTTGAACAACCGCCACAGCCGCCACAGCCGCCACAACCAAAACAACCGAAGCAACCAATACAACGGAATCCACCACAACGGAATCCACCACCACCACAACGACCTCCACAACCGCCACAACGACCGCAACCGCCACAGCGACGAGCAGCATCTTCAAAATAGTAGTATGGATATTGGTTTTGCTGGTCCCAATACACAATATTTCCAGACTGGTAATCATTAAGGCTTAACGCTTGTAGTTCTTGTTGAAACTTATTCATTTTCATGACCTCCGTTTATAAACTTTAACCTCATCGATGCTTTCCAATATTTCTGTTCGTTAAATCTAAGTAGAAATAACGCTATAAACTAAGTTCAATACGTACACCTATAAAGTATGACCTATCACTAGACGGTGCACCTTGTTCATATACCTATTTTTACTATGGGCTCATTTTTATAAATAGAAATTATAAAATGTGAATGCTTGCGTCATATCTTCATGCTTACTAAGTTCAATTCATTTCTCAATAACCATGATGCCGTATCCTACGTATTCCCGTATGCCGCTTAGATTTTTCTGTACTGTAAATGCCTCTCGTTATAACACTTCCATATACTTTCTGAGAGCACCTTCAGATATTCCTAACTTTTTTATATACTTCACTAGCCGAATAATCGATTTAGTCCGTCGTAGCGTCAAAACACCTACTAGTGACAGGACTCAATGACGGTTAAGAAATTCCTACAAAAAAAGCCCTGATTAGGGCTTTTCATTCTACTTTTTCAGCAAGCTCTCCATGAAATTGCTAATTGAAGAAAATTGAAAAAAGACGCACTTAGATTGATACGTCTTTTTTGCGATACCCCTTTTTTGAAATCATATAAAGAGGTATTATCCATACATATGTATAACAATACCTCTACTCTTTATCCAATTACATCTTTTACTTCTGTATCCACTGGCCATTTTTCTAATGTATAAGCCATTTCCCAAAATGAATATTCATATTGACTACTAATAATGAAATGCTGTTTCATACGCTTCCGATCAGACTCTGTCACTAGTTCAGCGATAGTATCTAATCGTGTAATTTGCTCTTCAACTAAAGTACGGAACCAATCAGATCCATAAGCAGAAATCCACTCTTTATAAATCGGCTCTTCTGGCTGACATTCTTTTAAACGTTCACCAATTTCATAATATAGCCAGTAGCAAGGTAAAATTGCTGCGATAATATCCCCTAAATGCCCTTCATACGCCGCACGGTACATATGTGAAGTATACGCATATGCAGTTGGGGCAGGGATAAAATGACCTTTTTCTTCTTCCGTAATTCCTAATTTCTTTGCGAAATTCTCATGTAATGATAATTCTGCCTCGTATGTATTTTGAGCATGGTGTGCCATGCGAGCTGTCGTTTCTAATTCAAGAGCCTTTGCAGCTCCTAAAGTTTGTACTCTAGCAAAATGACTTAAATAATATGAATCTTGAAGTACGTAATAACGAAAACTTGCCAAATCTAACGTACCTTCACCAAGTTTTTTTACAAAAGGATGATGAAAACTTGCCTCCCAAATAGAATCTACTTCTTTACGTAATGTTTGTGAAAAAGTCATTTAAATTCCTCCAATAATGTATAAAATATATGTATTTATCCACAGTTATTAAATCTGTAAAACAAAAAAAACTTTCTTTACAGGCGTAAAGAAAGTGAAATAGACAATATTAATGTATTCTTTAAATATAATCGTCTTCCCACTTCCCTACGCTGGTATTAACCAGATCAGGTACTAAGAGTCTCAAAATTATGTTTGATCTCAGCCTACAAAAGGCCCCCCTAGTGGATAAATATTTAGTTGTCGTATTGTAATTATCATAGCATACTTCGTGGAACTATCAAAAGTTTTAATTGTATAATTATCTTAAAAACCTTCTTCTTTCCTCACTCTTAATGAAGTTTCAATTATCATATCTAATAGTTTACTATAATTAATCCCCGCGGCATCTGCACTTTTTGGCAGTAAACTTGATTGGGTCATCCCTGGTAATGTATTAACCTCCATTACATATGGAATTCCGTCCTTCACCATCATATCAACCCTTGCATAAACACTACATTTTAATGCTTTATAACAAGCCAATGACGCTTTATTTACACGTTCCTTAATTTCAGTTGGAAGTTCAATAACTTCTTCAATTGTACTAACATCATCGTATTTTGCATTGTAGTCAAAAAACTCAGCTGCATGTCGAATTGAAACGATAGGTAAATGTTTACCATCAAAAATTGAACAAGTAATCTCGTCACCTTTTATATACTTCTCAATTACTACTTCAGAATCCCATTCGAATACAGTTTCCAGCATTGAGATCAATTCATTTTTATCATTGACGATCTTTACGCCAACACTCGAGCCGCCAGAGTTTGGTTTTACCACTAACGGAAATCCTAACTTATCTAAATCATCAAGCTTTAGATCCGCCATTTTTGTAAGTTCAATCCAATCTGGTGTTTCTACTCCTTCATAACGTAAAATCTTTTTCGAAATATTTTTATCCATACATATACCGCTAGATAACATATTGCTGCCACTATATGGAATACCTAAACTCTCAAGCGTCCCTTGAACCGTACCATCTTCTCCGTATTTTCCGTGTAATGCTAGCAATGCAAAATCAATGTCTTTCGCTTTTTCAATTAAATCCATTTTTTCATTTAACGTAATTGGAACGATTTCATACTTATTTTTATCTAAATGTGCAATCATTTCATTTCCAGTCATAATTGATACTTGTTTTTCAGAGGATACTCCTCCCATAATAACGCCAATTCTCATTTTCTCAACTCCAAGTTTCATTTTTTAAAGTTTCACCAATTATTTGAATCCCACTAACTATTTCTTTCTCCTTCAAACGTGAAAAACCTAAGCGGAATGTATTCGCTCCCCCTCCATCAGAATAAAAAACATCTCCAGGAGAAAACGTTACACCTTTCTCATAACACTTTTGTAAAAGTGTGCGAGCGTGAATTTTCTCTTCCAACTCTATAAACAAATGAAGTCCGCCATCTCCAGTCATCCTTTTAAACGGAATGTACTGATTGCAAGCCCCAACGGCTAACTCATATTTTTTCTTGTAAACAGATCTTGCCTTTTTTAAATATTTTTCAAAATATCCTTCATGTAAATATTGAAACAAAACAGCTTGATCTAACGTAGATGTGTGAATGGTTCTTGCTCTTTTAACACTTTCTAAATAATGAATCAGTTCTTTATCGGCAATAATCCACCCTACACGTAAACCAGGGAAAAGTACCTTCGAAAAGCTACTAATATAAATCACATTATTACCAGCCCCTGCAAAAGTTAATAGTGGCGATAAATGTGAACCTGAATAACGTAATTCTTCATTAAATCCGTCCTCTATAATAGGAACCTTATATTTCGAAAATAACCTCATCAATTCCGTTCTTTTCTCCGAACTTGTAACAATACCAGTTGGATTATGATAAGAAGGAATTAAATACGCAAAATCAAAATCCTTTTCACGTAAACTTTTTTCTACTTCAGTCGTATCAATACCATCATCATTCATATCTATCCCATGAACTTCAAGTCCATGTAAGCGAAAAAGTTTCAATGCAGCATGGTGAGTTGGATTCTCACAAATCACACGCCCTGATTTTTTCGCTAAGGAAGATAGTACAATATCTAATCCTTCTGTAAATCCATTTGTAATTAAAATATCTTTGTTCGAAATATCTACACCTTTTATTTCCATGTAATGAAGTAGATATTTCATTAACGGGCGGTAACCTTTTGCATATCCATAGTTCAATACGATATCCCCTTCAATGGACATACGAGTAAGAAAAGCTCTTTTGAAATTTTCAACATCAAATAGCTTTTCGTCCGGGGCTATACTATTAAAAACAACCATTCCTTTTTCCCAGCGGACTCCATGCTTCATTAAGTCTAATTCATCCGCTAATGTGGTAACTGTATTAAGTTTATTTTTCCAATCTATTTCAACAGACGAAGTGTTAGATATATCCACCTTCGCAACGAAATTCCCTTTTCCTTTTACTGCATAAATGAGTCCTTCTTGTTCTAAATCCGCATAAGCAGAGAGTACTGTATTTCTGCTCACTGATAATAATTCACTCAGTTCCCTTGTTGATGGGATCTTTTGATCACCGAGCAAATGCCCTTTCATAATCATCTTTTTAAAATAATCCTTTAATTGAATATAAACGGGACGATCTTTTACAACTTTAAAATCTTTAAACAATTTCTTACCCCCTGCAATTATTTTTGCATATTTATTTCATTCTCAAAAGGTCCACTACATATGTATTTTTTATTAACAGCGGTACGGTCTTATAAAGTGAAACTTTAATCCGTGGGAATTTTATTCATCCCCCACCGATTTTTAGCCCGAATCGGACATATATGGGCTAAAAGGCTCCCACCTAACTTTTTTTCTCCATCCGAATTTTGAAGGTGTGAGTTTTACTTCTATAAATCTCTACGATATAAGTTAATTACATCTTTTAAAGCAGCTGCTGCGGCTCCGCGTGGATTAGAAGCTCCACCAATTGTAGTAACTTGTCCCATTGTATCTGTAAAGAATGTTATTCCTTTTTCAGTTCCATTTACTTTTGCTAGTGGATGGTCTTTTTGTATTTCAAGCGGTTCTACATTAAGATTCACTTTACCATCCATATCCTTATATGCTGAAGCTATTAATTTAATATAATTGTTTTGTTCCTTAGCATGTCGAATTTGTTGTTTTGTAACATTTTCGATTCCTTTTATATGCATATCAGTAAGCATATTCTCAACACCCATCAAGCTGTTTGCCAAAAGTAATAATTTACACGCACTATCCGAACCACTTACATCTAATATTGGGTTCGTCTCAGCAATTCCTTTATTTTGCGCTTCTTTCAGTGCTTCTTCAAACGTAACATCTTCTTCATACATTTTTGTAAGAATATAATTAGTTGTCCCGTTTAATATTCCTTCTATTTTTTCAATATTGCATCCAGCCAAACTAAATTGTCCAATATCTAATGTCGGTAGTGCTGCAGCAGTTGCGCCACTATAGCGAATTCGTACATTCGCTTCTTTTGCTGCTGCCTTTATTTCTCTCCAGTTAGTAACGAGTGCACCTTTTGAAATTGCAACAATATCCATATGTTTCTCAATCGCTTGTTTTATATATTTTTTTCCCGGATTTCCATCTTTAAGATTTGTAACTGTTGATTCTACCAATACAGTACCACTTATCCCACTTGTTGCACGGTCTTTCGGGTGATGTTCTATATACTTTTCAATTGCTGCAGTACCGCTACCATACATTAATAAATGATGAATAGACAAACCTTCCTCATTATGTATTGCAATATTTCTACCTAATACGCCACTTACAACTAAATGGATTCCATATGTTTCGTATATATATAAATATTTTTCGTTTACTAATTTTATAAACTCTCTTCCTACTGTCCCGTATCCTGATAAAACAACTTGTATTTTCATAATATCCCCCCATATTTTTCTTCCATATCCCTCTTTCAATATAATATAAAGCGCTCCCGAATTCCATCGAGAGCGCTTTATTATTAACTATTGCGGTAACCGCGATAACTTTTCTGCAACTGTTCTATAAAACTCTTGAATATTAGAAAAACCTAACGTGTCTGAAACGCTTAGTCCTACCATGTCTAAATGATCCCAATTTGCTTTCGTTTCAATATGATTCCATTTACCAACCTGTAAAAACTCATTATTATTTACAGCAATACTAGTTGAAGGCGCAATCATAGAATTTGTATTTACTACACCGTCATTTTGCCACCAAGATGTATCAATTAATGGGCGATTTTCTTCAAATCTTGCATAGGAACCTAAGAAAAATGCATTCCCCATTAACACTTTGTTCATTGTAATATGAGGTAGTTGTAAACCTGTTATAGGTGCTGCTTGTGATGCATGTCCACTATACGATAAGTAATACACATCCGATTGCGTCTTTACCCAACTATTTAACTCCCTTGCTCCATCAGTACTTAAATCCCATTGACTAATATCTTTTGTATTTTCCCAAATTGAACTATTTAAAATCCGATCAGCATATTGGAAGAAGGACTCTCCAGCATTTTTTTTCATACCCCATTGGTCCAATTTAAAATCATATAATGATAAATTATTGTTTCCTCCTAAACTCGCAGCTGTAATGAGTAAATCTTTAACGAACGGCAATAGAAGACTTCCGTCCGCGAGTGTTGTGCCATTATGAGGAGTTGCTAAAGTTGTAACACTATGAACATACGATTTACCGCCTTCAAATAGTGGTGATATCTTTGCGTTCGGATGATTTTTCACATAGTCTTTTTCTTCATAACTGCCTTCTTTTAATAACTGCACTAATGTTCTTGTCGTTTGTCCACCCATGCTATGCCCAACTAAATGAACTTTATTTGTTTCACTCCAATTTGGTGCAAATCCACTATAAGTTCTACCAAAACGATTATGTCCATGTTTCTCAGCGTGTGCCGCACCATAGTCTACAATTCCACCGTTAATTTGTGCATATAATTCACATGCACGGTCCCAGTTACTAGAAACAGGACCAACAGCAGCCGTATGTACTGTATAGCCATTTCTTTTTAAATCTTCCTGTATATCATGAACACCACCCCAATATTTTACCCCTAACATTTCTTCCCTACCCCATCCAGCAAATCCATTCACTAAAATGATAGGATAATTATTTTGTTGCCTCTCTTCAGCGTAAGTTGTTTTCGCTATGAATGAACAAACAGTCACTAATGTGAAAAAACATACTTTTAAAAATAACTTTCCCATACTTTCTCCCCCTAATTAAACGCTTTCATTTTTCCGTGAAAAATATTGACACATTCAGTTTTTAACTTACACATAATGTAAAGTATTTTATATACGTTGTATATATAGAAAACATACACAAATGTTGATAAATATTAATTCAAGTAAACATTTACTTTTTACAATACAACTTGTAAATCTGATTATTTGAATTTATAATTGAATGTAGTTTCCTCATGTTACATGAATTTAACAATCATAAGAAAACTAATTTTATTGCTTGAAAAGGAGGAAAAAGCATGCAAATCGGATCAAACATTCATACATTAGCTCAACCTACTAAAATAACTCCATCTAACCTTGAGCATAATACTATCTCTTCTACTAAACTTGAAGGTAAGAAAGCAAATGATCCTATCAAGTTCGATATTCGTTCATCTGAAAAAGAAATGAAACAGCCTGAGCATAAATTTAACGAATTAGATTTATGGAAGATGTTAAAGGATAAAGGTGTTCCATTATGGATCATTCTTGAAATGCTACAAAAGTCTCGTAAAGAAAAAGAAGCTCAAAGTAATTCGGTTCAAAACCCAAATGTGATTGAGGAAACAAACGAGACTCGATTAAATGAAGTAATGTAATCTAAATGGCATATAACTAAAAAGAGTTCGAGGTTGATATAGTTTCTATCAACCTCGAACTCTTTTTTAAGATTTTTCTCCAATCGTTACAAACTGAAAAGATACTTCTCCTTCCAAACCTTTAATTAGCTTTTTTACTTTGACATTTTCATTAACCATTGTATTATCTGTCGACATTTTAGGCCTTTCGTCACCTAAAGATTTCTTAAATTGAAGAAGATGCATTTTCGTTTCATTTGCTTTTATTTCCTTATATACACTATTTTTTGCTACAATCACATACGATTGCGTTGGATATTTACGATTGTTACCTATCCAAGCGTCACTATCGTATGTAACAGGAATCTCTTTTCCTTCTATTTTAATACTTTTCATAGTCTTTTCGTCTTCACTTGTAAACAGTAGCGATCCTTCTTTTGGGAATTTCGGTAACGTATCTATAATATAATCGGAGTCATTATCTCGTTTACGAAAAACTTTTTCTTTAATCAACGCTAGTGCTGTAGATTCATTTAAAATTAAGACATGTCCATTTCCAACTTCACTTTTTTTCACAGAAAACACTTCATTTTCTTTCGTAATTTCCTGATAACGATTAATAATTGGTGAAATATTATTTTCATCTCCAATAATTAATACACCGTTTGCAGGGAATGCGTTGTCCTTTTTAGAGCATGCACTAAAGCTTATTAAAAGTATTATAGTTAACATAAAAATAGTTAAAGTTCTTTTCATCACGGTTCCTTTCATAATTCATATCATTTTTTACATGTTTTTTTGTAATTTTATTAGTTAATATCCTCTATCTCGCATTAACGGGCAGTAAGACCCCCACCTCAAAATTCAGCGAGAGCAAAGAAGTTAGGTGGGGGCTCAACTGCCCGCAAAAGCCCGATTGGTGAAGGCTAATAATCAGTGGGGGATGAAGGAAACCCCCACTGATTAAAGTTTCACTTTATTGCTCCATAGTCTTATAAAGCTTTTGTAGGTAACGCCAACGAGTGATAAAAAAATATAAAACTTGTATACATATAAATGAAATTAAAATAAAGATCGAGCTGTTTAAAATAGAAAAACTGACTAATTGTTGCAGTGCCGTATACGCAACTACAGTATGAATCACTGCAATGATAATTGGTAAGAAGAACATTAATACTAACTGTCTCGTTACAACTTTTTTTAACTCTCGTTTACTTAATCCCATTTTCGAAATCATTTTATATTGTTGTTGATCACGGTCCAAATCAGTATATAATCGGAAATAAATAAAACTAGCAGCAAATGTAAAGAAGACGATTCCGACTAAAACACTTGCCATGAGTAATAAACCATTCTTTTGCTTTGCCTCCAACAAGTTTAATGTTAAAGCTTCAAAGTAGAAATCTCTGTCCCTGAGATCTTTATCGAGTATACTCTTTAATTGATTTGAAATCTCTTTCGTTTTTATCCAATCATCTACAACAAATCCATAAGTACGATGTTGAATATTTTCATCTTGTGGATTACTCGTCAGAGGAATTTCATCATACACATGATCTTGAACAGCAATATAAATACTACTAGAATCATGTGGTAAAACTAAATCCCCAACAGTTTTTTTCACACGAAATGTCTTTGTCCAATCACCTTGAATAACTTCAATATTTTTTTTATAGTCACCATTTTTAAATTCTTGTTTTTGTGACACCCTCCCAGGAATTAGTAAAATTTCATCTTCTTTTTCAATTGTTTCTTGTTGGTACCCTAGTGCTCTCGTAAGTTCGTTATATTCACTTAATTTCAATACATTTACGTTACTTTCTGTAAATTTACTTGAAGATGAAGCCATTCGGTACGGAATATTTGCATCAGAGAGATGTTTTTTTATAATAGAGAGATGTTTATCTACTAATTTGTTGTTTTCAGAGCTTTCATACAGAAATGTATATGGGTTTGTCATCCACACTAAATTCCTATTACCAAGAGCGGCTGTTGTACCTATTGCTGTAAATGCAACTGCTGAAATAATAGATACTATAAAAAACATCGTTGCATTATCTTTCATACGGTAAATCAATTCTGAAAATGTTAATATATTTGTTCTCTTTAAAAAGAAAGATTCTCTCCTTTTAGCAAGATACAATATATACACGCTACACTGTGTATATAAAAAGTACGTTCCAATAATGACTAGAAGTACACCTATTCCGAGCGTAATAAAATTAATACTTGGGATAAAGCGAAATACTGAAATATATCCATAGCCTATACTAATTAAAGAAAGTAGCGATAATAAAATGGAAAATTTCGGTTCAGGCTTTGGCTTTTCCTCTGCTTGAATAAGTTCCACAAGTTCCGTTACTTTTATCATTTTAAAAGTAACAAGCGAAACGATTAAAAATAAGAAAAGAAATGTGATGACTGTTAATAGTACAGCCTTCACTGGTATATAAAAAGGTAAGCCATTACTAATCATTAATACACTTGCACTAATCAATAATACTAGTTTAGAAAATATGAGACCGATGAAAATCCCTATACAAATTGACCCAAGCCCAATTAACATATTTTCAATTAATAATAATTTCTTTAGCTGCCTCATTGACATACCTTGCATCATTAAAATGCCAAATTCTTTCTTACGCGTTTTTAAAAATGAACTTACTGAATATAGAATAAAGAAAAATGAAAAAACAAATATCAAGCCTTGCGAAACTGTAAATCCTAATGTACCAAATGCACTTATTGTTGCACTTGTCGATTTCAACTCCCCTTGTAAATCAGGATGAAATAATAAAAGGGCATACGTAAAGAAAATCATAATAGAAAATGTACAACTTAAAAAATGAGCAGCATATGTACGCTTATTACGAAAAATATTATTAAACGCGAACTGACGAAAAGTCATGCCTTTTGCCTCCTAACAAAGAAAGGACATCCATAATCTTTTGATAAAAGGCTTGCCTGCTTTCACCACAATAAATTTCATTATATAATTGACCATCTTTAATAAATATAACTCTGCTGCAAAAGCTCGCTGCATACGGATCATGTGTAACTAACATCATCGTTGCTTTTTCTTCTTTATTAAGAGTATCTAGCATCTCCATTACATCATTTGAAGATTTAGAGTCTAAATTCCCTGTTGGTTCATCTGCAAGTAATAATTGTGGTTTATGAACGATAGCACGAGCGATTGCAGTTCTTTGAGCTTGCCCCCCTGATATTTCAAACGTTCTTTTACTCAATATATCTGCAATATTTAATTTCTCTGCAATATCTTCCACTCGTTTGTTCATTTCTTGTACAGATACACCATCTAGTGTCATCGGCAATACAATGTTTTCTTTCACTGTAAGTGTGCTAAGTAAATTAAATGATTGAAAAACAAATCCTAATTGTTTCCTACGAAATAAAGCTAAACTGTCTGATGATAACTGAAAAGGATTTGTACCATTTATTAATATTTCTCCCGATGTAGGAGAATCAATAGTAGATACCATATTTAATAATGTTGTTTTCCCGCTACCTGATGGTCCCATAATTCCTACAAATTCACCTTCTTGAATTGATAAATCAATATCTACCAATGCTTTAAAAGGTATTTTCCCTTTATATACTTTACTAATACTTTTTGCATGTAAAATTTCCATTTATATTCTCCCTTCATTTCCGCTGCTCACTATAAAGTGTAAATGAATTGTCTTATAGCACATATTGATTCATCTTTCATTTATCTTACACGCTTGTAAGATTTCTAAAAAAACTGATAACAAATCTATTTCCAATATATAATCAACGTATATCTATCTTATAATATTTGTATAGTGGTATGGAATACAATGCTTCTTACTTCTATTCGCTGAAACACCTTGTATTCTTTATTAGCAACATGCAATATATTATAAAGAATAACTATACAACTTTAAAACAATGAATAACAACTTATCATATAGTACGAAAAAAAGCTCAGAGTTTTAGCTCTAAGCTTTATTACTGATTTCATATGCAATATAGCTCCCTTCAAAGAGCTATATTTTTTATCCACTCTGATTTACTCAATACATAATGATTAAATAGTCGATTTTCTATCGTCTGTTGGCTCATATAAGTAAATCCGCATTTTTCAATAACTTTATTTGATGGTACATTTTTAATTAAAGCAATTGCGTTGAGGACATTTACATTTGTTTTTTTAAACAAATAGTCAATTAAGCCTTTAGTCGCTTTTGTAGCATAGCCATTATTTTGATATTCACTTGAGATAGCATACATTATCTCTCTGTTTGGTGAAGGGAGTTCTTCTTTAATACCTGTGCAGCACCATCCAATGAATTCATTTGTAGCTTGCTTAAATATTCCTAGCTTTAACATATGATTATCTATGTTATTCGTAGTTTTCACTGCCTCAAGAAATGCTTTATTTGCTGGTATTTCATCATTGATAATCCAATTAACCCTCTGTTCTTTCGTTGATTTCTAGTCTGGCAAAAATTTTTCTATTTCCGGTTGATTCGATATTTTATAAATACTCTCAGTATCTTTCATAGTAAACTCTTGTAGATATATATCTCCACAGTCTATTCTAAATAACTTAGTTGAACTCTCTGCTCCCATGTTAATCCCCCTAAATAATTATAGCGCCTTAATCTGTTTCGTAAGTTCTATAAATCGTTCATCAAGTTCTTTATATTCTTTATCATTAGAAGTTAAAAAGCTTAATTTTCCTAATACTTCTTGTCTCTCTGTTTCTAACGTTAAACGCAACTCTTCAATTTCATCTCTTGTTTTAGGAGGTTCTTCTAGCTGTTTTTGTATCGTATGATTTGAAAACACGAGTTTTGTGTTAGTTGTTTTCTCTAGAAAATATCGATCGTGAGAAACGATAACTAGTGTTCCATTATACTCCGCTAATGTATTTTCAAGCTGTTCGCGTGAAGGCAGATCAAGGTGATTTGTCGGTTCATCTAAAATGAGTACGTCTTTTTCATCTAAAATATAAACCATTAATTTACATTTCACTCGTTCTCCCATGCTCATATGTTCAATCTGCTCTTTCCATTGAGAAGCTTGGAACCCTAAATGTTTCATTAAATTTTGGACTTTCCCTCTTTTTTCAAATGAATCTTTAAAAAATAAATCTTCTGGCGTTTTATCAAGTGGTAAATCAAATACTTCTTGTGTTAAATAACCGATGTTTGCAGATGGTGAAACCCATACTTCTCCTTCCACAGTTTCCGTTCCCATAATCATCTTTAGTAATGTTGTTTTCCCACTACCGTTTGGTCCAACAATCGCAACCTTCTCACCGTGCTGAATTGTAAAATTAACGTTTTCAAATAATATTTTTCCATGAAAGTCTTTTTTTAATTGTTTTACTTCTAAAAAGCGTTTTCCTACTTTTTTACTCGCTTGAATAGAGAACTCAACTGAGTATTCCTCTTTCACACGTTCTACTTTCGTTTTCTCTAGCTCTTTTTCGAGACGTTTTCGTTTTGACTTAACTTGCGCATCCATTCGCTTCGCTTTTACACGATAAAATTCTTTAACACCTTCTTGTTTTGTAGACTGTGCGTGTGCCTTTTGTGACCATGAACTTAATTCTTTTATATGTGTTTCTACTTGTTCAATCTTTTTTTGCTGCTTTTCATATTCACGTTGTTGCGTCTGTCTTTTTTGCTCACGTGCTTTCATATAACTCGTATAATTACCGCTATGCTCAATTAATTTTTTATCCTCAATTGACCATATTTTTGTTGCGACAACATCTAAAAAATATCGATCATGCGATACAACGATAACTGTACCTTTCATATTTTTTATTTGTTTAATAAGAAATTCCGTACTCATCTCATCTAAATGATTTGTCGGTTCGTCTAATATTAAGACATTAGGATTTTTCGCAAATCCTTTCGCTAACCGAACTTTCAGCTTTTCACCACCACTTAAAGTACGAAAATCATTCGTTGGCACGCCCCATTTTGCAAGAAGCTCTGCTTCTTTTGCAATCACATCCTTACTAATAAAAGATTCTATTTCTTGTTCAACATATGCTGTTGTCATATTCATTTGCTGCCACTCAACAATTCCTTTTGATGGCTCAATCTTCCCATTTATTAATTGAAGTAACGTTGATTTACCAGCACCATTTTTACCAATTAATCCGATTATATCCCCTTGTTTTACTACTACATTCATTTTTTCTAACAAAGTATTTTCCTTTATTTCAACATACACATCATTTAATTTTAAAAGCTCTTTCATATTACCGATCCCTTTCATAAAGGGAGAACAAAAAAATCCTCCCAAAGTAATTTTGGCAGGATTAGTCATTACATTATTTATACCCAAATAAGCTATTACGCAAATCAAATAGCAATACCGTTGAATGGAATTGGGCAGACTAATCCTATTTTTTACAAATTGAAATTTATTTAATTTCAACATTTAAAAATAAGATTAGTTAATCATCGTCCACCCATCATTCCTTTCCGTCGTTAGTAACCATATTGTACCATAATAGTACTGTATGAGTAAATGCAATTATATGTGCTTTTAAAAAGATTGCTTTTTTTTAAGGTCTATTTATCAATTCTAAACTTCATATTAAACAAGCATAAACCACATTTGTTGTACTACTTGCTTTAGATTCCCCTAACAATAAAATTCTAAACATCTCCCTCTTATATAATTTTTATATAGATTCATCATAAATCATATATTATACATACTAAATTTCAGTTCTTATAATAAAGGTATCATTTTTAAGGGGGGATTCTACAATGGAATTTAGCAAACTCGGAAACAGTGGGTTAACAGTAAGTAAGATTGCATACGGGAACTGGATAAACCATGGCGGAAAGGTAAATGAAGATACTGCAAATGATTGTGTGAAAACCGCACTAGATGTCGGAATTACAACGTTTGATACTGCTGATGTTTATTCGGACACGATAGCCGAAGAAGTACTAGGCCGGTCTTTAAAAGGCATACGGCGAGAAAGTATAGAACTATGTACAAAAGTATGTCATCCGACCGGACCTGGAAAAAATGATCGTGGATTGTCGCGGAAACATATTATTGAAAATTGTAATGCATCATTAAAACGGTTGCAGACAGACTACATTGATGTCTATTATGCACATAGATTTGATACAACAACTCCCCTTGAAGAAACGATGTTAGCTTTTGCTGATCTTGTAAGACAAGGTAAAGTCCTTTACTTAGGCGTAAGTGAGTGGACATCAGAACAAATTACCCGTGGTGCAGCACTTGCACGAGAATTGAACATTCCACTTATCGCTAGCCAACCTCAATATTCGATGTTGTGGCGAGTTATTGAAACTGATGTAATACCAACATGTCAACGTGAGGGACTTGGTCAAGTTGTTTGGTCTCCCCTTGCACAAGGTATTCTCACAGGAAAATATCAACCTGGTAAACCATTGCCGAATCAATCACGTGCTAACTCTGATGCTGGTAAACCATTTTTCCAAAAACTCGTGCAACGCTGGATGAGCGATGATGTACTCAATGCAATTCAGAAACTTAATCCCATCGCGCAAGAAACTAATCTTACCTTACCTCAACTTGCAGTTGCTTGGGTATTACAAAATCCAGCTGTTTCCTCTGCAATTATTGGTGCATCAAATCCAGAGCAAATAAGAGAAAACGTAATTGCTTCTAGCGTTAAATTACAACCTGAAATTATTGATCAAATCGATGGTGTACTAAAAGATTTCATTGAGTATGATCCGAGCAAAACAGGTTAAAACACCTTTTTGTTCTACCTATAAAGAAGCTTTCCTTTTCAAATCTACACTGCCCATCCTATACAGATGGGTTATTATCTTTTACATTCACATTGTGAAGTTGTATAAACCTCTCTAACAACTATTAAAAAGTTCTCTAACACAACGGACTGTTCATCTAGTCTCCATCCAGCATATAAATTTATTTTTGGGGTATTTTCTTGAATTTCTTTATATGTAACTCCCGGTTTTTTATAACTTTCCATTGATGATGGAACGACAGAAATCCCCATTCCTGCTGCAACTAAATTCACAATCGTTTGCATTTGAATCGCTTCTTGAACAATATTTAAACTTACTCCATGTTCCCAAAAGTAACTAATAATTACATCATAAAAGTTTGTACCAAAATGACGTGGAAATAAAATAAATGGTTCATCCACTAATGATTTAATTGGAATGTTACGTAACATAACGAAAGGGTGCTCTTCATGCAAAACCAATTTTAAATATTCTACAGAACAAACTTCGGAAGTTAAAATTTCATTATTCTGCTTGGAACGAATAAATCCAATATGAATTTGTTTTTCATAGAGTGCTTTTATTTGTTGATCTGTTGTCATTTCGCGTAATATGAGCTTAATTTTAGGAAACCGTTCCCGAAATTTTTTTAATACATTTATAACGGTTTCTGTAGAATCGACAAACCCAATTATTAAATGTCCTATCTTTCCTTCATCCGCAAGCTGTGTTTCTTTAATCGTTCTATCTACTTGAAGCAGCGTTTGTCGCGCACCTTCTAAAAATATTTTCCCGGCATCGGTAAGCTCAACCATTCTCTTTGTCCGGTAAAAAAGTTGAACCCCTAATTCATCTTCTAATTTACGAATCTCTTGGCTTAAAGGCGGTTGTGCCATCATAAGACGCTCTGCTGCACGACTAAAGTTTAATTCTTCTGCCACTGTTATAAAATATCTCATTTTCCGAATATCTATTGCAATCCCCCCTATTATTAACAACTAGCAAAGAAGCCCTCCTTCTAATAAATCGTAAATAAAAAACAGGAGGAAAATATATCAATCCCTTTTCTTTTTTATCATAAATCATTTCATTGTAAATACGAGATGAAAATCATTAAAAATTCTAAATTACAAGTATAAGAGTGAATGTTATCCTCAAGAGCATCTTATGATAAGTTGAATTATATGTTTTCAGCAATTTTATTACTTGCATATATTATTTCATTTACCATTTTAGTTGAGTAACTAGTTTTTGATATTGTATTCACCTAATTGTAAAAACAAAGTATCATTTATTATTCAATAAAATTTTATTGTTTTTCAATAAAATTTTATTGATTATTCCCCCTTAATAAGCTATTATAAGTTTGCAGAAAATATGAAAGTAAGGATTGAATTTATGGACAAGACATTAAAAATCACAAAATCAAATATGTTTTTAAAGATTTTTCTCATCCCGATTATAGTAGGGATTATTGTTGGTATACTAACTAAATTGGGTCAAGGTATACTTCCAGGAAATTGGAATTCATTAGCTAACCTAGGAAGTGTTTGGTTAGTTCCATCCTTTTTTGTGGCTAGTCTTAGTTATTCTAAGCGTACAGCTATGCTTTCCGGTATACTTGCGCTGCTAGGTATGGTTTTAGGCTATTATGGTTATGCAATAATTATTAAAAATGTAGCTCACTCTATTTATTTTATATCTGTATGGATTGTATGTGCATGTATAGGAGGAACTATCTTCGGAATTGCAGGTTTTCTATGGAAAGATACTACAAATCCTCTTCATAAATTCGGAAGCGCACTTATAAGTGGAGTTTTTGTAACGGATGGGCTTCACATTCTTTTAAATTTTGAAGACTACAGTCACATGTTACCTGTTGGATATACCGAAGTGATAGTCGGAATTATCTTGATTATTGTATTGGAACGCTCTAATGCTAATCGAATTTCTTCTTTTTTAGTGGTGATTCCTATCATTATTTTAGGTTTAATTGGATATAAATTATTAAGTTTGTTTGCTTAATTACAATTCATAAAGCTAGCTCTTTCAAAGGGGTAGCTTGTTTCTTACAAAAAATTATCTATCAATTAACTTATTATTAAATCCTTCTAATTTAACAGTCGTATTTATTATCATTTCATTTACTCGCTATAAAATAAGGCTAAAAAACTTAACTCCAAAGTTCTTTAGCCTAGATCACTTTTTTACACATTAAAAAATGTTATTTGTACAATGGTACCTTTACCAACTTCTGAATGAATTTCTACACGATGCCCTAATTGTTTCGTAATTTCATATACAAGATATAACCCCATTCCAGTTGATTCTTTAAAATCTCTACCATTTTCTCCTGTAAAGAACGGTTTAAATACTCTTGGTAAATCTTGCTTCGGTATCCCGACGCCACTATCGGCTATTTCAAGTACAACAGTATTACATTCCTTACATGCTTTCACTTTAATCTTTTCTCTACTACCTGATGAGTATTTAATCGCATTCGATATAATTTGTCCTATTAAAAATTGCAACCATTTCGCATCACTTTCTACAGTAATACCTTTATCAATTTCAAGCTCTGGATATACAAAATTCCGGATAAAGAAGCGTTTATGTTCATGCACGGAATCATTTACTACTTTATGTAGTTGGACTCTTTCTACATAAAAATCTTGTGTAAATGCTTCTAAACGCGCGACATATAATGCCATCTCTAATCCCTTTTTCAAGCGATCTGTTTCCTCATTAATACTTTCAAAACGCGAATCCACTTCATCCTGTGTAATTAATTCTATTACAGATAGAGGTGTTTTCATTTGATGAATCCACTGATTCATAAAGGTTAAATGATCATTATTTTTTCTTTCTTGTAATTGCAGTTGATTTTGATAATGACGATATTGTGCATCAAGCAAATCTTGGAGAGCAGTAGATACAACTGCAAAATCAGATTTTTGAACGGATTCATCCAAAGATTGCAATGGATTTGCTAAACGCTCATAAAAAGAACGATGTGTAAAATAACGAAATATTAAGTAGCTTACCATAAAAAAAGCACCTAAAAACATTGCATATAATGCTGTTGTAATATGATTATGTCCATCAAACCAATATACGAGGAATATGGCTAGTAGTTGGAGCACTGTAAAACAAATAAGTGGTATATGGTCACGTATAAACAGCCTTATCATTTTTCCACACCATTTTCCCAAGTAATATGCAACCTATATCCAACACTACGAATTGTTTCAATCGCATCCTCAATATGTAATGTTTTTAACTTTTTACGCACACGTGTTGTATTTACACTTAATGTATTATCATCAACGTAAGATTCACTATCCCATAACTTATTAAGTAACACTTCTCTACTCACAACACGCGGATAATTTTTCATTAACATTTCTAATAAAATGGCTTCGTTTCTCGTTATATCAATCTCTTGATTCCGCAACTTCAATACAAGCCTTTCGGGATATAAACTAAGTCCTTGTTGCTCAACCATTCTTTCTTCTAGTTTCGGTGCATAATCACCGTAAGCACGTCTTAAATGGCTACGAATTTTTGCCATTACAACTTCATAATGAAAAGGCTTCGGAATAAAATCATCGCCACCATTTTCTAACGCCATAACCTGATCCATCGTACCTTCACGGGCCGAGATAAATAAAATTGGACATGTGGAAACTCCGCGAATTTGACGACACCAATAGTAACCGTCAAAGCTTGGTAAATTAATATCTAATAAAACTAACTCTGGTTGTTCTTCTAAAAATATGTCTAACACATTTTGAAAATCCGATATTACAATTCCTTGGTAACCGTATTTCGCAACATAAGTTGATAATAGCTCCGCAATTTTCATATCATCTTCAACAATCATAATTTTGACCATTCTTAAACTCCTTTTAATTCACAATCTCAAATATACTTATACAAAGTAAATACTACCTCTTTTTATTTCATCCGTAAATTAAAAAAGGATACTTTTAAAAAACAGCATCCTTCTTCTAGTATTCTTATTTAATATTAAATTTACTCCAATTAAAACCTAGCTTTTCCGCATATTCCATTCCTAGTTCCATCCGCGTCGTTTTTAGTGGATCCACTACTTGGCAAACTTTTAAATTACCCGCTGCTGATAATAAAAGAGTTGCATCTGCTTTAGACATTTCTAATTCCTCATGTAAAAATGTCACCATATTATGTACAGCACGATTCGCTGCATCGTCTAACAATTTCTCTGAAGCAATCGTCATTACTTTTTCTTTTTGGATAGCCATTGGTAGTGGCCATTTCTTTCCTTTTATAATCTGAACTGTTACCGTCACCTCACCAGCAACCTCTACTCCACTAACACCAATTTCACCATCACCCATCGCTGCATGTAAATCGCCTAATGCTAATAGAGCACCAGGAACATTTACAGGTAATAACAATATTGTCCCTTCTTTTATCTCTTTACAGTCCATATTTCCGCCATGGTCATGCGGTGTTCCACAGGAAATACTCTCCTCTTTCGGCGCAGTACCAATCACACCGATCATTGGATTAATCGGAATTTGCAGTTCATTTGAAAACAAAACATGTTTATTATGTATTGGGACGATTTTCACTGTATTTTCATTTAGCACTTCACCCATTACACCGAGGTTCGCACCTGTAGTTAAAACACCCTGCTCTGCAATTTTAATCTTTTCAATCGTTACGGCCAATATATCATCCTGTTCTGCACCTGTAATATATACAGGCCCAGTCGCTGGATTAATTCGGTTCCAATCTAATTCTTGGAACACAACATCTTCAGAATCAATTTGGTTTTCAAAGCAATCATATGTTTCAAATACAAGACGGCTCCCAATTTCCACTTCCATACACGGCTTATTTTCTGGTGACATTGCGTAAATAATGTCATCTTTATGAATTCGATACATAATACCTCTCCCCTTTTCTATTTATCTACTATTACTAATTAACTTTTTTTATACAAACTCCTATTAAAATCAAATATTATTTTTATGTAAAAAAGCACGTAGCTTATTTTATAACATACACTCTTTACTATAACAGAAAGGTGGTATCACTATGCCCCTTATTCCATATAACGAAAGCGATGTTGATTTACTAGCTCGTTTAATTCGTGCTGAAGCTGAAGGAGAAGGCCGACAAGGTGAACAGCTTGTTGGCTGCGTTGTTGTGAATCGTGTATTTTGCGA
Organism: Bacillus sp. FDAARGOS_235; assembly: GCF_002073415.2. Lineage (NCBI taxonomy): Bacteria > Bacillati > Bacillota > Bacilli > Caryophanales > Bacillaceae > Bacillus > Bacillus sp. FDAARGOS_235. The sequence goes on from NZ_CP020437.2 coordinate 479,067, forward strand.
TTGCTTAGATTTCAAACAACTCCGTACCGTTCGTGATGCTGTATATCAAAGCCCCGGTGGATTTGAAGCGGTACAATATGGATATTTTTATCAACGCGCTCGTGAGTCAGAAAAAGAAATTGCAAGAAAGGTTTTACAAGGTGAATGGCGCTGGCCAGCACGATGGGCTCTTTGGTATTTCCGTCCAGTTGGAGCTTGCCCACCTGAATGGTATAATCAGCCGTTTGTAGGGCAATTTAAAAGCCATTGTTTTTATGAGCCAAGTGGTGATGAATGTCCAAAACTGTATACACGGTAGTAAAATTTACAACGCAAGCACTTAGATCTTTGAGTACTTGCGTTGCTTTTAGCTATATATTAGAAATCTAATAAAGTGATGATTTTTTTGATGCCTACCACATGTATTAATAACGGTATACGTGGGCCACTTGATTGATTCATAACGAGCCTATATATAATGGTGAATAATAGCTTTTGATTTCCTTTCATTATTTTTTTATTTTCATGATGACAAATCGTATACAGTTGCTCCATTAAATTAGAATATTCTTTATTAGAACGAAGTGTTTTACAAACTTCTTCCACCCAGTTTTTCTGTCTATCTTCTAATGTGTTATAAAACTCCGTATTCTTCTCTTTATTTACCGTAATCAATTTTTCAGATTGAAAATTTCTTATCCAATACTCTGCACGATTACTTATCGCAATCATTTCAGGTAATGCATAACTCCTATCTATTTTCTCTAATATATTTTGTAAAATAGAGGAATCAAAATTTAATAGTGGTAAAGTACTTGCAACTTGATTAAACTTTGGATATTCATTAAATCGGTTATCAACTCTAGAAAGTTTAATTGCATCAAATAAATCTTCATTTTTTAGTGCTTCATTTTCATAACTATCTTTCAATCGTTCATACTCTGTATAATTTCGGATCACATCTTCATCAAGGCCAATATGAAAAACTGCGCCTGGCCTATATTTTGCAAACATAAAAAGAATTACTTCTGGTACATACACGTTTAATAAGTCGCTAGGTGTAATGCTATTTCCTGAAGAACTAGACATTTTTTCATGATTACCTTTAAGACCAATGAAATCATAAGCAACGTAATAAGGCGCTTCACGATTGAATATTTCCCTTACAATTTCTTTTGATACATTGTAACTACCTGTTTCCGATGAATGATCTCTTCCGCCTGGTTCAAAAATAACATCCTCTATCATCCATCTCATCGGCCAATCAATTTTCCAATTCAGTTTCATTTTATTTGTATTTACTACCGATAATTCATTTTCATTTCCGCATTCACATGCATACCGTACTGTTTCTAATACTTCATCAAATTGTGTAATCGTTGTTGCATCTTTCCCGCACCTCTCGCAATATAACGTAACTGGATAAAAGTTTTCTCTATCTTCTTCAAAGTGAACTCCTGTTTTAAAACGCATTAAAATATCATATATTTCTTTTCTTTTATGCAAAGCCTCTAATATATTGCCATTATACCTTCCGCTTCTATATTCAGCATGTTGATATATGAATTCCACTTCAATCCCAAATGCTTGAAGCGATTTCTCAAACTCTTTTTCAAAATGCTCTGCATATGAGTTATGACACCCATGCGGATCAGGGATATCACAGTACGGCATACCAATGTATCTTGCAAAAGATGGATCAATATTTTTAGGAACTTTTCTAAACCTGTCATAATCATCCCATGAAAAGATAAAACGAGTCTTTTTCCCTAAATTTTGCAGAGCTCTTACAACAAAATAAGTCGTTACTATTTCACGGAAGTTTCCAATGTGAACAGAACCAGATGGACTAATTCCAGATGCACAAACAAAAGTTTCTTTATTTGGATGTTTTCTAATTAATTCATGTGCTACTTCATACGCCCAATGCATATGTCACTCACCTCAATTATTTTTTGTTTTCACATTTTCAGTTTTATACAACAAAAAAACTCCCACCCCCAAGATTATTCATCTTGAGGACGAGAGTTATTAGCTTCGCGGTACCACCTCAGTTTGTTAATACGTCACCATATTAACCTTTTCAGGTACGGCAAAATATGCTTATACCCTATCTCTATAACGGGAGAACCCGTCGCACCATCCCTAAATAAATTAGTTCCTTGCGCAGCTCCAAGTCTTTTTTCATTAAGATGTATACCGCTCTTTCTCAGCTACCAGAGCTCTCTGTACGTATTCTTTCTTAACTACTCTTCTCTTCCATGCCATTTTAAATGTTGATTTTTACATATGATAATTTATTACACGTTTATTGTCAAATTTTTCTGAACGGTAATACATTACATATAATTATCTGAAAAAATGTTTTATCGCTTCTAATTGAATCTTGTGGCTACATTCATCACAACAATATATCCCTTTCGATTTCTCTTTAAACCGCTTATATTGTTCACTACCTTCATATACTCGGAATATATTTTTACAAGAAAAGCAAACAACCTCATAAAACATCATATGCATTTTCCTCTCTGTGTTTATACACTTTTTTAATATGAAAAGGTCTGTTTTCTACATTGCAAATCTTAAGATTCTCTCGCTAAAAGGTTTACCTCTATTTTTATCGAATTATATAAATATCTTATAATGCGAGGTGAACATCTTGTTTAGTAATATAGAATTAGTTTTAGATGCTAAAGCAACTTTAGCTGAAGGACCATGTTGGAATGAAAAAAAGCAACTTTTATATTGGGTTGATATTATGGAGAAAACATTATGCATCTATAATCCCACTAACAATACAAACCGGGTAATTGCCCTTAATCAGCAAATCGGCTGTGTTGTTCCATATGTAGAGGATGTAGTACTTTTAGCAACGGAAAACGGATTTTACTCTCTTAACCTGAAAACAGAAAAACTGACACATATTTATGATCCTGAACCACATTTAGTAGAAAATCGTTTTAATGATGGGAAATGTGATCCAGCTGGTCGCTTCTGGGCGGGTACTACTGATTTAAATGGAATAAATGCTGCAGGTTCCTTATATTGTTTATATAATAATTTGAGCGTTGAGAAAAAAGTTTCATATGTAAATACATCAAATGGAATCGCTTGGTCACCTGATCATACATACCTTTATTTTATTGATACACCTACTAAAAAAGTAGTTCGTTTTCATTATGATATACGTACTGGAGAAATTAGTAATCCAACTGATGTTATCCTTTTTCCTGAAAATGATGGTTTACCTGATGGGATGACAATCGATGAAGAAGGTTGCTTATGGATTGCACATTGGGGTGGTTCGAAGATTACTAGATGGAATTCTTTGACTGGAGAACAAATATTAAGTGTTCCAATTCCTGCATTATATGTAACGTCGTGTACATTTGGAGGCCATAATTCAACTGACTTATATGTTACGACAGCCAGAACAAGAATGACGGATGAAGAATTAAAAAAGTACCCACATGCTGGTGGTATCTTTCGAATTCAAACGAATATAAAAGGCTGTCCTACCTATTCATTTTGCAGTGAACATATTGGAGCTGAAACAATATGAATCGTATCGATTACATAAGACAAGAAGAAAAGAAATATCATGACCTTTGTTATGAACAATATAAACTATTTGAGACTGGATCTTGGCTTTACAAACCAGTTAAAACAGTTATGGACATGATGGACTATTTCGAAGGACAAAACAACTTGCAAGTACTTGACCTCGGATCTGGCGTTGGAAGAAATAGTATTCCAATTGCACAAAAAATAAAAAATTGTAGCGGCACTGTTACTTGTGTTGATTTACTTCATTCTGCTTTAACAAAGTTACAAGTTTATAGCAAAGTACATGGTGTATTTGAAGTAATAAAAACGGAACAAATAGTAATTGAAAACTACTATATTCCTCCTAACACTTATGACTATATCGTTGCAGTATCAAGTTTAGAGCATGTTAAATCAGAAGAAGATTTTAAAAACGTGCTCCAATCTACGAAAAAAGGCATAAAGAATGATGGTATCAATTGTTTAATTATCAACTCGAACATACGAGAAATAGACAAGAAAACGAATCAAACATTAGATGCTTTAATTGAAATTAATCTCCCTACCGAAGAAATGATACATCTATTAAAAAGCATTTATACTGGATGGAAAGAAATAAAACTTGAAATAAAAGAATTAGCATATGATATAGTTCGAAATGAAAGAAAGATTCAATTAAAAACAAATACTATTACTTTTGTCGTTCAGCAATAATCGTATAAAAAGAGAAGAATATTTCTCTCGAATTCATTTTTATTATACGAGATTTGCATATTTAAATATTCATGAAATAAAACAAAAAAAACATGCTTTGACGTTGTCTATCTAAAGCATGGTTCCTATTCGAGATACTATAAAACTACTCAATTATTAAGAGAATTCATTAACTGGAAGAAATAATCAGGTTCATGAGTCTTATGTAAGTTATACCATGAATGAAGTGTATCCGGCGCAAGTACATCCAATTTTTTCAGTACTTCCATTGCGAACTCCAGAGGGGCTACTCCAGATGCAGTAATGAGATTTTGGTCAGATGCTACAGGTCCCATTTCATACAAATTTTCTCCATTATAATTCGGGCAAACCATTTTCATATAATCTAAACTATTACTTGTATGCTTTCTATCATCTAAGAATTCGTAATTTGCAAGCCCTATAGTTGCACCGCAAATCGCAGCAACAATTACGCCCATCTTTAAAGCTTCATCAACTTTTTGCAAAATAGGTTTATGTATATTTTCACTCCAAGTATTTCCTCCAGGTAAAATTAATAGATCGTTACTCTCAAACACACATTCATCTAGGGAAATATCTGGCTTTATATTCAAGCCTCCCATTGAAATAACCGTTTCTTTATTTACTCCTACTGTAATTACTTTTAAAGGCGCTAAACCTTTTTTGAAATATCTTCCTGTATTCAGTTCGGCAATTAAATGTCCGTACTCCCAATCTGACATCGTATGAAATACATATAAATAAGCTTTTCTTGTTTGCATTCAATAACACTCCATTCAAGTACTTTATTCTCTATTACAGCACAACTATTAATTTCAACAAGTGCTACATTAAGTTTAACATTACATTCTATATTTATGGTTTAAAATTCCAAATAGAATACCCATAAAAATCTATTATCACATAAATAAAAGAGCACTCGTTTCCGCAAGTGCTCTTTTCGGGGATTTTGAGATATCCTATTAACGAAAGTTAAGAGGTATTTATAATATATGCTCGTCCTCTTTATTGGTTCATATTCAACATATAGAGATTGTTAGTAATGCTTACAATTCTTTATTTATTGTTCTTTCTTACATTTTATCATTAAAAAATTGATTGAAGGCTTATTTTCCATGTTCTTATTTGGTTCGTCAATTTCCGAAACTTGTACTAGTCCATATTCATTAAAATCATGTTTTATAGATTCAGAATCATAGAAGAACATTTTTACACCTTCCATTATCTCAAAATAATCTTGGTCCAACTGTTTCCCTTTTCCGTACATTGGCGCTTTTTTAGAAACCGTTGTAAAAACCATATATCCGCCTGGTTTTAACTGATTATAACAATCTTTAATAAATTTCTCACGCTCATGCTTATTCAACAAATGAAGAAGTGCATGACTAAATATCCCATCATAAAGATTGTTATCAAAAGGCATATCATTTACTGAACCGTGATACATACTAATATTTTCTAGTCCGTTTTGCTTTGCTAAATCGATGGCTGTTTTTGAAATTTCAATACCTGTTACATTTATCCTATTATCAATAAAAACCTTTGCATTTCTTCCATATCCAATACCCGGAACTAATATATCCTTAACGTTCTTTTCAAGAAAAAAATCTTTCGTCATAATTGCAGATTCTGTAGGTTCAAATCCCCACATCGTTTGTTTTTCAATAAAACTTGATTCCCAAAATTCCATTATGTATCTATCTCCTTATTTTCAATCCATTTTTAGTATCAAAGTAAAGGTAAATTTTTTGTATTGTTGGTATATAGTTTTTTCTTCTATTCATACGACTTACCTTAGTCATCGTAGCCCATTGAATATAGCATAATAATAAGCTTATATCTATTATAAAGATTGGTTAAAAATCTCCCCTATTTTATTAATCCTTACGTTTATAGAAAATAAAAAAACAGCCAATATTTTTATTGTAGTATTGGCTGTTTCTCATGAAAAATTATCTTTTTATATTGTACTGATCTAATACTTTTTCTAACATTTCTAAAGTTATTGGTTGTGCTTGTTTTATTAATTGATAGCCAATACGCCCATTCGGTTCCGCTGTAACTTGCTGTAAACGCTTTACATCATGAATCCCTTTTTCTCTTAATTGCATATAAAGTTGTTGTTCTGACATTTTTGCCCGTATCAAATTTGCTTTTACAATCTTTCCGTTTTCAACAATTACAATGCTACTTCCATTTAGGAATTGCTCCACCTTCCTTGATTTCAATTCAAAGAAATGAATGATAAGTAGTATGCCCGAAAATATGATAGCGGCAAAGATAGATGGAACTACTTTCCTACTTAATACAGGTTCTACAATAATACGTCCAATTGATACAACTATAATTATTTCAGCTCTCGTCATTTGGCTAACAGATGTACTACCTGTCATTTTTAAAACAATAATTCCAGTAAGGGTTAAAATAATACTTTCCCAAATTATATTCATAATAGCCCAATCCTTTAACGGTGAATGTTATTAGCATTCCCATTAAAGGATTATTTTACATACTTATCAAATTTTTAAATCCTTCAGACCATAATGGAAATAAAGGTGTCCATCCATACTCTTTACGTGCCTTATAATTTGAGGCTCCTCTTTCCCAACTATTTTTCCCAGCTTGAGCTTTAGGAGCCGGTGCCCCAATTGCAGCTGCGTATATTGGTAACCATTCTTTACTAGTTGCTGGGGAATCATCTACAATATTTACGATTCCTGGAGGCCAATTAAGAGCTAACATAGTTGCTCTAGCGGCATCTTCGACATGTATAAAAGAGCTTATCCCATCTGTTGCAATCATTTCATTATTACGAACTTGATTTGCAACTAAGCCGTTTTCCGCATACCATGTTCCCGGTCCGTATAGTGTACCGTAACGAAGAATAATCGATTCTGGTAACTCAGAAACAGCTGATTCTAATTTTAATATGCCATTAACAGTGATTTGCCGAGGCATAGGAGCAGTAATATGTAGTGAATCTTTTTCTGTCGCAAATGTATCCCCTGCTTCATACGCCCATGAAATACTTTGAGCGATTATTTTCTTTACCCCTACATTTTTTGCGGCATCGACAAGGTTACGAGTGCCTTTTGTTCTAATTTTTGCATTATCCTCAAAATTCCATGTAGACAATGACGTTAATTGATGTATAACTACATCGGGAGTTGTTTCTTCCAATACAGAAAATACAGCCTGTCGATTAAACACATCGGCTATTACTGGTATAGCACCAATTTTCTTCATTGCTTCTACTTGTAATTCATTACGAATCATTGCAAATACCGTATGCCCCTCTTTTATTAACATAGGTAATAAAGAACGTCCTATAACACCTGTTGCACCTGCTACAAATATTTTCATATATGTTCCTCCTCATTTAGTAATCATAAATGTGACGAAACAGATGTGAGGTTTGTGACAAATATTTTCTCTATTTTTTCGTTATTCATATGAAACATATACTTTTGTTTAATTACCCCTGATCTCAATTCTTCAAAACATTGTGTGAGTGAAGTATAATATATTTCATGTGGATGTTTTATCCAAATTTTAAGCTAAAACGTTGGCTAGCACCCAGCAGTGATAACATGATAATTGAATTTGATGGATATGGAATAAATGAGTATGTTATTGGCCATAACTGTTCTATTAACGAATTAATAACAATGTATTTAAATATAAAAAATGAAGAGATATCTAATGAGGACCTTCTAAGCTTATTTTGTGTACGATATCAATACGAAAAAATTCCAAAATTATTACAGGAAGACGTCATAAGCGATGTTGTCATCGATTTAGATACAGACTATATTTATACACCTAATAGATAACAGTAAGCTAGATTGAATGATTAGAATTTACGATTCTGCTAAGTGTTTAATAAAATAAGTAATTGCCCAAATTAATGTCGCAAATTGAGTGACAAAATACATTGTCCATTCGAAACAACTCAATTTTCTCTCTCGTTTAATCTTTTTTAAATATCTGTAAAATATAAATGTACTTAAAAACATAAGGAGCAAAGATAATTGCTGTAAATCATCGACTATACGTACCGCCATAGACTCCATCGCCCTCCTATTCAAAATAAAAGCTATATTTTAAGGATATCATTTATTGTTATATTTTTCCATACAATGCACTTATGTCATACACAAAAAGAGCACTTAGCTATTGAGTGCTCTAAAAAATTATCAATTTTGATTTAACATATTCACCTTGCATTGGTTTAAAATGATTCTTCTTACTTTTTATACTCCATCTTTATTACTTTTGGTATATGTTCACTATCATATTTTCTCGTATAAATTCCGCCATCTGGAGTAACCACTTGTAACGCAATTTCACCACAAACACCATGTGGTATCTCAAATTCACCTTGTGCATTTGAAATACTACGTTCCTCACTTTCAATAGAATCTTCATAAATTTTCACATTAGATATAGGTTCGTTATTTTGATCTACGATAATACCTCTTGAATATTTTGCAACTGCTATGCACTGATCATCATCTATATAATATTTAATAACTACCATTGCTCCAATACCTATAGCAATACATACAAACAAGGTTATTATTTTCCCTCTCACAATAAACCTCCTTATTCGTATTATTCTTTTTTAAATTGAAAATCTAGACGTGCCGATTGCTTTACTTCCTCGATTACTTTGCGAATTCCTTCTTCAATCTTATCTTCTTTTACATTCGATACGTTTAACTTTAACAATCTCTCTTTAGGAAAACCTTTGACGTAATTTTTATCAATAGAATCAATATTTATTTGAATGTCACTCAATTTCTCAAAAAACATTTCCGAAATACTTGTTTTATGTATTTCTAAACAAGTATGAATTCCTATCGTACTATGCTTTTTATATGTAAATAAAAGTGGGTTTTCATTTTGCACTTTCTCTAATATTTCTGCTAGTTTTTTTGATCTATCGTAATAGGAAGATTTAATTTTATTTTTATGGCGTTCGAACATGCCACTCTTTATATAAATTTCTAATGCAGCTTGGGATATCATTGGACTATCGATATCTAAAATCTTTTTATATTTATGAAAAGCATTTGCAATAGCTGGTGGAATAACCGCCACACCGACTCGTAAACCAGGAAATATAATCTTCGAGTAACTTTTCAAATATATGACATGATTACAATTATCCAAGCTATATAACGGATCTGCTTTTGAATCAGTTTCTAAATCTGCTAAATAATCATCTTCTACTATAAATACATTATACTTCTTAGCCAATAGCACTATTTTTTCTTTCTCATCTTTAGAATAAGAAGTTCCAAGCGGATGATGATATCTCGGTATCGTATAAAAGAATTTTATTTTTTCTGTTCGAAATATACGTTCCAATTCATTTAAGTCGATACCTTCATTCGTACGTTTAATACCGATTACAGGAATTTTATTTATTTCTAGATATTCAATATATAGATGATAGGTTGGCTGTTCAATTAATATCGTTTCATTTTCATTCGGAAATGGTATTGATGTTAATATAGCAAGCGCTTGCTGCACACCTGACGTTATAAAAATATTTTCTTCTTTTGTGAAAACTTGATAGTTTGTCAGCTGTTTTTGAATAACTGGAATTAGAATTGGTAAACCTTTCGGCGTTCCATATATGAACAAGTCGTTTTTATATGTATCAATGGCCTTATTAATACAATGTTGAAAATCTAAATACGGAAACACATCTGGATCTGGTGCTGAGGAAGCAAAATCAATTATCTCGTTAGTTTCTATGATACTCCCGGATTTCTTAACAACGTAGTATCCACTTTGAGGGACGGAATAAATAATATGACGCTTTTCTAATTCATGAAGTGCACGTATAACTGTCGCCTTATTACATTCATATTGCGTAACTAAAGCCCGAATAGACGGTAATTTTCCCCCTTCTTTTACCTCTCCATTTTGAATCATACTTTCTAAGTCGTTTAAAACATGTAAATACTTATACATCATTACCACCTCAACATTTAATTTGTACCGGTACAGTTTGTATTTGTTCACATTGTAGCACTAGATCAGAAAGATTACTATGTACGTATACTGGCCAGTATGAAATCAACTACTATGAGGTGAAATTATGAAACATACAACAAAGGCATATTTATCAGCATTACTCTATTCATTTATTATTGGATTCTCCTTTATGTTTGTGAAATTAGCACTAACAGTTACGAGTCCCCTCGATACTCTTGCTCATCGTTTTACAATTGCTTTCGTAGCTGCAAGCATTCCCGTTATTTTCGGTTTTGTAAAGTTAAATATATCATTTAAAAACATACTTGCCCTTTTACCAATTGCAATATTTTATCCAGCACTATTTTTTGCTTTCCAAGCGTTTGGCTTAGTGTATACAAGTTCATCTGAAGCTGGAATTATCCAAGCGGCAATTCCTATATTTACGATGATATTAGCTTCCTATTTTTTAAAAGAATATACGAATATATGGCAAAAAACCTCTGTTCTCGTTTCTGTCATCGGTGTTATTTATATATTTATCATGAATGGTTTAGAGGCACATGAAACTAGTCTCATCGGTGTTATTCTTATTTTGTTATCGGCATTATCATCTGCTTGCTATAATGTATTAGCTCGAAAAATGACAAAGAATTTCAGGCTAATGGATCTAACTTACACAATGACAGCGATTGGTTTTATTAGTTTTAATGTAATTGCTATCACTAGCCATATAAACAAAGGTACATTAACTATATTCTTTAAGCCATTTATGAATGGAACATTTCTTATTTCCATTTTATATTTAGGATTACTATCTTCTTTACTGACCGCATTGTTATTAAACTATTCATTATCTTATATTGAAGCAGCTAAAATAAGTGTTTTCAGCAATTTATCTACACTTATTACCATTATCGCAGGAGTTGCATTCTTACATGAACAAATCGCATACTACCATATCATCGGCACAATTCTGATTGTTCTTGGAGTAGTGGGCACAAACTTTTTAGGAAAAAAAGGGATTGTAATAAAGAAAAAGAATACTTCCTTAAGTAAATAAAAAGTGAGGGATATATAATGCTGCACGTAAATACGATTGATATTAGTAATATACTTGAATTGGAACAAGCTCTTTCAACTTTAATAAATAAAAAGATTTCTTCAAAACTAGACCTTGAACACTGGTTAAAAGAACAATCTACATTAATTTGGGAAATCGAAGAACAATTACGATTACACTATATCGCCTTTCAAAGTAATACAGATAATAAAGAAATAAAAGATACTTTTGAACATGATCAACAATTTGTAAAGCCACTTTTAAAACGTTATCAAAATTTATTTAATAATAAATACTTACAGTCACCATTTCGAATGGAATTAGATTCTAAAGTATATGGTTTATTAGATGTAAAAATAAAAAATGCTCAAACTTTATTTTGCGAGGAAAATATCGAATTAGAAATTAAAGAAGACCAATTAGTAACAGAGTACTTTGAAATTACAGGAGGACTAAGTGGAAATTGGGACGGCGAAGAAAAAACGATAACGGAATTACAATCCTATTTACAAAATCCGAATCGTGACATCCGTAAAAAAGCAAAAACAATTATTTCTGAACAGTTTTTATCTGTTGAAAAAGAACTCCAAAGCATCTTAAATACATTAATTAACATTCGCCACCAAAAAGCAAAAAACATTCAAGTAGAGAATTATCGTGATTATATGTTTAAAAAATATGAGCGTTTTGATTATACAGCGAAAGATTGCTATGAACTAGCCGAATCAATACGAGAGTACGTTGTACCACTTAAAGATAAAATATTACAAGAGAAAAAAGAGAAACTACAAGTAGATACGCTTCGCCCATGGGATGTAACAGCTGTAGCACCTGATCAAAAAGTGCTTAAACCAATTGCAAATGAAAAAGATTTAATTGAAAAATGCACTTATATCTTCAATAAACTAGATGTTGAATTTTCAGCTTTATTAAACCAAATGTATACTCATGATTGCTTAGATTTAGGAAGTCGTAAAGGAAAAGCAGCTGGTGGTTTTTGTGAGTACTTACCTGCTTCTCAATTATCTTTTATTTTTATGAACCTAAACTATACACAAGATGATATTATTACTTTCATACATGAAATGGGTCATAGCATTCATAACGAGTGCGTAAAACCATTAGAATTACGACAGTATATAGAAATTCCCGCTGAAACGGCTGAACTAGCTAGTATGACAATGGAAGTATTCACAATAGACTATTGGGATACTTTCTATACAGACAAAGAAGATTTAAAACAAGCAAAAATCAACTACTTTAAAGATGTTATTTCATATTTACCTGTTATGCTTATCGTAGATCAGTTCCAACACTGGCTGTATGAAAACCCTAATCATACTACTGAGGAAAGAAATGAAAAATACTTACAACTTCAAAAACATTATCAGTCTAGCGTCATACATATTGATGGTTACGAAAACTGGATAGCAACGAGTTGGTTGCCAGTACTTCATATTTTTGAAGTACCATTCTATTATATTGAATATGCAATCGCACAACTTGGTGCACTGCAAATGTATAAACAATATAAAAAAAATCCTAAACAAGCACTAAATAATTATAGGAAGGCATTATCACTAGGAAGCTCAAAATCTATAAAAGAAGTGTATGAAGCAGCTGGTATTCGTTTTGATTTCTCTGGTGAAACTATTAAAGAATTAATGACATTTGTAGAAGCAGAGTTAGATTCACTTGAACGTATATAAATAGAAAGCTGCACCTATATTTTAGGTGCAGCTTTCTTCTTTATTTTATTAATAAGTTCTATGTACTGAGAATCTCCATATCCGATTGCGTGAAAAAGATGGAACAACTTTATTAATAATTCTTGGTTTGATAATTCTTTATTTTTGTAGATGAATTTTGTTACAGCATTATCTTCTTTTAACATTTCTAAATATAACTTTATAGCCTGATACATCACTGGGAGTAAATCCACAGATGGTTTTCTATGGTTTACCAATACCTCTTTGTATACAGAACAATAGTTACCTAACTTAAGTTCAGTTTGACTGACTTTGAATTCATCTTCCCTAAAGCTATTTAAAATCACTCTCCCCTCATAGCCTGACTGCTCAAGATAAGAAAGTATTGTTACTAGGTTCATTTGGCAAAACATATCTTCACCAAACCATAAAACAATACATTCATAATTATTCTTAAAAAACTTTTCTAATGGATCTATAACCTTTTTTATATAATTCTCTACTGAACTATTATGCCCCCTTGCTCTTACTTCAATGAATTCTTCATCGAAAACTTGTGTACTAGTAGCATTTACACACATTGCTTCATTAAATGGGGCATAATCAGACTCTCCCATTAATTTTTCGTTTTTAAATTCTTCATACATAAATTGGCCATTTAATATATTTAGTACGTCTTTATCGAACAGTTCACATTTCCTATTTCGTAACTGCTCAACCTCTATTTTTCTAGAAATATTCATTTTAAACTCCTCTTCTTTATTTATATTGAGTTTAACAAATGATTGAACTGGCATCTTGTTAAGTTGGAAATCTTTTGGGGTTATACCAAAAACAGTTTTAAAAGCTCTACCATAAGCCTCTTGCGAAGAGTAATCGTAATCCATTGCGATATCTATTATCTTTCTACCGTTCGTCAATTCCTCCGTAGATAAATACAATCTTCTAAGAAGAACATAATGCCTAATGCTGACACCTGTTGCTTGATGAAATTTGAAAGAACAATAATAAGGGGAATATCCCATGTAATGCGATAATTTTTCCAATGAGAATCCCTTCCTCAAATTCTTCTCAATCCAATCAATCATTTGCTGTATATACTCATTCATTTACTTCACTCCCCACTAAAAATTATAAGAGGGATACGTTTCTTTTTTTTGATGTTTCTTGTGGTTTATAACACGAACCATTCTCTAAAATCCTTAAATACTTTGTTTTATATTTTTTCAGCTATCTTATTTTGTCATATATTCTATTCACTTTTCAATTTAACTTTAATCATTGTGGAGTGTTCCTACCCTACTAATTATTAACACGTAAATTACAGGATATATCTTTTTAAAGGATTTCATAAAATAAAACACGAATTTTGTAAATTAAGGAACTTTTAGTTTTTAGGTTGAAAAAATTTAAATATAGAGAGGAATTCAAAATGAAGGAATTAGAAAAAGAAATACTCACATTAGTAAACGAACGTTATCCATTACATTTTATTAACATTAAACCCATAACAAACGAAATGTATCAATGTAATACAGTACAAGGGAATTACTTCATTAGAATTACAAACTATAAAACATATGAAGAACAGTTAGAAGAAGTTAAATATACAAACTTTTTATATCAAACTGGATTAGGTGTTCCACCAATCATACCTTCTTTACAGGGGAATTTAGTAGAAAATTTAACATTAGACAAGGAGGTATTTGCTGTAGTTTATAAAGCTGCTCCTGGCATTCACTTACCAAGAAGTGAATGGAATCCCGATGTATTTAAACAATTGGGTCAAGAAATTGGCAAATTACATCTGATATCTCAAGACTTTGAAAGTATTGAACGAGTTAAACATATTAATGCTTGGTATGAAAATGAAGAATATAATTTCCTTAAATATATCCCTAATGAAGAGACTATTATTAGAGAAATTGCATGCGATGTTTTATCTTCCATTAAGAACCTACCAAAAACATCTACGAACTACGGCCTGATCCATGGAGATTTATGGTTAGAAAACATTTTAGTTGATAGCGATTCAAACTTATCCATGATTGATTTTCAAGACTGTGAAAAACACTTTTACATATTCGATTTAGCAGTTCTAATTTATAGTGCAATAGAATATTCATTTGCTGGAAATGGGAATATTGTTGACTATGAGAATTCTATTACAAAAGCGATACTTGACGGGTATCAAGAAGAAAGAGAACTACCTAAAGAAATGATAGACAAGCTTCCGTTGTTTATCAAATTAAAAGAGATATTTGAATATAGTTTAATGCACATGTATTGGAATAAAGAAGAATTAACTGAGAATCAAGTACGGATAATGAATCTTTATAGAATGAAACTTGAAAATAAAGATTCATTAATCAAAATGTAAAGCAAATGTGGTTTAGCTACAATAGTTAAACCACATCCTATATAAGGATAATTACTTACTGGATTTTATTTGTTTTTTAATTATACATACTGATCTAACACTCCATTTAAATAAACTGCGTTATGCGGAGATATCTTCTCAGCAAATCTAGCTGTAATAATAATTGGAGCCCATTGAAAAATCTCATCTCTTGATAGGCCAGTATTTCTACAATACATATGTAAATACATTTCAGCTAATTCTACTGAGACCTGAGCGTACAATAAGTATGTACGAAATACATCTGCACGGATATCACCTGAACTTGCATCTATCCAGTCTATAATTTTTACGTTATCGTTACTCAAAATCAAATTAAACGGATGAAAATCTCCATGACATAGCCTAGAATCAAATACAATTGAATCTAATTTTTGTAAAATATTTTTCTTTTTGTTTTTATCCAATTTATGAACAGATTTAATTTGACGCTCTAACCTTTCTCTCATTGGTTCCATTTCATCTATATTCACACGTATAGCATGAATCTTTTTTTGTTCATTAACACAAATATTGATGTAATGTTTTGCCTTATTTAGATTATTAAGCAGGAGTTCGCCAATATTTTCTCCTTTTACATATTCCATAATAATTACCTGTCTATTTTGTATCTTTGTCACTTCAAATACGTTCGGAACTGGTAGTCCGCATGAATAAGCATATTTTTGTTTTTTTGCTTCATTTGTAGACTCTGTGTTTGGAAGGTATTCCTCAAATAATTTAATAACTTTATTTTCATGAAGATATATCTTCGCTGTATTTCCTTTGGCTATCAACTCACCTAAATTCAAATCTTCTCCTCCTTAAACTATATAGTATTATTACTACACCTTTATTTTAAATTCACTGTAATGTTAGGGAATCCTTCTACTCATATAAATCCTGTCATTATAAAACCTTTGAAATAATAAATGAAAAATACGTATTAAAAATAGCCATATAATTATTTTCTGCATAATTATATGGCTACTTTAATGATGTTCATAATTTTTTGTTTCGTTTGACTTAAATAATTTTTATTTTTAGTAGATATTAATATACCAATCGGAATGTTAGAATTAAAACCCTTAATCTTAAAAGATAGTACTTCTTCATTCAAAATTGTACCTTTTGGTATAATTCCTATAGCATTCTCAAAGAGCATTTGTGGAATAAGGTTCAAAGCACTACAATTGTATACTCTCTTAAAAGACAAATTATTTTCCGCTAATAAAGAACTTACAGATTGATATGAAAAACAACTATTTTCACCTACAATTATGGGGTAATCTATAATATCAAATACTTCAACAAAATCTTTTTGTAGTAAAGGATGATTCGGATGGTTTACTATAAATTCAATTTGTTCATCACTTATTGGAGTGAATTTTATATTCGAACCATTATTATGTCCACACACCGCAAAATCGACCTTATTTTGTTTAATCATCTCTGCTAAAAGTGCAGTATTTCCCACTACAAAATCACAATGTATATATGGTTTTTCATCGTTTAAAAACTTTAATATTATTGGAATTAACCTTTTAGCAAAAGATTCTAATAGACCAATCCTTAAACTCCCTCTCTCTTCATTACTAATACGTTGTGCTTGAGATTTGGAATACTCCCAATGTGTTAATAAGTTTTCTACTTCCTCTGCAAAGAGTTTTCCCTCTTCTGTTAATCTCGCATCCCATCCTCTTTCAAATAATAGAAAACCTATTTCATTCTCTAGCTTTTTTATATGTGCTGTTACAGTTGATTGGGCATAGTTTAATTGTTTAGCAGCTTGTGAAAACGTTCCTTCTTCAATAATTTTTTTAAATGTAATTAATTCTTTTATTTCCATTTGACACACCATCTTTATCGATTTTATTGATAATAAGTTAATATATTTTCAATTATACAAATGAAATGATTGGAAGTAAAATGAATTCAAAAGAAAGGAAGTGCTCTAATATGCCATTTGTTACTGTTTATCATCCTGAAGAATTATCCGATAATAAGTTATTAAAAAATGTAAGTATCAAAATCCATCATTCATTAATGGAACATTTTAATATCCCCGAAAACGATTATTTCCAAATGTTTTTACCTTATGCATCCCATCAGCTGTTTTATGATTCTTCTTATCTATTAGAGGATTCAACAAAACGATCTAATAATATGATTTATGTTTCAATTACGTGTGGACCAGGAAGAACAATGAATCAAAAAAAGGATTTGTATAATGCTATAGCAACTACCACGGCTACTATATTACACATCTCTAGTGCTGATGTTTTCATTACTTTACATGAGACATCAATTGAGAACTGGTCATTTGGTCAAGGAATAGCTCAAATGTTACATCAACATAATAACTAGATTTTATATTCTTTAAAACAATATAAACTTACCGCTCTCTATAACTAAATAGAAAGTGGTAAGTGTAATTTACTAGCAATATCAGAACGGAACTCTGGTGTATACAAGACAGTAAACGTATATCCCTGCTCAATAAATAATACTTCATTATGTTTACATTCATATGGAACACTATTTTTCTTCAAATTATTTTGTATTCGTTGTAAAAATGCTTGATCTGGTGTTCCGAAAGAAACATGTACTTTTGGTGGTAAAGCTTTCATAGCAATTGGAATCCAAGCTCGCTGCCACCAAGTTGCAACAATGTATGCAGTGCCACCTATAACAAAGTTAAAAATGTCCCCATCTTCCATCGTTTTCATATTTAGATTTGATTTCAACCACTCCGTAAATACAGGTACACTTTTAACAGGAAGACCAATTTCCCTTACGTATAAAACGTTTAACGGTGAATGTGAAACTAATACCTCTTCATTAATATAACTATGTGCGATAATTTCAAGAAGATTTCCATCACCGTCTTTAAAGTATAAATTGAATCGACCGCTCTCCTCGTCAATTGTATGACCATCTTTCCATTTCACAATGAGTAAACCAGATCCTTCAAGCCAGTTTGCTGTTTCTTGAAATTTTGAATATGGAATCTCAAAAGCGAAATGCGCAGGTGCAATTGGTTCATACACTTCCTGAAAACTAATTGTTGTGTATGGCGTTACTTCAAATTGAATAAATGATGCTGTTTCTTTTTTTATCGGAAAAGATAATATATCTCTGTATACTTGTTTTACTCCTTCTATAGAAACAGTTTGTAGTTTAATATCTGAAATGTGTGTAATCATTATAATAAACCTCCAAATTCATTATTTCTATTAGTATTGTATTTCAAAAACTAACAGGAAAAATCCATCTGGAGATTGAAACTTTAATTAACAAACTACTACTTTTGTATTAGAACTGTTGCGTTAACATTTCAGCTAATACAATCTAAGCTTTAAGCAGTTTGCGTTTTAGTACAAATAATTAGTATGAACGACCACTTCAAGATATAATGAATAATATTTTAAGCTAAAAGGAGTGTTGTGTTGTGACGCAAAGAATTTCTTACTATGATGCTGCACCTGATGCTATGAAAATTATGATGGACATGGAAAAGTACACAAAACAATCCACGATTAATCGAACGACTAGAGAACTTATTAAAATTAGAGTTTCTCAAATCAATGGCTGTGCTTACTGCATAGATTTACATACATCTGATGCACGAAAAATGGGAGAGACTGAACAAAGAATTTATTGCTTAAGTACTTGGGGTGAATGTACTTTTTATACAGCGGAGGAAAAAATCGCAATTGAATTAGCTGAGCATATTACACTTATTCCTACTAAAAGAGTTCCTGATTCCCTATACAAACGAGTATGTGAACATTATGATGAAAAACAATATATTGACCTTGTCTTGATTATTAATCAAATTAATAGTTGGAATAGAATTTCTATCGCGATGGGAAATACACCGGCAAAAAAATAACACTTTAAGCAAACAACTTGCTCAATACGTTTTATTACATCCACTTCAAAAAGGTTGATTCTAATACATTACAAGAATCAACCTTTTTAAATTATATTGGACTTTACCAATGTTTTCTTATTTCTTCTACTATAACCTCCGGATAATCCCAATGTAACAGATGGGTAGAATTCGGGATTAGTTTTACTGTCGCTTTTGTTCTCTCACTAAAAATACTCGCTGTCTTCCCTCTATACTCATCCCAAATTTCTGGTACTGTAGCACGAAGTAATATTATATTAGATGGTAACTCCTCATATATATCCATTATTTCATCCTTGTGCATACCCTTTACGATATTACCAGCTGTTGTACCCCTCGCATGCCAACATACTTTATTATCTATTTCTATACCAAGATCCTTAACTGCAAGTTCTAATAATGGAGACCATCTTGTATACACTTCTTTTTCACTTTTAAAGAAATCATCCCAACTATTAAATACATACTCTTCAAAGTCCTTTTCATAATAAGCAATTTCTTCTTCCAACGTTTCTTCTTGAAGCCTTTTCGTTTGGTACCCTCCATCAATGAGAATACTCCCTAATACCTTTTCTGGATTATGTAACAAATAAAATAGCGCTACAAAACTTCCCCACGAATGTGATAGAAAATAAAAATGTTCAATTTTCAGTTCATTTATTATTTCATTTAACCAATTTGCTAAGTTTTGCATCTCATAATCTTCTGTTCTTTCAAATGGCGGTGTTTTACCATGCCCAGGTGCATCAATGGATATAAGTCTATACTCTTCCTTTAGTTTTTCTGCGATTTCTATAAAACTTAAACTTGTACTACCTAATCCATGTAAACAAAAAATAACGGGTTTATCATTTTCTCCCCACTCAGTAATATGTACGTTTAATTTTTCATTGTTAATATAGTAACGTTTCAAAACAGTTATCCTCCATATTTTAATTTTCAAATTTACATTATGATTATTTCTACTTTTTTCAAGTTTACCCTGCTTTTTTCTATACAAAAAAGCAAATTTTCTTTAAAAGAAAATCTGCCTTTACGCTAATGTATATTATTATTTAACAGCAATAATCATAAACCTCTTTGAATTCGTACGAATCCCCTTTTCAGAACTATTCGCGTCGATGAACTTTTGTAAAATAGTAAAATCCTCTTCCTCTTCTCCAAAATTAGGAATAATAGGCGTATGTTTTAATAAAAAAATGAGATCTTCAGGTGTACTGTAATAATCGGTAACATCATATTCACGTACTTGCACGAGTTCAAATCCTGCACTAATAAGTTCACTCATATACTTTTCTTTTAAAGTGCCATCTCTTTCACCTAAGCATTGTCCTCTGCCAAATGCTTCTTTAAGGTTTAATTTATCATGTTCACAAACTTGTTGTGTTAAGAAAAAAGCACCTTTTTTCATTACTTTTGCTAACTCAGATGCTAGAAACGGTGCATGACAACTAGAAGCAATATCAAAATAAGCATGCGGAAACGTTAAAGCTTCAGAACCCATTTGGAGAAACTCAACATTTTGTACACCTACTTTTTTCAAGTTGGAATGTGCTGTTTCAATCATGCCATTAGAATTATCTATTCCAATTAACAATTTAGCTGAAGATGCTATGTTAAGTACATTCTCTCCTCCACCTGTACCTACATCAAGTAGCATGTCTGATGGTTTGCATCTTTCTTTCACTTCGCCATAAAAGTCCCAAGTGTCTCCTACCGTTTCACATTTCAGCTTACTGAAATCCCACCCATTTAATCTTCCTACTTTATCATAAAAGTTTTTGTATTCTAATTCGTTCATTTTATTATTTCCCCTTTGTAAAATGCATGAAATGTTTAATACTGACGATCCTCGATATAGACTCATAGTTTATATTCTCGTAAAGCTTCTTTTATATCTAGTATGCATTTTTTCAGCCCCGAACAACTAGTTACTTCGAATAATATAGGATTTCATCTACCCCATCTCAATTCGAAGATTCTATGTATAATAACATGGTTTAATTATATATAATAAAATATAAATTATCAAAAAAATACTTTTCCGCAAAATCATTTAGTTTACATAATAATTTTATAGTCTATTTTTATCGATGAATTCTAAATGTCCTCTACCCCAACCACACATACTATCCAACACCGTGCTTACCGTTTTTCCATGCTCAGATAAACTATATTCTACTTTAGGTGGTATTTCTTGATACATTTCACGTTTTATTAGTTGATCTTGCTCTAATTCACGAAGCTGCTTCGCTAATGTTCCTTGAGATATATCGGGTATTAATCTCTTTAATTCACCAAACCGTTTCGTTCCATCTGTTAGCAAAATAAATAAAATCAATGGCTTCCATTTCCCACCGATTATTTGTAATGTCGCTATTACCCCTTTTAATTTAGGTTCTTGTAAATCCATCTTCTCACCTCTCCCATCCCATCATAGATCATAATAAATCATTTTTCATGTTTATTTCTCCGTTCACTACTTCATTAGTACGAAAGTTGCGACTAAGTACAAGTAAAGTGCCTACTTTTCAATAACCATTTTTTAACGAATAATAAAAGCAACACATATTTATTTTTAATTTTATATTAAGGGAGAGGCTTAATCATGTCTTTTACTACATTAAAAGATAAACAAATCGTTATTATTGGTGGAAGTTCTGGTATTGGATTAGCGACAGCAACACAAGCAGTTGAACAAGGCGCACATGTTATTATTGCCGGACGCTCGGAAGAAAAGCTAAAGGCTGCTCAAGAATTAATAAATAACAATCAC
Organism: Bacillus sp. FDAARGOS_235; assembly: GCF_002073415.2. Taxonomy (NCBI): domain Bacteria; kingdom Bacillati; phylum Bacillota; class Bacilli; order Caryophanales; family Bacillaceae; genus Bacillus; species Bacillus sp. FDAARGOS_235. The sequence goes on from NZ_CP020437.2 coordinate 501,177, forward strand.
CTTCAAACTTATGTATTGGATAATCAAAATAAAGAGCAATTACAAAATTTTTTCAAAGATGTCGGGAAATTTGATCATTTATTTACACCGGGGGCTTCTTACACACTTGGACCAATAACCACTACAGAGGAAATTGCTGAAAGTAGCTTTATCGGAAAGTTTTGGCCTCAATATTATGCCGTGAAATATGCCATTCCTTTTCTTTCAAAATCAGGATCTATCGTGTTAATGTCTGGTGCATTTAGCCAAAGGCCACTTAAAGGTGCTCCTGCTTATGGAGCTTGTAATGGTGCTATTGAAAGTTTAGGAAAAGCTTTAGCTGTTGAATTAGCTTCGATTAGAGTTAATGTTGTTTCTCCTGGAACGATACAAAGAGAGAATGAACAAAACGAAAAAAGACTAGCTGCTTATGAAGATTATAAGTCTCTTTCTCTTGTAAAAAGACCTGGGCATAATGATGAAATTGCACATACTGTCCTGTTTTTAATGCAAAATGAGTTTACTACGGGTAGTGTATTATTTCCTGATGGAGGATACACATATCATTAAATTAATTTTATTCACCTGTATATTATCTTAAGGGCTTTACTTAAAACACAATTTCAATTAGATGAAAAATATTTTTAAGTACCTCATTTATTCTCACATTCAAACTTATAGTGAATGAATCCAACAGACACACCATTTTTCTATACACTTTTGAGTACAATAAAATAAAAAAGGCATAAAATATGCCTTTTTTTGCTTATTTGTTGATTGGATAACAAACCTCTGTAACCCACTTATTAGGATCCGTTTCCATCGCTGGGCTCACATGATAAATATTAAACATTGGGCCTGCTAATTCGTAACCTTCCGTCTCAATCCATTTTGCGGCTGCTTCATTTACGTTTGTCATTTGTTCATAACTTCCGCTTACTGTTATAGAAGCTACTTTGATTGGCTCTATTTTTTGAAAATGAACATCTTTTGTATTTTCATGCTTTCCTAAGATATTTAGCTGTATTTCTATATCCACATCATTTTCTTTGTATTCTTGATCATGGAAGACAGCGATACTATAACTCGGGTGAGCCATACTAATATTTTTCATATGAATTTCTTGCATTAATATACTCCATAAATCGCCTTCACAATTATACGATGGAATAACCTTTCTAACAGTAGCTACATTTCTTTCTGGAATTTCTTTTATTGAAACATGATAGTTCATCTCAACAACATCCTCTCTCATCGTTTTCATTGAGTTTCCGAGGAGACGTAATTGTTTTTGGAGGTTATTCATGTCTTCTTTAATTTGAGTACTACGATTTAGAAATTGCTCCTTTATACTATCCATATTATCGCATTCTATTATTTTTTTAATGGTAGCGATATTAAACCCCATATCTTTAAACGTTTGAATTTGATTTACTTTCTTTAGTTGAGCCGCTGAATAATATCGATAACCACTTTGCTCATCGACTTTTACTGGCTGTAATAGCTCCACTTTATCGTAGTGTCTCAACATACGTATACTAATGGAAGATAATTTTGAAAAATCTCCAATTTTAAACATGGTTTCCTCCTAAAAATTCTGTCTACTTCGAATCTCAACTTTATTTTAAACAATGACATCGTGTGAGAGTCAACTACTTTTAACGATTAAAACAACAATTAAATATATTATATTTACATAATTAAAATCACGTATTATCAATTTAAAACAGATCAGTTCAACTAAATACAAGTAGTGCAACTTAATTATTTTTCTCCAGACATTCATAAACCACCATCATATCTCGTTTATCCAACTCACGAATACGATTAAAAATCGGTATTTGTGCAACGGCCTCCGTTAATAAACTTTCATCCACAACATCACTAACTGTTCCAGTTAACCATGTTTGCACATCTATGCCATCAACAATTTCTTTAAGCCCTTCATCATTAATACCACTTGCATTACAAGTGACACATGGAATTGTTAATTTAAACACGCCATCATGTAGGTTATCTTCAGTTATAACTTTCTTTCCGTTACAGAATGGACATGGGTTGCTTTTTTTAATTTTATTAATTTGTGTAACTAATTTTTTGTAACCAAATGCTTCGTAAACATATGTTAGTTTTTTATATTTTCCATTTGTGAAATACTGATCTATAATGGTTTCTCTTGTTTCATACACATTAGAAAAATCACAAATAGTTACTTGATTATTGGCGCTAATGGATTCTATATTCCCTTTAATTTCGTCCCAGAATGGTAAAACATTTTGTAACACTATTTCATAATTTGAAAAACTTGCTTGTTCTAATTCGAACATTTTCAGTGCAACTTGCACTTTTCTTGGCAATAAAGAAACATCTTCCGTCAATCTCATATTTCCACCTATTATAGACTTCAATTTAACGAGTGCCGGTAAATTACCAACTGTGTTCAACACTTCATCCATAGGCTGATTAATTATTTCACGAATATCTGAGTTTCCAAACTTAAGCGATTTATGATGATTTAAAACCGTCCCCTCACAAATTGGACATGTCACGATTTCTTTAGATTCCTTAATTTGTTCTTTAATAGCTGCTTTAGAAATCACAATATATCCACCAATGATCGTATTAAATCCTACCCATGTTCTACGTGTCTTACCTTTCTTATCATAAAATGATTTTTCAAAATACCCGTACCAAAATGTATGTTTTTCCTCTTCTGACATATCATTATAGCTCTTTGATAAATCATGACCGAGTTCATTTTTAATTTCTTCAAATAAAAATTCTATTTTTTCATATTGATAAAATTTCAATACTTTCATGATTTCCGGATCGAATAAACCACCCCAAAATGGAACATTTTTATCTTGTATTGTAATGTCTTTATTAAAGATTTCAATCTTAAGGCGACCTGAACAAGACGGACAGTGATTATCCTGTGAATAAAAATCAAAACTTCTCGTATCTTTATTGGTTGGATGGGAAGCTATAATTTGATTAATTAATCCACCAATCTCATATAAGAAACTATATTGACTATACAAATGTCTTTCAAGATCAATAGCAATTATTGGTGCAATTGTATCAGATTCATATTCGCCATAAATTAATCGGGCCATTGATGATAAACTTTTTAAAATACCACCCTTATAAACGTTTTCAGCATTTTTAAAATAGTTATTATGATTTTCTTTTACATAGTGAATTCCTTCTTTACGCTTTAGCGTTGAAGAAATATGTATTTGCGCAGCCTTTTTCACACTACTCTTTTGACGATAATAATCATTATGACTAATAACATCAAGATGTTCTACAGATTCAAGCTGTCTTTTCCCAAAATCAACAATGTAATCCGAACTTTCTAGCATGTAACTATTATGTTCAATCATTATGATTGAGACTGATTCATCTTGTAAAATCCCTCTGACACTATCTATAAATTGATTTAAAATATTTTGTGATAAACCTTTTGAAGGCTCATCAAAAATAAATAAAGTATGTGGGTTTCTTGTGTTGGCAAATAACTCCGACACTAAATGAACACATTGAAACTCACCTGTTGATAATGTTTGTGTTTTTCTTTCTAATGTTAAATAGCCGAGTCCTAATTTGATTAGTAAACTCAAGCGCTTATATGCGATATCTTCATTTGGAAGGTCATCAATAATATCCTCAATTGAACGTTCAAAAATATCATCAATTTCTTCACTATACTTTGTCAGTTTCTTTTTAATATCAAGGAAAGTAGCAACGGTTGATCGACTTGTAATTGACTGATTGCGATCTTGTCCTACCATAACAAGTTTGTCTTTTGGATATCGCTTTTGAAAATCTTTAGCGATACATTCATTAACAAGTGTAGATTTTCCACATCCTGATTCCCCTGTAACAGTTACAAGTCTATTTTTAGGAATCTGAAATTTAGTCATTTGGATATTTCGACAATATAATTCATGGAATGTATAATATTCTGTTGGCATTTCGTTATTTCGTTCTGATAGTAATGGCTTTGGCCTTGGTGATTCTTTCACAATTTTCCCGCCATATTTTCCACTACCAGGTCCAAAGAATAATTGCTCATCAGTTGTATCCAGTACTGTATCTGAATGATCAATGAGCCAAATTTGATTTTTGCACCCTAATTTTTTGATCTCTTCTAATATTTGTAATAATGTTACGTGATCAAGCCCCACAGAAATCTCATCAATAATAATTACTGCATTTTCACTTACTGCCATGAATTCAGCTAAGTAAAGTCGTGTTAATTCTCCACCTGACAACGTACCCATAATTCGATTTAATGTTAAATAGCCAATGTTCATATTAATAATATTTTGCAGTATATGCTGTTTTTCTTCACTAATATTTAATTCTTTTGCTAGTGAAAGAATAGATTCAACACTTAAATCATTAATATTTGAAATTGAATGCGGATTAGCGAACAAATCAATTTCATATTGTTCAATTTCTTCACTATAACGTTTTCCCTTACATTTTTTACACTCAACATTTTTTGTAGTACCACGACCTTTACAACCAGTACACCACCCTAGTTGATTATTAAATGAAAAGACCTCTGGAGAAAGATTAAATACTTCAGCAAGTTTTTCCCGAACCGCTGTAAAAACACCAGTATGAGTACCAATCGTTGAACGCGGATTAGATGAAATCGATGATTTTCCTAGAAAAAGTACTAATGGCATTTCTTCCATCTTAATAGCACTAAAATTTGTTTCCATAATGTTAGGAAATAAATATTGATATTCAGCCTTTGGTAATAAAGAAACTAATCGTTTTTTTGACTCTTCACCAATTGTTTGGCAAAAAGTTGTTTTACCTGATCCAGATAAACCAGCAATTCCAAACGATTTATTAAATGGTATAGTTGCATCCAATTTATTTATGTTATTTGCAATTAATTGATTTACTTTCATATTAACCTCTATTCTTATCTTCTTAAAAAATCATTTTTATAATATAATAATTACATAATTAATATTACCTATTATGTAATTATCCTTTCAGTTCATGAATCTTGACCTTGTATTTTCCAAACCATTGTTGCCACTCATCTTTTGGAAATTCTTTCTCTTTTCCTTCTAACACGGAAGAAAAAAGTTCTAAACAAATATGCCAACCAGCAATATCTTTCGGTGTATGATCTGTTAATTCATGAATGAATTCTTTAAGAAGTAATAGGGATCCATTTCCTGCTTTATGTATTTCAAATCGGACACGATCTTTATCCCATTTGAATTCAAGTACTGCATTTAGTTGACACTCTAAAATATCAATATTTAAAAATGAACCGTCCATCATATCGAACTTTATCATTCCACCTGTTTTAAGGTTTTCAATCTGCAAATTAGACATCCATTTTTTAAGCTTACTGTTTTCAGTTAACACAGACCAAACTTCCTCTATCGTATAAGGAAATTGGCGTTGAAATTTTACAATATAGCCATTAGATTGTTTCTCTATCTCAGCTAACATATTTATTCCCCTCACTCTCGTGTAGAATGTACGTTCTTATTTTACACGAATTTATGCATAAAAGAAATCTATATGGCAACTAAATATTAATTTAATGTGTAGATGACATTTTGAAAATTGATTGATTTATTATAATTTCAGCACAAATAAAAAAGCCGCATTTGCGACTCATGAACTAATACCTACTTGATTTGAATGACTTATCTTTTAATTGCGTCAACAATTAACGATGGAAAACCAAGTTTATCGCCTCGATTCCTAGAATCATACCTTTTCGAACGGAAAATAACCCCGTCATTCGCATCCCAGTCGTTGTAATAAAATTGACCATTTTCATCACAATACTCAAGTAGAACTACCTCAAATCCAGCCGTTTCAAACATTTTCGTTAATGTTTTGTAATTATGAACTATTTTATGACTTGCAGCAGGATGATCTTTCGGACCAGGGCCCCCTATTTGAACTATATTTTGATATGCCTCATCCTGAAAGAATGCATCAGGGACTCCGCACCGAATATGACCAGATGGTTTTAAAAATTCATAACAAATTTCAGCTGCTTTTACACCTTCTTCAAACGTAAGATGTTCCCATACATGCTCAGCTAAAATAGCTGAAATAGAATTGTATTCAAATCTTTCTTCCCAAGTGGTATTGTCTAGTAAATTAAGTTCATCTTCTTGCGTTTGAATCCAACCTGGATTATTATTAAACACTCCAACTACTACTTTAATTTCATCTTGTTTTATTACCATCATTTTCACCCCGTAAACATTTTGATTTATTAATATATTCTATGTTTACTATAACCTTTCCTGCTGCAACAAATTAAGAAACATATATCCCTCCTCTAATATGAGAGAAAAGTTTAAAGTAGTTTCTGAATGAACTAAGAAGCAAATTGGATTTATTAAATAAAACCATTCAGTCGAATGTAACTTTTCTATCATTCCATTATATGGTACTTTAGCGAAAAAATGAATTGTTAAACGTCATAAAAATATAGTGATTATTATCACAACAAACGAATTAAGTGGAAATTCAGTAGCATGAGCCCGGTACAATACCGAATTCATGCCATTAAAATTGTCTAATGCAAAATCTGTCTAACGTTATGAAAACAGTTCATTATATGTACTGTTTTTATAACTATTTACACATGCTTTTTCTTACAGAAATATAACACACCAAACATTACCAAAATACCAACCACATAAAAAATTGTTGTACCACTGCCACCAGTATTAGGAATCATCCAATTATTCTTCGCATTTTTTACTGTTATTTTTTGTGTCCTTACTGCCTCTGTAATTTCTACCTCTATTGGATCTCTAAGTAACATATATCCGTTTGGTGCTTTTATTTCTTTAATCGTATATTTCCCTAGTACTAATTGCCTGGAAATCACCTTTCCTTTTTCATCTGTTGTTAATCTAGCAACTTCTTTCCCTTCTTTATCTAACACTTGAAATACAGCACCTTTTAGTTTTAAATTGATATCCTTGTCATCCACTTTCTCAATTTCAATTTTCCCACCCGGATCTGGCAATTTCTTATTTCCTATTTTCATTTCTATCACTTTATCTTTTTCTACTTTTACAGCTACTTTATCTTTCAATAATTCGTAACCTTTAGGCGCTTCTACTTCCACTAAGCTATAGTTTCCTATTGGTAAATCTTTAGATATCGCTTCTCCTTTTTCATCTGTTATTAGCTCTCCGACTATTTTTCCCTTTGAATCTTCTATATGAAACTTTGCTCCTGCTAGCTTTTTATTTTTATCATTTGTGTCTACTTTCACCAGCTTTATTTTCCCTATTGGATCTGGCAATTTTTTATTTCCTATTTTCATTTCTATTACTTTATCTTTTTCTACTTTTACAGCTACTTTATCTTTCAATAATTCATAACCTTTAGGCGCTTCTATTTCCACTAGGCTATAGTTTCCTATTGGTAAATCTTTAGATATCGTTTCTCCTTTTTCCTCTGTTATTAACTCCCCAACTACTTTTCCGTTTGAATCTTCTATATAAAACTTTGCTCCTGCTAGCTTTTTATTTTTATCATTTGTGTCTACTTTCACCAGCTTTATTTTCCCTATTGGATCTGGCAATTTTTTATTTCCTATTTTCATTTCTATTACTTTATCTTTTTCTACTTTTACAGCTACTTTATCTTTCAATAATTCATAACCTTTAGGCGCTTCTATTTCCACTAGGCTATAGTTTCCTATTGGTAAATCTTTAGATATCGTTTCTCCTTTTTCCTCTGTTATTAACTCCCCAACTACTTTTCCGTTTGAATCTTCTATATAAAACTTTGCTCCCACTAATTTTTTATCATCATTATTACTATCTACTTTTTTTATTTTTATTTTTCCTGTACTAGGCTTGTTCCAATGTTTCCAGTTAAATTTGAAATTGTGAAATTCGAATCCACCAGTTTGTTGCACTGCACCGACAAATGCTTGTCCATTAATTGAGCCGCCTTTTGTTTCTAATACAGCATTTGGAGCAAATACACTTCCAACAACACCATACCCCTCTGCTGTGATTTGTTTCGCATTAGGAAATACCCAAATCACTTTCCCATATAGCTCAGTAAACGGTGAATCTGGAGAATAGGGTTGTGATGTAGGAATTATCTCTGTAGCCCTTCCTATATTATTCGTGTCATATAGAATAGACCCATTTTTAAATGTAACCTCTCTTGCATCCGAGTACATAACAATAAAATCTTTGTCCTTAGCATTGGGTAAAAATACATCTCTTATTTCTAAATTTATTTTCCCTGTCAATTCTGATGAAACATAAATATTAGGATTGTTTATCTCTTTTCCGATGCCAAAACTCATATTTGGAATTGAGGTATTCGTTTTATATTGACCTGCATTTTGATTGACTTGGTTCACTATGTTACGGAACTCATTAAATTTCGCATCAATTTCTTGCTTTTCTTTAAAAACAATACGATCATAAGAAGATTGTATTGTACGATCTGGATCACTCTCTTTTGTCATAACGACTATTCCGTTTTGAATGATAAAAGATTCATCTCTTGATTTTTTAAATTTTCCAGACAATAACAAGGACGGATATCCTTCATCACTCCATTTTTCGCCAGCTATATTAGATGTACCTGCCGCTGCACCTACAATCGTATAACCTGATGCATCCATATCACCTTGAACTGCGATTGCACCTTCAACGTCTCCACCTACTGCTTTATGGTTACCAAAGATAACTGCATTATAACGCGATATGTCACCTAAACCTTTTAAGTCTACCGTGGATCCATAAACTTCTTTTGGTACATATATGACAAAACTTACACATATCATTAACAAAACCATTAAATGAATACTTACCAGCTTTAATCGTAGCCTCAATTTCCTTGTTCCCACCTTTACCGTATTTTTCTACTGTCAAAAAAAGTGAACATTAATCAGTGTGGATTTACTTCATCCCTTCTATACCTTCCTTACTTATCCCTAAATTAATGGATCCACTGCCCGTTATTGCGGGATACATGCAATTTATCTAGTTATTTTTTTCTTATAAATTACGACTAGAAACGCACATAACAATAGGATTGGAACTATTACAACTATTACCGTCCACTTATTAAACATAAATACCTCTGTACTTATTTCTTGTTTTTCTTTCTGGTTGAACTCTACACGCTCACCTCGAACGAGCAATCTATTTGTATTTACTCCATAAGGCGTACATGTAATTAATGTTGTATAATCTTTATTTTCCACAATTTTCAAATCGTCCGTTTCGTGTGGTAAAACTACTTTAATTTGATCTACTTTATAAGCAAGAATTTTGTCTAAAGAGTGAATATAAAAAAGATCTCCTTCACTTAACTTATCTAAATCTGAAAATAACTTTGCTGATGGTAAACCACGATGTCCGGTTAAAATAGTGTGCGTATTCTCACCACCTACCGGGAGTGACGAATAATCTAAATGACCTATCCCCCGACTCAATACTTCTTCAGAGGTACCTTGATAGATTGGCAGTTTTATTTTAATTTTCGATATTTCAATATACCCCATTACATCACCTAAATTTAACGCATCGGCATACGCTTGTTGATTTCTATTTTCCTCAGCAAATGGATCTGCAAATGTTTTCGTGGAAGTTTGAACTTGTTTATTATAGTCGGCTGCTTCTTTTTCCCTACGTTCAATTTCTTTCTTTTGTAGCGCTTTAATCTTCTTATCATAAGAACTAATCTCAGAATAATGAGCACGAGTCGCCAACCAATTACTAATAGTAGGATATAAAAAAATACCTAATCCAAATAAAAAAATACCTCCTAAAAAAAGATTTCGTTTCATATTTCCACCTCTGTATATACTAAAATACCGAAAAGAGGAAAGCATTTTGCTTCTCCCCTTTTCACATCACATGGTTACATGTTCCTAAAACTTTATTTATTAGCAAATTTTTTTCTAAAGAAAACAAACGCTGCTGTAACCATTAACGTAAGGCCTAGTACAGTAAAAAGAGTCGTTCCTATACCACCGGTTACTGGAAGAATCCATCCACTTTTATTATTTTCTATCGTTAATTTAACCGTTTGATTATTTTCGCTAACCTTTACATCAATTGGGTCTTTTAATAATTGATAAGAAGCTGTTTTACCATCTTCTTTTGTATATGTTGGTGCTTTCGTTTCAAAAATTTGATAGTCTCCGTATGGAATGTTAGACCACTTAATAACACCATTTTCATCTGATACACCTATTACTTCTTTTCCTGCTACAACAACTATTTTCCCATTTTTATCTTTAAGTACAAACTCTGCACCTTTTAATTTCTTCTTATTATCACCATCAATTTTTGATAACTCAATAATTCCGGTTGTCGGAACAACAACTACTGATTTAGATTCTTTTTCTCCAATTACATCATTTTTATTTGTAAAATCAATTTTTGCTATATTTAAAATTTCCGAACTAGATGGTACTCCTTCTTTTACTTGTGATTTAATTTGTAAATGAAATTCTTTTTTACCATCTAATTTTGTAAAATCTTTTACTGTAGCTGTTACTTTTTGACCTTCTACAGCTACATCTACAACGCTTGCATTTACTTCCGCTCCATCAATCTTCACGATTGGCTTTCCTTGCATCACTAATCGATTGTCCAAAGTATCTGTTACCACATATTTTTTGTATTCTTTAATGTCTTCTGGAATTAATGTTTTAATATCATAATTGTAATTAGTTAACGGATTTATTGGTAACGCTTCCAAATTACCATTAATCTTTTTATCAATAGTTGGTTCTTCATAGTTTTTCAATTCTACTTTAACTACTGTACCAGAAGTAATTGTTCCATCTTCATTAATTGTTCCTGAGTTCTTAATAAAAAACTCGCGTTTAGTTGGATCTATTACATAGCCTTTCGGAGCTTTTGTTTCTTGGAAATAGTATTCTCCATACTCTAATCCTTGCACACGAATATGACCATTAGCATCCGTTACTAAATCTTTTTTCACTTCTGTTCCATCTTTTTTAAATACAGAGAATGCTGCACCCGCTAATGCTTTATCGTTTGCACCAGTTTTTATTAAATCAACTGCACCGCGTTTAATCTCATTTTTTGGATACATATGAACATCATAGTTTAACACCTTACCCTCTTTATTCGTTAATGGAATATCTACTGTATACGTATTTGGATTTAGGTTAACATGTGGAGGGCCTGCCACCTCTTTCACTTCATAACGTCCTAGCGGAAGATCTTTTAATACAGCTTGTCCGTTATCATCAGTTACTACTTGAGATGGAGTTGCCCCCGTTACAGGTTTCACATCTTCTTTCACGATTTTCCCATCATTTGAAATTTTTTCAAACGATGCAACCTTTTTTACTTCAAACGTTACACCTTTTAACGGCTTCACATTTGTTGGCACCTCTTGATTTGTGGAACCATCACCTTCTACTCCTGTTGTTCCCTCTTTTTCTTGTTCGTACTTATGAATTGTTAAAGAACCTTTGGTTGGTGAAGCTGCCTTTACTAATTCATTAGACCACGCTGAAAATGTTAAGAATACAACTAGAAGCACACTTAATATTTTTTTCATTTCTCTATTATCCCCTTTACTACTTCTATCATTTTAAAAATCTATTTTTTACTATTACCATCTAAAAATAAAATTGTGTACAAAGTATTAGCCTTGAACGAATAACATAAAACATAGTTGTCCCCACACCCCATTGTTTACAATCACTTATTCACTGTTCTTATTTCTACTATTACGTCGTCTCCCCGTATGATATATGTAATTTTCTCTCCTACATTTCACTTATGTCTCTACTTCAAAAATAATTATTATTGTTACATAGTAGCTTTCATCGCTAATTTTTACTAATTACTTAGGCGCCAATTCGTTAATCTCCCCCTCTTATCTCTATTTGAATCCAATCTTAAACATTTTTTGATACATGTTAGCAGTAACTAGCAAATAAGTGTGATGATTCATATTTTATGCTACTCCCCAAAACTATTACCTGTATATTCAAATAATATGTGCTATCCATGTTAAATTATGGTATTATTCTTAGAAGTTTATAATTTTTATTGATAAAGTTTTTCCGTTTCTACTTATGAAAAAAGGAATATGTGTTTATTCAACTATCACGCACAACTGTAAGGAGGAAGAATATGACTAAAAAGCTCAGTCTAGTTGAGATAGAGTACATTTGCAATATGTTTTTCCAATCTTTTGAAGTTCCAGTTTGTTTTTTAGATTGCAACAAAAATATTCTTTTAGCTTTTACATCAAAAAATGATTCACTTTCATTGTATACATCAAAAATAGAACAGTTACATATGCTTTATCAGAGAAATGATTCATATAATTCTCCCATCTTCAGGACTCATCAACATCTAGGGCACTTCATTTTAATTCACATAAAGAGCGATTATATGGTGAACGGCACTGTTATTATTGGACCTGTAACAGATGTAAGCTTTTCTAAAAACGAAACGGATAGCAGCTTTCATTTTATGCCGAATTATAAAAAAACAAGAGACTATTACTTTTCATTGTCACTTAAAGATCAATATTTCTTTGTAAATATGGCGATTTTGTTCCATAACATTCTTTATAAAAAAATTTCAAATGTAAGTACATTTGCAAATAAAAGTGACTCATTTCATGTAAGTCATAGCAGTATCTTAAACGAAGATGTATATACTTCAATGCAAAAAAACGAATCTATCTGTCATAATTTGTATTTAGAGCAACAACTACTTGGAGCTATAGAAAACGGGGATAAAGAAACAGTACTCAAATATTATTATGTATTCCAACAAGAGACTCTTTCATCATTATCTTCATTCCATCAATTAAGACGTCATAAAAACATTTGTATTTCATCTATTACACTCGCTACTAGATATGCGATAAAAGGAGGGCTTCCATCTGGAATTGCTTACAAGATTTATGATCTACATATCCAAAGAACAGAACATTTAAAAGACAAAGAATCTGTTTGGGATTTATTAAAAAATGTTTTCTGTACTTTTGCAGACCGTGTAAAGGCACAAAAAGCACAGCAACATTCACAGACTATTGCTATTTGCAAAAACTACATTTTCAAAAACATTTACAATCCAATATCAGTTAAACAACTTGCTACATTTTCAAACGTGAATTCGGATTATTTATCTATATTATTTAAAAGAGAAGTTGGTATTTCATTAAGTGAATATATTCAGCGTGAACGAATTGAAGAAGCAAAGAAATTATTAACTTTCACAACCTCTTCCTTATCTGACATCTGTGCTTCACTAAATTTCACTGATCAAAGCTACTTCACTAAAATTTTCAAAAAATTCACTAATGAAACACCTGGTAAATACCGGAAATCTCATGTTGTCATATAAGTGAAACTTCCATTAATACAAAGTGCTTTCAGTAATTAATGCATGGCTAATTAAAACTACCCCAACATTCATGAACTTTACGATTCAGGCCATTTTTAAACAAAAAACACGTTACTATTCTTTTATTTTAATGAGAATAGTAACGTGTTTTATATGTAATGTATTTCTGTAGACAGAATCGCATCCAAGCGCAAAGTTTTATGGAAGCCAAATGTACCTCCTAACTACTAAAATCTTAGTAAGTAAAAACCTTATCTAATAATTATTGTGTGTACAAAATTCCAAACTATTTATCAGCTAGTGACATTCGCCCTTCGGTACCGATAATATAATTTACGCCTAAGACACACTCCCTTTTTTGTTTCACATATTTTTCACTTTGTTTTTTCTGGATTATGAATTCTTTTCCTCAAACGAATGATACCTATACCTACTATTATTTATGTGTCTTTCTAAATTTACGAATCAAAGTGAGTACTGTACCTGCAATAACCATCAACATGCCCATTACTGCACTGTTAGTTGTACTTGCACCCGTTTTTGGAAGCTCTTTATATGTATATTCTTTTTTATCTGAATTACTATTGTTTGAGATATTACTATTATTAGCAAGGCCATTAGCTTTGCTAGTGTCTTTATCTTTCACTAGTACTTTTTGTATTGCCTTTACCTCATTACCTACGGAATCTCTGACACTATATATTATTTCATAAGTATCAGCTTTAGATGTATCTACTTTACCATCAACTTTTACTTTAGAACTAAGGTCATCATTCTTTTTATTAGTAGCTGATACTCCTACCATTGGGTCAAATTGATCATTCTCATTAATTGTAGTTGTAGCAGGTACTTTTAGTATTGGTTTTTCATTTTTAACTTCTTCTCTAACTTTAACCGTTACAGTTTGTTTCGCAGTTACTTCATGACCTTTAGAGTCGGTAACTGTGTATGTTAATACGTAAGTACCAGCTTTAGATGTATCTACTTTACCATCTACTTTTACTTTAGAAGTAAGATCGCCATCTTCTTTATCAATAGCTAACACTTCTGTCATTGGAACAAATGAATCTCCTACATTAATAGTCACTCCAACAGGCACTGTTAATTTAGGCTCTATATCTAATATTTCTCCATTTTCCTCTACAATTACAGTCTGCGTAGCCGTTGCATTACCCCCTTGGGAATCGACAACCAAGTAGTCCACAATGTATTTACCTGGTTTAGATGTATCTACATCACCTTTATGCTGTACTCTAGTTGTTAAATTACCATCTTCTTTATCAGCAGCTGTTACATTTCTCATCGGGTCAAACGTGTCACCTACATGTAATGTAATTGTAGACGGTACAGTTAACTCTGGGACTTGGTTTTCGGCAGTTTTTTCGTTTTCTGTCACTGCTCCCTTAATTTTTGCTGCATCAAAAGCTTTTTGGACCGCTTGAACCTCAATTGAGTTCGCTCCATATTTGTTTGTTGCAACTTTAAGGCACGCTAATCTCAATTCTGAGAAATTAGAAGTCATGTTCAATTCATCAGTATTTGCATAGTAGAAAATATCAAACATTTTATCTTCACCAATACCATTTACAGTTACACCGTTATGAGTACCACCTTGAGCAATTAAATACGCAACTTTATTAATAATACTTGAGTTGAAATGAATGCCTCCATTATCCTCTCCATTTAAATCATTATATTTACTATAATCATCTGGATATGGTACTCCATTTGAATAATTGATTGAAGATGGATTTTTCATATTACGGAAAACCGATCCAGTTTGTTCTCCTGTTGTCCAGTTAAATTTTCCGTTA
Source organism: Bacillus sp. FDAARGOS_235 (assembly GCF_002073415.2). NCBI lineage: Bacteria > Bacillati > Bacillota > Bacilli > Caryophanales > Bacillaceae > Bacillus > Bacillus sp. FDAARGOS_235. The sequence goes on from NZ_CP020437.2 coordinate 516,370, forward strand.
TTTATGTATTTCTCAATAGCCGTTCCCATAATATCAGATAACGCTTCGTTAATTGCACCAGATTCTCCGAAAAATTCAAGGTTAGATTCGCTAGAGGTAACCGCATGTGTAAATTCATGGCCCACTATATCGAACGATTTCACCATGGGGTCACCATATATAAGCATACTAATATTATTAATATTAGCACTAAATGCATTCTCCCAATTTTTAGGGTTATTTGTTCCTCCAGAATCCCATGCATGTACAACTGATACTACTTTTTTTCCCTTATTATCAAAACTATTACGCTTGTATTTATCTTTATAAAAATCATATACCTTTGTTGCTAAAAAATGAGCACTTACCGCCTTTGGATCAGTAAATGTTGGTGAAGTGCTAGTTACTAATATACCAGGATAATATTTTTCTTCATTTGTAATATCTCTATAATTTACATCATATGTCTCAATTCCTTGCCCTCTTGTGTAATCAGCAAGAGCATATTTCCCATTACTTTGTTCAGAAATACCAAAAGTGCGAGTTATACCTAAATCATCTTTCCCTGTTCCAGTTAGTGATACGAAATTGTTTTTTTTACTTTCCTTTAAAGGTTCAACATGCTCTTCACTTACTTTTAAACCTGATTCTTGTACCATATTTTTCAACATTTCACCATTATCGGCATTCACTAAATAAGTTCCAGATACATAGCTTGGTGTTGCAGCAGCAAATGTAACTTGATATGCATTTGAAGCTTGTCCATTATTTTCATCCACAAAAATAACTTCCTTAACTTCTGGTTCAGAAATGAACTTGATATTGCTCCCGTACTTCGTATAAATATATTGTTTGGCTTCTTCTTTTGATAGCTTAATAGGCTTTTTCAAATCTTCTTGTTTTAAATTTTGCGCGCTATCGCCTGAAACACTTTTAATAACACCCTTATTATCTACGTGTGCAGTTAATTGATGGCCATATACTTCTTTTCCTTCGTATGTTTGCTGCATACGTACGAGTGTAGTCCCATCATACGAACCACGTTTTTGAAAGACTTTATAATCTACTCCTGTTTCTCCATTGATTTGCTTTGGAGAAAGCGCTTGTTCTGTTTTCTCCTTAAGTGCATCCTTTACTACATTTTCTGGTGCCTTTTGTGACGGTTGTGTAAGTTCACCTGAGCGGAACGATTCCTCCTGCATTTGAACTTGTAGTTGATCTGTTTCCTCTGCATGACCTATTCCGTATGGCGCTACAGCTGTTAAAGCCAATCCTGTTGTTAATGCAACTATAGCTATTTCTTTTTTATTTTTCATGATATTTACCTCTTATAATTTCCTAAAATATAAAACTGCTAAAAATTATACTATTCATTCGTATCAAAAAAAAGAAAATAAAAAGTATATAAAATTAAACAAAATCGTATAATTCAATGATGTTAATTCATTATTTAAATATAGTTATTCTAGAAAAATCACTACTTTTAATGAACTTTTCTTTTATAGATATATATAATGGTTGCACTACATCGCTATATATAAGATTCGATAAATTAAATTTCACATGTAAATTCTCTTTTTTTAAAGATCCAGTTTGAGTTTTTTAAGGTTAGCATAGCAAATAAGCCTTAGTAGGTTTCTATTTTCAGATCTTTCTATTTTAATTTTCATCAATAAATGAAGTCATATAAAAGTGAATTGTGTAACACAATATATTAATTACAGATATAAAGCATATTATAAAAAGGTGACTTCTGTAATCAACAAAAGTCACCTTCTTACAATAGATTCGCAATACATATTACCCCAAAAATGTTTATAATGTATAATTTCTATGTAACAAAGAAAAATAATTTATTAACGAGCATTTTCCAAAACTTTTATTAGGTCATTTATATTTTCAATTTTCTGTTGAAATTGATCAAATTTGCTATGTAGCAATGAAGGATTTTTATCTTCTCTTGCAATAACTTGTTTTAATTCGTGTTCTAATTTGTCATACGCATCAAAGAAATTATCAAATTCTACACTTACAAGCTCGTCATTTTCACGATAAAATCTTTTTGCTTCTATATAAGTCATATATGATTTATTTAAAAATCCTAATGAAATTAAATATTTAGAAGTGTTTTCTTGATAAATAGCAATATCACATGCTGTTTTAATATCAGAATAAGTCTTTTGAATGAAGCATTGTAATTCAAGAATCTTAAACTTTAAACCATAATTCATTTCATTCCCTCCCATCCTATCTATTCTACATAAAATAATAATATTTTACAAAATAAAATATTATTATGAAAGTGACATTTAAAAAGATAACGAAAGAAGAAACAAATTCAAACTTTTCAATCCTTACTTTTAATCTTCAAATAATCTCTTAATTGTTATATAATAAACTAAATATATAATTAGGAGTAGATGTAATGCCAGAAACATTAGAACTCATTCTTTTCATACTTATAGCAATTAGTGCTGCAGGTTATCTAATAAAAGAAATTCAAAAACCTAAGAAAAGAACGCTTGGAATTTCACTAGAATTTTTAGTTTTTTTCTGGTCAATATGGAGAATATCGACTATCATAATTTAATTTATATAATTCCTCTCGTCTCGATAAACCTTACTATTCAATCAATACTGTAAACACCCATTTCTTAACCATATGCCTTTAATGGAGCAGTTCACTTTTGCTAGCTGCTCTTTTCTTTGTAACCATTATACACAAATTTTCATATAATATAGTCATTCCTTTCTTATAAATTAAGCTCGTCACTTCGGTTATAAAAATGGGATTATATCCTATAACTTTTTTTAGAATCATCCATAATTTATTTCTGAAAAAGTGCTTTGTTTTACTGAAAGGTGGTTGCGGAAACAACCGCCTTTTTATTTTCAAAAAAATCTAATTTCCAAAAAACTATTCCCTGCTTTCTGGAACTGTTATATAATTTCTAACCTGCTTCCTCGTTTCTTATTCAATATGTAATCTCTCGTTATTTTACTGTCACTTTATAAATAAGCCTCTAATAAAAAAACCGCACATATAGTATGTGGGGATTATATGTGTGAACCATTTTACGCTCATAGTGCAAAAATAAAAAGCGCAAAGAATAATTCCTTCCGCTTTTTATAACAATAAATACATTTCATATTGTGCTAAAGAATTCTTTTTAAACCCAGATTTCTTTAAAAACCCTTCCAGTAAACTGTTGTTTGGAAAACCAATAGATAAACTTGATAAATTCGATTCTACTCTTGCTACTTGTAATAATTTCATCCCAATCCCAATATTTCTATAATCTTTATCTACGAAAATATAACTAATTTTACCTTGTTCATTTACACATACAGAGCCTTTTAAATCATTATCAACATATGCACCGTAATACGTATTATTTGTTTTTTCAATGTAATCAATATCATTTTGCCAATTTATATGGAAGTTAAGCCATTTCTGAATTTCAAGTTTAAATGTTTGAAATTCTAATCTTTGCACTTCAATATTTTTATTATCTTTATTTGTTAATTTAGTTACATCATATAAATTATAATAAGAAAGATCATACACTTTTTCATAACCTAATTTGTTATAAAAATGAATCGCCCTATCATTACCTACAATAACTTCAAGAAAAAGTTGCTGGCATTCATTTTGTATCGCTTCTTCTTTATGTAGCTCAAATAACTTTTGACTTACTCCAATGCCGCGAAACTCTGGATGAACAGCTAATGTTCCACAACGCATTGTTTTTATAGTTTCATAAACCTTTATACCACCAAGTATTATGCCAACAGATTTGTCACCATCTAAAGCAAGAAAAGAGTGTTCTAGCGAGTTACCTTCTGGTCCAAAAAATCTTTGTATAAAATCTTCTTTTGAAACATCCATTTTAATAATGTAATCTGAAAATCCATCCTTAAAAGCTCCATACACTAAATCTATACTTACTTCACTACATCTTTTATATTGAATCATATAAATATAATCCTCCGCTTTGGCTTGTTATATACTACATTCAAATACATGAAATGAATTCCTTTCACCTGAATCTTTTAACTATCTATTATTTACTACAGTAATCTCATAAACACGTAAAAAAGCAATTAAATGCTCACATGCTCGTTCACATGCTAACATTTTAAAAACCTTTTGTTCTTCTTTCGTTTTATCATTCGCTTGATCTGAAGCAGCTTTTAAACATAAAAATGGTTTTTTATTTATATGACATACGTAAGCGAAAGCAGCGACTTCTTGATCAACCGCCAATGCTCCGTATACAGTATGCAGTAAATATCTCATTTCGGAACTACGAATACGCTGATCTCCAGATAAGAACGTACCGAAGTGAACTGGATCATAAGATCTTATTTTTTTTATTTTTCTTACAATTGACTTTGTTGTTTCAATAGGTGCTGTTCTACCATCATATAAATTAAAAACATCTTCCCCTGAACCAGCAGCAGTAACATCGTGTTGTATTGCATTAAGTGCTACTACAATGTGACCATTTTTCACCTTATTTGATAAACTTCCGCATATTCCTGTCATAAATAGCTCGTCCGGCTGAAATTCACTTATTAATAATTGTACACAACTAGCACAACTTACTTTGCCAACACCAGTTATTACTGAAATAATTTCCAGATCATTTATATAATGAAAATGAAATTCCCAAGCTGCTCTTTTTTCAATGCGTTCACTCGGATAATGTTGATGCAAATACGTAAGTTCTGGTTCCCATGCGGATACGATTGCGATACGTTTCATTACACACTTCACTTCCCCTACTGTCATTTAAATAAGCTATCTATACTTTCTCGTTCATAATCTGGAATCCACTCTTTGTATTTTTCATATAAGCCTCGTATTATTTCTTTATTCTTCGCAATGACTTCACATCCTCTATCATCATAAATAAACATGACAATATCTTTCGTTGCGTTAATGAGAAATACGTCTGGATAAAAAAACTCTTTTTTGCGTCCAAAACGAGGATAAAGATCTGGAAAATCCTCATGATTAACAGCTTGAATAAGTGGTTCATATTTAATATCTTCCGCAAGACATTTTAAAGAAAATTGAGATGTACAATATAAATCTGCTTCTTCATCTTCAAATAGAAAAGGTAACGTTTCTTGTCTTATACGAAACTTTAAATCTCTCTTTTTAATATATTTATTGTATATATTTATTTTCTGTGGAGTTTTTATATTTTCCTTTTTAAACCGATAAACATTTGCTACTACAAACACTACATCTTCTTTTAAAAATATATCTTCAAATAAGTATTTATTATATGTATATAGTTGAGAGAAGTATTCCATATTTAAATCGTCGGTTCCTTCTACAATTTGATATTTATCTTTCCCAAAATCAAAATGTAGATGATTTTCCCACTGAGAGTAGATGGACGGTACTAACGTAACTCCTGGGAATATTTGATTCATATATTCTTTTAACTGCATTTTCATATCCTTTCTACTCTACAAGTTCTTTTAAATACCAATAAGCTTCTTCTAGCCACGGATGTATAACTTTCAATGTATCTTTTCTTTCCCACAAATATGAAATATATACAAAAGCAGCATGTTCTAAAGATTTTTCTAATCCATTTTTTATACCTACTAAGTATGATGGTGTCCCATTTTGATCCCATTCTATTTTATCTGCAACAAATAACACTAAATCCATCTTCGTTGCATGTTTACGCAATGTAGTATGGCAACAAATTGCATCTAAAATCTCTTCATCTTCCACTTTAAATATCTCTTTTACGATTACTCTCGATAGTTTTTGATGAATAATCATTGGAAATTTCCGTTCTTCTTGTAATATTTCGATTCCAACTGCTTCAGCAACTTTAATCCGTTCCTCATTCGGAAAGATTGCACTTATATCATGTAAATACCCTGCAATTTCTGCTTTTTCTTCATTTTCATGAAACATTATCGCTATTTTTCGCGCTTCATTTGCCACACGAATTGAATGTTTATATGTAAATTCTTTATTGTATTTTAATAGAAACTCTTTTATATCATGTTCTATTTTCCCAGTTGGAGTAAATGAACATATTTCATTATATAACACGTTAATCTCCTCCTTATTACGTCCCTTCAATATAATAGGAAATTCAAATAATTCTTCTATTTTTAATTCGTTATGAATGCTTTAATTCCTTTTTAATACGTTACATGAAATTTTATATAAAATCATTGCTACAAAGTACATAAATGTTTGTTATTATAGTAGTGTTGATGATTTGTAAGGAAAGGAACTAACTATATAATGAATAAAAGCATATTAATTATTGATGATGATAAAGATATTGTAGAATTACTCGCTGTTTATTTACGAAATGAAGGATATAACATTTTTAAAGCTTATGACGGTGATGAAGCAATACAAATGATATCTGCATATGAAGTTGACCTCATGATTTTGGACATTATGATGCCAAAGCGAAATGGATTAGAAGTTTGTCAGGAAGTGCGTGAAAATAATACTGTACCTATCCTTATGCTGAGTGCAAAGGCTGAAGACATGGACAAAATATTAGGGCTTATGACAGGTGCAGATGATTATATGATTAAACCGTTTAATCCACTAGAATTAGTCGCTAGAGTGAAAGCTTTGCTGAGAAGATCCACTTTCCAAAACGCTGCTACTCAAAAGAAAGACGATGGTATCATTCGTATTCGAACAGCTGAAATCCATAAGCATAATCATACTGTTAAAGTAAATAATGAATATATTAAACTTACATCTATTGAATTTGATATTTTATATTTACTAGCGAGCAATACAGGAAGAGTATTTAGTTCCGAAGAAATATTCGAACGTGTTTGGAATGAAGATGGTTATGGCTCAAATAAAACTGTAATGGTTCATATTAGTAATTTACGGGATAAACTTGAAACAGTAATGAATGGAGAAAAATTTATTCATACTGTTTGGGGAGTAGGCTATAAAATTGAGAAATGAAGCATTTGATATTTTAAAAGATATCCCAAAATGGAAGATAATTTTTTGGTTTTTATTAGCTATCACTCTTACACCTATTACTGAATTAATTATATATCGCCTCATTACGAGTGTAATCGAGAGTTCACTTACTCTAACCGAACTCGGTAAAGAATTCATTCGGATTTTTGGTTATGAAAAGTATAAAGGGATTAAAGAATCTTTATGGATGATGATTGTTTCTTATTTATTTTTATTTTCTATTTTTTCATCCTATCTATACATTTTTTATCGTCACGAGAGAAAGCTTTACTATGAAACTTGTATTAAAAAAATGATAGAAGAGATTCGATATATTGCAGATGGAAATTTCAATCATAAAGTTTCCATCGTAAATCATAATTATTTAGAAGAGTTAGCGACTGGGGTCAATCAAATTGTTGAACAATTAAAAGAGTCAATTGACGAAGAAAGACAGGCAGAACAAGCAAAAAGCGAACTAATTACAAATGTATCACATGATTTACGTACTCCCCTTACATCAATAGTTGGATACGTGAATTTAATCCATCATGATAATTATAGAGATGAAGTGGAATTACGTCATTACATACAAGTCATTTATGGTAAAGTAACACGTCTAAATGCATTAATGAATGACTTGTTTGAATACACCCGTGTTCAAAATAAAGAGTTAAGTTTATATTCTGCTCCCATTGATATTGTAGAGCTACTTGGACAATTAACTGTTCAATTCCGAATACAAGTGCAAGAAGCAAATATTCAATGCCGTCCTTCTTTCCCCTCTCAAAAACTCATGGTATTAGCTGATGGAGACAAATTAGTGCGTGTATTTGAAAATCTTATTATAAACGCTATCGCTTATGGAAACGAAGGTGGTTATATTGACCTTACCGCTTATGAAAGCAATAATATGATTACAATTGATATAACAAATTACGGACAACCTATTCCTAGTACAGATTTACCTCATATTTTTGAACGTTTTTATCGTGTTGAAAAATCACGTTCAACAAACACTGGTGGATCAGGACTCGGATTAGCAATTGCAAAAAGTATTGTCGAACTGCATAAAGGAACGATTGAAGTATATAGTGATGACAAGAAAACAACTTTCACTGTAAAACTACTACCATATAAAAATTAATACACCATAATTTTAGGTTCAATTTCTAATATGATAAGAAATTGAACCTTTTATTTTCCATCAATATCCAAAGTTTAATAATCTTTTATAATTCTTTAGAAATTCTTTACCTTTTCTTTCTTCCTAATTAAGCATTCCTTTTTACAATATTATTATTGATGTCATAGTAGGAGGATCGCTTATGCAATTCTTGAAAAAATTCACAATTTTATTATTATCTTTTATTATTACTGCACTTATCGTTTTATATTTTTATCTTTATGTAAATGGTCCAATTATTCAAGCTAAATCAGCTATTTTAATAGATGCTAATTCAGGTGAAGTTATTTATAAAAAAAATGAAGAAACCCCTATACAATCAGCTACTTTGTCTAAATTAATGACAGAGTATATCGTATTGGAACAACTAAATGACGGCAAAATACAGTTAGATGAATCCGTAAAAATAAGTAACGAATTATTCCAAGCGGAAACGACTCCTATGCAAGTAACAGCAAAGGATAAAACGACGGTTCGTGATTTACTTCATGCATTGCTTTTAACAGGAAATAATCGTTCTGCACTCGCACTGGCAGAACACATTGGTGGCAATGAAGATAACTTTACAACGTTAATGAATGAAAAAGCAAAACAGCTACAGTTATCACAGCCATCTCCTTTTCTAAACTCTACTGGAGCTAATCAAGATACAAATAAACAATCGAATACAACAGCGAAAGATGCAGCTAAACTAGCAACGCATTTAGTAAAAGATTTCCCTAATGTACTGAATATGACGAAACTAACCTCTTACCAATTTACCTTCAAAAATTTTCAAGTTTTCAACACAAATAAAATGATTTATTCCCTCAATGAAAACATTAAATTCCAAGGTGTTGATGGCTTGCAAACTAGTTTTTCAACTAACGGTAATAATAGTTTTGTCGGTACTGCAAAACTAGGAGATACTAGGCTTATTTCAGTAATATTAGAATCCGATGAAGAAAACACTACTTTTATTGAAACAAAAAAATTACTTCAGTACGGTTTTGAACCTTCCTCGTACTCTGCACTCCAAGCTTTTAAAGATACTCTTACATCTTGGGCAATATTGCTACAGTTTAAAAATTTAATCATACAAACGATGATGATCTTTTTCATTATTACAATTTTAATGTTTTTACATTTACGTCAAAGAAAATCCGAGGATTTCAACTAAGAAATCTTCTTACATATAAAAACCGACTTGCGTTTACAGTACAAGTCGGTTTTTACGTCTATAATCCTCTTCCAATTAAATTCGCTGAAACGGGCTGAAGATTTAACTCTCTTGCCCATATTGATAGCTGACCTATATGATGAATTTCATGTACGACAACATGTCGTAACACTTCACCATACTTGTACTCTTTATCCGTCCATGAAACTTTTAATATTTTATTCTCTAAGTCTTCTGTCCACGATTGTAAAAATCCCTCTAAATCCTTATTATACAAATGAGATAATGCTTTCACTTTTTGAATAGATTGATAATCCTTAAATTGCGGCTCATCTACTTCTTTTCCTTTCAAATCACAAATCCAGCTATACTCAACATCTACAATATGAAATAATGTTTCTAATATACTTCCAACACCACCAACACGTTTGCGAAGTAATTCTTCCACTGTAAGTTGTTCACACCACTTAAACCAATCTTCTCTTACTTGCCAGTTATATTGAAATACAGTGTACACATTTATCTCTCCCCTACCCCAAGTATCCACTTAACAGCACCTATAATATAATGTGGCTCATCCTTTTGAATATAGTGACCGCTATGTTCTGCAATTATAAATTTACTTTTACTGGATAATTGTAATAATTCTCTTTGTAATTGTAACCATTTCAGTTGTGCAGCTTGCGAATAAAAAGCTTTTTTACCAGCAGCTAGCACGACAAGGGGAATATCGTTCATTGATTTACAATGTCTATCTGCTTCACCTAGACTAAACATAAACTCTTCATATGAACTTTCATATGCAAATTGTTTATAGTAAGCTTCTTGAAATTCTGGAGACATGATTGGCAAAAATACTTCTTTATAATTTTCTGGTGTCGAATCAACCAAAACTGTTCCCAACATATCCTCGGGATAAAAAACCGTAAATAACCGTGCATTTATACCACCAAAAGAATGCCCTACAAAAATATAAGGTGGCTTCAGTTGTAAAAGATTTAAACATGTTCTTAAATCTTTGACCATTTCAGAACTAATACGTTGCTTGAAACTCTTCCCACTTTTCCCTAATCCAGCTCGATCATATGTAAGTATCGTCCCAAATTCCGTCAGTCTTTCAGCAATATAATCCCATGCCTTTGAATAATCCCCGTAGCCTGATTCCATTATAATAACAGGCTGCCGCTTTTTTCCTTGAAATACTTTCGTATACATTTTAAAATCATCAACTTGTACATATTCCTCTATACATTTAACCATTGACAATCACTTCTCTTCGGTCAAGTTCCTCAACAACATGATCAATTATTTCACTTACAGAAAAAGATCCATCCAATACGATATCTGAATTCGGTTTAACAGTATGAATTGCCTCTAAATAAGCTTTTCTCGCATGTGCCATGTAATGTTTTAAATCATTATGTATTTCACTCATAGTATCTTCTTTAAAATCTCGTAAAATTCTTCTAGCCATTGCAATATCTAAAGGTGTGTCAATAAATATAGTTACATCAATGAACTGCCCCATTTCTCTATTTAAGTATGCAAAAGGATAATCTACAATAATATAGTCTAATTTACTATCTCGTATAAGATGCTGAATATCATGAATTAATGGTGTAAGTACCCACTCGTCATAATTCGCTCCATCATCAATCCATTTACAAATATCAGCAGGACAGTTATCAAAGTTATAACTATCAAAAAATAGCGCTTTTGAATTTGTTAACTCATGAGTTAAACTTTCTGTAATAGTAGTTTTACCTCCCCCTGAAACAGCTGCAATTGTGATTACTATAGTCTTTCTATTCATAATTTCCCACCAATCCCTTTTAATTAACATAATAAAATTATAAGAAACTATTATTTTTTATTATTCCATTCATATTCTAGCATACTCATTTCCCATAAATTCCAATACGTTTCTCCTACTTTTTTTGAATCTCTTAATAAACCTTCTTTTACAAATCCTATTTTTTCATAACAAGAAATGGCCGACGTATTAAAATCATACACGCCAAGAGTTACTCTATGTAGTTTTAATTCTTCAAACGCAATATGAAGTACTGCTTTCATCATATGTTTTCCTATTGAACGCCCTCTCATTTTCGTATTACCAACTAACACTTTTCCAATTCTCGCAGACTTATTTATATCGTCTATTTGACCAAGTGAAATATGACCAAGTACTTCTTCAGTCTTTTCATCTATTACTTTGAAAGCGAGTGTATTTGCACTTTCTATATATTTCTCTAATTGCTGTTCGTTTAAAGGATATGTAAATGCATTTCCTGACCACTGTATTAAAAATTGTTCGGAATGAATCCAATTTATTAATTGTTTGAAATCAGATCTTTTAAAGGGCACTAATTTAATCACTCTCATTCTCCTTTCGTACATCACTCTTTATAGCCTCAAACTTATTTCTATATAAAGAATATATTCTCCTTTTATACGAAATTAAAATAAAGCCATTCATCAGAATGGCTTTACAAACAAAGCATAATTATGCTTTATTTGCTACGTCAACACCATTAAAATCAAACTCTGCAGTAATCGTTGTAACAGGAGGGAAAATTGCTTCAATTTTGCAAATGGAGATAATTACTGCAACAGATCCAGGAATAGCTGCAAGCTTAACTACATCGCAACTTACAGACGCAACAGTACCTACATAAGTACGTCCCTCTGTATTAATTTGAACTGTTCGATTAATTAATTTCTTAAGCTCATCTCTAATTCCTTGTACACAAGAATTATCACATTTCTCATGCTTTTCCTTTTTACACTCTTCGAATATCTCCCAACAATCATCCTGTTTACATGTACATTTCTTTTTACAATTATTAAATCGAGAACCCAAAACCTCACCCCCTAATCCTTTCTATTAGTAGAGTATGTCCACTAGCTTAAAAGTGTACGAGGCAAACACATAGAAAGAAAAAAACAAACAATTGTACTAAACATTTTTTTCTTTATTAATTATAAAAACAATTCTTTAACAGTTAGCGGCTTGTTTAGTGAGGGGACTTGGATTTAATTCTGCTGAATTTAAAGTTTAGATAACCTCTTTATCAAAAGAATCTTTTTTTCTTTTAATAAGCCAGCCCCTTTAAGAGTTAGCTGTTTTTCCTATTACTTTACATATACATAGGCTTTGTTTGTAGCAATATAGTATATTTTTTCTCCGCTGTTTTGAAATATACATTCAGAAAAACGTACTCCAAAATAAGATATTATTTATAATCAGAATGTTTTCTTCAACATGTGTTTATTGATAAATGTCATAACCAGTAATTCTCTCCACTATCTCTTGGAAATTAGCATAGTTTTTATGAATTCTATATGTAGTAGAAAGCACTCTATCATATAAAGATAAAATAATAGGTTTATAAACAAGCCATTTCTTCACTAAAACATAGAATGATAGTAATCCTATTGAAGGGAGGTATAAAAAAATGTCCTGGAATAATGATTGCTGGAGTTCTAAGAAACAGCATTGTTGTGATGACTGGTGGAAGTCTAAAGAAAAGCATCATTGTGATGATGATTGGAGTTCTAAGGAAAAGCATTGTAATGATGATTGGTGGAAATCTAAAGAAAAGCATCATTGTGATGATGATTGGAGTTCTAAACGAAATAAGTGTCGTTGTAAATGTTTCTTTATTTGTTGTCATTGTAAAAGAAAACATTGGTAAGATTTTAATGTCAACTTAACGGAAAGAATATGTCTTTTGGGATCGATAAATACTAGAATATAATATACAAAAAGCTGACTGAGTATAGTCGGCTTTTTTGTATATTAACACATAAAGATTTATACTGCCATCTATAGTTACAAGTTGAGTGGAGTGTCGAAATATAAGCTGACTCTTATAAATCGACTTTGTAATTATTTCACATACACTTTATTTACAGTAGTAAGTTTTCCTTTTGTTATTGATGCAAAATTAAGTCCTGTAACACTTAATTTTGCATCAATAACAAACCCTCAGCATACTCACTTAATCGCTGCGACAACATAGGGTTTATCATTTCACGTTTATTATGAGTTACCCATATCTTATATTTTGTGTAACTAGCCCAAACGCTAAATTCCTTGTTATTCATAGCATCATAACATTTTATCTTTCTAGTTACACAATGCATTAACAATGAGCAACTAGAAATTAGCATCCGTGTCATTCTTCCCTGTCTATCGCATGAGCTCTTCTATGTAACTAAAAAATACACCTTAAATGGGTGGTCTTTTATGTAAGTGAATAAAAAGATTACATTATCCCTCCAAATGTAATTGTTCCTAGTAAGCCTAATAAAACAAATCCTGTCAAACAAACAAAATCAGCAAGACAAATGGAAGACTGTGATAAAGGAACAAATGACCTACTTGTATTAGATCCATAATGTTGTATTTTCTCATAATTTATTTCTAACATTACGTGTAGACATGATACACATTCTTCAGTTGTTTGAATAGATTCATCTTCTAATCGCTCCAATAACCTACTATTAAGAGCAAACGGAAGAGAATACTGCTTGTCTAATTTCATATTTTGGTACATTAATTGTAAACGAGATAACATATTATTTTTCTTTTTGTCAGACTTCAGTTTACTTTTCATATTATTAAATTCATTTAATAACATCGTCAACTCATCTCTGCTGCCATATAAATCTTTAGCTATTCTTCTTTTTAGTTTGTACGAATAAATCATAGATTTAATCTCAATCATTGTATTACACTTCCTAATTAAATTTTATTTAACCCAATATGTTAAAAACAGTACTTTCAAATCCTATTAAAAATACACTTAAGTATCTTGATTTACTATCGATTAATATTACATTAACCTTACACAGTTGTAATAATTTCTTTAACACCCCTCCCGAACAAACATACATTTCTTTCCGCTCAGTTTTAATTCGGAAGTTAATTGCGTCATTTATAAAAATAACCCTGATCTATTTTGTTAATAAAAAATAAAAAAGTGGCCACCAAACTACAGAGTAATATAACAACTCCCTTTTTAGTTTGATGTCCACGGATTCTTCCAGTAGGACTAAATTTATAATTATTATTATAGCCTTTTCTCATATTTTAGTATATTTCTCATTAGAAAAAGATTATTTTATATAGATTACTATAAGCATCCATAAAGCCAAGGCGCCAATGATAGCGAGCGCTATACGTGTAGATAGTATCCTTAATTCAAAATCAGTTTTCTTGGAGGGTTCAGGATATGCAATTATGTAAATTCCCTTTAATAATGCAAGCCATGCAATAACCGTTAGGAACCCCTGCCAGTTGAATGCCCATACATTATGTAAGATTACAGTACCTAGCCCTAGGAAAATCGATAAAAAACCGTACATAATACCAAACCCTCTGTCTTCAACCACTAATTTTTTCAATTCACGTAATACCGATGGGCGTACGAAAAGTATTCCCGATACGATAACCGTGATCCATCCCCAAAACAATCCTAAAAAAGTGCTAGTTTCCATTTTTAGTTCACTCCCCTCAATTATTTATATTTCAGATATTCCTACCTTTAGAACAATTTCAGCACCTATATATTGGCTATATTCTGCTCTTTATTCATACAAATATGGCATATTCAATACCTATCCTTAATCATCTCATTCTTCGTCATTATCTATCCGAATCAACCGAAGTCGCTTTATACTATTCCCGCACACTTTTTCATAACTTGGAGCTATCATGCACTGGAGCCAATATAATGATTTATTTGCCTTTTCACTAACCTCTACAATTGTCCCCTCTGTAATAAAATGATCACCTTGATACAATGTATACTCGCTTATCCCATGGAATCATCATTATTCCCTTCCCTATTAAAATAGCGTTTTTATTTCAAATGATACTCCTATTAATTTAAACGGATTTTTCAGTGTTTTTACCCAAAAATTCGTGATATCGTTAATTAGTCGAGTACTTCATTACTTGATGATTATCCTTAGGAGCCTCGCAGACAATCGGTGTTTCTTTTATGTAAATAAGGATTTTGTTTAAACTTTACGATATGCAACTATATTAAAATATCTTCTAAAATTCCCATTAAACATTTATAATACTTTTAAACGGTTTAAATTCTACAATCAGTAATGGAGGCATTTTAATGGGAAACATCCCAAAAGTATCATCACACCAATCAAGTCCTAATATACCCTCACAGCAAGTGAACCCTAATACACAACAAGGCAATAGAAAAAAAACAAGACGCCGTATTATAACTACTTTGGCTATTATGGTACCTATAATTTTTGTCCTTCAATATTCTCTGAATAACCAACAAGAAATGATTAAAGAAAAACAAATCACGCTGAATACGGAACAACAAAAATTATCTTCTGTAAAGAAGGATGGCCATTCCCTTAAGAATGATGTTAAAGCTTTAACAAGTAGTGAAGAAGAAATTTTAAAATTCGCAAGGAAATTGTATGGATTTTCTAAACCGAATGAAACTATATTTCAAATAACTGAATAAAATTACACTGCATTACCCAAAAGGCGATTTGAAGATAATCGCCTTTTTATATTTAATTTCTAAAGGAATCATACTACTCTCTCTTTCTATCAAATAACTATTTTGTTTAATTTATTAAAATACAACCGCTTGTCCATTTCAGTTTGCTCTGTCAGTACATTTACTAATAGTAATACAATTTTTAGAGGTGATAAATTATGGACGAGTTTTTATCTTTTGTTGCACATAATCCCGGTTCTATTGGACCTACACTTCCACCTGTTCAACCCTTTCAATTCCCTACTGGTCCCACAGGTTCTACAGGAGCTACTGGTTCAACTGGACCAACCGGATCAACCGGACCAACTGGACCAACTGGACCAACCGGACCAACCGGACCAACCGGACCAACCGGACCAACTGGATTTAATCTTCCTGCTGGACCTGCATCTATTACCTTGACTTCTAACGAAACCACAGCATGTGTATCCACTCAAGGAAATAATACTTTATTTTTTTCGGGGCAAGTATTAGTAAACGGTAGTCCTACTCCAGGGGTAGTGGTCAGTTTTTCATTTAGTAACCCTTCTCTTGCTTTCATGGTTCCTCTTGCTGTCATTACCAATGCTTCAGGTAACTTTACCGCTGTATTTCTAGCCGCTAATGGGCCTGGAACAGTAACCGTTACTGCTTCACTTCTTGATTCTCCTGGAACAATGGCTAGCATCACTATTACCATTGTGAATTGTCCGTAATGGTTTTGTTTTTAAGGACTAAGCAGTTTCTGATAAGATGAGCACTGATTTACAGTGCTCTTTTTTATCATTGGGATGTTCTTTTTAAATGAAATTTCGTAACACCCTACTAAAATAATGCTTTTATTAATCACTAATGATCTTTATATTTCTTCAGCTTGTCATCACAGGTAATTTTTATAAGTAGTTAACTTCTCAATGTAGTTTGTGTATATAATTCCATTCAAAGATACATAATACCCACGTAACTATTTAAAAACACTTCGTTTTTATATCAAAGTTCAAAAAGGAGCTACATAACATGGATAAAAAAGATTTATTAAGTCAACAACTTGATCATGTATCATCTGATGCGCTGAATACTCCTAGTAAAGCCCAAGAGCAAATGCAAGAAACATCTCAGAAGGCACATAATTCAAACAAAAAGGGCAATACTCAATCTTTACATGTTGAAGATTTACCAAATTAAGACGTATATAGAATAACGAACAAATACTAAATTTTAAGGGGAAAAATTCTTAAGAACGAGTGAACTTAATTTTTTCCCTTTTCCTATTTACATAACACTTTAATAGGAAATACGTACACATTTTTGACACATTCCCTATTACAATCTCCTGAAAATTCGTGATAATATTAATTTGTCGAATACGCCAAATTTCGACATCGCACGACAATACTATCTCCCTTAGTGAATCCCTGTCCCCCAGGGATTTCTCCTTTTATTCATTACTTTTCGCTTCACTAAATTTTCATCCTTAACACAATTCAATCACTCCAATGAATAGACACGCCACAATCCTATTTTGATAAAAACTATAAAACAAACATACGTCGTAATAATACAAGTAGAATTTTACTACTTCAAATTTACTTCTTCTCTTTTTATAAACATGAAAAATGAGCTCCATTTACATAGAGCTCATTCCTACATTTATAATTTACTAGACTGTAGACCCTGAATATGTGGAACTACTTCTGGATTTACAAGTGATGATAAATCTCCTAATTCTTTTCCTAAGTAAGCCGCTTTGATGACGCGTCGCATTACTTTAGAATTACGTGTTTTTGGCAAATCCGCTACAACGTGGATATCCTTTGGACATAATGCTTTTCCGATATGAGAATTTACTAAACTCATTAATTCTTTCTTTAATTCTGCTGTAAATATTACACCATCTCGTAATACTACAAAGCAATGACAAACCTCACCTTTTACATCGTCAGGTACACCAATGGAAGCTGCTTCTATTACATTAATATGTTTCACAAGAATAGACTCATATTCAGCAGGCCCAATACGTTTACCAGCAATATTTAGCGTATCATCTGAACGCCCTGTAATGATATATTGTTCACCATCATAAATAACCCAGTCACCATGAACCCATTTATTTTCAAATCGTGACCAATATGTGTTCACATAACGCTCATCGTCTTCCCAGAAACTTTTCGTCATTCCAACCCAAGGTTTCTCTAAACATAATTCTCCAACTTCATCACGGATTGGTTTACCTTGATCATCAAGTACAACCGCAGCCATACCTGGTAACGATGCGTTAAAACTAATTGGTGCGATTGGCTTAATCAGAACATTACCGAAAATCCCACCAGAAATTTCAGTTCCGCCTGAATAGTTACAGATTGGCACTTTTCCTTTTCCAACTGTTTCAAACAGCCACATCCATGGATCAGGATTCCAAGGCTCTCCTGTTGATGCGAATACTTCTAAACTCTTTAAAGAATGTTTATTCACATACTCATCACCTTTTGCCATTAATGCACGGATTAACGTTGGCGAAATACCGAGATGAGTAATTTCATATTTATCAACCGTCTCCCATAAGCGATCTGCTTCTGGAAAGTCTGGAACACCTTCGTACATAACCATCGTTGCACCATTTATGAGTGAACCGAATAATAAAAATGGCCCCATCATCCAGCCCATATCAGTTACCCATAATACACGATCACCTTGTTTAATATTCATTCCAAATCCTGCATCAAAAGCTGCTTTCAAAGGAAATCCTGCATGCGTGTGTACCGTTCCTTTCGGCTTACCAGTCGTTCCTGATGTATATATGAGCATTAAAGGATCATCACTATGCATTTCTTCGGCATGTATGAATGGTTTTTCTTTTTCTAGCGTACTCCATGAAAAGTCATAATGATGCGGTGTAAAATTATTTCCTGCATGACGAACAATTACCACCTTTTCAACAGTCGGGCAATGTTCACAAGCTTTATCTACTTCATCCTTTAAAGAAACAATTTTCCCGCGGCGTGAAAATCCATCTGCGGTAATAATCATTTTTGAACCAGCTGCTTGTACGCGTGTCATAACTGCATCCGAAGCAAATCCCGAAAATATTGGTGAAATAATTGCTCCGATTTTCATTACAGCTAGCATCGCAACAACTGTTTCCGGAATCATCGGCATATAAATTGTTACACGATCGCCCTTCTCAATACCCGCTTGTTTCAAACCATTGGCCACACGGCTTACCCAATTGTCAAGCTCTTCATATGTAAATGATTTTGAAGTTCCATTTTCCCCTTCGTACTGAAGTGCTGGCTGTTTTCTTGTCACTTCATCCGCAATCCAGCGGGATAAAGCTGATTCTACAACGTTACATGTTCCATCATTATACCACTGTGCAAATGGCGTACCATTTTCTAAATCTAACACTTCTGTATAAGGTTTCATCCATTGATAGCCAACTGCTTTTTCTGCCTCTCCCCAAAACCAAGCTGTTTCCTCAATAGATTTATTATAAAAAGTTTCATAGTCTTCATATCCCAATGATTTCATCCAACCATATAAACGTGTTTTTTCCTTATACTCTTCTGTTGGAAACCAAACTGCTTGTTTCAATGTTTTCCCCTCCTTGACTTTTTGAGCAAGAAAGCCCTAAATAGGGCTTTTAAACTGGATATACAGGATGTTTACGATCCGTGAATACTTGATATTTACTCATATACATTTCGAAACGCCCTTTTAACTCTTCACGTAAATTGTTTGGATGAACAATACCATCAATCACCATCTCTGATGCTAAATGATAAATATCAATATCTTTCTTATACTCTTCACGTTTTTCAGCTATGAAGCTTGCACGCTCTTCTTCTGGTAAAGCCGCAATTTTATTTGCATATACAGCATTGACCGCTGCTTCTGGACCCATTACAGCAATAGAAGCTGTCGGTAATGCTAAGCAGCAATCTGGTTCAAATGCCGGACCTGCCATTGCATATAAACCAGCTCCATATGCTTTTCGAACAATGATAGAAATTTTCGGTACAGTTGCTTCACTCATTGCAGAAATCATTTTTGCACCGTGACGAATAATACCAGCGCGCTCTACTTTTGTACCAATCATAAATCCTGGTACATCTGCAAGGAATAATAATGGAATATGGTATGCATCGCATAAATTAATAAACTTCGCTGCTTTATCAGCTGAATCGTGGAATAAAACGCCACCTTTCATACGCGGCTGATTTGCAATAATACCTATTGGCTTACCATCAATGCGTGCTAAACCTGTAATGAGTTCTTGAGCAAATAATTTTTTCACTTCAAAGAATGAGCCGTCATCTATAATTCTGTTAATCAGATCTTTCATATTGAAAGGAGCATTTTGATTTTCTGGAATGATTTGTTCTAACGTTTTATCGAACTGTTTCGGTTCTTGAGGTGTCATCAATGGAGTCTTTTCTAAGTAGTTGCTTGGAAAATATGAAATGTATTGTCTAGCCTGTGTAATTGCATCTTCTTCTGTCTTACATAAAACGTCTCCGCATCCTGATACTGAGCAATGCATACGAGCCCCGCCCATTTCTTCTAAAGTTACCTTCTCACCGATAACCATTTCAGCCATACGTGGAGATCCTAAATACATAGATGCATTACCTTCCACCATCATAACAACGTCACAAAAAGCTGGAATATATGCACCACCAGCAGCAGAAGGACCAAATAATAAACAAATTTGTGGAACTTTACCTGATAATTTCACTTGGTTATAAAAGATTCTTCCCGCACCGCGGCGCCCTGGGAACATTTCTACTTGATCTGTAATACGCGCTCCAGCAGAGTCAACTAAATAAAATAATGGAACACGTAACTTTTCAGCCGTTTCTTGAATACGTAAAATCTTTTCAACTGTACGAGCTCCCCATGATCCGGCTTTCACAGTTGAATCATTTGCCATTACGCACGCAGTACGCCCATGTATTTTACCAGTTGCAGTTACAACACCATCAGCCGGTAACCCTGTTTGCTCACAATTTGCAAATAATGCATCTTCTACATATTCGCCATTATCAAATAGAAGAGCTAAACGATCTCGAACAAAGAGTTTTCCTTTTGCTTTGTTTTGTTCATGATATTTCGGTGCTCCACCTTGTTTAATCGTTTCAACTCGTTCTTCAAAATTATTTGATTGTTGTTTTTGTTCTAACACATTTACTCCCCCTTATACATCGGTTTGCGTTTTTCCTTAAATGCCTGTAATCCTTCTAATCTATCTTCCGTATGGATTACACCCTCGTACGCCTGTTTTTCCATTTGTAATCCGGTATGTAAATCTACTTGAACACCATTAGAAATTGCTTCTTTTGCTAATCGAACTGCAATAGGACCATTACTAGCAATTTGATTTGCAATTTCAATCGCTTTCTCTTCTAGTAAATCAGCTGGTACGACGAATTCTACTAAACCATATTCTTTCGCTTCTTGCGCCGAAATACGTCTTCCTGTATAAATTAATTCTTTCGCTCTACCAACACCAATTAATCTCGGTAAACGCTGCGTACCACCTGCTCCAGGTATAATTGCAAGGGTAGTTTCAGTCAGACCAAGGCTTGCATTTTCAGAAGCGATTCTAAAGTCACAGGCTAAACTCAATTCCGTACCACCACCAAGAGCAATTCCATTAATAGCTGCAATAACTGGTTGTGGTAATTGTTCCACCATTTCCATAGTAGTACGAATCATACCAACCGCATGGCGAACTTGCCCTTCATTCATACCAGCTCGTTCTTTTAAATCTGCGCCAGCACAAAACGCTTTTTCACCAGCCCCTGTTAAAATAACTACACGTGTATTTGACTCTTCACTTATTTCCGTTAATATTGTTTGCAATTCTTCTAATAACGCTAAAGATAAAGAATTTGCTTGTCTTTCACGATATAACGAAATCTTTACAACATGCGGTGTTACATAGTCAACTGAAATATTTTGTAATTGTAGCATCTTCTCACCTACTTATCGTTTTATGTTGAAGCGCTCTATACACATGACTCGGTAATTGGATATTTAACTTACTTTGAATAAATTGACTAGCTCTCCATAACTTTTCTTCGTCTATATTTGTTTGGACACCTAACTTATGGAGCATATGCACTAAATCATCAGTTGCAACATTTCCTGATGCTCCCGGTGCATATGGACATCCCCCGAGTCCACCACAAGAACTATCAAACGTTGTAATACCGTGTTCTAAAGACTTCACTACATTTGCAAGTGCCATCCCATACGTATTATGAAAATGCATTGCAAACTGCGAAGCATCATATTTCTTTAATAGATGTTCTAATACTTGTTCTACTTGTAATGGATTCGCTACACCAATCGTGTCACCGAGAGAAACTTCATAAATGCCGTATGAAAATAGTTGATTACATATTTCATCAACTGCTGCGGCACTTATATCTCCCTCATACGGACATCCAAATACAGTAGAAACATAACCTCTAACCTTTTTCCCTTCGAATATTGCCTGTTTTGTTATATCTTCAATAACAGTTAATGCTTCTTTAATTGATTTATTAATATTACTTTTATTATGAGATTCACTCGCTGATAAAAAAACATTCACCTCATCTACATTTTGCAAAAAAGCTCGTTCCAAACCATTTTGATTTGGAACAAGCGCAGCATATGTAACATTGGGATCCCTTTTTAGCTCAGAAAAGACATCATTTGCATCCGCTAAGGCAGGAACCCATTTTGGGTGAACGAATGAGGAAACTTCAACGTACGACAATCCGGCTTCTGTAAGTAGTTGAATCCATTTTACTTTATCTTTTGTGCCAACAATCTTTTTTTCATTCTGTAAGCCATCACGTGGCCCTACTTCTTTAATGACAGCAAAATTAGGTAGTTTCAATTCGCTTCCCCCTATATCTCCCTATTCAATTTCTAGTAATACATCTCCTTCATTTACAAAATCGCCTTCTTGCACATTAATTTTCATAACTGTGCCAGCTTCTTCTGAAATGATTGGAATTTCCATTTTCATAGATTCCAAAATGACGACATCCTGCTCTTCCTCTACTGTATCTCCTACTCCTACAACTATCTTCCAAACATTTCCTGCCATCGATGCATATACTTTCGTCATCATTTTTTCCCCCTTAATATTCATAAATCTTATTTTTTAACAAGCTGTTTCGTTACGAAACCCGTTGTATAAATACCACTTTTGAACACATCGTCTCCGAGCACTTGCAGTAGCATCGGTGTATTTGTTTTAATACCTTCAATTTTCAACTCCTCTAGAGCATTTTCTAATTTTGAAATTGCCTCTTCACGAGTTTCACCATGAGCAATGACTTTTGCAATCATTGGATCATAAAACGGTGTAATTGTTACATGATTCTCTAAAAAGTGATCCATACGTATATTTGATGGTAATGTGAAATCTGTAATTTTCCCAGGTGACGGGAAGAATGTTTTCGGGTCTTCTGCATAAATACGTGCTTCAATGGCATGACCACTACGTTTTACATCATCCTGAGTAAATGATAGTTTCTCTCCACTTGCGATAAGAAGTTGTTGTTCTACAAGATCTAACCCCGTAATTTCTTCTGTAACGGGATGCTCTACTTGTAATCTCGTATTCATTTCTAAGAAATAGAAATTTTTCTGATCATCTACAAGAAACTCAACTGTACCTGCATTTGTATACCCAAGAGCTTTAGCAGCTTGTACAGCCACTTCTCCCATTGCTTTTCGTGTACCTTCATCTAAAAAAGGTGAAGGTGCTTCTTCGATTACTTTTTGATTTCGGCGCTGTACGGAACATTCACGTTCCCATAAGTACACTGTGTTACCATGTGTATCTGCTAAAAGCTGAATTTCAATATGATGCGCGTCTGCAATATAACGCTCTAAATACATTTCTCCATTACCGAAGAAATTTTGTGCCCTTGTTTTGTTACTTTCAAATGCTTTGGTGAGCGTTTGCTCAGTTTCCATCAACTGCATTCCAATGCCTCCGCCGCCCGCGGATGCCTTAAGCATTAATGGATAACCAATTTGTTTTGCAATTTCAATTGCCTCTTCAGCAGTTTCAATATTTGTAGTAATACCTGGAACTACTGGTACATCTGCTGCTTGCATTGCTATACGTGACTCAATTTTACTTCCCATCTTCGTAATGATTTCTTCTGAAGGACCAATAAATACGATTCCTTCTTCTTTACAGCGAATCGGAAAAGATGGATTCTCTGATAATAATCCGTACCCCGGATGGATTGCTTCAACATTTGTCTTCTTAGCTATTTCAATAATTTTTTCAAGGTTTAAATAGCTTTCTTGAACTCGTGGACCACCTACTAGATAAGCTTCATTTGCCATTTTTACATGAAGGGCATTTTCATCAGCCTCAGAATAAATAGCGACGGTACGAATTCCAAGTTTTTGACAAGTTTTCATAATGCGAACTGCGATTTCCCCGCGATTGGCAATTAATATTTTTTGAAACATAGTGATTCCTCCTTTTTATCTACATCCTAAATGTCTAGCAATTACGAGACGTTGAATTTCAGAAGTTCCTTCACCAATTTCTAACAGTTTTGCATCACGAATATGTCTTTCAACTTCATATTCACGCATATAGCCATAACCGCCATGAATTTGTACTGCATGATTCGCAATACGACTAGCTGCTTCAGATGCAAATAGTTTTGCCATAGCCGCTTCTTTACCGAAAGGTTTATCGTTATCTTTTAACCAAGCTGCTTTATGTACTAAATTACGTGCTAACTCTACTTCAGTCGCCATATCCGCTAATTTAAATTGAATCGCTTGGAAATTAGAAATTGTTTTTCCAAATTGTTGACGTTCTTTCGCATATTGCAATGCACGTTCAAATGCAGATTGTGCAATACCTACTGCTAATGCTGCAATTGAAATACGTCCTCCATCAAGTGTATATAAGAATTGTTTAAATCCTTTATTAACATCACCAAGAATATTTTCTTTCGGTACACGCACACCATCAAGTACGATTTCACAAGTATTAGAAGCGCGAACACCCATCTTATCGTAAGGACTTGAGATCGTTAATCCTTCACTTGTAGTCGGTACGATAAATGCAGAAATACGTTTTCTACCATTCTCTTCAACACCGTTGATAGCGGTTACAATAATTGTATTTGCATACTCTGCGTTTGTAATCCAGCACTTTTCACCACTGATTACATACTCATCACCATCTAATACCGCTTTCGTTTGTGTGCCTCCTGCATCTGATCCAGCGTTTGGCTCCGTTAATCCGAAAGCGCCTAACGTTTTACCTGATGCCATTGGAACTAAATATTTTTGTTTTTGTTCTTCTGTACCGAAATAATAAATTGGAGAAGCACCTAATGAAATTGTTGCAGCGTAGCTTAATCCTGTACCACCACAAGCACGACCAATTTCTTCAACTGCTAGCGCGTACGATACTGTATCGCCACCTGAACCTCCATACTCTTCTGGGAATGGGATGCCTAATAATCCTAGTTCGCCCATTTTTTGAAATGTTTCATATGGAAACTCTGCAGTTTTGTCATAATACACAGCTTTCGGTGCGATTTCCTTTTCAGCAAAGTCACGTACCATTTCTTTAATCATTTGTTTTTCGCGAGTTAGAGTAAATTCCATTCCGCTACACACCCCTTATCGAATATTGAGTTTCGACAGCGTGCGAGTTTCTACTACAAACATTACTTCTTAAAAGACAAGAATATTAGTTAGACAATTGCTACAATTCTGTCATAACTTAATTTTAAAACAGATTCTGTGCTAATGCACAAAAAAATTCCTACATTGTTCTACAACAACATAGGAAGTTTTATGTCGAATTATGTAATTTATTGTTTAATAATCTCTACCTTTTCCCGAATCAGAAATTTCTACTAACGCTTCAGGATATGGCTCAAAATATGTTTGTCCTAATAAATACTTTTCATCAAACCGAATGGCCCATGATTTTAAAATTGCAAGCAAACTACTAAGTGGTATTTTCTTTTCTGCATACTTTTGTATCAGTTCTAAAAAATAATCTTTTTCTTGTTTTTTTAATTTCGTTTTAAAATATCCGAAAATATGTTCACATACATTTACATTCGATGTATAGCGGGGCGCGCGCAAAAATAATTCATATAAAGTCTTCTCATAATCATCAAATACAATTTCAATCGTTTCATTTTTTTGATTTGCAATAATACGCCCTAATTCTTTTTGTTTTACCTGATTATATGCCATAAATAAATATTTATTGTCCGACTGAAACGATACAAGGTCTTTCATATTTTTATTATGTTTAATCATTTTGTAATATGCGATTGTAAATAACCTTGTAAAGAAATGTTCTCTAATAATAAAATTCGACAATCTACCTTCTTCTTCAATTGGAAGGTGCGAAAAATTTTTTAATACTGCTCCGCCAAATAAGCCTGGTCCCTTTCCTTTTGCTGGCGCTTTTTCAAAACCAGAATAAATTTTCACATCACGCGTACCACAACTTGGCGAGCGATTCTTTAAAATAAATCCATCCACATCGGATATCGTTTGTAAAAATCCATTTGAAAATTGCTCCATTTTTTCAGTAACGTCTTCTCTTGTCGACGGTTGCACAAGTGTATTCACACCATTTTCTTCTACGATTCGTATCGTTTCACGAGGAATTCCCAATCCAATCTCGACTTCTGGACAAACAGGTATAAATGTAACAAATGGTTGCAAATTTCGTATTGTTACATCCGGAATCATTTCTCCATTATAACGACAAGCATCAAATTCTAAACATTTACTTACGACGATTGTAGGTTTTGCAAATTGTCGCATTTCATTACCTCCGTGGCGTTAGTCCGTACAAAATAAATTGAATCGTATTTTCAATTTCCAATTCATCATCCCAATTCTCTTCAGGTAATAATAAAAACCGAGTTAATAGAAATCCTAAAACAGCTGATAATGTAAGCCGTAACACGGAAGGTGGTGGCATCTCAATAATTCCCCCTTCTTCTTGAAACTTTACAATTAACTTTTTAAAATGTGAAAGCAGTTCTGTTTCTACTAATTGTTGTATTTCACTTTTTAGCTCTGGCTGAAACGGCACTTCTTGAATTAATATTTTAATCATTGGAAAGTGCTTTTTGGCAAATTCAAATCGATTATGAATGACTACCCTTAAAAGCCCTTCATACGATTCATAATCAGTTTTAAATATCTCTTTCGCAAAAGCTTGTACGAAAAATGGTGCAGCAAACTTTGTTAAAGTTGGCATTACGACCGCTAACAATAAATTTTTTTTCGTCTTATAGTAGCGGAAAATCGTTCCTTCCGCTACACCAGCACGCTTTGCAATTTCACTTGTTGAAGTTGAAGCATATCCTTTTTCTCCAAACATATCAACAGCTGCTTCTAAAATACGCATTTGACGTTCATTTCGATTATCAGTATTAGTTGCAGCAATCAATTCCTCAAGCCAATCCTTCTTCATGTACAAAGCTCCTTTTTGTCATTATTATATTTTGCGATGTTTCTTTAAAGCAAATACATTCCCTACTGCAAATAATAGTGAAAAAAGTAGTAATACAGTAAGATCCAATGCAATTTCTGTAAATCCTTGATTTCGAATCATCACTTGCCTCATTGCATCAGCGCCGTATGTGAGTGGAAATAATTTCCCTAACATTTGTAGCCACTTATTCATAGATTCAATTGGAAACAAGCCAGAAAAGAAGATTTGTGGCACAATAACTAGCGGTATAAACTGGATCATTTGAAATTCATTATTTGCGTATGCTGATAAAAACGTCCCTAATGTTAGTGCCGTTAAAGAGAGCATACATGTAATAAGTAGCGTTAGCCATATAGAACCTGCTACATATAAATCTAAAACATAGACTGAAAAACTTACAATTATAACAGATTGTATGAATGCAAAAATTCCAAAACCAATTATATATCCAACAACTATTTCCCATCGTCTAACTGGTGTGGACAATAATCGCTCTAATGTACCACTTAAACGTTCTCTTACGAAAGAAACTCCTGACAAAATGAATACAAAGAAAAATGTAAAGAATCCAATTAACACGGGACCGAGCCCATCAAACATCGTAAAGTCTTTAGAGCCATGTAAATAATTCACTTCAGGTTTCATAATCGATACATCATTCTTCTCTGTGCTCTTTTGCAATACTTGGAGTACAGCACGGTTTTTCGACGAATCACTGCCTTCTAACAAAAGATTTATTTTTCCATTCTCTAAATGAATTACTGCATCGATCTTTTGTTTTTCCAACTCAGAAATCGCTTTCTTTTTGCTATATTCATAAATTGAGGCTTCTTGATTTTTCATCACTTTTACTATAGAAGCGGGCACATCAACTACAGCAATATGTGGTTTATAATCTTTTTGTGTAAATACTAAAGACAATAGCCAAAGTAATAACATTGGTGCCCCAAACATCATGGCTAACGAACGTTTATCTCGAAAAAATTGACGAATAATACGAATGATTACACCATTAACTCTCACGATTCAACCCCCTCTTCTAACAAAAAGACATCTTCAATTCGTCCAGATGATACACGTTTTTTCAATTCCTCTGGCGTTCCAACCGCAACTAAGTTCCCTTCTCTAATCAACCCTAGACGCTCACAAAACTCTGCTTCATCCATAATGTGCGTCGTTACAATAATAGTTGTGCCTTTCTTTTTAAGTTCATAAAATTTTCCCCAGATTGTTTTTCTAAGAAGCGGATCTATCCCCACTGTTGGCTCATCTAAAATTAATATTTCAGGTTCATGAAGAAGTGCTATTGCTAATGATAGACGCTTTTTCATCCCACCTGAAAAATGCTGTACTTGCTTTTTCATATGTTGTGATAATTGTACCAGGTCAAAAACCTCTTTGATTCTTTCCTTTTTATGCTTTCCCTTTAATCCATACATCGTTGCAATAAAATCTGCATTTTCATATGCTGATAGTTCTTCGTATAATGCATCAGCTTGAGCCATATAGCCAATTCTTTTCATCTCATTTAAATTTGGCATGTTAATGTTGTATACAAATACATCACCTTTAGATGCCTGATTAATACCTGCAATCAATTTAATAAGCGTCGTTTTCCCTGATCCTGAAGGCCCAACTAAACCAAATATCTCTGCTTTTTCAATTTGTAATGAAAGATCGTGTAAAACTTCTTTTTTCCCAAAACTTTTCGATACATTCTGTAAAACAATTGAAGGTTTTTGCATGTATTATCCCTCTTTTCTATAAAATGAGTGAGTACTCACTTTTATTTTACTCTTGCGTAATTATATGTCAAACTTCATTGATTAGTATTTATTTTCAATCAACAATATTAAACAATGAAACAGAATCGACATTAGAATATAATTTCTTAAAGTCGACTCTGTTTCATTTAAACTATGCATTTTACTTTATGTTTCTAAATTCATATACTTCCTAATTCTAGCAAGGTCTAAAGAATATTCGATAACTAATTGCTGTAACGGTAAAATAACTGTATCGGGATATAAATGTGCATATTGTAATGTTTCTGCATATTTTTCTAATCTTTTTTCTAAATATTTTATAATTTGCTCAGGATGGCTCACTAATAAACATTGACAATAATAATGTATTTGTTCCTCAATCGCCGTATACTCTTCAATTTCATATTCTTTATGCATGTGTACACCCCTTTAAGTTTTTTACATAAATTCCTTATCACACTTTTCACTCGACTAATTTTTAAGTTTTTTGATTATTTACACTATAACAAACTCTTCAGGTCAAATTTTGTTACTTTATGTAACGTAGAAAATTTTTAACAAAATTGTAATGTTAACTCCTGCAAAATACATAAAGCCCCTTTACTCATTCTGTACATAAAAAGTCGCCCAATTTAATTTAACTGGGCGACTACAATTTCTGGCCTATTCAAAATTCTTTGCGGAATGATACTATTGCCTAATCCTCTACTAACCACCATTGATGTATTTTGTTCTTCATATAAACCTGCTGTATATTTAGGTAAAACACCTTGTTTTGAGCAACTAATCCGCTGATAAATGGTAACCTAACTTGCCCACCATGAGCATGCCCTGAGAAAACTAAATCTATTCGCTCCTCTGCATACTCCTCAATAAATTCTGGCCTATGGGATAATAATACATTATATCTATTTGGTTGCGTTTCAATTTTCGCTTTTACAATTGCATCTTTTACAATACTTCCTTCATTAATATCTCTGTTATTAAATTCCGGATCATCAATACCTAACAAGTTTATTTCTTGTCCGCCTTTTTGTATTATTACATGTTCATTTCTCAAAACAGTAACATGGTTTTTCTTTAATTCTTTTTCTAAACTGTTATATTTTCCTGACCATTTTTCATGGTTTCCTGTTACAAAATATACCGGATACTCCTTTACAAGTTCTCGTATTACTTGCATACTAATTTCTTCATCGTACGATTTACTGTCTATTAAATCACCAGTAATAGCAATAATATCTGGATTTATGCTTTTTACTTTTTGAATTAAAATGTCTTGATTATCACCAAATTTTTTATTATGTAAATCTGAAATTTGTAGAATTTTATACCCTTTAAAAGCGGAGGGAATTTTACTAGAGGTTATTTTAACCTCAGTTATACTTATTAAATTGTTCTGTAAATATAAAAAGATGCAAATACCTACTATTGTACCGATAAGTAATATGATTCTTTTAGTCTTCTTGTTCATTTTTCCTCCTAAAATCTTAATCAGAACTACAATTCTAATAAACATTCCGTGCCCTTTGAATTCAAAAAACTGAAACTTTCCAATTAATTTGAAGTATTTTTCATAGTGTTATACGTCTCTAATAAACACTTACTGCTGTTTCCAATCTCCTTCGTATTAACTTACTATAAAGTGGAGCTTTAATATCCTAGGCGTCCTGCATGAGTGTATGATATCATGCTCATTCTCTAGTGAATTTATAGCGAATCCCTGGAAGCTCTTCATCATATTATCATTTATCTTATTTAGTTAATAACGATATAATGATAATTCCTAAAGTTTTTTATAAAAAAATTGTGTATTTTTCTCGAAGTATATATGACATTTGCTTGCAAATATATTATTACCACTACGATTTTAATTTGTTTAAAGCGTATATAGAGAGAATTAAAACATTAAATTCCCTTATGAAAAGTTATTATTATATTATTTATTAGAAAATTGAAAAAATGTGTGTAGATAGATATCATTGTAAATGAATATATAATTAACTTTAATTTTCTGACATAGTTTCACATAATTCTTAAACTATTTTTTGCGTGCATTATGAAATAATATATTGCACCGTGTCAGTCTTTAAAAGATTATATATCATAACTTTAAGAGAGGAAGGAAAACTATGAAGATGAAAAGAAAAATCATGATGACAACAGCACTTGCGGCTACATTAGCTACAGGTGCACTACCAACTACATCGGTGTTTGCTGCTGAAAAAGAGGCTCCTATCCAACAAAAAGAGGCACAAGTGAGTATTCAACCATTTGCACAAAATAATTTGGAAACAGCCGTTAATGCTGCCTTAAATGGCCCAGAAGTCAAAAAAATAAAAGTATTTGAGCATGAATTTAATGTAAAAGAAATAGAAGTAGTAAATCTAGGTGCTGGAAAAAAATATGTTAAGGGGCAAATTTCTCATCATTTAAGTTTTCGTCCAGATGATCAATTTTATTATGAGTTTACAGTGCAAGATGGAAAGGTAATAGATAAGCCTGTATTTAATATTGATAGAGGTGGTTGGACACCATTTGCTGCTCCACTTTTATCAATTCTTGCTGCCTATAATGGGATTCCAGTTAACCCAAATGATTTAAATGCACTTGGTCAGCAGCTTGGAAAAGTTATAGATGGAAGCTGGGAACATGCAGCCCAATCTATCGCAACTGTAGTTAGTTTAAGTTTTAATGAGTAGAACTTTTTAATTTTTATTAGCCTTGCAGAGGCCCATTTTTCGTAGGTAACCTTGTTATAAGAGATTCTGAAACAGCTATAAATAGATTTTTACCACTCAGTCACATTATCTTGATTTGTTAACCACCTTATCATTCATTATATGTCACAGAATAGAAGTCTTTTTTAAGGCTTCTGTTTTGTTTGTATACAATACGATAAAAGGTTGTTTTTTCGAGTCTATACTTCGATTCTTTAAGAATCCGTTTGGTTATTAAGTACAATTCATAACAACAAATTATTAAAGTCTCAAATAAGTTACTCCCCCTATTTTTAATTATTTTCAAACACAAAATTTCATTACTTTAAAATGAAAACAATAAATATAGTACAAAATCATCTTAATCTATTGTTTAAAGGTCAGGAGAGATAAAATGAACAAAATAAAAATAATAAATTTCTTTAAAATTAGCATCCTCACATGTTTTACACTAGCAAGTTTAAGTACACCATCTCCTATTTTAGCTGATAGTCATCCAGGTTATTCCTATGAATCCAATATAGGATATCAAAATCCATCGTGGATGTCGAAAGTAGAAGATTCAACAAAACTAAGTAAAATATCTATTCCAGGGACTCACGGTACAATGGCTTTACATGGAGCAAGTTTTCTTGATGAAAATTTGACAAGAAATCAAACTATGAGTCTACCTCAACAATTAAATTCTGGAATTCGATATGTAGATATGCGTGTTAAACGTGTAAAAGATTCTTTTGCAATGTACCATGGGATTGTAAATCAAAAAGCAATGTTTGAAGATGTATTAAAAGAGGCAATTCAATTTTTAAAAGATTATCCGACAGAAACAATTTTAATGCGCTTAAAAGAAGAAACTACTCCTGAAAGTGGATCACTATCATTTGAGGAGATATTTTTAAAATATAAAAACGTTAATGCTTCATATTTTTGGGATCCTAATTCCGTACAAACTTCTGATAGAAACAACCCTACTTTAGGAGATATCCGGGGTAAAATTGTAATCTTACAAAACTTTACATCCTCTCAATTGTACGGTATTGATTACGAAAGTTTGAATATACAAGATAAATTTGAAATTGGAAGTGGTCCAGACGAAATATATGGAAAATGGAATGCGGTAAAAAGCCATCTACAAAATGCAAATACTAACTTTAATAACGGAAAAATATATCTCAACCATTTTAGTGGTACAGGTGGTGCAGCCGCATTTTTAAATAATGTATATCCTTGGTTTGTTGCAAGCGGAAAAGAGAATAGAAATACTGATAGTAGTCCTAAGTTAATTCAAATGAATTTCACTCATGAGTGGAGTGATTTCCCTCGCGATAGAAGTGGGCAAATATATTATGGTGGAATGAATACACTTGGGACCGAACTCTTGCATCAAGGTGAAATAAAACATGTTGGTATCATCGCAGCTGATTTTCCTGGACCAGGTTTAATTGATAGTATCATTAAATTAAATGGTATACATTCAAATGAAAAAGAACTATTAATTTCGCAAATTTCATCCGAATCTAGTCCTTTATCCGGACAACAAAATCGATCCAGTCAAAACTTTAGAATTGATAATTTACCTGTAGGTACTAAGGAATTAAAATGGATTATTGAGCCTTCAGAAAAAGATCATCCTTCTACTATTTCTTTCAATGTAATGATTGATGTTTCCCTAGGTACAGATTCTACTCGTTGGAAAAATATTTCACATGGATCTAGGACTGAAGCTTACACAAATACTAAATATTATATTGCAAGTCCAATTGGTGCCACTAACAAATTTACAGTGAAAATATACGCTATTACAAATTAGAAAATAAAGAATCCCAACTGAATTCCTTTTTGATGGAATACCATTGGGATTCTTTTTTGATTTCATTTCGTAAACATTAAGTGATTAAATTTATTCTCATATCATTTAAACCATTAGATAATCCATACTTAAAACGACCCTTACTTTTCAAAAAGAAGTGCAAAAATGTTAACTACCTTTTCCCGCTTATCATTTATTCATAACTGGCTTCCAAAGCGATAGGGCAAAAATCCAATTTGAGTCGCCATTTCCTTGATGATCTTGAACCGCTTCATATACTTTTCCCTCATATACTACTCTATCACCTTTAGTATATGCTTTTCTTGCATCCCATTTTTCATATGTGGAATCCTCTGACTTTGTAGTTACATTCAAAACATCACTTCTACTAGATTCATTTCCAGCTAAATCAACCGCCGTCACTACATATTTGTACGATGTATTAGCCTTCAAATTTTTATCCATAAAGGATGTATTATCCGCTGTCCCAATTTTATTCATAACCCCAGCGCTTTCTCTATATACAATATAATGGTCAACACCTACATTATCTTCAGATGGACTCCACATCAAATCAACAGTTGTCGCTGTTGTACCCATACTATGTAATCCTTTCGGTTGAGTCGGAGCCTCTATATCTGGAGTTTCATTTGTTGTCTTAACTTTTAGTTTTTCACTTTCTTTTGATATGTTTCCAGCAGTGTCTAATGCCTTTATTGTATAGGTATATTCCGTATCTGCTTTTAGTTTTTTATCAATAAAAGTTGTACCTGGTACCGTATCAATTACTTCTCCATTGCGTAACACTTGATATTCTTTTACACCTATATTATCAGTAGAGGCCTTCCATGTTATTTCAACACTATTGGCAGCAACTTTAGACGCATTTAATCCAGTTGGTTGACTTGGAGCTACTGTATCAGGAGTTTCATTATTTACTAAATTTACATCAATTACATTATAAAACGCATTTGACGTATCTGCTACATCCCATACAGCTAAAATAACATGATAACCATTACGATCAGTTGGTACATTAATTGTATGTGTTAAATTATTTGATGCGGCCGAGCCGTCATGTTTCACAGTTCCAATTGGTTCTAATTCAGCACGTGTTAATGGTTTATTAGGATCCCATCCCTTTTTTGTAATGTAATAATGCCATTTGCTTGTAGAATGTGCCGCTGTATATTTCCATGTAAATGTATTTGCTCCACCCTTAATTGTGTTTTTGAACCAGCGACTTGATGTTTGTTGGTCAAGAGTTCCTCCAAACAATCCTCCTGCCGAAGCAATTTTTCCATCAATCGGTCCACCATCTGGGAATCCTTTAGGTGCTTCTAGACTTTGAGGTTCGTACATTACATTTCCACAATTTAAGTTTAATGCCCCATAATTCTGACTACATAAAGCAGCACGACTACTTGGCTTTTCAACAAACCCATGTGCATACGCACTTTGAGGAACCATTGTAATTGCCGTCACCCCTGCAGCCAGAACAAAAGCACCAATTCCTTTTTTACTTTTTCTTAATCTTTCTAATTTAGATATTAATTTCAAATTCATTATTGTCCCCCCAATATATTGTTTACGCTAATATAATAGCAATATAGGGATAAACGAACAAATCGCTAATTAATATATTAATATCTCTCATAAATTGGTACATTTATTAATATTTTTAATCTCTTATAAAAATAAAGTAAATACAATAACTCTATTTTGTAACATTATGTATTAAAAGAAGAATAAAAACTTCGTTTAATTTCACAAAAAATTCAAATATTATTTTAGAGAATTATCTCATGTAGGAAAAATTTAACTTTTTATGTTACCAAAAAGTAAAAAAAGTCTGGAAGACACCGATTATATCAGTTTCTTCCAGACTTCACACTTCTGTTATACAACATACAAATACGACATTTCCAATGTTAAGTTGACACATAGTTTCTGAACCTTAAAAAACACCATAAATAATATGGTTTGATTTATATGGTTAATGCGCATAGATCGTTTAATCTTAGACATATCCCCCTACTAATTCAAACTAAACCTTAACTATCCATAAAATAACTTAAAATATTCATCTTAACATAATTTCTTGTAATACATTTATAGACATTTCCTATCAAATACCACTAATTTATTATATTATTTTTATCTAATAAGGTACAGAAACAAAGGGTAAACTTCAGTGTGCTTGAAATATAAAAATAAACGTTTAAAGGGTACTTTAGTACTGAGTTTTTATTAAATGTTCCTGTACCTAATATTTAAATTAACGTATGTCAAAATATTTTACAATACAAGTGTTAAACGTTACATCTTTCTATATAAAATGATACATTTCATCAACACGTCTCTCCTAATCCATATGCTAAATATAGAAAATTCAGCTCGTTAGGATTTAATTTTAGAATTCTCATAATAGCAAATAATAGATCAGGCACATAATTGTCACAAATTAATAGTTTATCTACTTATTGATTACCTTTGAAAAACTTTATTACCACTTCAATCTTTACTCCTAAACTAAAGTGCATCTATACCAACAATTACTTAAAACTCTTTTAAATAATCTTTCAAAAGAGTCGATAGTTTTATATTTTTTATTTTTTTATTGTACATTTGTACATTTGATGTTAGGATTATGCCTATTAAAATTGAATCCTAATGATTCTTCTTTATAATTTCCATATTTTAATTGTTAAATAAAATTATAGATTCTGAAATATATTCAAAATCAGAACGGAAATGTCATTATTTTATAATAATGTCGTGAAATACCTTTAGAATGGACAGATGTATGCAACAACGTGTTAAGGGGTTACAGGGGGAACAAAAATGAGAGACTTTTTTGATGATAAGTATAAGAATATTGAATTAAAAAGGAGGTTAATACATTTAATAAGTGAAATTAGCGAATTGAAAGGAAAATTAGCTGCTTATCAGGAACAAAACCCTGACATATTTAATAGTTTAGAAAAAACTATACCACTACATTACATAAAAAATTTCACTACTATTTATGAGGATATAAAAGTTCCTAATAAAAGATTAAAAGAACTTATTTTAGATGATATAGTACCTCAAAATATTTCGGAAGATGCTATTTTTTGTTATTATCAAACACTTTCTTTTGTACATAAAAATTCCTGTACTTTATTAATCAATCCAGCAACTATACAGGAATTGCATTTTCAACTTATACATTACATTACCTCGGACAGTGCCAAATGGCGTGAAAAACCTTTTATTATTCCAGGAATTCCAGAACATGGAATGCACTTGAATAGTTACCGCATTCTTCCGCATGAACTTATTCCACAGTTTATGGAGCAATTATGTGATCAATACAACTCATTAAATACTAGTAAGGGGCTCCATTCGCTTTTATTGATAGCTCGTTTTATATTAAATTTTTATTGCATAGTCCCTTTCAATCAAGGTAATGGTAGGCTGGCATTTATGTTAATGCAATTGCTGTTAATTAAGAGTGGACATACATTTGTAAAATATGTATGTTTGGATAAATATATTAAGAAAAACGAATCTGAATATTACAATTCGATTTATAAATCTTCTGTGAATTGGTATTGCGAGGAACATAATAGTAGCTTTTGGTTAAAAACGTTTTTAACTATTATTTTAGAGGCTTACAAAGATCTTCATAACACAGTTCTAGATTCTATATGTAAACACACTAAAGTTGAGAGAATTCAGGGTTATATACTTAAACAAAAACAACCCTTTACTAAGGAGAGTATTCGTAACACATATCCAGACATTGCAGAGAGTACAATCAGTAAAGCTTTAAATTCATTGCAATTATTTGGCCATATTAAGCTGGTTACAAAAGGAAGAAACGCAAAATGGATTAAAGTTTAAAACACTTGGGTTCCAAAAATAAAAATTATAACTTTATCACAGAATTTCATTTTAATTTTAGGCTATTATTACTACTTTAGTTATTTCTAATTCTAACAATACATTTTATAGGAAAAGGTACGTTTCCCTATGCCTTTTCCTATAAAAATATTATATAAGTAAAGAATAATTGTCGAAAAAAGTCGTATTTTACTATTTTTTCTTTATTTTCTGGTTGTAAACGTTTCAATTTCATGTTAACATCTTAATCAAACAATAGATGGTAATAAAAATGATAGTATTTCTTTCCCTTAGAAACATATAAACGTACGGTACTTTCAAGAAAATAAGGCCAAAGAAATATTTGATACTTACCAAAATAACCAATAAGAATTTTGTTGCGCTGATTTTTCTGATAATTAAGAAAACACATTTTGTCCCTAAACAAAATTTATTAGCACGCAAAATTCAAATACACTAGAACACCCAAATAAATGAAATGTCCTTTTTTATTGAGCATTGAGGTATGAAAAAAGAATTCTTCCTACAAAATTCAGCTGAGTAGCATAAAAACATCTAAATTACTTCCTTTAACGCCATCTATTGTTGACAATATACTTACCAACTATAAAAAAGAACCTATCGAAGGTTCTTTTTTATTATAATGATTCAAATTTCAATTCTATCTTGATACTTAGATTTCCACACAGATTACATCTACTTTTTGGCTCTCAATTATTGCATTTATAATATTGCACATCAAATTTAGTTATTCTTGTTCCCAATCAGTTTAAATTAGTGAATAAAATTCAATCATATAAAAATAATAAATACAACTAATCGTTATATATTAAAGAGGTGTCAATTTTGTCCTTAAATGAAGAGACCTTAGAAACGAAGACAGATAAAACCATTGAAAAGATCCAAACGAGTAACTTACAAAGACTTAAAGATACACTAAATAACATCTTTGATATTAGTGCAGATTTGATTGAACATCCTTTGCAATTAAAAACAAAAACGAATATTTTATTATATTATTTTGAAGGCCTTACAGATGGTGTCGCATTAAAAAGCAATGTTGTTACACCATTATTACAAGAAGTAAAGGAAGACAGTCAAATATTTAATTCTAATATTATTGCTACTCATACCAAAATAGTATATACATGGAATGAAATTAAAGAAGGATTACTTGAGGGTCAATGTGTACTGTTTATGGAGGGAGAAAAGCGGTCACTTCTAATAAATACAAAAGGCTGGGCAGAGAGATCCATTCAAGAACCGATTTCAGAAGTTACTATTAAAGGCTCACATGATGGTTTTATTGAGAATGCCACAAAAAATATAGGCCTAATTCGTCGATATATTCCTTCTACAGAGTTAAAAATCAAAAAGCTGACGATTGGAGAACGAGCCACTTCTTTAGTCTATTTAATTTACTTAGGTGATGTAGCAAGCGCAGACGTAGTCCAAGAAATAGAAACTAGAATCTGTAATATTAAAACGGATGCGGTATTGAGCATTGGAGAACTATCTAATTATACAAAAGATCAAAATTGGACTCCTTTTCCACAGGCCTATTTAAGCGAACGCCCAGACGCGATTTCAAATCATATCCTTGATGGAAAAGTAGCAGTCTTAATGGATAGATCCCCTGGTGCAATGATTGTTCCAATGAATTTAATTGCATTTTTTCAAACCCCGGATGATTATAATATTCATTGGCTCATTGCATCGTTTTTTCGTTTATTACGATTTGCTGGTTTTATTATAGCGATTTTTTTACCCGCAATTTATATTGCTATCGTCTCTTTTCACTTTGAAATCATTCCTTTAGATTTATACACTTCTATTGCAACGTCAAGAGTCAAAGTCCCTTTTTCTCCCCTGCTGGAAGCATTTATAATGGAAATTACACTTGAAATGCTACGTGAAGCTGGTATTCGCTTACCACAACCAATTGGACAAACTATTGGGATCGTTGGAGGAATTGTAATTGGGCAGGCGGCTGTTCAAGCTGGTCTTGTGAGTAACGTTATGGTTATTATCGTATCTATTACAGCCATTGCATCATTTATTGTTTCTAATTACGATTTATCAAGTTCTATACGCCTTATTCGTTTTCCAATGATGTTATTGGCATACTTTTATGGCATTGTAGGTATTGTTAGTGGATTAATGCTCTTATTTGCTCATTTTGTTTCACTAACTTCCTATGGTTCACCATACGGATTGCCAATAGCACCATTTCGTCTCCAAGAGTTAAAAGATTCCTTTGTAAGATTTCCTATTTCTATGATCACCACCCGCTCGAGTACTGGACAGCCGAAACAAAAAAAGAAAAAAGAAGGTGGTTCGCATGGGGAATCTTAAATTCCAAAACATAACTTTATTTGAATTTATTGTTTTCATTCATTCACTGCAACTAGCCTCAGGTATGTTAATTATGCCGAGCCCACTTGCTACTACCGCTGGCACAGATGGCTGGATTTCTATCATTCTGGGTTGGATAACTACTTCTATAATTGGCGTATTTATTATATTAATGTTACAAAAAAATCCTAACAAAAATTTCTCACAGATTTTAAAAACATACTTTGGTAAATGGCTAGGGACAATTTTTTTTCTTTTATATGCTTTTTATCTATTTTTTGCTGGCTTTAATACTTTATTAAAGGCAACTGATATTGTAAAAGTGTGGATATTCCCTTCCACTCCTGCTTATCAAATCACCATATTATTACTATTGCCTTTTATTATTTTAGCCCTAAGTGGGTTAAGGGCCCTTACTAGTTATTCTATGCTTGTTTTCTTCTTCACTACTTGGATGCCACTATTTCTTCTTTTTTCATTAAAGAGTATGTATGCTCCTTTACATCTACTACCTATTTTTAAAGATGGCTTATACCCTATTGTAAAGGCAACAAAAGAAACCATTACCCCTTATGCCGGCTTAGAAATTGCATATTATATATATCCATTCTTACAAAAAAAACAACAAGCTATAAAGGGACTACTAATAGCGAATACTGGAACCATGTTTTTCTATCTCTATGTGACTATTCTTTCTTATATATACTTTAGTCCTGAGGGGATAAAAGACGTAATTTGGCCAGTATTTCATCTGTTAAAAGGAGTTCGTTTTTCTTTCATAGAACGATTAGAAATTATATATATCGCTTACTATTTAATTGTATTTTCCACTACAATATATCCATATTTATTTTTCAGTTTTGAGTCTGTGACCATTTCACTTCAAAAAAACGCTCGCAATTGGGCGTTGGTTGGTTTTATGGTATTAATAGTCGGCTTATTTATTTTTCTAAATCCAAATGTGGATCAATATTTATTTATATATTCTCTTATGGATATCTTAAATATCATTTTCTTTATTCTATTACCAATCTTATTTTTCGCTTACAGCATTCTTTTTGCTTGGGTTACTAGGAGGAAACAACTTTGATTCGAAAATGGATATGGATTGTAATTTGTTGTGTATATTTGATTGGTTGTAGTCAGAGAATTCCTCTTGAGAAGGTTTCATTAATCCTATT
Source organism: Bacillus sp. FDAARGOS_235 (assembly GCF_002073415.2). Taxonomy (NCBI): domain Bacteria; kingdom Bacillati; phylum Bacillota; class Bacilli; order Caryophanales; family Bacillaceae; genus Bacillus; species Bacillus sp. FDAARGOS_235. The sequence continues at coordinate 557,438 of NZ_CP020437.2, forward strand.
AATTGGCTTGGATAGAACCCCTAATGGAGACATAAAAGTTGGCACAAGCATCCCACTCTTTCATCATAAACAGCAACAAAGTACTATAGAGCATTGGACACAGGCATCCACTGTATATAATGGATTCAGTAAGATAGATACGAAGTTAACGGGCTATATGACAGCCTCAAAAGCTGAAATTATTTTAATTGGGAAAAAATTAGCACAAGAATCAAATTGGTTACAGGAACTTGATTCTTCTTACCGTGATCCTTACGCTACCATTAATGCTAAAGTAGTACTTGTAGATGGACCTACAGAAGAAATTTTTAAAGTTCATAAGCCTAGTAAACCATCACTGCCATCTTATATAAATGGTGTAATTGAATCTTCAATTCAAAATAATCAATCCGTCTCTTCTACAATTCAACAATTAATGAGAGAACGAAATGAAGAAGGAATGACACAAACTGTTCCGATTATCAAGAAAACAAAGAATGAAATCGACACAGTAGGCATTGCATTTTTAAATCGACAAGGAAAATATTTAACTCATATCCCTAAAAAAGACGTTAAATTTTTCAATCTTATAAATAAGTCGAAAAATAGCGGCCGAATGATACTACACCTTGTGCTTCCTCCTAAAAAATCCAACAAAAAACCAAACACTTCTATCTTGGTACAAAATGCGACACGGAAGGTGGATGTTAATTTTCAAAACGGAAAGTTTGTATTTAATCTCCATATAAATGCTAATGTAGCTTTAATAGAAAAAACCAATGTGAATTTAATTAAGGAGCATTATGATAATAAAAAAAATATAAATAATTTAGAAAGTGCTATTCAAAAAGAAATTAATAAGAATTTACAAAATATGTTGAATGAAATACAGCAGAATAAAATTGATCCAATCGGATTATCCCTATATGCTAGAGCTTTTCAATATAAAGAGTGGAAAAAACGAAAAGGAGATTGGTTGCAAGCGTTAGCAGAGGCTAAAATAAATGTAAAGACACACGTCAAAATAAAAGATACTGGGACCATTAGAAATTAGACTAGCCTATTCAAGTACAAGTTTCTAATTTAAGGAACTGAAGAACTTTTAACTCTAGTGCAGTATATATGCCAGATTCCATTCCAATTGTAACTCCATGACATAATATCAAAGCCGAAATTCCTAAATTAAGGAATTTCAGCTTTTCGAGTTCGTACGAACATCTTAGTTTTTGTTTTATGTACCTTGATATAATAGATACACATCAACATATTTGTGCATAATGTTTTCGTTTAATGTGGCTTTAATAAATCATTGTTAGTTTAAATATCCTATTCTGTTATCAATGAAATTTTATTACTTATCCCCTTAGATTATTTCAAATTTCTTGCTTTTCTATATCAATAACTAATTATTATCAGATATCATATCCATAAAAAGTTACAAAAAATAATAATCAATTATTAAAAAACAAAAAGTACTGCCCTTATGCCTTACTGTTGTCCCCCTTATTACGTATCAGATTTCTATCTAAATGTGGGTTTCATCTTTTTCAATAATCAACTATGTATAAAATATTTAACTTTGTTAATACCCTTAATGGATATCTTGCTTTTTAAAGTTTCCTCCTTTTACTTCCGCAACATCATATACAGTGACAAAGGCATTTTCATCAATTTCATGAATAAGTTCTTTCATTTACCTTATTATTCTGTTTCTTTTTTCTCAAATTTATAGCTCCTAGACATTGCTCTATTCTCCAACATAATTTTTAGCTATTTTTCCTCTTATAAATTCAGTTTACCCTATGTATCTATCCAAACTTAACTAGTCTTATATTTATTTAAACCAACTATCCGTTTAATTCCCTTTTCGTTTATAATAAACAGCTTCAAACTTTAGCGTTTTCTTTGTACTACTTCGTTTTTTTGGAAATAATCCTCCAATTAATAACAACATCATCCATGCCAGTATAAGCATTATATTTATTCTATTGCTTACACTTAAACTTAAAGTGCTCCAAAAGCCAAATAGCCGTTCATAATGAACGACTATTTGGCTTCTTACTAATAATTTAAATGTTCTTCATGTTAATCTATTTTGTTTAATCCCGTTGAAGTAACTTGATAGGTTCTTTTTTTGCCTATATATTCTTGTTTATTATTCTCAAGGTTAATAAGTGTAGCGCGTGTCTTTTCCTTTACTGCTTCCCCTTCTATATGGGTAAACTCAATGTAATCTCCCACTTTTACGGGCACGGTTTGGCTTTCGGCAGTTTGTTGTCTATTTCCCACTATTTCCTTATTGTACACAATACTACCGGATGAATTTTGTACTTTAATACTTGCATACGTATTATTAAAGTAAGAATGTGGTACGCCTGCTTCTAACTTCACCTGCATTTTCTCAGTTGCCCTATTATAATCTACTTTTGCGATTTCTCTATCACTATATCCTTTTAAAGACCAACCAAATTGATTTCCGTCTAAAACCGTTGTTTCTGGCATTTTTTCTACTTTCTTCATGCCTTCTTTTGTAACTTCGTACATAACTTTTTTTCCAAAGCTTTCTTGTTTACTGTTGTCTACATTTGTGAAAGTAGCTCTATGCACACCTTCTAAATGTGTTAACTCAATATAATCTCCTACTTTGACTGGAACTTTTTGCGATTCAGCATTTTGTTGTTTGTTTCCATAAATGTCTTTCTTGTATACTACTTTTCCTGTTGCATTTTGTACTTTAATACTCGCATATGTTTCATTAAAATAATGATGCGGTATGCCTGCTTTTAAGTCAACTTGCATTTCTTCTGTCGACTTATTAAAATTGATTTTAGCAAACTCGAAATCACTAATTCCTTTTAGTGACCATGCAAATTGATTTCCATCTAAAATTGTTACTTCTGGCATTTTTTCTACTTTTTTCAAGCCCTCTTTTGTAACTTCATACATTGCTTTTTTTCCAAAGCTCTCTTGTTTACTATTATCTACATTTATGAGAGTAGCTCTATGCAAACCTTCTAGATGTGTTAACTCAATATAATCTCCTATTTTGACTGGGACTTTTTGCGATTCAGCACTTTGTTGTTTGTTTCCATAAATGTCTTTCTTGTATACTACTTTCCCTGATGCATTTTGTACTTTAATACTCGCATATGTTTCATTAAAATAATGATGTGGTACGCCTGTTTTTAAGTCAACTTGCATTTCTTCTGTCGACTTATTGAAATTGATTTTAGCAAACTCGAAATCACTAATTCCTTTTAGTGACCATGCAAACTGTTTTCCTTCTAAAATATTAATTCCATTAGGCATATCTGGTTTAATTGGATTAGAATCCGTACCCTTCCAAATTTCTGCTGTTAAAACTGGATATCCTAATGCAGTCACTTTTTGAATGGTATCGTTATTTGGACGTAATCCCCACTTCTCAAAGAAAGGAATCAAATTTTGTTTAGCTACTTTTGATGCTGAAATCATAAATAATTGTTTTTTAGTTTCATCAGTTTGTGGAAGTTCATTTGAAGGCATGTCTCTATACAATTGATGCAATTTAGGATAGAAATCCTCTCCATATGCTAACTGTAGTTGCCAAAGCATAACAAGCTTAACAAAAGCATCACTAATTTCATCATAATTTTTATTAGATTGTTCTAAGTATTGAAATGCCTTAGTATAAGCACCCTCTTGTTGTAATCTAAAAGGTTGATTAGATGTAAATGCTTTTTCTACAGAAAGGCTGTAAATATTATTTTGTACTTCTGTCATATTATAAAACTTCCAAGGTGATTGCTGTCTCAAATGCCCTGCCTCATGCCATGGACCCCAACCATCTTTTATAAATTTATTAATATCTAACACGTATTGGATTGCGTCTCCTACATATGCGGTTCGATAAGAAGTTGCATACATATAATAATCAGGAGAATGATTTTCTTCTACGTAATGAATATAATGTTTATCTACTTGTTCTTCAGATAATCCAGCCACTTTGTCTTGAATTCGAGTAGCTTCATCCATCTTTTTTAAGAGTTGTACAGGATCTGTATTAGAACCTAACAAATATTTCTTAACACGTGCCGGGCTGGCCGTAATTAATACACGTTCTCCTTTTAACTCCACTGCATGTGCATTTGGATATTGGTCCAGCATGTTTATTAAATCTTGTTTCGTATGCTTGCCTAGTTCAAAGAAAGGAGTAGTCGTTCCACCTGTTGTGACTGTTGTTCGAATAGTGCCACCTTGTTGTTTATTATAAAAATAAATCATCCCCCCATTTGGAGATTGGATTGTGTTTGTACCAGGTTTTAATGTAAATGATTTTATTTTAGAATCTTCTCTCCAAGAAGCATCATACGAATACGTTCCAATGTATGCTTGAATATTTTGATTTCCTTCTACATTTATCGTTATTTGTTCATTTGGCTTTGCATATAAACCAGTTGGTTCATATGGGCTAAATGCCATACTTTTTCTTTCCTGTTGTTTTAGTGCCTCAACATCCCCTTTTCCTGGGACTATATATGTTCTATTTTCTAATTTAACTGATTTTTCTTCTTGCAGTGATGTTGATATTTTTTTTTGCTGCTGCCTTTCCTCTGCAAAGACATCCGATGAAGAAATCATTCCAGTCGCAAGCATAGTTACTGTAGCAGTAGCTGCAAGTATTTTTCTAGTTTTATATTTTGAATTATTCCTCATATTATCTCCCTCATTTTTCCTTAGTGCATGTAAGGATTATTATTTTATTTATTATTTTTTTACACCAAAAATTATTTACGCTATTTATGTTGTATCTAATACTCTATTTTTTCTCATACTAATCTCCTTTTCTTTATTACTAATTGTTTATAAATGTTATTTGATGACACATAAAATAACAACTTTGCGATAAACTCATCAATAACAACCTATTATGTTTTGATTCAGTATTGTTAACTTCCATCTAATTGTATAAAAGTATTCAATTAGTAAAATAAGAATATAAAGCTTACTAATCATAGATTATTATTTATGGAAAAATTCATAAAAATCATTTACCTTAAAAGTTTAAACTTGTATAACTACTTTTTACATATAGGATAGAGTTATACATATATTTATTTACTCTTAATGTAAGAGCCTTCACTACACTAAGAAATATTTCAATAAAAATAGAAGACAGAGGCCCAATTACACCTCTGTCTTTTCAATTTATAAAGAACAAAAAATCATTTTATGACTGTATAAATGCCATTGAAACAAAAACCGTATTCCCCTATTTTTTTGAAGAAACAGGATCCATTTTTAATGTTTTTATACCTTCTTTTAATGTAAACGCATCTGCTTTTAATGTTTTCCAACTGTCTTTCGCTGCATTCAGATTTGGTTTTAAGAATTTAAATTTATTTTGATCTGCTTTTTGGGACGCTTTGTCAATATGACTAAGCACTCCTGAATATTGAGAATCTAAATCATGCCATTGTGCAGACATATAGGTAAGAGCATTAATAGCGGATCCAATTGCATCGTGCATTTCATTAATATTATTATACGCAACACCAACTACGCGGTTTAACGTTACTTTATAGTCTATAGTCTGACGTAATTGTGCTAACAACGGCTCTAACGTACCTAAATTATCTCTTGCTACCCCTATCATAATACCGCCAGCAATCCATGTAGGGATTGAAGGAACTGATACAGTTATTATTCCATCTGATTCTACTTGTTTAAAATGTCTTACTTGCTCTAAAACATCATTTAGGCGTTTTTCATCTTCATCTATTCCAGATGCTTGGTTTTTTAAAATCGATTGCAAGATATATTTATGACCTCCAAATGCTCGAACATCTTCTCCAATACTATCTCTTAACTTAGCTAGTTCTTGTATTAAATTCTGTGTATATGCTTGATTTTGTTTAATCTCACCTTGTAAATCTGTAATGCCTTCTTTTAATGTATCTGCATCTCCTTCATTAATCGCTTCTACTAATGTATCGTAATAATTGTCGAATTTAGTATCATACTCTACAATCCCCGTCAGTGTATCTAAAAGTTGTTTTTTTATGTGTGAATCCCATTTTGAAGCATGCTCTCTAGCATTCTTTTGATCTTGTAGAATTTGTCTAGGTAGATTTGTATATCCTTTAATATCAATTCCTTCAAAGTTAACATCTGGATTATTAATTAACAAATAAGAGTAATCATTCATGGATTTTGCAAATATCCCAGCATCTTGCAAAGCCTTTTTCATCTTTTCGCTGTTTACAGAAAGAGATATATCTTCAGCACTCGTTTGTTCTATTTTACTTTCACTTGCAAAAGCTGCTACTGGAGAAACTACAGTAGTTGTTGTCAGAGTTAAAAACGTCGATACAGCAAGTAGTTTATATGGAAAATTATTATTCACTTTAATTCCTCCTATACATATATATTTTTAGTTTGTTTTTTCTTGTTTAAATGCAATGTCTTTTGAAATGAATTCTGCATCCTTATGAATATCATTCCAACTTTGTTTTGCAGCCTTTAAATCGTCAGGTATTAACGAAAGTTTATGTTCTTGCATTTGATCGATATTATCATATAAATCTTTATAATTTGCTCCCATTGTATTCCATTGTTGCTGAATACTTGTTAGAGACATAATTGCTTGATCAACTGTTTGATACAAATATGTTAAAGTGTCTTTTGTATTAGTAAGTGAAATAACTGCTCGGTTAGCTAGATCCGCTTTCATACTTAATTCTCCAATTTTATTCGAAATTTCATTATAGGAGTTCATATGATTCGATGCCTCAACACCAGCTGCTGTTCCTAAACCAATACCAGCTGCCCCTAGAGCTGCTAGACCACCAACAACAGCTGGTGTCGCTGTGCCACCAGTCACAACAATTACTACCGCTCCTGCAATCGTTCCAATAACTAAAATAGCTGCTCCTAATCCACCACCAATTGACCAGGCTAATACATTATCAAAATGTGCTTTCTGCGTAGAACGTAAATTCTCAATTTCGGCCTGAAGTTGTGGGACTAACGCTTGTTTTCCCGCTAATATAGCCGTTAATCCCCCCTGTCCATCTGGACCTCCAACATTATTTTTAAAATCTACAGTATTTGTATACAACTTTGTTTTAAAAGCTTCTAACATCTTAATAACTTCCGTAACTTCATTTGAATTTGTATGAATTGTACCGATTAAATCCCCTATTCCTTCTTTGAGGCCTGCCTTATCTTTCTTTTTTACAGTATCTACTAGTGTGTCGTAATAATTTTGAAATTGTTCATCATAATTTACAATATTACGTGCTGTCTTTTGAATGTTTGGCTTCGCTGTATCTAACCAGTAATTTGCATTGATTCGTGACAGTTCCTGATTCAGGTGAATGTTTTTGATTAATTCTCCCCCTCCTGAACCTAATTCAATGTTGGATAAATTTACATTCGATTGCTTAATCATTGTTTTTGCGTACAAATCCATTACAAGAATATGAGAGCCTGTTTCAGCCAACACTTTCTTTAACCCTTCAGGTCCTAACGCATAATTTTCTATTTTCTGTTCTTGTGCTGTCTGTTCTTGTGCAAGTGCATGAATAGTACTACCATTCGTAGCAGTTATAACCGTTGCTAACGTGGCCAAAGTTATGAGCTTAAATGGAAATTTCATTATTTGATTCTCCTCCTTATTTTCAGTTGCATTATAATTTTTTATTAAATTTAATTTCTTAATATTAAAATTTATAAACTTGTTCTTCGAGTTGATTTGTTACATTTTTTAGTCGTCTTAATGTATCTTTTTGAGACTGAGTGTTATTAGTATCAACTTCAGTCGATACTTTTGTAATACTATTACTTATTAAATTCAAATCCTCTTTATAACGTTTCATTAGCTCAATTTCCCCATCTACTTGATTAGCAAATGTATGCAAATCATTTTGCATGAAAAGAATCATTGATTTTTGTAAATCTGCTACTGTTAATTTAGTTGTTAATTCATATAATTTCTGATTTTGTTTCTCTAAATCATTTAAATATGCTCTTTGCTCTGCTGTTAGTTTATTAATTTCGGCAAAGGTACTATATGTTTTTTTAATTTTTTCGGGATCAATCACTTTCATAAGATCATACTCTTTCGTTTTTGTAACTGCAGCTGCAGCAATTTCACCTTTTTTACTTTTCTCTATCGCTTCACGTGCTTCTTTTTTTGCAGCTTCAATTTCTATAGCTGATTTTCCCTTTTCTGTTGCTTCCTGCTCTGCTTTCTTCTCTGCTTCTACAATAGCATTGTTTATTTCTTTTCCTTTGTTATACGCCACTACTGCGGTTTGAGCAGCCGGTTCAATGATATCTTTTGATAGACTATAAATTTCTTGGAATACCTTTAGCCCTTGTTCATTTAAAGCTCCTGGTAATAATGCTATTTGCTGTAAATCATTTTGAATTGATTTTTTTGTATTTAGCATTTCATTTTTTAATTTGTCTATTTTTCCTGTTCCCTCTAAACTAAGTACACTTTGTGCTTTTACCACATCTGTATCAAGATTTTTCAGTTTCTTATCTACCTGTAGTTTAAGATCTGTTAACTCATTAATCTGACGTTGCACGTTTTCTTGGTTTGTTATAGTCATATCTTGAAGAACTTCCAGTCTATCTAAAAACCCTTCTTTATCTTCCTTATTATCTACAAATCCTTTTAATGTTGGATAATAGCTATTAAATTTGGTTGCAAATCCTTTACTTTTTGAATTTAGTAGAATTAATTTTGGATATAGTTCTGATGACCACTCTTTCATATCTTGTTTAATTAGAAATTGAGTTGTATTTAAAGATGGAACTTCTTCAAGTTGCACATTCGGATTTGCTAAGGCTCCATCTATAAAGGTTTGTGTTAATTTGGAGTGTGCACCTATTTTTCGTAATGCTGAGGATATATCTATATTTTCTTGTTTCGTTTCTGCCTGAACGGTTGGCGTTGCGAGAGTATTCATAGGAATAGTCGCTCCAGTAACGATTGATGTTATTAAAAATCCTGTCATAATTTTATTCTTCATTCCGTACACCTCTTCACTATTGTTTTTTACAGTTTTAATCGTAAATGTTGTACAACATAACGTTAGGATTTCTTCACACATACTTGAGGTTAGAGATTTTTTCAAAAAAGTAATTACATCTCGTTTTTTATTTATTTTTGAAAGAATATAAGGACCTTACTTCCCCCTCATTTTAAACACTATGTTTTTCATAAGTAAACCAGAAAATCGCTTTTATTAAATTTGATTTTTCAGATATTTATTATTCAAATTATAAAATATTATATTTAAAAAAGTTAAATCAAATTTCATTTCATATAGTGAAATAATTATACTATGATAATTAAACATAAAAATCCTTTTATTCCCTAAAGCCTATATGAATCCCTCATCCGAAAATAATTTCAATATAATTTAATAGTGATTGACGCATATGTGTCTTTTAGATGGATATGTAAAATTACATATCCATCTAGGAGTAACTAGCATACATACGCCAAAAATATTATTATCGTATAAATAATATTTTTGTTACTACGAACATCACAGGAGAAAACTCCCCTCATGCACTTTTTAACGGATAAATTATCCATAAAATAACAATATTTGCTTATTTACTTACTATTCATTATAGGAATACAAAAAAGCGATTCTTTTCACATGAAAAGAATCGCTTTCTAGGTTCATATTTTCAATTACGTTACATAAAGAATTGAGGAATTATCATTTAAGAGACTTAACTATCACTTCAGTTGCCTCTGCAATTAGTTGATTATCATAGGTAGCCTCTTTCTCATCTTTACTAGATAAAATTGCGATGATAATAGGTGCTCTATTTGGCGGCCATACGATAGCAATATCATTTCGTGTACCATAACTTCCAGCTCCTGATTTATCTCCAACTATCCAGTCAGTTGGTACGCCTGCACGAATAAGTTTGTCTCCTGTAGCATTTCCTTTCATCCACTCTGTAAGAATTTTACGTTTTTCAGCCGGAAGTGCATTTCCGACCGTAAAAGCTTTAAGATTCGAAGCAATTGCTTTTGCTGTACTAGTGTCACGAATGTCTCCTGGAATAGCTTCGTTTAATTCTGTTTCAAAGCGATCAGACATAGTAACCCGATCCCCGATCTGTCTAAGCGCTTTTTCATATCCTTTAGGTCCGCCTATTTTATGAAATAAAATGTTCCCTGCAGTATTATCACTTGAACGAACAGCAGCCTCAGCAATTTCTCCTAGTTTCATTCCAGTATCTACATGTTTCTCTGTAACAGGTGAATAATCCACTAAGTCTTCTTTCGTAAATTTTATGACTTCATTTAATGTATCAATTGAGTTTTGCTGTAGTAATACTCCTGCCGCTAAAGCCTTGTAGGTTGATGCGAAGGCAAATCTTTCGTTATGTCGATAAGAGATTGTTTGATTTGTACCAGTATCAATCGCATATACACCTAATCGAGCATCAAATTTTTTCTCAAGTTGAGAGAACTCTTTATGCGTCGCCTGATTTTTATGTTTCACTTGTCCAGTCTTTTCCTTCGCTTCAACTTGCAATGCCCCTCCTGTAAAAGCTTCTAGACTTGTAACACTTAAACCTAATATACCAACGCACATTCCTATTTTTAGCATCCTCTTGTTTTTCAAAATCATCATTCCTTTCAAATTTTCAGCACCTTTTTATACGTACACATAATAGACAATCACGGAACCAAATTTGTTCCATAAACCGAAAAAAATTTATAGCTAGTATGAGAGTTATTAACAAATAAGAGATAGTAGCTATGATCGCCGCTATCTCTTATTTCACATTTCATTTTTTTACTTATAAATGGCTTTATATAAACAGGGTCTCTTCCCTGAGAAAAGTACTCTAATTTTGCTTAGAACTATCTGTATTAGTAGCTTCACCATGTATACGTTGCTTTTTTAAATCAAAGTATACATCTAAAACTTCCTTTCCAATTATAGAATTAATTCCACTTTTATCATCATGAAGCCATGGGACTACTATAGAAAATGCTACTTCTGGATTATCATATGGAGCATATCCAACTAATGTTAAATTGTAACATTCCATACGTTCTCCTTTTGCATTTCTACCAATTGGATCATCTCCTCCATATACAGTTTGAGCTGTCCCTGTCTTTCCTGCTGGTTTATATGGAGCATTTTTGAAATGTTTCACGCCAGTTCCATCACCTTCTTGGAATACCCATCTAAACCCCTCTTTTATCCGATCAATATGTTCTGTCTTCATATCAACTCGATTTAATACGACAGGCTCTATAGAGCGTATAACTTTGCCAACCTCTTCTTCTTTTATTGATTGTTCTCGTATTTCTTGTACAATTTGAGGTTGCATTCTATAACCGCCATTCGCAATTGTTGAAATATATTGTGCCAATTGCAATGGCGTATACGTATCATACTGACCGATAGAAAAATCTAGTAAAAACCCAGGTTGACTATCTACCGTTCTCGTTTGTCCGGTTATTTCATTCGGTAAATCAATACCTGTTGGGACACCTAAACCAAATTGTTTAAAATAATAGCGCATCGTATCAAATGCTTCTTGTTTAATATCCAACGTACCATTTGGTACGTAATTAACCCCTGCGATTTGTAAGGCCGTTTGGAACATGTATACATTCGAAGATACTTGTAAAGCTCTTAAATCATTAATATTACCAAATCCAGATACATTCCATGATTTCTTAGCTTGTGTACCTTTAAATTTCATGGGCGCGTCATAAAATTGATCTCCTGGATGTATTGCCCCTGTCTCATATCCAGTTAATAAAGTAGCACCTTTTACAGCTGACCCTAGCTCATACGAAGTTGTCATGTTACCTAAAGCCAAATCCTCAATCTCTATTTTCCCTTCTTTTTCTACAATCTTTTTGCCTGCCATAGATAAAATCTGTCCATTATTTGGATTCGTCATGACGACAAAAGCTCGGTCCAACAGTGGCTCTGAACTCTTAAAAGCTCTCAAGTTTTTCTCTATACTTTCTTCCACTTTTTTTTGTAATTCCATATCAATCGTTAATGTTAAACTATTACCACTTTTTCCTTTAGAGATTATTTCTGTGCTAACAATATTTCCGGATTTATCAGTAATGTTTTTCACTTCTTCTTTTGTACCGTGTAATGCATCTTCATATCGTTGTTCAATATAGCTTTTTCCTACACGATCATTACGGTTATATCCACGTACCAAATAAGAATCTAAGTTTTCTTTCGGTAATCCTTCTTCACTGCTTGTAATATTACCTAACACGGAACGAAATAAATTACCATTTACATAATTACGTTCCCAATCAACCGTTGCATCTACTCCCGGAAACTCCCCAAGCTTTTCACTTATCCGCGCATACTCTTCATCTGTTACGTCTTTTTTGATAATTTGTGGTGTCAATTGATAACCTGCATTCATTTTGCTTTTAATAGCTAACACCTTTAAATCTTGTGCTGTTAATTCTGCCAATTCTACTTCTGTAACGCGACTTCGTCTTAAGTCATCAATTTTTTTATCTAACTCTTTTCCCTCTATTCCCTTTTCTTTAAACTTTTCTATATCTTTTTTAGTAACCTTTGTCTCCGCGCGTTTCTTATTCAACTGCATCCAGAAATCTTTTTTATCGATTTCGGTTAACTTATTTATATCTTGTTCGGGCATTTCAAGTACTTTCGCCAAGTCTTTTGCTGTTTTTAAAATATCTTCACTCGTAATCCCCTTCACCCTTGTATACGTAATTGTGCGAAGAGATTTATTATTAACGACTGCTTTCCCTTCTCGATCTAGAATTTGTCCACGTGGAACGGGTATACTAGTTGTTTCATTTTGACTGCTTTCCACTTGGTTCTTATAAGCCTCTCCCTCAACGATTTGTACTTTTCCTAGCTGCATAATAATGGCTGAGAATAGTAGAAATATGCAAAGGAACATTATATTCAATCGTATAGATATATATGTCTGCAGCTTCTTTTCTTTTTGTTTTTTCATAAACCCTCCATATAATTCTTCCGGAACTCCTCACTAATACTTAGTAAATAAATACGTTCCCTATATATTAGAAACCACCATTCAGTTATAAATAGTGCCTTATCTTTTTTTATACATCCTTGTAAGCGTCAAGTCCCTTTCGTTTAGCCGCGTAATTGATACATCTCCTTTCCTGTTTTCTATCTTTTTTTATCACTTGCATTAGAAATGCTAAACTGTATAATGACTCATATTAAGCTTACACATAGACTTGCTAGTAACTTTTCATACTAATTATTCCTTTCTTCATGCTGTAATACTTAATAGACAACCTAAATAATAAAATTGTTCCACATTTACAAAAAAAATAATTAACTATAAGATGAAATAGGCTACATAAGGGAGGGTTATATGTTACATACAAAAAGATGGAGATTTTTTGCGGTTCTTTCTATTGTAGGTTTGATTTTACTACTTTTAGTAAAAATCAACTTCATTTCAATTACTATCGCAACTTCTTCAGCTGAAAGAGGAAAAATTTTTGATCAAAATGGTGTAATACTAGCTACAAATAAGAAAGTTAAGTCTCTATATTGCACTTCTAATGATGAAAAGCTATCAAATCAAGATACATCAAACACATTAGCTTTTTTTAATCAATTTTCAAACGAGTTTCAACATGACATTTCTGCAGAGGACGTAAAATCACACTTACAACAATCTTGTAAAAAGCAGACTATGAATGATATACCGTTATACTCTGACATAAATGAGAGTGAACTTACATTCATAAACAAGAACAAACCCGATAATGTAATAATTAAAGATGAATGGATTCGATATTATCCTAAACACGAAATTGGTTCACAGCTAATTGGGTATGTAAAAAATGACCTTAATTCTAAGTATGGACCTGTTGGGAAAAGTGGGATTGAGCTTCAATATGAAAATGATTTAAAAGGAAAACCCGGAAAAACTCTGATTTTTAAAATGAATAATAAAAAGTTCTTATGGAACATTCAAAAAGTACAAAAAGGAAAAGATGTCCAGCTAGCTTTAGACACTGAATTGCAGCAAAAAACAGAAGAAGCATTAAGATCTCAAATTAAGAAAATACCTGCTGCTAAAGCTGGTTATGTTGTAGTAACCGATGTAAAAACTGGCGCAATTTTAACTATGGCCAACTCGGCAGTTTTTAATCCAAATACATTACATACACATGTATCATCTAAAAATGAAAACATTAAATCACTTTCGCAAAATAAAGCAATTCAAAAATTAAAGTACGGTGAATCTTATGTAAATATGGCCTCTACTATAAAGCCTCTTACTATTTTAATTGGATTAAACGAAAAGCTTTTTCAACCTGAAGATACTTATTTAGATAAGGGTACTTTTCAGTATGATAATCAAAATAACATTACGAATGCACCTGGAACGCCAACAGGTGCAATTACACCGAGGCAGGCTATCATTAATTCATCTAATACATTTATGACAGCAAAAGTAGCTCTGCCCTTATTCAACCAAAATAATGGGAATATAGAAAAAGTGGCACATATATGGACAGATTATTTAATGCAATTCGGCCTACGTTCTAAAACCGGGATTGATTTACCCTTTGAAGAAGACGGACAATATGAATTCCATCCATCTAATAAGTTTGAAAATGGAATCTCCGCTTTATTAAATGCCTCTTGGGGAGGAAATGAAGTGCATACCCCTCTTCAACTCGCTCAATATGCAGCAACTTTGGCGAGTAAAGGTGATAAATATAAACCTCAAATCGTAAGTGCTATTATGAGTCCAGACGGTAAGGAAACAAAAAAGTTTAAACCAATTTTAGAAAGCTCAAATCGTTATCCTATGAAGTTTTGGAGTGTCGTGCAAGGCGGAATGAGTCAAAATATAGAGGAGATTAAAAACTTACCCTTTCATGTCGCAGGTAAAACGGGTATTACAGGTTTTCCGAATGAGCAAGAAAAAATGATAAATCATTCTCTTTTCATTGCATATGCTCCTACTGAAGATCCACAAATCGCCATTTCTGTCGTTATTCCTGGTAGTAATTCAGAAAAAAACATCGCTGCTCTCGTGACATCAGAAATTTTAGATTCTTGGCATACACTTCAAAAAGAAAATAATAGCAAAGAGGAAGGTTCATTAAAGTGAACCTTCCTCTTTTACCATATAGAATCTATATTTATTATTTTCCATTCACCATTATCATTCTTTTCGAACATAAATGAATACTTAATATCAGTTAAAACATACTCTTTTTGCACATATCCAGTATTGCCGTTAATTGTCGATATTTTTATATATCCATCATTTTGCACTTTTTCTGGAATCCAAGCTTTTACCATTTCATTAGATACTTCATATAAAACTTGTGATTCTCGTTTTGGTTCAGCAAAAATTTTTGTTTTATTTCCAGTAATAGTTGCATATATAAAATGCGCTTGCTTTGGTTGGTTACTTTCTGTCAATCCACTTGGTACTTTGTATACTTTTTTTGTATCATTTGCAAATTCTCCTCCCATTGTAAGAGCGACTTGCAACTCATGAAAAATATCTTCATCAAACTTCAATTCATCCTTCTTATAACTCTTCCCTTTAAATAGAACTTCATCATTTAATGCTCTATACAAATCATTTTCATTTTTTGAATTTGTGCTTTGATATAAATCATTCATAAATGGTTTTAATGATGGATCTTGAGCAGATTCATCTTTTGTTTTCGGCTTAATTTGAGTACTACTTTGTACCGGTGATTTATTATCATCAAGCCAAGGTTGTTGAACAATAAAAAATAACATTGTACAAACCAAAACAACTACAACAGGCAATGCTTTTTTACGAAATGGTCTCTTATTTGTTACAGAATCTACTTCACTATTTTGATATACCGATTGCTTTATTTTATAAATAAATTCTTCTTCATCTTTCCGATGCTCCATTGGGCCTTTTTTCAATTTACTATACCAGTCAGGATTTTTTTTACTGTTCATCACTTCTACCCTCCCCTATTAGTTTTGAAACTTTACTTCTCGCTCGGCTTAATCTAGATTTTACTGTTCCAATTGATACACCTAATGTTTCAGCCATTTCTTCATAAGATAATTCATATTTCGCGTCCAATATTAGTATTTCACGGTGTTTTTTAGGTAGTTTTAATACAACTTCCCACACTTCATTTAGTTCCTCTTGCTTAAAAAACTCTTGTTCTGCCGAGGCAGACTGCTTATCGTCACTAAAAAACCCCACTAAAGATATCCTTTTAAAATAAGAGGATTTCAAATAGTTTATTGCTGTATTTCTTGTGATTTTTAATATCCACGTTTTAATAGATGACTCCTTTCGAAACGAATGCCAATGTTTAAAAACCTTTATAAAGACATCTTGTGTGATGTCATCTGATAAGTGTGGATCTTTCGTAATAATAAATGAATAATTCCATACATCTTGCCAATAGTCTTTAATAACATAGTCAAGCTCATCATGATTACATTTTTCAATAAACTTCTGTTCCATTTCCACACCTCAAACTTATTTGAATAAACATAAAACTGCCCTCACTTTTAATATGGTTTCAATATATAGACATGATACAAGATTCATTTGTTCCATTGTTTATCTTTTTTTGATAGAAGAATTCTCCTGAAAAATGTAAAGGTGTGCAATACATTTCATTACTTAATCACCTTTACATTCTTTTTTATGACAGGCTCCAAAAAACAAGTAATGCATACAATGTTAAAAATTCACTCGTAAAAATCTGATTATGATTTTTAAAATTTCACGCAACACCCGATTTGTATCACCTATTTTTCTAAGAGCATACTTATTGGTGTGCTCTATTTATTTTTTTCTAAATAACTCTTTTATTAAAGCTTACAATCATCCTCGTTTGTCTATTTCAATTTGTTCTTCTCTTATATTTACTATTAGCAACACCAAGATTTCAAATATGAAAATAAAAATGAACAAGTTTTTTATCACCAGCTGTATTAGTACCTGTCCCAATCAGACTTGCACTTCCGACTGAATCCTCTAGTTTTAAATCAGTATTTAGGGCAAACTACCAATCAGCCCGTACTTGCAAACAATGAAAATGATGCGATATCAACTTTCTAGAGCCACAATAACATAGAAAAAGCATTCTCAATTAGGGAGAATGCTTTTTTTGAAACTTAATTGTTCTTTGTTTTGCCCCATTTATACCTTTGAGTTAAGCATACATATAATAAATGTAGTAATAGATTTCACCTTATACTTAAGTGTTATTTCTGAAAAATATGTTTTACTTTTTCGCCGGGAACATTACTCCCCCCTCTTCCTTTTACGTCTTCAATCATCATGGTAACAATCATGTCTGGTGCATTTGCATCAAACGCTGCAAACCATCCAAGTTCTTTTCCGTCTGCTTCTTTCGACTCCTTCAGTTCTGCTGTACCGGTTTTACCAGCAAGAGTTACACCATCAACCTTTGCAATTCTCCCAGCGCCATCAGGGTCATTAATGACTTTTATTAATGCACTCTTTACTATCTCTTGATTCTTTTTAGAAAGTACATTTTCTTTCCAATTCCCCGCTACTTTTACTTCTTTTAACAGATGAGGCGACGGAATATTCCCTTCATTCACAATCGGTGCATATGTTAATGCTAAATGAAGTGGCGTCATTAATACTTGTCCTTGTCCATATCCTGTGTCTGCTAGTTGAATATCGTTTTTTATCCCATCTTTTGCAATTGTTGAAATAGGAAATTCGTATTCGATTGGTAATTTTTCATGAAATCCGTATTTCTTAAATTCACTTACATACTGATCTTTCCCCATTTTCAAAGCTTGTTGAGCAAAATAAATATTATCAGAGTACTTCATTGCCTTATCAAAATCAATTGGACTAGCTTCCTTCACGCGTGTTATATAATAATTTCCCCACGATGAATCTTTTGTCCATTTTAATCCTTGAATTTTAAATTCTTCTTTAGGATTTATAGTTTTCGTTTCCAAACCAATTGCACCTGTAATCGTTTTAAATACAGAACCTGGTACAAATGCTTTTGTGAAGCGATTCATCATTGGCAGTTTCGAGTCGTTATTCCATGCTTCTCTTTGGGCTTTTGACGCTCCTCTAACTATTATATTTGGATTATAAGCAGGGCTACTTACAAGTGCGATTGTTTCACCCGTTTTAGGATTGACCGCTGCACTAGATCCTGCTTCATTTTTCATCTCATTAAAGATTTTTTCTTGAATTGCAGCATCAATTGTTAACGTAACATTTTCCCCTTCTTTTGCTTCTTTTTTTGCTACGTTTTTAATCTCTTTACCGTTCTCATCTTCCATAAATACGCGTCCACCCTTTTCACCACGCAATTTATTCTCTAATACTTTTTCTAAACCTGTCTTACCCACTAAATCATCTGCTTGATAACCTTTTTTTTGAAGCGATTTTAACTCCTCTGCATTCACCTTTCCTATATATCCTGTTAAGTGTGCCGCTGCTTCTCCTAATGGATACGTACGAATATTTACTGGACGAGATGAAACTCCTTCTAATTCAATATAATCATTCTGCCTGGTTCCCTCTTTTAAAATACCAATTGGTACAAAGGAATCTGGTTTTATCCATTTCGCTGCGAGCTTCTGATCGACCTCTTCTATAGACATATCAAGTAATTGCGCTACTATTTCTTTCGTTTGCGCTGCCGTTTCACCTAGTTTCTCTGGAATTATTCCAACCTCAGACGCTTTACCGTTCGTTGCGAGCCCTTTTCCATTTCGATCATATATTTCTCCGCGTTTTCCTTGTTCTATTTGCATACGTACTTTGTAATCTTTTTTCATTCCTGGGAAAATGAAGTCTGGCGTCCAATCTATTTTCCAAGATTCCTTTTCTTTCACAAGTTCTGCTTCATGGATGAATGAAACTGTTCCTCCATCCGTATCCATTTTAACTTCAAAAAGAAAACGTTCTTTATCTTTCGTATTCTCTCCTTTCGTTTTAATTTTTAAATTCTGAACTCCAATACCTTCATAGATTTTTTCATATTTCTCGGTGAAATCCTTTTTAGAGATCGTCTTTTTTGCATGTTCTGATAAATGTTCATACATATTTGCAAATTTTTTATCATTCCATAAATTAATATATTCTTCAAACGCCTGTTTTGGCGGTTCGTTTTTATTACACCCTACTAACATAACTGCGAAACAAATGAAAAACAGCATCCATAATTTTTTCAATTCAATCTTCTCCCTTAGTTAAAAATGATTATTCCTTTCTTAAAATATTAAATAAAAAATGTTTTATCGCTTAATAGACAGTGTAAGTAATGAAATAGTTCCACATTTGCAAAAAGAATTAACTTTATTGTTAAACTGCATTCAAAAAAGGAATCCTTATAGCAAGGATTCCTTAGCAGAGAATAATAAAAATATAAACAATAAAGTGAAACGTTAATCAGTGGGGGTTTTGTTCATCCCCCACTGATTATTAGCCTTCACCAATCGGGCTTTTACGGGCAGCCCGACCCCCACCTAACTTCTTTGCTTCCGCTGAATTTTGAGGTGGGGGGTCTTACTGCCCGTTAATGCGGGTAAGTATAATTTATAGGTGCCCTACATCCTTCTTTTTCTCATTAAAAACCCCTGCGCTGTATGCGACAGGGATTTCTGACGGTATCATCATAGTTCATTCTATAGCTTATTTAGAAGAGTCATGTACATGCAAACTACTAAAAATCAATTCAGCAACTTTTACATATCCTTTTGAGTTTGGATGAATGAAATCCGTAGACCAAAGCGTATTGTCATTAACTAAATGATGATTCCAAAAGTCAACATGATGAAGCTTATACTCTCTACTCAGTGAAAGTATAACTTCATTTGCCTCTAATAATTGTTCTTTTACTACTTGTTTTTTTTCAGAAGGAAATGGAAGCCTAACAGTAAAATCTGGAAGGTTTGCTATCATAATATCAGCGCCTGCTTTACTTAATGTGTCTATCATAAATTCCATATCGTTCTTATATGCATCATGATTCCAACGTCCTTTTAAAACATCATTTGCACCTGCAATGAGACTAACCAAATCTGGATTAAAAGTTAATGCCTTTTCCAATTGCTGCGAGCGAATTTCTTCAGTTACTAACCCACGCTTTGCAAAATTAGCATATTCTATATCGTTTTCACACAGTTGAACAAAATGATCTACCCAGCTTTTTAATGCTATTCCCTCAACTTCATCCCCTATCCCCTCTGTAAAACTATCACCAATTGCTACAAATCGCTTCCACATATGTATTCCCCCTTTATTATTAACCATATCTATACTATACAATAGCTCACACCGTAATTGTTATTTCTAAGTGGTTTTCGTTTTCAATTATATTCCACTTTACTATATTTACATTTAGAATCCTAAATTGACCGATTCCTAAGTATACTTAGGAATCAGTCATATTCGTATATTTACTAAAGAAATAAAATCTCTCTAGGAATTATACTTTTTTCAAAAAATTTGTTGTTCTTTGTTTTGCCCAGTTGATACATTTCTTTTCGATTAAATGATACGAAACTATAGAAAAAAGTAGTGACATTATAATGCACAAAGTGAGCAGGAAAAAAATAGGTATCTTTGTATACAAAAGTTTAAATAGTACCATCATGATTGGAAAATGACACAAATAGATACTGTATGAAATTTCTCCTAAATATACAAATACACTCTTATTTAAAAATGCTTTTATTTTTAGGTTACTCATAGCCATTATAATAAATATACTAACCCCCATTACGACACCCCAATCTTTGAATAAGAAAGTAGTATCATTACGGAAAAAACCATAAATTAAAATGGAATATAAATATAGAATAATCCCTAATGCAATAAGAAATCCTTTTTTA
Source organism: Bacillus sp. FDAARGOS_235 (assembly GCF_002073415.2). Taxonomy (NCBI): domain Bacteria; kingdom Bacillati; phylum Bacillota; class Bacilli; order Caryophanales; family Bacillaceae; genus Bacillus; species Bacillus sp. FDAARGOS_235. The sequence goes on from NZ_CP020437.2 coordinate 578,317, forward strand.
TATTTTTTCATATTTTGATATAAGTAAATAAGTTTTTCCTGATACTTAAAAAGTAACATTCCAACCATAAACATAGATGTGAAATGCAGTGTATCGGCATAACCATTATAAAATCCCTCTGCTTTCCCAATATGCAACATATTAAGGAAAACACTAATTAAAGAAAAGCTCAAAGCAATTAATATCGTTTTCTTCCAACTCAGTTTATAAAAAAGAAGGAATAACAAAGGAAATACAATCGATATACGCATTTCTTGAGCCAATGACCAAATAACTGGATTGTAATTTTCCGTAAAAAAGTTATTAAGAAGCACAATGTGGTTTATAATATCTATTTTTGTTATAGACCCTTGCCACCTATCATAGAACCAATCCCGTAGTCCTGCCACCTCATACGGTGAAAACAAAATAAATAACGCAAAGGTAATGATTATCCAAAAATAGTAAGGAATATAAATTCTTACAAATCGCTTAATTAAATATCCCCAATAATTTGTTTTTGAATGATAAAGTGCCATAGATAACACAAAACCACTCAGTACATAAAAAACGATTACCGCTTCTCCACCCGCCCATAAAAACCTAAGCGGGGAAAATTTAATAGAATTAGGCAACGATGGTAGCATTAAACAAAAATGTCCAAATACCACTGTAAGTGCCGCTAACCCTCGTATGGAATCTAATTCTTTTATTCTCTTACTCATAAAATATTCTCCTTGTAAATTGTAAATTTTGCTGTTAATAAAGGCCACTATACTAGTGTAGTGGGAGAATCGTACATATTCTTTCTTTAAATCTCTAATATAAGCAGTACAAACTCAATCTATGCATCTATTTTCTAGCATCCATTTCTTTATATAATTAATTTAAAACAAAATATTTAATAGAAAGAAAAGATTTTATTAAATTTTTATAAAATTTAATAACAGAAATAAGTACCAGGTATCAATTTTTATTTTCACCTGATGGAATAATGAATGTTCTTTCATCATGTAACTTTATTAAACTAACCTTGCATCAGAACCCTTTGAATCTAAATATTCATAATAAACGCCATCCTTCCTGTATGGAGTGAACCCTGGGAATGAGACGATAAAAAACACCTCTCTAAATCGTAAGTATCAGTTATGATTTTAATGGAGGTGTTTTTCGTATGGGGAAAAAGGTGCATTATCCCGCCGAAATAAAGTGGAAAGTAGTTGAAATGAAACACCAAGGATTCAAAAATAAAGAAATTATGGATGCCTTAGGAATTAGACATGTGGCTCAAATTAAAACTTGGATGAAATGGTATCGTGAAGGCGAAACCTATCGGTTTGAACAATCTATTGTAAGACAATCTGCACATGGAAAAGGCTTAAAAAGGTTAACAGAACTTGAACAAAAAGAATTAGAAATACGTTATTTAAAGGCAAAGATTATATTGCTGGAAAAGTGCCAAGAAATCTTAAGGAGGTGGGAGGAAAAGAAGAAATAATGAAAATGATAAAGGAATGGCAATCAATTTTTACAATTGCAGAACTGTGTTCCATATTTAATATTTCACGTGCTACTTATTATCGTTGGAAAAAGCAGGAGAAAACAGTAACTAACCATGAAGAAAAAACCGTAATAGAAATATGTCAACATCATAAATATCGGTATGGATATCGTCGGGTTACAGCTTGTCTACGTGATCAATTTAACATCGTAATGAATCATAAAAAAGTATTACGTATCATGAGAAAATACAACGTATTATCTCGGGTTAGAAAAAAGAAAAAGATATTTGTACTCGGTCATGAACCAGTGGTAGCTAAAAATAGAATACAACGGAGATTTAAAGCTACCAAGCCTAATGAAAAATGGTTCACTGATATCACATATTTGATGTTCGGCAATAAGACTCTTTATTTTTCATCTATTATAGATGGGTTTAACAATGAAATTGTAAGTTATAAAATAGCTGAGACACAGGATGTTTCTCTTGTATTAGATACTCTAAAAGAGGCTTTAAAAAAGCGAAATGTGATTGATACGATTTTACATTCGGATCAAGGAAAGGTGTATACATCAAAACAATTTCAAACATATGCCAAAGAAAAAGGCATTATCACAAGCATGTCTCGTACAGGAAACTGCCATGATAATGCCCTCATAGAATCCTTTCATTCTCATTTGAAATCCGAAGGATTCTATGCGCAAAATATAAAACAATCGAATAATGCTAGTATAATACAAACTGTGGATGAATACATCCACTACTATAATAATGAACGGATTCAGAGAAAATTAGATAATATGTCACCTATAGCTTATAGGAAACATGTTATCTAGGTGTTTTTTCTTTGTCTCACCAAATGGGGCCAGACCACTGTATATTTCTACAAAAAGAATAGCGTTTTTTGATTATATGGATACAAATTTATTTTAGCTTAATTGCAATACGAAAAGTTCCGAAGAACCAAATTTGAGAATTAATACAATCTTCCATTCCAAGCTACCCTCATAAGAATCTATAGTACTTTGAAACTTTTTGTTCCAGATTACTATTTAGTTTTATCCTATAAAGTTAGCTTTTTACTATATCAACCGCACTATCCCACATACCACTAAAGAAAGATCCGATTTGGCGCATAAAACGTGTAAACCAATTTGCTTGTTCTACATCAGATTTTGTTACAAGGTCTATTTGTAATGATTTACCTGATAAGAACCCAGGATCTATATTATCTTTAGGCGAGATAATCATTTTACTAATTGTTACACCTTTTTTAATAGGCGCTTCTTGTTCTTTATTCGATACTTTAAATTCTTTTTTATAAACGTCATTGTTGCCCTTCGGCATTGGAAGTGCAACAGCTTGTTTCGTTTGAACTACTACATCTTTATCTTTTGCATTTGCTACTCGAACTGTTTCATGTCCTTTTACTACTGCATCTTTTCCGTAGACATTCTTCACTTCAAAATTCGCAAATCCATAATCGTATAATTTCTTTGTTTCATCAAAACGTGCTGTATGAGATTTTGCTTTTATCACTACAGAAATTAGGCGCATACCATTTCTTTCTACTGTACCAGTGAAACAATCTCCCGCTTCTGGAGTCGTTCCTGTTTTCAAACCATCTACACCTTCATATTGCTTAATTAAACCTTTTAACATCCAATTAAAGTTCGCCATATCAATTGGATATTTACCACCCTCTTGGAATGTTTTTTTAGGAATTTTTGCTGTATTTAATATTTGGGGGAAATCTTGAATAAGACGTTGTGCTAAAATTGCACAATCCCTTGCAGACATTTTATTTTTCTCGTCTAGAGTTGTCCCTTCTGGGTGATATCCTTTTAAATCTTGATTTGTTAAGCCTGTAGAGTTTACAAATTTATAATCTTTCATTCCAAACTCTTTTGACTTATCGTTCATCATTTTTACAAAATTGACTTCTTTACCAGCAATCTCTTCAACTAAAGCAATTGTTGCACCATTTGCAGAGTAAATTGCCATTGCCTCATATAACTCTTTTACCGTATAAGAGCCACCATTTTCTAATGGAACGTTTGATAATGAACGATCTTGCGAAATCTTATGTGCATATTCAGAGATTTTAACTTTTTGATCCCATTTAAGTTTTCCTTTATCTACCGCTTCATGCACTAAGTATTCGCTCATCATTTTTGTCATACTAGCAATTGCCAATGATTCATCTGCATTTTTTTGATATAAAATTTTTCCGGAATTTGCCTCTATTAAAATTGCTGATCCTGCTTCAACGTCTATAGCAGGAACTGTTTCCGCTGATGCTCTTCCAGATGTAACAACAATGCTACAAAATAGTGCAAGCACTGTTACTATTGCAATAAATCTCTTGCAAAACATACCTTTCACTTCTGTTACCTCCAATATCTTTGTACTCAAAAAACGTTCTTCTAACATAATCCTCAAAAAATAGACAGTGTTATCAAATTCTATATACATATAAGACGTTAGGATAACTTTCATATAGACCATCTCATCAAACCCTTTTAGGACAATGACACTTCGTACTCCCACACACATCCCTCTTTTTAATACCTTCGTATTTTTCAAAATGATCCGTACTTTCATATTTTTTAGGATTACACTTAATAGACAATCTAAATAATACATTTGTTCCACATTTACAAAAAATAAAACAAGTGTGTCCCGATTAAATATCGAGACACACTGGTAATCAAGCATTCGTTTATTAGCTATCAAGGATTTTAATTATTCAATTCAGCTATTTGCTAGACTTATATTAGAGATAAATTTCCTTTAGTCTAAACTATTAGTTTTTTGTAATAAAAAAACTACACCCTATACTGGATGTAGTTTTTCTAACTGATTTATTTATTTTTCACTTCATTTTTATAAAAAGCAAATAATGGTTCGATGGATGGACTAGATAAAAGAGGAATTGCCTTCTCAATCAATTCCCTATCCCAATCAAACCAACGCATTTCCATTAACATGTTTATTTCTATATCAGTGAATCGTTTCTTTATTTCCTTAGCAGGATTTCCACCAACTATTGTATACGACGGAACATCTTTACTTACGACAGATCCTGCCGCAACAATTGCACCTTCACCGATTGTAACGCCAGGCATTATTATAGCATTCATACCAATCCAGGCATCGCTTTTAATGACTGTATCACCCTTCGGTTCATATGATTGTTCTATTTGCTCAATGAATGGATAAACTGTAATCCATTCAGGGTGATGATTATGATTCCCACCCATTAAAATGACAACTCCACTTGCAATACAAACATAATTTCCAATAATGAGTTTATCAAGTTGCCAACCCATCTGTTCAATTGGATTGAACAGTACTCGAGACTTAGCATCGCCCCATAAATATCTAACGCAACCATCTTCAAAATTTTGATCGCCATAATATCCTGAATAATAGGAGTACTCTCCTACTTCAATAAGTGGATTTGTTACTATATCTTTTAAATACTTCGTTTCAGACCAATGATTATATAATGGATGCTTCATAATTACATTCCTCGCTTCTAAGTATGGTAGATTTAATAATTTACTTAGAAGCTTAATACGACAGCTACATTTTTAAACTTTTTCAAACGACGAATCATTATCTTCAAGCCTTTCTTTTATACTAAAAAAAGCATACCGCAATACATTACACTAGTCAAATTGTTTAATTTTGAACACATCTTAAACAGCGTAATACTGTAATAAGAACATTAAAACACTCTGACTTTGATACAAATAATATATTGATTACATTTAGTTCATATTTTGTAAAAAAATTTTAATTGCCATGACAAAGCAAACAATAACCACTATTGGTCGTATTAATGACGTCCCTTTTGTAAGCACCATCTTTGCCCCAATATATGACCCTATAATTTGACCAAGCATCATAATCAGCCCAATTGTCCAATCAATTTGGCCAAAAATAATAAAATATAACAAAGCAGCGAAATTACTAGTAAAATTCAAAATCTTAGCATTTGCAGTTGCTCTTGTAGCACTATATCCACATAAAAGAATGAAAGCTAAAGCAATTAAGCTACCTGTTCCTGGGCCGAAGAAACCATCATAAAATCCAAGGAATGGAGCCACTGTTAACGCAAATAACAACATACTTATTTTTCTCGGTCGATCTTCGTTTGCTATATTTGGAGATAATAGAAAATAAAGACCAATAATAATAAGTAAGAAAGGTAATATCATGATTAAATATTCTGCTCGTATCTGTAAAATAAGCCATCCACCCAAAATAGATCCAAAAAAGGTCATTAAGATGGACAAACGCATTTCTTTGAGATTAATTTCTTTCTTCTTAATAAAAATCACAGTTGCCATGAGGGTTCCGCTACTCCCTTGTAGTTTATTAGTTGCTATCGCTACAGAAGGAGACATACCTACTAATAACATTACTGGGATAGTTATCATACCACCGCCCCCAGCAATTGTATCTATCCATCCTGCTAAAATAGCTACTAAAAATAGTAATATGAGTAATTCAATAGTAAAATCCATATAAAGGAAATGGGAAGGTTTGAGCTATTACAGCCCAAACCTTCCCATTCTCCCTCCTCTCTTTAAACTAGTTTATGATATCTGTAAAGTAACTCTCTTTCTGGTCGCGTAATCGGCTGGAAACGTATTGCCTGCAAACAATTCTACGTCCATACTTATTATCACCAATCGGAATTTTATATTCTTCCTCCGATAACCTTTCTCTACCATGGGTTACATTTGTTTGCTTACCATAGTATGAATTTGGCATAATCAATAAATCTTCAGATGTAAGCGGGACTTTATAAGTAGGCATTGTCCGTAACAGTTCCAAAAACATGTCGAATTTTAACTTTTCTTCTTCACTTCCTCCCACATAAATCAATCTATTTTCTGCTCCATTCAAACAAGTTGCAATAATATCACCATTATCATCCAAAAATATAATTTGGTTTATTTCCCCTACGAATCCCGATATTTCACCATCCGCCATTCCTGCGATATGAGCAATAGGCATTTTACTTATCGCCAATATATCATCTTTACTGAAGTGATTTTCTTCAAGATGCTTTTGAAGTAATTTTGGTGTTCCAATATGAGTATTGGTTTTTAAATTTAACACTCCTTTTAATAAAAGAGCATCAACCCTCGTAAATTTGCCGCAAGTAATTTCCGAAACTATTAGTTCGACGGATTTATTAAGTCTATTCGATACAATGTCTAAATTCGTATTGAACGATTTCAATCTTTCTTCAATATGTAATTGATCTTTCATATCTGTATACACTGTCGCATCGTTATGTTGATAAAAGTTTCCGCCACCAGTGCTTGCACCGACATTTCGCAAAACTTCATCATTGTTTAAAGGGGAAATGAGATGAAATCTATTTTTCCCTGCATGTTCGGACGGATGAATCAAAGCATCATAATTAAAAAGTGTGGCAAAAAGCCATGTGACCCATTCAGCATAAAAATATTTTTTCATTCTATCGTGTTCGTTTTCACCATAATTAAAGCCTTTGCGATTTTCTCCAGGTAATAGGGTTTCCATAGGATCACACGGAATATTTTTAATAAGGATAGGCGGTACGTTTCCACCACAATTCGCTTCTTTTATCATATGAAGTAGTTTTTTTACATCTGAATTCGGAGTTTTCTTTGAATAGTCAATCAAACAAATGAGCCACTCTTTTGAAAAGCTTGCAGCTATTTCTTGATCACAAGTATAAGGATTATGAGTTTTTAATTCATTGTCTATCAGATTCTTGATTTTATCCTTTAATACATTAGGAATAGTAATTTCTTCAATTTCCGTAATCTGCAGTATTCCTTTATTCATTATAAAACCTCCGTTATTTTATTTTTCTACACCATATCTCCTGTTAAATGAACTACCCACTTCTTTTTTGCTCCTTTGCTTTTCGTCAGAACTATTAGAACCACCAATTTACAGATACTAAACGTGAATGATACGAGATTTCCTCTTAGTTACATTTCTCCAACGAATTCCCCTTGAATTAGCATATTTAATTTAAAAATCTAATTCATTTTCTAAAACTTTCCGAAAATCGAAATCAGAATTTTCTTCATACTAACAGTAAAAATATAACACGAAACCAAAAAATGTAAATAGTTAGGATTTTTTATAAAAAATAGTCAGACTACTTTTAGGATAATTCGCATTTCATTGGACCAGCTATTCCCCTCTATTTTATTTATAACAATTAAACAACCTGTCTTTGCAATAAAAAAAGTCCCCTGAATGATAGAGGACCTTCTTTACAAGTATATTTTATTTTAAAGTTCTTACTTATCTTTTATTTTAAAAGATATTGCTGTAACTTCTTTATTAACAGTTCTGTTCCCTCTGGACTTACAATAATCTTCCCATTCGCTAACGAAATATTCTTATCTGAAATATCACCTGTAATTGCACAAGCTTGCGAAGATTGATATTTCCGCAAAATAATCTGATCATCTTCCACAAACATTTCTAGCGCATCTTTTTCTACAATTCCTAAACTCCGTCTTATTTCCATTGGAATAACAATACGCCCCATACTATCTGCTTTACGAGTACTCCCTCTTGATTTCATAAAATGTCACCCTTTATTTTTATCTACTATTACAGGACTTATTTTAGCAATAAACAGCAATAAGGAATAGTTCGTATTACAGCACTTATTTTAACAGGAAATTCCAATAAGGAATAGCTCATATTAAAGCTTTCTCATGTTTATTTCTGGTTTTTAAAATATTTATCCTTGATTATCTTAATATATTGTTTTCTTTCTGTTAGTTCAAAAATAAATAAAGCCTTATTAATATAGTTAAAACCATCTTCACTAGATTGCTGAAGTTCTAATAAATTTGAACCTTTTTCGAAATTTAGTTCCCCTAATAAGTATAAACTATTTATATTAATGGCTAATTTAATACCTATATCACTGTACTTTATTGCTTCTACATGTTCATATGTAAGATGTAAACATTTTGTTAAGTTATAAATAATTCTTAATTTAATTTCTTTATTTCTAGGAAATTCTATCTTATTAAAATTACTTAAACATTTCTTTAATATGCCTATACTTTTTTCATATTCTCCATTTTCCGCATAGATTACTGCCATTGTATGCATAATATCTATTTCTCTTTCTGATAAAAAATCAGCATTGGTTACAGTTAGTTTTAATGCATGATTTAAAAGATTTAAAGCAGTTTTTGTTGATCTGTTCACCATAAATATAGCAATTGCTTCATGCCATAGTAGAAATTGTTTATTTTCTTTTGACTCGAAATTATTTTCGTTTTTCTCTTTTTTCACTATTTCATAAAGTTCTTCATATTGTTTTTGTTTTATGCAATCTCTTATTACATATTTTACGTTTTCTACATATTTTAATTTTTTATTTTGAGTTAGCGCAAATATATAATTCGGATCAACACCAAGTCTTTCAGATAATTGATACAACAATATGCTAGATGGATAAATAATACCTTTTTCTATCTTACTAATCTGACTTTGTGAACATATTCCCCGACATAGTTCAGATTGTGATATATTTTTTTTCTTTCTAAGTTCTTTAATAATAATACCGAGATTATAGAATTCCATTTCTCCCCCTCAAATGTAACAATTTATGAGTATAAGAATATTTTCCAACTTTTAATGTGATGTAAAATTAATATAGTTACAATTACTAATTATATTGATTTATAGTTTCTTTTACAAACTTGTATTAAAATGAGAGAAATTATTACAATTAAAGGGAATAAAGAGTATTGGATATGATTTTTCAGCTTTATTTCAAATAATAGTTTCTTTTGATTTTTATATGAATAATTTCGAAGGAGCTTATTTTATGAAAAGAATGTTAACCGAAAGAGAGTTAGAAGTGGCTATTTATGTAGCAAAAGGATTAACAGATGCAGAAATTTCCAAAAAGATATATATTAGCCCTAGAAGAATTTCAACGATAATTAATCATATTAAAGAAAAATGGCGTATTCATTCTAGAGTGGAATTAGGTATTTTAGTTTATCATTTTGGGTTTATAGATGCACCCTTATTTTCAAATAAAGAAAGTCATTTATTTGAAAAGATTGCACAATAATTGTCCAAGTATAATTCGTTTAAGTTACAAATAAAAACAGAAAAACCGCTGAACTTTTATTATTTATGGTAATTCTGCATTCTGAAGTTGATGGGCATGTATGGATTGTTAAAAAAAACATATAAATCTTATTCTTATAGATATTTTAGTAAGAATGATTGTACTAGAAACTTTTAAAAGGTGAAAACATACCTTTAAACAATGTTTCTTCCGCAACAGCAAGTATAGCTTTTCATTTAAAAAACCTATCATTTTGATTAAGATTTTTTCAAAAAGGGTAGGTTTCTTCAGTTTATAGGAAAGTTATACTAAACTCATAAAAAAATACAATAAAATAGGTAAAAATGCTATCGCGTCTTTACCTATCCTATGGATAAACAGATTCTCATAAGAAATAGACAACTTCCCAAAGAATTATAAATATATTATTTTAAATTAATTGGTTGTTGTTGAGTAATACAATGAATCATACCACCATTTTTATACAGCTCTCTTACATCTATCCCCAACACTTTACGATCAGGATAAAGTTTTTGAATCATCTCATTTGCTATTTTATCATTAGGATCATTATAGTTTGGAACTAAGATGACTTCATTCGCTATATAATAATTAATATAGGAACCTTTATAATCAAGCTTCTTCCCATTTTTTAATGTAACATTATTCTTACTTAGCGGTAGATATACATACTTGTACTTATTACCTGTAGCATCTTTTGCCTGCAGCAACTTGTTAATATCTTTGCCAGACGCTCCCCATTCAGCCAAATCTTTTTCTTTTAACGTTATAATAGTAGATTTATCGTGGAATTTGGCAAATCCATCAATATGAAAATCAGTAATATCTAAGTTAGGTGCTCCATCTAACCAAATAAAATTTGTTACCCCAAGTTCACTAAAATATTTTTCAATATCCTTTTCTAACAATTTAGCGTTCCTATTTTTATTCGTCACAGCACTTCTAGTTAATAAAACAGTTCCATTACCATCCAATTCAAATGCGCCACCTTCAAGAACAAATTTATTCCAATTTATTCTTTCAATGCCTAACTGATTGCTAAGATTCTCACGAAGACGAGCATCTTTCTTATATGGCGTTTTCTTTCCCCATCCGTTAAAGCCTGGATCTAATATCTTTAAATTTTTGTCATTATCGTAAACAAAAATTGGTCCAGTATCTCTAGCCCATACATCGTCAGTAGGTGCGATAAAGAAATCAATTTTCTCCATATTTACCCCTTGATCCGTTAGAACTTCAATAATTCTTTCTTTCTCTTCTTGATCATATGCAACAATATGAACTTTTTCTCCTTTGCTTAAAGATTCTGTCATTTGAATCCAAATCGGTTCTACTTCTTGCTGATATTTTGACCCGTATGTAAGTTCATGAGGCCATTGTAGCCATGTTCCTTCATGTTTGCTTTTTTCATCTGGCATTGTATACTTTCCTACTATTTTTTGCGCCTCTACTTTCTTCCTATCTTCTCTCTGCGGTTTTTCAATTTCCTTCGCCTGGACTTTCTCAATTCCCTTAATTTGAGCATAACCACTAATAATAGATGTGGTTAGTACAGCACTCATACACAATTTCGTTATTTTTTGCATTTCTTAACCTCCTTTTCTGTTCCACTGTAAACCTTTACATAGTGTTAAGGTCAAGCTTTTTTAATTAAATTATTACGTATGAAGCACGATTTAAATCGAACAATATCTTTCTGTGCAAAAAATCCACTCCGGGGGTGGTATGAAATGTTAACTTGATGAGCATGTGTAACTCCACCATTTATAAAAACTAATAATTGGAATGCATATAAAAAGGTTTAAGAATTAGCTTCTCTAACCTTTTTATATGCACTATTATGTTTATACCTCTAACATCAATCCTTTTGCCTTTTGCCTGTTCAACCTCATATAAATAACAAATAAGAATCAACAATTCCTACTATAATCACCATTGACCCCTATAACATCTCGCGCTTTTTTTCACTTGTTATCTTTTCTGCTCCGTCTACTGTATTTTTTATGAATGTATTCATTTCTAAAACTAATACAGTACATGAAATTTCATATTACATACGTATATATTTATTCAGTTTATAATTAACTATTCAAAAGCAGTTACGATTCTCTCTTTCATTTTCTGTATTACTTCACTGCTTACTATTTTTTGACCAGCAGGAAGTTTTAATATAGCAGCAGCACCCTTACTAAGATATATTTCTTGGTCATTATTTTGATTTACTACCAATATTCCTTGCCCTTCAAATTCAAAATAACTAATATTTTTTGTTTCATTTGTATTATTTTTTATTGCTTTATATAGCCCATATAAATCTTTACTTCTATTTTCTCCACCCGTTCGAATCGGTTCAGTATCATTCGCAACAATTAGTCCCTCCGGCTGCTCACCTTTCATAATAAACCACAACTTTTCATTTGTTGGTAATAGTATATGCTTAAATTCAGAGCTATTTAACATTTGCTGTGCTGGAATTGTTTCATAGATTGGTAACGAAAATGGTGAGGTTGTTATTTTTTCAAAACTTACATTTTCAGAAGAACTACTCTTACTATATTGATAATCTTTTAATGCGATCGATTGTACTGGCTCACTTTTATTTTTTGATGCATAACTAATTTTACTAGCGAAAATAATAACAGTCATTAAACAAATGCATGGTATCACAAGCCTAAGTAGTTTTCCCATTCATGAACCCCCACACTTTTAATATTATTAATTTGCACGGATATTATAAACAGTTTCATTCCACCAAAAATTATTATTGTTATGGAACGTACTGAAATTATGATTATAATGATCACCATACCAAGGGTCCATGTAAGTTATATAGTCTGTTCCATTTGTACCTTTATAGAATCCATCAAGTACTAGAAAGTGTCCGATGTTAGCTCCATTTTGCCACATAATGAGTGCAATCATCGGTTGATTACTATTAATTTGATTTTTGAACCAATCATACGATTTTGCTCCAGAACTTATAGCTGAGCTAACACCATATCCTGATAATCCATATTGTATTTCACGTGAAGTTGCAGGATTATTATATGATCCACCTTTGACATACCTAACATACTGATCTTGTGAAGGAGTTTTCCCAAAATAATTTAAAACTGAAACCGAAGTGCCCGCCCAACACCAATTTGATCTTTCTTGTAATATGTTAGGAACAGATAATTCACGATCTGTTGATGTATTTGGAGGATTCCCATTAATATAAGCTGACGTTACATATACTTTTTTCCCATCTTTAAAATAATAAAACCAACGATTATCTAAATTTCCTGTCCAGTAATCTTTAACCGCTTCACCATACTCCCATCCTTTAAAGGATACTTTTGTATTTCCGGGAATCACCTCTACAATATTTGCATTCAAGCTTTTTTCTTCTCTAACATTTACATTCAATGGAGCAGTTGTTCCTGAAAATTCAACTTCTTCTGCTATTATTTTGTGAACACCAATGAAACTAAATGTAAAGAACAATAAAAACATACAAACAATACATTGCTTTCTTCCCTTCATTTTTTCACCCCTTCATAAGTATTAAAAAACATCAACAATTCATCCTTATTAATTGTTCAAGCTTAATATTACATACTAACGAAAAATGACTTCTCATAAAGTGAAACTTTAATCAGTGGGGGTTTTATTCATCCCCCACTGATTATTAGTTAAACCAATCGGGCTTTTATGGGCAGCCCGACCCCCACCTAACTTCTTTGCCCTCGCTGAATTTTGAGGTGGGGGTCTTACTACCTGTTAATGCGGGATAAATTCCAACACAAAAAAAGAGCCTATAAATTTTTATAGGCTACTTTTCATTTTATCGTTATTATTTGGCTAATTCTTTCATTCCCTGCATTACATCAACGAAGAATCCCCAGTTGTTCACAACAGAAGAAATACTAATATGCTCATCTGGAGTGTGGACGTTGAATATATCTGGCCCGAATGAAATTGCATCTAATTCAGGCATCTTTTGAACGAATACACTGCATTCAATCCCTGCATGTACAGCGAAGATTTCAACATCTTTGTTGTATTTTTCTTGATGTACTTTTTCAAACAAATTACGAATTTGTGAGTTTGGATTGTATGGCCACTCCGGATATTCTGACTCTAATTCAAATGTTGCTCCAACTAATTCAGCAATATATTTAATTTCATCTGCAATATGTCGTTTTAAACTACTTACAGAACTTCTTACTTCGTTTCGCAATTTAATTTCATCTTGCAGCGTTTCAATAACCCCTAAATTTGTTGAACTTTCTACAAGGCCTTTAATATCCATGCTCATACTTTGAATGCCATTTGGAATTAAGAATAATGATGAAATCAGCTGTTTTTGTGTTTCTTTAGCAAATACTTTTTCTACTTTCTCATCTAATTTTGTCAGTGTAACATGAACATCTGGATCAACAGCACGCATTTCTTCTTGTAATACTCGTGTCCATGATTTTAACTTTTCTTCAACTTGCTCTACATCTTCTTGACGTAATAAAATTGTAGCTACACTTTCACGTGGAATTGCATTCGTTTTTAATCCGCCGTGAGCCTCACATATATCAAATTGAATATTTATTGATAAATCACGTAAAACTCGTCCTAGTACTTTGTTCGCATTTCCGCGTTGTTTATCAATTTCCATACCAGAATGTCCGCCCTTAAGTCCACCAACATATAGACGGTATGCGTCCATATGTGCAGGTGCCTCATCCCAAATTACTGCAATTGTTTCAACTGCTTTCGCACCACCTGCGCTACTTACAAGTAATTTATGATCTTCTTCAGAATCAATATTTATAAAGATCTTTCCATCAAAGTGGTTTGCATCAACAGCAAAAGCTCCGCCCATTGTCGTTTCTTCTTCAGTAGTAATTACTACTTCAAGTGCTGGATGCGGAATATCTTTTGAATCTAATAAAGCTAATGCATATGCAACAGCAATACCGTTATCAGCACCTAAAGTTGTTTGATTCGCATATAGCATGTCTCCAATAATTCGTAACTCAATTGGATCTTTTTCAAAATCATGTACTGTTGCTTGATTTTTTTCACAAACCATATCCATGTGACCTTGAATGATAATAGCTGGTACACTCTCATAGCCAGCAGTTGCGTCTTTTTTAATAATGACATTCAATGCTTGATCTTGAATCACTTCTAAGTTACGCTCTTTTGCAAAGCGCACTAAATAATCACTAATTTCCTTTTCATTACCTGATCCTCTAGGAATCTTTGAAATTTCTGCAAAATGATAAAATACAGGGTGCTTTGTTAATTGTTCTAAAGTAGAATACATTTTTCAAGCTCCTCTCAAAATGAAAAAATAGTATGTAAGTCTTTTATCATTATACCATGATTCATTATTTTACCTTTCTTTAAACGTATTAAAAATTTATTATGAACAGTTCAATTTAATCCTTCTGCGCTCTATACCTTATACTCTTACATCATTGTAAGAATGTTGTAATCTATATCGATTTTTCTAATTTAACAATAGTTGTATACTTTTTAAAGAAACAAATTGAAGGAGATAAATAATATGAAAAAGCTTTTTGCTGTTATGACACTATGTTTATTATTTTCAAGCATTACTATTGGATGTGAGAGAGCATCACTAAATAGAATTGGTAAGGATGTATATTACGTACAGATAAAAGGTGAAGGCGCTATTGAAAAAGTAGAAGGCAGAAGCTTACGGAACTATACGTTGCCCGCATATGATGAAGACGGAGAAAAAAAACAAATTACATTTAGAAGTACAAAAAAAGAAAACGACCATAAATTAAATGATAATGCGTTTTTACGTCTTTATGTAGATCAAGATGATATAGATAAAAATGAAATATCATCTTTTGAAGTGAAGTCCTATGAAGAAATTCAGAAAGTAGATTTACCCGGAAAAGTAAAAGAAAAATTAAATGTTAACTAACTTGAAACTAACCCGCAAATAACGGAATAAAAAACAAAAGAAAATGCTCTATGCATTTTCTTTTGTTTTTTGTACTCGTATATATTTTGAACTGCTATTATTCATAAGTTTTTCTAACCGATTTATATTTTCCGTTAATGCACCTTTCACTAGAGAGAAATCTGTATTTGATTCTTCTTTTTTTTCTTTAAAAAACGAAGACTTTTGTACATTTATTTCAGCCATCTCTTCTCCCCCTTTTCAAAAAGATACAACCTTCTATTTATATTATATAGCAAATAAAGACACAGTGTACACGAATCATTTTCTTTTTAATTCTTCTTCTAACTTTTCTACTTGCTGCAACGTATCTCCTTTGATTAAAGAGAAATCTGTTGTATCTTCATTTTCTTCTTTAAAAAAATCATTGTCATAATCTTTTATCACTACAATCACCTCTACCTGCTAGTGTAGGAATGATTGTCCTATTTTATTCAACTTTGTCGAATTTTGTTTTGAATTTATGTATAGAAGAAAAGGACAGAAAAACGATTCTGTCCTACTTACTAAAATAACTATGATGTATTGTTAAATTATATACATTTTCAAAATCTCGATCTTGCAGGCTATTCTTCTTCCCATCAATAACGATAAAAACATCATTCATTATTTTTGCTGGTATAATTCCCACGTTTTCTACTTGTACTGCTTTTTGTTCATTCAATTGCTCTATATGCTCTATAGGTATTGTAATACTAAATTGAGAACGAATACCACGAAAGCCCGTATTTAATTCATTCGCTGCTTCAAATACAACAATTTTCGCTCCGATTTTTTCCCCATATGAATCTAAAAATGTGTTTAAGCTTTTTGTATATTCCTCTTCCGTATGCCATTCCATCGTCCCAAATGCTGCTGGATTAATATTTTGGATAATGTTCGTATATATTTCCCCTCTTGCTTTTGAAGCGATTAATGACCGCTTTATGGATTGAACAGTTTTACCGATATCGCTAAATTTCGCTCCCCATATTTCCGAAATGTTAGGTGTTAAAATAAATGAAATATCAACGAAAATGACCATCGCAGTGAACATTAATAAATTTTTCCAGAGGGTTAAATCGATTCCTTTAATCATGAAATAAACTGTGACTGATGTTATGAATAATCCATACCAAGTTTTTCGAATTCGCTGCTTTTTCTCTTCATACAACTCTTCATTTCTCCAATAAAAGAAAACAAGAACTACAAAAACGATTGCTAAAATAAATAAGCCAATTCGAATGTTAGAGATCGTCAATTACATCACCCTCCATTCAAAAACTACTCACGATATCATTACATGCGCAAGCAGCTCTCTTTATGACAAAAGACGTGGACAAGCTTCTAAATTTAGCTACATCGCATATACATTAGAAGGAGGCCACGTCTTTTATCATGAGTCTACATTGTATATGTAGACAAGCATGCATTTCAAATTTTCATGTTAAAAAGAAATATGTTTCGGAATTTCCCCTTCAGGTACTTCTCCATCCATACTTAAATAATAATGGCGAATCGGACGTAAATTTTCGTCTAATTCATAAACGAGCGGAATGCTAGTTGGAATATTTAATGAAACCACACCATCATTTGAAAGGTTGTCTAAGTATTTCACTAGCGATCGAATTGTATTACCATGCGATGAAATAATTACTTTCTCACCACTTTTTAATGATGGTGCAATTTCTGAATGCCAATACTCCAGCACTCTCTTCTCCGTATCCTCTAAACATTCTGTCAATGGAAATTCACCTTTTTTGAGTGTTTTGTATCTCGGATCATTCGCTTCATATCTAGGATCTTCTTCAGTAATAGCCGGTGGTCTTACATTGACACTTCTTCTCCAAATATGAACTTGTTCTTCACCGTATTTTTTTGCAGTTTCTTCTTTATTCAATCCTTGTAGCGCTCCATAATGCCTTTCATTTAGTTTCCATGATTTATGTACAGGCACCCAAGTAAGATCCATTTCATGAAGAACAATCCATACAGTCCGGATTGCTCGTTTTAATACAGATGTGTAAGCAACATCGAAAGTATAACCGTTTTCCTTTAATATTGCTCCTGCTTCTCTTGCTTCACTTAATCCATTCTCTGATAGATCTACATCCGTCCATCCAGTAAAACGATTTTCAAGGTTCCATAAACTTTGTCCGTGACGAATTAGTACAAGTTTTATCATTATAATTCCCCTCTCGGAAATGTGAATTTTATTGTTCCATCGCGTACACGTATAAAGTATCTAGTAATGCACCTTTTTATCCATTCACTCTATGATTTATCCATAGTTGCCAAATGCATGGATAAAATTCTTTCTTTTTCAAACTATAAAGAAAGGCCTATTTCTCATTATTTTTGATCAACTGGAATTTCTCTTTTCGCTATCCATGCATCATGACCTGAACGGCTATTCGCCATTTCGTTCATAACTTGATGCCAATTCTCTTCACATGATTCACCAAATTTTGAAAAAATAGCACCCATTTGCTTTCTTTGAACATCACTTAGTTTTTTCTCTAAATCTGTCCCTTCTTCTGTTAAGGATAATTGTTTTACTCGACGATCATGAGTAGCTTCATTACTTTCAATTAGTCCCTTTTCCACAAGTTGACGCAGTGGTCCATGAAGAGCTTGTTTACTTATTTCTAATAGCGATAGTAACTCATTTACACTTATCCCTGGAAAACGTGCGATAAAAAATAAAATTCGGTGATGCACTCGTTGTATACCATATTCTTTTATAATTTCATCTGGCTTTTCAGTAAATGTCTTATATGCAAAATAAAATAATGCCAATGCCTCATTCATCTGTTCTTCTTTATGTTGTGTCATCTACTTTCCCCCTGTATGTAAATTATACCACAATCCAGTAATGAATATTTTAATCAACGCACTTGAACTTCTGTAGTCCATTGAAGCATTCGCTACACGAACTAAAATAATTAGGAGATGATTCTCTTGAAAACGCAATATACTGTAAGTACATATTTATTAGATCGATTATACGAATTAGGAATTGAGCATATATTTGGTGTTCCTGGTGATTATAATCTTGCCTTTTTAGATGATGTGATTGCACATAAAAATTTAGAGTGGATTGGCAACTGTAATGAATTAAATGCGGCATATGCAGCAGATGGATATGCTCGCATAAAAGGTGTTGCTGCTCTTATTACCACTTTTGGTGTGGGGGAATTGAGCGCCATAAACGGCATTGCCGGCTCATATGCCGAAAACGTACCAGTTATAAAAATTACCGGTACACCAACAACAACTGTAATGGAAAATGGAGAACTCGTTCATCATACATTAGGTGATGGAAAGTTCGATCACTTTTCCAATATGTATCGAGAAATTACTATAGCACAAACAACTTTAATCCCTGAGCATGCCGCTGAGGAAATTGACCGTGTACTCCGTGCATGTTGGAATGAAAAACGTCCAGTCCATATTAATTTACCGATCGATGTATATAATAAACCAATTAATAAACCTACGGAACCAATCTTAAATCATCCCATAGTAAGTAATAAAGACGCATTAGATAAAATGCTTCTACATGCCATTTCAAAAATAAATAGCGCCAAAAAACCGGTTATATTAGCTGATTTTGAAGTGAATCGTTTTTATGCTGAAGAAGATTTACATCAACTCGTAGAAAAAACTGGCTTCCCTATCGCTTCACTAAGTATGGGCAAGGGCATATTCCCAGAAAAACATCCTCAATTTATAGGAATTTACACTGGCGATGTTAGTCCTCCATACTTGCGAAAAAGAGTTGATGAATCTGACTGTATCATTAGTATCGGTGTGAAATTAACTGATACTATTACCGGTGGCTTTACACAAGGTTTTACGAAAGAACAAGTTATAGAAATCCATCCCTATACTGTGAAAATTATAGATAAAAAATACGGACCGGTTGTAATGAAAGACGTATTACAATATTTAAGTAATTCAATCAAGCATCGTAATGAAGAAACGTTTGAAATTAAGCCATTTATTTCAGAATCATCATCTATTACTAAAGAGTTCAATCCAAAAGCACAAATCGTTACACAACAACGTTTTTGGCAACAATTGTACCACTTCTTACAAGAAAACGACGTCTTAATTGCAGAGCAAGGAACACCATACTTCGGTAGTGCCGCTATCCCTTTACCTAATAACGCTTCATTTGTAGGACAACCATTATGGGGATCTATCGGATATACACTTCCCGCTCTATTAGGAACACAACTCGCTAATGTAACACGGCGTAACATTTTAATTATTGGTGATGGTTCTTTCCAGTTAACTGTTCAAGAATTATCCACTATGTTACGTCATAATTTAAAACCAATCATATTTTTAATTAATAACAACGGATATACTGTTGAACGAGCGATTCATGGACGAGACCAACCATATAATGACATACAAATGTGGGATTATAATAAACTGCCAAATGTATTCGGATCAGAAGAAAAAAGTCTCACATTTAAAGTAGAAAATGAAATAGAGTTAGCAGAAGTCTTAAATAAAATAAGTTTTAATATGAATCGACTTATCTTTATTGAAGTTGTAATGAGCCAAGGGGATCAGCCTGAATTGTTAGCTAAACTTAGAAAAAGATTCGGCATCCAAAATTCTTAAAAAGAAAAAGCGTCGCTACAAAAATCATAACGGGTTCAGCTACAAGTTGTAAAACTTGTTTTGCCACTCAAAATATACAAGGAAAAGGATCGTAAGTGCCATCCTTTTCCTTGTATATTGAACTTTTACTATTTATAAATCCCTTCTTCGACTAACACCCTGTGTAACAAGCTAAAATTTTTAATCAACCTTTAACTTTATAGCTTTAGTGGCAATAAAGGTTTTAATATGCTTATCTAATATCCTTGTTCCACCAAAATCATCCTCATAAAAACCCACTATAACAAAACCAGCTTCAATTTGACCTTGGATTTGGTTTTCTAAAGTATGTGCATATTCTATTGTTTGATTTAAATCGATGTAATCTTGAACTTCATCCTCTGGTAAATAATCCAATGTTGATGAAGGAATTGAATGTTTAACATCAAGAATACCTTTTTGTTCTTGGTTATCATCAAAAATCCATAGTAACGGATTTGTAAATCCAGCAATAAGAATACCTTTATTCTTTAAAACCCTAGAAACTTCATTCCATACAAGATGAACATCTTTTACAAACAAATTAGAGACAGGATTTACGACAATATCAAAATATTCATCCTCAAAATCACCAAGGTCTGACATATCTCCTTGTACGGTTTTTAAAGTTAAACCATCCCGTTTTGCTACCTTTTCATCTTGTTCCAATTGCTTCTTAGATATATCAGTAACTGTTACATCTGCTCCAGCAGCAGCTAGAACTGGTGCTTGTTGTCCGCCACCTGATGCTAAGCAAAGTATCTTTAATCCATCTAATGACTTTGGAAACCACTCTCTAGGAACTGATTTTTCCGTAGTGACTGTAATCTCCCATTCACCTGATTTGCTTTTCTCAATAATCTCGCTACTTACAGGCTGCGTGTATCTAGAACCTTCTTCCACCTTCTTATCCCATGCATTACTGTTTTGTTGTGTAGTATCCATTGCGATTTTTCCTCCTAACTACCTAGTTGCAATTTAATTGTAAGATTATTAACTATTTATACATTTCTTTTTTTATTAACCTACCAGATAGTAAATACTTAGTTGTATATATTTATCTTAACAAATAATCGACCGTAAATATAAAAACATTCTAAATAAACATGAAATTAGACAACTATTCAATTCATTTAAAATAAGCGATATTAATTAACAATTCCCCAAAAATGATATACCAACAAAAAAGCGTTCCAAACCTGTTGACAGTTGGAACGCTTTTTAAAGTTATTTAATTTTTCAAACTCTTAACTAAACACATTATACAAATAAGCGATGCTTCTTTTTTATTCAGCAAGCGTTAACTGCCAAGATACACCATACTTATCATTTAACCAACCAAACTTTTTACTAAATGGATAGGCACCTAAAGGCATAAGAATTGCTCCATCCTGCGCTAGTTTATGAAAGACCGTTTCAATTTCTTCTTCTGTCTCACAAGTTACATAAAGAGACATAGCTGGAGTGAATGTAAAATTATGATTTACATAACTATCAATACACATGAACTCTTGTCCGTTTAGCGTAAAAGTTGCATGAATTACAGTTCCCTCTTTACCAGGTCCATTTTCATCGTAGCGAGAGATACTTACAATTTCTGATTGATCAAATAGGGATGTGTAAAAATTCATCGCTTCTTCAGCTTTTCCTTCAAACATTAAAAATGTAGTAATTTTTTGATTTGTGTTACTCATATAGAGACAGCCCCTTGTTATGTATTTATGCAAAACATACATCGTTCAACAAAACCGAACGTACATTCTTATAAATGTATTGTCTATAAAAACGGTAAATTTGTCAATTATCTAATTTTCATTTCTTCTTAAACAATGCTGTCCAAAGAAATGATTCCCCAAACATATCATTCGGTTGTTTCATTTGTTTCATCTTCCTAATTTCAATTACTTCAAACTCTTTAAATATCTCTCTCAATTTTTCTTCAGAATATGCAAGACCACCTCGTAAACTCCAACCTCTATATACGTCCCAATCTGTTATTTCTGATCCATTTCGTTCATCCAAATCACCTGCTGCAAAACATGTTAATCCGAAATAACCACCTGATTTTAAATATCTATCAATTAACTCTATATAATTCATTCTTCTATGTGGTGGAATATGATGAAGGCAACCAGAATCATATATAAAATCAAATTCATTTTGAACCTCTAAATTGAAAATTGAATCACAAATGAAGTGAATTTGTACCCCTTTTGCCAACGCCCTCTCTTTTGCCCACTGAATGCCTTCTGCAGATAAATCCACTGCTGTAACATCAAATCCTTCATTCGCTAAATAAATGGCATTTCTACCTGGACCACATCCAAGTTCTAATACTTTCCCTTTTGAAACTCTCTCTTTTTGTATATACGAAACTAGATTCTCATCTGGAATATTTTCAAAAAACGGAACATCCTTTTCTCTATTGGCATAAAATTCATTCCAAAATGGTTCTGCAGGTCTTAATAATGAATCAAGCATTTTTAAAATGTCTTCTTGTGTGTGTAACGTTTCATTTTTCATTTGCACTCCTCCATATTTTAATAGTCAGAAAATCATTATATAACCTCCTGAACATTCAGACAAATGAAACTCCACATTTTATTCTTTCTTTATTTTTCAATTCACTTTAAATACGGTAAATGAAATTATCAACTTTACTCGCATTGAGCAAATGCATACCAACCTAATCTTAAAATACAAAAAGAGCCACAAATTTTTGTGACTCCTTCTGCATTCATAATTGTATCAGGATTTTTTTATTATATATCGATTTCTCTATTAACAAACAATATATCTCTTCATCCCAATTACCACTTCATATTTTAACGCCCACGTCTTTTCTGACCTTGATTTGTACTACTTTTCTTATTGCTTGGCTTATTAAATGATTGATTATTTTCATTTCTCGAACCATTTCTCGAATCACTTCTTGAGCTATTTCTCGAATCACGTCTTGAACCTTCACGGCTATCTCTTTGACGATTTTGACCTGATTTCTTTGGAGCCGGCTTTGGTACCGGTTTTCCATTTTCATCTACACGTTTTATCTTCGGTTGTTCGATTATTTCTCTTTGTATTGGTGCACCAAGCGTTTTTTCAATTTCTTCTAAATGTTTTTCATCTTTCGCTGCAACGAACGTAATTGCAAGACCTGATCCACCTGCACGTCCTGTTCGGCCAATGCGGTGAATATAACTTTCTACATCTTCAGGGATATCATAGTTAAATACGTGCGTTACACCATCTACATCAAGTCCACGAGCTGCTACATCCGTTGCGATTAAGTACTGAATTTTAGCTTCGCGGAAACTCTTCATGACTCTTTCACGTTTCGCTTGAGGTATATCACCATGAAGTTCAGCACAATTATAACCTAGTCCTTTTAAATTATCATACAACTTACTTGCTCTAACCTTTGTACGACAGAAAATAACTGCTAAAAATGGCTGATCACGATCCATAACAAAACGAAGTGCATCTGGCTTTGCACGATCTGTCGTCTCAATGACACGCTGTTCAATTGTATCTACCGTTACTTCTTCACTTTGTACTTGAATCATTTGCGGCTCATCCATATAACGTTTCGCCAATTTTTTAATATCTTTTGGCATCGTTGCTGAGAATAACATCGTTTGTTTGCTACCAGGTGTCTCATCTAAAATATCTTCAATATCATATAAGAAACCGAAATAAAGCATTTGATCCGCTTCATCTAGTACAATCGTTGAAAGATTACTTAGATCAATTGTTTCACGTCGTATATGATCTAATAATCGTCCTGGTGTTGCTACAACAATATGTGTATTACCTTTTAACTTTCTCAATTGTTGTGCTACATCTTGCCCGCCATAAATCGCTAGTACATTAATATCTTCTCTTTGAACAAGCATTTTTTTAATTTCAGTTGTAATTTGCAATGCTAGTTCCCTTGTTGGTGCAACAATTAAAGCCTGAACATCACTAGACTCTGGATCGATTTTTTCTAAAATCGGTAAGACAAATGCTAATGTTTTACCCGTTCCTGTTTTCGCTTGCCCAATAATATCTTTACCTGACATAATAACAGGAATTGCTTTTTCCTGAATTGGTGTTGCTTCCGTAATTCCATTTTCACGTAATGTATGATTAAAAGTTTCACTAATTCCTAATTCTAAAAAGTTTTTCAAATAGACCACTTCTTTTCCTTATTTTTCACATTAGCTTTCATTGTACCATTTGTTTCGCCAAATATGAAAAATAAAAAAATTCTTACCTTCTTTTTTTATATTCATCATGTACTAGGTGGACAAATTCTTTTTGTTTTGTCTCGGAATTTATTAATGCTTCCATGTTAGTAGTAGACAAAATGAACATTTTAATTTTTCTATTACTCCAAATTAGTCTTGTATACTTTGTATCTTCGTGTAGCTTTCGAAACCACTCGAATTCACTTAACTTTGCAATATGATGTTTTAATTTCATATCATTTCGAGGATAAAATGTAATTATAGCCATTATTACATCAAGCAATAAACTCATCTTTTCCCCTCCTATACATATATATTTCAATGTTAAGGAAACATAGTTACAAGGTGATAAAATTGACCAATACATTCATAAAGATATTTTGTATATTGTTCTTACTATATTTTCAATCGACCTCAATTATTATGGCGAAATCTCAAACAAATGTGATAAGTGAATTTAAACAAGCTTTACTCCAAAATGATAAAAAATTTATGCGGTCATATGTAACAGAAGGGATTGAACTACCTACATTCCAAAAGGAAAAACCTATTCATGAAATTAAAATAATACCATCTCCAAAAGAGGATACTACAATTCTTATTTCCTATTTCAAAGACACTGATGATGAATTTACTATCGGTTACATTTTAGAAATAATAACAAAAAACAATAAAATATCTCAAATTAATCAAATTTATGATGGAACTAATCCTCTAATGAGAGAAGCTACTATTGTAAAAAAATATGAAATGAAGTGTAAGGAACATATACTTACTCCTACAAAATTCCCGTTCGAAATTCATGAATTTCAAGGGTACATCTATAACGATTACTTAGAACTACGATACTACAATAAAGATAGTAATGGGATTTTTAAAATCACTGTTTCACCAGTTCAACATAAATTAGATCAATATGTACATAAGGGCACTAAATTTTACATTTTAAAACATAATATAAAGGCAGTATATAATCCTCATTTTGATTTAGCATACGAACTTATCTTTCAGAAGGACGGTTTTCAATATAAAATCGCCCTTGGTAACAAACTATACATAAAAAGAAAATACAATGTTACTGATTTAATAAGAATTGCGGAATCTATGAATTAAAAAACCGATCTTTTCAATATAAGAAAGGTCGGTTTTTTTATATATTTTATATAATGAGTTTTCCTCCATGATAGCAATAATAACTTGCTGCTTTAAGGTTTTTAATTCTCTTTAAAGATTCTTCCGCTTTTTCTATATCTAAGCAAAAATTTGGATTAGCTATTACTAATTCATTATTATCTTGAACGGCCGTATCCCCTGTAATTACACAGTCTAAGTCCGGAAAATATAATGAAATATGCCCCGAAGTATGTCCTGGCGTCGCTACTATTTGACATTTATCATTCAAAATCATTTGACCATCATATACTTTTTCATCGACAGAAATATGTCTTATATTTTTTAACTGTTGTATAAACCATTCACTAAATTCTTTCTCTTCAATTGGCATATGTTCTAACATTTCTTCAGCTTGAACTAGTCTCTCTGATTTTATTTCACCATTAATGTAGTTAGATTCTATTTCACTAGCAATAACATGAAGTTGAGGATATTTCACTTTGAAATCGTATAAAGACCCTATATGATCATCATCATAATGAGTAATAATTATATTTTTTAAGTTTTTCATCTCATATCCATGTTTTAAAATTTCATTTTCAATTAAAGGTAAAAAATTTTTATAACCTGTATCTACTAAAGTTAATTCATTGTTTAATACAATTAAGCTCGGATAAATCCATTGTTTTCGCCCGTTACATTCAAATTCAATTGGTAATTCTATTATCTTCATTTCCCTTCCCCCATACCGTTTATTAAATGTTTAATAATAACTGCATCATCCACATACATTTTACTATACATATCACGAATTGAAGTATGGGCTTCTTTAGTTTCTGTACAAAATTCAAACTTGGTCTCACTTCCCATCAACAGATTTCCGACAAGCTTCTCGATTAAATCCGTCTGGGTATCTTATTGCTAATTTAGATATATTCATTTGAGCGATGTCATCTAACGTATATTCCACCTCATGAGCCGTGATAGAGATTATAGTACATAATGTCACCCAATTCTAAAGCTAACCTATAAGTATTGCCGTTCTCTTCTCCTAAACAATGAACCGGATCAAATCCATGCCCATGAAAAATAGCCTTTCTTACAATATCAGCAACCTCACCATTTTTGACTACATAAATTTTATTATCCATACTATGTAATGAAACACTGTAGGTCGTTGCATCATAAACATTATATTATTTTGAACAGGTAATTTCCTATTCTTATGGAATTATAAATTAATAAACAAAAATAAAATGGATTATTCCCTCACTTCTTTGTCCATCCTTTTAAAAAATATATGTTTTTGTAAAAGGAGTGTTTATATGGAGAAACAGACGCTTTGGAAAAAATTCAAAAAAAGCTCCGCAAACCTTGGAAAATCCAGCGTATATGAAAGTATTATTTTATTTTACACAATGAAAAAGAAAACGTTACCTACTAAAGCAAAACTCATAATATTAGCTGCTTTATCCTATTACGTATTAACAATCGATTTCATTCCAGATATAGCTGCTATTATCGGGATTGGCTTATTAGATGATGTTTTAGCAATTGCTGTAGCGCATAAATACGTTATGAGGCATGCAGACGCTGAAATTCGTGAAAAGAGTAAAATTAAAATGGAGTCCTTGTTTACTTCAGCACACATTTAACGAAGAAAGATAGGCTCTCACTTGTCTTTGTTCACTACTTATCCATCTTCTATAGCTTTTAATCCAATGATTTGAACAGTGTTAAAACAGAAAAAAGAACTAAAATAATCTTTAGTTCTTTTTTTATCAAATCAATTTATTTTTGAACAATCTTTAAAAAGAGCCTATTTTAGTGTACCAACTAATACAGGCTCTTTTCTAATTCAAATTTGCAAAATCCGCATCATTTTACGCTATACTTTGTTACTTCAACAACATTTCTCTTTCATCGCTTTCATCATAGACATAGTTGTCTTCATCATTTCATCACATTCGTTCATTTTTACCATCATTGCCTTATCCATTTCTACATCCATTTGCATCATGTTATTCATCATCATTTTCATACACTTCATTTCACACATCATTTTTTCCATAGACATCATCATGTTTGTTGTTTCTACCATCATAGTTTTTTCCATATTAACATCCCCCTAGAATTTTTATGTTACAAGTATAAAAATTCCTTTTTGTTTTTCTAAAACCTTCTTAGTTTACCTCATACAAATATTTATCAATATATTTCCCTCTCTATTGATTATTGATTCGCTTTATTTATTGTCACGCTGAAAACGTACATATAGTAAAAAGCATCTTATTTTAGATGCTTTTTATTATATGATTGACACTATGAGCCCATTTATTTCGTGAACATAGGTTAAATCTATTATTTTTCATAAAATTCATGAATCTGACTATAACGTATTATAGTTTTATTCATATACTGTAGTAGATTACTAGAAAGGAGGCGTATATATGGAAAGTTGTATCGTGTTCGTAAACGGCCAACCTTTTTTAGTACTCACAGTTGCTGGCATCGAAATTGCTAGATTGGAAATTACTCTTCAAGTAGCACTAGCTTTGAGAGTTCTCGGTATTCCAATCTGTGAGTAGTCCATTTAAGTAAGTTTAAAAGAGGGCTTTCGCTCTCTTTTAGACTGTTGTCAATACATGTACTTCTATTCGCTTAGCAAGTGTAAATTATAACTTTATAAAATTTATAAATAATTATTTACGCTAAAAGGACTTTCTGTAACACACACCTGCAAACAATTCAACATCCTCTTCCTATCACGTTCTTTATAATGATTTAAACATGCAATTTGGATCCAATTATTTTTTTGCAAATAAGATGACTCATAATGAACAATGTATCCTTGCAATGCTAATGCATCGCCTACTGTTTTAGAAGAATACCCTTCATTTAACTGAATGGTGAGTATAATTTGCGCGGTGTGCTCTTTAGGTGAAACAAGCTTTAAACCCATATTAGTAATAGCTTCTTCCATATAAGCATATGTCTCTTTTATTTTTACAAACGCCGTTTCATCCTCAAATTTCTTCAATGCTTCTTGCAGTGCGTAAATTAAATTCCATGAATGTGAATATGGAATGCTGTCATTCATTTCATACATACCAATGTCCATATACGCAGGTATTGCTTCGTTTTTCTCTATATTGTGATTATGAAAAACGAAAGATAATCCTGTAAATGATTTAATCGCTTTCCCGCTAACGCCACTTGCAAAATATACATCCTTCAAATCTATCGGTATTGCTCCAATTGAACTAATACAATCTACACATAGTTTCATATGATACTTTTTACAAAAGACATTTAGCTCGTCCAAATTATTTAACATTCCAGTTGATGTTTCATGATGAACAAACCAAAGCCATTCATAATTTCCACTTACAATTATTTTTTCTAATTCGATTTGTTTAAACGACTCTCCCATTTGTTTTTTATACGTATCAAAATTTAAATGTGCTCGTTTTGCCTGCTCAATTAATCTATTACCAAACTCTCCATTCGCTAAAACTAACCCTTTACCTTTTAAAGAACGTATCTGTAAAGCAATCGCATCATTCGCTAACGTCCCTGTTCCTAACATAATTTGTACATGTTTTGCTTTTGTCATTTGAAGTAATCGTTTCTTTACATTGTCCATTGTCACTTGAAATGACTTAGAACGATGCGAAATAGGCTTAGTAGAAAACGCCTTTTGAACATTCTCTTCCATGTCTACTGGACCAGGTAAAAACGTAAATTCTTTCGTCATAATACCTCCAACACTCGATTCTTCGAACATAGTAGGTGTAACATACATTGGCTGAAAAGCTGCTTCTTCTGTTCCAACTAACGTATGGAAAGATTTGAACCCCATTTGCTCATATAAAGGCAGCTCACGTGTTGTAGCTGAAATGAGTGCCAATTCATATCCATTTAGAAGCAAATAACGATGTAAAAAGCGAATTAATCCTAACAACGCTCTACCATTTCTATATTCACGTTCTACTGAAAGCAAACGAATTTCATATACGTTTTCACCATGTTTGTTTAAATATACATCTAAATTTGAGATTTTATTATGTAATGAGAATGGGCGTTTTCCTCTTACCGCGACCATACCTACTAACTTCACACCGTCTAAACAAATTAAATATGTATTTTCTTCATGAAATCGATCTATACGAAAACGTTCCTCCGTTTCTTCATGTTGCGGAATTTCTTCTACAAATGTTTTATAGTTCAATTTATGTATACTTTCAAATTCCCAAGCTTGATCAGCAATTTTATAAATTATCCCCATGTCCTATCCCCTTTCTATCTACTTATTGCTCGTTGTTTAATTCATAAAAATTATAAGTGGAGATACCCCCACTTATAAAGTGAAACTTTAATCAGTGGGGGTTTTGTTCATCCCCCACTGATTATTAACCTTCACCAATCGGGCTTTTACGGGCAGCCCGACCCCCACCTAACTTCTTTGCTTCCGCTGAATTTTGAGGTGGGGGTCTTACTGCCCGGCAAATAGCGGGATAAAAGGTCCACTTTATTCTCGATTTACATATAAAATAAGAACAATAATAAGTACACTTAATATATTCGTACCAATAGAGTAAGAATAAAAAACCATACAAATTGGTAAACAAGCGATTGTAATTAACCCTGGCTTTGTAAATCCTTTAAATATTAAATAAAAAACAATAAAAATACCTATGAGAGTAAGCGCTATCAAATAATCAAATGCGATGAGTCCTCCGATAAATGTTGAAATGCCCTTTCCGCCCTTACCTTTAAACAACATTGGGTAAATATGTCCAATAATAACGACCAATAATGTTAACATTACGAATGTAGCATCTTCAAAAAGATATTTTGCTATACAAACTACAATTGCACCTTTAATGGCATCACCTAAAAATGTAGCGACGAAATACCATTTTCCATATACGCGCCCCATATTTCTTGCGCCAGGATTTCCGCTTCCTTCATCCCTAATATCAACATTATGTCTCAACTTTGTTACTATATAAGCGGTCAAGATGTTACCAAATAAATAAGAAGCCACCAAATACAAAAACTGCATACTATTAATCATGTAATCATTCACTTTCTACATGGGAATACATATACACTATTCAATTACTACGTATATTGTACATTTTTTAATCTACATCCCTTTGTACATTTTAACATCATATTTTTACAAATCATACAAAAATTCTCATTTATCTATTTACACTTTAAAATATAAATCCTTCATTAAATAGTATGTTCCTTTCACTGCCATTTCTGATTGTGATACAAATGTAAGTTCTTCAATCCTTTCCTCACAGCACTTCTTAAATACATCATATATTTCAGGAACTAAACGTAATATGCTACCACTTACTGCAATTGGAGTTGAAAACTTACATTGCATCTTATTATAAACATCTACTGTAATTCTCGCTAATTCCTTACCAGCTTGCATCATAATTTCATGTGCACCCTCATTCCCATTTCTCGCTTCCTGAATAACTAATGGTGCGATTGCTGCAACTTTATCTTTTGAAGAAGTATATACTAGGCTTTTTATATGAGACGGTGTCAAAAGTTGAAACTGCCTTTGAATATTCAAGCTTAATGGACAAAGGCTAACTCCTTGATCGAATTGTAATGCCATTTTCTTTAAAGCTTGTAATGCAATCCAATATCCGCTTCCTTCATCCCCTAAAATATGTCCCCATCCACCGCTATACTCGTATACTGTCCCTTTCTTTCCTAGGCAAATCGCACCTGTACCGCCAATTGTTAAAATTCCTTCCTTCCCTTTTAAAGCAGCTGCATGTGCAATCATTGCGTCATTAAAAACTTCAATTTGTGTTCCGTACTTCTTTTTTAGACGTATTGTTAATTCATTTGTATTTGCTCCACTTATACCTGCTAATCCTAAACAAATACAAACGCAATGCTCATTTATTAAACGTTCCCAACATTGATTAATCGCATCTATAATATGTGTGAGTGCATTCTCATAATTTATTACTATATTTCCAAATCCACTTGTACCTCTCGCAAGCTCATTTCCGTCTTGATCAAATGCAATTGCTTCTGTCTTCGTCCCCCCACCATCTACTCCAATCATATACTTCATTTACTTGCCCTACTTTCATCTTCTAGTCGTATGGAAAGTTATATTCCCTAAAACAACCGGTTCCTTAGCACCTGTAGCACTCGGCACATTACTCGGATTACGATGGTACGTTTCGTTTGCTAAAACTGCAAATGCGATTGCTTCTTTCGCCGCTGAAGAATACCCAATATCTTCTTGAATACATATTCTGCATCTTTCTTCTCTTAATTTATTCTGTATCATTTCGACAAGTGTGTCATTATAGCTTCCGCCTCCACCTAGAACTACCTCATCAATTTCATACAATGGAAAAATAAACTCCTTATAATGCTGAACAATTGAACTTGCTGTAAACATCGTGACAGTCGTCAATATACTTTCTTTACTATACTTTTCAAATCGCTTTAATAATTCACTCACAAACTCTTTTCCAAATTGTTCTCTACCTGTTGATTTTGGTGGTTTCATTTTTAAGAATGGATGGTTCATACAGTATGTTAATATTTCATCTACAACTACCCCCTGTTTTGCAATTTCACCCTTTCGATCATATGGTAAATGAAATAATCTTTGACACACTTCATCAATTACCATATTTCCTGGACCAGTATCAAAAGCAATAACACTTTTATTACTTCGTTTACTTGGTATGACTGTAACATTACCAATCCCACCAATATTTTGCAGTATCCTATTTTTAGTTTGATGCTGGTATAAAATAATCTCTGAATATGGTACAAGTGGTGCGCCTTGTCCTCCTGCTGCCATATCCATCGTTCGAAAATTAGAGATTACTGTTGTTTCCGTTTCATATGCTATAACTGCTGGTTCTCCAATTTGTAATGTCGAAGAAATAAAATTGCCTTCTTGTTTTGGCTGATGATAAATCGTTTGTCCGTGAGAACCTATTAAATCTAATCGTTCCAATGACAAATTAGCCTTTTTACAAACTTCCTTTACAGCATTAGCAAAACATAAACCAAGCTTAAAGTTCAAACTGCATATCAATTGAACATTAGATGTATCAATTGATAAAGCCTGCTGTATCTCATTTTTTATATCCTTACAAAATGGAACAGTAGTAAAATGAATGAGTTCAACTTTAGAATCTACACCGTTTCCTTCAATATGAACGAGCGCTACATCTATTCCGTCTAACGATGTACCGGACATTATCCCTGCAATATACATACTATGCATGCCCCCTATTCACTAAAAAACAATTATGTAAGTAAACAACGTACAACCTACAGAAAACAATACAAATCTAATAAACAACTGGACTTTCGATACAAATGTGCCATCAATAAAAGAAACAACGATCGTAAGCAAAACACTTGCCGCAATACTTGTAACGAGCCATATACTATGCATTTGTGATAGATTTAGTATTCTTAATACAGGTACTAAGAGTAAATTTGCACATATTACTCCAAACAATAATATAAATACACCTTTATAACTAAATTTTATATTCATTCCTTTACACCTTCTCTCAGTTTAATACGAAAGAAGTGATAGACATAAAGTCTATCACTCAAAATAACCGTATAAAGCTTAAGGACTAACAGATTCCCCGTCACCATTCTTTTCAATTTCAATCATATTTTTGTCATACATTTTAAAGAATGGTAGGTAAATAAGAAATGATATTGCTATATTTATAAAAACTAATACCACTGCACGCCAATCCCCACCTGTGGCTAAATACGCGCCAATTGGAGCTGGTAATGTCCACGGCGGCATAATATGTGTTGGCGTTACAAATCCCATCGCAGTTGCTGAATATGCAACAGTTGCTGTTACGAGTGGTGTAATGATAAACGGGATAATTAAAATCGGATTTAGTACAATCGGTAATCCAAAAATAACAGGTTCATTAATATTAAAAATACCAGGAACAATACAAGTTCTTGATAATGCTTTCGAATATTTTGATCGACCAAATACAATCATAGCTAATACAAGCCCTAACGTCGCACCAGAACCGCCAATCCATATAAACCATTGATATAACGGTTCTGGTGATATGAATGGCAACTGATCTGCTCCACTAGCAATTGCTTCACCATTTTTCCCTAAGTAAACTTCCCATAATGGCCGAGCAACAGTTCCAACAACCGACACACCATGGATTCCGAATGACCAAAAAAATGTAATTAAAAACACTGGAATGATTACACCGAAGTAACTATCACCAGCTTTTACTAATGGTGCTGCTAATTTATCAACAACATGGTGTAAATCAATGCTAAAAACGACAGTTACTAGACTCATTATAATAATAACGAATGCAGCAGGTATAAGTGCTTCAAATGAACGTGATACAGATGGCGGTACTTGTTCTGGCATTTTAATCATTACATTTTTCGTCTTACAAAACCTTAATATCTCTACGGATAAAATAGAAACAATCATCGTCACAAATAATCCATGACCTCCGAGATTTGTCATCGGAAGCATAAATCCTTTTTTATCAATTAATTCAGGGGTTAACGTTAATAGCAGTGAACATACCGCAAGCTGTGCTCCTGATAAAGCATCTAACTTATAACTTTTTGCTAAATTATATCCTATTCCAAATGCTATATATAAAGACATAATAAACATCGTTAACCGATATGGTATTAATATACTTGTTTGATTTTTCAATGCCCATACTGATATGAAACTATCTTTCGGTAATGGGGGAAATGCTACTATTAAAAAGAAACTCCCTACAATAATAAATGGTAACGCCGAAATAACTCCATCACGGATTGCTTGTAAATGCCTCTGTTCAGAAAGCCTTGCCATCGGTCCAGATAAGTTTTTATCAAGAAACGTGACAAACTTATTCATAACGCTTCCCCCTAACTAATTAATTCATTTACAGTTTTCAACAAAGTCGGTCCACCAAGCGGTGTGTATGCTTGCGGTGGAATAATACCGCACGGAATGGATTCCTCTTCTGCAAATTTTTTTACAGAATCGAATCGGTGTCTTATTTGAGGTGCAACCATTACAACATCCCAACCATTCTTCACTTCTTCCTCTACCTCATTCGTTCCAATTGCATGCACTTCCATGCTCACACCTTTTTTCTCCGCTTCTTTTTTTAAAGCGTTTACAACAATTGCGCTGGACATTCCTCCAGAACAAACGAATAAAACTTTCATTATTGAAGCCTCCTATACTTATAAATTATTTCCTTCAAATGAAAGAAAGTTTCACTTTACTAACAAGCATATGAAGACATGAAACGATTTAGTTATACTGAAAGTAAATTTCACTAAAAATATTTTTCCTATTAAATTAATGTTTCAATATTTATTTTTCTCAATTGCAAGGCCAACCTCACATCATATATTATTTTAAATAATCGTATAATAGGGAGGCGTATAAATGATTATGAAACGTTTATTAATGATGTGTTGTATCATCATCTTGTTTACTCCTTTCTCTTTCATTTCCCCTCACTCTACCTATGCTGAAGTAAATACTACTTACAAAAAGCATGAATTACGCGCTGTATGGATAGCATCTGTTCTTAATATTGATTGGCCCTCAAAAACTGGCTTACCTATCGAAAAGCAGAAACAAGAATTTATAAAATTATTAGACGATGTAAAAAACACTGGTATGAACGCAGTCGTTGTACAAATAAAACCAACCGCTGATGCTTTTTATCCTTCAAATTACGGTCCTTGGTCTGAATACATTACAGGTACACAAGGAAAAGACCCTGGATACGACCCGCTCGCATTTATGATTGAAGAAGCACATAAAAGAAATATAGAATTCCACGCATGGATTAATCCATACCGAATAACGATGAATCACACTGATATAAATCGACTATCAGAAAATCACCCTGCAAGACAACATCCCGATTGGGTTGTACCTTACGGCGGGAAGCTATATTACAACCCTGGTATTCCAGAAGTGAAAAACTTTATAACAGAAGGCGCTTTAGAAATCGTAAAAAATTATGATGTTGATGCAATTCATATGGACGATTATTTTTATCCTTATAAAGTAGTTGGCGAAGAATTTCCTGATCAAAAAACATTTGAATTATATAATAACGGGAATTTTTCAACTATCGAAGATTGGCGTCGCAATAATGTAAATGAACTCGTAAAAGGTTTAAATACTGCTATAAAACAAGAAAAATCATACGTAAAGTTTGGCATTAGTCCGTTCGGCGTATGGCGAAATATAGCTGACGATCCAACTGGCTCTAATACAGCCGCAGGTCAAAGAAACTACGATGATCTTTATGCTGACACACGTGAGTGGATACAAAAAGGGTACATTGATTACATTACACCGCAAATATATTGGAATATCGGTTTCACACCTGCTGCATATGACATATTAGTAGATTGGTGGGTAAAAGAAACAAATAACAAACCGATTCACCTTTACATCGGTCAAGCGGCTTATAAAATTAATAACAACTCTGTCCCTGCTTGGTCTAATCCAGAAGAATATCCGAAGCAAATCGCATTAAACCATCAATATCCACAAATAAAAGGTAGTATGCATTTCAGTTTAAAAGATATAAATAACAATCCACTTGGAATAAAAGATAGACTCTCCAAAGACATATATATACATCCTGCATTAATCCCGCCCATGCCTTGGCTTGATCATGATCCACCAAAACAACCTACTTTAAAAGGTGCCATTCCAAGAGATGACGGTATTGCTGTAGGAATAATTGACAATAGAGATAATGACTCTGCTTATTACGCCATTTACCGTGTGAATGGAAAAAATGAAGTGGATATACACAACCCAAAACATTTACTTACCACTGTAAGAAAAACAAAACTTGGAGAAATTTACGTAGATAAAACGGCTATTTCTGGAGAAACTTATACGTATGTGGTAACTGCAGTTGATCGATTGCATAACGAAAGTGTTGCTTCTAGTTATACTACCGTTAAGGCAAAATAAAATCTCAAAAAAACGCCTTAAAGCTGAGAAACACTTAGCTTTTAAGGCGCTTTTTCTATTTATTCTTAAACTTCTCAGTCGCTGCTCTCATCTTCACATTCAAATCATGATCAATGGAGTCCCGAATATCACGCTCTACTACTTCCATTTCTTTTTTGAAATTTTGCAAGTAGACTTTTAACTCTTCTTCTTTTTCTGGTCGTTGTGACGGAGGTAATTGCACCACTAAAGATAACATCGCAGTTAAATCTTTCATTAAGAACGTTTCAAGTTTATGTTGTTGTTCAAACATACGCTGCTCTTGATAATACGGCAATGCATTTAATACTGAAATTGTAATATCATCAACTGTTCTTTGTAATGAAGGATTTATCGAGCGTTTATACGTTTGAATTGTATTCAATGCATCTGGATATCGATCATAAAAATACAATTTATAAAACGATAGGTCTGACGGTTTTACAGTTTGCTGCGTTTCTTGTCTTAAGAAATCTTTCACTTTCATCGCGGCCACATCGATATCTTCATTTGTAAGCTTTTTCGTTGTTTTTGCCATTACATGCACTTTTTTCTGTTTTTCTTTCGGTAACATTGAAAATACTTGCTCTCTCGTACGTTGACTTGATGTACAGAAAAGAGTATTCAATGTATGTTGTTCTTTCTTTCCTTCTGTACGAATCCATCGATAAAAGAGTGGATGTTGCGTAAACTCTTGTAAAAACGGTGTCGATTTATTCGATAACTTTTCTATAGAATCTTGCGCCCTCTTGTACGGTTTCGTCCATGAAAAATACAGTTTACGTCCGAAATATACTACTAAAACAACGACAGTAAATGCGATTAAAAGTAATGTACCTAATAGTACTAATACTGTTTGAATGAAACTCATTTTTTCACCTCCTCTAATAATCTGTTATTTTCTTGGACGTTGAATGAGTTTCTGCTTCATCTCATCATTAAATGTGTCTAATTCAATGACAAATTTCTTACTAGACTCAATAATACGTTCTGACGATTTCTCAGAAGCTTCAATCGCTGCGAATACATTTTGGAATGACTCACGTAATTTATCCATGCTAATAGCAGGATTTTCAAGCAACTTTGTTGTTTCTTCTGTATTTTGTTTCAATGCTTGAGAGTTACTTAATACCATTGATTCAATTGCTTCATTTGTCGCATTAACAGCATCAATTGTTTTACGTTGATTCGTTAATGCTAGCTGAATAGCAGCTGAAACTGTTACAACGTTTTGCGTCATCGTAATTGCATTACGAATTGCCTCTGTTAACTTTTCATTATTTTTCTTAATGATATCTACAGATGCAATCGATTGTAATAGTACACTTTTCGCTTGCTGCATATTACGTGTACGTACAAGTATCTTTTCTAATGCATCGTTTATTAATGGAATATCTCTTTGACGCTCTGGGTTTTGCTTCTCAGCTTCAAGCATCCCAGCAAGTTTTTTCCCTAAGTATACTTGTTTATCAAGAGCATGAATTTTATCATGCGATTGCTCTTTTAACATTTCAAGGCCAACCGTATCTTCTTGCAAATTGTCACGGCCAATTAGAAGGGATCTAATAATCTCCTCGATTTGCTTATCTATAGATTGGTATTTATGCACATATGTTTCAAGTGGATTTTTTTTGAATACTTTAAACATTATTTTCTTCATACCACTTGCTTTTAATGAATTCGGATCAAGCTCTGATACCACTTTTCGTAACTCTAACAATGTATTTGGAATTTCTTCATTTTTCCCATTCATCATCGCTGTTACAGGACGTTTTAACGCCGATAACGTTTGTCCTGCCGCTTGTTGCTCTTTATCCCCTAAATCTCCTAGCTGAGACAATACTTTTGATAAATCTGTATTTTGCTCGCTATTTAACTTGTGTACATAAAGATCAGCTTCTTTATTCAATTCATCAAGTTCTTCATCTTTTATAACTGTATCAACTACTACTCCTACATTATTATCTTTCACAATTGATACGGGTTCTTTTTTCTCGAGTTCAGTCAACAAAATCGCTCCTTTATTTATATGTGCGAATTTATATGCACTATTTTTCATTTCATTTATCGTATTTCATGTACAATCAGTCTGTTTGAAATCGATTTTTCAAGAAATATCTGCTTATGCAGTCATTCCCTGTTTCTTAGTATAAGTATACCTGTTATCCACATTATTTTCCTCAGACTTAAGACCTAGAGAAGAACATGCTGAAGGCGGATTCTTCGTATGTTATCTATATAATTTACATTCTTTCTGTCATGCTGTAGTCAATCTTTTGACATTTGCCCGCTTTCAATGTGATAATTATATTACGTTCACTTCTATTTATTCTTGCGCGCTACAAATGCCCCCTTTTGAAAAGCTAATAACACCGTTTCAAACGTATCATCTTCTTCAATCATTTTTATAAACTCACCTAATTCACTCGCATGAGAAGTTGCATTATCAACAACAAGAAAACCTTTTGGTTGTAACATACGTTTTATATGCTCAAACCACCACATGTATTGCGTACGCTCTGAATCTAGGAAAATAAAATCAAATGAATGATCTAATTGCAAATCTAAAAATGCCCCTGCTTCTTGATTATGAATATCGATTCTTTGTAACAGGTGTGCCT
This sequence comes from Bacillus sp. FDAARGOS_235, assembly GCF_002073415.2. NCBI lineage: Bacteria > Bacillati > Bacillota > Bacilli > Caryophanales > Bacillaceae > Bacillus > Bacillus sp. FDAARGOS_235. The sequence goes on from NZ_CP020437.2 coordinate 617,580, forward strand.
TTTCAAAATTGGCAAGTGCCTCTCCAACTCGTTCTGAAGAAAGCTCTACAGTTGTTACATTTCCATTTGTTTCTTCTACCGCATTCGCTAACCACAATGTAGAATAGCCATTAGAAGTTCCAATTTCTAAAATTTTTTTTGCATTACACCCTTTTACTAAAATTGATAAAAATTGCCCCATTTCACGAGAAACATTCCGTAATTTTTCTTCCCTTGTTTTTTTATTTCGATCATGCTCTTCTCCATATTGTTCAAGTTGAAATAATAATGAATTTAACGTATCCATTCTTTTCATCGCCTTTCCAAGCAATATGATGAAAAAGCTCTTGCTGCCCGTCTACTTTTTATTATATGCGAAACATAAACCTTTTTCCTGTTATATGACAAAGATTTATAATTTTTTATAGCATATTGTTTCGTTTTTTGGTAAAGTTAATTTCTACGTGCAATTATTCCATTCATATTATTTCACATTAAAATTGCAGTTATTAAATTATATAAACCCCATTTAAATGAATCGGTATTTCAAATTCAATTAAGCGCCCTTTTCGGACGCATTTTCTTTGTTTATATATTTCCAGAAGAAAGGATGCTTACAAATGAACGTGATTAGCTTAGATGCTGCTCGAAAACGAAAGCAGCATAAAAAATTAATGATTACTATACCGATTATTACACGTATTTATGAAGAAGACGGGGAAATTAAATTTGAGGTAGCTGGCGAAAAAGATGTACCTCTTGAAATGTTAGAAAAATAATAAAAAACGCATTTCTGAAGAAATGCGCTTTTTTATATTTTTACATTTAAATGCATAAGTTTTTCAGGGTTAACCATCATATAAATATTTGAAATTTTCTCATCCTCAAATGCAAACGAAAGAACATAAGTTACTTTATTATTTATTGTAACTATAACTCCTGGTATACCATTTACCATTTTGAAATCAACAGTGTACTCTTCAGTCAATCGTTGTGCAATTCCAAAGAACAAACGTATAATTCGATCCGCAGAATAAATCGGATGGATCGCAGTCGTAACTTTACCACCACCATCAGCTTTGAGTATAGCATCTGTTTTTAATACTTCTAGCATGCCTTCCGCATCCCCACACTGTAATGATGATACAAACTTTTCAACATAAGCAGCCATTTTCTCTGTGCTTAATTTTGATTGCTTCGGTTTCTCCAAAATGCTTTTTCGTGCACGTTGAAAGATCTTCCTGCAGTTCACACTACTCTTATCAACAATTGAAGCTATTTCTTCATATTCATAACTGAAAACCTCTCTTAATATGAAAACAATCCTTTCTACTTCAGACAGTTGTTGTAAAAGTAATAAATATGCTGTGGAAAGGGATTCTTTCATTACAAATGACTCTGATGGCTCATCACTCTCTTCTACAAGTGGCTCTGGTAACCACATCCCCACATACACGTTACGTTTATGCGCTGCCGAACGTAATTTATCAATTGAACGATTTGTTGCCATCTTACACAAATATGCTTTCATATTTTCGATAGACTGAATATTCTCTATGTTATTCAGCGAGATAAATACATCCTGAACGATATCCTCGGCATCCATAACACTCCCAAGAATTCTATATGCTAACGAAAATAATAATGGTTGATACGCTTCATATAACTGCTCCGTTTCCATGATGAACACCCTCACTTTCTAATTGCTTTAAAATGTGTAACGCTGCACGTTTTCCGCTTGCTACTGCAGCATCAGCTAATAATTCATCTTGCCCAGTCCAATCACCTGCAACATAAACACCTGGCATTTCAGGGATATTAGGACCTGGAGTTTCAACTCGTTCAATATGAGGAAAATCATATGCTACTGTTATTTTCGGTAAATATTGCTGTGCAACAACTTCTCTTTTCCAATTTGGATGTAACAACTCCATCGTACTTTCTAACTGTTCTTTATCTTCATGAATATGATTCATCTCTAGCACAGTATTATGGTACTTAATTAGACTCACTGCAATGGATCCATCTTCACTTAATTTAGCTGCTCTCGATTGATTTGTGAAAAATATAGGTTGATCTAGTCCTATTACAAATTGATGTGTAGGATTGGGTAATCGTCTCAAGCCAATATCTAATGCAGCAACAGTAACCGGTACCGATTGTTCACTCCATCTATGCAAACTTGTTCCTTCTGCACCTTTTATTATTTTACAAGCTTCTTTCGGCGGAGTCGTCACGATGACTGTGCCTACTTCAAAAACCTCATCATCAAAACAATGTATTCTTTGTTTATCTTCGTAATGCTCTATTTCCAAAACATGCTTTTTAGCCAAAAATTGCACCCCGACATTATTCGCTATATCTCTTAATTTTGTTATAATCGTCTCCCAACCACCATCTACATAAAGTACGCCTTCTTTCATAGATAGTTGTATTTGCTTTAATACTGAAGAAGCTAATTGTATTGTAGGAGCAAACGTATATGTTGTTGTTCGGCATAGCGCATAAAATATATTGCGAACCATTGGATCTTTTATTTCATTTTCCGCCCATGCAGTTAGGCTCATTTTTGGAACTTCTCCTACATCTAAATTCCCTAAACGAATCATAAGACGTGAGAATTGTACTTTTGCAGACCACGAAAGTAGTGGTGTTGATAAAATAGAGCGAAAATCTGTTGGGATAGTGAATATATCCCCTTTCCATATTCCATGTGCTTTTGTAGTCGGTATTCCACCCGGAAGATTCATACCGAGCTCATTAAAAGTTAAAAATGCTGCTCCTCCTCTATATAAGGCATGTGCACCAAGATTCATGCAGATCCCATTTTTATTTATAGTCATCCCTCGACCACCAAATCGCCTGGACTTTTCTAATACAATCACTTTCTTTCCAGCTTTCGCTAAATATATAGATGCTGTTAATCCAGCAAGCCCACCGCCAACAATTGCTACATCAAATTTCTTCATAATAAAATCCCTCCTTATCGTTCTACATACAAGACGAACGATTAAGGAGGGATGTGACATGAAAATATATTTTTATTTATCTACTTACTTTCATTATTTTTTTATTCGGTCATATTGCATTCGAAATAACTCAATTGCAAATGGAATATCCTCTTCACTCTTTATATAATAACTGATCCATCCTGATTCAGGTAATACGTGATGTGGTTTTACCAATCCTTGCTTCACTAATTCATCTCGCTTTAACTTCGGAAATGGTAAATCAGCTAATTTATCACCATGAAGATGGCCAAGTTCTTTCTTACCATAATTTATTTCAATACCACCAAATCGGTGCGGTTTTTCAGAAACACCCGTCCAGCTGAGCACTTCATTTCTAATCATTTCACTAAATGACATGAACATTCACTCCTTATAAATGATTGATGTACTTTTAAATTAACATTTTCATTACTTTTTTCCATCAATCCAAAGTATGAATGGGAATACGAATATAGTTTAGTCTTAACACCTTATTCTTTATGAAATAAGTGAATTTATTAAACTACCGACAACAGCACAAAACAAAGACTAGACACATATCCTAATTTTGTAACCTAACTTACCTATAGAAAGGCGGGTAATACAATTGACTGCCAACATCGACTATACCTCCCCCTCAACCAATTTTACTTATGATGTAAATAAAAGTAATTTTTTTCGGAAAGATGCCCAAAATTATATAAATGTACTTGGCATTAAACAATTAAATACTTTAGAAAATACTTCTTTATTAGATATTTATTTAAGTACAGGCAATGTTGTAGAACCACATATTCATCAAAATGCAGCTGAACTTGTTTATTGTATTTCAGGGTCTGCTGTTGTTTCTTTACTTAATCCATTTACGAATCAAATATTAAACTTACCGATAAAACCGGGGCAAGTTGCCAACATTCCACAAGCGTGGTGGCATTATGAAATTGCTACAGCAGATAATACTCATTTATTAGCTATTTTTGATGCCCCTATCCCAGAAGTTATTTTCGGCTCTGATATTTTAAGATTAACTCCGGCTCATATGATGGCTCATACTTATTGTCTCAATGAACAACAATGGAAACAAGCAGTATCCCCAATTCAATCCACTACTGTAATTGGTCCTCCAGCAAACTGTAATCAAAACCGCGACATGATAAATCAGTCAACTCAGCCCCCTACTCAACAACAAAATCTATATTACCAAGATTCTTATTACTTCCCTCTTTACTGGGGGTATTAATTAGTATCATTTTAATAGAACCATCCTTTATCTCCTTGGAAAATACCAAGGAGATTTTTTATCGTAACAAATAATAGAGTTCATACATATAATATTTATATAATTAATTGGAGGTGATAGTACTATGAGTAATTATAACTATCGAAAAAACTACTCAAATAATAAAAATAGTAGCTCGTCAGCATCCTCTCAATCTTCCAATGCCCAATCTTCCAATTCCCAATCGCAAAGAGACTTAGCCGAGCAAGGCTATGTAAAGAAAAAAGGATGTAACTGCAATAAAAATAAATAGTTTATTTTATGGATGAATTCTTTTTTAAAAGAATTCATCTTTTTTTGCTGATCAGAAATTTTTAAAGTTACATAACTTATTCCTCAAATGAGGAAGGGTAAATTATACTTTTTTTATACGAACTTAACAAAGAGTAATTGTTCAATTGATTCATTATTTATTTTCTACAAAAATATAGTCCTCCCTAATTTTATTAGGAAGGACTATATACAAATCCCTGTTTAATTTCTAATTAAACATTGTAACAAATTAGACGATATTAATACCTGCACTTACAAATCCAGCAACTGCAGCTATTGGACTTGCTGCTGTTAATGAAACGTATAACAGTATTTTATCTCCAGCTGTTACTGGAATAGCTTCAGCTATGATCCCTGATGCTGTAGAACCAATCGCTATTGCAGCAAATGCTGGTGTTAATAATAGAGGTGCGCCTTGTACTGTAAACGTATTACTTGCTGGAGGTGCAGTTAATATTTGTATCTGCACTTGAACAGGTGATAATGGAGCTAATGCAGCTGTTGCACTAAAGAAACCTGCTAATGACGTAATAATGCCATCGCGCGGTGCTACAAATGCATAATCACCTATACCTAATGCTAATGTGATACTTGTTCCACCCGTTAATGCTATACCTGGCTGACTAAATCCAAATCCAAGAAGAGTTCCTGTATTAGCTATTAACGCGTTAACTAACGCAGATGGTGTTGTACCTGAAGCAAATGGAATAATAGCTCCGCCACCTGTTGCTCCTGTCGCTCCAGTTAAGCCTGTCGGACCTGTTGCTCCTGTTGGGCCTGTGTCTCCCGTTGGACCTGTTGGGCCTGTTGCTCCTGTGTCTCCTGTTGGACCTGTTGGGCCTGTTGCTCCTGTATCTCCCGTTGGACCTGTTGGGCCTGTTGCTCCTGTGTCTCCCGTTGGACCTGTTGGACCTGTTGGGCCTGTTGCTCCTGTGTCTCCCGTTGGACCTGTTGGGCCTGTCGCTCCTGCTCCTGTTGGGCCTGTTGCTCCTGTTGCTCCCGTTGCTCCTGTTGCTCCTGTTGGGCCTCCTCCTGGAGTAGCACCAATTAGTTGAACTAATAAGTTTAATAAAAGTTGTAAACTTGCAGGGTCAATAATTAAAGAGAAGAAGAATGGTGCAAGAGCACTGTAGAATTGTTGCAACAAAGAAAGCAATTGGCTTAAGTCTGGATTAGGAGATTGTAGTACATTGATAATACTTTGAATTAATTGTTTCAAATAATTACCTTCTGGAGAAGGTGGTAATTCATTTAGTAAATTTAATAGTTGAGTAAACAAATTGAGTAAAGCTAATCTGTTTGCGTCACTTGGATTTGCAAAAAATGCTGCAATAGCCGAAATTAAAGAATTTAGTAAAGTAATTAATCTACCTAATTGCTCACTAGTAATTGGAACTGTTTGTGGATTGTTACAACAATCTGGAGTGAAAACAATCGGATTATTGCAGTGGTTATGACCAAAACAATTATTACTTGTCATTTATGTCCTCCTTACTTGTTTTATATTTGAGTTTTTCCTATTATAAGGATCATAAAGTTGTAAAAGAGTATGTGTTATATATTGACTTAAAATAGGAAACATGAAATATAATTAAACTTGCAAACGCTATTTAATTATGTTCATGACTCACATATTAATTATATGTTTTTAATAATTGAGTGCTTAGATTAAACACCTAAACTTAAGAGTTTATTTTATTTTTCCACGTTTATCTCTTAAACCAAAGAATACATATTAATTTGAATACAAAAATTCAAATTAACCCTTAGCATATATTCCATAAATACCAACATCGCTTTTTAATTGTAGTAAAAGTTATACCTTTAATAAAATTATGCTACTCTTCTAATCCTAAAGCCGTTTCTATTCTAGAAAACTCTCATACAATATAGTGGACAAGTTATTCAATACTTCGTTCCAATAAAATATGAATAGGAGTGAGAATTAATTGCCTATCATTCAACCATTTATGGCATCTAGAAGATTCACATCTACACTAGGAGCTGGGACTGGCACAGGCGCAGCCTTTGCGGTTGCTGCCACAGCTTGCTTAAACGATGCGGGTACTACTGCAACTGCATTTCCGACTTTCACGTATTACAACCTATATGTAAACGGTATCCTTCAGCCCAGTGTGAACTCCAGTGTTACTACTGGCCCTACTGGCGCTATTACAATCCCTGGTGGAGATGCATTAGACGGCGGAATTCCAATCACAATCGAATTTATCGTCACTTAATGTTAACGAATGTAATTTAAAACAAAAAAGACAGATTCCTTTTATAATAAGAATCTGTCTTTTTTAATTAATAATGATAAATTGCAAAATAATTGAAGACCCTTGCGATGGTGGTTGATTATCCAATAAAGTTAGTTTACCTGTACTAACTTCATAAAATGGTTGTGGTTGCAGAATCCCATTAATAAACAAATTAATATATGAAACCTCACTAGGTGATAATATATTCGTTGTACCATATTGAGCTATCCCATCTGCGTTTGTATATATAAGTTTCTCTCCATCTGAAAAAGTATAATATAACAAATTTGTTGTTGTTATGGGGCCAATCCCCCCAGTAGGACCTGTTGCTCCTGTTATCCCTGTTACTCCCGTTGCTCCCGTTGGCCCTGTTGCTCCCGTTGGCCCTGTTGCTCCCGTTGGCCCTGTTGCTCCCGTTGGCCCTGTTACTCCGGTTGCTCCTGTTGCTCCGGTTACTCCTGTTACTCCTGTTGCTCCTGTTACTCCTGTTGCTCCCGTTGCTCCTGTTACTCCTGTTGCTCCTGTTGCTCCTGTCGCTCCGGTTGCTCCTGTTACTCCCGTTGGCCCTGTTACTCCGGTTGCTCCTGTTACCCCTGTTACTCCGGTTGCTCCTGTTACCCCTGTTACTCCGGTTGCTCCTGTTGCTCCCGTTGCTCCGGTTGCTCCCGTTGCCCCCGTTACTCCGGTTGCTCCCGTTACTCCCGTTGCTCCTGTTACTCCGGTTGCTCCTGTTACTCCCGTTGGCCCTGTTACTCCGGTTGCTCCCGTTGGCCCTGTTACTCCCGTTACTCCGGTTGCTCCGGTTGCTCCGGTTATTCCTGTTACTCCTGTTGCTCCTGTTACTCCTGTTGCTCCCGTTGCTCCTGTTACTCCTGTTACTCCTGTTGCTCCCGTTGCTCCTGTCGCTCCGGTTGATCCGGTTACTCCGGTTACTCCCGTTACCCCCGTTACTCCGGTTGATCCCGTTACTCCCGTTACTCCTGTTACTCCTGTTGCTCCGGTTACTCCTGTTGATCCTGTTGATCCGGTTGATCCGGTTGCTCCTGTTACCCCTGTTACTCCGGTTGCTCCTGTTACCCCTGTTACTCCGGTTGCTCCTGTTACCCCTGTTACTCCGGTTACTCCGGTTGCCCCCGTTACTCCGGTTGATCCCGTTACTCCCGTTGCTCCTGTTACTCCCGTTGCTCCCGTTGGCCCTGTACTTCCAGTCGGAACATAAATTGGTGGAAGAACTGGAAATGTAGGTCCAATATTCTCAGGTCCTATCCTACCTTTATTCATTGATAATTTATCATTCCGCTTCAATTCAATACCTCATTCCACACGTTTTTAACTAACATACATTATTATGACTCTATTATTAAGAAATAACTTCATAACTATTCTTTTTCTTTCCAAATGATTCATATATTTATTAAACATTTTACCGTTACTATAAACTACTACTATTAATAGAATAAAATGATAGTTCCATTCTAAAAATACTACACTTATTGGTATCTAATTTAAAAATGAGGTGATTTATATGCAAGATAAAAATGAAAAAATAAAAGAAGAACTACTATCAATGGCTCTTGAAATAATTCTTCCATACAGACTTACAGGACCTACTGGGAATACTGGGTCTACCGGAAGTACTGGACCTACCGGAAATACTGGACCTACCGGAAGTACTGGACCTACTGGAAGTACTGGACCTACCGGAAGTACTGGACCTACCGGAAGTACTGGGTCAATAGTTACAACAAACTCTATGTTCGCTAATAATACATTAGGTGGTCCCATCTCAGTTATATTAGGTGGAACTAATATTCCACTTTCTAATAACCAAAGCCTCGGTAATTTTACAGTTAACGCTTCAAACGATGTATTTACAATTCCTGTAACCGGAAGATATCATTTAACCTATCAAGTTAATACGACAACTTCTCTACTCGCTGGAACAAGGTTACTATTAAACGCTTCAACTCCACTTTCTGGCTCTATTTTTTCTCCCGCTATATCAACTTCAAATTATAATAATAATTTAATTACTAATTTAATTGCTGGTAATACAATTTCACTTCAATTATTCGGTATATTATCCATTGTTAATTTAGTTGGAGGTGGTTCAACAGGTGCCTCTCTAACAATTATACGAATCGATTAAAAAATGATTCATTCTTTTTCTAATACACATTATTAAATACCAAGTCTGTCATAATAATAAGAACCACTCAATTATTTCATGGCGTTGATTACGTAACACAGAACAAATTGCACTATATTTATAGTAGAAACTATCTATACTAAATTTTCCGTATATACATTATCAATTTACACTCACCCTTACCGATGTTACATTAAATATGAAGACAGTTTCTCCTTTACGAACCATCTCTCAATACGTATTTGAGAAACGTACTCCAATCCTATACGCGAGAGCAATACTATGTTGACACTCAAACGAGTGTCTTTTTTTGTAATTTAACACAAAATAAAAACCACCTTGTATAGATGGTTTTATCTTTTATATATATAAATGCACACTTATGTAGCTGGGTAATAAATTGTCATGCTTAATCGAGTCAACGATTTCCCTAAATTATGATAAGAGTGTGATCTATCGGCCTTAAAACGAATGGAATCTCCACTATTTAATTTATACTGACAATTATTCACTTTTATTGTCAATTCTCCTTCAAATACCGTTATAAATTCTTCTGCTCCTTCTTTATGCCCTTCTGAACTCAGTTCCCCTTCTGTTTCTATTTCAACTGTATACATTTCAAAATTTCTATCATCTTGAAAAGGAAAAGAAGGATACACTTTATATCTCCCATTATCTTCAGACAATACTTGAACATCATCCCGTAAAACAACTTTTATATCGGGTTGTGGATTATTGATTAAAGAAGTAAAAGACACTTTCAATCCATTAGCAATTTTCCATATTGTTGTTAGTGTCGGACTTGATTCTCCTCTTTCAATTTGTCCAATCATCGTTTTACTCACTCCTGTTAATTGAGAAACCTTTTCTAAACTTAATTTTTCTTTTTCTCGTATTGTTTTTAAATTTTTCGCTAGAATAAGTTGAATTTCTTCCATAAAAAAACACCCCTACACTATATACAATATAACGACCGTTATGTATAATAAAAAGTACACGTTATATTGTTCTTTTCGGTCATTATAACACACAAAAATAATAAGGGGGTTTTGAAATGCCTATATTTTCTTTTTTATTATTTGTTTTTATAAGTAGTTTCACACCCGGCCCTAACAATTTTTTAGCTATGACATACGCCAATCAATACGGGTTAAAGAGGAGCATGCAATTTTGCTTTGGAGTAGCTTTCGGCTTTTTCATCCTCACTTCTTTATGTAGTTTCTTTAATGTAGTACTACTTAATATCTTACCCATAATCGAATTCCCTTTAAAAGTTTTAGGTGTAACATACATGTTATATTTAGCTTTTAAAATACTCACTAGTAAAGGCAGTACGAATCCCAGTGAAAAAGATAATAAAAACTTATTTACAGTGGGGATTTCTCTTCAATTCGTTAACCCTAAAGGGATATTATTCGGACTGACTGTAGTATCGACTTTCATACTCCCTTACTACAATTCATATTCAAGTTTTCTACTTTTTTCATTATTTCTAGGTGTAGTCGGTTTAATGAGTACATGTAGTTGGAGTTTATTTGGTTCAATATTCCAAAAATTATTAATAAAACATAACCAATTATTTAACATCATTATGGCCGTTTTATTAGTCTTCAGTGCCGTTTCAATCGTTATACACTAGTTCAATGCTCATTCTAATTTTAGATTTTTGTACTTTTTCATACCAATCTATATTTCCTAATCTTTGTCCTTAATGTCATAAATATTTAGTTTCCACACCCATCTGTTTTTTATTCACATACTGCCCTTAACTAACTACTTTTCTCTAGTAGAACTTTGATATGGGAATATTGTTGTACACAGATCCGCCCTTATTTATTCTCGTATTACCAGCCTATAACCTTTCATACCGTTTCATTGAGCACCTGATGCTGGATCGGAAATAAAGTATGGTAATCCCTTTAAAGTTTTTTCAATTCTAGATTATCTATCTTCTAAAACAAAGTACTCAAAAAAGAAAACCACAACTTAAAACATTAGTTGTGGTTTTCTTTTTTCGTAATATTCACTTTAAAGTCTATTTATAATAATACTGAAAAATACGGTATAATATAAGTTACTGTTCTTTGGGAGGGTTATAATGTCTGATAAGTATAAAATTTTCATTCTTATTGTTACCGCATTTTTTTCTTTCTTTTCCTTAATAAAAGATTTCCGCAACACTTCAAAAAGTTTCTTTTGGGGTAGTTTTGTAATTCTTACAAGCTTCATAATACTTTTAACACTCGCTTTAGATTTAACTCAAATACTCCTATATTCAACGCAGATAGCGCTTGAGATTATTACAATACCACGTAAACTATTTCTACCATCTGTCACTGAGGCCGCTAGTTTTTACTAACAACTCGTAATTCTAAAAAAACACATAAATTACATACCTGAACAACTGTATATTCTACCCTTTTTGTAACTTAACTATGTTTAATCCGCATTTTTGCAACCTCAAACGCTATTCATATGTTTTACCAGAGATTCAAGGTGATACTGTCAAAGTATTTAATGAAAGACTATTGGGTTTAGCAATGTTTACAATCATTAAAAATGCGGTTTCTCTTTTCTACAGAAACCGCACCACATGAATATTATTATTAAATTTTAAACTGACTCGTATACAATTCAAAGTAAAATCCTCGATCTTCCATGAGAGATTCATGATTCCCTCTTTCTAAAATACTCCCATCCTTTATAACTAGGATTTGATCTGCCTTTTCAATCGTTTTGAGTCGATGAGCGATTACGAAACTCGTTCTACCTCTCATTAAATTGTTTAATCCTGCTTGAATTTGCAATTCTGTTCTCGTATCAATATTAGATGTCGCTTCATCAAGAATTAATATGTCCGCATCTGCTAAAATTGCCCTTGCAATCGCAAGAAGTTGTTTTTGTCCTTGACTTAAATTCGATCCTTCTGAAGCAATCTCTGTTTCATATTGTTTCGGTAAATGTTTAATAAAAGAATGTGCCGATGCAGCCTTTGCTGCATTGATTACTTCTTCATCACTTGCATGTAATCGTCCATAACGGATATTATCCATAATTGTCCCAGCAAATAAATACGTATCTTGTAAAACTACTCCTATTTTACTTCGTAAAGAATTGATATCATAATCTTTTATATCTTTTCCATCAATATGAATTTGTCCTTGCTGTATATCATAAAATCGAGTTAATAAGTTTATGATTGTTGTTTTTCCCGATCCCGTTGGACCAACTAAAGCAATTGTCTCTCCAGGCTGTGCCTTAAGACTTACTTCTTTTAAAATTGTTTTATTCTCCACATAACCAAACGAAACATTCTCAAGTTCAACATGCCCATGTATATTTTGTACAACGAATGCGTCTTTTTTATTTTGAATTTCTGGTACCTCATCCATAATTTCAAAAACACGTTCTCCACCCGCAACTGCCGCTTGAATCGTATTCATTAACGTTGCAAATTGACTTAGTGGTCTTGAAAATTGACGAGAATAATTAATAAACGCCGCAATGACACCTACTGTTGTCATACCGTTTAATACCATAACGGATCCAGTCCCAATTACAAGCCCCATTCCTAAGTTATTAATAAAGTTCATACTCGGAAAAATAAAAGCTGAAAATGTATCAGCCTTCGTTGCTGAAATTCTTAGTTGTTCATTAATTTTATTGAAATTTTGTACGGTTTCTTTTTCTTTCCCGTATAACGTTGTAACATCCGCGCCTGTTATAGCTTCTTCAATAAAACCATTTAATTCTCCTAAATCTTTTTGACGCTTTGCAAAGTTTTTACCACTATATGCAACAAGTTTTTTTGTAACGAAAAACATAATAGGTACTGTAATTAAAGTTACAAGTGCCAAAATCCAATTTAATGAGAACATCGCAATCGTCACACCTATAAAGGTTAACGCTGATGAAATAATCTGTACGACACTTTGCGTCAACGCTTGATTTAAATTGTCAATATCATTTGTCACACGGCTCATTAAATCACCTTGAGAACGTACATCAAAGAACCGTAAAGAAAGCGTTTGGATTTTCTCAAATATATCTTGTCGTATTTTTTGAATTGTCTTTAATGCAACATTAATCATGACATACGTTTGTAACCACGTTAAAAGCACCGTTACACCGTAAATTGCAATAAGTAACATACACATTCTTGCCGTACCGTTTAAATCTTTCGGTACAATATATTGATCTATAATTACTCCCATAAAATATGGACCTAATAACCCAAGTAATGTCGTAACAAATACTAGAAATATAACGAACATTAGAGCAGCCTTTTCATACCCCATATAGTTCCAAATCCGCTTTACAGTACCTTTAGTATTTTTAACTTTTCCACTCTTAGGCGAGTTACGTCCACCTTTATTAGCAAATTGTCCTTGAAAATTACGCATGTTCTTTCCCACCTTCTTTATGCAAATTACCACCTTGGGAAAGATAAATTTCCTGATATACCTCACATTGTTCTAGCAGTTGTTCATGTGTACCATCACCAACTAATTCACCATTATCTAATACGAGAATTTTATCAGCATCTATTATAGATGAGATTTTAGAAGCAATTAATAATGTCGTTGTTCCTTTATATTCTGTTCTTAATGCCGATTGAATGTTCGCTTCTGATTTCGCATCAACTGCTGATGTAGAATCATCTAATATAAGAATAGATGGTTTTCTCACAAGCGCTCTCGCAATGGATACACGTTGTTTTTGTCCACCTGATAAATTCGTCGCACCTTGTGTTAAGTTATAATGATACGATTCTTCCAACTTGTTAATAAACTCAGTCGCACACGCAGATGAAGCTGCTGTTTCCAATTCATCGTGTGTTGCATCTTCTTTACCGTAACGTAAATTCTCTTCTATACTTCCTGAGAACAACAATGCCGTTTGAGGTACAAAACCTATTGAAGCACGCAATTTTTGTAAATCGTACCTCTTAACATTTATTCCGTCAATACAAATTTCACCTTGCTCAATATCATATAAGCGTGGTAGCAGTTTAGCTAAAGTAGACTTACCACTCCCTGTAGAACCGATAATTCCTACTTTTTCACCTTTACGTATGCTGAATGAAATATCTTTTAAAACGTATTCATTATTTTTCGTATAACTATAACTAACATCTTTAAAATCAATATTTCCTTCGATTTTCTCAGGTTCAATTGCGTTAGCTTCGTTCATAATATCAACTTCAGTATTTAAGACTTGTTGTACACGATCCGCAGATGGAAAAGCTCGAGCAATTTGAATAAATACCATACTAATAGACATAAGTGCCATTAAAATGATATTCAAATAGTTTATAAATGCTAAAATCGCACCTACTTGAAGAGTTCCATTAAATACTTTTTCTCCACCAATCCATAGTGTTGCGACAATCCCACCACTTACAACTAGCATAATAATTGGCATCATTAAGGAAATAAGTTGCACAGCTTGAATATTTATCTTCGTTAAATTTGTATTCACATTTCCAAACTGAGAAATTTCATATTTTTGTCTTACATACGCTTTTATAACACGTACACCAGATAAATTTTCTTGTAACTTTGTATTCACTTTATCTAATGCTTCTTGCACCTTTTTAAACGTTCCACTCGCTTTACTTGCAATTAAAATAATCGCAAGTAATAAAATTGGTACAACTACAAGTAATATTGGAAATAACTCCCTCGCTGTTACAAAAACAATAATTATACTTCCGATAAATAACAAAGGGCCACGAACGAGAACACGTAAAGTCATCGTCATCGCCGATTGAATTGATGTAATATCATTTGTCACAATCGTTAATAATTTTCCGGTTCCAAATGTATCCCGATTTTTACTAGAAAATGTTTCTATTTTTGTAAACACATCTTTTCGTATGTCTGTAGCGAAATTTACAGCTGCTTTTGTAGAATACATCATACACCCAAGTCCTCCAACTAACCCAAGTGCCGCTGCTCCTATCATAAGAAGCCCCATTTTTATTACATAATTCAAATCCCTATTTGCAATCCCAACATCAATAATATGTTGCATAATAGTCGGTTGAATTAAGTCCATCGCAACCTCAAGTACCATAAATAGCGGTCCAATAATAGCGAAGAACATGTATGGTTTTAAATACTGTAATAGCTTGCGAAATGATTTCATACATAATCTCCTTTTTCCATGAAATTACCACTGAGTAATTCATACCCCTCCTTATTTAAACCCTATAGTTTGTAATTTCTTCTTTACTTTTATTATATTATGCAAATTAATATTTAACATTATTAAATGATAAGCATTAATGACTTTTCGGTCAATAAATGTGCTTTATAAATATACAAATACAAAAACCGCATTCTTAATGAAAAGAATGCGGTTTTTTATCTATATTTCTTCAATTGTAAAATCGAAAAACTCAGTCTCAAATCCTTTATTTTTAGAAGGACTACACGTGTAAAAGCCTATTTTAACAGGCTCATTCCCTATATCCTCCATTAAATGAGCGATTCTTATTTGTTCCCATCGCTGACTTATTTTCACATATATTGAATAATCACCGCGTTTTCGAATAATTCGAAAACGAAGTTGTTGCTTAGCTGCTTCAGTTGGATAATCTTGCGTTGACCAGTCAGAATATCCATTATTCGTTACGACAGCACCTAAATGAGATGGCCCCTCAGGGATATACTCTAAAGAAGTTTTTAACCAACAGTTCTCCGAAATCATAACAAAAAGACCTGCTTGATCGTATGTCGCATTTGGACTCATACGTAACTGAACTTCAGCCTGAAAATCTGTCATAATCTCATTATAAAATACATGACCATTCATTATTTCAAAGCCATAATGTGTTTTCAGCCAAAATCTGTTTCTGCCTTCGAATGGACAATGAATGTATGATTTTCTTCCAGTTTGTAATATTTAGGTACATTCATTACGGTAAGTTGCTCAATATGATTTGGTATATATGATGTTTTCATAATTCTTCCATAAAAAAGCAATTAAATTAATATTTAAAACTCGGTTAACACTGGGAATTTATAACCTTTAAAATCTAATTCCTTATTACTTCGAACCATTAAATACTTACTAGTCTGTAATTCTGTATATTGTACATCATCAATTCCTAATTGATCTGGGCAAAAATAAAATTCAATCTCCTTAAATTCCCCAGAGATTTCCTCACATAATTCATCTAAAATCGGAAGTACCGGAGCAAACACTCCATATAATTTTAGTTTTTGATTTTCTATTGTAAAAACAATCAACGTATCTAATTTCTCTGAATAATATAGGTTTTCATTCCATGTTGAATCATACATATTTAAATAAAACGAAGAGCGGTAATTTAACGTTGAAAATGTATTAGAAAGCCTTTGGCCATTTTCAATCATCTCATGTATTAATTGTCTATCCTCTTCATTATAAAAATCTAACTTTTTAAGTTGAGAATCTTTATCACTCTTGTTTTCGTATGATAGTTCCATCAAATATTCTTGCACAATTTGAAAACCAAATGGTTTATATAGTTCTGGATTTTCAGTAAATAAAAGCGCACACTCACATTGCTCATCAATTTCTTCTATCATCTTACTAAACAATTGTTTCATTAACCCATGTCGACGATGATTCGGATGTGTCATTACCGATTGAATACCCACTGCATTTATTTTTTCACCATTCATTAAAAGCGGAAGTGAAAATGCAGCAACATTCGCAATCACTTTGTTATCTTGTAAAAATGATAAAGCTTTATATGTATAATCCCAATATCCTTTCTCCGTAAAATCACGTAATGTTTGACTCTCAATACCAAACACTTCTTCAAATAAAGGAAATAACTGCTCTCTTTTCGGTTCTTCTATTAGAAGATTTGCAAATTTTTCAACATTCCCCATGTTGTCCCTCCATACTTCAATTCCATAAAATTATATATGGTTATATGACCTGACCTTAAAATAATAGGTCTTACAAATCAATATACTATCATAAAATATAAAAAAATAATCCAATTAATTTTATGTTTTCACAATTAGAAAAAAAGTCGAATAAAAAAATATTAAGATTTTTGTATATTAATAAGGTTATTATATAAAAACAGTGCTTTCTAGTTAGTTTTTACTATTAGAAATGCACTATTTATAAAAATATTTTTTTATTCTTTTATTCCTTCAAGCCTCTCCTTCGTATTTATTTCTTCTCCCCTCAGTCGCTTTTCAAATGTCTTTCTCCAACTAGTAGAAAGTGCATGTACTTCTAAAATTCTCTTTATCCCTTCTATATTTTGTTTTTCCTTATGCATAATACGATTAGCAAACGCTACTGTAATACTTATTGGATCAGACTTCAGCAACTTTAACGTATCAACTGGCGATACCCACCCTTCTTTTAATACACGAAAATAAAATCCTGTATATCCTGTTTCTTGAAAATACAGTGGTAACTTTGGAATATTGTATTTCTTAGCTAACTTAAAACAAGGTTGCCTTGGTTGCGTTACTTGTACTATCGCTTCTCCGAGCTCAAACGTATCACCGATACAAACATCCTCTTCACGCATACCACTTACTGTTATATTTTCTCCGAATGCTCCATATTCAAGATCTTGATTCAATGTTTCTTCCCAATAACTATAATGTTCACCCGAATACACACAAACCGCTTTATCCACCCCTCCATGATGAACTAAATCCGCCTGACCATCACCTTTAAATTTTAAAAATGATAAATATATAGGTTCCTTTGTTTTCGTTTTATTTATACCCGTATGAATTAATTTTCCTCCATACATAACTTCTTTTGGGAGTCCTATATTTAGTGATAGTACCTCATATAATTTATTCATCATAATTGCCTCTCTCACTTTCCGCACAATTTTTTAAAAGATTGATTTATTATTTCAAAACCTTTATCAATTTCTTCATTTGAAATAACTAGAGGCGGTAAAAAACGTAGTACATTATCAAATATCCCTGCCCCAATACTTATAAGCCCATTCTTCCAGAATTCATCAATTAATTGTACTGTTAGTTCTTTTGCTGGTTCTTTTGTTATACGATCCGTTACAAGTTCCATTGCAACCATTGCACCAATTCCACGAACGTCACCTATGACTTCGTATTTTAATTGCATTGCATGTAAATGTGACATTATTCTATTTCCAATTTGTTGAGCTCTTTCAACTAGGTTTTCTTCTTCCATAATTTCAAATACAGCAAGACCGGCTGCGCATGATAACGGACTTCCTGCAAAGGTCCCACCGATTTGCCCCCTTCCAGGAACATCCATAAACTCAGCGCGCCCAACAATCGCACTTAATGGTAAGCCTCCAGCTATTGATTTTGATAATGCAATAATGTCAGGTTCTATATTAAAATGTTCCGTTGCAAACCATTTTCCAGTTCTGCCAAATCCAGTTTGCACTTCATCCATGATCATTAAAATTCCATATTGATCACAAATTTCCCGGATTCGTTTTACAAATAAAATGGAAGGAACAATAAATCCCCCTTCTCCTTGTACTGGTTCCATTACGATTGCCGCTACTTTTTCAGGTGATACTTCCTCTAAAAATTTTTCAAACTGATAGATGACTTGAGAATCCACTTCTTCAGAAGAAACTCCTTCTGCAGCTCTGTAATAGTACGGATACGACAATATATGCATGTCTGAAACGAACGGGCCAAATCCTGCTTTATATGGGTTTTCTTTCGTTGATAAAGACATCGTCATTAATGTTCTCCCATGAAATCCTCGTTCAAACGAAATTACTTTACTTCTCCCTGTTACTTTACGTGCGATTTTTACAGCATTTTCAATCGCTTCCGCACCACTATTTGCAAACATCGTTTTTTTCTTACTTGTTCCTGGTATTTTTTCATTAATTTTCTCTGCTAAAGCAATATAGTTTTCATATGGAGTTACATGAAAACAAGGATGAATAAATGACTTTGCTTGTTCTTGTACCGCTCTTACAACTTTCGGATGACAATGACCAACATTTTGCATTCCAATACCACCAGCAAAATCAATAAACTGATTCCCATCTACATCTGTAATGATCGCTCCGCTAGCTTTTTTTACATATAAAGGTGTTAAATGATATATTCCTGTCGGTACAGCCTCCTCATACCTTTTTTGAAGTACTTTTGAATAACTGCCTGGTAATACGCTCGATTTCAACAATTCCTCTTCACCTCATCTAATCTTTATCATCAATCTATTTCTAATAAAGTGATTATAAATCGCACAAAACCATTGTTCAATTCAATTATTTATATAATAATGATAGGTATATCCTATGATTAAATTTGAGGTGATTCCAATCGAATTACGACAATTAGAATACTTTTTAGCTGTTTCGAAAGAATTGCATTTCACAAAGGCAGCCGAAAAATTAAACATTTCCCAACCTTCACTAAGTCAACAAATACGTGCGTTAGAACATGAAGTAGGAATGCCACTTTTCGATCGAATTGGTAAAAAGATATCTTTAACTGAAGCAGGAAAGATTTTATTATCACATAGTAAAACCATTTTTCATAAAGTCGAACAAGCCCGTTCTGCTATCCAGGACTTAAATGGATTACAGTACGGATCCTTAACAATCGGCTCATTGTTAACCGTTGTAAATTATTTACTACCGCCAACCCTTTTACACTTCAATACTCTTTATCCAAACATTGAGCTTTCTGTGTTAGGACTTCGCACAGGAGAAATTCGCGAAAAATTGTTTCAAAACGAATTAGATATTGGTATTACATTTCTCCCGGTACAAGATAAAGAAATTGTTTCTATCCCGCTATATAAAAGTGAACTTACATTAGTTATTCCAATCGGTCATCCTTTAAGTGAGCTTGATCACGTGTCTATTAAAGAATTACAGAACTACCCTTTAATCCTTCTACCAAAAAACTTTTATTTAACAGAACTACTTACGACCTATTGTCAAAACTTTAGCTTCAAACCAAAACCAATTTTAGAAATTAGTACGATGGAATCTTTAATTCAAATGGTTTCAAAAGGTATGGGAATTACAGTGTTACCCAAACCGTATATAGACTTTTTGCAAAACGAAAACATTCAAGCTATTAAAATAGAAGATCCTACTCCAACTATAGATATAGGACTGATTTATAGAAAAGATAAATATATGTGCGCTGCAACTCGAGAATTTATTGAGCAACTAAAAATAACAGTACATTCTTTACAAAACTAATGGATATTTATAAAAACACTATAAAAACTAATTCATTTTAAATTCTCACTAAAATAAAAACTAGGATACTTTTACAATCAATAGTTTCCTAGTTCTTATAATACATGTGTAACTCTATTATGCTAAATGATTCCCTTTTCCACCAACGTCTCTGCGATTTGAACTGAATTCCAAGCCGCACCTTTTAACAAATTATCGGAAACGATCCAAAGATGGAATCCTTTTGGCGTATCAGGGTCTTTCCTAATTCTTCCGACAAACGTATCTATTTTCCCTTCTGCATATAATGGCATTGGATACAGCTGTTCACTAGGATTATCTTGTAAAATAACACCTGGTGCATCGAGCAGTACTTCTTTAATTTCTGTAACAGTTGTTTCTTTTTCAAGTTCTATATAAACTGATTCTGAATGACCTGATACAACTGGAACACGTACACAAGTAGCTGCCATTTTCAGGTTTGGGTCTTCTAAAATTTTCTTCGTCTCTTGAATCATCTTTACTTCTTCAAAAGTGAAATCATTATCAGTGAATATATCTACTTGAGGCAGTACATTAAACGCAATTGGATAATGCTTTTTATCTTTTTTCACTGGTAATATAGCACTCTTCACTTCTTCACCTGTAAGCATCGACTTAGCTTGTTCTTTTAATTCATGAATCGCATGAATTCCAGAACCTGATACAGCTTGATAAGTGGAAACGATAATTCGTTCTAAACCGAATGATTTTCGGATTGGCTGAAGAGCTGTTACCATCTGTAATGCTGAACAATTCGGAACTGCAATAATACCGTTATGCTCCTTTAAAGTGTGTGAATTAACCTCTGGAACAACGAGCGGTACATCGTGCACCATTCGGTACTCACTTGTGTTATCAATTACGATTGCGCCACTAGAAACTGCGTGATTTACAAATTGTCTAGACACTTCTCCTCCAGCACTGAAAAAGGCAATATCTACACTTTCAAAACTAGTTGTTTTTGCCTCTTGTATTGTAATCTCTCGCCCTTTAAATTGTACTTTCTTACCAGCAGATCGTTTTGACGAAAGGAATGTAACTTCAGCTATATTAAACTTTGTTTCTTGTTCTAACAGTTCAATAATTTTCTGACCTACTGCACCTATAGCTCCAACAACAGCTACATGATAGCTCTTTTTACTCATTTTTTCTCCTCCAATACTGCTTACATGAATTTCCCCACAACATAATATTAAAAGAAATTTAATCATTTGAAAAATTGAAATACATGATATAATCATTCACAAATCATGATATTAAAAGAGGGGTCACTTATGGAAATGAGACATGTTAAAACATTTTGTGCCATTGTTAAGCATGGCGGTTTTTCTAAAGCTGCTCTTGCATTAGGTTATGCGCAATCTACTGTTACAGGGCATATAAAAGCATTAGAAAACGACTTACATATCCCTCTTTTCGATCGATTAGGGAAAAAAGTACTTCTTACAAAAGCAGGTCATCAATTTCATCCTTATGCATTAGAATTACTTGCTATTTATGAAAAAGCACAAGAAATCCCTCAAAATAATGATTATTTGGAAGGGACGTTAAGTATTACATCTAACGAATCGTTAGCAGTGTACCGTTTACCACAATTATTACGTACTTACAAACAGCAAAATCCGAAAGTAAATATCGTTCTTGAGACTACTACAAATGAACATGCACTGAAAAAGCTACATGAAGGAGAAACAGATGTTATCTTCTTAATTGGTGAAAGTATAGCACATAACGATTTTATTATACGTACTTTTTGTAATGAAACATTCGGATGGATTTTACCTATTCATTCCCCCGTACAGGAAAATCCATTTCGTTTATTACAGGATACTCAGTTTATTTTTACAGAACAAAGCTGCGGTTATCGACCAATGGTCGATCGTTTTTTGCGTCAAAGTGGAAATATTCTAGAAAAAACATTTGAAACTTCTAATGTTGAAGTCATTAAACAAGCTGTTATGTGTGAATTAGGAATTTCAATTCTTCCTTACATCGTTGTACAAGAGAATTGTCAAAAGGAACAAATACGTTTTCAACCTATCGAAACTCCAGCCGTTATTCAAAGTCATGTAATCTATCATAAATCTAGATGGATTTCCCCGGTACTACAGTCGTTTCTTTCCTTACTAGAGCGAGGCTAAATTATTAAAAATGTGCACAAAAAAAGAGTAACTGCCTAAAAAGCACTTACTCTTTTTCATTGATAAGTATATTATTTGTTAGCCTGTCCCCCACCTGCAATTAATTTACTACCTGAATATGTACCTTTTTGCATAAACACTTGATTAATTAATTCTTTTTGTTCAGCTTGCGACATTATTCCTTTTCCTTCTCCTAAATTCCCACTTTGCAATTTCCAAATTTTATTATGATCCACATCAACCTTTTCATATTCCCCTTGTTTCCATCGTTCTAAAATATCCACATATGTATTTTTTTGTGCAACATCATTACTATTTATAATTTCAAGTAAACTTTCAATACGTTCTTGTGTGATAAAAATATAGCCCCATTTTTGTTCAGCTTTCGTTTTTTGGTGTGCCATTTCATGTAACGCTGTCTGTATGTTCTCATCTGTCCATTTAAAATTTTTATTAAAACCACTATTAGGTAATGAATGATTGCCATTTTCTAAAAGCTTCGCATCTTCGGCTTTTACATTACTATCAGCTAGCACTTCTACTGCCGGAGCTGCTGGCGTTGACTTTTTCGCAACTGGTTTACTATTATTCAAATAATAAAGCATACCATATGTTAAACCTACTCCGATTACTGCCATACCAGCTATAATACCGATTATTTTAAATAGTGTTTTCATCTCGCTTATTTCCTCCCAAATATCTCTGTTCTTACTACCTCATTATTTCTTATATAAAACAGTTCCTTCATTCAAAATAGTTCATCCCATCCCCTACCATATTATTTATATATATTTCCTTATATTGTATTTCTTTTTTTGTAAAATTGAAAGATTATTCCGTCAAAATCCAAAAATATTCTACAAAATTTCCCTTTATATTTATATGGAAACAAAAAACAACGAGCGCCTTCTACAACACTCGTTGTTTTTACTTTATGCACGATTTTCTTTTAACCACTCCGTAATAGCATCTAACCTCGAAACATCAAAACGTCTATCTTCACATACGTTTAAGCTGTTTAAACTTTTCACAATTTCTAATTCATTCGACTTTATACTTTTTGCTTCAATCAATTTACAGTACCCGTCTGTGACGGTATTTAAATTTTCATAATAACACTGCAACGATTTTGATATATGTAAATGTTTTTCAAAGTTTCTTCTGCTTCTCGTCTCATCAAATTCTTTTCGTTTTCTAGGTTCTTCATCATTCGTGTACAAATAAAAATATTGATCTGGAAAACCAATTTCCCTATTTATCATCTTTTCTTTATAAAAGTTTTCTATTAAAGATAAAGGCTGATTAAATATATCAAAATGAAAACACCAATTATAACTAAGTGGCTGATATATATCCCCATCAAGTATTACTAATTCATATTGCTGCGATTTTTGCACTGCCATATTCCAGCGCTCTACTTGTTTTTCAAAATACCATGTTCTATGTTCATTTTTTGGTCTTTCAAATAAAAAATTCACTTCAGGTATAATGAAGGCTCCATAATTGTTTTCTAGTTCACGGCATGTTGTACTTTTCCCAACAGCACTCGCTCCCTCAAACGCTATAATCCCCATAGTTTCTCCCACTTTCATTAACTAAAATCTCGTTGTTTCGCTCTTCTCCCCCATAACTGTCTCCATAAAACAATTGAAGCGATAGAAAGCATTATTGTTGTAATAATACTACCTTCAATCCCAAATGAGCCTCCATGAAGGACTTCATTGCCATTTTTTACAGGTTTAAATAGTGGTGTTGAATATATCGTCATTCCACTAACGGCAAAGCCATAAACGTTATATTGTGCCCAATTCCAAATGGAATGCCATGCACAAATCCCCCAAAGACTACTGTCCTTTAAAACGTAAAAAGCTGCAAATACGCCAACTAATATTATATTCGATATTGAAAGAATTGTAATTCCTGGATTAAGCAAATGAAGAAAACCAAATAAAAAGGACGTCACAACAATTCCAATCCATATACGGCTTCTAACAGAAAGAACTGGGAATAACCAACCTCTTACAACAATTTCTTCAGTGGCCCCTTGTATTAAAAATGCGACTAAAGATCCTACAATACCAAATATAACTGTCATCGTAATTTCTTGCATTTGTAGTTTTACATTTCCTGTTAATATGAGTAAAATTACTGGTATCGAAATGAAAATACACCCTATTAGTGCCCCTCTCAAATACTTTCTCATCCATTGCTCATTCCAAAAACCAATAGATGAAAACGACCTTTTCTCTACAAATTTAATCCATAAAAACACAAAAAATATAGCCCCGCCAAACGTTAATATCATCTCAATATTGCTATAAATTGCCTTCATAAAAGTTGTTTCTGTTTTCGGTAAAAACAGCATAAATAACATAAACAATTCACCTAAAGTCAAAAATACAATTGCAAGTATAACAGCAAAGACAGGGTGAACTTTCCTTCTTCCTTCTTTTGCTGCTTCGATTATTTTAAATTGTTTATTTTGCAATATTCATCCTCCTAATTATTGTAATCATCTTTATTCTTAAAAAATATACCGTTTCCTTTAAACATACTTTTTTATATAAATGATTTCTGTTTGGAATACATTCAGATTAGGAATAATATATAAATAAAAGAGATGTCTTTGTGCGTTTTACCATTATCGCCCAAATTACTCACTGGTATTACCAGCACTTGCTATTTCACACCATTTGTTGTAAGATAGTAATTAAGGTCAATTTAACAATATATTTTCTTTGCATATTATCAAGTATCAATCAGGACCATTTCGTACTCCTTATGGGTTTTTGATAATATGTGAACTTTTATTTTCATTCAAATAAGGCCGATCATATTGTAATCTTTTTAAATTTTAGGAGGCATTACCATGACATTAACAGGTAAAGTAAAATGGTTTAACAGCGAAAAAGGTTTCGGTTTCATCGAAGTTGCAGACGGTAACGACGTATTCGTTCACTTCTCAGCTATCACTGGCGACGGCTTCAAGTCTCTTGACGAAGGTCAAGAAGTTAGCTTCGAAGTTGAAGACGGTAACCGTGGACCTCAAGCTAAAAACGTTGTAAAGCTATAATTCAAACAATAAAAAGGTTGTTACCAGCTCGGTTAACAACCTTTTTAATATATAACTAAAATTTTTTACATAAAAGGAGTGGTTACATGTATCGCAATCGAAAGAACGATGTAGCAGAAGTACCACCAGAACAAACACCTGTTTGGGAATGTGAATCAGAGGATTGTTTAGGATGGATGAGAAAGAACTTTTCATTTGAAGAAGAACCTAAATGCCCTTTATGTAAAAGTAGCATGAAAAGCGGAGAACGTTTATTACCTAAGTTAGGTTAATTTTACTTAACCCCTCTTTTAATAAGAGGGGTTTTTATTAAATATTTAATTCCTCTACATCTGTTCGCACTATAGAATATAACAATGCATCGTGTTGTTTATTTCCTTGATGAATATAGCCGCGTAACAAACCTTCCTTTTGAAAACCTATTTTAGATAGCATTTTACAAGAAGTAACGTTTTCAGGATATGTAATAGCTCCAATTCTATATAAACCTAAATCTTGAAATCCATAATGAATGATTTCCCCGGCTGCTTCCGAAGCATATCCCTGCCCCCAATAACGCGGATGCAAATCATACCCTATTTCAGATCGTTTACTCCATAATTGTAAATTATTCAACCCAATTGTCCCAATTAAAGTGTTTGTTTCTTTTAACACAATCCCCCATCGTATTGCCTTTTTCTCAAAGTAATTTTTCGAAAAAGATTCAATCATACGTGAAGCTTGGCCAAATTCCGTAAAAGAATTCATACCGTAATAACATGTAACTTCATCCAATGAAAAGATTTCATATATTTTTTGACAATAAGATTGTTCTATTTCAACTAAACGCAAGCGCTCTGTTTCTAATATAGGGAATACCACAGGATCACTCCTTTCTCTCTACTAATTTATTATAGCAGAAAAAATATTCATAATTAGGCAAGTCCTCAATGTCCCACTAATCAAATATTTCTAATGACTCTTTTCCTTTTTATTCTATAACAAGTAAGAGTATACCTTCTTACTTGTTGATTACCGCCTTGGTCATATAATGTAATTTATATTTTGCTTATTTCGCTTTACATAATACCAATATCCCTCCAGATACATCCGTTCGCTCATTATAAGAATAATTTCCATTCTAAAACAACAGACTAATTCATACATTAATGTTAAAATATAGAAAATATTCCATTCTATTATGGAGGTGTAAAAATTCTATGTATATATTCATCAGCTTAGCCCTCTTACTCATTTTGCTTATTTTTTTATTCGCAAAAAAATTCACACCAAACTCATCCATGATGACTAACTTTAAAGGAAATAGCTTTAAGACATTTTCAATTGGTATATTAATCGCTGCCACACTCTCTCTTTCATATGGAATCTATCACGCAGCAACATATCAACCTAGTTATTTAGATATTAAATTACATAACCAAAACTACACCGTTTTCGGTAATGTGGGCGAGTTCGGTTATTTCTCAGCGAACTTACCGAAAAAAGATGTAGAAGTTGAACTGTATTTCGCCTCTTGGGAAACATTACAGTTTAAAAATCCAGAAATATTCATAGATTATCCTTCAGGCAAACAAGAATTTTGGAGGGCAAGTATAGTATCAATATCCACAAATAAACTAAAAGAAAAACACAACATAAAAGAAATTTATCAACTCTCACCATACTCATTTAAAGAGTCTGGAAATATTACATTAACAATAAAAGAGAATAATGGAAGAACTAAAAAAGTTTCCATTCAAGTGAAATAAATAAAAAACTGTCCCTCCAGTAGACTGAATGGACAGTTTTTACATATGTATTCTATATTATTATTTTAACTCTTCACTTAATGTAGTCATTATTTCTTTGGCCGTATTCTTCCCGTTTCCAATACATGCACCAATTCCAACACCGTAATATGAAGCGCCAGCTAAATATACATTAGGATATAGAGCAGTCAATTTTTCATTTAATGCTTGAACCGCTTGATTATGTTCTAAATGATATTTCGGCATTAAATCTTTCCAATTTGTAACTTCAACTACTTCTGGTTCACCTTTAATTCCAAGACTCTTTTCAATATCATATAAAGCGACTCGTACTAATTCTTCTTCACTATAATTTTTGATCGTTTCATATATCGGATTGGTACTCTTATAAAACATTCTTACTAAAAGCTTTTGTGTACCCGATGTATGTTTCCACTTCCGGCTTGTCCATGTACAAGCATCACAATGTAAATCACTGTTTTCTGTTACGATAAACCCTGTACCGTCCGCCGGTAGTTGTTCATCTGGAATGTCAAAACCTAAATAAATACTAATAAGTGATGAATTTTTAAATTTATTAAAATGCTCGTTTAACTCATTAGATTGTAATAAAGTTTGTGCTATATCATGCGGAGCTGCTAAAACAACATAATCAGCTTGGATTGATTCCTGATTTGCAATAGAAATCTCATATTGATCTCCTCGTTTACTTACAGCCGTCGTTACAGCACCTTTTTTTATGACAGTTTCAGTTAACTTGTCTTCTAAGCGATTAATTATCGTAGATAGTCCACTTTTAAATGATACAAACTTTTTATTTCCTGCTGATTGAAATTGCTTTTTATTCTCTTCAAAACCTTTCATAATACTTCCATATTTATTTTTATAATCAAGTAAATACGGTAATGTTGATGCCATTGTAAGCTCATTCAATTTACCAGAATACACGCCTGAAAGTACCGGCGCAATTTGTCTTTCCACTAACTCTTTTCCTAAAAAGCTTTCTAAAAATAGAGCAAGTGATGTATCTTTCGTAAACTCTTTATTTTTCGTTATAAAATCTTTTAAAGCAACAATTTTCCCTTTCGTTGAGACTAGCGTACTGCTAAACAACGACTCGACACTCATCGGAATACCAAATATACTGTCAGAAGGAATTGGGTGTAAAATATTATCAGAATATATGTATGAAATACCCGTTTCGTTATATACCATTTCTTCTTCTAAGTTTAAATCTTTTACAAGCGGCATAACATGTTCATTGCGAGCAACGATAGAATCCGCTCCTGATTCCATAATAAAATCCTGTTCTTCAACACTATGGATTTTACCACCTAAAGACTCTTCTTTCTCGACAAGGATTAAATGTAAATCGATATTATAATCCTTTTTTAATTTTTCTAAATAAAACATAGTAGAAAGTCCCGTTATACCTCCACCGATAACAACAACTGTTTTCATATGCGCTGCGCTCCTAACCGATACAATTAATCATTCCTTTATTTATTATACCCAATACTCCTTACATTCGACTAGCGGCTTGCGCATTCTGTAAAAAATTTGACACTATATACAAATACATTTATATACATTTAATCCGTACATAACCATCATTGTAAATGAATATATAAAAAAGAACTATAACATTTACAAATCACGTCATAGTTCTCTCTATTTTAAAAACATAAAGTAATTGATCAGTTTGTCTATTTCTTGACTTAATGCCAGTACTTTTTCATGTTGAATTCCATAATCCGATACTAAATATAAAAGTTCTTCTTTTTTTATTTCAATTACCTTTTCCAATTTTACTAGTTCCATGTCGATTTACTTCTCTCCAAACATAAAATGTATGTTATTTAGTATAGCCTACTTACATAATTAGTAAAAGTAAAATACACATGTAAAATCTTACATATTTGAAAAAACAATATGCTACTAACAAAAAAAGAAACTTATATCCTCCCTTTTTACAGATTATTAAAATTCATTACGAATGAATAACATACCGGAATTGTTCTAAGGTTATACCTTTATATTCCGGAGCTCTCTTTATATGATCAAAATAACTATATGAGAATTTGAAAACATGTCCAAAATCCCAATCAAATTCACTATAGTCCTTTAGCCAAAATTGATTTTCAGTTGGTAATACGTGAGCACGTTTAGATTCAATTAAAGGCAAATGATCTATAGGAGAATGTAGATTTATTTTAGTATTCAGCATAAGTTTTTTACTAGCACGCAGTACGTATACTAGTTTTAAAAGCGGACGTATCCCTCGTTGAAATACATCTTTATGTCCTAAATCATACATTATATTAATTGCGTGGGAAAAAGTAAGCATATGGCCAATTAAATCATGATGTGATTCTGCTCTATAAATAACCTTAAACTCCGATAGTTCATTTAAAATAAACTTAGATAATTGTTTTGGATTTCTTAATTCACTTTGTATCTCGTCATATATACTTAATTGTTTAACTTCTTTCGTCGTAAAACCAATCCACGATCTACCAGGAATTGTTTTTTGAAATGATAATATAAGATCAGTTATCCCTTCTATCGCTTGATTATTTCCCCATTTTTGTAGCTCTTTCATAGCTAATAAACTTAATGCCGCATAAATGACGTTATGCCCGACCCAATGAAGTTCATCAATTGTATATTCCAATGATTTTATTATCTTTTTTTCAGCACTTTGAAAATCAATTTCTTCTTTACTATCGATGATTTCATCTAAGTTTTTCTTGTTCAGCATCATTTTTGTATGAGAATGCATATTACGAGCTATCTCTTCTTCAATATTATTATCCTTCATGAAAAAATAACTAGCAATTGCAGCTGCCCCGTAATGTGCATGCCAAATATCCTTTGTTTGTTTTTTGCATTGAGAAATAATTGAAAGGCCGCCTTTTAACACACTTTTATTTTCCATTTTCTATCCCCCATAATAAAACTCACTTTATATTCATCCTAAAGATGGCGTTAATACAAATAAAATGTGATTCGATTCATCACTTTTATTCAAAAATCGATGCTTCACGTTTGGTGGGATACGTACAACATCACCTTCTTCTAAAAAATATTCTTTTCCTTCTAATTCCACATAAACTTCCCCTTTCATGACAACCGCAATCTCTTCCTTATCTTCATGTGAATAGTGACTTTCCGTTGTGTTTGCTTTTTTATTTAAATCCATCATTAACATTTCAATACGTGCTTTCATAAAATCAGGTGTTAATACATCATATACAATGTGATCATTATTTTCCCGATATACTTTTTTTCGATCTTTTTTCTTAGAAATGAGTGAGTCTGTATCAATATCATTAATAAAAAGTGTAAATAGCGGCACATTTAATGCTTTCGCAATTAATTCCAATACATTTAAAGAAGGATTAGCATGTCCTCTTTCAATTTGGCTAATCAGTGACGTGCTGATCCCTGCATACTCAGCAAACTCACGAATTGTCATATTATTTTTCTTACGATAACTTAAAACAGTTTGTCCAAGTCGATAGTGAATCAAAATAACTACTCCCTTTCGTCCATCATAATGTATGTTTCATTCCCTTTGTGCTGACTTACTAAACAAGGGCAAATAATCCTTTTCTATCGTCTCCGAGACTTATATACTTACCTTTGTGTATTATATCGCATTAAGTATATTATAATAAACATTCTATCGGAGGGACAGACTTTGAAATCATCTATTTTTTCATATTTCATCTTATTTTTCGGTGTATTCGCCTTATCAACTTCAGCAATTTTTGTGAAATTGGCAGATGCTCCTGCGGCAATTATTGCTTTTTATCGATTATTATTTGCTACAGTAATTCTGTTACCGTTATTACTATTTAATAAAAGGAATCGAAACGAACTAAAAACATTAGCAAAAAAACAATGGGGATTCGGATTTCTATCCGGGCTATTTTTAGCTGCACATTATGTACTATGGTTTGAATCCTTACAATATACTTCCGTAGCAAGTTCTACAGTTATCGTAACGTTACAACCTTTATTTTCAATGATTGGTGGTTACTTTTTATTTAAAGAGAGATTTACGAAAGGAGCGGTTATCGGTTGCCTCATTGCCATTTCAGGAAGTATCGTCATCGGTTGGCAAGATTTCCAAATTAGTGGCGACGCTTTATACGGAGATATTTTAGCATTTATGGCGGCCGGCATTATTACAGCTTACTTTTTCATTAGTCAACACATTCGTAAAGATTTATCTCTTATACCATATTCGGTAATTAGTTATGGAAGTAGCGCATGCTTTCTCGGTATATTTGCTTATATGCAGCAACAATCTTTCATTCATTACGCTACACAAACTTGGTTGTCCTTTATTGGACTAGCTTTCATTGCAACGATTTTAGGACAAACGATATTCAATTGGTTATTAAAATGGATGAGCGCTACTGTTATTTCAATGAGTATTTTAGGTGAAACAATTGGTACTTGTGTTCTAGCATATTTTATTTTGAGTGAAACCATTACTTTACAACAAGCACTAGGAATTTCAATTATTTTCATTGGATTAACATTATTTTTATTACAACCGAAACTAGTGAATCGCAAATGACAATTAAAAAAGCATGACATTGATTTGTCATGCTTTTACATATTAATTATGTACAATTAAACCATCAGGTCTAAAACGACTCATCATAATTTCATTTATAAACTTTCCGTGAGCCTTTAAATTCCCTACCTTTACCCCTTCTACTACAAACCCAAATTTTTCATATAGATCTTTTGCTTTCGGATTCGTTTCTAATACACCAAGTTCTACTCTCTCTAACATTAACCAATTATCAGCTAAATCAAGCATTTTTGTAAGAAGTGCTTTGCCAATACCTTTATTATGATATTCACTGTCTACCCCAATAAATAAATCGCCTGAATGAGATCTTCGTCCCGGACTTTGTGTTAAGCCAATAAACCCTACTACTTCCCCGTCATACTCTGCAACAAATTCAAATTGATTTGGTGCTAAGTTTCGAATTCTATTTTCCATAGCGTCTACACGCATGCTAGGTAAGAAAACCATATAAGGTAAAACCTCATCCTGTATACATATACGATGAATTGCTCTAGCATCTTGTATTTCTACTGCTCGTATGCTGATTTCCATATTCCTCACCCTCCATATAAATAGAATTATATTATCATTCTAGAAACCTATATTAAATCATTCCCCACATGTATGTCTTTATGTTATTTCTACATAATTATTTTAGTATAACACTTAGTTTCCAAACACCTTATCCTAACAACCTAATAACCCTATACTTTAAATTTTCACCTTATTATATAGCTCAAGAAAATTCTCTATTGGAATACCATTTATTTTCATACCAGTTACATCACAATTTACTATTTCAATATTTTTCAGGTTACTATTATGCATTGTACTACCTTCCAAATCACAGTTTTCAAATGAAAGAGGTTCCTTCTCATCTCCAAGACTTGTATTTTTGAATTGCACTCCACCTAATGTCACCAAATTAAATGTACTACTAGAAAGATTTAAATCTGCATATGAAGACCTTCTAAAGTTTATATTCCTAAACTTTGATTGACTTACATTACAATTACTCATATTCATATGCATTATATTACTACCAACAAATGCACTATTTTTTAAATTTACTTGATAATATTCTGTATGAACCAAATTACAGTTTTCGTATTGACCATTTTTCATATCTTTATTTTTAATTAGGTTCTCTTCACCTGCACCTACATTTTTTCTTTTTACATAGCAATACTCATCTTCAGATTTAAAAATGATTTCATAGCCCATTTTTTTATAAAAATGATGATTATTAACTTGTCTACTAGATGTTTCAAGATCCCAAATCCTTATGTTCGGAAATTTTTCTTCTATTAACTTAATAATCCTTGATCCAATTCCTTTTCCTTGAAGAAAAGGCTCTACAAAAATACGATCGATTCTTCCGTACGATTTACCAGAGATCGTAACTATAATTCCCCCGATTATTTTTTCATCCATTATCACTTTGTAAGAATCCAATTCTTCAATTGAATATTTCATCATTTCAACTGAAGAATAT
Source organism: Bacillus sp. FDAARGOS_235 (assembly GCF_002073415.2). Taxonomy (NCBI): domain Bacteria; kingdom Bacillati; phylum Bacillota; class Bacilli; order Caryophanales; family Bacillaceae; genus Bacillus; species Bacillus sp. FDAARGOS_235. The sequence continues at coordinate 650,786 of NZ_CP020437.2, forward strand.
CCTGGCGGTTGAATGTTATAATCAATTACATCATCTTGGCCGCATAACCACCGCTTCGCTTCTTCGTCAAATGTTCTTTTCATTATTTCTGTTAACTTTTCAGCATCTAAAATTGTAGCTTTTTCTATAGATATTATTGTCATTTTTGTGTTCCCCTTCATTGTTACAATCTCATAACTTTTGTAATCTATATAGTTATAAAATAAAGAAAATTAAAATCAATCACTCTCTTTACTATTAAACTACAAATCAACCTATATTTTCCACTGTTACTTAGTATGAATGAATAAAAAGAAGAGAACATGTAATATACACATGTTCTCTTCTTTTTATTTTACGCTTATTCATTTTCAATTTTATATAATTAAAAATTTGATATTACTTAAAGCCATTCGTTACATGTATTAACTAGTTCCTGTAAATCCTCTATAAAACGACTCGCATGATATCCATCACAAACCGCATGATGTACTTGCAATGAAAAAGGTAGCATTACCTTGCTTCCATCATTGAAATATTTTCCGCAAGTTATAATTGGTAATAGAAAATCACCATCATTATTAATATTTAAATTAAATCCTGTAAAACTAGTCCAAGGTATCCCAGAAATCGGATAAACATTTGGCGGAATATTTTCTTTCGGGAAGAGACCATGAACATTAGCAAAACATTTCATATCCTCTTCATAGTTTTTATAGAAAATGTGGAAATCACTAGAATAATCCGTCCATATACTTGAAAAAGATTTATCACCTTTATGAAAGATTGTATAACTAGGTATCATTTCCTCCCAATACCCTAAAACTCCTTCATCATTAAAACATGTTCGAAATTCTTTATGTTTATTTATCATTCTAGAAATTATATAAATAAAAGTCGGATAAAATTTTATTTCCTTTTGATGTATTTTCTCTAGCATCATCGTAATATCAACATTCGCTGTCATACTAAACGAACACTTTAATTTTAAATAATGTTCAAAATACTGCTCTCTATTCCAATTTTCTCTGTCAATTACATGAAACTTCATTTCATTAGCCTCCTAAAATTTCATTTTTATTTTAGAAGGCTAATTTCCTTGTTTTCACCACACTTGTTCACTCCTTATAGTTTACATTTATACTCACGTTTTTATTTAATTATATAACATTTGCAAAAATCCATTCACATATTTCTTGCAATCCATCCACATACTATTAATAATGTGAAACTTTAATCAGTGGGGGCAGTTGATCCCCCACCTAACCTTCTTTGTTTTTGCCGAATTTTGAGGTGGAGGTCTTACTGTCCGTTAATGCGGGATAAATCAAATGACGTTTGGAGGATTCAAACATGCATGATAAAAATGAAAATAAAAAAGTAAATGTTATCGAAAACACTACATCTATTCACAATAATAATACTGCAAATTTAACTAGCGAAGAACAAGCAATGAACGGCTTATACGGAATGCCCGAAACAACCATTGAAGATGCTGATCACGCTGTAACTGATGATTTGACTTCAAAAAATTAATGAACTACATAGAAAAAAGCCAAGGAAAATATCCTCGGCTTTTTTAACTATGCATCCACTTTTTGTATTTCTTCACTCTTTTTTGAAAGTTTCCCTGGCCAAAAAGCAAAGCGACCTAAAACAACTGTAATTGCCGGTACAAGTAACGGTCTTACAATAAACGTATCAAGTAAAACTCCAATTGCCGTCACAATACCAAATTGAACTAAAACTTGAATCGGTAACGTACCTAACACCGCAAAAGTTCCTGCTAAAATTAAACCTGCGGATGTAATGACACTTCCTGTTTGTATAACACCATTTTTTACTGCATCCAAGTGATTTTGTGTCTTTCTGTTTTTCCATATTTCTGAAACCATAAAGATATTATAATCTTCACCTAAAGCAACTAAAAATACGAATGCGTATAGCGGTATCGCCCCTTGTATTGCCGGCGCTCCCATACCAAAGTGAAGTAATATCCATCCTGCTCCTAATGCAGAGAAGAATGATAAAACAACTGTTACTATTAAATAAATCATCGCTACAATTGATCGTAAGTAGACAAGTAATAGTAAAGCTATAATACTAATCATTACTGGAATAATAACTGCTTCATCACGTTCCGTAATTTGTTTTGTGTCATATAGTGACGCTGTTTCTCCACCAATCCACAATTGACCTTCAACATCATTAATCCCCGCATCTTTTAATACTTTTTCTACACTATTTTTCAATTTAGGGATTTGATCTAGCGCTTCAATTGCGTACGGATTTTCCGCTAAAGAAACTTCATACATTTGTATTTGTTTATTTTCTTTTCCCTCTTTTGGCTCTTTCACTGTATTTACAAAAGAAAATTTCTCTATCTCTTGTTTAATAGGAAGCTCTTTTCCTTTCGTATTAACAACAACTTTTACTGGCGCTAGTTCTCCAGCTGAAAAATGATCACTAATTAACGTAAACCCTTCACGTGAAGGCATATCCTTCGGAAACGATTCTAAAAGGTCATATGTGTATTGAATACGTGGTACGAATGAAGCTAATCCACCTAATACAAACATAGTTAGCATAATTATTGTCCACGGTCTTCGTACGACAATATCTCCAAGTTTATTACTAAAGGAGCCTTTTGATTTTTTAACTTCTATTACTTTCTGTTTCTTTCTTGCAAACTCCTCATTCATCGCAGTTGTTCTTGGTATAAACGGGAAGAATGCAACTCTGCCGAAAATTAATAAAAATGCAGGAAGAATTGTTAAAGCAGCAACCCCCATTATGAATACAGCAACACTAAATGGTACTGCAAATCGATGAAAGGCGCCGTAATGAGCAAGTAATAATGTTCCTAATCCAAGTACGACAGTTAATGCACTCATTATAATTGCCCCGCCAGATGCTTTAATCGCAAGTTGCAGCGCTTTATATTTACTTTCTTCTTCTAACAAGTACTCTCTATATCTTGAAATTAAAAATAGACAATAGTCTGTACCCGCGCCAAACAATAATACGGTCATGATTGATATCGCTTGGGCATCTACTTTAATCCACCCATGATCAGCTAAAAAACCAAGTGTAGGACTAATAATACCGTATGCAAAGCCAACAACAAGTAAAGGTAAAATTGCTAAAATTGGTGAACGGTAAAGTAAAATTAATAAAACCAATACTAATAGTACAGTAGCGACTAATAATTTCACATCAGCTTGACTAAATAAACTAACCGCATCTGTTTGAATACCTACAGGGCCAGATAATCGAACATGTAAACCAGATTCCGTTATTTTTTGTTTAAATGGATCAACATCCACCTTACTATTCACTAGTTTTCTTACATCTTCAAGATTTCCCTTTAATATATCCGTACCAGCTGATTTATTAAAGAATATCGGTGTGACAAATGATGTACCATCTTTTGATGCACTTTTTGATAATACTTGCTCTGGAATTGTATCAAATGGTGGTAACATTGATTGTTCTTTTAAAGGGCTAGCTTTTAACTCTTTATAAACGTCCTGTATGAGTTTATAGTCTTTTGACTGTAATCCACCATCTCTATGCCATACTACTAACAACGGATTTCCTGCATTATTAGGAAACTCTTTTTTCATAAGTTCTTCCGCTTGCTGTGACATAGCTGTTTCAGGTAAATTTTTCGGATTTGGTTCTTTCGTACTATTTACTTGTGGCAACGTAAATGAAAGTACTAATGTAATAAGAATCCAAACTGATAAAGTTATCCATTGCGTATTCTTCCCTGCTACAATCCTCCCTAACATATGTAACGGGTGCTTTTTCATAAAAACCCACCTTCCTTTTTTCCTCCAATATTAATTATATATACTGGTCAGTTAATTAATCAAGAAAGATTAAAAATTATGTTATAATTATCTCAATAATAAATGTCAGGAGCGAATGTATTTGGAACAAAAACAACGTCCTCTCGGAAGACCTCGTCAAAATAAAAATACAAAATCTACAAAAGAAATAATTTTAGAAGTTGCAACTCGATTATTTCTTACTCAAAATTATCAAGTCGTTTCCATGGATGAGGTCGCGAAAGAATGCGGTGTTACGAAAGCAACCGTCTACTATTACTATTCTACAAAAGCTGATTTATTTACCGCTACTATGATTCAAATGATGATACGTATAAGAGAGAATATGGATCAAATACTTTCCACGAATAAAACTTTGGAAGAAAGGTTGTTAGACTTCGCTACAGTATACTTACACGCAACGATGGATATTGACATGACGAACTTTATGAAAGATGCAAAACACTCTTTATGTGAAGAGCAGTTGAAAGAATTAAAAAATGCCGAAGATAACATGTATGAAGTGTTGGAAAAAGCACTTCATAACGCGATGCAACTTGGAGAAATAAGTAAAGGCAATCCTAAATTTGCTGCCCATGCTTTCGTATCTTTATTATCAATTGGGAATTTTAAGGATGAAAATCACAATCCTATTCTTGCAAATATAGATGAGTTAGCACAAGAAATCGTTTCTTTTTATTGGAACGGGTTAGGTCATTCGTATTAAATAAATTCCCTTTAATAAAAGAGCATATTTGAATTTTTCTCAAACATGCTCTTTTATCAATTACGTGTTTTATTTATATACTTACAATTAGATTATTCTTTAGCACAAATTCAAAATTTTTTATTTACAAATTTTGAATTTGTGCATTTATATTCCCTTTACTTAATCCCCCATGGTAACAAACTACGGATTCAATATCTAGATTTAAATACTTCTTCAAAGACTGTTGTGCTTCCTGAACATCCAAAGTAGTTGGAGCATGAATTCCTCCTAACATTCCATTTGCACTATACATTGAATCCCCAGCGATAAGAGTTTTACTTTGTTTCAAATATAAACTAATATGACCCGGCGTGTGTCCTGGCGTATGGAGAATTAGTATGCCACCGCAATACGGAAGTTCTTGTCCATCAATCACAGTATCACTCACTTTTCCTTTTGGTGGATTCTCCACATTTCCACCTTTCAATAAAGGTAAATCTCCTTCAATATATGGCTTATCTAGCTCGTGCGCATAAACTTTAATATTACTTCCACAATTCTGCAACAACTTTGGAAGACTACCTGTATGATCTATATCCTGATGCGTTAAAATCACAGCTTTTAATTTATCAAACGATACGCCAACTCTCTCCATCTCTACTTGTATATCTTCAATTTGTCCAGGGAAGCCAGTATCTATTAATACTGCCATTTCATCATCCCATAAAAGAATTGGGTGAATAATAAATCCTTGAAATTCAAGTTGTAACATTTCTACTCCTTTAGCAATCTCCATACAGCAATTCTCCTTTATACTGAAGTTTGAAAATATGTACGAGTAAACTGAAAATATAAAGCGCCGCTATCTTTTAAGATGTTTTGTCATCCCAACAGAGAATACCTCAAACCCTATAGATTCATAGTAAGATTGCAATTTTTCCACACACATAAGTTGGGGAATAACTTTGTTTTGTTCACAGTGCTGGATTAATCGTTCCACTATTTCTTTTCCAATGCCAATGGACTGATATTTTGGCAATACACATACACCGCAAATAACGCCTGTTATTACACCATCTGATATAATACGCCCCATCCCAACTAACTCTTTATCATCAAAAGCATAAATTACATACCAACTTTGTTTACACATTTGTTCCAATTCATTCAGCGTTAAATTAAGAGAATTCCATTCTAAAGATTCATATAAGCTTAATAATCCATTGAAATCTGTTGGGTGTTTAATTGTGTAATTTATTCTATTATTCATGTAAATACTCCTTATTCCTTCGTTTGTTTGTATTTTATAAAATTCCCCTTATTAATATGAAATTAATTTAAATAAACTTCCATAAAAATAATAAAATTCCTACTCAACATAAAATAAAAAGAAGTTAACCTCACCTCAGTTAACTTCTTTTATAAAAATCTATTATTATATTATCAACCAAAAATCATACAGCTACAGACGATAAGAACAAACAAAACTAATAAACCATTTGAGAAATAACCCATAGAATACTACCCCTTTATTTCATTATGTAAAAGATTTTATCATAAAATTATTTACAACATAATAACTGAAAAAGACATTACATTCATTAGTTACGTATATTTAGTAATATTTTAATTTTAGCCATATTCGCCTTTTCTAAAATCAATTCTCCTCCTCCTCTGCTTTAGTCCACATAATCTCAAAATAACAAATTAGTAAATGTTAATTTACTATAATAAGTTTAAACATTTGATTTATAGCTAAATTAGTAATAAAATAATGACTAAATCCAAAAAGGAAGCGAAAATAATGTCTCATAAAGAATTATTAAACGAATACATGAATTTATTATTAAATATGTCAGGTACTTTCAAATTTCTATCAGAAAAATCCTCTGAATTTACACATTTAGAACAACACGTAGTGGAGTATCTCGCCCAGCAAAAAGTACCTGTAAATTCAAAGATGATTGCTAATTATTTAAACATTCCTAAGCAACAATTAAGTGTAACTTTACGTAATTTAGAACTAAACGGCTATATTGTAAAAAAACAAGATACGGTAGACAAAAGAGCTGTATTAATTTCTCTGACAGAAAAGGCTGAAAAGGTACATTATGAGAGATGGAAACAAATTTATAAAAATTTCACAGTAAACCTCGAAAAGTTATCTGAAGAAGATAGGCGGGATTTAACTTACGGACTATATAAAACAAATACAATGCTCTCAAAAATGTTACATAACGACTAAATATATTGTTTATGATTAAACGGAGGATGTTTCATGGTTAAAGAGTTAGATTTACAATCAGTACAAGGTACGATGCTTATTCCCCTATGGGGACGAGCATATGGCAGCGAGAAAAATAAGGATATTTTAGATGATACAGAGGCTATTCGAATAATTAAAGAATGCGATTTTGACTTCTCGACAATAGCAAATACATTTGGCGAATACGGATGTATCACATACATTACTCGTGCACGAAAAATTGATGATACGATAAAACAATTTATAGCAAAACACCCGAACGCCACTATAGTAAATATCGGTTCAGGAGTAGATACTACTTTTTCAAGAATTGATAACGGTACAATACATTGGTATAACCTTGATTTACCCGATGCAATCTCTTTTCGCAAGACTTTAATTGAAGATACACCGAGGAATATTAGCATCACTAAATCATTTTTTGATACTTCTTGGTTTGACGATATAAGATATGATCCAAACGACGGTATTCTTTTTATATCAGCAGGTGTATTTTATTACTTTAAAGAAGAAGATTTAAAAGAGATCATAGTTGCTATGTCAAAACGTTTTCCTGGAGGAGAGCTATATTTTGATGCTGAATCAAAATTCGCACTGAACCTTTCGAATGCAACCGTAAAAAAATCTGGTAATAACGGCGCGATGATGTATTTTTATGTAAACAATCCAAAATCAATAGAAAAATGGTCTTCTTCCATAAAAGTATTAAGTTGCTCCCCTTTTTTTAAAGGTATACCTACAAATAAAGATTGGGATGGTAGTACACGTATTATGATGCGAATTGTAAACGTAATAAAGATGTTGAAGTTTGTTCATTTGCGGTTTGAAAAATAATAAATAAAGAAGGCCGCATTACATTTATATTTAGGTTATACATGTTAAACTTAAGAAAAAGGCAGGAACATATTTGATATGTTCCTGCCTTTTTCTTATGGGGTACCGATACATAGTCATATAGCTATGAAAAGCAACTACCCCAAAATAAGAAATTTAGCATCTTAACACCCCTCAAGTGGCTTCTGTATATAATACATTTTAAATTTAATTTTTCTTGATAAATCAAAGATTTCCTGGCATACTCTTAAAATTATTTATGCACGAATAAAATCTCTTCGTAAACCTCCAATTGCACTAAAATATACAAAAATTGAGAAATATGAAAAAGACACTCTTATGAGTGCCCTTCTTAGCAACTAAGTCCGCTGCAGCTTTTACCATAACCCATATGAATTTCGTCTGTAAGAGGAAATTTTAAGTTCATATTTAATTATTAAAATAAGCCGCACCAAAGTTTTCATTAAATCTTTTACACCAAACAGAAACCGAACCATATTCATTTACATCTATCCCTTCAGGAATTTCGTAGTTTTGGTCTCCTTTATTTCCCTTTAATTTTCCTAATTCAATATACTGATAGTTTTTTACGTCTTCATTATTTTTCAAACGATTTGTAGGAACTAATACAACTCGTACATCTGGCCCATTTGATGTTGCAAAATTAGAAAGTCGTAAAACACGTTTTCCATCCGCTAATTGGTGAATTTTTGCCGTTCCAGTTGTTTCATGGACACCGTTTTGAAACTGACCTTCCCTTATTACTCGATCACTTTGTTGCCTTACTTCAGTTGATTGTATCTCTGCTTGTGGCAATGATTCATTTACGTGCTTATCAATAAATAATTTCTCTGGTCGGAACAATGACCATAAAATCCCCAATACAATTATTAAACCACCTATAAGCCATACATATTTTCTTTTCATAAAGTAAAAAACCTCCTGTAACATACTGTGTAGTAGTATGTTAACAAGAAGGTCTTTCATTTTTCTAACGTAAATGTTACAAAAGTCTTTCAGCCATCTTATTTTTTACTGATGTGATGGGAAGAGTGAACCAAAATTCACTTCCCTGCTTACCATCTGCGCGATTCCTTACACCAATTTCCCCTTTGTGCATTTCAATTAATGATTTTGCAATAGCTAATCCAAGTCCGGAACCTCCAGATTGTGAACTTCTTGATCGATCTGTTCTAAAAAAACGTTCAAATACACGTAATTGATCATTTGGAGAAATTCCCATTCCTTCATCCCGCATAGTGAATTGGACCTGTTGAGTTGATTTATTTTCCACTACAGTCAATTCAATTGTTCCAGAGATAGGAGAATATCGAATTGCATTATGTAATAAATTACCTATGACCCTTTCAATTTTGCAAGGCATAATCAAAAGTCGAGGTAATGTATCAGGGACATCCAATTGCACATGGATTTGTTTGTCTCCTAATAAGACAGAATGTGACTCTAATACATCTAATAGAACTTTATCTAAATGTGTGAAACTTGGGTGAAAATCTACTTGCTCAAACTCTAACTTTGAAAGATCAAATAAGTCGTTAATTAATCCATTTAATCTTTCTATTTCTTTTAAAATCGTTGCCAGGTATTGCTTTTTTATTTCAGGATCTTCAATCAGGTTATCTTGTAATGCTTCTATCATCATTTGCATGCTCGCCATAGGTGTTCGTAAGTCGTGTGAGATATTGGTAATTAGCTCCTTACGAGAGTTTTCCTGTTCCTCTAACTTAGTAAACCCTTCTTCTAATTTTTTTGCCATCTGTTGAAAAGCTGTTGCCAATTCTTTAAACTCACGTGGTTCTTGCCCAATTATATACATCGTTTCAAAGTGTCTATCACTAAATTGTTTCGTCAATTTTATTAAATTTTGTATAGATTTCATGATAGGACGTGTCATTAACCAATAAATAAACGTTGAAATAATGAATGCCACAAATGCAATTACTGTTAATAACCGCGTTTGTTCCGGTTCAAGTAACATTTTCGTCTCACTATACCATATAGCAATTACCATAATACTAGTACTTAATAGATTCATGAGTAACAATTGAATACGTAATCTCATGTTTCATTTCCTCCATTTGGCTCAAAGCGATATCCTATACCCCAAACCGTATGAATCCAACGATTCTTTATCGTATGCTTTTCGAGCTTTTCACGTAAACGACTCACTAACACGGTAACTGTGTTTGATGCTCCTTCATGTCCAAAATCCCAAATTAATTCAAGAAGCTGCGAGCGAGAAAATACTTGTTTTGGATGCTTTGCCATGAGATAAAGTACCTCAAACTCTTTCACCGTTAACTCCACTTCCTTATCACAAACAAGTACATATCTTGTCTTTGGATATATTTTTAAATCTGGAAACTCTATCACTTCCAATAGAGATTCTTTCGCTTGTATTGGTACATGGCTTCCTCTTCTTAGTATAATTTGAACCCTTAATACTAATTCACGAGGGGAAAATGGCTTTGTTAAATAATCATCTGCTCCCATTGTTAAGCCTAAAATTCGATCCCTTTCCTCTCCCTTAGCAGTTAACATAATAATAGGGACATTTGACTGTTGACGAATTTCCTCGCATAATTCCCATCCATCTTTTTTTGGCATCATCAAATCTAATATAATTAAATCTGGTTGATGTGTAAGAAATAAATCCCAACCTTCTTTACCATTTACAGCGGTATAAACTTCATATTCTTCTCTTTCTAAATACCGTTTGCATACTTCTCGAATATTTTCTTCATCTTCTACGATTAAAATTCTTTTCTTCATATACTATCCTCACTTCTTTTTCACCAATAATGCAAAATTTATTGTTTCTATTATCCAATGAAAATTCAGAAAATAAATTTTGTAATACAGATAGTAATCTTAACATTTGATTACTTATATGACTAGATAAGTATTTAAAATAGTAGTTACTAAATTATATAAATTAAAAGGAATGAGTCCGATTCAACATCGAACTCATTCCTTATTAGTAACCTAAATTATTGTATCTAACTTTACGGATTCAATTCATTTCCGGTTCTCTTTTCAAACTTAGCAACAGAACTGTTACCGATTACTGAACTCTTGATAGATTCCATGCTATAGTATCAGTCCCATTCTCTCCATTACCATATTTCATATAATCGATTAAATATCCTACCTTTAACTTGTTACCATTAGATAGTATGTTCCATTGCTTATGGTATCCAGTGAAATTCTTTGGATATGCATGATTAAATTTAAAAGTACTTGCATTCTGTTTTTGATCTAAATGGATATAACTATCTTGAAGTTTTAAATATGCATAATCTGAATAAATAGGATTTCGAAATTTAATTAATACCTCTTCATCCTTTTTAATTGGTTTTCCAGGTTTAGGTTGACCTACTCTTTCAATAATTACATTCACTTTTTCATCGCTAGATTTTTCAGCCCAAAGATACTCCCATTTATTCCCGGCATGATGACTTCCCCAATAAGCTGTATTTCCATATGAAGCTACGGTATAAGGAACCCCTTCTGTAACAAATTCACCTGAATTATCTACTACATAATCTTCAAATTCTTTATTAGCTTTAATTTCAGTATCAATCTTTTGTGTAGGGGTTAGATTGTGTGCGTCATTGATTTCAAATGTAACTTTTCTGTGCGAAGCAATTTCAGATTTAATAGGGTGTATATTTTCTCTAGACTCATATGTAAATCCATTCTCACGTTTAACTAGTGTTACTGTTTGTGACGGAGCATTCCATTTCTTACTATAAGTAGTAGGAATCTCTTTACTCACACCAAATAAACCAGGTAAAATTGTTGCCCTAATCTTTTGCGTCACAGAATCAAAACTACCTTCTACTAATGTTGGTTGCTGTAGTTTTGCAAAAGCACCGTGTACAGAGTCTTTATGTAAATAACCGCGATTTCCCTGTCCCGCTTTTAAATCGTTCAATGCATCAGTTCCATTATTAGCTGAAACTACTGATACGCTATTAGTACTTTTAGCCTTGTTTACAATATGATTTACTTTTTTCGTATCTATATTTACATGTTGAAAAACTTCGTTATAGGATAAAACTGGCGTATCAGCAAGGGATTTGTCTTTAGGAGTATATACCCTAAACTTTGGTATATTTCCTATATCTGTTTCTAATTGTTCAGTAGCTGCATTTACTCTAGACTCATATCTCCCTGAATCCCCCAAATGCATAATTTCTTCACCTTTTTCAATAGATAAATCCATTGTACTTGTAGGTAAAACTTCAATCGAAAGAAGTTCCCCTTGTTCAACAGCTTTCAATTCATCCAAAGATAAGACAATATTCGCATCTGCTTGTCCTTCTAAACTGTCAATTACTACTTCTGTTTTATTCCGTCCACCTTTTTCTGTACTTAAATAGTTTGCTTTATAACGATCTTGTGTTGCCTTTACAGTATTAATAATTTTGTTTCCTAAACGAATATTAAAATGAGGCGAAACATTTTCAGCGGATGCTGTTCCTACATTCTTATATTCCAAATGTACCCGTAATTTTGCTGCGTTCGCTGTATCCACAGTTGTTGCAGTAGACCAATCAAAATTATTTGTATAACTCTCCGTTTCCGTAGTTGTTTTTGAATATCCGTATCCCACATTTGCTGAAACACTTCCGGAAGGAACAGGACCGGCTGCTGAGCCTTCTACACCACCTGAACCACTTAAACCTACATTAAATGAATGTTGTGTAGATACACTTTTTTCCCATCCTCTGCTGACTGATCCGCCATTATTATCCGTAATGGTTGCAATAGGAATTACTTCAATTCGTTTGACACCAATTTGCAAATTCGGCATGTTGGCAACTATCGGATTGAAATTAGTATCAGAATCGTTGTTATAATTCTCAACCTCATACATATCAGTAAAAGGATCACCATCCGTATTTGCATTCATAGGATTCGATATAAATTTTGGTTTCCCTTTATCCTTCTCGGGATCCCATGCTTTCGCTTCATTTTTTCCAGTTTGTGAATTGAATTCAATTTTATATCCATTCATCTCTAAGTCGTTAGAAATACCATCTTTATCCCAATCGTTGTTTGCCATTTCAATGTTTTGTGTAATGAGTGAACCTATTTCCCCATCAGATCCGAGCGTGAAATTCTTATCTTCTTTTTTTACATTTACATTCTCTTTGAATATTTCAACTGTACCTCCTGGATTCGGTTGTTTTACATCTGCTAAAGCAGGAGATGCTAAAGTCAGTGCCATCGATACACTACCTAATACACTAATTGCTGGCTTCAATTGTTTCATTGTTATTTTTCCTCCTTGGTTTCTAGGTCAATTAGAACACCTACTAGTAAGATTAATTTCATCATATATAACAAATCTTTCTTTTCTCTCTCATAACTGTTAAAAAAGTCTCTCGTAAATGTTACAAAACACTTACAGAGTTTTTAAAATCTATATATGAAACATTAAAAAGCCGTAATATGAAGAATCGATTACAATATATACAAAAAAACAGCTAGCCAAAGCTAACTGCTTACTAATTTATAAAATTTCAGTAAAAGAATGTTTTAATTTTGAAGCGTGCAAATTGGAAGAGTGACTTCAACTATAGTTCCCTTATTCACTTCACTCTCAATAAATACCTTCCCCTGGTGTGTTTCAATAATTTTATAACATACCATTAATCCTAAGCCGATTCCCTCTTCCTTAATACTGTAAAAAGGTTCTCCTAAGTATGGTATACGTTCTTTTGGAATCCCACATCCTTGATCGATAAAGCGAATCCTTATTTGATTATTATCAAGTTTATCAAATTGAATCAAAATTTCTCCTCCTGTTGGCATGGATTCAATTGCATTTTTTATAATATTAACAAATACTTGTTTTAATTGATTTCCTTCACATGGAATCAATGGAATACCGGGTGTAAAATCAATTCTAATTTTTATATTATTCATCATTGCTTGAGGTTGCAGTAGCATTAAAACTTGATCCATTAGCACACTAATATCATTAGGTTGTATCTTTACCACCTGTGGTTTGGCTACCGCCATAAATTCATTAGTAATACTTTCTATACGCTCAATCTCTGATGATACTATATTTATATACCCCTGATTATTCTCAGTTTCCGTTGATTTTAGTAATTGCATAAACCCTTTCATTGCGGTTAATGGATTATTAATTTCATGAGCCATTGCAGTCGCTAATTGTCCTACGACAGCAAGTTTTTCAGATTTCCGTAGTAATTCTTCTGTTTTTAGCCGTTCAGTGATATCACGAGAAATACTCAGGAAAACCTTTTTACCATTTAAGTTAAAAACACGGACACTAAACTCAGTTGTTATTATTTTTCCTGTTGGAAAAGCATATTCATCTTGTAAAGTGAAGGAAGTTTCTCCCTCTCTAATTTTTTCTAACAACCTTACAATCATTTTAGAATCTTGTGGTACTACATTTGGAAATGGTAACGAGAGCAGCTCTTCTCTACTATATCCAAATCTTTTACAACCAACAGGGTTTACCTCAATGAATCGACTGGGAACATAATTTTCATTCAGCTCTACTACATATACTGCATCAGTTGCTTGTTCGATTAGTGCACGGTACTTCATTTCACTATCTTTTAATTGTTGATGTAATTGATGTCGCTCTCTTTCTGCTTGTTTTCTTTCAGAGATGTCTCTACATATTGCAGATAAAGCTATCACATTTCCTCTTACGTCTAATATAGGAGAAACTGTCAGACTGACATCAAGAAGACTTCCATCGTTACGTCGTCTAACAGTTTCTAATCTAGTAACTACGGATTCTCCTGTTAGAATTTTCTGAATATTTTCGAGTGATTCTTCCATTAAGAAATCTGGTACACAAGGTAATCTCTTACCTATGATTTCTTCTAATGACCATCCAAATATCTTTTCATAAGCTTTATTTGCTTGTAAAATATGCCCTTCTCGATCAGATATGGTAATAGCATCTACATTATGCTTTATAAATGATTCTAGTAATTCTTTGGTAGCTCTTAATTCTGATTCTACCTTTTTCCTTTCGGTTATATCGACTGTAGAACCAACAACTTCAATAACTTGTCCATTTCGTTTAATCGGCCTAAGTGCAATAAGAATAATTGTTTTATCATCTGGCCAGGGTAATTCGAATATAATTTCTTTCCCTTCCCATGCCTGAAGATAATACTTCATCAATTGTGAAACTAAATGTGGTGGAACAATAGAGGCATCAATAGTCCGTAAGCTTTTCCCTACCACCTGTTCAGAGTAAAATCCTTTTTGATAATAAAACTGTCCATCACATAAAGTGTGTATAAAGTGCTTACCCACTTTTTTAAATTTAAAAATCCCTCCTTGAAGCTCATGTACGGTATCTGTAAGTTCTTGCTTGGATTTTTTTAATTCCCGGTTCATTTTAGATAAGTCCTGTGTTAAATAATACAATCTCTGGTAGGCTTCCATAAGAAATAGCCCAATTAAAAGTCCTAACGCTATATATAATAAGCCTCCTGTGTAAAGTAATGTAGTATTAAATAATACACCAACTAACCACTTTATTCCGACAAAAATAGAAAAATATAAAGATGCACTTTTAAAAGGATGAAGGTTTTTAAAATATGTTTTAAAAGTAAAAAATAGAACACTCATACTTAAATATGCAATCACAGGTGGCTCCCAATACCCACCAATGAAAAAGATACGCATTATAATTATGCTAATTAGTGTAATCCAACCAGCAATGCGACCAAAGTAAATAAAAGATAGAATAAGAGGAACAACTCGAAGATCGTAGGAAAATCCCATGTATGGAAAAGAAAAGAGCATCAAAGTAACTGCAATAATCCCTCCATAGAATTTTTCGAAATATCGCCTGGAATGAATCAAAAACACTTGAATAAATATCGCTGCGCTAACTAATAAAGAAAAAATAGAAAGATTGATGAAATAGTCTTTAATAATCATGTAATGTCCCTCCCTGCATTAAAGATATATTCGACATAAAAACAGAAAATCCTACAAATAATATACACAGTTCAGGTGCAAAAAAATATAATTCCGTACATGACAATACATGTAAATAGTATCATATTGATTCAAATCGAAAATCAGGGCATCTTCCATTTGAACCTGTAAATCCCCCAAAAATAAGGTGTTTATTTAAATGTTATGTACAAAAAAACGTAGGAATATTTAATTCCTACGTTTTTTATAAATTAATCAATTCCTTCACTATTACGATTCTTCTAATTCCTCAATTTCGGCTTTTCGCTTTAAAAATATTGCAATATCTTTATTCTCCCTTTCTATTAAACCAAGAGCATGTCTATCATTTAAAGCTAATTCTTTATAACCCCATATATATTGTATCGTTGTCGCTTTACTATGTTTATGATCCGCAAAATACCATTCTAAAGGTTGTAAAGGGTTCGATACTTCAAACAATTCTGCTGGGTACCATGAAGGCAAGTTTGCATTTTCACCCAAGATTAGATAGTCTAATGCTCCATTCAATGAACTAATACCATAAACCACATATTCCTTATCGGTTTCTAAATTTATAATAGAGTCTCGATTATATCCTTGATCTAATAAAACCTCTGAAAATGTATCTCCTGAATTTTTTATACACATTACCTTCACATACAAGCTCCTATCAACAAAAAATTAATTTTTAAATTTAAAATCATTAAATTCGCCTGTTCTATTATTTTTAAAATAATGAATTGCTACAAGAGTTCCATTCCTAGCCACCTTCTTTGGGTCAACAAGAATCTGTCATTGGTATTCTCGTTAGAACTATTCTTTGTGGATTTGAATTAATTTTTTTCATTGCAAGTCGTTCTTTTAATGTATTTGCAGTGCTTCTACCTGCGGAGTCTCTTCCTAATATTTCAACTTCATATTTTGTATTCTTTGTAGCCTCTTCTAGTTCCTTTTCTTTTTTTTCAGGTTTGCATATATTTCATGTCAAATTACAGAAGTGAGTCAGGCCACTCTAAATCTTAGATTAGAAGAACATGAATAATATTCTTTTTTGAATTGTAATTAAACCTCAGAGTGGCACCTCATACTCAGAACCATTTCCTTACCCAACAGAAGTTAATAAAACATATTTAATTATTGCTTCACCGCTTTGGCTACAAGTGCTGCGTATGCTTCTGCACCTACTTTGGTTAAATGCACACCGTCAGGTGCAAAGTAGTCTTTCTTTCCAGCACTTGCTGCATACCAATCAACTAGAGTTACATTCGGATATTCAGATACCGTTACTTTCAGTCTCTCATTCACGATTGATTCCCACGGACGTGGTACTCTCGTATTAATAAATATGATTTTACGTTCGTTTCCAATTACTTTTATTAATGAAACAAGTTGTTCAGTAGTAAAGGCTCCATTTGTACCTAATCCAATAATGACATAATTTCCTAAATTACCTTCATATTTTAACTGTTCAACTACCGGAATCGCTTTTGACAGCTGGCGACCAATTTGGGCATCAATCCTAATATCAGGAAAAGTATTTTTTAAATACGGAGTAATATCAATCATAACGGAATCGCCTATCGCAGTAACTGTGAGTGAATTTTTAGGTTGCGCAGAATTTACTTCTCTTGATTCCCCTTGTTTTTGAGGCGTCTCTTGATTTGGATTTTCCCAAACTGCAACTGGATGTGGCGCCGGTTGTGTTTGTGCTGCTTTTACCTTATCTTGTTGAGAGTTCTCCTTAGCCTTACTAGCTTTTGATAACCCTACGACCGCTATCGACGAAACGAATAATGTACAAATTAAAGCTAACTTAACACCTAAAGTGACATTTTGAATTCTTAAATTCTTAAACTGAATGTTCCGGAGCGCACCTTGTCGGATTGGTTTTTCAATAAACTTCCATGAAATTTGCGCAATCAATATAATCAAAAGAAATTGAAGGATTGCTCTTATTAATGAAAAATCCCCAGCATTTACCTTTGGAGTCGTCAATGTAAGAATTGGATAATGCCAGAGGTATATGCCATACGATCTTATCCCTATCCAACGTAAAGGTCTAAATCGTAAAAATTGAGCAATACGACTAGCTGGATGAGCTAGATTTGCGACTAACAATGCTGTTGCAATTGATAAGAGAACCATTCCTCCCTTGTATAGAAATGGATCATATTGATTGGTCTTCCAAAACATAACCAAAATAATAATAAGGGCAATGCCCCCCACTACATCAAGAATGAAACGCGCCTTTGGGATAATTTTATTTGCAAGTCTATTGCTTGGCCAAACTAAGGCAAGTACCGCTCCGATAAGTAAGGAAAAGGCCCTCGTATCTGTACCATAATATATTCTGCTCGGATCAGCTCCAGGTTCATACAAAATTGCCATCGCTAAAGCTGAAGCAACGGCTCCCAGACAAATTAATAAAATCATACGGGATTGTTTTTTTATGTAGTAAAGCCCTAAACTAATGATAAATGGCCAAACAACGTAGAATTGTTCCTCAACTGCTAACGACCAAAAATGATTCAATGGAGAAAGCTGGTTAAAATTATCAAAGTACGATAATTTATGATAAATATACCACCAGTTACTAACATAAAATAATGCCGCTAATGAATCTCCGCGCATTTTTTCAAGTAAAGAGCTATGAAAAACTGTAATCCATGCCAACGTTATAACGAGCATAACAAGCATTCCTGGAAGCAATCTCCTTGCCCTACTAAGCCAGAATTTTTTTAAATCAATTCTCTTATTTCTCTTCCACTCTATGGCTAGAATATCTGTAATTAAATAACCTGAAAGTACAAAAAATACAGTAACTCCTAAAAATCCTCCAGGCATCCAATTAAAATTAATATGATACAAAATAACACCTAGTATAGCTAGGCCCCTTAGACTGTCCAATCCAACCATATAACGACTATTTTTTTTAAAAGGTTTAGTCATCCTACATTCACCTCTTTTTCTTGGAAATTAGGTTAATAATAACGGCACAAAGTACTATTAATCCCCTAAAATCGTATAAGCTAAACTATTACAAACATCTTTTTGTAAGGCTCTTTTTTTTATCTTTACATGCACAGTAATTAATACTTTAACACGTTATCTGGCTCTGTTGTGAAAATTTTTAAGCTAGATGTTCTTGTTGCTCTTCCGAAAAAGAGGAATATGATATATAACGTATATTTGAACATTCCCCTGCAAAATAACGTTATAAAGAAGGGCTACTGGTTATGAGCAGCCCCTCTTTTACCTTACTTCACATATACATATGTTTCATTTGAAATCACATTTTATGTCTTGCCCTTACTGTCGTGTATTTTATATTGCAGCGAACCTTGCATCAGAACAATATGTGTTCTGGTGCAAGGTTTTTTTAACTAGAATAAATTCTGGGAAAGCAAATAAGGAACATGATAGATGTGATATTTTAAAGAAAAATAATAGTAGCCATTTGCTACTATTATTTTTTTCTTTAAGTTATCATAATATGCCTGAAATTCTAAAGGGACGTGGTATGTCAATTCATCTAACAACCATTATGTGCTGAGTTCGTAAATGCGGAAATTTCATTCGTGATTTTTGAAAAATAAAACAAAAAAGAAAAACTATCTTTGAAAATGGATGAAACCTACATAAATGTCAACTAATCTATGTACGAATTCCTTTGCTTTAGCTAGGGGTTCTAGGAAATAAGGAGCCATATGCCGGTCAATTTTTCAATTAACTTGGTGTCTAGTTTAGTGTACCATCTCCAATTAATACGTTTTTTCGGGTTCAGTTCATTATATTTTCTACTTTGTCTTTATATACAACATATTCTTTTCCATCCACTACTGCTACCACCGCAAATTCATCATTTGGATTGAATGAAAGCCAGTCAGCCCACATGCTTGTATTAGCACCTCCACTCCACATATGATGAACAGTGTTTTTAGTTAAATTCATAACTTTATAAGACGCATTTGGTGCATTTGTTCCAGTCTTTATTTCAAAAGTATATGCGTTATGGATTTTTTTATAAAAGTAAAAAACGTTTGATGGACGAAGTAGATTCATAAAATCTTGTTCTTTCTTCTCTGCAATTTTTATGCCTTCTAGTAATGTGACAACATCTGCTCTTAATGTTTTCCAACTGTCTTTAGCTGAATTCAAGTTAGGCTTTAAAAATTTATATCTATTTTGATCAGCTTTTTCATCAACTTTATCAATATGCCCCATTACGCCCGAATATTGAGAGTCTAAATCATCCCATTGTGTGGACATATAAGTAAGAGCAGTAATAGCACTATCAATCGTACTATGCATATCACTAATATTATGAAATGCAACTCCGACTACACGATTTAATGTAATTTTATAATCTACAGTTTTACGTAATTCTGCTAAAGCAGGCTCTAATCGACCTAAATTATCTCTAGCAGTACCTATCATTATGCCACCAGAAATAAGCGTGGGGATAAAAGGGACTTTCACCATTATTAACCCATCAGATTCTAATTTCTTATAATAGTTTACTTGTCCTAAAACTTCATCTAAACGCTTTTGATCAGTCTCTACATCAGCTCCTTGGTTTTTTAAAATCGATTGCAAGGTCTCTTTATGGCTTCCAAATACTCTAACATCTTCTCCAATAGCGTTTTTAAATTTAGTTAATTCTTCTATTAACGCTTTTGCGGACTTTTGGTTTCGTTGAATCCCCACCCTTAAATCTGTAATCCCCTTTTTTAAAGTATCCCCATTTCCATTATTGATCGCCTCTACTAATGTTTCATAATAATTTTCAAACTTTGTATCGTATTCAATAATGCCGGTCAATGTATCTAAAAGCTGTTTTTTTACTTTTGTATTCCATGTAACAGCATGTGCTCTTGCATTCTTTTGATCCTGTACAATTTTACTAGGTAAATCTGCATACCCATTAATAGAAATCCCTTCAAAACTCACATCCGGATTATTAATTAGCAAATAAGAATATTCATTCATAGCCTTTGCAAATAACCCAGCATCTTGTACAGTTTTTTTCATCTTTTCTTCATTTGCTGAAAGAGACATATCTCCAGTGTTCGTTTGTTCAGTTTCAATTGCAAAGGTTGCTATTGGTGTGAGTGCATAGGTAGTTGTCATAATTAAAAATGCTGATACAGCCAGTATTTTATAAGGTTTTTTTTTCATCTTTTCTTATTCCTCCTGTATAGAGTATGATTTCAAGTCCTATTCTTATTAAAAGAAGATGTTGTTGCATAGATTCGATATTATTAAGCAAATCTATATAACCTGTCTCCTATTGATCGATTCTGTTACAAATTTTTAAAAACAAGTAAACTACATGGCTATCTTTTTATTTGGATACAACTTATATATAAGTGAAAGGCGAAGTCTTTAATGAGACTCCGCCTTTTTAATATATAAGGATTTATTAATTACCGCTTTACTGTTTATCAGTGTAATCATAGACTCTCTATGTTATGGGTCACTTTGCAACAGAATAAATATTTCCCTATTTTTGTGGAGTAACAGTTTCCACTTTTAATTCCTTTATCCCCTCTTTTAATGTAACAGCATCTGTTCGTAATGTTTTCCAACTATCTTTCGCTGCATTTAAATTAGGTTTTAAGAATTTAAATTTATTTTGATCCGCTTTTTGAGCTGCATTCTCAATATGGCCTAGAACGCCCGAATATTGAGAATCTAAATCATGCCACTGCGTTGACATATAAGTAAGAGCGTTAATAGCATCATCAAGTGCCTTGTGCATTTCATTAATATTACTATAAGCAACTCCAACTACACGATTTAATGTTACTTTATAATCCACGGTCTGACGTAATTCTGCTAATAAAGGCTCTAACTTACCTAAGTTGTCTCTTGCTACTCCCACTATAATACCGCCAATTATTGGTAGACCCAAAATAGCACCCTTCATTACATTAAACCCATCAGATTCTAATTGTTTATAATAGTTTACTGATCCTAATACTTCTTCTAGACGCTTTTGATCTGCATCAACATCTGCACCTTGGTTTTTTAGAATCGACTGCAAAAGATCTTTATTGCCTCCAAATGCTCTAACATCTTGTCCAATAGAGTCTCTTAATTTAGTTAATTCTTCTATTAATTGTTGTGCGTACTTTTGGTTTTGTTGAATTTCACCTCGTAAATCTGTAATTCCTTCTTTTAAAGTTTCTCCATCCCCTGTATTAATCGCCTCAACCAATGTTTCATAATAATTGTCGAACGTTGTATCATATTCAACAATACCAGTCAATGTATCTAAAAGCTGTTTTTTTACTTTCGTGTCCCAAGTAACAGCATGTGCTCTTGCATTCTTTTGATCTTGTACGATTCTACCAGGTAAATCTACATATCCATTAATAGTAATTCCTTCAAAATTTACATCAGGATTCTTAATTAGCATATAAGAATAGGCATTCATAGATTTTGCAAATAATCCAGCCTTTTGCAAGGTCTCTTTCATTCTCGCTTCATTTGCAGAAAGAGCCGTATCTCCATTGTTCGTTTGTTCAATTTCACTTGCAAAAGTTGCTACTGGTGAGACTACAGAAGTTGCTGTCATAGTTAAAAGAGCCGATGCGACGATTAGTTTGTACGGGATATTTTTCATCATTTTATATTCCTCCAATATAAGTTTTCATTTTCAGTTCTATTCCTGTTTAAAAGCGATGTCTTTTGAAATGAATTCTGCATCTTTATGAATATCATTCCAACTTTCTTTAGCAGCTTTTAAATCATCCGGTATTAAAGAGAATTTGTGGTCTTGCATAGAATCGATATTATCCAGTAAATCTGTATAATTTGCGCCCATTGTATTCCATTGCTTTTGAATATTTGTTAGAGACAATATCGCTTGATCTACAGTCTGGTATAGATATGCCAATGTTTCTTTCGCGTTAGTAAGCGAAAGAACTGCTTGATTAGCACGATCTGCTTTCATACTTAATTCCCCGATTTTGTTAGAAATTTCGTTATAGGAGTCCATATGCTTAGATGCCGTGACACCAGCCGCAGTTCCTAGACCGATACCAGCTGCTCCAAGAGCTGAAAGTCCACCAACAACAGCCGGTGTTGCTGTACCACCAGTTACAACAATTACAACTGCTCCTCCAATAGCTGCAATAACTAAAATAGCTGCTCCCAATCCACCACCAATTGACCATGCTAATACATCATCAAAATGTTTTTTCTGAGTAGAACGAAGTTGCTCAATTTCAGCTTGAAGTTGTGGAATCGTTGCTTGTTGACCTGCTAATATTGCAGTTAATCCACCTTTCCCATCTGGACCACCAACATTATTTTTAAAATCTGTAGAATTTTGATATAGTTTCCCTTTGAAGTCTTGTAGCATCTTAATTACATCTGTTACCTCTTTTGAATTTGTATTAATTGTTGTAATTAAATCATTTATGCCCTCTTTTAGACCTGCCTTATCTTTCTTTTGTACAGTATCTACTAATGTGTCGTAATAATTTTGAAATTGTTCATCGTAATTTACAATATTACGAGCTGTTTTTTGAATCTGTGGCTTCGCTGTATCTAACCAATAATTCGCATTGATTCGTGACAGTTCTTGATTAAGGTGAATATTTTTGAGCAACTCTCCTCCTTCTGATCCTAAATCGATATTAGATAAATTTACATTCGGTTGCTTAATCATTGTTTTTGCGTACAAATCCATTACAAGAATATGAGACCCTGTTTCAGCCAATGCTTTCTTCAGTCCCTCAGGACCTAAAACATAATTGCCTACTTTTTGTTCTTGAGCGGTCGTTTCTTGTGCAAATGCATGAATAGTGTTACCAGTAGTAGCAGTTATAACCGTTGCCAGAGTGGCTAAAGTTAGCACTTTGAATGGGAATTTTTTCATCACTTTTCTCCTTTTTTCGCTAGATTCCTAGAATTTTCATAGTTTTTCCAAAAACGTAATATCAAAATTTATATACCTGTTCTTCAAGGTAACTTATTACATTTTTTAATTGTCTTAATGTATCTTTTTGAGACTGCTCGTTAGTTGCATCAACATTAGTAGATAATTTTGTAATATTATTTTTTATTTGATCCAAATCTTCTTTATAGCGCTTTAGTAGGTCAAGTTCTACATCTACTTGATTTGCAAATGTATGCAAATCATTTTGTGAAAGAAGAAGCATTGATTTTTGCAAATCTGCTATTGATAGTTTCGTTGTTAAATCATATATTTTTTGGTTTTGTTTCTCTAAGTCATCTAAATATGATCGCTGCTCTGCTGTTAGTTTATTTACTTCTGCGAAGACACCAAATGTTTTCTTAATCTTTTCAGTATCAATGGCTTTCATCAGGTCATATTCTTGCGTTTTTGCAGCTGCAGCTGCAGCTATTTCACCTTGTTTGCTTTTCTCAATTGCTTCACGAGCTGCCTTTTTGGCCGATTCAATCTCTAGAGCAGTTTTACCTTGTTCTGTCGCTTCTTGCGCTGCTTTTTTCTCCGCTTCTAGAATAGAGTTGTTAATTTCTTTTCCTTTGTTATACGCTGCCATCCCCGCTTGAGCAGCCGGTTCAATAATTTCTTTTGAAAGACTATAAATTTCTTTGAATATAGCAAATCCCTGCTCATTTAAAGCTCCTGGTATTAATGCAATTTGTTGTAAATCATTTTGAATTGCTTTTTTGGTATTTAATATTTCATTTTTTAACTGATCTATTTTTCCTGTTCCATCTGTACCTAATATGCCTTGCGCAGTTGCCACATTAGTATCGAAATCTTTTAATTTTTTATCAAGCTGTAATTTAAGATCAGTTAACTCATTAATTTGTCGTTGCGCATTTTCTTGATTCGTCATAGCCATTTCTTGAAGTACTTCAAGTCTATCCACAAAACCTTCTCTATCTTCTTTATTGTCTACATACGATTTTAATGTCGGATAATAGCTATTAAATTTTGTTACAAATCCTTTGCTTTTTGAATTTAATAGAATTAACTGTGGATAGAGTTCCGATGACCATTCCTTCATATCTTGTTTGATTAGGAATTGATTTGTATTTAAAGCTGGGACTTCCTCTAGCTGTACATTAGGACTCATTAAAGATTGATCAATATACGTTTGGATTAATTTAGATTGCGCACCTAATTTTCGTAATGATGAAGAAATATCCATGTTTTCCTGTTGAGTTTCTGCTTGAACGATTGGTGTTGCGAGAGTATTGATAGGAATAGTCGCTCCAGTTACAATGGATGTTATTAAAAATCCTGTCATTATTTTATTCTTCATTCCGTACACTCCTTTACCATTTTTTTCTATAAATTGATTCATATAACTTGTACGACCTAGCACTAGGCTCTCTCTTTGTACACGGATGAGGAAAGAGAAGTCTTTCAGATAGGGTGTTATCCTTATTTTTTACTTCTAATAGGATGTAAGAATTTTACTCATCTCTCATTTAGATACTCTATTTTTCAAAATAAACAATAAAAATTCATCAGCTATATTTGAATTAGACACCCAATGGGTAGTAAAATATTAATTCTCCCATAGAGTTGCGGTTTAACTTACAGAACCGCGAGGATAGATAAACCAATGCTGACAGTTAATCCTGTTTTGACCTTGTTTAATATCAATTACATAATATGTCTCTTAGTTTTGTCAGCAAGAGCCTTACAAGACTACAAAAGATGAACTTATACTGTACATTGCTTATACTTTTATTGCGGAATAAATTCACTTTTGTTATGCAAAAACTTAGAACACTTTTATTACAAACTTGATCATTTTGAGATTCTAGGTCTCTCGTTAATTAACTGATTATTAAGAAAATTATTTTCAACATAATGTTACTTACAACTTCGCTATACTCCTATTAGCGTCATCTTCTCCTTTCTCTCTGGTCATACCAGTTATGTTGTTCATTAAAACATTAAATTTTTAATGCGTAAATAGCAAAATTTTGTCGATTGTACTCAATAATTTAACTGTTAAGTAAAAATACGAGCCAAAAATATTATACAAATATAATTAATTAAAAATTTCACCTCTGTAATTGTAATGATTACAAATTAATATATATAAGGTTACAAAATAACTATTTTAGCTTAACCAAGAAATTATATTTTAGAAAAAATACTTATAGAATAATTTAATAGGTTTTTTTATACTTTTTTACCTTTATTTAGTTATGTATAATTGCATAAAACATAGATATATCATGTGATATATGTTACATTATTAATTTTTACGAAATATACCCTAATATCAACATTAATAAATATTTAAAATGGAGATATTAATCTATAAACTTATCCATCGTTATAACCATAGATTTTAAAATATAAAATAGCTGCAAAGCTTTCTTAAAAATCCTTTGCAGCCTTCTGTTTTTTTGTTTTCTTTAGAAAAATAGTGTTTCAAGTTAACAATATGGTATAAACATTTCCATTGTGCTTTTGCTTGGATATATGTTTCATGGACTCTTCAAAAGCTATTTGTTTGAGCTGACGTCAGACTCGTTTGTCTAATTCAGAACTATACTGATAAATCCAGCGCCTAATTATTATTTAAAAAATAGATAAGCTTCGTTTCTCCATTATTTTTGCCAACTCCTGAAAATTGAAACTGTTCCGCTAACAAGATAATATCAGGTTGATCATACGTCTATTTGAATACAAGTTCCTTATCTAAACAAATCACACACTTTTTCTAGAGTAATAAGCTCAGTATTTTCAAGTTTTAGAGATTACTTACACCTATTTTTAAGTTTTTACATTGAGACCAGATAACAAGCCTATATTATTGTATATTTTTCACGGTACTGTCTAGGGGTCATGCTAGTAATTTTTTTGAAAACCCTCGTAAAATAACTTTGGTCATTAAAGTTAAGCCAAGCACAGATATCTGATAGCGAATAAGTAGTTAGAGTTAATAATTTTTTTGCTTCTTCCACTCGTTCCCTTTGAATATATTCGCTTAAAGTAATTCCCATTTCTTTTTTAAATAGTTTAGACAGATAAGTAGGGGTAATTTCCAAATGATTAGCAAGTTCATTGAGAGTTATTCCATCGTAAACATTTTTATTAATATGTTTCATACATGTAGTAACCGCGTATGAATACTTTTGTGCATTGAATTCTTTCACACGATCTGCAAAGGTACGTAAAGCGTCTCCTGACAATCGCTTTGCAGATTCTACGTTATCTAATTGTTCCAGAGTTTGTATATATAAAATACTATGAGCAAAAGCAATATCTGGTGGCAGGTTCCCTTCTATCGCATATCGAGTAGCTAAGGTAATCGCAATAATTCCAAGGTTTTTTTGGTTCCTGAGCGGATCCTCTATTAACATCAGTTCAACATCCTCTTGTGAAACTGCATACATATACTGTATTAACCTTTTTTTATTTCCTTCTTTGATAGTCAAAAAGAAATCATTTACTAATGCCATGTTGTGAGTTTTAGGTTTGTTTTGTCGGCGTTTTAAAATATATAAATCAGGTTTCACAATTTTATTAGGAACTTCCTCTAGTACTTTATTTTTTTCTAAAACAATACCCACATCTAACTTTTCATTGAAAATCATGTAATGTAATAAAATTCCCATATCAATTAATGTAGTTTTTTCAATCTCAGATAAACACTGATAATAGGCTAGTCTTTCTTGAATTTTATCATTTGATTTAAATTCTTTTTGAAGTTTTATGGTCATATCATCTGAACCTTTTGGATGTATAGTGGGACCGATAATAATAGTCCCTTTAATGTGATCATGATTTTCTATATGTATTAGAACAAAATTTTCAAGATAGCTGTTACATCTGAAAAGTGGTAAGTTAAAGGGATCGTTTTCTTGATAAATATCACTAAGATGTTCTTCTTTTGAAGAATAAAAAGGACTATAAACATCATCAGATGTAGAATGATATAAAATTTTTTTGTCTGTAGATAAAATATGTACAGGGGCATTAAATGCTTTATGTGCAAGATCACACAAGTGTTGTATATCGATAGAAGTATTCATTACATTCTCCTTTTAAGTAAATTATTTGATAAATTTCCTCATTGTTCCTTTTATAGTTTCATAATATATATTCTGCTAGGTATAATTCACGACAAATAATACTATAAAATATCAAATTAGTACAATTCACGACAAAATATTACTATATCTTTTTTATGAAAATCATATATTATTTAATTGTAATTAGCATCTAAATATCAGAGTAGATAAGAAAATGAAATGAATGAAGGTCATTTCTTAATTCTACAAGATCTAATCATTACACTTGAGAAAACAGTGAAGAACATACAAAATACAGTGGTACTCCATGCGAGGACCAAGCTGGAAAAAAGATTCAAAATACAGCGAAAGTAACAAGAGATACTGTACCACCACAAAAACCAACAATCAAAATTTCAATTCAATTACTTGTACAAATTGAATTCCAAAAATAGATAATGCTCATTTAAATGTAAAACTGAAAACCTACTGTGTTTCAAATTTTAGACAAAGATAACAAAAAGTCGGGAAATTAACGACAGAGGACAATGATAAGACTATTTATGAACCACTATGCTTCGGAAAGTACACGTTGGAAGAAATTCAAGCACCAAATAGATCTACGTTATTTAAAGATCTAATTGAGAAAAGAATCTTATCATCAGTACAAAAATAAAAAAAGAAAACATAAAAAACGAATGGAATATTTAAAATTCTGGCGATATAGGGACAACTATTTTTATCTAATCCCCACAATATTACTGGTCCCAACATTAGTTTTATTTTCCACAAATGAGGAAGAAATATATAGATTTCAAAAATACTAGGAATTGCAGGGGAGATAGAACATATGAATAAACTTTATTTATATGTTGTTCATCTTTGTATTATTAATCTTTATGCTACCTAGCTTTCATACCGCACCACATCAACATATTCTTAATTTTCCACTTTATTTTTAATTAAGAATCAAAATACCTTTAAATGAAGTTATATTATAGTTTATTAAATACTATAAATAAAAACAAAATGCTATTTAAACATCCTCTGACTACTCATATGAGGTTTTTCCCCTAATGATACCTATGGTATTAACTCCACTTTAAAGGATCGTTTTAAAAGAATTTGAGAAGCCATTTTTCTAGTTCACCATCAAAATTCTTGAAATTTATGTAAAAAAGAACCCGTTTTATATATAGTTTCTTTTTTCATTTCTTTAACTTAGTCTAATCTATATTGCCCAGTTAATTGTTCCTCAGCCATTCGAGCTAAGTGTAATTATTCTAATCATTAACACCTTTTTCCTTTAAATTCTTTAGACCCTATCCTTGTTTATATGAATAGCTTTCTTATTCGAAAATAGATTTTTAAAAATTCCTACCCCTACAATTAATACACCTATTCCAACTAATTTATTTATTTGTATTGGAACGCTCTCCATTCCAAACAATCCGAATGTATCAATACATAATGCAACAACTAATTGTGTAATAAGACTAATTAACACCGTATACGCTGGACCTAAACTCTTTATTGCACCCATTATACAAATAATTAATCCAATGCCAAACAATCCGCTTATATAAAACAAATAATTTGTAGTGTAAAAATTAATGCTAATACTTTTCTCTGTTATGATATAAAATAGACCAGAACTTATGAGACCTATTCCAAGAACACATGCAGTTGTTAACCACTGTCCTACACATTCATTGACCTTTGTGTTAAAAATAGATTGTAAGCTAATTAATACTCCAGCAAATATAGCTAAACTAAATCCAATCAAAATATTCCTCTCCCTTTCATTGCTCATATATATTATCTTTAGCAACTTCCTTCATTCTAGAAAAATCTTTAATTACGATAACTCCATTTTTCTTTTCAATTAATTTTTCTTTATTTAATTTTTGTAACACCCGAATTACGTGCCTATAACTTACTCCTATAAAATCAGCAATACTTGATATGGAAGTTGCATCTAAATCCTCTTTATACATATTTCCGTTACTATCTGTTGAAATTGATAGTAAATAACTAGCTACACGCACTTCTACTGGATAAAGTAAATTTAGAGCTGTAAAACGGGTCGATATTTTTAACGTGTTCGCAATGTTTTCAAGCAAGAAGTTCATAAATATAGGATCATGTAATAACTTGTTTCTAATAACCGTATTAGAAATGGAGATAGCTACAACATCTGAACAAGCTTCAACGACATTATGAGTCTTGCTTTTTTGTATCAATTCAAGATCACCAACAACCGCCAATGGATTGATAAAGCGAAGAATTAGTTTCTTTCCTTCTGGTGTAATCGTATAAACTTTTACTTTACCTTTCACTACAAAATATAAACGATCCATTTCGTCATCTATATTGCAAATAAACTTGCCTTTTTCAAAATGATTTATTTGAAAATAAGCTGTATCTATTTCTGAAAAAATCTCAAATATTTTATTAGTTTTCAAATAATGAATAATTAAATCTGATCTATTCTCCATTCTCATTTCCTCCTTCTATTCACATATTAAATATTACAATCCCTATAATCATTACTATTGTTCCCACAATATGATATCTCTCCATCTGTATCTTTTTTATATGGAACAGTCCTTTTATTTCAATGAAAGTTGCTGTTAACAATTGAGCAACCATAAGTGTGCCAGCTGTCAATGTAACCCCCATTGAATATATCGCCATAGTTTCTGCACAAATAATGAATCCACCAAATGCACCGGCTACTAAATATGTTTTTTTCACACCCTTTAAATCCGTTACTTTCTCTTCTTTCTTTAACAAAAATATAGTTATTGCAATAAGGAACCCAATTAAATGCGTTATAATACTCGTTGACCATATGCCGATATGTGAACTAAGTTTCGCATTAAAGGTTCCTTGAAGTGTTATACATACACCAGCAAAAACAGCAAATACAATGCCTTTCAAAAAATCATCTCCTAATTTTTTATTTCTAACTTAATTAAAAGCTATGACCCTAAAAGGCAAAAGGACAAATGTCACATCACTATGAAAATAATTAGAAATGAACAAAAAACACATCTCAAAAATTTGAGATGTGTTTTTATATTTTTATTAATATATAATTTTTTACATATTATAACTACGCTACATTAACAGTCTTCTTCATAACAAACTTCGCAAATAAGAAACGCACAAGCGGCCCCATAATAATTAATTGTAATGGATAAGCCATAATGAAATTTTTAATAAAAATTGAAAAATAACTTGAAACAAATGATTCCCCTTGTAGTCCACCATGTAAATACATCATAGCCATTCCGTAAAATGACATAAAGAAAACCATTCCGATTACCATAGCTGTAGCCATCGCTACTATAATATTTATTTTCTTCGATTTATTAAACGGTATCGCGAATACAATTTTTTTCGCACAAGGTCCAACGATACATATCTCAATTAATAACGCAATCATAAATCCAATTAGTAGTTCTAATGCGATCTCCTTAATATGAATTGGCCCTCCTGCTCCGTTCAATAATAAATTGTAAAACGTCATTACGATAACCATCCCTAGGCACATCATCATACCGAATTGGAGGTTTTCCTTTCTTGTTGTTGGCAACTTTCATCATCCCTTCTCTTTGAGTCTTTGCCATTATATCGATATTGGAAACTCCTTCGTAAGTGAACATTTTGTGAACATTTCGAAAGCGTTTACGTGTATTTCTTTCACTCTTCACTCTAATCTTCCCATTCTATAACTGTATGCTTATAAAGGTTTTATATATTTCAATGTTGAATTACTAAATTTAACATTGAAATATATTACTACTAGGAGGATAACTATGAATGAAGCAGAATTTTACGCATATCACATCGTTACAAAGAAAAAAATGAATATCGGACAAATCATTCATTTTGATAATAATCAAACTAACACTTTATATCACTTCTTTTTTGAAAGAGAACACTTAAATGCTACTGGCGAAGATTCTATTCAAATTTTAAAAAGCAATTATATAAATAACGAACTACATATAAATAATGAAAACGCTCAAGTAGTTATGAAATATACGGATCAAACAATTAGAGCCGTTAGGGAAACGATTGTCGAAATGGTTAGGCTTCAAGAATATCCTGAATACCCTTCAAGGTTATCTTGCTTATATGCTTCTAAAAGCTATGAAGATGCTTTGAAATGGAAAGCGTTATTTGATTCTTACAACCGAGATGTTTTACAGATTGTTAAGCTACTAGTGAGTGGAAATTCTTTTGAAAGCGACGGAAATCTTTTACCAAAAGAAGATGGTATTTCTTTCTCCAGAAAAATTGAACAGGCTAGAGACTATTGGAAAGGAAATAGCAAAAGCGAATTACCTGAACTACTGATTAATGGGAAAATTCAGGTGGTGGAAATTATCGATGATTTTTCCAAAATTAAAATTTAATTCTTGGCTAAATATTAGAGAATGGAGATTACAATGATGAAAAAGGTGTACTTCAATCATGATGGTGGTGTAGATGATCTAATTTCACTATTTTTATTACTCCAGATGGGTAATGTCGAACTTACAGGTGTTTCAGTTATCCCTGCAGATTGTTATTTAGAACCCGCAATGTCTGCAAGTCGTAAAATTATTGATCGCTTCGGCAAAGGTAATATCGAAGTAGCAGCGTCAAACTCTCGTGGAAAAAATCCATTTCCGAAAGACTGGCGAATGCATGCATTTTATGTAGATGCTTTACCCATTTTAAATGAGTATGGAAAAGTTGCAACACCTGCAGCAGCCAAACCTGCGCATCATCATTTAATAGAAACTCTTCTACAAACGGAAGGAAAAACAACTTTATTATTTACAGGGCCGCTAACTGACCTAGCCCGTGCATTATATGAGGCTCCTATAATCGAAGATAAAATTGAACGTCTCGTTTGGATGGGCGGTACATTTCGGACCGCAGGCAATGTACATGAGCCGGAACACGATGGAACGGCTGAGTGGAATTCGTTTTGGGACCCTGAAGCAGTAGATCGTGTATGGGAGGCGAAGATTGAAATCGACTTAGTAACACTAGAAAGTACAAATCAAGTTCCGTTAACAATAGACATACGTGAACAGTGGGCAAAAGAGCGTAAATATATTGGTGTTGATTTCCTTGGTCAATGCTATGCGATGGTTCCTCCTCTCGTTCACTTTTCAACGAACTCTACTTACTATTTGTGGGATGTATTAACCGCTGCGTTTGTTGGGAAAGCTGACCTTGCAAAGGTACAAACGATTAAAAGTATTGTTCATACATACGGACCTAGCCAAGGGCGTACAGTGGAAACTGATGATGGGCGACCTGTAAATGTCGTTTATAATGTAAACCACAATGTTTTTTTCAACTATATAACTGACTTAGCAAAGAAAGCTTCCACTTGAAATTCTATCTATACGAAAAATAAATAAAGTCGTATAACTTCAGATGATAAGCCTGCAAAAAAACTCAAATTGGTTGCGGCTTAATATTTACTTATTAAAAAGAGTATTGAAGTAAACTTCAATACTCTTTTTGTACAGTTTAAGGCTATTTGATTAGAGTTGCGTTTTACTGGCTAACCATTTCATAACCATTTACAAAATACGTTATTGTTTCTAACTCATCTTCATTTAATTCTCTATCTAGCTCTTGTTTATACGCTGCCTTTATCTTCTCTTCATCGCCTTTATGAGCTTCTGTGTATGTTCCTACTGTTTTTAGCAATTGTATTTCTTTTAAAAACTCCTCCCGATTTATAGCTGTCCCATGAGAAAGAATATATGTCTCAGCATCAAATTTTTCTAATTCATCTATTAATGTAACCGTTCGTTTCGTCGTATAGTTCCACTTCGAAGAAAAAATATCTGCATATATACAGTCTCCTAAAAACAATATCTTTTCTTCTTTTATATACATAACAACAGAGTCATGTGAATGATCTCCGCCCACATGCTTTAGCACACATGTCACTTCACCAAGATCTAATTCAAGTTGATTCTGGAATGTTAAAGTTGGAGGAATAATTTTAATATTTCTCGCTTTTTCATTAAACTCTTTTTTGATACACTCCGCACAAAATTCAATTTCAGTACCCTCTTTTACACGTGTGTCCAACGCTTCATCTGTCCATTCATAAGAAACAAGTGTACTCATCTCTTTTTTCGTTTCAGAATGTGCAATAGACAATGCCTCTTGTAGTACAGGTAATCCAAAAATATGATCCCAGTGCCAATGCGTTAGTGCTACGAAATCAGGACTCGATACATTCTGTTCTTTTAGCATTTCTAAAAACAATTGTGCATGTTCTTCTGAATTCCCTGCATCAATCATTAAAGTTTTTTCTTTTCCAACGACCATTCCTAATATAGGTCTATCTGTTTCAGAAACAGGTGTCATATACCAAAATGAGTTTCCTATTTTTTTAATTTGCTGCATAATCAATTCCCCTTTTCATATTCCCACTTAAATTTAATATATAAATTATAACGAATTGCTAGTTTTTTCTCTATACTCAAACACAATTACTTGGACTAATCCAACTTAACTTTTCGTAAGTTAAAAATAAGGGACTACAATCGGAGTGTGATATTATGGAGCGTTTATGGATTCCAATGATTGTAACATTTTTTTCGTTCGGTGGATTACTATTAGGAGGTGCTGTTGGAGTTGCAACACGTCAACTAATTGAAGAAAAAATGCATCGTTTATATGCATTATGTGGTGGTATTTTGCTTGGCCTTTTATCCCTTGAAATTATTCCTGAAACATTTTCAAGCTATGAAATGATTGGTCCTATACTTGGTATAGCTATCGGTATTTTAGTTATGAGCTTATTAGATAACTATTGTCACCATCCAATGATACATAAAAAGGATCAACAAGCATGGCAAACATTCCTGTTTCTCTCTTTCGCTATATTTATTCATAATATACCGAGTGGATTTGCGTTAGGCACAGCTTTTATTAATCATGCTGACTCAGCCATCCCCTTTTTAATAGCAATCGTCGTTCACCATATTCCAGAAGGATTAGCTTTAATTATCCCCTTTCTTTTTACAAAACATAAATATATTTCATTTCTATTAACAACTTTATTACTTTCTCTTATTCTCGGTACCGGTACGGTGTTTGGCATTTTAATGGAAGGAAAAGCTCTTCATTTACAAGGTCTCATTATGGGAAGCGCTATCGGTTCACTTGGTTATGTCACAATTCATGAAATGCTTTGGAAAGCTAAGAAACAGCTCTCTTTCCTTATATTTCTCATGTGGGCAACTAGTGGTTTTTTACTAATAACAGTGTTTACTTTATTCGCTGTTCATCATTAAAGCTAAAAAATTTATTATTTGTATATTTTTCCTTTTTCTTCAAAACATAATGTTATCTACCTATTATGAGGAGGAACAATTATGTTTGGGAAAACAGCTGGTGAAGCATTAGTTGATTTATTAATTGAATGGGGAGTAGAACATATATACGGTATGCCTGGAGATTCTATTAATTCTATAATTGAAGCTTTAAGAAAAAAACAAGATAAAATTAAATTCATTCAAGTTCGCCACGAAGAAGCTGGCGCATTAGCAGCGGCCGCTTATGCGAAATTAACAGGGAAACTCGGTGTTTGTATGGCAATCGCAGGACCTGGAGCTATTCATTTATTAAACGGTTTATATGATGCGAAACTCGATAAGGCTCCTGTGCTAGCAATTTCAGGACAGGTAGAAACCGATTTACTCGGAACGGATTTTTTCCAAGAA
This sequence comes from Bacillus sp. FDAARGOS_235, assembly GCF_002073415.2. Lineage (NCBI taxonomy): Bacteria > Bacillati > Bacillota > Bacilli > Caryophanales > Bacillaceae > Bacillus > Bacillus sp. FDAARGOS_235. The sequence continues at coordinate 686,144 of NZ_CP020437.2, forward strand.
GTAAACTTAGAAAGATTGTTTGATGATGTTGCAGTGTATAACCAGCGCATTATGTCAGCGGAGCAACTACCTGCTGTAGTGAATCAAGCGATTCGTATGGCCTATACGAAAAAAGGTGTATCTGTTCTCACTATTCCGGATGACGTTCCGAAATTCGAAGTAAAAAATGGGGCTCGTGTTACAAACACTTCTTTTACATTGCCTGAGCTATTTCCGCAAAAAGAAGATTTAGATGCAGCGAAACTCGCAATAAATGAAGCGACAAAACCTGTTATTTTAGCAGGTAAAGGCGCAAAACATGCAAGAGAATCTTTACTTGCATTCGCAGAACATATCGGCGCTCCAATCGTACTTACATTGCCAGCTAAAGGAATTGTTCCTGATGAACACCCACTTTGCATCGGTGGATTAGGATTAATTGGAACGAAACCATCTTATGAAGCAATGAAACACGCGGATACTTTAATTATGGTGGGTACTTCTTATCCGTTCACTGGTTTCTTACCTGAAAAGGCAAAAACAATTCATATCGATACAGATCCTGCCCAAATCGGGAAGCGTTATGTGACAGATATCGGCTTAGCCGGTGATGCTGATAAAACATTAAAATGGTTAATTGAAAATGTAGAAAAACACGAGGACCATTCCTTCTTAGAGGATCATCAAGAAATGATGAAAAAGTGGGAAGAAAAATTACACGGTCAGGAAGAAGATTCCTCTACTCCAATTAAACCACAACGCGTTATGCATGCATTGCAGCAAGTAGCAGAAGATGACGCCATTCTTTCAGTTGATGTCGGAAATGTAACGGTCTGGACAGCAAGGCACTTCCGTATGACGAACCAGCAATTTATCATTTCAAGCTGGCTCGCAACACTTGGCTGCGGTTTACCTGGTGCACTTGCTGGAAAAATTGCGTTCCCGAATAAACAAGTATTTGCAGTTTGTGGTGACGGCGGATTTGGAATGACTATGAACGATTTTGTAACAGCTGTAAAATATAAACTACCAATCGTTGTCGTCGTATTGAACAATAATAAAATTGCCATGATTAAATTCGAACAAGAAGTTATGGGTAATATCGAATTCGGCACCGATTTAACGAATCCAGATTTCGCAAAATATGCAGAGGCGTGCGGCGGTATTGGCTACCGTATTGAGAAATTAGATGAACTACTACCTGCTTTCGAAAGTGCAGTAAAACAAAACAGGCCGTGTATTATTGATGTAGTTGTAGATGTAAACGAAGCACCAATGCCAGCAAAAATCACATTTGGTCAAGCAGCTGGTTATACGAAACATATGATAAAAGAATTATTTGAAGAAGGTAAAATTGATTTACCTCCACTTTAAACGAAAAAAGATAGCTGAAAACGATTTGTCTTCAGCTATCTTTTTTTATTTTTGTACCTCTCTATAGAATGAAAAATCATTCATAGTTGGTTGTATTTGTTTCTCTACTTTCCCTTTTTTCTTTTCCCCCTTTGGCCTTCTCACATTTCCTAATTTAATTGCATCTTGCATACTATTACTAATCAAATTTCCAGATAAGATTGTCATACTATAAAAAAGAATTGGTATGACCACGATCCAAGTATGAGTAGTTAAATGACGGAAGTTTTGACCAATTAATCCTGTCCATTCTTTTGTTACACTATCCGCCTCTATACCAAAGATTATTGTTCCGCCGAAAAACAGTTCTAACAAACCAAGATGTAAGAGAAGTAATAGGGTGCTTACAAATTGCTGGGCTACTAATAAAAGAAATGATGGTAACATATGTGGCCATACATGGCGTTTCAACCGCTGCCACTTACTCCCTCCGAGCACAGTAGCAGCCAACATAAATTCTTCATTCTTAATACGCTTTACTTCTTGCGCCGTATACAACATAACAGTTGGTACAGCAAGGCACGCAAGAACTATAATTTGAAACGTAACCCGTAAGTGAAACGGAGCAGCCTCCTCTCCACTTTCAAACATTAAAACTTCATTTAACATAAAATAGGAAATCATAATCATCGGTACAATACTAAACGGATCAAAAAAAGATGAGATAACTGAAAATGAGCGTTTACTGTACATACCAAGCAATAAACCAATCGTTCCGCCAATTACTACACGTAAAATTGCGATAACGATACTAGCACCAACTGTCCATTTCGCTCCTTCTATTATTAACTGAAAAAGGTCGCGTCCTTTCTCATCGCTTCCAAACCAAAATTTACTCGATGGTGAAAACGGAGCAGCCTCTAATTCTCCTTTTTCGTTATACATCATTGTTAATTCACGAATATTTCCGTCAAAAAACACCGTATTTCCAATACTAACAATCATTAATACACTCAAAAAAGTAACACCTAGCCAAAATCTCACATCTCTTTTTACAACTTGCCACATGTTACACACGCTCCTTTATAACATTTTTTAAAAGCGTATGTAATAAACGAAATAGTATAAAAAGCGGTACGTATAATATAACTAAACTCACTGTAAATATTTCTAATTTGGAATTTTCTTTTAAAAAAACAAACATGCCGTACGTATTAAATAGCCATTCAATAATATATAAATTTGATAACATAAATAAAATATTTGTTTTTGCATAATAGACTGTTGTTAACAAGACATTTCTTGAAATATGGTGCGTCAAAACATGTCTTAAACTCAGTCCTTTACTCTTTGCAAATATGCTATAATCTTTCTCTAATTCTTCTCTAAAACGTAATAATAGTAGCTTCATAAATAATAACGTTGTAGGTATAGCAAGACATATTATTGGTAACATACGAGCTCTATCCTCACCAAATCCCGCATGTTTCACTGGCATAAATCCTGTTTTTTGAAAGATAATTACTACTAGAAGTTGAGATAATAAAATTAATAAAATGTCCGGGATACTTTCAAGTGCGACGAAAACTCCATTCCATATACGTTGCTTTGATTGAGAGCGCTGCAATACCCACACAACGATAACATACGCAATGAGTAAAGAAAGTATAAATGCCGAAATAAATACAAACATTGTCTCTACATAATGAATCCATATTTGTGGAAATAACTTTCTTGAGTTCCGAAATCCATACGTAATTTCACCCGGTTTTAGTAACTTCTCCCCGAGAAACAGAACTGTGTCCCAAAAACCGATTAAATCAATTTGCAGTCCTTTAAATAAACGCGGAAGTGCCCCTAAAAAAAGGATACAAATAAGTGCCGCAAATAATTGTAAACATGTAACTCCACACCACTTACCAATTCGAATGAACATAACTATTATCCTTCCTATTTAAATGAATATTCGGAAATAAAATCCATGTATAGTACCTATACCTTTTAACAAATTAACTCCTCTTTCTAAAAAACATAGCAATTCCCGTCATTTTTTGGAAGTTGTATTATATCTTTCGATCATTATCCAATATTTTCCTTCCTAATCAATTCCATACTATAAAAAAGCACTTATTTTTAAACTAAGTGCTTTTTGTATTTAATTCTATTTTACGAATGTATCACACATCCACTCATAAAACTTTTCCTTTTCTTCAAATTGAGGGTAATGTGCTGAGTTTTCAAAAGCTATAAATTCCTTTTGATCCGCTTCAATCAAATCAAAATATTTTTTAGCTGCATGAAATGAAGTATTATAGTCATATTTACCCATAAGAAGATAAAATGGTAGCTTTAGCTTAGTTACTTTAGTAGGTAATGGATTCTTTAAATCTTTTTCTAATAAGACCGTTTGGGAATGTGATAATCCAACGTTATAACGAATTACGTCTAACAAGTTATATTCATTACTAAGTAACATCTGAATGTTATCACCATCTGGATTTTCAATGAGTCTTGATGTTCCACCATATTTTGTAACATAATCTCTCGGAGTGTATGTATCGCCGTTTTTAATTTTTTCGGTTAACTCTTTTAAATATGAAACCTCCTCCGCATTTCCCCCATTTTGCGCCTGTTCAATAACGTATTTTAAACTATCCATCTCACTTTCTACTGTGTCACTCATCTGCCCTATACCAACATACGCTTCATATTTTTCAGGAGCTTTATAGGCAGCTTGCATTCCAATATATGTACCGTAAGAATGCCCAATCAATATTACTTTTTCTTTACCGAGACGTTTTGAAACATAATCTGTCATAGCTAATAAATCTTCTACAAGTAGGTCTGATGATAATTTCGAATAGTCTTCAAAAAAATGATACGATTTCCCGCTTGCCCTTTGATCATAATTAACAACTGTGAATTTCTCTTCCAATAAGTATTGATATTTTTGAGCATATGGTATTTCCGAAGAACCTGGTCCACCATGAACAAAGATAATTACTGGATTCCTCTTATCTTTGCCACGTATCATAATCTCATGACCACTTCCATTTATCTCTACTTGTTCTAATGTACTTATACTGTTATTACTCTTTATTTGCGAAGTCCATGTAGGAAATATTAGTGCTATGGTTAGTAATAGTATAGTAATGACTCCAATAAGTTTTATTGATTTTTTTATCTTTTTCATAATACGCTTCCTTTCTGTTAAATTTATAAAATATCAATTTATTTCTGCAAAACTACCTCAAGAAAATAAAAGTACTAAACCAGTACACTTTCCAATTTCATCTCAATGTTTTTGTACATTACTAATGTCCCATACACATCTTAACTTTCCGCTATATAAACTCTTAATATTTTCTTAATTTTCAATATTTTATTATTATGAAGACTTAATAACGTCTTGCATACCGTATTTATGTATCACAAACATAGAAAAAAGCCCTTGTTTTCAAAACAAGGACTTTTTTCATAAACTATTTCGCTACTTCTTCTTTCGGCATTACCATCCCTTTATAAAGTTGAACAGTTATCCAGTAATAGATGAAATAAATGACTAAGAAAATCCCTATTGGCACCCACACTTTTACAAACGGGTCAACTAAAATAAAACTGAATAAGTTAAGCCCTACTAAAACGTGGGAAATTCCAATGATTGCTGGGAAGATAAATAAATATGAAATTTCTTTATAAATACTTTTTGTCAGCATACTACGTCTAACACCTATTTTTCGTAACATTTCATAACGTCGTACATCACGAGAAGCACCCGTTAATATTTTGAACATAAGCGAACTTGCCATCATTGCTAGAAAGGCAATTCCGAGGAAAAACCCCATAAACATTGTCCCACTCATGAAACTGTTCATAAACTGATAAATTGTCATTTTCGTAAATAAGTCTACTTTTGCACCTGTTGTTTTTTCAATTTGTTCTTTTTGTCTCTTGTCTATTTCGATCAATAATGGTTTATATTTTTTCATATCATCTACTTTTGCTAATGTTACAGTATGTTCTGTTCCTTGAATTCCTTTATAATGCTCTTCATCAGCAATTCTTACAGGCTTTCCGTTAAATTGATTATGTGTAATTTGTATTTCTCTTACAACCGCATCTTCCCAATCTTTTGGCATACGAGGAAGTTTATTCACTGCTTCGGGAGCTTCCAAAGCAGAATATACAGGTTCAGTTAAAGGTTCAGCCACCCGTTTACGCGCAGGCTCTTTTAAAGTTTCCATATTAAAGCGGTCGGAAATAAGTGGCGGTTTCGCAGTTAAATCGTCACGTAAGTAATACACCGCTTCTCCATCTACTTTATACTTATACTTGCTTTCTTCAACTATTTCCATTTCCTTTAATGCTGCTGTATCTTGATCATTTGGATCATGAATTACGACATCATATACACGTGAGAAATCTGTCATAATGCCTACATTTTTTTGAAATGCCATACCTGCTGTCATTGCCCCTGCACCTAATGCAATTAACATCGCTACAGTTCCTAATACTCTCGATAAACTATTTACTCGAAAGCGTAACTGTGCATATGTAAAACTATTTAAGCCCATTTCATTTCGTTTTTTATTTCCCTTAATTTTCATCACAAAAAATGGGAGCAATGAACTAAAAATAAAGTACGTTCCAAGTGTTGTAACAATCGTCGCTATTATAAAACCAAGTTCAGCATACGTTCTTATATTTACCATAAAATAATACCCTGTACTTACTAGTAATACACCCAGTACTGTCATTATAATAATGCGAGTTTTACTTTTCTTTACTTCATCTAGTGTTTCATCTTCACGAATTAACTCTAGTTCTGTTTTACGTAACAATCGAATGCTATTCATTATACCCGTAATGAAAAATAGTATTAAGAAGAAAATAGATGTAACTAAAATAGCTGGTGTGTATACAGATGCGTAACTACCTTTTGCTGAAATTTCCATGCCATTCATTAAAAAATTTCCTGCTACACTTGCAAGTAACATTCCTACTAAAATACCGATAATAATACTGACAATACCCATACCGAATGTTTCAATAAATAATAACTGTGCTACTTTTTTCTTTTTCGCTCCAAGCATCATATACATACCAAGTTCTTTTCTTCTTAATGTAAGTAAAAAAGAATTGGCATATATAATATAAAATACAGTTATGAAAGAAAGTAATATTGCACCTACCCAGAAGACGAGTCTAATACTACTAATGAGACTATTATCTTTTGTAAATTCACTGTTCATCGCCATCGTTTGGAACATATAGAAAATACTAATACTAATAACGAGACCAATCAGTAAAACCATATAATCTTTTAACATCTTTTTCATACTATGACGTGATAATTTAAATAACATTGTTTCGCCCCCTACTTAGACTCAGCAGCTGAGCCCATATGAGCGAGCACACCTAAAATGTCTTGATAGAAATTCTCTCGAGTGCCTTGACGATTTAATTCTTTATAAAGAAGACCATCTTGAATGAATAAAATACGCTCACAGTAACTTGCACTAAACGCATCATGTGTAACCATCAAAATACTTACATTGTGATTTTCATGTAAATCTTGCATTGCTTCTAATAAACTTTTTGCATTTTTACTATCAAGTGCTCCTGTTGGTTCATCTGCTAATACGATTGCCGGATTATGTACTAAAGCTCGTGCTGCCGCTGTTCTTTGTTTTTGCCCACCAGAAACAGCAGTCGGATATTTTGTTAAAATTTCAGTAATTCCTAATTTCTTCGCAACCTCATTTACTTTTCCTGTAATCTCACTTGACGGTACACCTTGCAAAGAAAGAGGCAAAGCAATATTTTCATAAATTGATAAGTTTTCTAGTAAGTTAAAATCTTGAAAAATGAATCCTAATTTTTGAGAACGAAAATCTGATAATGCATTCCCCTTCATAGAAGTAATATTTGTACCAGCTATCGTCACACTACCACCTGTCGCTTGATCCAGTGTACTAATCACATTAAGTAAAGTCGTTTTTCCAGATCCAGAAGGACCCATGATCCCGACGAATTCCCCTTCCTTAATATGTAATGATACGCCTCTTAATGCTTTTGACTGATTCTCATTTCTTTTCCCATACGTTTTTTCTACACTTTCTACAGTAACTACATTTGTTGACATTTCTTTCACTCCATCCCTTTTGTATAGTATTATTTTTTTCATATAATCCTTATTTTTCACTCATGTAAAATCTTACTATTTTTTAGCTTTTCAAACAGAAAGAGATGCACAAGTAACATGAACCTTTTTCCTCCTTCATATTCTCACTTTTCTAAAACTCGTTCATTCGATTTCTCTTACATTTACCTTACATTTTTGTAAGGTAAACAAGAAAACACACCAAATTCTAATGGTGTGTTTTCTTTTTAATCAATATTTTCTATTCTTTATTTCCTCTTCCATACTTGCCGCAAATACATCTAGCGCAACAACTTCTGACTTTTCTTCCCCATATTTACGTACATTTACAGATCCGTTTTCCATTTCCTTATCCCCAATAACAAGAACATAAGGAATTTTTTGCATTTGTGCTTCTCTTATTTTATATCCTAACTTTTCGTCTCGCACATCTCGTTCAATACGAACTCCAGCTTGTGCTAATTTATCTGCAACCTCATTTGCATATTGTACATGAACTGCATTTGAAACTGGAATTACTTTCACTTGAACTGGTGCTACCCATGCCGGGAACGCGCCTCCAAAGTGTTCAATTAATATTGCTAAAAAGCGGTCTAACGAACCTAAAACTGCTCGGTGAATAACAACTGGTCTTTTCTTTTCATTCTTCACATCTATATAATTTAAATCGAATTTCTCTGGCATTTGGAAATCAAGCTGAATTGTTCCGCACTGGTGACTTCTATTTAAGGCATCTTTAATATGGAAATCAATCTTCGGTCCATAAAATGCGCCGTCACCTTCATTTAGTCTATATTTATAATTCAATGACTGTAATACATTTTCTAATGCGGCTTCTGCTTGCTCCCACAATTTATCGTCACCCATTGAATCTTCTGGACGAGTAGACAGCTCCACTTCATATTCGAATCCAAAAGTTTTATATACGTAATCAATTTGCCCCATTACGGATTTAATTTCATCCTCAATTTGTTCTGGTGTTACAAATAAATGAGCATCATCTTGGCAGAAAGTACGTACTCTTAATAATCCGTTTAACGCTCCGCTAAATTCATGGCGATGCACTTGACCGAACTCACACATGCGAATTGGTAATTCACGATAAGAATGCAATTTATTTTTGAACATAAGCATGTGTCCTGGACAGTTCATTGGCTTTAATGCAAAACTTTTGTTGTCTACTTCTGAGAAATACATATTATCTTTATAATGGCCCCAGTGCCCTGATCTCTCCCATACTTCTTGGTTCATCATAAACGGAGTGCGTACTTCTTGATAATTGTATTCTTTTTGAATTTCTCTTAAAAATGCTTCTAATTCATTCCGAATAATTTGGCCTTTCGGTAAATAAAATGGCATTCCCGGAGCCTCTTCAGAAAACATAAATAACTCAAGTTCATTACCTAACTTACGGTGGTTTCTTTTTGCTGCTTCTTCAACAAAATGTAAATACTCTTCTAACTCTTTTTGAGAAGAGAATGCAACACCATATATACGCTGAAGCACTTGGTTATTACTATCACCTCGCCAATATGCACCGGAAACGTGAGTTAATTGAAATGCTTTCAAATAACTTGTAGATGGTACATGTGGCCCCCTACATAAATCTACAAATTCACCTTGTTTATATAGTGTTACACTTTCCCCACTAGGAATTGCTTCTAAAAGTTCTAATTTCAAGCGATCGTTCATTTCTTGAAACAGTTTTGCTGCTTCTTCTCGAGAAACCTCAACTCGTTCTATACTTATATTTTCTTTTATAATATTTCTCATTTCTTTCTCGATTTTTGGTAAATCTTCTACGTTTACACTACTTGGAAGATCCATATCATAATAAAATCCATTTTCAATAACAGGCCCTACCCCAAGATTTATATCACCATATAATCTTTTTACAGCTTGCGCTAAAATATGTGCCACAGAGTGTCTTGCAATTTCTACTCCATCATTTGAATCTATAGTAATGATTTCTACTTCCGCATTTTCTTCAATATTTCGGCGTAAATCATATAACTGATCATTTACTTTCCCCGCGACTGCTTTCCTTTTCAAGCTACTACTAATTGATCCAGCAATTTCTTCTAAAGTAATTCCTTTTACAAATTCTTTAACACTACCATCTGGAAATTTAATTTCAATCATCTGTTCTTTCATTTTTCATCTCTCCATTTCATAATAAAAAGCACACTCATCCCTAAAATAGGGACGAGCGTGCTTTTACCCGTGGTTCCACCCAGATTCCCATTGTAAACCTACAATGGCTTCTTTTACGGTAACGTCGTTTACACGGCACTAGATACTTCATTTCCCCAGTGCAGCTCTAAGGTGGTAAGTTATTTTTCTGCGTTAGGAAGTTCTCAGCTTTCCTTCCTTCTCTGTATAACCGGGTAAAATAACTCGTGTCCTTTTCTTCGCTTATTATGAAATTGAATGCAAAAAAGCATATTCATCCCTAAAATAGGGACGAATATACTTATATCCGTGGTTCCACCCAGATTCCCATCACAAAAAACATAATGGCTTCTTTTGCGATAACGTCGCATACACGGCACTAGATACTTCATTTCCCCAGTGCAGCTCTAAGGTGGTAAGTTATTTTTCTGCGTTAGGAAGTTCTCAGCTTTCCTTCCTTCTCTGTATAACCGGGTAAAATAACTCGTGTCCTTTTCTTTGCTTTTATAAAACATCCATTTATTGTTATTTAATATATCTTATTCATTTTATTTTTGCAAGTGTTTAAAAAAATTATTTATTTAATTTAAAAAAGTGAAACCAAATTTTTTTGGTTTCACTTCACAATTTTACCAATCTTGTGGTTCGTAATTTAAATCTGAAAATAGACGTCTTTTCTCTTTCTTCGATAAATCTCTCCACTGCCCAACTGGTAAATTATTCAATTCTATATTCATAATTCTCGTACGTTTTAACGTATACACTTGATAACCTAAAGCTTCACACATACGGCGAATTTGACGATTCAGCCCTTGTGTTAAAATAATTTGGAACTCATATTTTGATAACTGTGTAACCTCACAAGGAAGTGTTTTTGTACCTAAAATTTTAACTCCCGCTGCCATTTTCTCTAAGAAATCAGGTGTAATTGGCTTATCCACTGAAACGATATATTCTTTCTCATGCTTGTTTTCAGCACGTAAAATCTCATTAACGATATCGCCATCATTCGTTAACAAAATTAAACCGTCTGAGTCTTTATCGAGACGTCCAATATGACTAATACGTAAAGGGTGATTCACTAAATCAATAATATTACCTTTTACTGCTTTTTCACTTGTACATGTAATACCTACTGGTTTATTTAAAGCGATATACACATGGTCTCGAGCAATACGAAGTTGCTCTCCATTCACTCGTACATCATCACCTGGATTTACTTGGTCACCAATTTTTGCAACCTTACCGTTAATAATTACTCTTCTCTCATTAATTAATTTATCTGCTCCGCGTCGAGACGCTTTTCCAGCTTCACTAATAAATTTATTGATACGCAAGTTAGGCACATCCTTTTCATAAAAAATTTCAAGCTCACACTGCTTCTACCGTACAATACAAAAGGGTAAGCCTCCTATTTTAACTTAAATATATTAACATGAAAGGGTATATGACGTCTTCTATTAATTTCTTGTTTACAAGAAATTATCTTTATTATACATTCATTTATACACTTTTTCTGCACTTAATATACAAGCCATTCTTCCTTACATACAGCTTGTTTACTTCTTATCTCTTCTATATCTTCATGAATGTTAGCCAGTTTATACAACATGGGAAAACCCTCTTCCACATAATATTGATGCGCCATTTCATCTTCCCAATAAGTTAATACTATGTAACGAGTTTCATTTTTTAAAGACTTCGCAACTACTCCACCTAACATCCCTTTTGCATTCTCCATTCCTTTATTCCAAATTGTTTCTTGCTTATGTAAAAAATGATTTTCTTTTTCTCCCTTTACATCACATATGGCAACTCTTACGAATGATCCTTCTGTAACAACGTTTTGCAAAGGCTTATCATTTATATCATACAACGTTTGAAATAGTTCAATTTCACATGAAAGAAACGTATCTTTTTGATTACTATTTAAATAAATTGTATCGTGAGCACCGTTCATAAATGATTGATATGCACTTCTATCTTCCCATAAAGTATATACACATGCCTCATCTTCATTCCATCCACCAAATTGCCCATGAAAACCATCTAAATGTTGTAAATCACGCCATTTTTCTTGAGCAGCCGAAAACATCTCCCTTTTCTCTTCTCCCACTTTGCAAAATATTGTTTTTAGTAACATTTCTACTTCCCCCTTATTATACAATCTCTCTCTTACAACAATTAGTTTACATAACAAAACTATGGTAACTAAAAACTTCTACTTTTGTACAAATAATCATTTTTTTGCACTATATCTATCAAACCATCTATCTGTTTTCATTTCAAATAATTCGGAATATAAAAAATGTAGCTCTATAGGAATTACATCGAAATCTTTTCTCCCTTGTATATCTATTGCTCAAATAAATAATACGTAATTTCTCTCGGATAATGTTTTACATTTACCTTTCGTTCCACTTTTTTAAAACTAACTAGGCTGGCTCCCATCCACTTGCCTTTATAATAAGCATTACACTTATATATGTATAAACCTCTTCATTATCATCATTAATATGGATTGCTGACATTGGTACTGGAAATTTTTCAATTTTAGATTCTTTGTCTACATAAATGAGTGCAAATAAAGTGAAACTTTACTCATTTTGGGATTCTTCATCCCCCACCTAACTTCTTTGCTTTCGCTGCATTTTGAAGTGGGGGTCTTACTGCCCGTTAATGCGAGATACACCAATTAATAACATAGCCGTTACAATATTTAAAACTAGTTTTCTTTTATTCACTTTCACTAAGATTCCCCTTTCTTACATATTCCTTTCATCTTTTTACTAATTTTAATTAGTTACGTATAAAAAAGATGTAATTCAAATCACTTCTAACTTTATTTTCTCTATTTAAAACAACATTATTGTTATATATTATAATTATAAGTTTTTAAATTTTGGAGGCGTTACATATTGAAGAAAATTCTTTTTACTAAATGGACAGTAGTTATTTCTATTTTCATCATTTTCGGTACGATTTTCTACGTAACTAATGGTAAAAATAAAACTGATAATGAAAAAGAAACTGTAGAAACAGTGGATACAAAAACTTTCAAAACTAAATTACAACCTAAAATTAAGGAATTGACTACTAATTATAATGACATTATCGAAAAAGATTGGTTGCCTGCCTGGGAAGAGATGAACACGAACGGAGATTCAGTGGATAGAAATAAACTATTAGTTACAATGAGTGCTGTTTCCAAACAGTATGAAACACTTATGAACGAAATAGACACGATAAAAATCGAAGAAAACATAACGGATATACATATACAAAAACAACTAATCCAATTCACAACTCAGTTTAAATCCGCATCAAATTACATGAAAAATGCAGCAGATTTAATTATTGATAAATACAATAATTCTACTCCGGCCAATGAAATAATTGAAAATACAAAACAGGCTTTAGGGCTTGCCGATCAACATATTGTCATCGCTTTATCTACTTTAAATGAAATTAAAGATAAATTAGGAATTTCTAAAAAATAAAACTGTTTACTATTTTAAAATAAAAAAAGATTGCAATTCACAGTTTATCTGTCTATAATATTTTTATTGATTTACATTCAATGTGTATATTAATTTTATAATTCGGATGAACCATTCAGGAGAAGGTCAATTGATCTACCGACGGGGCAAAAAGTTGTAATACCAACTTTGAAACTCTCAGGTCTTGGTTACAAGTAGAACTGCATGGGGACGAATCTCTGGAGAGACTCCCTCTCGCTTTTAATAGCGCGGAGGAAAAAGAGCGCCGAAGGAGCAAATCCGCTATTTTAGCGGATAATCTCTCAGGTAAAAAGGACAGAGACAAGCGAAGGAAAATGCCGATTTGTATCGGTTTATTTTTCTATTCCTTGTTTCTCCAGAGACCATTTCATTTACTTGAAGTGGTTTTTATTTTTTCTAAAAAAGGAGAATAAAGATGGAGACAGTAAGTAAAGTATTAGAACAAATGAATCATTACGTGTGGGGATTGCCAACTTTGTTGCTACTCGTTGGTACTGGTATCATTCTCACAGTGCGTTTGAAAGGTTTACAGTTTAGTAAACTATTATACGCTCACAAAATAGCATTTAAAAAGTCAGAAGATACGTCATCTTCTGGAGATATTAGCCACTTCCAAGCACTCATGACAGCTATGGCCGCAACGATTGGTATGGGAAATATCGCCGGTGTTGCAACAGCTGTTACAATTGGTGGTCCTGGTGCAATTTTTTGGATGTGGATTACCGCTTTATTCGGAATGGCAACAAAGTATGCCGAAGCAATTCTAGCAGTGAAATACCGTGTTAGTAATGAAAATGGTGAATATTCAGGTGGACCAATGTATTATTTAGAGCGTGGCTTAGGTAAGAAATGGCTTGCTGTTTTATTCGCTATATTCGGTACAACTGCTTCTTTCGGGATCGGTAATATGGTGCAATCTAACTCAGTTGCAGAGGCAATGCGAATTAATTTCTCTTTCCCCCCTGCTTTAACTGGTATATTAATGTCATTTTTAATCGCTATTGTTATTTTAGGCGGTGTAAAAAAAATCGGGAAAGTAACGGGATTTATCGTTCCTATTAAAGCTTTCTTTTATATAATTGCTGGTCTTATTATTATTTTCTATCACTTTGATCAAATTCCAGAAGCATTTTCACTTATTTTTTCTGGTGCATTTCAAGGTACAGCAGCCGCAGGTGGTTTTATTGGAGCAACAGTCGCATCAGCTATTCAAATCGGAATGGCGCGCGGTGTATTTGCGAACGAAGCTGGTTTAGGTAGTGCTCCTATTGCGGCCGCTGCAGCAAAAACAGATTCACCTGCAAAACAAGCTTTAGTTTCTATGACTGGTACTTTTCTTGATACATTTATCGTCTGTACAATTACAGGACTTGTATTAATTACAACTGGAGCATGGAAATCCGGTAAAACCGGTGTTGAAGCTACAACACTTGCATTCCAATCTGTATTCGGCACCGCTGGTAGTATGATCCTTGGTATTGCCATAATTTTATTCGCCTACTCTACTATTTTAGGCTGGTCATATTACGGTGAGAAATGTGTCGCTTATTTATTTGGAGAAGGTGCTGTTCGATATTATAAAGCAATCTTTATCGTGATGATTGCGATTGGTGCCAATTTAAAACTTGGTATCGTATGGACATTTGCTGATATTGCAAATGGACTTATGGCAATTCCAAACTTAATCGGATTAATCGGATTAAGTGGTATCGTTGTCGCTGAAACAAATCGCTTTTTACAAGCAGAAAAATTGAAAGAAAATCATAAAAAACAGGCAAGTTAATCTATGTTTAAAATAACTGCAGTTCAAATTTCACTATAAATATTAATTTTATATAGAATACAGCCCTACATTTTGAAAAAGAAATTGGTCAAAATGTAGGGCTTTTTATTTTATATTATTAAAAAAATTCCATTAAAGTAAATAAAAGAATATGTTTAGCATATTCTTTTATTTTTTAAGTAAACTTCATTTAAATTGATCAGTGTTGGTTACTCTAAAAATCATTAGCATCACACATAAATTATAGTGAAGTAATGCTAAAATAGAACAAAACTCAACATAAATATCTCTGTAAGAATCCCCTCTTTTTTTAAGCAGTATTATCAAAAAACTTTAAAGTCCAGTTGATTATATACAAATCAATACAAATCACAACTTAATAACCAGAAAATTACAAAAGGAAAACTCTTGAAGATTATGTAATATAAAGGTAATCTATAGATAGACGATTCTAAGATGTTATTCGGAGAAAACTTCTTAGTTAAGTATGTTAACTTGTTTGCACTAAATTTTACAAATAAAGGGGTATTAAGAATCATGAAAGCAAAGAAATTAGTAAGTTTAGCATTACCAGTTATGTTATTAAGTGGTTGTATTACAATTGAAACTGATAGTAAGAAAGCGGAACCAAAGAAAGAAGAAACGCAAAAGATGGAGAAAGAGAGTAAGTCAACCG
The DNA here is from genome assembly GCF_002073415.2 of Bacillus sp. FDAARGOS_235. NCBI lineage: Bacteria > Bacillati > Bacillota > Bacilli > Caryophanales > Bacillaceae > Bacillus > Bacillus sp. FDAARGOS_235. The sequence continues at coordinate 701,791 of NZ_CP020437.2, forward strand.
ATAGTAAAAAAGATGATAGCTTATCTGCAGCGAATGGTAAAGATGCAAACAGTAACTCATCAAGTAGTAAACCAAGTTCTTCTTCTAACAATTCAAAATCATCTACTTCCTCTAGTTCATCCACTGCAAAGTTAAGTGGTTCAGAAGTTGAGAAATACAAGTCAGAAATAGTAGAAAATGCTACTAAAGTTGATGATGTTTTGAAATTAATGGAAAAGGTAGCAAGTTCAGATATTAAGTCATATAGTCAAAAGAAAAGTGAAGTACAATTAAGTATAGGTGGAGCAAAAGCATATGTAACAAAGTTAAGAAACCTCCAAGCACCGCCTGAGTTAAAAGTAGAACAAGAAAATATAAAACAATCAATGGAACTTTATAATGAAGCATTTGCACTTCTTTTTGATGCAATAGAAGAACAAAACGAAAGTAAGATGAATCAGTCATTAACGAAAGCTAAAGATGGTTCAAAGCTTTTTGAGGAAGCAACAGATAGTATTTCTAGAAAAACACAGTAAGGCTGAAATCAAGGTAAATAGATACGGCTAATTTATTAACTAAGGATAAGGGGCATTTAATCATGAAAGCAAAGAAACTAATAGGATTAACCATACCAGTTATGTTGTTAATGAACGGTTGCATAAAAATAGAAGAGTCTAAACCTGCTAAAACAGAAGAGTCTAAAACCGCTAAGACGGATTCTGAAGTTAAGACTTCTAAAGAAGCTGACTCTAGTACTTCAAAGCAGTCAACTTCTGATGTGAAGAAAGTAAGAGTATTAGCAGACGACTATCCTATGTATTTAATTGATTTAGGAAATGAGTTTGATAGATTATTCAAAGAGTACAATAATATAGTTGGGGAAGCTAGCAAAGGCAATAAGACACGAAAAGACGTATTAGTTAGTGTCGAAAACATCTTTAAAGCAATTGATAAGTTTGAAGAAATCGACCCACCGAACAAGTATATAGATGCTCAAAAGGATATTGAGAAAGCAACCGCTAAGTACAGAAAAGCCTTTGAGGGAGTAGAACGTATTTTCTCACAAAACACAGAGAAAAATACTGGTGGTAAAACTGACAAAGAAGTAATTGAAAACGCTGAAAAGTTAGTTAAAGAAGGCGACAAATACTGGATTGAAGTATATAACAACATGAAAAACGAAGTAACGAAGGCGAACGGCGGCGGAATATCTGCTAGTGAGAAAACAGGAATAGACACTAATTCAGGTGTTAACGAAGCAAACGTTAAGAGTAAAGTAACAGACGGAACTGAGTTAATTGCTGACTGGGGACTTGAAACTTCTAGTGGTTTCCTAGTAACATTTATCATAAAAGGTGGAAATACTTTTGAGTTATATACAGCAGGAACTTACCCAAACAAGGACAATATAACGGAAGGAACATGGTCTTACGATAAAAACTCTATGACTTTTGAATTACATATAACGAAGCGAATGGACAACGGTAAAGAAGTCACTGTTTCTAAGAAAGACATACCTTATATGGTACAGAATTTCGATGGTAAGACCTTACAATTATTAAATACAGAAACAAATAATACAACAAGATATGTGAAACAAAGTTTCTAATAGACAAGAAATAGAGTCACTCCCTCTTAACCACTTAGATTTCTTTTATCAAGATGGATAAAACGTAACAACTATTTATAAATGGTATAACTTCATTTGGAAATCACAATTAATCTATGAAAAAAGGAATGATTCATGCATAATGAGCATTCCTTTTTTCGTTCTCTTACTCAACCAATATCATTTAAAATAAATTTATATCAATCTTCCCCCCTTTTTATTCCAATAAAAGTTTTTCACATAAATGTCATAAATCGTATGGTCTAACTATATAGTTGAAAAGGAATGCGACATTAAAGTGTCGCTGAAAAACTCATCCAAGAAAAGGGAGGAAAAATCTTTTGAAAAACAAATTCATTGTTTTCCTATCTGTTTTGTCATTTATTATTGGTGGTTTCTTCTTTAACACGAATACTTCAAGTGCTGAAACATCATCTACTGATTACGTTCCTAACCAATTAATCGTTAAGTTCAAGCAAAATGCATCTTTAAATAATGTGCAATCTTTTCATAAATCTGTCGGAGCTAATGTCTTATCTAAAGATGATAAGTTAGGTTTTGAAGTCGTTCAATTTTCAAAAGGTACTGTAAAAGAAAAAATAAAGAGTTATAAAAATAATCCAGATGTGGAATATGCAGAGCCGAATTATTACGTTCATGCCTTTTGGAATCCAAACGATCCATATTTTAAAAATCAATATGGATTACAAAAGATCCAAGCTCCACAAGCTTGGGATAGCCAACGAAGTGATCCTGGTGTAAAAGTAGCTATCATTGATACAGGAGTTCAAGGCTCACACCCTGATTTAGCTTCTAAAGTAATTTACGGACATGATTATGTTGATAACGACAATACATCTGATGATGGTAATGGTCATGGTACACATTGCGCTGGAATTACTGGAGCACTTACGAATAATAGCGTCGGAATTGCTGGTGTTGCCCCGCAGACTTCCATTTACGCTGTTCGCGTATTAGATAATCAAGGAAGCGGGACTCTTGATGCTGTAGCGCAAGGTATTCGAGAAGCTGCTGATTCGGGTGCAAAAGTAATTAGTTTAAGTTTAGGAGCTCCAAATGGTGGTACTGCATTACAACAAGCAGTTCAATATGCATGGAATAAAGGCTCTGTTATAGTTGCAGCTGCTGGAAATGCTGGAAATACAAAAGCTAATTACCCTGCTTATTACAGCGAAGTAATTGCAGTTGCTTCTACAGATCAATCAGATAGAAAATCTTCATTTTCTACTTATGGTAGCTGGGTAGATGTTGCAGCACCAGGTTCAAATATATATTCAACATATAAAGGGAGCACGTATCAATCATTAAGTGGTACATCTATGGCAACACCTCATGTTGCAGGAGTCGCTGCTCTTTTAGCAAATCAAGGATATAGCAATACACAAATCCGCCAAATTATTGAGTCAACTTCTGATAAAATTAGTGGTACAGGTACGTACTGGAAAAACGGTAGAGTCAATGCATATAAGGCTGTACAATACGCTAAGCAATTACAAGAAAATAAAGCTTCGTAAGAAATACAGTGAAACTTTAATTATTGGAGGCTTTGTACATCCCAAATGATTATTTTCCCACACTAATTGGTACTTTATAGGCAGTTCATGCAGGATAAAATAGAAGGAGAGACTTTTACAATTAAAGTCTCTCCTTCTTACAAACTATATTACTCCCCCTTTTTCTGAATCATATGTAAATACAGTACAAAATCCATCATTGTCGATGAATGACCAAGTTGACGGATCATTGCTGTTATATTTCCTCTATGATATGTACCATGATTTACGACGTGTTGCACTAATTCTAAAATTGAAGTATGTAGTGTCCCTGCATATGGATTCTTAATAACAAATTCAGCATGTACATCTTGTTGTGTACTTAGAAATTCTTTATACTGATTAGCTATATTTAAAAACATTTCTTCTAATTCATTTAGCGATTTTGTATCGATTTGTTTTTTTAACTTTTCACGATCTTGTATTGCTTCACTCATACTTCTGCCATGTAATATGTGTAACCACACTTGATCTGTAATATAAATATGCGCAAAAGTATCCTTAATGGATGGGAATACACTCTGTATCTGCTCTTTAAAAATTGTCTCATAATTTGGTAACTCTTTTAATCGATTGAATAATCTAGTATTAGCCCAAGCATGGTAATCACACTGTTTTAATATATAATCTTTCAATTTATATTACCTCCTTATTGTATAAAACGAATGTTTTGCTCCTTCATTTCCGATTCTCTATCAGCTTTTACAATCCCTTTTTCTTCAATTTCATGTTTATTTATCGTTTTATATTTTACATACGTATAAAATTCCGTTTGAAATGGAAATGGTGTAATCCGAATTGTTTCCTCGTCCACCCATTCAGCTTGAATAAGTTTCTCCTCTTTACTATTAAACATTTCTGTTCCTTCAAAACCATCTTTAAATAAATCAACTTCATCTTTCTTTTTGACACCAGGCTTATTCATACATACGTATAAAGAAAGTTCATCACAAAACTTTAATAATCTATAATGTTTATCGAACATTGCAAACTGTTCCTTTGTTAACGTTTTCAAAATTCTTTTTTGCCGTTCTAATTCATGTTTATAAAAAGAAAGCATCTCTTCATCTTCCTCATTTAATGGGAATGATAAAAAGTGTTTACTACACAGTAATGCCCCGTATGGATTAGAATCTTCAATTTCATTCAAACCAATCGTATAAAAAACAAAACGTAATGGGCTTGGACAATCCATAAATGTATACGGAATATTTTTAGCATCATTCAAAATTGGTACTTTATCAAGTTCTATCCATCCTCTATCATGTTCATATATTGCATCAATTGTCTCTTTTAAGTATGTTGTATCTTCAAAAAAACATTCTTTTATATGCCTAGCAATCTCTCCAGCCAAAAAACCATGATCATGTTGACGAATTAATATACTCTCTTTCTCACTCTTTTCACGAAAAATCATACGTATATTCCCCCTCATCCTCATACTATTGCTTTTTGTATGCATCAATTCTTAATTAATCCCCAATTATTAGCAGGGATTCAGTCTCTTGCAACGAAATTAACATAACTATATAGTATTCTTTCCAACCATAAAACTAGCTTTATCTTTACTATCCATTATACTAAAACATTCATTCTAAAAAAATTTTTATGAGGTGAAAACATGAATAAAACAGAATTAATTAAAAATGTGGCACAAACAGCTGATATTTCTCAAAAGGATGCTTCTGCAGCTGTACAATCCGTATTTGACACAATTGCTAACGCATTACAATCTGGCGATAAAGTTCAATTAATCGGTTTTGGAACGTTTGAAGTGCGTGAAAGATCTGCTCGTACAGGGCGTAACCCACAAACTGGGGAAGAAATTCAAATTGCGGCTGGTAAAGTTCCAGCATTTAAAGCAGGTAAAGAATTAAAAGAAGCTGTTAAATAAACAAGAAACCAGCCATTTTATAGGCTGGTTTCTTGTTTATTTCTTATTTAAGCAAGTCCTTTATATTTTCTGCATGATACACTTCACAAATATAAAATACACATTTGCAGTTACTTACAATTTGATATTTTCTAGTTGGATACACATTCGCCGCAACTGAACATCCATCAAACAATTCGATAATATTTCCAGATGGCTGATATCCTTCATATAATACGTTTCTTCTTACTTCCATTTTTTCTATCAGGTTTTCAACAGGAATAGTTCCACTTTCTAATTCACTTTTTATTGTATCCGGTAAAAAAGAAGTATCCGCAAAAATTAGATTTTCAGATAACACCTTACCATTATAACTAACATTAGATACACGATAAAGAAATGTTCCGTTTTTATCAAAGAAATTTTTTGCTTCTTTCGGAATGTACTGCCTATCTATTACCTCTTGTTCTAGAACATCAAATTGAACTGTATCATTCAAAAGCTTTTCTAAAGCAAGAATAGATGATGTATCTCCAGAAAATAAAATATTTTTAATTGCTTGTACATTATAAGTGAATTCATTTGTTCTACTTTCCGCCACTAACATGTGGAACACCTCTTCTATAAAATATTTTATTAAACTTATTTATAATTTAATAGCGCTACCGCGTCTAACTGCGTAATTTCAGTTACTTCTTTACTAAATATTGCAATGGAAGCCATATAATCTAAACTAGGCCTTACATCTTCCATCCTTGTATTTTCTGCTAACTCTTGTCTATCCCTAAAAACCAACAATTTAGGAGGATCATTTGGAGCTGATACAGTAATTTCAACTGGTGGAATCAATAGTCCTTCACCTGTCGCTTTCAGCACAGCTTCTTTTCGAGTCCAATACGTTAAAAATCCTTCTAATCGCTGTTCATTAGGTAATTTCATAACTTGTGCTATTTCAATATCTGTTAATACGCCCTCTGCCATTTTCATCACATCTACATTTGGATTCATTTGTTCAACATCAACACCGACAGATGCAGATTTTGTAAATGCAACGACAACCCACTCACCCGAATGTGAAACTGATAATTGTGGCATACCTTCTGGTAATTGCGGCCTACCATGTTGTAACTTACATACTGGGCACAATCGATCAATCGGCACTTGAACTGGCGACATAGAAAGTATCTTTCCAAGAACTAACCTACTAATTACGCAACCTATTATAAAACGTGCACGATCTGCCGAATGATGATATGAATTTGCTTTCTCTTGCTCTACATCATTTAGTAAATTGTAATGCCATGATTGTAAATCTGAAATTCTTGCCCACCATATTTGACAATCATTCTCATTCAAAGTTGGTATAGAATCTACAACTTTACTTTCTATCATGTAAAATCTCCTTTTTACTACTAATATCAATTTCAATTAAAGTAGCATACATATATTGCTATTCATTGACGAGTTCTTTCTCTTTTTGTGATACGGATAACATTTTTTCTTTCTTCTTTGACATTACCTCTTTATCAGAAATACGTAAAGAAAATAGTAATGCTATAAGTAAAAATAGTGCTGATCCAATTAATGCCGCTTGATATGGCAAGAAATCTGATTGTGCGTTATTCTGTACGTTATTACTTCCAAAACCAGACAGTATACTAGCTAAAACAGCAACTCCTATTGCAGATCCTAATCGGTTTTGCACATTGAATATAGTAGTTGCTCTACCCATAGAAGATGGTGTGATATTGTTAAAAGCAGAAAATTGAACTGCACCGACAGACTGCCCTAAGAAAATACCTATGCCAAACAATAATGCCCGTATTTGCCATGGATTCGTATCATGATTTACAAAACTTAATAATACAAATATAACCGCGGTACTTATTAGTCCAATAGAGATTACCTTTCGAGCACCTAATTTCTTATACGTCCATGGTACAATTTGCGAAGAAATCATTAATCCAATCGCCTCTGGGAATGTCGTAAGACCTGATTCCAGCGCAGAAACTCCGATTACATTTTGATACATAAGCGGAAAAACAAATAGCATTCCAAGTAAACCAGCAGATGAAAACAAGGATATGAGACTCATTTTTCTAAAAACGGGTTCTTTTAATAAGCGTAAATCTAACATCGGTTGCTTTACTTTCAATTCTACTATTATAAACAGTGAAATGAATACAATCCCAGCTATCCCAGTACTTATTATTTCTGGAGAAATCCATCCTTTTGACGGCCCTTGACTGAGTGCATAGATGAGCATCGCAAAACCTGGTGCTGAAAGAACAAAACCGAGAGAATCAAAACGACCAGCTGATTTTTCAATATGCTCTGCTAAAAATAGAAGTCCAAATAGCAACGCAATAATACCAAACGGCAAATTAATATAAAATGCCCAGCGCCAAGACATTTGATCTACAAAGAAACCACCAATAATTGGTCCAATCGCTGGTGCAACAGCAATTGGCAGTACAATAAATCGAGAAATTTTTGGTCTTTCCTCTGGTGAAAATGTTCGGAATAACATCGCCATCCCGACCGGTGTTAAAAGTCCGCCACCAGCACCTTGAATGATACGAAAAATATTTAATGAAGTAATATCATTCGCAATTCCACATAATGCAGATGCAATTGTAAAAACGAAAAGGGCAGTTAAAAATACTCTTTTCGTACCAAAACGATCGCCTAACCAACCGGAAATCGGAAGAAAAACAGCTAAGCTAACTAAATACCCAACATTTACTGTCCCCATTGCAGATGGGGGTACTTGCAGTTCTTTGCTTATCGTTTGCAATGCTACATTCACAATTGTTGCATCCATCGCAGCCATAAACATCGCTGTTATATACACGATGCTTATAACTACTTTTGGATTTATTTTTACTTTCATTATTGTTTTCCTACTAATATTTTTTCGCTAATTTGATTTTTTTTTGGCTCTAAATCATTCCAGTTTACTTCAACGCATTCTAAGCAAACTTGTCTGCTAGCTTCTTCATGTACGACATTCCATCCAATTGGTACATCGAGAAAGGCAGGCCAGAGAGAATACTGGCCCTCCTCATTCATTAATACTTTATATGTGTAATTATCATTTTCAAATGGATTCGTCATACTCTATTTACCCCTTTCTTATTCTGTAAATATTTCGCTAGTACTTGCCCAATTTCTGTAAGCGGCCCTGGCTGACATAAATCTTTATGTCTACAATCAATATCATGTTGCACGATATCTCCATCTAAATAATTTAGCCATGTATTTGGAGAAATAGGATCAAACCAGTCTGGTATAACAGTAGACCTAAAGAATAAAATATCCCCGTTATAAACTTTCGGTACATATTTCCCTAACAACCCTACTGAATTTACATATGTTTCTTTCAAGTTCAATATAGTCTCTTCTTCAAGACTTGCTAATGCACTTCCATCTTTACGAAGGATTTCAACTGCACTTTCCATTGTAAGTGGTTTACCATCCATGTTGTCTGGGTCATATCCGCCTAAAGCAAGTAATGCGATTAACGCTTCCTCTTCAGTAGGCGCTTCCGTATTCGGTAAGAAGTGTCCAGGATAAGAATCAAGCATAACGAGTAATTCTACTTCTTCTCCTTCATTTTGTAGTTGCGCCGCCATTGCATGCACAACATTTCCTCCAAGCGACCAACCTAATAAACGATATGGTCCATGAGGCTGTATTTCACGAACATGTTTCAAGTAATCCGCCGCCATCTCCTCTAAACTTTTTGGAAGTTCTTCATTTTCAGCGATACCACGTGCTTGTACACCATAGATTGGATAATCTGTTCCTAAAGATTTCATAAGTCCTGCATAGCACCAACTTAATCCACCTGCTGGATGTACACAAAATAGTGGTAATTGATCCCCGCTTGCTCGTAATGGAAGCAATACATCAAGTGCACTTTGACCATTCCCAATCTCAAGCCTTTCAGCAAGCCCCGCAACAGTAGGTGCTGCAAATAAAGTTCCAATATTCAGTTCAACGCCAAGTGCCTCTTTCATACGACTCATAAGCTGCACTGCAAGAAGTGAATGACCACCAAGATCAAAGAATCCATCATCAATTCCAATTTGAGACACACTTAAAACTTCTGTAAACAAGTCACATAACATTTCTTCTTGCGGTGTTCTCGGTCCGCGGCTAGATGATGATGCAATAAACTCTGGAGCTGGCAATGCCTTTCTATCTAATTTACCGTTTGGAGTTAAAGGTAACTCATTTACTACTACAAAAGCGTATGGAACCATATAATCTGGTAAACTACCACTAGCATGCTGACGCATTTCATTCGTATCAATCGTTTCATTATTTGATGCGACGATATAAGCAACTAATCGTTTATCCCCTGGTTGATCCTCCCGGACAATAACAGCCACTTGTTCAACTTTATCATGTTTCATTATGACCGCTTCTATTTCCCCTAATTCAATTCGGAATCCACGAATTTTAATTTGATGATCTGCACGTCCTATATAATCTAACGTCCCATCTTGACGCCAGCGCGCTAAGTCTCCTGTGCGATACATTCTTGTACCAGGTTTACCAAATGGATCTGCGATAAAACGTTCAGCCGTTAATCCTGCTCTTCCTAAATATCCACGAGCTAGTCCAGCACCTGCAACATACATTTCTCCAACTACTCCTGGCGGCACTGGTTGTAAATAGTTATCTAATACGTATACTTTAAGATCTGGTATACTGCACCCGATTAAACTATTTGCTCGTAAAGAAACGATACTCTCATCTAACTCAATATAACTAACATGTACCGTCGTCTCCGTTATACCGTACATATTAATAAGTTTCGGTGCGTTATGAGGATGACGACTATACCAATCTTCTAATCGACTTAGTTCAAGTGCTTCTCCACCAAAAACAACATATCGTAAAGATAGTTTTTGACCAACCTCTTCATTTTCACGATCTGCTTGCATCAATTGATAGAACGCTGATGGAGTTTGGTTTAAAACAGTAACCTTTTCCTTAACAAGAAGCTGTAAAAATTCTTTCGGCGAGCGACTTACAGTATGTGGTACTACAACTAAACGCCCTCCATATAATAAAGGTCCCCAAATTTCCCAAACCGAGAAATCAAAAGCGTATGAATGGAACATCGTCCACACATCGTCTGCGTCAAATTGGAACCAATGATCGGTTGCTCCTAAAAGTCTTACTACATTTTGATGAGGTATCATAACTCCTTTCGGTCTACCTGTTGAGCCTGACGTATAAATAACGTAAGCAATATGTGAAGGAGATAACGGCTTCAGGCACTCCATTTCATCAATATTGTCTTCACTATATTTCTCAATTTTTTCCATTACGTTCACATCATCAACTAAAATCTTTAGTGACTCATCACATTCAATTTCTACACTTGAATTTGTTAATACACATGATGGTTTCGCATCGTGTAGCATAAATGAAATACGATCTGACGGATAATCTGGATCTAACGGAAGGTATCCGGCACCTGCTTTAAGAACAGCAAGTAAGCTTACAACCATGTTTAATGATCTTGGCATCGCTAAAGCAACGAGTTGATCAGGACCAACCCCTTTTGCTATTAGGAATCGAGCTATTTTATTTGCTTTTCTATTTAACTTTTCATAAGTTAATTTCTTATCTTCAAAGACAACAGCTATAGAATTTGGATTTATATGAGCCTGCTTTTCAAACAATTGTGGCAATGTCATTTCTGGTGCAATTTGAAAACCACCATTCCACTTTTCTAATACTGTATTTTTCTCTGCTACAGTTAATATTTCTAATCTGCCAATTGATTGATTCGGATTTGTAGCTGCATCATCTAATAACAAAATGAATCGTTCTATTAGTTTTTGAACCGTTTCACGTTTATATAAATCGGTACTAAACTCTAGTAATCCATGTAAACCGTTCGGAGTACCATCAACCTCGTTACTCTCACTAATTTCAAATGTTAAATCAAATTTTGCAGAACCAACGCTTTGAATTTCAAGGCTCGCTTCTAAATCTGGTGCATTAAACGTTGCTTCTGGTGTATTTTGAAAAGCCAACATAACTTGAAACAACGGGTGGCTGTTTCGAGTACGTACTGGATTTAACACTTCAACAAGCCTTTCAAATGGAACATCTTGATTTTCATAAGCTGCAAGATTTACCTGCTTCACTCTATTTAATAATTCTTTAAAACTTGGATCTCCTGACGTATTTGTACGTAACACTAATGTATTTACAAATAAACCAACAATATCTGAAAGTACATCATCATTTCTTCCAGCAATCGGACTTCCAATTGGTATATCAGTGCCTGCACCTAATCTTGTAAATAGTGCACTAAGTCCTGCTTGCAATACCATAAACAAACTAACCCCATTTTTACGACCAAGCTCTACTAACCTACTATGCATACCTTCATCTATATGAAAATGAATTGTTTCCCCGCGATAACTCGTTTCCACCGGACGCTGGTAATCTGTAGGCAACTCCATTTGGTCTGGTAAACCTTTAAGTTCTTCTTTCCAAAAATCTAATTGTGTTGAAATAAGACTTTCTGGTGTCGTTTCATCACCTAGCAATTGCTGTTGCCAAAGTGCATAATCTGCGTATTGAACTGGTAGTGTCTCCAGCTGAACTCTGTCACCTTGACATCGTGCTTTATACGCCGCTGTAAAATCTCTCGTTAACGGCTGTAATGACCAGCCATCACCTACAATATGATGTAATAGAATTAATAATACATGTTCGTTTTCACTCACTGTAAAAAGTTGCAAACGAACTGCCGGCTCAAAATCGAGGTTAAAGCTATATCTTACCGCCTCTGAAAGTACACTTTCTAATTCATCTTTACATGTATTAGTTATAACCATTTCTAGATTTAAGTTTTCCATATCTAAAATTTTCTGATAGGAACTACCTAATACGTTAGGGAAAATTGTTCTAAGTGTTTCATGTTTCTCAACTACATCATAAAAAGCACCTTGTAATGCTTGCCGATTCAATATTCCATTCATACGAATGACTAGCGGAATATTATAAGTAGGACTTGGACCTTCTAAACAATTTAAGAACCATAACCTGCGCTGTGCAAATGAAAGTGGAACTTCATTTGGCCTACTTGCTTTCTGAATAGCTGGTCTTGCACTTTTTGCATGGTTTAATTGTTTCGCCAGTTCGGCAACAGTTGGTGATTCAAATAGTTTCCCGATTCCTAATTCCACACTTAACGTTTCACGAATTCTTGCCATTAAACGAGATGCGAGAAGTGAATGTCCACCCATTTCAAAGAAATTATCATCAATGTTAATTCGAGAAACACCAAGTACTTCTGCAAATAAATCACATAATATTTCTTCTTTCGGATTTCTAGCAACTCTCTCATTGTTCATTCCATTAAAATCAGGAGCAGGTAATTTCTTTCTGTCAACCTTACCATTTGGCGTTAATGGTAATTCTTCTAGCACAACAAATGCCGATGGTATCATATAATTCGCTAAACTTTCTGAAACATAAGAACGAATTTCTGAAAGATTAATCGGTTCCTTTTCTTCTGCAACGATATACGCAATGATGCGTTTATCATTTGGACGATCTTCTCGTACCATCACTACCGCTTGTTGAATATTTTCATGTCGTTGTAATACCGTTTCAATTTCAGCTAATTCAATTCGGAAACCACGAATTTTTATTTGATGATCTGCGCGACTCATGTACTCTAGCACACCGTCGTTACGCCATTTCACAAGATCACCTGTGCGGTACATAAGCTTCCCTGGTTCTCCATATGGATTTGCAACAAATCGTTCAGCCGTTAACGCAGGTTTTCCTAAATATCCGCTTGCGATTCCTTCTCCTGCAATATATAATTCACCGATAACTTCAGGTGGAACAGGTTGTAATCCTGCATCCAATACATACACTTCTGTATTGCAAATTGGCTTTCCAATAGGTGGTATACCCTTTTCACTTTCATCAATGTTCATGAAAGTAGACCAAATCGTCGTTTCAGTTGGTCCATATAAATTAGTTATTGAGCAACCTAATTCTTTTAATTTATTTGCTAAATACGCTGGAAGAGCTTCACCACCAACAAGTATGTTTAGCCCTTGTAGCTTTTCTGGATAATCAGTTACTAACGCCTGCCAAAGCGTCGGTGTAGCCTGCATAATGGTCACTCTTTCTTCTTGTAAAAGTGTCGTTAATGCTGATGGCTCTTGTATGTCTTCTTTTTGCGCAATTGTTAAACTTGCGCCACTAATAAGAGGTAAATAAATTTCTAGAGCAGAAATATCAAACGCAAAAGTTGTAACTGCTAATAAATGATCATTTTCATTTAATGAAAACTTTTGTTGCATAGCCATTAAAAAGTTACTTAAACCTCTCATAGGAACAATTACACCTTTTGGGTTTCCTGTTGAGCCTGAAGTATATATTGTATAGGCTGGGTTTAAAAGTGATACATCATTCTTACATGCTATATTCATACGAGAATATGTATGTAACGCTAGTTTCGTTTCTTCTTCATCTAATACAATTTTTTTCATATCATTTTCTATAACTAACTTAGATGAAACAGATGAATGTGTTATGATACAAACTAGTTTTGCATCATTTACTATATAATTAACTCTTTCTGCTGGGTATTCTGGATCTATTGGTAAATATGCTGCACCAGCCTTTAAGACCGCTAGCATACTAACTACCATTTCTATTGATCTAGGGAATACTAAAGCTACAAACTGGTTTGGTCGTATGCCTTCTTCTACTAAATAATGTGCTAGTTCATTCGCTCGTTCATTTAGCTCTTTATACGTAAGGTTTACACCGTCACAAGTAATCGCTAGTTTATTTGGATTTTTTTGCACTTGTTTTTCAAATGATATAGGTAGACTGATTAACTCATCATCTTCCTTCGTTTCATTCCATTCCAATAAAACTTTATGGTTTTCTTCAGGCAGAGTAATGTTTATTTTTCCAATAGACTCGTTTTTCTCATAATTATTTATTACTAATTCAAATAGATTCATAAATCTTTCTTTATGCAATGCTAGCTCCGCGCCATTATATACTTCGGGATTCGCATCAAAATGAATCATTAACTCCTTTTGATCAAAACGTTTATATACATTTATCGATAAATCATCGACAGGTCCTGCTGATAAGTTATGCGTAATACCACGCTTCCCAGCAAAATTAAGCCCGTAATCAAATGGCATAACATTCACTAACGGTCCAAACAACCTTTGATTTTCACCTAGTAACTTTAAGTCTCTTCTTAATTCCTCATGACGGTATTTATGATGGCGACGTACATCTCGGATTTCTTTAGAAACTTGTTGCAATAATTCCGCAAGAGTTATATTTGGAGTTACTGTAATACGAAGTGGAACTAAATTCATTACCATACTAGGTGTATGAATAGATACAGAACCTAGACGTCCCATCATTGGTAAACCTAAAACAATATCATTTTCACCTGTTAATTTATGCATATAAATACTTGTTACAGCGACAATGAATTCCGGCCAACTTGTTAACGAAATATTGATTTCTTCTAGTAAAGTTTTCGTGCTAGAACTAGATAAATAAGCTGTTTCTCGTGAAAATCCATTTGATGTTCTCGGTGCTCGTTCTGCCAAACTTACAACTTCTGGTTCATCCGCAAATTTTTCTAACCAAAAAGTACGATCTTCCTGAAATTGTTTAGACTCACGATACTCAATATCTTCTTGCACAACTTTTGCAAGAGAACCAAATGGCTTTTCATTCTTGTTTGTTTCTTCTATAAGTGATGTATACTCATTCGCTATCTTTTGGCTAAGAAGTGAAAATCCATAGCCATCCATCACAATGTGATGGATGCGCTGATACCAAAAGAAACGATTATTTTCAACTTGAATAAGTGCTTCAGTAAATAAAGTATCTTTTTTCAAATCGACTGGCATAGATAAATCATTTTTCATCCATACTTTAGCAGCTTCTTCAGGATTTTCTTCTTTACGAACGTCAATAAAATGCATATGAAACTGTGATTCTTCAATAACTTGCCATGGGCCAATTTCATCCTCTTCGAAGCGAACATGAAGTGCTTCTGCTTCCATTACAACTTTACGTACAGCTAATTCAAAAATGTCTTGATGAATATTCCCGTTTATTTCTACATATTCCCCAGTATTATATATCGGATTAAGCGGATCTAATTGTTGCGCAAACCACATACCAGACTGCGCAGATGATAACGAATGACGAATCTTTTGACTGTTAGGCATTCTTTACTACCCCTTTATTATGTAGTCTATTTGTTACAGCACCTGTGCTGTTTGTGAAGATAGTAAGCTGTACCAACCTGCAACAGTTGGACGTTCTGCTAAATCTGCAAACGTGATTTCTTTCCCTTCACGACGCCACTTCTCTACTAAACTCATAATTCTGACCGAATCAAGCCCTCTATTTAATAAGTCCTCATCAATATCAATACTCTCTACTGGCTCACGAAGTAGTTGTGCAACTAGTTCATGTACTTCCTGTATAGTGATTCCTTCACTCTCATCACCTTTTACACTTTGTAAATCTTTTAACAATAGGTTTGTTGATGTCGTTACTGCGCATCTATTAGATGCATACTCCAATGCTTGTTTATGATGCTCTAGTGAAAAATCAGCAACTGCATCTGCTACAAAGAACGGCTCTATACCATCCATAAATGCTTCACAAGCTGTTAAAAGGCATCCAATATGCGCATAAATACCGCAAATAATGAGTTGATTTCTTCCTTGTTCATTTAAAATTTCTAATAGATTTGTCTTTTTAAATGCACTATATCTCCATTTTGTTAGGAATATATCATCCTCATCAGGAGTAAGTTCATCAACAATTTTCTTTTTATCTGGTCCAGCAGGAATACCGTCACCCCAAAAGTCTTGTAATAAACCTCTTTGTTCTAACGTTTGTCCACCAGGTTGCGCTGTATAAACAACTGGTATACCAAGTTGTTTACATTTTTCTCTTATCATTTTAATATTTGAAATAAGTTCTACTTTTGGTGATTCTTTATCGCTATATGCATCAAGAAAATATTCTTGCATGTCATGAATTAAAAGTACTGCACGTTTCGGGTCTGGTGTCCAATTCACTTTATTTTTTGGTAGTTCTGATTCAATTGGCATTTTATATACTGAAATAGATGGGATAGCCATCTAATCACTTCCTTCCGGTTTTTATTATTGTTTTACTGTAATAAGTTTTTCAGCAATGACTTTACGTAGTTCTTTTTTGCTGACTTTTCCGACTCCTGTTTGCGGGAATGATTCAATAAATTCAATTCGATCTGGAATTTTATAAGCCGCTATACCACGTTCTCTTAAAAACATTTTTAATTCACTTACAGTTGGAACTTGTCCGCGAGCTATAACAAAAGCACAGGTGCGTTCACCTAAATAATCGTCAGGCATAGATACAATTGCTACATCATGTACTGCATCATGTGCTAATAGATGATTTTCAACCTCTTCCGCAGCAACTTTCTCACCACCACGATTAATTTGATCTTTATCTCTTCCTTCTACAATGATGTAACCTTGTTCATTTACTTTTACAAGATCACCTGTGCGATAAAATCCATCCTTTGTAAATGATCGTGCATTATGCTCTTCCGCTTTATAATAACCACGAATTGTATATGGACCTCGTGTTAATAAACTACCTACTTCACCCGGTTTTACATCGTTATCATTTTCATCAACAACCTTTACTTCATCGGATGTAGACATCGGTCTACCTTGTGTATGAATAATGATTTCTTCCGGATCATTTAATCTTGTGTAATTTACTAGCCCTTCTGCCATACCAAACACTTGCTGTAACGTACATCCAAATGTAGGACGAATACGCTTCGCAACTTCGGCACTAAATTTCGCGCCACCTACTTGAATCACTTGCAAGCTCGATAAATCGTTATTACGGGAAGATGCAGCATCAAGCCAAATCATTGCTAATGGTGGAACGAGCGCTGTAATCGTCACTTTTTCTTTTTCTATAAGAGCAAATGCCTCGTCTGGACTCCCTCCAGTTGCCAACACTACCTTTCCACCCGCATAGAAAGTTCCAAATGTTCCTGGAGAACTCATCGGGTAATTGTGTGCTACTGGAAGAACGGCCATATAGACACTTTCTGCATTTAAATTACAAATTTCAGCACTAACACGTAAACTATAAATATAGTCATCATGTGTTCTAGGAATTAATTTAGAAAGTCCTGTTGTCCCTCCTGATAATTGAAGAAACGCAACATCACTTGGCTGAACTTCTGGTAATGAGACGGGATCCATATACAGATCATTTATGTTCACAAACTCTTCTTCTTCTCCCACTACAATTACATGTTGTAAAGTTGGCACTTTCTCTTTCACTTCTCTTGCTAGTTTTCGATAATCAAAACCGAGAGCCTTATCTGAAATAACGTAAGCGCTCGCCTCGCCAAACTCACAAAAATAACTAATTTCACTGCTTCGATGTGAAGGTAGCGCAAAAACAGGAAGCGCTCCAATTCGAAATAGTGCAAAACATATTTCGAAAAACTCTATAATATTAGGTAACTGGATTACAACTCGGTCTTCTTTCTTTATTCCTACATTCAGTAAACCTGAAGCTAAGCGATCTACCTTTTTATCAAGTTCACTATACGTTATATGCTTATTACCGCTTACAACTGCAATCTGATCTCCATATTTTTCAGCACGCTCTCTTAACACTCCGCCAAATGTTTCACCAAGCCAACACCCTTCTTCTCGGTAACGATCGACGAATTCTTTTGGCCATTCCGTATAACCTGTTAACATTCTTTCTTCCCCCTATTTTTCATTCAACGAATTATCTCTTAACCCTAAAGCCTTCAGCATTGTTTGGAACTTAGCTGATGTTTCTGCTAGCTCATCTTCTGGTTTTGACTCAGCAACAACTCCAGCTCCTGCATATAAACGAAGTGTATTCTCTTGCACTTCCGCACAACGAATTGTAACAATCCATTCGCCATCTCCATTTAGATCGCTCCACCCTAACATTCCTGTAAAGAATTCACGGTCAAATGGCTCAATTTTTTGAATAGCCTCTCTTGCTGCTTCCATTGGAGTTCCGCAAACTGCTGGCGTAGGATGGAGAGCAATTGCTAATTGTAAAGAAGAAGTATTTGGATTCTTAAGTTCACCTTTCACTTCGGTAGACAAATGCCACATTGTTTCACTATGAATAACTGATGGTTTTTCTGGCACATGCAATGTATGACAATACGGACGAAGCGCAGCAGCAACCGCTTCAACTACTACCGCATGTTCATGTAAATCTTTTGGTGAAGAGAGTAGTTCCTCTGCTCTTCTTTTATCTTCAGCTGGATCGTCACTTCTTGGTCTTGAACCAGCTAATGGATTAGAAACGACTTGCATACCACTACGTGAAACAAGCAATTCAGGGCTTGCTCCAATTAATGTCTTATTGTTCTCTTTTTCATCTTTCGGTAAATTCACAGCAAATGTATAACCGTGCTTATTATGCTCTGCTAATTCGCGAAGTAGTTTTTGTTTATCAATCTTCTCTGAAGATTTAACATCTAACGATCTAGATAGAACGATTTTCTTTAAATCTCCATCCTGAATTTTTTCAATCCCTTGCTTCACACCATTCATATAAGTTTCAGAAGCTGGAACCGGTGTCATTTCAAATGTCAGTTTCTCATTTGGTTTTATCTCATTTGTTGTCTCCAACTGTAAACGCTCAGTAATTCTGCAATATTCCGGTACAATAAGTTGAACTTCTTTTCTACGATCAAAAGGCAAAGCACCAACAACGATAGGATTCGGATTTCCGGATTGTTTTGCATTACTTAATACCGCTTGTACAAGTTCTGGAAAACTTTCAATTTCATGATGTTTTACTGTAGTAACCTCTCCTTCTGTCAATATCGTTCGAGTTGGTGAAGCGAAAAAGAACGAAGATTCAGTCTTATAATCTTCTAATAATTTTTCTGACAGTTCCTTTACGGCTGTAAGTTCATTCATAGTATGAAAACCTCCTGAATTTTTTATTAAACTCCTAATGTAGCTCCGCCATCGACACATAAATTGTGCATTGTAATATGACTCGCTTTATCAGAAGCTAAAAACAATACTGCTTCAGCAATTTCTGAAGGTTGTGCAATTTTTTGTAATGGTATACCGATTCTATATGTATTTTGGGAACCAGCAATTATATTTTTAGCTCCATTCTCATCAGCCCATAGTAACCTTTGCATTTCAGTTTCAGTAGAACCAGGAGAAACTAAGTTGCAGCGAATATTGTATGATGCAAGCTCTAATCCTAAACATTTCATGAACATTGTCGTTGCAGCTTTTGATGCAGCATACGCAGCCATTTCCATTCTCGGAGTATTTGCTGCATTTGAGCCAACTGTAACAATTGCCCCTGATTTTCTTACCATCATACGTTTACTTACCGATCGAGATATATAGAAAACTCCTGTAGTATTTACAGAGAATGTTTTATGCCAATCTTCATCACTTAAAGAGTTAATCGCTCCCATTCGTAAAACTCCTGCGACATTTACTAATATATCTATAGGCGCTATGTCATTTTCAATTCGGTTTACTACCTCTTCAACAGCATTGCTATCACTCACATCTAAATGAAATGTCTTCATACGCGTTTCATATGATGCATCATGATTTAATAACACATTTAACCCTTCTTCATTTTGATCAACCGCAATAACTGTAGCCCCTCTTTCTAAAAACATTTTTGCTACAACACTACCTATACCTTGCGCTGCACCTGTTACGAAAACGGTTTTTCCATCAAATTCCCCTGCATTCATTTCCTCTATCCTTTCATATAAAAATTAATCTAATGAAACAAATTAAATGATAACGATTTTCATTATCATTGGTAATGTAAAAAATAATACACTTACTAAACTAATTGGTCAAGTGTATTTTTCATTAAAATGCAATTAATTGATAATGTTTTTCATTTACTGCTCTTACATCGAAATGATAATGTTTCTCAATAATCTTGTCAATCTTTTTTTATTTTTCAGACAAAATATTTTTTATGTTTCTATGTAAGTCTACATCTATAAGCATTAAAAAGTACTTTAAATAAAGTGCAACTTTATTCATTGGGGGTTTTACGGGCTGTAATAAAGGATACAAAATAAATCCATAATTCCTTATCATCTTTTTGAAATTCAAAAAGATAACTTGTAGATTTCTTCGCCTACAATGCTTTACCAAAAATTCATTTTTTCTTTTCTCAACATTTTTCTGAAAATATTTTATTTTACATCTTTCATTTCTCAATAAATATTCTATGTATAATCTAAGATTTATTTAGATTTTCCTATATTATGCATCCCTTAATAAAATCCTAATATAATCCAAATTGATGTTTTACTCGCGCTTTTATTCGTATCATTACGTCGATTACAAGGACTTGGTAGGGAAAAATAATTTAAAAAAGTTCATATAGAAAAAAGCACCCTATTTCATAGAGTGCTTTTTCTTATCGTAGTGCCATAGAAGGTTTAAATCGTTACGCTACACTGCGATATTCTTCTTCTTTTTCTTTTTTCTTATTAGGTGCTTGAATTAAAATTGCGATAATAAATGACACGACACATAATACGCCGATCACCATGAAAGTTGGTTTAAATCCACCTAGAATTGCACCGATAAAGGAACCTGCAAGCGCTCCAAACCCGAATCCTTGATACACAATTCCGTAGTTTTTACTATGATTTTTCATGCCGAAGAAATCACCAACAATAGCTGGGAAAATAGTGATATTTCCGCCAAAGCAAAACGCTACACTTGCTACACAGACGAAGTAGATACCATAATTTAAATCTACGAAACTTAGGACCAAGACTGAAGTCGCCATAGCAACAAAAGTACCAGTAACGATTTTTAAACGGCCGATTTTATCTGATAACGGTCCTAGAATAATACGACCTAATGTATTGAAGATTGCAACCATAGCCACTGCATTAGCTGCTGTTGTTGCGCTAAGCCCTACAAGTTGAACACCGATGTCTTTTACCATGCCAATTAAGTATAAGCCACTCATACATGATGTAAATAACATAATAAATAATAAGTATACTTGTTTTGTACCTAGCATTTCTTTCGTTGTATATTCCTGCGTTTTTGTTTCATGAACTGCCCCTTGATCAGCAGCTTGATGGATTAAACAAGCGCCAATCACAATCATAGCTGTAACAATTAAACCCCAGTATATAAACGCTTGTGATACACCAACTGATTCAATCAACTGTGCGTTTATGTATTTAAAGATTAGGCTACCTGAACCATATGCAGAGACAGATATACCAGCAATTAAACCTTTACGCTCTGGAAACCACTTAATTAAATTCGATAGTGAAGTGATATATGCTGTACCATCTGCATACCCTACGACAACTCCTGCTAATACATAAAGCAATATTAATGAGGAAGCTTGTGAACTAAGTATTAATCCTAGTCCTAATGCTAGTCCAGCTATCATAATGAGTTTACGAAGTCCCCATTTTTCTTGCAATTTACTCGCAAACAATGTTGAAAACGCTAAAGAAAGGCTTGTAATCGAGAAAGTTATAGCAACAGCATTCAGACTCCAACCAAATTTACTAACTAAAGGCTGATTGAACAAGCTCCAAGTATATATCGTTCCAAGCCCCATTTGTACTATGACTGTACCAAGGACAACAAGCCATGGATTAACAGTTGATTTTTTCATATTATCCCGCCTCCTCCTTCTATTTCAATGCTATTCGCTACATTTGATTTTTTTATGTTCATTTTGTCCACCTCTTTGATTTGACAACTTCATTGTATAAGATGTTTCCGCTTATGTAAGCACTTACAATACAAAGCGTCAAAAATATGAAATCAGTTACAGAAAACGAAGGGTGAAATACAAAGAACTACTTATTAAATACGTAGCGGCCGTTCGTATTGTGTTATATAAGTACGGCTTACAAGTGTTTTTGAAATCTTTTTCATTTAGTGAAACTTTAATCTGTAGGATTTTATTCACCTCTCATTGATTATTAGGCCACACCAATCAGATGTTTACGGGCAGCCCGACTCCCACCTAATTTCTTTGCTCCAGTCAAATTTTGATTACCTTATGCAAACAAAAGGTTCCCTACTTAATTGGATACGAATATATATAACTTCTTTTCGAAGTTTCTGGTTGTTTGCATGAAAAAAACCATTACATTAAAAGTGTAATGGTTACAATCCTATAGTGTCCTCTTTAATCTCAGAATGACTTCTCATCTATACCTATCTTATTAAAAACTTTACTTTCAAAAATTCGGCCTATATGAATATCTGTTTGACAACCATCTTTGAATTGAACTTTAAATAGTAGAACACAAATGAAATCATTGTCAGCCTTTGTTAATACACGTACTATTTGAATTGAGTTGTTGTATTTTCGTAAATTAAACTGGGCTGTAATAAAACCTTCTCTTTACTATTTAGTAAAGAGAAGGTTTTATTAGGTCAATTCATAAGGCTGATTTTCTTTATACGTTTATAATTGTTTCTTCAAATGTAACGATTGGCTCTACAAATTCCATCATAACGAAAGCGTTTTTAATACGTCTTGTTAAAACTTCTTTTAATTCTGCACACTTTTCTTCTGTAAGTGATTTTACAAATACAAAATTGTGATAATAGACCACACTCTTCTCTTTACTTAAAGGATTTAAAAACATCCCCTCTTTTGTAACGAAAGCGTTAGAATGCCCCGATAGAGTTGAAAGAAACGTCTCTAAAATTTTTATTTCTCTATTTGAAAACTGTTCCTCACAAACTACTTTAATATTCATTTCTGTTATCATTTATATATTCCCCCAACCAATTTTTTCACAAGGGGATAACTATAATACTATTAAAATTTCACGAGACTCCCCTTGCCGTTCAAAAAATTCACCAGAAAACTAGTTTGCTTAACTTTCTTTTTCCCTTTACTCATATGAATCTCTCCTTTCATATATATTACTTCTCCATTTTTAATTGAATACCTTTTTATATTTGAGTTTTTCTATATTTTTAGTCAGATTTATACAGATCATAACTCCATTTCTTTTCATTCCTTATACTATATTCACCTGAATACTATTACTTTTGAGAAACGCTTATTTATACTTATTGAAGAAATCACTTACTGTACTCCTAAAAACAATGCTGCCTTCCCTATAAAACTTTGCTTATCTACTTTACGTTTAGAGCTACATATTATCTCTCTTTTGATTAATTTGTTTAGCTACATAATTTACATAGAAATATTGGTTCGCCAATTCTGAAAAATTTTACTTTGCATATAATAACCTTAAACAAAATATAACTTTTACCATAGGAGCACTCTATACTTTTTTATTAAATAAAAAATTTTTCATTGATAAACAAAACTAAATATTCACTAATATAACTATCCGTGGTTTAATATATGTAATAAACAAATATTTCTGTCTTTTATAAGGAGGTACTATGAAAGCAAACGTAGGGGATACTATACTTTTTCAACGAAATAATTTAAAGATTACAGGGTCTGTACTAAAACTATATACTGAATCGGTCTTAGTTGAAATTACAGATGTAAGCGGTGGTACTTTTGAATTTGATCGAACGATAGTAAATCATAAAAACTATAAAATTTTAAATGCAAATACATAAAGTAAAACTTTAATCAACCCTCACCAATCGGGCATTAACGGGCAGTTTATCTCCCATCCTAATTTCTTTGCTCAAGCTAAATTTTGAGGTGGAAGTTTCATTGCCCGTTAATGCGGGATAAAACAACACAAAATAGCCTCTGCTCACCAGCAGAGGCTATTTTATATCATAATACTTCATTAGTTTATATATCCTAAAACATTAACAATCTTACTCGCTTTTAAATTATTAATGTGATAATAAATTTCTAAACCCTTTCGCTCAGCTCGTAACACTTTACCTTTCATTTTTGATAAATGTTGCGAAACAGTCGATTGTGGAATATTCAACAATTCTGTTAATTGTGTTACATTACAAGTTTTTCTAGTACTTAATTCATTTACAATTTGTAATCGGATTGGATGCGCCATAATTTTTAAAATATCTACATCCTCTTCTGAAACTACACTTTTTTTCATTTCACTCGTATATGTTGTCATAAGACATTCCCCTTTTATATGAATTCCTTTTTATTAAGATCCATTTCTACAAAATTCAATACTCCCGCTCAAGACCTTTATATAGAAATAATAGGATCTCAAATTTTCAAAAATAGAACTTACAATTATTCACTTTTTTTATTTATTCATTTATTTATTTGGTACATATACATAATACAATGTTAATATGTGCTCTATGTGAAGTTAGCATAAATTTATGATGAAGATTTATTTAATGACTTGCATCCTACTACGTGCTGGATAGTTTTATGCATTTTGTATCTTCCGCATAAAACTATCCAGTAATCTTAACACATTTTAGGCGTTTGTATATACTATTTACAAAACAATTTGGCAAAGGAGGATTCCATATGCCTACAATGTTACAAGAAGAAATTGAAGAAGCACGTGAGACATATGTCAGTCGTATCATTTTAGTTGGTGGATCAACTCTATTTTTAGTAGGTGGTGTTATATCGGCAATCGTAGCTTTTAAAGCTTATAATCGTTTGGAAAATACACCGCCTTCTTCTGATAATTCATAGGTGAGTTATCAAATTTTGAATAACAAACATACAAAGGCCGTCTCTAAAAAAAGAGACGGCCTTTGATTTTTCATAAGTTCTACATTTAATAACGATTAGAACCAGCTTACATACTTTTATTTAAATTTAAATGTAAATAAAACATTTTAAAATATAAACTATTACTTACATAATAAATTTATGAAACAATTCGAGAAAAGCGTGATTAAATCTTTTAGCATGAACTAAAATTGAACTTACTTCACCACAAACCGAGTCTGACTACACCCATCCTTCTGCTTTGTTACTTCTAATACAGCTGGCATTGCGTTTTTCAACTCTTGAACGTGTGAAATAACACCGATAAATCGGCCTGATTTTTGTAAGTCAATTAAAGCGTCTACTGCTTTCGTTAATGATTCCTCATCTAATGAACCGAAACCTTCATCGATAAACATCGTTTCAATGGAAATACCACCTTCATACGCTTGAATGACGTCTGCCATTCCAAGCGCCAAGCAAAGCGATGCGTTAAACTTCTCACCGCCAGATAATGTTTTCACATCACGTGTTTGGCCGGTGTATGCATCGTACACATCTAAACCTAATCCACTTTGACGGTTTCTTTTTTCAACTCGCTCACTTCTTTTTAAATAAAATTGCCCATTTGATAATTTTCGTAATCGTTCGTTTGCAATTTGAACAATTTGTTCTAAATACTCAATTAAGATGTAACGCTCGAATGATATGCGACTTTCGTTATCGCCTTTCATTACTTCATATAAATCAACTAGTTCTTGGAAAGCTTTTTCTTCCTCATGAATTTGTTCATCAATACGTCTAATACTTTCATGTAAATCAGAAATATATGTTACAGCGTTTTGCGCACGTTGTCGTTTTTCTTTACTTATATCGAGATTGATTTCTAATTCTTTTATATACTCACCTAACGATGTAATATCCATAAACTCTTTATCTTTTAATTCAGCATGTAACTCTTCAATTTGTTTTGCAAGTACTTCAAGAGATGAATAGTAACTTTGAATTTCTTTTTGTAACATCTCCATCTCAGCATCATTTAACTTAGCTTCTTTATACGTTAGCTGATCTATAAATCCCCTCTGCTCTAGTTCTTTCATAAAGCGCGCGAGAGTCTCTTCTTTCTTCAATTTTGCACTTTCAAATTGATTAGATGCACCTTCATGTTCTGCTTGAATACGTATATTTTCATTTTGCCAATGTTGATATGCTTCTTGCACTTTCTTCCATTCGTCTTCCATTAACCTAAGTTGTTGCATTGCTTGGTCAAACTGTGCTTTCCAAGCTTGTACTGTTTGTAAGTTATCTGGAATATTTTGTTTATCATGTTCATATGACGTACGAAGTTGCATGCACTCCATTTCTGTACGGTGCTGCAATGTTTCTGCTTCACGCTTTTGTTTCTGAAGTTCATCTACTTTTTCTTCTACACTTTTTATATTCACAGCAATTTGCTTACGCGTTTCTTCGCTTTCTTTTAACGTATTAACTTCTGCCGCTAATTGTTTTCCTTTTTGAACGAGTGCACTGTACGTTTCAACTAATTCATCTGAGTGATACCCTCGTTTCATGACTTCTTCGATCACCTGTTCATATTGTAGTCGATAGAAATTCCATTTCTCCTCTACTTGAACATGTAATTTTTCAGCAACATTTTTCTTGTCTCTTAAATCGTTTAACTCTTTTTCATCGATCGCATTACTTTGCTCTGTCGCTTTTTTCGGATGATTCGTACTACCACAAACTGGACAAGATTCACCATCATGTAAATGAAGTGCTAATATGCCTGCTTGTTCGCTTAGCCAGCGGCGTTCCATATTTTCATATGCACGAACTGCCTCTTGCATCTTAGTATATGCTGCTTCTTTTTCTTGCTCGAATTTTTGTTTCTCTTGCCAAACGTCATATGCTTGCTTTAAAACTTTTGCATCTTCTCGCATGTTCGTTAGTTCTTCTACTTTCGCTACATACTGCTCAAGTGCTTGTTCCAATTGCTGTAATTCACCAGACATTCTCTGTTTTTGATTTGTATGCTCTTCTAGTAGTTGATCGAGCTTTTGCATACTTTCTTTTAATCTTCCTAGTTGAATTTCAGCGTTTTGTAAATTCAACTTTTTTTCAGCTAATGATGCAATAATTGATTGTAATTCTTCTAATCTTTGAACAAGTTTTTTAGCATCTTCTCGTTCAAGTTCTTTATTTTTTTCTACTTCGTATTTCTGCTGTGCAAGTGTAAAACTGGTTATTATATTCTCTTTTTTTACGATAATCTGCTTTAATAAACTTTCAGCCTTCTGTTCATTTTGCATTGCTTCCTCGTGCCATTGCTCAAATGGTAATAAATGCTTTGCTTGTTCCGCACGTCTAAAAGATGTTTCTTTCCTTTCAATGACTGCACGGTTTTCTTGTAAAGTGTTGTATCTCTCATTCTTTTGTTGTAAATCTGTAAATTTCTCATTTACAGATTTTGCTGCATGAAAACGTGTTTCAGCTTCTTTTAATTGCTTTGTTCGAGCATCTTGTTCTAGTTGTAATTGCGCAACCTCTGTCTTATATGCCGTTGTTTCTTGCTCTAACGCCTCTACTACTTGATGCGTATTTACATGTTCTTGTTCCACTAATGTCTCTAATAATGCTCCATCTCGAATTGGTAGTTTAAATACATTGCGGAAATGTAACTCTCGCTCTTTTTGTTTTTCTTGCAGAACGTCTTTCCATTGTTTTCGTTTTTGATCAAGTAATTCACGCATTAATTTATAACGATCTGTTTTAAAAATACGACGTAAAATCTCTTCTTTGTTTTCTGTCTCAGATGTTAATAGTTTTCGGAATTCTCCTTGTGGTAACATAACAATTTGACTAAATTGATGTTTACTTAACCCAATTAAATCTTCCAATTTTTTGTTTACATCTGTTACATGAAAACGATCAACAGCTGGAATTTTTTCTCCATCCATAACGTCATATAATTCTACTGCATGCCCTGTAATCGTCTTATTCCCTTGTTTTTTATGGCCAAGTTGCCGTTTTATTTCATAGCGCTTCCCTTTTAACTGAAAAGTTAGTTCTACACTTGTATAAACATCATCATCAGCAAACTGACTTCGAAGCATGCTCGTATCACTACGTTCTTCCCCACTAGCTTCACCATATAATACGTAACAAATCGCATCAAAAATCGTTGTTTTTCCAGCTCCCGTATTTCCAGAAATGGCGAAGATGCGATGCTCTCCAAGATCATCAAAATTGATTACTTCTGTCTGTTTATATGGCCCAAATGCTGTCATAATTAGCTGAATCGGTCTCATCCTCGTTCACCTTCCCGTTCTTGCACTGTTTGTAATACTTCTACAAATAGACGTTCTTTCTCTTCTGATAAATCTAAGCCTTTCATTTCTTTATAAAAAGCTTTTAAAAGAGATACATCATCCGTTTTATGTCTTGAAACAGTTACTTCATTTGACTCTGTGAACTCTCGCCTTTGAATAGACCTTTCAACATGCATTGCATTTGGATATACAGAGCGTATTTTTTCCATTGGCTGCAAAACAGGATTTTCATCTAATAGTTTTACAAACACGTAATCTTCACTTACCGGATGTTGTAATAATTCATCTATTTTCGCTTCTACTGTTCGCATTTTACGACGTGGTGTAAGTAATCTTTTTTCAATTGTTGTTTCACCCTTTTCGTCCAGTTCCACGATATAATATCCTTTTTTATGTTTTTCTTCAGAAATAGAATATGCAAGTGGCGAACCTGAATATCGAATTGTCTCATTACGTACGAAATGCGCTTGATGTAAATGTCCAAGCGCTGTGTAATGAAATTTATCAAAATAATGACTATTTACGTATTCAGCACCACCAATTGAAAGCGGACGTTCTGCATCACTTGTATTCTCCTCCGCTTCTCCCGCAGAAGTTACAAATGCATGACCTACAAATACATGTCTTGCTTCTTTATCCATCGTTTCAGAAAGTTCATTCATAAAAATACGCATCGCATCATCATGAGATCGGACGTCTTCGTTTTTCAATACATGTCTAACTATGCTTGGATCCGCATAGGGAACTAGATGGAAGTGAACCTCGCCATATTCATCATTTAATACAATGGGTTCATATGGAAATTGAAATTGCCCCACAATAAATAATCCTTGTTTCTTCATTAAACTACTACCGAAATGTATACGATCTGGACTATCATGGTTTCCTGCAACTGCGATAACTGGTGTTTGTAAATCAATCACTATTTTTTGTAATACATCATTTAATAAGTCTACTGCTTCCGTAGGTGGAATTGCTCGGTCATATAAGTCCCCTGCAATAATTACGGCATCTGGTTTTTCTTCTTCAATAGCTTGTACAAACTGATCTAATACAATCTTTTGATCTTCAGTCATATACACGCCATGAACAAGCTTGCCTAAATGCCAATCCGCTGTATGAAATAACTTCATAATTTCCTTCTCCTTTTAATTTACTGAGTTTAGTGATACGAGTTGATAGTTTACTGTAGTTTTTCCGTTCTCCCACTCTAACTTTTGTATAATCGCACTACCAATTCTTTCTTCATTTGATTTATATAAAGGTAATATTTCTTGAACTGCAAATAAATGATAACCATTCAAGTTTAATTGAAATATGTTTTCTTCCATATGTAATCTTACTTCTTTTTCATTTGAAACTATTTTTGTGTGCATCTCAAATTTCATAATAGATACAACCCCTTCTTATAATCTCTACATTTTAATAGTATAGTGGCTATGCAAGATTGACAAGTACATACACGGTAAAGTACACACTTTTCTGTTGCTATATGTTTTATGTTTTTATTAAAATTACGGTATGTGAAATTTAATGCTATGCAAAAATAAAAATGTCTATTTAGACATTTTTATTTTTGCATATAATCTTTCATTACATAATATAAAATCGTTATTAAAACGCTCGCTACGAAAAATGAAAAAACCACCACAATATACCCATCTTTATTTAATAGAAAACATAAGGAAATAGATACGATAAAAATCGGAAATACGAGACGAACTTTATCCTTTACTTCTTCTGTCGTATCTGTATGATGAAAAAACTGAGTAATCCCTATCATTAATGATGACAAGATAATAACCGACAATAATAAAGGTCCTGGCATTCCGATTTCTCCTTTCTCTATTTCTAATTCCATGTAAACATTCTTTATCATTTAAACCATCTGTTTTCAAGAAATTTTTTACATTTTACACATTTATAATAGCGCTTTTGCCATAATAATTTCAAATAATATCACTTACATTAATAATGTATTATTCATCTTCAATATTCAAAATCCTGCAAAGATAACTCGGCAAAATATGCGTTGAATAAAGTGAAGCATGAATTAATAGGTATGAACAAAACTCCCACTGCCTATCGCTCGTACCTATCAAACTTTTAACAGCCATTCTCTTCTACCTAACTTTCTCGTATGCGTCGAATTTCAAGGTGTGGGCCTTCTTATCCACAAATAGCGGAATAAAATAACACTTACCGTCAACTTTAGACAAAATTTATACAGGACATTTCAATACGTATCAAGAATTAAGAATAAGAAGATATATAAGGGAGGATGAATCATGACTGAAAACGTTTTATTTTCTGTTAGTGAAAACGGCGTTGCATCAATTACTTTAAACCGCCCAAAAGCACTTAACTCTTTATCTTATGATATGTTACAACCAATTGGGCAAAAACTTAAAGAATGGGAGAACGATGAGCGCATTGCAATTATCGTATTAAAGGGAGCCGGAACGAAAGGTTTTTGCGCAGGCGGTGACATTAAAACTCTTTACGAAGCACGTTCAAACGAAGTTGCTTTACAGCATGCAGAACGTTTTTTTGAAGAAGAGTATGAAATTGATACATATATTTATCAATATAAAAAACCGATTATCGCTTGTTTAGATGGAATTGTAATGGGTGGTGGTGTCGGACTTACAAATGGTGCGAAGTATCGTATTGTGACGGAGCGCACAAAATGGGCGATGCCTGAGATGAACATCGGCTTCTTTCCAGACGTCGGCGCCGCATATTTCTTAAATAAAGCACCTGGATATACAGGATATTACGTTGCTTTAACAGCATCTATTTTAAAAGCTTCTGACGTATTATTTATTCATGCTGCTGATTACTTTATGACGTCTGATTCATTACCAGCTTTTCTAGCCGAACTTGACAACGTAAATTGGCATACTGAAGATGTACATACTCATTTAAAAGCAGTTCTTCAAACCTTTACATCTACTCCTGACTTAGAAAGCAAACTTGCTGCTTCATTAGAGGAAATTAATACACACTTTGCCTTAGAAACGATTGAAGAAATTATCGACTCATTAGAAAAAGGAGATAGCGAATTCGCTTTACAAACGAAACAAATATTATTATCAAAATCTCCAATTTCATTAAAAGTAACTTTAAAACAACTATTAGATGGCAAAGGAAAATCTGTTGAAGAATGTTTCGCTACAGATCTTATACTTGCTAAAAATTTCATGAGACATGAAGATTTCTTCGAAGGCGTACGCTCCGTTGTCGTTGATAAAGACCAAAATCCGAATTATAAATATAAACAGGTAAGCGATGTTTCAGAAGACGACGTAAATCGTTTCTTTAACTTACTTAATGCCTAACAGTGAGGCTATATTTGTAGTGTATTCACCACTACGAATATAGCCTCTTCTTATTTAATATTTTTTAACAAAATTTAATTTTATTAAATCAAATTTTGTGCTAAACTAATTTTAATCAAATATTCTAAAAATAAAGAAGGAGGACGAATATGATAGAAAATTATCTTCTTTTCATCATTATGTCTATTTGTCTAATCATTTTACCTGGACCTGATACAGCGATGGCTACGAAGAACACATTAGTTGCTGGTAAAATGGGCGGTGTTAAAACAGTATTCGGTACATGTGTAGCACTTTTGATTCATACTTTAGCTGCTGTAATTGGTCTTTCCGCACTTATTGTAAAGTCAGCTCTTTTATTTTCTATTTTCAAATATGTTGGGGCCCTTTATTTAATCTATATTGGTATTAAAGCCCTATTAGCAGTGAAAAACAAAGAAGGTGTAAATACAAATGATGTATCTATAAATAATGATAAAGAACATACTTCTTGTTTTCGCCAAGGGTTTCTTACGAATTTATTAAACCCTAAAATTGCAGTCTTCTTTTTAACTTTTTTACCACAATTTTTAAATCCAAGTCATAATACATTTATTCAGCTTCTCGTAATGGGTCTTACTTATCTCGTTTTAACAATCATTTGGTTTGCCTTTTATATATTTTTAATTGATAAAATTAGTGCTTTTATGAAGAAACCGAAGACGCAACGTTATATTCAAGGGCTAACAGGAATCGTTTTAATTGGATTTGGTATTAAACTAGCATTAGAAAAAAATAATTAATAAAGTGAAACTTTAATCAATGGGGTTTTGTTCATCCCCCGCCAATTATTAGCCTTCACCAATCGGGCGTTTACGGACTGCACAGGGCTTCCACTTAACTTTTTTGCTCTAGCCGAATTTGGAGATGGGAGTTTTACTGCTCGCTAATAGCGGGATAAATGCGAAAAACACCACTATTAATAGTGGTGTTTTTCGCATTTAACAACTAATCTGGCAGTCTACTCTTTATTAAAACCAGCGCTCCGTTACAACCTTTTTACGTGTATAGAATTGAACGCCATCTGTACCATTTGTACCTAAATCACCAAAGAAGGAAGCTTTATTTCCTGCAAATGCGAAGAATGCCATTGGTGCAGGAACATTTACGTTTACACCGATCATACCAGCATCGATGTTATCACGGAATGTTTGTGCATGCTTCCCATTTGAAGTGTAAATAACAGCACCATTCGCAAATTTAGATTGATTTGTTAATTTAATACCTTCTTCTAAATCTTTCACTCTCACAATACTTAATACTGGAGCGAAAATTTCATCTTGCCAAATTTTCATTTCTTGGTTTACGCCATCAAAGATTGTTGCTCCAACGAAGTAACCTTCTCCAACTTCTTCATTAATTTTACGACCATCTACTAATAAAGTTGCTCCATCTGCTACACCGCTATTAATATAGCCTAAAACACGCTCTTTATGCGATTCACGGATTAATGGTCCAACGTAATTATCTTCGTTGAAACCGTCACCTACTTTTAGTTTTTTCGTCTCTGCTACTAGTACGTCGATAAATTCATCAGCAATTTCATCTACTACTGCTACTACTGAACATGCCATGCAGCGCTCTCCACTACTTGCAAACGCAGATCCAATTACACCTTGTACCGTTTTTTCAAGATTGCAATCTGGCATTACAATCGCATGATTTTTCGCACCTGCTAACGCTTGTACACGTTTTCCATGTTTCGTACCTGTTTCATATACGTAACGAGCTACCGGCTCAGAACCAACGAACGAAACAGCTTGAATATCTTTATTTTCTAAAATGCTATTTACAACATCTTTTCCGCCTTGTACTAAATTTAATACCCCTTTTGGAAAACCAGCTTCATAGAATAACTCTACAAGTCGCTCTGCTAAAAGTGGCGTTCTCTCAGATGTTTTTAATACGAACGTATTACCGCAAGCAATTGCAAGTGGGAACATCCATAATGGAATCATCATTGGGAAGTTAAACGGTGTAATACCCGCAACAACTCCAATTGGATAGCGCCAGATCGATCCATCAATTCCGCTTGCGATATTAGGAAGAGCTTGTCCCATCATTAAATTTGGAGCTGATGTTGCAAGTTCTACCGCTTCAATACCACGTTGTACTTCACCTGTTGCATCTGTTAGCGTTTTACCATTTTCTAGCGTAATGATTTTTGCAAGCTCATCTTTATTTTCTTGTAATAGCTGTAAATATTTATATAGATTTCTTGAACGATTCGGAACTGGTACTTTAGACCATGTTTCAAATGCCGCTTTTGCCGCTTCAACAGCCTTTTCAACGTCTTCTTTTGGAGAAAGTGGAACGTAAGCAATGATTTTTCCAGTCGCTGGATTCGGAACCGCTTCTACTTCTGTACCAGTAGATTCTACCCACTCGCCATTAATATGATTTTTTACTCGTTTAATTTCAGTTGTAATCATTGTATTCTCTCCTTTTTATGATTTATTTTTGATTAGAAATTAATTGTTCGCTAACTTTCTTATATAAAGCAGCCATATCGTTTTCACCATATCCTGCCTCACTCGCTTCTTCATATACATTTAATAACATTTCACTTACAGGTAAGTGAAGTTCACTTTCCTTAGCTAAATCAACTGCAAAGCCTAAATCTTTTTTTAATAGATTTACAGTAAATCCTGGCTCATAGTTTTCTGCTGCAATGAAACTTTTATAATTGCGCTCATAAATTCTACTTTGACCGTAACTTACATTTAAAATATTAAACATTTTATCTAAATCCATATTACTCTTTTTCGCTAATGTTAAAGCTTCACTCACACCAGCTGTATAGAAACCAATTAATAGATTGTTAATTAATTTAACAGTCGTACCACTATCAATTTGCTCGCTTACGTGGAAAATATTTGCTCCTAATACTTCCATGATAGATTCAGTTTTATCATATACGTCTTTTGATCCACCTACCATAAACGTTAATGTACGATTTTCTGCACCAATTACCCCACCGCTAACTGGTGCGGCTAAAAAGTCTACTTTCTTTTCTTTCGCCGACTCCTCTAACTGTTTGTTTAATTGTGGAGATACAGTACTTGTATCAATTAATACGACATTCGAGTGGCTATTTTCAAATAATCCTTCTTCCCCAAAATATACTGCTTCAACAGCACGAGGTGAAGGTAAACTTGTAAAAATCACATCGCATGTCTCTGCTAATTTTGAGATTGATAAGCCGATAATTCCTCCTTCTTTTTCAAAGGAAGCTTCAGCCTCTTTATTTAAATCCACACCATATACTGTGTAACTTGATTTAACTAAATTTTTAGACATCGGAAGGCCCATGTTACCTAAACCGATAAAACCAATCTTTTTCATATCGCTTTCCTCCTATTTACACAATATATTTCCCACGATTTATAATAGCTTTCGCAATTTCTCTCTTTTTCGTAAATACGTTCGTGTATAAAGGCACTAATAATTGACGGATTTCAGCTAACATTACGTGTCTATCTTGTTCTTCTGTGACAGCCGCTGAAAGTATAGAAATCGCCGCTTCTTCTACTTTACGATAGCCTTCCTCACAAATAACATCCGTTATCATTTGTTTTGTACGCTCTTTTTCTTCACCATTTTTATTAATTGCTTTACTCGTACGTAAAAATGCTGATTCCATGACGTACACGTCCGTCAACATATTTGATAATACACGTGAATATTCTTGCTCTTGATCAATTTTTAATCCTGGAGTTTTAGAGAGCGTTTTCAAAGATTGTTTCAACAATTTTTTCGCTAATAAAATGTAACGATGGTTTCTTTCTACAGTTGCTATATCAATTTCTACTTCAGTATCTTCTATTTGTTCGATTTGCTTCATTAACATTTTAGCAACTGTTAATCTATTAATTTCATTTGTTCCTTCAAAAATACGACTAATTCTAGCATCACGATATAATCGTTCTACTTCGTATTCTTGCATATAACCGTAACCGCCATGAATTTGTACAGCTTCATCTACGATATAAGCAAGTGTTTCAGAAGCGTTCACTTTATTCAGTGCACATTCAATTGCAAATTGGGACATTTTTTTCATAAGGTCCTCATCACTCTCATGAATTGCGTCATCAATTACACCTGCTGTACGATAAGCTGCACTTTCTGCTCCATATGTTGTAATGATCATATTTGCAATTTTCTCTTGTATCATCGTAAAGTCTACTAATTCCGTTTGGAACTGTTTTCGCTCTTTTCCATATTGAACTGACAAACCGATTGCTTGTTTTGCTGTTCCAATATTTCCAAAAGCAAGTTTTAGTCTAGCGAAGTTAAGAATATTAAGGGCTACGTGATGCCCTTTCCCAACTTCCCCTAACACATTTTCAGCAGGGATAACTACATCTTCTAAAATAAGCGTCGCTGTTGAAGAACCTTTAATCCCCATTTTCTTTTCTTCTAATCCAATAGATACACCTTCACATGCTCTTTCGACAATAAACGCTGTCATTCCTTTATTTGTCTTCGCAAAAACAACGTATACATCTGCCATATGAGCATTTGTAATCCACTGCTTCTCACCATTCAACTTCCAAGCTGTACCCTCTTCATTCAAAATTGCGCTTGTTTTTGCACTTAATGCATCAGAACCAGCATTTGGCTCAGTTAGAGCATAAGCCCCAATCCATTCTCCCGATGCGATTTTTGGTAAATATTTTTCTTTCTGTTCTTTCGTTCCGTAATATATGTAAGGCAATGTACCGACACCAGCGTGTATATTAAAAGAAACGCTAAATGCACCAGCGTAACCCATCTTCTCTGCTACAAGACCTGAGACAGCCTTTCCTAACTCGAACCCGCCATAATCTTCTGGTACCTCAATGCCTAATAATCCAAGTTCCCCAGCTTTCTCAAATAATTGACGAGAAACTTTATAGTTATGTTTTTCAATGTTTTCAATTTGTGGAATAATTTCCTGTTTAACGAATTGTTCTGTCGTTTTTGCGATTAAGTCTTCATCCCCTGAAAAATCTTCTGGTGTAAAGAAAGTATTGTTCACATCTTTATTGATTGAAAAAAATTCATCCCAAGGTAACTTCGTTTTCTCCATCTGAATCCCCCTATCATTTCGACCTTCATTGCTTTTTGCGTATGCTCGTCTACGATGAGTGGAATATCTTATTATTGAAAACAGAAGGCGATGAATTTTCACATCAAGCAGTTCATTTTGCCAAAGATGTATTCTCATCGCCCTAGTTGTTTTATCTATTGATCTTCTGATAATACTGTTTTTGCAATTCCAGTATCTAATTCTTCAAAGTCATGATATGAAATTGTCTCATATAGCTCGCTTCTCGTTTGCATATTTGAAAGTGCATCTTTTTGAGAACCAGTCTCTTTAATTAGCGTGAATACATTCTCATATGCTTTTGCAGCAACTCGAAGCGACGTTACTGGATAAATCACCATTTGGAAGCCCATATTCGCAAATTCCTCAGCACTATAATATGGTGTTTTCCCAAACTCAGTCATATTTGCTAGTAAAGGTGCATTCACTTTGCTAGTAAATAAACGGAATTCTTCTTCCGATTGAAGCGCTTCTGGGAAAATTGCGTCTGCACCTGCTTTAACATATGCATTCGCTCTTTCAATCGCAGCATCTAGTCCTTCTACACCGCGAGCATCTGTGCGTGCAACAATATATAAGCTTGGCGCAACTTCTTTAATCGCTTTAATTTTTTGAACTAATTCTTCTGTCGTAACAAGTTTCTTACCATTTAAATGTCCACATTTCTTCGGTAATTGTTGATCTTCAATTTGAACAGCCGCTACTTTTGCCTCTACCATTTCTACAGCTGTTCTCGCTACGTTTAGTACTCCACCAAATCCTGTATCAATATCAACAAGAACTGGTAAATCTGTAGCTCTAACTAGATCTCTTGCTCTTTCAGCTACTTCAGTAGATGTCACGATACCTAAATCTGGCAGACCTTTACTTGCAGTGTAAGCAGCTCCCGATAAATAAAGAGCTGAAAAACCTGTATTTTTTGCAACAAGAGCGGCCATTGCATCATGAGCACCTGGAATTTGCAAAATTTCATTTGCTTCTACTAAAGCTCGGAAGCCATTCGCAAGCTCCTCTTGTGTTGACTGTTTATTCACAACCCAAGCCATTCTAAATTCCCCCTATTATTAAATTAAGAATAGATCTACAAATTCGTTTACATTCATATTTTCTAGTTTTTCTTCATTT
Organism: Bacillus sp. FDAARGOS_235; assembly: GCF_002073415.2. Lineage (NCBI taxonomy): Bacteria > Bacillati > Bacillota > Bacilli > Caryophanales > Bacillaceae > Bacillus > Bacillus sp. FDAARGOS_235. The sequence goes on from NZ_CP020437.2 coordinate 739,522, forward strand.
AAACAAACTTCATGAATTTGTTCTTGTTGCTTACTAGAATAATGACCTGCCATATTTGCAGTGAATTTTTGAACAACTTTTGGAATCGCTTCGTCTCTACGGAAACGGTGACCAAGTGGGTATTCACATTCCACGTTTTCTGTTACAGTACCATCTTTAAAATGAACTTGAACAGCGTTGGCGATTGAGCGCTTGTTCGGGTCAAGATAATCTAAACTGTACTGTTTGTTTTCAACAACAACCATCTTATTACGTAATTCATCTACACGTGAATCATTTGCTACTACATCCTCATAATCGTCCGCTACGATATCTCCTTTTAATAAACCAATTGCCGTAATGTATTGTAAACAATGATCACGATCAGCTGGGTTATTTAATGGACCTTCTTTATCGATAATACGAATTGCTGATTCATGAGTTGTAATTGTAATACGATCAATTTCATCTAATCTTTCTTTAATTTCCGGATGTAATTTCACTGCACATTCTGCAGCTGTTTGTGCATGGAATTCTGCTGGATATGATACTTTAAATAATACATTTTCCATTACATAAGACTCTAGTGGTCTAGCTAATTTTAATTCTTGTTTGTTAAATAATACATCTTGGAATCCCCATCCTGGCGCAGATAATGCTGTTGGATAACCCATTTCACCTTTTAGAGCAGTCATTGCAAGATGAACACCGCGACTCGTCGCATCACCTGCTGCCCATGATTTACGTGATCCAGTATTTGGAGCATGTCGATATGTACGAAGACTAGAGTTATCAATCCACGCATGTGATAATGCATTAAAGATTTCTTCACGTGTTCCACCAAGCATTTTCGCAACTACTGCAGTTGTTGCTACTTTTACATATAATACGTGGTCAAGACCAACGCGGTTTAAGCTGTTTTCTAAAGCAAGTACACCCTGAATTTCATGTGCTTTAATCATCATTTCTAGTACTTCACGTACTTTTAATGGTTCTTTTCCTTCTGAAATACGAACACGGCTAATATAATCTGCAACTGCTAAAATTCCGCCTAAGTTATCAGATGGATGTCCCCATTCTGCTGCAAGCCAAGTATCGTTATAGTCTAACCAACGGATCATACATCCAATATTGAATGCACCTTTTACTGGATCTAGTACATAAGACGTTCCTGGTACACGTGTACCGTTTGGCACAACCGTTCCTGGTACAACTGGACCTAATAATTTCGTACACTCTGGATATTGCAGTGCTAAAATTCCGCATCCAAGTGTATCTAATAATACGTAGCGAGCAGTACTAAATGCTTCTGCACTAGTAACCTCTTTATTTAATACATAATCCGTAATTTCTTCTAATAATGCATCTTTTTGTTTAATTTCATTTGTTTTAATCATGCTATTCTTCCCTTTCTGTCGAAAATTCGTTATTATTAATGATGGGTGTCTGTCAAACACCCATCTGGCGGGCGGCGCTAACAACTCCCCAGTTGTTCTTATTTACTAAGTACATGTCGCTCGCCAACATAATTTACACGTGGACGGAACAAGCGATTATTTGCATGTTGCTCAATAACGTGCGCACATAGTCCTACTGTTCTAGAGCTAAAGAAGATTGGTGTGTACAGTTGAATTGGGATACCAAGCATCCAATATACTGGTGCTGCATAATAATCAAGATTCGGATAAATGCCTTTTTCCTTCTCCATGATTTTCTCTCCAGCTTCACACATTTCATATAGTGTATAATCGCCTTTTACATCACATAGCTGTTTTAAAGCTTCCTTCATCATAAGTGCTCTTGGATCCATTTTCTTCATATAAACACGGTGTCCAAAGCCCATAATTTTTTCTTTGTTATATAGTTTTTTCTGTAATAACTCTTCAAACTTCTCAACATTGCCAGCCTCTAAAAGCATGTACATAACAGCTTCATTCGCACCGCCGTGTAAGCTTCCCTTTAAAGATGCAACCGCACCAGTTAGAGCACCGTATAAATCTGATTGTGTTGACGCAATTACACGCGCTGTAAATGTAGAGTTTGGCATTTCATGTTCACTATATAAAACAAGGGAACGATCAAAGATCTTCTCCTCAAGTTCAGTCGGTTTCTTACCAGTTAACATATAGAAGAAATTCGCACTATATGACAATTCCTGAAGAGGCTCAATTGGCTCCTCATTATTTAAAATATGATAGCTATTTGCTACAATATTTGGTACTTTACTTAAAAGCTTATAACCTCGATCTTTGTTTACTTCTAACGAGCGATTTTCAATATCATTATCATAACCAGCTAATGCAGACACACCTGTACGCAAGCCATCCATAGGATGCGTTTCTTTAGGCAACGCCTTTAGAACGTTGAATACCCCTTCTGGCACTGCATATTCTTCTTTTAATTTCTTTTCAAGTGTTTCTTTTTCATCCTCATTCGGTAGATGTTCTTCTAATAAAAGGTGCACAATGTCTAAATACTCTTTTGTTTTTGAGAGTTCGATTAAATCATACCCTTGAATTACAATTTCACCTTTTACTGTGTCAAGAAACGAGATTTTCGTCTCCGCTGCTACTACACCATCTAATCCCGGGGAAAATTTTTCTTCAGCTTTCATTATTATTTCCTCCAATCCTAATAGATCTTCGTGCACATAACTGTAAGCCTTTACAATACTTTAGAACTACATTTCTATTTCAATGTATCAGAGTTTTTAGAAGATTTCAATTTATTTTATAATGATAAGTTTCCTATACTTTTATTGATGTAACAATACAATTTTTTGAAAATAATTTTCATATTTTTCAAAGAAAGGACAGACTTCTTTACAATTCTTTTTAAAACAAAATATAAAGATAATTCATGTAATCCCATCAAACATATCTTTTTTCCGAATTTTATTACAAAATAGAAAAAACGAGCTGTACACATGTACAGCTCGTTTCTATATGATATTTATTTCACTATCCTCTAAATATAATTCTTATATAAAACTTATTCATTTTTAATAAAGTTATTATTTTACATAATTAAATTAAATTTCTTCTGTTTCTTTATGATAACTTACAACTAAATCATAGTTTTGAAAGTACCAAAGATCATCAAAATCTACAAAAATAGAATACCATCTTTCTTCACTGACACTATTTCCCCATCTGGTTTCTCAGAAACAATCCCTAAAAGAATATCCGGGCTGAATTGAACTGTTTCCACCATATCTTATGACAAATCGAATACATTCATTGCGATTGATTCGTAATTCTTCTTTAAACCATTTTACAGCTTCGTTTTCAACGATAATATTCAATTTTATCCCTCTCGGCTTAATTCTTTTTCACTTAACTTTTGTCTTACAAACATACCAAAAACAAGTAAAGCTATTACAGCTGAAACAGAGCTTGCTGTAAATAAAATACGATAGCCAAAAATTTGTGACACAAATCCAAGTAAAATTGCACCTAATCCTATACCTAAATCAAATGCTGTAAAAAACGAAGCGTTAGCAACTCCTCTTTTACTAGGATCAACAATTGTAAGCATCGCCGCTTGTAAAGCTGGCTGTGCTGAGCCAAATCCCACACCGTATAATGTCGCTGCAATAATGATGCCCGTCAAACCATTTGCCATCGTTAATACAACTATAGCTAAAATAGTAATACATAGTGCTGGAAGTATGATGAATACTTCTCCATATTTATCTAATAATTTACCTGAAATCGGTCTTACAATTGTTAATGCAATTGCATATACAAGAAAGAACATCCCAGGATTCACATTAATTGAAGAAGCGAATAACGGTAAAAACGTTGTAATGCCACCATATGCAAATGATAAAAAGAAAACAACAACCGTAATTGATAAAACGGATTTTTCAAATAGTTGAATTTTCCCTTTTTCCTTTTGTGGCGTGAATGACATTTTCGTTATTAACGATAATATAACTGCCATGAAAGATAAAAGAGTTGCTAAAAGGAATAGACCATGAAATGAATAATATTGTACTACCCATAATCCAATCATCGGTCCGATTGCCATTGCAATTGTCATAGCCATCCCGTACCAGCCCATACCTTCTCCACGGCGTGAATCTGGAATAATATCAGTTATCGCAGTTCCAACAGCTGTTGTAGAAACGGCCCATGTCACTCCGTGAATAACGCGTAAAACTGCTAAAAGGACTATAGTCGATGCTAAATTATAGGAATACATCGTTAGCCCAAAAAGGATGAGTCCGAAAATAATAAAAGACCTTCTACCATATTGATCTAACATACCTCCAATAATCGGTCGTATTACAACAGCAGCTATTGTAAACATTCCCATCATCAATCCAACTTGTGATTCATTTCCACCAATCTCTTTAATGAATAGAGGAAGCGTTGGAACAAGTAAATAAAACCCTGTAAATAAAAATAACATTGCGAAAGACATTTGAATAAATGACTTCGTCCATAATCGTTCCATAAAACCCCCCCCATAAACACGTGAAATTTACGATTAACACTCCCATTGTACATTTTCTCTGTCTCTTTTCCCTCAGCAAAAAGACGTATCTTTTCATATTAAATAGTCCACTCTCAGCATTGATTGCTCGTACGACTTTGTACGTATGCTTTAACCGAAAGTCCTATGTATTTGTACCTTTATACGTGTTAAGAGAATATACTATTTTATTATCTCAACTTAGGAGTGATTATTTTTATGTGGGTATTATCAAGAGTAACTGCCGTGGTTCCTTCAACTCCCGGAATACATGTGCCCGCCGTCCATACAGCTAGCTCTGATGTTGGCATTGAACTTCCCGCAACTTGGCAACAATATCAAGTTCCCGGTCAAGTTACTCCCTCATTTTGGCATCACGGTACACACCCAAGTAGCACTACCTTTTATAACCCCAGTTATGTTCCATTACCCCCGACTCAAGTCTTTTATCATTTTCCATCCATTTATTTTCAAAATTTCTATGGTACGTTTAACATTTAAATAGCATCATTGCATAGCTCCTATATTTACTTCCAATCCCTTTTCAACATAAAAAAGTCGAATTCCTTATGTAAGAAATTCGACTTTTTTAATTGCTTTTTATTAACTTTTCTTATTGGCCAGTATTAGCAGGGACTTCTCCTGCATTCCCCCCATTATTCGGTGGAGTTGTCACTGGTGGGGTTGGATTCCCTTGACCTCCCCCGTTATTCGGCGGTGTTGTGTTCCCGCCTCCTCCGTTATTCGGCGGCGTTGTGTTCCCGCCTCCTCCGTTATTCGGCGGCGTTGTGTTCCCGCCTCCTCCGTTGTTCGGCGGCGTTGTGCTCCCGCCTCCTCCGTTGTTTGGAGGCGTTGTATTTCCTTGACCATTTCCATTATTTTGTTCATTTTCTTTCTTTTGTTCTTCTTGCTTCTTAAGGTCATCTTGTTTCTTTTGTTCTTCTTGTTGCTTCTTAAGGTCATCTTGTTTCTTTTGTTCTTCTTGTTTCTTTAATTCTTCCTGTTTCTTAAGTTCTTCTTGCTTTTTCTCTTCTTCAGTTTTTTGCTGCTGATCTTGTTTCGGCTGTTCAGTTGTATTCGGTACGCTCGTATTTGGTGAAGAATCACGTTTCTCACCTTTTATACGTAATTCATTACCTTCTTTCACAACACTACTTGGCATCTTAAATTGTGATTTATCAGTAGCCATCTCGCTCATCATTTCTTTAAAGATCAACTGTGCAATTTTCGTATTTTTACTACTAATATAATCGTCTTTACTATCTTTCATATAACCAGTCCATACTGCCATCGTATACTGCGGTGTATATCCTGCAAACCAGCTATCACGAGTCGCACTGTCTGGTAATTTATATTGCGCTGCTTTTTCCGAAGAATAGTTCGTTGTTCCTGTTTTACCAGCTACATCTAAAGAACTTATATTAGCAGCTGTACCAGTACCAGATGTTACGACGGAACGAAGCATATCTGTAATCATATAAGCTGTATAATCTTCCATCACTCGTTTTGACTTTTGCTCAAAACTTTTCGATTTACCATCTGGATAAACCACTTTTTTAACAAAATGCGGCTTCGTATATTTACCGTCATTACCAAATGCAGCATACGCACCTGCCATCTCAGTTGGCGATACTTCATTTGTACCAATCGCTGTTGATTCTGTCGGTGGTGCATTAAATGTAATACCTAACTTTTCAGAGAAAGCTTTTGATTTAGTTATTCCTACTTCTTTTGCAGTTTTAATAGCTGGAACATTACGTGATAATTTTAATGCTTCACGCATTGTAATTTGTCCTAAATACCCTCTATCTGAGTTTCTGACATCTTGACCACCAGTATACTTAAATGGCGAGTCATCGACTTGATGATAAGTAGCCCATTTTAAATATTCAATTGCAGGAGCATAATCAAAGATCGGTTTCATTGTTGAACCTGCTGAGCGATCTAATTCAGTTGCCATATTATGACCTTTAAATACAGCCTTATTTTCACCACGCCCACTACCTATAGCACGTACTTCACCTGTTTTCGTATCCATAAATGTGAAAGCCCCTTGGAATTTCTCATTTGGATAATCAATAATATTTGTATTTAAAATATTATCAGCCAATTTCTGTGCCTCTGTGTCTAATGTTGTATAAATTTCTAAACCGTCAGAACCAATATTAGCATCAGGTAATTCTTTTTCAACTTCTTTCACAACTGCATCCATAAATGCAGGATATGGCATCGCTTGTAATTCAGCTGCCTTTTCAACACCTTTGTCTACTGGTACTTTCGACGCTTCTTCCATTTCTGCTTTTGTAATATAACCATGTCGATTCATTAACTTTAGTACAACATTTCTTCTTTCTGTTGCCTTTTGAATATTTTGTGGTTTCGACGGGTCGTAATTATTTGGTGCTTTCGGTAAACCTGCAAGCATCGCAACTTCTGGTAATGTTAAGTCTTTTAATTCTTTTTTATAGTAGTTTTGTGCTGCTGTTGCGATTCCGTATGAGCGGTTTCCTAAATTAATTTTGTTTAAGTACATCTCTAATATTTCATGTTTTGAATACTGTTGTTCTAGCTTATAAGCTAAATACACTTCTTGCGCCTTACGCTTTGGTGTTTTATCCATTGATAAGAAGTAGTTTTTAATAACTTGCTGCGTTATTGTACTTCCGCCTTGCGAACCGTAATCTCCTTTTAAACTAACTAAAACTGCACGAGCAGTACCTTTGAAATCCACACCACTATGCTCATAAAAACGTGCATCTTCCGCAGCTAAAAAAGCATTTTCTACTAATTTAGGGATTTGATCATACGTAACGTTGGTTCGCTTTTCTTTTCCGTATTCATATACCAACTTCCCGTCTTTATCATAAATTTTTGAGGATAACGGATTAACAAGTTTTGCTTTTTCAAGTTTTGGTGCATCCTTAATCATTACAAAAAAGGTAGCAACCCCCGCCACTAAACCTACAATACCAAGTAATAAACAACTAATTAAAAACTTACGGAAAAATGATGTTTTACCCTTTGGTTTTTGTTTTTTAGAAGCTGGCTGATTTTTCTTTTTAACTTGTCGTCGCTCTTCTCGAGAACGATAATTTTCTGACATGTTACTTTCTCCTGCCTTTCAATTCTCCCGTTGATTTACTAAAAATATTGAGGCCACCTTCCCAAATATCTTTACATTTAGAAAGTGTGTTCATCGGAAGCATTCAATATTTTCCTAATTCACAGATTATAAATTTTAGATACTCTTAAACAAATTATTTTTTACCTCTATTCCTTCAAATAAAGCTGCCCCATTACGCATAAAATGGAAGAGATAAAATTTTAATACCTCGTATAAATAATATACCTTTTTTTCAAATGGTCAATATTTTCTTATTAATTTCATCAAAGGTGAGATAAAAATAGCATATCGATATGAACTTCGTGTGAACTTCTTTATAAATAGGTATAACAAAGATTTAATATATTGGCTATCCGTATTACTGCTGCTTTACATATTCTTATTTCAACAACCTAATCCTCATTTCTAAAAGAATTTACAAATAAAATTAAGGAGTTGTATGCTTATGAAATTATCTCCTGTTATATCAAAAAATTTGATTGCTGTTGGTTATAATCCCTTTTCTATGATTTTACGAATCCAATTCAAAAATGGCATGTATGATTTCTTTAATGTACCTGAAAGCATTTACAATGGTTTATTAAATGCACAATCTAAAAGTTATTACCATAAAACTTACATTAAAAATTCTTTCCGCTACACTAAAATTTAAACTTAAGCACCAAATAAAAAGAAAGGAGGTTAATCCCCCTTTCTTTTTATACTATTTTCACAGACGAATTATCTTCTATTCCTCTTATTAATTTCATCATATGCTTGAATTTGTTTTCTCACTCGCCGATCCGCCTTTTTATCATGTACGACTAAAATCGCGTGTATGACGCCTGGAACCCAAAATATTAAAGTTAATATGAAATTAATTATTGCTTGAAATGGCTTTCCGCAAAATAATACAGCTACAGGTGGAAGTAGAATTGCCAATAAGTACATCATCTCTTGAAAACTCCTTATTTTGGATTTTTTATAACACTTCTTTTCATATGCAAGCACACTCTTTGATTTTGAAGTTACACAAATTTCAATTAAGCAATTATAACATTTCTTCTATAATATATATTCTGTCCATATGCAAAAAAACCTACTAGACCAAACTCTTCCTACCTATTTAATTACATTTTACATCCGCTCTTTCAATGAGTATTTTAAAATTCTTATTATTTTCAAAACTTTTCTCTTTCTCTACTGCAGTTAATCCAATCGCAGAAATTACCGTTCCTATTGCCTGTATCCAAATACCAATCAGTGCTATTATCCTCTCATCCTTCTTATCAAGAATACGATCTTCGTTTTCTACTTCATCCTTCGATAAATTAATTATGCCTTGATACGCTTGTAGTCCGGCCCCTAAGCTTTGCATAGAATTGCCTAGTACAATGATTCGCTGTATTACTTTCATCTCAATCAAAGCTGCTTCTACTCCTAAAAAAGCACCAATCGATTGTAAACTGTTCCCGACAATGATAAGATAATCATTCTCTGTTAATTGTTCATTTTTATTAAAATATGTTCCTATTACATTTGATATATTCCCTAATGCCAATAACTCAATTCCCATTTTATCCAGTGTTTCACTTTCATTCTGCAAACATATATTTCGATTTTCTACTTCTTCATCTTCATCTTCGGTATAATTACTCGCTATAATTTGTAAAATATACCCGAAGGCTTGTAATGAGCTTCCTATAATAACAAGGTCCGATTCAATTTTCTCTTCCCCAATAAATCCTCTTGTCGTTCCAATAGCAGCTGTAAGATTTCCTCCTACTTGATACCATGCTCCTGTCACTTTTAAACTGCTTGGATTCATTTTCATCACCTATTTTGATATTTTCTCGTGCTTTCGAAATAACCAAAAGTCACTCTTAATCAAATATTTTATTTTCCATATGTAATTTTGTGCATTCTATAATGTGTTACTAATACAAAAAGTACCTTAAAGGTACTTTTTTAGCCAAAACGTATATCACTGAAATTACATTGAGTAATAGATACTTATTTTTAAACACATGCTGGGCATGTCAATGAATCTCCATTTTTATCTATTGTTATATTCAATATATATCGAATCGCATTATGTGACCACATTTCAGGTGTGGGTGATTCATTAACATACTGTGGTGCACATGAATGCAGCATTGGAGTGCTAATACCACCGCCAGGATCTAAAGCAACTACAGCCACACCATCAGGCAATTCCAGTGCCATAGATTTCGTGATACCTTCAATTGCAAACTTCGAGGCACAGTATGGTGCAAGATCTGCCTCACCTTCTCTTCCCCAACTAGAACTCATATTAATAATAATTCCTTCTTTTCTATCTACCATTGCTGGGACAAATGCTCTTATTACATTTACTACACCATTCACGTTTACATTCATTACATTTTCAAATTCCCCAGCGGTAACTTTCCAAATTGGTGCATTTTGATTCACAATTGATGCATTATTTATTAACAAGTCGGGAGCCCGATATTTAGTAAGGATATCATTTGCCCAACTACTAACTTGCTGCGAATCTGAAACATCAATTATTTGAAAATCATGTGTATTACCGTATTGTTTTTTTAGTTCTTCAATTTTATCTTTTGAACGTCCACATCCACATATGTTCCATCCCAATTCATGAAATCGATCAACCATCGCGCGTCCTAATCCTTGCGTCACTCCTGTAATAATTACGAGTTTCCTAATGTCATTTCGCTTCAATCCCTCGCCTCCCTTTACCATATTTTACTCCTTTAACCTTCATTTATCTATTTACTAAAGTATTAAAAACACTTCATACTTTAGAAGTATTTTTAATATTGCACACATAAACAAAAGAGTAACCATAATGGTTACTCCCGTTTACATATTTAAAAATTCGTTGTTTATTTCATTATTAATTTTTAAATTGCAACTTTTCTTTCCCGCATTTTTACATTGATACATATAAACTGTACCTAATTTACCAGCTTGAAAATCCTCATTACCCTGCATTTTCATAAAACTATATTTATGTTTATAGTGCGATTCATCTAAATAATTTCCAATCCACTTTTCAACATAACACAGTCCACTTTTGTGAAAAAATCTTCAACTAGCCTGATTACATACTTTTATTTAAAAGCTCAATTTCATATTGTAATTTTTTGAACTGCTCAAAATGCATTGTTATAGATTGACTGCTACCAACTTCAGCACTTTGTTTCACCAGTAATACTCCTGTATCATGAAAAAGCGCTTCAAGTTCTTTTCTGATGGACACTTTTGCAATATGAGCTGTTTTAATTGCAGATAAAATTGCAATCTCATTAAACTTTAATTTTATTTCATTTGGACAAAATGCGTTTTCAATCAATATAACTTCATTGCTATAAATAAGCGCAACAAGATTACTTGATTTTGCATCTGATAAATCTACTTTTTTTATAACGTTATTCATAACATTTTGCCTCCTTTGTTTTCGTATATATTAATTATACAAATTATTTCTTTTTTATTATCCAACTCATATTAAGTTTAACACACTTTTATTGAAAGCCACGCTTGAAACGTTTTACTATTCCACAATTTTTGTTACATGAACCATTTGGACTTTACTCCCATATAGTAATGTTAACAATTCATTATAAAGCAGGTGAAAATTATGCCCTCAGTTGTAGGGAATTTAGTTGTACAAAATAGTAACGGATCATTTAACTTAGGTGATTTCTACAACGTTTCTCCGAAAGAAAATACGAAAGCTTACAATGGATCTGGCGCATCAAACGTTGGTTTTGTTGTTAATACTTTTAACGGTGTTAGTGCGACTAATACGTTTGATTCGGACCTTGCAGATCAAAATCAAGTGGGTACAGCCTAACCCTATTTTTCATCTTTCTGTATAGGAATTTTAAATTTGTCTATACTATAATCAGGCTGTTTCACAGCTATTATTGAATGTTGGAGTACCTATCTTTTTCTCCCTTTCCCTGGGGCTTAGCAGTTAGCATGAAGCTAGCTGCTATTTCGCATTATTTCTTCCATCTATCAGAAATAATAGAAGCTGGATATTAAAGTTCAGCTTCTATTACATTATTTCAATTACATCTGTAAAACTCATTACGTGAGTTTTATAAAATGCGTCTGTGCACATTATAATCTGCCTTACCGGGTCTATATGAACGACTGTCATATAACTTGTAAGTATGTAGCCATCTTCAAAATATGTCACCAATATTTCTTGCTCAGACAATAATGCCGTTAGCAATTTATCAGAAATTCTTTCTTTTTCTTCATTTGTTACTATCGGCCTTTGCACTTTTAATTTCTCACCAATAACCTTTCTCATACTTAACAATTGTTCCGACATTACTGTAAATGGAACCCACTCTCTTTCTTCTTTCTGCCTCTTTACATGATTCATTTCTTTATCTCCTTGATCATTTATCCACTCTATTTCACACATACTGTTACTCCATCATTTTTAGTAATTACTAAGTTCGTATTTATTTCTAAATTGTATAAGGTCTGCACCAAAAAAGAACATTCGTTCTAATTATACACGAACCTACGTTCTTTTGAGAAGGAGCATATTTATATTTTTTTCCCTTAAAACAAACTTTTCACTCTCTACACATTGAAACACATTTAGCGAATAAAAAACGATTTCACATAAAGTGAAATCGTTTTTTCTAATACGTTATATTTTCAACTTTATTTTTTTATCTTGACTAGCTTTCTTTCTGAATGAAAGTTTCATTTATTATTCGTCAACAAACTACAACATTATATTCGTTTAATTGAATATAAAATCCCTGCCTACACTACAAACCTTTATTTTTTTGCATGAACCATTCTTAAACGCAAACATACATTATAATGAACGAACTCACAAAATTTAAGAAATTTATAATGTAATTCAATTTATTCCTTATAGGTTTTCTGTGAAAAGAGGGCGATTTCCACACTCTCTTTTCGTACATATCATATTACAATATCAAATACTCCTTTGCTTTCATAATAGTTTGATATCGCTACCATTCATTACATATATTTAGGATGTATGGTTATATGTAACTCTCTCTCCGTTTCTCCTCTTTTCGGATGACGAAAATACTCTATTTCATATTTTAACACTTCATACTCAACCATCCCAATTTTAATCCCTTTCGTTTCTTTTAATATAGCTAATAAATCACTTATATTTTCATCATTCGATTCAAAAACTTTCCCTCCGTCTTCTCTTTGAAAAATCACTTTCATATATTCTCCCCCACTTTCATTTATTCATCTAGTAAATAATACATTTAGAAATATTCATAACAAAAAGAACATCCTTTTTAATAGAATGCTCAACTTTTCACTTCCTATAATATTGCAAATGTTTATTCAAAAATATTATATGTACTATTCTTCAAATTATGTTGATCCACTATAAAAATTTATATACTTAATTTATATGTAATAAAATAATCAAAACATTACTATATCAACATTTTTTAAAACGATTATTATTTCCAATTTCATTTTCCTACAATTTTCCATTGTAATTCTTAATATTTAAATGTAATATTATATTGTCTTACTATCTTTTTTATAACACACACACTAATTAGAAAAGGGAACTCAATATGAGTTCCCTTTTCTAATTCAAGTTACATAATACTTCTAGAGTTTTACCTTTAAAAATTTTATTTTATTTAGTTTTTTGTTTTTTACTTATCCGAATCATTCTAGTATGATTGTGTTTACCGAAGAAGTCTGCATTCTTTTTTCAAAAAAACAAAAAACAGAAGTCTAGCAAAATGCTACATTTCTGTTTTTTTATCCGTATTATTTCTTTTCTAGAAATTTAAATGTCTCTTTATATTCTTTATCATTCACCTTAATATCAGCATCTTTTAATAAATCATTGACTACTTGCTGTTTCCATTTACCTGTCGTATCTTGTAATCTTTGTTGTTCTAAATCTTTACGGATCTTATCCTTCACTTCTTCAAATGGTTTCAACTCTTTTTTATCGGTCACTTTAATAATATGGTAACCGTAAGATGTTTTAACTGGTTCACTTACTTGTCCTGCATTTAATTTATACGCAGCTTCCTCAAATTCTTTAACAGTTTGCCCAGGGCCAAAACCAGCTATTTCCCCGCCCTGTTCCTTTGAACCAGTATCTTCTGAGTACTGCTTCGCTAAAGCGGCAAAATCTTCACCATTATTCACTTTCTCTTTTACTTCTTTAGCGGTTTTTTCATCTTTTACTAAAATATGACTTACCTTCATTTCTGGTTTATAGTTATCTTTTACATCTTTTTCTGTGACAGTCGCTTTAATCGCTTTTTCAAATGCAATTTCTGGTTTCATTTTTTCTTTTAATTCATCTTCGTTTTTTAACCCAAGTTTTTCTAAAGTCTCTTTAAAATTGTCGCCCATTTTATCTTTTGCTTCTTTTACTTGTTTTGTTGCTTCCTCATCTGAAACTTTATATTTATCTAGCAGCGCCTTACTTAATACCATTTGATATAATGTACTTTCTCCATATTTTTGTTTTAATTCTTTACTTAACTCTTTCTCTGTAACATTTCCTACTTTTGATGTTACTACGTTGTCTGAGGAACCACATGCAGATAATGCGAGTACCACGCATGAAATAATTGTTCCCAAAAATAGCTTTTTCTTTTTCAATTCAAATACCTCACTTTTATTATTATGCAACGTAACTATACACCGTTATTGTGAAAACAGTGTGTTTTCCATATGTAATTCATTTCATTTGAATCAAATATGTATCATATTTTTTATACACAAATATGAAAAATCTTCTCACTATTTATTAATGAGAAGACTCTTTACGAATGCCTCAAAAACATTTAACGACTAAGGTTACTTAATGATTAAATGTTTTTCCGGTATCCAACTACTTTGTCCGATATCTACCGCATTTTTTACTCTTCCCCACACACGGTAAGATGTTGATCCATCTATATTTCCTTTATAATTAATACATTCAGGCTCTCCATAATAATTCACTCCGTACCCGACAGGATATTTTGAAGAAGCATAATACCATCTCACATCAAAATGGTTTAAATATACCCACTGCTTATCATTCCCTAAGCAAATCATATCTTTATCGCCGCCTCCCCAATAACTGTTTAAAATTAAATACGGGATTTTCTTAGTGATTGCACCTGTATACTGGGGGTTCACAGGATTTTCATATAAATTTATGCCGTATCCATCAGGATATTTTGAAACTGCAATACCAATACCACTTGATTGCTGCAAATCCACTACATTAGATTGATTTTCTTGATTCGAATCTATAAACCAGGAAAGTGACTTATTTCCTATTAATTGATTCAAATCACATTTCCCGATCCCAGGAACATTCCCCGAATCCGTATATTGCCAAATATCACACGGATACGCCGGCTTATTCCCTCCATAACGAGGAATCCATACAAAATCAGCATCAATATTACGCGCTCCAAACGATACATACGTGTGATGCCCAACATATAAACCTACTTTTTTCGCACCTAAACGACGTAATTCATCTATAAATACTTGTGTCCCGCCTTGCATATCTACCATCGTTTGTACTTCAACATCCGCCACCCAAAACGCAGCAGACTTATCGCCACGATTCCAAAAATCTTGTGCCTCTTTCTTTGCATCTGCAATAGAAATAAAACGACAAAATGCATAATTACCAAACGGAACACTATGCTTCTTCATTGCATTCACATAATTTTGATACATAAAATCCACCGTATTTGAACCATCTTGCACTCTAGCAATAACTAAATCTAGTTGAGGCGCTGCAATTTCCCAATTAATAGTTCCATTCCACTTTGAAATATCAACAATGTAACCCATTACAATTCAACTCCTTTTTATTATCATATTCAAAGCTTGTTTTAGCATAATCCACATATATCTATTACTATCTATCTATAATATAAATAAGAAGAAATCTTTATTTTTTGAAATATATAATCTTTAAAACTACTTCTTTCAATCTCTCCTCTAACTCATATAATTAGGCGTGAAAATATCAATTTATTTAAAAATGATTTTTCTGTTGATAATATAAAATCTTCTATATGTCCTATGTTTATTTGCTTGTACGTAGAAAACCCCTATATGTGAACTATCTTTTTATAATAGTCTAGCCTAACACTCATTGTTTATTTCATTTCTATCTGTAATCAACAATTCCATACGCTATCCAGCCTATTTAAAATTGAGTAAAACTATAATTTTTTTACATTTTACCACTGATTGCCAGCCAATAAATTTTGGTACAAAATAATATTAATACATAAAAAAAGACATTTCCGATTTTTGAAAATGTCTTTTTGCATCTTAATAAAACAACTTTGGTTCTAAATCTTTATTTTGTAATTGTGGATTTTCACTGTTCATAACGCAACTTGTGGAAAATAATATTGGGATATCACAAACATCATCCTGCATTACATCACGAAACACATTTGCAGCAACACCTGTAAACGTTTGACATAGATTTGAAATATCATCATTAAAAAATTGAATCACTTCCGCTTTAAAAACTGGAAATACAACATTCACTCCACCAGGGAACTGAGGTTGTACCACAACTTGTTCAAAATAAGGATTATTCTCTAACGCTACTTGAAATAAATGCGCAATTTCAAATGCATCTAGTGGACAAGGAAATGGATTTACAATTTCATTTTCATTATTCGTTACAATAACCGTTACACTTACATTTCCAAATTGTACAGAAGATTTTAGAAGCGTTGCTAATGCTCTCGCTTTTTCATTACTTAACGCATGCACTAAAATAATATAATTCCCGCCAACCGGAATAAGTGGCCCCACTGTAACTGTTGGATCAGCACCAATTGAATTTCTTAGTTCATTAAAATGTGTGATCCACGGTGGTGAAAGCTGTGGCTGAGCTTGTACATTTTCTTGCATTCTTTTATTACCTCCTCATACTATTCTTACTACCGTAATATGTATCAGGACATAAAATGCATTAGATAATCAAATCATTTTTCATATTATATTAATTATACATTTCATAGAGTATTCTCCGCTTTTCCCCACATGTTTATGTACTTATACGACAATGAGGTTCTATATTATAATCAACTTAACAAAGATTTCATATTATATAAATACACCTTAATAATCATTTAAATCAAAAGGTGAAGCACATATAATGTGGAATATTAGGAGCTGATTTCATGAAAAAAGAACCTATCGTGTTCAAAGTTCCACCGAATTCAAAACTAAAAGTTACATTTTTCGGTCCTTGTAACGAAGTAATTACAAATGTTTCTATAATTAATCAACTACTCACCCCTAAATGCCAAACTATCACGCAATATCCAAACTTTAAGAAATATGTAACTGAAGTACGATCATTATCCCATTGTTAGTCCCCATCATGCACGATTTTCACAACTTTGTTACCTAGATTATTTCGAAAGAAAACAACTACATCCCTAAACTAAAATTACTCATTTCATGATATTCCATTGATAATTTATTGATTCTTTACACATTTTCATTAAACACGCATATATTATCCTATGGAGATTATCCACTCATAAAACCTATCTTTCTTTTGAGCATACTTTTTATGTATGCTCTTTTTTTATATCCATCGTGTGGATTCGACAATAACCTTCTATATATTATACTCTCACTATTACCATTCATTTCTCTTCTATTATATCTAATTCATAAAACACTCATATAATAAACGAAATTAAATCTGATTGCTTATATATTTTAGAAAAACAATAAAAAGCCCACACTATTTAGTGAGGGTCTTAACAAACTTTCTATAAAACATCTACTTATCAGCTCCATTCAATTGGAGAAGGAAACCTTGCCGCTTCAAAATGAACAGTATTTAAACCATTAACGTTTTGTACAATAACGCCATCAATACTACTTTCTGCGAAAATTTCAACTACATCCCCTGCTTCTAATTGAAGAATAGAAGTGACTGAAACATCATTATTAAAAAATACCCCTGTCCCAAAGTAATCATTATCTATAGCTATTGCTGTATTTCCATTTACACGAATTTCTACTCTAGCTCTGTAATTCACATTAATATCATTTGGTGAGAATGTTATATTCCCTAATACACTATACACCCCTCTAGTCTTAGGCATAAAAGTGGATGTTACTGGATTATATTCATTTGCTAAATCAAATTGTTCATTTTGAAATAACACTTTAACAGACGTATTTGCCAGAATAGGTTGATTAACTGTATTCACAGCTCTAAATGCCGACGCTCTTACAAGCTCCTCTTTCTTATTACCACAACAATTTACTTTTACATACTTCCCATCACATTGACTACTTTTCCTATAACAATCATGACTCTTCTTTTTGTACTCGTTACAATACTTACAGTAATAATAAAACGTAGTAAGTCCCCCTTTAAATTTATTATTACATACTATGCAAAATTGATTAGAAAAGCTTGGATGAGCTGTTACTATTATTAATAAAAAAATGAATCCCCACCTGTTTGGTGAGGATCTATTATTAAACTTCTATTCATTTTTAAATTACCTACTTTATTTAGTAGGAGACGGAAATCTTGCCGCTTCAAAGTGCGAACCATCTTCTAAGGGGCTTAAAACACCATCTATACTACTTTGTGCATAAATCTCAACTGTATCTCCTGCATTCAATTGAATGATTGTTGAAACACTTACAACATTTCCAAAACCTATTGGACCAAAAAAGTCATTATCTATAGCTATTGCTGCATTTCCATTCACACGAATTTCTACACGAGCTCTATAATTTAAATTTGTATCGTTTGGAAAGAAACCAATCGTTCCAATAATAGAATATACGCCTTTCGTCTTCGGCATAAAAATAGACGTTGCTGGATTATACTCATTTGCTAAATCAAATTGTTCATTTTGGAATGACACTTTCACAAAAGTATTAGCAGGAACATTTTGATTTACAGTATTTCTAGCTCTAAATGCTGATGCCCTAACAAGGTTATCCTTGTTGGCATGACACTTACTAGTGTTATTACGACAATCATGTTGCTTCTTTTTATAATCCTTACAATACTTACAGTAGTAATAACAAGACATACTCGTTCCCCTTTCAAGCTTATTACTACATATTATGCAAGATTGATTAGAGAGGTTTGGACTAGCTATTCTTATTTTTAAAAGGGTGCTTTTTACTTGCACCCTTTTGTATTCATTTTATTCCTCTATATTTATAAATTGAATACTGTTCCATATGGAATTGAAGTAAAAGCAATTCCATATGGTGTAAAATGTTGCGTTGGGTAAAAATACTCCATTGAGGAATAATACGGTTGTATACCTTGCTGCATTTGCATTTGTTGTTGCATTTGCATTTGTTGTTGCATTTGCAATGCTTGTTGAACAGCTTGAACTGTACTTTGTGCCCCGCTATACGTTATAGCCGTACCATACGCTGGTCGTATGCCAACTTGAGAATCCACATATGAATAAAACATTAATTTCAACTCACTTTCGAATAAGTTATTACAAAGTATGTTATGTATAATTATTTCAGTGAGTGCTAAGAGCTAGTCTACTAGCCTTTAGCACGTTTTTCATTTTAAACGTTTCTATTGCCCTCCTAATTTCCTATTTCACTTCCAAGCTTCATCTGCTAATAATACTTTAACTATTAAAGGTGATTTTATGATCCAAAAATAAATGTACCTCAAATAAAAAACTATATGTGGCTAGCTCTATCAGCCCTCCTTATATAGGTGAACTTACAACCTTTTTCATACATTCTTAATTTATTAGTATTTGTGAATGAAAAGTCACTTCATATATTTTGGAGAGACTTTTCATTCACGATTTTCCGATAATTCCTTAACAAAATAAAAAAGTAGCTTTTAGGCTACTTTAAATTGCTTTTATCCCCAAGAGAAATGATATATATATTCTCCCGTTACACTTTCATTAATCCCAGTAATCCTTACAAATCGCATTAAGTCTGCTCCTTGAAGAAAATACATCGTAAGTGTAACTGGTACCTGTGACCACATAAATTGATAAAGCTCGTTCACTCTCTGCTTTGTTGAAACAGTTACATCATATACAGGACCATTATTCCACGCAGAAGTTTGAACTGCAGTGAACGGAAGGTCTTTCCCATTTACCACTATTCTTGCCACACTTTGAGTTATGTCCACAACAATCTCCTCCGCTATTCCAAAATTAGACCTGTTTCCATACTCATATTCTTATAAATATTCGTAGCTTTAATAAATGCTTGAGGAAAACCTCTATTCAAATTAATTTATTTTATAAAATAAAAAAGCAGCCTACTCATCATACGAGTAGGCCTCTTTTTTTCGCTTTACATAGGCTTATTGGTATTTACATAGTATGTTTACTTAACAGTATATGCCCAGCCTTTACGGTCAAGATAATCAGTGAATGCTTTTAATTGAGTATCGCTAGTTGGATCAGTTACAGGATAAACATAGCCATCACTTCTAAGAATTAAGTTACCTGTCATCTTAACTGAGTTTAAAGCACTTACTAATTCAGCCAAGTTTTCTTTACCTATTCCACCAACTTCGACAATATTACGTTTTTGAGGTGGTTGGCTACCTCCACCAGATTGTCCAGTTAAAGCAAAAACGATTGAATTAGCGATTTTATCAACATCCCATTTTGCCATGTCGGAATCATTATCAATGAATCCTAATTCGATAAGAATAGCTGGTGCTTTAGTCCCATTCAATACTGCTAAATCTTTACGTTGTTTCGCACCACGATCACGCCATCCAATATCTTTTGCTAGTTGAGCTGAAATTTTAGATGCTAGTTCATTCTGATCATAATACAGCACTTCAACACCCTGCCCAGTCCCATCACTTGCATTAAGGTGAAAAGCAATAGCTAAATCTACAACATGTGAATTACTATTACGAATAATATTATTTAAATTTTGAGCTTGAGTGCTTCCTACTTCGTCCGTATCATCATAGACTGTGTGTCCTAAAGCTTTTAACTTGGCCGCAACCGCATCTTTAACTTGACGATCCAAAACATGCTCTTTCCGATTTCCCCAGTTAGCCCCTTGTACAATACTATTGTGTCCTCCATGTAAACTATAACGCGCCATTACTCAACATCTCCTTTTTTATTAGTATATTCAGAGATTTCCTCATGGTCTGTCCATATACCTAAGTCCATACCAAGTGCAGACAAATAAGGCGCTAATTCATCTAAAATCTTTTCGCATACCGAATTTAATATAATAAAATTCAAGTAAAGAAAAAACCGCAACCCATTTTTTCAGTTACGGAATCTTTTTTGTATTCTCTTTTGAAAAATTCATTATGAATCACTCTCACTTTCTAATTATCTAGTCCATTTAGTTTTAATGTCACTCTATTAACGATACTTCCCCATAAATATCTAAAGAAATTTCTAATCATGCCATCCCAGCTACTTGCAAAAAATGAAGAAAAAGCTTATAAAGAAAAGTGAGGTTCCTGATATTCGGTTTCATAATCTAAAGCAATCCCTTAACATTAATGTTGCAATAATGTATTTAACTAAAGATCGTAAGCGAATGATTAGGACATGAAAGAGTAGGCAACACATTAGACACCTACTCACAAGTTGTACCAGACCTACAAGAAAAAGCAGTCGAAGATTTTGCAAACAATCTATTTCAAAAATACTAATGTTTGCAATTACGGATTTCGCATACAAATACTAGCTTATCCGTGTAACATTGAGAGGAGTCAAAAACATGAGAGAAATCAAGTCTGAAAAAGAATTCAAAGACATCATCGCAAGTGAGGAGCCAGTAGTTGTTAAGTTCTTTACTACATGGTGCCCAGATTGTGTACGCATGGACAACTTTATCGGAGAGGTAATGGAAGAGTTCAATAAGTTTGAATGGTATTCTATTAATAAAGATGAGTTCCCAAGTATCGCTGAAGAGTATCAAGTAATGGGTATTCCAAGTTTACTTGTATATCAAAATGGCGAGAAGCTAGGCCACTTACATAGTGCTAATGCAAAAACTGAAGAGCAAGTTACTGAGTTTTTAGAAGCATACTAAGATGAAAATCCTCTGAAAAATATTTTTCAGAGGATTTTCATCTTTTTTCACAATTATTGTCGTAGCTCTTTCTTCATGACCAATGTATATAATTACACTCCTTCCCCCTTCATCCCCTAAGTATAGATGTATACGTTCGTATCACCACTTTCATATGTAATTAATATATCGTATTGTCGTATTTCGCCACTTTCCTTTTGTTTTTTCATTTCAATCCAAAAATTATGAACCCCATTGATTATTTGTTTGTTTTCTATGTTCATTACATATCTTTCATTTAATCCACCGTATCCTTTACATGTAGATATTGATCATTTAGAAATATAATACTTCTTCACAATTTCATCATTTGATGAATTACATCCAGTCATTATTAGAAAAATACATAGTAAGAAAAGTATTCGTTTCTACATCCACCTACCATCGTATCCCTTTCATTGTGAATGATTCCCAATTATATTCATACCCTCACTTTGTACTTTTCAACATATTTTTCCTTAACGAAACATTGTTACCCCCTACTTAAAAAGCTATAAAGTGTCAACAATGTTTGTATAGACCCACACGAGTTTCATTTGATACTCTATGTATAGAAAGAAATTCCTTTAAAGAAAGGTGCGTGATTAAAATGGATACTCTTTCTCATAAAGAAGCTGATAAAGGTGCTATTGTCAGCATTATGGCCTACATATTTTTATCCTCTATGAAAATTATCATCAGTTATATTACCCTCTCTAGCGCATTACGTGCTGACGGTTTGAATAACTTAACGGATATTGGTGCCTCTTTAGCAATATTAATCGGTTTAAAAATTTCTCGTAAACCTCGAGATCCAGATCATCCATATGGGCATTCGCGTGCAGAACAAATAGCTTCGCTTGTTGCTTCTTTCATTATGGCAACGGTCGGATTAGAAGTTGTTATTAGTGCCATTCAATCATTTTTAAATCCGAAACAAGCTGCGCCCAATGTACTTGCTGCATGGGTAGCTTTATTTTCTGCTGTCGTTATGTACTGTGTATTTAGGTATACGAAAAAGATTGCAATTCGAACAAAGAGTAAATCATTAGAAGCTGCCGCAAAGGATAATTTATCAGATGCGCTCGTAAGTATTGGTACAGTTGTAGGCATTGTCGGCTCACAGTTCCAAATGCCTATTTTAGATCCTATTGCCGCTCTAATTGTCGGCCTTATTATTTGTAAAACTGCATGGGAAATTTTCGTAGAAGCTTCTCATATGCTAACAGATGGCATTGATCCTAATAAAATGGAAGAATATGCTGATGCTATTGAGCATATTTCTGGTGTGGAAAACATTGTAGATATTCGAGCGCGTATGTACGGGAATCAAACGTACGTTGATATTACAATCGAGGTAGACGCTCGTATGGATGTTGGAGAAAGTCACTGTATTACTGACAACATCGAAGCCATGCTTCGAAAAAAATTCGGAATTTACCATGCCCACATTCATGTTGAACCAATGGAAAAAGAACCTATTATGACATAGGTTCTTTTTTTATAAACGCTTTATGAAATATAACACATAAAACGAGCCAGCTACCGCCAGCTGCCCATCCTGCTAATATGTCAGATGGAAAATGCACGCCAAGATATATTCGGCTAACTGAAATAGATAATACAACAAAGCTTGCTATAAGAATAATCAACAGTTTTTTATGCAATGAAATACGCTCTTCAGTAATTGTGACGTATGCAATAAATCCTAAAAAAGCAGTAGCATTCATCGTATGACCGCTCGGAAAACTATATCCAGTTGCAGTAACAAGCTGCGTTACATCAGGTCTTGCCCGTTCATACCATAGTTTAAGCATACTGTTTAAATAACGAGATCCGTAGTAATTAATTGTTAGAAGTAATGCACTAAGCAACTTTTTTCTAACGAGAAAATACATTACAAGAATAATGAGTAACGGAAAATATATTCTTTTGGAACCGATAAAGGACACCCAAGTAAAATAGGTTGTCAAATAATCGTTTCGAAAACTTTGAATAAAGTGTGCAACTATATTGTCAAATTTCTCAATACAAGCGGTATGATACGAAAGTGATAGTGCGACAAAACAAATGAGTAGAGTAAAGCTTAACAAGTATAAATGTCGATATCGTTTCACATACATAACCTCACTATGCAAAAAAATGGAGCGGTTGTTTTAGTTTTCCTCTCCATTTCTTTTTTATGCATAGTTTATTAAAAAATATAATTGTTAATTTTTTGCTGCATCGTTGGGATATCTTCATTCGTTACTGTAAAGCGAATAACCTTCTCATCCAGATCAAGTGCTTCTGCAAATAAACCTGCCAATCCACGTGATTTTCTATCTACTTCCATAATGATTTCTAACCGATCGTGGGAACTTGGCAAGATTAATAATTCTAATTCATCTAATTTCCCATAATACTGTCCTGAAACAGGAATAAACTCAAACTCTTGTGCGAATGGTACTTGCTTACGTAATCGATATGGTAATTCTTCGCATTCTATATGACGCGCTTTAAAACCTAATTGATTTACACTCTCTAATACACTGTTCAATAGTGCATTTGGCAACACTTGAATGTAATCACGGTCACTTGGATCAATACTATTTTTAATATCAAGGCCTGTATGAACCCAAACCGTTTTCATTCCAAGTGTTAGTGGTGCTTCAATTGGCATCTTAAATGAAAATGGAATTTCTTTCTTTTCATTTGGCTCTACAGAAAATGGATCTGTTAAACGAACTCGCTCTAAGTCAAACGTTGCTGTTACTTTTTTATCATCCACTTCTCTTACATATGATGTAGATAACGTTAAGTAAATGCTTTCAATTTGTTGGCTAACTGATCCCCCAGTTATACGAACCTTCCCTACTATCGTTTCTCCAACTACATACTCCTCTTTTTCAAGAACAGTATCTACTTTTGCACTACCAATGCCAACACTCGCTAAAAACTTTTGAAACATGGAGTCTCCATCCTTTCTAAAGCAAAAGCTATATCTTTTTTTAAATCTTGTACATTCTCATAGTACGGTGTTTTTATTTGTAACATTCGCATCAATATTTCACGATTATCATTTTTCAAAGTTAACTCTTCATACCATGGCTTTTCATGTTTTTCAATAGATTCATATCCTGCATATAATAAAAATAACGAGAAATGGCCAAGCGCATAAAAATCGCTACGAAAGTGAACTTCTCGCATCAAAGCTTGTTCACCTTCATACGTTGTAGCTCGCTCATCATCCTCACCTTTATATTTAGCTAATCCAAAATCAATAATACTAATTTGATTTTCTTTCATTAATATGTTCGGAATACGTAAATCTCGGTGAATAATACCTTTACTATGAAAAACTGAAACAATTCCTAATATTTCATATAAAATTTCAAAAACTTCACGTTCTTTATATACACGCCCATCTGAGAAAATATAATCTTCAAAATTTTCACCAGGCATATATTCCATCACAAAAAAGCTTTTTTTCCCCCATAAGAACTGATCATAGAAACTAGGAATTGCTTGATGATTCAATGTTTGTAAAATCATTTTCTCTTGCTCAAATGATTTTCTACCAGACTCATATCTTTGTTTACTTTGTCTTAACTGTTTTAAGACTTTATATCTATTTATTTGTAAATCATTAACGACATATGTAACCCCATAACTGCCCATTCCAATTACTGATTCAATTTTATAACGTTCTGCTACAATTGTATTTTTTCGCAGTGGTCTATCAAATAAAGCTAGTACACGATGCCATTTCATCAGCTACTTGAAAAGAAGCTACGGCTTTTACGTTTTCTTTTATAATGTTGGTGTCCATAACCAGAAGAACGTCGCTTATAGTCACTACTTGAATAAGAGCGCCCTCTATGACGATAATCACTACTCGAATACGAACGATTTTTTTTCTTTCCTAATAAAGAATCAATAATTTTTTTGAACATCCCTTCACCTCTTTAGTAAAATTTTCTCTTAATTATACCAATAATTTATAAGCACATTTGTGACAAGTTTGTAAAGAGTAAAAAACGACGAGTTTAGCCCGCCGTTACTTTCAATCTTCCTCTTCATCAAAAACTTCGTCAATCATGCATTTCTCTAATAAATACTCGAATGTAATATCTGCGAGATCTTCAATTTCCTCTCGCTTTGGGACGTATCCCCTTTCAATTAGTTGCTCATAAAAAAACTCCGCAATCTCTTCCGTATCAATTACGACTTCAATTTCCTTCATGAGCATCACTCCTTTATTTCTGTTTTATGAAAAAATCTCAAAATTATGTATATGAGATTAGAAAAATAGTTTTTCTTTTTTATAGGTCATATCATTTGGACGAGGTGCATACGATGGTAGTACAAGCTATCCAAAAGGGGGAAATAATAATGGAATACCAATACGAAGTAGAACAAACAAAAGAAGAGTTCATGCATGAAGATCAATGGGCAGACTCTCTTATTAAATGGCTTTTTATTTTTTTAATAATTGTAGGCATACCTTATACTGCATATGTTGTTGTTCAATTTATTCTCTCTGTCTAGTTAACTATTTTTTCTCTGTCAATTTAACTAAATAATTATGAACAACATCCATAACAATTTTATATTCTTCATCTTTAAATGTATCAAATAACAATTGATAATCGTTATAAATATCAAGTAACCCATCTATGATTTCTTGACGATTTGTCTTAACACTCACTTTTTTCGAGTTGTTAATTGACTTTAATTTTCCTAAATCCAATTTATTCATGCCAGCTTTATCTTGTTTCATTTTCTTCAAAATTGCATTTGCCGTTTGAGCATTGGCAAGTAAAGTTAAATCTGATTCATCCGCTTCTAACCATTCACCATCCGTAATTCGTGATAACTCATATATCGTATCTTCCCATGCGTCATTTTTGTATCTCCATACCTCTGTACGAAAACCAACAATACGGAAAACATCTTTATCATATCCAGTCACTTGCACGAGATCACCAAAGGTGAAATTATAATTTAATTCAATCCACTCCGTATCGCCCTTTTTCATTTCTTGCTCTGTAACGTGCTGCAATGTTTGTTCTACATAAAATCCATCGTGATTATTGACTTCGTATACATAAACCCCATCTAAAACTTTCATATTTGTGATTTTACCAACGGTTCCATATAGCGTAATCACGACTATGTCCCCTACGTTGTATTTAGGTTGTTTTTTTCTTGCCATCTCTATCTCTCCTTTTTTTGACGTCGTGATTTTGATAACAGTATATGCAACCTACTTAAAAACGCTTATCACAGAAGCTTATATTCATAAATTTTTTCGATAAAAAAATATCACTACATAAAATTTATGTGAAACGCAAAAAAAGCTAGTAAATAGACTAGCTTTAAATCAAGACATTTCATATAAAAAAACATACAGAATACTTCACTTTCAAAAAGTAATGTATTCTGTATGTTTTCAAATCGTTTTTATCCTTCTTGTATGTATAAATCCCACGCTTCATCAAATATAGACATACTTTCTAGCATTCCACTTAACTCTAAGTATGAACTAATTTCATCATAGTCTTCAGATTGCTTCGGAAAACTTAAATCATCATACATTGCCTCTGCTAAATCTGAAATTTCATTTCTAAATAAAGCTGCGCGATGCTTCATCATATAATGGTAAAATGTCTTTTTCAAAAATATTCCCTGCCTTTCTAACTTGGATACATTATACAAGGCAAAAAAGAAAAAAACCAGCATAAAAGCTGGTTAAAAGTCGAAATAATTTCTTTTTAATAGTCTTGGTCTTCCCATTAACTCTTCATATGTTAGTTGTTTTGGCAAATCTTTCGTATAAATTAAAAACAACTGATCTTCAATTTCTTTTACAGTATGGTCTGCTTGATAGTCCATTCCACATGAGGAACAAGAAATACATGGTGTCTTTTGGATTTCAATGGCTTTCGTACCATCTGGTAGTTCCCAATACACAGTATTCAAGCTTTCTTTCGCTTCTGTACTGTCACACCACATACAATTCATACTGCATCACCCTCAGTTTTTTTGTCGTTTTCTTCTAATTTAGCCATTTGCGATTGATATTTTTTATCTTTTAATTGGTCTCGCTTATCACGTTTATCTTTTAAAGATGCATGCGTATCATTATCTTCATAGTCTTTACGACGGTTCATACGCTGTAAATCATCTGGAACAAGGTTAAATTTCTTATCGCTCATAAGACCTGCAATACCAACATCTGAACGTTTTTCTTCATAGTTCGGATAAATTTCTTTAAAGTAACCTTCAGCTCTTCCTGGAATGTAGCTCTCTGGTTCTGGATACGTCGTAATAACCCCTTCAAAGTTACGAAGTACAACTTTATCCGCACTTTGTGAAATTAAATAGTTTGGCTGAAGCGCAATTTTTCCGCCTCCGCCCGGTGCATCCACAACGAATGTCGGTACTGCATAGCCAGAAGTATGTCCACGTAAGCCTTCAATAATTTCAAGACCTTTAGAAACTGGTGCACGGAAATGTCCAATACCTTCAGATAAGTCACATTGGTAAATGTAATATGGACGTACACGGATTTTTACTAAGTCATGCATTAGCTTTTTCATAATTGGAACGCTATCGTTAATACCTGCTAAAATTACCGCTTGGTTTCCAATTGGAACACCCGCGTTCGCTAGCATTTCACATGCTTTTTTCGATTCCTCTGTAATTTCAATAGAAGTGTTGAAATGTGTATTTAACCATACTGGATGGTACTTTTTAATAATGTTACATAAGTTTTCTGTAATACGTTGCGGGAATACTACTGGTGCTCTCGTTCCGATACGAATAATTTCAACATGCGGAATCTCTCGTAAATTTTTTAATACGTATTCTAAAATTTTATCATTAATTAGAAGACCGTCACCACCAGAGATTAAAACGTCACGTACTTGTGGTGTTTCACTAATATAAGCAATCGCATCGTCTAATTGTTTCTTCGGTACACCCATTCCAATTTGTCCACTAAAACGACGGCGTGTACAGTAACGACAATACATAGAACATTGATTCGTTACTAAGAATAATACGCGGTCAGGATAACGATGTGTTAGCCCTGGAACTGGTGAATCTTCATCTTCATGAAGTGGATCTTCTAAATCATATTTCGTTTTATATAACTCTTCCGAGATCGGTACAGATTGCATCCGAATCGGACAGCGTGGGTCATCAGGATTCATTAGCCAAGCATAATACGGTGTAATATTTAACGGGATCGTTTTCGTTGAAATTTTAACGCCCTCTTCTTCTTCAGGTGTTAAGTTAATCACTTTCCTTAAGTCATCTAACGTTTTGATCGTATTCGTTAATTGCCAAACCCAATCATTCCATTGCTCTTCAGTAACATCTTTCCATAATTCGATATCCTTCCAGTGACGATTTGGTTTGTATACATCATGTAACATTGCTATTCCCCCTTTTTATACGCTCATCCTTTATATAAGCAATTGTTATGCCAACTTCATATTCTTGATAAGTAAATGTGCGAAATACCCTATTATATAGGAGAAAAAATATTTTCAAGTGCAGTAATAACAGAATATTAACTATCATATTCATTACCTTTTATATATGTAAACGTTCTTTTATTGGTGCAAACACACAAAAACCGCCGATTATTCGGCGGTTTTGTCGTACTTACTCAGTTTATATTGAAGAGTTTGACGCGGAATACCTAACATTTTTGCTGCTTGCAAAATATTTCCTTCCGTTTCAATCAACGCTTGGTCTATTAATTCCTTTTCTGTTTGATGAAGAGCTTCCCGAAGCGGTAATATACTTTTCTTCTTTTGAAGTTTCTCTTTCTTAAATATACGAGGTAAACAATTTGCGGTTAATGCATTTCCTTCCGCAATAATGACAGCATGTTCAATTGTATGTTTTAACTCACGAACATTTCCAGGCCATTGATAAGCTTGTAGTCTTTCTTTCGCTTCCTTATCAATTTGAAGTACACCTTTTTTATAGCTTTTATTATATTCTTTCAAGAAATAAGAAGCTAATAGTAATACATCCTCAGTTCTTTCACGTAGTGGCGGGATATATAATGAAAACACATTTAATCTATAATATAAATCAGTGCGAATTTTATTTTCTCGTAAACATACTTCTGGCGGCTGATTCATCGCGGTAATCACGCGAACATCTACTTTCCTCGTCTTATTATCACCGATTCGTCTAATGACTCCATCCTCTAATACACGTAGCATTTTCGCTTGTAAATCGAGCGGCATTGAATTCAGTTCATCTAAAAATAATGTTCCTCCATCTACAAGTTCAAATAAGCCTGCCCGTTCAATCGCCCCTGTATAGCTACCTTTTGTCGTTCCAAACAGTAAGCTTTCTAATAGTGATTCTGGTAAAGCTGCACAGTTTTGTGCAATAAATGGCTTGTTTTTTCTTTTAGAAGCTTCATGAATTGCTTGCACGAACAGTTCTTTTCCTGTTCCCGTTTCACCATATATTAAAACGTTTGCATCTGTTGGCGCTACTTTTTGCGCTAACTCTTTCGTCTGTTTAAAGCGAGAATCATTTGTCACTATCGTCTCAAATGCAGCATGCTTTTTAATCACTTTTTTTCTAGACGATCGCTTTATTTTCGACTGTAAATCGACAATGGTATCAGTTAGCTTTTGAATTGTAGAGTAGTCTTTCGCAATTTCAACAGCACCAGCAATATTCCCATCTATAAAAATAGGTAACGTCGTATTTACAGTACAAACATCTTCTCCATTTAAATTTTGATAATGTTGCACTTGATGTACAATTGGTTTTTTTGTATCTAAAACTTTCATCAATGTACTCGTTTCCCTAGTTAAAGATGGGAACGCCTCTAACAAATGCTTTCCTAACACTTTTTCAATTTTGGATCCATCGTGTTTCGCAGCAACTGTATTATAAAAAATTGTAATACCATTTTCATCTACTGCGTGTATAGCCTCATCAATACTGCCCAAAATCGCTTCAATGACTTCTTGTGTCGAAACTGCTAGCAATGTCATCCCCCCTTTTGCCGAAAATTCAGCAAATACTATGCCGAATTTCCGGCATACCTATGTGCGATTATAAGCATGACGATTCCGTTCTAATATTTTGATGAAATTTATTTTTGATTAGATAACGTAAAACTTTAATTAGTCGGGCTTTTACGAGCGGCCCGATTCCCACCTAACTTTTTTACTTTACAGCCGAATTTTGAGGCGGGAGCCTTCATGCTTTCGAATAGCTAGATAAATCTTTTACCCATATATTCATATCTTCCAACTTATCGAAAATGTAGCAATTGTTCGCCAGTCTTCCTGTATATGTATAGCCTAACTGATGAAAGGCAGCATTCATACCGAAAGATAGCGATCGAGCAATTGTATAGGAACAGAAAATAGATTTTTCTTGAAGCTCTTCTTCTAACTTAATGAGCAAACTTTTCATAAACCCATGTTTACGATATTCAGGTAAAGTAGCACAATTCGTTAATTCTGCATTGCCTTCCTTTACGTTCATTTCTGCAGACGCTGTACTAATGATTTTCCCCTCAAATTCATATACGTAGTAAATTGTATCGTCTTCTTTCATCGTCTGTAATACATAACTCGCTTCATTTAAAGGTGTCGGATACACTTCAAATACTTTTCCAAAGACAGTTGCTAATTCTTCTGCATCTTCTTCAGTCGCTTTTCTTAACAGAAATTTCTCCGGGACTACTTTTTCTTTTACTTCTTTTGCTTTTACACCACTTAAAATAGTATCTTCCTCAGACCAATGAATACTATTTCGTCTTTCATCATTATTATATTTCACAAAGAAGTATGCATCGTGTCCTTGAAAATAATGAGGTATCGTCGCTTCCAATAAGAAACCGAAAGAGAGCCATGTTGAAACATGCTCTCCCTTTCCTTTAATAATACATTTAGTGAAAGAATGTTTCTCTGCTAGTCCGTCAATTGTCTGTATAATACTTTCAACATTTCCTGTATAGTGATCTATTCGAATACGTTTATTAAAATAATCTAAAACTCCTTCTACTGTATGGCAATTTGTCTGCTCTCTAAAAGATTCATAGTATTTCATTTTTTCACCTCACACCAATCTAGTAATGTACATGCAATAATTTTTGCGGCAGCTATCATTTTATCAATTTCTATATATTCGTTTGGATAGTGTGCTACTTTCGTCTCTCCCGGACCAAATACTATCGTTGGTACACCTGAGATTTGTGTAAATAAACCTCCATCAGTCCCCCACGGAGATGCTTCAATCATTGGTTCCTTCCCTTCAATTTCAACAAAGTTATGCTGAAGTGTTGTAATTAACTCATGGTTTTCTTCTAGTTCACCAGGAACCCATCTCGCTCCAAACCATTCTACCTCTACTGGATTTTCAACAAACCAATTGTCCACATCATGTAATTCAGCGATCCAACTCTCAAACTCTTCTTTTGCTGCCTCTATAGTCTCATTCGGCGCAATACCATATCTTCCTTCTAAAATTAACGAATCAGGAACAGAACTTGGCCAGCTACCACCTTCAATTTTCCCAATATTAATTGGAATTGGAATCGGAATTCCTTTAAATAACGGATCAGTAATTCGACCATTTCTCTTCTCTTCTAATTTTCTCAAATGATCTATAACAAACATGCTTTTTTCAATTGCACTTACTCCTTCATAACGTGTACCACCGTGTGCAGCTTTCCCTTTTACATGTAGACGGAACCACATTGACCCTTGTTGCTTCGGGAAAAACTTCATATTAGTCGGTTCTGGAATAATGACACCATCTGCCTTATATCCTCGTAATATAGTCGCTAATGTCCCTGCCCCGCCACTTTCTTCTTCTATGACACTTTGAAAATAAATATCTCCTTTTAATTCAACACCAGATTCAATAATCGCTTCCATCGCAAGCATAAGTGCGACATTGCCGCCTTTCATATCCGTCGTTCCGCGGCCATATATACGATTCCCTATTTTCTCACCACTATATGGGTGATGGTCCCATTGATTCGCATCGCCGTCTGGTACTACATCAATATGCCCATTTAATATCATAGATTTTCCATCGCCGCTTCCTTTTAAAGTTGCCACAATGTTCGGGCTGTCTGAAAAACTTGTACGTGGTGATACAAAATAAGGATGATCTTTCATTTTAGAAAAAGATGGTTCCCAAATATCAAGATCTAAACCTAGCTCACGTAATTTTTCAATCACAATTGCCTGCGCACCACTTTCATCACCAGATACGCTTTTTTCTTGAATTAACCGTGTTAAAAATTTCACACTTTCCTCTTCATGACTCTCAATATAATCACAAACTTGCTTTTTTAATTGCTTCATATATTATATCTCCCCTCATTCAATAACTAGTAAGTTAGAGCCAATTTGAAACTCAGCTTCCGTATGTCGCTTTATATCTTCTACTGTATACGGGCTCATTAATTCTTGTAAAATGAGTCCACTCGAAGTCACTTCCATAACCGCCATATCTGTAATAATTAAATCTACACATTTCTTTGACGTTAATGGCAATGTACACTCTGAAACAATTTTTGCATTTCCGTATTTATCAACATGATTCATCACAACAACGACACGCTTCGCTTTTTGTGCTAAATCCATCGCTCCCCCAATACCGGGCACACGTTTCCCTGGTACAATCCAGTTTGCTAAATCTCCATTCTCACTCACTTGTAATGACCCAAGAATCGTTATATCTAGTAAACCTTTTCGAATCATCCCAAACGCAGTGCAGCTATCAAAATAACTCGCTCCTGTAATAAGAGAAGTCGGTAAACCTGCTGCATTACATAAATTCTCGTCTTCATTCCCTTTACTTGGCGTTGGCCCCATACCGACGATTCCATTTTCTGCATGAAACATTACATTTATATCGTCAGGCAAATGATTCGGTATAAGCGATGGAATGCCAATACCTAAATTTACAATCATGCCATTTTGTATTTCTTTCGCCGCACGCCTAGCAATCTTATCTCTCACTTCTACGCCCATACCCATTTCCAATTCACTCCTTCCGACGGTACGATATAATTTACGAAAACACCTGGAACGACAATTTCCTCAGGATCTAAACTTCCAAGTGGAACAATTTCTTCTGCTTCTACAATCGTTATGTCCCCAGCCATAGCAACATGAGGATTCATATTCCGCGCACTTTTGTCGAATACAAGATTACCAAACGGATCAGCTTTTTTCGCATAAACAATCGCAACTTCAGCAGTTAATGCAGTTTCAACTAAGTATGTCTTGCCATTCATTTCGACTGTTCGTTTTCCATCTTCAACAATCGTATCAACACCAACATCAACTAAAACACCACCAAGCCCTACGCCTCCAGCGCGAATACGCTCTGCTAATGTTCCTTGCGGGGAAAACTCAATTTGTAATCGTCCTTCATTTAACTGTCTTCCTGCATTTGGATTTGAACCAATATGGGAAGTAACTAAAGACTTAACCCGTTCATTTGTAACAAGACGACCGATTCCTACATCAGGAAAGCCAGTGTCATTTCCTATTAAATTTAAATTTGTAACTCCCTTTTCTAAAATAGCCTGTATTAAAGTTGGAGGGGATCCAATTCCCCCAAATCCCCCAAACATTAATGTCATATCATCATGGAACAAAGAAATTACTTCCTCTATCCCTTTTAATTTATTGAATGTATTTGTAATTGTTGTCATACGATACTATGCCCTCCTTTTTGCATCATCTCTTCTACACTTTTTGCAAAAATTGAAAGTAATTCATCTAACTCGGAATATGTAGTTGTCATTGGCGGTGCCACAAGCAGTGCGCTATCTTCTTTTCCTGCTTGCCCTGAAACAGCTTGGTATAAAAGGAGACCATTTTTAGCTGCAACCGAAATAAGCTCCGAAGCTTTTGTAAACGGTTGCAATTCTATTCCGATCAGCAACCCTTTTCCACGCACATCCGCAATAATTGTCGATTGTTGCTGAACTTTCTGTAGTCCCTTAATTAAATATTCTCCCTTTTCCGCTGTTTTTTCAGGTAGATTATGTTTCTCCATGTATTCAATAACAGCTAGAGCCGTTGCTGCAGATAATGGATTTGCACTTAGCGTATGACCACTCATAACAGAACGTGACCCACGTAAAATTGGCTCCATAACTCGGTCACTAACAATCGTCGCAGCCATTGGTGTATATCCCGCTCCTAATCCCTTACCAAGCGTCATAATATCCGGTTCTACACCCCAATGCTCCATCGCAAACCATGCACCAGTACGACCAAGCCCAGTCATTACTTCATCCGCAATGAATAAAATATCGTAATGACTACAAATATCTTTAATCACTTTATAATATTCTTTCGGCGGTACAACCGCACCGCCAGCTGCTCCGATAATCGGTTCAGCAATAAAAGCTGCAATATGCTCCGCACCAATTCTTTCAATTGATCTTTCTAGTTCAGTTGCACAAGCAAGCTGACAAGTTGGATATACCTTTTGTACAGGGCACCTGAAACAATATGGGGCTGGAATAGTTGGATAATCTTCCAAAATAGATACGAAACGTTGTCTGCGCAGCGGATGCCCAGACATTGACAAGGCTCCCATCGTAATACCGTGATAGCTCATCCAGCGTGATAAAATTTTATGTTTCCCTTGAATACCGCGCTCCTGAAAATGCTGAATTGCAATTTTCATAGCTGTTTCATTTGCTTCCGTACCACTATTTACGAAAAAGCTCCAGTTCAAATCTCCTACACTTAAATCACTTAACTTCTTTGCTAGTTTTTCAGCTGGTTCACTCGTAAACTGTGATCTATATACGAAAGCAATCTCCTCTGCTTGCTTTTTAATAACATCTGCAATCTCCTTTACGCCATGTCCAATACCTGCCGTAATTGCTCCTGACGAACCATCAAAATATTTATTTCCGTTCTGGTCATACAAATATACACCTTTTCCATGTGAAATCATTGGATACGGCTGACCAACAAGTGGTTTAATTAAGTAATCGCGCATAGCGCTCCCCCATTTCTTCAATTTGTATATGTATATGAAGAAAATTGACGTTTCTTTCATAAAAAAGAATCCTCTGCACAAGCAGTGAATTTATCAAAATACTATTATAAAATATACAAATGAGTGCTAATAAATGTTTCGAAAACAGAAAATTCAGAACTTAAAACGAAGACCAATCCTTATCTATACGCTCAAATAACCCTCCCTTATATAAAAGTAACGTATTACTAAATGTTTTCCTAACATAATGACAGCTTCCCTCAAATGCCGACATTGTGTAAACTTCGACGGAACTCCCTTTAAACTCCTTCCTATTATCCTACTTTAAATTGCATATTTCCAAAAAAATTTCGACAATTATCTCGCCGCAATGATAACAATCTTTTTATAGAAACTAATTTTCCACATTTAATATTTTCAGTTTATACATAAAAAAAGAACCGATTAACCACATTAATCAGTTCGGCACGACGCTCTTTTATCAATATTACTGGGACTCGCTAAAATAAATCAAAAAACCATACGTTTTACGAATTCAACAGTCATATAACGATTTTTCACACAAATTCCTTCATAACTTCATTCACAATCATAATCGGGATATCCCCATCCCAAGGTGCCACTCCTTCCACCGAAGTTAAACTACCTTTCCTTTATAAATTATGTAGGACAATTATCCCTTTGTATGTGTGTTTGCCTATAAATTAAAAAATCCCTTTACTAAAAATTTTTTATACATGTATTCGATACGTTGATTGAAATGCCCTTATAATTTAGTCTTTTTATATTTTTATTACTCCTAGTAAATATAAGCTTCTATTCAACTTAACTAACTCCATATACATCTCTTTTAGCACCACTTTACTAGCCAATAATACTCAGACATACTTCTCCCAAAATATGTTTTTAATCTTTTACTTTTCCCATTCAGAAATACAAGTTTTTCGCATAACCTCTTTCTCACTTCGCATATAGTTTTAATGATGACAAAGGAGGAATGTGCATGTCTCAATCTGAAATCGAAAAATATGGACAAGAAGCTGTACGTTACGATCAGCTCGCCCGTTACTATCAATATAGCAATCCCAAAAAATATGTAGAACTATATATGAAGTATTACGATGCACTTACAAAACTTGTACAGGCATATGAAAAAAGAGATTCACAAGAAGCTGCTTTACCGTCACATATAAGAATTTTTCATTCTGCACCAAACACGCCTGCGGTTGACATTTTAGTAAATGGACAAAAGGTAATCAAAAACATTTCATTTAAGCAATTTAGCCCCTATTTATCATTAGTGCAAGGTAAATATCGCATTGATATCGTCCCTGTCGGGAACGAAACTCCAATTTTTTCAGCTTTAGTACCGATAATGGGAAATCATACGTATACACTTGCCGCAATAAATAGTGATAATCACCTACAATTACAACCTATACTTGATAATACACATATACCATCTGGGCAAGCCAAAATTCGATTTATGCATTTTTCTCCAGATACCCCTGTTGTTAACGTAGATTTAAAAGGTGGAGATCATTTATTTGAAAATGTGCTCTTTAAACAAATAACAGATTTTTTACAAGTTAGCCCTGGTACAGCAGATATTGAAGTTTCACTCGCAGATAATAAAAAAATCCTGTTAACTTTACCTAAATTCGATGTTGAACCGAATATAATTTATACCATTTCAATAGTAGGTTATTCAACTAAAGACCCTAAATTAGAAGTCGTTATACTTACAAATTAAAACAGTCTACACCATTTATTTGGTGTAGACTGTTTACTTTTGAAATGCAATTTGAAATTCTGTCCAATCGCTATCTGAACGACACATAATGGACCCGTTATGTTTTTCTACAATTTGTTTACATACAAATAACCCAATACCAGTTCCTAATTTTTTAGTAGTTACAAATGGTTCAAAAATCGTTTCTACATTTTCAGCTGGAATCATCGGTCCATTATTTTTTATCACAATTCGAATAGCTTGCTCTTCTTCAAAAACATCAATGATAATTTTCCGCTCTTCTTTCATTGCTTCCATAGCGTCAATTGAGTTCATTAAAATATTTAAAAATACTTGCCTCACTTCACTCCGATAACCAACAAGTGGTATTGGATACGGCAAATTCTTTTCAATCGAAACATTTGCATTAACCAAACTCGGATATAAGAACTGTATAATATCTTGGAACAAGTCATTAAGCCAAAAACGTTCCGATTCATTCCACATTTCTTTTTTCGAAACGAGTAAAAATTGCGAGATTCGAAAATTTAATTGATCTAATTCATGCGAAATGATATCTAAATACGATAAACTCGGATGGTCTGCCTTTAATAATTTGACAAATCCCATAATTGAAGTAAGCGGATTACGAAATTCATGTACAAAACTAGCTGACATTTGGCCTAAAATCGTCAGCCTTTCTTTATGTGTTTCATTAATATATTGCTGTTTTTCCTCTAAATTCCTCGATATAATTTCCGAGTATTTTAAAACGGTATAATAAATTAATTTGTCAAAACAAGTATGTATTTTGGCCATAATTGGTTTCAATTCACGAGCGCTAACATCTAATTCACACATCGCTTCAAAAAGTTCATTTCTTCCCACATTTGCATTATAAACAAAGTCTCCAATATTCGCATCTGCTCCTGCTCGTTCAATTGCGATTTTCTCGCATAATGGTTGAAGATAATTTATATCTTTATCTTCCATAGTAAGTTCGATTATTAACTCTAATAAATCCTCTCCATTTTGAACTACTTCTAGTTTAAATGGATCTTTTTCGGAAATTATCATTTTGTTTTTCCAGTTCTCTACGAATTGGTGCCTATTGTTTTTCAAGTGTGAACAAAATACTTCTTTAATATCCTTATCGATTGGAAAAACCTCCATTCACTCCATTTCCATACGACGAATACCCTTTATATTTTGAATATTAACACAAAAAATATGTTTCGTTAATAGATTATTGTCACATTTTGTTAATTTCTGTTGATAAAATTATTTTTTTCTTTCTTATTTAATTATTTATATTCAAATCTCTCTTTTTCCTTCTCATTTTTTTAATTATTTCCATATTCAAAACGACTTTTTTTGCATCATTTTTAATTCTTGCGTACAATAGGAAGTGAAAGGTGTGAAAAATATGGTAAATAAAAATGTGGAAGACTATCTCCAAGAAGGCATTTATGGCCAAAAGCAAAACAAACCAGAAGAACGTAATATGTATTTAACTACATTACGTGAGCGCGTAGAAATCGCTTTAACTATCGGTCAAGTAATGCAAAGTAATGTATATACTGAAGTAGCAAGTAGCATACGCTCTTCTCAATCATTACAAATCCTCCTAAACGGTGGCATTGCTTACCCACATTTATCAAAATACATTAAATTAGCAAACGAAAAAAATATTCCTTTTACAATTGTTCAAAATAAAGATACAGCAACACCAATCGGTTTAGTATTATCTCATAGCACAGCTGTAGATAAAGAACAAATTTATGTAGAAGATGCTATTTTCAAACAAGAAATGAAGTAAAATAAAAGGTACACTTAATTAAACAAGTGTACCTTTTGCTTTATTTTTTAATACACACTAATTTCATTTCTGTCATTTCTTCAATTGCATATTTAATTCCTTCACGACCCGTGCCACTTTCTTTCACACCACCGTAAGGCATATGATCTACTCTAAACGTTGGAATATCATTAATCATAACCCCACCAACCTCTAACTCATCAATTGCACGCATCGCTTTAAATAAGTTATTTGTAAATACGCCTGCTTGTAAACCGTAACGTGAATGATTTACTTTCTCTATCGCCTCATCAAATTCTTTAAATGTATTTACTGTCATAACTGGACCAAATACTTCTTGGCACTGTACAGATACATGCTCTGGAACATTTGTTAATACAGTTGGTTCGAAAATTCTTTCATCACGCTTCTTACCACCGTATAAAACAGTTGCTCCTTCCTTAATTGCTTCTTGCACCCACATTTCAATTCGCTTTACATCTTTTTTCGAAATTAAAGCTGATACATCCGTTTCCTCATTCATTGGATCACCAACAACAACAGTTTCCATCGCTTTCTTTAGCTTCGAAAGAAATTCATCCATTCTCTTTTCGTGTACAAACACACGTTGTACCGAAATACAAACTTGTCCATTATTAACAAATGCGCCCCATTTCACGCGTTCCATTATCTCATCAGTTAACTCTACATCTTCATCAATAATAACGGCAGCATTGGATCCTAATTCCAACGTAACTCGTTTTAATCCAGCCTTTTCCTTTATTCCGATTCCGACTTTCGGACTTCCGGTAAAAGTAATGGACGCAACATCATCATTTTTAACAATTGCCTCGCCAACAGTTGCACCAGGACCAGAAATGATATTCAAAGCTCCCTTTGGCAACCCTGCTTCTTCAAATAATTCAACTAATGCGTAAGAAGATAATGGCGTTTGATCAGCTGGTTTTAACACAACTGTGTTTCCGGCAGCAATTGCAGGGCCCACTTTATGCGCTACTAAATTTAACGGAAAGTTAAATGGCGTAATAGCTCCTATAACCCCAATTGGTTTGCGAATCGTATAGGCAATCCGCCCATCTGCACCAGGTGCTGCGTCAAGTGGCAATGTTTCACCATATATACGCTTCGCTTCTTCTGCTGCAAATTTATATGTTAGAACAGTACGATCTACTTCTCCCCTTGCAGCACGTATTGGTTTTGCAGCCTCTTTTGCAATAATTTCTGCAAACTCTTCTCTTCTTTCATCCATTATTTGCGCAACCTTCTCTAAAATAGTTGCCCGATCGTATGCTGTTAATGTATTCATTTTTTTCATTGCATTTTTTGCAGAAGTAACAGCCTCTTGAACATCTTCTTCCGTTCCTTGTGCAATTTCCGCTAACGTTTCTTCAGAGTATGGTGCATATAATGGTTTATACGTGTTTACTGACTTCCAATCTCCATTTATATATAAATGCTTTTTCATCTTTCTTCCCCTTCCAAATATATGTATAAAATAATACTTCACCTAGTGAAAGGTCTGACTTATGTAATTGTATCATAGCCCGTATTCCTCCAAAAACATTATGCTCAAAAAAACTCTGCTATATAGCAGAGTTTACGAGCTAATTTGCTCTTGTAAAGAAATTTGTTTTTCATCTTCTAAAACGACAATCGATTCTACTGTTTTTGTAACTTCTAACCTTTTAATATAGCGCCCGTCTAATTCTTTCACACAAAACTTATAATTTTCAATTTCAATGGAATCCTCTTCAGCAATCTCTATATTCTTCGTTAATATCCAACCACCAATTGTATCAACACCATCATCATCAATCGCTAGACCAAATAACGTATTCACTTCACTAACGAGTACTTTTCCCTCTAGTATCGTCTTTGTTTCACTAACTTGTTGAATTTCTGGCTGTTCATCCGTATCAAACTCATCCTGAATATCTCCTACAATTTCCTCTAAAATATCTTCAACAGTAACAAGTCCAGATGTACCACCATATTCATCTATCAATATAGCAATATGTGTTCTTTCTTTTTGCATTTTTAAAAACAAATCATGAATTGGAATAGAATCAATAACTAAAATAATTGGTCTAACATATTGCTCTACTGTCTTTTTATTAACAGCTTTATGCTGTACAAACTCAGTAAAAATATCTTTAAAATTTACAAAACCTATTACGTGGTCTTTGTCGCCATCAACAACTGGATACCTTGTATATTTTTCACGAGACATTTTTTGCAAAGCTTCTTCAGCGGGCATTTCTTTACTTATAATATTCATTTCAGTTCGAGGTACCATTATTTCTTTTGCAATCCGATCATCAAATTCAAAAATTTTATTTACATATTTATATTCAGATTGATTAATCTCACCATTTTTATAACTTTCTGAAACTAACAACCGTAATTCTTCTTCCGAATGAACCTCATCATGCCCTTTCGGCGGTTTCAGCCCTAGCAGCTTCGTAATGATTCGAGCTGAACCATTTAATAGCCAAATGAATGGGAATGCAATACGATAAAAGAAAATTAACGGCTTAGAAACAAGCAAACTCACTTGTTCAGATTTTTGAATTGCAACTGTTTTTGGGGCCAATTCCCCTATTACAACATGTAAAAAAGTAATTAACAAAAATACTAAAATTACAGCAAAAATATCTGCGAGCTGAGTAGATATGTTCCAATTTGCAAAAAGCGTGTCAAATATTTGCTTTAGCGCAGGTTTACCAAACCAACCAATTCCAAGAGCTGTAACTGTTATTCCTAACTGGCAAGCCGATAAATATTCGTCTAAGTTTGTAATGACTGTTTTGACAGAAGTTGCACGATTATTTCCCTCTGCAATTAAATTGTCAATTCGTGAACTCCTCACTTTAACAATTGCAAATTCTGCTGCAACGAAAAATGCCGTTAAGGCAATTAAAACAATCACTATACTTATACTATATATGTCCAAATACTTTTCCTTACTTACATTGTAAGCAAGGAAGCCACCTCCTACTTAATTTTATTCAAGTGAAGTAAGCATTCTAATACTCTAACAAAATTCTACATTAGCAACCACCTTTTTATATATTATATGCATACATAAAAAAGATATTTATCATTATGATAATCTAATTCATTTCCCCTCGTCAAATCAAATTATTCTAAATCTTAAGATGAATCATTTTTATATAAACGATATATTCTTCACAACTTAATTTCGTGAAAAAACACTTTCTTTGCCGATTCCACACTTCTTTTGTCATACCGGAAGGGAACTTACTTCATAGATCGAAATCATTCAACAGGATATATATAGGAGGGATTATTTTGGAATATAAAACACCATTTATCGCAAAAAAGTTAGGTGTTAGCCCCAAGGCTGTTGTCCGGATTGCACAACAATTAAATCTTACGATAGAAAAAAATAAATATGGTCACTTTATTTTCAAACAAGATGATGTAGATCAAATGTTAGAATACCATCGTTCTCAAATTGAGCATTCGCAAAACTCTCAACCTACTCAAAAAACATCATCAAATGATGTTGAAAAATTAAAAACTCAAGTAAACACAATTTTTCAAAACACATCATCAAATGACTTTGAACAATTAGCTATTCAATTACACACAATTACAAGAAGGCTAGATCGAATGGAGGAGCAAATGCAAGATAAGGCAAACGATGTCGTTACGTACCAACTTTTGCAACACCGTCGTGAAATGGAGGAAATGTTAGAACGAATCCAAAAGCTAGAAGCTTCCCTCAAAAAAGAAGAGCCCATATATATTACTCCTGATTCAAAACCAACATATGAAAGAGAAAAGAAACCGAAGCGCCGCAAAATGATTTTTAGTATATTTGGATTATGATTTTTAGACCCTTATTAAAACAATAAGGGTCATTTTTTCATGAAGGATACTGCCATATTAATATATCATTCTCTATATTATATATATTCACTTCTAATTATTTTGTTAACATAATATTCTTACTGTATTCCGCGATTAATGCCTGTGCATGAGCATTCCCTTGAATCACATCGCGAAATTCTTTTAAAGAATACAAATGCGTAACTCCTTTTCGAGCATGAATTCGCACTGGTACACCTTGTAAAGTATCATGAAACTGAAATGGATTGTCTATCGGCTCTATAGGAAAACCGAGTGTTAGTAGATACATATACATTCTTTTTGTAACTGCTGCAATATACCATTCCGCTTTCGTTTCTAACGCATGCACAAATAAAATAGCTGTTAGCCTTTTGAAATGCCCTCTCCCACGAGACGTTTTCGCAATACTTAGCTTGCCTATTTCATACACATTTTTCAAATCTTTCACTAAATCATTTTTAGAAAACGGATAGAAAAACTCAGAATTTGATTGTTCGGGTACCGTATACTTAATACACTCTACTGTACCTATATGATGCTCATCTTCTATTAATAAAAATCGTGTTGGATTTAAATTACGTTCTACGAACATTAAGT
The DNA here is from genome assembly GCF_002073415.2 of Bacillus sp. FDAARGOS_235. Lineage (NCBI taxonomy): Bacteria > Bacillati > Bacillota > Bacilli > Caryophanales > Bacillaceae > Bacillus > Bacillus sp. FDAARGOS_235. The sequence goes on from NZ_CP020437.2 coordinate 783,244, forward strand.
TTCTTTCTTCACAAAAATCTCCCCATAGTTGCTCGAACCAAAAATGTTCTTCCTTTGTTTGAACACGCTGGAACATATTTCCCCGCCTTTCCCATCGTCGCTCTGTTTTGATAACGCTTTCACTATCTATCATATAAGAACAAATCTTCGTATGCAACTAAAAATATTTATGACTTATTATATTCTGCAAAATGAATTAAATTCCAACTTCGTCGTCTTTTACCTCACATGTACAGTTATTCTAATAACTTATGTGTATCACTTTTCAAATTACATCCTACTTACTTCCATACAGCATATAATTCTTCTTAATCTAAAAGAAATCCTTTATGAAAAAGGATTTCTTTTACTTCTTATTATTTTTTAACCACTTCTCAAAGATTTGTACCATCCCATGTTTTCCTGCTAATTTTTCTTCTCCTTGTTTCGTCTTATATGGATATAATTGCAAAAAGACACCGCACCCAGATTCAATTTTTTTACTATGCATATGACTTCCTGGATATACACAAATAACTTCATAAATTGCCCGTCGATGAAAAACACGTTTTCCATTCTGTTCTTCTACATACTTTATAGACCAGTATTTATACATTTGCTCAGTCGCTTTCGTATTTCCAACGTGCTGAAAAATATTGTACATTGGGCTATACTTCACTTCAATAATAATAGAAGATTTATATACGTATTTCCCTTCTTCCTTTACATAACAGTCTAAGCGAATATCTGGTTTTTTTGTATCCTCGCCATTATAAAAGTTACTCCCTTTACTTAATGCAATAAGGGGGTGTGTTTCAATTAAGTCATTAAATGCAACATGGACCTTCATATCATCTTGATGTAAAACTACTGTCGTCCCATCTTGTAACCCATCTACATAAAAATGCTCTTGTATTTGTTCACGAATGGGATTTCTAGCTTTAAAACCAATTTGCTCTAGCATGGAAATAACGATAAAAAAAGCGTAATATTCATACACTAAAAACGTTGGTTTATATACAAATAATAAAGATGGAGATTGATCTGTATATTGTGGAAGTAAGTTTAAATGCTGTAGTAATTGTTGATGTGGAATTGGTAAATCGTATGAGTTCATATTACCCGTTTCAGAAACTTCTCTCCAAAAGGGGGAATATATTAAAGTTTTAAAGTATTGTACACTTTCACGTACAATATGAGCTAATATTTTATATTCTTGTATTTTCACAGAGCTTTTACGTAAATCGGCTTCTTTTAGTAAATATATATTTTTATATTTTTGCTTCTCTCTATCAGTCACAGATCCATTACGCTCAATTGTTTGCATAATCGTTTTTACAGCTTGAAACTCTTCTAATTTTTTCTTTTTTTCTCTTTCTAATATTTCAATTGTTTGACGTAAAAAACTTTCGGCTTCAAGTAAATAATGATAAAATTGCATCGCTTTAAATTTAAGAAATGCATTTTCCCTACTATTTTTTTGTTCAATAAACTTACGATTATAATATTTCGTATAGGACTTTCTTTCCGCCATTATTGTTCCTTTTCTCGTTGCCTTCCGTTCCTTCACTTCCCATTTATATTCATGTATAAATTTTGAACTTGATTCAATCTTTTTAAAAACTTGTTTTATCTTTTTCATTTTTTGCGGCAGCTTTCTAAGTAATACTAAATAAGAAGAATCCTCAATATCACTAAGGGCAGAGAAAGTCTTTTTATAATAACCTCTATCTAAAATCAACTCATTTAAAATTGACTTTACATAGTTTTGAATCATTTCAAATTGGTCATCAAAAAAATTTTTTGGAACGATTTGAAAAGCACCATAATACGTTGTGTCTTCTATGCGAACTTCAAAATGATATAAACCACATCGCCATGGATAAAAGAATTCCGTTTTTCCATGTTCATAAATTAGTACCTTTTGTTTTTTTTCATTTATTTCGTATTGTGACTCTTTTATATTTTTCTGGCCCTCATACACTTTATTCCATATGAAAGTAATATTCATTGGACTTTCATAATGGTAATGCAATCTTATCGGTTTTAATTCTTGTACTTTGTAAATACATTGAACTAATGCTGTAGTAGATGTGCAAAGACGATTTAATAAAATATACTCCCCTTTTGCCTCTGTTCCTATGATTAACTTTAATACAAAAGGGAGCGTTTCATTCGTATCAACGATTTCTGTTTCATACCGCTCTTCATTTCGCATATCCATACAACTCCAGTTCTCTACGTTTTTCTCTTATATATGCTAAAGAGTGTTCAAATGTAGAGACTCTGTTTGCAAGTGGCGATTGCAAAAGAGGTACTAAAGTCGCTCCCCTTTTTACTTCTTCAGAAAGTAATGACCCAACCATCATTTCAGTACCTCTTAATTTCGTCAGTACACGTTGCTTTATTTGTAAATCAAAACCTTCTTCTCTGCTAATCATATAAGAATGATTATTTTGAAACGGTATATTTTGCAAATACATAGCAATTGCATTTGCACATCGAAAAGAAATTCCCTTTGACGCATCATGTGATGACAATACAACATGCAACTTATCTAATAGCTCTAACTCTTCTTCAGAAAACACTTCAATCATAGATTTCTTTCTGATCCAATTTATCCGAAATTCTCCCGCTGTTACTTTCAGAGGTGGTTGTAATACACCTTTCTCTTGTACCATGCACATCTCACAAAACGGAATTTTTTGTAACGTAATTAAATTGGTTCGGTCTAATAATCGATCAGAGAGTTCTTTCGTTGTTTCATCAAAATTCACAGTACCTACAAAGATAATATTTTCTCCAATTTCAATTTTTGATGGAATTTGGTTTTCTAATTTCTGCGCACCCTCATACAAATTCAAAATACGATTTTCCTTTTCAAGTTGAAGAACAGATAGAAATGGAGTAAACCAGTGTTCAATATGTGACATGTTCATTTCATCAAAAACGATTATATACAATTGATTTTGATTTTCTTTTGCCTTCATTAACGCTCTAACTAACTTTGTTTCACTTTCAATAAAAGTACCATTTGGGTGAAGATATCCAAGTAAATCATGTGGTTCTTGATACGATGGAGAAATCGGAATCCAAACCAATTCTTCTCCATACTGTAATCCAAGTGCCTCTGCATAAGCTTGCACAAAGCGTGATTTTCCAACTCCCGGTATACCACCAAGAATCGTTAACATATTGGTTTTTACACTTATATGAAAATTATAAATATCTGTTTCGTCCAAATACATCCCTTTATTACGCACCGTACTTTGTACATACTGTAAAAAGGATGATTCACGCTCATCCCATTCCCATACTTCCTTGTGTATTTTTATATCCTCTACTTCAACTAGCTTCCCTTCTTCCGTTATTCGTTTTTTTAATAGCTCATACACTTGATCACTTACGAAATACAATTGCTCTTCTACCGCGATTTCTACATGCTTCATCCAGTCACTTAAGTCTATATATTTACATTCTCGATTTTGTTCAAAATACGCGATTGAACTAATTGATGACTTTAACAATATATTTCCATATAACCTTCCATCATGCCACAGTAATTCAGGAGACTCAAAGTCTTTTGGATATTTCGGCATAAGAAATGATAAATAACCATTACAAAGCTTTCGTTCTAAAGACTCTCTTTTTTTATTATCTGCAACTTTAGGTGCTGGAATCATTTTATAGCCAGTTGCTATTTCTCTAGGTTCTTCTGTACATATTAACTCCACGTACACATTTCCTCTTTCATAATAAAGACGAAACATAACCAATTGCTTTTCTAATTTCTTCTTCTTTAATTCTGAAAAAATCTTTTCATTCTTTTTATTGCTACATAACCCTTCAAATATATAATGTTCATTTGTAAATTGCTCTTGTAAATTAGATGGTATTGGCGATAGACATTGTACAAAAAAGTTCTCTCCATTCTTCTCTCTCTCCGCTTTTATAAATTTCCCGATAAACCTCATATAGTACATTCGTTTTATAAAACTTGGCTGAAGAGCTTTATGTAATTTCATCTTAATCACCTTCTTTTTTCATACTATTCTTAGTGTATGAAAGAAAAAAAAAACTAGAAATAAAAAACCTGACGTTATCCGCCAGGTTCAAAATTAAAACGTATATTAATGAGATGGAAATGCTTTTTTCTCTTGTAAAATAGCATTGTGAGCAATTTTCATTTTAGCCAGTACATATCGTAATCGATCCTCAGCGTTTTCATCTTTATTTTGCTGCAACTCCGCTAAATTCTCAACAGAACTCGCTAAATTTTCAATTACTCCCCTTAGTTCAGGATGATGATTAAAAAAAGATTCTTGTACTAATACTTTCCTTAACTCACTAGCTAAATCAATTATTCTAGACAACTGTTCTTTTTCTTCCATTTTCATCCCTCCTGAATATCTTATGTATTAAATATTCTCTACACAAAGAAAAAAGCCCTTTAAATGAAAAGGACTTTTACATTTTTATCGTTCCAGTTATCAACAGATAAAGTGATGTGATAGCTGCGACAACAATTGCCCACATCACATAGCTCTCTATACCTACAAAACAACGATTCCCTTTTTCTTTTCGTGCAAACATGTAAACGATAATCCCAATTCCATATACGATTGAAACGAGTAATAAATTCTTTAAACCCGCTGCATAAATAAGCCATACAGAATAAATAGAGGCAATTAAAGCTAACGAGCCATTTTTTACTTTTGCATCTTTTAGTTCATTTGTAATTACTAATTTGAATTGGTATAGCGCTGATAATAAATATGGTAATAATATTGATGTTGACGCAATAAAATACATAATTTGATATGTCGATTCTGAAAACAGAACAATTATAAATATAATTTGAGCAACGATATTTGAAATCCATAATGCCATGTGTGGCGTTTGCTTTTTATTGGTTTTCGTAAAGACCTTCGGAAACACGCCATCTTTTCCTGCTACGTGAGAAATTTCCGAAACAAGTAAAAACCAGCCAATTAATGTACCTACAAGTGACGCAACTAATCCAATATTAATTGCCATTGCACCCCATGGCCCAACAACATGTTCTAATACATGTCCCATTGAAGGAGTTTCTAAAACGGAAAGTTCTCCTCGCGTCATTGCTCCCATTGACAGAACAGAAATTAAAATATAAATAGACATAACTAAAATTAATCCAAGTACTGTCGCTTTTCCAACGTCCCTACTATTTTTTGCTCTTCCTGATAATACAACTGCTCCTTCAACCCCAATGAACACCCATAGCGTTACAAGCATTGTATTTTTCACTTGACCAAGAATAGCGGAAAGTGAGATTGTTCCTTCTCCCCAAAAATCATGTGTAAATGTATCCCAGCGAAACGCTGTTACCATTACGACAATAAATAATAAGATCGGAACTAATTTCCCTACTGTTGCAATAACATTCATAATGGAAGCTTCACGAATTCCAAATAAAATTAGAAAATGCAATGTCCATAGTAAAAGTGATGCACCTACGATTGACGCAACATTATTTCCACCTTTAAAAATTGGGAAGAAGTAACCTAATGTACTAAACAGTAGCATAATTGTTGCAACATTTCCTAAAATCCCTGCCAGCCAGTATCCCCAAGCACTGTTAAAACCAATATATTCACCGAATCCAGCTCGTGCATAACTATAAATTCCGCCCTCAAGCTCCGGTTTTTGTCTTGCTAACGTTTGATATACGAGCGCAAGTGGAATCATTCCCATTGCTGTAATACACCAACCAATTATCGTTGCACCACTATTTGCTCCTACTGCTAAATCATGCGGTAAACTAAAAACACCGCCACCAACCATCGTTCCAACTACTAATGCGATTAACGGAAAAAATCCTAACTTCTTTTCTATTTGTACCACCCCATCTGTCATTCTAGGTGTTATGTTCGTTCAACTATTAAAGTCACCTTTTTCTCTAATAGACGTTTCTCTTATATTTTTTCAGGAAAACATTACTTATTCTAAAAGAAAATGAAGAAAAATGGAATACTTTTTTGAAAAAATGTATAAGTATGCACAAAAAAACCGCTCATTTTGTAATGAGCGGTCATTTTAAACATATAAAATTGTATATTTCTTGTAAAATTAACGAAGTAAATTCTCTTTTTGTAAAAATTGTTTCGCTACTTCTTCACTACTTTTACCATTCACATTTACTTCATAATTCATTTTTCGCATTTCTTCATCTGAAATCTTTCCAGCTAATTTATTTAATACTTTTTCAAGTTCAGGATATTTTTGTAATGTCTCTTTTCTTAATAACGGCGCACCTTGATAAGGTGGGAATAATCCTTTATCATCTTTTAGCACTTTAAGTCCGTATTGCTCCAATTCACTATCCGTTGAATATGCATCGATTACGTTCACATCACCAGATTGAATTGCACTATAACGCAGTTTCGGTTCCATCGTTTTAACATTTAAAAACTTATAGTTATATAACTTTTGCATTCCTTTATAACCATCTTCACGATCTGCAAATTCTAATGTAAATCCTACTTTAGCTTCCTGTGCAATATTTCCTAAATCAGAAATTGTATTTATATTCTTTTGATCTGCTATTTTTTTCGGCATCGCTAGTGCATATGTATTGTTATACTCCATTGGATTTAACATAACCATATTATATTTTTTTTCCATTCCAACGCGAGCTTGTTCATATACTTCCTCACGATTTGTGCTTTTCGGTTCTTCTTTCACGAAAGTAGATAAGGCTGTTCCTGAAAATTCTGGATATATATCTACTTCACCTGATTTTAACGCTTCAAATACAAATGCTGTTTTCCCAAGACCCGGCTTTAATTCTACTTGTAAATCTGTATCCTGTTCAATAAGTTGTTTGTACATTTGAATTAAAATTTCTGGCTCCGATCCAAGTTTTCCAGCAATAACTATATCTTTCTTTTGTGTATTCCATAGAAATGGAGTAGCAATCATAACTACAACTATACATATCGTCAATATAACGCGCTTAGAAGAGCGTTTGGGACTCTCAAGTATGCGAAGTACTATATCAAAGAATAAAGCGAGTAACGCAGCTGGTACGGCCCCTAAAATGATAAGCGCATGGTCATTTCGATCGATCCCGAGTAGTATGAGCTTACCGAGCCCACCAGCACCTATTAAAGCAGCTAATGTAGCCGTTCCAACAATTAATACCATCGCTGTACGAATACCAGCCATAATAATTGGCAACGCGAGCGGAAGCTCTACCTTCCATAACCTTTTCCAGCTATTCATCCCCATAGCTCTCGCCGCTTCTATAAGTGATTCATCTAATTCCCGTATTCCTGTATATGTATTTCGTAAAATAGGTAATAGTGCATACACAACTAATGCGATTATAGCTGGCAGTTTTCCAATTCCTACTAACGGAATTAATAGTCCAAGTAAAGCAAGTGAGGGCACTGTCTGCATAACAGCAGAAGTCCCTATTATAAATTCAGCCATTCGTTCTTTTCTCGTTAATATAATGCCAAGTGGCACTGCAATAATTACTGCAAAAAATAGTGAAATAAGCGATATTTGTAAATGCTCACTTAATGCACTTAGCAATTCTATTTTTCTTTCTTGGAACGTTTGAATAAAATCAGTCACTGTTTAGCCTCTCTCCTTCATTTGTTCAACAATATAATTGACAATATGACGACTTGTTAACATACCAACATATTGACCATCTTTTTCAACCGGCACTGATTCTTCAGTTTGTAAACGGACTAGTGCTTCTTGTAAAGGAGCATGTAAAGATAAAGCAGCTCCTTCTATTCGTGTATGATCGTCTAGTGGCATTACATCTTCTATAATTATTCCCTCATACCATTGTCGCCCACGATTTCCAATGAACTCCTCAACAAACTCATTTTTCGGATTATGTATAATACCTTCAGGTGTATCTAATTGAACAACTTTTCCTGCTCTCATTACACAAATGCGATCACCAAGTGATAATGCCTCTTGCATATCGTGCGTTACAAACACGATCGTTTTTTGAATCTTTTTTTGCAGTTGTACGATATCCTTCTGAAGTTGCTCCCTGCTTAACGGATCTAACGCACTAAATGGTTCGTCCATAAGAACAATTTTCGGATTTGCGGCTAATGCCCGTACGACACCGACACGTTGTTTTTGCCCTCCTGACAATTCATCAGGCATACGATCACGATATACATCTGGATCGAGCCCAACCATCTGTAGCAAGTCATCGACACGTGCTTTTATTTCTTTTTTGCTCCATTTTCTCATTTCAGGAACAACTGCAATATTTTCAGCGATTGTCATATGTGGAAATAAAGCAATTTGCTGCAACACGTATCCTATATTCCAACGTAATTCATTTATATTATATTGTTGAATATCTTTTCCATCGATTAAAATTGAACCTTCTGTCGTTTCAATCAAACGATTAATCATCTTCATTGTCGTTGTTTTCCCGCAACCACTCGGACCAATGAGAACAAAAAATTCTCCTTTTTTAATTTCTAAATGCAATGAATCCACTGCTTTTGTGCCATCTTCATACGCTTTTGACACATGATTAAATTGAATCACAAATACAACTCCTTTATTGTTGTTTCCTTTATTTTGATGGAATATGGAATTCATTTCAAATGATACGCATTGTTTCTATATAAAAAAGAGCTCACATTTGAGCTCTAACGGTCGAACAATATTGTTTTCATAATAGCAGCATATTCACGCACATACATTTTTCTCTTAGAACGCATTGGCGTTTCTGCAGCTAATGCCTCCATCTTTATTCCTAAACGCCTTGCAATTATTTTTGTTCGATATAAATGATACGTATTACTGACAACTACCGCATGTTTTACATCAAATAAATCCATACTAAACTTCAAATTTTCATACGTATTTGTCGAACGGTCTTCCATTAAAATACGACTCTCATCTATACCGTGTACCATTAAATAGTTTCTCATACTGTGAGCTTCCGGTATATCTTCATCTTCTCCTTGACCACCTGAAACAATTACTTTCACCTCAGGGTGAGAATATAAATATTCCAACGCTACATCCAAACGGTTTTGAAGTGATAAAGACGGTCTATCTCCAAATAACTTTGCACCTAATATAAGAACGTATGGAGAGTGATTACTCAATTTCTCACGAGCAACTTTATTCATTCGAAACGTCATATAAATAATGTATAGTGGCGGTAGTAATAAGATTATAAGTAATATCCATTTGTTCATAAATAAGTTAACACTCCCTTTCTTTTTATTATATAGAAAAAGAAAGGGAGGCAGAAGTAATTTTTAAACGAGTGATTTATTCGGAACATCCGCTCTGATTTTACGTTGTGATATCACATAGTAAAGAGCGATTCCTAATGATAGGATCAATATACAGCTTAATAGGTAAAATGGGAGCATTACCCCAACTTTAGATACACCTGCTGTAAACACCATTAATATTACTATTCGTATTCCTGTACCAATTAAGCGAAATAAGCTGTCCACTCGTCCCATTACTTCGTTTGGGATTTCCTCCATCATCAATACATTTCTCGCGACTCTTGTTCCAGCGTTTCCAATCGCATGAAAAATCGCTAGTCCATATAACAGCATTACGGACGGTTCAATGATCATTATGGTAATTGAAATTACATAAATGATCATCGTCAAAACGATTGAAACTTCTGTTTTGACATACTTCATTATGAGTGGAATACTGATTCCCGCAATAACCGCTCCGACACCGTACATCATACCTTCTACTGCGTATACAGAAGCATTGGCTTTAAGTATATCTGAAATATAAACTGGTATTAAATAATTTGCCATCATAACACCGATAAACGGCATATAAGTGGCAAGTAAAAACCAAAAAAGCTTAGGACACTTTTTCATAAAGTGAATTCCTTCGAACAATTGCTTCTTAAACGGTACTTTCCGTTTCACTTCTTTTTTCTTTACGTACGGTATACATAAGAAAAGAAAAAATGCTCCTGCAAAAGTTAACATATCTACTAACAAGATCCATTTCAAAGAAACAATTTCAATTAAAAAACTCGCAGCTGCTCCTGAAATAACTTGTGTTAACTGTCCTTGTATCTCCATCGTTCCACTTAAACTTTTATAATGTTCTGCTTGAAATATTTCTTGGTTAAATGCAAAAATTGTAGGATAGAATAATAGATAATAGAATGACCCTGCTATATAAATAATAATGTAATGAATAGAATGATAAGATTGCCCGGCAAATCCCCATATAGTCATCATTCCTATAACGGCTATCCCGATACCTTCGTTACATAACAATAAAGATTTTCTTGAAAAACGATCAATACTTTGCCCAATGAATGGTGTGAATAAAAACATAATGAGGGTTGCAACGATCGAAACATAACCAAACGTTGTCTCTCCCCCACCTTCTTTAATTAACAACCATGGGATCGTAATCATAACAATCCCGGAACCAATGGCTGATAGACTATTGGCTCCTAGAATGTAATACAAGCGAGAATCATGATAAAGCGAGGACATATCACTCCACTCCTAGTTGTTTTTTCACCTCTTTATATACGCTCATATATGCTTTTAATTCTTTAACTACATCATGAATTAATGGTTTTGCATCTTCTCCAAGTTCACCATCTTGTACGTGAAGTCCATCAAGTACTACTTGTTTTGGGATTGCATTTGCGTAAACACCTCTAGCAACAGTTCGCATACTATTTAATGCGTTAATTCCTCCTTTACCGCCCCCCGCAACAGCTAGTAATGCGACAGGTTTATGGATAAACTCACTACTACTTAAGTAATCTAACGAGTTTTTCAGCGCTCCGCTCATTGCATTATGATATTCTGGTGTACATAGTACTACACCGTCTGCTGCTTTCACTAACGCTTTTAATTTTTTTACTGCCTCTAAATCACGTTGCGATTCTTCGCCATTATATAAAGGCAATTCCTCTATTGCTAAATCGTATAATTCCCCTTCAAATTGATCTGCAATATATTTTGCCACAACGCGAGTTCTACCTAATTTTCTTGGTGTACCGTTAATAACGACTAGTTTCATAAACAATTCTCCCCTTTGTTTTCAAATTCTACTTATATATTATCAGAAATTTCTATACAAAACACAATATAAAGAGGGAACTTCCTTAATCAAATAGTATGATACACGAAAAAAGAACTCATACTTTCGTATGAGTTTCGCGCTATTACTTTGTTTCACCATTCTGACTTATTGTACCTATGCTTTTATTTGCTTCAAAATGGTAATATGCTTTTTTCGCTAATTCTTTTCGTTCTTCTGGTAATTCTATATATTTCATTACGTTTTCAATTATTTTTTCGTACGGAGTAAATACAATTCCCGGCCACTCTACCTCATCTTCTGGATTACTATTTTCGGAAATAATAAATTTCTTATTTGCGACTGCATAAGACACGCGAGGTGTTTCAAGAATTCCTGATAAGTAAAAATGAATATTTAATATAATTTTAGCTCTAGCAATCAATTCATTTCTAACAATTCCCCACGCATTATTTTTAAAAACTATATTTAAATTTGGGGCAATCGCTTTTAGATGATCAAAAATAGCTTGCCGCCTCGGATTAAGAGCACCTATAAACAGAATATCAATATCTTCAGTAATGTCATCTTCAAATGCATCTTTTTTTATTTCCAAAGTTGGAGCATAGTTCATTCCTACATGTTTTATTTCTTTTCCTACCCCTTTTTGTTTTAACCATTCTATATTTTGTTTACTATAATCCCAAATCACTCTATTTTTTAATAATATTAAATAAAGCGGGTGCGCATATGGACTTCCTTCGTATAGCTGTTCTAAATTATAAATAATTGCATCTTGCGGAAGGAGATTCGGGTTATAAGCGTATGTATGCGCTCCAAAAACAACTGTATTCTTTACATTTCCCAGTATTGTTTCTGATATAATTACTGTATTTCCCTCCTGCTCCAACCTCCATTTCAAAGCTCGCGCAACATCTATGAAACTACCGTATGTTTTTGGGCATATAAAAAGACAATAATCATATTCTTTATTCAAATAAACTTCCATTAATTTTAAATTATTTTTATATAAATCTACATCCGGATGTTTAAGTACCAACTCATTTGCATGTTTTCTTGCCACTTTATATAATCCAGCATAATAAGCAGCGATGCATCTTCTTAATTCGATTCTTTCACGATGTTCATCTAATACATCCATGTTTAAAAGAAGATTTGCGATACAATACGCTTTTAAATGATCACGATCATAATAATAGTCTAGTAGTGGCATCAATTCTTCATACGTATTTCCATGCACCGATTCTCCTAGTTCAATCGCCCATCGCATTAATTCCATGATTACTCCACTACTCCTTTAACCGAAAATGTATTTAATAAAATTTCGCATTATTCTCTACTACATTTGCTATATGAAATGGAATCTCTTCTTTAATCGATTCCAAATACTTTTGCGACACCGCCCCTAAATGTTTTTTATGAGGTATATAGAAAGCACTAATAGAAATTTCATAGTCAAATAAGTAATCATACACATGATAATCTACAAATAAAAGATCATCCTTTGGAAAAGGAATTTCCTTCCCTTGCAGAGCATACATCAAAGCAATATTGTTTTGAGATCGTAATCGATACAACCTTGCAAGTTGGTATAATGGTTCAGCCCGAGTTGGTCTATATTCCCACGCTTTTTGAAAATAAAAAACAGCTAATGCTAAATATTTCTCTTCTTGCCCTTTAACATTTTCTTTTTCATCAGCATCTGTCACTTCATTTTGTTTATTTGCTGAACGATTTGCTAACTGCTCATAACAAAATCCTATTCGCAATAACGAATAGAATACCTCTTCAACCCAACCCCCTGCTTCCACTCGTTTTTTATACCATTTAATCGAATCTTCAAATTGACTTAAATGAAAATAAGTCTGAGCTAAATAAAATAAATATCTTATATGCAAATCTGGCGTTGTTTCTGGGTCGTTTATTCCTTGTAACAACAACCTCTCATCTCTTTCAAATTTATCAGCTTTACTCCCGCCATCTCCGGGATCATTCACGACAAGAGTCTCTAACCGATCTACCCTCGTATTGTAATTCGCTCCAACTTTTGAGCGATCTATATCCCAATACTCATGAGTAACACCGACAGATTTCCATGGTAAAGAAGCTTTCAAAAGACGTGTAAGCCAATATTTAATATGAACATCATATTGCAATGTAAGATAATGATCTTCCGTTAAGCTCGTTTTATCGAAATTCGGATCAACCTCTAAAATCATATCCGCATCTAATATTAATAAATAATCTGCTTCTGGATATGTTTTTTGCGCTAATGAAACAGCTAAACTTCTGTTATAACCAAAGTTTTTAAACGGCTCATGATGAACCGTCCCAGGTATCTCATTTTCCTTACACCAATTTTCAATAATTTCAGGCGTATTATCCGTCGATCCAGTATCACAAATAGAAACATAATCTACAATTGATTTTGTTGCATTTAAACATCTTTCCATAATTCTAGACTCATTTTTGACAATCATACAAAGACATAACTTTTTTTCTTCCTTTGCAGACTTCACTTGCTCATTTCCCATTTAACCACCTCATATTTTATTAACACGCTCTTCTCATATGTAACAACATTTTTTAGCTATACTGATGACATAAGCACCCTTTTACTATTTATGAAAACTTCATTTTATTTATTCTTACTTTTATGTTGGGACATATTTCATGCTTCGCTTTATATTTGATACAATCAATACAAAAAAACATAATACGGGAATCCGTACATTTCAAAGTCTAAAAGGAGGTTATATTTTGTTGGATTACATTTGGCTAGATGACAAATCACCAATTTTAGAACAACTACCAAGTAATTTTAAATCTGCAGCTATATTGCTACATCCATTTGTCCAAATGCCTTTAGGATGGGAAAAGTCTGTGAGAAAAAGACCATATGAGCACATCTATCCTAGCGCTGAAGAAATCATTCACAATGGGAAATCCGTTTATTGGAAGGAAATAATGTCTTGTAGTGGATTACATTCATACGCAGACCTAGCAATGGCCATGTTGACTTCCATTAGTGCCTTTTCAGAAGAATATAAAAGAGAGGATTTAGCTGAAAAGCTACATTCAAACTTAAAAAAAGATCTTTATTATCCAACAGAAGATTATACGTCTATATTTTTATTACACAAATTACTTAAACTCCTCGGTTCTAAAGGTGCAAAAAATCTATATTTCTCTGAACCAATTCTTGATACAAACGGATTATTACAGGTAAATAATACTACTCCATTAGATATTTGGGACATTAGCAATAATGAGTTAATTATTACTGGAGAAGACAATGAGTATGCGTTTATGAGTATATACGATTCCTTTACAACCTTATTATTAGCTAAAGAAGAAAATATAGAATATATTGTTCAATCAATGAATGTTGAAGCTGTCATTTGTGACAAAAAAACGATGATTGATTGGTATTTTTAAATTAGTAATTTCTTAAACTATAAAAAAGAAACTTGCGCTTATGCACAAGTTTCTTTTCAAAAACATCCTTATTTTTTTACAACTTCATGTCCACCGAACTGATTACGTAGTGCTGAAACTACTTTTCCGTGGAATGTATCATCTTCCTGAGAACGATAGCGCATAAATAATGACATCGCGATTACTGGTGCCGCTGCTTGTAACTCAAGCGCAGTTTCAACAGTCCATTTCCCTTCTCCTGAAGAGTTCATTACACCTTTAATGCCATCAAGTTTAGGATCATCTGCAAATGCTTTTTCAGTTAAGTCCATTAACCAACCGCGGATTACTGATCCGTTCGCCCATACTTTTGCAACATCTTCATAATTGAAATCAAAGTCACTCTTATCTAGTACTTCAAATCCTTCAGCGATTGCTTGCATCATGCCGTACTCAATACCGTTATGAACCATTTTTAAGAAATGACCACTACCAACGCGGCCAGCATAAGAATAGCCATTTTCTACTGCTAAATCTTTAAATAAAGGTTCTAATTGGTAATAAATTTCTTTTTCTCCACCAACCATTAAACAAGCACCGTATCTAGCTCCTTCTACACCGCCAGATGTACCGATATCTACATAATGTAATCCGAAGCTTTTTGCTTCTTCAGCACGGCGTAACGTATCTTTATAGAATGAATTTCCACCTTCAATAACGATATCACCTTCATCTAATAACGGATACACATCTTTTAATACTGACTCTACAACTTCTCCTGCAGGCACCATTACCCAGATCGTACGAGGAGCTTCTAATTCAGCGATCATTTCTTTTAATGTATGACGTGCAGTAATTCCTAGTTTTCCTGCCTTTTCTACAAGCTCTTTATTTACATCGTATACAACTACTTCATGCTTGTCTTCATGTAAGTGTTCAGCTAATGGGAATCCCATTTTTCCTAATCCAATTAAACCTAGTTTCATATTAATCAATCTCCCATTCTATACAAATATATTTAATAACGAAATTAATCCAAGTGCTACAACTGATAGTATCGTCTCCATTGCAGTCCATGTTAATAATGTTTCTTTCACAGTCATTCCGAAATACTCTTTAATCATCCAAAATCCAGAATCATTCACATGTGATAAAATTAATGACCCTGCGCCTGTTGCAAGTGCTAGTAGTTCAACATTTACCCCAGGTGTACTTGCTGCAATCGGTGCTACAATTCCAGCTGCTGTCATCATAGAAACAGTAGCTGATCCCGTTGCAACTCGGATAAGTGCTGCAATTCCCCATCCAAGTAATATTGGTGAAATATGTGATTCTTTCGCCATTTCAGCAATTGTAGTACCAATTCCAGAATCTAATAACACCTTATTAAACGCACCACCAGCACCAATTACTAACAGTATGTTTGCAATTGGCCCTAAGCAATCATTTGTAAATTGTAATACTTTATCTTTAGAAAATCCTTTTGCATAACCAAGACTAAAGAAAGAATAAATCGTTGCAATTAATAAAGCGACTATTGGATCTCCAATAAAGTGTAACACTTGTGCAAGTTGACTCGTTTTATGTAACGCTACTTCAGCAATGGATGCACCAAGCATAAGAAATACTGGAAGTAAAATAGTAAACAATGTATTTCCGAAGCTAGGAAGTTCTTTCTTCTTGTCTCTTTCAATAAATTGCTCCGCTATATCTAACGGCACTTCTTTATGTATACGAGCACCGATCCATTTTCCGTAAAGCGGCCCCGAAATAATTGCAGTTGGAAGTCCGACAATTAATGCATATAAAATTGTCTTCCCTACATCTGCTTTAAAAATACCTACCGCTGCCATCGCTGCTGGATGTGGTGGAACAAGTCCATGTACAACTGAAAGACCTGCTACAAGCGGAATACCGATTGTAATAAGTGATACCCCTGTTTCTATGGCGATTGTAAATACTAATGGAATTAATAGTACAAATCCAACTTGGAAAAACACCGGAATCCCTACTAAAAATGCAACAAACATCATTGCCCAGTGAACACGTTTCTTCCCAAAACGATCAATTAATGTGTTAGCAATTCGTTCAGCACCGCCAGATTCGGCCATCATTTTCCCAAGCATCGTTCCTAATGCTAAAACAATTGCTAAAAACCCTAACGTACTTCCAAGACCCGATTTAATAGAATCAATAATCCCTGGATGTTGTGGTGAAGTTGCAACCAAGGGCATCCCCATTGCTAGCCCAACTCCGATTGCTGTTAAAATTAATGCGACAAATGGATGCCATTTCACTACTGTAATAAGTAGAAGTAGTATGACAACTGCCGCTAGTACAATCCCAACTACCATTTCTCCCAATCCCCCTATTGTTTACGTTGGAAAGCAGCTATACAATCAAATTCTTCTTTCAATCGATTGTAAAGTCGTTCATACATATAAAACATTTCTAAATAAATAGCCGTATTTTCTTTATTTGGTACATGGTGATGGACAATATCAATCCAATCCTTCACCTCGTCAAGAGAATCAATTTTTCCTACCGCATATAAAGCAAGTGCCGCTGCCCCAAGCGCAGATGCTTCATGACTTTCAGGAACAAGCAATTCTTTTCCCATCATATCGGAGAGCATTTGTCTCCAAAATGCAGACTTCGCAAATCCTCCTGAAACACGTATTTCAGTAAGTGGTCCTGTACAATCACGGATTGCAAGTGCAACTGAATATACACTCATACAGACACCTTCCATAACTGCTCGTATAAAATGTTCTCGTTTGTGCTGAAGGTTTATCCCAAAGAATGTACCTCGAGCATTTGCATTCCAGTAGGGTGCACGTTCTCCAGATAGAAACGGTAAAAATAGTAATCCATCTGCTCCAGCTGGTACACTTTCCGCATACTTAATTAATAAATCATAAGGATCAATCCCAAGCTTCCTCGCTACCTCTTGTTCCGGGCTACCAAATTCATCACGTAACCACCTAAGTAATATTCCACCGTTATTCGTTGGCCCACCGATAACCCAGTGCTCATCTGTTAATGCGTAACAAAAAGTTCTTCCTTTTTCATCTGTATTAACACTCGATGCAATAGTTCGAACCGCACCACTTGTCCCAATCGTAATTGCAGCGGAGCCAGGTGATATTGCACCAACACCTACATTTGCAAGAACACCATCACTCGCACCAATAACAACTGGAGTATCTTCATGAATGCCCATTTTTTGTGCTAATTCCGGTTTCATTCCCGATAAAATATATGTAGTTGGTACAGGTGTTGATAATTGTTCTGGTGACATATGTAACATAGTTAAAACATCTTCATCCCAGTTTAATGTTTCTAAATTAAATAACCCCGTAGCAGAAGCAATCGAATAATCAACTACGTAGCGTGAAAATAATTGGTAAATCACATACTCTTTAATGGAAATGAATTTATAAGCACTTGTATATAACTCTGGTTCCTCTTCTTTCATCCATAACAATTTAGAAAGTGGTGACATCGGATGAATTGGTGTACCTGTACGTCTATAAATTTCATGCCCATTCATTTGTTGTAATAATTTTTCTGATTGCTTCGTACTTCGATTATCTGCCCAAATGATAGAACGCGTTAACGGCGCACCGTTTTCATCTACTGCAATTAATGCGTGCATAGCTGTACTAATACCGATTGAAGAAATATCTTCTGGTAGTACATTACCTTTTTTAATGGCAACGCTTACACTTTTGTATACAGCGGCACATATTACATCAGGATCTTGCTCCGCCCATCCGACGTTCGGTTGAATGATTGGATAATCAATTGCATGTGATGCAACGACTTTACCGTTTTCAGTGAATACAACCGTTTTCGTACTTGTGGTACCGATATCAATCCCGATTACTCTCCCCCTTGTTTCCATGCGAATCTTCCCTTCGTTTCTAGCAAAATACGATTTAGTAAACCGTTTACATGAATTAGTATATAAAATATTTTTTCTTTAATCAAGTTTTAAAAAGAAAATTTTTTTCATAACGGAAAATAAATTCCCTCATTCCCTTTCATTTACATACTATATTTAGCTTTTCCATGCGGTAAAATTGCTTCATATTTGTTTCACAACACACTCTTTTTCTAGTTTTTGGGTAACTAGTTCTTTAGCTTGATGGATATGTGGTTCATTGTACAAAACCAACATTTTTAGTAAGATTTCGTAAGGTATTTTTGCATAAAAAATTTTAAATTCCTTGAGCAAATTGTAGTAATAGATTAGATCAAAAAACGCCATCCTTTCCTATGATTCTATAGAAAGAATAGCGTATTTTTTCATTTTAGGTAGAATTTTATTTTGTTAACTTGATGATACTGTGCTTCTATCCCACCACATCGTCTCTAATTTAAAAACATTTATTCCATTTAATAATTCTTTAATGAAAATAACCTAACTGACATATTCAAACAACTCTATTGACACTTAACACTACACTTCATTAAGGTACATTATTCTAAATTTATTGATGTAGTTGAGATGGACTCACTTTTTGAATTTGAACAAGTATATCAAACGCTTTACCTAATGATATATCAACTGTTTTTGGTATATCAGGCCCTTCGGTAGTTACTCCAGCGAAAATTGGATGTTGTTCGTTCAACCAAGTTTTTGTCACGCCGTTTGCCTTACGTAAATCAATAAAAAATTGATCTTTTTTAACTTGTCCAAAGATGTAGTTATAACTGTTTGGATCATCCGATTTTAATATTCCATATGGGCCAAATTCACCATCGCTATTCTTGACATTGTATTGTCCTTCATAAACTGATGTTCCAATAGATACGTACCGTTTTCCATAATACTCTGCTAAATACTGCCCAGCTACTTTAGGGTATACAAAAGGAAGCATATTTGTTTTCGAAACGTGGCCATTATGCCCCCATACAATAGTTTTTCCTAAATGTTCTTCAGTCCACTTCGCATTTTCATACATTGCGATATCATGTTTCAAATATAAATCAGATGGTTTATCAGGAGGTGACGTTAACATTGTAGTAAACTGTTCAATAATACGAGCATTTTGTTTTATCCATGCGAACTCTTTAGATTTCCCATTTAAATAACTTTTATTTCCCTCTAATAAAGCACTAATTTGTTTAGCATCTGAAATATACTTTTCTTTTTCTTCTTTCGTAAGGCTTTCAAAAGTATTCATATCCTTTGTTACAGGAATAAGACCTTTTATCTTCTCTTCTATCCTCGGCACAAGTTTTGAATTGGTTCTTTTAATATATTCTATTATATTATTATAAACATTCTCGTTTACTGATTGAATGTCCATCCCGATGATACGCACTTTAGATTTATGTTTTGGATTAGCATTATATTGCCGAATCCAATCAAGTAAATCTAACATTTCTTTCGTCTTAAATACAGGTGATAGATGTTGGCTTGGATTTCCCTCACCAGTAAGAACATATCGATCAAGTTCTAAAGCTCTGTCCCACCCCTCTTCTAAAACTAGATTGGTAAAGCCCTTTTCAGATACTAAATAATTCACAATACGGTTTTTCATCGTAAAAATTTCATGAGCCCCATGCGTAGCTTCACCTAAACCTACAATTGAAGCTGAACCTACCATATTCTTAAGTGGTTTTAAATCATTAAAAGGTGAATTTGGATTCGTTGTTCTTAAAGGCTTCGCGTGCATTTCTAACCATTCCGCTATTTGATTTTTATTGTAGGGAGCTGTAACAGAAACTCCTGTTTTCGAGTCTGCATAAGTACTTCCTACAAAATTAGTCAGTATTATAGCAGAAACACCAAATGCAGTAATCATTTTCTTTTTCATAAAACCCTCCTGAAATATTGTCTTAAAGCGATAGCGTTCTTTTATACTTAATTACGAGTATTAAATTTTTTAGAGCAAGTTGTTTTTTGCACCAAAATGATATATTTTAAACTATAAACCTATGACAAAACTTATCCATTTCGCCTTTTTGCCTACTTCCTAAATTCAGCAAGTAAAATACTTTTAAAAGGATCAGGATTACTAAAATTAAAGCTGTTCAAATTGACGGCCAATGTATGTTTGCCTCCAAGTGTTCCACCAACAAAAGTGGAAAACCCTAGAACGCTACCTCTATGTCCCCATACCGAGACACCATTCGGAAGCTTAAATTCAACGATTCCAAGACCATATCCCGTTCCTTCTCTATCTGTAGGAACTGTAGTAAGCATTTCTTTTAGCTGCTGTTCCTTCAGCAATTTACCACTGAGTAAGTATGAGAAGAATTTATTTAAATCGTCAGCAGTAGAAATCATATCCCCATCCGAGCTACCTGGGTTAATATACGTAACGTCTTTTAGCTCACTTGCTCCGTCTAGTTGGATATAGCCACGGGCATGCTTCGTGCCTGGAATTACGCTTGAATTACCAGGTAGAAATGTATTTGACAAATCAAGCGGTTCAATAATCCGATTTTCAATCTCTTCCGCATAGCTGTTGCCAGTTACTTTTTCAATAAGGATCCCCAGTAATACGTATCCTGTGTTTGAATAAGACCAACCCTTTCCTGGGGCAAATTCTGGGGGAAGTGAAATCCCCATCTTTACAAATTCTTCAGCCGTATACGATTTTTTTGTATCCATAATATCGAAGTCTTTTGAATTCATATAGTCAGCAATACCACTTGTATGATTCAATATTTGCCGGATCGTAATCTGGTTACCATCATATCCGTTTCCTTGAATGACACCAGGCAACCATTTTTCAATGGAGTCGTCTAAATTCAAACGATTCTCTCCAGATAATTGAAGTAGAACTGTTGCAATGAACGTTTTCGTCACACTGCCAATACGAAAGCGAAAATCTGCTTTCATTGGTTTCTTGGTTCTCACATCCGCTATCCCAGCGGCATAACTCCAAGTTTTACCACCCTTAGAAATGTTAGCGAGTATTCCCGGGTATCCAAGTTGTAGTGCATCCCGTATTGCGTTCTTAACGGAAGTACGATCGCTTTGAGTACTTGTTTGTAACGAGCTAGATACATTTTGCATGGGTTCTGCTTTTACAATTGAGTTTGATGTTATGTATAACAGGGAACTTCCACCTATTAAAAGTGCTAGACTGGCACATGTAATTTTACTGCGTTTTTTCATAAAGCATTCCCCTCCTCTTATTTAAATTGTATTGATGGTTGATAGGTATCTCATATGCTAATCACACAGCTATCAACCCTCCCAATGATAAAAGTCAATACTGAATTTGCAATCATCTATACACCAATTATTTCCACAAACAACTCTCTGACCTAATAAATGATTAACCCCTCTTCTTCAGTTGTCTGTTCACTTCTATAATTTCTTCTTTTCTTCCATAGAGTTTCATTAATTAATTTTTTTATATAAATATACAGTAACTATTCCCCCTCTCGTTCTTCTCTATATTTTGATCATACACATTGAAAATCTCTTTTTTCTTACTCCTTCCTTACAAATTCCTTACGTTCAAAATCACTTCTATATTTCGGTGGTTTTTATTTTAAGAAAACTTAGTTCTATTAACTTGATCGCAATGGAATAGCACCAAATGCCCATCAACTGAAGAAAAGTAAATGCCTCGAAAATGAAAATACTGCACATTTTGCTTGATGGACATAGGGACCGGCTCCTTAGTATAACCTTTTTACCATATGAATATATATTACGTATTATAATTATAAAACCTAAAAAATTTCTTATTTTTCAGAAAAATAAAACAATAAATTAGGATTTATTGTATAATGTTGTAAAAAGATGTCGGAGGGATTTAATGTTACATACAATAACTCAATTCACAATTAAGCTTTCATCAATTCTTTTATCACTCTTACTATTATTAAATTTACCTTATTTATTTATCACTCAACAAGGATTTACCTTTCAACCAATATATTTTTTTAATCAGATCGTTACTATGTTAAAAGAGGTTTTCTCCCCTGAATCATTAGTGGTTATCGGCTCAGACCCGAAATTTGGTAGTTTCAAAAAAACACCATTATTCCCAACTGTTTTAGAACCTTACCTATATTCATTTACTGTATTATTTTTAGCCTTTTTACTTGCGCTCTTTCTATCTTCTAGCATGGCATTTTTTTATTTTTTAGCAAAAGATTATATAAAAAAATGGATAAACCGAATTGTGTTCATATTAGAAGCTGTCCCTGATATGATGATGATGATTTGTTTGCAAATATTTTTCATATGGGTACTTCAGAAATTCGGGGAATCTCCTGTCACCATTATTTCTTTTAATGAAAATCGAGCTTATTTACTCCCTATTTTATCTTTAGCTGTCTTACCTACATTACAAATGTTTCGGATGATGGTGTTATACATAAAAGAAGAACATGGAAAACATTACGTAGAGGTTGCATATGGAAAAGGCCTTTCATCAAGTTATATACTATGCATTCATTTATTCAAAAATATATCTATCCACTTCTTCCATCATTTAAAAACGATTTTTGTTTTCTTACTGTCTAACTTATTCATTTTAGAATTTGTTTTTAATATGCAAGGTATTATTCAATTTTTATTTAATAAGGCGTTTATTTCACCACCAGCTGCATTTATCATACTTGTTATGATTATTTTACCGTTTTATGCCATTTTTCAAATAATCTCATTCATGATGAATAGATGGCAAAATCAATTGAAAGGAGCAACATTATGAAATCTATTTGGAAATCAAAACGCTTTTTAATCGGCTTTACTTATTTATTCATACTTATTTCAGCTAGTTTTATTTATAGTTGGTTCTTTAAAGATAACATCCCAAAACCTCCTCAGTTACTTTACAATGGCAATAACGAATTACTTGGAAAGGCCCCCTTTCCACCATCGTTAATACCGCCTTTTGGATCTGATCGTTTTGGAGAATCTGTTTTCTTACAAATTGTAGAAGGAGCAAAATTCACTATTTTATTAGCCGTGGCAATTAGCTTCTTTCGAATTTTATGCGGAACATGTATAGGAATCCTCTTAAGTTTATACGCTCCAAAACTCAAGAGATTTTTCCAGGCATGCTCAGAAGTTTTTTATTATATTCCAACTCTATTTATCGCATTCATACTCATCACGCCCGTTAATATTGTAATCACATCAAATGCCGATGGGTTAGATCCAAATATTTCATTTACGTTTTATCAAGTACTCGTACTTATTTTCGTCGCTCTGCCTACACTTTCTTTATATATATCCTCAGAGGTGGATGAATTTATGAAACGAGATTACATCTTAAGTTCACAATTACTGGGTGCTAGCCGTTTTCATATTATCAAAAAACACTTACGAGTCTTATTACTTGACCGCTTATTTGTGTTATTCATGGAACATATCGTCCAAACACTCATACTCGTTATCCATTTAGCGTTGCTTAACATTGTAATTGGCGGGATACAAATGCGTGAACTCTATGACGGAGTGCTCAGACCTGTTTCTATATCTAATGATTGGGCAGGCCTTATTGGATTAAATCGTAATGAAATGAATCTTTCATGGTGGATTATTTTTTATACTCTCGCTTCATTCTTTATTACGATTCTATTTAT
Source organism: Bacillus sp. FDAARGOS_235 (assembly GCF_002073415.2). Lineage (NCBI taxonomy): Bacteria > Bacillati > Bacillota > Bacilli > Caryophanales > Bacillaceae > Bacillus > Bacillus sp. FDAARGOS_235. The sequence continues at coordinate 807,295 of NZ_CP020437.2, forward strand.
TAAGCTTATGACAATCGGGATTCAAGATGCACTGAAAGCAAGAGATTCTCAAGTTGTAGCAACTCAAAACGTTCCAGATCATAAAAAGTTTGTTAAAAATAAAGATTCTTTTTCGTTTGCAAATAAAGTGAACTTTTAATCATATCTCCTCAATCAAGTATGAATTGGCATTGATATTAGTAGAATATAAAGAAGATGATCCCTATTGAATACAGGAATCATCTTTTTTATGCCGTCTAACTTTTTTACATGACCTTTGCTAGACTCATGCTTTTTATATTTAAAATGAATTATTTACAATCACAACTATTCTGTTTAAAATCGATTACCATACGCCCTTGAATTTTACCTTGTTCCATTTCTTCGAATACATTTTGTACTTTATCTAGAGAACACGTTTGAACAACCGGTACTACTTTTCCTTCTGCACCGAACATAAATGCCTCTTCGAGATCCTTACGAGTACCTACTAGAGAGCCAACTACTTCAATTCCGTCTAGTACAAGTCGTGGAATGTTTAAATCCATAGTTTCTACTGGTAACCCTACCGCAACTACTTTACCACAGGCACGTACTGCATCAACCGCTGAGTTGAATGCTACTTTAGAAACGGCTGTTACTACAGCAGCATAAGCACCACCAAACTCATCTTGCACAATCTTATCAGCAGGACCTTGAGAAATTGGATTGATAGTCATATCAGCACCAACCTCTTTTGCTAAGGCTAATTTATCATCATTAATATCTACTGCAATTACCTTTGCACCAAATACGTTTTTAGCATATTGGATAGCTAAGTTACCTAATCCACCACAACCATAGATGACGATAGGTTGACCAGGTTTAATATCTGATACTTTAATAGCTTTATATGTAGTTACGCCTGCACATGTAATTGATGATGCTTGAGCAGGATCTAATCCTTCTGGTACTTTCACTGCATAATCAGCTGTAACGATACATTGTTCAGCCATACCACCATCTACTGAATAACCAGCATTTTTAACTTCACGACAGAATGTCTCTCTACCAGTTACGCAATATTCACAACGTCCACAAGATTGGAACATCCATGCAATACTTACACGGTCACCAACTTTAAGTGAAGTTACATCATCAGCAAGTTTAGTAACAATACCTACACCTTCATGACCAAGGATGCGGCCATCCGTGTTACCAAAATCATGATTCGCAACGTGTAAATCAGTGTGGCAAACCCCACAGTACTCTACATCTACTAACGCTTCACCTGAATGTAACGGACGTAATTCTTTTTCGATAACCTCGATGTTCGCTTTGCTGTTTTTATTAACCACTACTGCTTTCATATGTGATCTCCCCTTTAGTGTTTTAGAGTTTTAATGAGTTCATCTCACAACTACTGTCCTCACTATTTTGGCTAATTATTGCGCCAAATTTAAATGTTCAATCATCATTACACGTTCATCATAACATGACATTTCATAAGCAAATTGTGAAATTATGAACAATGTTTGAATTATTGCATAAATCGATTTCTTAACTGAATTAAAGATGAGAGTTTATGAATATAAGTAGGTCGCATTTTTCTACAGGAAAATAAATCAACTACATTTAGAGATTATATAATCAAACGATCCACCAATATAAAAAGCTCTTCATTTGAAGAGCTTTTTTATATTCGCTTCATCGAAATTGTTTCACGTATACTTTGTAAATTTTGTAGTGTTTCCTCTTGTCGTTGCAACGACAATCCTACATACAAAGTATCTAATAAACTTAGCTGCGCTAAGCGTGATGAACTTGCTTCCGTACGAAATTCTGTTTCACGTGTTGAAGTATAAAGTGTTATATCAGCAAGTTGACTTAGTGCTGATTTCTGATAGCTCGTAATTGCAATAATGCAAGCTCCTCTTGCTTTTGCTACTTCTAACGCTTCCAATAATCCTTTATTACTACCAGAATGAGAAATTGCAATGATTACTGCTTCTTTTGTAAGTAAACCAGCACCCATAATTTGAAAATGAGAATCTGTATGAGCAATACAAGAAATACCCGTTCTCATAAATTTATGATATGCATCCATCGCAATAATTCCAGAGCCACCATTTCCGTAAAACTCAATTCGGTTCGCTTCTTGCAAAGCTCGTACAGCTTTCTCAAGTGCGGTGTCATTTAACAAATGTAATGTATCTTGCAGTCCTGTAATATGCGAATGAAAAACTTTTTTAGCAACTGTTACCATACTATCTTCTGCTGATACTTCTTCATGAATATTTTGCATCGGTGTATGTACAATTTCACGAGCTAATGTAATTTTCAAATCTTGAAACCCTTGCAAACCAAGGTGTTTACATAAGCGGAATATCGTAGCTTCGGAACTATTCGTAACTTCTGCTAATTCAGTAATAGATTTATGTACAACATCTTGTGGATGTTTCAAAATATGTTCGGCAATACTTCGCAATTTCGGTGACAAACCGTTTAACGAAGCCTGAATTTTTCCAATCCCACTTCTTGTTCCAGGCATAGCATATCTTCCCCTTCCATTGTAGCTATATTGTACCTAATTATTGAAAGAAGAAAAACCTTTATTCGGTATCATACTATTATTTATTTGTTCCTATAAATGTTACCTTAACATATGACACACTTATAACTAGTTTCCCCCATACTTCACCGCATATAATGCAGCTTGTGTACGATCATCTACTTCCAATTTAGCTAAAACGTTTGAAACGTGCGTTTTCACAGTTTGTTCTGTAATGTGAAGCTCTGCTGCAATTTCCTTGTTGCTTCTTCCTTTCGCAATTTCGCGAAGTACCTCTTGCTCTCTTTTCGTTAACATTGAAAAAGGATTTTCTATTTCCTTCTTTACTGCGGAACGCCCCATTAATGCAGGTGTTACTTTCGGGTGAAAATTCGCATTTCCTTGATGTACTGCAATAATAGAAGCGACAAGTTGCTCAGGTTGTACTTCTTTTAATTGATAACCATCTGCTCCAGCTTCAAGTGCTGGTATAACATAATCTTGCTCTGAAAAACTACTTAATATAAGTACCTTTATCGTCTCATCGTATTGCTTTAGACGTTTTGTTGCCTCAATTCCATCCATTTTCGGCATCGATACATCCATTAGCACGACATCCGGTTTTTCTTTTTGCACGAAATGTAATGCCTCTTCGCCATTTTCCGCTTCCCCAATAATTTCAAATTCTTCTCTCGTTTTCAAAAAGAATACAAGTCCTCTTCGAACGATATGATGATCCTCAACTAGTAGCAGTTTAATCTTCAACCTTATTCTCCCCTTCAAATCGGCAATTGAATTTCTATTTTTGTACCCTTTTTTAGCTCTGTTGTAATTTGAAACGATCCCTTCATCAACTGAATACGTTCCTTCATACTTTTCAGACCAAGTGCTGATCCCCTTACTTGTTCTTGTATAAATCCTATTCCATTGTCTTCTATGTAAAAATGTAACTGGTTATTTTCTATTTTTAAAAGAACATGTACCTTTTCACACGAAGCATGCTTTTTACAATTATGTAGCGCCTCTTGGCTAATACGCCATAAAACTTCTTCTATTTCATCCCCAATTGAAACCATCCCATCAATTCGAACTTCCACTTGAACTCCTAATAACTTCCCGTAATTTTGAATTGCTTCTGCTAATCCTTTCTCTAATCCTTCAGGTCTTAATTGCCAAATTAATAGCGTCATCTCTTGTAATGCTTCTTGTGATAATTCTCCAATATAACTTAACATCTCTTGCAGACCTCTATCTTGCGTCATATTCAGAGTCCCTTTCGCTGTTAGCATAATAGAAAATAACAATTGTTTTACTGAATCATGTAAATCACGTGCAAGTTGATTTCTTTCCGCTACCACTACATATTTACGTTCTTTCTCCACTAATTGAATACGTTGTATTGTCGTTCCAATTTGAAATGCAATCGCTTCTAATAACGCTAACTCTTCCTCAGAAAAATGAGTCTTATGAGGTGCAGCCACATTTAATAGACCAAATTTCTCTGATCCGGACCTAAGCGGAATTGTCGCATGATGTGTAACATCTTCTGTTTCACCCCAATTACATTCAATCGCATCTTCTATTCGCTTACATTCAATAATATTTGTCGCTTTTTCTAATCTGCCATTCACAAAACGCTCTACACACCAACAGTCTCCTTCACACATCGGCTTCTTCTCTTGCCACGTAAGAGCTGGTGGTAAGTTTTCGTCTACAAGCATACGGTGCTTTCCACTTTCATCAATAAAAAATATCCACCCTGTTTGTAAATTCATAACTTGTAACAATGTATGTAAAACTTTTTCTAACATGTCCTGTAAATTCGTTGCTTCATTTAGCAATTCCGCAATTTCTTTTAATGCTTCTAAACGATGTATCTCTTTTTCTTCAAAGTTCATTCTCATCACCAACTATCATTATAACATTAAGAAATTTCTAAATTCTACAAATAAAAAGAGCTGAATTCCTTCAGCTCTTTTTATTTATCAATCATTTTTTTATTTTCCCTTTAAATTTTGACCGCGTAATTCTTAAACTGAACAACGCCAAGTAATGAAGTTACTTTTAAACCCTCTAAGACTCATCTACATCTATAAATCAGAATTCTAAATGTAAAGCTTTATTTAATTGTCTGACAAAAATTGTTCTCCACGGATATGCTGCAAACTTTCAGTAGTAACGAACATATTCGCTGCTGGCATTTGCACTTGATGTTTATGGAACATAGCCATTAATGCAAACCTTACTTGTCTAGAAGTTTCAAAATAATCTTCTGGTTTAATTAAACCTGTAATACAAAATTCATATCCAACATATTTAAGGTTAGGATTTAAGTCTGTAACACCAACATATTTAAATGGTTCAACAGCCTCATCCTCTACTCTATACAAACTTTGTTCCAAATTTTCATTGCATATCACACATACGTCTTCTAGCAATTCCTTAACTCTTGTAGGGTCTTCCTGATAACTTACCGTGATGCGTTCAATTACTCGCATCCACCCTTTATTAAAATTTTGTATCGTTCTAATCTCTCCATGTGGTATGGTAAGTAGTTTTCCTGACCATTCACGTATTTGCATAAAACGAATACTAATTTCCTCAATAGTTCCTGAATTTGTTCCATTAAAAGTAACAAAATCGCCAACGCGAAACTCTTTGTCCGCTAATCTCGCAAAGCCTAATATGACATCTTTTAGCATCTGTTGCGCAGCAAAACCAATGACAACTCCCGCTATCCCTGCACCTGCAATGATACTTTTTATATCTACAAACTGACTAATTAAATAAATGATTAGACTGATGATAATGATATATCTAAAAATAGATCGAATGACACTTTGAATCGTCTGCTCTACCTCTTCATCAAAAAAGCTGGACTTTCTAAAAAACCAATCAATAATGCGATTAATAACAAACGAAATAATGATAAGAACTAAAGCAAATAGTAAAAACCTTAATAGTAAAAACTCCCTTACATAATTAAAAAACTCCTCCGTATACGCTAATATACTCATCTATCCACTTCCTTATTTTTTAAATTTTCATGTAGAGCTAATCTATAATAATTCCTTATTAATTATCTCAAAATTTTCTTTCGTAACTTTTCCTCTGACCTTTCATTTTACTTTCTTAACTATGTATTTGTATCCCTAGTACATCTTTAACAATATAACCCTTTCATTAATCTTTCAACTTCTGATGCCCTTTTCTATTTACTATAAATATACCCTTTTTAATAATCTAAAGGGAGATTACAATAGAAATTTTTATAAACAACTTTGTAATACTTACCTCATTTAAAGGAATACATTCACATAACACCGAATCATTCATTTGATACTTTTTTCACGGAGGTTACAATTAATGGGGTATATCGAAGAACTAAGAGAAATTGTTGGATCAAGACCACTCAATTTAGCAGGAGTTGCTGTAGCTGTTTTAAATGACCAAGGACAAATATTACTACAACAAAGACGAAATGGCATGTGGGGTGTTCCTGGAGGTTTTGTGGAACTTGGTGAATCCACAGAAGAAGCCGGAAGACGAGAAGTACTTGAAGAAACAGGTATTGAAATTGGTATACTTCAGTTAGTAAGTGTATTTTCAGGTAAAGAGTGTTTTGTGAAATTAGCGAACGGAGATGAATTTTATCCTATAACAATCGCTTACCTTTGCAAAGACATTAAAGGTGGCTTGCTAAAAGCTGACGGAGTTGAATCATTACATGTACAATTTTTTGATTTAAATGGGCTACCAGAAAACATTAGCCCTTTCATAAAAAAACTAATTGAGCAAAATGTCGTCTCAATTTAAACGTAAAAAGAGGCCTTTTCAAAGGCCTCTTTTTCACTTCACTTCTGCATGTAAACAAGATTTAAAATGTCCAAGTGCATATTCATGTCCTTGCGCATTAAAAGATGCAACTGCCTTTTCATATACAACAATTTTAAATCCTTTATTATAAGCATCTACTGCTGTATGAAGAACACAAATATCAGTGCACACCCCTACAAGATGAACTTCTTCTATTCCTCGTTCTCTCAACTTCATCTCTAGATCTGTTCCAGCAAATGCACTGTATCGCGTTTTATCCATATAATATACATTCGCATCATTTTTATATTTTTCGTATACATCTTGTAATTCACCGAATAAGTCTCTTCCATTTGTACCTGCTATATTATGAGGAGGGAACAACTTTACTTCTGGATGATATTCATCATTTTCTTCATGTTTGTCGATTGCAAACACTACATAATCTCCATTTTCAATATATTGCTTCGTTATATGTACAAGTTCCTTCTCAATTTCTTGACCTGGTTTTCCGCAAGTTAAAGCACCTTTTTCAGCTACAAAATCATATGTATAATCGATATTAATAAGAGCTCGTTTCATAACTACTATCTCTCCTTCTCCTGTTTCACAATAAACAATAGAAAATTTGTTATTACGACATCGTATGTACTATTCGACATTTCAAATGAAATACCTACATTTTTCTTGCAAAACTTAACTTAATCTAAGTTTATCATAAAACAGATATACTATGACAAAACATACTGTTCCTATTAGCATGTCATGGATTTGATAATTGAGCGTAACTTCAACCACCTCGTGTAAAGTAAACCAGATTATCGAAATCATCATACTAAGCAAGATGATACGAACAAATCACTGCACACCTTCAACCTCTTTCTCTTTCTTAGTAGTAAAGAGTAATTTCTTACTATTCATACGTACTAGAAAGTGAAACAAATTATTCTCAACAACCCATTTATATCCAAATTAAAAAGTACACTACTACTTTAAGTAATGTACTTTTTATCCATAATTAAGATGCTGGCTTCGTTTCAAACGTCGCTTGATTAAAGCTAATGACTTTTCCTTTTGGGTCATTATTTTCAAACTGAGCTGCAGTAATCGTATGACTACCTGTCTCAAGTGTCTTTTCTTTTAATTGTACTGTTGTCTGTGTTGTACTAGTTACTTGATGTTTATCAGCAAATATTTGATCTACAAATACGAATGTTTCTTTATCGTTTTGAAAATTAGAAAGTTCTAATTCAACTTGCTGAATTAAAGTATCTTTTTTGATAAATACAGTCGGTGTATTGCCGTTTTCAGAAGTACCATCTGGTGTAATGACTTTTACTATCCCTTCTCCAATTGGTACTGCCCCTTCAGGAAATACAACCACACTCTCCTCACTCGCATTTACAACTTGTTCTTCCTGATTTGACTGTGCATCCTCTTTTTCCTTTGGAGCACCACAGCCTACTAATAACAATACAGACAATCCAGCGATTATGAATTTCTTCAAAATTCATCCCCCCTGTAATTTCATTATAATTTATTATACAAAAATAACTTTGTAATTTTAAAACTATTTTTAACACTTTCATGAACAAATACTAGTAGCTTGCTCACGATTACTGTACCATACTTTCCTTAATAGAACATTAATTTTTTTAATGAAATAAATAGTAATTTTATCTTATTTATCATTTTAGCCCAACAAATTAATAACATACCTATCCAAAATAAAAAGACATTGTTATTTCAATGTCTTTTCTATATGGTGATTAAAAAATAAACGTTGTAATCTCATCTACTTCTTTTCTTGGAAGTTTTTTCGGTTTATCTTTCGGATAACCGAGTGAAATAACCATATTTATTTGTTTTTCGGTCTCAATTTGAAAATATTGTCTTAGTTCTTTTTGAGCTAACAATACAGGCCCTGTCATTGGACACGTACCAAGACCCTTCGCATGTGCAGCCAGCATTAAGTTTTGTGCCGCTAAACAGCTACTCTTAATTCCTTCCTCTTCCCACACTGCATCCGGAACGAAGGCAATTGGATCAAATATCTTTTCACGAAACTTTGATTCATAAGATGTTGCCAAACATACGATTAATACTGGTGCCTCAGAGAAAGCTGTTGCATATGGCCCGAAAGAACGTGTAAGTAATTTCCCTGCTTTCTCTTCTCCATTTTCTGCTGCTTTTGCCGCAAGTTTATGTAATGCATCCCAAGTCATTTGTTCAATTTCTTTAATTTTCTCTCGATTCATAATGACTAAGAACTCCCACGTTTGCGAGTTCGTATCACTCGGTGCATAACGAGCGCAATCAATAATTTCTTTTATATCACTAGTAGATACTTCTTGTTCTGTAAACTTTCTAACACTTCTTCTTCCGTGGATTACCTCTTTAAAAGCTTCATAATTCATACATTAAATCCCCTTTTACAGCGTTTTCAAAACCTGTCCTATGTTTGAATTATATCATGAAAAAAAGCTGGGGGAATACCAGCTTTTTTTCTTCATTATTAATTTGTCACTTTAAACAAACTAATACTTTCTTCATATGCAGATTGTAGTTTTTTCGTAATTGGTCCTCTTTCGCCGCTAGCAAACTGTTCATCGCCAATTTGAACAACCGGGAATATTTCGAGTGGTGTCGCTGTAAAAAAGCACTCATCCGCCTCATATACCTCTTGTAATGAAAATTCTCGTTCTTCTACTTCGATATGTAACTCTTTCGCTAATGTTATAACATAATGGCGAGTAATACCATGCAAAATAAAGTGATCAGCTGGATGTGTAATCAGTTTATCATTTTTTACTATGAAAAAATTAGAATGACATCCCTCTGTTACAACTCCATCTCGCACTAAAATCGCTTCTTGATATCCTTGTTCATTTATTTTATTTTTAATCATGATATTAGGAAGTAGATTTAATGATTTTATATGACAAAATTTCCATCTTATATCCTCCTCTACCGTTACTTTTATACCGACTTCCATCGTAGCGACTGGTCTTGGGAACGAAACAATATTTGCAAAATACGTTGGTTGAAGGTCTTTTTCATATACATGGTTTCTTGCTTGAGCACCTCTTGATATTTGTAAATATACATTACCATCTTCTTGAAATTGATTTTTTTCAATCATTTGATGTAGCTCTTCTACTAACTCTTTCTTTGTAAATGGTGCAATGAGTTTAATTTCTTCCATTGATTTAAAAAAACGCTCCAAATGTAAATCTAATAAATGTGGCTTCCCATCGTATAGTCTGAATACCTCATATATACCATCACCAAATTGGAAACCTCGCTCTTCTAATGCAACCATCGGCTGTTCTTCCTTCGTATTTACAATTCTCCCATTAAACAAAATCCAATCTTTATGAGTAGCTTTCATTCCTTCCCACTCCTTTATTACGTGATTGATTTTATTGTACAACTTAAAACGACTGAAAAAAAGGAATTTTCTGTATTTATATAAATAAAAAATGCATCACCTATTTAAAGTGATGCACTCAGCCATTCATTTATCCCGCTATTGACGAGCAGTAAAACTCTCACCTCAAGGTTAGGTGGGAGATAACGGCCCGTAATCGCCTGATTGGTTCAACTTTATTTCAGAAAATATTTTTCAATATCATCTAGCATTAGGTTTGCTGCTTTAATACCGCCTGCTGTATTCCAAATTACTTCATCTACTTGGAATACTTTATTATTTTTAGAGGCTTGTAGCTGCTTAAAGAGTGGGTCTTCTGTCCATTCTTTTGCTAACGTGTTTCCTTCATTCTTCTTATCGCCATCTTTATCAGATGTGAAATAGAATAAGTAGTCCCCGTCCATATTTGGAATTTGTTCTTTTGTAATTCCTTTTATCGCAAATTCATCTTTATCTTGTAATGGTGGTCGTTTAAATCCAATATCGTTTAAAACAACACCTGAGAATGAGTTCTTTTGATATATACGAACATCACCTGGAACGAAGCGAATAATAGAAACTTTAGAGCTTAATTTATCTCCTAGCTTCTCTTTCATTCCTTCAATACGCTTTTTATAATCTTCAATTGCCTTTTGACCTTCTTTTTCTTTATTTACAGCCTTTGTATAGAGCGTAAAGTTTTCCTTCCAATCTCCACGCAATGTTTCAGCGTATACAGTTGGCGCGATTTCTTTCAATTGTTCATATATTTTTTCATGACGCATTTTATTCCCGATAATTAAATCCGGCTTAAGCTTCATTACTGCCTCTAAATTAATATCACGCTCAGTTCCTACAACTTTCGTATCTTTTAACTCTTTCGCTAAATGAGGGTACCATTCATCACCCGCACGCGGTTTCGTAGTTCCAACTGGCGTTACTCCCACAGCTAGAAGAGCCTCTGCACCTTCATTTGTTAAAACAACAACTTTTTTAGGTGTACCATTTACTGTTGTTTCCCCCATTGCATGCTTTACAGTATAAGAATCTTTCGCTTTAGCTGATGGATCATTTTCTTTTTTTTCTTCTTTACTACACCCTGCGATTATAACCATAAGTATCATAATGCAGAACATAAACATTTTTTTAGTATGTAACATATGTCCTCCCTAGATGAAATCGATTATCATTAACAACTAAAGGTTAATGTATATTACATACATTGTCAATGTATATCAGAGAACTTTTTTAATATATACTATTTAGATTCTATCCGTTATTCAAATGTTTCTTTTTGAAACTATCTGTATAAGTATGTAAATAATGGCCGTTCTTAAAATGCGTATCTATGTTATATATAGATACGCATTCATATTACATTATAAATTTATTTCCTAATATTGATTATATTTAATATATGATGGATCATTATACACCCACTGATTTCCACCAAGGTTCAACCAACTGTTTTGATTAATAAATACTAAATAAGATTCTGGTTTATTTAATTTACGAATTACTGAAGAAGATGTTGATGGACCACTTCTTAAATTCACATTCGTTCCTTGTATATATGCGACACCGATTGCGCTACCATCACTATTGCTCGTCTTTACAAAATTAATGTAAGACGGGTCATAATACACCCACTGTCCGTTACCTAAGTCTAACCATCCGTTACTTTCTTGATATACGACATACGATTCTGGAGAGTTTAATTGGCGAATTACTGAAGATGATGTTGATGGGCCACTTCTTAAATTTACATTTTTCCCAAGTATATAAGCAATTCCCTTCGTTTGTGGTGTTGGCTGAGGGTTTGGAGGTTGTGGATTTGGAGGATTTGGATTCGGAGCTACTCCAAAAATAGCTGCTATTCCGTTTACATATGCTTGACATAGATCTTCAATAAATTGTGGGTTTTTCAATAAATTTGCATCAAACGTTGTATCAATAAAAGCAGTCTCAGTTAAAATTGCATCCATTGCAGTCTCTCTTAGTACTGCATAATTTGCTTTTTTTGCCCCTCGGTCACGAAGGCCGTATTTTGTTAATACAGGATTGACTGCTGCATGAATTTTTTGTTGCTTTGCATATGCGGAGCTACTGTTAGATAACCCATTATAAATATAACTTTCAAATCCAGTTCCACCGCCACTATTTATATGAAATGAGATAAAGTAATCTGCTCCAAAAGAATTAGCGATATTAGCACGTTCTGATAAAGAGATAAATACATCACTATCACGTGTCATTTTAATAGTAATTGGGTAGTTTGCAGATAGAATGTCTCGCACACGTCTCGCTATTTGAAGTGTTAAGTTTTTTTCTACTAAACCATTACCAACAGCACCAGAATCATATCCACCGTGACCTGCGTCTATTACAAGTTTCATATCACTGTCTCGTTCCTTTCTTTCGTGTAATAGGTTTACATTGCTACTCGTCCTATTTTATGTAAAATGTACAAGTTCCGTTACAATTACAAATAAAAAACCACCTTATGTAAGGCGGTTTCTATCATCTTGCTTTAACCAATTTAAAATAAATATATACGATTGATAGTGAATATAACGTATGCAAAATAAAATAAATAAAAGACCCATTCCAACACCGCTGTATAACAAACCGAACTTTAAAAAAATGTTCAAAAGTGGCGGGAAATTAGTAATATTTTGTACTGTAACAAGCATGCAAAACAAAATAAAAAACACAGGTACATATTGTAATTCGTACGGCTTTCTTTTCTTACTAGCTCTTTTCCGAATGAACTTATGGCTTAGTTCTGCCAAAATAAAACATCCTCCAATTAATACAAGACCAGAAGTCATTATCATGTATCCACCTGCCTTATATTTATTTTAGCACATTACTAATCATCGTTATATTTTCTTCACGTATGTTCCATCTTCTTCATTAAAGCCAAAGCTCTCTATGAAAGTTTTTGCTTGTTCTGTTAATTCCTTTTGTAACACTTTTATCTCTTTCACACCTCTTTGTTTCATCATCTCTTCAAATGTAAAATACGTATTTGTTCCATATCCGTAACTTTGATAATCAAAATGAATTATTAATTGAGATAAAACTACACTCTCTTCTTGAACACTGTAATCTATTACACCAATATATGTATCATCAACTTTTACGCAATACTGCACCTGTTTCTCACTTACATTATGCGAGCGGAACATTTCTTTAACAACGCTTTCATTTTCTACTGTTACTTTTTCAAACGCAATCATATGTTGTCCATCCTTTTACTATTATTGTATCAATAATACGTTCTATTTATGAAAAAAAACCTTAAGACCATATGCGGTCTTAAGGTTTTTCTTATTAAACTAAGCTATACGCACGTTTTGTTTCTTCGTGGAACTTATTCGTATCGTATTTATGCTCAACATAAATTTGGTGCCAAACCATAAACGCAAGTACAGTCCAAATTTTACGGCTATAATCGCCTTTATCTGCACAATGTGCTTCCAGTAAGTTTAATACATACTGTTTGTCGATTAAATGATCTGTTTTACTTTCGTTTATAATATTTATAGCCCAGTCATGCATTTCATCTTTTAACCAGTGACGAATTGGTACCGGGAATCCAAGTTTTTTACGATCTAACACGTGATCTGGAACGATTCCGCGTACTGCTTCACGTAAAATAGCTTTCGTAGTTCCGTTAGCAATCTTTAATTCAGTTGGAATTTTAGATGCAACATCGAATACTTCTTTATCTAAGAACGGTACACGAAGTTCTAATGAGTTTGCCATTGTCATTTTATCAGCTTTTAATAAAATGTCACCACGTAACCACGTGAACATGTCAATGTACTGCATTTTACTTACATCATCATAATCTTTAATCTCGTTATACAATGGTTTCGTGATATCCATATAGTTAACACTTTCATTGTAGAACTTCATTAATTCCGCTTTCTCTTCTTCACGGAAGATTTTCGCGTTTCCATAGTAGCGCTCCTCAATTGGCGTACATCCACGCTCTAGGAAGCTCTTTCCTTTAAATCCTTCTTTAAGAGCACCGCTTAATGCTTTTAGAACGCTCTTACCTGGGCTAGGAATGTACGAGAACATTTTTAGTGAGTTTGGCTCACGGTAAATGTTATAACCACCAAATAGCTCGTCTGCGCCTTCCCCTGAAAGAACAACTGTTACATGTTTACGTGCTTCTTTTGCAACGAAGTACAATGGTACAGCTGCTGGATCTGCTAAAGGATCATCCATATGCCAAATAATTTTTGGGAACTCATCCATAAATTCTTTCGCTGAAATAAATACGTTATGGTTTTTAACGCCTAATTTCTCAGCAGTTTCTTTCGCAACATCAACTTCACTGAAACCACGTTGTTCAAAACCAACAGAGAACGTTAAAAGGTTCGGATTCATTTCTCTTGCGATAGAAGCGATAATAGATGAATCGATACCACCAGATAAGAATGAACCTACTGGTACATCACTTCGCATATGTACTTTTACTGAATCGTATAATACATCACGAATTGCTTGGATATGCTCTTCTTTCGTTGCGCTTGAAGCATTGAAATAAGGCTTCCAGTAGCGATGGATTTCCATCTCTTTACCGATTTCCTTTACGAAATAATGACCAGGCTCAATTTTATTAACATCAATTGTTAATGTTTCTGGTTCTGGACCATATTGGTACGTAAAGTAATGTTGTAGTGACGTTGGGTTTACCCCTTTGTCTTCCATTACATGCATAATACTTTTCTTCTCAGATGCGAAGAATGTAGTATCACCTTGTTGCGCGATATATAATGGTTTAATACCAAAGTGGTCACGTGCACCGAAAAGTTTCTTTTCTTCACGATCCCAAATCATAAATGCAAACATACCACGAAGATAGTCTACACATTTTTCTTTCATATGTGCATACAATGCAATGATAACTTCTGTATCAGATTGCGTTGCGAAAGTCGCACCTTTTTCAAGTAACATTTCGCGTAATTCTACATAATTGTAAATTTCACCATTAAAAATAATTACATATCGATCATTTTCATAAGTTAGCGGCTGATGTCCTGCCTCTAAGTCAATGATACTTAAACGGCGGAAGCCAAATTGTACATGTTCATCACGAAAATATCCTTCGTCATCTGGACCGCGGTGGAAAATCATCGTGTTCATATTTTCAAATTGATGTTTTTCTGTTTCTGAAAACTCTCTAGGGTTTTCACATAAACATCCTACAAAACCACACATACTTCTTACCCTCTTTCGGTTTTCATTTTGTTTCTATACTACTATATCAACCCTATTTATACTAGCATAATCAACTCAATATGGCGACCAAAAACTATAAAAAAATCACTCCATTTCACATTTTTAACATTTTTTTATGAAAACATGAAAATTAGGCAATCACCTTTCTCCGCTTTTGTCATATGATATTGCAAATTGATTTCTAGGAGGGAATACCATGAGTGAAGAAAAAAAAGATTCTTCTCGTCCACCGGTTCGCAATTATTTAAAGCAAATTGATGATTTTTTTGAGCAAACACCTCTTCGCAATGTAATCGCTGATTTGAATCATTTTTTCCAAAAAGGAAATCGTTTATTAACATTCCCTGTAGATTTATATGAAGTTGATGAAGAACTCGTTGTTACCGCTGAACTACCGGGTATACAAAAAGAGCAAATTCAAATTGAAATACAAACCGAATACTTAAAAGTCTCTGTAAAAGAAGAAATACTTGAAGAGGCAGAAGAACAAACATCTCATAACTATTATCGCCGAGAACGGTCTATTTCAGAAGCCGCAAGAATGATTAAATTGCCTTATTCCATTAATAAAAAAGCAGCGAAAGCTTCCTATCAAAATGGTGTGTTAGAAATTCGTGCACCGAAACTTCCACAACAGCATGACATTTTATCTATAGACTAATGTAAAAAAATAAGGGTGCTACGCACCCTTATTTTTAATCCACTAATCGCTTCATATCACGTATTATATCTTCGTACGGTGTATTACTAATACCGCTATACTTTTTCATTACTTTTCCATTTTGATCAATTAAATAAAATGATGTACCATGTATTACTTGACCGTTCTCTGGCTTATCTACAAGTGATTGGAAATTATCTTTTGAAAACTTTGTAATATCTTCTAACGAATAACCCGTCAATAAATTCCAATTACTAGTATCTTCTGTAAACTTTTGAATGAAAGCTTTCAGATTTTCTGGTTTATCAAGATCTGGATCTACACTAAACGAGACAAACTGAACGTCTAACTTCTCTTCCTTTGCCATCTTCTGTAATTTTGCCATATTAGCAGTCATTGGCGGACAAACTGTTTGACAGTTTGTGAACATAAAATCTGCAACCCATACTTTCCCTTTTAAATCTTTTGTACCAAATTGTTTTCCATCTTGATTTGTGAATTGGAAAGTTTCTAAATCCCAATTTAATGGTTTACGAAGCTTTGAGCCTGATCCACTACATCCAGCGAGTACAAATAGACAAAATACAACCATAAGACCAATTAGTTTTTGATAACGCTTCATTTATAAACCTCTTTTCTCTATCCTAAATTTAAATAGGTTATGCTCATCATAACAAAAGTTAACACTACGAGAAAATTGTTTACTGCATTTGTTCACGAAATCGTACGAATTTACGTATGATACTTCTTAATTTCAAGCGAATTACTAGACAAAATATGTTTTTTCACTATTATTTCTCTAAATCGTATTCGCAAAACAAAGCTCAATGTTAAAATTGTAAATACCTCTCCCTATTTTTTAACAATTAATTAAACATTAATCCATGTTATACACTGTATTCCTTAACAACATTTCGGTACAATACAACTACAACGATTTTAAATGAGGTGATGTTCATGGCGAAGCGCTATGAAAATATGGATAATGTCAGTACAAAAAAATCAATTCGTTCTTTTTTAAGATGGCGTAAAGAACGAAAGCTGAACAAAAAAGACTTTTCTTTTTTAGTAGAACAATCACCTGTTAAACAAAATGCATTTTTGCAAAGCAATGTTGAAAAAACGACAGTCACATGGGTGGGCCATTCTACTTTTCTTATCCAAACGAATGGACTTAATATATTAACAGATCCAGTATGGGCAAATAAATTAAAGTTAGTTCCGAGGCTTACTGAACCAGGTCTTACTATACAAGAACTACCTAAAATTGATATAGTCCTTATTTCACACGGTCATTATGATCATTTAGATTTTTCAACTCTTCGTCAGTTAAATGATGATGTTCTATATCTTGTACCTATCGGATTAAAAAAATTATTTACTCGTAAGAAATTTACGCATGTAGAAGAATATAAATGGTGGGAAAGTACGACGATTAATGAAGTTTCTTTTCACTTCGTACCTGCTCAGCACTGGACGAGAAGATCCTTATTTGACATGAATACATCTCACTGGGGTGGATGGATTATTGATAATGAAACGACTTTGGAAACCATTTATTTTTGTGGCGACAGCGGCTATTTCCAGGGTTTCAAAGAGATTGGAAAGCGCTTTTTAATTGATATTGCTCTTATGCCAATTGGCGCTTATGAACCAGAATGGTTTATGAAAGTATCTCATGTTTCCCCTGAAGAAGCAGTGCAAGCTTATTTAGATTTAAACGCGACACATTTTATTCCAATGCATTACGGAGCTTTTGCACTTGCTGATGAAACACCTCGCGAGGCAATAACAAAACTTCGAAGTAATTGGAATTTACGTATGTTACCGTGGGAACAACTGCATGTACTCTTTTTAGGCCAAACTTTTACTTATAATAGCGACACAAATAAAAAACAAGTACAAGAAAAAATCGAAACTTTACAAGTGTAATGTAACTACTTATTTTCTATATCCATCATATAATATAGAAAATCATAAAGGGTGTTTTCTATGAATGAATATTTACAGACTCGCTACATCATTAGCGGGAGCGCCTGTATAGCCCTTCTCATTTCTTACTTTCTATTCACATAGAGTGAAACTTTAATCAGTGGGGGTCGTTCATCATCCCCACTGATTATTAGCCTTCACCAATCGGGCATTTACGGACCGTTGATCTCACACCTAACTTCTTTGCTTTCGCTGAATTTTGAGGTGAGGGTCTTACTGTCCGTTAATGCGGGATAAAAAAGCTACTTGAAATATATTTTCAAGTAGCTTTTTTATTACTCTGCTAAATACATAAATCCAATTGCACCCGGACCTGTATGAGTACTAATAATAGGCGTTGTATAGAAAATTTCTGATTGAGTAAATCCACTCACTTTTTCCACAGCTGCTTTCATACTTTCAGCTAAAGGAATTGCTTTTGCATGCGGAATCGCAACAGCTTTTACAACTTTTCCTGCTGTATCTTGCTCAAATAACTTAGCTAACGTTTTTACAATTTGGCCTTGACTGCGCACTTTCGTTACAGGGTTATAAACACCGTCTTCAAGGCTAGCAATTGGCTTTATATTAAGTAGCGAACCGATAAACGCTTTTCCTTTACCGATACGTCCACCCTTCACTAAGTTTTCTAATGTATCTACCACTACATATAAACGAGTATTCTTTCTCACTTCATCTACACGTTTTAAAATTTCTTCTAGTGAGCGTCCTTCATTTGCCATTTTTGCAGATTCTATTACTTGATATGCTAAAGCATGTGTAATAAATTGTGAATCAACAACTGTTACTTTTGTATCAGTCATCGATGCAGCACTATTTGCAGTCGCAACAGTACCACTCATTCCACTTGTCATATGGATAGAAAGTACTTCACTTCCATCTTCACCTAGCTTGTCATACATTTCTACAAATGTACCCATAGCTGGTTGTGATGTTTTTGGTAGTTCCTCTGATTTAATCATTTCTTCAATAAACTCATCAGGTTGTAAATCAACGCGATCTAAATATGTTTGTCCATTTACAGAGATTGATAATGGTAGAACATGAATGTCATACTTCTCGATTACATCTTGTGATAAATCTGCCGTTGAATCTGTTACAATTTTAATTTTTTGCATACTATCCTTCTTCCCTTTCCAATACGCTCTCCTTGTTATTATACTAGCATTCCTAATGCTTTCAACAATTTCGAACGAAATTTCATCAAATTAATTATATTTTTATACCTAAAATAAAAAGACAGAGTATTCCTGACTCTGTCCTGCTCTAATTTATGCGTTTTTTTCAAGGGTATTTGTTTTATATACATTTAAATAATCATTCCACTTCAAACATTTTTGTAAATATTCACGGAAAGAATACGAAAATCTTGGGTGCTTTTGTTTTTGAATTTTTGCAATAAATAATTGAAGACGAGACTGAATTAGAAACGATAATGGATGCTGCGCCTGTAGGACAGGGATTTCGAATATTTTAATACAATCCCCTGTTGAATGAGTGAAATAAAAACTTTTCGTAATCACAATATCAATCCTCTTTTTCATTGGATTTTGAACTTCCTCTACTTTACGCTGTAACACGTTGTTTAAAGTGGAGACTCCTTTGAATACAAAAGTATCCTTAGATGATCCCTTTAGTCCTTATGGTTAGTAGATTTATTCTCTATTCATCTCCACCTAATCCATCCCCCGTCCTAATTATCACGTGAGACGGGAATCTCGTTATCCGTAAATTGCTTAATACATTCAGTATAAACTTATAAAGGTGCAAAGTTTGTCTAAATTTTGGAGATTCTATTATTTTTTTCTTCTTTATATTGTATACGTTTATAGCCATAGTATAACAAATAATTAAAAAAGTGCCTTTATAACGAGGCACTTTTCGACTGTATTTCTTCTTCCCTTTTCTTTTTTCGCTTACTAACAATCTTTGATAAGGCAATACTAATTTCATAAATACAAATAAGCGGTACCGCAACTAAACTATGAGATAAAAAATCTGGCGGTGATATACACGAGGCAATGATAATCAATGCTACGTAAGCATACCTTCTTATTTTTATTAGAAACTCCGCCGTAAGTATGCCAATACTCGTTAAAAACATTACCACTACAGGTAATTCAAAAATCACAGCAAATGGAACTGTTAAATTAAGTACAAAATGAAAATACTTTTCTGTCGTAAACATCGTATTAAACATTTCATTACCTATCGTAGTTAAAAAATGAAATAAAAACGGCATTACAATAAAATATCCAAAACTTAAACCTGCAATAAATAATATAGACAATACCGGTATATACATTACAGTCATCTTTTGTTCATTTGGATGTAAACCTGGTTTTACAAATAACCAAATTTGTATAGCAGCAAAAGGAATTGTACAAACGATAGCAAATACTGTAGCAATCGAGAAAAAAATCCACAATACATCACTTGGACCGAGAACAGTTAATTTCATTGGTAAATCTTTTACAAGCCAAAAATAAATATCCTTCGTAAAAGTAAATCCAATAATTAAAAATAATACAAAGGATAACACTGTATAAATTACTCGTTTTCGAAGCTCAACGATATGTTCTACTACACTCATTTCCCGATCTTCCATCTCGTTCACCACACTTTACTTATCCATTACGAGGAAAATCCATTACATTTTTTCTTTCTTTTCCTTCTCTTGAAATGCGTCATCAGTCAATTCTTTCGTTGATTTTTTGAATTCTTTTAACGTTTCCCCTAAAGCCTTTCCGATTTCCGGCAATTTTTTAGGCCCAAATAATATTAGTACAGCTACTAAGATTAAAATTAACCCTGGAAAGCCAATATTTGAAAACATTTCCCCATCCCCTTTATTAGTAGATTTCTTGTCCTACTATTGCATAATTTTATTTTGTCAAAAAAGTTTGAAAACGTCAACAAATCCATCGTCTTTTGTCAAAAAAATTCAAAAATATAATCAATTATACAAATTTCATTTTCTATTGCTCTTGTGTATGATATGGTAAGGGAAATGACATATTATTTTATGATAGTAGAAAGGATTTGCATTATGACTGAAAAAATGACACGAATGACACATTTTGTGAAAGAAGAAATTGCAAATGCAATAACACATGGTATCGGTGCCATTTTAAGCATCCCTGCCTTAATTATATTAATTATTCATGCGTCTAAACATGGTACTGCATCTGCTGTTGTTGCATTTACCGTTTATGGTGTAAGCATGTTCTTACTGTACTTGTTTTCAACGTTGCTACATAGCATTCACCATCCAAAAGTAGAAAAATTATTTACTATTTTAGATCACTCAGCCATCTATTTATTAATCGCTGGCACATATACTCCTTTTCTACTCATTACACTTCGTGGACCTTTAGGTTGGACGTTACTCGCAATTATATGGACACTTGCAATTGGCGGTATTGTCTTCAAAATTTTCTTTGTACGCCGTTTTATAAAAGCATCAACTTTATGTTACATCATTATGGGCTGGCTCATAATCGTTGCTATTAAACCACTTTACGAAAATCTAACTGGACATGGTTTTTCACTACTTTTAGCAGGTGGCATTTTATATTCAGTCGGGGCAATCTTCTTCCTTTGGGAAAAGCTACCTTTCAACCATGCCATTTGGCACCTCTTCGTTTTAGGCGGTAGTGCAATGATGTTCTTCTGTGTACTCTTTTACGTCTTACCTGCAGCGTAATAAAAAAGGTTTCAGCTTGATGAAAGCTGAAACCTTTTTTATTACTTATGTAATTGTGATGCGATAACATCCTGTGTATGCTTCGTTAATTCTTTAATATCCATATTCGCATACTCTTCAGGTGTAATCGGCTTAGAAATCGTTACTGTTGCATGAGCTCGTTTCATACGATTTCCATTCGCTTCAAACATTTTATATGTACCATCTAACGTTACAGGTAAGATTGCTACACCAGATTTTACTGCTAGGTGAAAACTACCAGCTTTAAACTCTCCAATTTCGCCACCCTTACTTCTCGTTCCTTCAGGGAAAATTACGATAGAATGTCCATTCTTTAATAGTTCAATTCCATCTTTAATCGCTTGAAGAGATTGACGACGATCATTACGAACCATAAATACACAATTCATAAGTTCCATCCAAGTTGGTACAACTGGAAACTTCTTAATCTCTGCCTTTGAAACGAATCCAATTGGTTTATTTAAGTAACCTAGTAAAACAGGAATATCCATATTACTTTGATGATTACTTACAACTAGTACCGGCTTGTCTTTCGGAACATTTTCAAGCCCTTTTACTTCTACTGCCCCACCAGCAACACGTACCATTTTTTTACCAAACCAATTTGTCGTTTTATACACAGCACTATCTTTTTCTTGCGGTGACATCGTATTTACTTGTTTTTTAAGACGCCACATTCTCGGTGTAATCGCAATTACAATTAAAATTAAATAAAAGATTTTAAAAAACGTTTGAATCATACAGAACCCCCACCTATTATCATTCCGACCTTCATTATACTAGACAAACGAAGGAAAAAGAAGAAAAAATGTCCAAACAACAAGTGTTTGGACATTTTTAAGTATTCTATATTAGAAACGTTTTGCTAATTCACGTGCGTTAGCAATTGCTGCTTCTTTAATTTCTTGTGCTTTTTCAGGATTAGCATTCATACCTTCAACTGCAATATATTCAGTTTCATTTACACCGATGAATCCTAATACTGTTTTCAAGTGATTACGACCGAAGTCTACAGCTGCGTATGCTCCTTCAGAATAAACGCCACCTGTTGCTTGAATGTGAAGTGCTTTTTTGCCTTCTAATAAGCCAACTGGACCATTTTCAGTATATTTGAATGTTTTACCTGCGATTGCTAAGTTATCTAAGTATGCTTTTACTACTGGTGGATAGCTAAAGTTCCACATTGGAGTTACGAATACATAACGATCTGCATGCATAAATGTTTCTAAGTTTGTGTTCATTGCTGCAACTTTTTGTTGTTGAACTTCTGTTAAAGTTTCAAAGCCTTCACCTGCTGCAAATTTACCCCAAGCAGCAAATACATCTGCATCAATTGCTGGTACAGTCGTATTGAATAAATCAACTGTTACAACTTCGTCTTGTGGATGCTCGTTTTTATAAGCTTCGATGAAAGCTTCTCCTACTGCCATTCCGAAAGAACCTTCTGCTGAATTTGGATTTGCTGTGATAAATAGTACTTTTGTCATTGTATTCTCTCCCTTTAATTTTATCTTTAATTTGAGATTTATAATTCGAAAGTAAATAACTTACCTTATGTAAGTATAATACAAAATCTCTCGCTTCATGTCAATAAAAAATAGCTACTTTTTTTTCGTAAGTTAATAAGTTGTTTTGTAATCTATAAATTATATATTTCCATTTAAAATGTTAACTAAATAAAAAACTACCTCCATATTTCATGGAGATAGTCCTTCATCAACCTTTATTTTTGAAAAATATGTTTCACTTTTTCAGCTGGAATGTTACTTCCACCTCTACCTTTTACATCTTCAATCATCATTGTAATGACCATATCAGGTGCATTTAAATCAAATGCAGCGAACCAGCCTAGTTCTTTTCCTTCGGCCTCTTTAGATACTTTTAATTCCGCTGTACCTGTTTTTCCAGCAAGGGTCATACCATCAATTTTAGCAATTTTCCCTGTACCATCCGGATCATTAATTACTTTAGTCATAGCAGTTTTTAATATATCCTGATTTCCTTTTGAAATGACATTTTCTTTCCAAGCTTTTGGTTGTTTATCTGTTTTAATGATATATGGTGACGGAATTGTTCCATCATTTACAATTGGCGCATATGTTAAAGCTAGATGAAGAGGAGTCATTAACACTTGTCCTTGACCATATCCTGTATCTGCCATTTGAATATCATTTTTAATACCATCATTTGCGATTTTAGAAGCTGGGAATCCATATTCAATTGGTAATTTCTCATCGAATCCGAATTTTTTCGCTTCACTCATAAATTTATCTTTTCCGATTTTCAAAGCTTCTTGTGCGAAGTAAATATTATCCGAATATTTCATTGCCTTATCCAAATCAATCGGATTTGCATCTTTCACACGTGTTACGTAATAATTGCCCCAAGAAGAATCTTTTGTCCATTTCAATCCTTCAATTTTCAATTCTTCTTTTGGATCAATCGTTTTCGTTTCAAGACCGATTGCAGCTGTAATTGGCTTAAATACAGAACCTGGTACCGATAATTGTGTAAATCGGTTCGTCATCGGTTTTTTCGGATCATTATTCCAAGCTTCACGTTGTGCTTTCGATGTTCCTCGTGCAATTAAATTAGGATCATATGCTGGACTACTTACGAGTGCAATTGTTTCTCCACTTTTCGGATTAATTGCCGCACTTGAACCAGCTTCGCCCTTCATTTCATTATACGTTTTTTCTTGAACAGCACTATCGATAGTTAAAGTTACATTTTCTCCATCAACAGCTTCTGTTTTTGCTAAATTTTTAATTTCTTTTCCTTGTGCATCTTCTACAAAGACACGGCCACCTTTTTTACCGCGTAGCTTTTCTTCCAATACTTGCTCTAATCCAGCTTTACCAACTGGCTCATCAGCTTGGTAGCCTTTCTTTTGTAGCGTTTTTAAATCTTCAGCATTTATCTTTCCGATATAACCAGTTAGATGAGCTGCCGCTTCCCCTAACGGATATGTACGAACATTTACAGGTTTTGTTGCAACACCAGGTAAATCAATATACGTATTTTGCGTTGCCCCTTCAGGTAAAATTCCAATTGGTACAAGATACCCTGGTTTTACCCATTTAGCAGTTAGTTTTTGATCAATTTCTTCTACAGACATATTTAACAACTTAGCTACTGCTTCTTTCGTTTGCGGAGCAGTTTCATCTAATTTTTCTGGAACGATTCCGATCTCAGAAGCTTTCCCATTCGTCGCAAGACCTTTTCCATTACGATCGTATATTTCACCACGTTTTGGCTCCGTCGTTTGCATACGCACTTTACTATCTTTTGTCATGCCAGGGAAAATGAAATCAGGTGTCCAATCTATTTTCCAAGATTCTTTATCTCCATCTTTTTCTTTCACCATTTTTGCTTCATGACCAAAAGTGATTTTACCACCAACTGTATCCATGCTTACTTTAAAAGGAACAGGGCCTTCATCTTTTTTATCTTCTTTTACTTCCCCTGTTTCTACCTTTAAGTCTTTCACTTCAATACCAGAATAAATTTTTTCATATTTCTCAGTAAACTCTTTCTTGGAAATATCTTTTTTTGCATTTTCTGATAATTGATCGTACATATCTGCAAATTTTTGTTTATTCCATGATTTCACATATGTATCAAACGCTTCTTGTGGTTTTTCTTCTTTACCACATCCAACTAACATGAATGTTAAGCAAAGAAAAAGAATCCCCCATATTTTTCTCAACTGATTCTCCTCCTCTTTCTATATTAATACTTTTGAAAATTTTAGCATTTTTCACATGCTACCTTTCATTATAGCACTATTGAATACCATCTATAAACTTACATTTATAAATACAAATAAAAAAAATTGATGCGAATACTCACATCAATTTTTTTTATTATTGTTGTTTCTCGTATACATGGTAATAATACGTATACGGATTTTTTTCATCCGTTAAACCTTTTTCTACAAAAATCTCTTTCCAATTTGTCATATCCATTTCTGGGAAGAATGTGTCTCCTTCAAATGCGTGGTGGATTTTTGTTATATATAACTTGTCTACATACGGTAAAAAGAGATCATAAATTTGCGCTCCGCCAAAAATAAAAATCTCTTCTTCATTTTTACATAGTTCAAACACTTCTTCTACAGTATGAGCTACTTCGCAGCCTTCTACATGATACCCTTCATTACGAGTTACAATAATATTACGTCTTCCAGGCAATGGTCTACCAATTGCTTCATAGTTCTTTCTCCCCATAATAAGTGGATGACCCATCGTTGTTTTCTTTACATACTGTAATTCACTCGGTAAACGCCAAGGTAAGTTATTATCTTTACCAATTACTCTATTCTCGTCCATTGCGACCATAAATGAAACAATCATCTTGTCATCTCCTCTACAATTACACTGCAACCGGTGCTTTAATCGCTGGGTGTGGATCATATCCTTCAATCGTTAAATCTTCCATCTCAAAATCAAACACAGATTTCACATCTGGATTTAATGTAAGTTTCGGGAACGGACGTGGTTCACGTGCCAATTGTTTTTCTACTTGTTCAAAATGATTCGTATAAATATGCGCATCTCCAATTGTATGAACAAATTCTCCTACTTCAAGACCACATTCATGTGCAATTAAATGTGTTAGTAGTGAATAACTTGCGATGTTAAATGGAATTCCAAGGAAGATGTCGCCACTTCTTTGATATAGCTGACAAGAAAGTTTTCCGTCCGCTACATAAAACTGGAATAGCGTATGACAAGGCGGTAATGCCATACTCGGTACGTCTTCAGGATTCCAAGCAGAAACGATTAAGCGACGTGAATCTGGCGTTTTTTTAATCATTTCAATTACATCTTTTAGTTGATCCAGTGTTTCACCAGCCGTCGTTTTCCAAGCACGCCATTGCTTGCCATATACGTCTCCTAAGTAGCCATATTTATTCGAAAAATCATCATCTTCTAAAACATTCTTTTTAAATAGGTCCATTTGCTCATCATATTGCACTTTAAATTCCTCATCTTGTTGTGAGCGAAGACCGAAATCTGTCATATCAGGCCCAGTATACTCGTCACTTTCTACCCAGCTCTTAAATGCCCATTCATTCCAAATGTTATTATTATGCTGCAATAAATAGCGAATGTTTGTATCACCTTTCATAAACCAAAGTAGTTCACTTGCTACAAGGCGAAATGGTACTCTCTTTGTGGTTAATAAAGGAAATCCTTTACTCAGATCAAAACGCATTTGATATCCAAATACAGATACAGTTCCTGTCCCTGTACGATCTTCTTTCTTCGTACCGTGCTCCATTACATGGCGGCATAAATTTAAGTATTCATATTCAGCATGTTTCATATGTAGAAAAACCTTCTTTCAATCTTAT
Source organism: Bacillus sp. FDAARGOS_235 (assembly GCF_002073415.2). Lineage (NCBI taxonomy): Bacteria > Bacillati > Bacillota > Bacilli > Caryophanales > Bacillaceae > Bacillus > Bacillus sp. FDAARGOS_235. The sequence continues at coordinate 834,027 of NZ_CP020437.2, forward strand.
ATGAAATTTATCATAACATGAAAAACAACAAATTTAATAATCTTGATAAATAAAAATTTTTTTCAGTAATTCTTACAAAATTATTAACTTTCCATATTTAAAAAGGTTTTCATTTTCTATTACCGAAAGTATAGTGCGGTAGGACAAAATTTAAATTTGGAGGTTAGAATTATGTCTAAAATTGAAACTCCTGTTATGACTTCGTTACAAACTACGGTTGAAAAAATGATGAAGGATTTAAAAGTTCCTGGTGCTGCTGTAGCTGTTATAAAAGACGGTGAAGTTATTCTTTCAGAAGGTTTCGGCTATCGAAATATAGAAACAAAAGAGGCTGTTACACCGAGCACCCGGTTCGCAATCGGTTCCTCAACGAAAGCTTTTGGCACACTTTCATTAAGCTTGTTAGCACAGCAAAAAAAGTTTAATTGGGATACTCCTGTCCAGTCTTATATACCTAACTTCTCTTTATGTGAACTACTTGCTACCTCACAAGTTACAGGACGGGATTTAGCCTCTCACCGCACTGGAGTGAGTCGTCATGATGCTCTTTGGTACAGCTCTTCCTTATCTCGAAAAGATCTCGTTGAAAAAATAAAACATTTACCACTTGATGCACCGTTCCGAACAGCATTTTTATATAACAACTTAATGTATGCAACAATTAGCTGCATTGTTGAAAACATTACAAATCAAACGTGGGAGCAATACGCTACAGAACATATTTTAGAACCTTTAAATATGAGGCATACAAACTTCTCTGTTACAGATTCACAAATTACAGAGGATTATGCTTTACCTTACATTGAAAAAGACGGTGAAATAAAAGAAGTTCCATTCCGTAACATCGATACAGTTGGCGCTGCTGGGTGTATTAATTCTACAATTGAAGATATGGTAAATTGGGTACTTCTTCACTTAAACAAAGGAAAGTTTGGAGATCATGAATTAATCTCCTCTGAATTATTACAACAAATGTATACACCACACAATTCAATTCCAGATCAACCAGTTCTATCACTCCCTGAATCTCCATTAAATAGTTACGGCCTCGGTTGGTTTATTAGCGCTTATCGTGGTAACAAAGTGATTCATCATGGCGGTAATATTGATGGATTTTCGGCACTTGTTTCATTCATGCCAAAAGAAAATGTAGGTCTTGTCATTTTAACGAATGCTGGAGGCACATTACTTCCTACTTATCTTGCTAACCAAATTTATGACGAGCTACTTGAATTAGAAGGCATCGATTGGCATAAACGTGCTGTAGAAGATACTGAAAAAATGAAGGAAATGATGAAAGAAGCAACTGAATCCCTTCCTGAGCAAATTAAAGGGACTACACCTTCTCACAAATTAGAGGATTATACTGGTACTTTCGAACATCCTGCATACGGAACATTACAAGTATACAAGCGAGATGATTCATTATTTGTGCAATTCATGGAAATGGACATTCAATTAACACATCATCATTACGACGTCTTCTCTGCAAAAGTTGACTTATTCCGAATGAAAATGAGTTTATTATTCGCTTATGAAATGAGTGTGAGTGGTGAATTTCCATCCCTTCAGTTACATGTGCCAGCTACGTTAAGTACTCAGTCGCTTATATTTAAGAAAATTAAATAAGTATTTTGATGGTAAAAAATAAAGATAGGTGCGAATTACACCTATCTTTTCTATTTCATATCAATCTTATCTGATTGAAACCAAATCGGCTTCGATAACTCAAAGTTATTATGATCCTCTAAAACTATAGTAAGACGCTCTAACATATCATCTAACATATGCGGTGCTGCTCGTAATGTCCAGACAACTGATGAGAAAACTGTCATGCCGACGTACACCGCATATAATTTCCAGAACTCCTCTGGTATTCTCCTATTAAAGTATCCTTCTATTTGTCCGATTGAATACGGAATACTAATGTCTCTTGCAAATAGTGCAATTTTTACAAAATCATGAAGTGGGTCGCCCCAGTCATAACCATTAAAATCAACAACACCTACATATTTCCCATCCCGCACAATTATATTTTCTAAATGAAAATCATCGTGTTGAAATCGATTTGGGCGGTTTTGTACATACATTTCATTTTCATCTATAAACTTAATGATTTTATCATCATTTTTTATTTTTATTCCGCATGTTTTGTATGCCTCTAAATATTTTCGATGTTTTTTCATGGCTCTTTCATACCATGGAAGTATACCCTTAGGAGCTTCATATGTATGCATTTTTGCTAAATCTTTTCCTGCTTCTATACCAATATCATATTGTTCTTTTAGTGTATATGTAGGCAACAATTTTTTCGCATCTTCTCCTTCTATATACGAAAAAACACCGTAGCATAAACCTTCTTCTTCCAACAAACCCATTTCAATTGGCCTTTGTGCTTGCACACTACGTTTTTGCATTTCATTTAAAATTTGAAACTCTATTTTCTTTCTTTCAAACTCTTTTATATCGCCTGTCCGTAACAAATACTTTTCATCTTTAATAGTCGTAATGATATATTTTTTATCAGGTGAGAAACCTTTAGAAATTTCTTCAATATTTGCTGCATCCTTTACTATTTGTATATTGTTTTGCCGTGCTGCAATTGTCTTCATGTTTATTCCCCTTACATTTCTACATTTGGTGTATACGCTACTTCTATAATAAATCCATTCGGATCGTAAAAATCAACCGTATAGTATCCGTCCGAATAATGATTCATTTCTATCGGACCACGTATTACCTTCACTTTTGTACTAGCAAGAAAATCTGCTACTTCATCAACTATTTCTCTACGAGTAGCTTGATAACAAATATGTCTAGGCCCTAAAGTCCTTACAATTTCCCCGCCCACCTCTTTAAAATATATTTCACTTTCTCCCGTACTATATGCTACTTCATTTAACTTTCTCCATCCAATTATCGAAAACAATTTATCATAAAAAGAAATAGACTCCTCTAAATTCGCGACCCAAAATTCAATATGATGAATACCTGCTCGAAGTGTATTCATATTAAGAATGTGCCCCTTGTACGACTTGTACAATTTCCATAGGCGTATGAACCATATAATCTGGTGCATCTTTTTCTACTGTTTCAATGACATCATATCCCCAAGATACCCAAATTACGTTCACACCAGCCTTTTTACACGCTGCTACATCTCGCTGTTCATCACCGACATATAACATTTCTTGCTCTGTTATTTTTTTTGATTTTAAAAACCTTTTTATCATTTTGTCTTTACCGAACAAATTTTTAGAACAATACACTTCTTGAATATTTTCGATACCATTATTATGTAAAAACGCTCGAATATGCTCTTCTGAGTTAGAGGATATGACGGCAATCCCGTAGCCTTTTTTATGTAATTCATCTAATACATCCTTCATCCCATGGAACAAAACGAGATCTTTTATAGCTGGTTGATATAATTTATAAAACTCTAACGCTAATATCGGTAGTTTATACAGTGGTACATCGAGTTTTTTACATCTCTCGGGCATCGTTAATTTACGTAAATGCTCAATTTCTTCTTCCCTTACTGTTTTATAACCATGCTTTTCAGCTATTTGATTATAGATCGGTACAAATATATTTTGTGAATCTACTAATGTGCCATCAAAGTCAAAAACAATATATTTTTGCATTTCCATACTCCCTTTTCTTCTTTTTTCCTAAACATATGTTATTCAACAACATAGTTGTCTTACCCTTTTATCAACAAAAAAAGAACAAGATTTTCTCTTGTTCTTTTTAAGAAAGCCATTTTGGCGGTACATTCGTATTCCAATAAATATTTCCTAGTTCATGATGTCCAGAGTATCCATCATCAAAACGATGATAATGGAAATTGAAATAATAACCATCTTGCGGTGGATGATCTCTTCTTACATGAAATCGTAGTAAGTCATTTCCAGATTTCGTATCGTAAACGTGAAAAATCTTTTCATTATTTCCACCAGCGGGTTTCTGAGAAATCGATAATGATTGCAACGACTCCTCTGGAACATCATTTGCAAGCTCAGCAATTGCCTCTTCAATTTTCGGTAATATTACATCTTTAAACTCATCTTCAATTACTGGACCAATTTTAGTTCCAAACTTTTGCATCGACTGCTTCTCTGCTTCTTGCATTGCATAAGTAATAAAAGTATCGGTGGTTAACCTGTCATTCGTTTCTTCATATGTATAGGACGTGCTCTCCAAATTTTGTTGCCCAGCTGTACTCGTAGGCTTGTCCGCAGCTTTGGCATTATCAAGCAATATGGAAGGAGGCGTCACTAAACCAAATGTAAATACGGTAATTAATGCGACTAAGGTTTTTCTAAACCAATTTGGCATTTATGTTCCCTCCCCTTTCACTCATTATATTTTATCCCGCATTAACGGGTAAGCAAGACCCCCACCACCTCAAAATTCAGTGAAGGTAAAAAAGTTAGGCAGGGGATCAACTGCCCGTATAAGCCCGATTGGTGAAGGCTAATAATCAGTGGGGGATGAAGAACCCCCCCCCACTGATTAAAGTTTCACTTTATATAACGGTTGTTTCTTCTATTATACAAAATGATTGTAATTTTTGCACTTTACAATTTTGTTAACGTTCACATATTTTTCACTTGAATATGAAATTGTAAGATTTCATACAATAAAATACAACAACAATAAGGAGGCGACCAAATGACTTTAGATGTCATGTATTCCGCCGCAAGCATACTCGTTTTAGTATATTTTATTTATCAATGTGTGACAGATTAGAAAAAGAGCCATTTTCGGCTCTTTTTCTATGGTAAAAATACAATCCAACCAATCCATACTATAAAAATAATCCCGGCAATTACAGCTGGTAATAAATAAAAATGAAGAAGTATAACTATTTATATATCATTATAAAATATTTATTTTCATAGCAGGAAAAAACATTTTTTAACAGAATATTAAATGTTTGATTACATTTTATTGGAGTGAATAATATGTCTTTTCAAATTCGTGAAGCGACGATAGATGATATAGATGCACTTTGTTCTTTAACGAAAGAATTAAAAGGTTCCTCTATTTCCTATGAAGATATGAACAACCGCTTGCAATTCGTACAAATGAGTCCTTTTGATTTTTTATATGTTTATGTGGAAGAAGAAACTATATTTGGATTACTCGGGTTTCGTATACGCGAAAATTTAGAAGATGTAACTCGTTATGGAGAAATTTCAATTATTAGCGTCGATTCTACAATACGGCGGAAAGGCATTGGACAAGTGTTAATGGATTATGCAGAACAATTAGCAAAGAAGCATCATTGCATTGGAACATGGCTAGTTAGTGGAACAAAAAGAGTAGAAGCACATCCTTTTTACAAAAAATTAGGTTATGAAGTAAATGGATATCGATTTGTAAAACATTTTTAAACTACTTTTTACTTGAAGGGACTATAAATATGACAAACATTAAAGCAATTTTCATTGATCGTGACGGTACAATTGGCGGCGACACTACAATACATTACCCTGGTTCTTTTACATTATTCCCCTTTACAAAAGCAGCTCTGCAAAAAATAAAAGCTCAAAATATAAAAATTTTCTCTTTCACAAATCAACCAGGTATCGCGGATGGAATAGCGACTGTAGCTGATTTTGTACAAGAATTAAAAGATTTCGGTTTTGATGATATTTACGTTTGTCCTCACAAACATGGTGATGGTTGTGAATGCCGTAAACCAAGTACAGGCATGCTTCTAAAAGCAGCGGAAAAACATGGGCTTGATTTAACACAATGTGCTGTAGTTGGTGATCGTTGGACTGATATTGTGGCAGGTGAAAAAGTGAATGCGACAACAATATTAGTACGAACAGGCGCTGGATACGATGCTTTACATACGTACCGAGACAGGTGGGCACATATTGAGCCAAACTACATTGCAGAAAACTTTGAAGATGCAACAAACTGGATATTAAATCAACTATAATACAATTTAAAAGAGACGTTTTCATTTTGAAAACGTCTCTTTTAATCTTACATTTTTTAAAATGTTAATTCATAATGGAAATAACGATTATCTCTTAAATAACCATTTTCAGCGTATAATCGCTGTGCTGATAAATTATCAATCTCTGTTTGTAATTTTACACCTTTTGCGCCATTTTCTAATGCGAATTTTTTAGCAGCTTCTAATAATTTTTTACCTGTTCCAGTTCCGCGCTTCGCGGCTTGTACAAACAGATCATTTAAAATCCATAATTCTTTCATTGAAATGGAAGAAAATGATGGATATAGTTGCGTGAATCCAATATATTCACCGTCTTCAACTGCTACGAAAATAACGGATTCTTTTCTCTCGATACGATTTTGTAAAAATACTTTTGCACCATCTAAATCGGAATCTTGTCGGTAAAACATACGATAGTTATTAAAAACTGATGCTAGTCCATCTAAATCTGCAATTGTTGCCTCATATATTCTCATTTTACTCCATTCCCCTTCCAATACTGTCTCATTATATCCGTTACCCATTTAGGCTGTAGAATTTCTTCTTTCGGCATAAATTCTTTCATTACCGGCTTTATATCCAATATAGGGGTGCCATCAATAGCATCTAATCCCTCAACAATAATTGATTTACCTTCTCTTTTTATCACTTTTACAATTGTTACACCTAAGCGATTCGGGCGATTTTTCCCGCGCTGTGCAAAAATGCCTACTTTAGGATAATCATTATTATTTCTAGGATGTCTAGCAACATATTGAATTTGTTCATCCGTTACTTTATGAAAATAAAAAACAACTTCAATATGAGAAAATTCTTCAATCCCTTGTATACTTTCCTCTGTATACAATTCAGTTAAAGTAATACAGGATCTTACTTCTCCCCATTCGTCATCTTTTATTTCCTTTCTTTCATTATGTACAAATGCGATTGGTTGAACTGAAAACATACGCATCCCCCTTAAATGTAACCACTTACATTATAAAATATTTTCTGAATGTTTTCCACATACACGAACTAAGTTTACATAATATAATTATAATCTATTTTCTAAAGACACATTTACTGCTTCCATTGCATGTATAACAGTTGTATCAAATATCGGAACTAATACGTCTTCCTGCTTTATTAATAATCCTATTTCTGTACAACCTAAAATTATTCCCTGTGCTCCTTTTTGCACTAGCTCTTCTATGACTCTTTTATAATATTCTCTAGATTGCGATGTTATTTTTCCTAAACATAATTCTGTATAAATTATTTCATTTAATTTTTCTCTATTTTTTTCTACTGGCACTATTACTTTTATATTATTCTCTTCTATACGTGACTTATAGAAATCTTGCTCCATTGTATATTTCGTTCCAAGTAGACCAATCGTTTGAATACCTTTTCTTTTAATTTCTTTTGCAGTAGTATCAGCAATATGTAATACGGGGATGTTAATATTCTCTTTTATTTTCTCCACTACTTTATGCATTGTATTTGTGCAAATGATTATAAAATCTGCTCCTCCCTTCTGCAATGAATACGCCGCATTCCCTAATACTTCTCCTGCTCCATCCCAATCCCCGTTAGACTGGAATCGTTCAATCTCTTCAAAATCCACACTATTAATCAAACATTTTGCTGAGTGTAATCCCCCTAATCTACTTTTTATCTCTTCATTTAAAATTCGATAATATTCCGAAGTCGATTCCCAACTCATACCACCTATAAGCCCTATCGTTTTCATATATAACACACCTACCTAAACTTTTTTCTAAACTAATAACAATGTTTTATTATGTATATTATACACAATAAAACAAGACTTTAAGTTTATAATATAAAGTCTTGTTTTAACTATTTCCAAGGAAATTTTATGTGAATATTCTGAAATTAATTCCCTAATGTTTTTATAGAATCTTCATATTGATAATTAAAACATTGTCGATACAACTGTTTAATTTCATTATAAGAAGGAACTCGCGGATTATTTCCTGGGCTACCACTTTCAATTGCATCCGAGGCCATTTTTGAAATAGCATTTTCAAATTCAACCTCACCGATTCCGTATTCTTTTAAATTTGGAATACGAAGATCAAAACAAAGTTTTTTTATTTCCCTCAGCGTATAATCGGCTACTTCTTCATCACAATAGGAATACATATCTTTATTTAAACAACATCCAATTTCCGCTAGTCTTTTTGTTGCACTCACTTTTGTATATTCTAAAACTGTAGGTAATAGTATTGCATTTGATATACCATGTGGTACATGAAATAACGCCCCTACTGGTCTTGACATTCCATGAACTAATGTAACTGATGCATTTGAGAATGCAATTCCAGCTTGTAATGAAGCGATCATCATTGCTTCCCTTGCTTCCATATTACCTCCATCTTCATATGCAATACGTAAATATTTCATAATACTTTCAATAGCCGAAAGAGCAAGTACATCTGTAAGTGGTTGAGAAAATTTAGAAATATATGCTTCAATTGCATGGCATAATGCATCTATACCTGTCGCTGCCGTAATATGAGGTGGTACCGAACTTGTTAATATCGGGTCAATAATCGCTACTTGCGGGGTAAAACTCGGATGCTTCATCATCATTTTTACATCTGTTTTTTTATTCGTAATTACTGCTACACTTGTTACTTCTGACCCAGTACCTGAAGTTGTTGGAATTGCAATGAGTGGTAGTGGATCATTTTCTATTTCAACATCTTTTTGGACGTAATATTCAATTGCTCCACCATTAGTATATAACACCGCTACTGCTTTCGCAGCATCAATACAACTTCCACCACCAATACCGATAATAAAATCACACTTTCCTTCTTTACAAATCGTTAACGCTTCTAATACGTGTAAATTTGTAGGCTCAGCATTCACTTTATTATATGTAATAACAGTAATCCCTTTCTTATTTAGCTGTTTTATGCACCTTTCAACATACCCTAATTTCTCCATAATTGTATCAGTAACTATAAAAGCTCTTTTCCCAAACTTCTTTGATTGTTCCCCCAGTTTTTCAATCGAATTTCTTCCATATAGTACAGACTTCGGCATACGAAACTCAGCAACTTCTTGCAAATACTCCACCCCTTCTTACCCTTATTAATGTTTAGTTTATAAAATATCAACTAAATAAACCTTTACAATTCATATAGTATCTATTTTTAATAAATTCCTGTAATAGTATAGAATGCGATAACTAAAAACACAGCAAGCGTTTTCAAAACTGTAATAGCAAATATATCTTTATATGACTGTTTATGTGTTAAACCTGTTACTGTAAGAATAGTAATAATAGCGCCGTTATGTGGTAATGTATCCATTCCTCCTGATGCCATTGATACGATACGGTGCATAACTTCTAATGGGATATCAAATTGATTAGCTGCTGCAATAAATTTATCCCCCATCGCACTTAAAACAATCCCCATTCCTCCTGATGCAGAACCTGTAATACCGGCTAAAATATTCGTCGTTACCGCTCCATTCACTAAAGGATTTGTGAACGTTGCAGAAATGCCATCTCTCATAATTGCAAAACCTGGAAGTGCTGCAATGACACCACCGAAACCAAATTCCGCTCCAGTGTTCATTGTTGCAAGTAGTGCTCCACCTATACTTGTATTCAATCCAGCTTGAAATCCTGTTACTACCCGTTTCCAGTATAATAAAAGAGTTGTTAAAATTCCTATTATAAGTGCCAATTCTACAGACCATATTCCAACTACCGCACTCAATTCTACTTTTCCAAATGCTTTCATACCAATTGCTGAAAAGTCAAAACCGTTCGGATACCACTTCGGTATCATAATAGTAAACACTTTATTCATTACACCTACTAAAATAAGTGGTATAAAAGCAATAAGTTGTTGTACCTTCGTAATTTCTAAACTATTTAACAGCGGTATTTCTTTCTGCTCTAATTCCAAAGATGCTGCCATTTCAGTATTCCCATCGTTAAAACCAAAATACCCTTCACCTGCCGCTTTTGCCTTCTTACGCCTACTCTCTAAATATAATAAACCTAACGTGAGAACAAAAATTGCCCCTACAATACCAAGTATCGGTGCAGCATAAATATCCGTTTTAAAAAATGTTGTAGGTATTACATTTTGAATTTGTGGTGATCCAGGGAGCGCATCCATTGTAAATGTTACTGCTCCAAGGACAATTGTTCCAGGTATTAAGCGCTTTGGAATATTAGCTTGTCGAAAAAGCTTAGCTGCAAACGGAAATATAGCAAATACCACTACATATACACTAACACCACTATATGTTAAAATAGCACCCATTAAAACAATCGCTAAAATTGTACGTTTTTCTCCAACCAACTCTACAATCGTCTTTGCAATAGAATCAGCAATTCCTGACATTTCTACTACTTTCCCAAAAATTGCTCCAAGTAAAAACACCGGGAAATATAGTTTAATAAACCCTACCATTTTCTCCATAAAAATATTAGAAAAGAAAGGTAATACAAAACTAGGTTCTGTCAAAAATACCGCAAATAATGCAAAAATTGGTGCAAATAAAATAACAGAAAACCCTCTATAGGCTACAAACATAAGTAAGCTAAGTGCTAATAATATAATAACTAGCTCCAATTATACCCCTCCTTTAAACTGAAAATTCAATCTTTTATTGATAAACTTCTACTAATCTTTCATTTCTGACATCCCTCCTCTAATTCATACAAATTTTTCATACTAAAATGTCTAATTATACATATTCGATTACATATGAAAAATCCCTTTAAACAGAAACGATTTCATCGTCATACGTTATAAAGGGATTGTTAGTCTCTATTTTTATTTTTTTATTAAACTATTTTCTATACAAAAATGGTGTAGTTCTTCTATATCCTTCGCTATATGGGTCGAACTAACTTCAATCAACTCATTTTCACTACCATAGCCATATAAAACGCCAATTGAAGCAATTCCATTATGATTTGCACCTATTATATCGTGCTTTCTATCTCCAATCATAACAACTTCCTCTTTATTAAGTCCTTCATTCTGAAGTAAAATATGTGCAATTATTTCTTCTTTTTTTATTCTTGTTCCATTTAAATTACTTCCAATGATATCTTCAAAATAATTCGTTAGTTGAAAATGCTCTATTACTTGTCTAGCAAAAATAGTAGGCTTTGAAGTAGCTATAAATAAACGATTTCCGTTATCTTTTAATTGTTTTAGGAGATTTGGAATACCCTCGTATACACTATTCTCCAACAACCCACGTTGCTTTAAATATTCCCTGAAATAAAAAACAGCTCGTTCAACTTCTCCTTCATTCATATTATATCTCTCTACGAATGATTGCTGAATAGGAGGACCAATAAATGAATCTAACTCACTTACATGTAATTCTTCAATTCCAACCTTTTCTAACGCGTACAAAACTGAATTTACAATCCCCTTTTTAGGATCCGTTACTGTTCCATCTAAATCAAATAAAAATGTTGTATACATATTTAATCCCCCACTCATCCTACTTTACATGTAATACTAAAGGTTTTTTTACTACTCTACCTCTACTATACTACCATTATTTGTTTTTTCAAAAAAATCACTTTTTCTATGTTACATAGTTTCGGTTACATTAGACGGATAGATATGATAAAGTAAGAAAGTTACAATTAATTCAATAGAAACTGGTGAAACAAATGTCAATTACGTTAATTTTTATAATGGCTTTCACAATTGTCATCCACGCAGTCGAAACTAGTTCTTATAGTATTCGATTAGCTGGTGTTCGTTTAAAAAAGATTGTCGTTGCCTTATCTGTCGTAGGAATGGTATTACTTATTTCAAGAACTTCAAATTTACTACAAGCCTTTTTAATTGGCGGGATTGTCGATGAAGCAAAACGAGATGCTTCTATTAATTTAGAGCATACTATACGACTTGTACTATTATCTGCTTCCATAGGTACATTACTTGCGATTATTCTTTATCCAACTTTGACAAAACTATTTGGATATGTCATTCAAAACTTTGAAACAGATGGTTCTTTCATTCGAATGATGAAAACAAATAACATTCAAAAATTAAAGTACACAAAAAAATATGTGCGCTTTCCAAGATTTGAAATGATTCATAGATTGCGTATCGGTGGTATTCCAAAGCGTATTATGCTTATTAACATGTTTGCTACTGCAATTTATACAGCAGGTGTTCTTTCTGCCCTTTATGCTTCTTTTCTAAATCCAGATTACGCAACAAATGCAAGTACAGCTTCTGGCCTTGTGAATGGTTTTGCTACTATTTTATTAACAGTATTGCTCGATCCACGCATTGCTCTATTAACAGAGCGTGCTTTACAATCAGAAAATGGTGCTGAATCTATGAGTAAAATGTATGGTTGGTTAATGATATCTAGACTTCTCGGTACTTTACTCGCACAACTGTTGTTCGTACCAGGTGCTTACTGGATTTTATGGATTATTGAACTGATGCATTAATTTACTAGGAAGGTGAATTTATCAATGAAGATACAAACAGAACAAGATGTAATTCGCTTAATAGAAAACGACAAATGGATGATGAACGTATTACACATAGCAAAATCACTAGAGCTACCTGATTGGTGGATTTGCGCCGGTTTTGTTCGTTCTAAACTTTGGGATACTTTGCATAACTACGAAGTAAGAACTGCTACACCGGACGTTGATGTCATCTATTTTGATCCATTACATAAAGACGAGACATATGAACAATCCGTAGAGAAAACACTAACAAATATGGATGCTTCTATACCTTGGTCGGTTAAAAATCAAGCTCGTATGCATGTGGTGAACAACATGCCACCATATTCTTCTTCTGTTGATGCTATTTCTAAATTCCCTGAAACAGCAACGGCTTTAGGGGTTACATTAGACGAAAAAAACAATGTTATATTAACAGCTCCGTGCGGTATTGGAGATGTTCTTTCATTACAAGTGAGACCAACAGCTCATTTTCTCGAATCAAAAGGACGTATACATATGTACAAAAACAGAGTTATTAAAAAGAATTGGCAAAGTAAATGGCCTAACATAACAATCACATATCCAGAAATTTAGAAAGGGTGCTTCTCATTTATAGAAGCACCCTTTTCTTCATTTCAAAAAATACATGACTGTTTCTGCGAATCTATCCGCTTCCTCATAATGAGGTGAATGACCGCTCTCTTCAAATGCAATATACTTGCCGTTTCGAGCATCTTTATTAAATATTTCAATTTGTTTTTCACACGTTACTACATCATGTTTTCCTACAAGTAATAACATTGGATTTTGTACATCTTTTATTTTGGATAATAATGATGTATGACATGCGCCTTCTAATTTTAATCTATCAAAATGAATCTTGGAGCGTTTTGAAAATACTTCCCACTCTTGATCACTGTATAAACTCTCATCTGTCCTATCTTCATTATTATTGTAAATCTCCATTCTTTTTTCTTCTAATTCATCGCTTAATCTTATATAAGCTTCAAGCAACTCTTCGGAACTAGCATTGCTAGATGAATAAGCGATGGACTCTTTTGCTACTTCTTCTTTTCCATACTTTTTTAATAAATCCCCTGTCTTTTGTAACAAAGCTCTACTTGTTAATGCAAAATCGAAAGTTGGTCCTTCAAATATTATTTTCTCTATTGAACTTGGATATATCGATGCATATAACAATGCTACATATCCACCGAAAGAATGTCCAATTACAGACCACTTCTCAATTTGCAATACTTTTTTTAGTTCTTCACAATCTTCAATCAAATCATTTAATCCAAAAGCTTCGTCCTCAAGAATTTCTTCTGAGCGACAAACACCTCTTTGATCTATCATAATTACATATAAAGAATCTTTTAAACGTTCCGCTTGATGAAATGAAAAATCATAACAGCTCTCTCCCGGACCGCCGTGCAAGTATAATACAGGCTTACTTTTAGGGTTTCCATGTGCTTCAACATATAACTTCTTCCCTCTAATGTCCATGTATTTCCCTGCTTCTATCAAATTCGCCTTTATAATCATCACCTTCTTTTTTACTGAATATTATAACATTTTATGTTAAATAATTCCTATTACATTTAAAAAGACGATGATTATGGCAATTGGTGCTACAAACCGAAGTAAAAATGCCCAACAAGTAAATACTTTCTTTCCGTAATTTCCACCTACAAAAAATTCTGCTTCTAGCACCTTCTTTTCCATTTTGAATGATACGAAAATACTAATAAATAGCGCTCCTAGTGGCATTAATATATTACTAGATAAAAAGTCTACCGCATCAAAAATATTCTTACCAAAAATCGTAATATCACTCCATACTCCAAATGATAACGCAGATGGTATACCTACTAAGAAAATACAGAAACCAATGATCCATGATAGTTTCGTTCTTCTTTCTTGTTCACCATTTGCTAATGCTGAAACAACCGTCTCTAGTAGAGAAAACGCCGATGTTAATGTGGCAAATGTAAATAGCGCAAGAAATACCGTTAAGAACAATCCGCCAAATGGAATTTGACTAAATACAGATGGTAATACGATAAATAGCAATCCAGGCCCTTCCGTCGGCTCCATTCCTAATGAAAATACTGCTGGAAAAATTGCAAGACCTGCAAATAAAGAAACAAATAAATTCAATCCAACAATTGTTATTGCTGATTTTGGTAAACTTTCTTTTTTATTTAAATAGGAACTATACGTAACCATGATTGATATTCCGATACTAATCGCAAAGAACGATTGGCCCATTGCGAACAAAATACTTTCTGAAGTAATCTTTGAGAAATCTGGTTGTAAGAAAAACTTCACACCTTGCATTGCATTATCCAATGTTAATGAACGAATAATAAGGGCGACAAATAAAACGAACAATGCTGGTAACATATATTTACTTGCTTTTTCAATTCCGTTTTGTACACCTTTTGATACAACCCATATCGTAATGAACATAAAAGCGAAATGTCCAGTAATAGCCCAAGCGGGATTTCCAATTGTTTCAGTAAATAATGCACCGTAATTTTGTCCCGGAGTAATAAGTTGTCCAGTTACTCCTCTAAATAAATAAATCAATACCCATCCACCTACAACACTATAAAACGAAAGTAATATAAAACACGTTCCAACGCCAAGGCGTCCAATCCAGTGCCACCCTGTATTTGGTGCAATACTTTTAAATGCGCCAACTGCTTGTTTCTGTGTACTGCGTCCAATCATAAATTCAGCTATTAATAGTGGTAGTCCAATTAACACAGTAAATAATATAAAGATTAAAAAGAATGCTCCTCCCCCGCTCTTCCCAGCGATATAAGGAAACTTCCATATTGCGCCTAATCCAATTGCTGATCCTGCTGCAGCCATTATAAATCCTAATTTCGAAGTCCATTGCTCCGTCTGTTTCATCTTATTTTCCTCCTAATTAAATCTTTTTATACAAATAATTAAATTTTATATACCTATCCGAATAAACCCTCCATTTCTTTTTCTATAAAATAAAAAATGGCTCAGCATCTCTTTATAAAAAGAGACGCTAAGCCATTTACTTAACGCGGTACCACCCTTATTGATTCCATTATGAATCCACCTTAGTAGTAATCGTTTGATTACAAACCTAATATCGAAGGTTAACCGTTAAGATTTACTAAGAATGTAATTCCGTTCCACCTTACTGCTCCTAGGCGAGTTCAGGATGTCATTTGACTATGTCGCACCAACCCATAGCTCTCTGCACAAATACATGACCTTACTACTCCTATTCAACACATTTTAATATTTAGAATATATTTTCTTTTGAAATTAATATGAAGTATATCGGTTATATTTATAACTGTCAAGGTATATATTAATTTTTTTGTCGAAAAGGTTTTTTATAAACTTTCAATGTAAAAATAAAAGAACATTAAAAAAGAACCTTCGCGATAATCGCGAAGGTTCTTTTTTATGGTGTAAGACGTGTACAATCTCTCGGAAAAGCACTCGCCTCTCGTACGTTCGTTAATTCTAAAAGTTTATATACAATCCTTTCTAGCCCAATGCCGAAACCGCCATGCGGTGGACAACCGTATCGGAATGTATTTAAATAAGATTGAAATTTCTCTAGGTGTAATCCTTTTTCTTTAAAAGATGCGAGTAATAGATCATAATTATGAATACGCTGTGCACCTGACGTAATCTCTAATCCTTTATACAATAAGTCAAAAGAATCAGTAATAGTTGGATTCTCTTTATTCGGCATCGTATACATCGGTCTCGCTTCTTTCGGATAATGTGTAATGAAAACAAATTCACTATTATATGTTGCTTTCACATATTTCCCTAGTAACTTTTCACCTTCTGTATCTAAATCTCCAATCGGTGATTCTTTTCGATACTTACTTTTCAAAATCTCTTGTGCTTCTGATAATGTAATTTTCGGTATTTCAGTAATGACAGGTACTTCTATTTGTAATTGTTGTAGTTCTTTCTCACATGTTTCTCCTACTTGCTGAAACATATGTCGTAAAACATCCGTTTCTAATTGCATCACTTCATGAAAATCATCGATAAATCCAAGCTCTACGTCTAACGATATATATTCATTCAAATGACGGGAAGAGTTGTGATGTTCCGCTCTGTAAACAGGTGCAATTTCAAAAACACGTTCCAATCCTCCCGCTACCATCATTTGTTTATAAAACTGTGGTGATTGAGCTAAATAAGCTTCTTTTTGGAAATATGGAAGCTTAAAAACATTCGCTCCTCCTTCTGCCCCTTGCGAAACAATTTTCGGCGTAAATATACGTATGAAATCGTTCTCTGCTAAATAGTCACTAAAACTTTGAGCGAGTGTAGCTTTCACTTTAAATATCGCCGCGGTTCGCTCATGTCTTAACGATAATACTCGTTCATTCAATAGTTGATCTAAACCAACTTGTAATTTCTTTTTATTTAATTCAAATGGAAGTTGTTCTGCACCATTTAATACTTTCACTTCATGAGCAAGTACTTCAACCCCTAATTCTGTTTTCGAAGTCTCTACAATTTCACCAACTATTTGAACGACACTTTCTACATCAACTTTGTATCCAGCTAACTCGTTTTCTAATACACATTGAATAACTCCCGTTCGGTCCCGTAATAATAAAAAACTCACATTACCTAGATGACGAATCTTTTTTACCCACCCTTGTAAGAGTACCACTTTTCCAACATGCTCCGTACACGCTTGAGCGAGTGAACGCGTCATTATTTGATCCATTATATTTCCCTCCAATAGTTTTCATTTTATTTACGTTATTGTTGTCATCGTCGTCATCCACGTTCACTCACCTCCTTTCAAAGAATACAAAAATCCGCCCCTAGAAATAGGGACGGATTTTTTCCGCGGTACCACCCAAATTGTCACAATGACCATCTTAGCCCTGATAACGGTAGGTACCGTTTGCTTTTACTAATAATCACGTTCAAAGCAACACTCACAGGTGTCTTTCCATCATGCGGTATCGCAATCTTCCCAGCAACCGATTGCTCTCTGTAGACCTTTGCATCATGTACTTTTCCTGATCATCACTTTTTATATTTACAGAGTATTCTATCTCTTTATTTTATAAAACGCAAGCCTTTTTATTTAAGATTCTTCATCTACCGTTATATATGCGTATTTTTCATGTTCTATTATTATTTTCCCATTTAGATTTACACTAGTCTTTTTCACGCTCTATATACATTTCCATTTTATTACATAATTTACATGTTTCCCACGCATATTAATAGCAAAATTGTAGCGGAGGTGTACATATGAAAAAAGCAATTAGTTTCTTTCTCCTTTTGTTATGCCTAATTGTAGTAAATGAAACGTACGCATATTCACCAAAATCTTTACCAATCTCTCAACATTCTAATCAATGGCAAGTGAATATTGATGAAGTGAAAAAAACGAGTAAAAAATTGTTGCAACCTAAAAAAGGTGTATTTCAAACATATTATTTCTCTGTAAAAAATCTCGGAAAAAGCGAAGTGTATAACGTACAAGTTGAAGTCTTCCGCAACGAGCCAAATACAAAAACGAAATATGAACTCTTTTCCCTAAAGGAAAGTCGTTTAGCAAGCAACAAAACTGGATTTGAACATGCTAACTTACCTATTTCTACAAAAACAGATGAGGTTGACGTGATTATTACGTGGCAAGAACACCCTTTCCGCTCGATGCGAAACGGTCAAAAAGTTGAGTCTAGAAAATTTAAAGAGCATTTTGTTTTTAAAGAATCTAAAAAGTAAATGAGGCTGCGGATGTATTCACATTATCATTGATATTAATTTATTTACTAGTACCAGTTCTTATGTAAATTAAAAAGTCGTGGCTTATAAACGCCACGACTTTTTATATTAATTCGTACTAATTCCTCTTGCTGCCCAAATACGATCGATATCAGCAGCATGTTGTCCGCCATATAGAAGAGCATCCGCTTGCTTAATTGCTTTTGCTCCATCACGGAATTTAGCATTTGGCGTTAATGACCAATGTGATTGTAAAATAATTTTTGTTGCTACATCACGGCCAAAAGCTTGTGCCATTTCGTATTGTCCTTGAGCCCAAATTTCCCCATCATCATGTACTTCATTCGTAATATCTTTCGGATATACTTTATTCGTATCTAATCGGCGTAAGCATGTTGGATCCGAACTAGAATAAGCTGTCGCATCCCATTCTCCAACACATGCTTTTCCGTACCCTGTAGTCGACACTGCATCTTCATAAGTAGCACCTAAGAAATCACCAAATCCTTCTCCCATTGCTCCACCTTCTGGTGAGCTACCGAATCCAGGCACTTGATTGTCTTGAATTGAATGGCCGTATTCATGCGCGATAATACCAGCATCTTCTGCATCATCAACTCCGCCAGTACCGAAAGTTAAAGCTTTCGTTGATGGAGAATAGAATGAGTTATCATCCGTTGTACCATTAACATTTACTTTAATCGAACGATTATTAATATTTTTAAAGCCTAGTCCTTGAATATAGCGCTGCAATGTATCGATATGATAATACGACATAACATCTTCAAAGCTATCATTTGCACGTGTATAGTTAAATTGTAAGTTTGTAGATTTCGTCATCGCTTTTGAAGAAATCGTTACATACTCTCCAATTAAAAATCCTGTTCCATCTAAACCTTTTAACGTAACAGTCTTCAATTGGTTCGTTAGAGCTGTTGAATCTGCATCATTATTATCTTTTAGTCCTACTTTACTACCACTAGATACGACCGGGTTAGGTAAAAATACTTTTCCTGACCCTTCAGCTTTTCGGTTTATATCAACCTTTTTAATTAACTTTCCATTTTCTGCATCAATGAATGTTTCCCATGCACCGAATGGATTATTAGAATGGACTACCACTTTATATACTGGAAGAGCGACACCTTCTTCTACAATATATCCGAATTCTTTTTCTGTAGGAGCCCATAAGTTTTGCTCACTCGCTTCTCCAACATACGCCATTGATTTTTGTATTGCATCTTTTTCACTAATTTTTGTCGTTACTTCTTTCACACCTGTAACAGGTTGATAATCAGAAACAGCAAGTACTCCTTTTCCCTCTCCGTTAAGAGTAACCGTAATTTGTTTTGAAAATACAGGCGCGCCATTTACTACTTGTTGGAACCTAACATATGAAGCTACTGACGTTTCTGTTGTAGAAATATATTGCAAGTCTGAAAGATCGGGCTTTAATCCATACTGATTGGCATTCCCTTTTAAATATTCAACTGCTTTTTTCTGTGGTGAATAAGCTTCTACCTTTACTTGCTTCTTTTCCAATGCGGAAACTGTAGAAATCGTCCCCATTACTAATGGTACAGTCATTGCCATTGCCACCATTTTTTTGTTTAACATAAAACCACTCCCCCTAATAAATTGAAACCTTTACCCCATTCCTATAAGGCTATTACTGTCGACAAGTAACGAAATAAAGTGAATCTACGAGTAATTCTATACGAGCAATTCTATTACCTTTACATTTTGGGTAAGTGAAATTTTCTCAATATTTATGTGTAAAACGAAAACAATACTTTAGAAATATATTTCTTTATCAATTCTTTCAACCTTATACTTTTAAAATATGAAGAAAGAAATTTTCCAGTGTCCCTATCGAGTGGATTATGAGGAAATCATCCGGTTAATCTCCCTTCATACAAAAAAGGAAGTTGGAATGATTCCAACTTCCTTTTTTCATTAATTAGCCTCGCTTAACTTAATTCGGAGTTTTGTCTCCCCTAAAGAAAGCTCGTCGTCTTCATTCGTTAAGTGGCCAAATGTAAATTGCTTGACGAGTAAGTTTTCTTCCAATAGATGTTTATGATTCGTTAACGTTTGCTGTAGTTCTTCCTCTGCATCAAGAATCACATCAACTCGTAAGTTAACTGGTAAATTCAACTGCTTACGATATTCTTGAACCGCACGAATGAATTCACGAGCTACTCCTTCTTGTAACAATTCTTCCGTTACATTCGTATCTAACATAACCGTATATTGTCCGTTAGTCGTATTAGAGAATCCTGATTTTGCAACTTTCTCAACTAACACATCTTCAGCGGTTACAACCACTTCTTCTCCTGATGTTGCTTCGTAAACTGCTCTTTCTGTTGATACAAATTTTTGTACTTCTTCTTGTGATAATTGTTTTAACCAGCCGTTTACTGCATTCACATTTTTACCGAACTTCGGCCCTGCTGTTTTAAAATTGAGCTTCAATTGATATGATGTATACTTCGTTTCATCCAGTTCAACATGGAATGCTTTCACATTTAGCTCATCCATTACAATATCGCGATAAGATTCCCAATCGATATCATTCTCTTTATGCTCAAGTAATACAAGCTCAGCTAACGGCTGTTTTACTTTTAAAGAATGCTGATTACGGTTACTTCTTCCAAGTTCGACAACTTGTAAAACAGCATCCATTTCCGCTTCTAATTTCGGCTGAAGTAGTGATTCATTTACAACTGGATAATCCGCTAAATGAACGCTACTTCCTTCTAAATTCAGATGAATGTCTTCCGCGACAAACGGTGTAAATGGTGCAATTAATTTACTAATTGTTACAAGCACTTCATGAAGTGTCTCATAGGCAGATGCTTTTTCAGCGTTCATACCAGATTCCCAGAAACGATTACGTGAGCGTCTTACATACCAGTTACTCACTTCATCTACAAGTGCTGCAATTTCACGAGCTGCATTCGTAAATTGATACTCATCAAGTGCTGTTCTCACTTTTTTCGTTGTACTATGCAATCTTGATAATACCCATTCGTCTAATTTCGTAAGCTTTACGTCATACGTTTCTTTCGGATTATACTCATCTAAATTTGCATATAAAACGTAGAAGCTATACACATTGACTAATGTATCTACAAATTTAGATTTCGCTTCCAGTACTGTTCTTTCAGAAAAACGCTTCGCATTCCACGGGGCACTATCAACGAGTAAAGCCCATCTTAGCGCATCTGCACCAAACTTCTCTACTAAATCAACTGGATCTAGTGCATTGCCTTTACTTTTAGACATTTTTTGTCCTTCTTCATCTAAAACATGCCCTAGTGATAACACTCGTTTATACGGCACTTTGCCTGTATATAGTGCTGATACTGCTAATAAACTATAAAACCAGCCGCGTGTTTGATCAATTCCTTCTGCAATAACATCCGCTGGAAACTGCTCTTCAAATAAATCTTTATTTTCAAATGGGTAATGATATTGTGCAAATGGCATAGAACCACTATCAAACCAAACATCGATTACTTCTGGTGTGCGATTCATTGTGCCTCCGCATTTCCCGCAGCAGACTTGCACTTCATCTACATACGGCTTATGCAATTCTAAATCTTCAGGTGTTTCTTTCTTACTATGCTTTCTTAATTCAGCAATGCTTTTCGGTGCGAACTGATGATCGCAACTTTCGCATTCCCATACGTTTAATGGTGTTCCCCAATATCTATTTCGGCTAATATTCCAGTCAACCATATTTTCTAAAAACTTACCAAAACGTCCATGT
The DNA here is from genome assembly GCF_002073415.2 of Bacillus sp. FDAARGOS_235. Lineage (NCBI taxonomy): Bacteria > Bacillati > Bacillota > Bacilli > Caryophanales > Bacillaceae > Bacillus > Bacillus sp. FDAARGOS_235. The sequence continues at coordinate 856,032 of NZ_CP020437.2, forward strand.
TTCATATGATCCGGATACCAAGTAACAGAATCATTATTTTTTAAAAATGTATCTTTAATTGCAGTTGTTCGGATTAACCAACTTTCTCCTGCATAATAAAGAAGTGGTGAATCACAACGCCAGCAATGCGGATAACTATGTTCATATTTTTCTTTATGATATAGCAAACCTTCCTTCGCCAAATAACGAACGATATCAACGTCACAATCTTTTACAAATTTACCTTTCAAAAATGGTACTGCATCTGTATACTCACCTTTTCCATCTACAACATGTAGGAACGACAATCCTTCACTTTGAACAACTCTATAATCATCTTCCCCATATGCGGGAGCAATATGAACGAGTCCAGTACCACTATCTGCCGTTACAAAATCCGCTGCAATAACACGGTAACCATTTGTCACTTCTTTCATTGGAAATGGTGCTGTGTAAAATGTATTTACTAATTCTTCACCTTTATGAACAGATAATACTTCATATTTTTCTTTTAATACTTCTTGTACACGTTCTTTCGCAACAATGTATACATGACCTTCTTGTTTCGCTTTAACGTATTCCATATTTGAATGTACAGCAAGTGCAACATTTGCTGGAAGTGTCCATGGTGTTGTCGTCCAACCTAAGAAATACTCATTTTCACTATTTTCCACTTTAAACTTAACTGTTGCACTTAAATCTTTTACTGTTTTATACCCTTGTGCAACTTCATGTGAACTGAGAGAGGTTTGACAGCTTGGGCAGTACGGTGAAACTCTATGCCCTTTATATAACAAGCCTTTTTCATGAATCGTCCCTAAAATATGCCATACACTTTCGATATATGGATTTTCTAAAGTAACGTATGGATCATCCATATCTACCCAATAACCGATACTTTCAGTGAACTCACGCCACTGCTTTTCATATGTGAATACACTCTCTTTACACTTCTTAATAAATGGCTCAATTCCGTACTCTTCGATTTCATGTTTACCAGAAATACCAAGTTGCTTCTCAACACCTAATTCTACAGGTAAACCGTGTGTATCCCATCCTGCTTTTCTTACTACTTTAAAACCGGCCATCGTTTTATATCTTGCTACTAAATCTTTAATTGCCCGACCAAGTGCATGGCCGACGTGTGGTAAACCGTTCGCCGTTGGTGGTCCTTCATAAAACACAAACGATTGCGCGCCTTCTCGATTCTGAATTGATTGTTCAAAAATGCTCTGTTCGTTCCACTGCTTACGAATACGTGTTTCTCTCCCTACAGCTGACTCTTTTACATCTACTTTCTTCATCTACAATCACTCCTTTGAATGTTTTAAAAGCACACAAAAAACCCGCCCCTATGAAGTAGGGACGGGTTTACCCGCGTTACCACCCTAATTCTATTAGCTTTTCACTAATAGCGCTTAGCAACGTACTAACATACGCGTTCTTTGTAACGGTAGACATCCGTCCGGGCCTACTTACTTTCAGCCTCGGCTCCTCGGAGATGATTTTCAAATAACGTCTGAACACCGGCTTTCAGCACTTTACCGGCTCTCTGGGGAACAGTTCATTATTTTACTCTTTCTCGTCTTCAGATTTGTATACTTTGTTAAAAGCTATTTTATGCCATTTAACAATAAATTGTCAACTAATTCAAAATATATTTTTATTTATATCCTTTTTTCACTACTTATATACATATACAATTACTTTTCAAACTCTCTCAGTCTTGCTAGATCTTCATCTTCTTCGATAAGTTCAGCAAAAAATCCAGATTCATCCTCACGAAGTACATGTTCAAGCTCTTCTTTCGCCTCTGCATTTCTATTTAATAACGCTAAATAACAAGCATGATCATATCTTGCTAACAGATCACTCGTATCCATTGTTACTACTTCACTTGTTATTTTTTCTGCCTTTATCGTTTGGCCGGCACTATGATATGAAGATGCTAATGAGAGAAGAATTGCCGTATCATTTGGATGATGTATAGAAGCATCTTCTAATAACTGAATTGCCTCTTCATATCTCTCTTGACTTTGGTATATTTCTCCTAAAGCAAGGAATCCTCTACTTACAAACGGTGTTTTCTCCGTTAATTGTAAGCATATTTTTTCTGCTTTTCCTTCTTCCCCAACTTTCAAGAATACTTGCGCTTGTATAAGAAGCGTATCATAATCATCCGGTAGCTCTCGAACTAATTGCTTCATTAACTCTACAGCATCTTGTAACAAATCTTCGTCCTCACACTCAATGAAAAGATTTACAAGTTGCTTCGCTACCTCATAATCCCATTTATTTTCTAACGATGTTTGCAGAACATCTATCGCTTCTTTATTCATCGATACATTTTCGTAAAATAATCCAAATCGTTGTGCTGCCATACTATTTTTTGGATTTAACTTTAATGAGATTTCATATAACTCAATAATTGTTGTAACCATTGAAATTTCTTTTGCCCGGTTTTTCATACGATAAAAAGCTCTCGTAAATATAGATTTTTTCGGTTGTTCATTTTGTTGACGTTCAATCCATCTTTCCGTAACCGCAGCTGCTGCACACATGAATGCTGTACTTCTTTCTGCTTTTTTCACTTTTAATGTATGAAGAAAATCCCGGATGTTAGACAATTTCTTATGTTGTTCTACCGCTTTTACATAAACATCAAATATACGTTCATTATTTACATCTTTTTGTATTACTTTCATTGCAACTTCAATCGCTTTTGCATCTCTTTTTTTCACTAATACTTTTGCATAATGATATAGAACTTCTGCATGCTCACTATCTAATTGTAGCGCCTCTTCAATCTGTGCTTGTTCTTTATCTATTTCATCCATCGCTCCATACACATACGCAATCGCATCTAAGCGCCATATTTCGGGTACTTCGCCTGCTAGATGTTCTAATTCCTTTAGCAACTCTTCTTGAAGATTTATTTCTACTGAAAGCTGTGCCAAATATTCCATATTTATATACAAAGGCTCTTCTTTCATCGCCTGAACCATATGAATTTGTTCTTTGAAACGGTCTTCTTCTTTTTCGTATATTTCTGCTAGTTGTAAATGTACACCTAAAAAGTTTTCATCAAGCTCTAAACATGTTTCATACGCTTGTTTTGCTTCTGTCAATTGTCCTAATGCCATAAGTGTTTCACCAATTCGGTAATATGGCAATGCCGTTTTCTTTTGTTCTATTGCTTTATTATATCTTTTCATCGCTTGGCCATACTGTCCAATAGATTCATGTAAAATACCTGCATAACAACTGTATTCACTTACTTCATTTCTTTCTTTTTGTAACGTTCTTAAGAATGCTATACCTCGTTGTACAAATACAGTTCCTTTAATTCGATTCACATATTCATCTAACGCACTTGCTACATTATATTCACTCTGCTTTATACCACTCTCTAACTTAGACAATGCTACTTTAAACCCATCTTCATTTCCACCAAGTTCAACCTCTGCATCCCATAAAACCATTCCTGCATTCATAAGGAAATCTTGGCTCTTTTCAATTTGTGTTTCGAGACCAAGAATATATTCTTTCGCTTCATCATATCGCTCTTTTGCCATATAAACTTGCGTAAGTCCGAAATGAGAATAAACATCTTCATTATCTTCTTCTAAAGCACGCTTATATAATGTTTCTGCTTCTTCCAGACTATCATTTTGAAAATGATAATCACCTAATCTTACATATAGAGACGCCTTATCATCACAATTCTCAATACCTTTTAATAAAATTTCTTTTGTGCTTTTCTCATCCTTCAAATCAGATTCATAGATCTCTGAAAGTTTCGTATAAATGTAAGGCGCATTACTATCTAACTGAATCGCCACTTTAAGTCCTTTTATCGCTAAATGTAATTTCCCTAATTGATGCGCACATCTCGCTCGTTCATACCATACATGCGCCTCATTTTTATATTCTCTTAACAAATTATTAAAGATTTCATATGCTTCTTCATATCTTTCTAAATCTATTAATATTAAACCGTGATTCGTTAAAGTGAACCTTTCTGGACTACGTTCTACAGCTACTTGAGAAAACTGCAACGCATTTTCAGATTGATCGATATACATATAAGATAACGCAAGGAAACTCCAGGCGATCGGCTGATCTGCGTCCAATTGTAATGAGGAACGAAAACTTGTAATCGCTTCTATATAACTTTCCTGTTCAAATGCATATCTTCCATTTATCAAATGATATAAAGCACGATTATTTTTCTTCTCAACACTTGCCAGCATTTGCTCAGCTTTCTCCATTTCTTGAAGACGAATAAAGCACTGTGCACCATGCAATTTAACAAAATCCGAGTTCGGAAACTTTTCCATTAACTTTTCTATACAATATAAAATAAATTCTTTATCTACTTCAACATCTAAATGTTTCATCGTATATAACCACGTATTCCGATTATCACTCGTCTCTTTTAAAAATTGTACTAAGTTATTAATTCCCTCTTTATCTTGTTCATCTAAATGATCTGTAAGAGAGAAAATGGATTTAAAATAATGATTCTCTTCTTCACTTAAAAATGCTAGTTTTTCCTTCTTTTCTTTCGGAACAAACGTGATCGCCAAACAACCTGTATAACGATATTTCTCTTGCAATTTACTATATTCCACAAGAACTGGTTCTATAAAGTTTGGATCTTGAACATAAAAAGCTTGTAACGTATCATCATATCCTGATAGCACTTGCACATGTGAAGCATGTTCGATGTCTATACTTAATAAAACGGGGATCTTTCGGTCGAGTAATATCTTATAAATTTCCTCATTCCCTTTAAAATAACGATATTCATAGCCTAACTCTTCAATATAAGAGACCGTATCGGAAAACTTTGAGCCTGTCATATCAAAAATAAACTCTGCTATTTCATCTTGTGTACGTTTTTCTCCCCATAGCTGCAACATCATTTCTAAACTTGTCGGAACACAATAATTATCCTTTTGTACAATTGGAACTATCGGCAGGTGAACCTTTTTTCCATCTGGATTTTTTTCTAAATTATGATATAAAGAGCCTTTTAAACTTTTTTCTTCTTTTAATAACTGTTGTAAATCTACAAGTTTATTCATTTTGTACAACGCTTCTGCACGTAAATGTACAAAGTAAGTTTCATAAGCATGATAAGGAAGCGTACTATTAATATTATCTATTACCTCTAACATCTCTTCATATTTCGCTAAATCTAATAAATACTTTACCTTTTCAAAATGAAAATATGGTACTTGTGGAAACTTTACAATCGCATCATCAATTAACTGTAATGCATGTTTTTGTTCCCCTTTATTCGCATATAACTGTGATAATAAGTAGGTAGATAGTTCTTCACAATCTTTATGCTGCTTTCCAGCTAAAAATTGTTCTTCTGCTTTCTCCCATTCACCTGTATGCATATAGACGTAGCCCCATTTATCAAAGACCGCACTTGTACTGTACTCCTCTGCTTTTTGCATATAAATGAGCGCTTCTTCATTTCGTTTCATTTCTAATAAACATCGTACTAAAGTAAAATATGTTTTCGCTAAAAAATCGTCATCTATTTCTTCTTTATCTGCCTCTTCTAAAGAGTCTTTTAACAACTGTTCTGCTTCAAGGATTTTTCGCTCATCAATTAACTCATCACAATATAAAGAGAGCGTTCTCATATTTGGGAATTTTTTATAAGCGTAGCGAATGAGGAATGAACTGTATTGGTGCATAAGCCCTTCATCAGTAAGGCGAATTAATATATCAAACTCCTTATGTGAAGGAATATTAGCAAGCCAAGTCTTCACATAGGATAAAGTATTCGTTTCTTTTATATATGAAATTTCATTATTTATTTCCTGTAATCCATCTACAAATCTCTTGTCTTTCAAACAAGCTTCTAACTGCTTAAAATCTAGCATGCATTCACCTCGAATATTTATTTAAACTGCTACTTGCTTAGATTTTACACATCATATTGTAGGTATTCAACTAAAATCTCCTATAATGGATAGTATTATTTAATATTATTCGAATTTATAACAAAATATAGTAAAAATGATTGTTTTTCTTCGTATTTTGTTTAATTATATGGAATAACGTGAATTGAGGATCTTATCTTTTCAAGGCCAAAATCAGTACATGAAATTATATCGGCGATAATTCAAATATATCAGCGATTATACGGTGAATATCGACTTATCGATAAAAAATGTCAATCCTCAATAAATTGCTACCTTTTAACATTCTATGTCACCAAATGTAATTTTCATATTCGGAGCATATACTAAAGATGAATGTATATGGAGCGCTTTAAAAAATCGTAGTTCTGCTTCATATTGAGCTAATGATTCATCATATGTTAATCTTCTTATCATTAAACGTTCTATAAATTGCTGTTTATCACCCGGGTTGTCCGCAATCCCCTCTTCTCTTAATGAATGATACAAACTGTGTTTATCATTGTGATGCATACTAGAGTCTAAAAAGTTCACTTTATCGCTCACTCTACACTCAATATTTTTCACACCTAATTTACTTAAATACATCGGTATTTTCATGCCAATATTTCCATCTTTACCGTTTCTCTGCGCGTCTTTTTCAAATAACTTCTGCAAAGCACCTAGTTTAATAATTTCCGATTGATTCTCTCCATCTAAGACATATGAAGACATATTTGAAATCCAATGTGGTTCAAAACAGATTATTTTACCACCTTTTTTAATTGCATGTATCATTTTTTCTAACATCATTTTTGGAGTATTCATATGTAATAGGAAAGCATGACAGATTGCTATATCGTATTTATCGTTCAATTCAATTTCTGTAGCATCCCCCTCAATAAATTCTGATTCATATGGAAGTAGATGAAACAACTCTCTCGCTTCAGCAAGTAATGTTTCTCCACTATCAATGCCTGTATACTTTGAACCTTCTGGAAGTAACGGCATTAATACTAAGCCTAAATAACCATATCCACAACCGAAATCAACGATATGTACGGGCTTATTAATCTTCCAAACTGAATTTACTAAAAAACTTACATAATCGTCGTTGTAATATAAATCTCTTGTATTTTTTAAATATGTTAGTTTACTGTTCCAGTCGTATGTTTCCAAACCTAACGCCTCCTTATATAACATTACAATTCTCCATTTAATAAAGACATTCCTATACTTTAAAGAAAAGTTAAGTTTAGTTTTAAAAAAATGAAACTTTTGCTTATACCTTTCCTATAAATATAAAAAAGGTATACATATCTACTATGATACGTACACCTTTTTATGTTACATCTCCTCAGGTGCCTCCACCCCAAGCAAACGTAATCCCTCTTTTAATACAACCGTCACAGCATAAACTAATGCCAGTCTGCTGTCTTTCTCTTTACTCTCTTCCAATATACGCACATTTCCATAATATTTATTGAACGATTGTGCTACATCTAATACGTATTTCGAAATGATTGATGGCTCATTTTTGTTGAAGGCTGCTTCAATTACTTGTCGGAACTTATTCAGTAATTTTACGACGCTCCAGCTATGATCATCTTTTAATGCAAACGTACACGTTTCAAATTCTACACTTTCTTTTCTTAAAATAGAGCAAGCACGCGCATGTGTGTACTGTACATATGGTCCTGTTTCTCCTTCGAATTTCAGCATATTTTCTAATGAGAATTCGATATTATGCATACGCTCATTTTTCAAATCGTGGAAGATGACTGCTCCTACACCGACTTGCTTTGCTACTTCTTCTTTCTGTTTTAAGTTTGGGTTTTTCTCTTCAATATTTTGTTTTGCAAGGTCTATTGCTTCCTCAAGTACTTCTTCAAGTAAAATAACTCTTCCTTTACGTGTCGACATTTTCTTACCGTCTTTTAAAATGAACCCAAACGGTACATGTTCCATGCCGTCAACCCAATTGTAGCCAAGCTTTTTTAATACAGTGAAAAATTGATTGAAGTGTAAACTTTGTTCCAGGCCAACTACATATAGGGCTTTATCAAATGCATAAGTGTTTTGACGATATAACGCTGCCGTTAAGTCACGTGTTGCGTAAATAGTCGCACCATCTGATTTTCTAATTAAGCAAGGCGGCATTCCCTCTTCTTCTAAATTAACGACTAATGCGCCTTCTGACTCTTCAAGCAACTCATGCTCCTCTAAAATCCCAATGAAATCTTCCATTAAGTTATTATAAAAAGCTTCTCCTTGAAAATTAGTAAATTCTACACCGAGAAGTTCATAAATTCGAGAAAATTCTTTTAAGGATTCGTGACGGAACCAATTCCAAAGCTCAACAGCTTCTTCATCACCTTCTTCTAATTTCTTAAACCAAGCACGCCCTTCTTCTTCTAGTTCTTCGTCGTCTTTTACCTCTTCATGGAATTGAACGTATAACTTAAATAATTCACGGATTGGATCCTCTTTAACTACTGCTTCATTTCCCCATTTTTTATAAGCAGTAATTAACTTTCCAAACTGTGTTCCCCAATCCCCAATATAATTAATTCCTACAACTTCATAGCCACATTTTTCAGCGATATGTTTCAGTGAATTTCCAATCATTGTAGAACGTAAATGCCCCATCGAAAAAGGTTTTGCAATATTTGGAGATGAGTAATCAATAACTACTGTTTTTTCACATCCAAAGTAATTTTGACCGTATTCTTCTTTCTTAGCTAAAATCGTTTTTAATACAGCATCACTTACAGTTTCACGATTGAAAAATACATTTACATAAGGACCAACAGCCTCTACTTTCGTAAAGAACGGATCATTTACTTTCTCCGCAATTTCCTTTGCGATAATAGCTGGTGATTTTTTATATTGCTTCGCTAGTGAAAAACATGGGAACGCTGCATCTCCGAATTCATCTTGTTTCGGTGTTTCGATTAAATCTAAAATTTGATTTTGCGTTAATTCATTTACAAAAATATTTGATAAACTTTTCGCAAACTGTGTTTTATATTCCATACTACAACCTCCTTATTTTTTTAAACACAAAAAACTCGTCTCTATATAAGAGACGAGTTTTAACCCGTGGTACCACCCTTGTTGTTCATTACGAACCACTTTCCCGTTTATAACGAGGACAGGGGACCTCGGCTTACTCTACTATTCGTTCAAGAAGCGTCTCCGAAGTGCGCTTCATCTTTTTCTTCCGCACTAGGCTCACACCATCCCTAGCTCGCTTTCCTTCTGAAAAAGACTACTCTCTTCATCACAGACAGTATATTTAATTAATTATTGCTTATTATACATCTTTTCAAACAATTAGCAAGGGTCAATTACGCCAAAATGAAACTTTGCACTTTTTCTTTTGTATACGTGAAAATTGTGTTTTTCAAATCTAGTACTACGGAAATGGTCTTTCAGAACAATACGCTTTCTCGCCACACGCTTCGCTTCCGCAATTGTTTCATCAGTAATATCATGATACAAAGCGAAGTGTTTTAATCCTTTAATTCCATCTGATTCTATGACAGTTTCTTCAAACATCGGATCAAGGTAAACAACGTCATAACTATTATCCTCACATTGCGTTAAAAAAGCGAAATGCTCTGTTTGCTTTACATGGATTCTTTGCATTGCCTTATCGATTTCAGCAACTGATGAAGACCATGTTTGCAAACCTTTTTCCATTATGTAAGCCATATATTCGTTACCTTCAAGTCCTGTTACCTTTCCACTTTCACCAACAATATAGCTAGCTACAATACTATCTGATGCCATGCCGAGCGTACAATCTAACACCGTCATTCCGCTCTCTAATTTAGCAGCTTGTACAAACGGATCGTGCTCTCCGCGCATTAACCTTTTCACACGAAACATTGCTGAGTTTGGATGAAAGAAAAACGACTCTTCCGTACCTTCAGGGTAAATAGCTAATCGGTTCTTCCCTACGACAAGCACATCTTGTTCATATTTCTCATGCAGTTTGTGCACAGGTATATCATTACGTATAACGAAAGAACTATTTAATTCTGTCGCTATTTTTTTTGCATAAGATGTCATTTCTTTATTTGTTCGTCCTGCTGTTGTTACTATCATTATTTCACCTCTATATAAAGAAAAGAGGGAGATTTACTCTCCCCCTTCTTTAGCAATTCTTTTCGAAAGCTTGTTCTAAGTTCGTAATAATTTCGTCCATAGTTGCACCTTCAATTTCATGACGGTGAATGAAGTGAACAACTTCTTTTCCTTTTAATAATGCCATAGATGGTGAAGATGGAGGGATTTCTCCGAAGTATTCACGCATTTTTGCAGTAGCATCTTTATCTTGACCTGCAAATACAGTTACAAGATGATCAGGTTGTTTTTCAGCACGAACAACTGCTTGACCTGCTGATGGACGCGCTAAACCAGCTGCACATCCACAAACTGAGTTTACAACTACTAATGTTGTACCTGATGCATTCTCCATAAATTCTGTAACAGCTTCTTCTGTAGTTAACTCTTCAAATCCAGAACGCACTAATTCTTGGCGCATTGGAATTACCATTTGACGCATGTATTCTTCATAAGCATTTGACATCTTGTATCTCTCCTTCAACTTTCATTCCAAATTCATCATATCACGCTCTATTAATAGGTGCAAAAGAAAGATAGTGACGTTTTCATTTTTTTGAAGGGATTTCACAAACCCCACCGCGGCAATGTCCAACTGGGACAAGTTTTCTATTGTTAGCGATATAATCGTATACTTTGCTTCCAAATCCAAGTACGATAGATAATTTTATAAAAGGCACTGCAAACCAATAAGATGGAACAGCCTTCGCTAATACGTTTATGCTATGAATTCCGTCATACCATTTATTATTTTTAAAAATATACATCCTTTGCTCCATCTTACTTTGTAGTTCTTGAGAAAGATCATACTTCTTAACTACATCATCATCTCGAAATGAAACAAATGTCATTTTACCCTTTTTATCTAATTTCTTCGTACGCTCTGCCACTGCAGTACACATCGGACACCAACTATCATAGAAAACAATCATATATTATTCCCCTTTACGAGATTCCGTCATTTGTTTCCATACAGAACCTTTCGCTTCTTCGCCGCCTTCAATACGCTCTAATGCAAGACGAGCTTGCATCGCTACTTCAAACTCTGGATCATCTTGCGCTGCTTTTAATGCCGGAATCGCACTTTCATCTCCAAGTTCAAATAAGAACATAGCTGCACGCCAGCGTACTAATTTACTTGGGTCTTTCAGCGATTTAATCATAACGAACATCGCTGCTGGGTCACCTACATCTGATAAGCAATCCCCTGCAGTACGACGAACACTTACTGAACGATCTAATAACGCTTTATATAATAACGGTAATACTTCATCACCTTTTACCATACCTAAATAAGCTGTTGCTATGCGGCGGATAGATACTTTTTCATCGTCTAACGCCATTTTCAACACTAGAATATCCTCTTCAGTAGGATCCATTTGCTCTAAAGCTGCAAAACGATTTTTCCAGTCAGAATCTTTCATCATCTCTTCTGTTACTTTATATGGCTCACGCTTTTGAATCGTTACTTCAACTGCCCCAGCCTGATCTAATAATTCTTTAACTGTTTCATTTACACGTTCTTCTGAATAAGCAGCAACAATTTCTTCTACTACTTCTTTCCCTATTTCTTCAAAATTACCGTAACGTGTACTTTGCTCTACCCATTTACGCTCTTTCACAACGTTAGGTGCAGACATTTGCACTTTCATGATTGATTCTTTAAAACGATCAGGTAAACCAACACGCTCTTCCGTCGTTCCATCTGTTAACTTCACTTGCATCGGAATTGTAAAGAACATTTGAATAAATACTTTCACTTCTCCAAAGTGAGAAAGTTGCTGTTCTTCGCTTTCTTCTACTACTTCTTCACCGAAAACGGCACGAACTTGTTGTAATAAAACTTTCCAATCATACTTCGCATTACGCTCGACTGCTAAAAAGTCTGCTACATGATACACACCTTTAATGCCTTCAATTTTCAAAATTTCTTGCACTTGTACTGGTGCTTGTTCTTTATTTTCATTTGTATAATTATTACGCGCTCCTGATGGTAATACTTCATTCAAAATAACTTTCATTGTATTTGGACTTGGCGTCGGTTCAATTGCTTTAATCTTCACGTAAAAAACTCTCCTTTATTGCGTGTTCTTAGCTGTATTGTAACATGTTATCACTCTATACTCCTACTCGGATGCTTAATTTTACTACTTTCTTCCCGCTACCATACTATTTCATTTTTTACATTTCAAATTAGGAACGAAATTTTAAAACCGTTCGCTTCCGATAGGTTTTATTTTAAGGAGGGAATTTGTTCTCTTTGCCCTACATAAAAAGAGGTATCTATATCCTAGTTAGATCATTCATTTTAAAGTGAAGTGCAGTTAATAAATAAAGCTCTGGAGGATACTACTAAGAAAGAAGAACGATTTATATATAAAAACGTTCATACGAATGCGCTCTGAGGGACTTGTTGGTGGAGAATTGATTTCTGAAGACATTTTGATTGTGGATATTCCGAAAGATGAATTAATGGAATTGCTTAGAGTGATAGAAAGAAAAAAGGCGAACCCTTTATGAAATTAAGAGGTTCGCCTTTTTCGTTACGGTAATTCCATATTATGTCAAATATATTTGTGTATGATATACATCATCATGGTGTTAGCAAGCAAAAGTATATTCTTCATTTCTGAAAACAGTAGATGGAAGATTGTGACCTTCTGAGTCCGCTAAGAAAGAATACACAAGAACATCCTCAACATCATCTTTATTTCCTCTAATGATAACGTCAAGAAAATCTTCTATATGGAATTCTGGAGTAAACAACACAATCTTAGATGTTCTGTTTGGTCCTAAAGAAACAATAGTACGAGAGATTTCAACTAATTCATTTTGCGTTGGGAAAAAAGTGTTTGGACTTCTCTTAACAATTACCGTTACATTACTAGTATGGCAGCGTGAATCATTGTTTAACATAATATTGAGAGCAGTTGGAATAATATCATTCTCAGAAACCGGAACTCGAAAAACCCCCGTAGATTTATGAGCCATATAATCACATCCTTTCAAAATAAAATATTCTTAACAATATAGTAGATGCAAGAAAAGTTCATTTTGATAGGGACAAATTATGTGATTAATATGCACATAATTATCTTCAATATTAATAAATCAATGATTCAAAAGATTAACAAGTACCGTGAAAAATGTGGAATAGAACCAATCTAATAATCCCACTTCAATGAGTAACCATTTCCAGAGGAGTCTTTCAATATTCAGTATAAAAAATTTTAAATTTATAATTTTCGTTAGCGTATTTTTCTTCAAAATTGCTGACAGTACCCCTTCTTTAAATTTATTAAAATACTTTCCACAATTTTTTCCGAAGCTATTACTTAAAATCCCCTTTTATTACGATGCCCCCTTCCTCCTTCTCTCCAAAAAGGTAATACTCTCAATCACAACTTCAGTTCTATATATTTTCTTTCCTTTTTCATCATCGTAATTATTCGTATGAATACGCCCTGTAATTCCAACAAGTGATCCCTTCGTACAATATTCTGTTACATTTTCAGCTGCTCTTCGCCAAACGACACAATTTATAAAATCTGCTTGTTGTTCACCTAAACTATTTCGAAATCCTCTATTCACTGCAACACATATTCGTGCATAAGCGACGCCTTGTTTTGTGTAGTATAATTCTGGATCCTTTGTCAATCTACCGATTAATACAACTCGATTCATCATAAGTTATACCACCTCGCATGTTTTTCTTCATTGTAAAGAAAAATGTGTGAAGGGTAAAAAGGATAAAATTATATATTTCTAAAGTAAAAAGGATTACTTTGCATATAAAAAAGCAAAAAAGAAACCCTACATATTATGAACATGTAAGGTTTCAAGATATATTATATTTCACTGCAAGAGATGTAATACCCTCCGCGAGCCATCTTTATTTCAGCGCTAAACAATGCATCGTCTAAGTAGAATGTAATCGGTTTAACTTTACTCTCAAATTTTAGTAGTTCATTACATTCAGCTGCATACCCTTCAATGGCTGAAATAATGCATTCTGCTGACGGATATGTTAAAGCATCATCTAGTTCTATGAAAAAACTTTTAGAAAATAGTTTTTTCATAATCCCTTTCTTCTCTTTCATCATATTCCATCCCCTTCCATTCAAACTTCTAACATCCACATTATACCATTCATTCAATTTATCTTTGAAAATAAAAAAATCCTGCACATTTCATGCAGGATTTTTTCATTAGTCATTTTTCGTAAAGTAAGAAACGAAACGAAGAATTTCTAAGTATAACCATACTAGAGTCATCATTAGACCCATTGCACTGTACCATTCCATATATTTTGGAGCTTGGCTACGTGCACCGCTTTCGATTAAATCGAAATCTAGTAATAAATTTAATGCAGCAACTACAATAACAACCGCACTAATGATAATACCGATTGTACCGCCCTGGTGAATATATGGAACAGTTACACCGAACATATTTAATAAGAATACGATTAAATACATAACCATAATTCCCATTGTCGCTGCAATTACACCCGTACGGAATTTATCAGTTACCTTTACAACGCGTGTTGCATATAAAACTAACATTGCAAATAGAATTGAAATTGTAAGTAATACAGCGTTTAAAACGATAGAATCGCCAAATTTCATTGTATAAACTGCTGAAATACTTCCTAATACAACTCCTTCTACCGCCGCATAAATTGGCGCCCCAATTGGTGCCATTCGCGGGAAGAAGATAGATGCAAATGCGATGATTGCCGCAATTACTAATGCACCAATTAACACTGGCATTTTCATCGTACCCTGCATCATCTGTATGTATGAATAGACAGACGTTGCAAGTAGCAAGATAAGCATGATAAACGTTTTGCCTACTGTTCCGCCAATAGTCATCGCAGAAGCGCTTGCTCCCTCTTTACGAAATGCCTCTTTTTTCAACATTGGATTAGATGTTCTCATTTTTTCCCTCCTAAAATAGGTTCTACCAATAGTGTAAAGTTTTTCTCTTTACTTTTCAATATATGCAGCTTGTTTTTATTTTAATCCTTCAACGATATCTGATAGTTCACTCCATCTTTCCATCGTTTTTTCTAGCTCTTCTTCTGTTTTCTGCTGTGCTTCAGATAATTCTTGTGCCTTTGTGAAGTCAGATCCAACTTTCGCAAGTTCTTCTCCAATTGACTCAATTTTCTCTTCTAGTTCGGCAATTGTATCTTCAATTGTTTCCCATTCACGCTGCTCATTGTATGAAAGTTTACGTTTACGTTGTTGTTTTGGAGCTGCTTCTACTACTTTTTTCTCTTTTTGAACTTCCGCTTTCTCAATAAGTTCTTTCGTTTTTTCCATTTCTAAATAATCTGTATAACTACCTAGGAACTCACGCACTTCTCCTCCGCCAGTAAAGATGAACAGTTCATCTACTACTTTATCTAAGAAGTAACGGTCATGCGATACAGTTAAAACGACACCTGGGAAATCTTCTAAATAATCTTCTAGTACTGTTAATGTTTGTGTATCTAGATCATTCGTAGGTTCATCAAGTAATAGTACGTTTGGTTCCCCCATTAAAATACGTAATAAATATAAACGTCTTCTTTCACCACCAGATAGTTTACCAAGCGGTGTACCATGTGAATGCGTCGGGAATAAGAAACGTTCTAACATTTGAGATGCACCAATTACTTTTCCATCTGTTGTATGAATAACTTCTGCAATCTCTTTAATGTATTCAATCATACGCTGATTTAAATTCATCTCTTCATTTTCTTGCGTATAATAAGCAACTTTTACAGTTTGTCCTACTTCAACTTCACCACTATCAGGAGATAACTTGCCTGCAAGCATATTTAATAGAGAAGATTTCCCGCTTCCATTCGCCCCAATAATTCCGATACGATCGCCTGGTTTCACAATATGATTAAAATTATGTAATACCGTCTTATCGCCAAATTTTTTCGTTACATCTTTTAACTCAAGTACTTTCTTTCCTAAACGACTTCCACTTAGTGCAATATCAACTGACTGTTTTGCAGCTGGCCCTTCTTGTTCCTTTAACTCATCAAAACGCTGAATACGCGCCTTTTGTTTCGTAGAACGGGCTTTTGCACCACGGCGAATCCAAGCAAGTTCACGACGATATAAATTTTGGCGTTTGGATTCTTGTGCCAATTCTTGCTCTTCACGAAGTGCTTTCGCTTCTAAAAATGTACTATAGTTTCCTTCGTAGCTATATAGTTTACCATTATCTAATTCAAAAATACGATTCGTCACACGATCTAAGAAATAACGATCATGGGTTACAAGTAATACCGCCCCTGTATATCTTGCTAAATATTCTTCTAACCATTCAACTGTCTCATGGTCAAGATGGTTCGTAGGCTCGTCTAAAATTAATAAATCAGGTGTTTCAATAAAACATTGTGCCATTGCGATACGTTTTTTCTGTCCACCAGATAAATTCCCAACAGTTGCAGTGAAATCTGTAATTCCTAATTTCGTTAGAAGAGATTTCGCATTTGCATTTGCTTCCCATGCACTCATTGCATCCATACGTTGCTGCACTGCAAATAATTGTTCCTGTACTTTTTCATTACTTGGATCTTTTTCAATATTTAATAGTGCTTTTTCATAATCACGAAGAAGACGAATTAAAGGTGTATCACCATGGAACACTTGCTCTAATACTGTTAGTTTTTCATCAAACTCTGGTTGCTGTGATAAATAACTAATTGTATATCCACGTGAATGCGTCATTTCACCTGTATCAGGAGTTTCTAACCCTGCAATAATTTTTAATAATGTTGATTTACCAGTACCATTTACACCAATAATTCCGACACGTTGTCCTTCTGTAATACTACATGATAATCCATCAAATAACGGTTTTTCTCCGTATGATTTCGATAAGTTCTCCACAGTTAACATTTTCATATTTGTGCATTCCACTCTTTCATAAATTGTTCTATAAACTGTTCCATATAACAATGACGAACTTCAGCTTCTTGTTTTGCTGCGTTCGTATTCATTAAGTCTTTTAATTTTAAAAGTTTTTCATAAAAATGATTTAAAGATGGATCGTTATTTTTTCTATACTCTTCTTTCGTCATTACTTCACGCGGCGGAATTGTTGGATCATACATTAATCTCCCTTTCGCTCCGCCATATGCAAAAGTACGTGCAATCCCAATTGCTCCAAGGGCATCTAAACGGTCTGCATCTTGAACAATTTTCCCTTCAACTGACTCAACTGCGCCGCCATGCCCACCCTTATAAGACATATTGGCGATGATATGAAGAATATGTTTACTTTCTTCCTCATCTACATGTAACTCTTCTAACCAATCAGAAACTTTTTTCATTCCTGCTTCTTCACTTTCATTTAACTTTTCATCTGCCACATCGTGAAGTAATGCTGCCATTTCAATTATAAAACGATTTCCTCCTTCTTGCTCGGATAAAGAAATCGCCAGTTTATGTACGCGCTCAATATGATACCAATCATGCCCACTCGCATCTTTTTCTAAAATATTTTTTACAAAAGTAATTGTTTTTTTAATCTTTTCTTGTTTTGTCATTTTATCTTCACCCAGTTTCTTATTGTAACACGCCCGCCTTTTTTCATCACATATTTTCTTGTCCGCCCATACACTAGGTGGTAGGCATCATCATGAAGGAGGAATAAACATGTTCTATAATAATCAACCACCTTATCCACAACAACCATTTTACCCTCAGCAACCGGAACAAAGATATACAGAACAATATGAGGAACAAGAATTACAACAGCCAGAACAACAATATGAACAAAATCCATACGCTACACCGCAAGCTCAAGAACAACAAAATCCATACGACACACGTCCAAATTATGAATATCCTCAAAATCCATATGCAGCACCGCAAACTCAAGAACAACAAAATCCATATGACACACGTCCAAATTATGAATATCCTCAAAATCCATATGCAGCACCGCAAACTCAAGAACAACAAAATCCGTATGTAACTCAGCCACAACAACCACAATACCAACAACAAATGTATCAACCCAACTACGACGCACGTGTCTCACCACCTAAACCACCAACAATTGATCCAACGCAACCACAAATTTTACCACCAGGTCCGACTTTAGATATTACACAACCACAAATTTTACCACCTGGGCCTATTACAGAACCGACTCAACAACAAATTCAACAAGTTGTCGGTACACAATTTTTACCTTTAAAGAAACCTGTATTAGATTTCGTAAAACCTTGGGTAGATTATGGTTTAAATGAAGCGAAACATACTTCACATAAACACGCTTTAACAGAAGTCGCTGCGATTATGTTTTTAGTTGGAAAAGGATATAACCCCACAATTGCTCATTATATCGTTGAATCTTGGGAGAAGAATGAGCAGTTTTAGAATTGTTCATTTTATATTATATAAAACTACAAAAGTGTCACAAGTGCCTGTCATACAAGCATTTGCGACACTTTTTATTAACTACACTAATGCTTATTACTAAAAATTCAACTTTAAAATATAAATAAAAAAAGAAAAGGACGATTTCTATCGCACTTTTCAAATCACATCCTATAAAGGCACTCTATTAGGATCTTCTCTTTCTAGGACCTACAATTAATTTAATTGCTGTTCTTTCTTGATTATTGATAGAAATCTCTTGAAATGCTGGAACAAAAGCCAAATCAACACCACTTGGAGCAACAAATCCTCTTGCAATCGCAATTGCTTTAATTGCTTGATTTAAAGAACCTGCCCCAATTACTTGGATTTCCACATTGCCATTTGCTCTTAGTACACCTGCTATTGCACCTGCAACTGAATTTGGACTTGATTTTGAAGATACCTTTAATATATTTTCCATGTAAGTTGCTCCCTCTATTATTTAATAGCTCTTTCGTTACAGTTTTAAATATTTCAACGTATCTTTAACTATTATTCACACCAAAAGCAAACAATGCTTCCTATGTAAATGAATTCGATACCTTTCGTCTTCTTCCTGCCCAACTGCACAAATAAAAAGTAACGAATAAAGACTCTAATATACAAACGTTTAAATAGGAGCAATTCGCTAAACGACAACATTATCGCACCAAAAAATAACAATGCTACTTTTTCAGGTGCAATTCGTATAATAAGCGTTTCATCAATAATTCAATTTATTTAGAACTTCAGTTCATTTTTCTACCAAATTATTAATTTTTTCGTCTTCAAAAATCGTTATACATATTATTCTAATAAACTATATTTCACCATTTGAGTGCTTTATATTCCAAATCTACCACCTTATACAGGATAGGCATACATGCCAATAGTAGTTCATTTACATATACTACTATGTATCTTACATTTATTAATCATCAGGAGGTAATATATTGGGTTCATACTATCGTTCTTCAAACTCGTATAAAAGATGTTCCTGCCACGATTCACATAAACCATCAAAGCCAGCTTACGGTACTTTCTGGAAAACTGAGTTTATAACTGTTCCTTTTGGTGGTTCTTTCCCATTATAGAACGTAACCCCCTATTTCATTATTCTGTTAACCTAATAAACATAAAAAATTGCCGTCCCCTTCTAACACAAGGTTTCGGCAATTTTCATATCAAAATCTATTCACTCTTACTTCTCCACATAAACCGACTTAACAATCGTACGATTATAAGGTTTTCCTTCTTTATTTATCCCTTTTATATCCATCGTAACGTTATATACCCCTGGTTGCTTTATGTCCTTCAAAGCACCTGTAAATGTATTTGTATTAACATTTTGTAATTCATTAAATTCAGAGACTAGCTTCCCTTCTTTATTAACAACTCTTACTGTTATGGAAAGATTTCCTTTCATTTCAGGTGCCGCAGGTGATTTTTTCAGTTTATACTCTGATTTGTTAATTTTGACTTTTGTTGGCATTTGAAGAACGAATGGCGCGCCACTTTTGTGATCGCTTACAATTAAGTATGCATCTTTCGACTGCTTCGCCATCATTTTAACTCTCCATTCTCCTACGTCCATTTTGTCAAATTTAAATGTACTAATTGTTGCCCCATTAAAGAAAGATTCACCTTCACCAGTAGTTATCGTACTATCTTTATTTGTATACACTTTTCCTTTTGGAGATATTAGTTGTATTTCTACATCAGAAGCAGCTGTTAATACAGAAACCATTCCTTCTGCCTTTTTATCAACCGCCACAGCTTGCTCTATCCACTGACTTTGTGGCAATTCTCCCCCTAAAATATTTTGATTAGAAGTTGTATTTAATTGCTCTATATTTTCTTCTGAACTATTACTTGGTGCTACTAAAGGTGGCACGCCTACATTTGCAGTACGTAAATATGGTTCAATTCGTGCGAAAACAGCTGATCCTTTTCGTATATTGTCATGATCAAATTTGGAATCTGTAAATAAATGTGTGCCATATGGTAGCTTAGCACTCCATTCATTTACTAATCCATCATTCGAGCCGTACGATGACAAATATAATCCGCCCATAGATAACGCAGAAAATACTGGTCCCCAGCTAGTCCCAGTAGCCGTATAGTAACGGTTTAATTTAACTGCTGGATTATTATCTATCGTTGAGCGAAATTTTGCCATTTCCCCTATCTGTAACGCGTACGTACCATCATCTTTTTGACCTAATATAGAAGCAAGCCAACCTGCCCACCAACTATATGATAAATCCGCTAAATTTGAGCCGTGATGTGGTGTCGCAAGTGTAATAACATTCCCAACAAATCGATTCGCACCATATCCAACTAATGCCGCTTGTGTATCTATACCACCTTTACTATGCGCTACAATAGTAACCTTTTTACCGAAATGATTATATATTTCTTCCAGTTTTTGTGCTAACAATTTTCCGTTGTCCCACTGACTAGCCGATCCTTTCCCTGCCGCATCATATAATTGAATAAATACCGTTTGATATCCCGCTTTCAAAGCATAGTCATACATATCATTTATATCGTGATATACAGTCTTTCCATACCAACTATCCGCATTACCATTTCTGCCTTGTACAAAGAGAATTGGAGGCTTATTCTCATCATAATTAGTTGGTTTTTGTCCTAAAAACCAATCGCCAGGTGTAAATACTTCTGTATCAGGAAACCCCTTTCCAAGCTCTTTTACAACTTCTGCCCTTACATTTGTGCTAATCGATGGAGCCATGATAAAAAATATAATTAGTAACGCAACACATCTTCTCATTAATCGCATGTTACTCCCCCCACTTTTTTTGAAAGAAGGTGCTCTTTGTAATAATTTATATTTTCTCCCTTAATAATAGCTAATCTTTTTATTTGAAAAAGATGTTAGCCCTATATTCAGGTGATTACTCGTACACCCTCTTCCTTAACTCACGTTATTCTCTTCGTTTCCATCTCTTCCTTTTGAGTAAACACGACAAAAAAATTTCTCAATAATTGTTAACTTCACTACATCAAGATGTTTTTCAAATCATGATTGTTTATATAAAGCATACAAATCTTGAAAAAATTTTATTAAAAAAACATTTTATTACTAATTAGTTATTTAAAAACATAATGAAGATATGTATTTTCTTTTCATTACATACAAACGAATTTAAAAGGAGCTTGTATTGTAAGACTTTCTTATGACTAAATATTTAACTGAAATTTCAAAATATAAAATCATATTTCCAGAAACATATATTATGATAATTTTCGCAGACTTGAATTAAGTTTTTAGAAGTACTAACCTATCGGTAAGCAGAAGAAAATTCTGTAAAAAGAAAGGAGAATGCTTTATGATGACCAATTTACAAAAGGAGTTTTTTAAACGATTAAAAATTCCCGCAAAAGAACTAACATTTGATGATTTAGATGAAGTCCTCTTAAAAATGGGAATGATTTTCCCCTATGAGAATCTTGATATTATGGCTGGTACTATTAAAAACATTTCAAAAAATAACTTAGTAGAAAAGTTACTTATTCAAAAAAGAGGCGGTCTTTGTTATGAATTAAATTCCTTATTGTATTACTTTTTAATTGATTGTGGGTTTCAAGTATACAAAGTAGCTGGTACTGTATACGATCTTTACGATAATAAATGGAAACCTGATGATGGTCATGTCATTATCATTTTAAGTCATGATCATACAGATTATATTGTGGATGCAGGTTTTGCATCTCATCTCCCTTTACATCCAGTCCCTTTTAATGGCGAAATCATATCTTCTCAAACGGGAGAATATCGAATTTACAAACGAAATACCCGAAAAGGTACACATATTTTAGAAATGCGAAAAGGCGCAAACGGCGAATCTACAAGTTTCTTACAATCTGAACCTTCAACCGAATGGAAAATAGGCTATGCTTTCACTATAGATCCAATAGATGAGAAAAAAGTGAATAACATTCAAAAAGTAATTGTAGAGCATAACGAATCGCCTTTTAATAAAGGGGCTATCACTTGTAAATTAACTGATTATGGTCACATATCATTAACGAAAAAAAATTATACAGAAACCTTTAAAGGCACAAAAAATAAACGACCAATAGGTTCTAAAGAATATGCTCGCATTCTTCGTGAATCTTTTGGAATCACTCAAGAGAAATATGTAGGAAAAATATTAGAAAGAGGCTAGTTGATTAAAAATATTTCATAATAAAGCAGATTCTATATATAGAATCTGCTTTATTTTATAATTTTTTATAGCGTAATTCCTTATCAGTGTTACTCTTTTAAAAGACTAGTATTATTAAGCATTTCTTTTTGTGCCATGTATTACTTACATTTCAATTATATACTCATCATCATATTTATCGTATTGTAGCCCTGCTCCTATTTTTGATTCCGTAACTTGATCCCTTAAAAACGGTGCGGCTTCCATTTTGCTAGTTGCAATTTCAATTCCATATTTTTTCGTTAAATGAGCTAACTCTATTAAAAACCACTCTCTTCGCAATGAAACTGGAATATCTAATGTTCTTCTTTTCATATATAATAGCACCTCTTTTATTTTCATAACTTAAAAGAATATCACTTATCAAAACTATCGTTCATCACAAACGCCAATGAAACATTATAGTATATGCATGTCCATTTTAAACGTGCTAATATAAAACACCATTATAGTTTACATAAAATAATTATGTAATAGTAGAAAGAGGAGGCTTGTCCTCCTCTTTCTACTATAGAGATTTAAATTAAGAACATCTTGGTACACCAAAAGCTAAAAATAATGCTGCTACTCCTGCTGTAATCGGTACTTTTAACGTAATTACATCGTCTACCTTCGTTACTAAAAAGTACGCATTACCTTCTTGTAATATACAATTCACTAACAATTGAAATTCCATTCAAATCTCCTCCTTTCAATCGATATACTTTAATTTATGAAATTTCTTTAAAAAAGTAATAGGAAATATATCTATTTTTCTTTATATACACATTAATTGTTTATATATATCTATTAAAAATATTAATTTTCGAAATGAATATAAAACGTGTATTATCCAATAAGTTCCTATATAATCAATAGAGAAAATCTTGCAAATGGAAGTATGAAAATGGCTATTTTGAGTAATATTGGTGGCGTATTATTTCTATTTGCTTTTAATCTTTTAATCTTATGTATCCTTTTCATTCTTTAAGAAAAATGGAAAAGCAAAACAATATGGTCGTCCTACCGTTATCTTTTTTATTATTTCTATTGTATTAATAATGACCGGTACAACAAAATCTGAACACCCAGTTATCGAATTTTTTACTTTGGCGTTGTATATCTTCCAACTCATTAAAGATTGGAATAACACTTTCTAATTTCTTTTTATCGATACGTTCATTTACAAGATCCCGTCCTAACATTGAAATGAATGTACCAATTATAACCGCTTGTGCTGGTTTAGTTAATTTGGCTTTATCCATCCTTCATCCCTCCAAAATAAAAAGCACCCGAATGGATGCTTTTTCATTAAGTATTACATTTGCATTTCAATTATGGTAAATGAAGTTTTATTCTTCTTCCAATCACCTAATCTTATTTACATTTATCTGTTTCAGCAATATTAAGTAACTAAAAGAAGAGCAAAACCCCTTCTCCGTTTATACAACGTAAATTGCAATTGAATGTGAAATGAAGAACAACCATTCATCCAGCCTGCAACCATCACCACCAGTTATGAAGATCCATTTTCAGAGGAATTTTATGAGCAATGTTTTCGTCCACTTCTCACAATACAAATATATCACGTTAACTCCAAAACGACCGGCACATTTACTGCAAAAAAGCGATCACGAATCTGCCACCTTTCTTTAATTGATTGTAGCTCTTATTCTATTAAGTAATGAATCTTTTAATTCCCTCTCATCTTTCCAAACAATATGGCTATATTGTCTAGTATCAAAATGCAGATTTGCTAAGTCATTTTCCCTGCAAGTCCATATTACAGGTTTACCAAGTCCCATTGCATAGCCGGCTTCAAAATAGACGTCACCTCTATGTTCAGTAAAATCTGCAATTATAAATTTACTTTGTCTTATTTTAACTATAATCTCATCATCAATTTTGTTATTGTGTTCCACTTTATCAATTCGAATAGGCTCATAACCTGCTTCTTTTACAGCCGTTGCAATTGCATTCTGATATAGACTATCCATTTTTGGACTAAATGACATAGCGACAAACACCTGCTTAGTATCCGCTTCTCTTCCCTTTTCTAATTCTGCAATACGATTCCACCCTTTTGCTGTAACTGTAATATGTGCAGGAAAATCTGCTGCAGATAGCTTAGATATCTCAATTAATTCGTCCTGAAATAATTGGTTCGCTATATATTTCATTTCCAACAAATGAACACTCTGTACAAAAAATAGAGATTTATCTGATTCACGAATATATAATGGGTCACCTGGAAATTTTGACAATTTAGCTAAGTTTATTAATGACTCATCCAATCTATCAGAAGCACTATCTGGATATTCACTTAATAGATCCGCTAAAAGATAAATAGGATACGGAAATTCTGAAAGATTTTCATCTGGTCGATTAAGAAAAATCATTATTTTTCCCATCCCTCTAATGTTTCTCTTTCTTAAAATTGCAGAAAGTTTTCTCTTCTGCTCTACATTTAATTCGATTCTCGCTTCTTCAATCATGGAAAATGTGCCACAATTCTCACATTTATATTGCTCTGCACGTCCCCCTCCCACTCCTACTAATTGGGGTTCCTCAATAGAGTTTTGACAAACCGGACATCTTTCCCTCATCACAACCACCACTTTCTTGTTTATAGCATAATATTAACATATAAATAATTGACTTACCCTTATCTTATATTGTGTGTAACTGATCCTATCACTGAATCCCTTGCTATCATTAATTTTATTTAACTTTCTCTTTTGAGTTACACAGTACAAAAATTATGAGTAGCTGTATAGGGAGGGATACCACCAGCATTTTTCAAAATAACCTACGCTATGCGGGAACATAAAATAAAGCTGCCCATATGGACAGCTTATTTACATAATTCTCGAAAGTGGAAGTTAATCAACGAGGGTTGAATCTCAATATTTTCTTGATTTAATGATAATAGAAGATGGTCTCCGTTTTTCATTTATTAATTCTGGCATTTTTTCTAATCCTGTTGGAGTTGACTCTGGCTCAATAATTTTCTCAATTACAAAACCGTTGTCTATAAGAGTATTAATTAATGTTGAAATTGTTCTGTGATATTTAACAACACCATCTATCCACCAATGTTCCTCTCTTTTTCCTTCTTCTTGATAATTATCTAATGCCCAATGCAATCTGTTTCCATTATTATCCTTAAACCAATTATTCATTTCCTTTCGAGCTGTTACTATTGGATGTTCTGTTGAAAAGATAAATTCACCATCATTTTTTAACAGATCTCTTATTTTCTTAATTAGATGTGAGTAATCTTCTATGTAATGTATAACTAAAGAACTTGTTATTAAGTCGAATTTTTGATTTGGCAAATTAAGTTCTTCTATTGGTACACACATATAATCTATTTTTTCGTTTTTGTTATACATTTCAGCTTGTTCAATCATATTTCTTGAGATGTCCACTCCTATAACTTTCGAAGCACCATTTTCTACACAGTACATAGAAAAATGACCAGTTCCACATCCCAAATCTAATACAGACTTATCTGTAAGATTAGCAATTATAGATTTAATTGCTGGCTGTTCAACAAAATCATTAAAGGTAAATCCATTTTCACGTAATGACTTATAATTTTTAAAGAAAAACGGATTATCATAAATGTTTTGTTTCATTATATACCTCCTATAATACAATCTATATTTTTTATATTCTAGGGGGCATCCAAAAATTCCTATATTAACCAAAATACACTTCAACTAACCTGCCATTTAGTTGAATAAGGAACAGTGTATATCCTATACATGTTAGGTTGACATAACGTCTCATTATCGGAAGTGAAATGTGCTTATACATCCAGGCTGTTGATGATAGCTAATATTTGATGATCTGTCCATTTGCCATTAATCTTTACATTTTCTTTAGCTATACCTTCTTTTTTAAATCCTACTTTTTCTAATACACGAATAGATGCTATATTGCTAGGCATAGCTCCTGCTTCAATTCTATGTAGTTTTAATTCTCTAAATGCAAAGTCTACAACAAGTCGAAGAGCCTCTGTTGTATAGCCCCTTGAATTATGCTCCCTATCTAAGGTAAATCCCGTATAACAGCTTTGGGCGGGATCCCTAGCAATTTGAGTTAATGAAATGTCTCCGATAAGTTTATCAGTTGCTTTTAAAAAGATTCCAAAAGCGTAAACTTGATCTTCAGCTTTCTTTTTTAATGCTCGTTCAATGCGCATTTTTTGATGTTCTTCTGTATAAAAGACTTCTGGGAGTAATGGACAAACTCGTTGAAAAAATTCGCGATTTCTAGTGTGTAAGTTAGCTAACTCGCTCGCGTCAGAAATTTTGTAAAGTCGAAGATATATTTGCTGTCCTACGATTTTCATAAAAAACCTCCGATATCCTTTTAATACAATTTTATTCTCGTCAAATCTTATAAATTCCTTTTTTATATTATATTCATGTTAAGCTAACATGACGTCTCATTATCGATAACAAGGAAAGGTGGGCCCATCCTCTGACAAAGGAATTTCCTTTTTTTGTTCTACAGATTTATGCATTATTTTATACATTCCTATCCTGACGCAGGTTTTCGGGTTCTCTTTTGTTACTGAATTATCCAAAAACTGTATAAATTTTTGTATGCTCTTAGCATGGGGGTTTTCAAAAACGGTGACGGTACCCCTAGATTTAAAAAGAAAAAAGCAATGATTCGATTTCAAACCTAGTCATTGCTTTATCTATTGCATCTTGATTTACACCTATATAACGTAACATGACCTTCTCTGAAGAGTGACTGAATATCTCCATGATTAATGTGCTATGTTTTTCGTTTACATGTACATATGGTACCCGTACGTCTTTCTTAGCGTATGCGTTCTATTTCATCTAAACTAAACTCTGCTGCGGCTATACTTAATATCTTATATTCCATACTACGACCGATAGGACGATTCTTTCATTGTCTACTTTGTAATAGGTATTCATGATCTTCTCTTTCTTCTATAAACCATTTCAGTTCTCTTTTTAATGCTGCAGTATTTTGAATACGTTTTTGTTTTCCTGTTTTCTTTTCCCTCATAGAGATATGACTCGTTTTTACATCTTCTACCTTCAATTTTAAAATGTCAGAGATTCTCAAGCCTGTATTGATTCCCATAATGAATAAAATTTAATTTCGTGCACACTTCTCCTTAAAATACTCTTTTAGCTGCTGTATTTCTTCTGGATCACGTATCTGCTGAACAAAATTCATTATTCATTACCTCCAGTTTCTTCAGTCTCATATACTTCTAATCTAAGAGCAACAGCTAATTTATAAAAAGCACTAGATCTATTTCGTCTATACGTACGCTCACTCATACCAACATTTGCTAAAGCAATATCTTCTGCTGGCTTCCCTACCATATTTGTTGGACCATGATATCTTACCTCGCTAGATGCTGTAACCTTCATCTCATTTCTAATCATCCCAAATTGTCTATAAATACGAACATTTTCAAGAATCTCTTCTAAACGAACCTGCGTTGCTTTGCGATCAATTTTAGGCGAAAAAGTTAATTGCACCATATATAAAAACAACCCTTATATATTTTGTTAATAAAAACAAAAAAGCGGACACCGAACTACAGAGCAATATTACTAATGCTCTTATAGTTCGATGTCCGCTGATTCTGCCAGTAGGACTATATTTATAGATATTGTTATATCATTTTCTCATATTTTAGTGATTTTCTTATTAGAAAAAGATTATTTTGTAACAAATTTATAAAATCCATCTTCATTGAGCACTTTATATCTAAAAGGAGTAATTATGAAAATTTTGGAATACATATTACTTAGATTGGTTGGATTGCATTATTCAGAACATGGTGGGCTATATTCTTTCATTGAGTGTTTTTAAATCTCAACATCCATTATAATTTTTAAAGAAAACTTTTTAGATCAAGTAGCATATCATACTAGACAAGGATATATTCCACAAAATTTTGAAAGGAGGACTCTTTATGAATACAACTTTAATTTCTCATTTTTATAACGAAGAGTATCTGCTTCCGTGGTGGTTAATGCACCATACAAAATTATTTGATCATGGTATTCTTATTAATCGTGGGTCTACTGATCGTTCGGTTGAAATATGCAAATTATTTGCACCTCATTGGGAAATCCGTGATTCAAAAGTATTAGAGTTTGATGCCGTATTAGTTGATCAAGAAGTAATGAACATAGAAAAAGAAATTACGGGCTGGAAAATGGTGTTAAATACCACTGAATTTCTTTGCTGTTCTAATAAAGAAGAGTTTTTTTCATCACTTACTAAATTAAAAAGAAAGATGTATTCCATTAGAACTATTTTAATGGTAGATGACCCTATGCATGCCTACACTAAACCGAGATATGGAATTCCACTTGTCAAACAACGTTTTCATGGAATAGTAATTCAGCCTAGTCCTCTTACCATTTATAACGGCGGTAGATTAATTCATAATTATTCGCATGGTAACTATTCAGTAGGAAGACATAACTCGTTCTATTCGTTTACTATTTACAAGTATCCTGCTTTCATTTTAAAGTTCTTTTACAGTCCATGGAACAACGCTATAAAGGACCGGAAACTACAGATTGGTCCTACTCTTTCTAAACATAGCGCCCAGAATGGTTTGGGTACTCATCATCTTGTAACACTAGCTAAATTAGAAGAAAATTATCTACACTATGCAAACTTAACTAGCGATCTTCGATTAATGCCAGAATATCAATTGTTATTTCCAGATTTATGTTTTCCAAATTAATTATTGTATCTATAAATCAACACAATCCATAATTATTCAAATAACGCTTTTATGAAAAGTTATTTCTCTTAAATTATTCAGACATTTTCATGGCTTATTTTCATATATTCAGTATTCCCTCAATACACTAAGAAAAGTATACAAAGTGAATGGAGGTTAAATATGCTTATCACAAATATTTATGATTTTATAGCCAAGTATGGGCGTCCCCCTCACTTTCACAAAGATTTCCCTTTAATCTTATTTTGGAGCCAAAAAAGCGGCTGCACTTCACTCGCATATTGGTTCTTTTATCACATTAATTTGTTTAAAGAAGTTGTAAAATATAGCCCATTTGTTCATAACTATGAATTTGAAATTTATAAAAATTCCATACCATATTTCACTGATTTAGCCAACGCATTACAAGCAAAAGAAAAAGACACGTATAAATTGGTAAGAAACCCTTTCAAAAGAGCTGTAAGTTCCTTTATTTCTCTTATACCAGCGCCATATTACGAATCCACTGAGTGGAAGCCAATCCGTCGTTATCTTTATGGTGATGAATCTTGCAATAAAAAGATTTCCTTTAAACTGTATTTATATTATTTAAAAGCGCATGCACCAAATTTTGAAGGTGTAAACCCACACTTCACACCTCAATATATACAAGGAGAAGAAGAGTTCGTTACAAATTACATTTACCTTGAAAAATTCTCTACCCATCTGTCTATCTTAGAAGACAAACATTGTTTAAAAAAATCTCCATTAAACGGATTAATAAACTCGTGGCATCACCAAAGTAATCTAGCAAATTACAAAGGTAACTATGCAGATGGTGATATTACAGATCCCTTATTCCCAAGGCATCCGACCTATGATAGTTTTTATGATGAAGAAACGATTCAATTAGTTGAAGATATCTTCAAAGAAGATTTCACTACTTACAAATATCCCTCAACATTACTTTAAAATATAAACATTTTCCTTATCATAAATTCATAATTATTACAGAGAAACTTAAGCCAACTACTTAAGTTTCCTCATAATACTCCTGCAAATTGAAGTTGGGCACTATTCTAATAGTGCTCTTTTTAATGAATTTCAATTTTCAAAAGATTTCTATTGAGTCCCCCTCCAAAATAACTATTTTGTTCGACTTTCTATTAAGCTCTTTTTTAATAAACCTTACAAATTCGTAATACTATTGTCACCTAAATAGATAGTTAATTGGTTAATTCTGGTTTAATATAACAGACTGTTAGATTGATTAAATAAAACATTATTGGTAGGTGTGACACTTGATGGCAAGAAAATTATTACGCTACGTAATTGTAAGTATGTTTTTTCTAACTATTCCGATTATATTTATACATTTTGTATCGGCTCAATCCATTCCAAAAGAATACAGTGAAGAATGGCCCACAGTAAAAAAAACTGCTGAACTAGTTACAATTGGTTACTTTAAAAAAGAGAAGACTCTTGATATTGTAATAAAAAAAGTTGAGCCTCCGGAAGAATATAGAACACATGAGATTTACCTATTCGGACATGTTGCTGACGATAAAAAACAAAAGATTTCTGCTATTGTAAATTTTAGTGAGAACTATTCAATTAGAGATACATCTGAAGATTTATTTTAAGTCAAAGAGTATTTAACTTATGTTAGATGCTCTTTTAGCTAAAATAACGCTTTTGTTAAGATCCACGCATCCATTTCTTAGGTGAAAAACTTTTATAAAGGCATTTTTTTAGACAAATTTACCAGATGAATTAACAGAAACTTCGTGTTATTCTTAATTTGTTGAATAACCCAATACATTCAACAATGCTCTTGACTGCATACTTAGTATGCAACCATCCATCCAGATACCTTAGCTAATACGTCCCCAAAATCGTTATTATTGCTAAGGTATCTTTTTAGATGCCCTGTGTGCAGGGCTTTTTTATTTCAGTGATAACGCTCTTTTTCCCATATAATTATTGATGCTTGTAGTCCCATTTCTTAACAAAATTCAAATTTGATTATATTAACCGAATTTTTCGCTCTTCCATACGAATTACTTTTCCATTTTGAATATACAAATGATTGTTCACCAAATCCACCTTGAGGTGGTTCTATTAGTTGGACCTGACCATTTTTAACAACATATATTCCGTTTATTTTCAAAACTGACACATAATAAGTGATTTATATCACCACATTGATTTTAATATATTGCTATTCTTGGTTTAGTTATCACATTAAACTTTATGGAGGCATTCATATGGAACATACATTTACTGAAACTTCTATTGTCGGTGAGATTGTTACACAATTTCCGAAAGCTAGTGATCTTTTTAAATCATATAGAATAGATTTTTGTTGTGGTGGTAATAAACCACTTATTGATGCAATTAATGAAAGAAATTTATCAGCAACAGAAGTACTTACAGAGTTAAATACGCTTTATGATAAAACAAAACTATTAAACGAGTCTGAAATTGATTGGAAAAATGCATCTTATCGCGAATTGATTGATTATGTTATAAATAAGCACCATCGCTATTTAAATGAAGAGTTGCCACAATTAAGTCCGTATGTAACGAAAGTATTACGCGTCCATGGAGCTAGTCAGCCTCATTTAGCTCAAATTCATAAGCTATTTCATGAACTTAAGATGGAATTAGAACAGCATTTAATTAAAGAAGAAACAGAAGATTTCCCATTAATTTTAGAATTCGAACAACATCCAACTGATGAAAACTATGCAAAATTACGTAAAGTAGTGGATGAGTTAGAGAATGAACATAACCACGCTGGCAATATTATTAAAGAACTTCGTAAAGTGACAAATGACTTTACTCCTCCAGAAGGAGCTTGTGGCACTTATCGACTTGTTTACCAACGTCTTGAAGCTCTAGAATCTGATTTATTTGAGCATATACATTTAGAGAATAACATTTTATTTCCACGTGCAATTACGAAAGCATAGATAAAGCACAGGACATGAGTATACATGCTCATGTCCTGCTTTTTCATTGTGTAAGAAATAGTCACACTTCCCCTATCATTTCATTGGGCAGCTTACTATTATTTAATTAGGTGCGGGTCTCTTCACTCCCCCACCTACCCATATAAAAAATTCCCTTTCACTTATCTCTCCACATAAATCCGAATTTTAACAATTTGTGAATCATTATTAAGATGTGATAAATATCACATCTCCCTCTTTTTTTATTTTCTATAATAGAAACATAATATACTTTGTTCAACATTTCACATAAAAAGGGGAAATGAATATGAAAAAACGTTTAGTTATGATCGGAAATGGTATGGCTGGCATACGCTGTATGGAAGAAATATTAAAACATGATAGTGATTCATATGAGATTACTATTTTTGGAGATGAACCACATCCAAACTATAATCGCATTATGCTCTCTCATGTTTTACAAGGCAAAACAAATATGCAAGATATCATTATGAATGACTACAGTTGGTACGAAGAAAATGAAATAACCTTGTATACAAACGAAAGAGTTCAAAGTATTAACCGAGAAGAAAAAATCATTATCACAGAAAAGAATCGTACTCTTACATATGACAAACTCATTATCGCAACAGGTTCTAGTGCTTTTATTTTACCTGTTGAAGGTTCTACCCTTCCTGGTGTGACAGGATTTCGAACAATTGAAGATACACAATTTATGATTGATACTGCTAAAGATAAGAAAAAAGCCGTTGTCATCGGCGGTGGGTTACTTGGCTTAGAAGCCGCAAGAGGTCTTATTGATTTAGGAATGAACGTACATGTTGTTCATTTAATGCCGAGCTTAATGGAGCAACAACTAGATACAAAAGCAGCTTCTCTCCTTCGTGAAGATTTAGAAGCACAAGGCATGAAATTTCTCATGGAAAAGAAAACGGTAAAAATTCTTGGTACAGACCATGTTGAGGGCATTCAATTTGAAGATGGTGAAGTTGTAGATTGTGATTTAATTGTAATGGCAGTCGGGATACGCCCGAATACGCAAATAGCAAAAGATGCTAGTTTAATTGTAAATCGCGGTATTGTAGTCAACGACTATATGCTAACAAATGATGAATCCATTTATGCCGTTGGTGAATGTGCAGAGCATGACGGTATCGCCTATGGCCTTGTTGCTCCTCTATATGAACAAGGTGCAATATTAGCAAAACATATAACGAATTTACAAACTGATGGATATACAGGCAGCATCGTCGGTACGCAATTAAAAGTTGCAGGTTGTGATTTATTCTCTGCTGGCCAAATCTATGAAGATGATCAAACGAAAGCAATATCCATCTTTGATGAATGTAAACGTTCCTATAAAAAAGTATTAATTCGTGACAATAAAGTCGCCGGTATCGTTTTATATGGTGACACAGCTGATGGTACACGCCTCTTTAGTATGTTAAAGAAAGAAGAAGATATACAAGAATATACACCTGCTTCCATTCTTCACAAAGCTGGTGAAGAATGTGAACTTGACGTTGCTACAATGAGTGCGGATGACACGATTTGTGGATGTAATGGTGTTACGAAAGGCACAATCGTACATGCCATTTTAGAACAAGAGTTAACGACTTTTGAAGAAGTAAAAGGCTGCACGAAAGCCGCCGGTTCTTGTGGTAAATGTCGGCCACTTGTAGAACAAATTTTATCTCATACACTTGGAGATGCGTTTGATGCCTCAGCACAATCTGCCGGTATGTGTGGATGTACAACTTTATCACGTGATGAAGTCGTAGAAGCGATTCATGAGAAAGGTTTAAAATCGCCAAAAGAAGTACGAAATGTACTCGGTTTTGCACATGAAGACGGATGTTCGAAATGTCGTCCTGCTTTAAATTACTATTTACGTAT
This sequence comes from Bacillus sp. FDAARGOS_235, assembly GCF_002073415.2. Lineage (NCBI taxonomy): Bacteria > Bacillati > Bacillota > Bacilli > Caryophanales > Bacillaceae > Bacillus > Bacillus sp. FDAARGOS_235. The sequence goes on from NZ_CP020437.2 coordinate 890,307, forward strand.
GGCAATTCCAGAAGAATATGAAGATGATAAATCATCCCGTTACGTTAATGAAAGAATGAATGGTAACATTCAGCATGATGGTACATTCTCTGTTATTCCACGTATGTACGGAGGCGTTACAACTGCAGATGATTTAATGAAAATTGCTGAAGTTGCGAAAAAGTATGATGTTCCTCTTGTGAAAATTACAGGCGCAAGTCGCATCGGTTTATATGGTGTTAAGAAACAAGATTTACCTAACGTATGGGCTGACTTACATATGACTTCTGGATATGCGTATTCAAAATCACTTCGTAATGTAAAATCGTGTGTTGGTTCTCGTTTCTGTCGTTTCGGTACGAAAGATTCATTAGGGCTTGGTATGCTACTCGAACAATCATTAGAAATGGTAGATACACCTCATAAAATGAAAATGGGTGTAACGGGCTGCCCACGTAACTGTGCGGAAGTACTTACGAAAGATTTTGGCGTTGTTTGTGTCGAAAATGGATATCAACTATATATCGGCGGAAATGGTGGTACGGAAGTGCGTGAAGCTGATTTTGTAATGATTGTCCCTACTGAAGATGATGTTCTTCGCATCGCTACAGCTTACATGCAATATTATCGTGAAACTGGTATTTACGGAGAACGCACTGCCTACTGGACAGAACGATTAGGCTTCGATCATATAAAAGAAATACTGCAAGATACAAATATGGTCACTAAGTTAAATGAGCGTTTCCAAACAGCTCGTAGCACATATACGGAAGCATGGGGACAAGCACTAGAAACGAATTCATTAAAAGCGATGTATGAAGTAGAAACTGTAAAATAAGGAGCGTGCAGTATATGTTACAAACGAAAGAAAAAATAAAAATTATGCGTGCGGAAGACCTTCCTATTCAAATTGGTAAAGAGGTGCAAATGAAAGGTACGTCTATCGCCCTATTCAGCCTTTCAAATGGCGATATTCGCGCTGTAGAAAATCGTTGTCCTCATAAAAACGGTCCATTAGCTGAAGGAATTGTATCTGGAGAATTCGTATTTTGTCCACTACATGATTGGAAAATTTCATTAATAACGGGTGAAGTTCAAAAACCTGATGACGGTTGTATTCAAACGTACGAAGTAGAAGTTATTGATGGTGACATTTATATCAACATGTAATTTACAAAAGGAAGCCTCCCCTGGCTTCCTTTTAAATAAAAATAGATGAGGTGTGAATATGAACGGATATGTATATTTAGTTGGTGCAGGACCAGGTGATGAAGGGCTTATTACAAAAAAAGCGATAGACTGCTTAAAGCGTGCAGATATCGTCTTATATGACCGCTTATTAAATCCTAGATTTCTTCATTATACAAAAGAATCATGCGAACTTATTTATTGCGGAAAAATGCCGAAAAATCATACTATGCGACAAGAAATGATTAACGCCCACCTCCTTCAATTTGCGAAAGAAGGAAAAACCGTTGTACGCTTAAAAGGTGGAGATCCCTCTATTTTTGGTCGTGTTGGTGAAGAAGCAGAAACTTTAGCATCTGCGGACATTCCGTATGAAATTGTACCAGGTATTACATCTAGCATCGCCGCTAGTAGCTATGCAGGTATCCCCCTCACCCACCGTAACTACAGTAATAGCGTCACTTTACTAACTGGACATGCAAAAGGTCCTTTGGCCGATTATGGAAAATATAATTCATCCCACAATAGCGACACAATCGCCTACTACATGGGTATAAAAAACTTACCTACCATTTGTGAAAACTTACTACAAGCAGGAAAAAAAGAAGATACACCCGCAGCAGTCATTGAATGGGGTACAACTGGGAAACAGCGCGTTGTCACAGGGACTCTAGCAACCATTGTTCATAACGTCAAAACCGAAAATATTTCTAACCCTTCCATGACGATTGTTGGTGATGTCGTTTCCTTACGTAATCAAATCGCTTGGAAAGAACGTAAACCATTACATGGTAAAAAAGTTTTATTTGCATCTGCAACAAATAAAACAAGTGTAATGAAGCAAAGGTTACAAGAAACCGGTGCAGAAATATATCAAATTCCAACTTTCAAAAAGGAAGAATATACATTAACACTTGAACAAATCAATGAAATTTTTAACGTTGATCGCCTTGTTTTTTGTTCAGCTGAAAGTGTAGAAATCTTGATGCAAGCATGTAGTAAATACCAGAAAGATATTCGTTCCTTACAGGCAGAGCTGCAGCACATGAATGTTGCCACTCAAGAAAAACTTATGCAATATGGGCTACTAAGTAAACAAGCAAAGTTCTCTTCCCATACAACTGTTTATTTAGGCAGAAATATTAACCGAATTGCTTTTATTCAAGAGAAAATTGGTGCTGGCTCCTATATGATGACTCATGAGTATACAATTGATCATCGTTTCGATGAAGTTCATTCTCGTATACTTTCTGAATTCTCATGGGATAGCATTGTGTTTGAAGGGCGTGCCTCAATTGATACTTTTTTATCAGAAATAAAACGACTTGGTTTTATTGATATTCTTACTCTTCCCTTCTCGTATACCGACGTTCCAACTTTACACTATGCGAATAAAGTCGGATTACATAATGTAGATGAGCAATTACAAGACATTATTATGAAGAAAGATTTGGTGCTACGATGAAAGGAATTGTATATGTTGGACACGGTAGTCGCCTGCAAGAAGGCAATGAACAATTTATTCGCTTTATTCAATCTGTCATGAAAGAACGTAACGAAAGAATTCAAAAAATAGCTTTTCTAGAACTAACAACACCTACCATTTCGGATGCAGTTACAGAAACAATACTAGAGGGAGCAACTGAAATAATGATTGTACCTGTTTTATTATTTGCAGCAGCTCACTATAAACGTGATATTCCTCTTGAAATAGAACAAATACAAAAGAAATACCCACATATAACATTTTCAGTTGTACCACCTTTTAGTACGCATCCACATATGGTTGAACTTGTAGCGAAAAGAATACGTGAAACTATTCCAATGCAAGGTAGTAGTATTTTACTCGTAGGAAGAGGCAGTAGTGACCCCCAGCCGATACATGAGTTACAACAAATCGGAGCAGCTGTCGAACGAAAACTCAGTATGCCAGTATCGTGCTCCTTTTTAACGAAAGGAACTCCCTCTTTTACTGCTGAGCTCAAGACTATAACATCGGCCGCATCCCATGTATATGTCATGCCGTACCTTCTCTTTACCGGATTATTGCTTCAAAAAATCAAATTGCATACAAAAAAATACGATCACGTTACGACTTGTAACTGCCTGAAGTTTGATACATATATGAAGTTGGCATTATTAGAGCGAATGGAGGAATGTGTGTATGTATAGCATGTACCCTCTTATGTTTAATCTACATAATAAAGTGGTCGTTATCATTGGTGGAGGTAAAATTGCATATCGAAAAGCGTCTGGATTAAAAAATACAGGCGCTTTCGTCACCGTTATTAGCCCCGAGATTTGCGAGGAAATGACAGAACTTCCCTATATTACTTGGAAGCAAAAAACTTTTAGTAATGATGACATTAAAGATGCTCATCTTATTTATGCAGCTACAAATCAACATACTGTTAATATGATGGTCAAACAGGCCGCCCACGATTTCCAGTGGGTTAACGTTGTAAGCGATGGTACAGAATCATCGTTTCACACACCTGGCGTTATAAGAAATAATGAATATATTGTCACTATTTCAACTTCTGGTAAAGATCCATCGTCTACAAAGCGTATGAAGCAAGAATTAACATCTATACTTCCTAAACTTATAAAAAAGCTTTCTCGTACTCACAAATAATAATCTATTTCTTAGCCAAAATAGTAATTACCTTTGGACAAACGTTTTTTAGAAGCGTTTGTTCTTTTTGTTTTGGTTTCTTTTTTGAAACTGCACAAGCAATCTGCGAAGAAAATGAATGGTGTCGGCAACTTGTAAACAAGTAAATGTTATGATAACTGCAACATTACGAGCAACTCTTTCAATTCATTTTTTACATTGGATATTCATTCAACCAAATTAGCGCTTGTTCATAATCATCGAAAAATTCCACAGATTCTTTCGTATTGGATTGTTGTAAATAATTCAGTATCTCCCCTTCTTCAAGAAGAAATGCAATTGCCTTACTATGATTCAAAATGGTTTCATTGAAGAACTTATCTTTCCATACTTTTTGAACAGAAAAATGATTTGGCGTGTATCCTTTTCTATCTACCAATAATTTGTATTTCCGCCCTTCAGAAATAAATTGCTGACAAACCTGCTCAAAATCATTAAACCATTCATACACATCCTCTGTTTTAATCTGACCAATTAGATGGGTAACAATCAAATCTCCTGAAACTGTTGTGCTGATATTCTGTTTACTCAACTTGGAATCATCTCCCTTTGTTACAATTATGCGGGAAATTCTTATAAAATCAATAAAGATAAAATTCTTAAGTAATAAAACAACATTATTTACGAAAAGGCCCTTGTTATACATAAGACAATTCATTCTTGTTTGTTTAAGTAGAAAAAAGGATGCCTCTACTAGGCACCCTTTTTTCTATTAATGATTCTTTAACATCACTAACAGCTTCTCTTGACTATACATCCACACTGTAATAATTAAACAAGCAAGCGCTACTTCTGATAACGCCATAAATCCGATTGCATAATGACCTGTTAGTTGGAATAGTAATGTTAAAATTAATGGCGGGAAAAACCCTCCTAGTCCACCTAAAGCTGACACAACACCATTTACAATCCCTGCTTGCTCAGAGAAGTACATTGGCACAAGCTTGAAGATTGTACCATTGCCAATACCTGCACAAAATGCGACTAGTAAGCAACCAAATGTGTATACGTTCATGCTTGGCATAAATGATAGGATAATACCTGAAAGTGTTAAACCGATAAATACGAAGATTAATATTTTAAATGGATTAAATTTATCACCGAGCCAACCACCAATCGGGCGCATAATTGTTGCTAATACGATGAAGCCAGCTGTCCGCATACCTGCATCTACTTTCTCTAATCCGAAGTGAGATACTAAAAAGTTTGGTAAGTATACTGTAAATGCGACGAATGATCCGAAAGTTAAAAAGTAAAAGATACATAAAAACCAAAGTTTTTCATTTTTATATACACCTTTTATTTGTTCCATTAATGGTGTATTCACCTTTTTTTCTTTACGATCTCCTAATAAAAAGTTCATAAGTGCAAATGCTGCAAGTAAAATTAAATAACACTGTACTGTCGTTCTCCAGCCAACTGAAGTTGCAATAACAGGTGCTAAAAATGAAGTAATTGCTGTTCCAGCGTTACCCACTCCGTAAATACCATTTACAAAACCGTGGCTCTCTTTTGGAAAGTACTTTGGTAAAGAAGTTACTCCTACAGAGAATACAGCACCACCAATCCCTACAAATAAGCCACCAATAATTAAATCCATCATAGAATTGGCAACACTAATGTAAAAGACAGGGAATAATAAAAGAATAAAACTAATAAAGAATAATTTTCTTGCTCCGTAACGATTCGTCCAATAACCAATTGGAATGCGAAGAATAGAACCTAAAATAACCGGTACTGCTGTTACCATAGAAATTTGTCCCGCAGTTAATGGAATATCTGCTTTAATATAAGGCATTAATGATGATAAAATGACCCATACCATAAAACCGATAACTAGATTAGAAGTTTGTAAACTTAATTGAAAATTAGGACTTTTCATCCTGTTCCCTCCTATGTATGCATAGTTATATTCATTCTCTCCAGCCTAATCACGTCCTAACATGATTAGGCTGAAAAGAATCAACCACCACTTACTGGCGGAATCATTGCTACGACGTCGCCAGTTTGAATGATGTCATCCTCATTTGCGTATTCTTCATTTACGGCGACCATTATCTCGTTTGAAATTGCTACATTGTATTTCTTAATCAGAACTTCCTTTAGTTCAGAAACTGAAATATTTTCACAATCTATTTGCAAGACCGACTTACTTGCTTCTTCTTGCAAATGTGCAAATAATAGTACTTCAATCATGTTCTCATCTCCTTTTCAGGTTCGCCATTACCATATGCTATTTTCTCTAACTGATCCCCTATCCATGACTCACCATCTTCCCAAAACTCTTTCTTCCAAATCGGAACAATTTGTTTTATACGCTCCATAATATATTCATTCGCCTCATAGGCCGCTTTCCGGTGTGGTGTAGAAACAGCAACAACAACAGCAAGATCAGAAATTTGTAATGTACCAATGCGATGTGTAATTGCCACATATGTCCCAGGCCACTTCGCTTCTACTTCAGCACCAATTTTCTCAAGCTGTTTTTCCGCCATTGTCTTATAAGCTACATACTCTAAATAAAGCGTGCGACGTCCTTTCGTAAATTCTCTGACAGTACCAATAAAAGTAGTAACTGCACCGCACTCACGGCGAATTACTTTACTTGTAACATCTTCAATTAAAATAGGAGTATCAATTACTTCATAATACGTATGTGTCATCTTGCACCTCTTATCTTTGTATAAATTAGCAATCTATTTTTCTGTTACTTGTATGATCGAAGCGGCTCTTCCCACGGCCACTCACTTCCGGCGCTTGATTCTAATAACAGTACCGAAACGGTTATTCCTGCTTCAAATCCTCTCGTTCCTCCCGGCAGAACGATACATGCATTCGCTTCTGCAAGTGAAGAAATTGCGCTAGATTTATCTAAACCGACTGGTGTAACTTGTAATTGGCCATCTACAAGTTCTACATTCCCTCTTACAAAACGAGTAAACGGATTTGCTTTCGGAAAGTCTTTCTGTAAAATTGCTTCTGCTCGAAATAAGTGCGGATCTTTCCTGTGCAAGTATGTTCCAATGACTGGTCGAACATATAATTCACATCCGACATAACAAGCAGAAGGATTACCAGATAGACCAAATAATAGTTTTCCTTCTAGCTCAGCGACAGTTGTCACGCTTCCTGGTCGCATCGCTATTTTATTGAAAAGTACATTTGCTTGTAATCTCTCATAAATAGCAGGTAAATAGTCATAGTCTCCTACTGAAACGCCACCAGTTGTAATTAATATATCAACTTCTTTTATCGCTTTTTTTACAGTGTTATAACACGTCTCAAAATCGTCAGCGAATTGTCCATAATACTGTACAACTCCGCCCGCTCGTTCAATTTGAGCAGCGATCATATAGGAGTTACTATTTCGAATCTTCCCTTCTTTCAGTTGTTCATGTACTTCGAGTAGTTCACTCCCTGTCGTTACAATTCCAATAACCGGCTGTCTTACAACATGCACGGAACTATAACCAAACGTAGCAAGCAGTGCCGCTACTCCAGGGTTAATAGAAGTCCCTTTTTTCACAAGTATGGCATTTTGTTTTACATCTTCTCCTTGAAAAGAAATGTTATCACCAGAAGTGAAAGAGCGTTTTAATTTCATATAAGTCTTTTTGTTTTCTTCAAACCCTTCCGTTAGTTCTAACATAACAACAGCATTACATCCCGCTGGAATTGCGGCTCCTGTCATAATACGTACAGCTTGAAATGCTTTTACTTCCTCTTTAAAAACAAAACCTGCTCCAATTTCACCTATCACTTCAAACTGAATTGGGTTACTGCTACTTGCTTCTTTTGTATCTTCTGTTCGAATCGCAAATCCGTCGTACGGAGAGCGATCAAAATGCGGAACATCATGATCTGCAACAACATCTTCTCCGAGGACTCTTCCGTAACTTTCGGTAAGAGAAACCTTTTCCATTTCACCTTGATAGGCATATTCCATTACACGTGCAACTGCTTCTGCCACTGAGATTGGTGTACGTTTTTCTAACATTCTTTTTCACCTCGTTTTGATAAGAAGAAACTCTCTTTCTGTTCATCCTATATATTTTGCGTATAACCGTTTTGCCATTTTCATATCATTAGTCCCATGAATAAACGCTCTGCCGTCTGTAAATAACACAAAACGATATTCATCTACTAGAAAGGATAGTAAATATGGAGTTTTTTTGACATTCACACTTTTTTGTAAGCGCTTTTGAATTTCTTCTAAATTAAGAATTTTTTTTATTCCTGGACGGATTTGAACTGTATTCCGCCCGCATAGCACTTCCGTTTTCATCTGTGCTTCAAATGTTAAACTTGGATACGTGCGTACATTCCCACAAGATGGACATGTACTTTTTTTCTGCCTATTTACTTTTAATGAGAGATATTGATTGTTCCAAATATCAAATGATAACATTGTTCCTCTTAACGCCTCAAAATCATCCACCAATATTTTCATCGCTTCTGTTACTTGGTGAGCAACAACCATTTGTACCGCTGGCTGAATGATTCCGGCTGTATCGCATGTTGCACCGCCCATAGGATGATCCATTAAGCAGCGAAAACATGGTGTTTCTCCAGGAAGAATCGTATACGTTACGCCGTAACTTCCAATGCATCCACCGTATATCCAAGGTATATTTTCTTTTTGTGAAATATCATTTATAAGTAGGCGCGTATCAAAATTATCAGTCGCATCTACTATAAGATCTGCTTCTTTTGTTAACTCTTCCATTTCTTGCATTGTAACATCCGTTACAACAGGTACAATTTCTACTTCAGAATTAATTTTTCTTAAATGCTCTGCCGCTGCAATTGCTTTCGGTTTACACTGCTGTGCATCTTCTTCTGTATATAACTGTTGTCTTTGTAAATTACTCCATTCAACGTAGTCACGGTCAGCAATTGTCAATTTCCCAATTCCCATCCTAACGAGCGCTTCTGCATTCGCAGCTCCTAGTGCACCCGCACCGATTAGGAGCACATGCTTTTCTTTTATTTTTCTTTGTCCCATTTCACCAATTCCAGAAAACAATACTTGCCTTGAATAACGCTCTTGCATAGGGAACCCTCCTTTCGTTATCCACCAATGTAAGACATTTCTACTTTTGGACGTTTATTTGCACTTTCTGCTGTTCTTTCATCTGAATACCGATCTTTTCTAAACTCCCATGTATGTTGTAGAATTTTTAATAGTGATGCATCAGAAATATTTTCTCGAAGAAGCGTTCGCAAATCCGTTCCTTTCGTTCCAAATAGGCATGTAAAAAACTTTCCGTCTGCCGAAATACGAGCTCTCGTACAAGAAGAACAAAATGACTCAGAAACAGAAGTAATAAAGCCAACTTCTGCATCGCTCCCTACATATCGATACACTTTAGCTACTTCTCCAAAGTAACGAGGCTGGGCGGGCTCAATCGGATATACACGATTAATTTTCTCTATTAATTGTTCCTTCGTAATGACTTGTTCAAAGTTCCAGCCATTCGTACTGCCCACATCCATAAACTCGATAAAACGTAGCTGAATTTCTTGTTCTTTAAAATACTGAGCCATAGGAAGAATTTGACTATCATTCATCCCTTTTTTTACGACCATATTTACTTTCACTTCTAATCCAGCTGCCTTCGCTGCTTCAATCCCTTTCAATACAGGTTTTGTGCTTACATTTCGGCCATTTATTTTTTTGAAGACGTGATCCTCTATCGCATCTAAACTAATATTTACACGTTTTAATCCCGCAACTTTTAGCGCCTTAGCTTGTTTTGCTAAATGAATACCGTTTGTTGTGAGTCCAATATCCGTTAAGCCTTCTAGCTTTGCAAGCCTTGCAATTAACTTTGGTAAATCTTTACGCAATAAAGGTTCACCGCCAGTAAGTCTAATTTTATTGACTCCCATACTTATAAATAATCTAGCTAATCTTTCTATTTCATCGAATGTTAATAAAAACTCTTCCTGTAAAAAAGCATAATCAGATCCGAACACTTCGGCTGGCATACAGTATATACACCTAAAATTACAACGATCAATAACTGAAATACGTAAATCTTGAAGTGGCCGCTCTAACGAATCCCTCATCTTCTCGTGCATCTATATCCCTTCTTTTCTACTGCAATCCTTAGTAGGTTTCATATTTTTTATTTGCCTTTATTATAAAAAAGAAGCTACATATTCAATGTGACTTTTCTCACATTACTTTCCCCATTCAAAAATTCTTCACAAATCCGTTCGAATTTTGTTCACATCTTTAGTCTCATCTACTTTACATATTGAATTTTTTTTGGTTATCTTTTTAACTAAAAACTTATACTCATTTACCCCTTTACTTCCATTAACTCTTAAAACATATTAATTTATTTTCCCGTACGGTCATTGAAATTTCACTTTTTTTTAAATAGCTCTTGCATTTTCATCATACTTACACTCAAAATAGGAAATGTATTGCTTATAAGAAGAAAGGTGATCGCTGTGGCAAACAGTATGACATTATCTCAAGATTTAAAGGAATTACTTGCATCTGTTGAATATAAAATGCAGATAAAAAAAGGAAGTTTTATTTTTCAAGAAGGTATGGAAGCAACAGAACTCTATATCATCCACTCAGGAAAAGTACAAATTAGTAAACTAAGTGCTGACGGACAAGAATTAACACTCCGTATTTGTTCGGCATACGACATTATTGGCGAATTAACATTATTCACGGACAATGCGAAGTATTTATTAAATTCAAAATGCCTTGAAGATGTTGAAGTAGGAGTAATAAAGCGTGAAACCTTAGAAAAAGCATTACTCCAAAAACCCGCACTTGTATTTGAATTTATGAAATGGATTAGTGAACATTTAAGAAGAATGCAAACGAAGTTCCGCGATTTAGTATTACACGGCAAAAAAGGTGCCCTGTATTCTACTCTCATACGAATGACAAATAGTTATGGTGTGTTAAAGGAAAATGGTATTCTCATCGATTTACCATTAACGAATCAAGAACTTGCGAACTTCTGTGCAACTTCCCGTGAAAGCGTAAATCGAATGTTAAATGATTTGAAAAAAAAGGGTACGATTTCTATTACTAAAGGAAAGATTACAATTCATGATTTACAATTTTTAAAATGTGAAATTGCTTGTGAAGATTGTTCTACCTCTGTTTGTAGCATTGATTAGCATCTTATTTAGATGCTAATCTTTTTTCATATTACGTTACTTTTTCATTATAACGTACACGGTTATTCCCCTATATTAATAAAAACGAGGCCTTCCATATTAGACCTCGTTTCGTTTTAGCTGCTATTTGTTCAAAGCGTTATTATTTTTTCAATTTATTAGGAATACGTCTTCTGTAAATTACATAACTACGGCTTAAGTATTTAATTGGAGCACTAAATACATGTACAAGTCTAGTGAACGGCCATACTGCGAATAGACCCATCGCTGCAATAATATGAATTTTAAACCATACAGGCACTTCCATCATATATTCAACTTTCGGTTGGAAAATAAAGAGACTTCGGAACCAAGGACCGATCGTTGTACGATAATCAAACCCTTTTGAGTCGATATTTAAAAATGTTGAGGAAAGTCCTGCCAGCATAACGATAAGTAATAAAATAAGCGCAATATAATCTCCCGTTGTACTCGTTGCAATGATGCGTTTTACGGTTACACGGCGATACGTTAATATAATTAAACCGATGATAGAAGCAACACCTGCCGGAAGTCCGAAACTAATTGCTACTACATGATACATATGTTCAGAAATACCTATTGAACGGTATACGGACTCTGGAATTAAAATCCCCATAACATGACCGCCAATTACGAACATGATCCCAAAGTGGAATAATAGACTTCCGGCCCGGAGCATTTTCTTCTCTAATAGTTCACTAGATTTTGATGTCCATCCAAATTGATCATAGTTGTATCTGAAAATATGTCCACCGATAAAGATTGCAAAAATGATATAGGGAAACAACACCCATAGAAATTGATCCATCATTTTGACAACTCTCCTTTCTAATTTGTCTGTACACCCCATGTATCGATAGCGAGGAGAATAGCTGCAAGAATTGGTTCATACATACTATCAGCTTCTTTTAATTGAACGTGCAATGCTTGTATATTTTCCTTGTATTTACTCATAATTGGCTCACTATCTTGCTCATTTGCATTTGCAAAAAACTCAAGCAAAAGCGGTAAATAATCCGGTAGTTCTTTATCTGTTACTTCAAAACCAGATTTTTTATAATGCTGTTTTAACTCTAATAATTCAATACCTCTTTCTCTTTGTTCACCTGTGTTCATATAAGTTAAATACATATTTGTCTTTTTACCAAAATCAAATGTATATACGTAAGGATCAATTAATTGATCGTTCGTTTTATCTAGTGCTTGTTTTATAAACGCTGTAAGTGCTGCTTTAACGTCTTCTTGTTCAATTGCTTCAATCTCTTCTTGTACTTCAGTTAAAGCTTCTCCCCACCCAAGTTCCGGATAGGAGAGAAGAAAAGAAGAACAAGAAAAAGCAGTTTGTAAACTTTGTTTCATCATTTTCCGCCCCCTTTATTTAAGAAATTGTCATGCAAGACCCTGGCCCACCTGCGAAGGATAAACCACAGCTTCCTTGTTCATTATATAAATCAGCAACTTGTTCACGGTGAGTGCCCGGAATGACGAAGCGATCTTTATATTTCGCGATAGCAAGAAGACGATACATATCTTCTACATCCTGTTTCGTTAAACCAATTTCTTTTAATACTGCTTCATTTGGTTCTTTATTAATTTGCAATGCTCTCATATGCGTCCGCATGACAGCCATTTTTTTCAACGTAAGACGAATGTGGGATTCATCTCCTGCAGTGAGTAGGTTCGCTAAATATTGAATTGGGATACGCATATTATCGATAGCAGGGAAAATCTCTTCTGCTTGCCAGTTACTTCCTTTCCCTTCCACCATATTCATAATCGGGCTAAGCGGGGGGATATACCAAACCATTGGCATTGTACGGTACTCTGGATGAAGAGGCAGAGCAATTTTCCAATCGATAATCATTTTATAGATCGGTGACTCTTGTGCTGCTTTAATCCATTCTTCAGGAATGCCTTGTTTTTTCGCTTCAGCTGCTACTTCTGGATCATTTGGATCTAGGAAAACAGTAAGCTGAGATTCATATAAATCTTTTTCATCTTCAACAGAAGCTGCTTCTTTCACTTTGTCAGCGTCATATAGCATTACCCCAATATACCTGATACGTCCTACACATGTTTCCGAACAAATCGTTGGCATACCAGCTTCAATACGCGGGAAACACATTGTACATTTTTCTGCTTTATTCGTTTGCCAGTTAAAATACACTTTTTTATATGGACAAGAAGATACGCAGAACCTCCAAGCACGACATGCATTTTGATCCACAAGAACAATCCCATCTTCTTCACGTTTATACATCGCACCAGATGGACAAGAAGATACGCAAGATGGATTCATACAATGTTCGCATATGCGTGGTAAATACATCATAAAGACATTTTCAAAATCTGTTTTAATTTCTTCTTCCATTTTCTTTACGTTCGGATCTTGCAATCCTGTTATATGTCCACCAGCTAAATCATCTTCCCAGTTTGGACCCCATTCAATTTTGTCGATAAATTCGCCTGTAATTGCTGATTTCGGACGAGCAACTGGTTGATGCTTACGCTGCGGGCTATTTGTTAATGTTTCATAATCATAGTTCCAAGGTTCAAAGTAATCGTCGATGGTTGGTTGATCTGGATTGTGGAAAATATTCATAAGGCGTTTCATTTTCGAACCTGATTTCAGCTGAATTTCACCATTTCTCAATTCCCAGCCGCCTTTATATTTCTCTTGATCTTCCCATTGTTTCGGATAACCAATTCCAGGTTTCGTTTCTACGTTATTGAAGTACATATATTCAGCACCTGGACGATTTGTCCAGGTGTTTTTGCATGTTACGCTACAAGTATGGCAGCCGATGCATTTATCTAGGTTCATTACCATTCCGACTTGTGCTTTAATCTTCAAGCCAATCTACCTCCTTCAGTTTACGGATTACAACATTTAAGTCCCGCTGATTCCCAGTCGGACCATAGTAGTTAAATCCATAGCTTAATTGGCCATATCCACCAATCATATGTGTTGGTTTAACATGAATACGGGTTGGACTATTATGTGTTCCCCCGCGGGTGCTTGTTAATTTCGTACCAGGCACGTTAATGTGGCGATCTTGTGCATGGTGCATAAATGCCATCCCTCTCGGTATACGGTGCGTTACGACAGCACGTGCTACAACAACACCGTTACGGTTAAAGCACTCGATCCAATCATTATCTGCGACGCCAGCTTCATTCGCATCATCTTTATTCATCCAAACAGTTGGACCACCTCTAAATAGCGTTAACATCGGTAATGAATCGAAGTACATACTATGAATCGACCACTTATTATGCGGTGTTAAATAGTTTAGTGTAATTTCTTTTCCTTCTACTTCGGGACGTGATTTTCGGAACGGTTTATGTTGCAGAATTGGTTTAAATGTTGCCATCGTTTCACCGAATTCTTTCATCATGTCATGATCTAAGTAGAAAGATTGTCGACCCGTTATCGTTCTCCAAGGAATAAGACGTTCCACATTTGTTGTAAATGGTGAATAACGGCGTCCACCTTTTTCAGAACCTGTAAAGGCTGGAGAAGTAATTACTGTTTTCGGCTGTGCTGTAATTTGTTCGAATGTGAAGCATTCTTCTTCACGTTCTTCTGCTAAATCACGCAGTTTTAAATCCGTTTGTTTTTCAAGTGCTTCCCATGCTTTTACAGCCATATGACCGTTTGTTGTCGAAGAAAGCGTTAATACCGCCTCAGCAGCATTGATTGCTTCTTTTATGTCTGGGCAACCTTTCGCAATAGAATCCGTTCGAACAACTCCTAATTTGCTCTTTAATTGCTCATACTCTTTTTCTGCTGACCAAGAAATACCTTTCGTACCAATTGGTTGTTTTCCAGCATTTGGTCCTAGTGCAGTCATCTTGTCATAAATTGTTTTATAATCCCTTTCGACAACATGAATTTGTGGCATCGTTTTACCCGGTATTGGTTCACACTCACCTTTACTCCAGTCTTTAATCTTGCCAAGTGGTTGCGCTAATTCTTGCGGTGTATCGTGAAGAAGTGGTGTTGCAACGACTTCTTTCATTGGTTCAAGGTCGATTTTCTTCGCTAAATCTGACACAGCTTTAGAAAGAGCGGTGAAAATATCCCAATCAGAGCGTGCTTCCCACGGTGAACCGATTGCTGGATTAAATGGATGTACAAATGGATGCATATCCGTACTGCTTAAATCATGCTTTTCATACCAAGTTGAAGCAGGTAAGACGATGTCAGAATAGAGCGCTGTTCCAGCCATACGGAAATCTAAATTAATGAGTAGATCAAGCTTCCCTTCTGGCGCTTCTTCATGCCACTTAATTTCTTCTGGTCGCAACGAATCACTATCGTCATTCATTAATCCATTTGTTGTGCCTAATAAATGTTTTAAGAAATATTCGTGGCCTTTACCAGAACTTGAAATTAAGTTGGCACGCCATACGAATAAGTTGCGCGGGAAGTTGTTTTTATTATCTGGATCTTCAATCGCAAATTTTAGTTCTTTTTCTTTTAGTTTTTGTGCAACGTATTTTCCGATTTCTTCTTGCGTTGTTGCACCAGCAACAACAGCTTCTTTATATAATTCAATTCCATTTTTCTCGAATGTCGGATAAGAAGGTAACCAGCCAAGTCGTGCCGCTAATACGTTGTAATCACCGTGATGTTGATAACGAGAGTTGCCCTCAATTGGTGATGCTAAATGTCCAACCGGTGTATCTTCATAACGCCATTGATCTGTTACGAAATAGAAGAAAGATGTACCATTTTGTAATTTCGGTGGCCCTTGCCAATCTTTTGCCATCGCGATTGTTTGCCATCCTTCTGCTGGTCGTAATTTTTCTTGACCGACATAATGCGCCCAACCGCCACCGTTTACGCCTTGTGCTCCAACGAGAAGAACAAGGTTTAAAACTGCGCGATAAATCGTATCAGAATTAAACCAATGGTTAATACCGGCCCCTACAATAATCATCGAGCGCCCATCCGTATCAACTGCGTTTTGTGCAAACTCACGAGCAATTTGAATAATAAGCTCTCGTTTCACTCCTGTCATTTTCTCTTGCCATGCAGGTGTAAATGGTACATCATCATTGAAGTCTTTCGGCTCTTGTCCGCCGAGCCCTCGGTTCACACCGTAATTTGCCAACGTTAAGTCGTATACAGTTGTAACGAACACTTCGCCTTCTTCTGTCATAATTTTTTTCACTGGAATTGTACGTTCCAATACTTTATTTCCCTCATCTGAGAAGTACGGAATTTGTACCGTTCCCACAGCGTCTTCCATTCCAAGTAAAGAAAGACGTGGATCAATCTTTTCACCTGTTTGTTCATCTTCTAAACGTAAATTCCATTTCTTTTCATTATCCCAACGTGACCCCATTGTGCCGTGAGGTGTTGCAAAATCTTTCGTGTTCTCGTTCCAAAGAACAGGCTTCCATTCTCCTAACTTTGTTTCTCGTCCAATATCAGTAGCATTTAAGAAACGATCAGCGACGAATTGATCTCCTTTTTGTTTCAATGTGACAAAGAAAGGAAAATCAGTATATTGCTTCGCATACTTTGTGAAGTATTCCACTTGATTATCTACGTAAAATTCTTGTAAGATCACATGCCCCATTGCCATCGCAAGTGCACCATCTGTACCTTGTTTCACACTAATCCAATCATCCGCAAACTTTGTTGACTCAGCGAAATCAGGACTTACTGAAACAACTTTCGTTCCTTTATATCGAACCTCCGCTAAAAAGTGTGCATCTGGTGTTCTTGTCATCGGTACATTTGAACCCCATGTCATAATGTAACCAGAGTTATACCAGTCACTACTTTCTGGTACATCTGTTTGATCACCCCAAATTTGCGGAGAAGCTGGTGGTAAATCAGCGTACCAATCATAGAAGCTAAGCATCGGCCCGCCCATAAGTTGCATAAAGCGGCTACCTGCAGCATGACTTAACATCGACATAGCTGGAATTGGTGAAAAACCAACATTTCGGTCTGGACCGTATTTCATTACTGTGTAAAGTAAAGAAGCTGAAACGAGTTGTAATACTTCATCCCAATTCGCACGAATGAATCCCCCTTTACCACGCGCCTGCTTATACTTACGTGCTTTTTCAGGGTTTTCCACAATGCTTTTCCAAGCATCTAGTGGTGACTTGTTATTTTGTAATTCCTCTTGCCACATACTCCAAAGAACACCACGTACATACGGATATTTCACACGAAGTGGACTATAAATGTACCAGGAAAAACTCGCTCCACGTGGACATCCTCGTGGTTCAAAGTCAGGCATATCTGGACCTGTTGTTGGATAGTTAAGCTCCTGCCCTTCCCAAGTTACAATTCCATCTTTCACATAAATGTTCCAACTACATGAACCAGTACAGTTCACGCCATGTGTAGAACGGATTACTTTATCATGTTGCCATCGCTTTCTGTACACATTTTCCCATTCACGATCTTCATATGTTTCTTGTGTATGATTATCGTTATAACGATCTATTGGTGAAAAATATTTTAAACGTCTCATTAGTGCTGAAGGTTTCTTCTTCATACTGTTCACTCCTTTAATACGTCTCTCTTACATACCCTTACTATAAAAGAGGTTGTAAAATACAGATGTGACATTTCGCACAGTTCAAGAGATTGTCATAAATTCATTTGGAAACCGGTTTACGGGGAAACATTTATAAATAAAGATTACTTTTTTTTGTTGTGAAGATTTCGGTCAGCCGTGAGCTTATTAGGAAAATAGCATTTTGAGGATTCACCTTTTTTTGCATAAGAAAAAACGCAGGAGAGATTCCTACGTTTTTATATAAAGTGAAACTTTAATCAGTGGAGGTTTTGTTCGTCCCCCACTGATTATCAGCCCACAAATAGCGAGATATAACTATAAATCATTATTTACGGTATTGCTCTTATTTACGGAAACAATTATACTAAATGTTATCCACACATATAATCTGAATATTCATAAAATTACGAGTGGGATTTCCTTTTTGGACATAGAAATTATAAAGTATCTCACCATGATTTTTTAACATTTACGTTTTTTCCTATTTATATAAGTTCTCACTATGAACTTATATACACCATTCCTACTTGCCTCTTAGATTACTATTATACTGCATTAAAATGAAGGGACTCCTTTTCTTTAACATAAAAATGAATTAGAAAAGATAATAAAATTAGGAGGATTACGATGGCCCGTCTTGATTCATTACATCCCATTGTAGAAAAAATAATCAACAATATTGAAAAATTAATGGTCGGAAAACGAAAAGAAACGATTTTAACCATGACAGCTCTTTTAGCTGAAGGTCATGTACTATTAGAAGATGTTCCTGGCGTTGGGAAAACAATGCTAGTACGCACTCTTTCTAAATCCATTGACGCCGATTACAAGCGGATTCAATTCACACCTGATTTACTGCCGTCAGATGTAACAGGTGTTTCTATTTATAATCCGAAAGAGCTCCAATTTGAGTTCAAGCCTGGACCAATCATGGGGAATTTTGTACTTGCTGATGAAATTAATCGTACATCCCCAAAGACACAATCTGCCTTACTTGAAAGTATGGAAGAAGGCACTATCACAATAGATGGCATTACAAGATCGTTACCAAAACCTTTCTTTGTCATGGCTACACAAAACCCGGTCGAATATGAAGGAACATATCCTTTACCAGAAGCTCAACTCGATCGTTTCTTGTTGAAGCTAACAATGGGATATCCTACACCAGAAGAAGAATTTGAAATTTTAAACCGGATGGAAAAAACAAACCCACTCTCCCATTTACAAGCTATTACAACAATAGAAGAATTACTTTATTTACAACAAAGTGTACGGGAAGTAAGTATGGACAAAGCAATCAAGCATTACATTGTAAAGCTTGTTAATCAGACTCGTTCTTATAGTTCTATACAGCTAGGTGCAAGTCCACGTGGCTCAATTGCTTTAATGAAAGCTTCACAAGCTTATGCATTCATCCATGGTAGAAATTATGTTATTCCAGACGATGTTAAATTTTTAGCTCCTTACGTTTTAGCTCACAGACTCATTCTAAAAATGGAAGCAAGATTTGAAGGAATAACAGGAGAACAAGTTATCGCCAAAATCGTTGCACGAACTACTGTGCCGACTCAAAGGACGAAGAACCTTTGATGAAGCGACTACTACGAGCACTATATCACGTTACGAAGTTATCGCTAATCCCTTTATGCGTAGTCTTAACATTTGTGTATGCTATGCTTCAAGGAGGATTTGTAAGTTGGTTTTTGTTTTACAGTACGATTCCTATTGGCCTTTATTCACTACTACTCCCCTTCTACGCTTTACGGGACGCTGAAGTAAAACGAATAACAAACCAAAACAAATATGCAGCAGGAGAACAATTTGTAAGCACGATTACAATAAAAAGAAAATTTCCTTTTCCCTTACTTTATTTAGTTATAGAAGATGAACTGCCACCACCATTTACAAGTTGTAGACAAGCAAAGATGAATAAGGTCATACTCTTTCCGGGATTGAAACGAAATATTTCGTTTCAATATGTTATTGATACAATCCCTAGAGGAGAGCACACTTTTTCAAGCGTACGTGTCAAAACTGGCGATCTATTCGGTATGATAGAAAAAGAAGTAACTTTTTCAGTTCCAGATACATTTTTAGTCTATCCCCAGTATGTAGATATAGCGTATCGACAATTGGAAAATCATTTCGAACAAGGGGCGCTTTCAGCAAATATACATTCAGCAAAAGACTCTACAGTCTCTGTCGGCGTCAGAGACTATAAACCTGGTGATCGCTTTTCATGGATTGATTGGAAAGCAACTGCACGAACAAACAATATTATGACGAAAGAGTTTGAACAACAGCGTAGCCATAATATCATGATATTCATGGACAGAACTGAATCCCCTCTATTCGAATCAGTCGTAACGTTTACTGCCTCTATTGTAAGGGCTGTCTTGAAGCAAAATTCACCAGCGTCATTCGTGTCTGTCGGAAAAGAACGAACTATTTTCCCATTAGACAATGGAGATACTCAGTTGCAACAAATCTTTTGCCATTTAGCGAAAGTACAAGCAGACAGTGTATTCCCGCTCTCCCAGAGTGTAGAAATGGAATTAAGAAAAATGTATCAGCCCGTCACGATTATACTCGTGACAAGCGGTCTTTCTCCCGATATTCAAAAGGCGGCTGACTGTGCTGCTATAAAAAATAGAAAATTAATGGTGTTTGTCGTGAAAGAAAAAGCGAATCAACTCTCACATCGAGAACTAAGTATACTAGAAACTCTACAAAAAAGAAAAATATTTGTAAACGCGGTTTATGAAAACCGGTATGCAAACGTGTTTTTTGAGGTGAGCAAATGATAACATTACATACAAAAAAACAATTGGATATGAACAGTTTTTACATGCATGCATGCGCATTTCTACTTTTACTAGAATGGCTAAGACCCCTTATAGGTATTACAAACGTAGGTAGATTAGATATTTTTGTAATATTTATAGGAATTTGCTTCACTCTCTCTTTTTTTCAAACGAGGTGGCAAATTGCTATAAAGATCATCACGATTTTATTCATCATTCATTTCCTATATTATAAAAATGCTTTTATAAATCCATCTTGGCTAACGAAATTTTTTACTGATATTTCTCAAAATTCCTCCCTGTTATTCCAGGGGAATTTGCTAGATATTTCTCCAGTTTTTCCAACAGTTTTATTTTTTCTATCATTTTGGTTTTTGAGTTCTTTCATCTCTTTTTGGATGATTCATAAAAAACGTGGGTTGTTATTTCTTGTATTGACTATTATTTATATCACAACTTTTCATAACTTACATTTATACAATGCAAACTACGCTATTATTCGTACTGTTGTCATCGGATTTTTTATGCTTAGTCTTCTTCGAATAGAACGAATAAAAGAGATGGAACACTTACAAAATTATGATAGAGAAATCTCAAAATTACTTAGACCTCTTACAATATTTATTGTATTGTCAGCAACCATCGCATACTTTGCTCCAAAATTCGGCCCTCAATGGCCAAACCCAATGAATTTTTTAAAATTCAACACATCCGAAGCGAGTAAAAAACAAGAAGTTTCTACAATTGGGTATGGTTTAGATGACTCGAGATTAGGTGGTCCTTTTCAGGCTGATCCTACAATTGTTTTCACAGCACAAACGCAAAACAAACAATATTGGAGAGTAGAAACGAAAGATTTTTATACAGGAAAAGGCTGGGAAGTTTCTGAAAATCAAAAAAAGATTTCTTTTAAAAGTAAAAACGACGTCGTGAGCTGGTACGAACAAAATACAAAAACGGAAACAACCGAAGCAACCATCACCATGCAAAAAAGTGATTTTCACCTTACCTACCCAGCAGGATTAGTATCAGTTGAGGCTTCCTCAGATGTATCATACAGCGTTGACCCATTTTCTGAAAAAATCTATACGATGCACGGAGACTCCTCTACTACTTTACATTCATATAAAGTAACGTATGAGATCCCGGAATTTCCCATAGAAAACTTGAAAGCTGTAAACACGAATGAAGGTCAAGAAACAAATCCTTATTTCATGACAAAGTACACACAACTTCCCGAATCATTACCACAGCGAGTAAAAGACTTGGCTGTCAATCTTACAAATGATAAAGACAACCGGTATGATAAAGTATTAGCTATCGAAAATTACTTCACAGACAACTCTTTTGTATACGAAACAATGAATGTTTCATTCCCTGCCAAAAGCCAAGATTATGTAGATCAATTCCTTTTCGATACAAAAAGCGGCTACTGTAATAATTTTTCGACGTCTATGATTGTACTACTTCGTTCTGCCGGGATTCCTGCTCGCTGGGTAAAAGGCTATACAGAAGGAACTCTTGACAATACACTTGCCTCTGCAGAAGGTCAGGATATTTATAAAATCACGAACGATAACGCACACTCTTGGGTCGAAGTATATTTCCCAGGATACGGCTGGATTCCATTCGAACCAACAAAAGGATTTACTAATCCCTATACTTTTACAAATAATACTCCTGCTCCTATTTCACAAAATAGCGAAGCAAATAATTCTAATAACCAGCAAATACATCAACGAAATAATGAAGCAAAACTTAAAAGTTTAATAGAAAATACAGAAGAAACTTCTACTAAAAAGGTCACAAATTCTAAAACTAGTTTTTCTTGGTGGTACGTATTCCTCTCTACGATACCAATTAGTATCATCGGATACATTCTCTTCACTACTAGAATGAAATGGATTACATTTTTTATTATTCTTTTCTATAAATACCGAAAAGATGATGTTGTTTATCAAAAAGCTTACGGCGCACTTTTAAAACAATTTGCGAGAATCGGCATACCACGGGGGGAAAGTCAAACATTCCGAGAATACGCTCTCCGCATCGATACACTTTACAACTCGGCCGATATGCAACAACTTACTTTCAGTTATGAGAACGCTATGTATCAAAACGGACAGACCGCAGCCGAATGGAAGAAATCCGTACACTTATGGGAAGTGCTTATGAAAAAAGCAGCTTCTCTACCTAAATCAAATGAATTCGATACAATGATTTAATCTTGATCATGTGAGTTTAAAGAAAATACCTCAAAGAGCAACTTTGTTCTTTGAGGTATTTTTTAATAACTATAATAAAAGATAACAAACTCCTAATTATTCCCCAAGTACCTTCTCAATCTCAACCTCTAAATCAACTGGCTTCGTTTGCGGCGCAAAACGCCCTACTACTTTCCCATCTTTTCCAATTAAAAACTTCGTAAAATTCCATTTCACTGCTTTCATACCGAGTAAACCTGGCGCTTGTTCTGTCATGTATGTATACAGAGGATGAGCCTTATCACCTTTCACATCAACCTTTGCAAACATCGGGAAGTTTACACCGTAGTTTAATTCACAAAAACTAGTAATGTCCGCTTCTGTACCTGGTTCTTGTCCTCCAAATTGGTTACAAGGGAAACCGAGTATTTCTAGTCCTTGGTCTTTATATTTATCATATACTTCTTGTAATCCTTTATACTGTGGTGTAAATCCACATTTACTAGCTACATTTACAATAAGAAGTGCTTTTCCTTCGTAATCTTTTAACGATTTATCTTCACCTGTTATTGTTTTAGCTGAAAAATCATAAGCTGTCATTGTTCCTACCCCTCTCTATACTATTATTCTATGTTTATACTATACTACATTCGTGAATATACAGCTTCTATTACATACTTACACACCGAAATGATAGCGCTTTATTTATGTTCGAAAATTCGACACAAACTACTAGACTTTTAGAATGGAAAGTTTTACAATTGAATTGTGAACAAAATGTGACAGTTTATATTCTATTATAATAGAAAAGGATGGTGTTCATTATGAAAACTGCACAACCTGAAACGATTTCAAATCGCGAGTTTTATTTCGTACTATATATGATGTTATTGTATGTTACTGGTTGGGTAATCGATGTAAATGATTTATTCTTAAGCTCCTACTTTAATTTAGCAGGAGAGATTACGCTTCCGATCGTTGGTGGCATTGTTGGACTGTTCGTTATGTCTATCAATAAAGAACAAACGAAATAACAACACTTTAAAAAGGCAGAAGACGAGCTTTCGTTTTCTGCCTTTTTCTATTTTAGCGTATAATAGAAACATACAGTAACTAAGGAGTGGTAACGATGAAAAAAGTAGAGCAGTTATCTTCACACCTATATCTTATTGATGATTTTGATTTACAACATAATGAACGAACTGGTACGTATGTTTTATTAGGTGACGATATTACTTTAATTGAAACTTGTGCAGCCCCTTCTCTTCCGTATATTTTAGACGGCTTACAACAATTACATATTGATTTAAACGATGTAAAAAACATTATCGTAACACACGTTCATTTAGATCACGCTGGGGCAGCTGGTTTAATGATGGAAAAGTGCCCAAATGCTACTTTATATGTGCATTCTCGCGGTGCTCGTCATATGATTGATCCAACAAAACTAATTTTAGGCGCAAAAGCTGTATACAAGGATGATTTCGATAAACTTTTCGATCCAATTCTTCCTATAGAAGAAGAACGCGTTCATATTGTACAACATGATGGTACGTTAAAAATTGCAGAAGACCGCATCCTTACATTTTATGATACACCTGGACATGCAAAGCACCATATTAGCATTCATGATTCATTAACAAACGGCATTTTTACTGGTGATACAATTGGCATTTATTATAGAGAGCTTGCAGACCTTGGTGTAGAGTTATATTTACCATCAACGTCCCCTTCGCAATTTCAGCCCGATGCGATGATTGCTTCTAAAAATCATATTCAAAGTATGAATGTAGATACTATTTATTTCGGTCATTACGGCGCTTCATCCAATGTTACAGAAGTATATAACCAACTAGAACATTGGTTACCTATTTTCGTTCATACTGGTAAAGAGGTCTTTGAAAAGTATAATGATTTCGATGAGGCTACTAAAGCATTACAAACTTTATTAATGGATAAAATCTCTTCTCACCTTACAAAATTAAACGTCCCATCCGATCATTCCGTTTATAACATTTTACATCTAGATATAGAAATTAGTGCGATGGGTATTATTGATTATTTCACGAAGCAAGAAAAAACAAATTCCACTATTTAATAACAGTAAAAGAAGAGATATACAACAGTAGTTATTGTATATCTCTTCTTTGAATATATTTTTAGTAAAGGATGGTGGAATGGAATGCAAAAAGTAATGCTATACCTCTGCTTTACATTATTTATCGTCTTATTATTATTTGTTGGAGTAAAAATTCAATTTTATTTAGATACAGACGCACAGGTGAACTTTAACGTTTATCCAAGATTATTCTACTTTACACTCTTCCCTCTTATAGTTGGTATTTTATTACGGTTCCTTCAATCTATTAATTACGCAACGAGTAAACAAAACTGGAGCTTTCAGCCGGATAAATTTATTGCTATTACAGTGCCTACACTATTCATTTCCTTTTCCCCTGCATTACTCTTTTCACCACTTGGCGAATACTTACCTTATTTAGCTAATATCATTCTTATAAATACAACTTTTGTTACGATTATTAGTTTAATAGCTGGTTATTCACTATTAGATTGTTTTATACAAAAAGATACTGCAAATATGAAAAAATATAATTGATAACCAATTTTTAAGTGTTGCTGATTAGGACATTTTGTTTATAAGTGCGCTATTATTTGTAAAAATCGCCATAAATGAAAAGGGGAATTCTGTTAAAATAAAGTTGGTCGTATATTATGTCAAAATGCATTTTAACCAAGGAGATTTATTATGTATAAATTAGGGGCTTTCTCTTTTCTAACGGTTATCGCAAGTATATTTTCTTTCTTTATCCTTAGAGGACCTAATGCGAATTTAACGTTAATTATTGTGACTCTAAGTATACTTTCATTACTCGGTATTATTTTTGCAATCGCATCAAAAAATGGGTTATTCGGAATAGTTGGTACTGCATTAAATGGCGTAATATTATTAGTTGTATACTTCCTATTGCTAGCAAAAGGCATAGGTGGTTAATATATTTACGTTTCAATAAGAAAAGCTCAGAGCTTAGACTCTGAGCTTTTTTACTTATCTCACCTTTTCGTCTACATACTCCATAAACTGCTCCGCTTTCATAAATCTTTCTTTATATGCCTCAGGTACTTCTTCTAGTTTTATTGCACCGGTTGATTTTGTCTTCACTCGTACTATTTCATGTGTCATTAAAGCTTCCATATAGCGATCAAACTCTTCTTGCGTTAATACTTCTCTACTTGATTTATGACCATTTAATTTATCAAAGTATGGTTGAAAGCCCATACTTACCTTTTTCATTTCTTCTCTTTTTGCTGGTGATAATGCATCATAATCAATATTACCGTTCGAATCCCCGTACGCAAGCTTTGCATTTGTTAATTTCTTTAGTTCTTTTGTAAACTCTTCATATTCTTTCGCATCCATTTCATCTTTCGCTTCTGATAATTTTGCATTAAAACGCATATACGCTTCTAACGTCATCGCTCCGGCGTGTTTTTTTAAATTCTCAAAAGATCCGTATATACCATCCGCCATAATAGATTGATACGCAAAACCAGTCGTCGGGATTAAAAGAGCTGCTGCAAGCACTCCTGCAATAAGGTGCTTCTTCCTTTTACTCCCCCCGCGATTCATTGTTATTTGCACGATTACTTTTTCTTTTAACTCCGGCGGGGCAACAATACCCTTTGCTTCTTCTTGTATAGTTTCCCTAACTCTACAGTCTAAACTCATTTCACATTCCCTACCTCTCCTAAAAATATTTCTTCTACTTGCTCTTTTTGACGTAGTTTTTTTAATGCCGCGTGAATTCTAGATTTCACAGTACCAATTGGAATATGTAATATTTGTGCTACTTCTTCTTGTGAATAATCGTGTAAATATCTTAAGATAATAACTTGTTTCAATTTATACGGTAATTTATGAATAAGTTCGATTAGTTCTTGGTTTGATATTTTACTTACCAGATCGTTAGAAAAATCAATTTGTACTGGTTTTCTTTGCTCTTCTGCTTTTTTTACAATTCGTAGTCGCATCCACCTCTTTCTTCTATAAGAGTGAATTTGTTTAATCGCGAGTCCAATTAGCCAAGGACGAAATGGCTTCTCGCTATCATACTTACGAAGCGATTCATATAGTTGTATGTATACTTCTTGAACGACATCATCTACATCTGTTTTATCGTCTAGTAAAAAATGTGCTGTCTTATATACTTCTTGAATCGTTACATCATACAACTCGCTATACGCTTCTTTATTTCCTGATAAAGTTAATTGAATTAAATCTGTACACACTGTTTCACCTTTCATATACCATCCCCCCTTTGTCTTACACTTTATATTGGCAAGTAATTCATATTTCGTTCGATTTTTTAAAGTTTTTTATATAAATTAATATAATGATTCCCTGAGTTCATAAGCTTCACTTATAACCTTGCATAACTATTATATAATTTTCCAATTTCTAATGACGCTTTAAAATGATTTATATAGTCAAATTTAGGAGGATATATGATGAAAGCTATCGTTGTAACGTCGTTCGGTGGTCCGGAAGTGATGAAATATACTGATGTTGATATGCCGACTATTTCAGACAATCAGGTGTTAATTCGTGTTGTTGCTACTAGTGTTAATTTTGCCGATATTAAATCACGTTATGGCAAAAAAGGAAATAAGACATTCCCTTTTATTCCAGGGATAGATGCCACCGGTATTGTAGAACGAGTCGGTTCTCAAGTTAAAAATATTCATCCTGGACAGCGTGTCATTGCTTTTCCTCAAAATGGATCTTACGCAGAATATATTGTTGCAAATGAAAATCTTACTTTCGTTTTACCTGATGAAGTTAATTTCCAAACTGCAGCCGCTTGCCCTATCATATCTTTTACAAGCTATAATTTACTCGCAAATGTTGCAAGGCTTCAACAAGGTGAATCTGTACTCATTCATGCAGCTGCTGGCGGAATTGGCACTACTGCTATTCAACTTGCAAAACTATTAGGGGCTGAAAAAGTTATCGGTACTGTCGGAAGTGAAGCAAAAAAAGAAATTGCTTTAGACGCTGGAGCTGATTATGTTATATGTCATCAAGATGAAGATTTTGTAGAGAAGGTCAATGAGCTGACAAATGGCCAAGGGGTTGATGTAATTTTAGATTCTATTTCTGGAACGGTTTCGGAAAGTAGTTTAAAATGTCTTGCTTATTACGGACGCCTCGTTCATTTCGGCAATGCGAGCGGTGAAATTGGCAATTTCAAAACGAAAGACCTACACGCAAGTTGCCGTTCTATACTCGGATTCAGCTTCGGCACTACACGGAAAAAACGTCCTGAATTACTCCAAGAAACTGCAAATGAAGTTTTCCGTTATTTACGTGATGGAAGTTTGCAAATTAAGGCTACAAAATCTTTTCCCTTTATAGATGCAGGGAAAGCACATGAATGGGTCGAAAGTAGAAAAAGTACAGGGAAAGTAATACTAAACGTTCAGTCCCCTTCCTGAAATGAATACTTGAAACAGAGGTGGCATTCATGGGATCAAGAATTATGCATGTGATTATCGCTAACGGTATTGCTGAGAAATTATGTATTCAAGATAAAACTTCTTTCTTACTTGGAGCTGTAGCCCCTGATGCTGTTCATTCAAAAAAAGAAAAAGGCACCTCACATTTTTATGCCGGTACAACGAAGAACTATACGAGAAGAATAGATTATGATTCATTTATTCATAAATATGAAGCACATATAGATTCCCCATTTATTTTAGGCTATTACACCCACCTCATTGCCGACGATAATTGGCTACAAGGCTTTTTTCTACCTTGGCTAAAAAATAGAATAGAAAATGACGAAACTATCGCACCTATGTACTATAACGATTTTAAATTGTTAAATGCAAAGTTGCTTCATCATTACGAAAAAGAACAACAGCTATTCTCTCTTCTTAATCAAGAGGCTCACATTGTGGATATCGCAGAAGTTTCTAAAGGAAATGTTTTAGCTTTTCGAACATACCTTTTTGAAGATATGTTGTATCCAGAGCAACATTTGCATGAAGAATTACAGGTGTTCACGTTTAATCAAATTGTCGGTTATATTGAAACCGCTATTGAGAAAGGCGCTTTTTATATCGAACAACTGTCGAATAAAAAGTCCACTTCAAATATTTAATCCCCCTCATTTTATACGAGGGGGATTTTTCCATAACATCATTATTTGTTCTTTTCCATAACCGCAAAATAATTCCCTTCACTATCAGCAAAGTTAAACACTTTACCAGAAGGCATAGTTACCATTTCGCCAACTGTAACATTTTTATTTGTTAAATCTGTATATAATTGATCAAGATTTTCTGAGAAGAACATTAAGGATGGTGTACCAAGATTCAATTCTGGACTCATTTTCGAAATAACTTCTTTATTATGTAGTATGATACTCGTTTCTGCATCTTGAGTTGGAGCGATTTCAATCCATCTCATCCCTTGCTTGTTATCTTCCTCTGCTACTACATGAAACCCTACCTTTTCCGTCCAAAAATTTACTGCCTCATCTTGATTATTTACATATAACATAATTTGTCCGACTTTATGAATCATTTGTATTCCTCCTAATGGTTTTTATATTCTATGTAGGTTTCTACAAGTGCTATTGTTATTCCTTTTGAGTTGATATGTACTTCTTTACAAAATTTATCGACTTACTCGTTCACTACTTTACCAATGAACAAAATAAGACGTAACTACAAATAGTTACGTCTTTCCCATTATTTATCTAGGCTTTTTCTTCCCAGTAAATGCTGGTTTCTTTTTCTTCGGTGCTTTCGGTTTCGTTTCTACAAATGATCCGTTGAACATTTCTTGCTTCGTAAACACAATACCTAATTTTTTCGCAAATTGAAGTAATTTACGCTCTTCTTGTTCTGTTACAAGAGACACGACCGTTCCTTCTTTGCCCATACGTCCAGTACGTCCTGAGCGGTGAATGTATTGGTCTACAGTGTCAGGTAACTCTAAATGAATTACATGTGTTAAATCATCAATATCTATTCCACGTGCTGCAATATCAGTAGCAAGTAGAATTTCTAATTTTCCGCCGCGGAAAGCACGCATCGTCGCTTCACGTTCTTGCTTACTTGCCTCTGCATGAAGAGCTGCTGCTTTCATTTTACGGAATTTCAATTTCTGAGTAATTTCATCTAAACGGAATGGGTCATTTAAGAAAGCAACTGCTTTTACATCGCCCATATGCATAATTCTTCTTACGTAATCATTTTTTTCGCGTCGCTCACAAATGATATACGTATGCTCAACTAAGCTTTTTGACTCTGCACGTGTTACACGTACTAATTGTGGTTCAACTGCTAAATCACGTGCTGCATCTTCTGCTGCTTTTGTCATTGTCGCTGAGAAGAATACTAATTGACGATCGCGCATCGTTGATTTAATTACATCCTGTGCAGCACCCATCATCTTTTGTTTCACTATTTGATCGAACTCATCAAATACAATCGTTTTCACTTCATGCATCTTTAGCTTTTTCATACGAATTAATTCTAAAATACGTCCTGGTGAACCAACAATTACTTTCGGGTGTTTCTTCAATTTTTCCACTTGGCGCTTAATATCTGCACCACCAATTAAAGATGCACCTGAAATATCAGTTCCTGCTGTAAATTTTTGAACCTCTTCATGAATTTGCATGACAAGTTCACGCGTTGGAGCTAAAATAACAACTTGTGGCTGTTTTACTTCAGGATTAATTTTATGTAAAAGTGGTAATAAGTACGCTAATGTTTTTCCTGTTCCAGTTGGAGATTCAGCTATAACGTCTTGTCCTTCTAAAATAGTTGGAATCGCTTGTTTTTGAATTTCAGTTAATTCTTTAAAACCAGCCTTCTCCCAAGCTTGTTGTAAAAATGGTTGCATATCTTTTATCATTTGTTTTTCTCCTTTATCTCTATTTTTGAAGAAAATGCTGTATTGTTCGCACCGTTTCTATCATGTGTGAAATAACAGCTATTAAATCATCAACATGGTCTTCTGTAATCGCTTTTTGAAATAGAACCTCTACCTTATTATGATATGAAATCGCTTGCTTATTATATTCGTATGAAACTTTTTGCATAATCATTCTTTCTTTTCCCCATATAGAACGCATGAAAGTTTCAATTTCTTCACATACTCCTTCTGGCTGTTCTATCGGGAATGAAAATGCTAACTTCATTTCACATCCTGGTGTAAACTGAGGCACTTCTAGTATTTCACCAGACAAGTTCTTTGCATCCACAGATAATGAAAATGTCGCTTCTACTAATGGTTCGAACGGTTCTGTTAACTGAAACGAGATATGATATATACGACTTAATGAAGCAAGGTCCATCATATCTTTTCGATCTGTTACAAGAATATCACCATGTAAGTCAAAATCATAAACAGCACCTTCTACGATTACTTTTAAATTGTCAAAAGCAGTTGGATCAAACATAATTTCCTCCAAAAAACAGGCGCCTTTCGATGGAAAGGCGCCACTTGATGTATATATAGTTTACAGATAAACGCGATGAATTACAACCTTTTAGAATAAACCTACTGCTTTTCCATTTTCATTTACATCCATTTGCAGTGCTGCTGGTTGTTTTGGAAGACCTGGCATAGTTAACATTGTTCCTGTTAATGCAACGATAAACCCTGCACCGATAGATGGTTTTAATTCACGAATTGTTACGATAAAGTCAGATGGACGACCTAACTTTGTTGCATCGTCAGAAAGAGAGTATTGTGTTTTCGCCATACAAATTGGTAGGTTACTCCAACCTTCTCCTTCGTATTGAGCTAATTGCTTACGTGCTTTCGGAGCAAAATCAATATCTTTTGCGCCATATACTTTTTGAGCAATTGTACGAATTTTTTCTTCTAATGGTAATTCTAATTCATAAAGTGGCGCGTAGTTATTTTCACCTTTTTCGATCTCTTTTAGTACTTTTTCAGCAAGGTCAACTCCACCTTGGCCACCCTTCTCCCAAACTTCTGTTAAGGATACTGCATAGCCACGCTCATTGCACCATTCTTGTAAGTATGTAACTTCTGCATCTGTATCTGTAATGAATTTATTAATTGCAATTACGAAAGGTACACCGAAGCTTTGAATTGTTTCAACATGCTTCTGTAAGTTCTCCATACCTTTTGCTAATGCATCTACATTTTCTTCTTTTAATCGATCTTTTGCTATGCCGCCATGCATTTTAAGCGCACGAATAGTCGCAACAATAACAACTGCTTCTGGTTTAATGCCAGCTGCACGAGCTTTAATATCTAAAAACTTCTCTGCGCCTAAATCTGCGCCGAATCCAGCTTCTGTAATAACATAATCACCTAATTTTGCTGCCATTGTTGTAGCGATAACACTGTTACAACCGTGAGCGATATTCGCAAATGGTCCGCCATGAATGATAGCTGGTGTATTTTCTAACGTTTGTACTAAGTTTGGTTTTAATGCGTCTTTTAGTAGTAATGTTAACGCACCTTCTACACCTAAATCTTTAACCGTTACAGGTTGGTTTGCAAAGTTATAAGCAACTACGATGCGAGATAAACGTGCTTTTAAATCTTGAATATCCGTTGCAAGACAGAATACGGCCATAATTTCAGATGCTACTGTAATATCAAAACCGTCTTCACGTGGTACACCTTGAACTGGTCCACCAAGACCAATTACGACGTTACGAAGGGCACGATCATTTAAGTCAACACAGCGTTTCCAAACGATTTTACGCGTATCAATTCCAAGTGTGTTTCCTTGTTGGATATGATTATCAATAAACGCCGCTAACGCGTTATTCGCAGTTGTAATTGCGTGAATATCTCCAGTAAAGTGAAGGTTAATGTCTTCCATTGGTACAACCTGTGAAAAACCACCACCTGCTGCTCCGCCTTTTAGTCCCATCGTTGGTCCAAGAGATGGTTCGCGAAGTGCAATTACTGTTTTCTTACCAATTTTATTAAAAGCTTGACCTAAACCAACTGTTACTGTTGATTTACCTTCTCCAGCTGGAGTTGGGTTAATCGCTGTTACTAAAACAACTTTACCGTCTTTCTCATCCTGTAAGCGCTTAAAAATATCAAGAGATAACTTACCTTTATAATGCCCGTATGGCTCTAATTCATCTTCTAAAATATTTAAATCGGCTGCAATTTCTTGAATCTTCTTCATACTCGCTTCTTGTGCGATTTCAATATCGGATTTAACTGTTGTAGTAGTTGTCATATACCCTAGTCCCCCTTTAATTGGTTCTGATGATATTGTATCAGTTTTTTGTATTTTCTGCACTTATTTACCTCCTAAAAATTCTTTCATTTCTTTATACGTTTTTTAACATAAATACCCATAAGAATGTTAAGGATTGTTGTAACTCTGTAGGTAGTTGACCTAGCATCTTCTCATTTACTCCGCGCTTATATACACCAATGCCATCTACAGCTTCAAAACCTTGTTCTTTCGCTAACTGTTCAAATTCCCAAGGCATCATCGTATTACAAACAACGTCTTTGCCGTATAAACGAGGATAACTGTTCTCTCGAGGTTTTGCTGTCGGTCCTAAAATTGCAATACATGCGTATCCATCTTTCTTTAAAACACGTTTTATTTCATTTAATGCTTGTAATGGATTCTCAGTCCATTCTAAAGAGTTAATGGCCATAATCGCTTTAAATTGTTCATTTTCAAATGGTAAAGCGGAAAGATCTCCTTTCACAAAAGATAAATTTGAATCTTCCCCACGTTCTTTACCTTTTTGAATCATAATTTCCGATAAATCTACTCCAACTGCTTTATAGCCAACGCAACTTAATTTATATGTACCGTATCCATCACCACAGCCAACATCTAACACTTGAGCTTCTTTCTCCACGTACTGTTCAAAAAATGGAATAATTGTACTCCTGCTCCCGCTATCCCACATTTCCTGACTATTTTTATTCCAATATTCCGCACTACTATCCCACTTCTTCTCTGCTGATTCATGCCAATTGAATTTCTTCATACATTCCCCTACCTTCACGTATTATCATTCAATTCATTCTACATCATTTTCCAAAATCCCTGTTTATCTTCATAAGGAGATAGAGTGAAACTTTAATTAGTGGCGGTTTTATTCGTTCCCACTGATTATTAGCCCACACCAATCGAGCTTTTACAGGCAACCCGGCTCCTACATAACTTCTTTACTCTAGCCGAATTTTGAAATAGAAGTTTTACTGCCCGCAAATAGCGGGATAAGTAAGATAACAACGAAATCTATTTTCTCCATTTTTTGCTTTACTTGGGTTTAACTCATACTCATGCTCTTCTCATTTTGAAAGATACTATAGATACACCCAATTGAAAGAGAGGGATGTACATGCGAAGAAAGAGAAATCATCATTTTAAAAGTGGTGAAAAACACGAAGAGTATGCAGCTGAAATATCTCCAGCCGGCATTCCAATTAGACATGAGCGCAAAGAAATTGCAAATGAAATAGAAGGTACAAATACCGGAGCAATGATAGGCTATGTCGCATTATTTCTTTCGTTATTCTCAATTGCTTTTTATCCAGTTACACTTGGTTCTCTTGCGATTTTAGTTGGTTTATTAGCTGTTAATTTCGGAGCAAGAACACTTGGATATACAGCAATTGGTTTTGGTAGTTTTTCTGTTTTATTTACTTTACTTTATCCGCTTGCTTTGTCAGCGTTTTAAAAAAACACACCAAGTTATACTTGGTGTGTTCATTCATGATACAACATAATATGACCGCATCCACAACAGTGCTTTGCTGTAATTTCTTGAAAGACCGGATAATTCTCTTCATCCCTATGTTCAATAAATACTTTTTCAAATCGATACATGTTTGGCGCATATGCCCAATCTTGTTTCGTACGAGCGTACAACGTTGAGGAAAAAAACTCCTCACCACCGCAAACGATGCATGTATTCTTCATCACTACCCCTCCTATGCTTGTCTTACTTCATCTATATGAACACAAGCATAAAAAAAAGACCTTCTATTACTAGAAAGTCTTTTCTGAAACAAAAAGAAATGTACCAAACATCCCTACTCCGCTATATTCTTTCGTAACACCAGCTTCTGTTTTAAACGTTTGCTTTACAGTCATAAAGAATACACCATTTCGTGCATCTGTACTTTCAAATTGTAGCTTTTCTTTTTTACCATCTACATTTTGTGTGCATTCAAAACTACTCTCATCACATTTCAACGCATACTTATCCTCTACATACGAATTAAAATCTGATTCTTTCGGACACGTAATAAGCAATATCGCCACGAGAATAATACTTACAATACCCACAATTGTATAATATTTCTTCATTTGTTCTCCTTTCAAATGACAAGAAAACTTGACTTCATGCGCCAAGTTTTCTTAGTCAACAACCCATTGCCACTCTTGTTCTTTCTTATCAAAAATGAGCCAACCTGTTTCTGTTGCTTCCTCTTTCAATTCATCGATATTATCTAGCACCTCATCCGTACTTTCATACGAACCAACTACATATACCGGAATTTCAAGACCTCTTCTTGACTCAATTTTCCCTGCTAAATCAATATAAAGACCATCTTCCATTAATGGAATAAGCCCCATAATCACTTCTTTTGAAATTGCTGGGAAAATTTTTGATTTTTGGAAGAAAGAAAAACGTTTCTTACCGAAAGCACCGAGTTTATAAGGAATGACTTTACTTAACATTCCAACAAAATCAGCAATTCTACGGTAATATACTTTGTTGTACCAACCGTCATCATGTGAAAAATAAACAAATCTATTTTTCAACAACGGAAAGAATGTTCTTGCAAGTGGTTCTTTTTTGTGAGCCAAATATAACAGTTCTGCAATTTCTTTTGGCTCTAATTCATCTAAATCGCTTGCATCATCAAAATCTACCCAACAAAATTCATCAAATTCATCAATCTCTGCTTGAATTAGCTTATGTATATTTTCTTCCTCAACATATTCAAATAAAGTATGATAATGAAAATCCGTCCATTCAAAGTTATGCTTCAAAAGCAAAACTTGATGAAGCGGTGAAGGGATGTTACTTGCAAACTCTTTAAACGTAATTCCTGATGTAATAAAACAATGACCTCGACGATTACCATTAATATATATCATATTCTTTACTTGGTCAGATCCTCCAGACAAAGCACCTAGCCACCTTCGTTTTATATGTTTCAATTCTATAGCATATTTTAACATGAAAAATTTTAGAAACATAGAAAAAACTTCAAAAACTATTTACAATTTCATGTGTTTTATTACATAGTGATTACAAGAAAAAACGCCTGCTCATAAGCAGGCGTTTTTAAAGGATTTCATCCGGGTTTTGAGAATGATGATTTCCCTCTTTCTTTTCATCTTTTTGGAACATCGATTGAATTTTATCAATTGTTTGTGGAGCTAATTCAATCATTTTTTCTGCTAAATGTGTCGCATTTTGTAAATGAAGAATATTTACTCCATCTTTATTCACCACAAGAAATGCTACTGGTGTAATAGAAACACCACCCGCGCTACCGCCACCAAATGCAGGGTTACCGTTCGCTCTTTGTCCATCATTCGTTTGGAAATCAGAACCTCCTGCTCCAAAACCGAACGCTACTTTAGAAACCGTTAACACCACACCACCGTCAGCCGTTTGAACAGGCTCTCCAACAATCGTATTCACATCGACCATTTCTTTTAAATTTTCCATTGCTGCTTTCATTAACCCTTGAATTGGATGATCCACCGTTCATAACCTCCTTTGTCATATCTTTCCTAGTTTTTCCGAAAGTTTGTGAACTAAACATAAAATTTTATATTGATTTCAAAAAACTTAAGTTGTAATATTTAGAAAAATAAAAAAGAGGTCGATTCGTTATGATGCGAAAATTAACAAAGAAAGATCATGAACAAGTATTCGCTTACCTAAAAGAAGAAGCAGCCATTAACTTATTTATTATTGGAGATATTGAAGCTTTCGGTTATGATACAGATTTTCAAGAATTATGGGGAGTATTTGAAGAGAACGGAACATTAAAATCGATTTTACTTCGCTTTCACGATACATTTATACCGTATAGTAAAGAAGAGTTTGTGGTTACTGACTATGAGGCACTTCTTTCCGCATATAAGCCGCTTAAACTCTCTGGCAAGTCAACTATTGTAGAAAGATTTGAAACTGCTCCAAGTGTACAACTAGGCGCCAAAAATGAAATGTATTTTTGCGAATGCCAAGATGACAACAACTTACCTAGCACACCAATTCATAAAACAATTAAACTTGCCTCACTCGATGATATAGAACGAATTATGAAATTACGAAGTGACATCGCTGAATTCCCGACTGCAAATGAATCTGAAAAAATGTTAAGGCAAGCTATCGAAACAAATACAGGACGTACATATTATATTGAAAAAGACGGTGCAATCATCGCATCCGCCTCAACTTCCGCTGAAAATTCATTATCTGCCATGGTTAAACAGGCGAGTTGAAGCTACCGAGGCAGGACAAGCCTCACAAGGTGTTGCTGAATGGTTATCTATGACAGAAACAATATTCTCACAAGAGACCACTTTCTAGGTTACTCACAAGTAGCCTATGGAGGTGGTCTTTTTGTGCGTACTCAAGGAGGAAACTAAATGGCACTACTTAGATTTATGATTAAGGATTACCTAGAAGATAAAGAACTCAGCGGGCTAGCTCCTAGGACAATACAGAGCTACGGAGATACACTCAATGAGTTTTCTCACTGGCTCACTACCGAGAAGGAAATCATTAACATCGAGGATATCACTCCACAGGTTATAAAGAGCTACCTCCTCTACTGTTCCAAGGAAAGAGGAAACGCTGTAGTTACTCGCAATGGTAAACTCCAGCACTTGAAGACATTCTTTAGGTACCTAGAAGATGAGGACGTTATAGAGATCCGTAGCAATCCCACTAACAAAATTAAGCCTGCAAAAACGGACAAGACTATCAAGGTGTACTCCGATGAACAGATAAAACAAATGCTTAGATACTACAGGAGGATGCGCTCTCGGGAAAATACGTTGTATAGCTACAGAGGTCATACCGTGATAGTCGTCCTCGCTGGTACAGGCATAAGACTAGGCGAGCTGGTATCAATGAGGTGGGATTCTGTGGATCTACTCAATAAAACTATCACTATCTTTGGGAAGAATCGCAAGAGCCTGTCTACTCCATTAACAGATAAGGTGGCTCGGGAGTTGTACGAGTGGAGATTATTCTGCGAGAAGTACTACATTAAGTTGCCTGCTCATGTGTTTAATGACCACAGAGGTAACCCACTCACAGTGAATGCTGTCAAGTTAATGTTCACCAGGCTGTCAGTTCGTATGGGATTCAAAACTACAGCTCACATGTTTAGACATACCTATGCGAGTAACTGCTTGAGAGCTGGAATGGACATATACACCTTGAGTAAGCTGATGCATCACTCCCAGATAAGAACTACTGAGGTTTACCTACATGCTTTCGGTAACTCGTTAGCTGAATCCAACGATAAGTATAACCCTCTCAATAGGTTCGACCTATAAGTAAACACAAAAGAGCCCTGCTCTAGTTTGGCGGCCAGACAGGACTCTTTCACAAAATAACTATGGAGCTATTTGCTTATATTGTACTACCCTAAGATACACTCTGCAAGTAGCTCCTATTAAGGAGAATATACAATATGAAGGAACTACGAAAATATCAATCTTTTAATTCAATTCATGAGATGGACAATTCTATTAGTGAATACCTGTCAGTGTACAAACTTAAAGAGTCAGAATACACAGTACTATGGAAGCTTGCTTGTTACTCATGCAAATTCATAGGAGTCAGCTACCTTAAAGTAGACTCTTTATCTGATCTCACAGGTTACTCTAAACGCACTATACAGCGTGCTCTAAAGGTTTTATCTGAGCTAGGAATTATTACTCGTATCAATCAATTTAAGCCTGTTAAAGGTGGCTATAGCGCTTCAATAACAGTGATCAATCCCTATGAGAGTCACCTTGCTAAGTCACCTTGTGAGGAAGCTGTAGAGTCTACTCCTGAGTGCACTGAGAAGTCTCCGTCTCATACAGATACAATTACTTACAAAACTAAAATCTCTAAAGATAATACATACGTAGACGAGTTAAGCATAGATCACTTAGTAGCTGCTGGTGTTCCTACTGAGTTCGCTAGCTTGGCTATCTCCTACTTTGATGCAACTAAGGTTTACAAACTGTGGGGTCGTGTTCAATTGGCTGCTCGAAAGTATGCACCTGATTTAGTTGATACTGCAGAGGTGGCCATCTCAGGGTTACGAGCTAGTGTGCTTGCTAGCAAGGCTAAACGTGTACGTGATTTCAATGGTTACTTCTATGGAGTTCTGGCTCAGAAATTATCTACTGCTCAGCGATCTCTTAAGTGCAAACTGTTCAACTTTCTTCAGTAGCATTACTGTAGGTAATAATCCCTCCTATCTGGTTGTTGTCCTATAGCTCTTTAACACAGGAGGTATCTCTATTTAGCTATGCCCGATTGGTTACCAGGGTGGCATTGCATCTGGTTCTTGTACGATTATCCAATTTAGGATAGTCCTGAGTAGGTTGTACCTGCAGAGCAGGCAACTGATTAGGTATATGCTCGATTGAATGCCATATGATTTAAAATAACATCTCCATTTTTGAATCACTCCATAAAAAAAGCTCCAGATTCTCCTGTGCGGAGTTTTATTAGTACCCTTATTACGTTTGCACCTAAACAAGTTATACCATTTGTAATGAGCTTGTACGAACTCTAAAGAGTTTTACACTTATTCGAGCTTTCTTTGGTAACCAAAAAAAGAGGTAGCTAACATAATTGGCTGTAAGGATAAACTGTGAGGAAAAGAAAGGGATTTAAAAAAGTTTTCAAAAAGTATTGACGGTTCTAGAACTTTTAATTAATATGTAATTAAGCCACTCAGGGAATGAGGTGAACATAGCAATTGGAAAGTAAGCAACAAAAGTTTTACGGTAAAGTCAAAGACTTTTACGAGCTGGAGTCCATCGAGGATGCTAAGAGGTTTTATACAGCTTTTAATCAACTCAACAAGATCAACACTGTAGATAAAGCTAATAAGATCGATAAAATGTTAACTCGTATGTATGCTGGTAAGAAGTTAACTGACTAACCTAAAACTACACAAAACAAAATAGCCCTACTCGGTAGTTATACTTTGGCGAGTATACCGAACAAGGCTACGCAATTCAGTCGAACCTATAAGGCTCTTTCCTCCCTATAGTATCACGAGCAGGAATAGCTGTAAAGGTTCGACCTCATAGGAGGCGAATAAGTTGAAACTCAAAGAGTGGGTTACGTCAACCTTGGTAGCTGGCGGCAGCATAAGCTTTCTTTACGCAGCTGGTTACATCGTTTCACTCATGATTGTACACCTGTAAGTATTACCTATCTCGTGTAAACAAATAAAAACTAAAGGGAGAGATTTTTTATGACAACAAATACTATTCAACCAACTAATTTAGATATCGCTATGGAGGAGATCGACACTTTAGTGTCCAACTTCCAAGACTCACTATCTCGTATCACTAATAAAGCTTGCAAAGTAGATACATTCCAACTAGGCCTTACGTATGTAGTTATCTTACGAGCTGGCAAAATCTCTAAAACTCTTAGTTTTAATTTAAACGAAATAACTGAGGAGGAATGTCAATGAAAAAGCGAATAGTTGTTTTCCTGTCCAGCATTATCCTGCTGAGTGCCTGCAACAGTTCTACAATCTCCGAAGAAGAATACAACTCCCTAGAGGAAGGGATGACACTCTCAGAGGTTGCAGACCTTGTAGGAGGAAAAGGAGAACGTACCAGCTCTAACGGCTACACAGACGTAACCTACGATGGTGGTGGAGAGGATACTGGTGAGATTGACTTTGCAGTAATGATATTCGAGAAGGGTAAGTTACTAGGCTGGGATCGACAAGATAATAATTAAGGGGACGAAACTAAAATCTCTAGTACACCCCTGAGCCGGCTCTTTTAATTTCTTCCTCAGGCTTACCATTACGGTAATTGAAATTACAGTTTAATTCTATACTTGTTTCTTATTGGGAGTAGAATTAAACTCATCATCAAAAAAAGAAGAGCGACTTTAAATTCACTCTTCTTTTCATTTCCTACTCAGAATATCTCCTATTCTTTCAATAATAACCAATAGTATAAACCAAAAGTAACAGGAAGGAGAACAGCTTACTTGTACCCTCTAAAATATGACGCATTATCCATTTTATCACTTATAATTTTAGGTACATCTTCAACCAATTGATTGTAATTTACAGCAATCACTTCAGCGATACTTTCTACTAATGTATCAATAATTTTTTCTAAATAATAGTTATCAATATAGTAAAAAGTATCTGGATTTTCTTTTAGCTTCTTCTCTAATAATTCCTGCACTTGTTTCTTATCAATCTTATAAAACATAGAAGACATACAACCGACCCCTTTATATTTTGGTATTTTGATACTCGAATTTCCTTTGGATAAACCTAATTAATATCCCTATCCCCGATAACAACTCATTTAAATTCGCAATAAATATGTCATAAGATTCTT
Source organism: Bacillus sp. FDAARGOS_235 (assembly GCF_002073415.2). Lineage (NCBI taxonomy): Bacteria > Bacillati > Bacillota > Bacilli > Caryophanales > Bacillaceae > Bacillus > Bacillus sp. FDAARGOS_235. Next base: position 931,533 of record NZ_CP020437.2, read on the forward strand.
GGACACCTTTTACACTTGCCGAATTTGCGCAAACCCTATTTAAACAGTTTATTATAACTCGAATTTCTTCTTCTGATAATTCACAACCGCGCGCTCCATAAACTTTCTCAATATCTATAGCTTCAATTTTTATCCCTTTTAACAATTTACTTAAAAATTCATTACTATAAGCATTAGTGCGCGCATTAAAATATCGATCTTCCATCGAGTGTATTTGACTAGAGATACTTTCCAACTGCTCTCCAATCTCCTTTAAAGCTTTTCCTCGCAAAGTACTATATTCCAAACCACCCTCTTCAAAGTTATTTAAAGCTGCAACTAAATAACTCGGCACTTGAGTATACCTAACGTCAAGTTTGATTCTACCCCATGCGTAAAAATGATGAGGTTCACCACTAACATGATGCCCTTCATTTTCCTTATTAAAATATATCCGATCAGGATATTCTAAATCTTTTAATTGTTTTTGTAAGTTTTTCAACTCATCATATAAAGGAGAATAAACAACATTTTTCCTCGTTACAATCCCCTTCACTTCTTGTTGTTTCTTGTGAGTAGATTTACTTACAAAAAGACTACCCATAAGACTAATGGCAGCTCCTCCAAAGGCTCCTACAAGTCCAGCTGTAGTAGTATCAGATAAATTAACGAACCCTTTCAAATTCGGATATATATATGAAACAACATAATACAATCCAGCCAACCCTGTAAAATACGATAAGTTTAAAAAAACACCTTTACAGTTTTCATTAAATATAACCCTTTTAACAGATTTAGAAACTTGTATTTTTCTCATTTATGTATCGCTCTCTCCTCCCGAACGTATGTACAGAAATAATTTTACCATAAAAATCCTTATAAGAATAATCTAATAAAAAAACAAAATACATTTTTTGCATAGTTGGTCTACTGGGGTAATACTTCGATGTTACGAATATGTATTTTCTATATAAGGATCCCCCCACAAGAATACCCTCCCCTATAGACATAAAAAAATGAGACAACCTAAAGCGGCTATCTCATAAGTATTCCTATTGTGAATAACATCGGGAGCAATAATGCTAAACTCTGTAGACCAAACCATATAGAGCCAGCTAACACCATGTACGTTAGAGCTATAAACAAGTATAATCTCCACCTGTGAGATCGACTCTCCAGGTCTAATTTACTTAGGCTTGATTTTTCCTGTGGTACACTCATTAGTTTTACCTTCCTTTTTGCGTCTGTTTGTAACCCTTTAGGTGGCCCATGAGAGCGCCACCTCTGTCTCACAGTACTACATCAATTACAGCATAGAAATTACCGAAGCAACCTATCAGGACTTTCTTTCCTTTATTCTCATAACCCTCGAAGGCGTACCTCTTTAGAGTCTCCCTAGCGTTATGAGTTAGCTTGATATTGACTATCGTAGGGACACCACCGAATGGATCTAAGTCCACTCGGATATCTGTCTCACTGTAGTCTGCGGGGATTGCTTCTGCTGTAGTTGCTACCATGATATTATTGTTTGTGTTAGCTCCCTGTACCTTGGTAGCTAATGCCTGTATAAACATAAGTTCATCTTGTTTCTGACTCATATGTTAATCACCTTCCTAGCGCTGTGACTCATTTGCCCACCGTTAGACAAGTCCATAGACCATGCCGTCTCAGTGTATACATCGTCTACAGCTAAGTTTTTGTACTTAAGCTTCATTGCGTTCATGTGTGTATGAGCTGGCATCAGTGCAGTCCTAAATTCTATCTTTCCATAAGCCTGACTAGCCTCAATAGCTACCCTTGCACAGTACTGATCCAAGTTACCTTGGTCGTCTATATTGTCTACCTCTCTGTAGTCTACGATGTAGCGCCCTACGTTAGGAATGCTTGTTAGGCTACCTTCATTAGTATTGAAGAATCTAGAGTAGTATCGAATCCCATCAGAGTCCGCTTGTTGGGTACACACAAACACGTTAGGCGTGTCATAGATGTCATACTCTTCCTCGGCTTCTAAGTACATAACCGACATAGCATCATCCTCATAGGTTTTCGTAACAGGACGCTCGTTAGGCTTTACATAAGGGAGACAATTAATGACTCCGTTCTCGTCGGCAAATAACGCCTGGTAACCTATGCAGCTAGCTAAGTCGTTTAACACCTTGAGCCAACTCTCTCCTGCTTGATATATACGAGGCTTTCCTGTAGAGGATTTAGGGCTTAGGGGAACATTGACCTTACTCACGGGGAATGAGTAGCCAAACTTAACAGGGACTTGAGTGTCTGCTCCTGTGAGGATGTCTCGAATGACCTTACTCCAACCGTTAGTCACATCAGGTGCAATCGAGAAAGGATAAATTACTTTGGCTTCATCTAGGATACTCAGGAGATCGTAACCCTGTACGTCTCTGTAGACACGGCTTCCTTTGTCCGCTCTCTTAGGACTATTCATCATGAACACTCCTAGAGGAGCTTCCTGCCAGGTGCCACCTTGGTTCCATCTCAAGTAAGGCTTAATTCTATTTGTACGATAATCAATTGTATCTTTTAGAGGAGGCTTCCCTTGTTCATCATAGGCTACCTCTATCTTAAGACTTGTCACACGAGCTTTGCTATCTCCTTGGCTGTACCTATTGTAGTGCCAGTTAGCTTCTATGAAGACGTTGCTTGCAGGTGTTCCTGCTGGGATGCCTGCTATAGTTTGACCACTTGTGTAGCTATTCCAAGCAGACCATGTGCCACTAGTCCCAATCTTCGTTCTCAGGTAGACCATGCTAAATGGAACGTAACACCCTGAGTCAGGGTTGTACTGCGCTATCGAGTTATCAAAATAAACCTTAGCAGTCTTGATTTTAGGGAAGACTCCGTTAGTCTGCTTCGTGTTATCTATATCGAATGTAGGCGAGTAGGCATTAAACTTGTAAGTAAAACCTGCTGTGCCGTAATCTCTCATATAGACACTGTCAATCCACATCTCATAAGGTGCTCCTCCGTCTTCATACCCTACTGCGAACCTAACAGCAGGCGCACTAGGGAATCCACTAGGCATTGTCCAGCTCCCTATCCAAAGTCTCCATCCACCTCCTAAGTCTTCGCTTGTGTGGTTAGTTGTTTCTACCTTCCCGAACCAACTATCCATAGAGCCAGCGTTACTAGGTACAAACCAAACCTTAGGAGTATGAGTCTGCCAAGCATCTAGTCGTTTCATACGAGTTATAAAAGAGTAATAATAAGTTCGCCCTACCACACGAGATAGCAGTCTGTCAGAGATGATGCCAAAGAACTTAAAAGTTTGATCTCCCTTGTAAATCCGTTGAGCATTACCTACTACACCTACCTCATTAGGGTCGTACGTTCGATTGAGTAAGTCAACGTGAGTAAATGTAGACCATCCCTCTCGGGTCTGATTCCCTATAACTTCTCCTTCCATTTCAGCGTTCCAACCTACGTAAGGAATTTCTTTTTCAGGCATTAACTGTCCACCACTTAGGATAACTCCTCGGTCATACGCCCAGTCCTTGTAAGGAAAATCTAACTGGGTGAACGTCTTCCCTGTAGTGATTGTCGTGAAGTTGTCCGCTACAGTGTTTTCTCTAAAGCGAAAGTCTGCTGTGCGGTGTATGTTGGCAAATGCTGAGTAGGAGATGTTTGCTGACTCTACATTGTCTAAGTTGCGAATAACATTGTAGTCTTTGTCTAGGAGTTCGTACCTAAAGTTAGTCTCACGGTAACCATTCTTAAAGTTTAAATCTGATATAGTGTTAACCCCCGAGTTAGTTGATGGTTTCTCAGCCATTGTGTTCGCCTCCCTCTAGTATCTTTAGTTCTTTGTTGGCTTCATAATATTTACGTGGCACCCTACAGGTCTTAACTCCTAGTACCTCCACATCGTCTACGTCTACCAGTGCCTCTGCGAGTTGCTGTCTCACTATTTTCTTAAACTTAGTTTGTACTAGAATAGGGTTACCATCCATAGGGAAGCACTGTTGAGTCATAAACTCTTGGTCATCCTCTATGTATCTTACATTTGCTTGGTAGTAGTTCATATTAGTAACCTGCCTTTCTCATGTTAAGATCTCGTTTACCACTAGGAGATAGTGCCTGTCTCTTGTATTCTATTTCGCTTACCTGAGTAGGCTCGGCACTAATGAACTGTGCATGTGTTACTTCGAATGCTTTTAAGTATGCCTTAGCGATTACCTGTGAGTAAATCTTCATAGCCTCGTTTATATCGGCAGGTGTCTCCATAAAGTGTTCTACCTCATAAGCCTCACCATGTTGGATATATCTAACTGTCACCTTAAAGTAATTGTTCATTAGTCATCTCTCCTTGTGATTTAATAACTAAGGAGCCGAAGCTCCCTAGAATTGTCTTACTGATTGGTTCATACTGCGGAAGTTGAACCCGTTTGAGTAGCCTGTCTCTGTAGTTGTCTGTCTCACAGTCTGATTAATCTGCGCTTGTAACTCTGAGCCGTCTACATCGACCGTACCTTTAATAGTGTGTTGATGGTTAACCGTCACTGTTGTGCGTCCTCCTGAGAAAGCCTCTAAACCTGTGCCAACTAGCGCTACGTCGGCTTGGTTAGCAACACCATCGAAAGCTCTACCCATCGATCTCTCCATTGAACTAACTTGAGTCAATGCAGCTTCATACCAAGTTGGGAAGAATGCCTTACCTGACTTGTCTAGGTCACTAAGTGGTCCCTTCTTAGCAGGTGAGAACGGTAAGTAAGAACGTACTCTACTCATACCTTCAGAGACAGCCGATACAGCTTTCCCAAAGCCTGACTTTATGCCATCAACAAACTCACTCAGTAGTCCTTTACCTGAGTTGTAGAACGACTTAGCGAAGACTTTAACCTGCTTGACCATGTTCTCTCCGCCTTTAAACACAGAGTCCACAGCCTTATTGAATCCTTCTACCACAGCATTCTTGAAACCACTGAGCATATCCTTACCGGCACTAGCCATTGAGCTGACCTTGTCTTTAGCAGCTTGAACCATATCAGAGAACTTCTGACGAGCATCACTAACCATACCTTGGAGACGATTAACTGCATCGTTCTTAAGCTCGTTGTATTTGTTCACTACAGAAGTCTTCATCTCGTTAATCTTGTTAGTTGCATCCGACTTGATTTGCTCCCACTTAGTACGAACATCGTTAACTAAGTTGAGTACCTTCTGTACCGCCTCACGTTTTAAATTCTCATAAGCAGCGACAGCTTTTACTTTCATCTCTTCAGCTTTGTTCTTAACAGTATCGACCATGTCATTCCACTTCTGTTTAGTATCATTCCACCAATCCTTAACTGATTGAATCATACCGTTGTAGGCATCTGTTACAGCTTTCTTTCCTTCCTCATACTTCTTCTTCATAGTGTCCCACATCTTTTTGCACCAAGCTGTGATCTCGTCCCAGTTCTTATACAGGAGTACGCCTACTGCGATAAGTGCCACTATAGCCGCTACTACCCAAGTGATCGGGTTAGCCCACAATGTAGCGTTAAAGAGTAACATAGCCCCACGAGCTAGCATCATTACCCCTTGAGTTATCTTAAGTACACTATTGATTGCTTTAAAGGCTGTGACTACCGAGCCAATAATTCCTACTAGAGATACAATACCCATGATAGCTTGGAAGGCAGCCCAAGCGCCTACTATGATAGGTACCAGCGTACTAGCGTTGTCTATTAGGAATTGCACAGCCGTACTCACAACATTAAGTGCCGTATCAAGAGCACCCGACTCCTCAGCCCACTTAAGGAATTTCGTACCTAGTTCAAATACTTGTACCCCTAAAGGAGCTAGTGCCATCATGATCTTCCATAATGTCTGTATTAGCTGTCCTATGAAGCCCATGACAACTGGCGTACTCGTTTGAACCATTGATACAAAGTCTTGTAATGCCTTGTTCGACTGTAATCCCGCTGCCCAGTTAGCGAACTTCTGAGTCAGGTCTACCATGCCTGCACCTAATTGCATCCCTAGAGGAGTGAATGCTATCATGATGTCTCCAAAGCCTTTAAGGATGTTCCCTGCTGACTTCATTACCATTTCAAACATAGGCACTGCGAAAGTGTTCATATGCTCGAAGAACTTATCAGCCTTACCCTGAGTGATCCCATCATTCATCTTCTTAATCATCCCCGCGAATGATTCTCCGACTCCTTGGAAAGAAGGGAACAACTTAGTCATTGTCAATCTGAGGAAGTCTGTAGACTCAGCTACGAGTTTTAACGTGGTAGGAGCCATTTTGTTTTCCATCTCACGCCAGGCATCACTGAGTTGGTTAATAGCTACTACAGCCTTCTTCTCCTCAGCAGTTAAACTCTCCATGATAGCCTGCACGAGAGCCATCTGTTTGGCGTAACCCTTGGTGTCTCCTGCTATCAAGGCCGCATTCGCTTTGAGCTGGGCTTCCTCTAGTTGATTAGCTGTCTCTATAGTCTTACTTATCGTTGTAAATGCGAGAGCACCAAACCCTGCAGCGGCTATCCCAGCAGTACCAAACAGGGAAGCGACTGCACCGAGTCCTCCTAACAGGGGAACTAAAGCTCCTGAGCCTACTACTCCGATCGTACCTATGATAGCCGCCATCTTATTAGCTTCTGCTGCTGTGCTTCTAAACTTATTGCTAGCTCTATCTTGAGCCTGTATGATTATGTCAATTACCGACGCTATGATAATCACCTTCCTTTATATGAGAACGACAAATAAGCCCACCTGCAAAGTGAGCAAGTTAGCATCCTCATTAGTTCTTATTTGTCCATACCATCAAACAAGGCATTCCAAGAAACCTTAGTCTCATTACTTGCATTGTCCCGACTCTTACGGAACTTACGAGACATACCTAAATCGTCTAGTAATCTAATCATACGAGACTCAAAGTCTGCCATACTAACTCGTTCATTAACTGCATAGTCCATTGATTTACCATTCTTGCGCCAGCTCTTCAATGTATTGATTAGAGCTAGGTCAATCTTCGAGATATCTAACGGATCTAAGTCCTCGTAGTTATCTTTGTACCACTGCATAGTATCGCTATACCAGTCCTTCTCTTCCTCTGTGAGTGTCGCTAAGAAGTCCTTCTGATATAGGCCATGAATAGGCTGTCTTCCTTTAGCTAAGTTTTCTTTCATCTTCTTCTTTCCCTCCTCTGTAGTTGCTCCTGTGCTTTTGCCTCCGTGGTATCTGCATCGTAGGTTCTTCTCATTAGACGGCTTATTAACACAGACTGTATTGTTACCTTTGATAGCTCCACAGATACTGTCCTCGGCTTTTAGTTCCTTCTTGATAGTTACCATCTCATCGGAGTCCTTTGTGAGTTCACCACTGAGCAGGCGATCTCTCACATCGTTTATGTACTCCCTGAGTCCGTCCGGTAGTTTCTTTGGTCTAGTCATATTATCGCTTCCTTTGTCCTAAGCCTAAGCTAGCCATGTACTTGTTGTAATACTCTTTGTCTGCCTTGCTCATCTCGATAGGACGTTCTTTCTTGCCGATGCTAATGAGGTAATCGTTGTATTCCTTCTCGTGTTGTGCCTTCTCCTTAACCTTCTTCTCTTCAGCAAAAGCTTGCTTGTCCTTCTCAAGTTGTCGGCTCATTCGGTCTAGCTTCTCGTTAAACTCCTTGAACTTACGTTCCATCTTTAATTGCGCCATTCTAACTATTGTCTCATTCATATTGTTTCCTCCTCGCTTGTATAAGTTGTATGAGAAAGCCACCTTCTGAGTTATGGCTGTTCGTCTGTTGTGTAGCTTTCTAGTGGAGCCGATCTACCGGGCTAGCAACCTCCAGCTTATTGCCTTCCGCAGTCACTAACTCAGTATCCAACTCTAAGGTAATGCTATATGAATCCTATCTAGATTACAGGTTAGACAGGTTATTCAACGATTGCTGATTTAACTTAATGTCGTGTTTCTCAAATACAGCCTGAATAGCTTCTCCAATCTCTTTACGGATATACTTTGTTTGTTCGTCTGCCTCGTGTTGGTCTTCATCAGACATACTAACAATGAACTTCCAATCATCTGAATTAGGATCTAATGAGTCGATTGCACCAACTCCATAAGCAATACCTAAGTCATGAGCGTTCTGGTCGTACTCAGCGTATAACCCACGAGCATCTCCTTGTTCAATACCAAAAGCTCTATTGAAGTATAGTGCTACTGAGCTGTCTCTTCTTGCTCTCACGTTAGCCTTACGAGCCAATTCACCACGAGAACGGTACAACTCTTTAACAGCTACTTGTTTCTTCTCAGCTACCTCTTGTAACTTAACCTGTGTAGACTCAATCTCCTTAGCCAAGCTCTCTAGTTTAGCCTCAGCCTTCTTCTTAGTAGCTAGTGCTTGTTTATCTGTCTCGTCAATTACGAGCGAGGCACTTATAATATCTAGCGCAGCTTGTACTTTTGAGTGATTAGATTGCGCCTGAGATAGCTGGCTCTGTAGATCGTTCTCTTGAGTTTGTAACTTGTCTATTCCCGCTTGTGCTTGCTCCTCTGTTTTAACCTTTGTGTTCATAGCGAATAAGTTTTTAATTGAGTTAATCATTAATAATCTCTCCTCTTGGTTTTAGTTTAGTTTGGATTTATATAGAGTCGGCTCGGGGTGGGTGAGCCTGGTGGAGCACTTGGGTAGGGGGTTATTGCTCGATGATACCTAATAGTCTAGCTATCTCACGTTTACCTGATTGGCTTACCATGAGTTGTACTTTGCCTTTCTCGAGCGGCTTGTAGTTGATATGCTTGTCAGTCATCAAGTAAGCGTACTTTGGTCTATGGAGGTAGCTTCCCTTTGCACTATAGAAGATTACATTCTTCTTAGTTAACCTCTGGTACAAGTCCTGTGCAGATCGTAACCCTAACTCTTTAGCTATCTCTGATACAGTCTTGAAACCTTGAATGCCAATAACTTTATCGTGATACTCGATAGCTGGTGCTTGCTCCTCTAGTACTCTCTCAGCTTGCTCTAATTGTTTTGTCTTCCTCTGTAGTGTCTTCTGAGCTAAGATAAGTGCTCTAGCCATTAGATCCTCTTCTGACTCTTCCTCGTGTGTAACCATGTAGCCACCGTCTCTACGGATACTCGGTAGTACCTCTGATGTAATCCACTTTTTGAAGGCTTTCGCTTGAGGTTTACGGCTAGCTAAGATTAAGCTATAGAGTCCGCTCTCGTTGATTACATTAGCGTTACCTTGACGACCTAGATTGAAACTAGCCCGTTCGTCCTCATCTAGTCTTTTTAGTGCATCTGATGTGTTTTGGATTTCTAATACGTCACATACATCCTTAGCTACGAACCACACTTGGTTATCCTTCTCGGTAACTCTTAGTTCACCTAATCCATTGTCGAATACCTGTAAGTTATTTGTCATTCTCTCCATCTCTCCCTTTTAGTTGTTTACTAGCTCACCTTTTTCACATCATTACCATGTTGATAAAGACAGCCTTTCTCTCTCATAAACTGAGAAGTTCTCTCCAGTATCCCCTCAATGTTATACATCGTTACGTGGATCTCACCAATGTCATCCTTGATAGTAACCTCTCCAGCAACGTCCTCGGTCCCGTTACCCCACTCAAAAGTATCTACAAAGTGAATGCTCTTCTTCTCGGTAGTATCTCTCATATCCACTCCATAGTAATAGGTGTTAGCGTGAATACCTCGTGTGATATGCAAGTACCCTTTCTCTTGTAGCTCCTCTACGTGGCGTTTTACCGTTCTCAAGGATAAACCAGTTAGCTGCGCTAGGTCGTCATACGTGATAGTTGTTCCTACAGTGACTAGTGAGCGGATAGCCTCAAAAGTTTCAGCTACCTTGTCCTTAACAGTGAGGTCGCTGAATAGTTCTTCTGTCTCATGTAGCTCTTTTCTATTTAGATTTTCATTCTCTGGCTCCTCTCCTACTTGAGATAAAAACTTGTTGTATTGACCCTCAGTAGATAACCCAATGTAGCCTTTTTCATTTCTCCACTCTAAGTATTTATCCCAAGTGTTATCCATTATTCTTCCTCCTCCAGTTTACTTTTACGTTCGTTGTATTGCCCCCTTTGGTACTATCGAGCTTTTATTATTTCGTTAATATCTTTGATGTTTAACGCTTGAGCAATTCGGCTGATACTACCTAAAGTAGCTGTCTGGTTTCTCTTGATACGAGTCAGGTTAGGTCTTTCAATGCCTGTCCGTCTGGATAGATCAGCTAATGTGATTCGGTGCTTCTGTAGTAAACCTTCTAAGTCAACATAGTGTTCCATTTCTTTTCCTCCTCATAGGTTATTTTATATGTGGTGATTCTTTGTAGTTGTCTTGGTTATAATATTCCTCCAGATACCCTTTGAGTAAAAAGGAGCCAGCCCGGTGACAAGCCGAACTGACTAATATAACTGGAGAGTTATCAGTGAATAATGAACAACACTTTAGAGGGTGCCGTAAAGAGCTACTCCTCGCAAGCCACCACTTCAAAAGGGGAAGAAATGACTTCAGAGCAATAACTCTTATTAACCCTTACACTACATAGTAGCTATACCGTATATCAATTTGCTTTCCTATAGATATAGTACCTATCCTGTGCTAGATTACCGCCTCATTAATTGCTTCATATATATAGTAGTACTAACCAGACAATATCCTGCCTCAAAAGGTTAACTTGTTTAGATACAAACCCCCTCTTTTATGCCCTCATACTATAGTACGATTTCCGCAACCTCTCCTAAAGCTCCATCGAACGCTTATAAGTTTTTGCCATCAATATTCCCCCTCATTAATTGCTTCATATATAAAGTAGTACTACTATGGGGTAGTATCTCATCTCAAAAGGTTAACTCCTCCTATTGAATTACGTTTCAAAATAAGACACAAGATATATCTGTAGAGATCGCCAGCACTAGTAGACATTCTCAAAGGTTAAATCCATGCAGTTTACTATCTCACAAAAGTAATATCCCCAAAAAAACATGCACATGAAAGTGAACATATCATTTTGTCATAATCCATCGCGGTTCTAAGGAATAACCTTATTTCAGGGTCAATTATCCTCTTATATCTTATAAGGGGAGCCCACCTCATATTGCTGAATAGTTATTATTCTCTGGAGGCAAGTCCTAGTAGGAAGCTTACGAGCTTCCCTTGGAGAGACGCACCTCTAGGAGCCATCCTAAAAGTGCTCATTTTTGGCACTCTGTACCTTTTTAGCCACCTCAAAAACGGCTGTAACCCTTGGTATCACTAGCTTCTGCTAGGGGTCAGCACTTTTCAGCTAACTCTACGCACCTGCACTGAGTAGTTAAACTTATGGAGAATAAACCTAGTAGTTACCCCTAATTAGTCCATCTCAGTTTTAAAATATAAAGGTCTACTGAGGAAGGACTCTAGGAGAAATCCTTTAAAGATTTACCTATCTCGGTAACGAGAAGAAAAGCCTTTAAGGTATTACCTCCTCAGTTTTAAAATATAAAGGTCTACTGAGGAAGGACTCTAGGAGAAATCCTTTAAAGATTTACCTATCTCGGTAACGAGAAGAAAAGCCTTTAAGGTATTACCTCTAGAGAATAATCTATTAGGCTACCTCACTATAGACCTTTGTTTTAAATATTTTAAATACCTATAACCTAGAGAAGGATAAACTAATAGAGCTATACCTATAGAGAAATACTTTAAAGATTTACCTTCTCTGAACAGAGATAGACAAGTCTTTAAAGATTTAAACTCTATAGGTATAGCTCTTTTGGCTTTCTCATATAGTTATTGTTTTAAGTTCATTTAAAATTCAATACTGAGGAAGGAGATCTATATAGGTATTCTCTTAAGTTCTTTTAGCTTTTCTTAAGAGGTTATTCTATATAGGTATCCCTAATTAGGTTATTCTCTAGAGTTCTTTTATTTCTTCCTCTAGGAATTATTCTAATTGGTTAACTATCAGATATATCTTTAAAGCTAAATTCATTAGTTTAGTTGCAATAGTGTATTCATGAGACAGCAAACTAATAGAGAACACTGTACGAGTAATCTGTTAGAGCTGGTACTTGTAAGGAACTTATAGAGTACGTCCAATAAGCTATATTGATAGGACAACCATGAGAACGAATAGAATAAACCAAGGGGGATGTTATATGGTTAAACACTTTGGATTAGGAGCCTTATTTATAAGTATCGGCTTATTAGCTGCCTGCTCACAGGAAGAAGAAGTTACCACGAAGGCACCATTTGAGGACTATAAGCCATCTCAGGGGTACATAAATGAGGGAGAGTTCGAAGCTCTTGAAGATGATATGACTCACGAGGAAGTAGCTCAGTTGATTGGCGGTGTAGGTGAACTCTACAAAAAGGAGGGCTATATAGAAACCATAATCTACAAAGGTGAAGGCAATATAGATTTTGCTATGCTGAGATTCGAAGATGGCAAGTTGGACATGTGGAACAAACACGATAAAGAATAATTACTTTATAGATAGTTAGATATAAGGAGTTAGACTGAAGAGGTCTACTCCTTTATTACACTTTCTTACAGGGAACGCTCTTAAAACTACCCTTGAGATACGCTATACAAGTGTAACCTTAAGTGTAATAACTATATCTCTTGTCTGACCTGTTCTTGATTAGTAAATGGCTTCATTAGTAGTAAACTCAACGATAATCCACACAGTACTAATCCATTTACATATAATTGTGTTGCGTTCTCCTCAGTATTCAACAGTTGAGCACGAACCTTTTTGGCAACTTCAAAGTCACCTCCTAATAGCATTCCTACTCGGAGGATAGCTCTCTTAGGAAATAATCCGTTCTCGTTGTTAGAGTATGTATACTTCTCTCCATTTCTCGATGTTACCGTATATGACCCTCTTCTTTTCGTTTTCTGAAAGTAGGAGCTTATTTTGTTTCCCTTCATAAGCATGTACCCATCTGAAACAAATTCATCCTCGTGAGATCTAAATAGATTAGTTATCTCTTTATTTGGTACATCGTAAAAATCTGCGACCTGTTGAAGAGTAGCCATTTCCAGCTCGGGTGGCAACAATAATTCTTTTACTTCGCTAAGTACCTCCACTTTGTCAACTAAACTATCGCGCTTATCTTTCGGGCTGATTACCTCATTAGTTATTTTTACGTCACTCATGAATATCCCCCTTTTGTTTATTTTAATTATATGTCACCCTCATCAACATCATACTAACAGCCATCCCATAGAGAACGCATCCATTTAGGTACAACTGCATAGCATCCTCTCCCCTATCCTTCTCTCTAGTAAACCACCACTCTTTCATGATACCGAACTTGTCTTTAGTAGAGTTCGTCCTCTCAAAGAACTGCTGTAGCCCTCTATCTGTTATAACTCTTAGCTTGTAACCAGCAGGCATTTGTATGTATCCCTGCTCAGTGTCGTCTACCTTAGCTAGCAGATCAGTCATACTCCTGTAGCCTATCTTGCTCATGATTATATCTTTGGCTATGTAGTTACCCTTGTGAGTACGGATACTGCCTAGTGGTGTCTCTATGGTCGTGAACATATTATCCCTCCTTTATAGCCCTAATTATAATTTAGGTCTGGGAGGTACCTCAATAGTAATTCTATATATTGCATATAGGTAATACTGGGGTATGACTAAGGAGACAGTAGCTTGGTAGGCTTGCTCAACGGACAGCTGATTATAACTAAGGGGGAATATTAATGAGTAATTTAAAAGTAACTATTGAGGTAATAGATAACAAGGTGGAGCGTGACAGCTTAGTAGAACGAGTGGAAGTTCTGGAGAGGGTGAAACAACTTCTACTATTACCAGAGTTGGAAGTAGCTACATCAAAACAAGTTGCTGATTTTTACGATATTGGAAAGAAAGCCATTGACAATGTAATACTAAGAAACAAAGAAGAGTTAACATCAGATGGAATGATTATTGTAAAACAAGGAGAACTAAAAAAAATTAAGGGTGACCTTCAAGATGAAGGTAGCCTTGAAAAGTACGGATTAGGTAAATTTGTGGCCTCTGCATATTTGTTCCCTAAGAGAGCAATCCTCCGAGTAGGAATGTTACTACGTGACTCGGAAGTAGCTAAGGAAGTCCGTAATCAGTTGCTGAATATCGAGGAGCATACGGCTACTGAGGTTAAGACTTATGAAATCGACTATGAGCAACAACTACATTTAAAACTCGGTCAGGCAGTGGCCGTCTCATCAGTACATGACGATAGAGTGATAGGACTATAGAGTTAAATTAACTCTCAAGCGCCGACCTCTGGGTGTGATTTTTACACTCAATGATTTACTCTGTAGTCTCCCTCAAGATGAGGTACACTAACTAGCCAATGTATTTAAATATTTAAAAGTCTATATGAGGTAGCGTCTCTGTAGGTATGACTGGTGAGTTTGTGTCTATAGAGGTTTTTTTAACCCCCTTAGATTAGCCTCGATGTTCCGACTCTGTAAATTCTAAAAAATTCTAATTGGTACATAATGTACTAGGTAGAAATCTGGTGAGGACGATACTCTGTAGGCTGTCTCATTGGTAGGTACGCTGAGAGGAGTGGCTAGGGAGGTGCTGTCTCAAAGGGTTTGTCTAGGGAGATAAATACTAGGGGTCGATTTTCCTATATGATTTCTACTACATAAGTCTCGGTGCGGGTACGCACATACGCCCCCCGTTTAGGAAATTAGGGTACCCCCCTTGAGCCACCGCTCCTCCTTAGCCCGCCCTCTGTAGCCCACTGTGAGTCAACAGCACGTAAGCAGTACACTGAGTAGGCTAGCTCTATGTGCAAGCGTACAGGCGTGTCTGTGAGGGCATAAGCACATAAGTAAATAAATACAAATAGTCTTATGAGTATACACAATGTAGTGGCTGTCTCTGTGTGTATCTAGTAAGGCAGGGCTATGTGCCTGTGTAGTGTAGCAGGCTGTCTCTGTGTGTGCTGTGTAGGCATAGCCTGTGTGTAGTGTGTACCTGTTAGGCAGGGCTATAATAGCTACCTCTCTGTAGACACGCCATATGAGGGGGATAGGAGGCTCTCTGCGAGGCATGGATATATAGGGTAGGTTTATTGGTATGATGTCTCTATATGAGGGCTGAGAGAGGCGTCTAGATGGAGGCACTTTCAGGAACCTTACTTTCGGCTAGCTCGTTGTAACCAAAAGGATTACTACCTATAAGATTGATTATGTAAACTACATGTATAGATCTGTAGGTATACTCTAGGGTATCTGCCTCCTTGATACATCTAGGTTGGTGCCACATCTACTAGTCCTTTGAATAAATTACTGTATGAGGTAGCAGGTCTGTTAGGGGTCACACTAGTGTATATCTACTCAGTCATATTCACTGGGAGGCAAGCTCACTAGTTGGTACTAAAGGGTTGCTGTCTCTGTAGGCTATGCAATTCCTCTGTAACTATACCTCTGTAGGTATACTGGTGGATAAGATATAAGGAGGCATACTCTGGAGGGGTAATACTTTCATGGTCATATGACCTCGAATAGTTCCTGACTCATATGTGGGAATAGTCAGTGCGTCGGGGTGGAGGTGTGAAACAATGGAGTCTTCCTCTGTAGTTGTAACCAATCGATTAAAAACTTTATCGTTCCCCCTGAGCTGGATGCCTCACTTCTTTTTAGGTACATCACTCCAAAGGAAGAACCAACTCCCTATAGCTACAACTAACAAGGCGACCGAGCCAGCAAACTACTTGCTCATTACTACTTCCATAAAATCTATCAGTTTCCTACCTCCCAGTTGCTACTTTATAAGTTGTTCTCTTGTAGGTACCCACATGAAACACCCTAAATCGTATATTCATTCCAGTTAATTTATTTTCAACATATAGAGTTTGGTATTTCTTATTAAAGTTAGCGACAAAGTTCCTTGCATCAGCACCTATGAGAACGACTCTATCGTCACCGATATAAAACTCAATAGCAGCCTGATCTAGGTTGTCGTGCCCGTTAACCCACTTCTTAAACCACTTAAACATTTTATATTCCTCCTCTTAGTTTTCATAAATAGTTATTCTATTTATCCCCAAATTTTTCCCTATCAATACCACCTGAGACGGCACCTACTTTTGTCGAATACTACCTCACAAGTTCCAACTGAATAGTTATTGACTCACAAGTCTGTAACCTCTATAATTTTCCTAAACGAATAACTAAAAGAGTGGTCACTCATAGATAACACCTCATCAGGCTTAACATCCGCCTCAACTTCCGCTGAAAATTCATTATCTGCCATGGTTGTTGGCGTATGTACGCATCCGAACTACCGCGGCAATGGATATGCTTCGCTTATATTGCAAAAAATGATTCAAGACTTTACGAAAGAAGGCCGAACACTTTGTTTGTTTTATAACAATCCAGCAGCTGGACGTATTTATAAACGACTAGGGTTTAAAGATATTGGAATGTGGACGATGTACCGATAATAAGGGCTACTCTATATACGGAAATAGTTGTCACTTAGCAATAAAAGTAAATTATACAAAAATTTCATACCGTTATTAAGGAGATGGAGAAACTACTTGTGAAGCGATGACTCTAACTAAAATATGTTATGTATTCAAGCTAAATTTAGACAGATAAACGGCCCCTAATTGTTGCATCTCCTCCAGCAATTGGGGCTGCATGTTTATTCTCGAATTCTTTCCACTACAAATAGAAATATTTATGAAACATTCACCACACTTATGTCGTTCTTATTTTTACATGCTAGTTCCTTTCTTATTTTACTGTTTCTTTTTATACTGTGCTTTAAAATCAATATATTCCTGTCTCGCATCTTGGTTATTATTCTGTTTTCTATTAAAATACGTTTTGATTTGGAACATATTTTCTACTAATTTCCCCTCTCCTCTCTATTGGTTAACTTATGAATAATGTTTTCATTCTAACTTCAAAATTAGTCTATAGTATGTATCTTTTAGAATTCAAACCATTCTTCCCTCAATTCATTTCCTTGCCTCTCTTTTTTCCTTTTCTTCATAAAGTTTTACTCTTTTCTGGCGTTCTCTTTCATGTTCTTCCCACGAAATATAAAATGACGGAAATTTAAATCTGCAATAGGCTAATAATTGGAATTCAGCTGCACCAATAGCTACTGCATACATAATCACTGTAAATATTAAATAGCCAAACATTGTATCTAATGAGTAAGAACTATTTACATAAATTAAAATAAGTAGACTTAACACATAAATTACAGTTCCTTTGAGCACATTCAATTTTGTTTCACTGAAAAATGAAGTAGCTCTTTCATCCATACTAAACGCACCTTTACTTGCCTGTTTAAATGTATCAATTGTTGTGACAATATGATAAACAACTGCTCCTAACAATAATAAACTTACAAAAATAAGTGTATTAGAATTAATTGAATAATCGCTCATCCCTGGAAGAATAAAAACCGTCCATCCTATAGTGCCAAGTTGAAATGCGTATAATAATACGACAAGCGCTTGTAGTTTTTGAAATTTAAAACGAGCTTTTGGAAATAAATATAGTATTAAAAAAATTAGTTGAAGGCTGTACAATACAAGCTCCATACTAACAATTACTTTCTCAAAAGGTTTTGAATAGAAAGCCCACCCTGTTTTAGTTAATGCTAAAATAATAAAAAACATCACTAATGAATCAAAAATTATTGTTCCTAGCATAAACCCTGTTGCACCCTCAGGACTTAAACGCCTTTTGCATGTTATTCTAAATTGTTCTAAATCTTCTTCTTTTATTTTCCACATCCTGATTTTTCACCTTCTAAACAGTTTAAGTAATTTCCATTTACTAAAATCCCATTACATTCCTAATTTTTTTAAGTACATTCATCTTTGTGTAACTAAATTTAGATAATCTTCTATGTATATCATCACTACATTAATTACCGTACATAATCAGAATGCCTTTTGATAGTTCAAATAGTCTTCTTTCTCATCAAATGCCTTTACTAATCTCTCATGTTCTATCTTCGTCACCCCAAAACCACATACACTTAATAAATTTGTTGTTATTGGCATAACTATCATCATCTTAACTTTCTTCTTTAACTTCATACTGACACCCTTAATCAATCAAAATAAGCTTCCCTCTTTCCATTTTGGAAGAGGAAAGCTTATTTCCTTTTTAATTTATTTTTTTCCCTTTATTTCTAACTCTTGTTCTTGTTGTTTCTTTTTATTTTTTTCAATTACTTTTTCAACAAACTCATTCCGCCACATTTTAAATTTAGCTGCAAATTGACCTTCAACTTTATTTCGATACCCTTCAAATTTAACCTCTGCAATATCCGCGTGGTTAAATAATTTATATGTCTCTTCGGTTAAACCCACTGGATGCAACACTCCGCCATAATCATAGAATGTGTTTTCATCAAGTAATAAACCTCTCGTAGTGATTACATACTCTACATTTTCCTCTTCTTTAAGAGCCAATCTCACAACACTGCCTAAAGGTAATACTTTATCCATATAATCTTTCATATTAATTCACTGTCCCTTTTAGTACGCTAATTTTCTCTTCTATTTTTTGTCTTTTTTTCTCTAATTGACGGATACGATCAATAAATGCCTCACGTGTTTTCCCTTGTAATGTACTATCAATACTACTCTCTAACCTTCTAATATCCCCAGTTAAAGATGCAGCTGCTTTTTCCAATTGCACTACAACGTTTATAATTTGTTCTCGTCCACCACTAGCTGGAAATGTACTATGAACTCTTGACATTATCGTATGTAAATCCACCTTCATACCCCTCTCTTTTAAATTTATAAACTTGGAGTTTTAATAATATGAAACTGCCCCTAATTCTTCATCTTTTGCAAACATAGAAAATACTGCCTCTGAAACATCGTCGTTTAATTGCTTTAAATCCTTTGATAACTCCTTTACATCTTTAGCAATTTCACCTAATAAAGAACGGTTTATCCCCCTGCTATTATCATTCATAAAGAGATTTAATAATGAGTGACGATGACTTAATATATGTTCAGATACAATTACAGCTACATTTGTATCTACCACAAAATCTCCTTTAAACAAATCTAGTAAATCTTGCACGTAAGAAGCTGCTACTTCTTTTGCAATTTCTAAAATTTCACTTGTAGCTAAATATACTACAACACTTCCAGCCAAAAAATTTATAGCAGTATTAAATACAGACTCTAATACTTCTAAAACTTTTTCCTTACATTTCGCTAAAGTTGTTTCAATCCACTCTACAGCTGTATCTACTGCGCTTTTAATTTCAATTGTAGCCATTAGGCTAAATTGAATTGCTTCTGCTGTAATTTGGGATTTTAGCCCTTCATACTTTGTATTTAATCTTGAAAAACCTTCTTGAACTATATCTTTTAGCTTTTCAAGCTCCTTGCTACCTTGCATAACGTCCGAATACCATAATATCCCACCTAAAATAGTAGAAATTGGCGTTACGCTTAGTATCAAATTAATTGCATTTCCAGCTATTTTTTCTTCCTGGATAGAAACTTTTCTATGAAATACGTCATTTATAGTTCCTGTATATATTGCACCAGTAGATTGGGATAGCTCCAGAATCCCCGGAATAATATCCCACCCTGTATCGTTATCACTTGCTAGTTTATCAAGCCATATTAGGTGCCCACTTTCATCATAATCCTTCGCTGTAAAAGCATATGAGTGTCCTGCTTGATTTGGGATTTTATACATTCTTCCTGGAAGTGTGAAGTCTGCTGCCTTTATCCCAATATGTAGTGGATCATTCTGATTAATAATATTCCGAACATTTTTCATATCAAAGCCATTACCAAACTTATCTACATCTCGATTTAAAACTGGTGCTGGATTTAGCGCTAAAACATCAATATCGTCTTCTTGATGCCTTAATGCTACTGTATTTGCAATACCTCCGCCCAAAGAATGTCCTGTTATACTAATGGTTTTACCATCAGCATATTGTTTCACTTTTTCGTAAAATGCCTCTCCTTGATCATATTGTTTTACTTCTAACTCATGTTCCCAATCATTAAACACTAATTTATTTGCATTGGTTAAATTATGACCACCTATCTCCGCATCCACTACTACATCACTATTATTGTCTTTTCCAGCTTCCGTTCCAACATACGAAATAACAACTTCTCCTGTTTTATTATCCTTAAAGGCATAAGCTGCAAATCCTGTATCTTTATCCACTTCAACCTCTATAAGTGTTGCACCAAATTTTTCTTCTAAAGTATTTATGTTTAATTCCCTGCCGTTTTCTCCTGTTTTATTATATGGCTCTTCGCTGTTATTGAAACTATATATATCTTCTCCTGCTAGTTTCAATTTCCCCCAATCCGAAGTCAATCTATAATTTTCTGTCTTTTCCACACCTTTCGTCAAACCACTTCACCTTCCCATTTAATTACTTATTTTTATATTGTTTTTCATAATTTACAAACTCTTTCTTAGCTTCCTGATTGTTATCTTTTTTACTACTAAAATAAACATATATTTGTTGACTATGCGTTAACATTTTACCTTCATCATTTTTCTTCTCATAGTCAATTGAAATTGTTAATTCTGTTATTTGCATTGGGTGTTTTTCATTGTCTATTGAATCGTTAAAGTTAAGTACAATTGATGCATTTTCAAATTTATTATATTGCAATTTTAATTTATCATTAATTATTTCTTGAAATTGTGCTTCTGTTAAAGTAAATCCAACTGAATTTGGTTCATTAAATTTTTTTCTATTACCATCTGCTTTCAGTTTTAAATTCCCTACACCTTGTAATCTATTAAATATCAATTTCACAGGAGAAATATCTAAATTTGAATCCGAACCTTGAAGTTTTCCGTTTTTATACATAAAGTTGGTATTATATTTTTCTTCTTCTTTATAATTAATATCCTTATGCCTATCCTTTATATCTTTTGTTTTACTTGTTATTTTTTGAGACGTTATTCCATATAACAATTTTTCTTTCAAATTATATATACCTTCAGTAGTTTGATATAGTGTATTATGAATTCTGTCATCACCATTTTTTTCTGTCGTAAAATCAATAACCCGTTCCTTCACATACGCATACCCATCATCACTCGCAGACATAACCTTTCTCATGTCACCTTCATCCAAAGCTTTGACAAATGGCTTATAATCTATTTGCTTTTCCCCAAAACCACACCCACTTAATAAACTTGCCACTATTGACACGACTATCATCACCTTAGCTTTCTTCTTTAATTTCATACTGTCACCTCGTTAGTTACTCTAGGCATTTTTAGTTTCATTATGTTCCCTTTTTGATAGTAATACACTTCATCTTTACCTAATGGCGCTTCGTTGCTTATATATTTTATATTGAAGATACTTTGATCATTTAATGGCATTGCGATAATTGCTGCTGTTAGTTTACTTCTCATTTTCATAGGTAGAGCTTCACGATTTCGGTCCATGTAGTCGTGGTGACCTGCTAATACAAAGTAAATACCTACTGTACGAGATAAATCAATTAAAGTCGCTGCATCCTCCATTTCTAAATAAACAAATTTACTAAACTCTTCAACATTTGTCATGATAATGAGTTGTTTTGTGAATGCAGGAATTTCTCTACCTTCTTGTCTTGCTTGTGCTAATTCAAAAGCTCGTTCGCGAATTACTTCCATCCAATACTTCGCATGCATATTTATTTCATTTTCGTCTACAATGTAGTGCGTCACATTGTCTTTATATTGAACGAAACTATACTCTGCTGTATCCACTAATGTCACACTTTCAAAATAATCTTTATTCAATTGAGATAGGATACTAGATACAATTTGTTTTCCCATACTATCATCTACACTATAAATCATTAAATGATCATTCACCGCAATATCATGAGCTACAACTTCTACATTTGCAAAATCAAGCCCCATTGGAATTCTTCCTGCTTGTAGAGCTTTTGTAACGTCTTTATTTTTACGATACGTAGCAATATCAATCACTTCTGGCATCATTGGAATTGCCTTCGGACGTTCTCCATCCCATTCTCGATCCATATCATTTGCTTCTTGTTGTAATAATTGAATTTGTTGTAGTTCATCTTCTGCTTTCGTAGGTAATGCAGCCTGGAATAATGTAGGAGATTCTAGTTTTATTAACGCTCTTCCTGCTGTTTCTTCCACTTTTATATCAGATCTCCCTACAATACTAGCTACTTCACTCTGATCAATCATATATAGACAAGTTTGGATTTTAATATTATTGTACAATTGAATTCTAAGTGCGTTTTGTCGTCCTGCACTTATTAAAGTATGAATTCCTAAACTAGCACCATCTCGGACAATTTGCATAATTATCATTTCAAAGCTCTCATAGAATTTTGCTTCTTTTACTGCATCATAATTATCGATTGCAATAATAATATGTGGTATTTCTTTCCCACTTGCCTTTTCATACATTTCAATACTCGCAACGTCATATTCACTTAATAATCGTTTACGATTTTTCATTTCTTGAGTTAATCTTTCAACAAACTTTAAACATTTTTCTGATTCGTCAATTGTAATCGTATCCGCTACATGAGGTAATCCTTTTAAAGGTAGAAGACCATTTGTTCCAAGGTCCACTAAATACACATGCAAATGCTCCGGACTATGCTGACGAGTTACATCCATAATGACTGATTGTAAGAATGTTGATTTTCCGTAACCTGGACTTGAGAAGACTGCTACGTGTCCGTCTTTACTAATATCTAATGTTAATGGTGTTTGTGATTGCAATTCAGGCTGGTCTAATAAACCAACTGTTGCTTTTAATGGTTTCTTTTCTTTCGTCCATGCTTCTTTGAACTGAATAGCGTGTAAGTCTTGTAAATATACGCTTTCTGGAAGTGGTGGTAACCACGGTCTAGCTAACGCTTCAATTTCATTTATTTCTGCGTAATCGTGAATGTAGCCAATAACAGCATCAAGTTCAGATGGTACGCTTATTACTTCTTTACTACTACCAAGTCCACTTAAGTCTTCACTTAATATTTCATATTGTCCTAGATCATTTATTGCATATATTGTTGCGTCTAAATGCTCTTTATCCTCTTTATTTTCTACATAGTCTGCCCCGCTCCAAGCTGATTGGAATAGTTCATAAATTTCATTATTCCCAACTTGTAAGTAAGCACGCCCTGGTAATGTAATTTCAGCAGCATCCGGCGTTTTTAAAATTTCATTACTATCTGACGTATTTTGAACTTTTAGTGCTAGTTTGAATTTCGAGTTACTCCAAATTTGATCATCTACAACACCACTCGGTTTTTGCGTAGCTAATATTAAATGGATTCCGAGTGAACGACCGATACGCGCTGTTGAAACTAACTCTTTCATAAATTCTGGTTGTTCTGACTTCAGTTCCGCGAATTCATCACTAATTAAAAATAGATGCGGCATCGGTTCACTTACTAAGCCTTCTTTATACAGTTTTTGATACTGATTAATATGGTTTACATCATTTTCCCCAAATAAGCGTTGTCTTTTTTGCAATTCAGCTTTAATTGATGCGAGCGCTCTCATACTTTGTGCTCCATCTAAGTTCGTAATTGTTCCTAATAAATGCGGTAAGTTTTTGAATAAATTCGCCATTCCGCCGCCTTTATAGTCAATTAGTAAAAAGGCTACTTCGTACGGGTGGAAATTGACTGCTAGAGATAAAATATACGATTGTATAATTTCCGATTTACCTGAACCTGTTGTACCTGCTATTAATCCGTGTGGTCCGTGTGCTTTTTCGTGTAAGTTTAAGTTTACGATATCTTCTTTACCACGTAATCCAAGTGGTACAGCTAAAGATTTATGCGCTGCATTTTTCTCCCAACGACTTGTGATATTCAGTTCTTTTACTTTTTCAACGCCGTACATTTCTAAAAATGTTACGCTTTCTGGAATACTATTTTTTAAGTTTTGCAAATGATTTAACGGTGCTAATGCTCGTGAAACATCTTCTAAATTGAACCCTTTCGGTACGTGATTTAGTTTAAATTGACGGTTTACAAGTTCTCCTTGCTCTAAGATGATGTTCCCTTGTTTTGCATCTCTTATGTCTATTACCGTTTTCACATGCTCCGGTAAACTTTGCATAACATCTTGTACAAATACAAGTGATACACCTAATTGACTCGGATCATCATTAAAGAATTCCATAACAACATGGTCTAGTATTAGTTTTTCATCTGTAATGAGAACGACATAGTGCGGTGCAAAATACATTTTTTCATTAGTTGAACTCTTTTCGTCTAGTTTTAATTTTCGTTCTTTCAATATTTGATACAAACTATTTAACACTTGATCACGGCTACGATCATGGTATACAAATCCACGTACATTTATATCGCGAACACTTCCATGAGGTAACCAGCGCATCCAATCCCATTTTTCTTTTTCTTCTTCAGGAAAAATAGTAATAAACTGCAAGTCATAATAACTATGGAATAAAGCCGTTTGTGCAACTAATAATTGTAATTGCTCTAACACTAAGAAGCGTTGGCCAATATAACCGACTGGTCCATTCATTAAATCTGTTACAACGGGTACATCTTCCAATGATAGATAACGCTGTCTTAGTTCACGTGCTATATCAATTAATTCATCTTTCGTTTGACTAAATTCTTCTTCATTAAATTGAATTTCAAAACTCGTATTAGCTTGCCCTGTACCAACGCTAAATGTTAAGAAATCATGATGTTGCATTGTTTTTTCATAAATACGAGGATTTACTTGAACAGCCATATTACGTATAACCTCAACATTTGGATTATGATAATGTAATGCATGACGCTGTTTTTCACTTTCTGCATGTAAATCTTTCGTTTTTTGTTTTATATACTCTCTATAGCTTTTATCACGTTCAACGATGTCGATTTTATATTGCTTTAAATTTTTTATATAAGATGTGACAGAAACAATAATCGTTACTAATGTCATTGCAATGGATGCTATAATAAACATTCCATATTTCATAAAGATAGCAAGTAATACTGTTACGACAATCATGACAAGGGCAGGTGCAATAATTCTCGCCAAATGCTCAGTCGGTTTTGACGGCATACTTGAAGGTTTTGCAATTGTCATTTTCTCTTCTGGTTCACGGTAAATAATACGTGGTGAACGATGATAGTCTGGATAACCACTTTGATAATTCGTTTCTGATTCTACTAAAATAGGTAACGTAGATTTCACTTTATCTTCTGAAGACAATACTTGAATATCTTCACTGCCTATCTCCACTAAAACGCCATCAAAATATAATTGGTCTCCTGCTTCTAACATAGTGCTATCTTTTAGCCTTGTATAATTATGAAATACTTCCCCGTCATATACGTTCACATTAAAAGAATCGTACAGCGTTTCACGAGATAGCATTAAATCTATATTTGCCCCAGTAATAGAAATATCATCAAAACTGTTTTGACTAATTGTAAGAGAATGTTTCGTTCCTATATCAAACACTTTAGTTGTGCCAATAATAGAGATAAAGATTTTCAAGCTCACATCTTTAGTTTTTACAATCTCAAATTCCTTATTGAACTCTATTAATTGATTTTGTATCATCCAAGCATTTACTTCATTATTCCACTTTAACTCTACTTCTTGTTCTAAACATGGATTCGTAATATCATTTGTCCACTCTTTTCCAATCGACACTATTGATTGCTCATTTGGATGTAATGTGCACTTATATACTTTGTCTCCATAAGTCAATACTAATAGTTGCTCCATCCGTGTTCACTGCTCCTTTTCAACTGTCTCATCAAGTGCTTACTCTTTTTTCTCTGTGTTCGACGAGTCTTTATCGTTTGATGATTTTCCATATTTCTTTTCATATTCATTTAATTGTTGCTCATATGTTTTTAATTTTTGATCACGCTCTTCGCCTGATAAATCCGGATTATTTTTCAGCGATTCAATTTGTTTAACAAGGCCGTACATAATAAGCTGAGGATCATCAAGTGTCTTAGCTAAATCTAATGATTGATCAAAATTACCTTTTCCGTTATACATCCAATACAGCAAATACTTTTCATCACTTTTCAAACTAATATTTTTCATAATCGATTTCTTTTGATCTTCACCTAGTTTTTCAACTGTAATGTATGCAAATGCTAACTCATATTTAGATGCAATCGGTAATGATTCAAATTCCTCTTCATTTAATTGCGTAATTACTTTGTCATAATCAGTTGCTATGAAACTCGCATTTGCTTCTAACAATTTATTTTGATAAGGAAATTTTATAAAAGTGAAATATATTAAAGGAGCAGCTAAAACAACTGTCGCCGCTATGAAGGAAAAAGCTAAGTATTTAAACGATTTATAGCTCTTTTTAGGTACTAACTGCATACTTTTTTCTGTTTTTGTTTGTTCCTTCTCAAAGCTATCATCAAGAAACTGCAGTAATGCATCTAAGCTTTCCATTTGAGCAACTGTCTGTTCAAATGTTGTTTCTTTTGCATCTTTTAGTAACCCAGCATATAAATCATCAAAATTGTGCTTTTCGGAGAATAAAGCAATAATTAGACATTTGTATTGCGTTAAAAATTGCTCTTCTAACAACGGGGTTGGTGGAACAATATCTCGAATTCCTCTATGTATAATACTTGGCATTAAATTCGCATTAAAAACTATATTGTCTGGATGTAAAAAGAACGTAATTCGTTTATTTAAATATTTATGAAATTGCGCAACATTTCGAAGCAGCCTCAATTTCTCATTTCTTCCAAAACGGCTAAGATCGTCCCACTTATATAATTTTTTGTCGACTTGAAATAGAAACGTAAACATATCATCCGTTTCTTCTATCGTTAATGGTACAAAGTCAGATGATGTGCCCGTAATTATATCGAATTGACGGAAGTCTTTTATACGTGTTTGAGATTTTGTCATCTCCAATTTCCAATTTTCTTTCTCTATTTGAAATTGATAGTTCATTGCATCAATTTGAATTGTTTTTTCCGTCATGTTTATCCTCTTCTCCTTTTCTTTATAACCAGTAATAACTTATTTTCAAAAAACTAAAAGTAAGAAATATTCTTTATAAAACTTGTAAAATATCTCCGTCTGTTATTTGGTGATCAATTAAACGATCATTATCTGTTAAAACAATTGACTTATTTTTCACTTTCATTACAAAATGTGAACCTTCATGATCATCAATCTTTAGCGTATCTAATAAGTTTTTCAATAAATATTTAATAGATTGATGATTCGGAATACGTAAATCATATGTATTTCCATTCCATTTACTAAAATCTACCGTTACATTAATATGCGTTTGTATCGCCATTACTTTACCTCCAACTTTTGCGAAGAACCGTATAAATACCGATGCAAATAAGTACAATGCCACCACCAAATAATAATATGATTGTTGTACCAATTGGCTTTTCGTTCATTGTTTCATTACTCGCTACTTCATCTGCACTTTTTCTCACAACGTATTCACTGCTAAACAAACTATTTTTCATATCTTTCACACTATTATTTTCTTTTTGTTTTATAAAAAGAGAATCTCGTAAAGCTTCCATATCTTTTTGTTCTTTCTTTTTCTTTTTCTGAATTTCTTCTTCTATGTCTTTGCTAAATAACTCAATTGATGCTTTATCTAATTCTGTTTCCTTATGTTCTTCTTTATTTTTTTCTTGGTCGCTTTCTTCAATTCGATCCACTTTAAACTTAATCTTCCCATCATCACCAAGATAACTGTCCGCCGCGCTCCTTATCGGTAGCGCGACAAACAGTAAAAGGATAGAGAGAAATGATAACTTAGCCACTATGCTCCATTGTTTGATCATTTACTTCTTTTTCCTCCCATTTCTTATGCCATACAAATAGATTACTAACTAACCCTATAATGGCAATTACAAACAATACGATAAAAATAACTTTCCCCGTATCTTTACCGCTAATAAAATCATTTAGAAAACTTTCTATATACTGAAGTGGTGAAAATTGACGTACCTTTCCAACTGATGACATTTGATCTACTTTACTTCCAACTGCTTCAGTTAAAAATAGGTACATACTTAAAAATACTAATAGGATAAACATCCCTACCATTTTTATTTGTCGCAATAAATATGTTGAAACCAATACAAACGCCATCATAATGATTGTGATAAACGCAATCCATAGTAAACTTTGATCCTGACCAAACTGTAAAAGACGTCCAGAAATGATACCTATACTAATCCCTTCCACAATTGATATACCGAATGCTACTACTGTAGTTGGGACATTCATATCAATTAATGAGAATTTCTCTTCAAAATGATCTAATTGCGTTCGTTTCTTTTCTTGATTCGCAATTGCGTATGCTGTAAATAACGCAACAATAAAACAAGTTAATACGATTAAATATGGTGTAAAAGCATTACCAGCTACAATGACTCCATCATTTTGTTTCTGAACTGGACTAGATAAAAATTGATATAACATTTCATTTTGGCGATCACCAATTCGGCTATTAGCCAAAATTTTAGTAAAGTTTTTGGAGAATGTTTTATCATCGTCCATTTTCTTCGTAAAGTCATTTAATAATGAATCAGCTTTTGAAACAATTGTCGTTCCGCTGTCTTGAATTTCTTTTGCTTGTCCATTAATTTGATCAAATGTTTTATAAACATCGTCTGAAGTTGCTAAACTATGCTTCGAACTCTCGACCAATGACTGACTTTGTGACATTAATGATTTAATACCAGAATCTAACGATAAAACGGCTGTTTGCTCACCAGTATTATTTGTTGTTAGCACTTGCTGTTCTTCAACTAGCTTTAAGCTACTCTCACGCCATTTCGCTAAACCTTTTAAATATTCCCCTAAATTTTCATTCATACTAGTTGCTTGTTGCGTCGTTACATTTAATTTCTCTGCTAGTAACATTGAATTTTGATCCGCACTAGTAATGAATTGTTGATAAGAGTCTATTTTTTGCTTTAAACCTGTCATATCTTGCTTAACTTCTGCCGTAATACCTGATGAAACTAGGTTTGAAATTAAATCAATTAAGCTTTGTTTATTTAATACGTAGTACAAAGATTGTTCAGTTGCAATTGCATCTAAACTTCCCTCTTCTAGCTTAGGACCTACATCTTGCGTTCTTAAATCAATCCCATAATACATTTCGTATAAACTAATTAAACTTTGATAACTTTCAACTGTATCTACTGCTTCTTTTATTAATACACTAGATATATTTTTTGTTAATTCTTCTGATTTTTGATGTACAACTTGATTCGTTGTACTTTCAATAACTTTACCGTTATCTGTTCCCGGTTCGCCTCCTGGATTTCCTCCGGTTCCGTTATCTGTCCCCGTTCCGCCTCCTGGGTTTCCTCCGGTTCCGTTGTCTGTCCCCGTTCCGCCTCCTGGATTTCCTCCGGTTCCGTTATCTGTCCCCGTTCCGCCTCCTGGGTTTCCTCCGGTTCCGTTGTCTGTCCCCGTTCCGCCTCCTGGGTTTCCTCCAGTTCCGTTACCTGTTCCTGTTCCGTCTCCTGGGCTTCCTCCGGTTCCGTTATCTGTTCCCGGTCCGCCTCCTGGGTTTCCTCCGGTTCCGTTGTCTGTTCCCGGTCCGCCTCCTGGGTTTCCTCCGGTTCCGTTGTCTGTTCCCGGTCCGCCTCCTGGGTTTCCTCCAGTTCCGTTATCTGTTCCCGTTCCGCCTCCTGGGTTTCCTCCGGTTCCGTTATCTTTCCCTGTTCCGCCTCCTGGGTTTCCTCCATTATTCCCTGTTGTGTTTTCCATTTTTTTGATAATAGGCTTTTTAGCATTGTGTACTAACGGCATTATGCCATACTGTGATTTATGAACCACATTTTCCACCTTGCTGTTTTCAGTTTGTGTTCCTTTATCTTCTTTTTCAGGACTAGTTTCTTTTTTATGAGTCCCACTCAATTCCCACTGCCACATTACAGGAGAGAAAACATCTATATTGATGTTTGGATCTTTTAACTTTACATGCAAGCTAATCTTTATATCCCCTTCATTACGAGGAGCTATTGTAATTTCTCCTGCTTCGCTTTGAAGAAAGTCACTTGTACGATCCACATCATCAATATGTAAAGCTTCTGTACTTCCATCTAGTTTAAATTCTTCTGGAATATTTATCTTCAAAGTTTGTGAAGATTCCATTTTAATTACTTTCGCCGTATCACTAAATGTAATTCCCTCTGTATAAAGTTTATCCTTTACTTCTTTAATAGCGTTTCCTAAAGAGATTTTATTTACAGGATCATAATTAAAGTTATTTTCTTTATTATATTTATTTGTAAATTGGATTACATTTTGCAATTGTAATTTCGTTGTATCTGGCAAATCACTTTGAACGATTTCTTCCATGTTTAAACTAGGTAATTTCGCAATTAAATTTTCGATTTGGTTCTTTATTCGAACGTCTGGTTGTTTCATTAATGTATTTATAAAGATCTCTTGCTTTCCATCGTTCGACATAGATTGCTTTAACTTTTTAATTACCGTCTCTTGAATATCACTTTCTAACTTTCCTGCAAGTTCTGTATCATATTCTGACACTTGTTTTTTTACATCTGTTAAATGTTTTTGAATTGCTGAAGCATCAGCTAAAATATTTGGTTCTTTCTCTGAAAGCGTAAATTGATTTGTAATCACTTTATTAGCAGATTCCAATGCACCTAACTGCTTTAAAACATCGCCTGTATTCATTTCACTCATGTATTGATTAAATTGACTCGTAAAATTATTCGCTAACAGATTATTATCAGATTGCATTTTTTGGAAGTTATTAAACCCTTCTAAGTAAGTATTGTTAGATTTATTCTCTTCATCTAACACTTGACCGAAACCTTTTAATACATCCTGAAATCCTTTAAAACTATTAACAGAAACCCCAGTATAATCTTGCACTGTTTTAAATTGATTTGTGTAATTTGCTAAAGGACTATGTACATCTTTTTTGTACATAGTTGTTTGAACGTTTCCTTTTTCAATTATTTTCCCTATATTATCTTGTGCACCTTGCAACTTACCGATAATACTTGCAAAATAAACGTCGATGATTTGCTTATTGAAATCTTCTAAAATTGTAGACGCCGTATTCTCAGCCTCAGCTTTCAAATCGTTATTCCCAGTTGCATTTACTTTGTAGTTTAACGTTAATTTCTCTGGTAGTTCTGAATCAATCGCAACTGCTTTCCTAGAAAAATCGTTTGGTATAACAATCATCATGTTGTAATTATTATTTTTCAAACCATTTTCTGCTACTCCGCGACTAACTACGTACCATTCTTGTTTCGTATTTTTATTTACATTTTTAACAAATTGATCTCCAAACGCTATTTTATTGCCCTCAAATACAGTGCCCTGATCTTCATTTACCAACGCAACTGTCATTTTTGGTGTAGTATTCTCATTAGCTTTCTTAACATTTTGATTTAATGCTAAATAGGAGACCCCTGTTGATAGTACAAGAGCTAAAATAATAAACAACAAGATGCTCCATCTGAACTTTTTCACTACTTATCACTCCTGCGACCTCGAGTCTATTAATTGAAAGACTTCGTATCTTACTCTAGTTTTAAAGTAATTTAGCCATACAACGTATGGTTGCATGGCTAAATTATATATTTCTTTTTATCTGTCTTATTGTAGACCGAAATTACGAGAAAGATCTTCGTCATGTCTAGCAACAGCCTCTGCAGTTTTATTAAGCTGCATATTAATTTCTTGTAATAGCTGTGCGAAGTTTTGTACTTTTGGTTTTAATTGATTGAACTGTTGGTCAAAACCTTCAAAAGCACGACCTTCCCATTCTCCTCTTAATTCATTTTGTAAGTTTTGTAGCTGACGTAAAATGTCCTCAATTTGATTTGCACCTTGTCCATATCGAGTCGCTTTTGATTTAAGCTCCTCTGGTGACATACGAATTTGTCCTGCCATTATTAAATCCCCCTTAAAATTTAAAAATAGTAAAATTAACCAATAATCAATTCTACAAATTGATTATATCAATAATTTAAAAATTTCTAAACAAAAAAATGATATTTTTCCAAAATTTCTCTTTCAATATAATAACGATATATTGTATAATATAAATTTATTATTTTTTAAGAAACTACTATTACTTGAAAATAAAAATCAATTAAACAAATTCTACAAATGTTATTCTTAACAATAAAAAAAAAGATTCCCTAACATGAATGCGTATATTTTCCATTAAAAAGTTTGATTAAAATTCTATTAAAATTCTTTAATTAAAAGAAATACAGCCTCGCAATTTTTCTCACTTCAAAGTCATAATTACCTGTCTTTCAACAAACCCAAGTTCTTCGTACATCTCTTTCGCAAAATTCCCAGCAAATACATTCAACCGAATTTCTGAATACTTCTCCTTTAATTCCTTAATACCAGCTTCCATCAGTTCTCGCGATAATCCTCTCCCTCGATACTCTGGAAAAACGTATAGCTCATATATAAATCCAAGTTTTTCACGAGAAAAATAGTCAGTATTTTCCCCTATTAATATCCACCCTAATATTTTATTTTCTTCTTTAATGACTAAATAACATGCCCCCTTTTCTACTATTGGTTTTGTAATTTCAATCGCTTCCTCTGTACTTAATTGGCAATTCCCTCTCGTCCCTTCAAAAAGCGATTGGGCTGCATATTTTAATATTTTACTTGTATCTTCTTGATTCGCCTTTATTATCATTTTTCACAACCCCCATCCTTAATAGGCATTACTATCGATTGTTCAAGATTCTCCGCTTCCATAATAATTGCCAGTAATCCATGTTCTGTACTCGTCTCATGAAACTCTCCTTTCTCCCAAAACACAGCTTGTCCAGCTCTTATCTTTATTTTTTCTTTATCTGCCCCACACACATATCCTTCTCCGTCCATAATAAGAAGCAGTTGTGATACAACTGCTTCATGATATCCAATTATTCCATTCTCTTGTAAATGCATAGCACCGATATGTACATTCCCTTGGTGGTTTACTATTTTCGACATTATGAAATTAGATTGAAATACTGATATGCGCTTTCCCGA
This sequence comes from Bacillus sp. FDAARGOS_235, assembly GCF_002073415.2. Classification (NCBI taxonomy): domain Bacteria; kingdom Bacillati; phylum Bacillota; class Bacilli; order Caryophanales; family Bacillaceae; genus Bacillus; species Bacillus sp. FDAARGOS_235. The sequence goes on from NZ_CP020437.2 coordinate 964,499, forward strand.
TTTTTCACTAAAATCAAAAATCTTCACTTCTAGTCCTCCTTATATGTATAAAACCATCCTTACTGTCTGCATCAAATGTCCTTCAAAGTCTTCTTCAAATTGCTCTAATTCAGCAAAACCTTTCGCTTCATAAAAACGTTTACCTTTTTCATTTGCTGCTTCTACATGTATGTACAGTTTCCGTATCCCTTTTAACGCCTTAATCCCTCTTTGTAATAAAGCACTTCCTATTCCTTTCCCTTGCTGATCTGGTAACAAATAAATCGCACCTAATTCTGCTTCGTTTTGCAATCTAACTGGTGAAAAATTAGCAAATCCTATTACTTCTCCCTCTTCCTCTGCAACGAATAAATGTGTATTTTTAAGACGATATTTCATTTTTTCATCAGAATATGCCTCGTCTAAAAAACTGTCTTGAATCTTTCTCGGAATGATGCCTTCATATGTATCATGCCAAGCTACTTTCGCTACTGTTTGTACAGCATGAATATCTTCTTGCTTCATCTCTCTAATTACATATGTCATCTCGATGTCTCCATTCTCTTTAAATTATATTCTGCTACTATACTAGAAGAAACGGCAGAACCATTTTCATAATTTACCTTAATTAATTTTAACTTTTCAATCGAAGCTGTTTTAACATCAAAATTCCCATATATATACTCCATTGCGCTTAAAAACTGAGTCGAGTTCAAATGATTCGCTATCGTACAATGCGGAACCCATTTGCCCGGTACATAATATGAATTTGGATTATCATGAAAAGCTTGGAAATGATCATGATAAGAATGATGAAGTGTTAACAATTCATCGGTAAGAGTCGGCGCTAGAAAAATCGTTCCGTTTGTAGGAAAAGTTCCAACAGAAAAAAAATTCACTGCAGCCATTTTCTCTTGAATAGCTACAAACTCCTCTAATTTCTTAGTATATAAATTAACATCTAACTCCTTATAGTCCGCAAGTGTGATATGCGGTTCTACTCCAGCTAATTGATTTGACTCTATTATATTCGTTAGTTCATTTTGCAATTCTATAATCTTATTAGTAAACACACTATCAAATGTTGCAATAATAGCGTACATGCGTCCTCACCCCTTCGTTACATATATTGCTTCCCATTCTTCACGAATCATTCCCATTCGAATAGAATCATAGTATGTTCCGTTATAATATCGGCATTTGCGCATTCTACCTTCTAAAGTCATTCCTATTTTCTCAGCTACTTTCATCATTCGTTCATTACCAGACCACGTCGTGAGCCCTACTCTACCAATCTCCATCTTTTCAAATAATAAATCTCGATATAATGTTAATGCTTCTGTACCGTAGCCACCATTCCAGTATGTTGGATCATAAATAACAATTCCCATCTCCAACCAACGCGTCGGTTTATGTTCCCAATAAAATCCGACTGTACCTATAACTTGACCGTTATTTTCTATAATTAAATTTGATAGAGGTTCTTCTTGTAAACGAGTTAACATCTTTTCTTTATAAGGTGCATATTCTTGCATTGAGAAAGGGAAATATGGCGCGTCCCATTTCTTCCATTCTGGATTTTCTTCTTTAAATACGAGGCTCCATAATGTTTTTATATTTGATTCTTCAATTGTACGAATTGTAACTTTGTTCCCCTTTTTTATAACGTTTTGCATAATTTCCTCCTACATTCCTCTTTATTTCATATATAATTATAATATTTTTTCAGAAAAATCAAAACAAAACTCTATAATATATTGTTTCATTTTGTTATTTGGCACCTATTATTTATAAAGAAAATAGTCTTCTAACCTTTAATCTCACCATATTCCAGGAGGAATTTATTTTTGAACAAGTTCAAGGGATGTATCAACGATTTCAAGAAGATATGAAACGGAATGCCAGAAGATAAATCCTCCATAATAGCTAAAGATGACATACGTGACCGTAACGCAGTTAATAAAAAACAGGAGGTTACATCCCTCCTATTTCAGCTCAATATTTTACTTTCCTTCTTATTTATCTCAAGTAGAATCCCTTTCTCTATCCAGCCTTCTACTCCATTTTTTTTAATTAAATCATACCCTGCGCAGCTACCATCAATGAGAGAAACAATATCCCCTTTTCTAACACCTATTTGCGCACAAGAAATATCGGTTTTCACTGTGTATTCACCTGACTCACGTTGCCTAATATATTCATTTTTCACATTGAGTAATTTATTCGTTTCCTTTTGCTTGCATATTGTGTAATCTCGCCTCTTCTCCACCGGCTCTATGTAATAATACGGATATGTAACCCCTCCCTGCATTGTTGCATCAGCATTAAATTCTGCTGTTGCTTCATAAATTGGAAAATAGTCTACATATGTATAAGAAAACGTATCACCTGTTAGTTTCCTCTGAATGATAAATGCGTTTAATTGTCCTGCTTCTTTAATCGCATTCCCGCCGTCAATTGCAATAATTTTTTTCTCCTTATCAATAACTGGATTGTTAGACGGGGCTTCTTCAGAATAGTTCACAACAGGCCAATGCCCAACAACTACATACTTATTAGCTCTATGCGATTTATTAAAAAACTCTGGCATTGCTATCGCATTTTTGCGCGCTGTTTCTTTCCAATCTACTCTATCTTCCAGTCCAGCATGTACAAAAATATAATCTTCTGTTTCAATCGCTGTTGGCAGCTTATTTAGCCAATTTATTTCTTTTGAAAAGTGACTTAACAGTACTTCCTTCACTTCCTGAATTGAAGTATCTTCCTGAATAGAAAAATGTAATTGTTCTAACCATTCATTAAAAATCGAATGCTTTCTCGTACATAAATAATTAATGAGACCTGGATTTTCATTTAGAAGAGCATCAACTAAAACTTCACAATTCCCTTCAACAACGTGAACATTTAAATTACTCTCTACAAGATCCATTACATAGTCTACTACGCCGATGCTATCGCTTCCTTTCTCACAAAGGTCTCCATTAATAATTAAATAATCTTCATTCTTAAAGTTAACTTTATGTAGTAATTCTTTTAAAAGGTTCAATTCTCCATGAATATCAGATATTATGATAACTCTAGCATTATTAGGGATAGATAGTTTCTTTATTTTCTCCAAGTATAAACGCTCCAATCATTTTCTTTATTTATACAAAATAAATTATAAACCTTTCTAAATGAAATAGGTTCTATAATATGTCATATAGAACCTATCTTTCTTTATAATTTTTTATAAAAAGAATAACTTACCTTATCATACCCTTCCCTTTCATAAAAACGATGAGCATCAATTCTAGGAAACGCTGATGTTAAGTCGATAGACTCACATCCATTTTCCTTTCCCCAGTTCTCTATATAAGAAAGTAATACATTCCCATATCCTTTTGAACGATGTGCTTCTGCTGTTACAAGGTCATATACGAAAACGTGCTTCTTATTATAAAAGTTCGTACAAATTGCTACACCGGCAAGGCCAACAACTTCATCATCTTCATTACGTAACGAAAATAGTTTATAATTTTCTTCTTTCATTTTTCGAAATAAAAAGCCTGCTTCCTCTTCGGAAAGCTGTGTTCGTAATTGCTGTAAAATAGGTAATACTTCATGTAATTGTGCTTCTGTTACTACTTCTTTAACATTCATTTGAACTCTCCCCTAACAATTTGTATAATTTTCTAAATGTTATATCATTATTATAGGGAGTATCTGCCCTTCACTTAAGTGACAGTTTAATTATTTTTTATAAGGCCAGTTTTAAAGGAGAGTTCTTACTATGGATTTTACTATCCCATTGCAATTAGAAAGCAATACACCTATTTACTTACAAATTTACGAATTTATAAAATATGAAATTATACAGGGAACTATTTCTGTTGGTACACGTCTTCCCTCACATAGAAACTTAGCGTCACAACTTAATATTAGCCGCATTACTGTTGAATCAGCTTATCAACAATTATTAGCTGAAGGTTATGTAGAAAGTAAACCGAAGCGTGGTATTTTTGTTGCAAATGTCGATATTGACGTTATCCCGAATAAAAAATTAAATATGGCAAAGGAAAAGAGCAGTTTAATAGAAGATCCGTTTGAATATGATTGTAGCCAAGGTCTTATTGATCAAACTGCTTTTCCGATTACAAACTGGAAAAGAGCGTTACAAGAAGCAATACTAAAGTACGAAAATGCGTTATTTGCTAAAGAAGACCCACAAGGTGAGTTCGTTCTTCGAGAACATATTTCAACATATTTATATCATGCGCGCGGTGTATATTCTTCACCTGATCAAATTGTGATTGGTGCCGGAACACAGCCACTTCTTTGGCTACTAATTCAACTGCTTGGTCCTACAAAAGAGTACGGCATTGAAAACCCTGGATTTCACCGTATACATGCAATTGTTAAAAGCTGCAATCAACAAATTCATCCCATTCCATTAGACGAAAAAGGGATTCGTATTTCTAACTTATACAATACAAATTCCAATGTCGCATACGTTACGCCATCACATCAATTTCCGCTTGGAATGATTATGCCTTTATCTAGAAGATTGGAATTGTTAAAATGGGCCAATGATCGCGATGGATATATTATTGAAGATGACTATGATGGGGAGTTCCGTTACGCAGGTAAACCAATTCCGTCTTTACAAAGTCTTGACTCAAATGAACGTGTTATTTATATGGGGACTTTCTCAAAATCTTTTTTACCTTCTTTACGAATGGGATATGTTGTTTTACCACCGCATCTTTTAAAAACGTATGAAGCGTTGCAAGGTATTTTTAAACAAACAGTCTCTACTACACAACAACTTGCTTTCGCTAATTTTATACAAAGTGGAAATTGGGAACGTCATATTAACCGCAGTCGTACGTTGTATAAAAGAAAACATCATACATTAGTAAAATTCATTGTGAAAGAAATGGGTACTAATGTTCAAATTCTTGGTGAACAATCAGGTCTTCATATTGTTCTACGTATCCATAACAATATGAATGAACAAGAACTTATTGAATCAGCTAAGAAACAAAGTATTAAGTTATATCCACTTTCTCCCTATGATTTTGTAAATGATTTACGCAAAGAATCTTACGTATTACTCGGTTTCGGTAGTATTCCCGAAAATAAAATTGAAACGGTAGTAAACTTATTGAATGAAGCTTGGTTTCCTAGTTAAAAGAGAATTTGCTAACGCTGAGTTTAACTCGTAATACAATAACAATTCAACAAAACAAAAAAGAAGATTGTCCAAAATAGCTTTTTGGACAATCTTCTTTTAGTTAATCACCTGATCGAGCGGTCCTTCCCGGACGCTTAACACCAGTTGTTTCTGTTGAATAAGAAGCTTCAATTATAGCAGTTGGATCTACAGAGAGAACGAGATCTTTCATTTTCGGATAAATGAAACGGTTTGTAATACAATAAATGATTCTCTTATGCTCTCCTAAAAAACCGCCTTCTCCATGTAGATACGTAACGGATAATTGCAATTCTTTCATAAGTAGATCGCCTATTTCTTTATTCTTACCAGAAATAATCATGACGCTCTTTCCTTGATTAATGCCATCTAATATGAAATCAATCATCTTCGTAACAATATAGAAAATTGCTAATGAGAACATCGCTTGTTCGATTGAAAATAAAATGGCCACAAAAATGAAAATAACTGCATTTACAGCAAGTAAAAATGTGCTAATTGGTACCTTAAAGTGTTTGTTCATCCAAACTGCTAACATTTCTGAGCCATCTATTGCTCCGCCCATTTTCACTACAATCCCTACACCAATTCCAAACAGTACGCCACCATAAAGTACAATTAATAGTTCAGAAGTTGTAATCGCTGGAAATGGTTTTAAATAAATCAATCCGAGTGTTGTAACGACATTCGCATACGATGTACGTATAAAAAATTTCTTCCCCATTACTTTTGCAGTAAATAGTAAAATAGGAATATTAAGTCCTAAAAACACGCCATACAGCGGTAATCCTGCAACTTTATTTGCCATAATAGCAATAGCCGTTACCCCGCCATCTACTAGTCCATTAGGCGCTAAAATAAGCTCTAGTGAACCCGCTACAATAATGGAGCCAATTGTTAATAATACGTATTCAAATACTCTCTTCATTCATTACCCCCAAAACTTATATATTTTCTTAGTATTATTTTAACGTAATCTTACTACTAATACAAAGATATCAGTTTATATACACAGAAGTTTCACCTTTACAGTGATTTTTATGTAATTGATTTAAAGCCTAATAGAAGAAACACACTTACATATTACAATAAGTGTGTTTTAAGCGTTTATTCTGCTATTCGCGAGCAGTAGACTCCCGTTTCAAATTTCAAGCTGAAACAAAGAGTCGGCTACCCAAAAACGCCCGATTCGTGTGAGCTAACAATCAGTTGTAGATGAACAAAGTCCACACTGATTAAAGTTTCACTTTATTTAAGCTTTAAATATGAATTCATTTTCATTTTAAATATTTCATCAACTGCTCTCTCATACCCACCACTATTTCGAAGTGACTTTCCAACTTTACGACTATTTTCCTTAAATGTTACATCATCCATTACTTCCTTTACAGTCTCACGTAACAATTCAGAAGTTAATTCTTTACGATTAAGCCTTATTCCAGCTCCTACTTCAGTCACTCGTTTCGCAACTAAAGGCTGATCTCCTGTTATCGGAATTACAACTAACGGGACACCGTAATATAACGCTTCACTCGAGCTGTTCATACCACCATGTGTCACGAATACATCAGCATGCTGTAATACTTCTAATTGCGGCACATAATTATACAACTTAAAGTTATTCGGAATATTTTCAAATTGACTTATATTCATTTTCTTACCAACAACTAATATGACTTTCGCTTCTACATCTTTAAACGCTTCAAAACATTTTTCATACAGGGCAGGTTGTTCATTAAAAACTGTTCCCATAGAAATAAAAATCACTTTTTCATCTTTTAAATCTTTAATAGGAAAACTGTTCTCTTCTTTTCGAGTAGCAATTGATGGACCGACAAATTTATACGATTCATCAAATACATCCGAATGTGGCTGATATTCTTTTGAAGTGTATACAATCGTAATATCGCCAGGATGATTCATAATATCATACAAACTATTACATTTCATTCCATACTGCTCTTTCCATCTTTCCATTCCCACTACACAAGATTGGTATAATGGATTGGTCTCATCTATTGGGCTCGATTCTTGCTCATCATTAAAAGTAATGTACTGATTAAAAGCAAAGGTTGTACAAGAAGAAACGCTTTGCAACTGTAGAATATTCGCTATAATACGTCCAACCGGAAAATGATTATCGTATATTAAGTAATCGTACTTTTCTCCTTTTGTTTCTTCTACAATTTTAGTAACAATACGTTCTGATGCTTCAATCATATGGGACAGCATCGTCAAAGGACTACCACCCTCATTAACTCGTTCCATAATATTAATTTGCGAAAGAAAATTCTCAAATGATCGAAATTCAGCGCCTGTTGCTTCAACCTTGTTTTTGTAATCTTCAATACAATATGATACAACTGTTTCCCCACGTCGAATTAACTCATTAACAACTGCTATCGTCGGATTAATATGACCTTCTCCAGGGAAATTTATTACGAGTACGTTCGCCATACCATTCTCTCCTTTCGATTCAACACACATTAATTAATACTTAATCATGTTAATTAATTTAAATCTATTATATAGGAATCTATTCTCCTTCTTCCTATCTTTCTCTTCATTTTATTATTGAGAAATATTGTCTAAAGCCTGCACTATTACGAGTACAGAACCTTATAAATAGACACTTCATTCCCCTTTTACTTTTCATATCTCGTATCATACGAACTTTACATTCGTGCATTTTTCACGTTTATCATTTGAAAACATTATTTTGATAATTCATACAAAACTAGAAAAATATAATTTCCATGCTGATTTCTCACTATAAATTTATGTATGCTCTATATTGTCCCCTATCATGATCCACGGGGTACATATTCTGTTATATAATAAATTTATAGAATTTACAGAAAAAATGAGGGGATTTCATGTTACAACAACTATTCACTTCACCTATTCTATCCATCCGAGCTTTACATCCAGGCTATGAAGATCATGCAAGTGACGTTTTTCTCATTCAAACAGCAGATGCAGAAGTTATCGTTCGTTCTTCTAAAATGAATGAAGAGCCAAATAATGATTTTTGGTGGGGATGCAAAAATCTCTTTGGAATTGATCCAAGGAACGTACATCATTTAGAAACGGTACATGCATTGCTGCAAAAACATACAAATCTTCCTATCCCAACAATTTTAGAAAAACATATTTTAGATGGCCAAGAATTCATTGTGGCTGAAAAATTAGTAGGTAATACAGTTCAATCTTTTATTGGGCAACCAGATTCTATTTTATTCAGCCTAGGAAAAGGACTAGCACAAATACATAAGTATTCAGCCCATTTCGTAGGAAATCCGTCACGTACACTCCAAGTTCCACTAGCGGAATTCCAGCCACACATTTTAAAAGTGAGTAAAGAACTTGTGAATAGGTTTTATTCCGATAACGAGAGCATATATAACGCATTTCATACTTTTGAGTCACAACTTTCTACCTTACCAACACCAAAGGAATCTACACTCGTCTTAATTGATATGGATCCTACTCAGTTTTTATCAGATGGTATAACTATTACTGGTTTAGTAGATACAGAAGCTTATGCAGTTGCCCCGCGAGAGTTTGATTTTATCGGATTAGAATATGTACTTTCAGAAAAAGAGGCTCATGCCTTTAAAAGTGGTTACGAAACAATTATGTCTATTCCTCATCTTGAGGAATGTAGACAGCCTTATCGTTATTTGTACCGACTGTTATCTGTTCAAGGTAGTGTGGAATTAAAGAAATGGCTAAGTTACCCATCCTATTTTTAAAAACGATTGCGAGGGATTATGAAATGAACATTGAAAAAAAGAATTCTTTAACAGCAAACGAAATTCAGCAAATGAAAGATTTAGCTCATATTTGCGGACAATACGATCAAATTGATTACTCATCAGATTTACATGTTAACTTTTTAACTGCTCGTAATAAAAAAGAAATCAATGATTTTCTATTTTTTGATGATACCCAATTAATTGGTGCGTTAAGTATGTACGACTTTGAAAGACCGACTAAACTGGAGTTAATAGGATTCGTGCACCCAAACTATAGAAAACAACATATAGGCACTACCCTTTTACAAACTGCCATGAACGAAATACAAAAAAGAGACATAGACGAAGCTCTTCTCATCATTAACGGAGATTCCTCATCTGGGAAAGCATTTGCAAATCAAATGAAATTACCTTATCTATACAGCGAGTATAATATGACGTGTAAATCAAATAAAAAACGAGAAACAATGAAGAATACTATTAAACTTTCCATCGCATCTTCAGAATTACTTCCTGATCTCATAGAAATCTCTAGTAAAGCTTTCGGGGATTCTGTAGCAAATACATCCACATGGTTACAAAAAATGATGAAGTCACCTTCTCATCAAGTTTACGTTGCTCTTATGAATGAAAAATCAATTGGAACGATTACAGTTACTCACCAAGAGCGATCTACTACACTTTCAGGCTTCGCAGTCCATCCTTCTTATCAAGGTAAAGGATATGGTAAAGATATTCTAAGTTATATGGTACATACACTCATTACAGAAGGAGTTTCAACGATTGAATTAGACGTCGAAACGAAAAATAACAATGCTTTACAGTTATATACACATTGTGGCTTTGAAATTATAATGAAGCATAATTATTATGACTTGTTCAAAAAACATCAATAGCCCAATTTTCATTTACGAAAAGTAAAGAAAAAACTGAATCATATCGATTCAGTTTTTTCTTAATATATTTACAACCGCAGTCGTTTCATTATGTTCTTTATAAACACGAGGAATTCTTCTGTCTAACATACATGTAACTTCATAATTAATTGTGCCTAACATATCCGCTACTTCTTCTACAGCAATTTCTTCTTCACCTTGTTTGCCGTAAAATACCACGTCGTCCCCTACTTGTACTGGCATCGCTTTTGTAACGTCCAGCATAAGCTGATCCATACAAACACGACCAATAACCGGCACTCGAACTCCATTAATTAATGCATACCCTTTATTAGATAACTGGCGATTATAGCCATCAGCATAACCAATCGGCACAGTCGCAATCCATTCTTCACCCGTTGTTACATACGTATTTCCATAACTTACACCACGATTTTTCGTCGCATGTTTAACATGAGCTACTTTTGATTTTAATGACAATGCAGGCTGTAAGGAAACGACTGTATGATCCACTTCTTTCGAAGGATACATGCCGTAAACCCCAATACCAACGCGAACCATATTTTGAAATGTATTGCTTAGTTCCATTGACCCTGCACTATTTGAACTATGAATGTATGGTATTTGCATCCCTAATTCATTTGCTGTATTTACAGCTTTCTCAAATAAACTTGTTTGCATATTCGTATACGATTTATCAATTTCATCTGCCGTAGAGTAATGTGTAAACATCCCTACTACCTCTACATACTCCATACGGTTTAATTCTTCTAAAAATGGTTTAACTTCTTCTTCTTGCAAACCGATACGGCTCATTCCTGTATCGATTTTCACTTGAATATGTGCTTTATTTTGAAGACGTTGTGCAATTTCATTTATGCCTTGTAAATCTTCTATTCTATAGACTGTCATCATAACGTCATATTGAATTGCGGATTCCACAGCTGCAACTGATGTATAACCCAATATTAAGATTGGTACAGTGATTCCAGCTTCTCTTAATTCGATTGCTTCATCGACAAATGCAACTGCAAGCTGGTTCACCCCTGCTTCAATCGCAGCTTTCGCAACTTCAACTGCCCCATGGCCATACCCATTCGCTTTTACAGCAGCCATCATTGCAATATTTTCATCGTTTACATGTTTTTTAAATTCTTTTACATTATGTTTTACAGCATTTAAGTCAACTTCAACAATTGTATCTCTTCCATATTTCAAACTCATTGGTCTAACTCCTAACTCAATAATTGCATTCCATTCTATTTCACGTTTCATATGACCTTTTACAATATAATACGTTTCACTATGCTAGTCAAACTACTAGAATTTTCGGAATTTTGAGTGTGATATAATACCCTTAAGAATTTATTATATATGGAGATGAGGAGAATTACAATGTTTGTACAATCTGCGTTGCATCAACTAAAAGTTGCTGTTGATACTTCTATCCAAATACTGAATCAATATAATGAAAGTGATTTGAAAATAACACCGATTGAATCAAAGCGGTCATTATTTGAAATGTGTACACATCTTTCCCTTATTTGCCATGCTGATTTACTCATCTTAAACGGTATTTCGGAAAAAAAGTTACATACCTTTTATATAGAACAAACACCCGAAACAATTGCTCAAATGCAACAAATGATGATACAAGGGTACGATTTACTTTCTAAAACTTTTTTATCCTATTCCAATGAAGAATTAGCGGAAATTATGACTGCTTATTGGGATATTGCTTATTCTCGATTCGAATGGTTACTTGAAATCGTCACTCACTTTTATCATCATCGCAGTCAAATTCACATTTTACTAGTTGAGCATGTTAAAGATCCTTGCATTCCTTTATTTGAATGAAAAGAGTGGAAACAAAGCCAATAAAGAGTATGACTCCTAATAAAATAAACGTCTGAGCATAGTCCCCTATTTTCATAAGATAAATAGAAATAATAGGTCCTATACTAGTTCCTAAAAATAAAATGAAAGTATAAATAGAAACTGCTATTCCCCTTGCTCTCCCTCCTAATTGGCCGACAAGAGAAACTAAAGATGGAACCGATATAGCAATACCTATTACGAAGCAGACGCTCATCATTACAAGTAACGGCAGTGTCGAAATAAATCCCATTGAACTTAGACTAAAAATAGCAACTAACAATCCTCCTTGAAGAACTTTCTTTACTTCGAACCTCTTTGTTAAACGACCTGCAAATGGTGATAGTAACATACCAAATAACCCTGCTAGGCGAAAATAAAGAATTTGTTCTGCTGTTAAATTGTAAGTAGAAGAGCTCAAATAATTCCCTAAAACAGTATACATATTAACAAAAGCCATTAATAAAACAAACGCAACCATATAGCTCCATACTAAGCTTTTATGTGTAAAAACTTTCCCCATCTGTTTCATTGGCCCCAAAATATCCGTATAAGCTTGAGACGTTTCCCCTTTCGGAAGAGAATAATGAACCCATACAGCAGTAATGATATAGACAAAGCTAAGAAGAAAGAACACCATATGCCATCCAAAATGCTGACTAACAGCAGTACTTATTACCTGCCCTGCAATTCCAGCTACTAAAAAACCGGTACTAACAAACCCTATCGTTGTAACTTTTTTCTCTACTGGAAACATTTCTACAACGTAAGCTAACGCCACTGGAGAAAATGTAGCTGCTGCTATTCCCTGTAACCCTCGAAGAATAATAAGCCAAAATAAGCTATCCACAAACCCTAAGAAAAAAGAAACAATCGACAGTGCAAGCAATCCAATAAAAATCACTTTTTTTCGCCCATATTTATCAGAGATTGCCCCAAATAACAAACAACCTATAGCAAAACCTACCGAAAATATACTGCCTGTAGCCGCAGATTGCGCTAATGAAACCTTAAAAATGTCTGAAAATAGAGCGATTAAAGGAATCGTCACATATAGGCTGGACATAACTACCATACCTGCCCAACATAACACCGCTGTCATTACTGTATAATTCCTCCCACTATTTACTTCTTTTGATATTTCCATCATAAAATCTCCCCCTTACATTGATTTTCCTCATCGATTGAAAACTTATAAAGTAAATGACTCAAAATAGAATCCCTTCAACACTCACTTAAGTCGTTTACGTTAAAAAATACATTATCGCCCTTTAAATTAGCTAAACATATAATAAGGTTACCTAATTATATGTTTAAATAAAAAAGTTGACTCTCACAATCAACTTATTTACCTACCTTCGCCTAATTTCATCTGCATAATTACTTGCATTTTATTTAATAGCTTCTCTAACACTTGACGCTCTTCTTGATTAAAGTCATTAACTAACGAAGCGCAAGATGACCAAAAAGTCGGTAAAGAATGTGTAACTAGTTCTTTTCCTTTCGGAGTAATTTTCACCTTTAATCTTCTTCGATCTTCAGAATGATGGAACCTTACGATTAACTCTCGTTTCTCCATCCAATCTAATAAGCCGGTGACAGAAGCACGTGTAATCCCTAATCGACTCGCTATATCCGACGGACTCATGTTCACTTCTTCTCCATTCGATTCCATTTCACGCAAAATAAATAACAATAAAAAATCTAATTTGCTTTCCGAAATACCAAGCGGAGCTAAATCTACGTCAACAGCATCAAGAACATTATCAGACGTCCATAACATTAACAAACCAAGTTTTGCTGCGATTGGATCTGTATCCGTTGATGCTGTCTTTTTTATTAACTCTGCATATGGATCAATCCCTAAAGGAAGATCACATTTTTTTGAATCCATTCATTTTCACTCTCCTTCCTCCCATTTAATTAGTTTACCTAACTACTTTTATATTATACTCATTTCTTTCCTTTTATTGCAAGAGTATTGTTAGCAAAAAATCCTATTATGAAAACAGGATTTTTTTCACTGACTAATTATTTTTTCAAATGATCCTAAACTCTTTTAAAGCAAACGAAATGCCACCTTCACTTGATTTCTTTGTAACGAAATCAGCTTTTGTTTTTAACTCTTCTCCACCATTTCCCATTGCAATTCCTAAACCTACATACTGTAACATTTCAATATCATTTCCACCATCTCCGAATGCCATTGCTTCTGACTTACAAATATTTAAATGTTCCAATACCTTTTGGATTGCAGTTAGCTTCGATACTTTATTATCTTCCAACACATTCATAACATAACCATGAAAACGTTCAAACGTAAGCATTGGATATCTTTCAAAAAATTTTTGAGCTTCCATTTCATCAGCATACAGACATATACAATACATCTCTTCTGATAAGTTTCTAACTTTATCAGGATACCGCTCTAAATTTAAAGTTTCGTTTAATGCTCGTATTACACGTTCATCTTTTGGGACTATACCATTCATAGAAAATTCTTCTGTAAAGTAAGAAACACTATGACCATGTAATTCAGCGAAATTTGAAATATCATGAACAATTTCACTTGAAAATATCGATTTATGAATAACTTCTTCCTTACACTTTATATGTCCACCATTTGCAGAAATAAATGTGTCTATGCCTAGTTCTTTAAATTGTGAGCATAAACTATATGGTCTCCCTGTTGTAACAACTACGTGAATTCCTTTATCTATTAACCTTTGTATTGCTTCTTTTGTACTTTCGTGCATACTTCTATCAATTTCACTTAAAAGCGTACCGTCAACATCAAAAAATACGACTTTGTACATAAATTTTTACATCCCGTCCAAATGATTCGTATCATTAATGAAATGTATCGTTTTTTGTTCACCCTCAATTTCAATTAAACTTATTCCCGTATCTCCCATTTTAAAATAATAGTCCATTGAAATTGGCATTTTGAAAAACGCTCGTAACATACTATTTATTACACCGCCGTGTGCAACAATTGCAATTCGATCATATGTATTCTCTGTCACGATTTTAGAAAAGATTCCTTCTATTCTCATTCTAAATTCAATAAATGATTCTCCATTTTCAAAACGGTCATGAAGAAACTTTGGCTCCGGATATTTTTTCGCTTCTTCAAAAGATAAGCCGGCTTGCACCCCATTATTAAACTCCATTAATTCCTCTTCTAATTGAATTGGACAACCAATTGCTTCCGCTAATGTTTCACCAGTTTCACGGGCACGTTTTAATGTACTTGCCCAAATGAAATCTGGTGGAAAGTCAGCCTTCACTTTCTGTACAAATCTTTGTACTTGCTGTCTTCCCTTTTCTGTTAATTCAAAGTCAGCTCGGCCTTCATGTACATGTAATATGTCTGCTTCAGATTCTCCGTGGCGTACTAGTAGTATTTGCATATTTCTCCCGCTCCTTTATTCAACATTCACAAAATTTAATTATATCATATTTTAAGGTTTCCAAAATGAAAAAGGAACGGTCTCCCGTCCCTCATCCATTCACTTTCTCTGCATCATTCCAGTAATACTTACTAAATGCTTCCGTTAATACGTCAATTGTGTTATATAATTCATCTAACGTATTATCAACACCACCAACTTCAATTAACATCGCATTTTTAGATAAATCTTGGTTATAAACGCCATTTCCATCTTTTTTATACTTCGGAAAAATCCCTCTACTTAATCCGTAATAGTTTTCATCTAAATAACTATTGATTGCTCTTGCAATTTTTTCGTTTTCAGTACGTCCTTCATTTTCCATCCCAATTATAAAATATAATCTTGCATACGATTTCCCGTTAATTACTTTTGTAGTTACTTTCTTGCGCTGATCATCACGGTGTATATCAATTGGAAAAGTAATTTTATTATTTTGTGCTAATGCTTCCTTTACATATCCATGAGATGCTGTATACGATTGATACCATTTCCATTTTTTACTTGCCAGTAAATCACCCATATTCGTTTTATCATGAACAACTGGAATTCCTTGTCCTTCCAGTTGCTCCTTCATACGTTTTCCTAATAAGGACACATTTACATCTGGACTCGATGGATCGGTAGCTCCTGGTAATAAAGGAAAGAAGGATTCCCAACTATGTGTATGGTAAATGTATACTGCATTTTCACCTTTTTTCGTTCCGTTCTTTTTCTGCACCGGATTATTCTTTTCTGCTTCTGTAACTTTATCTTTTGCTACCTCTCGCTCTTTCGTTACTTCTTCAATCGGTACACTAGATTCATTCGGGATATTCGTAAAGTTTGTCCCTTCCCCAGCTACGATAATGTTAGAGTAATACTTTGACATACCAGGTACTTCTTTACCGACAAATGTTCTTAAATCTTTAATTTTCAAATCTGTCGCAATAGAGAACATTAAATTCCCAACAGACTCCCGTTTATTCTGCTTAAAATAATCAAATCCATAATAGTGATTCTCACTTTCTATCATTTGAACAAAACCTTGCATAGACACTTTTCCAAACCATTGATTCGTATAACTTGATTTCATTGTATGTAAAAGCGACGTCAAAATTGACGCGATAATTATTACTATTAGCGCATATAAAAAAAGTAACGAGATTAGTTTTTTCCCATGTATACGAGTTGCATACTTTTTCACTGTATCACCTTCTTTATACATGGATATGTACAAGCCTTTCGTAATATACGCACAAAAAAGAGAAATGGCATCCCATTCCTCTTCCTCACTCTTATTGTTCTTTACCTGTATCATTTGAAGGCAATTTCTTCGCTTGTTTTTCTTTAAAGATTTCTCCGATTGCCCCAAGAGTACCAAGTGTTTCAATTGCATTAGATGGAATAAAGACTTTATTTGCTGGTCCTTTTGCAACCTCAATCAATGATTCAAATGATTTATAAGCAAGTACGCGTTCATCTAAATCTGCTGCACGAAGTAATTCAATTCGGTTTTGTTCTGCTTTTGCGATTTCTTCAATTGCTCTTGCTTCCCCTTGCGCTTCTAATTCTTTCGCTTCTTTTAAACCTTCAGCTTCTCGAATACGTGCTTCTTTATCCCCTTCAGCCATCAAGATTTTACTTTGTTTTTCCCCTTCCGCACGAAGAACTTTATCTTGTTTTGCTGCTTCAGCTTCTAAAATAATCGCACGTTTATTACGTTCTGCTTTCATTTGTTTTTCCATCGATGCTTGCACATCTTTTGGCGGGTTAATGTCTACTACTTCAACACGCTCAATACGAACGCCCCATTTTTCTGTTGCTTCATCAAGCGCTAAGCGAATTTCTGTTGAAATTTTTTCACGACCAGATAACGTTTCATCAAGTTCCATTTTACCGATAATTTGACGCATCGTTGCAGAAGTAATGTTACGAACACCATATTCATAGTTTGAGATACCATATGTCGCAAGTTCAGGTTCGACAATTTGATAGAAAATAATTGTATCAATTTCTACTTGTACGTTATCTTTCGTAATTACCTTTTGTGGTGGTACATTCGTTTGTTGAATACGTAAGTCGTGATATACACGAACGCGATCTACAATTGGGATTAATATATTTAATCCTGGGTGCATAATACGCTGAAACTTACCAAATCTTTCAACAACCCCAACTTTTTGCTGAGGAATAATTTTAATTGTTAATGCGATAAATGTAACTACAATTAGCGCGAATATAATCGTTAACGTTAATGCTATCATATTTATTCACTCTCCTTTTTTACTTGTAATATAGTACTATGCCTCTTTATAACAACGACTTTTTCTCCAGTGTCAATCGGAACATCTGCAATAGCTGTCCAAGTATCTCCATCCACCTTCACAATACCGTTCGTTTCATTTGTAATCGCTTGCACAACAATTCCTTTTTTACCGACAAGCATATCTACTGTATCCGTAAAACCTTTTGCTTCTCGAAAGTTTTTTGAAATTCTTTTCGTAAAGAATGTCAATGTTAAACTTACAATCGCACCAACAGTAACTTGTAACAATAGTGCATCAGGAGCAAATAAAGCAATAAGACCTCCGACAACAGCTCCAATTCCAAGCCAAAGCATATAAAACGTTATCGACAACATTTCCGCGATAAATAAAATACCCGCTATAATAAACCAAATCACCCAACCAGCCATATGCAACCCTCACTTTCTTTCTCATTTTCTATATGTATATGAAGAAAAGAATGGTTTATCCGCCCTTTCTCATACTTGGGCGTTTACTGCAAGCTATCGTACATATTCGCTGTTACAATAAGTATTAATAAAATACTATATCAATATATTCTTCATTATACATGAAAATTCCTTTCAAAAAATGACAAAAAATTTAATTCTTTTAAAATTATTTTTTTCAGTTTATAATAACTCTAACTCTAATTTGTATTTTTTTGGAAGGTGATATCCTTAATGTGGAATCATTCAATATCATACTATTTAGGATCAAAAATCTGTATTACTCTTGCTGACATCGTTTACATAATGATTATTACAACTCATATCTATATATCAACTAAATCAGCTACTATTACTGCCCTTTTTCCATTATTACAAGTTATCACAAATTTGATCGCAAACATATCTGCACCACTTATAATGAATCATTTTTCATCTTATTCAGTACTTTTTATATTACAATGGACAAAAACTGCCCTATTCATTTTATTAACGCTATTATTTCCGGTCCTTTCCACAAACATTGTAACTCTATTAACTTTCATTTTTTTCATTTCTTTATGTAGTGGGTGGAGTGCTCCATTATTATACAGTATTGTTCCACACCTAACACCAAAAGAAAGATTAGTAAAAGTAAATAGTATCTTTTCCTTTTCATCACAAATTGTACAAGCGGCAGCTTATTCATTTACAAGTATTATCGTTCTGCTCATTGGGGCTACTTCTACATTCATGATTAATATTATTTTAATGATTTTCGGATGTATTGCATTGCATATTTCATTACATTCCATCCATACCGAACGAGTAACAGAGCCTTCTTCTTCAAAAAACACAGCTTTATTTGAAGGCTGGAAACTATTATTTCATCATCCTTCTTTGCGCACAGTTACATTAATGGACTTAATTGAAACTTTAGCAGGGACGATATGGATTGGCGCTATTACGATGGCATATGTAACGACTGTTCTGCATAAAGGAGAAGAATGGTGGGGATATATTAACACAAGTTATTATGTGGGCACGTTAATTGGTGGTCTATTAGCGTGGAAAATAAGTACATATATTCAAAAAAATTTAATACGCTCCATGGCGATAGGATCACTTATATTTAGTATTCTTACATTTTTATATGGTATAACAAGCAGTGGATTTATTGCGCTTTTCCTATGTGTTCTAATGGGACCATGTTATCAAATTAGAGATATTTCTCAAACGACGGTTTTACAATCTAGTGTCGCCCCTTCTCTATTATCGAAAATGTATACAGCACACGGCGCCCTTCTTTCAACAGCTTCTGGTCTTTCTATGCTTAGCGTTGGCATTATTACTGATATGTTCGGTGTTCGTACGATTTATATGATTGCTTCTTTTCTTATTTTATGTTCTGCCTGTTTATCTTTTAGCCTATTAAAATATCATAAGACAGAGCAGAAAGATATTTCACTTTAATCAATAAATCAAAAAGGACAGGAAATTCCTGTCCTTTTGTACATTCTATTCATGACAAGTTGGGAATTTCTCTATGCTTTGTCGCTTGTTCAAGAGCGTACGCTAGTTTAATTAATATTCCTTCACGAAAAGCAGTACTTGCAATCGTAATTCCAAAAGGTCTCCCGTTTTCCATATACCCTGCTGGTATTGCTATAGACGGATAACCTGCTTTCGCACATATAGTAGAGCCTATATAAGACGGAAATAGTATCGCATCAAGATTATATTTTTCCAATGCAAAATCAATACCTTGTTTTTGCGAAAAATATATATCTTCTAATCTTGCATGTAAATATTCTGGATTTCTTAACGTATTAGGATAATCTTTTCTTCCCTCCAACTTAGTTTGTCCATATTTTAAAGCTCTTTCTGCTATGTTTTTATTAAACGCCATTAATTCTGAAATAGAATGTACGGGAATAGTAGAAGGTAATTTTGAAAAATAGTTATCTAAACTATGCTTCAGCTCATAAAGCGGAACTCCCCAGCTCCATTCTCTATGAAAGGAAGGAATATCAATATTTTCTACTACTGTCGCCCCCTCACTACGTAATACTTGGATCGTGTCCTCAAACAAATTTTCATCATACTCACCATTTTCGTAATAATCTTTTGGAGCATTACTATAAACACCAATCTTCGCTCCCTTTAAACCATTAACATCAAGATAAGATGTATAATCTTCATATGCCATACCTTTACTTTTATGAGTAGCTACATCTTTCTCATCCACTCCAGTTAAACTCCCTAGTAAAATAGCGGCATCTGTTACTGTTCTAGCAAATGGTCCCGCTGTATCCTGTGAATAAGTGAACGGAATAATTCCTCTACGACTAATTAGACCGACAGTTGGTTTAATGCCTACTACAGAGCTTTGAACAGCTGGACTCAAAATAGAGGCATCCGTTTCTGTCCCAACAGATAATACTGTAAAATTAGCGGCAACTGCTATTGCGGCCCCTGTACTAGAGCCACCAACAAACATATCATCCGTGCCCGTTCCATATGGATTGATTGTTTGACCACCTCTTGCACTATATCCAGCCCACATTTCAAAAGACATTGCATTTGCTAACTCCGTCATATTCGTTTTACCTATTATCACCGCTCCTGCCTCTCGCAGTTTTGTAACGAGAAATGCATCTTCGCTACTTATATTTTGTTCTAGGGCAATCGTACCTGCACTTGTATGCATGGAATCATTCGTTTCAATATTGTCCTTTAGCAAAACAGGTATACCATGCAATGGTCCCCTTACACCTTTTATCTTCCTTTCATAATCTAACGCTTCTGCAATAAAAATAGCATCCGGGTTTATTTCTAAAATAGAATTAATTTTCGGTCCACCTTGATCATATTGTGCAATTCTATAAAGATAATATATAACTAATTCTTTGGAAGATAACGTCCCTTCTTCCATTGCGGTCTGTATATCATGAATTGTTAATTCTTTTTTTAATACTGGATTAAACTGAATTTCCATTTATATTCTCCTTTATATCCCTTTTAGTTTTTACGAATACTTCTTACTTTTTCATTTTTTCACCTCAGCCTATTCCAAATTAATATCCCTTTAAAAAATTTCAACTTACTTTTTAATACACCTTTAATTTCCCGAAAAATAAAAAGAGTCTGAAACGAATCATCCTTCGCTTCAAACTCTTTTTATTACTGTGCATATACCTCATCTAACAAATGTAAAAACTCTCCTTGTTTTCCTGCTAATTCAGGGCATTTTGCAATATCAATCCATTCGTAGCAAAATACTAAACCTTCATCTTCCTCACCGGCACTTACTATATGTTCCCAAGTATCTTTTACATTCGTTAGTAACGTTACGTGGAAAAAGTGGCGTTTTTGATATTCCTGTTTTTCCTTCACGTGTATGATGTAATCTGCTAGGAAACGCTCTATACATAAAAGACGTAATCCAGATTCTTCTTGTACTTCACGTAAAACTGCTGCTTCTAACGTTTCTCCTTCATCAACTGTTCCCCCTGGCACTTGGATACCAGCTTCAGGTATATCACGATGTTTAAAAACAAGTAATTGCTTCATCCCTTCTTTTTCTCTTGTAATATATGCATGTACTTTTTTCTTATATAACATCGTCATTATATTTCTCTCCCCTCAATTGTTCACTCTGTTACTTCTTCAAGCGTCAGTTGATTTTCATATAAATATGTAGCTTGTGGATTTCCCACATACCTTACGTGCCATGGTTCAAACCGATAGCCCGTAATTGATTCTTTTTCTTTTGTATATCGAATCACAAAACCAAATTTATGGGCATTTTCAGAAAGCCATTGCCCCTCTTTCGTCTCCCCAAAAACTGTCTCTAACTGAAATTTAGCAGATTGCGATGTAATATCCATAGCTAGTCCAGTTTGATGTTCACTCGTACCAGGAATCGCGCTAGACATCGCAGTTTTCGCTTCTCCATCTTGTTTTTTATACATCGTATTTAATGCCTTTTGTCGATCAAAAGATCTAAATCCAGAGACTGCAAAAAGGAAAATACGCTCTTTATCAGCTTGTTGAAACATGTCCTCAAGCGCACTAGCTGCCTCTTTCCTCATTTTTTTCTTTTCTTGATCACCTTCACTAGAGTAACGTACTTTCGGAATAACTAAATCTGGCGGTCTATACCCATCTGGTAAACGCCTACTTTTATTCACAAGTACAAGCGTCGAATTTGGATTACTAATTACCGCAATATCCCCATCCATATTCGCAATCGTTTCTTTCGCTTTCGGAAATATGTTATTTACATTCACTTCCTGTGCCTGCTTATTCTTATACATTTTATAATTGATTCCTGCTACTCCAACAATGAGTATCGCCGCTACGATACCAAGTAGTGTCCATCTTTTTTTCATATAACGACCTCTTATTTTAATAATTTGGCCATTTCATACTCATCAATGTTTTATCCATCGATAATAAGAGCAGCTTTTTTGACACCCTCTTTCTCAAAGCCTACTTTTCTATATAGTGCCTGAGCTCTTGTATTGTGGGCCATTACCGTTAATTCTAAACGCCATACATCATGTAATCTTGCCCACTTCTCAACCTCTTTAAACAAGCTCGTTCCAATACCACGCCCACTACACTCTTGCAATATACCAATTACAATGGCTGCAACATGTCTCTTTCTTTGTATGTTATTTCCATTCACTAAAATAAATCCTACTATTTTCTCTTCTTCAATCGCTACAAATATTGTTGCTTTTTCATTCTGTATAAATCGATGAATCATTTGCTCTTGTTGCTCAACTGTAGTTTTTCTTTCTCCTGGCTCGTATAACATAAATTTCGTTTCTTCATCTAATTGCTTACTTAATTGCAAAAATGAGGCTGCATCTTCTACTTTGATCTCCCTAATCACTTAAATCACCCTACCTATTTCATTGTGAAAAATTTTCCTTGTAAAAAGATTTTCTCCATTATTGCGAAAATCCCTTTCTAATTCCCCTATTATAAATAGACAAATTTCGATATTACTATAGCAATTATAAATTATGTCTATAATGTGACATCTTATCATCCTCGTTTCATGACAAACAAAAAACGTAAGCTTTACACTTACGTTTTTCCCTAATTGATGTAGGCTGATAACCATTGGCAATGCCCACCACTCATTCAAATTTCACTTTATCCATTCACTTTTTCCGCTTGCCAAAAATATTCACCAAATGCCTTAGCAAGTGCATCAATTGATCGATTTAGTTCTTCCTCTGTATTATCTACCCCGCCAACTTCAATTAATATCGCTTGTCCTGATAGGTCTTGATTGTAAACTCCATTCCCTGTTTGGAATCCTTTTTGAATTACACCACGGCTCATTCCCGGATATTTCTTACTAATCGTCTCGTGTAACGCAGTTGCTAATTGTAAGTTTTTTTCATAGTTTTTGTTACCTTTTCCAATTACAAAAGCAAGCTTAGCATATGATTTATCTCCAATTGTTTTTGTTGTTACATTTTTTCGTGCACTATCACGGTGTAAATCGAAGAAGTATTGTAATTCTTTATTACCAGCCATCGCTTCTTGTACAATTTCCCGTGACATTTTGTAAGAACTATTACTATTTAACCCTTTACTAATTAACCTTTGACCAACGTCAGTCTTATCGTTAGTAGATCCGATTCCTTCGCTTTCTAATTGTTCACGAAATCGGTCGCCGACTATGGAAATATTCGTTACAGAACTTGTCGCTTTATTCGGGTTTGGATCATTCGTTAAGTTCAGTAACGGCAAATAAGATTCCCAGCTATGCGAATGATATATAAATGCAACTTGTCTTTTTCCAGTCGTTTGAGCTGGTTGTTTTTTCTCTTTATTCGTATCAGGCTTTGGCGCTTGTCCACCTTCTCCAGTCCGTTCTTTCACTACTTCTTCAAGAGGAACACTCGACTCTATCGGTAAGTTAGAATAATTTGTTCCCTCACCTGCGATAACGATTTCTGTATCGTACTTACCAAAGCCAGGAAGCTCTTTTCCGACAAAACTACGTACATCGTTAAAACGAATATTCGTAGCCATAGAAAAGAGAAACGAAGAGATTGAAAAATCTTGATTCAAATTTCGATACTCTTGTGTAAAATAATGATTTTCTTTTCCAAGAACATACATGTAGCCATTCATCGATAACTCATTTAACCAATTATATAAATACGTTGACTTTGTCTCTTTCATAGAGGTTACCATCATACTAATAAGAAAAAAAGTCGCTAGTACCGTAGTAATAATAAATAAAACTAACTTACGTACACTTGTAAACTTCACATAAAAAAAGCCTCGATTCATACTATCACCCTCTCTATTTCAAGTTATGTACAAGCTCTAGAGAATAGACCGTTTATATTCCGGCTATATTGTTAATGAGGTGAAATGAATTGAAGCTATTAATAGGAATATTACCAATCGCTCTATCATTCATTTTTTATTTGTCCGCTAAACATCCAAAAGTCTCTATTGTGTTACATATTTCTGCGTACTTGGCACTGTATGTACTCGGTACAATTATTTCCATTAATGTATACGATGTTTTAATACAAGATTTAGTTTTCATGACGAGCATTCATGGAATTTTACTGAATCCATTTTTCCTTATTGCAGGAGCGTATATAGGAACATACACTTTGTACCTACTTTTGTCTCACATTATTATGAAAATAAAAAATGGAGCGTAACGAAATGCAGCCACCGTTCATTTGTCATACATGTAGAAAAAGAATTACACGAAAGAAAGACCTTATTACCACTACACGGTACTTCCATTTTTATTTATTTCACAACAGTTGTTTTAAGCAGCAACAACTCTTCATCCCACGTTTTATCCCTATGAATACACTTTTTTGTTTCTTTCTTATTATATACGGCCTTATTGTTGGTAGCATTCTTATGCTTACGGAACCGTCTATCATTTGGCTTATTTTTTTGCTGCCTATTTTATATCGATTTCTTTCATATTATTATGTTGAACGTTTTTTCTCTACATAACGAGTGGACTGTCCTTTAGGAATGCTTAAACATTCCCACTCATTTTCTTTTAACATTTTACCGATGTAAATAATCTGTCCAATATGCAAAGCATAATGAGAAATTTGCCTTTCAATTGCTTGCAGGACCGTATGTGCTTCACCACGAATGTATACCGTCTTCAATAGATGTTCCGGCATTATAGTATTCATCGTATTAAAAACGTATTCCCATCCTTCTTGCCACGCTGCAAGGGCTTCTTCCTTTGAAGAATAGCCTCCTTCAAATTCACCATCTCGGTCACGATCAACTTTTTCACCATCAGATGTTAAAAAATCCGTCCATCTGGAACGCATATTACCGTGCAAATGTTTCATTATAATCGCTATGCTATTTGTTTCTTCATGAGAAGACCATTGTATTTGTTCGTATGATAATTGAGAAAGTGCCCGTTCTCCTTGCTGCTTTGTTGTTTTGAAATTAGAAATGGCACATTGTAAATATTCTCGTCCGATATCCATATTGCCCCCCCACCTTCACACTAACTAATTTTCGTTCCATTTGGCAGTTCCATATTAGGCTGAAGCAACACAACATCTCCCGCTTCAGGAACTCCCCCTAATACAAGCACTTCTGATTTAAATCCAGCTACACGCTTTGGCGGAAAATTTACAACAGCAACAATTTGCTGACCAATTAAGTCTTCTGGATTATATCTCTTCGTAATTTGAGCACTTGACTGCTTGACCCCAAGCTCCCCAAAATCAATTTCTAGTTTAATCGCTGGTACTCTCGCTTCTTTAAATTCCTCTGCCTGTGTTACTGTTCCAATTCTTACATCAAAAGTTAAAAAATCTTCAAAATTAGCCATTTTATCATTCCTCCCATTTATTACTTAGACAAAATACAAAAATCCCCTTTAAAAAAAGAAAGGCGCCTAAGCACCTTTCTTTTGTAATTCACTTGATTCATTTGATTTATAGAAGAAGAAACCAAGAATTCCGCCAATACATGATGGGATTAACCATCCTATTCCTTCTTTATATAATGGTAACATTTGAAGTACATTAGAAATCGCATCAATTTTAATGTTCGCACTTTCTAAACCGTTAAAGAAACTAATTAACAACGCACCTAAAATCGCCCCAATGTAAATTGTATTACGCTTCCCTATCCATTTATGGAAATATGAAAGAACGATTAATACAATTGCAACTGGATAAATGATCATTAACACTGGTAATGTTACTGTGATTAATTGTGTTAACCCTAGGTTAGATACAATTAAACTAAATACACATACCATAGTTACAATCGTTTTATGCGAAAGTCTTGGGAATAAGTTTGTGAAGAAGCCAGCACACGCAGATGTTAATCCAACAGAAGTTGTTAAACAAGCGAGTATAATTACAAGTCCTAATAAAATTTTGCCACTTGTTCCATATAACTCATTTACAACATTCGTCAAAATAAGACCACCGTTCTCCGACACACCAAGTGATGTACTTGTAGATCCGAGATATGCAAGTGATAAATATATTAACGTTAAGCCTAATACAGCAATAATCCCTGATACAACTGTTATTTTTGCGATTTGTCCGCTCTCTTTTATCCCTTTTGAGCGAATAACTTGTACTACAACAATCCCAAACACAAGTGCACTAATCGCATCCATCGTTAAATATCCTTGAATAAATCCACCAAAGAAAGCATTCTCTTTATAAGCAGCTAAAGGTGCAGCCGGTTCTCCAATTGGATCAATAATTGCTTTCCCGACAATAACAGCAACAATTAATACTAATAATGGTGTAAGAAATTTTCCAAACCAATCGACTAATTTAGATGGATTTAATGATAAATACCACGTTATTCCGAAGAAAAATATAGTGAAAAGAAATAGCATGTACCACTCTGAAACCATTGCATCTGATAAAAACGGCTTCATACCCATTTCAAACGAAACGGCTCCCGTACGCGGGATTGCGAAAAATGGTCCAATTGCTAAATAACTAACCAATGGGAAAATAAATGCAAATATAGGGTGAACTCTAGAAGATAGCGCTTTCAAGTCCCCCTCTACAAACGCGACAGCTGTTACAGCTAATAGGGGTAATCCGACTCCCGTTACAAGGAATCCTATCGTAGCAATCCAAACATTCTCTCCTGCTTGTTGACCTAAAACTGGCGGGAAAATTAAATTTCCTGCTCCTAAAAATAATGCAAATAGCATTAAACCAATTGCTACCGTATCACCTGGCCTCAATCGTCCCTTCATACTCTTCATTTGCATAGCACTTTTTCATTGTTTATCTTTATTTTCACAATATGCTATGCATCCTCCTCTCTGCTCAAGATGATAAAATATGCCCCTTACAAAGCAGTGTCTTTCTCCATAATTTCTCCATTCCCCTTATTATTACTCTAATTATTAATCTCGTCATTATTTTTTGTTTTTGATTTTTGATTTTTTTGAATATTTAAATCGTTAGAGTGTTATTACGTGGAGTATAGTTGTCAGACCTCTTTGTTTTTATCACACATATAGTAACATATTTAGTTGAAAAATAAAAACATATTTTCAAATTGATTTTTTTGAAAATCAAAATTATCTACATTTTATATTCTCTCACACAAATGTTATTCGAGCACTAGACTCATTCTAGATTATTATTTTAAAATAATTTCAAAAGCCATCTAACATATGTTAGATGGCTTTTGCATGTTACTCTATCGTTTCTACTTCACGTGGATTATTCATCTCTTCTACATACACAACTCTAAATCCATGATCTTCTAAATCTTTTTGAAGTGTTTCTAATTCACCATCTTCAAACTCTTCTCCTAATGTAAACATAATTCTACGAACTAATAGAGCATCATTATCAAAAGTCATTAAACTTTGAATACCAGTGTATTTCTTCAAAACTGTCGATAACTTTTGGATCGCTCCATTATAGTCTTGCGTTCCAATCATGACAGAATATTTACTAGAATGAACGCCCCATGCATCTTCTAATAACTCAAAAACTTTTTTATGCGTTAAAATTCCAAGGAAAATTCCTTTTTCGTCAACTACTGATAAATAAGGTAATTTTTTTATTGTAAAAAATACTTTAAAGAAAGATGAATCTTCTCTCACAAATCCTTCTTTATCGTTCAATAATTGTATTACACTTTCGTCAAGTGATCCTTTATATTCTAAAATATCTACTTTATATATATTCCCTAAAAATTTCTCTTTTTTTTCATCTAAAACTGGTACACAACGATACCCTGTTTTATTTAAATGCTCCAATGCTTCCCCTATCGTAATCGAACTTGAGCACAGTAAAACTTCCCTTTTCGGCACGTAATTCCCTTTAATCCTCATAAAAAGCCTCCTTATGTTAAAATACTTTCTGTGCCATAACTATATTATATATTCGGAAAAAAATAAATAATTTATTTTATTTTTCTGAAAATTATTCATTTTCTTGTCATAATTTATTCATGAATCCTTCACTTGCATATCTTCACTAGGAAAGCCTCTCTCTGAATGACTTAATGAAAAAGATATTGTAACTTTATTAGAAAAACGCTAAAATAAGAATAAGAATTTTCTGAATATTCAAAGAGTAGGTGGTTATATGTCTTTGTTACGCTCGCATATATGCAAATTTATAATTGGTGTCATTGTTATTTTTGTCATAAGTCCTATCCCAGCTCTTTTTATTACACATAATTATTCTTATCAAAATGGCTTAATAAGTATTTTCCAAAACTTCGATCAACTTTCTTCTATATCAATTCCAAAAATTGATTGGATGCATGAATCTATTTTTTTCTCAGCAAATCAGATGATACATACTTCTACTCATTCAACACCACTATTCCCTTACATATGGGAAATATATTTTTTATCAATTGTTCGTTTCACTTTCACTCTTGCAATTGGCTTCTTTATAAGTTTAGGAATCGGTCATCTATTTTTAAAAGCACCAAATTCAATTAAAAAAATCACTACTTTCCTACACTGGATACCGTACTCTTTTTGCACTGTATTTTTACAATGTTCTATCTTACTACTTCTTCTCTATATTGCAAACTTTATACAGTTTTCTTATTTCTCATCTTTGATCATCGTATGTAGTACCTCTATGATTATCGTTATGCAAGCAATAAAGAAATGGCTCCCTTTCCTGTATAACACAAGTGAATATGAAATGAAAAATTCTGCTTTCCTTGTTGATACATTATTTTTAGCACTTACTTCGAATCATAAATCTATTTTAAGTTCTATTATTTTTTCCTTTTTAATTATGGAATGTACTTTTCACGCGATCGGATTATTACAATTTATCGTTCAATTTGGTGGTACTGCACCTGTAATTGTCACAATCGGTTTACTACTATTGTATATCCCATACAGCGTCTTATCTTTTCTCCAAGCACTTTGGACAACAAACAACTCTAAACAACAAACATACACTATAACACGAAGTATCCCAAAACCGTAAAGTTACATAGCCCTCTATATTCTGAAAGTAGAGGGTTATTCCTTTTGTATCGAGGACAAAATAACAACAAACTCTAAAACTACACTATAAACATGCCAATATTTACCCTTTTCCTTTGACTATTCTTTTCATTTGGATTTATTATAAAAGTATAACATAATTGCAGGAGGTGACATCTTTATTTCAAACTTTGGAATAGAGAACACACTTGGACATATTAAATATTTTTCTCATCTTTGTACTTATTCTTATTTCGGGCTTTTTCGTTGCATCAGAATTCGCTGTTGTAAAAGTACGAAAAAGCCGAATTGACCAACTTGCAAATGAAGGTAATAAACAAGCTTTAGCTGCAAGAAGTGTCCTATCTAATTTAGATGTTTATTTATCAGCTTGTCAGCTCGGGATTACGATTACTTCTTTAGGGCTTGGTTGGCTTGGTGAACCGACTGTGGAACATATACTACGACCGCTTTTTGAAAAAATCAACATGACTGGAACAATGGCTAACACGTTATCTTTTATTATTGCTTTTAGCGTTATTACATTTTTCCACGTTGTATTAGGTGAATTAGTTCCAAAGTCTTTCGCAATTCAAAAAGCAGAAGCAATCACACTCAAATTTGCCAAACCACTTATTTTATTTGATAAAATTATGTATCCGTTCATTTGGCTACTCAATAGTGCAGCTATATTTTTCACAAAACTACTCGGTTTAGAGCCAGCGAAAGAAAATGAACTTGCTCATTCAGAAGAGGAATTACGACTCATTTTAGGTGAGAGTTTTAAAAGCGGAGAAATAAACCAAACCGAATATAAATATGTAAATAATATTTTTGAATTTGATGACCGGGTTGCAAAAGAAATCATGGTCCCTCGTACTGAAATGGTTTGCTTATCTACCGAAAATACTTTAGAAGAAAATATGGATATCGTCGCAACTGAAAAATATACACGCTATCCTATAATTGAAAAAGATAAAGATGACATCATCGGGATGATAAATACGAAAGAAATATTTCATGATCAAACAAAAGGTATTTATAAACCACTTGAATCTTATATACATCCCGTACTAACTGTATTTGAAACTGTTCCAATCCGTAAAACATTAGTACATCTTCAAAAGAATCGCGTTCAGATGGCAATCATTATGGATGAATATGGTGGTACTGCTGGGCTTTTAACAATGGAAGATATTCTTGAAGAAATTATTGGAGAAATTCAAGATGAATTTGACGCGGATGAATCACCTATGATTGAAAAGCGTACCCCGAAGCTTACTGTTTTAGATGGAAAAGTACTCATTTCTGAAGTAAATGATATGTTTGGCCTACATATTGATGATAGCGATTTAGATACAATTGGAGGCTGGCTCCTCTCTCAAGCGGTTGACTTAAATATTGAAGCTGGTTATTCTATTGAATATGCTGGGTTTCAATTTAAAGCATTAGAACTTGATGGACATCAAATCAAAAAAATTGCTGTACATAAATTAGATATTAAAAAGGAGTTATAAAGTGACTGTTTTCTTAACAATCTGTATCATTGCCTGTTTCATCATTTCATTTCTCGCCTTTATTTACCCTATTATCCCAGGTATCTTAGCTGTATGGGCTGGATATTTGATTTACCATTTTGGTATAAATGGCGGGGAACTAACAATTACTTTTTGGGTCATTCAAGCCATTTTCACCCTATTCATTTTCGTCGCTGATTTTATTGCTAATGGATATTTCCTAAAAAAATATGGAAGTTCAAAATGGGGCGAACGTGTCGGTATGATTTCTATCATTGTTGGATCGTTCTTCTTCCCACCTTTTGGTTTAATAATTATACCGTTCTTATCGGTATTTTTCACAGAGCTCATGCATAAAAAGACGCCAAAAGACGCCTTTCTAGTAGGAGTTGCTACTGTAGTTGGTTTTTTAAGCAGTACTGTAGCGAAAGCTATTCTCCAAATCATTATGATTATCATTTTCGTATGTTATATCATCTTTTAACCATCCCGCTTTTGGGATGGTTTTTTAATATGAAATACCAACTCGACTATTTTCATATATATTTTCATTGCATAAATCCCATGTAAAATGTGCTGTATCACCAACTGTAATTTTCGCTCCATCTTCTGGCAATATATGTTGTTCAGTGCGATATACCCCCGTTATCTCACCGTCTATTAAATGCGTCGGACAAACAATGGTCCAACATAAATCACTATTATGAAGCGCCTTATATGCAGCTAAATGATCCTCTGCTGCTGCTGTCGTTTTCCTTTTTGATTCCGATGATTGGAAACGATATACATTTGGATTTGTTCTCGCTTGTAAAATACCAGCTGTTCCTATCGTAATAATTTTCTTAACGCCTTCTTTTTCCATATACTTTATAATATTTGGCATACTCTTTGCTAATGTCCCATTTCCATCCGTTCCAAGAGCGCTAATTACGATATCACATCCTTCTATCGCTTTCTTTATATCGTTTTCGTTTAATATATTTCCTTCTATAACATGTAACCTGTCATGTTCTATTTCCATTCTATTTAAATCACGAACGAATGCCGTCACTTCGGATGAATCCTTTAATGCTAATTTCATTATTTCCGAACCTACTCTACCTGTCGCTCCCAATACACATACTTTCATTTGTTTACTCCTCTCTCATTCTTTCTCTATTTTTTCAATACTCTCAATCAATATACAACAAAAAAGCTTCCTCATATATAAGAGGAAGCTTTTTTATTACTTTATTTCTTTTCTTTAGAATCAGTAGACTTCTCTGTTCCACTTGTTTCTTTATCCTTTTTCTCATCCTGTTGTGTTGTTGTGTCTTCTTCTTTCTTCTTGTCCTCACCTTTACTACAACCTACCATTAATAAAGAACTTGCAAGTGCCATAGCAGTTAATGATTTAACCCATTTGTTCATTTGCGTTTCCTCCCTTTGATAGAATATGTACAATCCCATATTACTCTCTATTTTTAAAGGAAAGATTGAAAAATAGTAAATATACGGTAAATATTTGTAAATTTTCTAATAATAATTACATCTATCCCTTTTCTCTGCATGAAAGTAAAAAACTAGGGCGACAACTATTCCGCCTTAGTTTTTTATGCAAATTTCTCGTTTTCATATACATGTGTAATTTTATACTCCTTCTTCACAACATATTGCCACACACTATAAGCGTAACGATTCATTTTCAGGAAACAGTTTTCCAAAAACGAACGAAATTCTGGATTTGCAACTTCCACTGCAACTTGAGCAAACTTTAATGCTAATCGTTTCAAATGTGAAATATAACAGATTGCAATTTGGATATCTCCTGTATATGTATTATCTATTTCCTTTTCCGTTTCCATTTCCATTTCAGACAAATGAAACGAAATTGGTTCACATGTTATATGCTGTACATTCTCTCCTTCTTGAAAATTCACTTGTTCATTATATGCTTGTAACATATACGGTAAATGGTGCTGTATTATATCCTTTAATTCTTCATCCCGGATTTTTTCAGTATACTCTCCTACTTTATAAATTAACATGTAACTATACTTCATTAATTCTTTCATACAGTCCATTAAAGTTCCTCCTTTCCTTTTGTCTATATGCTATAAATATGACGCTAAAACATTCGCTATTCTTGCTAAAAACCAATCCCATTTACTAATTTCCTCAAAATCCTGTTCAGAAAATCGTTTTGATTTATGAAAATCCTCCTTTAATCGACTCCATACGTCAGCAACAACTGTTTTGTCATATATGAGACAGTTAGATTCGCAATTTAAATAAAAACTTCTATTATCAAAATTTGCTGTACCGATATCAACAATTTCTCCATCAATGATCGTTACTTTCCCATGAAAAAATCCATTGCGATATTGATAAATTTCCGCTCCAGCATGTAACATGTCTTTCAAATACGGATAAGCAGCTTGTTTTAACAATACGGCATCACTTTTAAATGGCACGAGAATTTTCACATTGATACCACGATGCAATGCATCTTTTAACTCTTTCATCATTTCTTTACTTGGTACAAAATAAGGTGTAGCAAGTATTAAAGACTTTTTAGCCTGCTTTATAAGCGCACCATATTTCTGCCATAAACCTTTTCCATTTGAAAACAAATATTGATATTTTACATTTCCTTGTGCAGGTAAACTTTCATGTGCAGGCATTTTTTCCCCGGTATCCTCTTTCCAATCTTCAGCAAATTTTCTTTCCATATCAGTTGCACCATTCCCATTGATACGTACATGATAATCACGCCATGGACCAAATTTCTGATTTTGTCCAAGATATTCCTTTCCGATATTAAAACCACCGACGTATGATACTTTTCCATCTATCGTAACAATGCGTCTATGATTTCGTTGATGCAAAGAATAGAATATATTTTTCAGTTTAGGTTTTTTACTAAATGTGAACTGGACACCTTTTCTTTTTAATTGATTCAGTATCTTTTTCTTCAGCTTATATCCACCTATACGGTCGACTGACAACTTCACTTCTACCCCGCTAGATGCTTTTTTCTCTAATAACTGTAAAAACTCTCTGCTTATTTCATCTTTACCTACAATATAAAAATGAATATATATATACTTTTCCGCATTGTTTATATCCTCAAATAATCTCCTATATAACTCTTCTCCGTTCGTATATAGTTGAAATTCGCCTAATCGAACTTGTCCTAATTCATATTCACTAGCCATTTTTTTCCCCATTTCCACATCGATGTTCATCCATATGAATACACCTATAAAAAAAAGGATTAGAGCGAAAAAGTGCTTCATGGATAATTTCCTTTCTCCACTTACTGTTATTCCTATATCTTCCCTTTTTTTATACATAATCATTCAAGAAAAAATGTCCTTACATGATATATGTCCATATCAAACAACAGCTCATT
Source organism: Bacillus sp. FDAARGOS_235 (assembly GCF_002073415.2). Taxonomy (NCBI): domain Bacteria; kingdom Bacillati; phylum Bacillota; class Bacilli; order Caryophanales; family Bacillaceae; genus Bacillus; species Bacillus sp. FDAARGOS_235. Next base: position 998,753 of record NZ_CP020437.2, read on the forward strand.
TGCATATTGTATGTTGTATCTTAAAATAAAAGGAGGAAATAACAATGGGCTTCGCACATGGTAATGGATTTGCGCTTTTAGTCGTATTATTTATCCTCTTAATCATCGTCGGTGCTGCTTGCTTCTGCTAAGTAGTTATTGTCATATGATATGTGGATGAAAAAACTATAAAAGCGGACACCTATTTTTAGGTGTCCGCTTTTTATTTTAAAACCATTATCGTTTGTTATGGTAACCTTAACGGCTATATATTCAATTCAAAAAGTTAACAATGTGGCTACTTTCTTACTCTCTGCCTTACGAATATTACGTTGTTCCGCACGTAATACAGCAATACGATGTAATTCTTTCTCTTCTTCTGTTTCAGGAATAACTCGTGGTACAGGAACTGGATTATTTTCCTTACTAAGTGCAACAAATGTAACAAATGACGTTGCAGCTATACGCTTTTCACCTGAAATTAAGTCTTCAGCCACTACCTTCACAAAAACTTCCATTGAAGTTCTTCCCGTCCAAATTACAAAGGATTCATAACTAACGCAATCAGATGAACGAACAGGATGTAAGAAATCAACCCAATCCATAGACGCTGTGACACATTCTTTTCTTGCATGTCTCGTTGCTGAAATAGAAGCAACCATATCCATCTCCGCTAATATTTTTCCACCAAATAGTGTATTATGATCATTTAAATCCGTTGGAAATACTCGGCTCGTTTTAAACACTCTAGACTCATTAGCTGTTTTCCCCTTTACTTCAGTCATTGTTATCGCTCCTTTGATTAATTATCCTGCTATTTGCGGGTAGTAAGACTCCCAGAAGAAATTAGGTGGAAGTCGGGCTGTCCGTATACTTTCAATGAGTTCAACTAACCATGTACTTGTTCACTACACTAAGTGAACTACACATTTAATATTAACAACATTCAGAATTTTTAGTCCATAAAAAAGAACCGATGTTATCAATCGGCTCCTCTAAATACATATTGTTCTTTCGGCTGCTCAACTTTATTCCATTTCGTTACTTCTAAAACAGGAATATTTGCATGGAACGGCTGATAAAACTCAGTTGTTATTTCTCCTTCGACTTGAATCCAGTCATCATTATTCCACTCTACCCCTTCTGGTTTTTTCACTAACATACCATATACACCAGAATCTGCTACACAGTGTATAATACCGAAACGGAATAAGAAGTATTGTTCTTTTTTAGAAGAATCATCTCTGAATACAAACCCTTTAAAAGATAATTTTTTCCCAGTAAACTCGCCAGGATAGTTATAAATCGTCTCCATACCCTTTAAGAAATCTTCATCTTTTAAAGTAATACTGTCTTTCGTAACAAACTCTTTCTTCCCTTTTTCCATTACACCACGGTATCCTTCTTTCCCGTAATAAATGCTCGTATCAGGTCTTAGAAATTGCCTTGTCATAAATGGATCTTTACTTTCTGCTTGCGCTACTGGAAAATGGAATCCCTTCGCCTTAACAATATCGGAATCTAATGTTGCAATTGGGAAAAACAATCCTGTAATGATTGGAAAACAGAATAATGTGTAAGAAAACACTTTTTTCCACCATGTATTCTCATCTTTCGAATGATCATGCCCGCAGTGACTATGATCGCAACCACAATTGTGCTGATCTTTTTCTTTTTGATGTTCTTTTTGGAAAACGATAATAATTTGAACAATCGTTAAAAACCCTAAAATAATGGCTGCTGTTGTTGATAAATAAGCATACTTCATATTGATATATTTCGTAATATTACCTGAAATATGAAGCTGTGCAATTAATATTGTGAAACCTAATAATATATATGCTCGAAACATAACCTACCACCCCATCGCATAAATGAGTAGTGAGCTTGCATAAACAACAAGAGTAACTGTAACTGTAACGACAATTACAAATTTTGTTTTAAATGTCGCAAGCATCATAAACATATTTTTAATATCCACCATCGGTCCATATACGAGAAACGCGACGAGTGATGCTGTTGAAAATGTACTTTGGAATGACGAAGCAATAAATGCATCTGCTTCTGAACAAAGTGATAATATAAAGGCAAGTCCCATCATTACAGCTGATGAAGAAAACGGCCCTTGTCCGATAGCAAGAAGTGTTGAAGTTTGTACAAACGTTTGAACCGCTGCTGCAATTAACGCACCTAGTACTAAGTATTTTCCCATTGAGAAGAATTCCTCAACTGCGTGCGTACATACCTCCCACATTTTTTTACGTAACGGACGCTTATGATTCACTTCTGGGAAGTGATCGTCTCGTAATTGATGTTCTTTAAACATAAATGATAATATAATTCCAACGATAATTGCTACGATAATCGCTACAATAGAACGATACCATACCATGTGCATACTACTTCCAAAAGCGACATATGTAGCAAATAGTACAACCGGATTAATAATCGGTCCAGTTAACATAAATGCAATCCCTGCGTATGGCGGAACGCCTTTTCCGATTAACCGTCTTACAATCGGAACAATTCCACATTCACATCCTGGAAACATCATGCCTAAAAAAGTAGCTAATAAAACTGACAGAAATCGGTTCTTCGGCATCCATTTTGCCACCATATCTTCTGTCACAAACATTTGAATGAATCCTGAAATAAATACACCAATTAGCACAAACGGAAGTGCCTCGATTAATATTGAGATAAAAATTGTATTCATTTGCAGGAATGCTTTCGGTAATTGAAACAATTCCATGATGTATTTCCTCCAACTTTTCTTTAACAATATGTAATTTTAACCCCATTTTATTAATTGGACAAGGCTTATACGGAATTCATAACCTTCATACACATTACATTTCACATGTTATATTCTATTCCAAAATTGAGATTTCATAGCAAAAAAGCTGCTCTAGCGTAGTTTTACAACTATGCTAGAGCAGCTTTTTTATTGTTAAAAGTAACGTTTCTTCCAAAAAACAAATGCCAATGTGAACGATAAAGTTACACATATAATGAGTACAATTACAAAACCATACGCTTCACCTTCAAATGGAACCTTTACGTTCATTCCAAAGAAACTAGAAACCATTGTTGGTAAAGATAAAATAATTGTAATAGACGTTAACAGTTTCATAACACTATTTAAATTATTTGATATAACGGAACTAAATGTATTCATCATTCCACTTAAAATGTGACTATATATTTCCGCCATTTCAATAGCCTGTTTATTTTCAATTAATACATCTTCTAATAGATCTTGATCGTCTTCATACATTTTTAAAAATGTACTGTTTCGCATTAATTTTTGAATTACAATTTTATTAGCCTTTAGTGATGTTGTAAAGTAAACTAAACTTTTTTCAAGGCCTAACAATGTAAAAATTTCTTTGTTTTTCATTGATTTATTTAATTGGTGCTCTAAATCGATTGTTTTTCGATTTATTTGCTTTAAGTATCTTAAATAATAAGTAGAAATCGTATATAAGAGCTGCAGTGCAAAGCGTGTCTTTTTAAACGTATAAAATTCTTTAATACGTTGATTAATAAAACGTTCAAAAATTGGATTCTCTTCTAAACAAATTGTAACGAAACAATCTGGCATTACAATCATACCTATTGGAATCGTGTCATAAATCGAATTCCCCTCTTCATCATGCCTAACTGTCGGAATATCGACGATGATTAAGGTATTATTGTCTTCCTTTTCAATACGAGAGCGTTCTTCATCATCCAAAGGGTCTTTAATGAAATCTAAGTCTACATTTAAAGTTTGTACTAAATACTGAATTTCTTCTTCAGTTGGATGAAGTACATTAATCCAGCAACCCTTTTGCATTTCCTCAATCTCTTGTAGTTTTCCGTTTCGGTCTGTTAAATACATATTTAACATACTATCACCCCGATTCTTTTTACATGTAGGAATCTACCTCTCTTACATAACAGTTTTTGAACCGCCATTCTCAGCATATGAAACATACGTTTAAATTTCAATAGAAAAATTATTTTGAAAACGCTTTTACGTGAAAAATATTATAAACGTAGAAAAAGACAGAGGATTCTCTGCCTTAAAAAGCTTATGTTGCCTTTATAACATATTTAGAAAGCATCCACAAGTTAAAACCAACTGAAATCGTATAGCCAGCGTAAGTTGAAATGATAAAACTTACATAATCGAAATACGGAAGCAATACAATATTTAATATTATCTTTACAATAATTCCGATTACTAAACCTAATACTGTTTTCTGTTGTTGATTAATTCCTTGCAGCATGGCAGCCGTTACAGTAAAGAGTGAAAATAGTATACACGCAGGAGCATAATATTGTAGAATAACACTCCCTATCTCCGGATCATTCCCCGTACTAAACAAAAGCGTATATATTGGTTTTGCTAACACCATCATTCCAATCGCCGCTGGTACCGTAATCCCTACTACTAATAGATTCGTCTTTGTAAAATGTTTATATAGTAACTTCGTATTCCCTGCTGTATAAGCTTTCGTCATCTCTGGAACGAGAGACATACTAAAAGCAGTCGCAACTGAAACTGGGATAAGTACAACCATTTGAACAAGACCAATAATCGCATTGATTTTTTCCGCTTCTCCTTGCATATATCCAATTTGTATAAGTAGTTTATTAATTGTAAATGTATCTATAGTCTGATACAAAGGAATAGCTAAACCAACCACGACGAAAGGAATAGAATATGTAAAGAGCTCCTTATACAACGAGAAGAAAGATTTCGTCGTTTGCGGTATACTTGCCATCTCTTTTTTCTTTAAATGCCTTCTCCTTCTTACATAATACGCAGTTAAAACAGCTAATCCACCTATTGCTCCCATGAAAGCACCAAACGTTGAAATACCAACTGCTAGCGATACAGAAGCTTTTAAAACATATAATACGACAAAACTTCCTATCAATATAGTTAAGACCCGAAAGAATTGCTCTACAACTACACTTAATGCAGAAGGGCCCATCGACTGAAATCCTTGAAAGAAGCCTCTTAATAAACTCATTACTGGTACAAGTATTAACGCAAAACTTACAATTTGAATGTTAGTAGCGACAGCAGTTACACTATTCCCCGTTTGATCACTTCCATCAACTACAAGTTTAGCTAAATGCGGGGCTAATACATACAGTGTGACACACGATACAACTCCCATTATTAACATAAAAACGATACCACTCTTTAGTACTCTTTTAACTGTATGATAATCATTTAGTTGATCATATTTTGATACCATCTTTGAAACAGCGAGCGGTAACCCCATCGTCGCTATACTCAGCATAATCGTATAAGGACGATATGCATACGCGTATAGAACGTACCCACTCGTACCAACCATTGCTGTAAATGGTATAATATATATAAACCCTAACATTTTAGATATCATCGTTGCCATCGTTAAAAATATCGTTCCACGTATAAACGGTGACCCTTTCATCACATTCCTCCGCTACGCTTTATTATTACACATTATGGACAACTCCTTTTGTTTAGAACCGAAACAAATAAAAAAGCCAATGAATCATCATTGACTTTAACGTGTTGTTTTTTTCTTTTTCAAATACTTTAAACCGAAGTATAGTGCAATAAAGAGCACAGCTCCTATAATTATGTAATGTGTATAATCAGATGCATACTCTTTAATATGACGCCAATTCCCACCAAGTTTTTCACCTAAGTATATAAATAGAATTGACCACGGAATAATCGCTACAACCGTATAAAGTGTAAATAGTTTTAATGGCATCTTAGCTAGTCCTGCTGGAATAGAGATCGCATGACGTACTACTGGAATAAAGCGTGCAGAAAATATTACGCCTGCTCCGTAACGTTTAAACCAACCTTCCGCTATGTCTAAATGGTGTTTATTAATAAGTAGATATTTCCCATATTTCTCTACAACCGGACGCCCTCCGTAGTATCCAAGCCAGTATAAAAAGATTTGCGCTAAAGTACCACCAATCGTTCCGGCGATAACTGCCCCCACAAAACTAATTTTACCATCCGCTACTAAAAAGCCAGCATACGAAAGTACAATTTCACTTGGGATTACTTCAATCATTAAAGCAAGAGCTACTCCAAAGTACCCTAAGCTTGCAAAAAATTGCAATAACTGATCTATTATATTTGCTAACATGTTCTTTTCTATCTCCTTTTTTCTTCACATACCATCCCATTATCACATAAAGATTGCAATCTGCCAATATCTTCATTTTAACAATATGTACAATTCAAGCAGCATTAATCTATTATTTTTTCTTTCTGTGGGTCTTTCATATAAGCAAACATTTCTTTAATTTGCTCTTCTGTATTTCTAGCAATTGATAAATCCGGCAATTCATCTTCACCAAAAAACTCTATTTCTTCTGTTTCAATACTAACCTTCTTTTCCCCACCAACAATATTACAACCAATAAAAATCTTATATACATGCGTTGCTGAAGGCGATGGTTGATGCTTTTCTTTATCAAATATAGCTAGTAGCTTAAAACGATCTACTTCATATCCTGTCTCTTCGAAAACCTCTTTTGCTGCTACTTCTGTTGGCGTATAACCAACATCAGCCCATCCACCTGGCAATGCCCATTTCCCATCACTTTTTTCCTTCACAAATAATAGCTTTTCATTTTGACAAACAACTGCTCGTATATCAACTTTTGGTGTTTGATAGCCCGTCTCACTTGCAAATAGTTTCGCTACTACTTCCCAATCTGTTTTTGTGTAATGTGACATCATCGAAATCGAAATGTCTCGTAATTGTTGGAAACGTTCTATATCGTACACATCTTTAGAATACGTTAAACCCGCTTGGGCTATAGATTGTATTTGTTTTACCCAATCAATCCATTTAATCGTCATCTCTACACAACCCCATTCTCTATCAAATACATATCATTTCACTTTTTTGGTACACCTTTATTATACAAAAAAAGAGATTGATAATGTTCCAATCTCTTTCAAAATTAATCCAATTCATGTAAGTGGTCTTGTATATACTTCCTTCTTTTATTTATATATTCATAAATCATATCAGCCTCTTGATCAAACGTTTCTAATTTTTCTTTCATATATGGATCTTGTAGTAAATATGGACGAATCAATTCACACAACGCTTCTACTTTCGGCCTCATAAACGAAACTGTAAATTGGTCTTCTAATATTTCTTCTAAAATACTTCGATACTGCTTTCTAAATACAGGTATGTCTAACAATCTTGCACTTAACGTGTTATACCCTTGAATGCGAATATATTCATGATTAAGCGGTCTCCCTTGTACATCTCGCCCCCAAGTTGCATCATAATCCCACGGTATAACTTCAAATAAATTTGTCTCATCGTTATGGTATAGTGCATAGTTATGAACGAAACCGTCAAAGTTTTGCGTGAAAATTACTCCAGCTAACCATCGTAAATATTTATCTACATGTAGAAACTTCCCAATTTCTTTTTCATAATCTTCCCTCGACAAAGTATTCGCTTGAAATACAAATTCACTTAGTTGTTCTTCACTATTTTTATTCGAATATTTAAATTCATAACCCGCAAAGAGCTCTGTCTTAACATCTTTATCTCGCTCACTCATTAATGAAAAATTTGCATCATCATCTATCGCATAATAAATAGAACCACTCGGTAATCCTCTATTTTTCAAAAAGTTTTCATCAACTGATTCTAACTGTAAATATACACCTTGAATTTGACCATTGATTTTTATAAATACATGTTGTGATTTTGGCGAAAGTACACCAATATCATGAAAAAAATCTAAAGATAATTTATTTCGTATGAGTGACGGATCCATAAACTCAGAATTCAAATGAAACTCTTTCGCGCCTTGAAATTTTTTCGGTTTATAAAATACAACATGATAAGACTTTTTCTCAAATTCGCGAATATGAGCACCCCGGTATACGATATCAATGTCATACTTCTTTTTTCCATAAGTTAATTTTGCTGGCACTGGACTATCTGACCAAATATCTTTTTTCAATTCCACTAAGTACATTGGATGAACAAAAAAATCATATGAAGGCAGCATGTTTTCTCATCCCTTCTCAGTTCTCTTCATTCAATGTATGCGCCTTGTCTTGTCCATACATCCGCTATCATCTATTTATATAAAATTACACTCTTGTCCTGTTCAGAACGTCGTCATATCTCATATCATGTTAAGGAAAAAGAATACCTTTTCACTTTAATACATGATAAGGAGGATTTCTATGAAACGTGATATTAGAAAAGCTGTTGAAGAAATCAAAAGTGCTGGGATGGAGGATTTCTTACATCAAGATCCAAGTACTTTTGAGTGCGATGATGATAAATTCTCTCATCATAAATGTACTACAGGATGTAAATGCACTACAGGAGGTAGATGTCCAAGAACAAGATGTACTCGCGTGAAACATTGTACGTTCGTTACAAAATGTACGCACGTAAAAAAATGGACATTTGTTACGAAATGTACTCGTGTTCGTGTTCAAAAATGGACATTCGTTACGAAAGTGACGCGTAGAAAAGAATGCGTTTTAGTTACAAAACGTACTCGTAGAAAACATTGTACTTTCGTTACAAAATGCATACGCTTTGAAAAGAAATTTTACTGGACAAAACGAAGTTTCTGTAAAAAATGCGAATTCTTCCCTCACGGACACGGTCACTCTTGCGATGATTCATGTGATCACGGTAGAGACTGTCACGATGACGGACACAAATGGAATGATTGCAAAGATAGCAGACACAAGTCTTCTTCTTGCAAGAATAAAAAATTCGATCACTTCTGGTATAAAAAACGTAATTGCTAGTTTTTTATGTCCACCAAAAAAGGCCGCGTTGCGGCCTTTTTTACGTTTACTGAAAATGACTTATATCTGCAAATTGTTTTACTTTACCAAGATCTTCATCAAATTCAATTACACTAAGACTCGCGCTATGCATAAATGGCTCTTCCCATACATGTTCAATTTCAAGACCTGCAAAATGTCCTACAAGTAGTTTCGCTGCTGCAGCATGAGTAACTATTAAAATGTTTTCTCCTTTATGCTTTTCTAAAAGAAAGTGTATCCCTTCAATTACTCTTTTATAAACGGCCGCAAAGTTTTCCCCTGATGTTGACTGAAAAAGATGTGGTTCATTCCAAAATAAATGTACTTCTTCTGGATATTGCATTTCCAAATCAGCAATTGTTTGCCCTTCCCATATCCCCATATTTATTTCATAGAAACGTTCATCTTCTATAATTGGAATATCGCGTTCCCCTTTAATCAATTCAGCAGTATGACGTGTTCTTTCGCTTGGACTACTATATATGGCATGGAGTGGTAAATCCTTCATACGCTCCCCTAATTGTTTCGCTTGTAACATACCATTTTCAGTTAAAGCTGAATTTTTCCGTCCTTGCATTCGCTTCGCTACATTCCATTCTGTTTCACCGTGCCTTGTTACATATACAGTTGTTTTCATTTCCCATTCCCCCTTATCAATTTGGTCGTAATTCCCATGGTTCTATTTGCCCCACAATCCATTCATTGCAATTACTTTCAATCCCATTAATTACTCCATCTGATATTTCTTGATGAGTAAGCCACCTTCCGAATGTATCTTCTAAAATAAAACCTAATATAATTCTATGATACAGGCAAAGCGTACCACCTATTTTCCCTGCATTCATACGCGATGCTTTACTGCCTAAAATATGAAATAAACTGTATGTCTCTGACGAAAATTCTATCTCCTTACAAATGAGTGATAACGCATACTTTGCACTTGAATGTATCCATGCCACAACTAATGTTATGGGACCATTTCTCTCAATTGTACCTTTAATAGCTATCTTTACTTCGTCATTATTATGATAATCTAACGGAAGGCATGTGATATTTTCTGGTGCAGAGCTTGCTCGCTTCACATATTCTAATTTCACTTCATCTCGTCCAATAATAGAAACATGGAATCCTTGCTCACAAAGCCACATAGAAACTTTCTTTAACATCCCTGTTCCCCCGATTACAAGTGCATGCAAATGCTCTTCCTCCCTAGTAAAATGTCATATGTGGTTTTTCTTCCCTATAATAATTTAGACGGTCTTGCAGTGTCCCTGAATGAAACTCGAACTTGTGACCGTCAGGATCAACAAAATATATAGACTCACAATCTCTCACATTACGTTCTCTTCCTTGTAAAATATGAACATTATTTTCTTCTAACCGATGTAACAGGCGTTCAAAATCTTTTTGTTCAACAGAAAATGCGAGGTGCGTATAAGATTGATGAATCTCCTTTCTTGGAATATGTGCCTCTTCGTTCAGTGCTATCCATACTCCACATATATTGAAATATGCAAGTTTTCTCCCTTTAACTAATAGTTCTCCTTCTAGCACTCTTTCATAAAACAGAATAGAGTTTTCTAAATTTGATACTGAAAAACAAAGATGATTGATTCCTTTCAACACTCCACGTTCCTCCTTAAACAAACAAAAGATGAGCGAAAATTCACTCATCTTTTATTATACTATTTCTTTGTAATATATGCCCATTTATAACTGAAGTCGCCACCGAACGTATGGTTAGCAATACCATTTACATACGTCTTCTCTAAGTAAGCTGTACTTTGTTGGTACGTAGGAGAGATTGCAACATCTTGACCAATTAAGATTTTTTCAGCTTCTGCAAGTGCTTTCCAGCGTGCTGCGTCATCTTTTAGTAGTTCTCCTTTTGATTTCGCTACTAAATCATCATACTTCGGATTTGAATAATCCATTTCATTAAATGAACTTCCAGTAACGAACATATCAATATATGTCATTGGGTCTGGATAATCTGGACTCCATGCAGATAATGAGAATTCATATTGAAATTTCTTTTCTAAATCTAACTTCTGCTTATATGGTTGTTGCTTCAAATTCACTTTAATACCTGGTAAGTTTTTCTCTAATTCTTCTTTAATAAAGTCGCCCACTTTTTTACGACTACCGTTATCATCATTTAGTAATTCTACTGTAATTGTATCTTGACCAAGTTCTTTCTTCGCTTCTTCCCACAGTTTTTTTGCTTTCGCAGCATTATCTTTACTGTCACGGAAATTTTTATTTACAGTACGGAAGTCTTTTCCATCTGGTCCTGTCGTAAACTTTTCAGGTACTAAGAAATACGCTGGCAATGATCCATCATTCAAAATTACATCCGCAATTCCTTTTTTATCGTACGCTAAATCAATCGCCTCACGAACCTTTTGATTTTTAAACGTTGCATTTTTTTGATTAAAACGTAGGAAATACATACGTGGGTCTAGCTTCGTTTTAAATTCATCTGGTTTATTCTTTTTATATTTGTCTACAAACTCAGAACTTAAAATGACACGGTCTGCTTGATCACTATCATATAAATTTACCCCAGTACTTGTCTCTTTTACTATACCCACATTAATTTCTTGTAATTTTACAGCATCTTTATCCCAATAATTTGGGTTTTTCTTTAACTGGTAACTTTGTTCATGTTTCCATTCACTCATTGTAAATGGTCCATTGTACAATAATTTATCTGCTTCTAATCCGTATTTATCCCCTTGTTCTTTTACATACTTTTCATTTAATGGGAAGAATGTAGGGAACGAAGTAAGCTCAAGGAAATAAGGTGCTGGTTGCTCTAATTCTACTACCAACGTTTTATCATCCTTCGCTTTAACACCTAATTGATCCGACGGTACTTCTCCTTTATTTACTTTCTGTGCATTTTTCACATCAAATAAAATAAATGCATATTCTGCTGCTATTGCTTTATCTAATGTACGTTGCCATGCATATACAAAATCTTGCGCTCGAACTGAATCACCATTTGACCATTTTGCATCACGTAATTCAAATGTATATGTCTTTTTATCTTCACTAATCTTCACATCTTTGGCCATACCTGGAGTTGGTTTATTATCTTTATCTAGACGATATAATCCTTCCATTGCATTTACAAATACACGGAAAGATACAGAATCTGTTGATTTAGATGTATCCATTGAAGGAATTTCAGCTGTTTCTAGCAAATTTAAAACTTGTTTATCTGCCATTCCCTTACTTGATTCTTTCTTCGTTGTCGAAGCCTTCTCCCCATTCCCACATCCCGCAACCAGTACACTAGTCGATAACGCAAGTGCAGCAATTGTTGTTGTCTTTCTTTTCATTCTTCCTTCCCCCAATCTATATGTATAAGTTAAAACTTGTATAATATATTTTATTATACAAAAGATTCTGATTATTTTAAATATTTATTTTCATAAAAAGAAAAAAAGCGGTCAGAAATTGCTTTCCCTCCGCTTTGTTGAATAGTATTTACTTGTAAGCCATCCTCTATATCAAATGGATTTTGAACTTTAAATATTTCCTCCATTATTTTCAAAAACTCTTCTTCATTTTTAGATTCACCGTTAATCGTAAGTGAATATGGTTCCACTTCTCCCAATTTATAATCAACAATAAATTGAATTGTCACCTTTTTCCTTGGCATCTCAGGACTCTCCCCCTGAAATTCTACTAATTCTAATCCTTCCGTTCCACGATAGTATATCCATCCTGAATTTTGAAAATAATTTTCGAACGATTCACCAATTGAAAAGACTGGATATTCATAAAGCGAGCTTGTACGAACTTTTTGAATAATATCCTGATCAGTTGGGAAAAAGAAATGACTGAACAAAATACTAGCAACTGCTAACATTGTAACGATCGTTGCTCCCATTTTACTCGTTCCTCCACTATCACGAATGAGATAATTTTCAACCGATTCATCTTTAATTTCACGTGCCTTTATGCGGTATATACGTCTTTCTGCAAATTGATAATATAATCCATTCGCAAAAATCCCTAGCCCGAATAAGATAAAAACGAGTAATAAAAACGTAAGAGGCACCATATTAATGATTGGCAATGCTACGTTGAAGCCCATATAATATGAAAACGCATCACACACTACTAATAACAGTATAAATAGTGCAGCAGGTAAATAATACTTACGATAGCCAAGCCAACCTACATTAAAAATAGCAGCCCAACCATTCCAGCTCCATTTTGCAATTCGCTTATTTTCAAGCTCCCATTTTTTTTTGTAGTACGGATATTGTCTCCCTACATATTCTTCTAATTCTTTGTCTATTAGCGAGCTTCCTTCACCTTGTTTATTATGCAGTTTTTGCTGACAGTTTGCACAATTTAACTGTTCATTCGCACAAGGTTGCCCACAATTTATACATTCCAAAACAATCCCTCTTTCCATTCATACTTCATTTCAAAATACCTTCGTGTTTTAACAGCCACTCTTTCCTCCATAAACCACCCGCATACCCTACAAGCTTTCCACTCTTTCCTATTACACGGTGACACGGAACGATAATTGAAATGGGATTACGACTGTTTGCTCCTCCTATTGCTCGTACAGCTTTCGTATTACCAACCTTCTCCGCAATATCTAAATATGAAGCACTTACGCCATAAGGAATAGTGTAGAGCGCATCCCATACATTTTTTTGAAATGATGTTCCCTCTGCAGACAGTGGTACAGTAAACTCTTTTCTTTTTCCTTTAAAATATTCATCTAGCTCATTTATACATTGATCTATCATTTCATTTGTATTTTCTTCTTGTCGTTCATCAACAAATATAACAGACGTAATGCCTTCTTCGTTCGCTGTAATTTCTAGCAAACCTAATTCACTTTTATAATAAGCCTGGTACATATGTCCTCCTCCAATTCAGTTCATATTAGTCATTGTAACACGAATAGACAAAATTTTTCGTATAAGCGTTTTATTAGAGAAACAAAAAAGAGAATGGTAAAATATAAGAAAATTCAATCAAGGAGGCTATTTGATGCATTCCAAACTTTTTTCACCCTACACAATTAAGGATGTTACACTAAAAAACCGTATCGTCATGTCGCCTATGTGTATGTATTCTTCGGAAAATGAGGATGGAAAAGTAACGAATTTCCACCTCGTTCATTATGGAACTAGGGCTGCCGGTCAAGTCGGTTTAGTTATGATTGAAGCAACAGCTGTGTTACCTGAAGGTCGCATTTCTAACAAAGATTTAGGTATTTGGGACGACAGTCTAATTGAAGGATTACATACAGCGACAACTTTTATACATGATAATGGTGCAAAAGCTGCCATTCAACTCGCTCACGCCGGAAGAAAAGCTGAGTTAGAAACAGATGCGTTAGCACCTTCAGCAATTCCATTTAATGAAACAATGAAAATACCACTGGAAATGAGTAAAGAGCAAATTAAAGACACCGCACTAGCTTTTCAGAAGGCTGCACTGCGTTCAAAACAAGCTGGATTTGACGTTATTGAAATACATGGCGCTCACGGTTATCTAATTAACGAATTTCTTTCTCCACTTTCCAATAAACGAACGGATGAATATGGCGGTTCATCTGAAAACCGCTATCGTTTCTTACGTGAAATCATCGAATCTATAAATGAAGTTTGGGACGGACCGTTATTTGTTCGTATTTCAGCAAATGATTATCATCCTGACGGGCTAACCGTTCAAGATTACGTTCGGTATTCAAAATGGATGAAAGAACAAGGAGTAGATTTAATCGATTGTAGTTCTGGTGCAGTTGTACCGACACATATTGATGTTTATCCTGGTTACCAAGTACAATATGCTAAACATATTAAAGAACATGCTAACATTGCAACTGGGGCAGTTGGATTGATTACGACTGGGGCACAGGCAGAGCAAATATTAAATAATAACGAAGCAGATTTAATTTTTATCGGACGTGAGTTACTTCGCAATCCGTACTTCCCAAGAATAGCCGCAAATGAACTTGGTTTTGAATTGCAAGAACCGTATCAATATAAGCGGGCTCCTGGGAAAATCAATATGAATAAATAAAACCGAGAAGCCATTCTTCTCGGTTTTATTTATTCTATCGTTGTAATTTCATTTGAATTATAAATGTGGAGACCAGATTCTTCTCGCAGCGCAGTTATATACATCCCTTTCGCCACATCTTTAGCTGAAATTGGTTTATACTTTTTGAAAGCCCCTTTAAATATAAAAGGAATAATTCGAGTTAACTTTTCAGCCATTCGTTCACCAAAACGAAACTCTTGTCGATTTCCAACTAATAAAGACGGCCTAAAAATATGAATACCACCAATCACTAACTTTTGCAATTCCTCTTCCATTTTCCCTTTTACTTGTGAATAAAAGAAAAATGATTTAGGATTTGCTCCCATCGAAGACACAACAAGGAAGTTTTGCACCCCTTGCTTTTCAGCTAAACAAGCAGCTCGTAACGTATATTCATAATCTACTTTTTTGAAATTCGCCTTTGTTTTTGCTTTTTTTATTGTTGTTCCTAGACAACTAAAAACATCATCTACTGCAAAAAATTCTTTATATTCTTCTAATGCCGAATAATCTACTTTCTTCTGCTGTAACTTCTCATGTTGCCATTGCATTGGTTCTCTTACAAAAATAGTAACCGAATCGTAGTAATCTGATTCAAGTAATAGACGCGTTATCTCTTGTCCAACTAAACCACTTGCACCAAGTACTAACGCTGTTCGCTTATTCATATATGCATATACCTCTTATTTTACTTTTCTCTCCTTCAGTGACATGCAACTTTTAGGAGTTTCCTTCTTTTTATTTTACCATAAGTAAAGCACTATGCGTATGCATAGTGCTTTACTTACTCTTTTTTCTTTTCTTTCTCTGGTAATTTCGTTATCGTTGATGCATTCCCTAAATTACTTATTAAGCGTCTTAAAAAGATTAAAACGAAAGATAATGGCAATACTACCGCTAATATCAATAAGATAGCTTCCATTAAATATCCCAAGCGCTCATCCCCCTCTTCACCTTCCTTTCAAATATATGAAAGCAGCGTTGTCACATATGCATGCATTCACAAAAATAATACATCTATATTTGACAACTTTATAACAAAATCAAATCGTAATGATTATTATTTATTGCAACTTTATGAAAGATGTATTATACTAAGTTCGCAAACTAAAACGTAATTATTCCGTTTTGTATTAAAATGATATTTTTCTTCTATAATTGAAGATATATCCGTAAAAAAAGAAAAGAGGAGAACTTCATGCCTAAAAGATTGACTATATTTTCATTCTTACTTATTTTCACTTTAATTTTTACTGGCTGCTCAAATAAAAAAGAAGGTACTGCCAAGAAAGATGGAAAGCTAACTGTTTATACAACCATCTTCCCTCTTGCAGATTTCGCAAAAAAAATTGGTGGCGACTATGTAACAGTAGAAGCAATTTACCCTCCTGGTGCCGATTCACATACATTTGAACCGAGTCAAAAACAAACAGTACAAGTTGCAAAAGCCGATTTATTCGTTTATAACGGTGCTGAATTAGAACCATTTGCTGAGAAGATGGAAAAAACATTACAAAAAGAAAATGTTAAAATTGTAAATGCATCAAAAGGAATTAAACTTCGTGCTTCTTCTGAAGAAGAACATCACGATCACGGAGATGGTCATAAAGAAGATGATCACCATCATGATAAAGACCCGCATGTTTGGATAGACCCTACTCTTGCGATGAAACAAGCTGAAAAAATCAAAAATGCTCTTGTGGAATTACAACCTGACCATAAACAAGAATTCGAGAAAAACTTTGCAGCACTTCAAACTAAATTTACCGATTTAGACGATCAATTTAAAGCTGCTGTAGCAAATGCGAAAACGAAAGAAATTTTAGTTTCTCATGCTGCTTATGGTTATTGGGAACAACGCTATGGTTTAAAACAGATTCCTATCGCCGGAATTTCAGCTTCTGATGAGCCATCTCAAAAAGAGCTTGCTGACATTACAAAAACAGTAAAAGAACACGGTCTAAAATATATTTTATTTGAAACTTTCTCTACGCCAAAAGTCGCATCAGTTATTCAAAAAGAAACTGGTACAACAGTTTTGCGCTTAAATCACCTTGCTACTATTTCTGAAGATGATGCGAAGAACAATAAAGATTACTTTACTTTAATGGAAGAAAACGTAAACACATTGAAAGAAGCAACAAACTAATTTACTATATTTTCTAAGCAGCTGAATCTATTGTTCAGCTGCCTTTTTATGTATGTATCCTTGACTTGACCAAAATAACAAGTAAAATTATCCATATTAGCTTTAAGCTATACTCTTTTAGAAGGTGAGTTGGAATTATGAATCTTCACATTTGTGAAGTAACAGCAAAAAATTGGCGTTCAGTAGCTGCTTTAAACGTCGCAAAAAACCAGCAGCAATTTATTGAAAGTAATGCGTTTTCTTTAGCAGAATCATTATATGAAGGAAACGGGACGTCAGTAGGTTTATATGATGGAGAAACACTTGTTGGATACGCAATGTACGGTTGGTATTCAAAAAAACACGAAAGCATCTGGTTAGATCGTTTTATGATTGACCAACAACATCAAGGAAAAGGATACGCAAAGCGTTTCCTTCGCTTACTCATTCAATTTTTACAACAACAATTTACATGTAAAATAATTTACTTAAGTTTACATCCGGGCAACAAACTTGCCATGGGCCTATATGAATCATTTGGTTTCCATTTAAACGGGGATATTGATGATGAGGGTCCAGTTGTAGGTGTTGTAATGGAGTTACTAATAAACGAAAACACAAGCCTGTGAAAACAGGCTTGTTATTATATATTTATCAATGTTATTTTCTATTTTCCGTTTCTTTCCCTTATGTGTTTCGTTATTGAAATCTAGTACAATCTCAATAGAATGCTCATATAAAAATAAGCCTGCAGTTGACGCAGACTTATTTCACACACTCCCCAAAATGTTCTTGGAACCATTCTTTATTAATATCTTTACCGATAAATACGACTTCACTTACTCGCTTTTCACCCTCTTGCCACTCTCTATCATACGAAGCAGCAAATAATGTATGTACACCTTGGAACACGATACGTTTATCTACTCCATCGATAGATAAAATCCCTTTATAACGATATAAATACTCCCCTAGCTCTTGCACGACAGCTGACATCCACTCATTTAGTTTTTGTAAATCTAACGGACGCTCTTCACGTAGTACAAATGATTTTACACCTTCTAAATGATTATGCTCTTTATGAGGATAAATTTGTAACGTATCTTTCGTTTTAAACGTTTGAATTTGTAATAATGATGGTATATCTACCTCACAGTTAGTTGCCTCGATTAACTTTGCAGTGGGGTTAATACCTTGCAGTTCATGCAAAAGATTTTCCTTTTCACTTTCTTCAATTAAATCTAATTTATTCACCAACACTACATCAGCAAATGCAATTTGTTCCTTTGCTTCTAGTCCCTTTTCAAAATGTTTATGTATATGGTAACTATCTACTACCGTTACAACGCCATTAATTTGGTATGCAGATTGAATAACAGGATCTAAAAAAAATGTTTGAATAATCGGGCCTGGATTTGCAAGACCTGTTGTTTCAATTACTAAGCCTTCAAAGTCCATTTTCCCTTCTGCTTTTACGTCCAGTAATTGTTTTAACGCAACGAGTAAATCTTCACGTACAGTACAGCATAGACAACCGTTAGTCATTTCCATAATTTCTTCTTCAACATTCATAATCAACTGATTATCGATACCAATTTGTCCTATTTCATTTACAATCACCGCTAATTTCTTACCGTGATTTTCTGATAAAATACGATTTAATAAAGTCGTTTTCCCTGATCCAAGAAAACCAGTTAATATTGTTACTGGAATCATCCCTTACATCTCCTTATAGCTATATGTGTCTACATTATAGCATATAGAGAAAATCGTTTTTGTAGCAAAACATATTTATTGTTTGTACGCTCCTCAAACTATATAATAATATGTAGTAAGAAAGCCTTTTCAAAATAATAATCATACATCAAGGGGGTACTTATAATGGAACGAGTTCAAATGGCCGAAACACTAGAATTTTCTCGTATTATTCAAGGATTTTGGCGTTTAGCAGAATGGAATATGACGAAACAAGAGTTACTTTCTTTCATTGAAGAATGCATGGATATGGGGATTACTACTTTCGATCACGCTGATATTTATGGCGGATATACGTGTGAAGGGCTGTTTGGAGAAGCTTTACAACTAAAGCCTTCCTTACGAGAAAACATACAAATTGTTACCAAGTGTGGAATCGCTCCCCCATCACCGAAATTTCCAGAGCGATATGTTGCTCACTACAATACAAGTACTGAACATATCATAAAGAGCGCGGAGGATTCATTACAAAACTTACATACAGATTATATTGATGTATTACTCATCCATCGTCCTGATCCATTTATGGATCCAAATGAAGTGGCAGAAGCGTTCTCACGCTTAAAACAAGAAGGAAAGGTTCGTCACTTCGGTGTATCTAACTTTTTACCTTCACAGTTTCATATGTTAAGTTCATATTTAGATTTCCCGCTCATTACAAATCAAATCGAGGTATCTGCGCTGCAGCTTGAGCACTTTGAAAAAGGTACGATTAATTTATGCCAAGAAAAACGAATCAATCCAATGATTTGGTCACCTCTTGCTGGTGGCGAAATCTTTACCGGTCAAACTGAACGTGCAGTACGTGTACGTGAAACTGTACAAAAAGTTGCTAATGGGCTAGGTGTTACTAGCATCGATACGGTTATGTATGCATGGCTACTTGCTCATCCAGCTAACATGATGCCAATCGTTGGCTCTGGGAAATTAGATCGTGTAAAAACGGCCGCTCTTGCTACAAAAGTTAACTTAGATCGTCAACAATGGTTTACAATTTTTGAAAGCTCTAACGGTCATCCTGTACCATAATATGAAAAAGAAGAGCTGTTTCTTTACAGCTCTTCTTTTTCATATGTATTTCTAGTCATTGCAAATACACACATGTCCCTTAATCCATTTTCATCTACCGCAACACTGGCACTTTCTAAAATACCCTCTAATTTAAAACCTAATTTCTCAGGTATCGCTCTACTCTTTTTATTTAGAGCATCACAACGAATTTCTACGCGGTTTGCTTTCAGTTCAGAAAAAGCATAATCCGTTATACCTTTCGCAGCCTCTACCATATAGCCTTTTCCACTAAATCTCGAATCAATCCAATATCCGATTTCAAATTGAGGTATATCCCAATTAATACGATGTAATCCGGCAGATGCAATAAATTCACCTGTTTCTTTCGAAAATACTAGTAACCTTAAATCCTCACGTTGCAAAAATTGAATATGTGATTTTCTAATACTTTCTTCTACTTCTTGCTCTGTTTGCTCTTTTTGTGCAAACACCATCCAAGGTTTTAGTTCTTGTATTGAAGCTTGAATTGCATCGTATACAACTTTACCATCTCCTGGTTTCGGCATTCGAATAAAAAGCCTGTCAGTATAAAATTCAGAAGGAAAATCGAATAATAACGGTTTCACTGTAAACACTCCCTATTTTTCTTTTATATATAATAATATCCATCTCAAGTTATATAGTAAAGAATTTTCTGAATTAAAAACTTTTTACTCATTCACTTCCACCGCTACACGAACTCCAGACTCAATCGCACCTTGAATCCATCCGTGATATAACGTTGTATGATCTCCAGCAAAGAATATTTTCCCCTCTGGCTTTACAATCGCTGGTTGTAGCTCAGATTCTTGACCGGCTTGAAAAAGAGCAAATCCTCCAAGTGCATATGGATCCAATGTCCAACTTTTTGATATTCCAGACATAAATTCATCATATACTTGACCACCTAATATCGTTGCTAAGTTGTGTAATGTGTAATAAATACGATCACCCTTCGATAACCCATCCCATAGCAACGCATCATAAGACCATGTATAGCTTCCTAACATCATAGCTGGTCCTTTCTGTCCAATTCCATGGCTTGGATAATAGGCGTAACGAATTGGCAAATCTGTTATAATTCTGCCACCTAATTGCCCTTGTTCTTCCCAAAATCGACTTTTAAATTGAATGCCTATTTTCGTCGCAGGCATATAATGCAATTCACGAATTGCTTTCCACTTTTCATGAGATATAGAGTCAAATGGATCTACTTCCACAAAACGCATTGTCGAAAACGGAATTGTAACAATAACTAAATCCCCTGTAATACTACTATATTCAAAAGTTTCCTCGTTTCGATAGAAAGCCGTCACACCGTTATCGTGTTGATGTAGCTTCATTAATTTTTGATTATAAATAATATTTTCTTCTAATTGCGGTAAAAAAGATTTTGGTAATCTATCGTTTCCACCTATTATTTCACAAAATCCGCTCTCCTCTTGCATAATGTATAAAAAACGTAACGTCTCAACGAATGACCTTTCTAAAAAACCTTCTAAATCTAATAAAACACCAATCATCTCAATCGTTATTGGTGAAAAATACGTATTATATTGATAAGGATGGTACTTTAAAAATTGTCCTGTAGAGTATCTTCCAAAATCCTTTACTACAACATCCCAATTTTTCTCTGGGTTCTTTTTTATAAAATTTATAATGGGCTGTACCGCTAACAATAATAGTTCCTCAGACGTTTTCCCAACTTCATTCATTTCCACAGGATATCTTAAAATACTTGGATCTTTTTCATATTGTTTTAATGTCGTTTTCCGACCATTTACGTAGATGATATCTGTCTCATTCCTATTAATAAAAGGACTCACCTGTAACCCAAACTTTCTTATATATGCCATCGTTAACGTGTGCGAATATGGAATTCTCATCGCCCCAACATCTAAATATAATCCGGTATCTTCCATTCTAACTGTCTCTATGCGGCCGCCTACACGATTGTTTGCTTCAAAAATCTTCACTTCATGTCCTGCAGCCTTTAATAAAGATGCCGAAACTAATCCAGCCATGCCTGCCCCTACTACAATAATTTGTTTCGGACGTGTCGTCTTATTCAATCCCTTATTTATAACTTGTAACGTTTCATCCATCTTAGTGTTATACATTAAGTCTTTCTGCACAATTCCACCCCTTACTTCATAAAGTGAAACTATAATCAGTGGGGTGTTCTTCCCCCACTGATTATTAGTTGAACCAATCGGGCTTTTATGGGCAGTTAATCTCCCACCTAACTTCATTGCTCCAGCCCAATTTTGAGGTGGGAGTTTTACTGCCCGTTAATGCGGGATAAAATGCGCATTAGTGGTTTAGTGCATTTTATTCATAAATCCCCATAAACATAACACCATTGCAATTTGAATATTCACTAAAAGTACATAAGAGACAGATCTCACATTTCTTTATGCTTCGTATAATATAGCAACTCAACGAAGGAGTGGTTGAAAATGAAACAGATTTATGATTACGACGCTACAAAAAAACATCTAGAATTAAAGAAACAAAACTTATGTAAAAAACTTAGCAATAAGAGACTATCTGAAAAAGAACGTGAACAGCTAAAACATGAAATTGACAACTATGAATATATTTTAAACTTAGTCGAAATGAATCATTATGAACGGGGATTTTCTCGTTGAAAGCGGATATAATATTATCCGCTTTTCATTTTGAGCATTTCATTACGCATTTTTCGTAAGTAAATATATAATAGGATGTACATTAAGATTGAGAGGTATATTCTATGATCAAATTAAGTGTATTAGACCAATCACCTATTTCAGATGGTAGCACAGCAACCCAAGCTATTTCACATACAGTTACGCTTGCACAAGAAGTAGAAAAACTCGGATTCACACGTTTTTGGGTATCCGAGCATCATAATTCCGTAAGCTTAGCTGGTTCAAGTCCAGAAATACTTATTTCTCATATTGCAGCGAAAACGGGACATATTAGAGTTGGTTCGGGTGGTGTTATGTTACCGCATTATAGCCCATATAAAGTTGCCGAGAATTTCCGCGTTTTAGAAGCACTTTATCCAAACCGCATCGACCTTGGTGTTGGTAGAGCACCTGGTGGTATGCCAATAGCAACTCGTGCACTACAAGAAGGAAAAATGGTCTCACTTGATCAATACCCAGAACAAGTTGCAGATGTTGCAATGTATTTACATGATCAAGTACCAGAAAATCATCATTATGCAAATTTAAAGGCTACTCCAGTTATTCCAACATCACCTGAAATGTGGATGCTCGGTTCTAGCGGAGAGAGCGCTAAAATTGCGGCGCACAACGGAGCTTCTTTTGCATTTGCACAATTTATTAATGGCTTCGGAGGCCCAGAAGTTATGAGGGCTTACCAGGAACAATTTCAACCTTCCTATTTAGGAGATAAACCAAAATCAATTGTCGCGATTTTTGTTATTTGCGGAGAAACAAATGAAGAGGCAGAAAAAATTGCTTCTAGTTTAGATTTATCAATCTTATTACTAGAGCAAGGAAAACGAACAACTGGTACACCTTCTATCGAAACTGCTCAAAATTATTCATACAGTGCGTATGATTTATTCCGTATAAAAGAAAATCGTCAACGTATGATCGTAGGTGATCCGACTTCTGTGAAAGAAAAAATAGTAAATTTAAGTAAAGCGTACAATACTGACGAATTTATGGTTATCACGATTACTCATCAATTTGAACATAAATTAAATTCTTATCGCTTACTAGCAAATGCTTTTAATTTATAATTGTAAAAGGGAGATACATCAACGACGATGCATCTCCCTTTCTTACTACTTATTGTTTTTACTTCCTATATATTCAATAGCTTCTTTTAATAACTCATCAAAATGATTAGGATAATCATGATTTAAGTTAGGCACAATTTTATACTTATGTTCTATATTCTTATCTCTTAATAATCGTACAAATTGCTGCGTGCATTCGAAACAATCTTCATCTTGATCCCCGCATACTATATATCCCTTTATATGTTTATCCTGTAGTACTTCCAGCAACTCATTCCATTCTTCAATCTCTGGAAGCCACGGTGCCATAAAAATAAAACCATCTACATCTATATCTTTTTGTAAAATCGTAAGTAAAGCTACTCTTGCTCCAGCAGAAAAACCACCTATTATTACATTTTCTACTGTATGATTCTCTATAAATTTATCGTAATGCTCTTTTAATTCTTCTTTCCCTCTATGTATATCATCCCAAACAAACCCATCTGAAAATTGAATTTGCGAAGACTGTGGTAACGCTAACGTATAATCTTGTGTAATAACTGATTTCCAATATGGTTCTATTATTCCTATATTTTCTTGATCACCATGCATTGTAACTAGTAGATTTCCCTTTTCCTCGCTGTAAATATATTTCACATCTGCTCGTTCTGTTTTCTTTGCTACTTCTTCTCTTTCTTTACATAATTGAACCATTTTATGAAACTCTTCAAACTTATGTAGTGGTTTTAAATCGTCGTCGGAAATTAAATATTCATTTCCATACCAAAATCCATTCTCTATAATAGCTTCCTTCATTACATGCAAAGCTTCTTCTTCAAGTCCTGCTGCACTTGCTAGTGCATATTTAAAATTATATATTTGTGCCTCATTACCTATTACACCTTTAGCATGTTCCATTATATACGTATACGCTTCAAAACTTCCTTTATTTGCATAACAACGTAACGTTTCATTTAATAACTGGATGTAAGTCATACTATTTTTCATATACCAATCCCCCGAAACCGTTTATAATATTTATTTCTCGAACTTGTATATCATCCTTTGATCATGGTATGTACATTGTTATATTCAATAACTCAACCTAACCATACTTGATCCTCAGAATGATATTTAATAATTACCGTATGTATACGCATATTACATCACCTCTTCCTATCCAATACGTGTAGTATAAAACTAAATAGACAGAATAGTCAATATATTTTTAACCAAAAAAAGACAACAATATATTATTGTTGTTTTTTACATCTACCCGCTCTTTTGTTTTTTTCTATCCGGTTTACTTGAAACTAAATAATGTTTTTCTGAAATATATAAGTCTCTTTTTAATAGACGATTTAAGTACGGCCCTAGCTTCATTCCACATATAAGGCGATCTTCACTACCCTCAACAATTGGAAACATTTCTTTTTCTGTTACATATTGATCTACTGCCTTTTGTACGATATCAATTTCTTTAACTAGGTTTAAATTTTCTTCTGTATGTTCAAATACCTCAAGCGTTTCCTTCGTAATAAGAAAAACATTTGTCGGAAATACAGGCAAATACGGCTTTAACAAATCATAATTTACTGTATAATCATCATTTACTAATACTGTATATACGATATTAGCATTTGTTTCTAGAAACTTAGCCATCGCTTGTTCTAATTCATCTTTCGTAATTTCCCGTTCTTCTTTTCCAGTTCTGAAAAAGCGAAACATTGCATCGCCTCCCTTTTACTATATTATAGCATAAAAGAAAACTGAAAAATCACAAAAAATCCATTGAAAAAATTTTTCAATGAATTTTTCAAAATATATTTATTTTTATTTTAAGAATGCACTTAGCATCCATACATGCTGTTCTAATGTCGTGTGAATCGCTAGTAACATATCAGCTGATGTTTCATCGCCAGCTTCACCAGCAACTTCCATACCTTCTTTTAATTCTTGAATAAGTGCAGAGTAATCATTCACTAAAGTTTGCACCATTTCCTCAGCTGATTCCTTGCTTGTCCCCTCACTGACACTAGATGTTGCAAGATATTCTTTCATTGTCGCTAACGGTTTACCTTCTAACGCCAAAATACGTTCTGCTAACTCATCAATATACGTCCCTGCTTCATTATAAAACTCTTCAAATTTCTCATGTAATGTAAAGAAGTGTGGTCCTGTCACATACCAGTGATAATTATGTAGTTTCACATATAACACATTCCAGTTTGCTACCTGCTTGTTTAATACTTCAACAACATTTATATTCGTACTCATACAATCCACTCCTCTTATCGTTTTGTAATGCTTATCTTTTAATAACCTAATTACATTTTACCATACATTTCCTACCCTTTCGAATGATTGGCTCATATGTAACAAAGTTTTAACACCTTTAATATTTCCCTAATATCATACAATTCATGTATTTTTTCAACTACTTCATATGTCTAATCGTCCAAGCTGCTACATATGCATTATAGTAAGTCAAGCTCATCATAGAAGAAAGAGGGATAACATGGACAATCAACAATGGCAAGTAGCAAAGAAAGTTGCTGCTACTTATATCGGAACTGTCGTTGGAGCTGGATTTGCTACTGGACGAGAAATTGTTGAATTCTTTACAGTGAACGGATTATACGGAACAATTGGTATATGTGTAAGTGGATTTTTTTTTATTTGGCTCGGCACAAAGATGATGTTACTTTCATCACAAATCGGGGCATTTTCAGCGCAAGATTTTAACAAATATTTATTTGGAGATGTATTCGGAAATGTTGTAAATACATTATTACTACTCGTATTATTTGGTGTAACGAGCGTTATGCTATCAGGGGCTGGGGCGGTATTTGAAGAGCAACTTCGTTTACCAAGACAACTCGGTATTCTCATTACAGTTATCGCCTGTCTCATTATAGGTAGCCGCGGATTACAAGGTGTTTTTGAAGTAAATACACTTGTCGTACCTATTATGATGATATTTATTATAGGACTTGCTATTACAACCTTTTTCCACAGTACAACACCTATTAGTAATACTATTCCTGCAGAGAGCTGGAATATGAAGTGGATTACTAGCCCTATTACATATGTCGCTTTAAATCTTTCTCTCGCCCAAAGCGTTCTCGTCCCGTTAGCCGGTGAAGTAAAGGATCGAAAAGCCATTTTGTGGGGTGGAATTTTAGGTGGTGCAGGACTTTCTTTAATTTTATTATGCAGCCATTTAGCTATCTTATCAGTCGACCAATTTTATCAATACAATATCCCAATGGCTGAAGTCATAAGAAGATTTAATGCAACTTTTCACTTTTTCTTTGTTCTTATTATTTTCGGTGAAGTGTTTACAACTTTAGTTGGTAATGTGTTCGGGATGACAAAACAAATGCAATCTATCACTGGGTGGAAAAGTAACAATATTATTTTCTTCATTTTACTAATTAGTTATTGCTTTAGTTACATCGGTTACAGTGAACTACTCCACATTCTATATCCAATCATCGGATGGGTAAGTATCGTTCTACTTCCAATCATTGCTTTTAAACAACTTCAAAAAACATAAAGAAAGCATCCATTTTATTGGATGCTTTCTTTATGTTCATTCACAATCATCACATATTTCCCAGTACGGTCCCATTTCCAATGCCAAATATGGCTTTAATTGCAATCGAATCATTCGAATAGGCATGCGCTCTAAAACGAATTGAATCCCTTCTTCATCCTCGTCTAATTCAACTTTTGAAATAGCAATTCTTTGCATAGTAGAAATAGGAATTCCATCTTTATATAAAGTGATTTTCACCTCATCATATTCATTAAAATACAATTCAATACTCATTTGATTTTTCAACATTTCATCAACAATTTCATATTTATCATTTTGTTCTTGGATTATATATTTCCAGTCACCTCTATCTTTTTTTGGAGCTGCTTGAAATAATGTCATCAAATCCTCGTATAGCATAAGATAACCCCTCTCTTACTAAAAAACGATGAGTATTTTATATACCCTTTATCTCTATCACTATCCATAGTCATTGTACCATATATCACCGTTCTTACCGTATTCATTTGCTTCATTAATACTTACAAAACACTTTATTCTATCTTCATTATTATGTATCTTAGTCCGTTACTTACTATTCTACTGTAAGTTTTATTCAACACCTATTTTTTATTTGCTCATAACAAAAAAGAAGAGTGATATATATCACTCTCCCTAAATAAATTTCCCTGTAGCTGCTATTGCTAATACTATAATTAAAATTGTAAATAATAATGAGACAATTAAACTAAAAATGGGTAATGCTTTCTTTTCATTCTTCTTAAAAAGTAACTTTAAACTAAGAAGGATGTTTACTGGTACGAGTATGAAATAGAAATATTTAACAATTTGCACCGAGCTATCCGAAAGTGTTTTTAAAATAAACACTTCAATTAGAAACACCACAAAAAATGAAATACTTAGCCAAAATGAGACATAACTAAGCCAAGAATGTCTTTTTGTACCCCAATACACTCCCATAATAATCTCCTTTATTTGTATTCTATATGATTGTAATTATACACAAAGTTAACAAATACCTCTATTTTTCGACAAATAATATGAGAAATTCAGTTTTAAACATCATTAAGCTATTCTCCATCCTCATTCATTATAAGCATAAATTCATCGCAGTTATTGCGTAAAAAAAAGACTGCCCCAATAGCATTCTGCTATTGGGGCAGTCTTTCTCTTTTAAACTTTAAATCTTTCAATTAATCCTTGCAACTCTTCAGCCATTTGAGATAATGTACCAGCTGCGGAACCAATTTCCTCCATCGAAGCTAATTGTTCTTCAGCAGACGCTGCGACACTTTGTGTACTCGTCGCATTATTCTGTGCTGTCATTGCAATTTGCCCGACTGAAATAGATACTTCATTGGCACCTTTTGACATCCCATTAGCCGTTTCAACCATCGTTTTAATTTGATTAGCAATTTCATTTGTAGATTGTAAAATCTCAGCAAAATTTTGCTTCGTTTCATTTGCAATAACTAGTCCAGATTGAACTTCTTTATTTACATGACCCATAGATTTTACTGTCTTACTCATATCATCTTGTATTTCACATATTAATTTACTAATTTCACTGGAAGATACGCTAGATTGCTCTGCCAATTTACGTACTTCATCTGCAACGATCGCAAATCCTCTTCCGTGCTCACCAGCTCTTGCAGCTTCAATTGCAGCATTTAAAGCAAGAAGATTTGTTTGATCTGCAATATTTTGGATTACTTCTAATATTTCACCAATTTGCTTTGATTTATTATTTAATAACTGTATAACTGCATCGGATTGTGAAACAGATTCTGCAATAGACTGCATTTGATTAACTGTTTTCCCTACTAACTTTCCACCATCTTCTGCTTTTTCACGAGTATGAGTAGAAGCCGTATTAATAGATGATGAACTATTTGCTACATGCTGAATTCCTTCTGTTACATCAAACAGTAACATTGCACCATTTTCTACACTTGTTGTTTGCGTCGTTGCCCCACTTGATATTTCATCCATTGCCATTGTAATTTGTTCCGTTGCTTCACTCGCTTGTCTTACACTAGCAGTTAGCTCTTCTGATGCCGCTGCAACATGCCCGGCCGAATCATTAATTCTTCCAATTAACGTTCGTAGTGAATCTGTCATCTCATTAAATCCTTTTGCAAGTTGACCAATTTCATCGTTTGAATGAATTTCAATTGTTTGCGTTAAATCTCCTTCACTTATTTCTTTAGAAGTGGCAACTAATCTCTTTAAAGGTTTTGTAATAGAAAGCGTTACGAAATAAATAAGTGCCCCTCCTACAACTAGTGAAATAATCATAACAATTAACATATTATAAAATACAGGCTGAGCAGCTTCGATTATTTCATTTGAGTACATCGTTCCACCGATTTTCCAACCTGTTTTTAAATTTGTAGCAAATACCATTTTCTTTTCACTACCGTCATACGTGTATGAAAAAGCGCCCTGATTATCTTCGTAAATTCTCTTTGCCCAAGAATCAGCTGCTTTATCACCTGATTTTTCTTGCGGGTGAGCAATTATTTTTTGTTTTCCATCTAAAATGAAAGTATATCCTTTTTTACCAATATTGATTAACTTTGTTGTTTTCAATAAACTCTCTAAACTTAAATCTACCGCAACAACACCATTTTTATCTTCTGTTTGTTTCGCAATCGTTACGACAATATGTCCATTTCCTTTTGCCTTATACGGTTCAGTGACCACGATTCCACCTTGTTTACTCACTGCATCTTTATACCAAGAACGAGTTGTTGGATCATAATCTGCTGCCATTTGTATATTGGGTTCTTGCACAAATTTCTTATCATTGCCGGCAACATATACTTGTTCAATATCTTTATTTAAATTAATATACTGAGATAACACCTTTCTTAATTCATCTTGATTATCTCCTTGATACATATCACTATGAACCACTCGTGCAAAGTTATTTATTTCGTTAAATTTCGCCTCAATCATTTGATTGATTAAATTATCTAATATTTTTATATTATCGTGAGCACTACTCGTAATTTGTGATTCAAAATTCTTTTTAGCCGTTTGATAAGACATTCCTCCAATAATAGAGACAGCTGCAATTAAAATTACCAAAAATGAAATTAATAGCTTTTTTGCTACTTTTATATCTCGAAACCACCTTAACAGTTTACTCATTATAAACCTCCTACATTTAAATATTAAGTTTTAAGGATGAATAACTAATTATGAATATATCCCATTCCCTATCCTCTATTTTTACAATTCGTTTTTCATAAACACCTTGTAAAGTTTAAACAAATATTTCCCCTTTGTCTATATATATGAATAATATTATTATTAAATTTACAAATACAAAAAACCAAAGGAATAGTCCTTTGGTTTTTTACATTTTTTTATGTTGTTTAGAAATCTTCTTCCACTTATCACGCTCAGCTCTTGCGAGAATAGCATCTTGTTTTCTCATAAAATACGCCAATTCTCTTTGCAACTTTTTATAGCTTTGCAAACGATTTATCTTCATTAGCCCGTTATCAATTGCTTTATGCACTGCGCATCCTGGTTCATTTTCATGTTTACAATCTCGGAAGCGGCATGTTTTTGCAAATTCTTCAATATCAGAAAATGTTGTCTGGATTGCATCGCTTCCTTCCCAAAGCTGTAACTCTCTCATGCCAGGAGTATCAATGACTAAGCCCCCACTCGGTAGTTGGAACAGCTCACGATGAGTTGTCGTATGTCGCCCTTTACTATCTTCCTCACGTATATCTCCCGTTTTCGCTATCTCAATTCCTACGAGTGCATTTAACAAAGTAGATTTTCCAACCCCTGATGAGCCGACTAAAGCAATTGTTTTTCCTGAAGCAACAAATTGTTGTAACGAGTCAATACCTCTATGCTCTAAACTATCGACGACGAAGATCGGAACACCAATTGCAACAGCTTCCGTTTCTACAATTTTTTGTTCCACATCTTCACATAAACTACTTTTTGTTAAAACAATAACAGGCATTGCACCACTTTCATACGCTAATAGTAAATAACGCTCCAACCTTCTTACGTTAAAATCATGGTTAAGTGCATTCACTAAAAATAAATAATCAACATTTGCTGCAATAATTTGTTCTTCAGTTCTATTACCAGCTTCTTGTCTTGAAAAAGAACTTCTTCTCGAAAAAATACGATGAATGATTGCCTTTTTCTCATTTTCTATTTTCTTTATATACACCCAATCACCAACTGCTGGGTAATCTCCTTTCGTTACCGCTTCATGTCGAAACTTCCCAGACAGTTCTGCCATATATTCACCGTCATTACAAATAATGCGATATATATGCTTATGCTCAAGTAAAATACGCCCTACTTCATAATTCTGCTCTACAGCTTGCTCTTCAAAAAATGAATCCCAGCCGAACGACTCTAAAATATTTTGATTCAAATCAATATCCTCCCTAGTTTGTACTAAGTGGAAGGATTGCGAACTATCTTATATAATATCGCCCTTTCCATCCACGTTTGTATTTAATTTATTATTCATTACAGTCATATTCGCCATAATACATCACTCCGATCTTATTTTAATTACTCTCATTATATGGAATATTAATTTAAAAAGCTACTTTATTTGACGTAATTTTCAAATAAATCCCTCTTTAACATTCTAATTTGTCCACGGTGATTAATTTCATCTTCTATCACATGAAACCAAAGATAGTGCTGGTTATACGCTACATCGTTAGGCCACTTTCTTTCTGACATTAGCCATGTATCATCTACTTTACTCAAATACTTTAGCGACTCTTCTCGAACACTTTGCAAAAGTTGTACATAATACTGTATTTCATGACCATGAATCGTTCTCCCAACTTCCCCTAAATACAGTGCATCTTCCCATATTTCTAATTCTTCTTTTGTAAAGTCACGATTTTGAAATGAAATAAGCTGATGGGCTTTTTCTATAGATGCCATATGTTTTAATAAGGCGCCAATTGAATTCCCACCACTCGGCATAATTAAATCTAATTGCTCAACTGATAGATTTTCTATTTCCTGTAATGTTACCGCCCTCGTATGCTCCAGCATACTCACTAATTCCCCTATATTTTTCGTATAACCATCCACACTTCTTATTCGATACTCTATATTCATATCACACACCTCTTTCTGTATTCATATTATTGTAAATATGATTCATATAATAGACTGAAATATATCAGAATTTTCTGTTATAATTAAATTGAATAAGATTTACCCAAACAAACTTTCTCAATATGCTTATATGAAATATGAAAAGGAATCAATATGAAAAAATCGAATCTTATTCACTAAAAGGAGTGGATTCGATGGAAATGTATCAATGGCTAACCGCAGTTCTCGTTGGTGGCATTACTGGCTTCGTTTCCCATCTAATCAATAACCAAGGTAAGTTATTGCTTCCACGCCGTTTGAAAACTTTTTTTCATTTTGGATTTTTAACTGATATTTTCACTGGTAGCCTAGCCGCACTTCTTGGACTCGTTTTATTCGATGTCACCGCAATAAAGGAAATTATAAAAGTCTCCATTGTGACTGCTATTTCCGGTCAAACTTTTTTACTTCACCAAGCTCTAGGTGGTGAGCAGGCTAAAAATACGCAAATTGGAAAAGCTGATGAGAAGATTCAAGAAATTGACAAATTATTACGACGTTAGTCTATACTTTCTTTAAAAATTATTGTTATAATGAAAAATATATATTTTCTATTGCGTCGTTTGTCAGAAGAAAGGGTGTTTCGTATGACAAAAAAGAAAATAGAAGATTTCTTAACAAACACCGAAAAAGAGGAACTGCTAGAAAACTATAAATGTTTACGAGAAGCCCGCACAAAAAGCGAAGCTAACTATTTTGGTGAAGAAGTAAACCATCTACTAAATAAAGCAAAACAGCGAATTATTAAAGATGCAGGCATACATGATGAAAATGCAGCAACTGTTCAATCAAAGAGAAAAGCACTGTTTTAGTTATATTAGCTAAAACAGTGCTTTTTATTTACAAAGATTTTCACCATAAGCATTTTTCACATTACTTTCACATCTATTTCACAAATATAAGTAATCCTATATGTTAAACTAAGTATATCCTTTTCCAAGGAACTATATGCCGATATATAAATCCCTATCTTTATAGGGATTTTTTATTTTTATACTATATGCTGTTTATATAGTATAAAAGAAAAGGAGCTTAGCATGCGATCTTCCCCTTCCTCACTACTCTTCTAATATTAACTCGATTTCTTTCATTGCCCCTTCATTCAATGATACATCCACCGCTTTCACACTTTCTCTTATTTGCTCAGCCCGCTTTCCACCAGGTATAACAGTATCAATTCCTTCTTTATTTAATAACCATGCTAACGCTAAATGAGGCAATTCAATATTATTTTCTTTAGCTACGTCTTTTAACTTTTCAACTTTTTTAAAGTTACCTTTATATATATTTTCTTCAAATAGATTTACACTTTGACGCCAATCCCCTTTATACAAGTCGAAATCTTCTGTATATTTACCACCTAATATCCCAAAGGCTAGAGGCCCATACGGTATAAATGAAATACCTTCTTTTATACAATACGGCAATAGTTCTTCCTCGGCAGTACGATTTAACATATTGTAAGGCGATTGTACAACATCAATATGACCATGTTGATTCGCTTCTTTTAATTGTTCTATGTTTACGTTAGATATCCCAATTGAACGGATTTTCCCTTCTTCTTTTAGACGAATAAGCTCTCCGATTGAATCTATGTAACTTGTTTCAGGATTTATAAAGTGTAAATAATATAAATCAATATAATCTGTCTGTAACCTTCTTAAACTATTTTCCACAGCATTTCTTAAATAGCTTGGTTCATTGTTAATATACGTTTCTCCATTTAATAACGGCTGAATTCCACCTTTTGTAGCAAGTATAAGCTCATGACGTTTTCCCTTTAATACCTCTCCTACTAATTCCTCTGATCTACCGAAACCATATGAATCTGCTGTATCAAAAAATGTAATCCCTTGCTGAATAGCTTCTTCTACTAATCGCTTCCCTTCTTCTTCATTCACATCAGCATATAAATTATGTCCCCCTACTGCATTTGTACCTAAACCCAACTTTGAAATATTTAGTCCTGCCTTTTGCAATTTTATATACTTCATTTTTTCTCCCCCTTATATTTCTATTGTTCGAATATAATTGAACAATAGAAATATATCACTTTATATGCTATAGTGCAAATATGTTAACTTATACAAGTAGGTGAAAAAATGCGTACACTCTATCATCCAAATCGAGAAGAAATTCAATTTTCTTCTGTCCTATATGCACTTAGCGACCAAATTCGTTTACAAATTGTAAATATGTTACTAGAGAAAAACGAGCAATCTTGTGGTGCGTTAAACATTCCAATCGCAAAATCAACTTTATCTCACCATTTCAAAGTTTTACGTGAATCAGGTGTCATGTATACACGTCTTGAAGGAACACAACGTTTCATTTCAATTCGTGAAGATGACTTAAATGCTAGATTCCCGGGTTTATTAAACGTTGTATTACATGCGACAGAGCCATACTAAAAAACATCTCACTTACAAATGAGATGTTTTTTAGTATTTGTTATTCTTTTAATAGATCTATTAATCCATTCCCTTCAGTTGTACGCTCATATCCTAAAGGTACAGTTCTTTTAATAAGTTGCGCGTAAATTTCTGGCTCTGATAACTTTCTGCCATATTCTCTTTCGCACTGCTTAATGAGAAGTGCTAATGCACCAGCGACATGCGGCGTCGCCATTGAAGTTCCACTTAATACAGCATATTTCCCCTCTGGATACGTAGATAATATTTCATCACCTGGCGCTACTAAATCAATTTCTTGATTTGAATTACTAAAACATGCGATTTTCCGCTCTAAATTGACAGCACCAACTTCAATTACTTCAGCATAAGCACCTGGGAAATCTAGTTCCTCCGTATTATCATCACAATCTCCATCATTTCCTGCAGCACATACAACGAGAACATCTTGATTTACTGCATTTTGAATAGCTTCATGTAATTCCGGAACGTCTTGCGGACCACCAAGTGACATTGAAATAACTCTGACTTCTTCTTTATTAGGTCCTCTCCAATTTACAGCGTAATGAATCGCCTCAATAATTTGCTCATAGCTACCAGAACCATCTCCCGCTAAAACCTTTAACACCAGCATTTTAGCAAGAGGTGCGACTCCTAAAACACCGACATCATTTTCAGTCGCTGCAATCGTCCCCGCTACATGAGTCCCATGGCCGTTATTATCAAGGTAAATGTTCGGATCTCCTTCATAATCTTTCGTGAAATTTCTCCCACCAATAATACGATCTTTTAAATCTATATGATTAATATCACAACCTGTATCTAATACGGCAACGACAACATCTTTTCCTTTCGCACTCTTCTCCCATACTTGTGGAGCGTTAATCAGTTGTACACCTGGTGGAATTTCATTTACTTGTTCAACCACCTTATTTACAGTAAATGGAATCAATTGTATACCTTTTTGTTTATTCGCTGTACTACTGTTCATCGTAATCCCTCCTGAAAATATATTATTTTCATTTCAGACCACTATTGAATAGGTTTACATTTAACATTCGTTTTAACTGTTCTATTTTCCTTCATTTTAAATGTTTCTCAATATAACTTACTAACATTTATCCCGTGCTTTGCAGGCAATAACAGTTCAAATCATTCAACGAATGTATAAAAATAAAAGGACCATTAAATGGCCCTTTTATAGTTTTTTTAAAGAATGATATATAATCTTTAAAATATTATAAATGAAAACTAAATCTCACTTTTTTTTAAAAACTTCTCTATTTCTTTTATTAAATGTTTCGCTCCATCTATACTAACAGTAATGTTTCCATTTGCTAATGATATGTTCTGATCTGAAACATCACCTGTTATTTGACAAGCATTGTAAGGTTCATATTTTTGTAAAATGACTTTATCTTCATCTACGAAAATTTCAAGTGGTGATTTAATTTGTATACCTAATACATCTCTTAATTCTTTAGGAATAACAATTCGTCCTAATTCGTCTACTTTTCGAATAACTCCTGTTGCTTTCATATTACTCCCCCCTTACTCTCTATTAATTTTCCACCTCGCTTTTTCCATTTTATCACTTTTTGGCAATACTTGTATCTTTTTAGAAAATTTTGTACTCAAGTTAAAAAAACACAGTTAACGAATACGTAATCTCTCTTTCAATTGTTTTAAATAACGAGATCGTATTATTAAGAAGTATACAACTTGAATTCCTACGAAAATACTTAATACAATTGTATTTTCTTTAAACAGTGAGTACTCAAACATCTGTCCTAACGCAGTTAACGCTACTGCCCCATGTAATGTTGCAACACCTATCGGAACGAAGAATAAAAGTGCCAATCGAATTGTAACTACTTTCGATAATTCCCCACTCGTTAAGCCAACTTTTCGAATCATTTCAAATAACCGAGTATCATCCTCCAAATCAGAAAATAAACGGAAGTAAAGGAAGCTTCCTGCACATACGAAAAATACAATACCAATAAAGAAACCTACAAATAAAATTGGTCCTGCGATTTGTAAACTTTGGTTTTGTTCGTACTCTTCTGCACTAAACGTTGCATGTTCTTCATAAGGCTTCATCTGACTCGTAAGTTCTTTACCAACCTCAATTTCATCTTTCATTCCTTCAGTTTTATACATATAATCTTTTGTTTCTATAAATCCACCTTGTAATGAATCATATTGATTATTAGGGATTACATAAACATTTCCTCTTAATATTTTCCCCAATGAAGACGAAGTAACTTTTTTCACTTTTAAATGTTCATTCATATTAGGTAAAGTAATTTCTTTTCTTTCTTTCATCGGTGGTCCTGGTATTTCGGCCGACAAAAATAAAACCTCTTTATTTGCTACAGTATTAAATGGTTCTCCTGTTAACTTTGCATATTCCTTATACTCTGATTCTTTTATAAAAATGGCGCTTCTTAATGACTGCTCCTCCGTTTTCTTCGATGAGATATTAGTTTTTGAAGCTGCTATATTATGTTTTTTTAGTCCCTCATCGATGATCTTCAGATGCTGTGATTCATTACTATTCCCTTGCTTAGAGTGGTAATGAAACGCAATTGGTCTCTCCATAATCCCTTTCGTCATTGATGCAAAGCCAACTAATGTACCTATTGCCGAAAATGCTACAGTTGAAATTATCGTTACAATAAAGAACATTCTTGCGTTATCTCTCATACGGTACGCTAAATCTGACAACGTAATAATATTTGTCTGTGTCCAATAGAAACGTTTACTTTTTTTACATAGCCGAATAATAAAGACACTCAACTGCTTGTACAGCAAATACGTACCAATAATGACTACCGTTGTAACCGGAATCATCATCACAAATACCATAGCACCATGTGACATAAGAGCGCCTGTATAACCAGCACTAAGCAATACTACTGCTAATATAGAAGAAATACTCGATGCTTTCGGTTCTGGCTTCGCCTCTGCTGATCCTCTAAACAATTTCATAATATTATTTTTACGAACCATTCCGGCACTAAATAATGAAATAATCATAAATAATATGAAAAACATAATACTCGTTACAACAGCTGCTTTCATTGGAATGTAATAGGATAAGGAAATATCTAGTTTTAATATCATTGGGGCTACAAAAATTAATACTCCTGAAAACAACATACCTGAAAGAATCCCGAAAATAATTGCCCCTATTCCAATCATAATATTTTCAAAGAAGATAAGACGCTTTAATTGATATTTCGTCATACCAAGCATCATTAAAATTCCTAGTTCACGCTTTCTCGTTTTTAAAAACATTCCCATTGAATATAAAATAAAGAAGAATGTAAATACGTAAATAATAGACTGTGCAAACGACATACTTACAAATACATACTGTCCTAATTCTCCTGCACTTAATGCCGGATGAAACGCAAAAAACGAATATACAAAAAAGGCCATAATTGCAAATGCACTACTCAAAAAATATGCTGAATATGTCCGTCTATTTCGCGTTACATTCCGATATGCGAGTTCTCTAATGTTCATATTACTTCTCCGCCCTTCTACTAACTATGCTTTTATAGTAGTAAAGTAGGGAGATACCTTCCATCGATTCAAATGACAAAAACCTTACATTTTTGAAAGGTAAAAAAATTGCTTAAACGAAACAGTTTCATTATAATGACTACATTCATATTCATACACACATCCTATTGTATATTCGTTAGTTTTGCGAAATAATAAAGGATAGAAGTATGTACCAATATATACATAAAAATTTTTTATTTACCGCTTTAATATGAATAGGAGGAAAACATAATGACATTACAAGAACAGATTATGAAAGCATTACATGTTCAGCCTGTAATTGATCCGAAAGTAGAAATTCGTAAACGAGTTGATTTCTTAAAAGATTATGTAAAAAAAACAGGTGCGAAAGGATTTGTACTTGGAATTAGCGGCGGCCAAGACTCTACATTAGCAGGACGTTTAGCACAGCTTGCAGTTGAAGAAATTCGTAACGAAGGTGGTAACGTAACGTTTATCGCTGTACGTCTTCCTTACAAAGTGCAAAAGGATGAAGATGACGCACAATTAGCATTACAATTTATTCAAGCTGATCAATCAACTGCATTTGATATCGCTTCAACCGTTGATGCTTTTTCAAATCAATACGAGAACTTATTAGGTGAATCATTAACTGATTTCAATAAAGGTAACGTGAAAGCTCGTATCCGTATGGTTACACAATATGCAATTGGTGGACAAAAAGGTCTACTTGTTATCGGAACAGATCATGCTGCAGAAGCTGTAACAGGATTCTTTACAAAATTCGGAGATGGTGGTGCAGATTTATTACCATTAACGGGGTTAACGAAGCGCCAAGGACGTGCTTTATTACAAGAGTTAGGTGCAGATGAGCGACTTTACTTAAAAATGCCAACAGCTGATTTATTAGATGAAAAGCCAGGTCAAGCTGATGAAACAGAATTAGGCATTACTTACGATCAATTAGATGATTATTTAGAAGGTAAATCAGTTCCAGCTGACGTTGCAGAAAAAATCGAAAAGCGTTACACAGTGAGTGAACATAAAAGACAAGTACCAGCGTCAATGTTTGATGATTGGTGGAAATAGAACATAAAAAAGAAGCTAATCTTTTAGCTTCTTTTTTATATGTTAGCGATATACCCCTACTCTTTTCTCCAATAAATCTTGCAAGCAATCTTCATGTTGTTTACAAAATAACGGAGGCATTTTGTCTAATGGGAAAAATTTTAAATCTAACGTTTCATCACCGTCTATTTTTTTATTCCCTCCAACTATTGAGCATGAAAAGCACATCACAATTGTCTGTGCTTTATCTCCATTTGGATATGTTTGAAAATATTTTGTATACACTCCAATAAGCTCATGTATTTCTACATCATACCCAGTTTCTTCTTTTATTTCTCGAATCGCAGTTTCCGCAGCCGACTCTCCTATCTCCATTGCGCCACCTGGAAAGCCCCAAGCATTAAAGTCTCCTCTTTTTTGCAGTAATACTTCTCCCTCTTTATTAAACACAAAACCACCCGCAAAGTTTAAGAAAACATAATCATGTCCTACTTTTTCACGTAATTCTTTTATATAATCGGCCATTTCCTTTCCCCTTTTCATACGTCTTCCATCGTTATCTCGCTATTTGCCAGGCAGTAAGATCCCCACCTCAAAATGTAGCGGAAGCAAAGTAATTAGGTGGGAGATCAACTGCTCGTAAAAGCCTTCACTTTACTTCTTATTTATTTCTAGCAATTCAATAATTCGATCTAGCTTCTGATTCATATTGATAACATGTTGTTTTTTTGCAGCGCTACTTTGCAATAATCTTCTAATAAACAAAGTAAATGATAGGAAAAACAAAACGATAAGTCCGATTACTAAA
This sequence comes from Bacillus sp. FDAARGOS_235, assembly GCF_002073415.2. Classification (NCBI taxonomy): domain Bacteria; kingdom Bacillati; phylum Bacillota; class Bacilli; order Caryophanales; family Bacillaceae; genus Bacillus; species Bacillus sp. FDAARGOS_235. Next base: position 1,038,885 of record NZ_CP020437.2, read on the forward strand.
CAATTATATATCAATATAAAAATATTACTTTCGAACAAATCCATTTAAATTCCACATCCTTCCTTTTTATTTTATCACACAATTCTGTTTTTAAAAACGATACATAATAAAAAGAGCACCTTTTACAGATGCTCTTCTTCATTACTTAATACGTAAATGTAATTGTCGCTAATGAATAACCTGCCATTGCACTATATGGTGCTACTTGATAAGATACACGCTTTGCACCTTTTGGCCAATTTATTTCATTTAATACTTTCTTTATATCTTGCATTGTTCCATCCATGGACTGCTTATATCGTACTTCTACCTTTTCTGGTTTACTAGCAAATTGTTGCTGCAACTTTTGCTTAAATTCATTATAATTTTCCGCTCCATATTGTGCAGATAAGTATTGTAAATTTGTTTCTTTTAACATTTGCTCATATACGACGGTTTTTGAACTACCAGCTTTTATTTTGTTTGTTAACTCACCAAAGTAACTTGTAGTTGCCGCTGGATATTTACTACGATCCCAGTCGTGGTCTTTACTTAATTGTTCGTCAGACATATTAAAATATGAATATGTTACACGTCCAGCTTTATCTGGTACTGGATCATCGAATGTAGTATCAAGGTGGTACCATTTGTTTTCAATGTTCACTAAATTCCAAGCATGAGCTTGTCCATTTCCTGTACCAGTTACAATATGATTTTGAATACCTGCTTCTTTTAGTAATTCATATGTTAATAATGTATACCCTTGGCAAACAGCAGAACGGTTCGCTAACGCTTCATATGCTGTATACGCTTGATAAGAAGTGTCGTATGATACATGTTTCACAACATAATCATGAATAGCTTTTACTTTTTCATGCGCATCCATTCCTGGCTTTACAATTGAACTTATAATTGCTTTCGCCTGAGATTTTACATATTGTGTTTGCTCTTTTGATTCACGGTATTTCACTTGTAGTGTAAACGAATAGTTCCCTGGCATCCCTTTAATAGAATATCTAGTAGAGGCTACATTATATTTTACATACTCATCAGCATCTACGATTTTATTAAACTCGCCGTACAATTGGTCCATAATCTTTCTAGCATCTCTATCTTTTGTTTTATATGTGATTGTAATATTTTCTTCACGATTATCAATCTGTTTTTTTAGTTCTTTTCTGAAATCATCTAATAACTTTGCATCTGATTGTGTCGTCACTACAGTTGGATTCGTAGCTGCATAAGATACAGTTGACGATTGTAAGCCTCCCATTACAATCGTTGAACAAAGTGCGGCAGCTGTCATATACTTACTTGTCTTTCCCATCTTGTCACTCCTTATATTCTATAACTATACGAAAAAGTATCGTATAGTTTCAGAGTATACAATACTTTTCAAAATAGGTCATATGAGATTATGCATATTAATTAATTCACATAAAAAAGGTTACTCTTTTAAAAAGAGCAACCTTTTTTATTAACAAGTTTGTAACACACAGCATGTATTTTCAAAACGTCGATTTTTCAAATCTTCATTACCAATACAGAAATATAGCATTCCTAACTCTCCCCAAACCATATTACAATTTTTATGATCTGAATCGATTTGGAATAAAAGCGTCATTTGCTGTGGATCTATCCCCATATATTCTCCTGTCTCATGTAGTACTTCCTCTTGTACAGAGAATGGCTCACCAAACATTTGATGGTTATCGTAGTTATCTGGGATTAGTTCTTCAAGTAATTGCAAGAAACGATCTGAATCGGCCTCATCTTCAATGAAAAGTTCTGGTAATTTATACGTCAGTTCAAAAGTAATTGCGCATTGATTATATTTCGCTTGCGTTTCATCCGCTCTTCGTAATTGCTCTACTGGAACATCATAATAAAGTACGCGCCCAGCTTCCATTGGATTCACATCTTCTTCAAAGTAATTTTCAATGCTAAAGAAATATAACATTCCTGCCTTAGGTAGATTGTGATTCATACGAACGTTTTGTAAATCATTTAGATTAAATTGCGCGATAAAATGTAACGGATTTCCTTTATACATTGGATATTCAAATGTATCCGGTAAATCAGGAGCTCCCCCCATTTTTGAACTACCAATCGCAACCGTTTCTTGCTGCTCAGGCACAACTTTTACACAAGGAAATACAGTATTAATAAGTTCCTCTTTTAAATGTGTCAGTCCATATTTATCAATTAACACTTCAATTTTGTTATCCATATATTCTCCTTACATCTCTATACTTATTTGTATCATAGCACAAAGATTATACTCCATATATCACAAAATCAACAAGCCTTCCAAAAAACGGGCTTATCCCTCATACGCGAACAAGTTTAAAAAAGCATAGTATACATTGTTCCTACAAACACGATAGTTCTTTATTCCTTCCAGTACATTTTCCCTTCGTTCATTTTCATTTTTAATTTAAGGAGGAATTCCACATGGGTTACGGATATAGTTGCGGCGGTTACGGTTACGGCGGTAGTTGTGGTGGATGTGGTTATGGAGGTTTCGCTTTATTAATCGTTTTATTTATCCTTCTAATCATCATCGGAGCTAGCTGTTGGGGCGGCTTTGTAGGCTGCTAGTAAACTTAAAAACTATTGTAAAAAAGCACGTATATTACGTGCTTTTTTTACATTTTCATTTTTAGAAAGGAAGTATGTGCAATGAAAATTGATGGTGTTTTTGAAGGAGGCGGTGTGCGTGGAATTGCACATGTAGGGGCAATTTGCGCGTTAGCTGAAAAAGGGTATGAATGGGAGCGTGTAGCTGGAACATCGGCTGGTGCTATTATTGCAGCTCTTTTAGCTGCTGGCTATTCTTGTTCAGAATTAAAAACAATTATAACTGATATTGATTATAACAAATTTATGAAGAAAACTTTCCTTGATAGAATCCCGTTTATCGGTAAAGGAATAAGTGCATGGTCTACTCTAGGTATTTATTCCAATGTATTTATAGAAGAATGGCTTGAAGAATTACTACGAAAAAAAGGAATTCACTTATTTACAGATTTACCTGATTTAAACAAACTTAAAATTATTGCTTCTGATATAAGCAACGGTAAAATGGTTGTCTTTCCCGATGACTTGCCAAACTACGGATTTTTAAATTATCGCTTCTCGATTGCTAAGGCAGTAAGAATGAGTAGTACCATTCCTTTCTTCTTTGAACCAGTAAAATGGAGAACACCAAAATGGAAACAACCTTGTTATATGGTTGATGGTGGGATTTTAAGCAATTATCCCATTTGGATTTTTGACTCCCCTACCTCACCTCGCTGGCCAACTTTTGGATTTCATTTTGTAAAAGATGAAATTCAAGCTGATCCCGCCCATTATAAAGAGCCCATTTCCATGTTCAAAGGACTATTTAAAACAATGATGCAAGCTCATGATTTACGGCATTTAGATAAAGAATCAAAAGCAAGAACAATTACAATTCCTACAGGGACGATTACAAGTACAAATTTTGAATTAACGAAAGAGGAAAAAGAATGGCTTTACAATTCTGGTTATAACTCCGCAAATAAGTTTTTACAATCTTGGAACTTCAGACAATATGTTGATGAATATAGAAATGGAAATCAACATCGCAAAACCAATCGATTTTTCCGTCAGCTTGACTCATAATATTATTATTTTCATACGAGATTTCTTGACGCTTTAATAATAAATAAGCCTAGTAATTTCATATATTACTAGGCTTATTTACCAACTACGTACCCCACACATTGCTTACGGATAAGTTAACCCTTTCGCTTCTTCCGCGGTAATTACTATGTAACGATTTCCCGTTCTTAATCCTAGCAGTTCTGCTTTTTCGACTGCATCCTGCTTCGTCTCTGCATAAGCAGCTAAATATTTATCTCCATCGATAATTTGGCAAATTACATATTGTTTCATTACTTTCTCCTTTTACATTTTAATTAGTTGTGCAAGTTTTTTTATACCTATTTCAATTTCTTCTAACGTTGCATATGAATACGATAGTCGCAAAAATTGGTTTGCACTTCTATCATACAAAGTACCTGGATTTAATATAATCTTTTCTTGTAAAGCTTTGTCAAATAAGCTACGATTCGAAACGGGTACATTCATATGTAACCAAATATAAAAACCACCTGTCGGTTCATACCATGTTGCTATTTCACGACAATATTTCTCTAACATATGTAACATAAAATCTCTACGTTTCTTCAATTCATTTCTTACAAACTGTAAATGTTCATCATATAATCCATTTGTAAACCATTCTGCTGCAATTTGCTGGGATATAGAACTCGAACCATAATCTGTTTGCATTTTTATATCTGCCAACCTTTGAATTACTGATTCAGGTCCAACTATCCATCCAATTCTTAAACCTGGACTAATCACTTTAGACATACTCCCGATATATAGTACAATTCCGTTTTTATCATATGCTTTTAAAGGCTTTGAAACAGGCTCATCAAACCATAAGTCTTGATACACTGCGTCCTCTATAATAGGCAATCCAATTTCATTACATATCTCCATTACTTCTTTCCGCTTCTCTGCATTCATACTAAAGTTCGTCGGATTATGAAAAGACGGAATTGTATATAAAATAGATGCGTTAAATTGCTTCTTATATTTCGCAATATATGATGCATTTAATCCATTCTTATCCATTGGTATTCCAATTAAACGCATTCCTGCTGATTGAAAAACATTAAGCGAATATAAATAGGATGGTTTTTCTAGTAAAATCGATGCCCCTTTCGGAAGAAGCCCCATAGAAATAAGTTGCAACGCTTGAATTGCTCCTGAAACAATTAAAATAGAATTAGGAGATACATATACACCATGCCCTTTTAAGTAGCCCGCAATTTTCTCCCTTAAATAGAGATTTCCTTTCGGCTCTTCATACCCAAGTGGCACGTTTGATTGCAACAGCTTATTCATTATTAGTTTCATCTTTTTTTCAGGTAAGAGACTCGGCGCGAGTTCACCTGTTCCTAAACGAATTACATGCGGATAAAATTCAGCTTGATTAATATCTTGAATAGCAGGAAGGTTCGGATAATGAAGCCCTGTTTCTACATAAGACTGCCAATTAGGAGGCGGAGCATATGTTGAAGTGTTCTCATTATTATTTACAACAATCGTTCCCTTTCGGCCATTTCCCTCAATGTACCCTTTTACTGCTAGTTCATCGAAAGCCATTACAATTGTACTTCGATTCACACCAAATGTATGTGCCAAATCTCTTTGTGAAGGTAACTTTGTTCCAACAGTCCATTCTCCATTAACGATTCTTTCTTTTATATACGTTTCTATTTGTTTATACAAAGGAGACGCTAAAGACATATCAGGCTTCCAAACTAACCTTTCCATCATACATATCACCTTACATTCTTTTTGGTTGGTGACCTCCCCAACCATATGGATGGATACAAATTTTCATTTCTTCTATACAATATACACTATCATAATGAATTAAAGTAGGAGGTAATATAATGAGTGAAGCGATTATTCACGGTATCATCCTTGCATTTGGCCTTATCATTCCATTAGGTGTCCAAAATGTTTTCGTATTTAACCAAGGTGCGAGCCAACCTAATATTTGGAGGGCAGCCCCTGTAGTATTAACTGCTTCTCTATGTGATACGTTACTAATATTAATTGCAGTACAGGGTGTATCCCTTGTACTCCTTACTTTTTCTTGGCTAACGACGACATTATATACGATTGGATTTATCTTTCTCATATATATGGGCTTCGTTATTTGGAGAAGTAAGCCTTCCAAAGATGTAAAACAAGAAAAAAGCATGCCTTTAAAAAAACAAATTATTTTCGCTGTATCGGTTTCGTTATTAAATCCACATGCGATTTTAGATACGATCGGTGTAATTGGGACAAATTCTATTCAATATATAGGAAGTGAAAAATGGGCTTTTACATCTGCAACGATTATCATTTCTTGGATTTGGTTTATTAGCTTAGCTTTAGCTGGAAAGTTTTTAAAGAGGCTAGACTCAACTGGAAAGGCAATCGTATTATTAAACAAAATTTCAGGACTCGTCATATGGGGAGTCGCACTTTATATGTTAAAACAAGTTATTTTCCCTAACTAAATTAATAGGATTGCACGCTAATTATAGGCCATGCAATCCTATTTCAAATTATGCAGTCGGTTCTGGATTCTGTTTTATTGCCTTTTCATCTTTTGCTGGTTTAATCCAAATCATTGCTATAACGGCACCAATAACAGCGAAAATACTTGTCAAATAAAACACTTCATGGTCCGACCCTTTCATAAAAAATGAATATAGGGGTGGTCCAGCTGCTACACCGATAAATCGCATCGAACTATAAAATGACGTAACCGTGCCTCTCTGCTCCTTTTCAATCCCTTGTGTAATTAGGGCATCTAAACATGGGAGTGCCATACCAATTCCTACTCCCATAATAACGAGACATAGAAGTAGTAAATAGATCCCTTTTATAAATAAAGGGATTATAACTGATGCCGCAGCCAGTAAAAAGCCAATATAAATACACTTCTTCATAACATTTTGATTATCTCCAATTTTTTTACCAGCCATATATGAACTAATCGATAATACAAGCAAAGGAATAGCAAGTACACACCCTTTCCATATACCATGAATGTCATACTTTGACTCCAGTATAGTAGACAAATAAAAGAGAATTCCGAATAAAATAAGCATTATAATTGCACCTAGTGCAAAAATGGCAATTAACCATCTTCCCTTTTCTCGAAACGTAGAGATAATAGCTTGAATAAACTCTCTTAGTGGTGGTACTTCTCCTTCTTGTTTTTTTGCTTTTACTAGTACCAGTAATAAAACAATCGATACTACACATAAAACTGGAATCGCCCAAAATGGTAAGAACCATACAATGGCAGCTAGAGCAGATCCTAAAATAGGGCTGAGTACTTTTCCAAATGTATTTGATGTCTCAATGATTCCTAAACCTGCGCTAACCTGTTTTTCATCTTTGTATAAATCACCAACACACGGTATAACAACTGGCATTGCACCAGCAGCACCAATACCTTGAATCGCTCTACCGATAAGTATCCAAACGTAGGGATTATCAACTTTCCATGATACCCAACCAGTTACCGCTCCTCCGATAGCCGCAATCAGTAAACTCGGAACCATTACCATCTTCCGTCCCCATCTATCTGATAAATAACCAGCAATCGGTATAAGTAAAATTGCAACTATGGAGTAAATTGTAATAATCATGGATACTTGAAACGATGAAATATGTAATTTCTTTTCGATAGTCGGCAGTATTGGAATGAGCATTGAATTCCCTAATGTCATAACAAGTGGAACTGATGCAAGCGCAATTAAACAACAGTTTTCTTTTTTTAACATGTTGACTTCGGAACCTTTCATCATATATTTCTTACCATATAATAGCCCTGGTGGAACGTAATTTTTCATTCCACCAGGGCTATTACATCTTTACTACTTCCCATTCATAACGAAAGAAATTGGGTAAAATATAGTATTATTCCTATTGTTTGAATCCAGTTCGCTATATATCCATACCAATTAATTGAAAAAAAAAGAAAGGAAGAATCCTTCCTTTCTCCTATAACCTTCTACATTTAGCGAGTATATCCGCCACCAAGTTGTTGTTCTGCCATCGCTACAAGGCGTTTCGTGATTTCACCACCTACAGAACCGTTTGCACGTGAAGAAGTTTCAGCTCCAAGTTGTACACCAAACTCTTGTGCAATTTCATATTTCATTTGATCTAGAGCCGCTTGTGCTCCATGTGATGCTAATTGATTAGAATTACGATTTCTAGCCATTACCAATCACCTCCTTGATATATATATAAATTGTGCCAAATTCGAATTTAAATACATGGTAATTTTTGGTTATTTTTAACTATAAAAAAAGAGACTCTAAATAGAGACTCTTTTATCATTTTATATTACGAAGTTACTACCTCTAATCTTCTATCTGTTAATACTTTCATTTCTTCTTTTAATATATCTTTCGCGTTGTGTCCAAACCATTCTAGCGAAGCAAAATAGTCCGTATCTCGCACTTCCCGAATGATATCATCATAATTTACAATACCTTCAAATAATGGAACCATACCAATACGACTTCCCGCTGCGGCATATACATTATTAGGTTCAAATACATGTAAATAATCCGCTGACGATATATTCTTAAAATGGTAATGTTGTATCCACGGTCTTAGTCGATGAAAACTGTCTATTGGATCTGCACCAGACTCCCATATATGAAGAAAATCAAGGTTTATTTTCAAATTCGGATGGTCTACTTCTTCTAATAATTCCAAAGTAGACGGCAACGTGTCCGTTAACGTATTTGGATGTGTTTCTAAAAGTACATACATATCATGCTGAGCAAATAAATCACAAATCTTGTGAATTCTCTTTACATACTCTTGTCTCTCTTGTTTCGAGAAGTCTACACTCCCTTTTTGTCCGGCAAACGTACGAATTTTATTCGTATTAAACCAATTTGCTAACATTACGAGTTGTTCACATTTCCCCATCGTTTTTTCAAAGTCTGCTGATAATGATATGTCTAAATAATCACTTATCATCGTAATTTCTAAGTTTTTATCCTTTAAAAAATTCAACTCTCGTTCTGTCGTTTCACGCTCCTGCACATACAAATTTTGTGCATGAGTTCCCCACAATTCAATTCCTTCAAAACCGTTTTCATATGCAAATTGAACAATATCAGTAAATGAAATTAATTGATGACGAAATGAAATGGTACATAGCGAATATTTCATAACTTTAAACTCCCCTATCTTAAATTCAGTTAGCTTTTTAAAGAGTTACGACAGACTGATTTGTTTTCATACCTTTCCATGATAGAAACTGTCTCTCTAATTCCTTCTTAATTTGCAGTTCAATTGCATTCATTTCATCCAGTTTTTCAATAATCGATACGAGCATACCCTTATTATTCGTCATTGCCATTTTAATTGCACGATACTGTACATTTGTAAATCCTTGTACAATATCCTCTACCCGATCACACCAATAATCAAACTCCTCTTCCGAGTATTGTAACGTTTCACGGAAGTATGCAAAGGCATGTTCATAACTATATTTACGAATTGCAAGTACTGGTATTTGTTTTACTGCTACTACAAGCTTAGAGAGCGAATACCCCTCTTCCTCATTTGCCATTTTTATAATTAAATTTTTTAATTCCATAGTCAGTTCATTATCATACTTTTTGAATGTCTCAGTGAAATAATTAGCTACCATTTCTTGCGTCGGCTCCTGAATCGCCTCTACATCAATGAAATAACCACCACCAAATGGATTATCTTGAACAGAGTGAATCACTTTTTCTCTTTCCATATTCCCTTCCCAACGAAAATCAGGATCTAACATGAACCATTCTTCTTCTTTCTCTGTCTTCGATATCATTAAATAATGCGGAAATGGTTTTTGGTGAAACTTATTTTCCCTCTCTGGTAATAAAGACATATCCACCATTACAATTACATAACGATTTTCCGGCTTATTTTCTACTAATTCTAAAAATGTTTCTACATTTCTATCTTTATCTTTTGCATGATCATACCATTCGTTCACTTTAATACCATACAGTTTTTCATACCAAAGTAAATAATTATCATGGTTAATGTTTTCGGAGTGATACGAAATAATTCCGCCTTCTGTTATATCAAAGTCTCCATCCCATAGTCCAAAATAAAATGGACGAAAATCTATATCACCACGTCTTTTTATAATTTCACAAAAACAGCTCACTAAACAGTGCACTTTAATTGAAGTCATACTCTCATCCACTTTCTCCAAGGTTAGTTATTCACATTTGATTCTTGTAACGGCTGTAACTCTTCCATAAAATCAAGTAAAGATCCTACAGTAAGAAACGCCTTTGGATCTACCTCATCCTCTGGGACACATAACTTCAAATCCATTTCTATGTATACGATAAGCTGCAACATCATTACCGAATCTATATATAAATCTTGATTTAAACGCATTGTTTCTTCTAAATGCGTTACATTTTTCAGTTCCATTTTTTCTGTCATAATTTTCAGCACTGCACTCTTTAACGTTTCACGTCTCATGTTGTAACCTCTCCCATCTCTAGTAACTTTCTACTTACTTTTCCAGTTTTATTTTTCGGAATTTCAGTTACACTTTCAATTTCATGCGGAACTTTATAAGACGGTAAGTGCTGAATACACCATTCTCTTATTTGTACTGGGTCAATATGAGAGATTACTTTCGCTTTTACGATTTCTCCCATCACTGGATGTTTCCCTCGGTATACAATGGCTTCTTGAATACCTTCTAATCGAAGCATCGTTTCTTCCACCTCTATAGGAAACACTTTTAACCCTGAAACATTGATTACATCATCCATACGCCCCATAAAGTGAAGGCCACGCTCAGATTCATACCCTAAATCTTTCGTATAAATTTCCTTTCCAGCAATTTTCACTACGATTTCTTCAGGCTCGTTTTCATCTGATCCTATGTTTATACTTACATGTGGAAGTGGTTTTCCTAAATCTAAATGACTCTCCATATCATGACATATACTAATACAACCAGCTTCAGAACATCCATATTGCTGCATCATGTACGTTGTCATTTCATTTAGTTTATAAAATAATGTTTCGGGCAAAGGTGATCCGGATGTCATAATTTTATGAAACTGGAACGTTCCTAGTGGAAAACTCCCCATAATATGTAGCATCAATGGTACTGCATATATGATATGTTTTTCTGTATTGCGAATAATATTTAATGCGAATTTAGGGTTTTTATTCGTAATAATTATAGGCTTACTTCCTCTTGTAATAGAAGATAACGTACCACATATTAATCCGTACGAATGTGAAACAGGAGCCATAACAATCGGTACTTCATCTTCTTCACAATTTAAAGCTTCATTATAAGCAACGATTTCAGTATCAACTTCCGTCCATGATCTGCAAATCAATTTCGGTTCTCCCGTGGTTCCTGAGCTATATTGCAATAAAGAAGGCTCTTGTAGTAATGAATTCACTACTTCTAATTTTGTAAATTCGCTACATTCTCCATATAAAAGTCCCGTACAATTTGCACGCCTTGCCATTTTAATAGCCGTATCTTTTGGTGTATCTTCATGTATAAGAAGTACAGATGATTTCTTTTCTTTTAAGAAAAACACAAGTGTAATAATATCAAATGGATCTTTCAGACAAAGTGCAAATCTATTTCCTTGTGCTGCTTGAAAGTGTTCCATTTCCTCGTAAACTTGTAATCTCGATTCAAAATCATTTTTACTATACTCTTGTTTATTAACGATTAGCATAATTTCCCCCTGTAACAAATGATTTTTGTATGTTAAGTTGCTTTGCACTATACAATGGATTTGGAACTTCATGAACAAGCGATTCTACATCCAAATATAAACGACGCTTCGTTAATTGCTCCGCATAGAAAGTAGCTGTGTATAATTGAATGGATTCAAATCTCTCTTTCAAATGTGGATATTTTCTAAAATGATTTTCAATTTCTTCGACAATCATCATCCAAAAATGTTCTTCTTTCCATTCATATTCATCCGCAAGTATGAAAGCTAACTCTCCTAGATTAAATAAGAAAAGTGCATCTAAAACCATCTCTTGCAAACATTCGATGCGATCCATTTCAAAGAAATCATTCATTTTTCCGTTCACATACGTTTTATGCATTTTTGTAAACTCAGGGCATTTGTCAATTTCTTTCAAGTATGGACGATAAAACTCAAGTCCTTCATGAAAGTCCTTTAATGCAACCCGGACAGGTAGCCCTTCTTTATGGACTAAAATCATATTTTGACCGTGTGATTCTAATGCGATCCCGTGCTCTACAACAAGATGTAAAACCGGTATTATCGCTTTTTGAATAAGTACTTGCAGCCAATTTTCTATTCCATATTTGTTTAACCATGCATCAATAATTGGTGTACTATCTTTCTTTTTTGCATATAAGCCATTAAAGGGAACTGCATCCTCTTGTTCATCTACATATTTGTGAACGCTTTCACGCCAAATACATCCTAATGAACCATATGTAGCTTTCTTATTCGTATCATACGTTACGCTCGAGAATTCCTTTAATAAAATCAAGCGCGATTCATCCCTTAAATAAGGATCCTGACTTACGACATCACTTAACCAATTTGATATAGCTGGTGCACTCACAACCGAATGTGGTTTCAACGTACGGATAGTTGAAGTATTAAGTAAATTCATCGATAACTTAACATACGGCTTATTTGGATTCGTCATATTTCTTAACGTTCTCATTGACTGTTGGGCGCAGTATTCATCCAATGATTCCCCTAAATAAATCACATATTTCCCCTGTATATGATCAGCATAATTAGGAATAATAAAGTTCTCCCACTGCCAAGGGTGGACTGGGATAAACAAATACCGTTTTGGATTACATCCCATATTTTGAATACGATTTATATATTCTTCTATTCTCTGCACACCAATTTCTTCTGTTAAAGTATTGCTATAAATCATTTCATTTTCATAACCTACAGTCGCATATTTCTTATGTGCTGCAATCCATATGAGTTTTATTGGCTTCATGAATTCATATCCATATTGAAAATTGTCACGATATTGAAATCCAATGCGCGCTTTATAGCTAGGATGATACGGGTGACCGTCTATTAAATGGCTTTCAAACTCATCGTAAGATTTTCGAGTATATTCCTCCCTTTTATTTCTTTCATATTGTGCAATCGTGTCTTTAAATATTGTTTGTTCTAATTCGTGAATAAAAGAATCTAATCTAGTTCGTTCTACGTTAACAACCCGAAAAACTTCTTCTAAAAATTGCGACACAGATTGTATTTCTTTTTGTTCATCTTGCACTCGTATTAGTAACGAGTCTACAGCAATACGTCCAAATGTCATCCTTTCTCTTCCGTGGCATTGATACGAAACATTTTTGTTTTCTTCATCAAGTCCTTGTATAATAAAAAGAATTTGTTCTTCCTTCTCTACACGAACTGGCGTTATAATCCCCTCATAAATTAACGATTCTACTAACTGACGTAACACCCTTCTTCGCACTGAAATGTATTCTTCTGATTCAAGTGCCTTCAATATTTTCGTGTGATACATATCCACTTTCATAAACTCCTCCACTTATGACGAAATACCAAATTCCATTATTTGTATTACGTGAAATTTTAACGCTATTTATGAACGAACAGCCACTTCTCTAACGAGTGGATTATGCACTTGCACATAAATTGCTTGCTCTAATGGATTTGTTAATTCATCGACATCGAAAAATCTCGTTAATAAATTTGCTTTACATGCCAACTTATCCTCTTCCAACAATTCTCTTAAAAATGTAGAAGGTTCACGGTTATATGGAAGGAATGATTCCAATACAGACCTTAATTCAGAAAGTAGAATTTCCTCCTTAATTAATCCTGCCGTACCAAAACCGTTAATAAGTCCAAACATATGATTAAAAATTAAATAGTAACGAAACCTTTCATCTACAATATAATCGTCATATAAATTCCCAGTACGTTCTCCAATACCAGATAACTCATTATTAAGCATCTCTTTCATTGAATTACAGAAATAAAATCCTTGATTATCACGGAAATAATATTTTACTGGATAACCATCCTTCAACTGTACAACACTATTTTGTTGATGAGCTTCTAATGCAACTCCATACTGTAAATACATCCATACCATCGGCTTTAAAGAAATATTTACATACCGTCTAAACCACTCTAAACTTACTTCTTCACAGCTTCTATTTTCTAACTCTGCTATATGATGAATTATATTCGATAAACGAGTGCGCTCTTCAGGAATAGCATCTTGAACTAGTCCAGCAATTAATGTAGCATCATTTGCATGTTCACTATAGAAAGGGTTCTCGCGAATAATTACTTCAAATCCAGATTCTTGTGTTCCATAATTTAATGTAATAAAGGCTGGATCACAAATAAAATCAAAGCCTGGAAATCTTTCTCGTACTTCACCAATAGCCGTATTTAACATTTCCTTCCCTTCAAGGCCACTCTCAAGTTCTTTCAACTTATTAATGCGCATTGAATTTGTTACTTTCACTGGAAAGGAAAACTTAAGCATATATTTCGAATGAGGATGATATAGCGTCCTAAGTGATGATGTTGCCATATAACACTTACCTACTGGACCAATATATTCAAGCACTCCTTGATTTATCCACTCTTGTACATAAGGTTGATGTAATAACCATTCAGCCTGAAGCGGATGAATTGGAATTAATGAATATTCATCTTCCTTACAGTACTTCTCTATAAATTCCTCATTTACCATCTCATCTTTACTTAATTCTTCTTTTATAATCGTTGTTGTAGAATCTAATAATAATGATTTTTCATTTACTATACTTTTATGTACGCGAAAATAATGAAGCTGGCATTCTCCTTTTAATTCTGGAGAATACATTGCACTTTTCCAATCCAATATACCTTGTCTACTCTTTGGGGTAGGATGAGTTAAATGCCCAAATAATAAAGATTGCTCCGCCTCTATAAAAGTTGTATGGAAACCATATAATGCAGATGTATCTTCTGCTCTCTCTTTTGTAAATTCTTCAATATTTTGACAACTGCGAATAACTCGAAGCATAAGCTCAGCAGGATTAGTTCCTTCTCCATAGTTGATAGACATCTCTTTTATTAAAAATGTAATAACTGTAACATAATCTGCTTTTATAACAGTTTTAGTTTCTCCAATTTGATAATAAAACTGTTCTCCAAACAAATGGCGATCTGTTGCTGATTTATATATAACTTCTCCATACAAAGTAACATTCTGTGCCGATAGCCGACAACATAAATATGTGGGGACTACATTTCTATTCAACGTATTACTGAAGATACTTTCCATTCTTTCATCCTCTGTAATCCATTCTCCACTCCCTGTTTCTCTTAAATAACAGTTTAAAAAACTTTGTATTGTTGCATGTTCTGCGATTTGTTTCGCATGCTGCATACTGGTCCTCCTCTTTATATTAACGCTATCGAAATTTTATAAAACAACCAATGATTGAATATCATTATCAATTATGATTCTAATTGATTGTTATTATCAATTCAAGAGTATATTTCAGAATTTTTTTATCTAACTAAATTTTTTTCCTTTTCTATCATTTATTTCATCTAATTAAAGATACAATAGAAAAATTTTTACTCTCAAGTTAACTATTCATTATTTTTCACATTACTCGTTATTAATCGATTGAACAGAGTTAAACAAAAAGGTATACCAATTAAAGGTATACCTTTTAAAAACATAAAGTTTACATAATAATATTATTTATATTCCTCCAGCAATACGCTGTTTCTTCTACCTGTACTCTCTCTAAAAATTTCGTATCAATTTTTTCAGGGTTATATTTTTCATAAAACTTTTTAGCGGGATTATTAGTAACGACCCAAACTAAAAGAGATTGCATACCATTTTTTATACATTCCGACAGTAACGCTTGAAATAATTTTTGTCCTATTTTCAGTCCTTGATACTGTTGTAACAGATAAATCGCATATAATTCCCCATCACAATTATATGTACCGCTTCTTTCAACTCCCCCATCAATGAATCCGATTATTTTTCCATTTAACGTTTCTGCTACAAATCTGAATTGGTAATTATCTTCTTTTTGAAAAATATCCTCCCACTGCTTTTTTCTTTGTTCAAATGTTACATTTTCTAAAATTTCGTTTTCGAATATCCCGGTATACGTTGTTTTCCAGCTTTCCACATGTACTTTTGCTATTGCTGCAATATCTGATTTTGTCGCCCTTCTAATGTGTATCTCCACCATTCTCATCCCCTTTAGAGAATAATTATAGCAAACTGTTTTTTTATGCGTAAAAAAAAGAGTGAATTTTCATCACCCTTTTTTATCTACTTTCAACTTCAACTGAAACAACTCGATCAATCTCTTTTAGTGAACTATATAACTCAGTTGTATATAAATCTTCTGGAGCTAAAATAACCATCTCCAATTGCTGAAATGCACCACTATCAATATCTTTAATTTTCACTCGTTTTACATGCATGCCTAATTTTTTAATTTGCTTAAATATACCATCTAATTCTTGGTGCTCTTTTACAGTAATTTTTATAGATAAGTCCTTTTGTCTTAATGAATACGGGCCTGCAATTTTCACAATTTGCGGAAGTACGTTAATCGCTAAAATAATTAAAATCATGGCAACGGTCGCTTGCAAATAAAACCCTGCTCCAATTGCTATACCTAAAGCTGAAGCAGCCCACACCATAGAAGCTGTCGTTAATCCAGAAATAACGTCATTACTTCTTCGTAAAATAACACCTGCTCCAAGGAAACCGATTCCGCTCACAATTTGAGCAGCAAGACGCATTGGATCCATATTTGTATGACCTGGAACAGAATATACATGAACTGATTCAATTGAAACCATCGTAATTAAACAACTTGCTACAGAAATAACCATACTTGTTTTCACACCAAGCGGTTTATTCTTTAGCTGCCTATCTATCCCGATGAATAATCCTAAAAAGAGCGCTAAACCTAATTTGAGTAAAAATTCATATGACATGTTTCATTCTCCTTACTTTACAATGTTTCCCTTCGAATAATTCACTATAACTCTTTTATGATATCTATTCCAGTCTTTTCTATTCATTTAACGATAAAAGCCGAAAAAACATTTTTATATGTTTTTTCGGCTTTATATTCCGATTAAGAACTTTCTTTATTTCTGTTCTTTAATCTTAATCTGCGCATCTTTATAAAATGCTAATTTACTGTCATTATACTCTTTTGTATAATTGTTAAACTGCTCTTTCGACTTTTGTGCTTCTCCATTTAACTCATTAAAAGTTTTAACTTTCTCACCAATCTCTTTTAATTTCGTTTCTTTTACCTTTAATTGTTCGTACAATTCTTTTTCAGTCGCTAACGCCTTCGTGTAGTTTTCATTCATCTTTTGGAATGCATCGTAACGTTTTTTATACGACTCTTCAACTGCCTTTGCTTGCTTTTGCACTTTCTTATCTTCAAGTTTTTCTATATTACTTTGAACGGATTTCGTTTCCTTCTGCGCTTTTTCTAGCATTTCTTTTTCGTTTTTCAATACTTTTTCACGGTCAGCTACATTTGCAGTCGCTTGTTCTATCTTTTTCATAACTGCGTCATTATGATCTTTACCTTCTTGTAAAATTTGAGAATATAGTTCTTGACCTTGCTTCTCTAAACCCTCTAATTTTTTCGCTTCATCAACTAAAGACTTTTCTTGTGTCGCTGCTGTTTCAAAAGCTGTATATAAATTTTCTTCTGGCTTTTCACCGAAACAACCTGTTAATACCCCTACTGATAACGCTCCAACTAATGCTACTTTTCCATACTTCAACATTCATTCCTCCATTACATACGGTTATCATGCCAGAAGTTCACTGGGAAGTGACTTTCTTCATGATAAGCTTCAAACTCATAACCCTTTTCTTTTAACCCCTTTAAAATTGCTGGCACAGCAGCGACTGATTGCGGGTGAATATCATGCATTAAAATTACTTCTTGTGGTTTTGTTGCATTTGTTAATACGTTTTGAGCAATTTGCGCTGCAGCTGCATCAACTTGCATTTTATTATATTTCCAATCTAATGAATCAATTGTCCAATCCCAAACTTTAAAACCGCCTTCTACCACTTTATTTCGAAGGCCTTCATTTAATCCAGGCATCGAACCATATGGTGGACGTGTTAATTTAGGTGATTTTCCAATAATATTAGCAATTAAGCTTTGGTCTTCTTTCATCTCATTTACATATTCACCATTTTTATATAACTTTGCAAAATTATGTGTCATACTATGCATACCTACATAATGTCCCTCTGCATTTTCACGTTTCACTAAATCCGGAAACTCTTTTACATTCGCTCCAATTAAAAAGAATGTCGCCTTCGCATCATGCTGTTTTAACGTATTTAATAATTCAGCCGTATATTTTCCTGGTCCATCATCAAATGTAAGATAAGCAACTTTTCTTTCTTTTCCATTAAAACGACTTGGTGCCGTTTTATTCAATTCAACTTTTGATTGTTCACTTGCAAGCTGTACTACATTTTCTTGTTTTGCAACAGCCTTTGCTGGTGACGTAATTGATTGAAACATAAAATACCCAATAGCTACTGCTGCAACCGCTATTAAAACGACTACTACTCGTTTCATATTAAAAGCTTTTTCCATTCTATCGAATTCCTCTCCCTATTAATCTTATATATAAATCACCCAATGTAATTATACATCTATTTATTTTATTGCACGATATAAAGTGAAACTTTAATCAGTGGGGGTATTCATCCCCCACTGATTATTAACCTTCACTAATCGAGTGTTTACGGGCAGTTAATTTCCCACCTACCTTCTTTGCTCTAGCCGAATTTTGAGGCGGGAATCTCACTACCCACAAATAGCGTGATAAATAGACTGTATATGTATTATAATGGGAGTTTTATCAAAATTGTTGTTCCTATTCCTTCTTTACTCACAATACTAAGTGTACCTCTATGAAGCTCCACCATTTTTTTTACGATAGCTAAGCCAAGGCCTGCACCTGCAGCATGATTATTAATCTGGTAAAAAGACTGCTCTATATATGGTAAATGCTCTTTAGCAATTCCAATCCCTTCATCTTTCACCTTTATCACTGCTTGTCCTTCATTTTTAGTCGCTTCAATGTATACAGTACCATTTTCATGTGAATATTTAATTGCATTTTGAATAATATTCAAGAAAATTTGCTTTAGCCTATTTCGGTCTCCCAACAATTCAATTCGTTCTATAGTATTAATGAATTGAATTTGTTTCTTTTCAGCGTTAGGAGTTAATTGCCAAATCGTCTCCTCTAGTATATCGTACAATTGCACCTTTTGTTTATATAAATTAAAATGATTTGATTGTAATCTTGAAAAATCTAACAATTCTTCTACTAAATGAATCAATCGGTCTGTCTCACCGGAAATAATCCCCATACCTTGCTTGATTTCTTCTTCTGTTAAATGTTCTACTGTTTTAAGCGTCTCACTCCAACCTTTAATTCCTGTTAAAGGTGTTCGTATTTCATGAGAAATAGAAGCGATAAATTCATTTTTCATCTGTTCCGCTTTTTCTATTTTATCAGACATATAGTTTAAACTATGTGCTAATTCACCTAATTCACCAGGATAATCTTCTTTAATTTTATTTTTCAACGTTCCTTCTGCGATTTGTGAAGAAGCTTGAATGATAGATTCAATTGGCTCAACAAAAGAATTTGCCAAGCGTCTACTAATTGAGAAGACAATACATGAAATAACAATACCAACGGCAATAGTAAACATAATAATTTCAATAATCTTTGCATTCACATGTGTTAATACTGTCGTATATTTTAAAACACCGATTGTTTGTCCTTGATGTATAAGTGGGCTTAGCACTTCTAGTTGTTTTTCATTATCTTTCGTAGTAGTAACTTGATTATACATTTCACCTTCCAATAAAGATTGTGGGATATTCACTTTACCTTCTACTTTTTCACCACTTGAAGATTGTATAACCGAACCATGACGATCAATTAACTGTAATTCCGTTCCATCTAATTGAAAACTACTAATTATGTCACCACTATATTCTTGCAAACGAATAAAATATAATGAATTGTATTCTGAGAAAAATCGAGTACTCGTCTTCGCATGAGATTCTATATATTGCACAATACCATTATAATAATATCGATAAATTGAGACCGAAAATACTACCTCAAACAATACAAGCATAAGTGTAATGACCGTCATAAAATATAAAGTCACTTTCCGTTTCATCTTATACTTTCCTTCCACACATATCCTTTTCCCCACACTGTAAGGATAAATTCGGGTTCTGATGGATTACATTCTATCTTTTGGCGTAACCGTCTCATATTTACATCTACGACTTTCGTCTCGCCTACGTAATTCGTTCCCCAAATCATATTTAAAATTTCATCACGTGAAACCGGCTTTGAGGATTGATTCATTAAGTATTGTAAAATCATATACTCTGTAGGTGTTAAATCAACCAATTGTCCATCTCTATATAATCTTTCTTCTATAATATTTAACGAAAACGGACCAGACGTAATTGTATTCGTTTTTTCTTTATGCACTTCTATTCTTCTTAATAGAGATTGTATACGTGCAGTTAACTCTACTGGACTAAACGGTTTTGTAATATAATCATCTGCACCAATTCCTAGTCCTTGCACCACATCTCCATCTTGTACACGTGCGGTTAACATAATAATGCCCATTTTTTTATTTTCTTCCCGAATAGTTTTACAAACTTGAAAACCATCAATTCCTGGTAACATGACATCAAGTAACGCTACATCAACAGTGTGATCACATAAAATCTGTAACGCTTCTTCTCCAGTACTAGCTTCTAATACATAAAATCCAGCACGCTTTAAATTTAAGACAATAAAACTACGGATTGGCATTTCATCTTCTAAAACTAAAATTGTTGACATAATTTCCACCTCCCTACTCTTGTTGATAATCCGCTAGCGGTTTTATATATGCTTTCACTTTTTTAAACTTTGATCGCTTCGGCACTGCATATACGTGAGAAGCCGTTTTCACCGCTGCCTCGAATCCTTTTATTTTGAACCATTCTTTCCGCTTAAAAATTTGGACTTCAAGCCATATTTCATTTGTATTTACGTCCAAAAACTTTTGAGAATTTGATTCCTTCTGCTGATCTGGGATAGTAATTTTCCCAATCAACTCTTCAGGAATTTTCACAAAATACCCTTTTTCTATATCGATGTATCTTTCTTCTATAGGTTTCGTTCCATCTTCACTCCACTGTATGTAACGTTCAAAGAGCGGACTATCTCCATGTGACTTATCTTCCCAACCTTTTGGACGTACAGTACGAACAAATTCAATAATACCGTCTTCATTTACATCTTTACTTTCCACCACATATTCATTGAATAAATCTTCTTTCCCATCTATAGGTAGTACCTCATAATGATCCTTATCAAATTTTGCTACATAAGTTATACCTGAATGAGCCCCAATTCCTGCATCAATTACAATCGCCTTTAATGTTTTAGAAATATGGCCCATTTGTATTCTTTGAATACTATTTATAAATGGATCAAATGTAACTTCTGATATTGTCTTAAACTGCTCAATAAGCTCAACTGTCAACTTCTCATCTTTTTCATAAGTAACAAGGCTTATATCATTAAGACCATTTCTATTTAGATCCTCTATAAATAACTTCGTGTAACGCCGATTATAAATCTCCTTCATATCATCATTTTCTTCTGAAAAAGCATACATAACATGTTCTAACGATTCACGATTTACAGAGATTCCAATTAATAATTCTCGCTTCCCATTCCCTGTAAAATCACCCACTTCAACGATATCTATATCCTCACCATCAAATTTATGCGTGGACTTTATTTTCCACTTATAGCCGATTTCCTCATATACAGCTAAATATACGCTACGATCTTCATTCGGCAATTTATAAAATACGATGGCTTCTTTTTTATTATCTTGTTTAAAATCCATTGACCAAATCATTTGTTTATCTTTATTAGACTTTGGAGTAAGCAACCGATAATTAACAGGCAAATCTTTATCTATTTGCTCTTTTAGTTCATTAATCCACTTTTCATTTGCAGGAGCTCCCATTAAATTGGTTGGAGCTTCAGACATTTTACATCCAGTCAATATAAAGACGATTCCCATAATGCTTATCCATTTTTGCATATGTTATCTTTCCTTATAACAGTATTTATCTTTACTTTTTGCTTATCCAATAATCTCATACATATGAGTATAATTTTTCTAGAATAAAAAATCGTTACAGAAAAGTTACAAATCCATTTCCATAAAAAAAGATTGGCAAAGGCCAATCTTTTTTACTTTTCATTTAGAACTGATTTTGGCGTTACACCTAGATGTTGATTCAGTTTATTTGAAATATCTTTCACATTTTTTTCATTTGGAATGTAATAATAAATACCACCAATACGTTTATCAGTACCTTCAATTTGCATCTTTTCCATTTGTAGATCCGATCCTGCCATGTTTTTCGTAATAGCAAGCATATCATCAAATGTTAAGTTTGTTTTCATGTTTTTATCAACTGCATCAAGTAGAGAGCCCATTTTGCTAATTGATTGAACAGACATTGCTTTTTTCGCAATTGCTTCTATTACAAGTTGTTGTCTCTGTCCGCGCATTGCATCACTATCAATTTTACGTGTTCTTGCAAGTGCAAGTGCCTGTTCTCCATTTAAATGTTGGAAACCTTTTTCTAAATGAATCATACCTGCTTGGTCTTTACTATCTTGCTCTGTGAACGTAACAGGTACATCAATATCAATACCACCTAGTGAATCTACAATTTGAACAAATGACTCAAAGTTAAACTTCACATAATAATCAACTGGAACATTTAAAAATCTTTCCACAGTATCTCGTGTACTTTCAACACCACCAAATACATGTGCATGCGTAATTTTATCTAATTTTTTTCTAGATGGAATATAAACACGTGAATCACGCGGAATACTAACTAATTTAACAGATTTATCATCTTTATTAATTGTTGCTAATAAAAGTGCATCCGTTCGAACCGCTTCACCATATTGACTTTTCCGCATTTCACTACCGTCTACACCCATAATTAAAATTGAGATATTATCCTTTAAAGGTTCCACTTCTTTATCACGTTTTGATGATTTATCAATTTGTGCATATGCATCACTTACAACCGCTTTTGCTTTATTATATATTAACGACCCATATCCTACTCCACCAAAAACAAGCAAGAACAATGGAATTATTATAAACCACTTTATTGACTTTCTTTTAGAACGCTTCTTATTACTTCTCGTATTTTGTTCTAATTCAGAGCTCATACCCATTCGCCTCTCTTTCTCTTTCCCTAGTATAATGTATGTCTAGTAATCTTCATATTGAATTTCCTTTCAATTACCTTACAAATTTGTAAGGTTACATTGTGGATTCAATATATATTCCATTTCACATTATACTCTCGTACTTATTTTTGGCAAGTCACTATTTACTAACTTCAAAAATTTAGCACTTCGCAACATTCGAAATTACAGATTTATCAACCTTTTCATTTCAAATAATCTGACTTTCAACTGAAAGAACGAACAAAATAGTGAGTCAAGTTAGTTATTAACTCTCTATTCATACAGTTATATTTCACATTATTGTTTCGCCAACGGCGTATACATGATTTTCTTCCCATTATTATAAATTAAAGCAGTCTTTGCTTTTAATTTCGTTTTTTCTATTTCCACATCTTCATTTGAGAAATTCACAATAATTTTAATATCTTTTCCATATGAAGTAGATTGTACTAGCTTATCTTCTGACAAGTATGCAAAGTTTGTCATTTCTTCTTTTACTGCCTTTTTATGAACTTCATTCCAAACTTTCAGATGCTCTGTAATTTCTTTTTTATGCTGATTCCACTCTACTTCATCTAAATGGTACAAAGGAGGAACATTATACAATAACTCATATAGCATACGGCTTCCTACCTCATCTTTCACTTTCAAACTTCCCCATTCCCAGTGATGCGTTGTAATGACGGAATCGTTGTATACTAATTTATATAAAGGAAGCGAATATACTGGATTTAAATATACTTGTTTATATTCTTCTTTCAATGGTACTTGTTTTGCATATTTTTCTGGAACATTTTGATTTGGTGAATAATATCCACCGACATAATACGGGCTTGTTTTGTTTTTCCGCATATCTTCATCGTCCCATTTAATAACTGGCGTTTCAATTCCATGAGCAAATGCAATCGTACTACTGGCAAAATCATTTCCGCCCTCAGAGCCAACTACCATACCTTTTTCTTGGGCAATATAATCCATTCGTTGTAATCTTGCTTTTAAATCTTGTTCCTGTGTCGTTACATGTTTTGATGAATAGTCATCATAAATTTCACCCGTTGCATCACAATCGATAAACCATGAATTATATTTAGGACCATTTTGCAATATATCGTTCATTCGTTCTTTTACACTAGGAAGTGATAATGTTGGATTTAGTTTGCGCCCTCTACCTAAAAACCCTTGCACCTTTTCTCCATTTTTCTTCGTTACAGTTGCCTCTTCATATAACGATGGATCATTAAAGGACGCTGTGTTCCAATTTTTATCACCTTTCTCATGAATGGAATGATAAGAATCATACGGACCAACTAAATATCCCATTTTCTTAGCTTCTGTAACAAAATTAGGTTGCATAAATCCTTGTTCCCAGTTCGGTAGACCAATCCAAGCTTTGTCTATCCCTTCTTCTTTCATTTCCTTTATTATATCCGTTCCATCTGCGTTTCCCCACTTACTTATATCTTCAACTGAATCACCAAGTACTGACTTTAATAAATGCTTATTTAAGCTATACAGTTCTGCTTTCGATAAGTGATCTATACCTTTTTTTAATAACTCACTAGCCTCCTGATCAACTTTCGGGAAAATATCCTCTTTATACAATTCCTTCATTGATAACACTTCGTTTACATAACGCAAAATAACATTTTTTTGATACTTATCAATGAAATCTTGTTTACTTACTTGCTCAAATACATTTAATTCCCCAGGCTCTGAACTATTTTTTTGAATAAGCTCTTTTATATGGCTAAACACTGGGCTATTTATTTGCTCTCTTAACTTCGGCCAATTTACATTACTTGCTGATAAACCATTTTGATTCCAAAAATAAAAATGAGCCGCTCCATAAAGTTTTTCAATTTCTTTATTTCTTCTTGCCTTTTCTTGTAATGTTTTAAATTCACCTTTTTCCATAATGTTATCCTTATACAGCTTAGCAATACTTACTGCATCAGTATTTGTGACATATAATTGAAAACCATATGTTTTATTTTTATTTATACTCGGGAATTCATGTATAAAATCAAACCCTATTTTCGGATCCGAATGAAATTTCACTTCATTATTAAATAGATTATTCGCAATATATACAATGGAATATTTCGAACCATTTAATGCAAAAAACTTCATAGAAAATGATTCAGCAAATGAATATGCATCATCCTTTAAAAACTTCTTCCAATTCTCATCATTACTTGGAATTTGTTTACCTTCCCATAACGGAAGTGTATAATTTTCAGCCTGTACTTTCGGCCATGTAAAGCTTTCTGCACCAATCGATTCTACTTCAATATTTAAGTGGTCTTTTTTCTTTTCTAAGTTTACTTTTACTTTTTGATCTGGATATTCCCACGACATACGATCCTTATCTTTTTTTACATTCGACACCTTCATTTTCGGCAGAGCTCGTGATGCCTGTTCCTTTACACCATCATGTTCTACAGTTAACGTGAAAGTCTCTGGATTTACATCGTAAGTAAAATCTTTATACGTCGCTTTCTTTATTTTAGACTCTTGTACAGCATTATTACCTTTTACATCACACCCGACTAAAGTCGAAAATGACATAGTTGTAAGAAGACATATCGCTATCATTTTTTTCATCTCCTGCACCTCCATCCCTGAATATACAGGGGATTTGTTACAGGAATATGGCAAAAAATAATAGAGCTAGCATAATGCTAACTCTATTATGAGTATAAAAAGTTCTCAAATAACTATAATTTATTTTTTAATATGTAATACAGCGGGACTTTAATCCTTGTTTTTTATTTTCACAAATAATGCAAATAAACAAATTAAAGTTTCGCTAGGCTTTCCTTAACTGAAAAAGTAAGTGTATATAATATATCCTAAAACTAACACTAAAATTAATATCCCTGTACCTTTCCAATTCATGCCCCCTGTCATATCACCAAGGCTACCTGATTCCGCTCTATTGAGCCCATCATTCAAAGAACCGGTAGGGTTATTTTTTAACTCACTTTGTCTTATGTGTTCTCTTTTTTCTTCTGGTGACTCTTTTGAACTCATATAATCACCTCCAAAATTAATACGCTCTTTACTGAATTATACAATACTCATTTTCATTTTATATGCTGATTTAAAATATATTTACAGCAAAAAAAAGCTAGCGATGCTAGCTTTTTTTATAATCCAATATGTTCTTCCTTATTTACAGAAATCCCTTTATGATCGATTTCAAGCTCACATACTTTCATAGCTGTAAATACTTTCGCTAATTGCTCAGCGATTTCTTGACGTTTCTCATACGGCGTTAATATAAAAATAGATGGTCCCGCACCGCTAAGTGCTGTGCCGTACGCACCGAATTCTTTTGCGCATTTACGAATAGATGGTAATAACGGTACGAGTTCTAAACGATATGGCTCGTGAAAATGATCTCTTTCCATCATTTCACCTACAACTTCCCACCGCTTTTGGCATAATGCTGCTACTAATACGTTGCTTATCGCACTAGCTTTAACTGCTTCATGAAACGGAAACATTTCTGGTAATACAGATCGACTTTCATCTGTATTTAGCTCTTCATTTGGAATAAGAGAAATTACGCCTAATTCCTTACTTTCAATCCTTACAACTGAAACATTCTTTCCATCAAGTGCTCCGATTACAGTTCCACCTAATATAGAAGCTGCAACATTATCTGGATGCCCTTCAAAATTTGTAGCAATTTGAACCTTTTGATCAGTCGTTAAGTTCAAATTAGCAAGTTGATTCGCAAGCTCTATTCCTGCTACAATCGCTGAGGCACTACTTCCTAGTCCTCTTGTTAGCGGAATATTACTAGTAACTTCTATTATATGGGGTGATAAAGAAGGACATACTTTACATGCCGTGCTAACGATTAAATTTTTATCATCTGTCGGAATTGAATCTTCAAAGGAATGTATTACTTGCCATTTATCAGCTGTGCCCTTTACAACAACCTCTAAATACAATGACAAAGCTATTCCTACTGAATCAAATCCAGGTCCAACATTTGCTGTACTAGCAGGCACACGTACTCTCAATGGTATCACGACATAATCACCCCTTTTATATGTTCTTTAATTTGTTCTATATCATTTGAAACACTTGCAATATCTAATTTATTAGAAGAAATTGCGATATCAGGATCTTTCAAACCATTTCCAGTTAATACCGCAACTACTGTTTCTCCTTTTTTGATTTTTCCAGATTGAACATGTTTCATTACGCCAGCTAATGAAGCATTTGATCCTGGCTCAGCGAAAACCCCTTCCGTTTTTGCTAACAATCTATACGCATGTAATATTTCCTCATCTGATACCATATCTATCTCGCCTCGAGACTGCTCAGCAGCCTCTACTGCATATGACCAACTCGCTGGGTTACCGATACGTATAGCTGTTGCAATTGTTTCAGGTTCTTCAATTACATGTCCTTTTACAATTGCAGCTGCTCCTTCCGCTTCAAAGCCGTGAATTCTTGGCTTTTTGTAGCCTTTTTCTTTCTCATATTCACAGAACCCTTTCCAGTATGCTGTAATATTCCCTGCATTCCCAACAGGAATAGCGAGAACATCTGGCGCTTTTTGCAACTGGTCACAAATTTCAAACGCTGCTGTTTTTTGCCCTTCAATTCGATAAGGGTTCACTGAGTTTACTAATGTAATTGGCTCTTCTGCAGCAATGTTTCTTACAGCCTTAAGTGCATCATCAAAATTTCCTTCTATTGAAATGATTTCAGCTCCATAAGCGACTGCTTGCGCTAACTTTCCATGCGCAATCTTTCCTTTCGGGATTACGATAATACATTTCATTCCGAGGCGTGCCGCATATGCTGCAGCCGCTGCCGATGTATTACCTGTTGATGCACAAATGATTGCCTCAGAACCTTCTTCTTTCGCTTTAGCAACCGCCATTACCATACCACGATCTTTAAAAGAACCTGTTGGATTCGCTCCTTCATACTTACCATATAAGTGAATCCCTAATTGTTTTGATATATTTAATAATGGAATTAGAGGCGTATTCCCTTCCATTAAACTGACATCAGGTGTGTTTTCATTTACTGGTAAATAAGCAGCATACTGTTTTAATAGTCCTTTATACATATTGTTTTTCCTCCTCAATAATGTAATAACTGTTTATTTCACTTGCGACAGCTTCTATTGCTCCTAAAACTTTTTCGAATTGATATTTTGAAGTTTGATGTGTCACAACAACGACTTCTGCAAGCTCACGATTCAAAGGTAATTGAATCACTTCTTTTAAACTTACAGAATAATTAACGAAACATTCTGTTACTTTTTGCAACATCCCTGGCTCATCTTGTAATGAAATACGTAAGAAGTATTTCGAAACAACTTCTTCATCTCCTTGTAATTCATACGGCACTGGTTCTTTTAACGCACTTTTATTTTTCGGAACTTGATTCATATTTTTAACAATCGAAATAATATCACTTACTACAGCAGAGCCAGTCGGTAACTTCCCAGCTCCAGGTCCGTAAAACATCACTTCCCCTACTGCTTGACCGTGAACATACACTGCATTAAATTCATTATTTACATTTGATAACGGATGACGGCTTGGTAAAAGAGTCGGTTCTACACTTAAATGAATAGCTGCTCCTTGTTTCTCCGCTTTACCAATTAGTTTCATAGTAAATCCTAACTTTTCAGCCATTTGTAAATCTTCTTTTGCAACCTTTCGAATCCCTCTCACTTGCACATCATCTAATGAAACATTCATCGAAAACCCTAAATTCGCAAGGATCGCTACCTTTCTCGCCGCATCTAGTCCATCTACATCTGCTGTCGGATCTGATTCTGCGAATCCTAATTTTTGTGCTTCCTGTAAAGCCTCTTCATACGACCATCCATTTTGACTCATCTTTGTTAACATGTAATTTGTTGTTCCATTTACAATTCCCATTATTTTTTCAATTTGATCTGAAGCTAATCCGTCTGTTAATCCTCTTAACACTGGAATACCACCCGCTACACTTGCCTCATAACATAGATCACAATCATTTACGTTCGCTAATTGAAGAAGTTCCGCACCGTATACAGCCATTAAATCTTTATTTGCTGTTACGACATGCTTCTTATTTCGTAAAGCCTTCACAATATGCTGTTTTGCTTCTTCAATTCCGCCCATTACCTCTACTACAATATCAATATTTGAATCATTTAGAACTTCATCTGCATGACTTGTTACTGCAATTCCATCAATACAAACATCGCGTTCTTTTTCCAAATCACGTACAACGACTGTTTTTACTTTCACTTCGTATCCTGTATCAAGTGCGATTTTTTTATAATGTTCTTTCAAAATGTGGACAACACCACTTCCGACTGTACCTAATCCTAACACCCCAACATTAATAACGTTATGCATCTTCTAATCTCCTCCTACAATTTTATTTTTTATCTCTATCAATCACCTTGTTCTGCTTTTTAATCATGCAGGTGGTGGTTATTTCCGTACGTACGAATCGTTTCATGTTACAGCACCTCCTTTCAAAGTAATAAAGTGAAACTTTAATCAGTGGAGATTTTGACCATTCCTCACTGATTATTAGTTGAACCAATCGGGCTTTTACGGACAGTTGATCTCCCAACTAACTCCCTCGCATCTGCCAAATTTTGAGATGGGAGTCTTACTGACCGTTAATGCGGGATAAAAAAACACACTCATCCCTAGGAAAGGGACGAATGTGTTTTCGTGGTTCCACCCTTGTTCCAATCTAGACGTATCTCCTCCTAGATTGCTCAAGTTCAGATAACGGCTGATACCGTCAATAATTACTAGATTACTCGTTCACTATTGAAGTTCAAAGGTGGTAAAATCATTTCTCGTGTTAGGAAGCTCACACCCTTGGCTTCCCTCTCTGTAAACCGTAAAAATGATTTCGTGTCCTTATCGTTACTTTTTCGTTCATGTTTATTTGTTAACTCATTATACTCGCATAAAAAACAAAATCAATACCATTTTTTAATTATTTGAAATTTTCAATCTCTAAGGCCGTAAAAAAACACACTCATCCCTAGGAAAGGGACGAATGTGTTTTCGTGGTTCCACCCTTGTTCCAATCTAGACGTATTTCCTTCTAGATTGCTCAAGTTCAGATAACGGCTGATACCGTCAATAATTACTAGATTACTCGTTCACTATTGAAGTTCAAAGGTGGTAAAATCATTTCTCGTGTTAGGAAGCTCACACCCTTGACTTCCCTCTCTGTAAACCGTAAAAATGATTTCGTGTCCTTGTCATTACTTTTTCGTTCATGTCTATTTGTTAACTTATTATAGTTATCAAATTTTTAAAAAGCAAGCCTATTTTTATTAACTATTTTCAAGATCATTTTTTATTATATTTCACAATAATATTTTATACCGACCAATCTATTTACCTATTTTGCAATTTCCCAACTTGTAAATTAATGTTTCACATAAAAGTATCCCATTCCAAAACGAGTAGATCCCTTCCTTTTAAAACTATACTAATAAAGGATTTTTTAATACAATCTTTTCGTATAACTTTCTTCTAAAGAACGTGCAACATCCTCTTCTGAAGTATTCACCTTCGCATGCTCCAACAACATTTTTGCTGCTGAAGGTAACTCTTTTTTATTTAACCAAGATTCTGGATCCCACATCTTAGAACGAATAAAAGCTTTTGCACAATGAATGTAGCATTCTTCTATTTCAACAACAATTCCAAGTAACGGATTACGTCCATTCACCTGCATCTCTTTCAAAATTTCTTCATCGTTTGTAATATATGCTTTACCGTTTATTCGGAGTGTTTCCCCAAGACCAGGAATAAAAAAGATTAACCCTACGTGCGGATTTGAAATAATATTTAAAATGGAGTCTATACGACGATTGCCCGGCCTTTCCGGAATGATAATTTTATTTTTATTCAATACATATACAAATCCAGGTGCATCCCCTCTTGGCGAAGCATCACACTCTCCTAATTTATTTGCAGTAGATAATACTAGAAAAGGAGATTTAGACAGAAAATCTACACAATGATGATCAAGTGATGAAATAACTTTTTTCAAAGCTCGCTCACTTGGTTGCCCCAATATTTGTCGTAATTCTTCCTCTGTTGAAATAATCGATTTTATTTCCTTACTTTCTATCCCCATTTACAACCACCCCTTTTTTCTTTATTTTCCCAAATTTTAATACAAATATTGTATAATAAAATTTGCAGAAAGGGGAATTAAAATGACAGAGTGGTTAACGATATTTGATTCTGAAAAAAATACACTTGGAAAGAAATTACGTGATGAAGTACATCGTGACGGTGATTGGCACGAAACATTCCATTGCTGGTTTATAGAAAAAGATGATGAAGATATGTTCTTATATTTCCAATTACGCTCTAAAAATAAAAAAGAAGCTCCGGGTATATGGGATATTACTTCAGCTGGACATATTATGCATGATGAAGATGTACAAATTGGCGGCCTTCGTGAAATCGAAGAAGAATTGGGGCTTTCCTTTCAAACGACTGATTTAAAATACAAAGGAATCTATAAAATAGATTATGAAATTTCAAATCTTACTGATCGTGAGTTTTGTCATATGTATTTTCACAACGTAATAAAGCCTCTTCCATTTGCACCAGGTGATGAAGTAGACGATGTGATGAAAGTACATGCAACTGCTTTTCTACAACTATTAAAAAGAGAGATTTCATCTTTTTCGGCTATTTCTGTTTTAAACAATAAACCAATTACAATAACAATTGAAGATATTTATCCGTATGATCTTACATACTATGAATTTGTTATAGAGCAAGGAAAAGAATTCTTAAAAAATAATAGTTTATACATAAAATAGGACTCCTAGCATAATATTGCGCAGAGCCCTATTTTTTTACTATTGTTCAAGTATCTTCAATCTATTCTCTACTTGTATAAATAAACGAATGATTAATAACAGCATAACCACCATAATCGCTATTATTGTATGGGGATATCTAAACAGTATACTAATAACACTTCCAATTAATATCATGATGAATCCGTTTTTCTTCATCACTTCTGCACTATACTTGTTACCTGCATCCCATAACTTCTTATTTTTCATAGACCGTTTCGTACGATAACCATATGCTGCGTTAATATCTGTCGGTGGATTTTTTTGAAGAATACGTGCGGCAAGTATAAATATAATACCGATCAACATGCTTATTCCTATGTTTACTAGTGCATACAACAATTATATCCACCCCCTAATTTATACCTTCATTATACTATATAATCACCCAAGTTCCAATTATTAACATTTTCATTTTCTCTCTTTAGATGTCTGGAACATACTTGGAAGTGTTACAAAGCGCGCTCCTTTCGTTTTCAACTGTGGAATGATTTTGTCTAGCGCATCTACAGATCCTTGTAAATGCCCACCTGGAGTTGAATGCTGAAGTATGACACTACCTGGAAATGAATTCCCTAGCACATTATTTGTAATCGTATCAGCACTTACACCTTTCCAATCAACCGTATCAACACTCCACTGTACAATCATAAAATTTTGCTCTGTTGCCCACTTCAATTGATTTTCAAGTATTTCACCGTAAGGCGGACGTATAAACTTCGGTGCATAACCAGCTAACCGATTTAATATTTCTTCCGTTTTTATAATTTGATTATGGTACTCAGCCTCATTTACTTTCGCTAAATTTGGATGACTATACGTATGATTACCAATTACATGCCCTTCGTTTGCAATACGCTTTACTACATTCGGAAACTTTTCTGCATTTTCACCGAGCAAGAAAAAAGTAGCTTTCACATTATGTTGTTTTAACTTATCTAAAATTTTTGGCGTAAATACTAAATCTGGTCCATCATCAAATGTAAGAGCTACTTCCGCTTTATTGTATGGTCCTGAAAATGCATACGCATATTTTTCGACCCATGAAAATGGTGTCCATGATCCACGATCCTCTTCTTTCATTTGTGCTTCATAATTTTGAGGAACATGTAATGCGTATGGTAGCGCATTTACATAGTCTCCATAATAAAATGAATGATATGGCATATAAGCGTACGAAATATTGCGTTCTAGCCCTAAAGGAAATGGAACGAACATTTCTGGTGAATAAAAATAATACATGATAAAAACCTCCCTAAAATTTCATATGTGTTTCATCTGTACTTTGTTAGAGAAATTCTGATTCCTGAACAAAAATAAGACTGTCCGTAATTAGGACAGTCTTACTGATTTATATACTTAATAAATTACTTTACTATCTTTCGGTAATTTTCTTACATGCTTTAAATAGCTCGTCACTTTGTCATCATCATCTTGCGGATATTGATATTCATAAGTGTTAGCAATTTCGTTCGCAACTTTCCTAAATAAATTACCCATTATGAAAAATGAATCCCAAATATTTTCATACTCTGCATTTGAAAATGTCCTTTTAAACTGCTCCCAGACATCTTTTTCAACATATTGTTCGAAATACTTCCCAAACTTCCCAGCATTAGCTGTAAACTTTGTTTTCATACCAATATGCCACTCTAGCATTACAACTAACATATCTCGCATTGGGCCTTCAAGCATTCCTTTCGCATAAGTAAGCTCCTCGCGCCATAACCCTTTTCCTACATTTGTACTGCACCACCAAAATTCATTACAGCAATCTAAAAACTCTTTTTCCTTAGGCTTTTTTACTAAGTAATCTTTATCGCTTGCTGGTGGGAATTCTCCCAGACAATTATCTTTATCAAGAAGCAGTTTACTTAAACTATCTTTTCCAACGAACTTTTTTATTAACTCAACTGGAACTAGTGTTAAATCAATCCGATTCCCATCCATGAACTGCATTAAATACGGAAACTTCCCGTCTTCATCTGCTGGAATTAATGACATTTCTTCCGGCATTTGTACAATCATTATTTCTCCAAATCTACGAATCCAATTATGATTAGATATAAAAGATTGTATATCATTCACAACATACATAATATCATAATCTTGAAAACAATCTTTTTTCACATTTGGATTTACACGCGATCCATTCATGATGACAGCTCGAATTCTTTCATCCTCTTTTGCTGTATTTATAATTAAGTCTAGCATTTCTTTTTCAGTTCTCATCTACTTATAGCCTCCAATTTTTTAATATATAATATAGCGTTATGTATACTGGAGGTCCACGAGCTAATCTCGTTATACACGATACATGTTATAATTTTTGAAACTTCTTTTTCATCCCTTTTTCCTCCTTACATCACTCTTTTACAACTGCCATCACAAACCCATCGTATCCCTTACTTCCTACAGTTTGAAGCGCTGTAGCACTAACACGTGGCTCAGCAGCTATTAATTCATAGAAACGGCGTATTCCTTGTACACGAGGATCGCTACTAGTATTGTCAATAACTTCTCCTTCACGTACTACGTTATCACCAATAATTACAGTACCCGGTCGTGATAGTTTTAGTGCCCATTCAAAATAAGCAGGGTTATTTTGTTTATCAGCATCTATGAAAATAAAGTGAAACTTTAATCAGTGGGGGGTGTTCATCCCCACTGATTATTAGTTGAACCAATCGGGCGTTTACGGGCAGTTGATCTCCCACCTAACTTCTTTGCTCTAGCCTACCTTTGAGGTGGGAGTCTTACTGCCCGTTAATGCGGGATAAAATCAAAAGGTTCATACTGCTCATTTTTTATTTGTTGTAAAGAATCTAACGCTAATCCTGTTCGTATTTCAATTTTATCATTCAAATTAGCACGTTCAATATTGCTACGTGCAATTTCTGCATGTTTTTCATTTGCTTCCAATGTAACAACTTGTCCTCCAGATGGTAAGCCCCTTGCAATCCATATCGTGCTATATCCGCCTAGAGTACCAATTTCCAAAATGTTTCGAGCTCCTTGAATTTGTACTAATAGTTGCAAAAACTTCCCTTGCGTTGGCGATACATCATGTGCCGGTAAATTAGCTACAGCGTTTGCTTGAAGGACCCTTTCTAATGTAGAATCTTTCGGTATTAATACATCACTCATATATTGATCAACAGCCGACCATTTCTCAATCGTACTCATGTATATACCATCCCCTTAAAGTTTTTTTATGCTTTTCTACCATTCACACTTGATTATACCGAAAATTCCGTTTTATATACAAAAAATAAAGAAGGAACACCCACTCCATTACAGAATAGATGTCCCTTCTTTGTTAATACATGTAGCCCTTACGGATTAGTAGACCAAAGTCCTGCTGATTTAATAAATGTACGTTTATTTAATTTCAGCTGTGCTACGATAAACTCTGCAATATCTTCTGCTTGCATTACTTTATCAGGATTTCCATCAGTTAACCCTAAATCTACAGCCATATCAGTTGCTACTGTACTTGGAGTTAAAGCCGTTACACGAATGTTATGTTTACGAACTTCCATCGCTAACGATTCTGTTAAGCCAAGAACACCAAATTTAGAAGCACTATATGCACTTGTTACAGGCGCGCCTTTTTGTCCTGCTGTAGATGAAATATTAATAATATCACCAGATTGTTGTTCAATCATGCTTGGTAAAGCGGCACGAGTTGCATAGTATACACCCATTAAGTTTACTTGAATGATTTTTTCCCAATCAGCAACGTCTAATTCTAAAAACTTACCAAATTTAGAAATACCAGCGTTATTAATTAAAATATCGATAGACCCTAAACCGTTTTTTAACGTTTCAATTGCAGTCGTTACCTCTTCATACGAAGATACATCAGCAGTCGCAATAACAGCTTTTACGCCTTCTGCTTCCACTTCTTTCGCTACAGCTTTTAAGTTTTCTTCTGAACGAGCTAAAAGACCTACATTTACGCCTTCTTTCGCTAATGCGATCGCTACAGCACGACCAATACCTCTACCTGCTCCTGTAATTAAAGCATTTTTACCTTGTAATAATTCTGCCAAGTATAACACTCCTTAATCTTCTCTGTTGTTTATCATATTAAAAGTGTATCTATGTTTATGTAAAAAGGCAATGATGCACTTTCATGTGCGTAGGTTACTTATAGGTAACCATAGTAGCTATATATGCCTTTTTAAAGAAAAATAGTGTTAGAAATCTTTCCACCTAACACTACTTTTCTTCATATTTAGGAATACACACAATAAATTCTGTACCATTTCCTTCCTCACTCTCGACTTTTATTTCTCCTTCATGAAGATCAAGTACTTTTTTTACAATAGCTAAACCTAAGCCACTTCCTCCATAGGCACGATTTCGTGAAGAATCCGCTTTATAAAAACGCTCAAAAATATGTTGTTTCTGTTCTTCTGATATACCAATTCCTGAATCACAGATACGCACTTCCACTACTGTCTCATGTTCCTTTAACTGAATAGTGATCGTACCACCGCTTGGAGTAAATTTAATGCTATTATGAATTAAATTAATCCACACTTGACTCATACTTTCTTGGTCTGCAGTTACATGGACTTTCTCTAAATCAAGATCTAATTCAATTTCTTTTTCAGCCCAGAGTGGTTCACTATTTAATACAATTTGCTTTAACTGTTGATCTAATCGATAGCTCACTCTTTCTGGTGTATACTCTTCGGATTCTAAAAGAGTTAGCTTCAATAAGTTTTGACTTAGTTTAGATAATCTCGTTGTTTCAGTTTCAATAATGGTAAGATAATGCTTTCTTTTTTCCGCAGAAAGATTATCATCTTGTAGTGCTCTAGCAAATCCTTTTATAGAAGTTAATGGTGACTGTATTTCATGAGAAACATTTGATACAAACTCTTGTCTCATTTTCTCCATCGTATTCAGTTCATCTGTCATATCATTTATACTTTTTACGAGCACGCCAATTTCTCCATCATACTTTTCTTCATTTCGTATTTTTACGGAGAAGTCTCCTTTTGCAATTTTTTGTATCGGTTCAATAATAGTCCAAATCATTGCCTCTCGTTTTGGCCTCATTAATATTCCAATTAATGTCCAAATAAGAATAATAAATACAAAACCGACCATATCACTAATTAGAAAGGCAACAAACGGCGATACATTTACGTCAAAAGCATTCAATAAACTAGTTGCTACATAAAATGCGATAGACCAAATGATAGTAAGAAAAGTAAAGAGAGCTAATACCGCTCCAAATACTTTCAGCATCTTCAACTTACTCATTCGTTTTCTTTTTCTCATTTACTTACCTCTAAGCGATACCCTAAACCTCTTATTGTTTTAATACTAAATTTCGACTTCTCTTCTTGAAACTTCTCACGTAACCGATTAATATGAACGTCTAGTGTACGTTCATTCCCTTCAAAATCATATCCCCATATTTCTTCAATTAATTGCTCTCTCGAACAAGTTCTTCCCGCCTTAGATCCTAATGTAAAAAGTAACTCGAATTCTTTTAGCGGTAACGTAACCGTTTGTTCCCCCAGTGTCACTTCAAACGTTTTACGGTTTAACAGTACATTTCCAACTTGAATCGATTGCGATACTGTAATTTGGTAACGTTTCAGTAACGCCTTTACTCTCACTACTAATTCTATAGGATCAAATGGTTTTACGAGATAATCATCTGTCCCAAGGTGAAATCCCTTTACTTTTTGTGATGTTTCTCCTTTGGCAGTTAGCATCAGAACCGGGATATCATAGTATTTTCTTAATTCAAAACATACATCAAATCCATCCATATTTGGCATCATGATATCAAGAATAACCATATCGACTTTTACTTCGTCCATTTTCCTAAGTGCATCTATGCCATCAATTGCCTCATATGTTTGAAAGCCTTCCCGCTCTAAAAAAACAGAAACGAGTTCTCTAATATGTGGATCGTCGTCTACTATTAAAATTTTAGGTATCAAAGGAACCATTTCCTTTCTACTAAGCATCTTTTATATTTTTTTAAAATGAATAATCAGCGGAGTACAACCTCCACTGATTATTTATTTTATAATGCACCCTCTTTAATTTTCAATTGTTGCGTTGCAAACTCACGATACATGTCATGTGTACGTAATAATTCATCGTGCGTACCGCTTCCTGTAAGGTTCCCTTTTTCAATAAAGATAATTTTATCCGCATCTACAACCGTAGAAAGCCTATGTGCAATAACTAAAGTTGTTCTGCCTTTCATTAAGTTATTTAATGCCTTTTGAACGACAGACTCGGATTTACTATCTAGACTTGAAGTTGCTTCATCTAACATAAGAATTTGCGGATTTCGAAGTAATGCTCGGGCAATCGCAATTCGCTGTCTTTGTCCTCCAGAAAGCTTCACACCGCGCTCTCCAACTTCTGTTGCATATCCATTTGGTAAATCATGAATAAATGCATCAACATATGCCATAGCTGCTACTTTTTCAATTTCTGCATCCGTCACTTCGCCCTCAACACCGTAACAAATATTATCACGAATCGTTCCATCGATTAACGGACTATCTTGTGATACATAACCAATTTGACGTCGCCATGACTGCAATGAATAGCTCGTAATTGATTCTTTTCCTAATTTAATAGCACCACCAGTTGGCTCATAAAAACGTTCTAATAATGAAAATAAAGTTGTTTTTCCGCTACCACTTGGACCTACAATCGCTGTTACTTTTCCAGATTCAATTGTGAAATCAATATTGTTCAATACTTTCTCATCTTCGTTATACTCAAAATGTACATTTTCAAGAACTATCGACTGCTTAGCATTCGAAACCTTCACACCAGTTTCATGATCTTCTACTTCATATTCTAAAATCGCATGAATTCTTTCCGTTGCACCAATTGCCTTTTGGAATTGTGTAAAGAACATAGATAACTGGCTCATTGGCATAATAATTTGAACTAAATATAAAATAAATGCTACAAGTTCACCTGTTGTTAATGCACCACTAGAAACTCGCATTCCACCATAGCCTACGATAATAACAAGCAGTGCCATTAAAACAAACGACATAACTGGTGAAATTAATGCTTGCACTTTTCCTTCTTTTAAACCAAATTGCAATAACTTTTGTATCCCTGTATTACCTGTCTCATATTCTCTTTTTTCTGTATTTGAAGATTTCACTAAACGAATTTCTGATAACACCTGTGTTAACACACTTGTAAAAGATGCTGTTTCATCTTGAAGCGCTTTTGAAATCTTATACATTTTTCGTCCAAGAGGAACTAAAATTAATACAGACAACGGAATAACCGTTAAGAGTAAAGCTGTCATTTTCCAATCTAAAACAAATAATACAATTAATGATCCAACAATTGAAATACCGCCTGTTAATAAATTTGACAAGTGCTCAGAAATTAATGTTTTCACAACACCTGTATCATTTGTCATACGGCTAATCGTATCGCCTGTTCTATTTTGATCATAATAAGATACTGGTAAAACAAGCACCTTTTTCCACAAACGTTCTCTCAGTCCAGCTACAATCTTCTGCCCAATATAATTTAGTAAATAAATAGACAATCCTGCAGCAATGGTTTGCATGACAAAGAAGGCAACTAGCCCAACAATTTGTCCTGTACTAATTGACGAAAGCGAAAAATTATCTACTAATCCTTTTGTTAACATCGGAATAAATAAACTCGCTCCTGTAGAAAGCAAACTCATTAACAATGCAAAAACAAGAATCCCTTTCGGAGGATTTGTATCTCGAATAAGGCGTAAAAACTGCCTCCAACTTCCTTTTTTCTTCATTTCATTTCTAACTTCCATTCCTGTTCATCTCCTCGTGTTAAGCCAAACTGCTCTTTCTAAAACTAGAATACAGTACAAATGTAAACTGAATGTAAACACACTTTTTCTATTTTTACAAAATATACATAAAAACTCATCTTTACAACAGATATAAACATCTGATATTATTACCTGGTACTTAATATTATTGTATGTGAATTATAGATAACTAATTTAAAATACTATATAAATCTCCAGTTATTGAAAGGAGTATCCTTTTTGCAAACAAATATACATTCTGAAAAGGAAACAATCATTTTTATTCACGGCTTAGTTGGCAATCGTCGTGCCTTCAAAAAAGAGCATAAACGATTTT
Organism: Bacillus sp. FDAARGOS_235; assembly: GCF_002073415.2. Taxonomy (NCBI): domain Bacteria; kingdom Bacillati; phylum Bacillota; class Bacilli; order Caryophanales; family Bacillaceae; genus Bacillus; species Bacillus sp. FDAARGOS_235. Next base: position 1,078,943 of record NZ_CP020437.2, read on the forward strand.
CTGCCTCCTACAACATTATAACTTATGACTTATTAGGTCACGGCGACGATAAAGGAGAAGCTATTGAATTTTCATTACAGCGCCTCGTAGATCAATTATTGAAATTATATGAAAAAGAAGGTATTACAGAGGCTCATATTTGCGCTTTAAGCTATGGCTGTTATATCTCCACTATTTTTGCACAAATGCACCCGGAAAAGGTATTAAGCATTTGTCATATTGGTGGACATTATAATAATCCATCCCTTTTATATAACGTATTTCAAAAATTTTGGGAGAAGCGAGGAGACGAATACTCTAAATGGCTCTCTCAATACGCAAATACTATTTTTCCAAGCGGCATATTAAAAGCGAATCCGTTCGCAGTCATTTCAAGAAATATTTACTACCGTTTCGGATTACAATTACATTCATCCATAATTGCCCAATCATTACGACACCGGTTAGAATTCGATTTAAAATCTAAATTAAAATCACTTCCCCACCCTATATTATGGGTAATGGGTGAACAAGATCATCTCTATAAATCTTGCCTATTTGATTTAAAATCTATTCTGCCAAACGTTCTATATAAGGAAATACCTTTAGCAGGACATGCTGCAAACTTATTTCGTCCTAACTATTTTCATGACTTATATGATCGATTTTTAAATGGAAAGTTAAAATAAAAACTACTAAACTTCCAATTTATTCAACTATAAAAAGGCTTCCCAAGTTTCCTTGGAAAGCCTTTTCTCTATACGAAAAGTATAAAATACTTTTTCTTAGTATGCTTTTGTGTAACCTAAAATGTGCTTGCTCCAGTAAGAGTTGCTTACAGAACTAATACGTACACCAGTTGCATCAGTTTCTGCACTAATGAACTGACCATTTCCTAAGTAAACACCCATGTGAGAAGGACCTGATTTATAAGTATTTTGGAAGTATACTAAATCACCTGGTTGTGGATTACTAGTTTTTGTTTTAGAGCTCCAGTATCCAGCAACTGTTTGACGAGCGCCTTTATGACCAGTTTGATTTAATACGTAGTGAATGAATCCACTGCAGTCAAAACCAGCAGGTGTTGTACCAGCAGTTCTGTATGGTGAACCATTTAAAGATCTAGCGAATCCAGCGATTGAAGACGTATCTCCACCTGTAGGTGCTGTTGGTTTTTGTACTTGGTTAGAACCTTGGTTAGAACCTTGGTTACCACCAGTCACTCCACCTTTTACAAACTTAACATAGTCTGCACTTACGTAACCTGTGCGGCCATTATGGTTAATCTTGTACCAACCATTTTCTGCGCCAGTAACGTTTAATACTTTACCGTTTGTTACCCCACCAATTACAGCATTGTATGTAGCTGGGCCTGTACGTACTTTTAAAGCACCAGTGTTAACAACATAAGAACCACCAGTTTGGACTGTAGTAGTATTGTTGTTGTTTGTAGTTGGTTTTTGTGTTTCGTTAGATACAGCAGAACCACCTTTTGTTACGAAGTCTTTGCTTACGTATCCAGTTCCACCGTTGAAGTTGATTTTAAACCAATCTTGTACTTCACCTACAACTTGTACTGTTTTCCCTTTATTTACAGAACCTAATACTGTATGAGAAGTACTTGGGCCTGTACGTACGTTAAGTGAAGAAACGTTTACTGTGTAAGTACCTGTTCCTTGTTGAACAGTTGTTCCTTTGTTACCACCAGTTGTTACGAAGTCACCACTTACATAACCTGTTTGGCCGTTTACACTTACTTTGAACCAACCGTTTTCTTGTCCAATTACTTGTAGTACTTGACCTTGTTTTACTTTAGAAATAACGTTATGTCCTGTACCAGCACCTGAACGAACATTTAATACATCAGCAGTTACTGTGTATTTTAATTCAGAAGTTGTTTCTACTTTTTTTGTTTCAGTTACAGTCGTTTGAGTTTGTGTTTGAGTTTGTCCATTAATTTCTTTTAGCGCTTCGTTCGAAACTTGTGCATGAGCAGAATCCATACCTGGAACTGCAACACCTGCTACTGAAGCTGCTGCTAAACCTGCAATTACTTTTTTCATAAGTTGTCTTTACTTCCTTTCCCTACTATCCTCTTAAAAAAACATATAAACTTAATACTTTACAATATTATCAAAGTAAAATATTCATCAAGTTCCATTTTTTAACAAGAGTTTTATTTTTCACACGTATTTCATTTTAAATGCATGAAGTGAATTCCGTGTGAACTTCATGTGAACTTTATCATTAAACATAGTAATTTTGCAACGATTTTCTTCAAATTTCTTATGTATCGCATGAAAATTCGACATTCCATTCATTATCTCAATATAGAATACTTATTTTCTATCCAATAAAAAAATTTATTAACGAATACAAAACAAACTATGTGTTTTCTTGATAAAATGAATTACATGAAGCGTACTCTTATCATGGCAAAAATTACTTAATTAATCAATAGTATAATATTTTCAGAAAACTAATTTCCTATACGATCTATGTTTTTTAAATAATTTGACGAATTGTAAGATTTAGTTCTCAAAACCTCATTCTATGTTAAAGAAAATACACACTCCATTGACTATTTATTTTTTTACTAACTATGGAATTTTTGAAATATTTCCGTTATTATTTATATAATTATATAATATGAAACTCTTATCAACAAAGAAATGTGCAATAGGAATTTAAGGACTGCCGACTTCCACCATTCCAAATTGTAGTCTTACTAGTAATGAACAAGGAGGTGCATTTGTGAAAAACATAATAGACGATCACATAAACAAAAATATAGAATTATACTACGCCTCTATTCAGTTCGTTTCATTTATAACATTACAAAAAATATCAACTATTGAAACACGTAAAAAAGAATTGAAAAATCAGATGAAAAATTGCCAACAAAAAAATCCTTACTACTTATAAAGTGAAACTTTATAAGTAGTAAGAATTTTTTGCATCTCCCACTAATTATTATCCTTCACCAATCGGGCGTTTGCGGGCCGTTAATGCGGGATAATAAAAGGTGAACAGGTCGTATCCCTGTTCACCTTTTATTATTTCTACCTTATTTATAAATTTTCACACGATTTTCTAATGGTTGGAACTCTTTTTCGCCAGCAAGTACTACTGGTTTACCAAATGGCATTTGCGCAGTGAGTTTCCAGTTTTCTGGAACATCCCATTCTTTTCTTACTTTTTCATCAATTAATGGATTATAATGTTGCAATGTAGCACCAAATCCTTCAATTTCTAAAGCTGTCCAAATTGCAAATTGTAACATCCCTGAGGATTGCTGTGACCAAGTTGGAAAGTTCTCTTTATATAGTGCAAATTTTTCTTGAAGCCCTTCCACTACTTCACTGTCTTCAAAGTATAAAACCGTTCCATAACCACTTTTAAATGCATTCATTTTTTCTTCTGTAGGTGCAAAGTTATTTTCAGGTACAATTTTCCGTAATGTTTCTTTCGTAAGATCCCATAATTTATCATGTTGTTCTCCTAACAAAACAACAACACGAGCACTTTGAGAATTAAAAGCTGAAGGTGTATGTTTTACAGCATGATAAATCACTTCTTGAATTTTCTCATCAGAAACTACTTGCTCTTTACTAATTGCATAAATAGATCTTCTGTCTTCAATTGCTGAGTAAAAATCTTTTGCCATCATAATTCCCTCCAATTTTCAATTGAGGCTATTTCATATGTATACATCATACAACGCCCCTTCAAACTTATTATTAATAAGTTTATAACTTTATACTATCAACAAACATTGATAAACTCAAATAATAACTCTCACATTTTTTACCTTTTTACTTCCCGTGTTTTAAATAAAAAAGCAGTTTATCGTTACTAAAAATAAGTAACAATAAACTGCCTTCCTCATGTAATGTTCTAACTTAGCATTTTACTTAATTAACTAATCCAAATGTATATGACATTAACTTATTCGTCTCTGTAAAACGTTTTGTTTTACTGGAAGTCCCCATGACTACTGTAATAATTCGAGTATCTCCTTGTTTTGCAGTACCTGTAAAACAGTACCCTGCACTATCTGTAAATCCTGTTTTTAATCCGTCTATTCCTTCTATATATAAACTTTTATTATTTTTGTTTAGCATGTCATTTGTACTGATAACATTAATATTATTAAATGCTAACTGACTTTGACGTAAGTGAGTCACTTCTAATATCTCCGGATAATCTTTTATAAGATGATACGCCAGTTTTGCTACATCGGCAGCTGTCATCTTAGTCTCACTTCCATCAGGCTCTTGTAGCCCTGATGCATTTGCGAATTTAGCATGTTCCGACATTTCTAACTGTTTCGCTTTTGCATTCATAAGTTGAACGAAATCTTTCTCCGTCTTTGCCATATGTTCTGCTAACGCCACCGCCGAATTATTTGCCGATTCAATCATTAATGCATGGTACAAGTCTTTCACAGTCAATGTGTCATTCACTTGGACTGGGATTCTCGCACCCTCTGTTTGCGCTGCTTTCTCACTCATTTTCACCGGATCTTCCCAGCGAACTTTCCCATTATGTACACTCTCTAATAAAAGGTACGCTGTCATCATCTTAGACATACTAGCTGGCGCAAAAGCTTCATTTTCGTTATGTTGATAAATAACATCTCCATTACTCGCATCGATAATCATAGCTGCTTTTGCATCAACTTTTGGTGGGATGTACTTTGACGGAACTACTTTTTCAGTTAACCCAGTTTTAGGTAGCTCTGCCACTTGTAAAGGTGGTCCCTCTACATTTGTTGTACTCTTTTGAGTTCCTTGGAATAAGAACCAACATATCCCTAAAATAATGACTAATAGGATTGTTACTCTTCCCCATTTCAACCGATTCATTTCAAAACTCCTTTAGCAAACCTTTTATACACTCACAGTCAACCATAACAACAATTCCTGCATATCGTCAAGGTAAAAAGTATATTTATTCATATACAACAATTATTATTTCAATCTATTTATGTTACACTATGAATACTGAAATATAAGAATATTCAATGATAAATTCATAAACAAACTATTTAATAGAAAGGATTCATACAAATGATACTTCCAAAACCATTAAAATACGGCGATACTATTGGGATTTATTCGCCCTCTTCACCAGCAACCTACACTTCCCCAAAAAGGTTTGAACGAGCAAAATCTTACTTGAAACAGAAAGGGTTTCATATATTGGAAGGTTCACTTACAAATCAATATGATTATTATCGTTCTGGCAGCATACAAGAGCGTGCTGATGAACTAAATGATTTGATAAGAAATCCAAATATTTCTTGTATCATGTCAACAATTGGTGGGATGAATTCCAATTCATTATTACCTTATATCGATTATGATACTTTTCGAAATAACCCTAAAATAATGATTGGATATTCCGACGTATCAGCTTTATTGCTAGGAATTTATGCAAAAACAGGAACTCCTACATTTTACGGTCCTGCACTCGTTCCTTCTTTTGGAGAATTTGAGCCTTTTGTAGATGACACATACAAATATTTTTCAGAAACATTACTAAACGATCAACCTCTTCCTTACAATATAAAGCAACCGTTATTTTGGTCAGATGAATTTATTAATTGGGAAGAAAAAATGAAAGAAAAAGAACTTAGACCAAATAATTGGATTTCTGTAACGAATGGACAGGCTACTGGGCGTATGATTGGCGGGAACTTAAATACAATACAAGGAATTTGGGGTAGTCCTTATATGCCACCTATTCAAGAAGGTGATATTCTATTTATTGAAGATAGCTCAAAAGATGCAGCTACTATTGAAAGAAGCTTTTCCTTACTTAAACTTAACGGAGTATTTGATAAAGTCTCTGGTATCATTCTTGGAAAACATGAGCAATTTGATGATTGCGGTACGAATCGAAAACCTTACGAAATACTATTAGAAGTACTACAAAATCAAAGAATCCCTTTTCTAGCTGACTTTGATTGTTGTCATACGCATCCAATGATCACTATGCCCATAGGTATTCCAATTAAGTTGGATGCGACCAATAAAACGATACATATTTTAGAAAAATGGACGGTCTAAGCACACTTATATTATAGGAAGAAAATATAATGAACTTACCGTTAGAAAACAATGAAAAGCTCCGTTTATGAAAAACGGAGCTTTTCATTATTGACCTAAATTTTGTATCTTATCTTTCAAATCTCGCACTTGATCCATCGTCTGCATAAGCTCAGAGTTTTTAAATTGCTCTACATCAATTTTCCCTTCCTCTACCTTCTTCATAGACGTATCAATTAATGTATTTAACTTTTCATTATATCCGACGATTTGTTGGTGAAGATCCTTCGCAACATCTGGTGGTGTTAATTCATTAAAAGCTGGTATATCTTGTTTAATTTCATTTAGCTTCGCTTCCAATTCTTTTCGGGCTTCTTTATCATTAACAGCCTTTTCCGCTAACGCTGGAGCTTCATTTGCAAATGCGCTTATTTCATTCACATAGTCTGTTGCCTTTTGAGCATAATCTAATGAGTTCTTTCCTTCCTCTACTATCGAACAACCTATTAAACCAATTGAAACTATCAATACTAATAAAATTGATTTTATTTTCATTTTAGACTCCCTTCGTCTTTATAATTGTCTGTAAGCTTCCCTTCATAACTTCTAGCTTAATTGCTTATAACCTTTTTTCAAATAGCAATTTACCCACTTACATGCCCTATTATTGTTACAACATCAATTTCTATATGTACGCTAATAATATCTTCAATTATATCCATATATCCTTGTCCTATAGCTGTTCCATAGTGTAATGACAGCCCCTTCTTTTCATAAACTGACTTTGGCACTGTAAAAATAAATCTCCTCAAGTTTCTTTCATCAGCTGGTTCCATAATTAAAACAATCCCATCCTCATCAAACATATACACTCGCCCTCCAACTTTACATTCACTATGGCTCAGTATTGCCTTGGTCAACTAAATTTAAAACCTAAAAATACGATACACGCTGCTCTATAATTAAAATAAGAAGCATTCATTCTTTTTTTAAAGAATGAACGCTTCTTCAAAACGTTGTTTTAAAGGTCCTTCCCCCCTGTAGATGGGGGATATCACTTCCCCTCAATACACATCTCTTGCCTATCATTTTCGGACAATATAGAGCATATCTGTTTCAGATAACCCAAATTTCTTAGCGCTTTTCATTCCTTGTTTTTCAGCTATGTTATACAGTTCCACCTTAAATCCTGCATTCATTAATCGTTGAATAAATCCTGATTGATTATAAATTCTTACATGATCTTCATGACCAAAAGCTAATTTTCTTAATTTCGGTGTTACAATTAATTCATTCTCTATAATAGAATCTACATTCATTACGATTGGCACTTGAATAATTCCCCATCCATTTGGCTTTAATATTCTATATAACTCTCGCATGGCTTTTTCATCATCGAAAACGCGTTCTAATACATGGTTACATAAAATCACATCAAATGTGTTATTTTCATATACAATTCTTGTAACATCTATTTCTTTCATTAACTGATCCTTCGGTTCAATATCTCCACATACATATGTAATGTTTTTATACTGACTAAACCATCCTCTTACCTTTGCTTCCGGTGCAATATGAAGTACAGTATCATTTCCACTTAATAAATCAGTTTCCATTTCAATATAAACACGATATAACCTTTCACGATCCATCGAATCACATACCGGACAAATCCCCGTATCTTTATTCCACATCTCGAATTTATATTTTGGAAAATCGTAATGTGCTGGCCAAGGGGAAAATTTTGCAAATTGTTGATTGCAATATTGACAATAACATACTTCTTTCTCAAATATACGAGTAACTACCTTATTTAGTGCCTTCTCTATCTTTCCATTATCAATTTCATTTACTTGCCCACCTCTTACTGCATCTTTCATTATGAACACCGCATTTTCCAAACAATAAGTCAAGCACTCTTTATAATCTTGCTCATCATTTAAAAATCCACTATTATATGCATCTATTATTAATTCAATCCATTCCTCAATTGTCATGAATATAAACTGCTTTTCCTTTTGATTTCGTCCACTATACTGTCTAAAATAACTAAGAGGTTCCTGTATATAAACGACTCTACCTTTCTTCATCATATCGAGCCATGTTGCAATGTCATGAATAGCAGAATAAGCTTTCCCCTTAAAACAACCAAACTCCCCTCCAAAAAACTTCCGATTAAACAGAACTGTTGTAGGTTCACCAACTACATTTTTCAAGTTTTTTAACATATAATTCCCTAATTCTTTCCCTTCAAAAAGTGTAGTTTCTTTGGCAATTTTCATATTCAATGTTGATGGTGGTAAAACCTTTCCATTCTCATCAATTAGTTCCCGATATGATGTCACAAACGAAATGTTTTCTATTCTAAAAAAACAATTCATCATTCTTTTAATCTTTTCAGGATGAAATAAGTCATCATCTAATAAAAAGTTTATATACTCTCCAGTTGCAAGTTCTATACATTTATTAAAGTTCTCAGCTTCTAATGGGGTTTCACTTTTAACATATGTAATGCATTCATATTCACGTAAATATGGTTGGATCATCGCGTGAACTTCAACGTTCGTACTGTCGTCAGAAATTATTATTTCAACATTTTCATATGTTTGATTCAAAGCACTTTTGAGAGCTAATTCCAAATAATGAGGTTTATTGTAGGCAGGAATAAGTATGCTAACTTTCGGTAAATGAGAGTTATAATTCATATATTGTTTTTTCTTTTCTATATTAATTTTCTTTAGCTTAATTTGTTGATAAAAATCTAATGTATATAATAGTGATGATGGAACTATTCTTCTTGCATAGTCTAGAAAATTAGTTATTGCTTTGTCTAGCTCTGTTTCATTAGCTAAAAAACCATATTTTTCTCCAACTATAATACTATGTGAAAAATCTTCTAATCCATCCATAAGTTTATTAGATTCATTTAACTGTTGACCTGGATGTAATCGGAAGTAACTAAGTGTCTCCGCTATATATACTGCTTTTCCTTTACTTAATAAGGATAACCATGAGGCGATATCTACGTTGCATAGATACCTCCTTTTATCAAACATACCATACGGTTCTTTCAAATCATTTTTACGAAATAATACCGTTGTAGGTTCTCCTATATAATTCTTTTGATTTACAATTACACTATTTGCTAATTCCACCCCATCTACTATTGTGTCATTTTCAAATAGACGTACTGTTGAATAAATATGTCTTAATTCGTTCTCTTCATCATCAATTACTTGGCGATGGGATGTTACGAGCTTAATTTCATGATTTAAATCATTGACATAATATTTCATCATTTTTTCAATTTTATTAACATGAAATATATCATCATCCATTAAAAAGTTAATATACTCGCCGTTCGCCTCATTACATAACATAAGTGCATTTTCAAATTGCCCTAGAGTTGAGCTATTTTTTATATAATTAATATTTGAATACTTACACAAATATTTTTGTAATACCTTTTCTGTTTCGTCATTCGTACTATCATCTCCAATAATAATTTCTATGTTAGGATATGTTTGTTCTAACACACTACATAATGCTTTTTCAAAGTAGTGAGGACGATTATAAGTAGGAATTAATACACTCACCAATGGCATTCGATCTATCGCCTCTTTACTTTTTTCAAAATGACCTCTCATCTTATTCCTCCACCTTTTCGCATATTATTTATATACGCGACACAAAATCACATGACTAAAACCGTATGGAACCTTTATACTTTTATGCAAGCGCGTAACAAAATATCCTACTTTTCACTCCTATATATACACATTCAATAATACAGACATTTGATTTACAGCTTTCCATTCATAATGATTACCATCCTAAAGCAGTATTGAGCCAAATAAATCTATACGTTGAAATGAATATATATTTCTTAACAAAAAATAGCTACACCATAAGGTGCAGCTATTTTTACGATAAGTACTTAATCAAATTATATTCCTTTATCTAGCTCATAAAGCATACGATATCTCTCATTTTCTTTAAGTAATTGCTCATGACTTCCTTGCATTACAATTTGACCACGATCAAGGAATATAACTTCATCTACATGTTCAATTCCTACAAGATGATGCGTAATCCAAATGACTGTATTTTCTTCCGTTGCAGAAAACATTGTTTCTATTAAAGATAACTCTGTCTTTGGATCTAACCCGATAGTAGGTTCATCAAGTACAATAATCGGCGCTTCTTGCATAAGCGTTCTAGCAAAAGCAACCCTTTGTCTTTCTCCACCAGAAAATCTCTTCCCCATTTCATGCATTTTTGTTTGTAATCCATCTGGAAGAGAAGCGATATGCAAAGCTAATTGTGCTTTCTCTAAAGCATTCCATATCTCTTCATCATTAGCCTCTGGTTTACCGATTCGCACATTGTTTCCAATTGTCGTATCGAACAAATGCGGTTTTTGATTTAATACGGAAATATATTTGGATAAAAGATTCGTATGGGCTTGTTCACCATTCAATAAAACTTGGCCATGTACCGGACTTAACGCCCCTGTTAACAATTTTAGTAAAGTAGATTTCCCTGTCCCACTTCTACCTAAAATGGCAATTTTCTTTCCTGCTTTTATTTGTAACGATATATCTTTTAATACAGTCTCGTTACTATCTGGATAACTATACGATATATGATTCAGTTCAATATCTACATGTTTTGGTGCACCGTAATCCTTATCTTCATGCAAATCCATTTCATCATGTAAAACACTATCACTTTCTACACGATTCAGACGATGAGCAGATTCTACATAAGATGGGATTCGATCGATGGCATCTGAAATCGGAATAAGCGCATTCGTTACAGATAAAGTCATTAATACGAAGGCCGCGATAACTGTAGGTGCAATCTGTTCACTTGCCGCTTCATTCCCAGTCCATATAATCATTGAAATAACTACAATACCTACTACTAAATGAATGAGACTGTCTCGAATATGATACCAGCGTTTCAATCTCTTCTCTGTTTTTAACAATCGATCATTTTGCTCTACATACTCATTAATAAATTCATCTTTTCGACCACTTGCCTGCCAATCCGATAATCCAAAGACTGCGTCTGTTAGTTGTTGATACAAACGGCTTCTTCCCTGCTTTAAAGTAACATGATGTCGCCTCATCAATAGTAATGATACGAATGGAAGAAGAAAAACGATAATAGCTAACATACAACCAGCAATCAGTGCAAATACGAAGTCAAATGTACCGATAACAAGTACGAAAATGCTATATACAACTAGTGCTAATATACTAGGGAATATTGTACGTAAATATAGGTTTTGTAAATGCTCTATATCTTCGGATAGTACGCCTAACACATCACCCGTTTGAAATCGCGAACGGAAAAATAACGCCTGTGGTTCTACTATTCTGTATAGTTTCGTTCTCATTCGTTCTAATATGCGTAGTACGACATCATGTCCCACTAAACGCTCTATATAATGGAAAACAGCTTGCCCTATACTAAACGCACGTGTTGCAACAATCGGAACATATACAGCCATTACATTTTCTGGTCTAAGAGCAGATTTAGAGATTAAATAACCTGAAATAAAAAGTAACATCGCACCTGAACTAACTCCAAGAAGCCCAAGGAAAATAGTTAAAGTCATTCTACCTTTATTTTGCTGTATATAAGGTTTAATCCAGTTACTCATTTCTCTCCCCTCTCTTCCCTATGAAAATGTAATGTCTCTTTCTTTAACAGTTCTTCATACGTTCCACTTTCTTTAATTTTCCCTTTATTTAAAATAAAAATATGATCCATTTGTTTCATCCAATGCAGACGATGTGTTGCAAGAAATACTAACTTACCTTCAAACAGACGTAACATCGATTGCTTTATTTCAAATTCAGTTTCAATATCAAGATGCGCCGTAGGTTCATCTAATAAAATGATTGGTTTTTTACTTAAAAGTGCACGCGCCATAGCGACACGTTGTTCTTGTCCGCCACTAAGCATACGTCCACCTTCTCCAATTCTTTCATCCATCCCATTTGGAAGGGATGCAATGAGTGAGCTAAGCCCTACATCATGAATAACTTTCTTCATTTCTTCATCCGTTGTATTTGTCTCGTAGAAACAAATATTATCTTTTAATGAAAGTGGGAAAATATATGGTTGCTGTGGAATATAAGCAATATTTTTTTGCCAATCTTCACGAGTAGATCCGTCAATTCCCACACCATTTACTAACACTTTCCCACCGGACGGAGAGAGAAATCCTGCTAACACATCGATTAACGTTGATTTCCCTGCCCCACTTTCACCAATAATGCCTATAGCACCGTTACCTTGCCAAGCAAAGTCAATTCCCTCTAATATAGCCTTTTTAGATTCATCGTTATTTACTTTTACATCTTGTAATTTCAAGCTACTTGAAGAATTCCATACTATATCTACATTTGAATCTTTCTTTTCTATTTCTTTTTGTTGCTGTAGAATTCCCTCTATTTGTTCCATCGCAAGTTGGCCATCTAATGTAGCATGATAATTCGCTCCAACTTGCTTAATCGGTAGAAAATATTCCGGAGCTAAAATTAATATTGTAAGAGCAGGCAATAAAAGAATCGTTCCGTCTATTAAACGAATTCCTAAACCTACTGCCACAAACGCAATTGATAAACTTGTAAAGAAATCTAATGCAAAAGAAGAAAGAAAAGCAACTCGCAAAGTACGCATCGTTGCTTTTCTATATCTTTTACTAACCTTTTCAATCTTTCCTTCGTGCTGTTTACTTTTCCCTAAATACTTTAATGTTTCTAACCCTTTTAACGTATCTACAAAATGATTAGAAAGTACACGATATGTTTCATATTGACTATCAGCCATTTTCTGCGCTGCTAATCCTAAAAGAATCATAAATATGATTACAATAGGAATCGTTACAACTAAAATAATTCCAGACTTAATATCCAGCGTAAAAACATATAGTACAATTAATCCCGGAACGATACTACTTCTAATCATTTTAGGGATTGTCAATTCAATATATGTTTTAAATTTTTCAATCCCTTCAATCGATAAGGTAACCAGATGACCTGTTCCGACAGTTTGAACATATCTTGGTCCTAACGTGAAATATGCCTCTATTAATTGCTTTCTTAGCAACGATCCTGCTTTTTCAGCGAAACGTTCCACTAAAATTTGTGATATTCGAACCAACATGTGGCGCGCTGCAAACATGACCCCAAAATAAACAGTTTCATTCATCACAGATTGCACTGTTTCTCCATTAAATAAAAACGTAATAGCTCTCGCTAAAAACACTGTTTGCGCAATAATACTAAAAGCTTCTAAAATACTAATAATCGTTAACGCTACATATAACATACGGCTACCGGGATAAGACGGAAGTCCTCTTTTTCTTTTCATTAGTACTCCAAATCATTGTCTGACTTAACAGGTTGTCTAAATACATAATAACTCCATATTTGACTTCCGATAACGAAAGGCAAAATAGCAATCGCAAAGTAAGTCATAAGTTTTAATGCATAAGCTCCTGATGCTGCGTTGTAAATTGTCAAATCATTCATTGCTCCTAAAGAGCTAATCATAACACGTGGGAACATACCGATAAATACACTCGCACTTAGTAAAATGATTGTTAAACTCGTCATAAAGAAAGCCCAACCATCTCTTCTTCTTTTATTTAATAAAGTGGACGCTAATAGTGCTACAAAAGCTCCAATTGGTACCATAATCCATTCTGTACCATGGGCAGTGAAAATATCGGTTTTCCATAACCCTATACCAGTAAAAATAAGAAGTGTTATTAATGAAAATGGTGCAATTTTTATTGCAGCAATTCGTGCACGTTCTCTCAATTTACCCGTTGTACGTATTGTAAGGAATTGTAGTCCATGAACAATACATAGCAGAAGGAACATTACTCCTCCAAGTAACGCAAATGGATGAAGTAATTGCAAGAATCCACCTACAACATTTTTACTCTCATCGATAGGTACACCTACCATAAAGTTTGCAATCGCAACTCCCCAAAGGATCGGAGGTAGCATACTTCCAATAAACATACCCCAATCCCATGCACTCTTCCATTTATGATTATCTATTTTCGCCCGGAATTTAAAGGAAACACCTCTTAAAATTAAAGCAAGTAGCATAAATACAAAGGGAACATAAAAACCACTAAATAAAGTTGCATACCAGTGCGGAAATGCCGCAAACATAGCGCCACCAGCACAAACAAGCCATACTTCATTCGCGTGCCAGAACGGTCCTATTGTATTCAAGTAAACTCGTTTTTCAAAATCATTCTTTCCTAAAAACCTTGAAACCATTCCTACACCAAAATCGAAACCTTCCAGTACGAAGAATCCAACAAATAAGATTGCAATAACTAAAAACCACAACTCATTAAGAGATAACATACTCTTCCTCCTTATCAAATGGATCATGGCTTTGATAATCCTTTTTCGTTTTCTTATTCGTATGTCCCTTAATAGTACGAACAAATAAGTACACACAAATTCCACCCATAATTAAATACATTGATGTGAATGAAATAAGTGAGAATAATACTTCACCGAATGTTACATTGGGTGATACAGCATCTTCTGTTTTCATTACACCAAATACTACCCAAGGCTGACGACCCATTTCAGTCATAATCCATCCTACTGTATTACCGATGAACGGAAGAGAAATTGCATACACCATTACTTTTAAATACCACGTTTTTTCAGCTAAACGATCTTTTCTTGATAAGAACCATCCGTAAGCTCCTAGAAGTAACATGAATGTTCCACTCATTACCATTGCTCTAAAACTCCAAAACATCGTATGCACTGGAGGAATATAATCTCCAGGTCCGTATTTTTCTTCATATTGTTTTTGAATTTGATTCATCCCTTCAACTTGACCGCTAAACTTATCATACGACAATAGACTTAGCATATAAGGGATTTGAATTTCAAATGAATTTTCTTTCTTCTCTGTATCAATTTTCGCAAATACTGTAAATGGCGCTGGATCCTCACTCGTATTCCATAGCGCTTCAGCTGCAGCCATTTTCATTGGATGTGTCTTAATTAATTGTTGTGCTTGTGCATGACCGAAGAACAATACAAGCGCTGTTGTAATCGTTCCAACAATGATAGAAATTCGGAACGATTTTTTAAATACTACAGTTTCTTGTCCTTTTGTAATTTTCCATGCACTTACACCCGCAATAAAGAATGCACCTGTTGCAATTGCCGCTGTAATTGTATGCGGGAACTGTACCCATAATTGTGGATTTTGAATAATCGCTAAAAAGTCATTCATTTGCGCACGACCATCTGCTGCCATTTCATACCCTACAGGTGACTGCATAAATGCACTTGCAGTTAAAATCCAAAACGCTGATAACATTGTTCCAATTGAAAGGAGCCAAATACATAGTAAGTGAATTCGCTTCGGTAGTTTATCTTCACCGAATACCCATAAACCTAAAAATGTAGACTCAATGAAAAATGCTAGTAATCCTTCAATTGCAAGTGATGGACCAAATACATCACCTACGAAACGTGAATATGTGGACCAGTTCATACCAAACTGAAATTCTTGTAAAATACCTGTTACTACACCTACTGCAAAGTTAATAAGGAATAATTGCGTCCAAAACTTCGCCATCTTCTTATATACTTCTTGTCCTTTTACCACATACAACGTTTGCATTATTGCAATAATAAAAGCTAAACCAATTGACAGCGGAACAAAAAAGTAATGGAAAATCGTTGTTGATGCGAACTGTATTCGTGCCAATTCGAGCGTTTCCATACTAAAATCACTTCCTTCATAGTTTTTATAATTAAAATTAATTGAGCAATCTTAAAAAACTCAATTATTAAGAAATGCGAAAAGACAAAAACATCTTGTATGTATTGTCGAAAAATGCAAAATTTCAGTTTTTCAAACTATTGCAATGCTATTTTTATCTTTTCACTATTTCTGTAGTGTTTTGATTCGTTAATCGAATTGTATAATATACCTGCATAGTAAATTCAGGTTATTTTTGACGTATTATTGACATCATTTTGTCTGAAATATGTCTTTTGTCATTTTTTTGAATCAGATTTTTCTCATTAGCAGAATGTGTTTTTTCAATATACGGCTTACTTTTATATCTATAAAACAATCGTTTTTTCTTCATACACTTGACTTTCACCCGGAAAAATGTCCTCGAAACCACCCTGGATAAATGCTTATTTTTTGTCAAGAGAAAAATGTATTTTCAAAATTCAAACTCGAAATAATGTTATTCAAAAATAGAAAAATAGCTTCCCTCTCCCTCGACTAAAAGTTCATTTTTTTGTCATTTTTCCAGAACAAATAAAAAACTGAGAGTCAATTAGACTCTCAGTTTTTTTATTTATTTTGCTGTATGTTTTCTAACGGCTGGTAAAATTTCAGTAGCAATTAATTCAATATTTTTCTCAATTTTATCAAATGGTACACCGCCAAAATCAATTTGTGCCATAAAGCGTTGTTGGCCAAACAATTCATATTGGTAAAGCATTTTCTCAATGATTTGTTGTGGGCTACCAACCATTAAAGCATCACGGTAATCTATTGCATTTGTAAATTGCTGTTTCGGATACCCACCACCGCGCAGTGTAAGCATACCAGCATTAATATGAGGGTAATATTCACTAAGTGCATCTTGTGAATTTTTTGCCGTATAAAATAAACTCGTTGTCGCAACTGGTAAACTAGCTGGATCAAATCCACTTTGCTGAGCAGCCTCGCGGTAAGCATCTACTGACACTTTAAAGTTAATTGCTGGACCACCAAGTGTTGTTATCATCATTGGCACACCTGCACGTCCTGCTTTAATTGCACTAGCTGGCGGTCCACCAACCGCACGCCAAATTGGCAGGTTATTGTTTTTAGCTCTAGGAATAACTGAAGCATGCTCAAGTGGTGCTCTGAACTGCCCATTCCATGTGACATGTTCCTCTTTATTAATTTTTAATAAAAGATCCATCTTCTCTTCAAATAACTCTTCATAATCATTTACATCGTAACCAAGTAAACTATATCCTCCAATACGAGATCCACGACCAGCTACGATTTCAGCACGACCATTAGAAATCAAGTCAATGGTAGCGAAATCCTCATATACTCGAACTGGGTCAGATGTACTTAATATCGTTGCGGAACTTGCAATTTTTATATTTTTCGTAGCTTGCGCGGCCGCACCTAAAATAACTGTATGAGCTTGCGTTGTAAAATGTGTTTGATGACTTTCGCCGACAGCAAACACATCAAGCCCTGCCTCATCTGCTAACTTAGCTGTTTCAATTAGTTCGTGAATTCTTTTCTCTGGCGTAATTTTCTCCCCATTATGTGGATTTAAAACATGATCACCGATTGAATATAATCCAAACTCAATTCCTTTTCTTGTATCTATACGGTATTTTTCCATAGTTACTCTCCCCTTTAATAAAGTAGTATTAGTTTTTTTCTAAAAACGTTGGTAAGTCAAGTGTATCTCCGTATTACCTACGCCCTCACTTGATTAGTCAATTGATAGTATAAAAAAATTACTCTTGCGGTAATTCTTTTTTTTCACTATGCTTATGAACTTTCGTCATCAGCTCGTATAATATTTTCTGCTCTTCTTCATTTAATACATCATCAAAAAACGAAGATTGAAATGCAAGTTGCTCTGGCAATGCTCTCTCTAAAGCTGCTTCTCCTTGCTCTGTAAGACTAATTGTTTTTGTTTTCCAATCTTGTTTTCGCACAATATATCCTTCTTTTTCAAGACGAGTTAACATTCGAGAAATACCGCCTTGCGTAACAGTAACCTTTTCAGCTAACTCCATTTGTGTCAACGGCTGATATGTCCGTATTTGCAAAAGGACATCAAATTGGGCTGTCGTTAAATCAAACCGTTTTAAAAATTCATTTGACATTTGATTACTTTGATTCGTAAATCGTATTAAACGTAACCATATTAACGATCCTATCGTATTATCACGCATGTTTTATCACTTCCTAGCGTTTATCTTATTATCACTTTACTACGCAAGTGATGTTAATGCAAGTGATAATTACATTTTTTTATATAACTCAACTTACTTGAACTTAACCAAAGGTATTACTCGTGTAGTATTAGGTCTACTTACCATTCTCTACATCTCCATAAAAAAAGGATTAAGCTCCAACGCCTAATCCTTATCATGCATTTATTTTTGTTTTCCAAAACGGTATGTTTGAAATTCACACCATCTAACCTATTATTTTCTTTTATCGTACCGTAAATTCATTCAAGATTACCGTCTTCATGTAAAACTTGTATAGGTTTGCATAAGAGACCCTTGTTTACACCCATCGGGCTTTTACGGGATAAATTACTTAAGTTCCACTTTTACTTCCTCCTTAGACATAACATCAGGTCTATAAATTAATTGAAGATTTGAATCTTTTGACTATACTAATCTTCTATATGTGCCAAAAGATGAATATGGTCATCCATTTACGTATGTTGGATTTGTTACAGGATATTATTTTCAAGCTTATGGTGCAGATCGTATATACTTATTCTTCAATAAAGAATTAAGAAAAGCAGTAATTTGTTTTGAGTATACATAAGATAACCAAGAAAAATCCATTTTGAACCTTTTTACTTGAATCAAAATGGATTTTTTATAAATAATTAATCTATATTTCAATTCCACATCTACTGTGAAATGTGTAGAACTTCATATATTGTAATATCCTTCATTGCTTCAATTTCAGGCTTTTCTTCATAAAAATCAAAATGACTATATCCCCACTTATCTGGGTTATAGACTATTACATTCCCTATACAATTTTCTGTATTCTGGACATTCTGATTCGAAATATTAAATTGAGCCCCAATCAATGAATCCATTTGAGAAATACTCCCTACATATTCAACAACATATCTACTTTTTCTAAAGTCATTACTTACATTAACAACGAATGGAACACCTATATTTATTTGTTGCCACCCGAACGATTGTAAAATATTATCGTAATACCCTTCAAAGATAAATTTGTTCATCCCTTCATGACCATTCCAAATATATAAAGGTGCATAGCAATTATAGAAATTCCCGTCCTTACCTGCCTCAGTAATTAAATAGGCCTTAAAATTCAACTCTTGAAAACCATCTGTTTTATGACCATTCTTTTTTACCCTTTCTCTAATAATCCTTATATCATAATCCTTTGGCAAAATAACCTTATATTGCATTCCAATCATGTTTATCACTCACTTTCAATCTTATATACATAATGATAAACCGATGGCTAACTAACGTAAAATAGGTATAAATTATGTTTGGTATCATTTATAATGATACCGTATAAGGGGCTGAAATGAATGGAAATAAATGATCTTATCATATTTAAAACTGTAGCGAATGAAGGCTCTATTAGTAAAGCTGCTAAAGAGCTAGGTTATGTGCAACCGAATATAACGGAGCGAATAAAAAAATTAGAACAAGAGTTAGAAACACCATTACTACATAGAGATAACAAAGGTGTTTCATTGTTACCTTCTGGTGACATTTTATTAGACTACACGAATAGAATATTAACTCTGTTAGAAGAAGCAAAAAATGAAATTAAAACGAGTGGTTCTTCTTATGTAATTGCGACATCACAATCTATTTTGACAAATTATTTAAGTATGCGCATTAAAGAAAATTTTAGGAGTTACCAACTATACATTGAAAGTAGTAGCCACTTACAAACACTGTTACAGCAACAAAAAGTTGATATGGTCATAACTTATGAGGATTATCCTGACGCAGCGTTTAAAAAAGTATTCACCACTTCAATTTCTGTAGGTTTATTAAAAGCGAAAGAAAAGTGTACCATTGACTATTCAAAAGAACTTTTCTTCGTTAGTAATGACAAGAAGTGCCCTTTTAGAAATAAGACAATACAATTTTTAAAAGAAAACAATCTATCTCAGCGCCAACTTCAACAGTTAGATTCTTATTCGCTTATGGAAGAATTTATCGTTGAGGGAAATGGGATAGCTTTTTTACCGATTAAAAATGATAAGTTAGTAACAATTGAAAATGTTCCAATAGAGAAATTAGCTGTTCATTTTTTTACGAATCGAAACTTTATTAAGCATACCCCTGATGAACTATTTGAGTAATAGAATGACTTTGTTTACAAACTTTTTTCAAAATAAAAACCCCTCTTGAACGTATATAAAAGAGGGGTTTTTTTTATATACAATTGATTTTTCACACGTTCTGCTCCACACCTGCGCTTTTCTCCTTCTTACTCCTTTTAACACTCTTCAACTGCTTAACCGTTCCAACTAATCCTTTCGGAAAAACTAGTAACACGATTATATACAATAACCCTAGAATAATCGTCCATCTTTCAAAAATCGGATACTCCGTCGCTAATTCTGATAAATAATATTTTAGTGATTCAATGATACCAGCTCCTGCAATGGCTCCGATTAACGTTCCAACCCCTCCAATCATTGTCATTAATAATGCATTTAACGTCATTTCAATTGAAAATACAGTGGTATTTACAAAGCGTAATGTGATGACGAATAGACCACCGCTAATCGCTGCAACTATTCCCGCCACTACACTTGCGATAATTTTATAATGAAGAACTTTATAACCAAGTGCTTCAACTCTTTGTTCATTTTGTGAAATTGCCTTTAATACTTTCCCAATTGAAGATTTGGTGAAAAGACGTAGCAAAATGAAAATATTGATTAAACATATAAACGTTACATAATAAAATGTAAAACGATCACGGAATATTTCTGGTACTCCAAATGTAAATCCATCTCCTCCGTGAGTTAGCCCACGCCATTTTTCAGCAAGTACGAAAAACAACTGTGAAATAGCGAGCGTTAACATTGCATAAAAATGACTTTTCAACCGTAAAGAAAGCAAGCCGATTATATAACTAACGATTGCTGAAACGATAATTGCCGCTATTATACCTATGAAAAAGTTTGTTATTGATACACCTTGCCGATCGAATAAAAGTGCTACCCCATATGCTCCTATTCCAAAGAACATACAGTGGCCGAACGATACAATTCCTGTATAACCAAGCAATATATCAAAACTCATTGCAAAAATAGCAAAGATGAAGATTTGAGTGAACAAAATTAACAAGCTCCGTGAATCATTTACGAACGGAAATACACTTAAACAAATGAGCATAAATACTCCGAAGTATACTTTAATTCGATTCGATGTGTTGTTCACCATTTCACCCCTTTTCACCAACAAGTCCAGTTGGCTTCACTATTAAGAAAAACAGTAACATTAACATATTGATTGCAAGTGATAAATCTGGCATGAAATATGCTGTAAAAGCTCCGGCTAATCCGACAATTAAAGAAGCGATAGCTGAACCTTGGACGCTACCTAACCCTCCAATTATTACTACAATGAAAGCTAAAATTGCATATTGCATACCCATTCCGGCGAAAACAACGCCTGAATATGGTGCAAATAAGAATCCACCTAACGCTGCCATTCCTGCTCCTAATAGAAAGACGAACGAAAATATAGCTTTCACGTTAATGCCGAGTGCTTGAACCATCTCCTTATCCATTACACCAGCGCGGATCATAAGACCTATCTTTGTTTTTTTGAGTAGTAATAGTAGAGCAATGTAAATTAGTATCCCAACTAAAATAACGAACAACCGGTATTTTATTAATATAACCCCTCCAAATGTATAGCTACCTTGTAACCATATCGGTAACTTTGCACTAATTGGATTCGGTCCCCAAAATATTTTTATACACTCACTAAGAACGAGCATTCCTCCGAGTGTAACGAGTAGCTGGCGAACATGGTTTCCATACACTGGCCTAATAAGAAATCGTTCTAAAATAAAACCAAGCAACATTCCCATAGCAACCGCTCCAACTAACGCTAACACATAACTACCTGTCATATTAAATAACCAAACGCCTGTAAAAGCTCCCCATGCAAATAAACCACCATGTGCAAAGTTTAAAACGCTCATTAGGCCGAAAATAAGTGAAAGACCTGATGCTAATAAAAAAATAAGCATCCCGGTTGAAACGCCGTTTACAAATAAGTTAATTAACACATCCACGTTCTATCCCCCCGTATCAATGTTAAGAAATACCTAAATATTTATGACATGTTTCTTTATCCTCTCGCAGTTCATTCATAAAACCTTTATGCACAATACGCCCATTATCCATAATGTAAAAATAATCACCGATTTGACTAGCCATCATAAAATTTTGTTCAACAAGTAAAACAGTCGTTTTCTCCTTCATTTTCAAAATTGCTACCATTAATTTTTCTATCATAATTGGTGATAGCCCCTTACTTGGCTCGTCAATAAGCAATAGTCCATCACTATTAATAAACGCTCTTGAAATAGCCAACATTTGTTTTTGTCCCCCGCTTAAAAGCCCACTTTTCTTATTCCAAAACTGCTTTAAATCAGGAAATAGCTCGAGCATCCAATCTATTTTCTCGTGAACTTCTTCCCCTTTTCCACTCGCAAGTGCGAACGTCTCTTCTACTGTTAAATCATGAAAAATCCCTTGATTTTCTGGTACATAGCCTATTCCTTTTCTTGAAATTAAATGTGTAGATAATCCATTGACCTGCGTACTATCATAATAAATCTCACCATTTGCTATCCGATGAAATCCCATAACCGATCGCAACGTTGTTGTTTTTCCCGCCCCGTTTCTTCCAAACAGTACAGTAATCGTCCCTTTCTCAACAGTGAGTGATACCCCTTGTAAAATATGAAACTGATCTAAATACGTCTCTATATTATTCACTTGTAATAGAGCCACTATATAATCCCCCTAAATAAGCACTTTGTACACGCTCATCTTTCATCATTTCTTCTGGTAACCCTTCCGCTAATAACTCGCCATGAAATAAAACGATAAGATGGTCCGACAAACCTAGTACCATATCCATTTTGTGTTCGATGAGTACGATTGTGCTCTCTGGATGTTTTTTAATATTTTCAATCACTTGTAAAATAGCCGGAACTTCCTCAACTGAAATACCCGCAGTTGGCTCATCAAGCAGTAATACATCTGTCTTTAATGCTAATAACATAGCAAGCTCTAACTTTCTTTTTTCCCCGTGAGCTAAATCTTTTGCTAATACCCCCTCTTTCTCATGAAGTAGCACTGTTTTTAAAAGACGTCTCGCCTCTCCAGTTTGCTGCTTTAACTTAGCTACATTCGGGAAAAAACTGTAATAATCTTGAACGAATGATTGAACACTTAAACGTACATTTTCAAGTACCGTTAACTCTGGGAATATATTTGTAAGCTGAAAAGAGCGCCCGATTCCTAATCTTGTTCGGTCTGAAATCGATAATTTTGTAATCTCTTTTCCTTTAAAATACACTTCACCTTTCGTCGGAGAAATTTGTCCACTTAGTAAGTTAAATAACGTTGTCTTGCCGGCACCATTCGGTCCAATAATTGAAATGAGCTTTCCCTTTTGTACCGTTAAATTAACATCTTTAATAACATGATGGTCACCAAAAGATACACAAAGATTTTTCGTCTCTAACAAATGTGTCACGAAATCCCTCCCTTTAAAGCTTTCAGTATGAAAGAAATACGTATAAAGAGGGTATCCCCTCTTTATACAAAAACAACAGAAAATTCAGTCTATTTATTTTGAACTGGTGGTTCTGTCTCTTTCATCGTTAATTCTCGCTCTAACACTGGTACCGGATAATCAACACCATCTTGCTTTTTCAACGTGATAGAATATAGCGTCTGCATCGCTTGGTGGTCTTTCTCTCTAAATTTCATCTTTCCTTTCGGTGTATCAAATTCCATTCCTTCCATTTTCTTAATCAATGTATTTACATCTGTATCACCATTTGTTTTCTTTAATGCTTCCACAATGGAAATTGCCGCTGACATTCCTCCTGCTGTAAATAAATCTGGTACTGCACCATTAAATCTTTTTTTATGTTCTTCAACTAACCAGTCATTCACCTTATTTTTTGGAAGTGCATGATAATAAACAGAAAAACCTTGCATTCCTACTAATGCATCCATCGTTTTTAATGCTGGTATATCCGGTGCACCAGTAGAGACTTTAATACCTTGCGCTTCCACATTCATATCTTTCAACTGTTTCCAAGGTGAATTTGCCCCTGCCCAAACGATAAATAAGTAATCTGGTTTTGAGCTAATGATATTTTGAATATTTGCCGTAAAATCTGTTGAATTCGTGTCAGCGTATTGCTCGTTTACAATGTTTGCTCCTAATTTTTTCGCACCCGCTTTAAATGCCGCAATCCCTTCACGACCAAAAGCGTTATCTGGAGCAAACGTCGCAATCTTTACATCTTTTTTCGCAATTGCTGCTGCTCCTGCAATCGCATCTTGTGAGGAACTTCTTCCAGTTCTAAAAATATATTTATTCCAGTTCTTCCCGGTAATACTATCAGCAACTGCCGGTTCTACAACCATAATTTTTTCATATTCTTCAGCAAGTGGTAAAACCGCTAACGTATCACTTGAACTAGACGATCCGACTAAGAAATCAACTTTCTCTTCTTCTAATAATTTCGTAGCTTTCTTTACCGCTACATCGGCTTTCGTTTCTGTATCTTCTACTACAAACTTAATTTTTTTCCCTTCCACTTTCCCTGTTCCACCAGTTGCATAGTCTAACCCTAATTCAAATCCGTTCACTGTTTGCTTTCCATACGATTCTAATGGACCTGTTAATGATGCAAGAACCCCTACCTTAATCGTTTTTTCATCCTCTGTACTTGTTTTCTTTCCTGAACAAGCTGCCGTTATTAATAACGAACCTAAAACACAACCAGTAAACATTGTTTTTAGCCACTTACGTTTTTTCATCGACATTGTGATCCTCCCCATACTTTACTTTCTGATAGAATCAAACACGCCAAATTCCCCTGCCCGTAATCATGACTTTTAAACTATAAGATAGATAATGGAAAACTCTTGTAGTATCCTCTACATTCGGCACAAATCTATAATCACCTTCCTATTAAATGGAAACGGACATACAATCAATATATATTCCGTTATCCAATTGAAAATACTGTTTCATTACAGTATTCATCACGAAAAAAGCTGCAATAATTAACTTAAGTTAATTATTGCAGCCTACATAAAAAGCACTTAATTATTTTCTACCCTTTCTAACCCTTCAACCAATTGTTTCTTATCTAGCCCTTCCCCGATTACTACCAAGTTTGTCGGGAAACCAAAATCTTGCTCTAGTAAAGTTGGTACGCCAAATGAATATTGGAATAGATGAGGGTATTTATCTCCATGGAATTTCACAAAACCTTTCACTCTATAAATACTATCTGGTAAATTCGAAAGCCATTCATATAATTTGTCTTGATCAATCGATTTCGTAAATTTATACGTCATCGTTTGTATATGTAAATGCTGTTTAACATGAAGTGTCTCGTGTTCCCCAGCACTCACAAATTCAGTTTCTTCTATATCATCTAAAGATATATTACAATATTTTGTTTCAAACAATTTCGCATGATTATTTATTGCTTTCACTTCTTCAAGTACTTTGTTCTTATCTTCTTCTGTTAGTAAATCTGATTTATTAATAAGAAGGTGACTACTAAATTTCATTTGCTCATGCAGTAACTGTTGCACATTTGCACTTAATATACTTCGATTTAACCATCTTACTGCATCTAAAACGACTACAATTGATTTCACTTCTAAGAAAGGTGCTAAAATTGGTGATACACATGCATCTAACACTTCAATTGGATGTGCGACGCCTGTTGTTTCTATGTAAATCACATCTGGTCTTTCTTGCTGATATAATGAATGCAATTGTATTTCAAGTTCTTCCTTTAACGTACAACAAATACATCCTTTTAGTAATTCTCTTAACACATTCTCTTTACCAATAATATCTGTATCTACTGAGTATTCACCAATTTCATTCATTAAAACAGCAACTTTTCTATTCTTCTTCTTCTCCGCTACTAATAAATTTTGTAATAATGTTGATTTTCCACTACCTAAAAAACCACCTAATATATGAATTTCCACTTTATTCATTTGATCAACCATCCATTTCTTTATTTCAAACGTATTCAAAGCGTAATAATTACGATTTATATTTATCATTTTATTAAAAGAATAACAATTTGTAAATATATCTACTATCTTCACTTTTCATTTACTTCATGAGCAACTCTAATTCCAGACTCAATCGCTCCCTGCATCCACCCATGTGTCAACGTTGTATGTTCTCCTGCAAAGTGTACGTTTCCAGCCGGCGACGCAATATAAGGAAATAATTCTAGCTCTTGGCCTGGTTCAAAAGCTGTAAATGCTCCGCAAGAATACGTATTCTTACTCCAGCTAAAAGATTCCCCTGTTATAAACTCACTATAGACTACATTCCCATATATTTGCGCTAAATTTTTCAATGCGTAACGAATACGCTCTCTATGCGGGAGACTATCCCATGTTAAAGCCTCATCCGCCCACGTATAACTTGCTATAACGATAGCTGCCCCTGGTGACTGAATGCCATAGCTCGGATAATATGTAAAACGTATCGGTAAATCCGTAATAGATTTCCCACCATACTGCCCGACTCTTTCCCAAAATCTACTTTTGAACTCTATCGCAATTTTAGTTGCAGCAATATAATTTAATTCACGAATTGCTCGTCTTTTAAAATAAGTGAATAAATGAAATGGCTGAACTTCTACAAATCGTAACGCCGAAAACGGAATTGTGATAATAGCAATATCACTTGTTATTGTAAATGGATCTAACGTTTGTTCATGTTTTACTTGCAGCATCACTTTATTATCTTCTTGTATTATTTTTTCTACTTTATAGGACATAAAAATATTATCCTTTAGCTGTGGCAAAAATGCATTTGGTAATGCATCCATCCCGCCCGTTATCTCGTAATATTTCGCCGTTGAAGTAAAAAAAATCATTTCCCGTAATACTTCAATTAAAGACATTCCCATATATGCTTCCATATCAAGAAGTACACCAATCATATCTATTGCTCCATCCGAATAATACTCCATTAAAAATGAACCAAGCGAATACGTTTTATACTTTTTTTCAACGATAAACCAGTGTTTATTAGGATCCTTCTTAATATAATTTAGTATTGGTTCTAATACTTCAAGCATTAGCTCTTCTGCCGTTTTTCCTCTTTCTTTATCCAAAACCGGATATTCAAGTATACTTGGATCATTTTCAAACACATTCAATCTCGTTTGAATATGATTCGTATAAATGATATCTGCAAAAGTTTTATTTATAAAAAGGTTTAACGGTAGTTTAAATTTACGAATATACGCTAAAGTTAACTCATGCGTATCAGGAATTCTCATCGGTCCTGCATTAAAGTATAAACCCGCACTAAACGGTTCACGAATCGTATACACCCTGCCACCTATTCTGTTATTTGCTTCTATAATCGTTACTTCATGTCCAGCCTCTTTTAATAAAGAACCTGCAACTAATCCAGAAATCCCTGCACCGGCAACTGTAATTTGTTTGGGGTTATTCGTTTTGGCAAGCCCTTCATGAACAATTTGAAGCATTTGTTCCATCGATAATGGATTCCCCATACCATTTCCCCTTTTAAAAAGGATTTTACTGAATTATATTCAGTTAACTGAATTCCTATGTTTTGTTCGCAAATTTGAACGGATACATTTTCAAATACTTGAATATCTTTTATAAAATGTAATAAACTAGATATGAATCTATAGAAGTAGGACGTATTATCTTACATAATAAAATCAATGAAATTGCGAGGAATTGTGAAATGAAAAAAGGTATTAACCGTGTTGTATTAGTAGGAACAGGTGCAGTTGGATGTAGCTATGCTTACTGCATGATTAACCAAGCTGTAGCTGAAGAATTTGTTTTAGTTGATGTAAATGAAGCAAAAGCCGAAGGAGAAGCAATGGATTTAAGTCACGCTGTTCCATTTGCACCAGCTCCAACTAGAGTATGGAAAGGTAGCTACGAAGATTGTAAAGATGCTGATCTTGTAGTCATTACAGCTGGATTACCACAAAAGCCAGGTGAAACACGTTTAGATTTAGTTGAGAAAAACGCTAAAATCTTTAAACAAATCGTTCGCAGTATTATGGATAGCGGATTTGATGGCATCTTCTTAATCGCAACAAACCCTGTAGATATTTTAACGCACGTTACTTGGAAAGAATCTGGTTTACCAAAAGAACGAGTAATCGGTTCTGGTACAACGCTTGACTCTGCTCGTTTCCGCTATATGTTAGGTGAGTACTTCGACATTGGTCCACACAACATTCATGCTTATATTATCGGAGAACATGGCGATACAGAACTTCCAGTATGGAGTCACGTATCAGTTGGTATTCAAAAACTACAAACGCTTCTTGATAAAGACAACACATACACACAAGAAGATTTAGACAAAATTTTCATAAATGTTCGTGATGCAGCCTACCATATTATTGAGCGCAAAGGTGCAACTTATTATGGTATTGGTATGTCACTTCTACGTGTTACAAAAGCTATTTTAAACGACGAAAATAGCGTATTAACAGTTTCAGCATACTTAGAAGGTCAATACGGTCAAAAAGATGTTTATATCGGCGTACCTGCTGTTTTAAATCGTGGCGGTGTTCGTGAAATTTTAGAAGTAGAATTAAGTGAAGACGAAGAATTAAAATTCGATCACTCTGTTCAAGTGTTGAAAGAAACAATGGCTCCCGTTCTTTAATCGTATATTTCATTCAAAAAAGCAATCCAATTCATATTGGATTGCTTTTTTATATTTTTATTGTTCACCCTCAATCTAAACCGTAATATTATCCATAATAGAAAGGAGTGATTTTATGGATGATTCTTGGACAATTGTCATCCTCTTACTAGCTGTAGCGTCATTAATACTTTTTCTCTTTTTAATCATCAGAACGCTATTTCCAACTAAAAAATATGATAAGAATCTCGGGTTGATCCTTATTATTTTAAGCTTATTAGCAATACCGATAAGTATGTTCCTTATAGGAGGATGGGCAGGTATGGGGATTGGCATAATCGCGGTCCTTATTTTTGCTGCTGTTATTATAGCTTTAATTGCAAATAAATTTATAAAACTACCTCCTCCAAAAAAAAAATAAGAAATAACCGATGTTTTCAAAAAAGACAACATCGGTTATTTCTATCACTTATTGCTTTTAATCAATTTATCATTATTTACGTCAAGTACATCTAATAAAAAGATAAAGATCGGTATCCCGATAATAAGCCCCCATATTCCGAGGAAGTGCTCTGAAAAGATGAGAATCATAAATGTATAAAAGACAGGCAAATTCGTTTTTGCAGACATAAATTTTGGATTTAAAAAATAACTTTCAAGAGCGTGAATCACTGTAATGAACACTAGTATGTACAAAACGTACATAACCCCACCTACGTTATAGGCAATGATACAAAGTGGAAACAGTGAAATGATTACGCCGGCAACAGGAATCAACCCTAATAAGAAAATCATAACAGCTAATACGAGAAGCTGTGGAAATCCTAAAACGATTAATGCAATGACAGTCAGGATACAATTTACAACTGCAATTAAAAATTGTGCTTCAATTACTTTACCGAACGACCTTGCAAACCTTTCACCAAAATATGCAATCTCCTCATAAAAAATCTTTAGTTTACTCTCTTTAAACTTAGAAGTAAATGTAATAATACGCTCTTTTTCTAATAAGAAAAATAAGCTTAATATTAGAGACAATAATATTTGTAAACTCACCTTTCCTATATTCGCTATCGATTGATAGATGACATCTACACCTTGTTCTATATATTTTGATACTTCCATTCCATTAATTGTCGAAAGTGCATATTTAATGATCTCATTATCCGGTGGATTTTGAAAAAACAGTTTAAATTGATAAATCAATTGTGAAATTTGTATCGTTAGCACAGGCAAATATTTATACAATGTCGTGCCGATAAAGGAAACTAATATTATATACAAACATGCGATAACAATTTTTCGATTCACTTTCAATTTCTTTGAAATAAAACGTTGAAACCGATCCATTAAAAATGTCAGTATAAACGTAATTAATATTAAATTGATCATACTTTTTAATCCGTATAATACAAACGCTAATATTATTAAAACGATAAACCGTTGAAACCCTCTACTTCGAAAAAAATTTTTCACTTCATTCATTAAGATTTAACCTCCCCCTTCTATGGATGTAAATTTGATATATTACAAAACGAACGTATTCATTGTAATACTATTACATTTTATGAACTTCTATAGACAATCTTTCTTACTAATTTGGAAGAATCCTTTTTTTCTTTTTTAATGTCTGATTTTTTATCTAATCCTTTCCTAAAAACTATTTTTAAATTCTATATTTTAGGAGAACGTCTATTTTTAGACTGTTGTTCATACGCATATCCAATATTGAAAAGTTCTTTTTCACCAAACTGCCTCCCGACAAATACAACACCTACTGGCTCTCCATTTTTATCATAGCCTGCTGGTACCGCTAATTCAGGATAACCAGCTACAGCTGATAAAAGAACTTCATCGTTATTAATCATGACTAAAGCGTCCAATCCTTTTTCTACTAAATATCTATCTAGCTCTTTCCTTGCATTTTCTTGACTCGTTTGAACTACTTTTTCAAATTCATCTTTCGTTATAGCAGATTTTTC
Organism: Bacillus sp. FDAARGOS_235; assembly: GCF_002073415.2. Classification (NCBI taxonomy): domain Bacteria; kingdom Bacillati; phylum Bacillota; class Bacilli; order Caryophanales; family Bacillaceae; genus Bacillus; species Bacillus sp. FDAARGOS_235. Next base: position 1,109,726 of record NZ_CP020437.2, read on the forward strand.
AGAGCCCTCAATTAATGTTTGTCCATATTTCATTCTTCTTTTACTATCTTTTTTATTAAACGCTATAATCTCTTCTAACGATTTTACAGGCACATTTTTTTGCTTCGAAAGATAGTCGTTAACATTATGTTTGAACTCATATTCTAATGTTTGCAGATTATCTACACCCTCGCTACTTAACTGAATATCATCAGTCAATATCGCACCGGCATCTTGAATGTCTTTTCTAATCTTTTCTGCTACTGCTTTTCTATTTTCATCTTGTTGATCTACAGAAAAAAGAATCCCTATCTTTTTTCCTTTTAATCCATCTATTGATAAATCATTCGTATAATCTATTCTATCTCTATCTTTCATTTTTTCTGTCATAGCATCTTTTTCATCATAACCTACCATTGTATTAAATAACGTTGCCGCGTCTTTTACCGTTCTTGCCATTGGCCCTGCAGTATCAAGTGCTTCAGCTAATGGGATAATGCCGGCTCTGCTAACCATACCTAACGATGGACGTAACCCAACTACAGATTGCTGCGTCGCTGGTGCGACAATAGATCCCGTCGTTTCTGTCCCAATTGCAAGCGGTGCAAAATCTGCCGCAACCACTGTAGCAGACCCCGAACTGGATCCTGATGTATCAAATGTAATTGGACCATACGGATTTAAATTTTGCCCTTTCTTCCCGCTATATCCACTTGGCATTGTAAAAGATAAATAATTCGCCCATTCAGACATATTTGCTTTACCTAAAACAAATGCCCCCTCTTCTTTCAACTTCTTCACAATCGTGGCATCTTCATCTGCAACCCAATCTTTTAATACAAAAGTGCCTGCGCTTGTCGGCATCACTTTTGCAGTTTGTACATTATCTTTTACGATGACAGGAATGCCGTATAAGTTCGATTTTTTATTTAACGACCTCTCTTTATCTAACTTTCGTGCTTGCTCTATTGCATTTGGATTAATCTCTGTAACAGCATTTAATGATATTCCATTTTGGTCATGTTCTTGTATTCTAAAGAGATAAATACTCGTTAATTCTTCATATGATAATTTTCCATCATCGACCATATTTTGAAGTTCATCCACAGTTGCATTTACAACTGCTTTTTCTTTTATCTTTACATTATCTATGTTGATCCCTTTAAGCTGGTTATGTATCGGCTGTAACACTCTGTCTTTATCATATACAATACGCTCTGGTTCCTTTGGAAAATAATTTTTATACACGTAATATCCACCGGCACATACCAATAGGACAATACCTCCCGCGATAGACAACGTTATCTTTACCCACTTTTTCATGTTGCTTCCTCCACTCTTACAGTTGCTCAGTTATATAAAAAAGAGAGTTACCTTTTACTTAACTCTCTCCAATCAAAATGTTAAATGAAAAAATGAATGATTTCAATCTAATCACTTCTTTTTTTGCATTTGCTTCGCTAACATTTCTTTCACTTGATTATACGTTAATCCTGAATTTTTATTTAAACGTTTTACTTCCTCGACATCAGTACCTACCACTGTATATTTTTTCTCGTCATTCATTTTCCTACTTCCTTTCTCACCTGACTATTTGTTATATTCCTTCCCTAAATGCTTATAAATTAACACTAATACAAAAAAGGAAGCTGTTTCTAAGCACAGCTTCCTTATCGTTACATATTGTATTTCTTAATAAAATTTCACTACATCTTCAGTAGGTAAGAATGTTCTTTCTGCTGGCTGTTCATTTGGTTCACCAAATGGCATTTGACCTACTAAGCTCCACTCTGCTGGAATGTTCCAAGTTTCTTTTACTTCAGCATCTACGATTGGGTTGTAATGTTGCAGTGATGCGCCAATTCCTTCAGCAGATAATAGCATCCACACAGTATGTTGTAACATTGCATTACCTTGATGAGACCAGAATGGGAATTGATCTTTATATAACGGTGCATTTTCTTGCATTTTTTCTACAGTTGCTTGGTCTTCAAAGAATAAAACTGTACCTACACCTATATGGAAACCTTTTAGTCTTTCTACAGTCGCTTCAAAGTTTTCTGCTGGTACGCGTGATCTAAGCGTTTCTTTTACGATATCCCAAAACTTTTCATGCTCTCCATCCATTAATACAACCATACGGCCACTTTGCATATTAAAAGATGTTGGTGCGTGTAAAGCTGTTTTTAACACTTCTTCAATTCTTTCTTTCGTAATCGCATCGTTTTTTGTTACTTTACGAATTGAACGACGGTTCACGATTGCTTCTTTTAAATTTGTTGTAGTTGCTGACATTTTAATTCCTCCAAATATTTGTTTTATTATTTATTTTGTTATTTCATAACAATCGAATTAGCAATATCCATCGGTATTACATTGCACACCTTCAAATGAATTTGTTTTATCCTTTTCAATTTCTTTATCAATGACCCTTTCTAGTGTTTCTTTACTAGCAAGCCCTTGAATGACTTCATCTCCAATCATGACAGTTGGAACAGCCATAATATTCGCTTCATCATATGCGTGCTGAATTGCTTCTTGATGCTTTTCTTTATATTTACGAGTTACTAAAGCATCTTTAAATTCCGCCTCAGGAAGTCCTACTTCTACCGCTAATTTTGTTAACACATCAATATCTTCAATGTTTTGCTCTTCTTGGAAAAATGCTGTGAATACGCGGTGATGATACTCATTACCTAGTCCACGTTCTTTCGCAAATTGACATCCTTCGAAAGCTAAATGCGTATATGGATGTGGGGAAACACGTGGCAAACGCATATCAATTCCTAACTTCTTCGCTGTCGGAAGAATGAAAGCATCCCATGAACCTAATTTTTCTGGCTCATTCCATGGGTCTATTTTTGAATATGGACTTGGACGTAATTCAAATGGCATCCATTCAATCTCTACATCTTTCTCTTTCACTACCTCATCTAATGGACCTTTTGCTAAAAAACAAAACGGACATATAAAGTCTGAGTATACTTTCATTTTTACAGTCATAATTTTTACACCTTACCTTTATAGTTGTAATCAATATAGTTACATCGATAATAAAAAAATATAGATATTATTTTAAGCATTCATTTTCTCTTGTAAAGATTCAAACAACTGCTCCATCGAAATATTTTTCAAAACTTCTTCCATCGCGGATTGTGCTTGAATTAATATAACTTCTAACACCACTTGAATATTCGCTCCAATTGGACAATCTGGATTTGGTTGCTCGTGAATATGAAATAGCTTGTCTTCTTCGACTACGTTCACTGCATGATACACATCTAACAATGTGATTTCATGTAAATCCTTTAATAATCCCGCACCACCTGGCCCGCGATTTACGTAAACAAATCCAGCTTGTTTCAAGTACGATATAATTTTACGGATTACTACCGGATTTGTATTTACACTTTCAGCCATATAGTCTGAAGTACAAAGTGAAGATGGATTGTTTTTCAAAATAGATAAAATATGAACAGCTATAGAAAAGCGGCTACTAATTTTCATCGTCATCACCACCTCGATGTAATCATTATAGTTACAACTAAAAAATAAGTCAATCCTTTTCACAGATTTTTTATAAGTAAATTAAAAAGTGTCCCATTATGATATATGAGACACCTCTTTTTATTCTGCAAATAGCGCTTGAAATTCTTCAATAAATAGCTGCACAGCGATTGAAGAATCCTTTAATGAAGGAGCAGCTAAAGCAATTTCTCTCCATACTTGTGGTTCCAATTCTCTCGTTTGCACATTTTTTGGTAAATTCGTTAAAGATAATTCAGCCAATATTGCAATGCCTAATCCTTCTTGAATCATATTTAAAGCTGTAGTAACTGTCGAAATTACATACTCAGCCCGAAGTGGTACGTTTGCTTGTTTAAACATATCAATAATGGGTGGTTCGTATCCACCCTTACATAATATGATCGGTTCATTCTCTAAATCACTAATTGTAATAGCGTCCTTCTTACAGAGAGGATGATCCTCTCTTAAGATAACAACCATTTTCCCCTTCGCTAATGGAACAATCTCCATATCTTTATTAGGCAAAATAACAATTCCTATATCAATAACCCTCGATACTAACCAATCTTCAACTTCTTTAATCGTTCCTTCACAAAGAACGACTTCTAAGTTCGGATACTTCTCCTTAAAAAGGTTTATCATTTTGGGTAAGAAATGTGCAGAAACGCTCGGAAAACTCCCAATTCGAATCGTCCCAACTTCGTGTCCTTTCTCCATCGCAACTTCTTGCTCAATTTTCTCAATTCCATTCAATATTTCTCTAATATGAACAAGAATTCTCTCTCCTACGTCAGTAACAATTAAACCTTCTCTCTTATCACGTATAAGAATCGTAATATCTAATTCTGACTCAATACTTGAAATGGCATGACTGACAGCAGGCTGTGTCATATTAAGTGCTTTTGCTGCTTTCGTAAAACTACCTAATTCAACCGTTTTAATCAAAACTTGTAGTTGTGTAATGGTCATAACTAATCACTTATACCCCTTATAAAAAAGATTCATTTTATTTATCACAGTCGATATCATATCATAGTGAAATGAAATACAACAAGGAGGTCTTACCGTGACACAGCTTTCTCGAACAAAAACGGCCATAATCCTTACTTTTCTCGTTATTATGTGGGGAATTAATTGGCCTTTATCTAAATTTGCCTTGCATTATACACCACCTGTTTTATTTGCAGGCGTTAGAACTTTAATTGGGGGATTCATTTTACTTATTTTCGCATTACCGAAATACAAAGAGCTACATTTAAAAGAAACTTGGCATTTATACGTTATTTCTTCTTTACTTAACATCATTATCTTTTACGGACTACAAACTGTCGGTCTTCAATACATGCCCGCTGGATTATTTTCCGCAATTGTATTTCTACAGCCTGTTTTACTCGGCATTTTCTCGTGGATATGGCTTGAAGAATCAATGTATGGCTTAAAAATCTTCGGTTTAATTCTAGGATTTATTGGCGTGGGGGTTATTAGCTCTAGTAGCTTAACCGGCCATATTTCTATCATTGGAATCCTTCTCGCATTAGGTTGTGCGATTGGATGGGCACTGGGTACAGTATTTATAAAAAAAACCGGGCACCGCGTTAATGCTATTTGGATGGTAACACTTCAGCTTATTATTGGAGGTCTTTGCTTAGTCGGATTTGGATCAGAGTTTGAAAGCTGGTCTAGTATCGCTTGGAGTATGCCATTTGTTAGTGTGCTACTCTTTATCTCGTTCTTTGTTATTGCAATGGGGTGGCTCGCTTACTTCACACTTGTTGGAGCTGGTGAAGCAAGTAAAGTTGGAGCTTATACATTCCTTATCCCTCTTATCGCTATTATTGTAAGTTCAATTTTCTTACATGAGGCCATTACAATGAGCTTGTTTATCGGTCTATTATTTATTGTCGTGAGTATTTGCTTTGTAAATATAAAGCCGAAAACACTTGCTGTAGGGCAGCAAGTTGAAGTGAAATAAATAAACGTGAAAAAGAGCCTACTATTTGTAGGCTCTTTCTTATACCTTACTTTTTACGACGTACTACAAAAACAAACGTACCTACCGAAGATACAATCGCTAAAACTGATAACACAATTGCTATTGTTTGCATATTACTTGTACTTTCATTCTTTCCCACACTAGATACTTCCCCATGTTCCCCAGTTAAGGACTTACCTTTTGCAATTGTAGTAACTGAATGCGGTTTTTCAGCTTTCTCATCGCCTGTCCATTCAACAATTTCTCCGTCTTTATATTGTTGATATGCATCCCAAGCTATCTTTTGTTCTTTATCTGGGTTTTTAGCAACGAAAGTAAATCGTTGGAACTGACCAGATAAAATCCCTTCTCCTGTTGCTTCCCATACTACAGTTTTAACTTTTCCAGCTGCATCTTTTTGCTCTTCCACTTTCCATCCTGACACTGGTTCATACTGTTGAAACTCAACGCCGGACGGTATTTTTAGTGTGACTTTTGTTGTTGCCACATTTTTTTCAACTGGTACCTTTATCGTGTAAGTCTCCCATGAGTTAGCATCCGAAGTTGCTGGTTGCACAGTTACGTGAGCGCTAACAGGTAACGAAAAAATTCCCATTGCAATTATTGTTGCGATCATTGTTGTTCCTAATTTTTTTATACGCTTCATTTTCTATTAACTCCTTTTCATCTGTAACGTCTCTTTATCCCGCTATTTGTGGGCAGTAAGACTCCTACCCCAAAATTCTGCTGGAGCAAAGAATCTGGGTAGAAGCCCTGCTGCCCCCGTAAAAGCCGATTGGTGAAGGCTAATAATCAGTGGGAGATGCCCCCTCCTACTGATTAAAGTTTCACTTTATCTGCCACCTACAATAAATTTATAATCAGTATCGAAGCTATCAAGAGATTTTGTTAACCCGTGAACTTGTATATTCCAATTTCCTGTCATGTTAATATACATACCTTCCGCTTCATATTCTCCCGGTGAAATTGCTGAAACTTTAAATGAACCTTGGCCCATATTCATATCTAACGATTGAGTCGTCAATATAATTTGTTCCATATTAGTAACAGGCTGTCCATTCTCATCCTTCAAAGTAATATGAAATGTATTCTGTCCTACCTTATTAGGGCTTACATGTAAAGTAAGTTCATATCCATTATCTAATTGTTTACTCTCTGTAAAAGGTCCAGTAGGAGGCATCAGCGGTGTTTGCACGTTTGTCATAAAAGCTACGATTATGAAAACGATAATTCCAATGATCAACTCTATTTTCAGCGTAGCACCTAATCCTTGCCGGGCTCGCATTTTCCCTTTCACATAATGAATAATTCCCAATATCCCCATGAAAACGAATAAAAGTATCTTTGCTAATAATGCTAATCCATACTTCGTATCAAATAGGGAATGAATCGTGGGAATAAAAAATGTACTGTTAAAAAGACCCGTTAATACAATGACTATGACAGCACCTGTTGCCCATGTTGAAAAACGCTTAATTGCATCCCAATACGTAGTCCACTTGTCATCCTCTTTACGTAAAAGAAGAATAATTGATGATAGACCGCCAACCCATAACGAAGCTGCGAATAAATGTAGAAAGTCCATAACGACAGCAATGTCTTTAAACTTCAAACCAAATGCGTGACTATTAAAGGCTTTCATAACGAGTAACCCAATAAAAAGTAATATTGGAATGCTCCATACTTTAAACGATGAAAGTTTCTCACGCTTCACAGCAAAATAAGTAACAATGATAAGCAGACTAATAAGAGCCATTTGAGTAATCCATACATAACCAAAAACAGATAGTTGCAATGTTTCTTTTAATAATAGTGGATCAAATGCTTCTAACCACGAAACATCAGCATTTATTTTCGCTTGCAATGGTAGATTGCATAGTAAGCTAATGAATATACCTATTAATGATATCCATATTATTCTCTTACTCCTTGAGTGAACTTCTATTACATTCCCTTTATATATAATAAGATTAAAGAATAGAACTCCTAAAAATAGTGAGAAACTTGTATATAGAACCCCGCGTTCCATAATCATATCGATTTGCGGGACATACCCCATCTCTTCTACTTGTACATCATCTGCTCCCGCTTCGGTTAACCCAATCTGGAACGGAATAACTCCTTGAATTGGATGTCCATCAGCTGAAATAGCTTTCCACTGAATAGAATAGAGACCGTCTTTAAGATTCTCTTTTACCCCTGCCTCTAATAGTTTTTTGTTTCTTTTATCAATATGAGCATCTTTTAAATCTACTCTTTTACCTGAGGTATCTCTTACAAACAATGTATTAAAATGTGAAACTTGTATATCCTCATCAAATTCGATTTTCACGACAGTTGGTGCTTTTTTCAACGTTTCATTTTCCATAGGATTTGATTTCACAACATACGCATGAGCAGACGCGCTTTTTGGTATCAATATAATAAGCACACATGCTATTACTAGCCATGCCCCTAACCTTCTCATTACTTTCACACTCATTTCACTTCTTTCTTCTTCATCACTACACCTTTATTACTTTATACTTCCTAGTTTGATTTTCTGACGAAATATTAACCTGATTAAGTATAAATTACCATACAATATAATACTTAATTTCTCCCTACCTTTAAACTACTAATATAATAGTAACTACTCTAATTGAAATAACTTATATTTTTAAAGTCGATTGTAATTATATCATAAAATATATTTATGTAAGTTCCCTAAGAAGAAAAGTTCTCGTGAATCATTTGTGAAGAAAATGTGAAATACATAAAGTGAAACTTTAATCAGCCCTCACCAATGGCGCTTTTACGGGCAGTAAGACTCCTACAAATAGCAGGATAAATTAAAAGGTGTTACGTAATAACGTAACACCTTTTAAAAAATATCCTTCTTCTATTTCTCTTCCGGATAATCACAATACTCAATAATCGTTCCTTCTGTATCCGCTGGGTTAAGGTAAATTAATCGTCTACCATGTTTATTCATTCGAAGTGTATGCTCTAATGTTCGAATACCTTGTTCTTTTAATTCTTCTAAAGCTACATCTAAATCATCGACACGATATGCAACGTGATGAACACCTTTCCCTTTTTGTTTTATAAATCGGGCAATTGGTGATGTTGTATTATTCGTCGGTGCAAGTAGTTCAATTCTATCTCCATCCACTTCTATAATAGCAACTTCACTTTCCACACCTGGTGCTTCACTTACGTAACGATCTATTAATTTCCCTGATAGAACCTGTTCATAAAAACGTATCGTACTATCTATATCACGAACTGCGATTCCGATATGATCAATTGTTTTTTTCATTTTATTTCCCCTACTACTTTATTTTTTACTCCTTATTAATAGTAACAAAAAAAGTTATAGAAACAAGTTCTATAACTTTTTCAATTAACTTATTTTTTTGTCCGCTCTAGTTGCAGGTTGAACTTGGTTTTTCACTTTTAAAACGCTAATGCCATATCCGATAAATCCACCGATAATCGCTGGGAAGATCCAGCCTAATCCTACTTCCTGCATCGGAAGGAATTTAGTGAACACTTGGCTTACTACTTCAATGTTAACTCCAGCTGCACTTAATCCATCGAATAAGCTGATGATAAATGTTACAATTAAACTCACTTGATAAACTTCAGCTCTTCCTTTAAATAGTGAATGGAAGAATGTTAAGAAAATCAATACAATTGCTAGTGGATAAATTGCTGTTAATACTGGAACAGAAACTGCGATTAATTGTGTTAATCCTACGTTTGCAACAATTGCACTAAATACACATAGCGTGATTGCAATTGCTTTATAAGGAATATTTGGGAATAACTTATGGAAGAATGAAGAACATGCTGATACAAGTCCCACACTAGTTGTCAAACAAGCAACTGTAATCATTAATCCTAATAATACTCCACCATATGATCCGAAATAGTAATTAGAAACTTTCGCTAATACTTCTCCGCCGTTCTCTAAATGTCCAAGCTTCGCAACACTTGAAGCTCCCATATAAGAAAGTGCTGTATAAATAATTGCTAAAATAGATGCTGCAATGATTGTCGCTTTTGCACAAACGACCATAATCTGTGTTTTCGTTTTCGCACCTTTTTCTTTAATTGCATTAATGATGATGATTCCGAATACGAATGATGCAAGCGTGTCCATTGTTAAGTATCCTTCTTGGAATCCTTTAAAGAATGCATGTGATGTATACCCTTCCACTGGTGCTTGCATATCTCCAATTGGATGAATAAAAGCAACGATTACTAAAATACCGATGAATGTCAATTTAATTGGCGTTAATATTTTTCCAACAATATCGACAATTTTCGCAGGATTTAGCGAAAAAAAACAAGTGATGCTAAAGAATATAATTGTGAAAAGAATTAAAGGTGTAGAACCTAATCCTTCTGGCATAAAAGGCTTAAGACCAATTTCATAAGAAACATTACCCGTTCTTGGTATTGCAAATAACGGACCGATCGCTAAGTATAAAACTGTTGTAAACACAATCCCGAATACTGGGTGAGCACGACTTGCTAATGACTGTAAATCATCTTTACCCGAAAAACCAAATGCTAGTACACCTAGTAATGGTAATCCAACACCTGTTACTAAAAATCCAGCGTTAGCAATCCATACATTCTCTCCTGCCGATTGACCTAGCATAGCTGGGAAAATTAAATTTCCGGCTCCAAAAAATAGTGCAAATAACATTAATCCAATAACTACTATGAACGAAAACGGTACTTTATTCGCCATAATATAACCCCCATTCAAATTTCCTTATCTCATTTTCCAATTTTAACTAATTGAATTTTCTGAATATTTAATTTGAGTATCAACTATTCTTGAACTCATTATAATTTGTTATATAATATTTTGCAATACTATTTTCAAACTTTTCTTTTATTTTATGAATATACATTTTTTAACATAGAATATAGACTAAAAAACCAACATGGTCATCCATGTTGGTTTTTCCATTTACTATCAGTAATTAAAATTTCGCAGCTACTTTTTTAACGTTTTCTAAACCTTCTTCAACAATTTGTTGTGAGCGATCTGGATATTGATTGTGTCCTTCAATTACCACTGTTTCTGGATTTGTAATTCCCCAAAATCCAAGTACAATTGTTACATAATTAACCGCCATTTCCATAGGAGCCATTTGCTCTGAAGAATAATCTGAACCACGAGCACCTAGTACAACTACTTTCTTATCACCAGCTAAACCTTCCGGACCATTCGCTGTATATTTAAACGTTTTTCCAGCTTGAGAAAGGTATGAAATATATGTGATTAATGGTGCGGGTACTGTGAAGTTCCATAATGGGAACGCAAATACAACTTTATCAGCTTCTAAAAACTGATTTAAATATTGATCTACTGTTGCTACAGCCTTTTCTTCTTCAGCTGTTAACTCCATTCCTTGACTGCGTTTATATCCACCTGAAATTGCGATATTTCCGTAATAAGGAAGATCTAATGCAAATAAATCTAACTCTGTAATTTCTGTATTTGGGTTCGCTTCCTTATAAGTACTTACAAATGTTTCATACATTTTTGAACTAATTGCTTGCTCCGCTGGACGATCGTTCGCTTTTACAAATAATACTTTTGACATAGTTTTATTCTCCTCTACTTTCGTAATTTCTTCTTTTTTACCAAATAATGAGCTAAATAGTCCCATTTGCTTCACCTAATCTTTCTTTTCATATTCATTATTCATCATCATAAAAATTCTTATTCTAAGAAAAAGTTCCAATAGAGACCTTCATTTCAGGAATCTATAACTTTTTGTTATTCAATTACCTTATGTAAGTGATTGTAATATAGTAACTTACTTTAGTCAAGTAACTTTTAATAAAAAATAAAATCTCGAATTAAAAATAATAATTAAACACCAAATACGACTTTATTACTTGTATAATTAACTTAGAGAGGGAAATTCATATTTAGAAAGGATTTATTCATGAGCACTATAGAAAAGATTCAAACTTTTATTATTCTATTTGCTGTTACATGTGGCATTGTACTCGGACAATTTAATATCATACATATGTATTCAGACAAATTTATTGTCCCCTTCTTATTTTTCATGCTATATGGATTATTCCTCAGCATCCCATTGAAAGAGATTAAAAACGGATTTCGCAATTTAAAATTTGCCGGAACAAGCCTTACCATTAATTTTTTATGGACGCCTTTCCTCGCCTGGGGATTAGGTGCATTATTTCTTTCAGATCACCCAGCACTTTGGGTTGGGTTTATAATGTTAATGGTTACTCCATGTACAGATTGGTACTTAATATTCACTGAAATAGCGAAAGGAAACGTAGCACTTTCCACAGCGATTTTGCCTGTAAATTTAATTTTACAAGTATTATTGCTACCCGTTTATTTATTTTTATTTGCCGGTGTAATGAAGACTGTAGCGGTTTCTATTTTAATAGAAAGTATCGTAATCGTTATCGTCTTACCATTCTTATTTGCACATGCTACAAAATTCATTATGAATAAAATGAAAAAAGCTGAAACACTCGAGAATAAAATCATTCCGTTTTTCAGCTCTGCTCAAATTGTATTTTTAAGTTTAGCAATTGTAGCGATGTTTGCATCACAAGGTAAATATTTACTCCAAAATATGAATGTTGTTTTATTATTACTCATTCCTGTTCTATTGTTCTTCATCATTAATTTTTTACTAGGACAATTTATCGGGCGCATCCTGCATTTATCTTATAAAGATACAGTAAGTTTAAGCTTAACAACATTAGCAAGAAACTCGCCTGTTGCGCTCGCTATTGCTGTGACTGCTTTTCCAGACGAGCCTCTTATCGCACTTGCACTCGTTATTGGACCGTTAATTGAGTTACCAGTACTTGCTTGTGTTTCACAAGTGTTGTTACTTATTAAGAAAAAACGGCAATACGCATAATAAAAAGCGTCCCACTTTGGGACGCTTTTTATTGTCGAGAAATTATATAAATGCAAAATTGAATTATCGGCTCTAAAAATTTTATACGTTATAGAAGATTGACTTTTCGTTACATTAACAGATCCTTTTTAATTAAAAAGGATAGGAAAAGTAAATATAACAAACGCTGCCCAAAGTCCGTAGATTGGCAAATACTTCGTAACGGCATCTTGGATAGGTAAAGGTCCGGATTTATTTTGTAGAAAACGCATATAAGAGAGCATAATCCAAATTAGATTTGCCCAAATCAGTATATTTACTCCTAAAACAGCAAGTCTATTAGGCGTAATACCATAGGAAGAAAGTCTGAACACGATAGCTGACAAAGCCACACTGTCAATAATAAGCGCAAGAACAATTAAGACAAAATTTATATAATCTGAAATGTTCTTTTTCTCATCTGAGTCGCTCTCAACAATGGAAAATATAGTAACAGCCAATACAACAAGAAGTATTCCGTTGAAGACCATCAAGAAATTGCGGTCCAAAAATGGATTTTTCCCAACCCATATAACCGTTATAAGATAGATCAACAAGGTGATCAGGACAAGCGGACTAAAAATTTTAGCTATATAGGGGGTAATATTTTTAGCAAACTTAAGATTCATTGATACTAAGTATGCAGCCACAATAGCGAGAGCGGCAGCACCAAATAAAACAACATTACTAAAATAGAACTCTCCTATATCCAAGTCAACAAAACTAAATAACCGCATGGTGAATACTGCTAGTATCATTCCGCTAACTGCCATGCTGGCGTAAAGAATACAATATTCCAAATTAAATTTAATATAAGCTAACCTTGTACTGCCTTTTGAATATTCATTTCCTGTAAACGCAAGCCCTACCAATACCCATAAGAATATAGGAAGGTGTAAATAAGCAAGGATAATACTGTCTTTATCATTTAATGGCAGCATATTAAGATAAAGCCCAGAAATTAGGAACAACGCTGCAAGGGAATAAATAATATTTTTTTTCGGAGTATTATTGTAAACAAAATAGGCAGCAATAAAAGGGATTATACCAAAAGCCAGATTAATCGGAGCAATTGCTTCCTGTTCGACAAAGTGGAAAATGATTCTGGTGCTTAATCCGGCTAGAATAGCTAACATGCCCATGAATAAGAAACCCTTTTGAATCAAGGAGGGCTTTCTTGTATTTCCCTTCTCCTTGAAATGTAATCTTTCATACCAAATACCCAGAACCTGAGAATCCGGATTTTGTTCCCATGCTTGTGAGAATGACTTTTTAAAAGCTTTCGGGTCTTTTCTATACATTCTCTCCAACTCATGAGGGTTATCCATATTTTCAATAATCAAATTGTGACTGTTCATAGTTTTACCTCCTCTATAAAAAACAACGTTGTTACCTTTTCCATAAAAAGCAACTCGCTTTTTTATTCTGATTTTGATTTTAATATAAATTTTATTGTTTTACAATAAAATTTTATTATTTTAGGTGATATTTTTGTTGTATATTTTTATTCCAAGCAAAAACAAAAAGCATTCCTCATTCAAAGAAATGCTCTATAACTTTTTATAAACATCGGTGTAAGCTACAGTCAGTTTTGAAACTTCCTCAAGTAAAGAACTTTTTATCCCGGCTCAATTTTTCGTAAGATGTCTTTATTACTTGATTGAAGACTATTTTTGCTTTGTTCATATCTCCTAATCAACCATTTCCCAAAATTGAGATGCTACTTTGGAAATTCTTTGGTCTTTTAATTTTACTATTACAGGTTCTAAATGAAAATCAAATTGTTTCAATTCAAAAAGCGTTGTATGTTCTAAAAATGATGATGTGTAATCCATTCTTGGAATAACGGATAATCCTAGTCCTCTACTAACAAGTGCTACAACCATCCGTATATCTTTACACTCGATAATGATATTTGGCTTGACTTGATGTTCATCAAACACCTTGAAAAGGTCTTCATTGAAGGAGAGCCCTTCCATTGCTCCTAGCATAACGAATGGGAACTGGGCAATCTGTTCAATCGTCACATGCTGTGATGAAAACGATGTTGCCCAACTTGATGGAATAATCACAGCGGTTGGTTGTTTTTTTAATATTTTCATCTCATATTGTTCACTATTGCCCAATCGTAAAAGTAAGGCAACATCAATTTCTCTTTGTTCTAGTTTTTTTAATAATTCTTCTGAATTTCCAGTTACTATTTTTATTTTGACATTAGGGTATTGTGTTCTAAACGTACTAACATAGTCAATGAGCATATTCGAACATGTAGACGATACACCGATACTTACTGTTCCGCCTATACCTTGTTCAATTTCTTGAATTTGCTGCTTTACATCTTGAATTTGCATTAACATTTGATTGGCATATTGGTATAGTATTTCACCTGTTGCTGTAAGCTCCCATTTTTGACGATATCGATGAATTAAAGTTGTGCCAAGATCAGTTTCAAGCTTTTTTAATAATTGGCTAAGCGGGGGCTGCGCGATATGGAGCACTTCTGCTGCTTTAGAAATGCTTCCTTGTTTCACAATTTCTTTAAAGTAATATAATTGCCTGAAATCCATTGTATCTCTCCGTCATATGTTTTTTGATATGATTAGTTTATCATATATATATTTTTCATATGTCGAATTTGGCGTTATATTTAATTCTATAGCTATAGTCTTTATATTGATAATATTAACTAGAAAGTGAGAGATACTATGAATCATTGGAACAGAACCTTGAAGCGCATCTTCTTATACGTGCTCGGGTTATTTTTTATGTCGATTGGCATTAGCATGTCGATTCAAGCAGGATTTGGTGTATCGCCTGTGTCATCATTAGCATATGCAAGTACGCTAACGATTGGTTTATCGATTGGTGTGACAATGGCGCTTGCAAATGTTTTATACATTATCATTCAAGTGATATTAAGTAAACGAATGGAGTTAAATGAATTTGTGAGTCAATTCATTATTTCGTTTTTATTTGGTTTTTTCATGGATGCAACGCTCTTCCTTGTCCAACTTTTCCCTGCACCTGAAACTCTCCTTGCTCGAAATGTATATTTGATTGTTAGTTTATTTGTTATAGCAGTCGGTTTAATGGGCTATACAACAGCGAAACTGCCATTAATGCCGTATGATGCATTAACTTATGCAATTAGTGAAAAATTTAATTTAAAATTCGGTAAAGCAAAAATTTTGAGCGATTTAATAAACATTTGTGTAGCTGGTGCACTTTGTATAATTTTTATTCAATCATTAGGCTCAATAGGAATTGGCACACTAATTGCCGCCTATTTTATCGGCAAAATTTTAGGGTGGATGATACCGTATTATCAACCACCTCTCCAACAATGGGTATTTAAAACAGAAAAGGCTGCCCAAGGAATCATAATAAAGTACAGGAAAAATAGATGAATCAAATTCCTCAGCCGAAATCAAATAATGAATTTTGCACCTTATCAAGTGCCAGTCCACATTAGGAATGGCACTTCTTTATTACTGCCTTTTCTTTGACCTTCTATCACTTTGGTTAAATGATAAAACAAACATTGTATTAAAACTAAACTGCCGTTTAGTTAAAGAAGAATCTTTAAACTTTTTTATATTTTAAAAGACTTTATTGCTACTTAACACTATTTCATACCACCTTTTCAAACAATTATTTCAAATAAATTTTAGTGCTAGTATACAAAACCCTGTAAATATAAAATAAAAAAGCATGACATAAAATTGTCATGCTTTTTCTTTTCTATCTATATTTTCAAATCGAATACAGAACATTTTACTCGGGAAAGAGCTTTGTCACTTGTTGAAACTACTTAATTCTCAAACACAAAATTAATCTTATTATCTTTCCACTCTAACTTCGCATCAAACGTTTTCTCGCCCTTTTTAAAGCCTTTAATTAAATCGGTCTTCTCACCTTTTAAGAGCTTTGTCATATTCTTTTGCGAAATTGTTTTACTTAATATTTTCTTCGAGATGGTAAAGTCACATTGTGTTGTATTGTAATTGGAACAACCGTAAAACGTAGATTTATCAATTACATCACCATCGCATTTTTTACAACTTCCAACCTTTTTACCTGTCGTAAATTTCGATCCTTTTCGATCAATCGATTCAACATGTAATCCAGTGAAATCCCATTTCTCCGACATTTCTACCGCATCTTCAATAATTTTAGCTGATAGCTTTTTCGTTTGTTCCATAAATGTAGCTGGTGAAGCGGTACCTTCTCCGATCTCTGCAAGACGTTGTTCCCATTTTGCAGTCATTTCCGGTGAAGCTAGTATTTTGTCGCCGATTGCTGTAATTAATACTTTTCCCTTATCAGTCGCATACACTTGGTTTTTCTGCACATCTATATATTTACGGTCTTTCAGCATCGTAATGATGCCGGCACGAGTCGCTTCCGTACCTAAACCTTCTGTTTTCTTTAATACTTTCTCCAGCTCTTCATTCTCTAAATACTTACCTGCCGTTTTCATTAACGTAATAAGTTGTCCTTCTGTATAACGCTTCGGTGGCTGTGTTTTTCCTTCTTTCACTTTCACCTTTACAACTTTTCCTTGGTCACCTTCAGCTACAATTGGAAGAATCGTTTCGTCATCTTTATCGTCTTGGAAAATAACTTTACGCCAACCTTCTTGTATTTGCTGTTTTCCTTTCGAAATGAACGCAGCACGTTCGTCTACAAGAGTTGTAATTGTTGTGTAGTCAAAGATTGCTACTTCATAATGCGCCGCAATAAGTCGTCTTACGATCATATCGTAAATTTTCTTTTCATCGCCTGATAATTTGCTTGGATTGGTAACTTGTTCTGTCGGTATAATTGCGTAGTGATCTGTAACTTTCTTTTCATTCACATAACGCTTATTGTTCATAATCGATTCAACCGGAGCCGGTAATAAACCTTTATATTCATCAAACTGACTTAATTTCTGTAAAATATCAGGGAACGTCGCTGCTTCTCCTTGTGTAACATAGTTAGAATCCGAACGTGGATAAGAAACTATCCCTTTTTGATATAGTGCTTGCGTTATATCAAGCGTCTTTTTCGGCGAAAATTTAAAAGCTTTATTTGCTGTCGCTTGCAGTGCTGATAAATTAAATAAAAGCGGCGGCTGAAACTCTTTACGTTCCGTTTTCATTTCCTTCACTTCTGCCGGTTTCCCTTGACAAAAAGCCGCAATTTTATTCGCCATATCAGGGTCTTTTAAGCGGGATTCATTATCCTTCTCCCATTTCCCATCATATTTCTTCCCTTCAATATTAAAGGTTGCGAACACTTCCCAAAACGGCTCTGACTTAAAGTCTTCAATTTCTTTCTCACGCTTTACGATTAATGCGAGTGTCGGTGTTTGTACACGTCCGGCGGAAAACACATCATTCATTCCCTTTTTCTTTAGCAAAATGCTAAAAACACGCGATGCATTCATACCAACAACCCAGTCGGCGCAAGATCTTGTATATGCTTCGTAATACGTATTAATCGTATCTGCTTCATCTAGTAAATTTTTAAATCCTTGATAAATGGCTTGCTTCGTTAAAGATGAAATCCAAAGACGTTTCATCGGCTTTTGCACGTTACAAAGATTAATAATGTTTCGTACAATTAATTCCCCTTCGCGCCCAGCATCGCCTGCGTGAATAATTTCTGTTACCCCCGGATTATGTAACAGCTGTTTCACTACATTAAATTGCTTATACTTTGACTTTGTTACTTCAAATTGAAAACGTTCTGGAATCATCGGTAACGTATTAAGTGACCATTTTTTCCACTCTGCATGATAATGTTCTGGATTACATAACTGCGTCAAATGACCAATTGCCCATGTACAGTACGCTCCATTTGGAAATAACTCATTTGCTTCTACTTCTAAATATCCATCTTTTCGGCGATATTTAAACTGTGAAACAAGAGCCAAACCTTGATCTGGTTTCTCGGCAATAATTAATTTCATTGTATAACTCCCTATCTGTATTCCAGTGTTACTTTCATTGTATATATGTTTAGAAGCGATGATAAAACAACAATCTTATTTATCATTCGCGGGTCGCTCCCAAAAATGGGATAACTATAATATTATACGCTTTTTCTTTATTGCTTCACAATAGGAGAGTTGCATTATCCAAGTATCCTCTCTTAATTCGTCTTTCGTAACATGGTAATTGGTATTTCTAGATTTCATGATTTTATAAATAATTCTAAATCTATTCACATCTAAATTAGCTACTACATTTCAAAAGATGAGACTTCTCTTTTCTATATGTCCTTGAAGTAAAAAAATGTGATTTGATATTACGATTAGTTCTCATATAAGAATCCGTCTCGCTCCAAACATAATTATGTTTGGAGCGAGACGGATTCATTTACTCAAGATTTTAAAATATGGGTTGAGGACTCTCCTAATCTATCCCATGCTGTGAATGCTCAATTAAAAGTAACAAAATTACATTTTTAAAATATCATACTTTTATTTCAAAGTTATACACGTTTAGTAAACCTTATGATCCGATACACAATTATTGCAGTAATCGAAATAATAAGAGCGGTTATCAAGCCAGCTTCTCCAATCCAAATCTCTAATTGATATCCTGTAGTTGCACGTGCAAAAGGCCCTTGAATAATAGCATTCCAAGTGGTGTGGATGATAACCGACGGCCAAACACTACCTGTGATAAGTCGTAAATAAGCTGTAATATAACTGAATGGTACAATACAAAAATAGATGCCAAGTACAGAGAGAAAGACAGATGTTCCCTCTACATATAGACCAGCAATAACAATTGGGACATGCCATGTTGCCCATATTAATCCACTAATAAGGATTGGACGTGAAAATTCCGCATCGACTAGCCTTGTTAGCATATAACCCCGCCAACCCATCTCTTCTCCCATAACTGGGATTAAGTTAAGCAAGCTTCCTAAAATTCCGCTCAATACTACTATAAAAATGAAACGTAATGGTATCGGTAGATACTGAAGTCCAAGTATATTGTAGATAGGTTCTAGCATACCACCTTGTGGGAGCTGAAACCTCGCAAATCCGCTAAACCAGGCAATCGAATATGTAATTCCACATATTATCATAGGTATTATCAGGGCCAAAGTAATCCCCTTCCATATCTTTAAGTTATCTAGACTAAAAGATACATCTTTAAAGCCTTCTCGCAGTATGATACGAGTTAGAATAGAAGAAATTGCAGGAGTAAACATATATACCACAATTAGCGGCATGCTTTTCGTAATCATTATTACTACATTTAAAAGAATAGAAGTAATGAACAAAATACTTAAAAACAGTTGCAGTCCTTTTTTAGCACGTTGGACTTTATCCATATTGTGGAATGATTTTGCATGTAATATCATTGTAATCCGTCCTTCCCCTTTTATTAATTTGTTTATCTAATCAACTTCCTGTCATTTCGAGAAATACAACACAGAATGAAGATGTTTTTTCATATTGATTAATCAATCCCCCCTCTTAAATTCATAATCTAGCCTTACTTACGATTCAATCATGTAATTATTCTTCATAAGTTGTCATAACCGATAGTACGAAACTGTAATGTTTAACCTATGACCTGTGTCAAATAATCTTGTGACAATATGTAACTAGAAAATATGATATGGAATAAATAAAAATTGAATTACGGCAATTGATTCGTGCAAGTACATGAATCAATCTTGCTTTTGAAAATAATTCAATTGAGGTGAAAAAAATGAATAAAAAAAAGAGGTATTGTGGAATGGTTGCAATGGTTAGTACAGCTATATTAGTCGCAGGAGGTGGAGAAGTAGGAAAAGCACAAACAGTTGCAGTTGAAGATTCAGCTCAATCAATCCAAAAAAATATCGTTAAATCAATACAATCACAGGCGCATCCATTAAAAACGACAGAACCGTCAAAACCATTTGAGGATTTAAAACCACTTAAGAAAATGATTGGGAGCGCACAATATGTAGGATTAGGAGAGAATACTCATGGAAGCTCTGAAATTTTCACTATGAAGTTTCGACTTGTGAAATATTTGGTTACTGAGATGGGTTTTACAAATTTCACAATGGAAGAAGATTGGGGAAACGGATTAAAGTTAAATGAATATATACAAACAGGAAAAGGAAACCCTAGGGAGTTTTTGAAATTGTTATATCCTACTGATGAAATTATTGCCATGATTGAGTGGATGAAAGATTATAATGCTGATCCATCCAATAAAAAGAAAATCCAATTTATCGGACTTGACTTAAAAACAATGGACCAAAGTGTCTTTAATAAAGTAATTGATTATGTAAAGCAACATCGACCAGATTTGCGGGCAGAAGTAGAAGAAAACTATAAAGATCTTTCTTCTTTCACTGGAAGTATACAGGAATATATGAATCTTGCTCCTGAAATGAAAGCAAAGTTCAAGGCAAACGCTGAGAAAGTAGCCCAATTACTAAAAGATGAGAAGGAACAGACAAACAAAGATGTAGGTTCATCCGAGTACATCTGGGTAAAAGCAACAGCGAATGCAATAGAGAAATTTACCACAATGCTGCTTTCTAATGACTACCCAAATGTAATAAAGCTACACGAGCAATACTTGGCCGATCATGCAATGTGGGCACAAGAGACATTTGGTGGTAAAACTATGGTATGGGCACACAATATTCATATGGCTAAAGGAATTATCGATGAGAAATTATACCCTGATGCTGCGGGGCAGTTTTTGAAGGAACGTTTAGACAATAATTATGTCACAATTGGTAGTACAACTACGGAGGGAAATTTCACTTTATACAGCGAATATAATCCTTCCACCGGAGGTAAGATTGCAACAGATACTATTCCACAAAATGTAAAAAGTTTCAATTACACCCTCGGAAAAGTACCATATAAAATGTTTTTATTGGATAACCGTCACCTTAAAGGACACGCAGAGAAATGGGTTAGAGCAAAAAGGCCATTACTAAGTATAGGGGGACAACTCCTCCCAGACGGTTCGTTATACTTTGATACTTCATTGCTTGAGCAATTCGATATTATTTTTCATATCCGAAAAACAAGTCCATCTCATATTAAATAAAAGTACAAAACAATCCCTTCTTGCTGATCCAAGAACGGGATTATTTTGTAGATGATTAATAAAATAATCTTGTTTTTAACTAAGAATAGGCTAATCCCCCCTTTTATCATCATGTAAAAATGTCATATGACATTTTTACACTAGTGAGTTTGACAAAAAAAGCAGTATGATGCGTTTATTACATAGATAGGAGCGATGCACTTTATGAGATCAAGATTCATCCAGAATGGTTATTTTTTATTACTAACTTTCATTACAGGTTTGTTTTATTTTTGTTTTTACTTAATAGCTCTGCTATTCAGTTTCACCCTTTCATTTACGGTAGTTGGGATTCCATTAATTATACGCGTACTACAAACTACCAAAACTTTTATCCAATTCGAGCGCATACAAACGAAAATTTATACTGATATTTCGACAGACTCTTACGATAGAAGTGTAACAACGGATACATCGGACTGGGCTCAAGTGAAATTAGGACTTACGGATCGCCGCACTTGGTCTGCTGTCTTTTGGTTAATGCAGAAATTTGTGATTGGCATTTTCAGTCTCATTAGTGCAATCATTTTTTATGTAATGCCACTTATGTTCCTGTTAGCACCATTATTGTATCGATACATCGATATGAATATTATTTTCATACAGATAGATACTTTTCCAAAGTCACTCCTTATAATGTTTATGGGTATAGTGTTTACCGCCATAAGTATTAAAATGGTAGATGGTTTAACGAAAAAATTTGGAGGTTATACACGCAGTATGATTCAGCAACTAAATCGATAGAAGTTTGTAGTCTACGAATAGTAGGCAGTTTAAACTTAAAAATATAACAATGCAAGAAGGATTATTCTATACTATAGGAAATGAGAAAGAAGGCTACTTAGGGGGTAAATGAATTGTTTGATATGGTTAAATATTGGTTTTGGTATGATTGGATTATGTTAGGAATCCGTCTACTTGTTAGTGTGTCTACCATCCTAGCAACATTAAATTTTCAGGATGGTTTAACATTACCACTTTGGATTATTATTCTTTGGGAAATTATTGCCTTCTCTATTCCATGGGTGGCCTTACTGTTCAATTACAAATATTACTTATTCACAGAAATATTGCTATATGGTGGACTATGTATATATTTAACCTCTTTATTTCCAGAAGCTTACAATATTTTTCTTATATCGGTGTTTCTTATCGCAGCAAATAGTAGGCATTTGTCCTATTATTGGACAGCTCCAACAACAGTTTTTGTAATAACCGGGATTTTCTATGCAGTTGCGCCAAGTAATAGCTATTGGATTATGGTCACCTACTACGGATTCGCTTATGTAATGGGATTCGCTTTCCATTTATTAATCATCAATCATAAACAAAATGAAGTAATTCGTAAACAAAACGCGGTACTTGAGCAATATATGTCTCAAATCGAACGCATTACACTGGCCGAGGAACGAAACAGGCTCTCTAGTGAGCTGCATGATACAGTAGGTCACGCCTATACTTCCATTATTATGGGGATGGAAACGTTGCGAACCGATCTTGCTACCGAAATGGGTGTACAGAGGCTAGATTCCCTGCTTGAAATGGGACGTAAAAGCATCGAGGACGTGAGAGGTTACCTACATCAAATGGATCCTCAATGTCAATCGCCTTCCTTGATTCAATCTCTACAAAATCTTGGAGCTGAATTTCAGGAGCACGCTCAGGTGGATGTAAGCTTCCGAACATTCGGAGAGGAATATCAACTGTCTCGACAAGCGAAGATAGCATTCATTCGTTGTTTACAAGAGTCCCTTACGAATGCGGTACGTCATGGTCAAGGGACTGAAATTATAGTTTCATTGCAGTTTGAACAACAATATACGAGATTAGAAGTGCAAGATAATGGAAGGGGCAATGTAGAATGGCAGGAAGGCTTCGGTATGAATACGATGAAAGAGCGGGCAATGAATTTGCAAGGTCAATTGTCTGTATATACAAAGCCAGAGGAAGGAATGCTTGTTACATGTACCATACCGCGACAAACTGAAATAAAAGATGGACTTATTCGTTTGTTAATTGTCGACGATCAGCCATTTGTTCGAGAAAGTTTGAGTACACTACTCGACAGGTATGAAGATATAAATGTAGTCGGTTTGGCTGAAGATGGCGATCAAGCCATCGACTTGTGTGGGCGCCTTCAACCTCACGTTGTACTCATGGATTTAGATATGCAGCAAATGGATGGAGTCGAAGCGACAAAAAAAATTAAGCAACAATGGCCACATATCCGCGTATTGATTTTTACAACGTTTCAGGATACGAAACAGGCGTTGGACTCGCTTCGTAACGGTGCGGATGGTTTTTTACTTAAATCCATTGAAACGTTAGAGCTAGCTAATACGATCCGACTTATTCATAGCGGTGGGACGCTGATTGATCAAGGTATGTCTCACAAAATTTTTGAGCAGTTTGATGAGCAAAACGAGACACCACAATCAAAAGCAACTGCTTATGAACTAACAGCCAGAGAGATAGAAATATTGCAACTAGTAGCAAAAGGACTTCGATACAATACGATAGCTTCAAGGCTATATTTATCGAATGGTACGGTCAGAAACTATGCTTCCTCGGCTTACACAAAGTTAGGAGTACGTAACAAGGAAGAAGCTGTCCAGAAGGCTCTAGAAATTGGAATTATCGAATGAGAAAACGGTTTGTTATTTCTTTAGAGCTAGCTAAGCTGTAGTTACAAGATGCAGTAAGAAATAAGACTATAAATCTAATTTTCCATCATTCTTGGTAGGCAATTTTGAATAAGTTTATCCTGTTTTCAAATCTTTAAATAGCCTTACTACATTCAATATGTAGTAAGGCTATTATATTCTATATCAAAATTAAGCATCTTTATTATTACTATATCGAAACTAGTTTCACGTCTTTTCACCAGAAGCCAAACAATACTTCTCATACCTATTAAAGATCTTTATCTGTTTTTATGTTAGAGATTGAAGAGATGAAATAATATCTTTGTTCATTCTTTGGCTTCTTTTTGTAAAGAATAATAAATAAGTAGCAAGTACTCTTTTATGACATAAATCGCTTTATATTCGCTCCATTCTCGTTTCTTCTTTTGGAGGAGTAATTGGCGTATTTGAAACATGGCGGAGGCACAAAGAAGGGTGCTAATTTTATTTCGATCTTCCTTGCACCCAAGTAGCAATATCATTTATTACATACTCAGGGATATTAGCAGGACTATAATATTCATCCGGTTTACTTAATTCTCCATCTCCTTCTGTAAAGAAGTGATTTAACTTTGGATATAGTCGATAATCAACGTTATCTCGTTCTTTTAATTGCTCTTTCCATAGAGGAATTTCGATTTTTGATTGAACTTGATAGTCTCTTTCTCCTTGAATAATTAGAAGCGGTGTCTTTTGTTCTTTTGACATTTCTGCTGCTTTAACTTTACGAATAGAATCCCAAAATACTGCTGATCCTAAATAAAAACCTTTTGGAGGATTCTGACTAGAGAAGTTGGGATCATTTAATAATTCAAATTGCGATTTGTAAAATTTATATTCATCCGGTTTCATTGCTCCAATAGAAAAAAGATACTCAAATTGATCTAAAACAACATCTTGAATCGTACGGGCTGGTCCTCCCATCACAATCGCCCCAGCAATATTTTGATTTTGGTCTTTTTCAATCATTTTCGGAAGCATCATTCCACCTTGACTATGACCAAGAATATAAATTTGATTCTTATCTATCAGAGATTCATTTTTAAGAAAATGAGTCACAAGAAGAGCATCATCTGTTGTCTCTTTATCCACTGTATAAAAAGGACTGGATTGTGTTTTCAATCCATGTTCATAAGTTCGTTTATTATAGCGAAGGACAGCAATTCCTTTCGAGGCAAGACCTTCAGCTAAATCACGAAATGGTTTTAAAGCAAATGCTGTTTCATCCTGATCGGTTGCTCCAGATCCTTGAACAAGAATAACCGCTGGGAAAGGACCCTTCCCCTTCGGAACAGACAATGTTCCTGGTAATGGAAACGCACCACTTCCAACCACTACTTCTTTATCAACAAAGGATTCAGGCTTACTATATGACGGACGCTCTGCAACTGGACTAAACGACATACTAAGTTGAAAATCATCTATTTTTCCAGATGGATCTAGCTTAATTAATAAAGGTACTGTAAATTGTTCAAAAACTAATTTAATCTCTACATTTGTATGAACAGAATTTGTCTCTTTTTGTGTTACCTCTCCAATCTCCTTAAAAGAACCTGCTTGTAATTGCGCAGGGAGTTCCTTCCAATAACTCTTCAGCCATTCTTCGGATATTACTTTCTGTAATGATCGAGAAGTTAAATCAATTGCAGATTTATAGTCTTCTGTATCCATATAACGGATAAATGAAAGGGTAGTAGCTATAACAGGATTTTCACTTTCAGGATTGTCTATTTTTTTATATTGTTGTTTGTTTCCTTTAATGCCGAAATAAATTGGTGATTGAACGGATTTTTATATGTACCAGGATATAAGCTTGATTTTAATACATCCGTATTCCGTCCCTCATACAAACTTGAATCATTCACAAAATTTTCAGGTGAAATTACTTCCTCCGCATATGAAACTGAAGGAATAGCTATTGTACAAATTGCACTAACAAGTAATAACCTATTCCCTATCCTTCTTTTCGTGCTCATATTTATTGATTCTCCTTTCGAAATTAAATTTTTTTATACAGCTTGCCCTGTACTATAAGAAAAATTAAAATTATCAAAGAGATTAATAGTCTACTTTACAATCCCCCCTAACAAATTAAAAAGCTACTATTAACAAACTTCAATAAAAAATGCCTTCTCCCTCTTTTTTTGACTGGATTTTTGAGTGGCATGGAAGGACCAAGCTGAATCACATGTAGCCGACCAAAGGTATACAGGTAAACCGGCATCCAAATTAAAATTTTTATGATTTATAAAAATAAAAATTCCTACTTTTGAATAATAAACGTAATCATTTGTATTAGAGAAAAGGATAGATAAGGCTAAAATGCCTTTATCTATCCTTTTCTATCACATATAATGTGAAGGTTTTTTGTTTTGGGGTTAATTTGTTTTCTTAGCTTGATAGCGATGGGGTACCACCAAATATCCATCAAATTAAGAACTTGCTTTACCCCAAAATATTTTTCATAAAAATTGTTTTTTGAACCAGAAAAGTATATTTTCAACTATAAAAACTATGACAAAATTTATCCGTTTTCCTTTTTATCTACTTGCTAAATTCAGCAAACAAAATATTTTTAAAAGGGTCAGGACTATCAGCTTTAAGGCTGTTCAAATTGATGGCCAATGTATGCTTGCCTCCAAGTGTGCCCCCAGCAAAAGTTAAAAATCCAGGAATGCTTCCTCCATGCCCCCATATCGATACACCGTTTGAAAGCTTCATTTTGAAAATTCCAAGCCCGGAATCGCCAAGTTCATCTGTTCCTGTAGGGACTGTTGTAAGCATTTGCTTTAGTTGCTGTTCTTTCAGTAATTTGCCCCCAAGTAAATAAGTGAAGAATTTGTTTAAATCATCAGCTGTAGAAATCATATCTCCGGCCGAGCTCCCCATACTTGGGTTATAATAAGTAACATCTTTTGGCTCACTTGCTCCGTCTAATTGGATATATCCACGGGCATGCTTGGTTCCTGGAATAACGCTTAAATTTCCGGGTAAGAATGTATTCGATAATTCAAGTGGTTCAATAATTCGATTTTCAATTTCTTCCGCATAGCTGTTCCCAGTTACTTTTTCAATAATAATCCCTAGTAATACGTATCCTGTATTTGAATACGACCAGCTCTTTCCTGGAGCAAAATCTGGAGGCATGGATATTCCCATCTTTACTAATTCTTCAGCAGTATAAGATTTTTTTGTATCCATGATATTAAAATCCTTTGACGTTGTGTAATTAGCAATACCACTTGTGTGGTTCAATAATTGCCGGATAGTAATCTGTTTATCATCATATCCATTTCCTTGAATGACACCAGGCAACCATTTTTCAATGGAATCGTCTAGATTCAAGCGGTTTTCTCCCGCTAATTGAAGTATAACTGTTGCAGTGAACGTCTTTGTCACGCTGCCAATTCGAAATCGAAAATCTGTTTTCATTGGTTTCTTGGTACTTAGATCCGCTACCCCAGCTGCATAACTCCATGTTTTTCCGCCCTCAGAAGTTTTAGCAAGTATCCCTGGATATCCAAGTTTCAATGTATCCCGCATTGCCTCTTTGACGGAATTTCGATCTCTTTGGTTGCTTGTTGGTAACGAACTAGATAGATTTTGAGTGAGCTCCGCTTTTACACTTGAGGTTGGAATTGTATAAAACAGGGAACCTCCAGTTATTAAAAGGGCTAAACCTGTAAATGTAATTTGACGATGCTTTTTCATCAAAATATTCCTCTCCCCTATTCATATTGTATAAATGTTTATTTTCTGTTTGGAACTAATCACACAGCTTTCTTCTTAACCAACTGCAAAAGGACGACATTGTATTTGTAATCACTCTTATATCCGTTATTCTACAAACGGCTTTCTGACCTAAAAAATAGTCTATCCTTTGTTTGAGATGTATGTTAACTTTTGTAATGTCTCGTTTCCTCCATACAAGTCTTATTAATTGATTTGTTTCCCTATATAAATATATGGTCTTTCTCCTCTCACTCTTCTTTATATTTTAATCATACACAATGAAAATCTCTTTTTTCTTACCTCTTCCTTACAAATTCCTTACGTTCAAAATCACTTTTATAATTGATTATTTTTTATTTTAATAACATTTAGTTGTATTAATTTGATAGGAATTTGACAGCGCACAAAAGTTTCTTTATTCCAAAAAATAAATTTAAATACATATTACTATTTAATATTCAATATCTTACCTATACATGTTCTAACATTATTCCTTATCATCTATATGTATTATTTTTCATAACAGCTTTCACGCTAAAAATAAGACATTTCATCATGATGACGATTAAGTATTTTTGAATTATGTTAAGTATGAGCATGAAAAATCTTTAACAAAACATCAGTTATTCTATTTCCTAAGAGATGAACATCGTGATGTAGCAATCCTTTCCTTTTTTCTTGGTAGTGGTATTCGTGTAAGTGAATTGGCCGATCTTCGTATGGAAGATATAAACTTAAAAGAAAGGCTAATTGATGTAATACGAAAAGGAAACAAAGAAGACTCTGTATGGATTACCCCAATTGCATTAAATGCCCTTGAAAAGTATATGGAAATTAGAGATAACAAATATGTTCCAGGAAAAGAATTAAAAAATGTGTTTTTATCAAAGTATAAACATACTGCACAGCCTCTTTCCGTTAGGGCTATCCAAGATATAGTAGAAAAATATACTAAGGAATATAGAAAAAAATGTATCCTCATAAATTAAGACACACATTGGCAAATAAATTATATATGGAAGAAAAAAATTCGTTACAAGTGATGCAACAACTTGGGCATACTAGCCAAGATACGGCCTTATTATACACACAGCTTGGAGAAACAACTATTAAAGATAGCTTAGGCAGAATAGGAAAAAATAAATAATAAAAGTTCAGCAATGCAAACTTACTGAACTTTCATTATTTTCTCTGTTAGAGTAGTGGTTTAAAATGTCATGCATTATTCATTACATATTTAATTTTATTGTGTAAAAAATACATAGTTAAAATTCTACTTTAATTAGTATATAAAAACGGTCTCTTGTTAGATTAGATAAATGAAAATTTTAGATTCCTACAATTGTTGTTTACGTTAAATGTGAATTTAACGTAAACTCGGGAAAATGGGGATTAACCCCTTCCCCCATCTGTTGTAGAAAGACATGAAACTCCAAACTATTTAAACAAGAAAGTTTAAACTAAAATTTTTTAGATTTACAAAAATAAACTCATCAAAAGTCAGCTCTTTTTTCATTTTTTTGGTGTTCACTCTTTTAAGTTGATAGCGATGTGGTGATACCCGTTTAGAACGATATCTTTGCCCTAAAAAAAATCGAACCATAAATTTGCCGGCAAGCTTATGGTTCGATTTAAATTATTTACTTTTAGTAACTACTCAGCCCCTCTATGAAAAAAGCCAGAAAAGCATCTTTTTAAATGGGCGAGAGGGACTGGCCATGCATAGAGGCAGTCAGTGCCTATTCCTGCCACGCGCAAGCTTTAAAACAAAGAAAGGCAGCGAGGTGTAGGTCCATTTTTATCTTCATCGCTGGAATTATACTCCTTACCAAACTTCTAAATAAAATGTATAGCTGAGTAGTTACCTTATTTTTCAAAAGAACATTCTGACTATTTTTTTTTCACTTCTTCTACAAATTCCCATGTCTCTCCGTTATCTTTTGATTGATAAAGTGCACTACTATCGCCATTGTAGTCTCCATCTGCCCCTTGTCCAACTAACATATTAAAAACCCCATCTTTCTCATATGGCATACTAGGAGAATCAAAAGGACTTATTGCGGACTGTGTATAATCTAATTTCACTTCATGCGGCGGATATTCTACCTTTTTAAAAGATACCCCCCCATCATCTGTGCGATATAACTCTCCCTCATTACCAGAAGGTCTAACTGCTCCTAAAAAACCAAGTTTATCATTTATAAAAGTGATTCCTGATACACTACCAATCCCCCTATTAAATGGGTCTGGATTAATAACCTCCCATGTTTTCCCTTCATCACTAGTCCTGCTTAATGAATAAAAGGCGCTCCCTAATGCTTTATCTGTCATATTTAGTTTATAACCAACTTCTTTCGATAGGAAAAACTGTTCTTTTTCATTCTTTAAATCTTGTTGTTCCTTCTCTTTAAGCCTATCTTCTTTTGGAGGCGTCTTTGATTTACTCCAACTTGCGTCACTTATTAAATTATATCTAGCAGGGACTAGCTCTTTCTCTTTTCCAGGGACAAATATAGATACAGTATATCCAATGATATCAGAAGCTGCTTCTTTAAGACTCTGCCCCTTACCATCCTTAGTAATATTAATAATTCCCTCTGTATTGGATCCCCAATTTCTTTTTCCATAATAAATCAACCCATACTTACTTTCATTCCATTTTTTGACCGTTTGCTTAACTGGAATCGCCTTAACCGTTTTAATTAAAGGTTCTACTAATTTATCATCATTATAATCAGGCTTTGCGTATCCGTCTCGTATTATAGTAATATCTTCTGATTTCTTCTCATTATAAGAGATTAAATAAGTTTCTTCTTTCCCATCAACATTTTTCCCATAAACAAATGTATCAAACGCTGTAATTGTTCCATCTGAATGAAATGTAAGATCAAAATCAGTTGCCATATACAATTTCTTTGGCAAAGGATATTTTTTATTTATATCTTCAAAAATACCTTCTACTCCAGATTTATATATATTATTATGTTTAAGTTTAACTGACCTTTCATGTTTTAACTTTTCTACAAACCATGCCAATTTGCCATTGTAATTTATTGCACTTTTATAAATCTGCATCCCATAAAATGATGTAATTGCAACAATAATGATAATAGAAATGGATCTCCATGCTATTGAATTAGTTAATTTTTTAGATTCATATTCTCTATTTTTTATCACCCGCATTGTAGTAAATGTAGTTATGGATATAAAAAGTACTATACATAATAACAAAATGTAAATATTATAATTCATTCTTCCGTACTGACAGTATAAGGCCAACTCATAACAAAAAATCCCGTATACAATTATTAGTATTGGATTTGTTACTAATGACAGAAGTATCCTTTTTGTATTTTCTCTAAATATAGAAACCACTCCTAATTACATGAATTACTAATATTAAGTATACTTTATTGTAAAGTAACAAAAAAGCTATTTAATCTTGCCGCCAAAAATACAATAGACATCCGTCTATGTAAATGGTAGATGTCTATTAAAGCCGTTTAAAAATTTAGTTGTTTCATAGACAATGGACTTTTGAGTGAATACTAAAGTTGCTTCATTTGAGAGCTAAATATTGAAAATGAACCCTCATATATTAATTCATTCCCCTCAATGATATTTATCTTTCAGATTTTGTTGATGCTTTGTATAAAAAAGATTCTAAAAAGGTAATTGTAATTGAATTAGAGAAAACATGCGAAGGTTGGGAAATTAGTAAATCATAGATAAAAACGTCCTATATTTTAATAGGACGTTTTTTCTTCTATAAATAATGTAGTTGAGATGTATTGTACTCATAACTATAAATGTTTTTTAATTATGGACATTATACAAGTCGACCAATTCTCCAATATCTAAAAAGGACGGTTTAACTACTTACTTATATCTATCTATAATTCACTAAACCTACTTCTCCTCATACCATGGGTTTAAATGAATTAGTACTTCATATATTTCTGGGTTCTGATTAATAATAGTAGTTTTTATATCCCTACAAATATCATGTCCTTGCTGGATGCTTAAATGTGCCGGAACACTAATTCTAATATCAATTAATACATAGTGACCATGATCACGTGCGCGCATTCTATCAATTCTTTTTACAAAAGGATGGGCCTGAATTACTCTCTTATATTCACTACATTTCTCGGTAGGAATACCACCTTCCATTAATATATATATTGCTTCTTTCCCCATACTAATCGCTAACTTTATTACGAAAAAGGAAACGATAATACCAGCTAAAGGATCCCCATAAGCTGCATATGGAATGGAATAGGTATTGTTTATCAAAGCAATACCTATTCCAATTACAGCTGCAATTGAGGCATAAACATCAGCAAGATGATCATAAGCAGTTGCTATAAGCCCGTTGCTTCTTGTTTTTCGACCAATTCGTATTGTGTATACATATAAAATTTGCTTCCATATTAATGAAATAATCGCTGCTATAAAAGCAATTATATGGGGTTCTGTCGCTGGTTCAAATAATGACTTTATTGATTCATAAACCATAAATAAAGCCACTAAAATTAAAATTACAGCTACAATTCCTGATGATATAACTTCTGCTTTACCATGTCCATAAGGATGATCTTCATCAGCTGGCTGGTTTGAAATTTTCATTGATCCCAATGAGGCTACGGATGCTACAACATCGGCAGCATTATGAATCCCATCGACTAATAATACCTGACTTTTGAAAAGTAAACCGACTATAATTTTGATGAGAGTCAGAAATATATTGCTAATTACACTAATCCATGCTGCCAATAAGGACGTTTTTTGGTTAGCATTCATAGTTATCCCCACCTTAACTTTACTCTTGTTTCAAAATATTATTGTTTAATTCAATTGTTTAGTTATAAGTCTATATCTCATCATTTTAATTTCTTTCATACATTACCAAATAATAAGTATGTGGGTCTATACAAACATTTTCTCCTATCAGTAAAGGTTAAAAGCATAACTTACTTTGTTCTTTTATCCTTATTTGTTATGAAGTGTAAAAAAGAGTGACACAAAATGCCATATGCCTTTTATTATTCCTTTTACGTTTAGTATTGGAGTTACTTTAACATCCTTAAAATAGTAATTATGATTGAATAAAAAGACGAGAGTTGGAAATTAGGAAATCATAGAAAAAACGATTTATAAGATGTAATATTGAACCTAAAATAATTAAAAATAAATAAGATATACTACACGATGACGCATGTTGTTTAACAATGTAGTTTTAAGGTGTATTATCCCTTTGCTTGATACACCTATTGTTTATGTTTTTTATCACCCTTTTATCATTACAAACATCAAAGCGACTAATGTGTTGCTTTGATGTTTGATGAAATGTCTTCAGGTATGATTTCTAATTCACTCTGCACATTAATCTTTACTCATCTGATCACAACAATTATTTTTACAGGTTGTCCATTTCACATAGCTGTA
The DNA here is from genome assembly GCF_002073415.2 of Bacillus sp. FDAARGOS_235. Taxonomy (NCBI): domain Bacteria; kingdom Bacillati; phylum Bacillota; class Bacilli; order Caryophanales; family Bacillaceae; genus Bacillus; species Bacillus sp. FDAARGOS_235. The sequence goes on from NZ_CP020437.2 coordinate 1,143,138, forward strand.
GCAAATACTATAAGATTAAAAGCATATAATTGAATATGAGTGTAAGCTGTATACATTATTTATCCTTCTTTTAACTTCTTGGAGATTTTCCATATGATTGAGTATCTCTATACGCTTTTCTTTAATGAATGTTAAATGATAAAACTTTCAATTTTATTACACTCTTTGTATGTTAGTTTTTAAACTTTAATTAAACCTTCATTTATTTAAGAATTTATAAATCAGTTGAAATATTTGCATCAAATTCATCTGATTTTTTAGTATCTATTTTTTCCCCATCTATTGTCACCCTTATTTCTTGTTTTTGGTTTGCTGTTACTATCCAAGCATTCGGTAAATAACGATCTTCATGGGATAATGTAGAAGGTGAATTTATAACCTTTCCTCCTAAATATAGCGTAGCAGAAGAACCTCCATCCATAGCCATTGCATTTATTGCTCCTTTTTCATATAGAATATCTTGACACTCTTTTAACGTAGCTCCTATGCTATGTGTCTGCCTACCGTCAATCACTAGAAACATTATTGTGCCATCTTCTTTTTGCGCCATAATACTTCGGGGAGCAGAGCCCCAACCACCGTCTCCTTCTGTAATCATTTTTTCTCCATTAACAATTAACTGTGGCATAAATCCTGCTGCTGAAACAACTTGTTTATCCAAAAGTTGTTGGGTAGAATAATTCCCTGTTATCATTTGTCCAAACTTTGTTAAGCCCGTAATAATTGTAGGGGTATTTTTATCTATATTTGTATCAATTGCTTTCCCATTTTCTATTACTATTCCAGTTGCAATATTTCCTCCACCCCTTCCTGTTTCATCGGCAAATCCACTTGCATTCACAGCAACAAGTGCATGATTACGTTTTGCCATTACGCTAATTTTTTCTCCTCTTTTATCGCCCTGTGTTCCTTGATGGCTAACAAGTTTAACATTGAAAGGGTTACTAATAGTGACTAATTTTCCTTCGAAAAGAAAGCGACTATCTTTGTTACTTTTAATCGTTTCTACGTCAATTTTTAATGGCTGATTTTTTAATTCTTCTAATCTTTTTCCTGCTATTTTTTTATAAATATTCTCATCACTATTTAACCATTTTGGATGATTAATTCTATCTTGTAATTTATCTAGTTCCTTTTGGGATAGGAATGTATATTTCGCATATTGTGGATGCTGAGAAGTTAGTATACTCCCAGCAATTGTTACACGAAAATCTCGGCCATAGTTAGTACCAAATAATATTCCTATGCCAATAAGCATGAAAATAGAAAGAAGGAGCAAAATTCGTTTGAAGATTTTTCTTAGATGTTTCATAGTTTTATCCTCCGGCATTAATTACATTCAATGAATCCTTTAAAATATTATTTACCTAAAGACAAAAGTGTTTGTTCTCCTTATTCCCGAGTTCCCCACTATGTCTTAGCAAGCAAGGCAAAATACTTATTCTACATTTCGTATTTATTTCAGTGTATATTTACAAATTTAATAACGTTTTTGCAACCAAGAAATATATTACTAATCCTGTTCCGTCAACAAATGTTGTAATAAATGGACCAGAAACGACTGCAGGATCTAATTTAAATTTTCTCAAAATTAAAGGTAAAACAGCTGCGACAAGCGAAGCCCAAATAACAATAAATAATAAAGTGATTGCTACAACTTGTGCAACTTCTGTTCCAACCCCTAACATATAAGCACGAATGAGCCCAGCTACCCCAAGTGCAAGTCCGAGAAGCATACCAATTGCAAATTCCTTTTTCATTACACGGAAAATGTCTTTAAATTTCACCTCTCCAATACCGATTGCACGAGTAATTGTTGCTACAACCTGTGTTCCTGTATTCCCTCCAGTACCTACTAATAATGGAACAAAGAAAGCAAGGGCAACTACTGTTTCAATTTCGTCTTCAAAATACTTTAGTACTGTACCTGTATATGCCTCAGCAACAAAAAGAAGCAATAACCATGGTAGGCGTTTAAAGAAAATGCTCCAAATACTAGATTCAAAGTAAGATTGATTTAATGGTTCACTTCCACCTAACTTTTGGATATCTTCTGTAGCCTCTGCTTCCATAACATTCATTACGTCATCAAATGTTATAATACCAATCATTTCATTATTTGCTGTTGTTACGGGTATTGCTGCTAAATTATAATTCAGTAGCTTTTTTACAACTTCTTGCTGATCAACCTCAGCAGGTACTGAAATCACCTCTCGAATCATGATATTAGATAATATCTCTTCATCTGCTGCTAGTAATAATTCATGTATGGAAACGATTCCCTTAAGATAACCATGACTATCAAGAACATAAATATAAGAAATTGATTCTACATTTTCAGAATGTTCCCTAATGTACTTCAATGTCATTTTTACTGACCAATTCCCTCTAACTGCAACATAATCACTTGTGACAAGACTTCCTGCCGTTTCAGGTTTGAAAGCCATTAACTTTTTTACATTATGTTTTGTAATTTTATTTAGATACGCCATTAATTGAGCTTGTTTTTCCGGATGAACCGCTAGAAGTAGATCTACTGTTTCATCAATCGGTTGTAAATTTAGTAATTTTTTAGCTTTGTTTTCAGATAAGTGAATTAAGATATTATATTTTTCTTCTATACTCAAATGTTGAAGAATTTTTGAGCTTTTTAATACAGGAATCTTATCTAGTAATATGACTTGATCTTCAATTGAAAACCGTTTTATTTCTTGCGCAACATCATACGACGGATGACGTAAAACTTTATCTGCATCCAAATCATTTTGGGTTACAAGTAATTCATTTAATAATTTCTTCATGTTAACTCCTCCTCATATTGCTAAGGGAGACTCTAGAGTTTCATGAGTGGTTTTGTATTATTTTACCTGTCTAAATTTTGATTAGAGCATTAATAGTTACATTGCAATCAATTTATTATTTAGAACTACCTCCTTTTTGAATATAGACAAGATAAAAATAAATAACATTAAACAAAAAAAACCTTACTCAAAAAGGAGTAAAGGTTTTTTTACAATACAAATAAATGATTATTAAGACAGCTCTGCAAAAATCCCAGAGGTGTCTTTCTATCAAATCGTATACCACTCCCTCGTTGAGTTTTAGCACTGTATAGCATAGGTTTTTATAACCAGCTACATTAAAAAGGGCCTTAATCCGACCGTTCCTGTTGACCCATTGGCGTCTCTCGACATTTTTGGGCAGCAGCGTTTCTCTATACAGGAGCCTCACCTAACAAAGATTATTGAATTACTTCAAAATTTAAACCAGAATTTAATATTTGTCAACTAACTTTCGATTTGATTCATAAAAAATTCTTTTTTAGAGAAATGTAATTAGATTCTATTACAAATTTGAAATTCTGCTTAAAAGATATAAAATTTAAATACAATTAGTTCGAAAAAAAGTTATAAAACATATGAAATTTCGTATAAGAAACTTATTGTTTATAATTAATTTGTAACTTTATAGCAGAAGTTGCATCATTAATCATACCGTACTTCAAAAGAACATTCTTCAAAAAATCTTATTTTATGATTAAAATCTTCTTTACTGTTTATCAAATTTATATGGTTAAACTACTTAATCAAATTATACATTCCAAATCGCAAATATGTATCTATATGAGACAATTAAATACAATTTCTCAAATCATTTCTCAAAGATTTATAAAGCAATAAAGAATATAAAGTTAGCAATACGTTTACTTGACAAGCAAAAAAAAAGTATTTATGCTGGCTACACGAAACTAACACATAAAATTTATATTGCTAAACCTGTTAGGTGAGGCTCCTATACAAACACAGGCTATTGCCCAAAAATGTCGAAAGACGCCAATGGGTAGAACAGGAATTGTCGGATTAAGGCTCTTCTTAAGATAGCTAAGTAATGAATTTCCATTACTTTACGTTGTATAGTGCCAAAGCTCTACTAGGGGGAGAAAAGCTTTATTTAGTCATGCCATTTTGAAATCCCCCTAGTATGTAACTAGGGGGATTTTTACGTAAGAAAACAGGGTGTAAGCGATAGGATCTCTCAAAACAAAAATACTATTTATTAATTGGTGAGAACAAGATTCTATTCATTAGCAAATGTAATATTAAGTGTTAATGTAAATCAGGAGGATATAAAAATGAAAAAAATATTAAAACTCGATTATCTATTGCTCCTCCCTCTATTCATAACATGTACTTTAGGTATTATCATGATGTATAGCGCGAGCTCCATTGTAGCTGTTCAACATTACGGCTATAACAGTAGGCACTTTGTCGATTCTCAATTAACAAAGCTATTTTTAGGAACAATTGGGCTAATAGTTTGTGCTATTCTCCCATATGAAATATGGAAAAAACGAATAGTCTCAACCTGTATTATGATTGGGGGAATTTTTTTGTTAATTATGGTTTTATGGAAAGGAAAGGTCGTAAATAATGCTCAATCTTGGATCTTTGGAATACAGCCAGCTGAATTTCTTAAATTAGGAACAATACTTGTAACAGCCCGTTTTTTTGCATTGCGACAAGGACCAGTTAAACAAACTTGGTTTGGGGGCGGAAAACTTTTATTTTTTTTAGCTACAATTTTTTTCCTAATCTATAAACAGCCAAACTTAGGATCTGCTCTTTTAATATTAGGTATAGGTTGTAGCATATTTCTTTGCTCGGGAATAAATATAAATCTATTAATTAAAAGAACTATACTCGGTTCTATTTTTTGGTTACCTATTTTATATTTTTTGATTCAATTTAGTTTGTCAGAAGTTCAAAAGACACGTATTACTACGATTCTCAATCCCTTTGTTGATGCACAAGGGAATGGATATCAGCTTGTAAATTCTTTTATTGCCATTGGCTCAGGAGGAATTATTGGACGTGGATTCGGAAATAGCATTCAAAAAACTGGTTATCTCCCAGAACCACATACTGATTTTATAATGGCAATCGTTTCTGAAGAATTAGGATTTATTGGTGTATTCATTATAATGACCGGAGTATTAGCTATAGTTCTTCGCTCACTAAAAATTGCACAGCTATGTGAAGATCCCTTTGGAAGTTTTATAGCAATTGGTATAGGCTGTATGATTGGTATGCAATCTGTTGTTAATTTAGGCGGTATTACGGGAATACTTCCTCTTACGGGTACCCCATTTCCATTTGTAAGTTTTGGTGGAAGTTCTTTAATGGTTAATTTAATAGCAATAGGAATACTACTTAATATTTCAATTTTCAATAAAATTAAGTTTGATAATCATAATATATAATTATCAATATAAGATTCTATTTTTAATGGATGAATTCTTTCTCGTTTTGGACAGACTGATTCCGTAAATCAATCTGTTGTTTTTTCATTAGAATTATTGCTAAACAATAAAATAAACACAGTAAAAAAAATATAACATTGTAAAAATCCGTGGCAAGGGATGAAGCATTCATAATGGCTGAGAAAATATATATATAATTGGCTGGTCTCAATTCTTAAAATTCTTTTTATTATATAGATAAGCATAAAAATATTAGGAAATTAATAGTAATATATATCAGATAGAAATTATTAAATCAAAAGAAAAAGCAATCATTGAAAATATAAAGCATTAAAGACAAGGCAAAAGATACACGAAGCAAAGAATACGGATGCAAAAAATGAATCAATTTACGTATAGAGTACATTTAAAATACAGTTTTCAAGAGAAAACATTTAAGTAAAGCTTTACTACAGATTGGCGGGCAACCTGTAACAGACGAAACACCTCCTATTGTTAGAATGCCTACAAAAGCAAATAAAACCTGTTGTTTGGATTTATTTTCCTTTCATTTAGTTATTGCACTAGTAATTTATTCCATTTCAAAGATAGTGATGGCTACTATCATTCTTCTAGGAATACAGAATTATTAATGCATTCATTTTTGGATATTTATCAGTTCCAAGTTAACAATTCTAAATAAAATTACCCTTTAGGAAATTAAAGTGGAATGATATTTGCCAACAGGAAATTTTGCTAAGAAAGGACAGGGAATAAGACTATTGGTAGAGCTTTTACTGGAATTAATTGTGAGATTAACGTAAATTGCAAGAGTACGCTCGTAAAATTATGATATATATAAATCAAATCGGAGTGAATACGATATGAGAGCGGTCGCGAAAAAAGTAAAAATAATACGTTTGCAGGATGAATATTGTAAAAATTGTAAATATCAAACGGATGTAGAACAGTATTGTATTGAACAATGCGACATAGGAAAAAAACTTATTACGCTGGGTAAAAAAGAATTTAGAAAGAGATCGACAAAAGTAAAATCGATAGAAGAAACATGGGATGAAAAGTGCAAACAAGCAATAATTTTATATAATCAAGGAGTAAATTATCCAGATATTGCAAAGGAAATGGGGTGCCACGTGAGTAATTTGTATAAAGAGCTCAAAAAACGTGGATGGTTACAAATGTAAAATCATGAAATAAATCCCCAAACAAGTTATACGATTGGAACATCCTTTGTATTTGATATGAACTGTATACTTGCTTATTTTCAGCAATTACAAAACAAACTATTTCATTTATATGTTCTAATTTTTGATTATCTAAAATTGGTATTTCACACCTTCTCATTTTTGAGGAAGAAGTCTTCTTTCGGAAAACGATAAAATTTTAACATTAAATTTCTGGGTTATAATTTCTAAAAAGAAAAACACCCGTTCTGATTAAGGACGAGTGTTTTTCTTTTTAGGTTATCTGACAGGGATAAACTTCCATGAGCTAGGTTTTTGTTTTTTTTCACCTAGTACAATCCAATTTTTCTTTGCATTTATATTCTCATAATTTAATGGATAGTCATCTGTAAAAATATTATATTCTGTAGGATTATCCAGGTTAATTTTAATTTTAAAATCAGCTAAACTATCAGATTTTTGAGCAAGGTGAATCCAACTAGAATAATTGGACCAATTTAAATATTGGAATTGGTCGTAATTTGAGTGCTTCATGCGAAGGTATATACTCTCTCCGTGGTGTAGCTTTGCATCATTTTCTTTGTAGAATTCAAACTCTATAGGTGTACCAAATAAAGCATTGTTTTCTTTATTTGCAAGTGTGACATAATCGTAACGATTTGCTAAATACCATTCAAAAGTTAGACCTTGATAAGGAGATTCACTTGGTACGATATAATAGTTTTTCCCTGCTTCTATGACATTTCCTTCAATATCATAGATTAATGCAGTCTCTATACTTGGAGCTTTCACATTTTTAGTAAAAGTTTTAAACCAAAGATTTAAGAAACCTGCTGTATTACGCTGAGCTTCTCCTAAGCTCCGCTGCACAGCTGGGGTAACCATTTCTTGCCACAATTGTGCCTTACCACTATTATAATACTTAAATGTTTTATCATTAGTAATATTTTGGATTTCAGGTTTAGCTACTCGAGCTACATAATCAATCCATTCTTCAGGTGTAGATAGAGAATTGTTATAATTCCCTCCAGTATTGACTGCAAATTGATTTTGAATGGTTGTAACATAATTTTCAAAGTAGCTATGATATTTTATAGCTCTCGTATCAATTGCGGTAAAATTTGCTGCATGCATAGGTTGAGTAGCATCTGTAAAGTAGTGCGTGGCTACTCCTAAGTAATAGAAAGCTTTTTCATAGTCCTTATTTCGTAAATGTTCTCCAGATTCATAAAAGTATTTCTTACCTTGTGTAAGAGCCGTTGGATTTGTTTCTCCTCTATAATTTTCTTTAGTATCAGGATCATAAAAATGAGATTTCCATCCGCCTTTAAAAACGCCACCTATTCCTGTACCACCATCGTTAAACTCTGCATTATAATCTGCATCATATAATCCTTTAGAAAATAAATCTTTATATTGTGGATAATTTAAAAAGTCCACAGCCTGCTTATTTGCTTCAATATTAGATTCTGTTTTCATAATTTCAATAGCTTGTTTTGCAATCCATAAATGTGTACTTTTATCAGAATGATACGGAGCTTCTGCAGACCATCTTGCAGTAATAGGATCATTCTCATTTAAATCAATTTGATCGAGATGAGCATAGCTACTTTGAGGACATACTCCTAAAATAGTTAAAGCCACTCCAGCTATACATAGTGTTGATACGATTTTTTTCATTTTATATTCCTTTCTAAATATAAAGATTCTTATGCGGATATTCATCTTAATAACCACAGTTAAATAGCTCTAATAAAAGAACAATGAGCAAAGGCTAACTGCTTAATTTTTGTCTTAAAGGAATACCACCACACATCGATCAAATTAAAAGTTTTAAATTGATCCTAAACAATAATTTTCCTTCTCTACCTCTAGTTATATATAAAAGCACGTCTTATTTAAACATATTTTTTTATGTAATTTTGCATATCCAAATATAGGGGATGAAATAACCTTCCATATATAAATGGATAGCATGTTCCATCCCTTCATGTTTCTTCCCACACTTACGAGGACAACCCCGCTGTCCCCCTTTTTTAACAATGTCTAATCCGACTCTTTGCTTTTCTTTCAATAACTCTCGTTCCCATTCAGCAACACCTTCAATAATATGAAGGAGCATTTTTCCAGTTGCTATTCTTGTATCAAAATTATAATCCAGACTAACTATATGAACATTTCGCTTTTCCAAGTTTTGAGCGAGTTCTAACATGTGTTTTAAATTTTTAGCTAATCGATTCATCCGAGCTTCAACAACTATATCTCCTTCTTGGGTTCCACCACACACCTATCAAGCTAAGAAAATATAACTACTCCCAGAACTAGATTTTGTCCTAATATGTAATAAAAAGCTCTTTTTTCATTTTGGGGTTGATTTGTTTTCTTAAGTTAATGGGCATGGAGTATCGCTACATGCCCATCGACCTAAGATTTTAAAGTACCTCTAGAACGAAAATTTTATGCACCGTTGACTACTAATCTAAAATGTACATCCCTTTTGTTTACTAGTGGTTCACTTATCTAACCTAAAGATAAGTATGTGGTCCTTTTACAATTTGAATTTCTTTTTAAGCTTCTTATATTTTCTATATGAACGTCTAACAATGTTTAACATGAAATACGGTATTTTAACAGGGAGAGGCAATTTATAAATGAAAGGCAAGTAAAATGTAAAATATGCCTTTTCTAGATCTCTCCACTTACTATCTTCTTTTGTTTTTAAGAAATCAGATACATCGACTACATATCCCCTTCCGTTTTCCATCATCACATTTTTCCCGTGAACATCACAAGGAGTTAATCCTTGTTCTCTTGCATACTCTAAAGCTTCATTGATATCGAGGATTACCTGCTTAGGAATTTTAATCCCCTTATGAATAGCATCGTATAAGGTAATTTCTTTTAAACGTTTCAATACTATGAAATTTTCTCCTTTATATATAAGCCTCGAATAAGAAGGATGATTTCCGATTCTTCGGTATACTTCTGACTCTTTTTCAATTCCTTCTCCTTTTCGCGCATAAACTTTCACTACCCAACCTTTGTGTTCTTTGTGCATAAATACTGCAGCATAATTACCTGTCCCTAAACACTTCCAAAGTCTAGGAATATCTTTAACTACTACAGGCTCGAATTCATCCTCACTTCTTATGCTTACCTCTTTTAATAATTCGTCCTTTATCAATCCCACAAAACTATTTATACTCATCATTTCCACTCCGTTTTTGCTAAAAGGGGTCCCACCCCATCGCTATTAAGCTAAGAAAATACAACTACTCCAGAACGAGATTTTGTCCTAACTTGTAATAAAAATAAATCCTATTGCTATAAAAGACAACAATTTTTCGTTCTTGGAACATCATAAATATTAACTTTATAACAGTGGGCTAGTTTAAAATTGCATCAAAAACCTAATTGAAATTAAATCAGGAATGTTATTTTAACCTGCTAATTTGCAGATGAACTATTTTTTATTTCATAACAATCCACCAATATTTCTTTTAAATATTCCTTATATTTGGAGCGTAGCATTTCCGGAGGAATTATTTTAATTTCTTTATCGAAAGACAAAAAATACTGAACCAGAAAATCCATCTCCTTTTCTCCAAAAGTCACAATAATGTATTTGTTTTGTTATTCTTCTTGAAGAGACATGTTATCGTAAATGCGTTTATAGAATTGTTCAACCCCTTTCTCACTAACTTTAAAAGAAAAAGGTCGTTGTGTATTGAATTGTTTTCTATATAACGAACTAATTGTCTCTTCAGTAAAAGGAATGCTTTCCTCATCTTCATACTTTGTATATTGAATATAGTCACAACGGAAATTTCGAAATTCTTTTTTGTCTAAATCCCAACTAAAGCAATACCAATTTCTATTTGTAATTAATAATCTTAAGTGTTAAATGATTCAATGATTGTTACCATAGCTACAATCATTGATTTCTATTACCTTTTTATTCAGTATTGCAGAGAAGAGTTCTCCTAAAAAGTGCGATTCCTTTTTTTGATTTATTCCTACAAATTGGATAACTTGATCTGCCTCATGAACTATCTCTTTTTGCCTCTTTGGGGTCCCATATCAAAAAAAGAAAACTGTACGTTTGGACACATTTTAGACACAAAAAATCCGATTCCTTGTACGGTAGGGGATCGGATGTTTATTTTACTGTTTTATATCGTGTACAATTTCTCGCTTACGAGGTCTGTGTAGCAACCGAACCAAATCTTACTTTAAGTATTAGTGGATATCAAAAATAGTAATGACTAATCCAGATTAACATCCATCCGATTCACAATTACATATACCAATATGTTAAATGGCTAAATAATACAAACGGTATGAAGTGAATTTCTACTCTTTTCATACCGTTTTACATTTGTTTATAAGTTTCATACGAAATTCGTGGAAAGATGGCAGCATCCCTTTTATAACCAGGGCTCAAAAGTTACCATACCTGACAAGGGAAATATTAATGTAACGCTAGTTCCTCTATTCACTTCAGATTCAATGCCAATTTTCAATCCTAATTTTGAACACAGTTTTTCGCATAGATACAAGCCCATTCCTGTACTTTTGCTGAATCTTCTTCCATTCTCTCCAGTAAATCCTTTCTCAAAAACTCTATTTATATCTTTAGTTACTATCCCTACTCCATTATCCTCTATAGTTAGTATTACTGAGTTAGTTTTCTTAATTGAGTATATACGTATCATTTGTTCTTTGTTATTTGAGTACTTTATAGAATTTCCTATTATTTGATTAATAATAAATTCAACCCATTTTCCATCACTATATACGATTTTATCAATATCCTGTATATCTAATTTTATTCTCTTATGAATAAAATCCCTATAGTTTCTTTTAATTACATTCCTTACTACATTATCAAGGTTGATTGGCTTGATAATATAGTCTTTATTAACGTTATTGCTTCGAGAATAATACAGAACCTGTTCTACAAACCCCTCGATTCGATCCATTTGAGAGTCAATTTTATTCGTTACTTCATTTTGATTATTTTCAATTATAAGCTTTGTAGAAGCTATTGGTGTCTTAATTTCATGCACCCATGTCTCTATATATTCTCTGTAATCCAACTGTATGTCTCTATAATACTTTACATTTTCATGCATATCTCTACTTACTTCTTTCAGTATAGCGTTAAGCTTTTCCCCATGTATAAAGTTTGCTTCCTTTACTACCTCTGGTAGTAGGTATCTTTTCTCCAAGTTTTCTAAAATGCCATTAATCTCATTATAATAATTTTTACATTTTATAAATTCTATAATCATATATGAAATCAATGGAAAAAACCAAATACAAAAGACAAAGAATATTATAATAAACTGAACATTCGCAGTCAGCAATATACCTGCTAGTATAATAAATACAAGTACATTAAATAGTATTACTACCATTTTATCTTTAGTAAATTCACCTATATTCATGGCATTATATACCCTAAGCTTCTTCTTGTTGCAATTGGATTTTCTATACCTATCTCTTCAAGCTTTTTTCTTAATCTATTTATATTAACAGTTAAGGTGCTATCATCCACAAAATAATCAGATTTCCATAAAGTTTCTATGAGTGAATCTCTTCTTACAATATTCCCGCGATTATTTATTAAGCATGAGAGTATTTTAACTTCATTTTTAGTTAATTCTACAGACTTGTCTTGATAAGTAACTGTTGCATTTGAAAGATTTAAATTAAAATCCCTATAAATTAAGATATGATTCATCTTGAAATCTCCAGATGTTCTTCTTAAAATGTTTGTTACTCTTGCTAATAGTATTTCTGTATTATAAGGCTTTGTTATAAAATCATCTGCTCCTAAATTCATACTTATTAGTTCATCTACATCACTATCTCTACTTGTAACCATGAAGATTGGAACATCTGAAGTTTTACGTATTTCTCTGCATATATAATAGCCATCGAACACAGGAAGATTTATGTCTAGTAATATAAGGTCTGCATTCTCACTTTCTATATATTTGATAATATGATTAAAATCTGTGGGAGCCTTTACTTCATATCCATATTTTATAAAAAAATTTTGTAATTCTTCTCTGATGATTTCGTCATCTTCAATCAGAATGATTTTTTTCATGACTTTTCCCTCCCTATACAGAATATAAGGCTATTACATCTTGAGAAACAAGGTGTAATAGCCCTAATAAGCATTATAAAATCAAGTATTACTTTTTACAATATTTTTATACCCGACATATGTCGTGTAGAAATATATTACATAAACTATAAGGAATACTAAGCCAGTCATCAATGCTGGTAAGATAATGTCTGTTTGTTGAAATGTGTTAATATACTTATGGACTACATAAATTCCAACAATAGAATGAATTATGGCAAGAATAACTGGAAGACTGAAGTATACGAAAGTTTGAATAAAAATCGTTTTGTCGATCATTGTTCCATTTGAACCAATTCTCTTCAAAGATTTATATCGATCTATGCTATCACTGGCTTCTGATAATTGTTGAAGAGCTAATACAGCCATACTCGTTATTAAAAATACAATCCCTATATATATCCCAATAAATAGTACGATAGTTTTCATTCCCTTACTTTCTGCACAAACTTCATCCTTTGATTTGCCTGCTATACGATTAATATTTAATTTCGGACCATTTTCGTCATAAAAGCCCCGTGCAACGCTATCATATTTTTTATTATATTCTTCTCTATTTCCATCTAAATAATTTACATTAAGTACGGACTCAGTAATTTTGTAGCCTGATAAAAACTCATCATTTATAACGATTGTGAAGTAATTAGTTCGCACATCATAAGTGTAAAGATTCTCTTGTATAACCTTAGCGTTTTTTATCAGATATTCTTTTTCTTTAATATTCACCTTATTGCTATTTTTTAATCTTTCATTTGTCGAATTAACCAACCGGCTATCATTTGATAAAAGTAAAATTTCATTGTTATTTAAAGTGATTTCCTTTTCACCTTTAAGATTTAAAATTTTATTATAATCAGATACTTTAATGAAATCTATACTGTAATTATAATCTTTAAGTTCTGGTACAAAGTCCACCACTTTCATCCCTGTTTGAAATACATTATAAGATACATATTTTTCGTTATTACTTATTTTAAAATTAAATTTATTTAATACGTCTTCTATAGTGTAACTTTCATCCTTATTGTCCAACGTAATACTGGCATCAAATGGTGTTATTTCTTTCGTTGTTTCGTCCATCATTCTGTTAAAGCTGATTCCTGTAGATAAAGCCACCATTGTAATGAATAACATTAAACAGATTACAGACATGGATATAAAATTTGTATTAACCTTACTATTTATTTGTTTGATGATAAATATATTTAACCCTTTAAAATAGACTTTTTTATTCTTCTTTACAACATATAATATAAATCCAGATAAACTAAAGAAAAACAGCAATGTACCTAATATGCCAAGAATGATTGATACCATGAGCATAGGGTTATTATAATTCAATCCGATTTTTAGTACAGTCACATATGCATATCCAAGTGATGCTACACACATAATAAATGCGATTACATAGATAAGAGGATTTCTAAATTTTACATCTTCGTTTTTTCTACCTGCTGTTAACATATCAATTATTTTATATTTTGAAACAACATATACATTAAATAACATAACAAGCAAAAACATGATTCCAAAGTATACTACGCTTTTACCTATAGCGCCCGTTGAAATTGCAAATTTATATTTACTGATGGGCAAGTCAAATAACTTTAATGCAAATGTAGATAATCCCTGTGATATTCCAATACCTATTATAAGCCCACTCACTAAAGAGATAACACCAACCAGAAATGTCTCTGTTACTAATATTCTAGATATGTTTCTTCTTCCCATACCTAAAGTCATGTATATTCCTAATTCTTTTTTACGTTTTTTGATTAAGAAATTATTTGCATACAATATTAAACCACCTAATATTACGGATATAAATACTGACACATCTGAGATAGCGTTCATTATTGCAGGCACATACTTCCTATCTGAAGCGTTAATTTCCATAAATGCCTTTTGTGATTCTATGGAGTTAAAGCTATAAAATATACAAACAGCCAGTGTTAGTGTTAAGAAATATATTGCATAATCTTTAAGACTTTTCTTTACATTCCCAATAGCAAGCTTAGAGTACATTATTATCGTCACCTCCAAGAAGGGTTATAACTTCGATAATTTTAGTAAAGAATTCTTTTCTGGAATCATTCCCTCTTACCAACTCGGTAAATATTTTTCCATCTTTAATAAAAAGAATTCTACGAGCATAGCTTGCTGTAAATGCATCATGAGTAACCATAAGTATTGTAGCTTTTAAATCCTTATTTAGACTTTCAAATCTTTCGAGTAATAATCTAGCTGATTTAGAATCTAACGAACCTGTTGGTTCATCTGCAAGTACTAAAGATGGATCTGTTACGATAGCTCTTGCCGAACCAACCCTTTGTTTTTGTCCGCCTGACATTTGATAAGGGTATTTACTTAATACTTGTTCAATGTCTAAATACTTTGCAACTGCTTGTATTTTCCCATCAATTTTTGAACTCTTCTCACCTTTTATTGTTAACGCTAGGGCAATATTTTCATAAGCAGTAAGGGTATCTAATAAATTAAAGTCCTGAAATATAAACCCTAATTCATTTTGTCTAAACTTATCTAGTGACTTTGATTTTAACCGAGTAATGTCACTACTATTTATCATTATTTTTCCCGTAGTAACATGATCAATCGTTGATATACAGTTAAGTAATGTAGTTTTACCACTTCCTGAAGGCCCCATTATCCCAACAAATTCTCCCTCATCTACCTTAAAACTAATATTATCTATAGCCTTTGTTACATTACCTTTATTACCATAATATTTTTCAATCTTTTCTACACTTAATATATTTCGCATTAATACTTCTCCTTTTTGATTATAAAAATTCTTTAACTCCCAGTCATTTATGTTATTCATTTTATATAATTTCATTTATAGTATCGATGGAATTACATTTCATTAACATTACATTTTTGTTATATTGAGTGATATCTCTACATGTAAGTTATCAGAAATCGGGATAGTATAAGTAAGGATTATTCGATGACTTAGCAAAGAGGCAGATAAATATAGGGGTATCTGTTCTGATGCAAAAAACGATAAGACTTATGTAATTAGCGGAAATACACAAACTGGTTACGGCGTAACAACAGCTCTATTTAAAAGACATGGATTCACAGTCATTTCAGAAAAAGATTTTGAAAACAGAAAAGGATTTGACCTTTAAGGCCAAACCCTTTTTATTTTTATTATTTCGCAGCTAGTTTTTCTTTCACTTTCGCAGGAATCTCGTCCTGCTTCACTTCTTCCCAACCTGATACATCTTCTTCAACTTTTTTATCAGAGTAGTAGACGCGTAGGAATGCTTCTTTACGAAGGTTTTTTTGAGTATTGAATTCTAATTCTTTTTTCTTTACCGTCTTTATCAAATACAATTAAATTATAATTAAAACGTTTTGATATTTCTCCGTTACCAATCAAAATACGTACAGATTTTAAATTCGGATGGTTTGCTAGCGTTTCGTTAAAGTGTTGGTCGTACGCTTTATAGGAAAAGCCCTAATTTACTTCTTCATATTCCTTCATATTTTTATAAAAGGTGTTTTTCTTTAGTTCTAACATTTCCATAAATATAACAACAGTTATTTCTCTATTCTTCCATTTTGAATGAGTTTCCTCTATGTATGTATAATTATATGTTTTATATCACTTTAAAGGATATTTCTACATTTCTATTAAAAAATCTTTAATGGGCGCCAAACTTTAAAATAAAAGTCATAATTAATCCAAAAATAAAGGAAGACATACAAGAGGTACCGCCCATGCATATCAACTTAAGAAATTGATTGTTCCCCAAAACAAAAAAACAGTACATTCTCATAAATCACTGTTGTAGTGATATGAATTTTTCGTTTTGGGATACTTTAAAATATTAGCTTGATAGGTATGGGACAGCAGTCTAATATGCTTGAATTATAATCAGTGTAAGCAGCTAAAAAAGTAATTGCTGGAATAGAAGTTAAGCATATGATCAAAAAAGGACAAACTCTCCAAGGTGAGAAATTTGTCCAAAACCATAATCTATTTGATTTCACAATATAAAATTCAATTCCGCTAGCAATCTTTCTTTTTTCATATCTCACGATTTTCACATGAGAACCCAAAATAGTGGATTAGAATAATGATTTAATACTTGCTAGTACAGTAAGGATACCTATAATAATGACAAATACATTGCTCGCTTTCCCTTTGTATTTAGCTAGTACCGGTACTTTATAGATTGCATACATCGGTAATAGACATAAGATAGCAGCTACTAACGGACCGCTAAGAGCATCAATAAGTCCAAGAATACTTGGATTTGCATAAGCAACATACCAGCATGTTAATACGACAAAAGTAAGGATGATTGTCTTAACTGTTTTTTCTCCTATATCTTTCCCGCGTGTTTGACTGGACTTGATAATCATGTCACGCATTACTTCATATGCTCCTATATAGTGTCCAAGGAAAGACTTTGTTATGGCCGTAAAAGCAATGATAGGAGCTGCAATAGTAATTACAGGCGAATTAAGCTCATTAGCAAGATATGATAGGATTGATAAGTTCTGTTCTTTTGCCATCATGAGATCATTTGGAGTCAAACTTAAGGTACTGCTCCAAACAAAGAACATAACAACAGAGAATGTCATAATATAACAAACCTTTTGTATTTGAGCACACTTGGCATCAGTAGCTTCTATTCCATAGGTAGCTCTTTGTTTCATAACAAATGATGAAATCATTGGAGAATGATTAAACGAGAATACAATGATTGGTAGAATCATCAATATCGTTCCAAAATATCCTGTTCCTGTTGAAGCAGTAGAAACATTTGAAAAACTAAGCATTGACGTATTCCACTGTGGAATCAAAGATATTGCGATAAAAAGTAAAGAAGCTATGAAAGGATATACGAGCATGCTCATTATTTTCACAGTGATATCTTGACCAAAATTTAGTATAGCGATAAGACCAAGTACTAATACAAGCGATAAAATGGCTCTTGGAGGCTCTGGCATATGCAATTGATGCACGATAAAACTACTTGCAGTATTTGTAAGTGCAACCGAATACATCAGCACGATCGTATAAATTGAAACAAAATATACTATGTTAAAAATAATACTTGCCTTATTTCCGAAATACTCTCTTATTGTCCCTGTAATCCCCTCATCAGCAGAATTAGAAGCATAAATCATTTTAGCAAGCGCCCTGTGTGAGTAATACATTACGGGATATGCCAGTATGGTAATTAGTAGTAATGATAATAAACCACCTGAACCTGCATTAATAGGTAAAAAGAGTACTCCTGCTCCAATTGCTGTTCCAAAAAGGCTCAATGCCCAGGTAGTATCCTGCTTATTCCACTTTTTAGGATCTGGATATTTATCATTTTTTACTGCTACAGTATTATCAGCTTGAAATTCTATGTTTTTTGCAGTATTCCCATTCATATAATACTTCCTCCTTGTGTCCTATTCTTACGTCTCTTTTTAGACTTAGGAATATAGATCGTTCTTGAAAAATGAATTACTTAAAAAGTGCGCCACATCGTTTATCCTTCTTCTCAGTTAATCAAAATCAAAAATTCCACTAGTCATCAACCTGATGGGTTTGTTACCACTTACAAAATGTTTCAATTATATAGTAGTATATTTTAGTGGTAATTCCCCCAATATACAGATATCCTTAGGCAAACAATAGAGAATAAATTTGTTACACTTTTCACAATATATCCGATAACTATTTATTGATTTGATTGTTTCTCTCCAAAGATTTTATTTTTAATGGAAATCCCTGTAGGTGTAGCGGCAATTCCGCCTAAACCTGTCTCTCTTAACTCGCGAGGCATCTGTCTTCCAACTCTATACATCGCTTCAATAACTTCGTCAGCATTGATGATATTGTTTACGCCGGCTAATGCGATATCCGCTGCTGCTAAAGCATTTGCCGTTCCAATGGCGTTTCTCTTTACACAAGGAATTTCTACCAAACCAGCGACCGGATCACACACTAAACCGAGTAAATTTTGTAATGCGGTTGAGAAAGCTTCAGAAGATTGTTGTGGTGTTCCTCCGGCAGCTTCTACCGCTGCTGCAGCCGCCATTGCTGAGGCACTGCCCACTTCAGCTTGACATCCTCCGTACGCTCCTGAAATACAAGCGTTGTTTGCGACTATCGTTCCAAATAACGCTGAAGTGAATAGAAAATGAATCATATCTTCATGACTTAACTGCAACGTATCTTTAATACTAAATAAGACTCCCGGGATTGTCCCACTCGCACCTGCTGTTGGAGTTGCACAAATAGCCCCTAATGCAGCATTTACTTCATTAACACCGATAGCACTTTGAATCCCTAACACCATCAAATCGCCAGAAAGTGTTTTCCTATTTTCTCGATAATTTTTAATCTTAACAGCATCACCTCCGGTTAAACCGGTTGGAGAAAATACCCCGTCGCCCTCGATACTTTTATTTATGGCATTTTCCATAGTCGCTAAATTTCGTTCCATTTTACTCCAAACTTCTTCATAAGAAGTTTTAGTTTGTTTGATTTCCTGTTCCATTGCTAATTCATAAATTGGCTTTTGGCTTTTATTAGCTGTATCCACAATTTCTTTTATGGTCATATACATTTTTTTCACTCCTTAATGGAACTAAAGAATAATAAGGTTAGCTATATTACTTAAATTTCCCAATTCCTTCTGCGCATTACCAGGCAATAGAGAATCCAAAGCGAATGCATATAAATATTTCTTGTTATCTTCTAAACTATGAAAGTTGTTAATTTCCACATCATATTGTTTAAAGATCCTTCGTAAGACAAATTCAAAGTCAGCTCTTTCAGAAATCGCAATAATAACTGGCAATGGCCCCTGCAGATCTAAGCTAAATCCGTCAATTTCAACATGTTTGACTTCAATCAATCCACCACCGACCGAAATACCCATCGTTCTAATACTTCGACTTTCATCCTCTAAATGTACATCTGCCGTATTTGGATGACCAGCAGGACTATCACCCGCTTTTTCAATAAAGGTAATGTCAATTCCTTTAGATTCTGCTATTTTAATAGCATCTGGCACTTTGCTGTCATCGGCAGCAAATCCCAATATCCCAGCAATAATTGCAAAATCAGTTCCGTGACCTTTATGGGTTTCAGCAAATGATTCATAATACTTTACCACAACTTTTTTTGGAAGACCTTGAAATAATTTATTGGCAACTGTTCCAATAGCCAAGGCACCTGCAGTATGTGAACTTGAAGGACCTATCATTATTGGCCCAATCACATCAAAACAACTTTTGTATTTAACAATCTTTTTTTCTTTAATAGATGCTACATTCATATTCATATAAACACCCCCATAATTTGTTATTTTTAATTGCAGTTAAATCTAAGTTATTAAAATGACTGATTCAAAACAAGACCTCATTGAATGCGTTTTCATTCTCGTGTCAAATACACTTCCTTTTAATCACATACCTTTCTTAGAGTAATCATGTCAGTATGTCCAATTTTAAAAGATTACTTGCAATGTCATTAGAATTTTTGCAAAAAACTAGGTTTGATACTTTCTCTAAAGGTAATAAATTCTCTCTCGACGCCCTCATTATAGCTTGTATATTTATGAGCTCAATATTTTTTTATTTTTAGAAAGATTGAATAAACAGAATCTTGAATGAGTAATAGATTACACTTAGCATGTAGCAATTGTGTCCTTTGTTTGAAGCTGTATTAGTTACTAGAAAAGCAAAAATAACACAGAGTTCCTTTCATTAACACATTGATTATATTGGAAAGTCATTATAATGATACTTATATTGTCCTTTGTTAAAACATCTAATTTTGGAAATGAAAGCTGTTGCAATAAATAATAAATGTAGATGACAATGAATCCATTAATGAAACATAAAATCATTTATTGATATTAATAATTAATTTTGTATTAATATACATTTTCAGAAAAAAGAAACTTCTTTTTATACTCTTAACTTGAAGTACTACTTTGACAATATTCACTAATTTACACCATCGATATCTACAGTTATGGAAACCCTAATTAGATTTAAAAAGAGAGAAGAACATTTGTGAGCTCTTCTCTCTTTTTTATTTACTTAAGATTACTATTCAAATTGCTTATTGCAATTACTTTAGCCTGACTTTTATATTATAAATCTAATTTCCATACTACTTCACAAGCTGATAAAAGGAAAAAAGTATCGATTCCGTCAAAATTAAATTATAAAAGAGCTTTGTTTTCCTGTAACAAATTATTTATCCTGCTATTCATTGGCAATACACTTCCACACTTAATAAATGTTCACTTTATATCCGTTTGCAATATTTGCACATACCACACCTCCGATAATAATAAGCAATTGTAGCGCCAAACAGAGCTAATCCCTAAATTGGCCATAATAGCTCTGGACCTTCCAATGCCCATCCCCTATGATCTAGCCCCCTTTATTAATAAACCCTCGGATGTACATCAAACCAGCTGAAGTAACCATTATGGAAACAAGTGAAGCACACAAAAAACAACTCCAAAATCCAGTTTTATTGTATATTTTGGAGTTACTTGACGTTTACCTTACAAACACAAGTAGAACAGTTCAAATCAATTGAACTGTTCTACTAAGGTTATTTCATTTTTTTAACCTAATTCCATTTTGACAAATTAAATTGCAGCTTCAACAGCCACTGCTATCACAAAAACTAAATCACTATATATTTTATGTTTAACTAGTTTTATTGATTATAAGAATATTCATTTTGGTTTTGCAACACCCTCAACGTGAATACATGTACTTTTTCATACGGATATTACTTACCTCTGTAGGTTCATAATCTCTGTATGCCTAAGTAAGTGTTTTAAAGCAGTTACATCAAAACATTAATTTTAATGTTTAATGATTTTTGATATTTCCTGATATTCCCATGTTTTTGAGCTACCCGACTGGATTTTTTTTGCTAATTCATTAGCATAGTTTGTTGTTGCCGGCGCAAATTTATTACGATCCCACTGATGATTTCTAGCGATTTGTTCATCAGACAGATTATAATATGAATAAGTTACTCGTCCTTGCACATCTGGAATTGGATCATCAAAAGTTGTATCAAGATGGTACCATTTCCCTTCAATTTTCACTTGATTCCAAGCATGTGGTTGTCCATTTCCAGTTCCGGTTACAATATGAGTTTCTATTCCAGCCTCTTTTAACAATTGATACGTTAATAATGCATACCCTTGACAAACAGCAGAGCGGTTTGCTAAAGCTTCATATGCTGTATAAGCTTGGAAAGAAGTATCATAAGAAACATGCTTTACGACATAATCATGGATTACTTTTACTTTTTCGTGTTCATCCATACCAGCTTTGATAATGGAATTAATAATTGATTTCGCTTGCGCCTTTACATAGTCCGTTTGTCCTTTGGATTCACGATATGTAATCTTTACTGTAAACGTGTAATTTCCTGGAATACCACGAACGGAATATTGCGTATGCGAAATATTATGATTCAAATATTCGTTAGATTCGACTGCCTTGTCATATTCTTTAACAAGTGTATTTAGAACCTCATTAATATTAGAGTTTTGGGATTTATATGTCATCGTTATATTTTCTTTTTGATTATTAATATGAGTTTTTATTTCATTTTGAAATGCGTCTAATAGTTTCCCGTCAGGTCGTGAATTATTATTTGCAGATGTAGTATTTGGATTCCAAACACCATTACTTTCAAGGTAGTACTGTTTACCATTATCTTGGATCCAGCCTGTTTGCATCGCCCCACTTCCATTGAAGTAGTACCATGCTCCATTTACCTGCTGCCAATTTGTTTGCATCGCTCCGCTTCCATTGAAGTAATACCATACTCCGTTTACCTGCTGCCAATTTGTTTGCATCGCTCCGCTTCCGTTGAAGTAATACCATACTCCGTTTACCTGCTGCCAACCTGTTTGCATCGCCCCGCTTCCGTTGAAGTAATACCATACTCCGTTTACCTGCTGCCAACCTGTTTGCATCGCTCCACTTCCGTTGAAGTAATACCATACTCCGTTTACCTGCTGCCAACCTGTTTGCATCGCTCCGCTTCCGTTGAAGTAATACCATGCTCCGTTTACCTGTTGCCAACCTGTTTGCATCGCTCCGCTTCCGTTAAAGTAATACCATGCTCCGTTTACCTGCTGCCAACCTGTTTGCTTCACACCGTTTACATTATAGTAATTCCATACTGATCCAGTTTGTTTCCAACCTGTATCAGCACTTGTATAAGTAGCTACTGTTGATCCCATCACTGTGAGACCGACTGCCATAGCTAAAACTTTTATATTCTGTTTCATAAATCTAATATTCCCCTTCTCTCGAGCTATTTATCTATCAAACATTAACAATGAGGGCGTTGCAAAACTAAAATAAATACTCAATATTATAAAGTGACACTTTCATTAGTAGATATTACTCTCCTCACTGATTGTTAGTTGATTCAATCGGGATTTTACGAGCAGTTAATGTGGGATAAATTAGACCAACTAGCCAAAAGATGACGATGCAACTCTTTGTCTTTCCGCTTATGAAACACATAATACATAGCCTCTTTGTTATAAGAGTTATCTTAGTCAATATTAGCGATTAAAGCAAGATTCGGCATTTATTTATCTATATAAACATATTAAACATATGGTACGTGAAATTTTTTAACGGCGCATTATGGGGAAATTCAGGTCAAATGTTATGTTAATTATACGGAATTCAGATTTATTAACCATTTTGTTGTCACTTCTGTATACTGAGTACCTGTTATAATAAGAGGTTCTTTACATTCGGGACGTTTGCTTTTTGCAATATTGACTTGATGATCTATGTCTTTCAAACAGCTTTTAATATTTAGGATTTTTTGAGAATCATATTGTTAGCGATAATAGAATGTATGTAATTACGAACATTTATGTGTTGAAACGAAAATGAACGAATATTCAAAAATTAACTTTCATATTTATAATAAATAAAGAGCACTTTTTAATGTTTTAAAAGTACTTTTAATTTGATGTTGATGTGACGTAACCTTAAGTATTTAGAAATTAAAAAAAGTCCCTTAATAATGTTAAAGGGACCTTACTCACACAAATAATCTGTAAATCAATTCATTTTTGATATACAGATCATTTGTATGATAATTTTTATAAATAATTGCTAAATAGTGAATTTACATAAATGCTTTTAGAAGTTCTTGAACTAATGGGATTGCTCCACCTATAAATTTTAAAACTGCCATTGCGATTTCCATATTATTCTCTCCTCTTTTTTCGTATTAAGATGTGGTTAATCTTTATACTCTCATTATAGTAAGCGCTTACAATTATAACAATACATTTCTGTATGCAATATTGCATATTTATACGTTTAGACAAAATTAGACCTCTATTAGTCATTCTTTAATGGTACCATAACGAGGTGAGAGTCTTTAAGGGTTCTCCTTAATAGGAGGAAATATGGAAAGAGTGCAAGAGATTGACAGTAATCTAAAATTTAAGGGTTGGGTTAAACAGGTATTAGCTGTAGGAGGCATGTTAGGGTTCTGCTACTTAGTCCTATATGTTTTCTGTTTCTTAGTTACTATGTAAATATTATACAACTAAACTAGTAGAGTCTTGCCTAGAGAGGTAAGGCTCTTTTGTTTTGTATGAGATGAGCAAACTACATACAATACCTCTCAGGTTTGTCAGATTACTCTGTATGGCGCCTTTTTTCTCTATGTTCTAGGAAACATTAACTCCTATCATTGAAAGGTAAATAAACTTCTATTTAAAAGTTTCCATTTCTATTGAAAACACAATTGTATTGATAAAAAATGTCTTTTTACTAGATACATATTAAAAAGACAGGCATAAGTTATATTACGCTTTGGTAAAACCTTTTTATCTTTGAAAAGGACTTACATCTTATTAATAGATTTGAATCCTTTTTGTATATTATATTTATATTAACATATAGATATAATATATTAAAAATAATTTAAATGCAAGAATACTAGTAAGGGTACCGCAAGTATTTTTCAAAATAACGTAAGCTATGCGGAAAAATAAAATAAGCTGCCCATATGGACAGCTCATTTACATAATTATCGTTATCGGAATTTAACCCTCTAATATTCATTCTAGAAAATATCCTAGCCAAAAACGGATGTTTAGTCGCTTTGTTTGAATTATGATTTTAGTAAGGAGTTTTGCTTTATCGCATACAGACAAAGCATTATCTTTATTTTCAATCGGATTTTCCCTGTCTTTTGATAAATCATATAGGTAGTTTAATGTCTTAATAAATCCTTTTAATGAAGATGCTATTATCCTTGGATTCCATTCACCTTCGCCATGTTCCGCAGTATATATTGGTAAATATCTTCTACTCATATCTACAAAGATAGGGTTTCCATATTCCTCCTCGTGCCCTATGACAAACCAAGACTGTCTCCAATCTCCTTTATTATCTATGCTATACCCCAATTGTTCCTTTTCTAATGCACTATTACTATAAATTATTAATCCACTATATCCAATAGATAGTTCTTTTTCTTTAAATGTGTCTAATAAATTATATAATTCGTTAATTTGTAATTTCATCAGTAGCGAGTACAAGGAAGAATCCTAACCTCGCAAGGGAACCTCCTGTTTTGTTCCGAAATGCTGACGGTATAACATATATATATAAAGACACCCTAAGGTACCTTCCTTCGACTTAAACCATCTTAATTTTAATAATATGTATTGAACTCACACCAAATATTATTGTATCAAGCTGGTGTATAGCGATTATTGGTAAACCGTTTTGAAAATTTGCGTTTTGTTGTTACTATCCCATGCCCATCAAGCTAATATTTTGAAGTATCCCCAAAACGAAAATTTTCTTCGTTTTGGGGAACTACCAATTTCTTAAGTTGATGGGCATGTATGGTGACCCCAATTAGAGAAATTTACTAGGTTATGGCTTTGACTCGGTTTTTCTAAAGAATACATCAGGATTATTCTGTCCGTTCAAAATATTTCGATTGTCACCCCAAGCATGGAGCAATGAATGGCCTGGACCTGTAATAACTTGATTGTATTCACCCATATAACAAGAAAATACTCTTGGATCAAAATTCACGAAAACCCCGCCGCTTGGTATATGATTATTAGGCACTTGAGAAAATGCAGTGCTAACCATACTTTCTTTACCTACTTTACCAACACCCTTATGAAAAGAGAAAGTTTTCATAAACACACCAAACGTTCCATTACCTATGCCGCCAACATTATTAGGATCATTAAAGCGGTTATATTGAACATGAGCTCCCTCTTTATTGACAGCTACTGATGGAAAGAATGAAAGGGGCAAATTATTGGAGATATTCACTTGAGTCCAGTTATTTCCTCCGTTTTGACTATAGGCTAAAAAGACATCGATAAAGATTGTACCTCCAATATTTCTACGTTGATTCCATACTACATAAATCGTACCATCTGGTCCTATACCTGCTTGAGGGATCTCAAACATCCTGATCACCCGTTGCTGCTCTGTTAATATAACAGGACGGAGTTCATTGGCTGGTCCGCATGGTACAACATCCGTAGCCGCTGCTGCAAATAGGCCAGCAGAGACTTGTACATTTATTGGGAAGGTATTTCCTCCATCGATTGACTTAGCCATACGAATGGAACGGTTCGCAGTATTTAGCTGAGCAAATGTGCCTGGCAAACGACTTTCATAAAAAACATATATATTCCCCGCTTTATCCACTACCGGAAAGGCTCCAAACACTGCATTAGCCCCAGCGACAATCGTTTGACTTGGAATAATAGGAGTTAATGTTACACCTGTTCCAAATTTTGAAAAACGAATTTTTGTACCTACATTAGGAGGGCCAAAGTCAGTCCATACAACATATAAAGCCTCATTTCCTGGATTATCAGCATCAGGACCTACTGTAATCCACGCTTTATCTTGATTTCCTGAATCACTAGCAGCTGGAGTCTGCCCTCGCCCAACAACTTGAGGAAGGTTCATAGTTATTGTTTTGTTTGGACTGATCGTTCCGGTTGAAACAGTGATTACACCTTCTTGCCTGCCTCCAATCAATTCATCCCCAATTTGTGAATAATAAAATACTCCATTTCTATCAACTGCTAAAGATGGATCACCAAAATTTTGACCTCCAGGATTGGCTGGTATTGACCCACCATCGGTCCAATTTTTACCTAAATCTTTTGAAAAGGAAAACCCTGAATAACTTGATGCCCCAGCTACCCCTGTGGCATTATTGGTATCATTAAATCCATACAAAATAAAATCTTTAAAACGCGCAAGGCTTGTCTCGCTTTGAGTTATATTTGGAAAACTAGCGATATCAACAGCAGGGTTATTCACTTGAACTTCTTTATCATTTGGTTTTGGTTTTGGCGGCATTTGATCACCCTTTCTATTATTTTTTTCAATATATAATATGAAAAAAACGAAAGAGTGCTTAGACTATTTAATAGATTTAAGTTTTTTTGGAAGAGTCATTTAATCAATTAATTAGTCTTTAAACAAACCGAAAAAACCTTGCTGCTTTTGTTTCTGTACATCTCTAATGTTTTCAAGCAGGAGTATTGGTCATATAAACATTGGTACCACTAAGTCGTTTACTACGAGGAGAATATTTCATTCCTTTCTTTTTTTCTCGTACAACGTAATTAATGCTGTCAACATACCAAAAAGAGTCCTGATTGATAAGGACTCTTTTTTGAATTTTTACAAAAGTAAACTTTTAAACACCTAATTAAAATTCTATTATCTATTTTACCACTTGGACAGATACTGGCTTCCAACCCTGATTCTCTACCCAATCAATATCAACCTTATATTTTTTATTACTTTGTTTATCTCGTATATTACCGTAAGCTTTATTATTACCATTATTCCCAATAAAATCGAAAATCAATTGGCTCTCTGGAACATCAACAGCATAAGAAATTGCTTCTTTCATCTCACTCCAATCTACTGTTCCTTCTTTAAATTTCATTTCAGGTTTTGTTCCTTGCTTTGTACCAATTGGCTTCCAAGAAGGATTAGTTTGAGAACCCTTTTCTTGAGATACCGATTTTTCTGCTTTTTGTTTCTCTTCTAACAGTGCTGCTTCTTTCTCTTCATTTTTCTTCTCTTCTAACAGTGCTGCTTCTCTCTCTTCACGTTTCTTCTCTTCTAACAGTGCCGCTTCTCTCTCCTCACGTTCCTTCTCTTCTAACTGCGCTGCTTCTTTCTCTTCACGTTTCTTCTCTTCTAACTGCGTTGCTTCTTTCTCTTTACGTTTCTTCTCTTCTATCTTTGTTGCTTTCTTTTCTTGAGCAATTGCTTTCTTTGATGTATCAGAAGGGGAAAACAACTGGTATGTCACTACACCAACTGTCACTAATACCAAAGTAAATGCAATATTAAAAATCACCTTTTTACGACGATTTTGTTGTTTTTCTTGAAACCTGCTTACTTGTCCCATTTTTTAAACCTCCGAGTTTATTTTCTCTTCTAATCTTTATGCATTCCTTATAATTCTTAATATTTTTATTAAACGATGGAAATGAATTACAATTCCCATACAAGATTTCATATCATAATAAAATTTGTGTTTTTTCAAGCATCTGACATATGTTATTCAAAAATATTTTAATACATTAAAAATTGATAAGCATCTGTTCGTAAGAAACCTTCAATTTTATTCAAAGGTGATTCCAATTACGTCCACATTAGATCTCCTGTAGAAATCTTTTTAACAATTAAGCCTCTTCTTCCCTTATTTATAATTTTCAAATTAAACTGCCCTCTATGGTACAATAAAGATGTGTTGTTTTCTACTGGGGTATGTCGTAAAATCAAAAGGGATTTTATCTCTTTTACCTTTCTCTCAGAGTAACTTTCACCACTAGGAAACTCTATTATTCCTAATGTAATCTTTAATTCGCTTTCATCAAAAATCCAATCCTTATTAAGTTCCCTTATCTTTTGTATAAAGCTTCTTTTGGTTTTTCCTATATAGATTAATGTTTCATTCTTAGCATATACTCTAGAGATTGCAAATATTCCCTTCTTAAAAGCTTCTTCTCTATTATAAAAATCATTTAAACTATACAATCCATACCATTTAATATGTACTGTTTCTATTAACCTCACCCCATTTTTAGATAATATTATAATTTCTGAATGTTCAAATTATTATGGATACATAGCCTTGATTACTTGAATTATAAATAGTGCTTTTCAATAATACATTTTATTATTACTAATTTCAATAATGAATATGTATATATCATCATGAATTTCCTATCATTTGTTTCGTCAAGTAAGGCTCATAATTCTCTTCGATAATTCTATCGTTCTGTGGTGGGAGAATTATCGAAGAGAAAATAGCGTGTCAGCCGGATGAGTTGATTTTTCGTTTTATAAATACCTTTTCTTAAAATGATATGCTGTGTGTTCGCGTATGACGTCATTTGCATAGAATGGCGCATTTTTTTGGGAAATTCGAAAATGTGAATCTCCATCATATAAGGTACCGCCACATCAACATCAACCTAAGATTGTAAAATATCCCCTACTTAAGGAATTTGTAAGTATCAAGTAAGAAAAACGAGAGCTTTGTTTCCTATAATCAAAATATAAAGTGAAGGAAGAAAGATTATTTCTGAAGTTTATATGCATGTGGAAAAAGTAGAAATCTACGGTTTTTTTAGAGTAATAATATCAGTGTGTCCAAGTTTTGGAGATTACTTGCAAATATTTTGAAGTTTTTGCACCAGGATCCTAATTACCATACCTGTTTTTTACCATCACATATTGGAGGTTAAAACATGAATAAAAAAAAGAAAATACAAAGATCTGCACTTACCTTTACCCTGCTCTTTTCTTTAGGCGTCTCATCTTTCCCGCTTACAACAACTATTCACGCAGATACACGCGAGGAACAATCTGCTGAAAAGAAACTAGTCTCTTTAACGGAGCGTACATCATTATTTTTTGAATATCTCCAGCAAGGTAAGTATGCAGAGGCACTCCAGTTGACATCTGCTGCTTTTCAATCCAAATTTACAGCAACCACATTACAAAACTGGTGGACACAAAGTGGCTGGAGCGGGTTAAAAAGCATGGGAACCCCCGTGATAAAAGAACGAAACTTGGTCCATCAGACGGTGGAAATGCCAGCAGCTACCGAAGGAACTACCATACCGCTACTCCTGAAATTTACACCTGGCGGGAAAGTAGATGAAATTGGAGAAAGACCACCCGAGGAACCTTATACCATCCCGCATCCTAGCTATGATCAACCTGACTCCTATCAAGAACGTGAAATCGTCATTGGAAATTCTACCTATCCGTTACCAGCGACATTAACGGTTCCGAAACATCATCCTGGTGAAAAGCTACCCGTAGTTGTTCTTGTTCACGGTGCTGGCATCCATGATCGCGATAGCACATATATGGGAACAAAAATCTTACGCGATCTTGCGGTGGGCCTTTCATCCAACGGAATTGCAGTGTTGCGCTATGAAAAACGCACCTTAGAACACGCATTAAAGATGAGTGCAGAACCTGTTACGTTAGACCGTGATACTACAGATGATGCCATATATGCAGCAAAATCAGCAGCGCAGCAAGAAGGAATTGATCCAAGTAATATTTTCATTCTTGGACATAGTCTAGGAGCCGGTACAATGCCACGTATACTGAGCAAAGCGCCTTCCTCACTTGTCCGAGGAAGTATCTTACTCGCACCACCTGCACGCCCTTTGACTGACATTGCCATTGATCAGTATCAATACCTTGGGAAACCAAAGGAAGAAATCGATGAACTAAAAAGACAGGTTGCTTTTATTCAGGATCCTACTTTCAATCCTGACCATCCTCCAGCTGGCTACAATTTTGGGTCACCTTATTTTATGTATGATGTTTCTAGGTGGCGTCCAGTTGAAGAGGCAAAATCACGAAAAGAGCCTTTACTCATTCTGCAAGGAGCACGCGATTATCAAGTAACAGTAAAAGATGAATATACAAAATGGCAAGAAGGACTTTCAAACCGCAGGAATGTTCATTTCAAAAAATACCCGAAATTGAATCATTTCTTCACGGAGGGTGACGGGGAATTAAGTCGTCCTAGTGAATACGAAATCCCTGCTAATGTTCCCGAGTACGTCATCCAGGACATTATTACATGGGTCAACGAGACAAAAAAATAAGAAAACATCAAAAGCCTTCATGCAATCATCATTGCGTGAAGGCTTTTTTGAAACTAGTGATTCAGACATACCTATTATTTTCGATACTAATATAGGCGTCTTGTCCTTTATAGTTAATTTTCAACCAATTTTGTACTTCACCAGTCACTCGAACTACTTGTCCTTTATACATAGAGCCTAAAATCGTATGGGAAGTACTTGGACCTGTACGAACGCGGAGGGAGGATACGTTAACTTTGTAATCCCCACTCGCTACTTGAAATTCCCCATTGTTATTGTCGCTTCCATTTGAGCCACTGTCTTTCACAAATTGACTGCTTACATAACCCACTTTTCCATTATGGTTAATTTTCAACCAGCCGTTATCTTCTCCAATAACTTGTAAAACTTTCCCTTCATACACGCGCCCCATTATTGCACTAGATGTATTTGGCTGTGTGCGAACACGTAATACATTAGCAGTTACAATTTTACTACGACTCTTACCTATATTCGTCTTTGCTAGTACGCCATTTTTCGAAATAAATTCACTACTCACGTAGCCAATTTTTCCGTTATGATTGACTTTCAACCAACTGTTTTCTTCTCCAATAACTTGTAAAACTTCCCCTTCATACACGCGTCCCATAATTGCACTAGACGTATTTGGCTGTGTGCGGACACGTAGAACATTCGTATTTACTGTTACTTGATTTTCATATTTTACTACATCAATAGTTTGCTCATGCTTCGTGTCTTTTTGTATAACAGTATTTTTCGCTTGAGCAGTACTAATAAATACACTTCCTGTAACAGAGGCTACTGCTACACTAGCTAAAATTTTTTTCATAAGTATAAAACACCTTCCTACAAACATATTCAAGTATCATTATGTTTTTATGTTAACTTCCATTTCTTTTCATTCTAACTATTCAGGAAAAGTATCCTTTTATTATCCACCATCTATACCTAGTAATAAAAGAAACTTAAATCCATTACACTTTGAAAATTCTCTCATTGCTTCAATCTAACACTACACAATGTAGTTTTAATTTCCAAAAAAAATAGCTACTAATAATCACCTATAATTAATACTACAAAAATAAAAAAATCATAATTTAGGCCTTCTTCATTTAACTTATACTTTTGCTTAAATATACCTGCTCTCCTTTCACACTACGAATTGTAGTATAAAATAAAAGAAAGGTCAAATATAAGTATTTAGCCTTTTGTAACTACAATACATTACATTTATCCATTTCTAATCTAATCATAAATAATTATGTTTTTTAATCTCTAAATAACCAAAAAACATTTTCACCTTGTAAACTCTTCCTACAGGATAGCTCTCTTATTGTCTAAACTTTTATAAAAATAATATTCCCAATTCACAACATGACATATAAAAGCAGCAATCTACTAAGATAACTGCTTTACATTATGATAAACTACATGAATTTCACATTATTCCGGCTTATTAGGAATATTAGGGTTTGGAACATAATCAGATGTGTAATCTGTATATTTTACTTCCGTTACCATCCCTGCTGAAGCATGGTGTAGATCGTGACAGTGGAACATCCACTCACCCGGATTGTCTGCTACAAAGGCTACTTCATATTCTTCTCCTAGTTTCAGATTTAATGTGTCTTTAACAATTGGAGAACCTTCAATCGGTTTTCCATCTTTACTTAATACTTGGAAGAAATGACCGTGCAAATGCATCGGGTGATCGTCTCTTTTAGAGCGATTTACTAATTTCACTTTTACTAAGTCACCCTTTTTCACTAGAATTGGATCAATATCTGGAAATACTTTTCCGTTAATTGTATAAACCATTTCATTTCCATTCATTTTCGTATTCAAGTCCATATTATATGTGGCAGTATACTGCTGCTCTAGTGTGAAATTACCTAATTTTTTCTCACCATATTTCGTCATATCTAATTTCGGTAGTTTTTCTTTTTCATTTGCTCTGTCTTTCATCTCTTTACTACCTTCATATTCAATAATGGTTTTCATTCCTTTTGCACTTTTATTTGCTGAATGGTCTTCAACATACCATTTCCCAGGATTGTTAGCAGTAAATTCAACATCATAACGTTCACCCGGTGCGATTGAAATTACCTTATCCTTTATAGCTTTTGGATCGTTTATTGGTTGACCATCTGTCGCAACTACTTTTATATCATGACCGTGAACGTGTATATCATGTGATAGATAACCTGCATCAACGAGTCGAAGACGAACTTTATCACCCTTTTTCACTTTTAACGGCTCTACTAAATCACCGCTTTTACCATTGATTGTGAATAAGTTATACATACCCATATCATGACCTTCCATCTTCATATTTCCATGGTCCATTCCTGCCATATTACCAGAGTCTTTTTTATCACTACCCATGTTCATACCTGAATGATCCATGCCTTTCATATCATCATTCTTTTTTGCATTTTCATTATCCTTAGATTTATTACCTTTTTGCGCTTTTGTCATTTCTTTTAACTGCTTATTAATTTCTTCTTTATCTGTTATCCATTCATCTAACATTAACGTGTAATCTTTATCATACTTTTCATTTGTATCCTCTACAATAAGAGCACCATATAAGCCTCTATCTAGTTGATTTACAGAATCTTGATGTGAATGATACCAATACGTTCCTGGTACGTTCGCTTCAAATTCATAGGTGAAACTTTTTCCTGATTCAACCGCATCTTGTGTCACGCCTGGAATTCCATCCATGTTATTTGGGACAGGATACCCATGCCAATGAATAGATACTGGTGCAGGTAATTCATTTTTTAATGTCACTTTAACCTTTTCACCTTTTTTCACCCTAATTTCCGGACCCGGGGATGAACCATTAAATGTCCAGACTGGAACAATAACACCGCTACTTAGCTTTTGTTTTTCTTCTTTCGCTACTAAAGTAACTTCTGGCCCTTTTACAACTTTCAATGGCTTTGTAGCCGTTTCAGTCTGTGTTGTTTTTTTATCATTCATATTTTTATGATCATTTGTTTTATTTGTGGTCGCAGAACATGCAGCAATTAAAGATATTACGGAGACTGTAACTGCTGTTAATACAAATCCCTTCATAGAAAATCCCTCCTTTTTCTTTTTCAAGATTATTATAGAAGATAATTTTCAAGAAAATATGGAGATATAAAATGAGCAAAATAAAAAGGCACCCAAAATTGAGCGCCTCTTCTAACTATTATTTTGTAACAACTTCATCTTCTTTTACATTTACATTATTGTTACTCATAAACCCTTCAATCTCTTCAACTGTTCTAATGATATCTTTTGACAAATTTTCATAGCCATCTTTTGTTACAAGGATATCATCTTCAATACGAATACCAATTGATTCTTCTTCAATATATAGACCTGGTTCAATCGTAATAACCATACCTTCTTCTAATACTCTTTCTTTGTATGTTCCAACATCGTGAGTATCTAAACCAAGAAAGTGACTGACACCATGATAATAATATTTAGATAGTTCCTCATCTTCTTGAATTAAACCAATAGCTTTACACTCTTCTGCTAGTACCTTTTTTGTATGCTCATTTAATGCAGCAAAATTTAAGCCTGGCTTAATAATCTCTGTTGTTTCTTTCAATGCTTTTAATACAATATTATAGATTTGTTTTTGGCGACTAGAGAATGTTCCATTTGCCGGGAAAGTATAACTAATATCAGCGTTATAATAGTCTTTTTGAGCGCCTAAATCTAGCAGTACTAAATCACCATTTTGAATTTGTGCATCATTATCTTCATAATGAAGAACTGTTGCATTTTTCCCACTTGCCAAAATTGTATTGAACGCATGATGCTTAATCCCAGATGACTTCAGTGTGAAATCAAACTGAGCTTCTAATTCATATTCCATCATGTCTGCTTTTGCATGC
This sequence comes from Bacillus sp. FDAARGOS_235, assembly GCF_002073415.2. NCBI lineage: Bacteria > Bacillati > Bacillota > Bacilli > Caryophanales > Bacillaceae > Bacillus > Bacillus sp. FDAARGOS_235. The sequence continues at coordinate 1,177,859 of NZ_CP020437.2, forward strand.
TTTAACACATTGTAAATACCGTCTTTCGTTACAGCAATTGCTTCTTTAATGATTTCAATTTCTTCCTCTGTTTTAAACACTCGTAATTCACAAATTTCCGGGTATACATTACCAATTGTTATGTGTGGGTACTGTTCTCTTACATGTTTAGCAAACGTTAACGTTTTCGTCTCAGTACCCTTCCACTCACGACGCTCTAAATCTAAATACACATGTTGCGCATTTTCTGCGAAAAGTGTATGTGCCATTGTCTTCTCAAAGCTTTCTATATATACAACTTTTTGTATGCCTGAAATTCGTTCTGCATCTTCTTTAGAAACTGTTTTACCGACCCATTTTTCCATTACTGGATCTGATTTTTCAATGAAAAGAGTTTCTTCCACACTATTTCCAAACTTTTTCAACATGAAAATAACATTGGGCTCATCGATTCCCGTTAAATAGTAAAAATTTCGATTCGGCACAAATTTATAATGGGCATCTGCTGACATATGAGGTGCTTGTCCAGCAAATAAAATCGTAATCGATTCATCATGTAATGTTTTCGCTAATCGTTCTCTATTTTGAGCAAAAAATGTTGATTTCATAATAATCCCCCTAGCGTTCTATGTATAATTTTGAAACTGATTATCCAATATAATTCATTCTATTATTGTTATAATTTTTCGTCAATTAATAATGTTTATATAGAAGATAAACTTTCATTACTAGGCATCTAATCACTCCACAATTTCTTGACATTTATTCCATATACTTAATATCTCATATATATAAGAAAGGAGCCTACAAACGTGAAACATTACGTAGGACTAGCCATTACTTCATTATTTATCATTACAGGATGCTCTAATAACGTAGAAACACCACCAGTAAAAAAAGAAACAGTTCAATCTCAGCCCCAAAATAAAGATAACGCAAATACGATTCCGCAAAACTTCTATAAAGAAATTACATCTGGAAAAATAGCGCACATTCACGGAATTGGCTATGCAGGAAATATGCCTGGTATTTCTATCGCAACTCATAGTGGTATAAAAGTTTATCAAAATGGAAAATGGTTTGAAACTGCTACACAGTTACACGATTATATGGGCTTTCAGGCAACTAAAAATGGATTTTTTGCTAGTGGGCACCCAGAACCAGGTGCAAATTTAAAAAATCCTTTAGGATTAATGAAAAGTTCTGATGGCGGCAATAACCTTGAAAAGCTAGCATTCTATGGAGAATCTGATTTTCATAACCTTGCTGTCGGATATAATACAGAAACGATTTATTTATATAACGAGCGTCCAAATTCTAAATTACAACAAGGTTTTTATTTCAGTACAAACAACGGACAAGAATGGAAAAATAGTAAGTTAAAAGGCCTTTCAAGTACAATCCATACATTTTCAGTACATCCGGATCAAGCGAGTGTAGTCGCAGTAAGTGCTAAAGATGGTATTTATTTATCTACAGATTACGGGAATACATTTGAACTATTCTCTACATCACTTGAATCGACAGCAGTTACATTAAGTAATGAAGATGTTTTTTACGCCCCTATCAATAAGCAAATGATAACGAAGAAATCAATTGCTACAAATGAAGAAACAAACTTACAGATTCCATCTTTAGATTCTAAAGATACAATTATGTATATATCACAAAACCCTCAAAATTCATCTGAAATAGTATTTGCTACAATGCAAGCAAATGTATTCCTTTCCACAGATAACGGTAAAACGTGGAAACAGATTACAAAAAATGGCTTATTACAATTTAATTAGAAAGGTGAATATAACGTGTTTTCAACAATTAGCGAGTGGAGTTATCAACTCATGTCTCCTTTAATGGATGTCACGAATGCTACGAAATCAATTCCTCTTTTATTTGCGTTTTTATTAGGCATAGTAGGTACCCTTGCTCCATGCCAATTAACAGGAAACATTAGCGCCATTACAATCTATGGCAATCAATCTTTACAAAAGGGACATATCTGGAAACATATATTGTTATTCATTTTAGGAAAAATAATAGCTTTTACGACGCTTGGACTATTAGTATGGGTGTTAGGAAAAGAAATTCAGCAAATATTAACTTTGTATTTCCCATGGTTACGTAAACTGATCGGACCTTTATTAATAATAATGGGGTTAATATTATCAGGTATTATAAAAGGTAGAAACTTCTTCTCTACCATCTTCCCTATCACATCTATACGAAAACAAAATGAAGTCAGCTCATTTTTGCTTGGGTTTTTCTTTTCGTTAGCTTTCTGCCCTACTATGTTTGTGCTATTTTTCGGAACATTAATACCACTCTCTTTAACATCTAATTACGGGTATTTATTTCCTACCTTTTTCTCTATAGGAACTGCTCTACCTGTCGTTGTATTACTGTCCATTATCTCCTACCTAGGCTTAAATGGAACACTACTTAAAAAGAGCCGAAAAATAGGGGGAAATATTCAGCGTATAGCTGGTGTACTTCTCGTTTTAATCGGACTTTATGATACCGCCCTATATTGGTAATACATACAAAAGGTAAGCTTCAGTGAAATGAGCTTACCTTTTGTATCATTTTATTCATTTTTCTTTTGTTGTAATTGTGTTAACAAATTCGTAACAAACGCGAGAAACAATGGATCTTTCTCTTTTTTAGGCGACCACTGCATAATGAGTTGCCGCGGGATTTCAATGTCTATCGGTTGCACGATAAAGTCATGAATAATTTGTTTATGAAGTCCTGATAACGGAACGATCGTTATACCGTTAACTTGTAAAGTAAGTGCTAATGCCGAGCTAATTGACTCTGACTCCATCACTTTATTCACTGTTATTTCGTTTTTCATTAAGTATGGTTCAAGTACTTCTTTACAACCAGAAAGTGGCATAATAAAAGGATAATTTTTCAATTCTTTACTAGTAAGATTAGGTGGAATATTCTTTGAAGAAACGATAACATAAGGATCTTCACCAATAACTTCATAGTGAAATCCTGGTATTAGATTTTCTTTTATAGAAATAGAAAAATCAGCACTTCCAGCAGACAGCCAATTTAAAACTTCTTGATAGCTTCCCTCTCTAACTGCAAGCACGTACTGACTTTGATCAATATTACCTAATTGGATACACTCTGCCAAACAATATACAGTAACGGAAGGGTACGTAGCTAATACAATCTTATACAAACTTTTATTCTTCAAGTGTAAAGCTGTTTCTTCAAGATTTTCATACTCCATTAGAAGTCGTTCTACACAAACTAAAAATTCTTTTCCATTTTCAGTTAACATCGTTCCTTGTCTAGAGCGCTCAAATAAAGTTAAAGCATATCGTTTCTCTAGTTTGTTTATAATATGCGTTATTGCTGGCTGTGTCATATGTAATTCCTTAGCTGCTAAACTAATGCTGTTCAACCGAGCCACATATTTAAAAACTTTAAAATCAAAGACGTTCATTCTGTTCTCCTTATATAAAAGATATTTATATCATCTATAAATAACCTTCATTATATTTATCAAACTACTTCCTATACACTAAGTATACACTATCAATTTTACAAAAAAATAAAGCATATAAACATTAGAGGAGTGTTGATTAAATGAGTACTTACGTTTTAGTACATGGAGCATGGCAAGGTGAATGGGCATGGGAATTAGTAAAACCTCAACTAGAGGCTTTAGGTCACACTGTTATTACACTAGACTTACCTGGAAGCGGGAAAGATACAACTCCTTCACAAAATATAACGTTAGATTCCTATGTTGATGCAGTAACAGCTACTATAAATCAACAAACTGAAAAAGTTATTGTTGTTGGACATAGTATGGGTGGAATTGTGATCACTCAAACCGCTGAACTTATACCGAATAAAATCGATAAATTAGTATATCTTTGTGCATTCTTACCACAAAACGGAGAAAGCCTTGGCAGTAAATTAGATGGTGAAGCTGGTCCACAATTTTCAATAAATGAGAACGACATGACAGCTGAACTTATACCTAATCTAATTGAAAAAACATTTTTAAATGCTACCGAAAATGAAGAGATTAAAGAAGCATCTTCCAAAAAAATGTGTCCTCAGCCACTAGGACCATTTCAACAACAGCTAAAAATTTCTGAAGAAAACTTCGGAACTGTAGATCGCATTTATATTGAAACAACTCTAGATAGAGCGATTCCAATTGATTTTCAGCGCCGAATGAATACAGAAACTCCATGCTCGAAGATTATTACTTTAGAAGCTGATCATTCTCCCTTCTTTTCAAAAGCAACAGAACTTGTGAATTGTTTACATGCGTTAAGCTAAATTTCATTTAATGAAAATAGACACCCGCGGGTGTCTATTTATTATGCTAACTAAGGATTGTATGTTCTTCTCTACATTTGCATTCCCTTTTGCTTCATCTCCCACTTTTTATACAGTAATACTGCACCAAATAAGAATACCCCCGCAACAAATGAACCTACTGGTAACATCTTTATCATTTCATCTGGAAATACGAGCGGCAGTAATGGAAATGCATATGCTGCTGGAATACGTACACCAACTATTTTTAATAAAATAAGCATTAAAATCATATTTAATAAAGTGACTATAATCCATGAGTCGATTGCAAAGTACAATAAAGTTCCAACAGTTGCAGATGTAGTTAATACTACTATTTGTTTACATACCATTTTTTCATTGTACATCGGTTTTTGAAGTGATTCATACACAACAACTAATATTGGCGGAATAACCGCTAATTGTTCATGACCAGTGATCCAGCATATACTTATCCAAATGAAATTTAGTATTAGAAATACAGCCATATATTTATATTGGATGTTAACTTTTCTTTCAATACCGCTATTCAATTTAAAAACAAGGACACCAAGCATTAAAATAAATGTTAAAACGAAGACTGAGATAACAAATGACCATTCAGTCGCATTTGTCACTAAAGGTAATAAACCTGTCGCAATAGATGGTGCTAAATTTGATTGTATAATACGTAAAAACAGCATCATGAATATAAGTGTTACGCTTACTTTTGCTATATAAACTAAATCCATTTGATTCACGATAAAACCAATACCAGCTGTTATTGACGGTGCAATAAAGATTTTTTCTGGCTGCCTTAACCAACCTGGCTCACGATACGCCCATAAAGCAATTGCCATCGCTGCTATTTCCGGCAAAATGACTTCCGGATCATTTAATAACACACCCGCTGTAACCATAGCTAAAATAAAGAAAATAGCAATCGTATATGAGATGATTGTTTCTTTTTTTGAAATTACTGCATTCATTATTACATACTCCCTTTACTTACTACTCTCACAATGTAAAACAAAATTTAATATACCCTACTAAGGTATTGTATATTAATATCTTTTCCATTTCAAGTATTCGTAATTTTTCCATTTTTCATCACCCATTACACTTACAAAAAAAGGATTTTTATAGGCGTTGACAATCATTGAAAGATAGGTTAAAATAACTATACATTAGTAAGTAACTAATGTAATTAAATCTAACTTGAGGTGAAAACAAATGAAAAACATTTTATTCCGTATTAACGAATTATCAAAAAAAGAAAAAACATCTGGATTAACAGTTGATGAAAAACAAGAACAACAAATGTTACGTCAAAACTATACAAAAACATTTCGTGGAAGTTTAGATTCCATTTTATTAAACACAAAAATTGTCGATTCAAATGGTTTTAATGTTACACCAGTTGCATTACAAGATGCTCAAATTCGTTTGAAATTAAGCAAATGAAATTAAAGCTAAAGAAACAATTGTATAAAACATAAAAGAGCTGGACTTTTCATAATGAAATTCCAGCTCTTTTTCTACTTAATATTGTTGTTTTTGCAATGTAACATACGAGCGATACATCGCAATTCTCCACGACACAATCATCGCAAATGCGAGTAAGAAAAACATCCCGCTTAATTGCGCCAAATCAAGTGTTTGGCTTAAATATGATTTTAATGCGACTCGTACAGCTAATAAACCAATTAAAATAAATATAAATGCTTTTGACGGTTTCATATATATATGTTCGCCTCTTACTTCGAACTTAGTTGTTTTAATAAGAAATATAGAGAAAATAAGTCCTGCGATAATTGCCTCTACTATTTCTAACGATGTTAATCGGAATTCCGGTAAGAAGAACATCATGGCGCCAGTACTCATAAAAATTGGCGGCAAAATAATTTTCTTTTTCGTAACCGGCTTTTTCGCTGACTTAAAGCGAAGAAACATAACACCAACGGCCATACAAACTGCTACGATACTTGATAAAAGTGCTACACTCATACTCTCCACTCCTATCTATTTAATAGACTTTTTGAGTAAAATCATAAACCAAACGAAACCGATACTTATAATAACATGACCTAATCCAGCCATATGGCTTAAACCGTTAAAGTCAGTTCCATTTACTTGTAGAAGACCTCTACATACCATTGTTACGATAGTAATAATTAATCCTGTATTATATACAACAAACCAGGCATGAAAACTTTTTGTTTCTTGTATTTGAAATACTTTAACTAAAGCAACAGCGACTAAAAAGAATATGAATCCAAGCACTAGTACGTGTGTATGTACTAATTGCAACATAGTGGAACCTTTAATTCCTTGTGCTTTCGTATACTCTCGCGCAAATACTCCTGATAATAAACCAATAATTAAGTAAATGAATGCTGCATTATATAATTTCTTCATTCTATTCCTCCTGCTGTAAACTTTCCATATTCGCTGCAATCATTTTACGCAAAGTTTATGAACGGAATATGAACAAAATATTACATTCTATTTTTAAAGAACAAAAAAGCCATTCCACAATTATTAATTGCGGAATGGCTTTTCAACTTATTTTAAATCATCAATTGTGAAAGCACCAGGCAGTAACTGCTCAACAGTCACTTCTTTTTCGTCACCTTTTACATTCGTTAGTAAAACTCGCATTTTCGGATCACAAAATTCAGCAATCACTTGTCTACAAGCACCACATGGTGAAATAGGTCCGTCAGTTTCTCCTGTAATGACTAAGTAACTAAAGTCGCGCTCCCCTTCTGATACTGCTTTGAATATTGCTGTTCTTTCTGCACAGTTACATAAACCGTAAGAAGCATTTTCTATATTACAACCAGTATAGATTTTACCTTCTTTTGTAACTAATGCAGCACCAACCGGAAATTTTGAATACGGAATATACGCTTTCGATAACATCTTATTTGCTTCTTCAATATATTTTTTCTTATCCATATTATTTCCTCCTCAAAGTAAATGTAATGTTGATTAGTCAGTAATAACAGTATGAACTAATTTAGGAGCCACTGCTGTTTCAGCGATAGAAATATTTTCATAAATTTTTGCTTTTACATCTTCTACATTTTCACGATTTGCGTAGATCGTTACGAATGGCTCGCCTTCTTTTACTGCATCGCCAACTTTTTTACGTAACATTAAACCTACAGCTAAATCGATTTCATCTTCTTTCGTTGCACGGCCTGCACCAAGTAACATTGCAGCGATACCGATTTCATCTGCAACAATGTTTGAAATCACGCCTGAAGTTTTAGCAGGTACATCAATTATATACTTCGCTTGTGGCATTTTTTCTGGATTGTCTACAATTGAGCTATCTCCACCTTGATTGCTTAAGAACTCTTTAAATTTCTCAGTTGCTTTTCCGTTTTTCATAACTTCAATTAACATTTCACGAGCTTCTTCTAACGTATTTGCTTTTTTCGCAAGTACGACCATTTGACTTCCTAATACAAGTACTAATTCTGTTAAATCTTCTGGCCCTTCACCTTTTAACGTATCAATTGCTTCTTTCACTTCTAGGGCATTACCAATCGCAAAGCCAAGAGGTTGTGACATATCTGAAATAACAGCCATTGTTTGACGTCCTACATTATTTCCGATGCGTACCATTGCATGTGCTAATTCTTTTGCATCTTCTTCCGTTTTCATAAATGCACCTGCACCGGTTTTTACATCAAGTACGATTGCGTCAGCACCAGCTGCAATTTTTTTACTCATAATTGAACTTGCGATTAGAGGAATTGAATTTACTGTTCCTGTTACATCACGTAATGCATAAATCTTTTTATCAGCAGGTGTTAAGTTTCCTGTTTGTCCGATAACAGCTACTTTGTCACGGTTTACAATATCAATGAACTGCTCTTTCGTAATTTCAACGTGGAATCCTTCCACTGCTTCTAATTTGTCAATTGTTCCGCCCGTATGTCCTAAACCACGACCTGACATTTTTGCTACTGGTACATCTAAAGCAGCAACTAATGGTCCTAATACTAATGTAGTTGTATCACCAACACCGCCAGTTGAATGCTTATCTACTTTAATGCCTTCAATTGCTGATAAGTCGATCGTTTCTCCAGACTCCACCATTGCCATCGTTAAATCTGCACGTTCACGATCTGTCATATCTTTAAAGAAGATTGCCATTGCAAGTGCACTCACTTGATAATCAGGAATACTTCCGTCTGTATATCCATTAATAAAGAATTTGATTTCTTCAGTCGTTAATTCTTTGCCGTCACGTTTTTTTGCAATAATATCTACCATTCTCATTACAATCACCATTCCTTTTTATATGATATGAATCTATTAAAATAATAAGCCAACGATTGTTGCTGATAAGAAACTTACTAGCGTTGCACCGAAAAGTAATTTCAAACCAAATCTTGCGACTACATTCCCCTGCTTTTCATTTAAGCTCTTAACTGCCCCTGCAATAATTCCAATTGAAGAGAAGTTTGCAAATGAAACTAAGAATACAGATATAATCGCTGTCGTTCTGTCTGAGAAATTAAAGTTCCCTTGCGCTAAATCTGTCATAGCGACAAATTCATTCGATACAAGTTTTGTTGCCATAATATTACCGGCATTAACTGCTTCATGCCATGGAACACCCATAATAAATGCAAATGGTGCAAATACATAACCAAGAATTTCTTGGAATGAAATACCGATTACACCTTTAAATACTGCATTAATGAATGCGATAAGAGCAACGAAACCAACTAACATAGCTGCTACTGTAATCGCAACTTTAAATCCATCGATAATGTATTCCCCTAATACTTCAAAGAAAGTCTTCTTCTCTTCTTCTTGCACTTCTAACATATCTTCTTCTTCAGTAACTTCATACGGGTTAATGATAGAAGCAATGATAAAGCCACCGAATAAGTTAAGCACTAAAGCGGTTACAACATATTGCGGTTTTAATAACACCATGTATGATCCAACGATAGACATAGAAACTGTAGACATTGCAGATGCACATAATGTGTACATTCTTTTCTCTGGCAATAATCCTAGTTGTTTCTTAACTGAAATAAACACTTCAGACTGTCCTAAAATCGCAGAAGCTACCGCGTTATATGATTCTAGTTTACCCATTCCATTTACTTTACTTAATGCTAGACCGATAGATTTCACAATAATAGGTAATACTTTAATATGTTGCAAAATACCTATTAAAGCTGATATAAATACGATTGGCATTAATACACTTAAAAAGAATGAAAACTCTTTTTGATTTACTAATCCACCAAATACGAAATTCACACCATCAGCGGCATATTTTAATAATTCCCCAAAACCATCTGCTATTCCGCTAATTAATATATTCCCTACACTTGTATTTAATAGTAAAAACCCCAAAATGAATTGTAATATAACCATCGTTATGATTGGACGATATTTGACTTTCTTTCTATCATTACTAGCAAGCCAAGCGATACCTAAAATCAATACGAGGCCAAAAACACCGATTAAGTATTTCATAAGCCGTCTCCTCCCATTCGTATCCGCTTACATTCTTTTCAATTGTTAAAGCAATAGATACACTATACTTTGTGTATCTATCGCTTTTCACACTTTATTAATTAGTAGTTATCTGTAGCACCTTTTGCATCGTTTAATACGATTGCAACACTAGCGCTTGCTCCAACACGAGAAGCTCCAGCAGCTACCATTTTATCTGCATCTTCACGTGTACGAACTCCGCCAGATGCTTTTACACCAACGTTTGGTCCTACCGTTTTACGCATTAATGCGATATCTTCAGCAGTTGCTCCGCCAGTTGAGAATCCAGTTGAAGTTTTTACGAAATCAGCGCCAGCTTTTACTGATAATTCACAAGCACGAACTTTTTCTTCGTCTGTTAGAAGGCAAGTTTCAATGATTACTTTTACAAGAGCTTTTCCTTTTGCTGCTTGTACTACTTCATAAATATCTTTTTCAACGAACTCATTGTCGCCATCTTTTAAAGCACCTACGTTGATTACCATATCAACTTCAGTTGCACCTTTTGCGATAGCATCTTTTGTTTCGAATGCTTTTGTTTCAGTAGTGCTTGCTCCTAATGGGAAACCGATTACAGTACAAACGTCTACATCATGTCCAGCTAATTCTTCAGCAGCTAGCTTTACCCATGTAGGATTAATACAAACAGAAGCGAATTTATATTCCTTTGCTTCCTCGATTACTTTCATAACATCTTCTTTTGTAGAATTAGCTTTTAAAATTGTATGGTCAATTAACTTTGCAATATTCATTATTATCACTCCTCATATCTTTTAACAACTTCATTCTAACTCTTAGTTGAACAAATGTAAATACACTTTTGAAATTTTGTTCATTCTTTTTTAAAAGGAATTTTCTTGTAGTAAATAAAGCGCATTCTAACTAAGAAACAATTCACATTTAAAATCAAAACTTTTATATTAACAATGGTAGTATGTATCTCAATATCCATAATTATTTTTAAAAAGGCAATTTGTATTCAAAAAACACTCCCATAATTCATACATAACAAAATAAAAGGCTTTCTCAAAATTAACATCTTGAGAAAGCCTTTTATTTCTAACCTTTTTGATAATGTAACAGTTCTTTTGCTGTATGCTGATCAATAATTAATACATTTGCATACCCGCCACGTAACGCACCATCAATTGCTTGTATTTTTCTATTACCACCTGCAACTAAAATAGAACGTTTCTTTAATTTAAGTTCCTCTAACTCAATTCCAATGGTACGCTTATTAATTTCTTCACTACTAATATTTCCGTCTCCGTCAAAGAAACGTGAACAAATGTCACCGACAGCTTGTTTTTTCAGAATGTTCGTTTCATCCTTATCTAAATATCCTAATCGGAATAATAACGCTTCATCACGCACTGTTCCGACAGTGAAAACTGCAATATTTGCTTGTTTCCCCATTTCAATAATGTGATGAATATGTCGATCCTGCTCTACTAATTCTTTTGTCACCGCATTATCAAATATAACTGGGAGCGGTAAATTTCTTGGTGTCGTTTGAAAAGCCTCTGCAAATAAAGCAATGGTCTCATTCGCATATGTATTTACACTCGAATGACTAATACCACCTTTTAGCTGGACAACTTCTACACCTTTCACATGTTGTGGTACGATTTTCCTAGCGATTTCATACATCGTCATTCCCCAGCTTACACCGACGATATCACCGTTTTTCACTGTCTTTTCCATGTACTCAGCCGCATATTTACTAATATACTCAGTAATCGTTGCATATTCTGGCACTGGAGAAAATACTACATGCGCCTCTAACAAGTTGTACTTTTCTTTCAATAAATTCCCAACGTTATCTAAATCAGCAAATGGATCGGCTATACTAATTTGAACAAATCCTTTTTCTTTCGCGTACTTTAATAATCTAGAAATCGTCGGTCTTGAAATATTTAATTTGTTAGCAATTTCTTGCTGACTATAATCGGATTGATAATATAATCTTGCAACTTCAACGCTTAATTGTTGTTTATCTTTTTCCATAATAACTTATTACAAACCCTTTCCTGTATTTCCCTTTCGTTACAAGCATTATACAGCTTTATGCAAAAAAATTCGACTACCGAATTTTTACTAACTGAACTTCTACTTCACTTAGTATATACAATGAAACCTTTTTGTGTAGATTTACAAACTCAATATAGATACACTTGAAACATATAAATCGATTTATATGTAATTCATTCTTTTTTCTTTTTCTGTAGTAACGATAACAAAGCCGTTCAATAAGAAACATGAAACATCGTCTAAAAACTATTCAAATACCCCTCATAAACTGAAGATACTGTTTATGAGGGGTATTCATTCAATTTAAGTCTATAAAAATTGGATGGAAACAATGCAAGTTCTCACTTATTTAGAATAAGAGAAAAGATGATGTTTTATTTGTTCAATAAAATAATGATGGTGTATATTATCGTTAGATACTCGACTTGCCATAATAGCTCCCTCCATTGAAGATGCAAGAAAAGAAGCGAGCGATATAATATCTAAATCTTCTTTAAATTCTTGTTTCTCTATTCCTTCCTTTATGAGAGAGGCCATTAACATTACTGTATCATCATAACCTTTTGCTGCTGCTTTTTGTAATTCTGGAAATACTCCAGTACTTTCAATTGCGCTATTAAGTAATGGACAGCCTCCAGCAATAGGGGGGTTATTAGCTGCATCTTGATATACAAGGAATATTGCAAGGATTTTATCGATTGCTGTCTTTTTATTTTCCATCGCTTTATGAAAATGGTTCCACATAATCTCACCACTTTTGTCGTAGGCAGCAAGGACAATTTCTTCTTTATTTTTGAATCTACGATAAATAGCTCCTTTAGATAGTTCAGTAGCTGTCATTATATCCTGAATGGATGTATAAGTTATTCCATTAGTATTAAATAAATATAAAGATGTTTCAATAATCTTTTCTTTTACCTTATCAACTTTAGTCATGCTTTGTGGTCCTCCTAATAAAACGAACTTAATATTCAAGGTGATTTTTACTATGATTTTTTTGAATTTTTATTGTAAGTATAAATAAGTTTGAAGCAAAAATATCTTATCAATCCCTATCTTATAGGAACCTAAAACAATACAGTTTGAGGTTCATTAAATTATGTTATCTATAACATTCGAATGAATTTTCTGTTAATAACAATGTGAACAATCGGTTAATTCAGTCATATTATACAACTAATTCTATTTAAAACCATAGAAGAAGTAAAAATATATAGTTAATTTTAATGTTTAGACATATAACTATTATATATAATTTTTATTAATATGTTTAGCTAAAGGGATGAGCTACTCCCACTTTCATTTCATTCTATAAAAGGGTAATCATTAATGATTGCTGTAATTTGATTGTAAATAAACAACCGATATATAAATATACTCGGTTTTTACTATTTTGATTTTGTTAATAATTTGTAAAAAGGGTTTAAAAAACTAGAAACTTATAGTATCATTAGATTCCGAACCGAACGGTTCGGTTCGGAATCTTGTATAAATTAGAAGGAGAACCTTATGCAGAAAGAAAAATCAAAGATTCTAAGTAATTTAATTATGGAGGTAATAAGGTGAACTTTATTAAAATGAATCAAAAAGAACTTATTATGCTACTAGTTTATCCAATGTTTACACTATTTCAAATTGGCTTGTTCATATTATTTGGCATATCACTTTTAACTAATGTCAATTTAGTTGAATCAGAATTTGCTCTTGGTGCCATGAGCTTGACTATACCTACTATTCTAGGAGTAATGTTCTTTAGGAAAGAAATTATTCAAAGTTTTACTTATTTTAAAGAGAAGAAAATTTTGAAAATAGTAAGTATTCCTATAGTGGTTTTATTTATGGTAATTGTGGAAAATTCTATTATGCATTTTCTAAATACAGGTCAGCCAGAGAACCAAGAACAGGTCCTTACACAAGGGGCAGAGATTCCTATTATATTCACATTGCTCCTATTTGGAATCATGGGTCCAGTAATTGAAGAAATTATGTTTCGCCATATATTATTAAATCGTTTTTCGCATTATGTTGGTACTGCTATTGCATCTATCATTTCAATTATAATTTTTACAGTACTTCATACGAACCAGCTTTCGGATATTGCTATTTATTTACCTGGATCGGTAATTCTTACTGCGGCTTATCTTATTTCTAACAGATCCATTGCATATGTTATGGCGATACATGTATTAAATAATTCTATTGCTTTCATTCAAATGTACATGTCATAGTGAGACATATGTTAAACAATGGCATTACTTTCATTCTAAACTAGACTTGTTTCTGTTGCAGAGTTAAAAAATAGAAATAGATATTAATAAATGGGGAGTGCAATTTAGATAGTGACTAATGATTTGTGTAATTCCTTGCACGTCAAAAAACCACAGTTTGGATGTAAACTGTGGTTTTTTTTATATAGGGGACCCACATCACAATTAAACTAAGAAAAGCAAATATCCTGAGATAAGAAAATTGGTATGAAGGTGTGAAATCAATTATAAAATGGTAGCTTTAGAATAAATGAAACGAGAAATTACCGTCATTGTTTATTTCTCATTTCATTTACATATTTATTTTTGGAAAAATAACCTAACTCCAAATACTAATAATACTGTGCCAGTAATACCCTCTATTGTACGGTTCACTTTTTCTTTTCTTAAAAAAGTTCTTAATTGACGTATTAGCGTGATATAAAGCAAATACCATATTGCTGTCAAAGTCGTAAATGTGAGTCCTAACAAAAGAAATTGGAAGAAATGACTTTGATTGCTCACAATAAATTGGGGTAAAAAACTTAGGAAAAATACAGCAGTTTTTGGGTTTAAAATTGCCGTAGTAAATCCTTGTCTAAAACTTTTAATTGCTCCAATATCTTTATAGTCCATTTCTACTGAACCTGACATATCTTCTTTTCTAGAAAAAGCACTTTTAATTGACTTCACAGCTAAGTACATTAAATAAAAAGCCCCAGCATATTTTATAAATGTAAATAACATAGCAAATTTCATTAGGATGGCAGAGAGTCCTAGCGTAGCCATTATTGTATGAATCATCATTCCAGATATCGTTCCTAAGACGGTCTTTATCCCACCATTTTTACCATGCGAGATAGTATTTTTTGTAACTAAGGCAAAACCAGGACCAGGCATAATTATGATTAGCATTGCTGTAAGGATAAATAATAAATAATTTTCCATGTTCTAAGATTTCCTTTCTAATTTTTAGTTTTGCTTACAGTATAGCTTTTTTCATTAAAACATTACATATAAAAGGCTTGATCAGAAGTTTATCTGGGTTATTAGTATCAATTTGGCTAAACATTATCCCAAAGCCATATTGATAAAACACATGGCAAACTTATATATCAAACGACAAGTTCAACTCTCACAAAAAACAGGATAAAAAAATAAACAGCAGAACTAGTCCACTGTTTATTTCGCCACACCTTCATGTAATTTTTCTGTATAATCTTTTACATCTTTCCAGCTATCTTTCGCTGTATATAAATCTTCTTTTATAAACGTAAACTCTTCCGGACTAATTCCTTTTACGTTTTGTAGTAAATTATTATATTTTGCACCTACTGTATACCATTGATTTGATATGTTTTGTAGTGCTGTAATTGCTGCATCAATTGTTTCTGTCATATTTGTTGTTTTATTTTTCACATCTGTCAAAATTGCGACTTCTGCTTGTGCGCCAGAAATTCTATCTTTTAAATTGGCTATTTCTCTTTCTGCATTTGCGATATCTTTTTTCGCAATCGCAATCATCGGTCCGCCAGCAAGACATGTTATTAACGCTACGCAAAGTACACCACCAGCAATAACCATATCATTACTCTTTTTAATCGAATCATTATATGTATTTATTTGTTGCTCTAATGCTGGAATACCAGCATTCGTACTCGCCAAAATCGAAGTTAATTGATTTGTATCTTCTTTAAAACTGTTTGTATCTTTCGCCATTCTATCGCGAAATGCTTTTAAATTCCCTAATAAAATATCTACTTCATTTTGATTTTTTAAAATGTCCGCATACAACTTTTCTAAATCCGCTTTTAATTTACCGCTATCCTTTTGATCAATCGCTACTAGCATGCTATTATAGTACGCTTGAAAAGTATTATTGTAATTAATAATATTTTGATCCGTTTTCATAATTTGAGGCTTCATATTATTTAACCAATACGCTGCATTAATTTTTGCATCTCTTTGGTGCTGAACCATATTTCCTTTCAACTCACTATTAATTGAACTTATTTTACTCAAATCAGTCTCTTGCTGATTTTGAATTAATTTTGCATATGAATCCATTGCAAATATGCTCGATGTCGTTTGCGCCATTACATCTTGGAAACCTGCTGGTCCAAGAGAATAATTTTTCGCATTTTCTTGCAATGTTTTTACGTTTTGTTCCGCTGCAAAAGGATGTAAAGGAAACGCGTTACTTGTTGCGAATCCAGCAATCATTATCGTTAAAAGACATTTTTTATAGAATTTATTACGCATAATTATCACCTATTCTTTTTATGAGGATATGAAACGTTAGAGGTAAAAAAAGCTCCTGCTCACTACTGAACAGGAGCTCTCTATTATTTAAAAATCATTTATCTGTACGTAATGCTGTAACAGTTCAATTACTATTATGCTTTTTTCGTATCTACTACTTTAATATCCTCAGCATAAATCTTTTCTGCATAGTCCTTAATGTTTTTCCAGCTATCTTTCGCAATGTTTAAATCTTCTTTAATGAAAACAAGATCGTTTGGACTAATTGAATCTACATTTTGAAGTAAAGAATTGTATTTTGATCCCATTGTGTACCATTGGTTTGAAATATTTTGTAACGCTGTAATTGCAGTATCAATTGTATTTGTTAAATACTCTGTTTGTGTTTTAATGTTCGTTAATCCTGCTACTTCTAATTGCGCAGTTGTAACTTGTCCTGTTATCTTTTGAATTTCTGCTTGTGCATTATCAAGCTCTTTCTTCGCTAAAACAATACCAGCTGTACCACCACCTACAGCTGCCGCACCACCTGCAATTAACGCGACTCCTAGCGGCGTTCCTGCACCAGTTGCAATAACTACTGCACCACCGATAATTGCAATTGGTCCTAACGCTGTAGCAACTGATGAACCGATAATAATTGCATTATATTTACTAATTGCTTCATTGTACGTTGTAATTTGATTTTGCAATAGCGGAATTCCAGCGTCTTGACTAGCTAAGATAGATGTAATTTGATTTGCATCTCCCTTGAAGTTTTGCGTATCTGACGTCATTTTATTGCGGAATTTCTTCAAGTCTTCTACTAATTGATCTACTTGTGCTTTATTTTCATTAATACTACTTGATAATCTAGTTAAGCCTTTCGTAAGAGTCGCTTTATCTTTTGCATCTACCGCAGCAACTAAAGTATCATAATAGTTTTGGAATTTCGTATTGTAATTAATGATATTTTGATTCGTTGAAATAAGCTGTGGCTTTAATACATCTAACCATTGCTTCGCATTTCCTCTAGCTGTATCTTGGTGCTGAATCACTTTCCCTTTTAAAGCCGCATCAACAGACGATACATTACCAAAGTTAACATTACCTTGTTTAATAATTGTTAAAGCGTACAGATCCATTACTAAAGCGTTTGAACCTGTTCTTTCCATTGCATCTTTTAGGCCTTCTGGTCCTAATGAGTATTCCTCATAGTCATTATAAGCTTTTGCTACAGCATGAACTGGAGCTTGTTTCACTGTACTTTCAGCTGCATACGTATGGGCCGGCATAATATTCCCTGCTGCAAATACTGCCATAAGTGCTGATAGAGCCATTACTTTATAAGGTTTTTTTGTCATTTTTCTTCTCTCCCTATATCGCTAATTATTTTTCTGTTTAATGTACTTCAACGTTTGTAACATAATCTTCAAATTGATTTGTTTGCTTATTCATTTCATCACTTACTTTTTTAAGTTGATTGAAATGTTTTTGAAGTAAACTACTGTCTGTATACGTGCCTTCTTCAATATTTGTTTGAATTTGGATCATATTATTATTGAAAACTTTCCAATCCGCTAATAACGTTTCTAAAGTTGCGATTTGGCGATCAATTAGTTCTGTAAAGCTACTTACTTGATCTTCAACGAATGTAATTTGAGTCGCCTCTGATTCAGTCTGTGATAACTTTTGAATAAGTGGTAATAGCTCTTTTTGCTTTTGTTGAATACGAAGAGCTGCTTCCCTCGTTTGACTATCTGCAGCATTTACAATTTCATTACTTAAAGTACCGATAGAAACAAAGTCGATTGTTTTCGTTTGTGCAGTTTGATTTGTAATTGTAAATACTTGTTTACCGATATTAATAGAACCTTTAATGATTTCTTGCGGTCTATTCAAAATAGTAGTTAGTTCAGCTTGAATTTCCCCTTGAATTCTTTTAATATCTTCTCTTAATTTCACAATATCCCCATTTGATCCTTGCAGTGTTTTTATTGCTTCATCAGCTTTAATCGATAAGTTATTGCTATCTTTGTCTAATACTGTTTTAAATCGATTTAACTCTAATAAATCTTGCTCCATACTCTCTTGGATGCTTTGTACTTGCAGTTGTAATTTTCCATATGCATTTGTAAAATCTGCTTTTGCTTGTTCATCTTCATTTACGTTTCCTGCTAGTTCATAGAGCTTACTATAATAACTATTAAATCTAGTACTATATCTCATCATCTCTTGATTTAAATCGATTAACTTCGGATTATATTCATCGATCCACTCTCTTACATTTGCCTTTGCAAACTTTTGATGATTCGTCAAACTACTCATCGCATTCACCTTAATGTCTGGCTGTTGTAAAATAACTAATCCGTATGCTTGTATAAGCGGTGACTGTGATCCTAACATTCTAATTGAATTGGATAATGTATTTGGAGCAATTACATTTTGTGCATATACTGCTTTCACTTCTGTTTGCCCCTCCTTAGCGTAAGCGCTTACAGGAATGAAGCAACTCGTAGATACTGCTGTAACCAATAACCCTGTAATTAAAGTCTTTTTCACTTTAACTCCTCCTATGTATTAGCAACTATTACTATCGCATTTTATTATTCTATTTTCTTGCAATTAATTTGAGATGGTTAAAATAGAGAACATTCTCACCGTGATTCGTGTACGAACCATCTCTCCTAACTTTTTTCTACAGTACTTACTTATTGTTATAAAACATTTCATACCTTTTCATATGTGCTTAGTATGAATAGATTTGTATAAAATTTCTATTCTATTGCAATTTTCACATTCATACAGTGAATATATTACATAAAAATATTATTCATTTTAAACTAATTCACGTATAAAAGTATGAAATTTCGTTTTGTTTTCAAGTAAGTTTTGTACTGTAAGGTCATTTAAACACAGCTATTTATATAACGTAAAGAAGTATTTTCATTCCCTTTATTTTCAAGCTCTCATGTCCTTATCCCAAAATAAAATTCGTTTCACTTTCCCGATTAAAATATCCATATATCACAACAGAAAACACTACTTACTCACAACGGATAAAATTATATTAATATAATTTTTAGTTAAATATGCAATAATGCATAGCGTATACACAAAAAGGATAGCTTCACTTTCGTGAAACTATCCTTAAAAAATCTTCTTACTTTTTCAAATGATATGGAACTGTCGTAATAACAACATTTCTCTTATAGAGTAAATACGCACGTATGAGTAAACTTGATTGATTATGAAGAATGTTATGCCAGCCTTTTTTCGGAATAAACTGTGGTATAACGACCGTAACTCGATAATTTGATTCACTCGCTTTATATTGCACTGTATCAATGAACTTAGTTAGCGGCTGAATAATACTTCTATAATGAGAATGCAATGTAACAAGCCTTACTTCAGGTTGCCACTTCTTCCATTTCTCTTCAAATTTCTTTTCCTCTTCTCTGTCAAAAGCAACATATACAGCGATAACTTGATCTGCAGAAAGAGCCTTCGCATAGTTCAATGAATTTTCTACTACATGAGTCATACCAGCTACAGGAACGAGAATTACATTCCCCTCAATCGGAATAAGAGGCTCACAAGTTTTTAAACTTAATTGATCACCGACTGCATCATAATGCTTCTTAATTCGATGGAACAAGAAGATAATAGCAGGTAAGAAAATAAGGATCGACCAAACTTGAGCGAATTTAGTTAAAAAGAACATGCTCATAACGATAAAACTAATGACTGCACCAATTAAATTAACCGTTAATCTTAAAGCCCATCCTTCAGGTTTTTCACGAAGCCATTTTAATACCATACCCGTTTGAGAAAGTGTAAATGGAATAAACACACCTACTGCATATAGCGGAATTAAATGTTCTGTTTGACCTTGGAAAGCTACAATTAAAATAATCGAAGCAATTCCAAGTATAATAATACCGTTTGAGTAACCAAGACGGTCTCCTCTAATCGTAAACATTCTCGGTATGAATTTATCTTTTGCAAGGTTAACTGCTAATAATGGAAATGCAGAATACCCTGTGTTAGCAGCAAGAATTAATATTAAAGCTGTTGTGCCTTGTATGAAATAGTACATGAAATTACGTCCAAATGTTTGTTCAGCAATTTGGGAAACAACAGTTACTTCTTTACTCGGTGTAATTCCGTAATAATAAGCTAAAAATACAATTCCTGAAAATAACACAGCAAGTAATGCACCCATCGCAAGCAAAGTTTTCGCTGCATTGTTTGGTGCAGGATCTTTAAAGTTTGGAATTGCGTTTGAAATCGCTTCAACACCTGTTAAAGCCGAACTACCTGATGCAAATGCTCTTAACAGTAAAAACAAACTAATTCCCGCAACCGGCGTTCCAATCGGCGTGTGTAAGGTCGGTGAAACGTGACCAGTTAAAATATTGTATATCCCTACACCAATTAATATAAATAGTGCTAAAACGAATAAATAAACAGGATATGCTAAAACGGAAGCTGACTCTGTTACACCTCTTAAATTTAATATGGTTATAAATATAACAAATATAATCGCAATGATTACATTATGTGCATGTAAGCTAGGAAAAGCAGATGTTAACGCATCTGTACCTGCTGATACACTTACTGCAACAGTTAAAATATAATCCACTAATAAAGACCCTCCAGCTATTAAGCCTGGATTCATCCCTAAGTTTTCTTTTGATACAACATATGCGCCCCCGCCATGTGGGTAGGCAAAAATAATTTGACGATAAGATAAAATAAGAGCTGTCAATAATACTAATACCCCAATAGCGATCGGAATGGAATACCAATACGCAATCGCTCCAAGACCTGCTAAAGCGATTAAAATTTGCTCTGGTCCGTATGCAACTGATGACAATGCGTCAGAAGATAGAATGGCTAGCGCCTTCGTTTTATTAAGCTTTTGCTCTCCTAACTCAGTTGATTTTAACGGCCTTCCAATTAAAAATCTTTTAATAGATGAAACCACAGCTGTCCACTCTCCAATAATTTTGTACGAACGATTCTGCTTGTTACAGCCAGCAAACTATTTCTTCAGAAAACAAAAAATGTCTACAAGCCATAGCGAAATAGACTTGTAGACATTATTTTTTTTGTCGCACAAGCTCCACCTTCCTTCTCAATATAACGCTTACGAGGTTAGCTGTCGGATTCGGGCCTATGAGTAGCCCTACCTTTTTTTAAGGATTCACCCCATCGGATTATGTACTAATCCGTAAGAACGGGTCCCCCGTACCATGCGGTTTCAGCGATTTAGAAAATTGAAACTGTGGATTATAATACTCCTTTATTTTCAAAATGTAAACAAAAATTTTTAAAAAGAAAAAATTTAAAATGATTGCGCATAATCCGCTGATAAATATACATAATGAATACTAAAAAACCCTTAAAGGAGACCCGTATGTCTAAAAAGAAGAAACCGCTTTTTTCCGATTCATATTTAGATGCAGTAGCAAATGAAATTAATCAGTTATATGGTAAACGTGAACAGGAAATAAACTTGACAGAAAGAATTAAAAGAAACAAATAATTTGTCATACGCAAATAAAAAAGATAGCAATACACTTATATATTGCTATCTTTTTTATTATTTCATACATCTAATTCTATTACGGGTTTGTTAAATGTCATTTCTTCATACACCTTCAAATTTTGATATACCACTCCTAGTAATGGTGCTTCTAAAGAAAATTGTTCTGCTACATCTAGTAAGTATCCTTGCAAATGCTTCCCTTCAATAAACGAACCTTTTTCCATATCACGCTGCATAGAGGACTTCATATCATAAGAAATTTTATCAATCGTTTTCATATGTTCCTGGGCAATATTATCTTTAACTGGAGCTCCTAATACCCTCATAATTTGCACAGATTCCTCAAATAAATTTCGGATAAATTCACGTCCACCTTCACTTTCACGAATTGGTCCTATCGGTGCACGCATTAATGTTGTAACGCCTGACATGACAGTAATAAATAAATATTTATGCCACATATCTTGCGTAATATTTTCACTTAAAACAAAGCTAGCTTTCGTACCTATAAATGCTTTCGTAATACGCTTTATTCTCTCTGAATCTTGAGGCTTAATTTCTCCAAATACAAGTCTGTTGGCAGCACTAGTTTGTACAATTTCTCCTTGATCGTTTAACGTCGTCTCAATAAAGCATAAACCGCCCATTACTTTTTCCCCGCCGAATTCTTTTTGTAATAGCGATAAATGAGCGATACCATTTAACAATGGAATGATTACAGTATTTTCGCCAACAAACGGCTTCAAATCTTGAATTGCCTCGTTTAAGTGATACGCCTTTGTTGAAAATAAAATCACATCAAATGGAGAAGTTCTATCTTCTTTCGTTATCAATTTCGGTTGAAAGGAAAAATCTCCATTCACACTACGAATAACAAGTCCTTTTTCCTCTAATTGTTGTTTTCTTTTGCTGCGAACGAGAAATGTAACATCTTCTCCCTTTTCTACTAATCGGCCACCAAAAAATCCACCGACGCCACCAGCTCCTAATACTAAAATGCGCATACAACATCCCCTTTTCCTCACACAATTATACTAGTTTTAGTATACATAACATTATACATGTCCCTTGTTAAATTAGCTGAATTTTCATTCTTAATCTATTGAAAAAACAAGGTTATTTTCAAGAAAAATTGGGCATGTTGTTTCTATAGCTTATACGGAAAGGAAACAATGTAAATGGAGGCAATACAAACAATCGAAGAAAAAGATGTAACAACAGCTATATTTCAATTTATATTCCCGTTTTCGTTTAAAACTGGATATGAACAAAATATGTTCCCTTTCTTACAAAAAAATAATTTCCGTCCTTTTCGACTTGATCATCTTGAAGATGAAAATACATATTACGGGCAGTTTCAAGTTTCACATCAAAATATGGAAGCATACTATCTTTCATTTACGAATAAAATTCTTTTTCCTCATTCAGAACATCAAAAGGGACTACAGCGCTATTCTAAAGACCTTAATTTAAATGGACATTTAACAACAAATCTTATTTCCGTTCCATTCAAGATACATTCTATTGATGTAACACTTTGTCCTTATGAGCTTGGCTTCTTAACAATTCGAACAGAAGTCAAAACCGCCCCAAACATGACATTATCAGAAGCCATCGAATTTGCTTCTCGCTTCCGTGTGCTTGAAACTAGAAATGATACAACCGAGACCATTTGTATTGAATGTGATGGGAAAAAATATTCACAAGTAGAAAAACTTATATTCGGCGATTTATATCATGGCTTAACAGACTTCTTTGAGAATAAGAGGTTGCGGAGTTCATACTTTCAAACATTCCCCTTCTTTGAAGACCAACGAATGTATGTACAAACCTTATTATCTATTAACAAAAAGTCAGACCTTCATGTAGTTGATGTATATCGAGCTTCCAGTCTTTCCGGATTAACAGACGATGGTAAGCCGTATATTAGTGCAAATAATGTTCCTTATATTCACGATTATTTAACAAAGCATTCTTATCAAAGATGGGCTCCTAACCGTTATTTTATTATGGAAGAACATATTTTCACATGTATAACAAATGAAGGTGAAAAAGAAGTCACTAAACTTGCTAGTCAAATGTACGGAGAATTTTATTACGCTTTATTATTAAACCTATTTCATAAAGTTGTTTTATTAAAGATGGCGAATGCTTATGCTGAGCTAAATATTGAACAAGATACAAATGAAATAGAGAAATTAATTTATTCAATCAATTCGTTTACAGCCAATTATTTTTCTTTAGAATTAGTATCTCAATCACAAAGTGAAGATATTTTCTTCCGCTTAAGAAAACTTTTTAACATTGAAATTTTATACTCAAACGCGAAACAAAATCTTGATAGTTTGTTTAAATATCAAGAAAATGTCGCCGCTAAAAAAGATAGCCTTTTATTATTAATTTTAACGCTCTACTCTGTAGTAGGCCAAATGTTAGGTTTTACTATGATTGACCTTTTAAGAAATACAGATTCAAACAAAATATCATCTCCTCTTGAATTTTTTGCACTGTTAATAGCAATTAGCGGTATAGTCATTTCCTTTATTTTAGGTGTACAAAGTTTATACCAATGGGGTATACAGCATCGAAGAAGACAAGCGTGGGTAAAACAAACTGTACTTTCTGCTGTGAAAGAAAAAGAGGATAAAAATTAAAGACGATTCTTTTTAAATTACAAATACATGATGCGTTTCAGTAAATGAAATTTTTATCAGCGATTTTTTAAATATATCGGCGATTTTTCAGATATATCGACTTACCGACAAAAATCGACAAAAGACAGAACCTAACAATATAAAAAGGGGGCTCCAAAATAAAGTTTGGAGTACCCTTTTTTATTACACGAATTCAGCTTACTTACCTGCTTCGATTTTCTCTAATGCAGCAGCTACTTGTTCTTCCGTTAATTCATGTTGTATTACGTAGCGGTTACGTGGGCTTACACGACATTCATGAGAACATGCACGTAAATGTTTTGCTTCGTTTTCTTCAGAACATAAAATTTTCTTGTTACATTCTGGATTTGAACAGTTTACATAGCGCTCACAAGGTTCACCTGTAAAGTGGTCTTTACCAACAATAACATGTTCTTTTTGGTTTACTGGTACAGCAATACGCTCATCAAATACGTAACATTGTCCATCCCATAGCTCGCCTTGTACTTCTGGATCTTTTCCGTACGTTACAATTCCGCCGTGAAGCTGACTTACATCTTCATAGCCTTCACGAACTAACCAACCAGAAAACTTCTCACATCGAATTCCGCCTGTACAGTAAGTTAAAATCTTTTTACCCTCAAGTGTTTCTTTGTTTTCTCTAATCCAATCTGGTAATTCACGGAATGATTCAATATCTGGTTTAATTGCACCTTTAAAATGCCCTAAATCGAACTCATAATCATTTCGTGCATCAATAATAACTGTATCTTCTTGTTTCATCGCCTCATAAAAATCTTTTGGCTCTAAATATTTTCCAGTTATTTCTTTTGGATTAATATCGTCTTCTAGACGAAGTGTAACTAATTCTGGACGCGGACGTACGTGCATTTTCTTGAATGCATGGCCTTCTTCTTCATCTATTTTAAACACGATTCCATCAAAACGTGGATCATTGTTCATTGCTTCCATGTATTTCTCTGTTTGTTCTACAGTTCCAGAACAAGTTCCGTTAATACCTTCTTTTGCTACAAGGATTCTACCTTTTAATTCAAGTGAATTACAAAATTCTAAATGCTCTGCAGCGAATTCTTCAGGGTTTTCAATTGTTGTGTACATGTAATAAAGTAATACTCTATATGGTTTTGTAGTTGCCAATGTATTTCTACCACCTATCTAATTTTTAAAATCATGTATAAGTTAACGTTCATATCAAAACATATATAATAAGAAAATGTATCCAAAGTTTTATGCATCCCATTTTCTTCTCTTTATACTATTTTCTATAAGTTAACAAAAATAAAAAACAAGATTACACACCAAAACACTATGGTTATGTTGCAATCCCAATATATTATATATCATACAAATCCATTTCCATCAATTAATATGCTGTATGATAGGCTTTTTGTTCACATAAATTTCAAAAATAGCCCTTTAATTTATTATCTTCTCCTTTATTCAACGCCCATAAACTTCCAAAACATTTTTGTATTTCCACACCATTAATTGCACAAAGTCATATAATTTGCATTGAGGAAACTTTTATGTTCAAATAAAATCATCACATAACATATATAAATGTATTGAAATAATGAGTAAGAATAAATACAATAATTTCATCAAGTTAAGATTTCAAAGGGGAACACTACTATGAATAAAGATATATCAAAAGACGAACAAATCCCTTCTCCAAGTACAACTGTTCAATCAGCACATTTAGCGCTAAGCGGACAAACGAAAGGCTTAAAAAGACTATTACCATTCTTAGGGCCTGCTTTCATCGCTTCAGTCGCTTATATTGATCCTGGGAATTTCGCAACGAATATTGCTGCTGGTTCACAATATGGTTATTTATTACTTTGGGTAATTCTCGCTTCTAATTTAATGGCTGTATTAATTCAAACTTTATCAGCTAAATTAGGAATTGCTACTGGGAGCAACCTTCCTGAGATAGCTCGTGAAAATTTCCCGAGACCTGTTTCCATCGGTTTATGGATTCAAGGTGAACTTGTTATTATGGCAACTGATTTAGCTGAATTTATTGGGGCAGCACTCGGATTGTACTTGTTATTCGGAATTCCAATGTTACCAGCAGCTTTAATTACAGCAGCTGGATCGTTTATTATTCTTGAATTTCAACGCAGAGGCTTTCGTCCATTAGAAGCAATCATAACAGGGATGATTTTTATCGTTGTTATCGCTTTTGGTGTCCAGGTCTTTTATGCAAAGCCGGAATTAAGCCCTCTTCTTTCAGGACTATTTATCCCAAAATTCCAAGGCGTGGATAGTATTCTTTTAGCAGCTGGTATTTTAGGTGCGACAGTTATGCCACACGCAATATATTTACATTCCGCCTTAACACAGCGCCGTGTAGTCGGAACAAATGATGAACAAAAGAAAAAGATTTTCCGTTTCGAATTCATTGATATCATTATTGCAATGGTTATCGCTGGAGCCATTAATGCGAGTATGTTAATTGTAGCAGCTGCTTTATTCTTTAAAAACGGCTTGCACGTTGAAGACCTTGACGTCGCTTTCAACCAATTCAGTAATTTAGTCGGTCCTGCATCCGCTGCCTTATTTGGAATCGGACTTTTATCAGCGGGATTATCTAGCTCGTCTGTCGGTACAATGTCTGGTGACATTATTATGCAAGGATTCATTCGCATGCATATTCCGTTATATTTACGCCGATTTATAACAATGATTCCACCTCTAGTTATAATTGCTTTAGGTGTAAATCCAACTTATGCTCTCGTTATGAGCCAAGTTGTCTTATCGTTTGGTATTGCCTTTGCATTAGTACCGCTTATTATGTTTACAAGTAGTAAAAAGATTATGGGGGCACTCGTTAACCACCGTATAACAACTTTCATCGCTTGGATAATTGCTGCACTCGTTATCGTTTTAAATATTTTCTTACTGTATCAAACATTTATAGGGTAATGAAAAAGGGTATTCCAATCAAAAATGGAATACCCTTTTTAGTAAAATAATTCTCTTCTAATTACCTTTTACGTATGTACCTCTTTCCGGCATCAGCGCACCTTTTTTAGTTCGAAAATAAAGTGGCAAGCCTTCCGTACAAAACATACTCACCTCGGATGGATTCTCTCTTTGATGATGGATGTGTAAATGCGGCTCACTTGAACTTCCAGAGTTACCAACTTGGGCAAGAACGAAGCCTTCGTTTACATGTTGTCCTTCTTTAACTTTAATTGACCCTTTCTTTAAGTGAGCGAGAATCAAAAATGTCCCTGTTTCATCTAACCGTAAATAAATATGATTCCCAGCCATTGACTGAAAATCATCTGATCCTGGAACTAAATCTTTTTCATCATTATTAACTGATACAACTGTTCCAGAAGCTGGCGCCATTACTGTCACTCCGTATATTCCATAATCCTCTAACTTACTACTTTTCACTTCAGCAGGTGGAATGAGAATATCATATGCCCATCTTTCATTTGGTTTTATCACATGATAATTCTTCTCTAGGCGATCACCACCCCACCCTACTAACGCCCGCTCATTCAAAGGAAAACGAACGACTATTTTAGGACTCGTAGACTGTACATCTGCTGGGTATGCAATTCTCCCAATGTTAGCGAACCACCCGACAGGCCAAGCTCCAATGATAGAGAACAGAACTATTAAAAGTAGCATTCTATCTATTCGCTTTCTAAAGATGCCTTTCCAAGCAAACATTACTATTGAGCCTATCAAAACAAAAATCGAAACTACGCTAAATGCTTGTATCCACCACCAAACAACGACTGATATAATACCATGAGCTAAATAAACTACACTCCAACTTATAATTAAAAAAGAAACTATAATTGCTAACAAACTTTTCTTCCACATGCTGTATCCCTACTCTCATATCTTTGTTCTCAATGATACGAAGTAAAAATTACGGCATATGAAAGAAATACTTACGACTTTCTTACTTTTTTATACTGTGGTAATTTCACAGTGAAAATTGTTTCTTTATCGTTACTACATACAGTTATATCTCCTTTATGGAGCTGAGCTATACTTCTCGAAATTGCAAGTCCCATTCCTTTCCCACCCGTATGAGAGCTACGTGATTTTTCACCACGATAAAACTTCTCAAAAACGTAAGGAAGACTCTTTGTCGGAATACATTGTCCAAAATTTTTAATTTCTACTTCAACATTCCTTTCTCTTTGGGAAATTTGAATTGAAATTTCTTTTCCATCTTTCCCGTACATAATGCTATTACTAATTATATTTTCAAATAGTCTCACTATAATCGCTACATCAATTTTTACATATAGCTCTTCATTACTTTTAATATAAAAACTCATATTGGCATCATCTAACTGTGGTAAAAAATCAATCATGACCTGTTCAATTAATGCTTTCATATCTACTACATTTTTATGTAATTCAATCTCTCTATAGTTTATTTGACAGTATTCTAATAAATCTTCAACTTGATTTTTTAATTCATAACTTTTTCGCTTTAATATGCTTACATATTGTCCACATTCTTCTCCATGTGAATGAAGCTTATTTCCTAGTAAGTCCGCATAACCAATTAGAGATGTTACAGGCGTTCGTAAGTCATGTGAAATATTACTAATCATTTCATTTTTCATTTCCTGTGATTTTTTTTCATTTTCAATAGACTCTTTTAAACTTTTGGCCATTCTATTGACATTCGTCGCTAACTCACCAATCTCATCGCTTTTCGAAATAGGTATATGTATTTCCAAATTACCATTGCTTATTTCCTTCACATTCTTATTGATCTCATTCAATCTTTTTATAGTTGTCTTTGTCAGTAATGCAAAATATATAGTGGTTAACAGCAGAAAAAACATAAAATAAAAAAACGAATATTTTTCTTCTAGCGCGACAACGTCACTATATATACTTCCAAATAAAATTTGAACTAATATGATACTTACCGTAGCTAACAGAATGCTACATATAAATGCAAAAAAGAATTTAGCTCTAATTCCTTGTAATGATTTAATCTCCAATTTTATACCC
Source organism: Bacillus sp. FDAARGOS_235 (assembly GCF_002073415.2). Taxonomy (NCBI): domain Bacteria; kingdom Bacillati; phylum Bacillota; class Bacilli; order Caryophanales; family Bacillaceae; genus Bacillus; species Bacillus sp. FDAARGOS_235. The sequence continues at coordinate 1,207,432 of NZ_CP020437.2, forward strand.
GACTCCCCAAACATTTTGTATAAACCTCGGTTCTTTTGGATTCTCTTCAATTTTATTTCTTAATCTCGCAATATGAACCATTACCGTATTATTGCTTTCATAGGCCCTTTCATTCCAAACACTTTCATATATTTCTTCAATCGTAAACACACGGTTCTTTGCAGCTGCCATTAAGTGCAAAATATCATATTCAGTTTTTGTAACATTAATTGTTTGTCCATATATCTTTACTACTCTAGAAATTTCATCTATTTCTAAACCTTTAATGTTTATTTTCTTTTCCATTACTTGGACAGCAATTTGATTAAAATATGTATACCTTCTTAATTGAGCTTTCACTCTTGCTATAAATTCAATTGTACTAAACGGCTTCACAATATAATCATCTGCCCCAGTACTAAATCCAATTACTTTATCTACATCCGATGATTTTGCGCTTAAAAACATAATTGGTAAACTATATTTCTCTCTAATCCTTCTACACAGTTCTATACCATCCATTTGAGGCATCATAATATCAAGAATAGCAAGTTGAATACTGTTATTATTTATTATCTCTAATGCCTCTTCTCCGTTATGAGCACTAAAAACAGTAAAACCTTCTTGCGTTAAATTCACATTAATAAATTGAACAATATCTAGATCATCATCTACAATTAATATTGAGTTTTTCTCCATTTCTAAACCTCTTTTTTGAAATATATTCCACATCCCATTTTAACATAAATCAAACCTACCCTTTCATCTTGAATAATCTTTATTTTCAGTTTAAATTATATAATAACAAATGCATTCTAGTTTCATAAGAAATGGAGTGAAAATATGTTTCCTATATTAAAAACTGACCGACTCATTTTGCGAGAACTTACGGAAAAAGATGCACCGGGTATACTACAATGCTTTTCTAATACTGATGTACTGCGCTATTATGGCCAAAAACCATTACAGAATGTAGATCAAGTAAAGCAAATTATTAATAATTTCAAGTTGAGTTACAATGCAAGAAACGGTATAAAATGGGGCATCGAATTAAAAGATAAAAAAGAACTCATTGGAACAATTGGTTTTCACGATTGGTCTTCTGAGCATAAACGAGCAAATATAAGTTATGCCTTTCTCCCTGAACACTGGGGAAATGGCTATGCTACGGAAGCAGTTTCTGAGGTTATATCATACGGTTTCCACACGCTTCATTTAAAACGTATTGGTGCAATTGTCTTTCTTGAAAATGAAGCTTCAAATAAGGTGCTATTAAAATTAGGTTTTGAAAAAGAAGGCGTTCTAAAAAATTATATGTATCAAGATGATATTCCATATGATACGAATTTTTATGCTTTATTAAAATCGGTTTAATAGAATTTATGTGTGAAGAATTCGTATCCGTACAACGGATCCAAATAGTAGATTTTTAATGAGGGATGGAAAAAAACGATCGGTTTTCATTTCTTAGATTATCGTACGATTGATGCGAAGTACAATACATTATAAAATCTAAAAAAACGGGAAATGAGCAAACTTTTACTTATTTCCCGTTTTTACGTTCTTTTTCTGTTTTCGCAATGCTTTTGGAATGTATACACAGAAAGGTTCGCTTTCCATGTAATCCCCCGTCATCGCATATGCTCTAGAACGAGATCCCCCACAAACATATCGAAACTCACAAACACCGCACTTTCCTTTATACTTGTCCGGATTACGAAGGTTTTGAAAAACAGGGGAGTTTCGATAGATTTCAGCTAGTGCTGTCGTTCTAATATTCCCGGTTTTAATAGGCAATAATCCACTTGGATATACATCTCCAATATGAGAAATAAATACAAAACCGTTTCCGTCATTCACCCCTTTTGGAGCACGACCAAGCCCATCAATTCGCCCTGTCGTCCCATTCATCAATACATCCTGATATTGAATGATCTGATTTGTCTTGTTATTTTCTTTCATTTTTTCTTGAAGCACAACCCGTCTATAGTGCTGACCAGCTGTTGTTTTAATATCAAAAGAAACCTTTTTACTAAGCTTATATAGCCAATGGAATACCCTTTCATGTTGGGCTGGTGAAATCATATCTTTTTCCTTACCTCGTCCTGTTGGAACTAAGAAAAATATACTCCAAAGTACACATTTTAATTCTTCTATTAACATTGCCATTTCTTTAAGTACATCCACATTATATTTAGAAACAACAGTATTAATTTGAATAGGAATTTTTAATTCATGCAAATAACGAATGGAATTCATTGTTAATTGAAATGATCCTTCTGTCCCTCTAAAATGATCGTGTATTTCAGCTGTTGGTCCATCTAAACTAAATGCCCATCTAGCAAGTCCCACTTCTTTTGCTTTTTGAATCGTTTCTTTCGTCACGTTTGGAGTGGCACTTGGCGTCATAGAAACTCGAACACCTTTTTTCACTGCATATTCCGCGATATCATATACATCTGGACGCATTAATGGATCTCCACCAGTAAATACAAGCATTGGATTTTCCATTTCATATATATCATCAATTAGTTTTCTTCCTTCTTCGAATGTTAGCTCTAGAGGATGACGATGATACTGTGCTTCTGCACGACAATGCAGACATTTTAATTGACATGCCCTTGTTAACTCCCATATCACAATAAACGGATTTTCATTAAAATCACGATTAATCAAGATTAACCCTCCCATCAATTGATATTCTAATTGTAAAGTTATATATGTATTTATGGTGTGAGATGTATCACAAATAAAAATCTTCAGTCATAATAATGCCCCTATACTGCTATTAATCTAATGTTTCTACCTTCCTCTTCAACAATCACAAAAGCTCTTTGTTAAAAATATAAACACCCCTTTAGACTAAATGATCTAAAAGGGCAAAGCTTCACAACTTTTTATAAACATCGCGGCTTTCTTCAACAGATTTTTTTTAGTTAGAAGACTTAAATTGTAAAAGGTCATAAAAAATAAAGGACGATACATATTATGCATGAATAATATGTATCGCCCTTTTAATTGTTGTTCAACAATCGCTCCCGTTTGTTGAAGATCTTAATTAGTACATGATAATCTACAATTCAAATAGGCACTTCGATTAAAGTCCCTTTATGTCCGGTTGTTTAGACATTTCCTAGATAGCTTCGCGTCATGTTTTGAAGAACAATTTTTCCATTCTTACTATGTTTTTCGAATAACTCTGACAGGAGAAAAACAAATTTTTTATATTCTTCTTCATCCTTTTTCGGAGCATAGGACGCTGATAAATTCCTTCCCAAAAAACCTTCATAATCAAAAAGTAAATCATTTTGATACGCTTTAAACTCATACTTTCCATCCTTAAAAAAGGTGTTAAATACTTCGGGAGTTTCCTCTATTCCATCGCTAAACCCTTTGAAAGTCGGGCAGGTTTTCTGGCAAATTTCTGCATTCTCTTTCATAATCGAACTAGTTAAATCTCTACTATTCCAAACGAGAGCAACATTTGCCTTTTGTTTCAAGATTCGTTGGCATTCCATTTTGAAAGCTGCTTTATCAAACCAATGAAATGCTTGAGCAACAGTTACTAAATCCACACTATGCTCTTTTAAAGTGGTATTTTCAGCTGTTGCTTTTATTGATTGAAAACGAGCATATAGTTTTAACGATTGCTCAGCCATCTTTCTCATGTCATCATTTGGCTCAACTCCAATAACCTTTAAACCTCTTTCAAGCAACTGGTGGCTAAATATCCCCGTACCTGAACCAATATCAGCCACAATTCGGTCCTCTTTCAGTTGGTTAGCCGAAAACAAATAATCAATATATGCATTAGGGTAATCGGGGCGATATTTCGCATATATATCGGCCTTGTCGTTAAAATTTCCTGTTGTTCTCAAAGTACTACCTTCTTCCCCACGATATTATGTACAGAAATAGGAATTAAATAATTAATTCCAGCTTCAATCTCTAAGTCTACAACTTAAGAATACAGCCAAATGGATCTACCTTAGTTCCAATATGAATCCCCGTTAATATACCCTAATTTTTTAATAACTGACCAGTTTCTCAGTATTAAAAGTAAGAAATTGAGCTTTTTTCTTAGCTATTTAATTTCGTTTACTACTAACTTCTTTTTACTTAAATAAACTGCTCAATCTGATTTTTTTGCAACTTTTTGTGAATACGTAACAACAATTACGCATTCATCTTTTTTATGTGCTGGCAACAACCCTAAAGGGTTTCCCAACACTCTGTAAAAAAACCTTACTTTTAAAAGTAAGGTTTTTTTATTTACTTCTTATCAACATAAGCATTCTTATAAGTATAAACGCCACCAAATTGATGTTTTGCAATTCCTTTTACATAATCCTTTTGTACATAAGCTGAACCAAGATGATAAAGCGGTGCCACGGCAGCGTCTTCTAATAAGACCTGCTCAGCCTCTCGCAACGCTTCCCATCGTTTCTCCGGATCAAGTACAAAATCATTTTTTGCTTTCCTTATTAAATCATCGTAATGAGAATTCGAGTAACTCATTTTATTATTCGGATTCCCCGTCGTAAATAACTCTAAATAATTAATTGGGTCTTTATAGTCAGGTCCCCAATTTGCCATCGTTATATCGTAATCACCTGTTTGTTCTAACTGTAACTTTTGCTTAAATGGCTGCTGTTTAATTTGTAACGTTAATCCATTCAAATTCTTTTCTAAATCACCTTTTATATATTCTGCCATACGTTTTGCATTATCTTGTTCAAACGTTAAAAACCCGAGGTTTACTTGCTCTACTCCAAGCTCTTTTTTCGCTTCTTCCCAAATCTTTTGCGCATTTTGCAAATCATATGAAGAAATATTTCCGTTTTCTTTTCTAAAATCTTTGCCAGTCTCTTCATTCATATGACCAACTGGTACAAGTCCATTTGCAGGTTTTGCCCCGTTATTAATAAAGTGAGCAACAAAATCATCTTTATTTAATGCTAATGAGATAGATTGACGTACTTTTTTATTGGCTAACGCATTATTTTTCTCATTAAAACGTAGCATAGCGATTCCAGGATCACTTGACATATGTAATTCCTTATTCCCTTTATACTTGTCTACAACTTGAGAATTAATAGGTACTCGATCCAAATCGCCGGCCTCATATAAATTTACAGCCGTCATTGTATCCTTTACAATATGAAAATTTATTTCGTCTAATTTCACTTTCTTTTGATCCCAATATGTAGCATTCTTCTTTAATTGGAACTCTTGTTCATGTTTCCATTTTTCTAATACAAATGGGCCGTTATATATGAGATTACTAGGTTCCAATCCGTATTTATTTCCTTGTTCTTTCAAAAATGATTCATGCTGTGGTAAGTATATAGGCAGTGCTAACAACTGTAAAAAATACGGAATTGGCTGTTCAAGTTCAACCTCTAACTTATAATCATTTATAACTTTAACCCCAAGTTCATCAAGTGACATTGTTCCCTTATTTATTTCTTTCGCATTTTTCACATGAAAGAACATGTCCGCATATTGAGATGCCGTTTGCGGGTTAACTGCACGTTTCCATGCAAATATAAAGTCATTTGCTGTTACATTGTCTCCATTTGACCATTTTGCATCTTTACGCAAATCAAATGTATATTTTTTACCATCTTCACTTCTTTTAAACGATTTTGCTACTGCTGGAATAGGATGATCTTGATCATCTAGCACATACAACCCTTCAAATATGTTTTGCATAACGTGTGATGATGTCCCATCCATCGTTTTTGCAGTATCAAGTGAAGGAATTTCTTCTGATACTGTTACATTTAACACTTGTTTTTTAGCCTCTGCATCACTTTTATTCGCTTTATTATTACAAGCTGTTAAAAATAAAGATGTAATAATTGCCATTACCATTAAATGGCTCTTTTTTCGCTTCATGAATTGTTCTCCTTAAAAATAAAATATTATAAACGTTATATATTATAACAGAAATATTAACAGAAAGATGCGACATTATATTGAATATTTATTCGCTCAAGAAAAAAGCTGTCCTTTTTAAAAAAGGACAGCTTTTTCAAACAACTTGCACATACCTATCTTTGTAAACCTCGTTTATAACGACTTGCTTCAAATATAATACGCTCTTCATCTAACGTTTTACATTCACCATTCCAAACGACACGTTTTCCGTTAATAATTACATCACTTATATCTTTTCCACTAGCTGCATATACAAGGTGTGATAACACTTCATCAGCTGGTTGTAAATGCGGTTTATTAGACGGATCAATCGCAATAAAATCAGCACACTTTCCAACCTCAAGTGATCCAGTTTGTTTCATACCAATTACTTCTGCAGCTCCTTTTGTCGCTAGAGAAAGAGCAGTTTCTACTGGCAATGCTGTTGCGTCTTGATGAATACCTTTTTGTAATAAAGTTGCAATGCGCATTTCTTCAAACATATCTAAATTATTATTAGACGCAACACTATCTGTTGCAATCCCTACTTTAATTCCTGCTTCTAGCATCGCTTTCACATTCGCTATACCAGAACCTAGTTTTAAATTACTATTCGGATTATGAGCTACTCGAACATCATGTTCTGCTAAAAATGCACGCTCATTTTCATTTAATACTACACCATGCGCAATAACTGTTGGGCGTTTAAACAATCCGCAACTTGCTGCATATTCTACCGGACGTTTTCCGTACTGCGCTTCAATATCACGTACTTCACGCTCTGTTTCCGAAAGGTGAATATGAACCATAGTTTGATTTTCTACTGCAATACGTGCGCACTCTTCTAACAGTTCTGTGGAACATGTATATGGACTATGTGGTGCAACCATCGTAGTTAACATTCCACTTTCGTTATAATAACGCTTCACATATTTCTCAGCTTCTTCAATTGCTTTCTTTTCATCTTCTTTCGTTCCAAAGCTAAATAAAGTTCTTGAAACAGCAGCGCGCATTCCACTCCTTGATACCGTCTCCATAATTGCATCTTGATCTACTCCAATTGGATTAAACATATCAGAGAATGATGTCGTACCACTTTTCACCATTTCAAGTAATCCTAATTCCGTACTAGCGACCGCAAGCTCTGGAGTAAACTGACTTTCAAGTGGCCAAATTCTCGTCTCAAGCCACGGCTGTAATAACATATCATCGCCAATACCTCTTAAAAGGCTCATTACAACGTGTGTATGTGTATTTACAAGCCCTGGTAAAACCCACTTTCCTTTCATGTCAATTACTTCATCTACTTCAAAATCATTAGCGAATTCTCCGCTCTTTACATCTATAATTTGATCATTTTCTACAATGATATATCCATTTTCTATCACTTCGTTTTGTTCATTCATCGTTACAATTGTAGCGTTTACATAAGTTGTTTTCAAAAGTATTTCCCCTTTCAACTCTATGAAGTTCCCTTTAATAAGTTACCACCATTATAGTAACTTATTAAAGATTAAGAGTCAAAAGATAATTTGAATTCTTTCGTTATTTTTCCCTTCAAAATGCTATATTGTTTTTCATTTGTATCTGCAAATGCTTCTTCCCGATTTGATTCCACATCCAAATAATTCAGGTTTTCATTGAATTGAGCCTCTGTAAAATCAAACCTCTGTCCATCTATAAAGTTATAAAAATGCCACACGCCCCCTATTTTTGTCTTTTTAATTTTCCCTCCACATATATCTTGAACGACTAGAGCCGTTACACCACACTGTCCCTTTGCTGGATTTTCAATTGTCCACTTTGAACTTGTTTCAATCGACCACGATTTTATTAGTGCTTCATATATTCTTTTTTCCTTTACATCATCCATTCTAATCTTCCCCTACTATTAGTAGTTTTACACATCATATTTCAAAAGAGGCAGTAAACGACCCTTAAAGACAGTTGATGGTGTCTCTCCTATTAACTGTGCTCCCATTTTCAAGTAATATCCTTTTGCATTCGGATCACTATCAATCGTAAAACTTTTTAATCCTAGTTCATTGGCTTTTTCTATTACATACTCCCAAAGTATTTTCCCGTAACCTTTTCCTTTGTAATCAGGATGAATGTACAAAAAATCGAGAGCTTTATCATTACGTAAAAATGAGAAAAAACCAATCTTCGCATTATCGTTTTCTAAAACATATACAAAATTATTTTTTATGTATTCTTCTGTAATTGTTAAATCTTCCTTACAAGCAAATATGAATTCTTCACTATAATCCCACGTTGCTTTTGATTGTAGTGCGAATTCACTTAATTCATTTGCTTCTGCTAATGCAGCTTCTCGTATTTGCATAGTTTATTTATCCCCTCTTTTATTACTTGTAGTTCTATTTTCACATTCCATAGTAAAATACGATACTTTACAATTATTCTATAAATATCTTTACTATCCCTCGCTGCAATACTTACATCTCCACGCATTTAGTTCATAAAATAAAAGCGAACACTCAACTACAGAGCAGTATTACACGTGCTTCTTATAGTTCAGTACTCGCTTTTTCTCAAAGTAGAGCTATGTCTTTTACAACGATTCTAGTAACTTTTTAACAAAATGAATGGAATGATGTGAAACTGAAACACAATTATCTTCAAATACTTCAATACCAGACGCTTCTTCTGTATCTGTTATAGATCTAAACTGCTATAAATGGAATCGTATTGGCATAACAAACGTGAGCTATACTTGCTGTTTCCATATCTACACAAAGTGGGTTGTATGTAGAAATTATTTCTGTACGGCCACTCTCACTTATAAAAGCCTCTCCAGTAACTATCTTTCCGAAATAAACATTTTGGGTAAATTGATTGTTCTCGATTACTGCTCGGCTTAATTCAAGAAGTTTACTATCCGTTTTAAAATATACACTTTCCATCCATGGATGATATTCAGTTAATATTCCTTCATCCACGTCGTGATACGCAATTTCTGTTGAAATGACTGTATCTCCAATTTTTAATACTTTATCGATTGCTCCTGCAACACCTGTTACAATAATATGCGTCACATTAAACTTATCTATTAATATTTGAGCTGCAATAGCTGCATTAACTTTACATACACCACAATATAATGCAACAACTTCTACATTTTCATATGTCCCACTATGAAACGTTAACATCGCAAGATTCGTTATTTTTTTATTAGACATATCTTCAATAAAAGGCATAATTTCATCTTCTGATGGCCCAATAATTCCAAATTTCATACACTCGTCTCCTCACTAAATTTATATATAAAACTTATATAGGCATTCAATCGATCTTCAAATATATATAGCCGCTACGCAAACTCCATTAGCGACTATCCGTACTATCTATAAATATAAGCCCGAACTACAAACAGTTTGGGCTTAGCTTTCATTCTCATTTATTATGCGCATCTAACCAAGAAATTAAATCTTTAAACACTTCATCTCTATTCACTTCATGGAACATTTCATGTCTTCCATTTTCATATAAACGTAGTGTAACATCTTTCACACCACATTTTTTATAGTTTTCATAAACTTCTTTTACACCTTTTCCCATATCTCCAACAGGATCACGATCACCAGAGAATATATGTATTGGAAGATGTTTTGGCGTCTTCTTGTATTCTTCTAGTTTATTTACTTCTAATACACCAGAAAACAGTTCTCTATAAAAACTCGTCGTACAAATGAATCCACATAACGGATCCGCGATATATTTATCAACTTGATTTATATCTGAAGATAACCAATCAAATTTCGTACGATTTGGCTTAAAGTTCGAATTGAAGTTTCCGAAAGATAAAAAGTTTAGCACTGGACTTTTCGTTTTTGCCCCACGCAATTTCATTTCGATTGTTGCTACTTTATGACCAATAGCCCCTAAAAGCCCTGGATTTCCACCTGTTCCTGAAATCAGAAATCCATCATATAGTTCACCCCTAAGTTGTACAGCACGTCTTGATAAAAAAGAACCCATACTATGTCCTAGTAAAAACAAAGGACTTGACTGCTCTTCTTTTATCCTTTCTGAAACAAAGATAACATCCGATACAACTTGATTCCACCCTATATTTGGTTCAAAATGACCATAATCTTCTTCTTTTTTTACTGTTTTCCCATGTCCTTTATGATCATGCGCATAAACACCATACCCTGCTTCCAATAAAGCATCTACAAATTCTGTATACACCCCTGCATGCTCTGTCATGCCATGTGCAATTTGAATAATTCCTCTCGGATCTCCTTCTGGTAACCACTTACGCAAATAAATTTCCGATCCATCCAATGCCGTAACGAAACTTTCCTGTACGTTCATTTCGTCAGCCCCCAACTCTATTATGTATCTCAAAATAATGAATATCCGTTCATTATTCTTATTATGTATTATATGCAATTGCTTTCATTATGACAAATACTGTACTTTTCCGATTAGCTATCAAACTATTATGTTGACGAATAACCAATAAAATTATATAGTTACTTACATAAAGTAATTATTATATTTTTAGGAGGTTTCTATTATGATGCCATCACTATTTTTAGCACATGGTTCACCAATGCTTGCTATTCAAGATACAGACTATACACGATTTTTAAAAACACTTGGAGAAACATATAAACCGAAAGCAATTGTTATTTTCACTGCTCACTGGGAAAGTGAAGTATTAACGATTTCCTCATCAGATAACGAGTACGAAACAATTTATGATTTTGGAGGTTTTCCCCCTGAGTTATACGAAATCAAATATCGTGCGAAAGGCTCTTCTAGCATTGCATCTATGTTAGAAACAAAATTTAAGAACAAAGGTATTTCAGTCCATCATAATATGACGAGAGGTTTAGATCATGGTTCATGGACACTCTTGCATCGCATGTATCCAGAAGCAAATATTCCTGTCGTACAAATATCAGTCAATCCCTTCCTTCCTGCAAAAGAACAATTTGAGATTGGAGAAGCACTTAAAGGACTTGGACAAGAAGATATTTTAGTAATCGGGAGTGGCGTTACCGTTCATAATTTACGAGCCCTGAAATGGAATCAAACTACACCTGAAAAATGGGCAATTGAATTTGATGACTGGATTATGAAACATATGCAGAATAACGATAAAGATGCATTGTTTAATTGGGAGAAAAATGCGCCTCATGCACAATTAGCAGTACCAAGAGCAGAACATTTTGTTCCTTTATTTATCGCTATGGGCAGTGGTGAAAGTGACGGAAAAGTCATTCACCGTAGTTACGAGCTTGGTACATTAAGTTATCTTTGCCTTCAATTTTAAAGAAAAAGGATGAAGCATTCATTGCTTCATCCTTTTTTCTATTTCATTCACTTAGTTAACTAACTTCCAAATGTTGTTTCTCTGATACCTCTTCGTTCTTATTATGAAAATAAACCCAAATGCATGCAATAAATAATAGTGATGATGTAGAGAAGAAAACATATTGGAAGCCTGCATGAGCTGCAATTTGCCCCCCAAGCACTGGACCAATCATATTTCCTAAAAACTGAAACGACTGATTATATCCAAATATTCGTCCCGTTACATGGGTTGGCGTATGTTGTTTTAGTAGAGTTTGTACGGAAGGTAATAATCCTGCTTGTGCGATACCTAATAAAAATCGAAGAATTAATAGTTGCCAAGCTGAGGTTACAAATGCTTGCGGGATAAAGATAATCCCTGCAGCAAACAATGCTACTACTAATGTTTTTTGAGGACCGATATGATCTGATAATCTTCCTAATTTAGGCGCTGCCAAAATAACTGCTAATCCTGTCGCAGACATAACTGCCCCTGCAATCATTTCGATATGAGCTGTTCCTGGTCCTTCCAAATTCTTTACGTACAATGTAATAATAGGTTGAATTGACATATTGGCAAGTTGAATAATAAATGTTGTTACAAATAAACTAATAATTACATGCTTTGCTGGGACCATCGTCCATACTTTTTTTTGCTGTACCTTTTTTGCTTGAGCAGAGTGATTTTCTTCATGTAGGAAGAAAAAGACGATGAGGAAGGAAAGGAATAAGAAAGCTCCTGTAACAAGAAAGACATGACGCATTCCAATTAACTCAGACAAATAACCGCCTAGTAATGGTCCGAGTAATGAGCCGCTCACGCCCCCGGTTGAAATTGTGGAAATTGCCCAACCTGAATGCTCTTTCGGAGTTTCTGCTGCAATAAATGTCATTGCGGTTGAAAGGAAACCAGATACTGCTCCCATCAAAAATCTAAGTGCGACTAGTTGATACACATCCGTTACAAACCCCATAAGCGTCATAATAACCGCCATACCAAGGCTAGCACGTATAAGCATCAATTTCCGTCCATGTATATCACCAAGCTTTCCCCATATTGGTGATACGATCGCACCCATTAAAAATGTTACACCAAATGCAAGTCCCGACCACTGTGCAATACTCGAAGTGCCAGTCACTCCTAATTCCTCAATATAAAAAGATAAGAAAGGAATTACTAAACTCATACCGGCTGCAGTGGTAAAACAACCTAGCCAACAAATCATTAAATTTCGTTTCCAGCTGGCCATTTTCACACCTTCTTTCATTCGATACCCATTCTACACCTTTTCTTGTAAAAAGTTTAGTAATTTGATTTAGACGTAATATTCATTACAAAAGCCGCTATTTCCTAGCAAAAACCATGTAAATTCCACATTTTTTTCATAATAAAACCAACTCCCCTATATGGAGTTGGTCAATTATCTTCTAGCGGTATTAAACGAGCATTGCAACTTCTCTCATAAAACTCAATCGGACCTGCTTGTCCAATAATTGCATATTCATATCCGTCTTGCTTCATATTATATAAACAATGATGCAACAATTCTTTCCCTACACCTTTCACACGATTTCGTTTCGCTGTCCCCATCGGACCAAATAGTCCTTTCTTTCCCCTGACTACATCATAACAAGCGAAACCTACTATCACTTCACCCTGCTGTGCAATATAAATAGGTACCTTTTCTTTATATGTTTGAAACCCATAATCTATCGACTGTAACCAGCGTTCACCAAATTTCCACGTAACAAAACGTACTAATGTTTCAAAATCAACAGAGCTAGCTCTTCTAACATTACAAGATAATTTATTATAAATGGGATCAAAGCATTTTAAATCCACCGCCAAATCTCTTGGTTCAGCTATAATACGTAACACATCTTTTTGTATTTCTTTGTTTATAACTTTTTCACTCACTATACCTAAACGAAATAATGCATATATTACATGTCCTTCATTTATTAATACTTGCTGAAAACGTTCCATACGTTTCTTCGCTATTTGCAAAATTTCTAGCGTTTTATTAGCTAATTTATATTGTTCTATTTTTATGTACTCTATTTCATATTGTTCTTGTAAAGAAAGTTCTTCTAAAAAATCCGTGCCAACTTTACGAAACAAATACATATATAACTCTGCGCACACTCCTGTACCTTCTTTACACATGCCGATAAAAAGATGAACTGGTTGAATTATATTATATTTAGTCTCTTTTGCCGCAATCTCCAGTATTTTATGAACACGTTTTGTAAATTGGAATTCCCCCATATGTATCTCCATCCTCAACTACTTTACTAACAAACCGTAACCATAAATAATTGAAACAATTATTCCAACTACCAATATACCTGGAAGTAAATTCGCTACTTTAATTTTAATAAATCCAAGTAAGTTTAATCCAATGGCGAATATCATAATGCCGCCCGTAGCTGTCATTTCCACTATAAATTGATTCATTAATTCTTTCGGGACAAAACTATTAATCTGTGTTGCAAAAATGGCAATAGCACCTTCATATAAAATAACTGGAATCGCTGAAAATACTACGCCGATTCCTAGAGTTGTCGTTAATATAATCGAAATGAATCCATCGATAATCGCCTTTGTGAATAAAATATTATGATTTTCGCGAATTCCACTGTCCAATGCACCAAGTATCCCCATCGCGCCAATTGCAAAAATAAGCGTCGCTGTTACAAACCCTTCTGATATACTCCCTTTCCCCTTCGATCCAACTTTATTTTCTAACCAATCTCCTAACAGTTTTAACTTTTCTTCTAATTGTAACCATTCCCCAATTACAGTACCAATAACTAAACTTAGAATCACAACAAGAAAGTTTTCACTTTTTAATGCCATTTGAAGGCCAAGTACAGTTACCGCTAAACCGATTGCATGCATAATTGTTCCCTTCATACTTTCTGGAATCTTACTAAATAATTTACCAAGTAAAGTACCGAATATAATACAAATGCCATTTACAACTGCCCCTAATATAACCATTTCTCATTCTTCACCTTTCGAATTCTTTATTTCTATATTTTGGTTTACACATTGATTTACAAGTTATCTATATGTTAACTTAATATTGAGAATATTAACAAATGAATTTCACTACTATAACCCGTTTTTTTGTAACTATACATATTTCAATAACTACCTTTAGTGGATTCATTTTAATCTAAATGCGGAAGTTTTCAATAACGGGATAAACTCAAAAGGAAGGTATATATGAAAACTTTACTAAAACGATTTCTGTTAATAGCCTTTTGTATTACACCAATTGTTGTATTAATCAACTACTCTTTTATTTCAAAAGCGAAAGACAAACCCGATTTGCAAAGCAAATCTAGTAAAACAGTTACAAAAAGCAAAAAGAAAATAGAAGACCCGGAAATTACACTCACTTTCTCTGGTGATACAATGTTCGATTGGCAATTACGTCCTATTATCGAAAAAAACGGGGCTGATTATCCATTCCAACATGTAAAAGAAGAAATAACAAAAGCAGATATTTCCTTTGTTAATTTAGAGTCGGCCTTTACAACGAGAGAAAAGAAAGCACCTGGGCAATTGTTTTGGATTAAAAGTGATCCATCTACACTACAAGCCATTAAAAACACTGGATATGACATCGTAAATATTGGGAATAACCATACACTTGATTATGGGCAAGATGGATTATTAGACACTATCTCTCACGTAGAAAAATTAAAGTTCCCTTACATCGGGGCCGGAAAAAATGCAAAAGATGCATATACTGCACGAGAAATGACCGTAAAAGGGAAAAAGTTCAAATTTCTTTCCTTCGTTCGATTTATGCCTGATTCTAATTGGGTAGCTGGTGACAATAAACCTGGCGTTGCGAACGGATATGATTTAAATCTTGTAACTAAAACAATTAAGGAGCAAAAACAAGATGCAGACTATTTAATCGTCTATATGCATTGGGGCGTTGAAAAATCAAATCGTCCAGTAGAATACCAAAAACAATATGTACCTAAAATGGTTGAAGCAGGTGCTGACGCTATTGTCGGAAGTCACCCGCATTGGTTACAAGGGTTTGAGTATTATAATAAAGTTCCTATTGCTTACTCATTAGGTAACTTTTTGTTCCCGAGTTATGTGAATGGAAAAAGTGCAGAAACTGGCGTCTTAACTTTAACTTTTAAAGGAAAGGATGTCCAAATGTCATTTAACCCTTACATCATTCGTAATAACCAAGTTTCCCCAGTAAATGAAGAAGAAAAGAAAAAAGCTCTACAATATTTACAAACGGTTTCAACTGATGTAGAAATTGATAGTACTGGAAAAATAATAAACACACGTAACTAAACAGCACGAAATCTATTTCTCTGTAACAAATACTACAGAATAGGTGATAGACATGCTGAAAGACTTGTTAGAAAATATAAGTTTGTTAGAAAACGTATATAAAGTATCTATAGCAATCCTGCTTTTATGCTCCTTTTTTCTGTTAGACTACTAAAAAAATAAAGGGAGAAAGAAAACTTTCTCCCTTTGAATTTTCATTGTACATAATCATTCGTATCGCGATATATTTTTGGTTAACTAGCTTTCTCCTTCATGAATTTGGAGAGTATTTCGTTTAACTATAAAAAGATAGAACAAGTAGCATTTTCCTTGCTTGTATCTATCTTTTTTTATTTTTTTTACTAAATAAGCAAATCAAACAAAACAGGATTTTTATTAAGCTCCACAAATTGAATATCATTTTCTTTAAAACGAGTAATTAATTGCTCATAATCTTCTTTATGTTTTAATTCTACCCCGACCAGCGCTGGACCATTTTCTTTATTATGTTTCTTAATATACTCAAAGCGCGTAATGTCATCTTCTGGTCCTAATCCTTTATCAAGAAATTCTCTTAGCGCACCTGAACGCTGCGGAAATTCAATGATGAAATAATGCTTTAACCCTTCGTAAATGAGAGAACGTTCTTTCATTTCTTGCATTCTATCAATATCATTATTTCCACCACTTAGCGTACATACAACTGTTTTACCTTTTATTTCATCCCTGTATAAATCAAGTGCTGCAATAGAGAGTGCACCAGCCGGTTCAGCTACAATTGCATTTTTCTTATACAGTTCTAAAATCGTCGTACAAACCTTTCCCTCTGGTACTAAAACAATGTCATCAATGACATCTTTACAAGTTTCAAATGTTAACTTCCCTACTTTTTTGACAGCTGCTCCATCAACAAAACTATCTATTTTCTCTAATGCTACATTTTCGTTTTGAAGGAAAGCCTCTTTCATAGATGCAGCCCCCATCGGCTCTACACCAATTACCTTTGTAGCTGGACTAACACCTTTCACATATGTACCTACACCCGATGCTAACCCACCGCCGCCAATTGCTGTAAAGAGATAATCAACTGCCTTATCCATATCGTGCATAATTTCAACAGCTACTGTTCCTTGCCCTGCAATTACATACGGATCATCAAACGGATGCACAAATGTCATCCTATTTTCCTCACAATAGCGCTGCGCTTCTTGAAAAGCACCATCAAATGTATCACCAACTAACATGATTTCTGCAAAGCTACCACCAAAAAATTGAACTTGTGATACTTTCTGTTTTGGTGTCGTTGTTGGCATAAAGATTTTCGATGGAATATTTAATAAATTACACGTATACGCAACTCCTTGTGCGTGATTGCCAGCACTTGCACAAACAACACCATTTTGTAATTGTTCTTTCGACAAACTTTGAATTAAATTGTATGCACCGCGAATTTTGAAAGACCGAATTACTTGCAAATCTTCTCGTTTAATATACACCTCACATTCGTATTTTTCAGATAAAACCTTATCACGTTGCAAGGGCGTTTTCATGACGATATCCTTCATACAGTTATGAGCCATAAGGATATCTTCAATCTTCACTCTCTCCTTCACATTTTGCACCATTTTCTATCATCCTTATCTCTTTTATTTTGACTCAATCAAAATTCGGCACCTTTAAAACTGCACCTGTATTCGCCGATGTTACCATCTGAGAATATCGTCCAAGCCAGCCCGTTTTCACTTTCGGTTCTGGTCGTTTCCATTCTTTTTTACGTTTTTCTAATTCCTCATCACTCACTCTTACTTCTAGCAAGCGTTCCTCAACATCAATACATACAATATCCCCTTGTTCAAGTAGTGCGATTGTTCCACCCGCAGCTGCTTCTGGTGAAATATGCCCTACCGAAATGCCACGTGAAGCTCCAGAGAAACGTCCGTCCGTTAATAATGCAACCTCAGCACCTAATCCCATTCCAGCGATTGCTGATGTTGGTGCTAACATTTCAGGCATACCCGGTCCGCCTCTTGGCCCTTCATAACGAATGACAACTACATCTCCTTTTTTCACTTTCCCAAGCATAATGCCAGCCAATGCCTCATCTTGTGAATTAAAAATAACGCAAGGTCCTTCAAATCGTTTTACTTCGGTTGCCCCGCTTTTAATAACCGCTCCATCTTTCGCTAGATTTCCTTTTAAAATACGTAAGCCCCCCTCTTCACTATGAGGGTTTTCAAGAGAATGAATCACTTCCTTATCTTTAATCTCTGCATGAGCAATGTTTTCTCTTAATGTTTGCCCAGTAGCCGTAATACGGTCTAAATGAAGTACCCCTTCTTTTCTGCTCATCTCTTTCAAGATTGCACTAATTCCGCCCGCTCGATCAATATCTTCCATATGCCAGTTAGAAGCTGGACTTACTTTACATAAATGCGGTACACGTCTTGAAACAGCATCAATACGGCTCATATCATAATCTAGCCCTGCCTCTTGTGCGAGTGCTAGCGTGTGTAATACTGTATTCGTTGATCCACCCATCGCCATATCAAGTGCAAAAGCATCGTCAATTGCTTCTTCTGTTACAATATCACGCGGCTTAATATCTCTTTCAATTAAAATTTTCAGTTTCTCTGCTGCTTGTTTAATTAACTCTTCACGTCTTGGATCAATTGCTAAAATACTACCGTTTCCAGGAAGGGCTAAACCTAATACTTCACATAAACAGTTCATAGAGTTCGCTGTAAACATGCCGGAACAAGAGCCACAAGATGGACAGCCATGATCTTCAATATCTTTTAATTCTTCTTCTGAAATTTTCCCAGATTGATAAGCTCCTACCCCTTCAAAAACAGAACTAAGGTCAACAACTTCCCCCTTAGATGTTTTCCCAGCTGCCATCGGTCCACCTGAAACAAACACAGTCGGAATGTTAATACGAAGAGATGCCATCATCATACCTGGTGTAATTTTGTCACAGTTTGGGATACAAATCATGCCGTCAAACCAATGTGCATTTACAACCGTTTCTACTGAATCTGCAATAATTTCACGACTCGGAAGCGAATAACGCATACCGATATGTCCCATCGCAATACCATCGTCTACTCCAATTGTATTGAATTCGAATGGTACCATACCTGCTGCACGAACGGCTTCTTTTACAAGTTTCCCAAACTCGTTCAAGTGCTTATGCCCTGGAATAATTTCAATAAAAGAATTACAAATCGCAATAAACGGCTTATCAAAATCCTCATCTTTCAAACCAGTTGCTTTTAATAAACTACGATGTGGCGCTTTATCAAAACCTTTTTTAATCATGTCGCTTCTCATCTTGTCAAATCCCCTCTTACGTATTTTTCACTTATATTCTCTTAATCTATTTCTTTACTAACGTTTTCTTTTCTGGTTCCTTAATCCAGCTCATCATTTCACGAAGCTCTGTTCCTACTTTTTCTAACTGATGATTTTGTTCTGCTTTTTTCATCGCGTTGTATGTTGGACGACCTGCTTGGTTTTCTAAAATCCATTTTTTCGCGAATTCACCTTGCTGAATTTCTGTAAGTACTCGTTTCATCTCTTTCTTCGTTTCATCTGTAACAATTCTTGATCCTGTTACATAATCTCCAAACTCTGCCGTATCTGAAATAGAATGGCGCATGTTCGTTAATCCACCTTCGTACATTAAATCAACAATTAACTTTAATTCATGCAAACATTCAAAGTATGCAATTTCAGGACGATATCCGCCTTCCGTTAACGTTTCAAAACCAGCTTTTACAAGTGCAGTTACTCCGCCGCAAAGCACAGCTTGCTCACCGAATAAGTCTGTCTCTGTTTCTTCCTGGAATGTCGTTTCAATTACACCTGCACGTGTACAACCTACACCTTTTGCATATGCAAGAGCTACATGTAATGCCGTGCCGGTTGCATCTTGATGCACTGCAACTAATGCCGGAACACCATTTCCTTCTTGGAATACACGGCGAACGAGATGACCTGGGCTTTTTGGTGCGACCATCGCTACGTCTACGTAACTTGGCGGATTAATTTGTCCGAAGTGAATATTAAATCCATGTGAGAAAAGTAACATTTGTCCTTCACGAAGATTCTCTTCTACTTCTGTTTTATAAACATGTGCTTGTTGTTCATCCGGCAATAACATTTGTACAACTTGTGCGGTTCGAACCGCTTCTGAAACGGACATTACTTCAAACCCATCAGCTTTCGCTACTTCATATGACTTACCAGGACGAACACCAACTACAACTTCCACACCAGAATCACGTAAATTTTGTGCTTGGGCATGACCTTGAGATCCATATCCGACTACCGCAACTGTCTTCCCTTGTAATAACTCTACTTTTGCATCTTGCTCATAATACGTTTTCATATTCCATACACTCCTTATAATTTGTTTACTTGTAGTACATTGATTAATTTTTTCAGCTGACTGATGAGTAATGTTGCTTCTTGTTCTGTACAAACTGTTGTTAACTCCATTTCATTTTCATTTAAATTTAATGAAGAAATATAATAACCACGCCGAGCAAAAATTCCACTTATGCGTAATAAGACGTTTGGGTCGTTATGGATAACTAGTGAAAAAGTATGACTCATTCTTCCCACCTCTTCATCATCATTTCATTATTCCCTTTGTTTGGCGGAACCATCGGAAATACGTTTTCACCTTCTTCTACACAAAAATCAACTACGACAGGACCTTCATGAGCAAATGCTTCTAACATCACTTGTTTCGCCTCGGTTGAATTTTTCGCTCTTAATCCTTTCACTCCATAAGCTTCTGCGACTTTCACAAAGTCTGGCGATCCAATTTTTGATTCTGACAAACGATTTTCATAAAACATTTCTTGCCATTGCCTTACCATCCCTAAAAATTTGTTATTTATAATAAATACTTTTACAGGGATGTTATTTTCAGCAATTGTTTGTAATTCTTGAATGTTCATTTGAAAAGAAGCATCGCCTGCAATACAAATGACGAGTTCTTCTTCTTTCGCAAGCTGAGCACCAACTGCCGCCGGGAAACCAAACCCCATCGTTCCTAGTCCGCCAGATGTTAGAAAAGTCCGTGGGTTTTTCGCTTTATAAAAATGTGCAGCCCACATTTGATGCTGTCCTACTTCTGTCGTAACAATCGCTTCACCGTTCGTTAATTCACTTACTAGACTAATAACATGCTGTGGTTTTAACTCACCTTCTTTTTGATTGTAGGAAAGAGGATATTCCTCCTTCCATTCCTCTATTTTCGTAAGCCATTCATTTGTTTGTGTACGAATTGGCATATGCAACAACATGTGTAACGCTTTTTTCACATCTCCAACAATCGGATATTCCACAGTTACATTTTTATGGAACTCCGAAGGATCTATATCAATATGTACCTTTTTCGAATGCGGAGAAAAGAGTTCTAATTTTCCTGTTACACGATCATCAAAGCGAACACCTAAAGCAAGTAGTAGATCACATTCAGTGACTGCCATGTTTGCAGCATACGTTCCATGCATGCCGAGCATTCCTAAAAACAATGAATCTCCCGGCGGATATGCACCAAGTCCCATTAAAGTGGAAACGACAGGAATACGGTTCTCCCTCGCAAACTTGATGAGTTCTTCAGATCCACCTGAATGAATGACGCCTCCTCCAATATATAGAAGTGGGCGTTTAGCTTTTGAAATTTCTTTAGCCACTTCTCTAAGCTTCCTACTGTCTGGCATAGGCTCTATTTTGTATCCTGGAATCTCAATTACTTCATTATAAAAACTTGTTACCTTTTCATTTTGAGCATCTTTTGGAATATCAATTAATACTGGTCCTGGTCGCCCGCTTTCGGCGATGTAAAAAGCTTCTTGTACAGTACGTGATAAATGATTCACATCACGAACTTGGTAATTATGCTTCGTAACAGGTACTGTAATCCCGACAACATCTGCTTCTTGAAATCCGTCTTTTCCGATGAGAGATTTTGCAACTTGCCCTGTAATAACAACTAAAGGAATCGAATCCATATAAGCATCTGCTAAGCCCGTAACTAAATTCGTCGCTCCTGGCCCAGAGGTAGCAAAGACTACCCCGACCTTTCCAGAAGCTCTCGCATACCCTTCAGCCGCATGAATGGCAGCTTGCTCATGACGAGTTAAAACGTGCTTCAATCCACTTCCATATAACGCATCGTATACTGGCAAAATCGCTCCGCCCGGATAACCGAAAACAGTCGTTACACCTAATTTTTTCAAGCATTGAATAACGTGTCCGGCACCTGTCACTTCTTCGCACTGTAATTTCTCACATGTTGTATACTGTTCCTCCATTTCGATTAACTCCTCTCCCTTTCTACGCTAAACTTTCCGCCAGTCCTGGAACACGTACTCCTCTTTCTCTCGTCAATTTTTTAAACTCTTCAGTTAATCGTTTCGTTACACTTCCTGGTTTCCCATCTCCAATTTCTCTAGAATCAACTTTTACAACTGGAATTAACTCTGCTGCCGTTCCTGTTAAAAACACTTCATCTGCTACATATACGTCATGGCGAGTAAATGGCCTTTCCTCACACGAGATATTAAGACGCTCACATAACTCGATAACACTATTTCTCGTAATACCTTCTAGCGCCCCTAAATACGAAGGAGGTGTTAGCACTCTTCCATCTTTCACAATGAAAACATTATCTCCAGACCCTTCACAAACATATCCTTGTTGGTTAAGCATAAGCGCCTCGAGTACGCCTGCTTGCGCTGCTTCAATTTTTACAAGTACATTATTTAAATAGTTCATTGACTTAATACGTGGATCTAATGCATCTGGCGTATTACGTCTTGATGCTACAGATACAACGCTTAGTCCATTATCATAAAATTCCTGAGGGAATAACTTTAATTGTTCTGCAATAATAATTACGCTCGGTTTCACGCAACTCCTCGGGTCAAGCCCTAAATCCCCTTTTCCTCTTGAAACAATTAATCTAATGTAGGCATCAGCGTATTCATTTTTTTGAAGTGTCTGTAAAACGGCTTCTTCCATTTCTTCTACCGGCATTGGAATCGTCAGTAAAATAGATTTCGCCGATTCATATAATCGTTTCACATGTTCTTTTAGACAAAATACATTTCCTCCATAACTACGAATCCCTTCAAATACACCGTCTCCATATAAAAAACCGTGATCATATACTGAAACAACTGCCTTTTCTTTTTCTACAAATTCCCCATTCATATAAATGTACTGGTTACCCATCTCACATCGCTCCTCTTTTTTTCTCTCTATTTTTGCAATCTATTTCTACATCGATTGCTGAGATAAGTATTTTAACAGAATATTCAGTATATAAATCTTAAAAATATACTCATCTCAACAATCGATTACGTACATACTTGTAGCAATCCATTGCTGAGACGAGGGAATCGTGGTACCACTCAGCTTCCTTACACTTCTCACGAAATATAAGCTTTGCAAGTCCAATTAGACTTTTGTTTTTCTATCGGAAACAATTCCGCTACTTTTTACTAGTTTTCAAAAGTAGTGCTCCGAGGTGATCTTCAATGATTCGATTGTTACTACCCTCACAGCCTTGGGGCAGCTCTCTGAAACAATCTATATCATTTACTCTCCTCTTCCACGCATTCTTTTATTCTATTTTTATAAAAGAAAAACTCTCGCCTCAGCAATCAACTACTACAACTTAGTAGCTTTGATTGCTGAGGCGAGAGTTTCGCGTTACCACTCAGCTTCCTTATACTTCTCGCGAAATATAAGCTCTGTAGGTCCAATCAGACCCCCGTCCTTTTACCGGAGACGATGCCGCCGCCCTCTACTCAGTTTCCCTTTCGCAAGCGATGCTCCGAGGTGATCTTCAATGATTCGATTGCTACTACTCTCACAGCCTAGGAGTAGCTCTCTGAAACGATCATAATCATCTACTTTCCTCTTCTTTGCATATACAACATATAAAGTTAGAAAATTCTTAATTAACTTTTATTTGTTACACGTATTATAGGACGCGGTTCTTTTCATTGTCAACATGTTTTTTAGAAAAAAATAAAATTCATTCTATTTACTAGAAATCTATTTATTTTTTCTCAAAACAAAATCGGAATGAACTTCTTACACATACTCATATATTACTTAAGTATGTTCGCATTACTACATAAAGAAAAACTACTGACAAACATATAAAATTTATGGGGAGATGAGAATAATATGTTAAAAGGAAAAGTAGCGTTAGTTACAGGAGCAAGCCGAGGAATTGGACGTGCTATTGCTAAACGTTTAGCAAATGACGGTGCATTGGTTGCTGTTCATTACGGTAATCGAAAAGATGACGCTGAAGAAACTGTTCATGAAATTCGATCAAATGGTGGCCAAGCTTTTTCTATCGGCGCAAATTTAGAATCCTTACACGGTGTAGAAAACCTTTATAACGCTTTAGATACTGAATTACAAAAGTGCACTGGTGAAACACAATTTGATATTTTAATAAACAATGCCGGCATTGGTCCTGGTGCTTTTATTGAAGAAACGACTGAACAATTTTTTGATAGAATTGTTTCAGTAAATGCAAAAGCACCATTCTTTATCATTCAACAAGCACTGCCACGTTTACGTGACAATAGCCGAATTATTAATATTTCATCCGCTGCGACCCGCATTTCTTTACCTGATTTCGTTGCATATAGTATGACGAAAGGCGCTATTAATACAATGACTTTTACGCTAGCAAAACAGCTTGGAGCACGAGGAATAACGGTGAATGCAATACTTCCAGGATTTATTAAAACAGATATGAATGCAGAACTCTTGAGCGACCCGATGATGAAGCAGTACGCTACTACTATTTCCGCTTTCAATCGCTTAGGTGAAGTAGAAGACATTGCCGATACTGCTGCATTTCTCGCTTCTCCAGACAGCCGCTGGGTTACTGGACAATTAATTGATGTGAGCGGAGGATCTTGTTTATAAAAAACATATATTTTCAAATCTTTTTTATTGCGCAATAAAACAATTTATATAATACTATATAAAATATATACATTTAGGAGGATTACAGTAATGTCCGAAAAAACATACGAACTCGCAACCTTCGCAGGCGGTTGCTTTTGGTGCATGGTAAAACCATTTGATGAACTTCCAGGTATTCATAAAGTGCTTTCTGGCTATGCAGGAGGTCATATAGAAAATCCAGCATATGAACAAGTAAAAGCTGGAACATCTGGACATTTAGAAGTTGTTCAAATTACATTCGATCCTTCTATTTTTCCTTATCAGAAATTACTAGACTTATATTGGCCACAAATCGATCCAACTGATGATGGCGGACAATTTTTTGACCGTGGTCCATCTTATCGTACCGCTATTTTTTATCATAACGAAACACAAAAAGCGCTTGCTGAAAAATCAAAACAAGCTCTTGCAGAAAACGGTATGTTTAAAGATCCAATCGTGACTGAAATTCGTCCTGCTGCACCTTTTTACGAAGCAGAGGAATACCACCAACATTTCTATAAAAAGAACCCAGAGAAATATGCTACTGAGCAAAAGGAATCTGGTCGTGAAGATTTTATTAAAGAAAATTGGCAAAAAAAATAATAAAAATGCATCGTGCTTTCTTTACAAGTACGATGCATTTTTATCTTTGAAACAGGTACCATACAATTACAAAACCAATCGCTGTTAATGTCCAAATTATTATTTCGTTTTTCACTCTATTCTTTTTATTTGTCATTTCATCTTCTCCTAATAGTTATTAAACATATTCAAGATTTCCTTTGTTTAATTGCCCACTTGATGAACATAAATACATCCGTACAAATTCTTATAACAAGAGTACCAATGATTCCAATTGCAATTGAAATTACTAACATCTGTCCAAAACTAAAGAAGTTGTATATGTTATATAGAGTACGATACATACAAGTAGAAAATTTGGTAAAAAAAGCAAAAATCTTTTAAGCATTTCTTCACCTCTTCTTATGCTTTTAAACTACGTCTCCTACTGTAACTGTGAAATAAAACTTGTTCAAAAATGTCATATAAACCCTCATTTAACAAAAAAAAATAAGAATCCATTTTGAAAAGGATTCTTATCTTATTCAGCAAAATTAAGGTTTATTATATTCCACATATCTTATTCCATACTTACTCCCGAAATAGAATAATATTACTGGATATTTATTAGCATTTTAATATTTTGATTGCCCTACAAATATTAAGACGAATAAAACGGTTGAATCATCCAGTCGTAAAAAACTAATTACCCGGCAGGAGAATACCGCTCCAGCTACCTACATCGCATTGGCCAAATTCATTATTACCTACCGCTACCACCGTTCCGTCTGATTTAAGTCCGACCGTATGTGCACAACCAGCCGCTATTGCTACAATATCTCGCCAATCACTTACATTACATTGGCCATACTCATTCCAACCTACTGCCGCCACCGTTCCGTCTGATTTAAGACCGATTGTATGATTCGTACCAGCTGCTATTGCTACAATACCCCTCCAACCACTCACGTCACACTGGTTATGTTTACCATTCCCCACTGCCGTCACCGTTCCGTCTCGTTTAAGACCAACAGTATGAAGATAACCCGCTGTGACCGATACAATACCTCGCCAGCTGCTTATATTGCATTGGCCATATCGATTATTCCCCACTGCCGTCACTGTACCGTCCAATTTAAGACCGACTGTATGCCAGTCACCCGCCGCAACCGCCACAATATCTCGCCAGCCACTTACATTGCATTCTCCTTCTTTATTTCGGCCCACCGCCACTACCGTACCATCCAATTTAAGGCCAATAGTACGACGCCATCCCGCCGCAACCGAGACAATATTATGCCAATCGTGTACATTACATTGGTCATGCTTATTCCAACCCACAGCTACCACAGTACTGTCACATGCAAGACCGATTGTATGTGCATTACCCGTGTTCGTCGCCATATGAACATTACCCGCTGCGACTGCTTCAATATCACACCAGCTGCTTACATTGCATTCTCCTTCTTTATTTCGCCCCACTGCTACTACCGTGCCATCCAATTTAAGAGCAACGGTATGACCACGACCTGCCGCTATCGTATCTTTAGGCCACCGTTTCGCTTTTAACATTTCTTCTTTCGGTGAAATGTAATTCATCTTTTTCCTCCTTGCATATAAGCAACTGTATCCAAATAGATATTTTTATCTAATTTCATTATAAATGACCCAACTTTTTTTATAAATTTACAGCTACAAAAGAAGCCTATTATTACTTCTTCAAAAAATAAAAACCTCCAGTTTAAATACTAGAGGTTCCTTCTTTATTTCTTCAATCGTTCAATAAAATCGTTCAATTTATCAAGTGATTTCATATTCTGATTACAAGCTACACCATCTTTGCAAATATAGTTTCCCTTTTTAACGAAAGTTCCTGGTATATCACCTTTAATTTCCACTAAAAACATTCCTACTTCTTCATGCCCATGACATAATGAACAAATGCTTTTTTTATTTAAACTTTGAAAAGTTCCTTGCAGACCAACAAACTTATTTTTATCATTTTTCGCTATAATAAATTTCCTACTGGATCCTTTATCAATCCAGCTTAAATAGGATACTTCTTTCATATCCAGTTCTTCCATATCAGGAAGTTTTAATTTTTTCGCCTTAGGAAATAATTTTTTTAACGTTTGTGCTGTAACTTCCTGAAACGGAATTACATACGGATTTATTTTCATTAAAAACGCTTCTGCATCTTCTCTATTTTTAACCGTTACTACCGTATCAATTAACTCTTTCTGTTCATCCGTTACATTCTCAAATACATGTATTATCTTTTCAATTGCAAGTGATTTTAACGCTTGAATTACTCCTCTATCATTTGCCGTTGCATGCCCGTTTGCTAAAATATAAGCTTGTGATTTTATAAAATTATATTGATCACTTCTAATAAACGCTTCCATCTTTATCACTCCATACAAATTGTTGATCTAGTTTTATTGTATACAATGATTCAGTTTTTTGATATGTAAAAGATAACTTAGAAACAAACATTACATACATCGCCTATTCTCTACCGCTGCATTTCCTGACAAAAGAAACCATCGTCTGTTTTCCATTCTGCATATAATACGTCTTCAAATTTAGTAATTCCTTTTTGCTTTATTTGTTTATAAAGCCATCCTTCATCAAAACCTGCTTCCCTCAAATTATCCTTAACTACTTTCCCATCACTAATTAATGAAATCGGTAAGTATACAGGCTTATGTTTTAAACTTAAATCATTTATAGTAGGAGATCCATATTTACTTTTTTTCAATACACTTATGTTTCCGTTAGGTTCCAATATCATATACTCAACTTCTCGAATTGAAAATATATCTTTTTGTTGCCTAAGCATTTGTTGTAATTGGTTTATATCCAAATGATTTACGCTTAATTGTTCACGATCAATCTTTCCATTACGAATAATAATTGAAGGATATCCTTCAAAAAACCTTCTTGTTCCCCTTATTTTTTGTGTTATCACTTCTATAGTATAAATTAAAATTACCCAAACAAATACTGAATACAAAATAGACCATACTTTAATTTTAGGATCATATATTGAATTTCCAACGAGCTCACCTAGGACGATTGCAGAAATAAAATCAAAGGGCGTTAGCTGAGATATTTGTGTTTTCCCTAATATTTTTGTAGCAATTAATAGAACAAAAAAACCAACTAAAAGCTCTATCGTTATTTGTCCAATATGATTCATATATGTTCACCTTTCTACTTTTCAAGTGCTCTGTATACCATTTAATAAAAAAAACGGCACATTTTTTCTATTATCATGCCCGTTCACACCTCATATATCCAATACATATAAAACAAAAAGAGTCTGATTCAAAGTAATATATGAATCAGACTCTTTTCCTCTTATTTAGAATACACAATCTTTTTAATCGTTTCCCCAGAAAGAAAATATTCTTCTGCAAGTTGATGAATAGCAATTCCGCTTTTAAATGCTGCTTTAATCGCGTTATTTCTTTCATCTAATTGTTTTCTTCCTCCAGATCGTGTACCCCATTTATAATGTTTCGTTTCTTGTTTTGGAATGTAAATTGTTTCACCTTGTATATACTTTTGAATTTCAGCAATTAAACTTTCTGGTAAAACTGCCGCAGCCTTTACGTATTTCATTTCTGCTCGCCCCTTATTTTTTATGGTTCATTTCAATAAGGTGCAAAGCCAAATATAAAAAATGATACGAGCTCATTTAGGCGATTGTATATTACTTGTCTACCTCACGCAAAGTATCGCCATTTCCATACTTGGCTTTGCATGAGACGTTGCAGTGTCTGGCAATTGAATTATAATCGCCATATAAACACCTCCTAATATACCTTTTGCATTTTATTATATGATAAATTTCCTCTCCTTGCATCCACACCCTTCTTAAAGCACGAAATTACTTAGTTTGATATAATACTTTTTAATCAAATCAAAAATCATTGTGAGGTTACATTATGAAGAAAAAAATTATCATTACAATCGTTACACTATTCTTTATTATCACAGTATTATTCGGAACATACAAATTGATGAACGCAAGAAACTTTCAATTATTTGGAGATTTAACACAACGCGTAGAAACAAATGAAAAAGTAATCGCTTTAACTTTTGATGATGGCCCTACTAACAATGTAAAACAAATATTACCTTTACTGGATAAATACAACGCTAAAGCTACTTTCTTTTTAATTGGAAATGAACTAGAGAAAAATCTATCATTAGGAGAAGCTATCACGCAATCTGGGCACCAACTTGGAAACCATACATATTCTCATAATAGAATGGTTTTCAAAACACCTTCTTTTATTAAAGATGAAATAGAAAAAACGAATTCATTAATCCGGCAAACAGGATTTACAGACGAAATTGATTTTAGACCCCCTAACGGAAAAAAATTAATTGGGCTACCCTATTATTTAAATAAAAATAATATCGAAACGATTACGTGGGATCTTGAGCCTGATACTTTTTATAAATCTACAGCTGATAAAATTGACTACGTTAATAAAAATGTAAAACCAGGTTCTATCATTTTATTACACCCTATGTATGATAAATCTAATGAAAATTTACAGACCATTGAAGGTATTTTAGACTCTTTATCTAAAGAGGGATATCAATTCGTCACAGTAAATGAACTGCAAAAAAGAGCAAAATAAGGTGAAACTTTAATCAGTGGGGGGTGCCCATCCCCCACTTAACTTCTTCGCTTTCGCTGAGTTTTGAGGTGGGGGTCTTACTGCCCGGCAAATAAAAGGATAAAAAAGGTAGCGTATCATATAACGATACGCTACCTTTTTTGTTAAATAATTCCAAGCACATTTAGGAATACGATAATAATCGCAATTGGTGCGATATAGCGAAGTAAGAATAACCATAATACGAATAGTTTATAGCCTTTATTTTTACTTACACCAAGCTCTTTCATTAATACATCTTTCTTCATTTTTAAAGGAACAAAGATAGAAACTAATAGAACACCAAGCGGCATTAATACGTTACTAACTGCATAGTCCGATAAATCAAAAATAGTCTTTCCAAAAATCTTCAGATCACTTAATATACCAAATGATAATGCTGATGGTACTCCAACAACGAAGATTAATAATCCAACGATTAAAGCCATTTTTTCACGTTTCCCTTTACCTTTTGCAGTTAAAGATGCAACGCTAATTTCTAACATCGAAATTGCTGATGTAATAGTAGCAAAGAAGAATAGTAATAAGAAAACGATGAAGAATAATTTTCCGAACGCCATTTTACTGAAAATAGCTGGCAATACGATAAACAATAATCCTGGTCCTTGAGATGGTTCCATTCCAAATGCGAATACAACCGGGAATATCGCAAGTCCTGCAAGTAATGTAATAACGAGCGTTAAAGCTACAATAGAAAATGCTGAACGCGGTAAACTTTCTTCTTTCGGTAAGTATGAGCTATACGTTACCATAACGGCTACACCGACAGATAATGAGAAGAACGATTGCCCCATCGCATATAAAATAATTTCTGACGTTACGTTTGAGAAATCAGGTTGTAAGAAGAAGCGAACTCCTTCACCAGCACCGTCTAATGTAAGTGCACGAACAATTAAGACAAAGAATAAAACGAATAGTGCTGGCATGAAATATTTATTTACTTTTTCAACACCATTTTGTACACCTTTACTTACGATGAAAATAGTAATAAGGATGAATAATAGTTGTGATCCGACTGCTAAATACGGATTGGAAATGATTTCACCGAACGTAGCTTCGTACGCCCCATTTCCTTCCCATAGTCTACCTGTAATTGCATTCCATAAATATAATAAAATCCATCCTCCTACAACACTGTAGAAAGAAAGTAATATGAAACATGTTACAATTCCTAATTTACCTAACCACGGCCATAACGTTTTCGGTGCGATTTCTCTATACGCATCAACGGCCTCTTTTTGTGTACTTCTCCCAATAACGAATTCGGCTAATAATAGCGGTAAACCAATTAATAATGTGAAACCGATGAAAATAAGGAAGAATGCGCCGCCTCCTCCGATGCCGGCCATATATGGGAATTTCCAAATCGCCCCAAGACCAATTGCTGAACCTGCTGCAGCTAATACGAAACCTAATTTCGATGTCCATTGCTGTGAATTCATCTGTTAATCTCCTCTCTTTATCTTTTTCTGTTTTATAATTTGGTGTTTATATTGTTCTATCAATACTTTTTTCTAATACGTTCACTTCCTCCCTAATAAAAAAACGTCCCTACGTAAATACGTAGGGACGACAAAAATATCGCGGTACCACCCTAGTTATGAAGATACAACAAAAGTAAGACCTAAATAAAAACGTCCCTACGTAAATACGTAGGGACGATAAAATATCGCGGTACCACCCTAGTTATGAAGCCACAGCAAAGTTAGGACCTAAATAAAAAACGTCCCTACGTAAATACGTAGGGACGATAAATATCGCGGTACCACCCTAGTTGTGAAAAAATCTTCACCACTTTATTTGATAACGGTATAAACTACCGTCTTCCATTTCCTCATAATGTGAGATTTATGAAAGATGCTCCAGGACGAACTTCATGAATAATCTATATACTGATTCACACCAACCATCAGCTCTCTGAAATAGGGAGATTTTCATTACTATACCCTTTCATTGCCCAAATATTATTTTCCGAATTGATTACTATCATTTTTATCACACATTAAAAATAGTGTCAACTTATATTTTAAGTTTTTATGTCTTATATTCTATTTAAAAATTTGAAATATGACTTTTGTATGAATAGTATTTGAACTTATATGGTTTATACTGTATTAACTTCTCTAACAGGTTTATAGTAGTATACGGTAAAGTGAAACTTTAATCAGCGGAGGATGCCCCACTGATTAAAGTTTCACCAATTTTGCGTTTACTCGTAGTAGCAGGGCTTCCACTTAACTTCTTTCTCCAGCCTCATTTTGAGGTAGGAGTCTTACTGCCCTCAAAGAGCGAGATACATGCAAGGCAACATGAGTAGGAGGAACAAATTTTGTCTACTTCAAAAGTTTTAAAAGGTACTGCTTTACTAAGCGGTGCAACAATGATTTCACGTATTTTAGGTTTTATATACTTCTTCCCTTTTCAATTATTAGTTGGAACACAAGGGGTCGCTTTATACGGATATGCATATACTTGGTATGGTATTTTATTAAGCTTTTCAACTGCCGGTATTCCTATTGCCGTCTCCAAATTTGTTGCAAAACATAATGCACTCGGTGATTATAGTACAAGTAAAAAATTGTATAGCTCGAGCATAAAATTAATGCTATTTATGGGCTTTTTAGGATTTTTAATTTTATTTATTGGAGCGCCTTACATATCACAATTTATTATTCGCTCTAAAACGCCAAATCCACAATTTATCGCTGACGTAACACTTACAATGCGAGCATTAAGTTTCGCACTTATTATCGTACCGGCTATGAGTGTTACACGCGGCTATTTCCAAGGTTTTCAACATATGAAACCAAGTGCTGTTTCTCAAGTCGTAGAACAAATCGCACGCGTTGTTTTCATTTTAGTTGGTAGCTTCATCGTTTCCAAAATATTAGGAGGTTCCGTAGCCTCTTCTGTTGCTGTTGCTACATTCGGTGCTGTTATCGGGGCACTTGCCAGCGTCTCTATTTTAATGCTGTACTGGAAAAAGTATAACGGATTAAAGCCTCCTGAAGGTGAATTAAAGTCAAGGGCATCCGATATTCCATTACGAAATATTTATATGGAATTACTTCGATATGCAATCCCAATTGTATTTGTGGGTATTGCAATTCCACTCTATACGTTAGTAGATCAATATACCGTAGCTGATGTCCTTAGAGCGATGGGAGAGCCTTTAGAAACCGCGAATGCAGTTTTCGCTTATATAACGAACTATGCACAAAAGTTAATTATGATTCCGGCTTCACTTGCAACTGGATTCTCATTAACAATTATTCCGGCTATAACGAAATCATTTACAAGCGGAAAACTAGAAGAATTACAAGAACAAATTTCAAAGATATTCCAAGTATTGTTATTCTTCACTATCCCAGCTGCATTTGGTCTTGCTAGCATCGCTTACGATGCATTTCGAATGATTTATGTAGATCCTAAAATTGCACTTGATGGATCACAATATTTAATTTCATTTGCACCTTCTGCTATATTAGGTGCGATTTTCACAGTTTCTGCAGCTATATTACAAGGCATTGATTATCAAAGAAAAACAATGATTGCATTCTCAATCGGTATTCTTGTGAAGATTGTAGTAAACATACCACTTTTACACTTATTCGGTGGACACGGTGCTGTACTTGGAACAATTCTCGGATACCTCGTTTCGAATATTATTATGTTGTATTGCATCATTAAGTTTGCGAAATTTAAAATTGGTGAAACGGTGAAAACAGTATTTCTTATTACGATATACTCCGCAGCAATGTCTGCTGTTGTAATTGCATTAAAAGCAATTATAAGCTGGATTATTCCTGGCCAATCTTATATCGAATCACTGCTCATTGTATTTATATGTGGTGCGGCAGGAGGGCTTGTTTACCTTTTATTCGTATTAACGAGTGGACTCGCTTCACATATTCTTGGTAATCGTATTCAACGTTTACCTGTACTAGGAAAATTAGTAAAATAAAAAAACAAAAGATGTAACTCGTTGTTACATCTTTTGTTTTTACTTTGCATATTGAATGCGTTTTTGTTGCTCCGCAATATTTAATTCTGGAGTATATTGTTTTACTAAATGTAATACCTCTCCCATTAACAATTCTAACTCTTTCACACTATTCTCTGGATGTCCTATTAAAATATTCGCCATACGCTCATATAAATTTTCAGGCTTAATCCCCATTCGTTCCACATTATATGGCATCCATTTAAATGCAGGATGATGCACGTACATGCGGTTCAGACCAAATAAGACTCCAAATATATTTCTTTGAACTTCACAAATAACATCATATAGCATAAGCCAATCTTTTCGTTTTAAAAGAGCCTCTCGATTATGCCAACGATTGCTTAACCAAAGGTTTTCTGCAATCATTTTTTGCGCCAATTCTTCTGGATACGCTTCAACTCTATCTTTTAGAGTATGTACTTTCACTTCTCCATACAAACTCACACCATCATGAATGGATGATACAATACATTGTTTCTCATAATTGATATCATACCGCTCTACAACTTCTGAAATAATTTTTTCTACGGTCACTGTTAAAAAATTACTAATCTCTAGTTTAATTCCTTCTTTCGTCAAATACGTCTCCGACCATTCTTCTTCCTCGTAAGGATAATATGATAAAATTTTTCCACCAATATGATTAATAGGCTCTTTACGATCCTCATCCTCTGGTGGTTCCGACCATAAAATATGTAATTCAATATCTGAATGTTCATCCTCTAATTTTCTAGCTACTGAACCTGCTAAAATAATAGCTTCGATTTTCGGGTTTTTTCTATAAATCTCCGACATTTCTATCGCTTTCTCTCTTAATCCCATTTCATCCCCCCCTAAAACTGCAGTACTCCCCTTACTCTTCATTTATCTATTTCGATATTGCATATTATATTACCTTTTCAAATTCACACTTAATCAAATTTCTACCCAATAACGCTGAACAACTTCACCAGTACGAGAAGAAACTACCTCATTTTCTAACACACCGCCAACCTTTTGAATCGTTTTAGCAGAACCGATATTGGATTTATCGCAAGTTATTAATACTTTCTGCAATCCTAATTTTTGCGCTTCAGTTAATGCAAGCTTTAGTTGTTTCGTAGCGTAACCGTGGCGACGTTTATTCGGATGGACACTATATCCAATATGACCGCTTTCCCTTAATAATTCTGGATTTAATCTATGTCTAATATTCACAAAACCTATAAGTTCCCCTTTTTCAAAACTTAAAAACTGACTAGATGGCACTCGATTCGCTTGTAAGTTTTCTCCTACTTCTTGTATACTCACTTTTTCAAACCATTCAGCTAGGGAATCAAAATTTTGTAAAGAGCTACTACCGTGTGGTTGTTCTCCTGCATGTAAAAAAGCCTCCCGATACTCTATAATTTGTTCACTATATTTATGCGTTGGTTTTAATAGTTTCATCGTGCTTTCCCCCTCTTAATCCCCTAAAACAAACCCCTTAATAGCTCTATTTCACCATTAAGGGGTTTCTATCATTTTTATTCAAATAACCCCATACTCAAATAACGTTCACCAGTATCAGGTGCAATACATAAAACTTTTTTACCAGCGCCTAGGCGCTTCGCTATCATAATTGCTGCGTACACAGAAGCTCCTGAAGACGGCCCTACTAATAAGCCTTCTTGTCTAGCTAAGTTTCTCATTGTCGTTAAAGCCTCTTCGTCTGCAATTTGAATAATTTCGTTATACACTTCTGTATTTAAGTTTTTCGGAATAAATCCTGGGCTTGTTCCTACTAGTTTATGAGGACCTGGTACACCACCTGATAAAACGGGAGATCCTTTCGGTTCCACTACTGCAATATATAAGTTTGGTAATTTCTCTTTTAACGTTTCACCAGTCCCTGTAATCGTTCCGCCTGTTCCTGCCGTTGCAACAAAAGCATCAAGCTCTCCATCCATTTGTTCGTAAATTTCAAGTGCAGTCGTATAACGGTGAATATTCGGATTAGCTGGATTTTCAAATTGTTGCGGGATAAAACTATTCGGTATTTGTTTTTGCAGTTCTAACGCCTTCGCAATTGCTCCTGGCATTCTTTGTTCTGCTGGTGTTAAAACTACTTCTGCCCCGTATGCTTTCAATAAATTAATACGCTCTTTTGACATATTGTCTGGCATAATTAAAATCGCTTTATACCCTTTAGCAGCTGCGTTCATCGCTAAACCAATTCCTGTATTCCCACTTGTCGGTTCAATAATTGTATCCCCTGGTTTAATGAGACCATTTTCTTCTGCAACATGAAGTAAATTATAAGCAGCACGGTCTTTCACACTACGTGATGGGTTAAACATTTCTAGCTTCACATACACATCCGCTGCGTCTTCCGGAATAAATTTAGATAATCGGACGACAGGTGTATCTCCTATTAATTCTGTTACGTTTTCACATAATTTCATAGTACATCCCCTATTCTATCGTTTTCTTATCACTTGGTAATAACCATGAAGTAAGTCCAATTAACGGTAAACAACTACATAATATCATAATGAACTGAAGGCTATATATATCAGCTAACTTTCCTAGTACTACAGCACCTAGAGCACCAAGGCCGAACGCAAGACCTACAATTAGACCTGATACCATCCCTACTTTTCCCGGAACAAGCTCTTGCGCGTATACAACAATTACACTAAAACTACTTGAACTAATAAAACCGATACATAAAAATAAAGGTACGACCCACACAAGTGAGACATGTGGTAATAACAGTGCAAGTGGCGCTGAACCTAACATTGAAAATACGATGATGTTTTTCTTACCAAATCGATCTGCTAACGGTCCTCCGAAGAAAGTTCCTAACACACCAGCAATCATAAATGCGAATACGAAATACTGGGCATTTTTTATAGATAAATCATAATGCTCAATTAAGTAAAATTGATAGAAATTCCCGATACCGGCACCGTACCAAGAGCGCACAAAAGTAAGAAAAACAAGAAGTATAATAACGAATTTAATGTGTGTACTTACAATTGCATTTTCCGCCTCAAGTGCAGCTCTCTTCTTCCTTCTTACAGCGCCGGTTGCTAATTCATTTTTGTACCAATTCGATACGAAAATTAATAATATAATTCCTACTGCTGCAAATGCTGTAAAACCTAAAGAACCAATTTGACCAAGCGGAACGAAAATTAGCGCTGTAAAAATGGGAGCTAAGGAATTCCCCGTGTTTCCCCCAACTTGATAAATCGCTTGCGCTAACCCTCGTTTTGCACCTGCCGCCATATACGCAACACGAGCGCCTTCTGGATGAAAGACTGCAGAACCTAAGCCAATAAATAAAACAGAAATAATAACAATAATAAAGTTTGGTGCAAACGCGAGTCCAATCATTCCAAGCATACTCGAAAACATGCCGAGTGGTAATAAAAATGGTGACGGCTTCTTATCTGAATACATACCAAACACCGGTTGCATAATCGATGACGTCATATTTAACGCAAACGCAATCCACCCTACTTGCATATAGGATAAATTCATCGTTTTTTCCAAAATAGGAAACAACGCCGGCACAACTGCTTGCATCGAATCATTTAAAAAATGTCCGAAGCTAATCGCAAATAATATTCGGTATATTGTCGGTGTTTCTACAGTTTTTTTTTGTGAAACTGCCTGCATATGTGAATCTCCCCTTTCTGTACAAAGTATTTATTAAAGTAGGTGTAATAAATTCTGACTTTTGAAACATTTCCATTCTATACTGCTTTCATTTCTTTTTCCAGAAATATAACTTAACTTCCGTCATTGGCTTGCATCCTTGTAACTTTCAGCGGTAAAACATTACAGAAAAAGGCAACCCAATCACATACTGGGTTGCCTCTCAAATTAAATCGCAAAACGCTTATACTTTTCGTAATCACTCGTCTTACATTCTAGTTCAATTTTTGTACCTTCGTTCTCATAACTCGTAGATAAAACGTGCGCATGATTGTTGAAATACGAAACTACCTGTCCTTGGTCATATGGAATTAACATTTCACACTTCGTATACTCTTTATAAATATACGAGCGAATCATTTCTACAAGCTCTTCAATTCCAACATGCTTCTTCGCAGATAAATACACGCGGTCTTCTTGTACTTTTGGAATTTCAACATCTATCATATCTGATTTGTTATATGCATATATCGTTGGAATATTTTCTACTCCAATTTTCTTTAACGTTTCATTTGTAATATCAATTAATTGTTCATAATTTGGATTTGCGTAATCTACAACGTGAATAAGTAAGTCTGCTTCTGCTACTTCTTCTAACGTTGAACGGAACGCTTTCACAAGATGATGTGGTAATTTACTTACAAATCCAACCGTATCCGTTAATAAAAATGATTTATTATCTGGTAAATCAATATTTCGTACAGATGTTTCTAATGTCGCGAATAACATATCTTTTTCAAATACTTGTTTTTCTTCCGTACCATTATAAATTTCCAGCATTGCATTCATCGTCGTTGATTTTCCTGCGTTCGTATAGCCTACTAATGCTACAACTGGTACTTCATTTTTCTTACGTTGCTTTCGCTGCGTTTGACGCTGAGCAACAAGCGCTTCTAAATCTTTATTTAAAACTGAAATTTGCTCTTCAATTTTACGACGATCTAACTCTAATTTCTTCTCACCGACACCTTTATTTTTCGTACCAACGCCGCCGCTCTGTCTTCCTAATGATTCACGAAGACCGATTAAACGAGGCATCATATACTGAAGATGCGCTACTTCTACTTGCAGCTGCGCTTCTTTCGTTTTCGCACGTTGCGCAAAAATATCTAAAATTAAAATGGTACGATCAATAACTTTACAGTCTAAATCTTCCTCTAAATTTCGAATTTGTGAAGGAGATAATTCGTCATTAAAGATTACCATATTCGCATCTACTTCATTTACATAGGCTGCTACTTCTTCAATCTTTCCTTTTCCAATATAATGTGATGGATTTACTCGTTGTAAATTTTGCGTCACTTGCCCGATTACCTCTACATCACAAGCTTCTGCAAGATTCGTTAACTCTTCCATAGAATATATAAAATCATCTTCATTTCCTAAATTCACTCCAACTAAAACTGCTCTTTGTAATAATTCTTCCATATATTTATTCCTCCATTTCGATTACGTAAAATAAAAAACACAGGTCGCTGCCTGTGTTTTCGTAAACGGATAAGGGTTCACCAAAGAAATAGAAGAAAGTTATACTTTCATCCTATCTCATAGTCAATAAGTCTCAAGAT
The DNA here is from genome assembly GCF_002073415.2 of Bacillus sp. FDAARGOS_235. Lineage (NCBI taxonomy): Bacteria > Bacillati > Bacillota > Bacilli > Caryophanales > Bacillaceae > Bacillus > Bacillus sp. FDAARGOS_235. The sequence continues at coordinate 1,246,486 of NZ_CP020437.2, forward strand.
CATATACGAATCCACAACAAGTGTTCACCTATACGATCCCAATCTAATTTTAAAGGCAAAACAAAAAGAGGGCGTATTCGTCCCTCCCTCTTTTTCACATATAAGCTTAATAAAGGGTTCCTTTAAAATAGGCAGACCAATCCCGTTCACTCTGTACACAGACAGAGCCTTTGAGCGCTATTCAATTATCGGCACAAAGTATTGAGACGTAATCTGATTAAGATCAAAGGAAGCCCCTCCGTTCATTTTAAGTTATATAAAGTGTAGCATAAGTAATTCGCTTTCACAAGGTTAACCCCCCTATAGAAACAGAAAGAAAATCTTTATATTTTTACTTTAATCGTCATTTTTTGCGTGTTCTTCTCACAAAAAAACTAACAACAGCAATGATCAATAGCAGACCTATGGATATGATAGCAACTTGCCACCAACTGAAACCACTCACCATTCCACCTTTTAAATTCACTTTCTTCGTCGGAACAGACTCTTTTGCAATATGACTTAAAGCCGCTTTGTCCACCCCTGCCTCATCCAATCTCTTCGTTCCACTACAACTATGTGTGTGTAATTGTTTTTCTGATCCCCTTTGAGAAGAAAACACTAAGTACTCTCCTCCCTCTACAAAGTGAAACACACAATCACCACCATTTGTATATACGATAATTTGCGAAGAAGTTGTCCCTTTCCATATTTTCTTCACTTCAAATAATACTTCAATCCCAATCCCTTCTTTCCTTCCAATCTCAATTACTTTCCCCTCAAACACTACATCATTTTTTTGAAATGCATCTTCTGCTGTTACATTAATACAATCACAGGCATGAGATTTCTCTGGAAAAATAATAAGAATAAAGCTACAAATAATGACAACAGGCAACATGCGCAAAATTCTTTTCAAGGAGCCCCACTCCCTTCATTATCAATTTCAAAAGCTTCTCGTATATTATTTTTACGCTACTCGTCAAATTCCTCTAGAGTAAATTAAACGGTATCGTTTCCATACAATAAAAGTCTTTATTGACATTTTTATAACCTGATATTAGTATCAGGTTATAAAAATAAGTTAGGAGATGTCCCTATGAATTCTAAATCTCGTATTACCGCAATTGGTACTTATGTTCCAAATCAAATATTGTCTAATAACGATTTAGAAAAAATGGTCCATACGAATGATGAATGGATTGTGCAAAGAACAGGCATGAAAGAAAGAAGAATTGCTAACGAAGACGAATACTCCTCACACTTAGCCATTAAAGCAGTCGAAAATTTGTGTACAACATATAAGAAAAACTTAGAAGATATTGACTGTATCATCGTTGCTACAACTACTGCTGACTATGTTTTTCCTAGTGTCGCTTGCCAAATACAACAATACTTCAACATACCTCATACACTAGCTTTTGATTTAAATGCGACTTGCGCTGGTTTCACATACGGACTGCATGTCGGTAATAGCTTAATCACTTCTGGATCACATCAAAAAGTACTCGTCATAGCGACAGAGACATTATCTAAAGTTACTGATTACACCGATAGAACGACCTGTATTTTGTTCGGTGATGGCGCTGGAGCTATTTTATTAGAAAGAGATGAAAACAAACCAAGCTTTATTGCTGCTCACATGGGAACAAACGGTGACGGTGGTATTCATCTATACAGAACAAACTTATCTACTACTATGAATGGCACACCACTACAAACAAATGAAAAAATCGTTCAAAACGGAAGAGAAGTATATAAATGGGCTGTACGAACAGTACCATACGGCATAAAAGAACTATTACATACTGCAAATTTGCAAATAGATGATATAGACTGGTTCATACCACATAGTGCTAACTTAAGAATGATTGAATCTATTTGCGAAAAATCAAAAATATCTATTCAAAAAACATTAACGAGTGTGGAAGATATGGGGAATACATCTTCCGTCTCTATTCCACTCGCTTTAGATTTAGCTAGAAAAAAAGGAAGATTAAATAACGGAGATACATTTTTGCTATACGGATTTGGCGGTGGACTTACGCATTTAGGGCTTATTGTGGAGTGGGATTTAAGTTAAGTATTGAAAAAGAGGTTCTAATTAGTAACTAGAACCTCTTTCTCATTTAATTTCTCGCCCCTTTTCGAGACCATATCACAATAGGAATAAGCAATAATGCTAGCACTCCTCCCGCTAATGATAATGCGGCATAACTGGAATTCGCTACTATCATACCTGACATCGCTCCACCAGAAGCCCCAGCTAACGCAACAAATACATCTATTTTGCCTTGTGTTTTTGCACGTGTAGAAGGTATAGTTGCATCAACAATTTGAGCTGTGCCACTTATTAAACCGAGGTTCCAACCTAACCCAAGTAAAGACAGAGCAACAATTAATAATAGTAAAGAATCACTCGGCGCCATCGCAGCTATGACACCCGCCGCTAATAAAATTATTCCACCAGCTATACTCATCGTAGTTCGTCCGATTTTATCAATTAACATTCCTGTAACGAGAGACGGAAGATACATTGCACCTACATGAAAACCAATTACAAGCCCTACTGCACTTAAACCATGACCATGATGCCCCATATGAACTGGCGTCATCGTCATAATCGCAACCATCACTATTTGAGTAAGTATCATAACGATTGCTCCAACTGTAATACCTCGTTTGTTTTCTTTCACTTCTTCTGTTACTGGTTGCCCTTTATATGTATGTTCTCGTTTATATGTTTCTATTATGTTAGCAATAATTAATGGATCTGGACGAAGCATAATAAAAAGGACAAGACCCGCCAGTATAAATGCCGCTGCTGATAATATAAACGGACCTGCAAGGTTAGGAATTCCGATTGAATGGGCAAAATCTCCCATTACGCCTACTAAGTTCGGTCCTGCAACTGCACCGAAAGTCGTCATAACCATCGTAATACTAATAGCAGTTGCTCGTTGTCTCTTATCTGCTAAATCGGTACCAGCATAACGAGCTTGTAGATTCGTCGCTGTACCTGCACCATATATGAGTAAAGAAATAAGTAAAAGAATAATGCTATTTGTTAAAGCTGCCATTACAACACCAATTGCTCCAAATCCACCTACTATAAACCCTGTTGCAAGACCTATCCGGCGTCCATATCGTTGCGAAAGCTTCCCTACTATGAAGGCTGCTAATGCCGATCCCAATGTAAACATAGCAGTCGGTAATCCTGCAAATGCATCTGTTCCAAGCATTTGCTGCGCAAGAAGTGCTCCCACTGTAATACCAGCAGCTAGTCCTGCACCGCCAAACATTTGTGAAATGCTGACGATTATTAACGTTCGTTTGTATAATTTTTGTTGCTCTTCTTCTGTGTACACATGATTATCTATTAAAGCCCCTGCCTTATATAGCAATTCCCCATCCTCCTTTTAAAGTTAAGCCCTCTTGTTAATGTACTATGTTTAACGTTGCATATTCAATGGCAATTTCGATTCGTTCCTTTCATTCTAAAAAACTTTCTAATCATACTCGACTTATCCCATGCTACATTAAAAATACTGCTATTCACAATATACAAGGAGAAAACAATGAAAAAACAGGCTGCTATAGCCTGTTTTTCTTTACGCTTCTTCCACTAATCTTCCCCTTCTCTTTTTACTCAAAGCTTTCCCTTCCCAAAACAACAAACTTACGAAAGCACAAATTAAAATAATTGGCACACTTGCTGTATATAAATCTGTAAAACTCATAGCCATCTGATTCTTGGCATAATGATTCACATCATTCGAAAATGTGAGTACCTCTTTCTTTATACTTTCTTCTTGTTTTTCAACTTCTTTTGTCACTTGCCTCATAACTTCTTCTCTTTTTACATCTCTATATTCTACTGGAACTTCTCTTAATATTTCATCCGTCTTGTCGCGAATCAATTCTTCCTTTTTCTCTTTACTTAATCCCATTATCATTGCATTTTGTTTCTTATTTATATTTGACTCTAAACTTTGATTCTGTATTTTTTCTTTAGTCATTTGTAAAATTTCAGTTTGCTCAGCACTATTCACATGAATATTACGCACCTTTTCTTCTGCATAACGATATACATTTTCTTTATTTACAGTTAAATTGTGAGTTAAGTTAGAGACAAATATTGCGACCGCCAATACAATTCCAACTTGTCGTAACATTGATACAACACTTTGAGAAGCAGTTAATAATTCTCCTTCAAAGGAAGACGCACTTAAAACTGTAATTGGCCCCACTACTAAACCATATCCAACACCTAATATCATACACGGAATAATAATTTCTATATTTGTTGAATCAACATCAATCATTTGCAACCAATAGTAGGAAAGCCCCATAACAAGAAATCCTGACAAAATAATAGTTACTTTTCCGAGTTTTTTAATTAAAGTTGCTGCAACTGGTGAGACAAAAAATATCATTGCTGAAATAGGTGTCACTAAAAAAGCCGCTTCAATTTCCGTTCTACCTTGTAGTTTCGTCAAGAACGTTGGAAGCAATACAGTAACTCCAATTAAAAATAAATTACTTAATATAACAACGATAGACGCTCCGACAAACATTCGATCTTGAAATAACTTTAAATTCACCATTGGGTTATGAATCTTTCGTTCTACTAAAACAAATAGAATAAGAGAAATAGTGCTAATTGCATAACAAGACAAAGCAATATTACTTTGCCATCCCCATGTATTACCTTTTACTAATATGAGAGTAAATGAAAAAATTGCTGTGCTACTTAATAGTAGTCCTATCCAATCTATTTTTGAGATAATACGTTCTTCATTTTTTATTTGTAGCATGATGCAACATAACACGATTCCTATTATACAAACCGGAACATTAACGAAGAACACCCATCTCCATCCTAAATTTTGCGTAATAATTCCACCTATTACTGGTCCCATAGCAGCTGATAATCCTTGTGTAACTCCTAAAATCGCAAGTGCAACATGTCTCTTTGCTAATGGCATAGCTGATACACCTATTACCATACTCGTTGGAAATAAAATTGCTGCCCCAATACTTTGTATTAAACGAGAAAAAATGAGAAAATCGCCTGTATTAGCAAAAGCGCAAAGTACTGATCCACCACCAAAAATCACCAGACCAAGAATATACATCTTTGCTTTCCCAAAAATATCAGCTATCCGTCCTAGCGGAATGGCGAGTACTGCAATCGTCATTGTATAGACATTTAATACCCAAGACATCTTTTCTAATGAAGTATTTACACTCGATTGTATGGCCGGTAAAGCTATATTCATAATTGTCGTATCAATCATACAAAGAAAAATACCTAGACACATTAAAAAGACAATCTTAATACCCTTTGATTGCTCCATGTTTATCTACCCCTTTATTTATTGTGAACTTTTTTTCATTCTTCTGTTTTATTATTTCCCTTTGCCTCTAACTGTTCTAATTTTCTCTTTAACGTCTCCACTTGCGCACTATACGAAGCAATACCTACATCGAGCGAAATTTCTTCAACGAAAGTAATACCTACTCTCCACTTTTCATATTTCAATCGAAGATCCGCAATATATGCTTCTTTTCGTTTAATTTCGTCTTCAATCCATTTTTTTATCGCCTTATCATCGCTATAATTTCCGAAATACATCCTCATTAAAAAATCTGAACGCAACACATCTTTCTCTACGTCCGTTTGCATGTATTGATAAAACTCTTCACGTCCTTCATCTGTAATAAAGTACATTTTCTTGTTCGGTTTTCCTTCTTGCATTACAACTTCTTTTTTTATTTTCCCCTCATTCTCTAGTTGTCGTAACGTTGGATAAATCATTCCAAAACTCCCATCAAAAAAATGCGTAAATACATCTTCGAACACAATTTTAATATCATAACCAGACATTTCTTTTCCCATTAATAAACCTAAAACAACATCTCTTCCCTTCAAACTAAAACCCCCATACAGTATATAATCAATAATCATATTAACATTGTTAATATGATTATTGATTATATACCTTTTTTTGTTAATTGTAAAATGTTTCTAAATGAAAAACCATCCTATAATTTGATTTCTCAAATTTCCAGGATGGCTCTTCCTATATCTCACATTCAAACTTTAGGCTATTTTACAACTACATCTTGATTATTTTCAAAGTCCTCTGCCTTACCTTCTTTCATTTCATAATAATAAGAAGGTAATTCTATACCATGCTCTAAGAAATAATCCTCAATTAATGAAATAATCACTTTCAATGTTTTCAAACGTGCGTATAATTTATCATTACTCGCGATAATTTGCCATTTAGCATTTGGCTTATTTGTTTTTTCAAACATTTCTTCCATTACTTCAACATACTCGTCCCATTTTTCACGATTACGCCAATCTTCATCTGTAATTTTCCATCTCTTCAAAGGATTATTCTCCCTATCTTTAAACCTCTTTAACTGTTCATCTTTGCTAATATGATAGAAGAACTTCCCTATTATGTAATGGTCATCTGTTAATAGTTTTTCAAAATCATTAATCTCATCATATGCTCTCATCCACTCTTCCTTTGTAGCAAATCCTTCCACACGCTCAACTAACACACGACCGTACCATGAGCGATCAAAAATAGTAATTTGCCCATACTGAGGAAGTTTCCGCCAGAAACGTTGCAAATAATGGTAACGTTTTTCATGAGGTGCAGGTGCTCCAATTGGAGTTACTTGAAAACCACGTGGATCAAGATGCTCCGTCACTCTTTTAATCGCTCCACCTTTACCTGCCGCATCCCAACCTTCCATAACGAGCATAACCGCGATTTTTTCTTCTTTTAAAATTTGCTGTAATGCTAATAAGCGCCTTTGATATTTTTCGAGTTTCTTATTGTACTTAGATTTTGATTCAATTTTTTTCTTTAAATCTACTTTAGCAAGATGCCCATTTCCCATAAAACAAATCCCCCTTGTTGTATGATAATATTATTTTAACATATTTTTGGTAAATTTTTCATATTACAAAAAACTGTGCAGGAGAATCTCTACACAGTTTTTCACTCTAACTTTACATCTACCTCGATATTCCCTTTTCTATTGCTCACAGCTTTCATGATGTGTATTAGCATATGGATCAAATGTAATAATTCTTAACAATCACCCTTACATTAAATGGTATATCCTCTTATAAAGAGAAGATAATAACAAATAAATCCGTTACAGAATGGGAGTTCTCAAAAATGAAACGAAAAATATTCTCTCTCTTTGTGCTTATTTGTGTAGTACTACCAATGCAAGCTAGCGCTTACACATTTCAATCGCTACCAATTGTGTTAAAGTCTAAACAATGGTATATCGAAATTGATAAATCTCATAACTCAAACGAACAAATAATCCGGTCAAAACAAGGTGTATATGATACGTATAGTTTACTCGTAAAAAATATCGGTACTGATGTTTCAAATGTATCTGTAGAAATACTTGATAACACGCCTACATCTAAAGCTACCTTTACACCTACTACATCTGATGAAAACATTTCAAAAAGTCATACAAGCTTTGACTACATGGTATTTCCATTAGATTTTAATAGCCATAATTTTAAAGTCGTTATTACTTGGGAAGAAAAGAATTTCTCTTACAATGGTCATCCGGTAAATGAGGGTAAAAAAATGAAACAAACATTTGTATTTAATGAAGACTAAGCCTTATTTTAAGTATGGCTTAGTCTTTTTTTTATGAAATCCGATTGGATTGCTTATGTCACTTCTTTTGCAATTGCCATTTTCGTTGCTTTCTTGCAAATACATGTTTCCCATATATGTACAGAAGACTCTTCATTAGAAAGATGCTTCAATAATATGAACCGTTCATACTCTATTTTATTATCAACAGGAGTCACAATATATACAGTAAAATTCTTCGTATTAAATACCTGTTATTTTACAACATATTCGCCTTGTAGTTCCGATTCTAAAAATTCGTTGAAGCAATCTACAACCATATAAGATAACTCCTTTCATTATTCATCCAAATTTTTAATCAAACTTACGAATACTTGGGACAGATAGCGCTATTACAATTGTAAAGATTACGAATAATGCTAGCATTAATATAGTTACCTCTCCGCCTATTACATTCGCTAACCAACCAACAACTACATATCCTAATGGCAATAAAGCAAAAGAACCTAACATATCAAGGCTTGCTACTCTTCCGAAAGCTTCTTCCGGTACGAGCTCTTGTAAACTCGTTTCCCAAATGAGTCCAAATATCATCATACCGAATCCTTCAATTGCCATTAAGAATATTAAAGCAGGCGCCCAAGAAATAAAAGGCATAACTAATAGAGCGAAGCCGCTAATTAAAACACCTCCATAGGCCAGTAACCCTCTCTTGTGCCACCGCTCTTTCCCACCAAATATTAATGCGGCAATTACAGCACCGCCACCAGAAGATGCCATTCCCAGTCCGTAAACGTAAGCTTCAAAATGATGATGAATATTAAATAACCATGGAATTAATACGACGATAATGCCGGCATAACAAATATTTACGAAAGAAAAAACGAAGATTGTAATCCAAAGCCACGGATGACTTTTTAAAACTAAAACACCCTCCATAAACTCCTTTTTATAATCGACCTTACTCTTTTCAATCGATTTTATTTTTTTAAACTTAATTTCTTTTAAAAATAATAAACATAAAAATGATAATAAGTACGTTGCTGCATCTAATCCAAATCCTATCCCAGCAGATGCAACTGAAACGATTAATCCACCAAGTGCTGGTCCAATTAACCGTATGCCTTGATTACTCATTTGCGTTAATGCATTAGCTGCATTGCGAATTTCAGGTACGAATACTTTCGCCCTCACAGCAGAATATGCTGGCTGAAATATCCCTTCCATAAGTCCATATACGGCAACGAGGACATATAACAGCCTAATCGTTAACAAATCCGTAAATATAAGTGATGCAAGTAATAGCATTACTATACAGCGGATTATATCCGTAAATAACATTAATTTTACTCGATCAATTCGATCTACAACTAACCCTGCAAACGGTAAAGCAAGAATATTAGGTAGCATATACATTGCCATAGTCATCCCCATTACAACTGTTGAACCAGTTAGTGAGTAAACAACGACTGGCAAAATAACCATTGTTATAGAACTCCCTAAAGTTGAAAGCAATTGTCCAATCCACAAAAACTTAAAATGCCGTGATACTTTGACTGGCAACAGTAATTTTCCGACATATCCTAAACCTTTTTTGGTTTGTATTTCTCCCTGCATTTTCCTCACCTCTTTTCACTTAACTATAAACTCTATAATAAACATCTGAAAAATATTAATATTCTATTTTAAATTATAATATGAAACTACTATATTTATGGTAAAATTATCAAAAAAATACAAAGGAGAAAATATGGTCATGCCTTCCAATTCACCTAACATCGAGCACCAGATCTATACAATGTGTATGATCCAGCGTAACAATGAAATTTTACTTTTAAAACGTCCCAATCATCGAGGCTTTCCTGGCTATATAGCTCCTGGCGGAAAAGTAGATTTTCCAGAAAGTATCGTCCAAGCTGCTATACGAGAAGTAAAAGAAGAAACTGGACTACACGTTTCTAATTTAACTTTTAAAGGGGTAGACGAATATGTAAATCCTAAGGGGCATGTTCGATATATGGTATTCAACTATTGGACCGACTCATTTGAAGGCGAGCTTCTTATTAATCCTCCTGAGGGTGAATTAGTATGGGTGCCAATCGATACAGCACTCAATCTTCCTATGCAAGATTGGTTTAAAGAAAGATTCCCTTTATTTTTTGAAAAAGGTACGTTTGAAATTCAACGTGTTTGGGACCGAGACTTAGATAAACAAGTCGCTATGACAATTACCCATACGTAAAAAAGCTTGGAATCCTTCCAAGCTTTTCTTACTTCACCTCTATTTTCTTAATCTCATAATCAATTTCTAAAAACTTAACTCCGAATATCCACATTTTATGGTGAGCAGTTAGCATGTGACCCTTTCCCTCTTTAATGATAAAAATCTCTGTTAACGGTAAACGGATTGTAAAGAAACCAGTATGTAAATAAATCCCCTCATCTCCCTTACTATTTTCTCTCAACTTACTAGTAATGATTAAATCATTGCTATCATTACATACTTTTAAAATACCTGTCATATTCGAATAAGGTAAAGGCAATGCAATATTCATATATGTCTCGTTCTTATGCGTATGTTTTGAATACAGAGCCAAAAAAATAGACTCTCCTGCTTCATTTTCCCTTAGCCAAGCCCTTACATTCTCTCTCCCATCTTTCTCATCATTTACACCTATGATAGAACCATACATTGTTTCCCACTTATCGCCCATCCCTAAATGTATTTGTCCTACTCGTTTACTCATTTTCGTATAACAAAATGCAAATGGACGGAACCAACGAGCCCATTTAATATTCGATTGTAACTCATACGCTGCTGTATTTTCATAAAAACGAATTATACTTAAAGGAACCTTCGTCACGTCAAATGACTCACTATGAAAATCATTTATTTTATCAACTAAACCGTTGTATTCCTTACTATCTACTAAATTTCCATTCTGTAAAAATGTCCCACCAATTCTCACGCTTCCTCTTAATCTACTCATTGGTTTCCCATAGTACTTATAATTTGGAGCACTCTTTTCAATCATCCAACCTACAAATGCTGGTAATGCTACTCCAATACCATTTACCACACCGTGAATCCAAACCATTTGAGCAATTGTAATCGTCAGTACTTGTTTTAAATTTCCGTATGAATATATGAGTGAGAACATAATTGTAACCATGAGCGTACTAGACGAAATGATTAAGAGAACCTTTGCACGAATAGCATTAAATTTCGCTTTCCAAACGTAAATACCATATCCATAAATAGCACATAAATATATCACAACTGCAAAAAATTCAAATATCCTCAAATATGTAATTCCTATTGCAACTGTCATAGGTGAAATCATGATGATAAACATAATAGCATCATACACTTTACTTCTCTTTTCTCTTTTTCTCCCTATTAAACCAGCTGATAATGGCAATAAAAACGCCGAATAATGAAAATGTGCAGCTGTGAGTAAAACAATGTCAGAGCTAAAATGCATAATTGAAAGTTTTGCTACTGAAGCAAAAAACCAAAAACCACCTAAAAACAAATAAATAAACGCACTATCTATGACGGTCTCCTCTAACGGCTTCCATCCTCTTTCTAGCAATCTACTTACACCAAATAACGCAACAATTCCTGTATATACAAACCAAACTAGCGCAAATAAATAGTGATTTGTGACGAAAGCTAGCATTGCGCAAATTGCTGCGATTGGATATAAAAACGATACGAATTTATAAAATAATAAATACGATCCATTTCTTGTTCTTTTATCAATAATACAAAAAGACATCGGTATAAATAATAAAACAGATAATAATATAATTGCTTCAACAGGATTTATATTCGACCACTCACATATTAGAAAAACAACATAACAAGCAAGCCCAAATATTATATTTTTCATATCGTTTATTCCCTTTCTACAAATGTTCCCTTGTATGAAAAAAGCGAACCAATTAACGGGTTTCGTACTTGTACATGAATTCGAAAACACTTAAGTGTTTCATCATAACTTTCAACAATTTTTGCCTCACCATACAAAAATTTTGGTAACGGCATTTTTCTTCCAAACATATAAAACCATTGTTCCTTTGAAGAAATATGCATTGCCCCTAACTCATCGATATGAAAATGCAGTGTAGAAACGAGTAAATGTGGTTCGCCAAAATAATCTACAATTTCATTTTCGTTTTCATCCAATTGCATAACTGCGTTAAAATATCTTTTCTTATTATGAAAATAAAAAGTACGGTTCCACCTTACTAATTCTTGTCCATATTCATCTCGCTCAGCTATGTTTTGTATCGTAAATGGAATTTCCTCTCCTCGTTCCGAGAAAAACATTCGAAACTTCGATGCAATTTTCAATATAAATTTTACGAAAAAAGAGCCACCGTAAATTTCATCCATCTTTCCTTCCCCTGTAAAACTATTCTCTTCTGTAATCGCATAACGCTTCTGCAATTCAGGATGAAGATTTTTATAGGTATCCCCTAATAATCGTTCATACATATTAGCCATACACTTGTCCCTTTCTCGCCCTCTTGCAATTTTTCGCGCTTGGTAAATCGAAACTATTTATATAACCGACAATTGATAACCCCATTAGAAGAACATTTAATGTAATCGGATTAAACGGCCCTGTAAAGCTTGCGATATTCGTAAATCCTGCCGCTAACGTTAAAACTAGTAATACAATAATATGCAGTATAAATAATTTTCGTTTTATTATTGGCAACAGCCATACGACACCGAAAATTATTTCTAACACCCCAATTATTTTAAGTATACATACACTACTTTCATTTGAACCGATTAATAAAGAAAGCATCTTTACTTCCTCTGAATGAGTAAACAGTAGTTTTGGCACTATCCCTTGATATATCCATACAAAAGCAAATAAAAAACAAACGAGCCAATACGTCATCGTTCTTCTAATTAGCAAACTAGGATGCAAACCTTTTTCCAACCATAATTTGAGAGCATCAAAACTCCAAGCAGTCGCCCAACCTAATAATGGACGAAACATATATGAATCAATCACATTTCCTATACGACCATATCTCGTATCATAATCATATTGCGTTTCAAAATGAATACACTCTTTATGCGGTGTATACTTCCAATAACCACGCCCTATTCGTATAAGTGATAATGTATTGTCTGTCCAAAATTTCAAAGAAGAAATCCGTTCACCAGTTTCTTTTCTTATTTCACCTATCGATTCCCCTTCTCCGCCTATTTCAAGCCCAAATCCTATCTTTGTTTTATATAAAAACTTCTGTGGTTCTCCCTCTTTTTTCTCTAAATACGAAATTTCAGTAAAACGAGCATCCCATTCTGTATGTAGGTCTGGTTCTTGCGTATATTCCCATAATTTCTCTATTGTCGTTTTCATTTCTGTTGCAACATAAATAGGCCTTTTTCTTTTCATACTCCGACCTCCTACACTCTATATTTTTAATGTACATGTAATATATGTATTTTGCTACATTTTTCACAAACTTTATCTCTAAAAAGAAAGAATTTTGAAAATACATATAAAACACTTGATTCCCTGAATAATTTAAATTATTATAAAACAAATGTTACCAACAACTTCATAAATCAAACACTCTCGCCTAAAACGTGAGATAGAGGTTGCAATACTTATGAGTATTCTAATGGAGACACAGAGATGTCTATGAAATTGGATGAAAGGAAGTGTTGCCGAAATTGATAAATTTCTCTGCATTTATCAATTGGGGCTGTTTTCGAATAGAAACAGAACTGTCATATGTACAGACATGTACGTATGAAGAGCTATCTACAAAAAAGAGATATCATTTTCATGGTATTCCTTTTTTGGCGGTTTTTTTATTAGCTCCGTTTTCTGTTTCCCTTTTCCTGTAACAGCACCATCCTCACTTATTTGAGATGGTGTTTTTTGTTTTTCTCTCTGGTAACTACAGGAATATTGGGATTTATATATGTCCTAATCTATTCTTAAAAATGGACGAAAGAAGGAATTCGTAATGGAAACGATTGTACAAAAATTTGGTGGTACTTCTGTCGGAAGTGTTGAGCGCATTCAACATGTGGCAAATTTAATTATTGAAGAATATGAACGAGGACATAGTATCGTCTCTGTCGTTTCAGCAATGGGGAAAAGCACAGATGAACTTGTAGCACTTGCTAACGCTATTGCGGAAAATCCGAGTAAACGTGAAATGGATATGCTTCTATCTACAGGAGAACAAGTAACTATTTCATTATTAACAATGGTACTACAAGCAAAAGGTTATAACGCAATTTCATTAACAGGATGGCAAGCTGGTATTACGACAGAATCTGTACACAGTAGTGCACGGATTACTGACATTAACGTTGAGCGTATTCAGTCTTATCTTACTGAAGGCACGATTGTTATCGTAGCTGGTTTCCAAGGAATCAGTGAAAAAAATGAAATTACAACGCTTGGACGTGGTGGCTCTGATACGACAGCTGTTGCATTAGCAGCGGCACTAAAAGCGAAAAAATGTGATATTTATACGGATGTAACAGGCGTATACACGACGGATCCACGAGTTGTAAAGACAGCTTACAAATTAGATGAAATTTCTTATGATGAAATGTTAGAACTGGCAAACCTCGGCGCCGGCGTATTACATCCACGTGCTGTTGAATTTGCCAAAAATCATCATGTCGTTTTAGAAGTTCGCTCAAGTATGGAACAAGAAAACGGAACAATTGTAAAAGGAGAATGTAACATGGAACAACAATCAATCGTTAAAGGTATTGCTTTTGAAGATAATATTACACGTGTCACAGTGAAAGGATTGGAACAAGGTTCACTTTCAATAATTTTCTCTACGTTAGCTAACGCACATATTAATGTAGATATTATTATTCAAAGTATTACAAATGAAGGAACTGTTCATCTTTCCTTCTCTATCCATTCTAATGACTTACAAGAAACACTAGAAGTATTGGAACAGAACCAAGAAGATCTTCACTATGAGTCTGTAGAACATGAAAATCATTTAGCAAAAGTATCAATTGTAGGATCTGGTATGGTATCTAATCCAGGTGTTGCTGCGAATATGTTCACTACTTTAAAAGAAGAAGATATTCATATTAAAATGGTAAGTACATCTGAAATTAAAGTGTCTGTCGTTATTGACCGCCTTCATTTAGTAACAGGTGTGGAAGCACTTCATCAATCATTTATGGCGAAAATTGAGCCTTTAGTGCAAATGAGCTAATTTAATATTTTTATTGCAACTTACAAAAACATATTAATCTATTTCTTTCCTATATAAATAAAAAGCTGTTTGCATAGATTTCAAGACTCTACGCAAACAGCTTTTTAATATATTATCGATATCCAAAAATCATTATAAAACAATGAAATTATTCTTTAAACTCTTTCCTAGGAAATATAGTTGACTCTTCTTACTTCTTATCACACATATCGTTTCTCTCTTTCCCTTGAAAAAATGATCTATATTCATTGAAAATAATTTTCTTCACATCCGAGTAAAAGACCATCATGAATAGTGCAATTCCTAATACAACCACCTGTATTTTTTCATACTCAATGAACGCACTCATAATGAGCAAACCACATCCAATATAAAAACCAAACTCATTCTTTTTCTCAAAATCCGCCTCTTCTTCATCAATATGTATTTTCTCTTTAAAGCTTTGATTCCCTTTTATTAACTCATCTAGCGTAACGTTGTACATTTCGCTCAGTAAAATTAAATTATCAATGTCAGGGTAACTTTTATCATTTTCCCACTTATAAACCGCTTGCCTCGTCACACCAATTTTTTTAGCAACATCCTCTTGCGAAAACTCCTTTGATTCTCTTAGTTTTTTTAGCTGTTCTCCTATACTCATAACGTCCCCTCCTTTAGCAAATTATTACATAAAGGGAGATAAAAAAGAAAGAAACTATTAGTAACACGCACTGTAAACCACTAGTTTACACAATAAAAAAAGGGAGAGTAACTCTATTTTCAAGCTACTCTCCCTCTCACTTATATTAATTAAAACAGATGAATGTTTTCTTTCTTACAAGCTTCACGTAAATCGTCAGGCCATACAGAAGATTGAACTTCACCGATATGTGCTTTGCGTAAAAAGTACATGCACATTCTTGATTGTCCAATACCACCACCAATTGTTAATGGTAGTACATCTTCTAAAATACCTTTATGGAAATCATACTCACGTTTGAAATCATCACCCGTTTTTGTTAACTGTTCATCAAGTGATTTACTATCAACACGAATTCCCATTGATGATAATTCGAATGAAGCTTGTAATACTGGGTGCCAGAATAAAATGTCACCGTTTAATTTCCAATCATCATAATCGGCTGCGCGTCCGTCATGCTTTTCACCTGAACGAAGTGCATCACCAATTCCGATAATGAAGACTGCACCGTGTTCTTTTGCAATTGCATGTTCACGGTCTTTCGGCGTTAATTCTGGATATTTATCTTCTAGCTCTTGGGAAGTAATGAAAACAACTTCTTCTGGTAAATACTTTCCAAGGAACGGATATTTTTCAAATAAGTGATCTTCCAAATCTTTGAATATTCCATAAATTGTCCGTACTGTTTCTTGTAAGTAATCTACAGTGCGCCATTCTTTTTGAACGATTTTTTCCCAATCCCATTGGTCGACGTAAATGGAATGTGTTGCATCAAGTTCTTCATCACGACGAATCGCGTTCATGTTTGTATATAAACCTTCACCAGCTTCATATCCATATTCATGTAGTGCAAATCGTTTCCACTTTGCTAGTGAATGAACAATTTCTAATTCTTCTCCTGAATGTAACATATCAAATTCAATTGGACGTTCTACACCGTTTAGATGATCGTTTAATCCTGATTTTTTTGTTACGAATAATGGTGCAGATACGCGGAATAGTTCAAGACGTTTTGCTAATTGGTCTTCGAAAAATGTTTTAACTTCCTTAATTGCGATTTGAGTCTCTCTTACTGTCATTAATGATTGATACATGGTGGTTTCCCCCTAAAATGTTTGGATGTTGTGAAAAGAAGCCAACAAAAAAAGCCCTTCTTCCCCAAAAAACTGGGACGAAAGGCTTTGGTTCCGCGGTACCACCCAAATTAGCAACAGAGGTTGCTCACTTATACAGTACGGAGATGAAGATCTCGATACTGTTCTTCTTGTAACGGCGAAGTGCCCGGCTAAGTCTACTTTCCTATAAAGGGTTTCGGTTAGCAACTCCAGGAGGTTCTTCATAATAGGCTTCGTATCAGGCTCACACCACCCCTGACTCGCTTAGACTACGTCCTACTACTACTCGTCCTTTCATAGTCGTTTTGTTGTCACATCTCTGAAACATTTTATTAATGATTATTCTATACAAAAAATAAAGAAAGTCAACAAAAAGTTTTAAAATATTTTTCAATTCTATATTTTACGGCTTTATTGATTGTTGTTAATTTAACATCTTTACTTCTTCTGCCTCGTCAATCCAAAAAATGTTTCACTAACCGAAACTAACGTATACACAACAATTAGTGTAATCGTTCGAAATATAGAATCCGCAGTATTTCTTATTATTTTCATTTTCTTTGTAATTCCTTTCAGTTTACTTGCAATTTCATGATATACTATAGCATTCAAGCAGTTTGTTTTTACTTAAAGCAAACATAGTCATTTATCAAGAGTATTTTCTAATTCATTGACTATTATCAAACAAGATTTTTATATAACGGAGTGATCATATGAGCAAAACGAAAGCGAAACCGAAAAAAGGTGTAGGACAAGGTACAGGAAGTAAAGGATGGAACCGTTGGCAATCAAGTGCAAAGAAAAAGAAAGCAGCAAAGCCATATAAAAGTAAAGGCACAAAGAAGTAATTTAAATACCATTTGATTTCTTTACTTTGTTCAAAACAAAATATAATTATTAAAACAAAAAAACTATGCTCTCATAAATTTGAAAGCATAGCTTTTTTTATTTTAAATCATAAGAATTTCTCGAATTTCTTCCTCAGTTATGGAGGATAATTTCCCTTCTCCTGGCTCAATTACTTCAGCAATTAAATTTTTCTTCGTTTCTTGTAGTTCATGCATTTTCTCTTCAATTGTTCCGTGGGCTACTAACTTAATAACTTGCACCGTATTTTTTTGTCCCATTCTATATGCTCTATCTGCTGCTTGTTGTTCAACAGCTGGATTCCACCATAAATCATATAATATCACTGTATCTGCACCAGTTAAGTTAAGACCCGTACCACCAGCTTTTAAAGAAATAAGAAACAAATCGCCTTCACCTTCGTTAAACCGATTGCATAGCTCTACACGTTCCTGCGCTGGTGTACTCCCGTCTAAATAAAAGTATGGAATCGCTTGACGATTTAACTCACGACCAATAATGGAAAGCATCTTCGTAAATTGAGAAAAGATCAAAATTCTCTTCCCAGTACTTCTACATTCTTCTAAAATCTCTAACAGTTGTTCAAATTTAGCTGAACTGCCTTTGTAATCATCAACGAATAAAGCAGGATGATTACAAATTTGTCGTAATCTCGTTAAACCAGCTAATATTCTAATTTTATTTTTACGTAACGTATCTTTGTCTAAATGTTTTAACGTTTCTTCCCTTAATTTCGCTAAATAAGCTGCATACAATCTCTTTTGGTCTGGTAATAACTCCGATGACTGTAAATGCTCTATTTTATCTGGCAACTCATTTAATACGTCCTCTTTTAATCGTCTTAATACGAATGGTTTCACTCGCTTCGCTATATCCTCACGCCTTAAATCACCGAACTCTTTTCTTCCTGGTAATAATTCTGGGAAGACGACATGGAAGATAGACCATAGCTCTTCTAACGAATTTTCTACAGGTGTTCCTGTTAATCCGAAACGATACTCCGCTTGAATCGTTTTCACCGCTTTTGCAGTTTGCGTTGTAGGGTTTTTAAACGCTTGTGCTTCATCAAGAAATAGTGTATGAAACGGCCTTTCATACAACCTTATATCTCTTCTCAGCAATGGATATGACGTAATTATGACATCAAATTCTGCTATATCTTTTAAAATTTTCCGGCGCTCTATTTGATTTCCATCTGCAATAACTGCTCTAATATGCGGGGCGAATTTTTTCAATTCACTCAGCCAATTATAGACGAGGGACGACGGAGAGACTACTAATATAGGCATGTTTTTCTCTCGAATTTCAGGCAAAACAGAGTCTATAAAAGCAATGCTTTGCAGTGTTTTCCCGAGTCCCATATCGTCTGCTAAAATGCCTCCAAAACGGTAATAGGCGAGTGTTTTCATCCACTCGAATCCATACACTTGATACTCTCGCATTTCTGCCTGTAAAGTATTTGGCACAGCAAATTTCAATTTTTTCGGGTTTTGAATATTTTCTACTAGCTCTTGAACAGAATCATCCAAACTTAAAACATTACCTTCGTGAAGTCCGTTCATCCATTTTACACTCCGGATAAGCGGAACATTCACTTCTTCCCCATGTAAAAATTCTTTCCGAATACCCGTTTCTTTTACAAATTGATTAATTTCATTAAACTCTTTACTCTCCAGTGATAATAAAGAACCGTTCGCTAATCGGTAATATTTCCGTTTCTCTTCAAGAGCTACTAATACTCCTTTAATTTCCGCCTCCGGTATTCCTTTTATATCAAAACGAAATGACAACCAGTCTATCCTCTCTTTTCGTCTAACTCTAATAAGAGGAGCTGTATCTCCTTTATGAATTCGTAATTTGATTGCTGTCGTCGCATAAATATCAAGTAAACCTTTTAATGTTGGAACGACGTGATATAAAAAATTGTACTCAGCTTCTTCATTATGCATAAAGTAACCGCCTTCCGTTTTCGCAAAGGCACTTTCACTCATAATATCTAAAATCTCTTTTTCCTTTTTCTCATCACGATTAAAAACAGACGGCTGTCCATCCTCTTCTAACGGATTAATTATGACGTTTCCATAGTGAAATTCAAGACCTGCTAACAAGCGATTTTTCACTCTATCTAAATATAATTTCGCTTTTAATACGGGTGTTTCAACACGATCTGATACTACCTCATCAATTCGTACAGTTCCTAGCTTCATTAAACCTGGTACAACTTTTGCTACAAAATATTCCATCTTATCTGCCGGAATGTATAATTGGTTACTACTAGAGCGATTCATCATTTTTTGTAATTCGATAAGCCGCTTGCAATCCTCAGCGTTCAACTGATACAGTTTCCCTCCAAATAGAGCATAACTATACGTATCCATTACCTCAACTCGTTGTAAGCCATCAATATAAAGCGTAAACCCACTGTTACTCCCTTTATTAAACTCAAAATGTAATGGAAGGAGTCCTTTTGAAATTTGTAAACCATGAAAAGATTGTCCATTTTGATTCAGTCTCACACACTCAACTTTAGAAAGTAAAGAAAGCATATCCCCCCAAGACGCTGGCGGTATTAAAATCATGCTATCATCTTGTTTTGCATGTACTTCTAGCGTATCCTCATACATTTTTTCATTATGATGAATTTTAATAAGTTGCTGAATAATCGCATCTGTATCTTGTTTAAAGCTATGTACATCTGGTGTATATGTAAACTCATTGGAACAATTAAAAAGTTCTCTTCTCTCCACCTTAAAAAGAAATTCTCTAATCTGATTTACGAAATACGTTTTGGCAAGTTTCAGCTGCATTCCTAGAAGCGCTCCACCTTGTTTCGTAACTACTGGTGTACAAATAAATTCAACATGAAGTATTTCACGTGTATCAAAACGATGTTGTTTACTTTTCGGTCTCAGTGGCTTGTCTGCAAACAACTGAAACATCCCACTTGTTAATTGATCATTCCCGCTCATGTGTTCACTACTAGCTGGGCGCATTCCACCCGTTTGCTGATTATAATTTATTTGTATCAATACTGCTGCAACATGTTGACAGTACGTTTGAAAAGACGCTAATGACGGACAACTACATTTCGCAACAACATCACCCTTTTTAATTTTTTCGACTGTAACATGAAAATCTTCGTTTCCTTTTACTGTCGCCTCGCAAATTTCTTTATTTTCATCATAATGATTTATTATTACTTTATTTGATTTATAATAAGCTTCGCCTCTTTTATATGAGGTCTCTCCGCACACTTCTTTAATAATCGATTTATTTAACGTAAAACTCATTGCTTTGACACTTCCTTACTGTAAAACCATTTTCTTTTACTTAACATTTTACATGCTTCACGAGAAAATATAAAATGTTGGTTTAACAAAAAAGATACTTATTTATAAACGCCTCAGACTGTAAGCAAATAGAGTTTCAGCACTTGTCCCTAAACTCTTAAAACCGCCTATTATACAGGCGGTTCTGAAAGGTTCCAGCATAGTATTTAAATATTTTCTACATTTTTCATGTAAAAGTTTTACTGGCCATCGCATCAACAATTTAAAAGATATGATTTTATGAAGAAGAGTGATAAAGGTTTTTCACACACACACCGTAGAGATGGATGTGCATATTTTGATGCAGGGGGCTTACTGTCTATAATAAGAGGATAAAGTAGATAATTTACATATTTTCATGCGTGCCCTTATATAAGACTGTTATTGCGGCTAGTATAAGGATGATCCCCATACAAGCAGGTGCGGCATGCCCAAGTGAAACATAAATTTGACCTCCAATAATCGGCCCAATCATTCTTGCTAAAGCTTGAATAGATTGACTACCTCCTTGAATCCTTCCTTGTTCACTAGAATCGACAGACTTCGAGAGCATCCCATTGAATGAAGGTCCAAAGATGGAATCACCAAAACCATATATAAACATTCCAGCGATAAGAAACGGATAAAATGAGAACAAAGCTGATGCTGCAATAAGACTATAACCTATAATCTCCGAAACCATTCCGAGAATTGCTATCTGTTTATCAGTAAGTTTTGTCAAAAGTTTTGGCATTATAAAACTTTGTGAAATGATATCTTGGAATCCCATAATTGAAAACATAAGTCCGATTAACGCAGGCTTCCAACTAAAAGTATCCATTGTAAATTGTGAAAAAATTGCCTGTAAAGATCCATTTGGTATCCAAAGTAAGAATGCTGAGACAAGTAGCCATTTTAAATTTTTCATGGAAAGTATATTTGCAAGTTGTGTAAATGGATTCAATCTTACAAAGGTAATCTCTTTCAATCTTTTATTTTTGTCAAGGCTCTCAGGCATATATAAGATTCCATAAACAACATTTAATAAAGTTATGATTACTCCAAAATACATAGGTACAGAATAACCAAACTTGGCAAGATATCCACCTATAGTTGGTCCAATAACAGTGCCTACTACTACAACCGCACTTACCCATCCGAAGTATTTCGTTCTTTGTTCTGGAGGAATAATATCTGCAAAATATGCGAAGATAGTGCTTATGCTCCCTCCTGTTATACCTTCTATTATGCGCCCAGCAAATAGTATCCATAGAGCTCCTCCTATGCCAAAAACTAAGTACCCGATTGCGGAACCGAAAAGGCATACTAAAAGTAATGGACGACGACCATATTTATCACTCAAAGCTCCAAGTGCGGGAGCCGCAAAAAATACGCAGACTGCATAAACAGAAGTTAATAGCGTAACGAAGACCGCTTGTTCTGCCGAATTACTTGTATACGGCTGCACTAAAAATGGAACGACAGGTATTATAATGCTGAATCCTATTCCACAAAGAAACACAGAGATAAGACCGAATAGTAAGGCGTGTTTATCTATGACTCTTTCCGTATTATGTTCATTATGTGATCTGAATTTGGACATTTACATTCTCACCCCAACAGTTATTTTTGTTTCCTTATCAACAAAACAATAACTCCATTTTGTTTCCCTGTCAACAAAATTACAACAATAAAAAAGGCAATCCATCCTTGGACTGCCTTTCGTTTCATTTTTATTTTTTAAATAGATTACGACTTAATATGTACACCTTGTTTCTTTATTTCTGTATCTAAATGTCTACTATACTTTTCCACAAAGCTAAGTATACTATCAAATTCTTCCTCGGTTACTTGATCAAACACAACTTTATCCCGTTCTTCAAACTCTTTGTGCAGATCCTCATGTATTTTATAAATTACTTTCCCTTGTTCAGTAAGCCTAAAATAGATTTCTTTCTTATTATCCGACTTCTGATAACTTTCGATAAGGCCTTTTTTTATAAGTTTTTTTGTTATTCTACTTATGGCACCGCGAGTCATATAAAAGGACTCCGCAAGTTTTGTCACGTTAGAATCTACATTTTTTTCAATGTATTCGATACAATGTACTTCAGAAGAATTATACCCCTTAAGACTGTCTTCCATCTTATCCTTATTAAGCCAAACAATCTTATTATATAAGTCCCTGAAACCCACTATGATCTTTTCTTCTTTATTCATGCCCTGTCCTCCTCCCCGTTGGTGCATTAACCATATTATATTTATTTTTTGCTTCTATTCCAACTCTAATGAAAAAAGAGAGTCAAAAGCGTGTTGAGCACCAAGAAACTCAATGTCATTTGAACAAGACTTTGTCTACAATCTGAAACACTTATCTCTTTTCATTCTATCTCCATCAACCGTTTTGCCTCAAAATACAACACTTGAATAAACTTCTTCGTGTTAATACGTATATGACCAGAAGCCGCTACTTCATCTTTCGTCATTTCTGTCATCCGTTTTCTAACTATAGTAAAATCAAAAAATTTCGGAGCATAGCTTTCAAATTTCGGATTCGAAAAGTCTGTTAACCCGAGGGAAGCTAAGTGATTTAACGATTGATAAATCGCCCTTCTTACCCTTTGCTCAGATGCTTTCTTCTCTTTATCAATATCCGTATCTAAAGCTACATCCCCTAATTTCCTTATTGTAATATGATGGAAAATATCTTTTAATGCAGGAAATCCAAATTCAAATGTTTGTGCCTTTTCCTGCCCATATAAATATTCCAACATACTAAGCAAGTCTTTGCTTCCGTTCTCTCCCGCAATACCGAGTTCTGATAATAAATAGCGCCCTGAATCCGCTATTTTCTTCCCTTCTTGTATTGGCTCATTTCGAACTTGCGGCTGTTCCCACTTAAAAACGTTATTCAATGATTTTTGAATATCATGTATAGAACGCTCCAAACGAATACGCTCCATTACTTTTCGTACAACAGATACAACTTCAATTTTATTCAGTGGCTTTGTAATATAATATTCTACTCCAAGTGTATACGCCTCACCTATAAGTTGCTTCGATTCAACTTGAGAAATCATAATGATCTTCCCAGTAAAAGCGGACGCAATATGACGAACTGTTTCAATTCCGTCTCGCATTGGCATTAATAAATCAATAAACAAAATATCTACTTTTTTAAAATTCAGTTGGTCCGCTTCAATAAAAGCTCCGTCTTCCGACTCTCCAATTACTTCCCCAAGATCTCCATCTTCAATAATTTGCGAAAGCATAGAACGGAAAACTTCATCATCATCTACGATATAATAAAACAACATTATTCCCCTTCCCGCTTTAAACTGCACTCCGGTAAACAAACGATAAACTTACACCCGCCACCAGTTTCTCGTTCTTCTAATCTCACTTCTCCACCTAGCTCTGTTACCATTTCGTTTATGTAAGAAAGTCCAATACCTGTTGACGGTGTTCCCGTTTGATCATACTTTGAAGTAAACCCTGGCTTAAATACTAATTTCTTATACTTCTGTGCAATACCAGGACCATCGTCAATTACTTCAAAGAATATATGTTTATCTCGTTTATATAGCTTTATACTAATGAGACCTCTATCCTCAATTGCTTCCACTGCATTTGCAACTAAATTATTAAAAATTGATAGAACTGTATACACGTGATATGCAGCGTGCTCACCTTCTATATGTTTAGAAAAACGTATATCTTTTCCTAGCATTTCAGCATACTTCTCATTTATTCTTACAATTATTTCCGCTAATTCATGTCCTTCTACATACTCAGCCACATTTTTATCTAATAACAGTTTAGATAACCCTGCAAAAATCCTTTGATTATCCTTTTTTATTTCATGCACTTCTCCTGCTATTTTTAAAGCTGTTTTGCTATTTAAGTCATCGTTCGCTTGTAAGTTTCGATATAGTTGATATGCTTCCTGTGTAATTAACTCAGCATTTTGTAACGTTTTTTTCAAATGGACAGATTCCACATATAAATTAGAGAGATACATTAACATATTTTCATTTTCTTTTCGAACTTGGGATTCTTTTAATTTCGTTTCATATAAATTCATCATATTTAAAAAACCGAGCGCAAAGAAACTACGGAAAATAGCTATAATGATTAGTTTATTCACTTCAGAAACTGTTATCGTTGTGCCTAGTACGAGCATATGATAAAACGCAAGTTCTGACATACTTGCAATAATTTCAATTGAAATTCCAAGGCACCCAATAACAATTGGCTTCTGATGAAACTTATTTACCCTACAAAACGAAAAGAGGCTTCCATAAATAAAATAATAAAAGAACACAGGATAGCGCAAATAAAATGATTCTGTCATATGGAATGAACCTTGCAATACCCAGTCAAGACTTACACGGAATAAAACTACAGATATACCGACGAGAACACCTGCAGCTGCTGCTGGTATTCTTCTTAAAAATAATAATAAAAAGAAGAAAAGCGGTGTCCCGAAGCTAACACGAAACATATCATTAAAAGGATGAAAATTAAGCTCTCCAGCAATTGGGACAACTACCATTAATATAATTAAAAGATACATATCTTTCTTCCATAATTGATTCCAATTCAAAGCTGCCACTTCCTATATATTTTTCAAAATGTATAAGTAAAGCCCGTTTATTATTATAAACGGGCTTTTTCTCTATATACTAACCTTTTCTACCGCTTTTATTTGACGATACTCAGGCTTCCACATTGCTTCTTTCACTGCAATCTTAATATCGTTATCACTTAAGTTTTCTCTAGCAACACCTTCTGCAACTGCAACTTTCGCTACTTCAATTGCAACTAGTTCAGAGATATTACGTAACTCTTCAACTTCTGGCAAAATAGGTGCTCCTGGCTGACTTGTATCTACCATACTTGCAACTGCTTCAGCTGCTGCTGCGAACATTCCATCCGTCATGACGCTTGCACGAACAACAATTGTACCAAGACCTAGTCCCGGGAAAATAAGTGCGTTATTTGACTGTCCAATCACATACGTTACACCGTTATATGTAACTGGTTCAAACGGACTTCCTGTTGCAACTAACGCTCTTCCTTCTGTCCACTCGATTAAATCTGCTGGTTTCGCTTCCGCAAGTGGTGTTGGATTCGACATTGGTAAAATAATTGGTCTTTCTACGTGAGAAGCCATTTCTTTAATAATCTCTTCTTTAAATGCGCCCGCAACTGTTGATGTTCCAATTAAAATTGTCGGTTTTACATGTTTCACAACTTCAGCAAGCCCGATCACATCATTTTGTTTCCAATCACTTACTTCCGCTTCTTTTCTTGCATATGGAATTTGGAAATCAAGAAGACCTTCCATATTATCTGTAACTAATCCGTTACGGTCAATACACCAGAAACGATTATGAGATTCTTCATCTGATAAGCCGACGCGAACCATTGCATCTCTTACTTGATCTGCGATACCGATTCCAGCCGTACCAGCACCAAACACAACAACACGGTGCTCACTTAGCGGTACACCAGAAGCTTTTACTGCCGATAATACAGCAGCAAGTGAAACTGCCCCTGTACCTTGAATATCATCATTAAATGTACAAACGTCATGACGATATTTATCTAAAATTTTTCGTGCATTTCGAGAACTGAAGTCTTCCCAATGTAGAAGCGCCTTTGGGAATTGTTTATTTACCGCTTGAACAAACGTATCAATAAATTCATCGTACGCTTCACCTGTTATACGAGGATGACGATTTCCAATATAAAATGGATTGTTTAATAATTCCTCACGATTTGTACCTACATCTAAAATTACCGGTAATACACGGCTAGGATCGATTCCAACTGCGGCCGTATATACAGCTAATTTCCCGATTGCGATGTTAATTCCACCAACACCCCAATCACCAATTCCTAATATACCTTCTCCATCCGTTACAACGACTAAATCAATGTTTTCAGCTGTTGCACCGATATTGGCAAATGCATCTTCAATACCTGATGGATCGTTAATTGATAAATAAATACCACGTGGTTTACGGTATTCATGACTATACCTTTGAATTGCTACACCTACAGTTGGTGTATATACAATCGGTAACATTTCACGTAAATGATCTGTTAATATACGATAAAATAATACTTCATTTCGATCATGTAACGCCGTTAAGTATACATTTTTTAATAAATCATCCGGCTGAGAACTAAATTGTTCATATGCTCGGCGTGCTTGTTCTTCTAATGTTAAAACAGCTGGCGGTAATAACCCTTTTAAACCTAACTCTTCTCTTTCCTCTTGTGTGAAAGCTACCCCTTTATTTAAAAGTGGTGTTGATAATACTTCTGCTCCTCTTAATGTTGTTTCTAATGCACCATTAGAAGCCACTGTAAACTTACTCATAACATCCCTACCTCTATTCATATATAGCATTTCTATATTGTAAACAAAAAAGAGGGGATTGTCCCCCTCTTCTTTTAATTTTTCTTTAAAAGAGTTGCTCCTGCAATCCCTGGATGTGTCATTTCGAATGGATCTAGAATTAACTCTAAATCTTCTTGTGACAATACACCATTTTTTACACAAAGTTCACGAACGGATTGACCTGTTGCAATTGCTTCTTTCGCAACACGAGCTGCTGCTTCATAACCGATATGAGGGTTCACGGCTGTAATAATTCCTACACTTTTCTCAACGTACTCTTTTAAACGATCTTCATTCGCTTCAATTCCTTTTAAGCAATTATCTGTAAAGGCACGGAAACCATTATTCATAATGCTAATAGATTGAAGTAAGTTGAAAACAAGTACTGGTTCCATAACATTTAATTCTAATTGTCCTGCTTCTGAAGCAAGACAAATTGTATGATCGTTACCAATAACTTGGAACGCAATTTGGTTAATAACTTCTGGCATAACAGGGTTTACTTTCCCTGGCATAATAGAAGAACCTGGTTGACGAGCTGGTAACATAATTTCTGCTAAACCAACACGTGGACCTGATGCCATTAAGCGAAGGTCATTCGCAATTTTAGACATATTCATCATACATACTTTTAGTGCTGCAGATACTTCTGTGTACGCATCAGTATTTTGCGTCGCGTCCACTAAATCTTCTGCACCAACAAGCGGTAATTCACTAATTGTAGCAAGATGTTTTACAACTGCTTCAATATACTCTGGATCTGCATTTAAGCCTGTACCAACTGCAGTTGCTCCCATATTTACTTCATATAAATGTTGACGTGATTGCTTAATACGTTTCATATCACGTTCTAGTACGCGAGAATACGCTTTAAACTCTTGTCCAAGACGAATTGGTACAGCATCTTGTAAATGCGTACGACCCATTTTAATAACATGGTCGAATTGTTCTGCTTTTAATTCAAATACATCATGCATATAACCCATCGTTTGTAATAAGCCTTCTAATGCATTTAATGTCGCGATATGAATCGCCGTTGGGAATGCATCGTTTGTTGATTGTGCCATATTTACATGGCTATTTGGACTAATATAATGATAGTCTCCCTTTTCCATTCCTAATAATTCAAGAGCACGATTGGCAATGACTTCATTTGCATTCATGTTCATTGAAGTACCCGCACCGCCCTGAATTGGGTCGACGATGAAATGATCGTGCCATTTTCCATCTAGAATTTCTTGAGCAGCTTCTGCGATCGCGCCGCCTTTATTCAATTCCAATCTACCTACATCTGTATTTGCAAGTGCTGCTGCTTTTTTTACAACTGCGAATGCTTGAATTAAACCTTCATGAATTTTGTAACCTGTAATTGGGAAGTTTTCTACTGCACGCATTGTTTGTACGCCGTAGTATGCATAATTTGGTACTTCTTTTTCACCTAAAAAATCTTTTTCAATTCGCACACCATTTTTAACTTCAGTTAATGTTGCCATGATTATTCACTCCTTAACGATTTCTTATGCTGCTTTTGTTTCTTTGACTGTTTCTACATATTGTTTTGCTTTCTCATTATCGAATTCGCCTTCCCACTTCGACATAACAATGGCCGCTAATGCATTTCCTAATACATTGACAGATGAGCGAATCATATCTAAAATGCGGTCAATTCCCGCAATTAACGCGATACCTTCTAGTGGTAACCCCATTGAACCTAACGTTGCTAATACAACAACGAACGATGCACCTGGAACTCCCGCCATACCTTTGGATGTTAACATGAGAACGAATAATAACGTTATTTGCTCCGTCAGTGACATGTGTACACCATACATTTGTGCAACAAACAATGCCGCTAACGCTTGATAAATAGCCGATCCAGTCAAGTTAAATGTATAACCTGTCGGAATTACGAAAGAGGCAACTGCCTTTGGACAACCGAACTCTTCCATTTTTCTCATTATATTAGGTAAAACAGCTTCTGAACTTGCTGTCGTAAATGAAAGAATAAGTTCTTCTTTTAAAATTTTTATTAATGTAAAAATGTTTACGCCAACCATTCGTGCATTAATACCTAATACAATCACAACGAATAGTATAACAGTTACGTATACAGCTAGCACTAGTTTTCCTAACGGAAGTAGTGTTGCTACACCAAATTTTGCAACCGTAACAGCAATTAATGCGAATACACCGAATGGTGCAAACTTCATAACTTGATTTGTAACCCAAAACATTGCTTCGAGTACACCTTCAAAAAAGTTAAAGACAGGCTTTCCTTTTTCTCCAATTGCTGCAACTCCTAAACCAAATAACACGGAGAAGAATATAATCGGTAATAAGTCACCTTGTGAGATAGATTCAAATACGTTTTTCGGTACAATATGAACAATCGTTTCAGCAAATCCTTTCTTCTCTGTTGCATCTGCAGTTTGTTTATAAGAAGAAATATCACTTTGCTGTAAATTGCTCATATCAACGCCAGTACCTGGTTGGAATATATTCGCTGCAAGTAATCCCATTAAAATAGCAATCGTCGTAATAATTTCGAAATAAAGAATTGTCTTACCGCCCAGTTTCCCAAGCTTTTTCATATCTCCCACGCCAGCTACCGCAACAATTAATGCTGAAATAACAATTGGTACTACAATCATCTTAATTAAATGAATAAATATATCCCCAATTGGTGTGATATAAGAAATCGCCGTTTTATTGCCATAAAAGACTGCCCCTACTACAATCCCTAAAACAAGCGCGACAAAAATTTGTGTTGCCAATCCGAATTTTTTCATTTATGTTCATCCCCTTCATGCGAACGCTTTCAATTTGAATTTATAAAAGCTACTCACACATCATATAAGCGAACCTACAAAATCATACAAAAACCTACAAGTTTGTCACAAAAAATTCAAATATTTTTCTTCTATTTTTCATTGACACCATTTTGTTAAAAAACGATAAAATATACTTGATAAGTAATCAGATTGTTTCGTATAATCAAAAAGATATATACTTAAAACAAATCGAAATGAAAAGGAGTGGATAGTATGAAAAACTACACAAAGCAATTCGTCCTATCTTCTTCTTTTCTTTTTCATTTTCTTAAAAAGGAACAAAGGCATTCGCCTTTGTTCCTTTTTTATTGCGATCTATATAGGGGGAATTGTTATGAGGCCATATAAAAGAGTTTTAATAAAACTAAGCGGCGGCGCTCTTGCCGATCAAACTGGAAATAGCTTTAACTCCAAACGATTAGAACATATCGCAAACGAAATTTTATCCATTGTTGATTTAGGTATCGAAGTATCCATCGTTATCGGTGGCGGTAACATTTTCAGAGGTCATCTAG
Organism: Bacillus sp. FDAARGOS_235; assembly: GCF_002073415.2. Classification (NCBI taxonomy): domain Bacteria; kingdom Bacillati; phylum Bacillota; class Bacilli; order Caryophanales; family Bacillaceae; genus Bacillus; species Bacillus sp. FDAARGOS_235. The sequence goes on from NZ_CP020437.2 coordinate 1,277,080, forward strand.
CTGAAGAATGGGGAATTGATCGTGTAGAAGCTGATAATATCGGTACGTTAGGTACGATCATTAATAGCTTAATGCTCCGCGGTGTTTTAACTAGTAAAACAAATAAAGAAGTACGCGTTATGACTTCCATCCCTTTTAACGCAGTAGCTGAACCATATATTCGCTTGCGTGCAGTCCATCATTTAGATAACGGTTATGTCGTTATTTTTGGAGGCGGTAACGGGCAACCTTTCGTTACGACAGATTACCCAAGTGTACAGAGAGCAATCGAAATGAATAGTGACGCCATATTAGTCGCAAAACAAGGAGTAGACGGTGTCTTTACAAGTGACCCAAAACATAACAAATCAGCGAAAATGTATCGAAAGCTGAACTATAACGATGTTGTTAGACAAAACATACAAGTCATGGACCAAGCCGCTTTATTGCTTGCTCGGGACTACAATTTACCAGCACATGTCTTTAACTTCGATGAGCCTGGGGTGATGAAGAAAATATGTTTAGGGGAACATGTGGGGACGTTGATTAATGATGATGTTTCGATGCTTGTGCATGAATAATAGTTATTTCTCATGAAAAGGGTGTCTATTAAAGACACCCTTTTCATTAACCTTTATAAATAAAAATCAGCCAATCCCCCCAACTTCTCCTTACAACGCTCCCAAAATGATAACTTCTCAAAAAATTCTTTCGTCATTTCTTTCGAATCATGAAAATCTTGCGTTAACGCCTCATTCACTTCTGAGACGATAGATCCACCATGAATATACAAATTCATCTCATCATTAATATAGAAGCTACGTGCAGTAAAGTTCGTTGTACCGATAACAGTTAATTCATTATCAATTAACATTAACTTCCCATGAAACATTCCTTTTTTATACCCATATACAGTAATCCCATTATTAACAGCTTGACGTATGTATGGATACGCCGCTTCTTTTATAAGAGGTAGATCTGGTTTATATGACCAAAGTATTTTTACTGTAACACCACGCTTTTGTGCTGCGATTAAAGCATTCATGGATTCTTTATTTTTTGCTATAAAATACGGCGTTGCAATTACAATGGAGTGTTGAGCTTGTTTTATGAGCTCTATATATTTTTCAGCAACGTAATGCCCATTGTAACTAGTCATAGTATGTAATGTATTCCCTTTACTAGCTTTATTCGTACTCCTCTTTATATCTTCTTTCGTATCTCGTTTCCAATCTAAAGCGAATTGCTGTTCTAAATCTTTTGCTCCTTCTCCTTTAAGCCGTACATGATAATCACGCCAATATCCAAATCGCTTATCTTTCCCTAAGTACTCATCTCCTATATTAAATCCGCCTGTATAGCCAATCTCCCCATCAATCGTCGTAATACGGCGATGATTACGATGATGAAGAGAATAAAACCCGAATGGTAATTCAGGTTTTCTACTATATGTAAAATGCACACCACTTTCCTGCAATTCATTTTTCATCTTTCTTTCAAATGATAAATCATTAATGCGATCAACCGATAAATAGACGTTTACTCCTTCTTTCGCCTTCTCTTTTAATAAGTTTAAAAAAATATGACTACTTTTATCATCCGACAAAATGAAAAAATAAGTGTAGATGGAGCTTTTCGCTTTTTTAATATCTTCAAATAGCTGCTCATATAATGACTTCCCTTCTACATATAATTGAAAGTCACTATAATGAGGTGTATACTCTGTCGGCATGTTTTTCCCAGCTTCCATTTTCCTACCTAGGGTAACATCGATATGCATCCAAATTAAAATAAAAACGAAAATAGCAATAATAATAGAAGTAACTCGTAATATTTTTTTAATCATTTTGATTTCCTTCCGATCATTTTCTTTCCACCCTTCTATTTTGTCATTCAAGTTTAGATTTCATGCTTCATACAAAAAAGGATGCGACTTAACGTCACACCCATTTCACATTAAACAAAATTCCTCGCATCATTATTTCTTCCAAACTTATAAATTGCAATTAAGAAAAATGCTATTGCAAAGGCGAATAAGATTAAAATATTCAAATACAACTCAGAGAATGGAATACCTTGCTGTAGTTTTGCTATCGTATCTAGTAACCAGCGCTGCGGTAGGAAATCAGCTACTTTTTGTACCGCTTTTGGCATAATGTCATATGGAAAATAACATCCAGCAAGCAAACATGTTGGTACTATCACTAGATTTTGCATTGCATTTGAAGCAGCCGAACTTTTTGAAAAAGACACAATAACTAATGATAAACCAATTGCAATTAAAGCGAATATCATAAGCACACCAATCATTACTATGAAAGGCATATTAATATTTGTATGAAAAACATTCGTCATAAATAATACTGCAATGACAATTTGCAATGTTAGTATCATCATATTTACCGCGACGTTGGACAATATAAATTTCTTTCCATCAATTGGTGTTGATAATAATCTAAAGTACGTTCTATTCTCTTTTTCTTTTAAAATAAATCCTGATAAGTTCACTGCTGAAAACAGCATAAACATAATAAGGTAACCCATCGTTTGGTTTGTCATATCTTTATTTTTCGAAGTATCTTCTAGCGTCTCAGTTTTCATTTTAAATGAACTTTTTTGATACCCTGCGTACATACTATCAAATGTACTTTGATCTGTTCCTGCTACTTTACTAATAGCTGCTACATTATCAATATAGTTATATAAATATGATTTTATAAATGCTGTTACTTGATCACCTTTAATCGATGCAATCTCGATATGATTAGGTTTCCCTTCTCGAACACTTTTTGAAAAACCAGAATGTAATGTAATAACTCCATCAAGTTTTTTGGAAGTGAGTTTATCTTCTACTTCCGACTCCTTAACCTTACTCACTTTCACATGATTTAATCCTTCTAAAAACTTTATCGTATCATTTGCTATCGGCTCATTTTCTTTATTTACAATCCCGATATTTAACGTACCTTGCCCCGCATTTCCGTATATCGAAAAAGAGATGAGCGTTCCGATTATCGGCAAACTAATAATAATGAATAATCCTTTTTTATTTTTCAAAAGGACAGATAGTGTTTTTTGTATGAGCCATAAAATATCTTTCATACTATAGCCCCTCCCGTCTACGTAATGCAATAATTGCAATTAATAAAAAGAGTGCTGAAATCCCAAGATTTAAACATATTACCGGCAGTGCCGCTCCTACATCGTTTGCATAAATAATTTTCATGACAGCTGTGTTTGCCCACGTTAATGGTGATAAGTTCGTAACGAAATTTTCTTCTACTACGAAGTATGCACCACCAAAAATAGAAGCTAACTGTATAACAACAAGAATAATTGCTCTCGATGATTCAGCTGTTTTCGTAATATACCCGATCCCTAAACCGAAGCTAATTGCTAGAAAGACTTGTGTTAACAAAATAATAAATATAATTCCAAGATGGTCGCCCCAATTCGCTTGAAATACAAATTTGCTAAATAACATGACAAGTAATACGCAAAGGGCGTTTGCTACTAGGCTACCAAGTACTTTTCCAATGAATATTTCAGCCTTACTTATAGGCGCAGCAATGAGACGATCTCCTGTTTTACGTATTCGTTCTCCTCGAATTAAAGAACTCGCTCCCATCCCAGCATATAGTGCGATCATCGTCGTCATTACAACCGCATAGTAATCCATAGAACCTGGCTTTTTCGCAGCTTGTAAAGATGTTTCTTTTATATAATCATTATGATTCCCATTTGAAATAACTGCGCTCACCTTACTAGGATCTACTTTTGCCACTTCGGTTGCTACATTGTACTTATCAACAAATGTTGTAAGCATACCTTCCACAATACTTCCCTCAATACTACTTTTGTCACTTCCGTAAAACTTTGCACCATCTTTATTTAATTCTACATAAGCAGCATATTTATTTTGCTTCACTGCCTCTTTCCCATCTATACCTTCAGAAGCTTTTTTAAAATGAATACCCGATTTATCGACTTCTTTCGTAAATGCTTCAAACGATTGAGAAAATGTGCTACTCGCTTCATCTTTATATAGCACTTGTATATCCTTAATCGATTGACTATCACTATTAAATGCATTCGTTAACGCTGTCCCTAGCACAAGCATAAGCACAATAGGAAATGCTAACATAAAAACTAAAGTTCTTACGTCCCTGAAATCTCTTTTAATATGCATAACTGCAATATTGAAGATGTTCAATTGATGAACCTCCCTTTACCTTTTCTTCATTTACCTTTTATTTATCTCGTAAGTTTCTTCCAGTCAACGTAAGGAATACTGTTTCTAAGTTTGGAGCCTGTTCCTCTAACGAACGGATTTCAATGTCATGATTAATGAAATGCTGAATAATTTTATTTAAATTGTTTAATCCTGCATCCGAGTTTACTTTAATTACGTTCTCTTCAATTTGAACAGCTTTCACACCGTTTATCTCTTTTAACTGCTCTACATCTAATTTTTCTACCGACTTTACTTCAATCCAAATATCTTTCGTGTCGGTAATAATTGCTTTTAACTGTTCTTTCGTTCCTTCTGCAATCACTTTACCGTGATCTACAATTGCTATTTTCGTACAAATCTCTTCTACTTCTTCCATGTAGTGGCTCGTGTAAATAATGGTACTTCCCATTTCATTTAATTTTCGAACAGACTGGAGAATATAGTTTCTTGACTGTGGATCAATTCCAACTGTCGGCTCATCCATAATAATTAACTTCGGTCTATGAGCGATCGCACAAGCGATATTCAGTCTTCGTTTCATCCCGCCAGAAAAGTTTTTCGGGTAATTTTTATGTTTATCACTAAGCCCCACAAATTGAAGTGCTTCCTCTACTCTCGCTTTTAATTCAGCTCCTCTTAACCCGTAAAGTCCAGCAAAGAATTTCACATTTTCATAGGCATTTAACTCTTCATAAATTGCAATATCTTGCGGAACGATACCAATATTCATCTTCGCAAACCGATTATGCTTCTTTATATTTTTTCCTAATATGCTAATTTCACCTTCATTACTTCTTAACAACCCAGCAATCATATTTATCGTTGTACTTTTACCAGCACCATTTGATCCTAAAAATCCAAATATCTCTCCTTCTTTAATAGATAAAGACATATTATCAACTGCGATGAAATCACCAAATTTTTTCGTTAAATTTTTAATTTCTAATGTATTCATCATTTCACCCCTATTTCGGTTTCTCTGCTATTTATTATAAACAAAAAAAATGAACCTGCTCAGTGCAGAAGTTCATTCTTTTCACATGAGATTATTCACTTTTTTCATATGAGATGATTCATCTTCGTCCCATTCTTTTATATCGGCAGCAACATTGTTACTGAAAAACCACTTGTCCCATCTACAATAATTTTTCCGTTTACTGATGCCGTTCGCTCCTCCATCCCCATAATTCCGAGACCTTTCTTAACGAGAGCTGCACCTTTTCCGTTATCCTTCACTTGTACTTTCACCATCTTGTTAAGTACATGAATATCTATGGAAATGACTGTCGCATCAGCATATTTCATTGCGTTTGTAAGTGCCTCTGTAACATTTTCACCGATAATTTTCCACTGAATAGGAGAAATCATATCTAAGTTACCTTTATATACGAAAGGAATATTTACATCATGCTTACCGGCAAATTCCTCTATGAATAATTTCATACGATGGATACCAATTTGCTCAGTTGGTGGCTTCATATTTTTTAATGTAATGCGAATACTTTCAATTCCATCTTTTGAAATGTGAATTGCATTTTGTAATAACTCGGCAGATTTTTCTTTATCTATTTCCATTAACCTCTTTGCTGCTTCCATTTGAATTAGTGCACCCGTCATCGAGTGGCCAATTTTATCATGAATTTCTTGTGATAGCCGGTTTCTCTCTTCTAACTTAAATGTGTATTCTGATTGCTTTATGTACTCTTTATTTTCATGTAAGCTTTTCGTCAGCCGCTGCATATCTTTTCGCATCTTATCATTTTGTGATTCAAGCTTTAATACACGCGATATATACCGCTCTGCCATAGTTAATACAATGAAAGAAAATGCAACAATTAATCCATATGTCATTCGAATACTTTCATCTGTAAAGATAATAGGAATCATCATAACGATAAAGAGCTGCCATTTCTTCTCTATATATCGAAATACAAGTTCATATAAATTCAATGGTAAAAACAAAATAAAAAGCGGATGAATCTTCCATGTAAATAACATAACTACGCCAATTGACACAGAAGTTAATATGTTTTTGTACGTATCTTTTTTAAATATAGAAATCAGTACGTTTACAGAAAGATATAAAAGCAAAGTAAATATAATCCATGGTAAGTTCGCGACATTTAAATAAATGTAACTAAACACAATATATATAAAAACAATTAATTTACTTACAATTAACCAAAATTCCATATCATTAATCTACTTTCCCTGTTAAGTAATAAATCGCAATTTGTGTGCGATGTTCTAGTCCAGTTTTCCCTAAAACCGATGTAATATAATTTGCGATTGTTCCCTCTGATATGAAAAGCTGCTTTGAAATTTCTTTATTCGAGAAACCTTTCGCAATTAATGCGATAATACTAAGCTCCCTTTCTGTAAAAAGACTCTTATCTATTTTACATTCTTCCTCTTTACTTTCCATTAAATTAGATTTAATTTTATCAAGTACTACATCTTGCATAACAGTTTGACCGTTATACACTCCTTTTATCGCATCACGAATACGTTCCGGATCATTATTTTTTAATAAATAACCTTTTGCTCCGTTTTTTACTGCGTCCAATATATATTCATCATCATCAAACGTCGTTAAAATAAGCGGCTTCGTTTTCGTCTCTTCACAAATTAACTTTGTCGCCTCTACCCCGTTCATGTTTGGCATGCGGACATCTAAAAGCACAATATCGACTTCATGTTTCTTACAATATGCTACAGCTTCTTTTCCATCATTTACAGTATCTAACACTTCAAACTCTTCGTATGTATTTAAAATAATTTTCATGCCTTCTCTAATAAAAGAATTATCATCTGCTATTAATATTTTAATTTTCATGTTTGTTAGTATGGACGTCCTCCTACTAACATTCACATCCTTTCTCCGCGTAACATTTCCTCTTTGCTCATTATATACTCCTTTTTACCATTTTTTCACACCTTTTTTCATATAGCCTCCTTTCTAAAAATATATTATTCTTTTTTTACAACATGTGTAGGGTGACTTATCATTTCTTACGTCTATATAATAGAATGCGTCAAAAAGGAGGGAGAGACCCATTGAGGAAAAACAATTAATTGAAAAAGCACAGCAAGGAAGCGAACATGCTTTTCGTATCCTTGTACAAACGTATCGTCATTATATTTTTCAAGTTATCTTTTCTATTTTAAGACATGAAGAAGATGCGAAAGATGTTACACAAGAAGTATTCGTAAAAATTCACGCCTCTCTCCCAAATTATCAATTTCGCGGATTAAAAACGTGGATGGCGCGTATTGCCACCAATCACGCTATTGATTATAAAAGGAAGAAAGCTAGAGAACACGAAGAACTCTCCTTATGTAAAGAAACTGAGGAAAATATAAAATCCTCTCATAACATTGAAGCTTTACTATTGACGAAAGAGCAAAAATTACTCATTGCTCAAAAACTAAGAGAACTTCCTGAAAATTACCGTGATGTCGTTCTCTCGCATTATTTAGAAGAAAAAAGTTATCAAGAAATTGCTTTGCAGGAAAACATCGAAGTGAAAACAGTCGAAATGAAACTGTATCGGGCAAGAAAATGGATTAAAAAACATTGGAAGGAGGAAGAGTTTCTATGATGCATTATTCAAAAGAAGATTGGCGCAATTATACATTAGATTTTATAGAAAGCAATGAACGTGAATCTATGGAAGAACATCTTTTTGAATGTGATTATTGTTTAGCACTTTATATGGAAAGTATTGATGAACAACATGAAAACCTTCCAATGATAAATGATGATTCATTTACGAACGAAGTTATGACGCAAATTAATTTTGAAACACTACAGTCTAATGAATATATAAAAACAAACTCACTAAAACGCACAATTATTCACTACATAATTGCGACTGCGGCTACAATTATTTTTATGGTAAGTGGTTTATTCCAATATATTTTTACAGCGACATCAAATTTCGAGAAATCTTCAAAACATAACGAGTCTTCTATCTCACAACAAATTGTAAACAAATCGGTAGACACATCAACAAAGGACGGAGGTTCAAAGCATGAATAAAAACCCCTTTTTAGCACTTGTATTAGGGCTAATTCCTGGGCTTGGACATTTATATTTAAAGAAGTTTGGACGATTTATTTTATATAGCGGAGGGGCTGTATTTCTATTTATCTTTGCAGCATTTTGCACAATAGCATTAGGAGAGCGTGATATTGCTTTTCTTTCTCTATTTTTACTAGTCGTGTTATGGGCGATCAATTTATTAGATTTAGTTATCACTATTATTAATCAATCGAAAAAACAAGCGGCCGGAGAATTTACAGAGTCCTCTAAAGAGAGCGAACGATTTTATATCATTCTTCTATCAATTATCCCTGGACTTGGTCATTTTCAATTAGGACTTATGCAACGTGGCCTTACATTTTTAGTAGCTTGTACAGGAATCGGAAGTATGATCATTTTCGTTGCCCTTTTAACATCTCAAGAAAGTTTCCTTATCTTTCTCGTGACGTTACCTGTTTTATGGATTTATAATTTCTTCGATGTTGTTCAACAACTACAGAAAAAAGAACGCGGAGAGCAACTAGATGACCGTACTATTTTTGAAGAGTTTGAAGAGCACCGAGAACAAGGAAAGAAAAATAAAACATTCGCTTCCATTTTAGCGATGTTTCCTGGAGCAGGACATATGTATTTAGGCTTACAGCGCCGTGGTCTTCAGCTTATGGCAGCCTTTTTACTATCCATTTATTTGCTCGACTTATTAAGACTTTCTGCGTTTTTATTTTTAGTACCAATCATTTGGTTCTATAGCTTTTTTGATGCGTTACAGCAAACTGCAAAATACGGAAAAGAACGTGTTAATGACGAACCTATCATAGATTATTTTATAAATCATCAAAGATGGATCGGTATCGGATTAATTGTATTAGGTGGTTATTATTTATTAGATCAAACAGTCCTTCCTATTTTGAATGACTATTTTGCAACTATATTTAATATTCATCTTAGCGAACTATATTATCGCTATTTCCAAACGTCTATCGTTGCTCTCCTTTTAATTGGCGGCGGCTTTAAATTGTTACTTGGAAATAAAGAAAATAAAGGTGGTACAAACGAATGAGAACATGGCGCGTTGGAACATTCTCAATGGGGCTTTCCATTATTACATTAGGTTGCTTCTTACTATTTTCAGTCATTAAAGGCACCCAAGTATTGGATACATTAACAGCATGGTGGCCTGTTTTACTTATTATACTTGGCGCTGAAATTTTACTATACCTTCTATTTTCTAAAAAGGAACAATCATTTATTAAATATGATATTTTTAGTATTTTCTTTATCGGCGTTTTAGGAAGTGTTGGAATTGCTTTTTACTGTTTATTATCTACTGGATTACTAGACGAAGTTCGTCATTCTATGAATACAACGAGGCAAACGAGTAATATTCCAGACGGACCACTTGATATACCTGAATCTATCAAAAAAATCGTAGTAGATGCAGGACATCAGCCTCTAACGATAGAGGGAAATAATACAAATCAAATTCATCTTTTGGGAACGTATGAAATGACGACGAAAGCAAATGAAAAACTCAATTTAAAACGAGATGATTTCCTTTCCGTTCAAACGGCTGGAGAAACGATGCATATCACATTAAAATCATTACCTGTTCAGCATACGTTATTTAACTCGGCACCACAGGTGAAACCAACGCTTGTTCTTCCGCAAAATAAAAATGTGGAAATCCGTGCTTCAAATAACGAACTATCTCTTTATCCAGGTCAATTACAAAATAATTGGTTTGTACAAGAAAGCTCAAGAGTGTCTGTCCATCTTGCAAAAGAGAGTGATGTATCTTTAACAGCAGTAACAAATCAAAAAGAAACACATGGAAACACACCTTGGGAACAAGTTGAAGATTTAACGAAAAAAGAAAATAATACTTCAGAAGAAAATCCAGAATTAATCGACCGAGAACATTGGTATAAAAATTCGATTAAAACTGGAAATGGAACGTACAAATTAAATATTGAGAAAGCTTATAATTTGAATATGAACGTTATCGAAAAATAAGAAAAACCTTCCACAAATGTGGAAGGTTTTTCTCATATAATCGCTTTAATTCCTTCTAAAATTAAGCCAATCATAAATCCGCAAACAGCCCCGTTCACTCGGATCCACTGCAAATCTTTACCGACATTATTTTCGATCATTTCAATTAATGTTTTATCGTCTAGTTTATCAAGGTTTTCTTGTACAAGTTTTCCAATTTTCGAATGATTCTTTTCAACAAGTGTGACAACTTGCTTTTGTAACCAATCTTCTATTTTTTGAACCGTCACTTCGTCTTCTTTTATTTTATTCATTTGCGTTTGTAAAAATGGAATAACATATGTATCAGCAAATTCTTCTTTGTTTACAAAGGTAACTGCTCTTTGTTGTACTTGCTCCAGCATCTCTTTTATTTTGTCAGTAGCATCCCAATTCGCAATCCACTTTTCTTTCCAATTTTCTAATTCCTGTAGTAAAGCTTCATTTTCTTTTACATTTATAATTTCTTGGCGAATTTTTGATAAGATAAGTTGTCTTGTGCCATTATCTGCATCTTGTAAGCTGTTAATATTGCTAATAATAAATTTCTGCAAAATGCCGCCAATTTTATCTTCATCTACAATATTCATAAACGATTTCAAAGTAAACTGTAAGAATCCATCTACTTTTATGTTTTCCATCGCCTTCATACCTAAGCTTCCAAGCTGGTAACGAGCTTCATCTTGCGCTGTCCAATCTTTCACTTTTACTAATATGTAATCAAGTGTCTTTTCATCATATTCTTGCACAACTAATTGATCAACAAGCACTTGTAAGATGTTACTCGTATTAATTGTATGCAAATATGTTTTAAGTTCTTTTTCAATAATAACAGCTAACTTTTCTGTATCTATTGAAACAATCGCTTTCTCAGCAATCGTTACAATTCCCTTTTTCACAGCATCAGACTGCATTTCTCTCTCAGCAATTTGTAGCACCATTTGCGCTAACTGCATTTCTTTTACTTTATTCGTAATACTTTCTTTCGTCAGCCACTCATTTTCTAACGTATGAATGAGCCCTTTCGTTACTCGTTTACGGTTTTTAGGTAACAAAGCTGTATGCGGAATTGGGATTCCCATCGGATGACGAAATAATGCTGTAACCGCGAACCAATCCGCAAGTCCGCCAACTAATCCAGCTTCAAATCCCCCTTGTATAATCTCTCCAGCTATCGTTCCTTGAAAAGGGATAGAAGCAGCAAAGCCTACTCCCATAACCCCAAGCGAAATACCCGCTATATATTTAGTCTGTAATGACATCGTATACACACATCCTCTTATTATGTAAAATAAAGCTGTTTTGTTATATTTATTCGATATTAGTAATCCTTCATATCTATACTATAAAGAACTATTGTGAAAATAACAAAGATTTTTATGTACATGAAAAAATGAGGCTACAACTAGCCTCATTTTTCTTATATTGTTAATTCCAAACCTTTCTTATAATACCCATTCATCACATCTTCTGGAACCATGCTCCCACCAGTTCCCCACACAATATGAGTACCTTTTTTCACCGTCTCTGTTAACTGTTGCTTTTGTAAATACTCGTTTTCATTTTTACATACATTCACTGGCCCAACCATACCAGCTAATGCAGAAGGCTCTAAATTAATATTTTCCTTATCAGCCAGTTCTTTTAATAATCTATATAACTCTTCATCACTTACTGTGTAATTTCCGTTCAAAAATGGTTCTATCGTTTTACCGACAAATCCAGACGGTCTTCCTACTGCCAGTCCGTCCGCGTCTGTTATATTATCAATCCCGATATCTTGAACGGCGATTTTATCATGAAGTCCTGTCATTAACCCGAGTAACATACATGGAGAATGTGTTGGCTCTGCAAAGAAACAATGGACGTTGTTTTTATACAATAACTTTAAACCAAATGCTACCCCGCCAGGTCCCCCACCTACTCCACACGGAAGATAAACGAATAAAGGATGTTCTTCATCTACTATAATCTCTAACTCTTCTAATTGCTTTTGTAAACGAGATGCTGCTACTGCGTATCCTAAAAATAAATCATGTGAGTTTTCATCATCTACAAAATAACAGCTAGGATCTGCATCTGCTTGCTGACGCCCCTCTTCTACTGCTTTACTATAATCAGCTTCATATTCAATAACATTTACACCTTTATTTCTTAATAAATCTTTTTTCCATTCTTTTGCGTCTGCTGACATATGGACAGTTACGTTAAAACCTAGTTTCGCACTCATAATCCCAATACTTAGCCCTAAATTACCTGTAGAACCTACCGCAATTGAGTATTTTGCAAAAAACTCTCTACATGTGTCACTATCTAAAATAGAATAATTATCTTCCTCTGTTAACATTCCATGCTGCAGAGCTAATTGTTCAGCATGTTTCAACACTTCATAAATCCCGCCCCTAGCTTTAATTGATCCTGATATCGGAAGATGACTATCACATTTTAATAGTAATTTTCCTAGTATAAGTTGCCCGTAATTTTTCTCTAAAGACTGTTTCATTGAAGGTATTTTTACTAAAGGTGATTCTATAATACCATTCGTTTCTTTCGTTTCAGGAAAAACTTTCGCAATATATGGTGCAAAACGCTTTAATCTCTCTTCCGCGTCTTTGACATCTTCTTCATTAAGTGGTGAAGCTGTTATTGCTGTTTCATATTTTTCTATATTCGGGTTTATCCAAAATATTTCTTCTGTTGCAATAAGCTTGTTAACTAATGGATACTCTGCTTTTAATACCTCTATTTCCTTCATTCCGTTTCCTCCTCATATCCTTGTAGCTTGCTATACAATAAATTATAATTAATTTAATTTTAATATAGTTTAACATAAATTATTCATTTTAGTTAATTTTAATTTAATTTATTTAAATATAATTTAATAATCATTAAGGAGAATGTTTTATGGAAAATATAGATATTGGTAAAAAGATTGAAAAGCAAAGAAAAGAAAAAGGTTTAACTAGTAAACAACTAGCAAATATGGCTGAAATTACACCATCTATGTTAAGTCAAATTGAGCGTGGTTCTGCTAACCCTTCTATTCAAACGTTAAAGGTACTCGCAAAGGCACTGGATGTTCCAACATTTAGTTTTCTACTTGAAGAAACAAATACAGACGATTTAATCGTGCGCTCTCATAAACGAAAAAAAATGATTATCGATAATTTATCATATGAAATGCTATCGCCTGATTTCACAGGTAATTTAGCAACAGCAATTATGACTGTTCCCCCAAATACTTCTTCATCAGATAATATTCTAGAACATAAAGGTGAAGAATTAGCATTTGTATTAGACGGAACAATTACATTGTATTTAAATGAAGAAGAGTACACATTAGAAACTGGTGATAGTGTAAAAATACCTGCTTATTTAAAGCATAAATGGGTAAATCAATTCGAGAAAAATGCAATTGTCTTATTTTCTGTTACCCCGCCGATTTTTTAATATATAAAATAAAAATAGCCACGCACGGATACTCTCCGTACATGGCTATTTTTATTTTTTCGGCATGAACAAAATGCCTAAACTAACAACACAAAAACTAAGTATTTGCTGTATTGACAGGCCAAATAGAACCGAGTTTTGTTCACTAATAAGCGAAATAACAATATGAGCAGTCCCCTCACAAATTAGAAAAACACTTATATTTTTTCCAGTTCCTAATCTTTCATTTTTCATCCATAACAAACCAATTACACAAAGGGCGAGGATGATCTCGTATGCGAAAATAGGATGATATAAAAATTTAGATTCATATATTTTCATTCCCCATGGTAGTGTCGTTTGTACACCTACTTCTCGATGGAATAGAAAATAAAAGATACTGCTCACGCACAATGCAAAAGGCAATGCATCAAGTAAAATATGAAGCAAAAATTGCTCCTTTTTACTTTTCCAAACAATGTATGCACTCGCAATTATGCCCCCTATTAAAATGTGCTGCATGCTTCCTACAGCTAGTAATGCTTGCAATGGCGACCTAAAAGCCCATACTGGATTTAAAATTGCCGGTGCAAATTTCCATACAAATACGATAATAAGAAACGCATTTGTTACAGCATCCATCATTTTTTCATACGGTACATTTTGACGCTTCATCTTTCGTTTCATCAGCATAAATCCAAATAGACTTCCAATTATAAGAGATACGGGTTGTAACCTCATGATCCACTCCATCGCTGCAAAATCCCCTCTTAACCCTCAATTAATTTTTGAAATTTCTTTTCTAATTGATCTGGAGGTAATACCCCTCGTACATGATCTACTATAATTCCATCTTTATTAACAAAAAATGTCGTTGGTAAAGAAAATACTTTATAATCTAATCCAGCTACTCCATCCATATCTAGAAGAACTGGAAACTCAAATCCATAGCGATCCGCAAATGCAGTTGCTTCTTGTACTGGGTCACTAACAGTTGCATTTACTGCAAAGATTTCAATATCCTTTTTATATTTGTCATAAAAACGAACTAAGTCAGGTGCCTCCATTTCACATGGTCCACACCACGATGCCCAAAAATTAATAATATATGGTTTTCCCTTCGCATCATTTAGCGAATACAACTTTCCATCTAATCCTTTTAATGTTATATTTGGTGCTTTAAACCCTATTTGTGGTAATACTTCTTTCTCTTTTAACTCCGCTTGTTTCGCTTTTCTTTCCTTTTCTTCTTTCTTTGAATTATAAAAGTTAACACCCGCCCAAACGAGTGCTCCTACTAATATAATAGCAATTAGTTTCTTCACTTTTCTTCCTCCTCATTTTTTAAAATCCTGTAAATCCACCAAATAGGCGAATAAAGAACGCTGTAATTTTCGTCATTTGATTTGTATACAATAAAACACCTGTTACAATCATCATTCCACCGCCAATTTTCATCATGACATTGGCATATGTAACAATCCATTTTACCTTCCCAATAAAGAATGCCATCACGAAAAATGGAACCGCAAACCCAAGAGTATACGCTGTAATATAAAGAAGTGCCCCTTCAGGATTCGTCGCGCCAAGCATGAGTACAGCTGAAAATATCGGCCCAACACATGGCGTCCATCCCGCTGCATATGTCATACCGACTAATATCGAACGAATATATCCAGTCGATTTACTTCTATACTGCACCTTTTTCTCTGCCATAAGCCACTTAGGCTGAAACAATCCAGTCATAAATAACCCCATCAAAACAATAAAAACCCCACCAATTTGTTGAATCAATTTTTGGTTAGATGAGAATGTTATTCCAATCCAGCTTACCGACAAACCTAACGCATAAAATATAACCGAAAATCCAATCATAAAAAATACGGTATGTATAATCGCTGATTTTTGCATAATCCCACGATTCTCTTTTAAATCTTGAATTGAAACACCTGTAATATAAGATAAATAAGATGGATATAGAGGTAAAGAGCATGGCGATATAAATGACAATACTCCCGCCCCAGCTACAAGCCAAATTGTTAAATCTGCTGCGTTCATTTTATTCCCCCTAAAAACACTACACCTAGTAGTGTTAATTGTTAAAAAAAGAGGCTATATGCACTCTCCGACAATAAGTACAATCGACATACAGAATAAACCTAGCGTTACATATACCGAATTTGTATGTAACGGGATAGTAAGCTTCACAACTTTTTCATTTAACACTTGCTCAATTCGTAAATTTATTGCTGTTTTTGCAAATGAAGCTGTCACACATCGATTTTCCATTGTCTTTATTTTAATTAATTTTAATAACGCGCTACCTAACTCGAATGAGGATTTCATTTTTTGCATCGCATATTTATCTGCTGCTAACTCTTGATACGTATGGTATCGCTGTAGCAGCCCTTTTAATATCGGGATGTACAACATTCCTTCTGCTAATAACGTAAAACAAAATAATTTTAGTGGATCCCGATTGTTTTGATGATATTCTTCATGAAAAACAATCGCATCAATTTCTTCCTCTGAAAACGTGTGAATTATCCCTTCTGACATGACAACTTTCGGACGAAATAATCCAATTGTAAATGCTGCAATTTCCTCGGTCGGTAATATATATATTTGTTTTCCTTTTCTAATAAAAGGTACAAGTATTTTTTGTAATTTTTTACTATAGAAAAATTGCCGCCAAACTCTTTTGCACACTATCAGTACAGTAAGTAATAATAATCCAGCTATTATGATACGAATCAACGATAGTTCTTTCATATGTTTTTCTAACTGAAACAAGCAAAACTTTGAAAGAAAGAACGCCTTATTTTGAAAAAGAAATGGATATGTAACGTAATACGTTAACATACAAAAAAAGAGAGTACTAACAATTACTGCTAACAATACGATTTTACGCATTTGCCATTTCATTTTATCGATCCTCTTTTTTTAACTGACTCAATTTATCTTCTAATTTTTTTAGTAAAGTCGGATCAGCCTGCTCTAACTCATCTAACATATGATTTACAACTAAATCTCCAAATTCCCCCATTAATTCCTGCGTCATTTTCTTCGTTTGATTGGATAAGAATTCTTCTTTTGTTTGTACAGCATGATATATGCCACTTCTTCTCACAGTCTGTTTTTCTAAGTGTAGTTTCTCTACTAACCTGTTCATAACTGTCATAACAGTATTAAAGTTCACCGGTGATTCTTCACTTAATTTCTGCTGTACTTCTTTAATGGTAATACCTTCAGTGGACCAAACAATCTCCATTATTTTCGCTTCAAGTGGTCCAAAGAAGTGATTTAACCCTTGCTCATTTAACTTATAATTTTGAGTAAACATAGTATGGCTCCTTTCACACTACAGATTGTAGTACAAATTAAATGAAAGGTCAAACACGAATGATATAAACTGCTATCCACTAATTATGAATATCCATTCATTGTAAACCTAACTTCTCTCCAAATGTATCAAATAGATACTGCTCTAATATTTGTACACTAAACTTCTCATTACGCCCAAGTGCAAATAATTCCCGATTTTTCGCTACGATAGTGTCTAACGGAATAGCTACATTATCCACTATTTTTGTAATTTCAATTATATTACTTTTCACATTGACTTCCGTTTTAAATTCAACATTCTCCAATACTATATGTGAACGTCTTCCTGATGCAAAAAAAGTAAAGTTAGGATTTTTAACGACGCCAATTTCACTCTCTAATGCATATAAATAATGAAAAATTATATCTCTATGTCCATCTTTTATTACTTTTTCATCCTTCTCATCATCTAAGTATTCTTTCAACTTCGTTGTAAATTCAAATCGAAAATCCACTTTTTTCACGCTCCTTTTTTCATTCTATACCGAATAAATATATTAATATAATTTTACCATATTGTAATACAAGTTCCTATAAAAAGTAAAAAATACGTTTGTAAAATCCCTAGTATTTCCGACGCCTTTATAAAATATATACACTCATTCAATATTAATTAATGAGTCGTTATATCCATTTAACCATATTGTTTCCATATTTTGAAACAATAGTATGCAATATTATATATCAATAAACTGTTTCTAATTCATCACTCTATATAATCATCATTCCCTTTACTATTCCAATATATTTAAACTGTATTTTCTCTTTATTCATTACATTAGAGAAGGAATGTAACTCTCTTCTATCGAATTTTTACATAACAAAAATGATTAGGTGGTGCTTTACTATGAAATTAGCTGTCATTGGTGGTGGTGATTTACAAGATTTAAATCACTTTCATATTAATGAACGACTTATAGAATTAACAAATAAACAGTACCCAAAAATATTATTCATTCCAACAGCTAGTCATGATGATGAAAGCTATATAAAATTATTTTTAGACACGTTTGAAAACCAATTCCATTGTGATGTACAAATTTTACGTACAATAACCGATATGCCTTCTAAATATGAAATAGATGAGATGATTCATTCAGCCGATTTCATTTACCTTGGTGGTGGAAACTATGTTGAAATGCTTACACAATGGAAAGAACATAAACTAGATGAGAAATTACTATTGGCTCTCGAGCAAGGAACACTCATTGCAGGGTATAGTGCTGGTGCTATGTGTTGGTTCACATCTAGTATCCGATCAGATTATGAAGGTTCTGGTTATGTAGAAAGTAACGGCTGGGGGATTGTTAACAAAAGGTTTTGCCCACATTATAATCAATTAAATAGAATGAATGCTTTTCATTCCTTTTTACAAAATCACCAAGGTAATATAGAGGGGATTGCACTAGAAGATGATTGCGCTTTATATATTACAGAAGAATCCTTTGAAATTATCGGTGCACCAGAAAAAGCGTGGGAGTTTTATATGAGTGATAAAAAACTTATTAGACAACATTTTGATATCACTTTAAAAAGCTATTTATAAAGTGAAACTTTAATCAGTGGGGGTTTTCTTCATCCCCACTAATTATTAGCCCTCATCAATCAGGCTTTTGCGAGATAAACATACGCTTCAAAAAAATGTCCCTAAGTATAATAACTTAGGGACATTTTCACTATTTAACTAACTAATCGTGTAATTCGTTTCTTCTGCCATGAAAGCTTATAATATGCATACTGTAATATGAGACTAACAATAAATGCTGCTGGGTATCCAATCCATATCCCTTCAATTCCAAGGCTTGTATGGTAAGAAAGATAATATGCTACTGGTACTTCAACTAGCCAAATTGATACAACACCAATAACAGTTGGCCATAATACTGTACCACTCGCTCGCATTGTCGCACTAATAATTTGTGCATGACCGAAAATTAAATAACTCCATAATGTAATCATAACTAAACTATGAGCAATATCAATTGTAGTTTGACTCGTTAAAAATAGTGATAAAATGTCTCTTGAGAACAAGTAAATAAGAGATATTAACATACCACCGATAACATAGTTCATAATAATTCCAGCCTTTACAACTTTCTGCAATCGATCAAATTGATTTGCACCAATTGATTGTGCCGCAAAAATAGAGACTGTAATGCCAAGGCTAACGGCTGGCATTTGTACATAACTGGCAACTTGATTCACGACGCCATAAGCAGCTGTTGCATCCGAACCATAACGATTTACAAACGCGATTACCGCAATTTCAGATAATGAAACTAATATCATATTAATACTCGCTGGAATACCGAGTCGTAGCAATAGCTTTAACAACTCACCATCCATTCGAAGGTATTTCCTTACCGTTCCATCTAGTTGTAGTGGATGATTTTTCTTCTTTAAATACACTAGCATGACAATAAACGTAATAACTGTCGATATAACAGAAGCATATGCTGCTCCATACACATCTAATTTCGGAGCTCCTAACCAGCCAAAAATAAGAATTGGTAATAAGATCATATTTAGCGCTGTACTTACAATTAAAAAGTAAAATGGCGTTTTAGAATCTCCTGTCCCTCTCATAAATGTTGTGTATGCAAAATATAAAAATAATACTGGCATCGATATAAATAAAATTCTTGCATAATGTACACTTATTTCAATTATATTTTCTGGCGTTCCCATTAGACGCATAATATCCATTGCAAAAATACTGCCTATTATCGCCAATGCAACTCCGATAATAAACGTAAATGTAAGTGTCGTACCAACGATAGCTTTTAAACGATCTTCATTTTTAGCGCCAAACGCCTGACCAATTAAAATAGAACTACCCGACCCAATTCCAATTACGAATGAAACGAGTAGGAAAAATAACGGAAAGAATGCTGATATAGCTGCTAAATCATTGACACCAAGCCATCTCCCTACTACGACCATACCAAATAATTGTCCAACTGATTGAAGTACATTACTTAATAATAACGGTACTAAAAACATAGACATCGATTTCCAAATCGGTTTACTCTCACTTTCTAACTTATGTGACTCCACACCTTCTTTATTGTTATCTGTAGGTGGTTTCAAATTACATTTCTCCTTTTATTAAAAATCTTTTTTCCATCTCTATCTCTTTGTATAGTTGTTATAATGATTTGCTTCTATTCATTTTCTTTCCGCATTATTATAACTTCACCCAATATTGACTTCCATCTACTGTTCTATCTAAAAATCCATATTCAATTAAATATCTTCTTAAAGTCACGAAATCTGGATATACATTTTCTAAAATTGTATTCACTTCTTTTTCGGAATACTTTTGATTACTATCAAACTTTTTCACTAAGTGACGTAATATAATTAATTTACGCTTTTGCTTCTTCGGAAATTTAGAAAGCGGCCCATCTAATCCATCTATAAAATGAGTTTTTAATACTTCATCATTTTCTTCTTCCGTAATATTATATCGATCATCCACCATCGTTGCTGTTCTATGAATTGGTACAAATTTCGTTTGTACCTTCGATTTTTCTTCTGATAATTCCATTAACGCTAAAAATACTTTTGCTTGCTTCATCTTCTCTCGCAATGTAAAACGATGATTACGAATCGTCGATGTGCTACCGCCGTCCATCTCTTTTACAATTTCTTTATCATTCAGTCCCATATGGAAAAACTGAACCATCTTCTTTTGTAAATCGGTTAAACCAGTAAACTTCTTATCAAGATTTAATAAATAATCAAACATAGACGTATGCTCACTATGCATATGCAATTGGACAAACTTCTCTGCTTCATACAAAACTTGATTATGTTGATAAATAACTCCTTTAATAAACGCTTCTCCACATGCTAAACAAATATACTCCTCTGCTTCCTCATCAAACACATACCCTTTTTTCAATTCCTCTACCGACGCATCCCAAAACTTCTCTGAAATATCGTTCACACTAAACACTCCTTCAAAATGTTTATTTAAAAACAAACAAATTACAATTACGTTTATTATCACTTCATCATCTTAACATACAGAAATCAGACATTTCAATGTTTCGTTTACCTATTTTGCAAACTTTTATAAAATCATCTATAAATTTCTCAAATAACCGCTAACTATAATGAAATTATTATTCCATGGAGAAACTGTAATAACTTAATTAAAGTGATATCCGAAATGAAACAAACCCTCTATTTACCCCCTATCAAATATTCCATTTTAACTACAAAAAAGGCGCTTCCTTTTATGGAAGCACCCTTTCATCTTTTATATTTTTTGTAAACAACCTCTACTAAAACTTTACTTGTCTCTATAAATACATGTTTTCGGTTTCCATCCTCAACCATTTTATTTGAACAGCCACTCATAATCATTATACAACTAAATATGACTAGCGCTACATTTCTATTCTTATAAGCCACTTCATGCCACTCCACTATAAAAAAACTTTATTTACATTTATCCTATCAAAAAATTTTACACGAATAACAAACCCCAAAAATATGCAATCTTGCATATTTTTGCGATTCATTAAGATATTGTGATTTAATTTATTTAAAGAACACTTTTATCGAGGTGACTTACTTGAAATTTAAAGCAAAAAAAAATCCATTTCACGTCATTTTCATTATATTATTTATAATTTTTTTTTTCATTTCACTATTCTTCCAAAATGAAAATTCTATTTTTTTTACTCTTATGATGCTGTTAAATATCGTGAATCTTTCTTCATTCTATTTTTCACACTATAATATAACGAAATCATCAATTGTTGTAAAACACGGGTTCATACTGCGCACTGAAATTCCATTTGAAGACATTCGTCACATTAAATACTCTGGAAAAAAACTCCGTTCAGAAAAATGGACTCGACAGCAATTAGAAATTGATTACAATTTATTTGATTCCGTGAAAACTTTCGTACCACAAGACGAAGAAAAATTCATTTCACTCTTAAAAGAGAACTGCCCACATATAAAAGTAATCCATTCGACCACTACCAAATAATATTTCAGAACTTACAGTTGTGCAGTTGAAGAAAACATAAAAAGGGATTAAAATTTATATGTGAGAAAGAAGCCCAGATTCGAAATTTCGAATCTGGGCTTCTTCTATTATTCTTTTGGAGCGATCATTTTTTTCGGATCTACAATTTCGTCAAATTGCTCTTCTGTTAATAATCCCGATTGCAATGCTGCCTCTTTTAAAGTTAAACCATCTTTATGAGCATGTTTTGCAATTTTCGCTGCATTTTCATACCCAATATGAGGGTTTAATGCTGTAACAAGCATTAATGAACGATTCACGTTTTCGTTAATTACTTCTTCATCCGCTTCAATACCAACTGCACAATTATCATTAAACGAAACAATTGCATCCGCTAATAAGTGCGCTGATTGTAAGAAGTTATAAGCAATAACTGGTTTAAATACGTTTAACTCAAAATTCCCTTGGCTCGCAGCAAATCCGATTGTTGTATCATTTCCCATCACTTGCGCCACAACCATTGTTAACGCCTCACTTTGTGTTGGGTTTACTTTACCTGGCATAATCGAGCTTCCTGGCTCATTTGCTGGAATAATAATTTCTCCAAGACCACTACGTGGACCACTTGCAAGCCAACGTACATCGTTAGCAATCTTCATTAAATCAGCCGCTAATGCCTTTAATGCACCATGAGTATATACAACTTCATCATGGCTCGTTAATGCATGGAACTTATTTGGTGCAGAAATAAAGTTCTTACCTGTAAATTGGCTAATTTCCTCAGATACCATATCACCAAATTTAGGATGAGCATTAATACCCGTTCCAACTGCAGTACCACCAATTGCTAACTCTTTCATATATGTATTGCTCTCAGCAATCATACGCTCAGTTTTTTCAAGCATACGGTGCCATCCACTAATTTCTTGTCCCAAAGTTAACGGTGTTGCATCTTGTAAATGTGTACGACCGATTTTTATAATATGTTCAAATGCAGTTGCTTTCTCTGCTAAAGTTTCTTTTAACTTCGTAATTGCTGGTAATACGTGATTTTCTACCGCAATTACACATGCTACATGAAGCGCTGTTGGAAATGTATCGTTTGAACTTTGAGACATGTTCACATCATCATTCGGATGAATATGTACGTCAGATCCCTTTTCTTTCAAAATTTGATTCCCGCGGTTTGCAATTACTTCATTCACATTCATGTTAGATTGTGTACCACTACCCGTTTGCCATACGACAAGTGGAAAATGCTCATTCCATTTCCCTTCAATCACTTCATCAGCAGCTTCCACAATTGCTTTTGCTTTCTCTTCTGATAACTTCCCTAGTTTTTGATTGCTAAGGGCCGCACTTTTCTTTAAAATCGCAAATGCTTTTACAATTTCAAGCGGCATTTGCTCTGTTCCAATTGGGAAGTTCTCTTTACTTCTTTGTGTTTGCGCTGCCCATAATTTATCAGCCGGAACTTTTATTTCTCCTAATGTGTCTCTTTCAATTCTGTACTCCATTTTTTCATCCCCTTGAAAATTTAATACCTACATTTCTTATATTAACAGACTTCCCTTCAAATGATAAGGATTCTCACTCGTATATATAAATATTTGATATTTATTTTTTAAAATTCCTCTTGACCTAAACTTAAGTTTAGGCTGTATCCTTTCCATTGTGACCTACTAAAAAGATACTGGAGGAATTCAATATGAAAAAATACGCTTTTGTAACAGGTGCAAATAAAGGAATTGGATATGAACTCGTTCGCCAATTAGCAGAGAAAGGCTATCACGTATTTTTAGGTGCTCGCAATGAACAACTTGGTCAAGAAGCTGTGAAATCTTTAAATATTTCCAACGTTTCTTATGTTCAAGTAGATATTTCAAATTCACAATCCATTCAAAAAGCAATGAAAAAAATGTATGAAACGACTGATCACTTAGATTTACTAATCAATAACGCAGGTATAGCACTAGACTTCAATACGCTACCTAGCAAATTAAATATTGAAACTTTACGTCAAGGATTTGAAATTAACTTTTTTGGAACTTTCCAAATGATGCAAGCCTTTTTACCATCATTAAAGAAGTCAAACAACAGCAAAATAATAAATGTAACAACTGACATGGCTTCACAAACAATGTTCGCTAATGGTGAAACACATCCAATTAATGCTTTAGGATATAATTCTTCAAAAACAGCTATTAACGCTTTAACATTAGCTTTTAGCAAAGAATTTGGTACTAACGGTCCAGCAGTTTTCGGGGTAACACCTGGTTTTACAACTACCGACCTTAATGGAAATGCACCTGGTGGCCATACAACCAATGAAAGTGCTAAGATTATTATTAAATATGCATTAAGTGCAACAAACTATAATGGTAAAATATTAAATAAAAACGGAATTATACCCTGGTAACAAGAGGATGAATCGCATGTATTATACAATTGGTCAAGTCGCCAAAATGCACCACTTAACTATTTCTCAAATACATTATTACGATCGACAAGGACTGTTCCCTTTTCTTCAAAGAAATGAAAAAGGAGATCGAGTTTTTAACGAAGAAGCACTCAAATATTTAGAGATGATTTTATGTTTAAAAGAAACTGGTATGCCTATTCAAAAAATAAAACAATTTATTGACTGGTCCATGGATGGAGAATCTACTATCCTTCAACGATTAGAATTAATGAAACAACAAAAGATAAATGTTTTACAGCACATTCAAGATACTGAAAAGAACTTAAAAAAGATACAACAAAAAATCACTAAATATGAGCATGAAATAACCTCAATAGCTCAAAATACAAAATAAAAAAATCACCTTCTACAATGTGTAGAAGGTGATTTTTCATTTATGATGCTTGCTTTCCTTTATCCGCATCATCTACATACCAAATGAACTTGCCTGTATATCCGTAAATAACTGCTAAAATTAACGATACAAAACTTAACCACATAAATGGAATATATGATAACGTTGCTACCCCTAAAATACCAGCCATAAAAATACCATTATCCGACCATGGAACCATACCTGAAGTTAACGTTCCACCTACTTCTGAGTTACGTGCTAATACACGACGGTCTATTTTTAGTTTATCATAGCTATCTTCCATAATTTTCGGCGTTAAAATAAGTGATACGTACATCGCACAACCAAATACGTTCGCTAAAAATGCAACGATTAATGTAGACAACGTTACATTACCTGCAGAATTTAATTTCTTCTCAAATTTCGATACGATTACTTTAAGAACACCTAGCTTTTCAAGTAATCCACCAAAACCTAAGCCAAATATAATAACGGCTACTGAGCCAAGCATACCGTTAATTCCACCACGGTTTAATAACTTATCGACAAACTCAACACCAGATTGAATTGAGAATCCATTATAGGCTGTTCCAATTGCCTCCCCAAAGTTCATCCCTTGGAAAAGAGTTGCCCAAATTGCACCGATTAAAGCTCCCATTGCAATTGTTGGCATCGACGGTTTCTTCATTGCTAATAGAACGATAACAATGACCGCTGGAACAAGCATCCATATTTTAATATCAAATTGCTTTAATAAAGCTTCTTTTAAAAACTCTACTCGGTTCAAATCTACATTATCCCCGCCGTACATCCAGCCAGCTACAGTAAACATAATACTAGTAATAATATACGCTGGAACGTCTAATACAAGCATAGCTCGAACGTGAGCAATAACATCTACTTTGGCCATAGAAGCTGCAAGAACTGTACTATCAGAAAGTGGTGATAATTTATCTCCGAAATAAGCTCCCGAAAGAACTGCACCAGCAACAAGCGGCAGTGGTAATCCAAGCCCTTCACCAATCGCCATCATAGCTATACCAGCTGTTCCAACTGTTCCCCATGATGTTCCGGTCGCAATAGAAGTTATAGAACAAATAATTAAAGTTGCCAGTAAGAATATGCTTGGGTGGATAAATTCTAATCCATAATAAATTAATGTTGGTACAACCCCACCAGCAATCCATGTTCCAATTAAAGCCCCTACTGCAACTAAAATAAGAATAGCTTCTAATCCATTAGAAATTCCTTTTGTAATTGCATCTTGCAATTCTTGATAACGAAATCCTAACCTTAATCCAAGCGCAATAACTAAAAACCATGAAATAAACAGCGCTAATTGAATTGGGAGATCAAAAATCGTTTGGAAGGAAAAGACGACAGCAAGAAATAGCATTAAAAGAACGATAATTTCTGGTATCGATGGTAATCTTACACTTTTCATTTTTTTCTCTCCTTACAAGTCGATAACATGATGTATGTCGTCTTACATGTATGTAGTATACAATTAGCGAAGACAAAACAAAATTTTCATATTATTTCGATTTATTTTTCCAGTATAATATATTGGACACCTTTTCTATTGTAAAAGTAGATGTTACTTTTCGCAATGGAAAATATAAAAAATGTTACATTTTTATTTAGATAGAATAATCTAAGAATAACTTTTTTAATATTTGCCACAATAAGATTTTTTACTATTATCTTCACCTTTTAAGGACTACCATTTTTCTCCCAAAAAAAGCACACATCATTAAAATGATGCATGCTCCACTTTTATTTATACAAATTTTGTATTTCTTCTTTATTTTTAAGTATCTCCGAAAACTTATCACTACACCCTTTTGGAAATAATACTCCGAGTCCGTATGAATGTCCAAACTGAAAATGAGGGTGCTTCGCCTTGATCTCATCCCAAAACTTATACACGCCAAAATCACCACTTCTCACTTCAATATCATGAAATAATACAATACCGTTTTTGGAAACTTTAGGTAACCACGTTTTATAATCATGAGAAACAGCTTCATACGTATGATAGCCATCAATATGCAAAAGATTTATCGTTTCATCTTGAAACTGATCTATAGCATCATCAAAAGTAGACCGAATTAATTTTCCTATATTAAGGTAGTTAGCGCTCACAACTTTTTCTACTATTTGAAAAACCCCTTCTCCATATGGACCTGTATGCCCATCTCCAGCCCAGGTATCTACAGCAAAACATTTTGTAGTTAACCCACCATCTTTTACTCCCTGACAAAAACTGAAGAAGGAAGCACCTAGATGTGTACCTAACTCAACTAAAGTTGCTGGTTTTTCAAATCGTACTAAGTCATATGCGAAATTTAAATGCCCACTCCACGCAGATTGTGACCGAATAATAGGACTAAATTTTTCAAAGTCAAACGATGGTTTATGAGTAACCCAGTTCATTGCATATCTCCTTATACACATATTTTTAACAAACCAAATTACTCTTATCTTTATTTTTTTTTCATTGCGATTATGATTATATTTCATAAAAATATGCAGAATTTATTCTTTTGAAATTCAATTAAAGATTCATTGTCTCGCCTTCACTTTAAGCCGGATGATTGTCAAAATGATTCCTAATACAGCACAATTTTTATGGTATATCCCAACCTTAAATCGTAATCATTATGATTTATTATTGATTTTTCCTTTCCCATCATTTATTATAAAACGTAATGATTACGATTTGAAGGAGAGATTATTTCATGAAAAAAGTACCTATCACTGTATTAAGTGGTTTTTTAGGATCTGGAAAAACTACCTTACTACATCACATTTTGACTAATAAGAACAACTTAAAAGTAGCTGTTATCGTTAATGATATGAGCGAAGTAAACATTGATGCGTCCCTTATAAAAAAAGGTGGTTTTTCACGCACAGAGGAAAAACTAGTAGAAATTCAAAATGGTTGTATTTGTTGTACACTACGAGAAGATTTAATGATAGAAGTGAATCGTCTTGTTGAAAATGGTGATATTGACTATATAGTTATTGAATCTTCTGGTATAAGTGAGCCTATTCCAGTTGCCCAAACCTTTACTTATACAGATGAAGTTCTTAACATTGATTTAACGAAAAATTGTCACCTCGATACGATGGTTACAGTTGTAGATGCACATAGATTTTGGGATGATTTTGCAGATGGAGAAAGTTTGCTAGACCGAAAACAGGCAATCGATGAAACTGATACTCGGGAAGTTATTGATTTATTAATAGATCAAATTGAGTTTGCAAATGTAATTATTCTTAATAAGATAGACCTACTAGAAAAAGAAGATGTGATAGAACTCCATCATTTACTAAAGAAATTAAATCCTAGCGCCAAGGTTATTGAATCTTCATTTAGCAAAGTACCATTGCAAGAAGTTTTAAACACAAATTTATTTAATTATGAAGAGGCCAGTCAATCGGCTGGCTGGATGCAAGAATTAAATAGTGACCATCATACACCTGAAACGGAAGAATACGGTATTCATTCCTTTGTGTACCGTCGTAAATATCCTTTTCATCCTGAACGCTTTATGAATTGGCTAGAAAAATGGCCATTAGATGTTGTAAGAGCGAAAGGATTTTTCTGGCTCGCCTCTCGTAATACTATGATAGGGCTTCTATCACAAGCTGGTTCCTCTATTACAATTCAAGGTGCTGGTGAATGGATAGCGGCATTACCTGAGGCGGAAAAAAATCAAATCATTACAGAAGAACCAGAAGTATTGAAAAACTGGGATGAACAATATGGAGATCGAATAACTGAACTCGTATTTATCGGAATTGACATGGATCGTTCTTTAATTGAACAATCATTAGATAGTTGTCTATTAACAGAAAAAGAAATGAAACAAGATTGGAATAACTTTGTTGATCCTATTCCAGCTTTTACTTATACTTCATAACAAAGTGAAAAAAGGCTTCCGTAGCATGGAGCCTTTTTTCACTTTGTAGTACTCTTATTTAACATATTTGCTTTCATAAGAAACACCATTGTACCGAAAACAATTAAGGTAGCATATACGACACCAACTACATCACCTATTTTTTCTAAGCCAAACGGTAATAGTATAGTAGCAACTCCGACTATATAGGAAAATACTCCTGAAAGCTTCGCTAATTTATTTTTATCTCCAACAAACGTTTCTTCTTGATATCCTGCCAGCAAAAACAATCTCTTTTTCACATGTATTTGATACCCTAAAAAAATGATAAGTAATCCAACAAATAAACAAACCAAAAATCCTGCTAGCATTTCAATACCACCCTCTCTACAATATTTTACCACGTACAAAAAAAATTCGTCTCCATTATTAATAACTTTTCATCTAATTAGAAGTTTCAGTTTATTGATGCTCTTTTTTGTGATATATTGCATATTGTATCCAATATATATTTTTGGAAGGAGGATTATATGTCTTATGGATCCAAATCGATTAAAAGGAATTATAATGGTCATAATCGGTGCTTGTTTATGGGGCTTGTCCGGAACAGCTGCGCAACAACTTTTTCAATATGAAAATGTTTCAACCGAATGGTTAGTTACGATCCGTTTGCTTATATCTGGGGTTATTCTACTCATTATTTCATCATTCGGAACGAGAAAAAAAGAGATTTTTGCCATCTGGAAGCAAAAATCCGACGCTAGTAAAATGATTTTGTTCGGTCTTTTCGGCATGCTTGCTGTACAGTATACGTACTTCGCCTCTATTAAAGAAGGAAACGCTGCTGTTGCAACTTTGTTACAATATTTAGCCCCTATATTTATCACTGTATACTTACTTTTCAAATGGAACGTTCGTCCATCAAAAATTGATTATATTTCAATTACACTCTCATTAGTAGGGACTTTTCTCTTATTAACAAACGGGTCTATGCATAACTTAGCTGTATCTACACCAGCTATCATTTGGGGCATTTTATCTGGACTATCTCTTGCATTTTATAGTTTGTATTCAAAAAAATTGTTAGAAAAGTGGTCTTCATCTGTTATCGTTGGCTGGGGTATGATTATTGGGGGTATTGGTGTAACGATTTTACACTTTGTTTCCACAAACGAATTCATTTTATTATCCACTATAAAGTATGTAAAACTAAGTACCCTCCCGCTCATTACATTTGTAGTCATTTTCGGGACACTCATAGCATTTTATTTGTACTTAGATAGTATAAGATACCTTACGCCGAAAGAAACAACGTTATTTGGTTGTACAGAGCCGCTCGCAGCTATTATTTCTTCCGTACTTATTTTGCACGTACCGTTTCAATCTTTTCAGTTATTAGGTGCTTTTTGTGTCATTGTAATGGTGCTTATATTAAGCCAAAAGCCGGATGAAGGAAAACCGAAGCTAAAACTTATGAGTAGAAAAAAACAAAACATACAATGAAAGGATTGAATTATTTATGCCTGTCCCTCAAAATTATAAAAAACCTGGAAGAGTTTCCGCAAAGTCACTCGTTTTAACCCAACTACAAGATTGGATTATAGAAGGTGTATTACAACCAGATGAAAAAATTAATGATGGGGAATTGGCGGAAGCACTAGGTGTAAGCAGAACACCAGTTAGAGAAGCTTTACAAATTTTAGAGCTTTCTGGGCTAGTAGAAATGATTCCCGGTCAAAAAACGAAAATTGCTCCTATTAAATTAGAAGACGTATCTATCATTTATGAGACGCTGGCCGGTCTTCACTCAATTATAGGAAAACAAGCACTTCAAAAAGTTACAGATGCTGATATTAAACTACTTTCCGAGATAAATGATACTTTTCAACAATCTATACATGAAAAAGATTCAAAAAAAGCTTTAAAACTAGATATACAATTTCACAATACAATTACTTCTATTGCTAAAAACCGATATATTGAACCTTTTCTAGAAAATATGCAGCTTCACGTTTTACGACTTGAATATTTGTTTTTCCAAAACTTTGTGCCTGCAAGTCAATCTATTAAAGAACATCACTCTATCATTCAAGCACTTCAAAAGCAGGACGAAAAACAAATGGAACAAATGATGGCTCAAAACTGGCTCCGTCCCATGAAAGAAATACAAAAAATGATTTCTATGAAAGAATAAAAAAGCTGGTTACACAAAAGTGTAACCAGCTCCCTCTTTACTAATCTATATGCTATGCCTGAATATTCGCGTAATCTTCAATATCTTCGTACTCTTTTTCCAATTCCTCTAAAGATAGCTCGTATAATTGTCTGTCGCGAATCTTAAACACCCCTGCTCCAATTAACTCATCAATTAAATGCCTCTTACGATTTTCAACAGCAAAACGGAGTTGACTACTCATCTTTTAAAAAACTCCTTTCTACGATCATTGAAAATGATAATCTTTATCAATTACCACTTTTGATTATAAAAGATGATTCTTAATAAGTAAAGTAATCTTATGAAATATTTACCTTACAAAGTATTTGTGGCCACATTATATATATGTATGCCCTGCGAAAAATGTTATGACACTTTTTCTGATCCTTTTTCTTTCATACTTTGCAAGTTGTCTCGCTATGATAAAACTCACCTTCCATTTCTACTTGGATGGTGACATGTTCTACATGAAACTTCTCCTTTAATACATCCGTAGCCTCTTTTAATACACTTTGCGTTTCATTACCTTTTATAATTAGGTGGCAAGTTAATACTTGAAAATCCGATGTGACAGACCATATGTGCAAATCATGAACTTCTTTTACAATCGCAATCGTTAATAATGTATTTTTCACCTCATCCATATCTATGTGCTGCGGTGCACCTTCCATTAATATATGGACTGTATCACGTGTTACACGCCACCCACTAATAACGACTAAAATAGACACAAGAATACTAGCAATTGCGTCTGCAACATTCCATCCGAAAAATTTAATAAGTAACGCAGCAATAATCGCTCCAACTGACCCTAATAGATCACCTAGTACGTGTAAGAAAGCACTTCTTAAGTTCAAATTACCTTTCACATCTCCGCCTCTCATTAATATCCAAGCTGATAAAATATTAATAAGCAAACCAAGTACAGCAATAATGAGCATCCCATTACTAGCAATCTCAACTGGTTCTTTAAAACGACGAATTGCTTCAATAAAAATGTATATAGAAATGACGATAAGAACGACACCGTTACATAATGCCGCTAACATTTCGACGCGCTTATACCCGTATGTTTTTGCAGTCGTCGCTACTTTTTCTCCAAGCTTAAACGCAAGTAAACTTAAAGCCAAGGATACTGCATCACTTAACATATGCCCCGCGTCAGATAATAGTGCTAAACTATTTGTTACAAATCCGCCAATAACTTCAGCAACCATAAAGCTTGTTGTTAGTAAGAATGCAAGTAGTAACGCCTTTTTATTTTTAGAATGCCCGTGATCATGTGAATGTCCCATACTTATACTCCTTTAAGTGCCATACCTGTATGTTAGTATGAAACAAACTCCCCATCTTTATCCCGAATTGACCGCCCGTAAACCCCGCTTCCTCTGTATACACACTTCGCTACTTTTTAAACAATCCCTTTTTCTCAAATAAAAACAAGACTACTTCTTTTTTATTTTCATATTGTTTACTATTGAAAGAAATTTTAAGGAGGTTACGAAAATGAAACGTTTATTTCTCTGTATGGAGCGTGAACTTGTTGTAGTGAAAGAACAAGATGGTAACTACGAAACGACTTGTCACTTGCAAAATATGCAACCTACCTGTATTGCCGTTGATCCGTTCCAACAAAATCGTATATATTGCGGAACATTTGGACGAGGTTTATGGTTAAGCGACGATGGCGGAGATTCGTGGAGACCAATTGGGGATTCCTATCGCTACTTTGATTTCCCTAAAGAAGATGGTATTTTACACTCCTCTATCACTTCTATAACGATAAGCCCTAATGAACAAGTTAACGAATATGGAGTCGTTTATGTAGGGACTGAACCGAGCGCTTTATTCCGTTCAGAAAACGGTGGTGAAACGTGGACGGAACTTAAAAATATGAAATCATTATTATCTTCTTATACGTGGGCTTTCCCGCCTAGACCTTTTACCCATCACGTACGCTGGATCACAGTTGATCCAAACAATCCAAATACAATTCACGTTTCAATCGAAGCTGGTGCTGTTATTCAAAGTAACGATAAAGGGCATACATGGATTGATAAAAAATTCGGTGCTCCTATCGACGCCCATCAATTACTCATGCACCCCGAAGCCCCCAATCGCCTTTATGCATCATGTGGTGACGGATTTATGGGCGGACCTGATCGTGCCTATCTTGAAAGTTATAACAGTGGAAACAGCTGGATCTCATGTAGTGAAGGACTTGAGCATCATTATTTATACAGCATGGCTATCGATCCAGCTGATTGCGATACTGTTCTCGTTTCTGCTGCGCCAAGTGCCGATCTCGCTCATCACCGTATTCCTTATGAATCTTATATATATCGAAAAACGAAAGATACTCCTTTTGAGCAAGTACAGCAAGGACTACCGTCTGCAATCGGTACAGTCATTTCGATGTTTGCGACAAATCCAGCAGAACCACATACGTTTTACACTTTAAATAACAATGGCGTCTTTCAATCCAATGATAGCGGCGAATCGTGGGAACAACTAAACATTCCGTGGAAAGATGAGTATAAAACGCAGCATCCGCATGCTTTACTCATAACTAGTTTTTAACGAAAAAGAGACTGCCTAATGTTTTTAGGCAGTCTCTCTTTTATTTCTTTAAATCAATTACAATATCATCTAACACAATACCCTTATTGCCTCCCAGTTTTCGAGACACGAAACTCTCCTTTACTTGTCCTCCAACTATTGTTACCGAACCATAATTTTCAGGAGTGTGAATTCTTAAATTAACGTGAGGCGTTATTATTAGCTTGGTTGCATTCTCATTGAGTTGTTGGAATGTTTTACTCCAATTAAAATTATAAGAATTCTCACCTGAGCCTCCATTTCCTTCCCCAGAATACTGATTACCTAAATCATCCCTCACTTCTAAATCGATATCCACTCCATCCCATACACCCCTTATTTCTTGAGATACTTCTTGATTGTAGTATAAAATAAACGACATTGGTGTTATTTCCATTCTCTCCATATTTACTTTTACACCATCTTTTTCTGTACTACCTCTAATCAATTGCTCCTTATTTTCTATTCCTCTTAGATTAATATTAAAATTCCAATCCCCTTTTATCGTTTCTTCTGTTTCTAAAATGTCTATACTTTTTATACTCCATTCAATGTTCACTGTAGTTTCTTTACTACTAACTAGATCGCTGCTTGTTTTTATTAAACCTGTATATTTTCTATCAGCGACTTTAGTAATTTCATTGCTTCCTGATTGGGCACCTGCTCCTTTAATAGTTAAAAAATCCAATGTACTTGGATTTTTGCCTAAATCTCTGTTACTTTCTATAGAGTAGTTTATTGATACTGTCTTCCCATCGAAAATCGCATCATTTACCGTTATCTTAATTCCATTGCTTTCTTTTATCATATTTAGTACTATAGCGTATTGTTTATAATTATTATGAAGCTCCGCCGTCTTCTCTACGTCAGCTTTATAATTTTCATATAACCCTGTTCTACCATTATCTAAAAATCGGAATATGTCCCCTACTATTGGTAGTCCTCCAGCGTATGTAGGAAATCCGATGCCAAGCATGGCAACCGATACGCCGACTAAAATAGATGCTGCAGCAACACCTTTTTTCCAACTTTTCATCTTTTTCTTCGTACGTATCGACTGTTTTAAGTTACGCTTCACTTTTTCTTTTTCAATTTCAGAAGTCCCAATTTCCTCAAGTTCTTTTTCATCTATATCAATATCATTTAATAGTTCATAAATATCTTTCATATTGCACTACCTCCAAAACTAATATTCGTAGCATTTTGTTGTAGTTTCTTTTTCCCACGGTACACGCGATTATCGATCGCTGCCCGAGTTAACCCTAACTTGTCTCCTATTTCTTCTGTCTTCATACCGAGAAGATATTTCATAATGAATACTTTTTGATCTAACGGTTCCAATTGATTAATAAGATTCAATAATTCTTCCCTATCTTCCATAACGATTAATTCGTCTTCTGCCGATTTTTTGGTACTAATATGAAACTCATCTGAAATGATTTCTACTTTTTTATTCGCTTTTCGGTAATAATCAATTGCTTTAAACTTTGCAATTGCCGCAATCCATTTTTTAAAGTCACTCGGCTCTCCATGAAATTTATTTGCGTTATTCCAAATGGAAAGAAATATATCATTTATGCATTCCTCCATCAATCCATCATTTTGAACTGGAAGAAGAACTTTATGCGTGATCCCCTTTATGAGTGGTAAGTATGTATCAACAACAAATTCTAAGGCATCTTCTTTTTGCCGCTGTAATCTTTTTATAAAATTTTTCTCATTTGATTTCATGTAGCGATTCCCCTTATTTTTTTGTAAAAGCTTTTACACCCTATATAACGTCCTGAAAAATGTTTTCTCTCATCTTTTTTATTATTTTTTTATGTAATGGAATACTTTTCCTCAGCCATTGTCTCATATAACTTTGCATTTGAAGAAAATTTTCTCAAGTCTACAGTTTAATTCATGTAGTACACTATTTATGTAGTCATTCTTTAACTTAGTGTACATTTTATTTTGTTAATCTACTTTTAATTATTTTAAATTAGGAGATGAGATGTGTATGTGTGGAATTACAGGCTGGGTAGATTGGAAGAAGGACCTTTCCAATGAACATGTTGTTTTAGAAAAGATGGCGAATAGCATTGAGCATCGTGGTCCGGATGCTGAAGGATTTTGGTTTTCACCTAGAGCGGCTTTTGCACACCGGCGATTAATTGTAATTGATCCAGAAGGCGGGACACAACCAAAAACATTCCGTGCTGGTGATTATACGTATGCTCTTACTTATAATGGAGAAATTTATAATTTCCGTGAGCTGAGAGAGCAACTTCAAAAATGTGGACATGCATTTGAAACTCATTCAGATACAGAAGTGTTACTACATGCTTATTTAGAATGGAAAGAAGACTGCGTACAACATTTAAATGGAATTTTCGCTTTCGCCTTATGGGATGATCAGAAACAACAATTATTTTTAGCACGCGATCATTTAGGTGTAAAACCACTTTTTTATACAGAAAGAAATGACAGTATTATTTTCGGTTCTGAAATTAAAGCATTATTAGCGCATCCATCTGTCCCTGCTGAAATTGATGCGGATGGAATAAATGAAATATTTGGATTAGGGTTATTTCGAACTCCAGGATGTGGTGTGTTTAAGCATATTCAAGAAGTACGTGCTGGACATTCTATAACATTTACACGTGATAAAAAAGTAGTTACGAAGTATTGGAACTTAGAAAGTAAGATCCATACAGACTCTATAGAAGATACATCTTCTCATATTTTATCTATTTTACAAGATACAGTAAAAAGACAATTAATTGCCGATGTTCCACTCGTTTGTATGTTATCAGGCGGATTAGATTCTAGTGGTATTACTGCACTTGCGGGGAAAGAATTTGCAGAGGAACACAAAACACTTCACACATATTCAATCGACTTTTTAAATAGCGCGAAAGATTTCGAACTGACATTTGCTCGAACTGGTCTAGATGCTCCTTGGGTAAAACGTGTTTCTGAACATGTAGGGACGTCGCATCATGACATTATTGTGAATGCTGAAGAATTAGCAAATCACTTATTCGTTCCCCTTCATGCGAAAGACTTACCAAGTGCAGGCGAAATGGAAACTTCACTATATTTACTATTTTGCGAAATGAAAAAAGATGCAACTGTAGCTTTATCCGGGGAATCTGCCGATGAAGTATTCGGTGGGTATCCTTGGTTTCATCAAGAAGAACTATTATATGTAGATAAGTTTCCATGGTTAACAAACTGGAAAAACACATCTTCTCTATTATTAAACGACGTATCAAAGCAATGTAATCCTGAGCATTATATTCATACACGATTCCATGAAGCTGTTCTTGAAGTACCTACTCTTAAAGGGGAAAGTAAAAAATCCGCGAAACAACGCCAAATGTTTTATTTATTTTTAACGAGATTTCTCCCGTTCTTACTTGATCGTAAAGACCGTATGAGTATGGCTGTAGGATTTGAAGTTCGTGTACCGTTTTGTGATTATAGATTAGTTGAATATTTATGGAACGTTCCTTTCAACATAAAAAGTATTGATAATATTGAAAAAGGCATTTTACGTAGAGCACTAAAACCAGCTTTACCTGACGATATACGAAATAGAAGAAAAAGCGCTTATCCAACTTCACAAGACCCACACTACTTACAAACAATTCGTAATTTAACACTTGATATGTGTAGTAATAAAAACAATCCTATTTTCTCACTCATTAACCATTCCATTCTACTTTCAATTGCTAATCAAAGTAATAAAGAGATTAACACTTTTGAAGCGAGGAGTGCTATGGAGTATATGCTACAAGTAAATGAATGGTTGAAAACGTATCATATTCATATTGCTTAACAAAAAGGAGTTCAAGGACAACAAACCTTGAACTCCTTTTTGTTATTAATTAGCGCATTGTTTATTTTCAGTATCGATAGACCATCCGATAATCGTGGCACAATCTCTACCTTTCCACTGCAGTACATTTGTTAATACCGGCTCAATTTGTAAGCTATTTCCGTCGTGTAATATTTCTACTAAAGATTGATCATCATCAAACCTTCGTTTATCACACTCTAAAATACCGTCCGTTGCCATTACAATGTGATTCGTACCTTTTTCTAATCCCCTCACACCTGAAGTAAAACAAGGTGTATTTGCTGCGAAAATATTTTTCCTGCCAATATATTCGTAATTCTTCCGTTTATTTAATCGTCCTTTTCCATTCTTCGTTTGCTCAGAATGGAATAAGTATGCGAAACAATCACCAACTGATAGCCAATATAAAAACTCGCCTTTTCGCAAACAAATTAAACATGCAAGTTCTTCATCATTTTGATCACATTTTTCAATAAATAACTCATCTGTGAATAACGCTAATAAGTACATATGTGTATGATGAAAAGCTAAATGTATTGGGTATGAAAATAATTCTTTTAGTTTCTCTTTTCTTTCTGAAATTGCTTCTATTATATAATGGATATTTTTCGTTTTATGATGTGTATCAAAAATCATAACAAATTCAAATTGTAATTCAGGATCCCACCAAGCAAGCACCGCATCTCCTCTTTCATATGCATCACTTTCTTGGTTTCCACCGTATACGCCGACTGAAAGAGGACCACATTTTTCAACATGTATTTCATCTACATACATCTGTTCATGACTAATCCATTTAAATGTATTCACAGCTATCATCCTCTCTCTTGCTAAATGTATACCTTTACACATAGATTACCTTATATTTCAATAAAAATAAACTTTTTCAATATTTTTTATCCAAATAAAAGGATTTTATTTCTGCATTAACGAATATATCTTATTATACGATATAAAAATAGGGGGATTTATTATTATGAAAGACATCAATCAACATTGGGAGAGCATTTATTATCACTTACGATGTGAATATGAGGACAATCTTTCCCACCAAGCAATTCGTATTTTACAAATTGTTTCCCGTGAGAAAAATATAACAATTGGAAAAGTTGCTTCTGAGCTTAGTCTCTCTCATAACACAGCATCTGAACACGTAAAGCGCCTTATTCAAAAGGATTTCCTCCTTAAAGAGAGAAATAAACAAGATGAAAGGGTCGTAAATCTTACATTAACAACCGAAGGAATGGAAGTATTAGAAAAGCATACTTTACTAGATAAAGAAAAGATAAAAATATTAGAAGCACAGTTATCAAAAGAAGAACAACAATTAATTGAAAAAGCCTTTTCTTTATTAGCGAAGGAGGCAAAATATGCATTTCCTCGTTAAAGTTATCGTTTCGGCACTTATTATCGGTATCATTACTGAAGTCGCTAAACATTATAGTACGATAGGCGGCTTTATCGCTGCCCTTCCTCTTGTAAGTTTACTTAGTCTATTTTGGATTTCTTTCGAAGGCGGTAACAAACAAGAATTGAGTCAATTTGCTTTAGGTGTATTATATGGATTTCCTGCATCAGCACTACTACTATTTATCGTCTATATTAGTTTAAAAAATTCATTTGCACTTAGTACATCTGTCCTACTCGGTATAGGTGCTTGGTGTATCGTTTTTGCTTGCCAAAAATTATTTCAAACTTAGGAGGAATTATTATTCATAAATTTGTAGAGATATTGGGACAAAATATAGAAGTATATATAAAAGGAAGTAGTAAACAAACTATAGTCATTCAAAC
Source organism: Bacillus sp. FDAARGOS_235 (assembly GCF_002073415.2). NCBI lineage: Bacteria > Bacillati > Bacillota > Bacilli > Caryophanales > Bacillaceae > Bacillus > Bacillus sp. FDAARGOS_235. The sequence goes on from NZ_CP020437.2 coordinate 1,316,347, forward strand.
TGGAATGACTTGCTCCTTTTATGATTGGCTTCCCATTATGAAAAAGCTTTCCGAGCACTTTACAGTCGTTTCATACCATCGCCCAGGTTACGGAAAAAGTGAGTTGGGAATGTATCCGCGTACTACGATACAAGTAGCAAAAGAACTACATATGTTACTAGACAAACTATATATTCATGAGCCAATCATTCTAATCGGTCATTCCTATGGAGGATTATGTGCACAACATTTTACGATGTTACATGAAGATAGGCTACAAGCACTTCTTTTAGTTGATTCTACTTCCATAAACTTACACCGATTAGACGAACTTCATTTACCGATTTCTGATCAAACTGATTCTGATGATATGTGGCTTCAAAAATATAATACGTACTCCAAAATGGATGTCGACACACTTTATAATGAACAAAAACCTATGCTCGTCAACAAACCAAAACATTATATAGAATTCTCCACATCACCCTCATTATATAAAGCGACGGTTTCTGAACTATCCAAGTGGAAAAACTGTGCTCGTTCAATAAAAGAGCTAGATATAATATTAGAAATACCATTAATCGTTATCGGTAGAGATCCTCATTATTCTATTACTCAAATGATTGAGGGCGGCATGCCAAAAGAGGAAGCAACACAACTTGAATCGACGTGGCAAAAACTAATTCGTGAACAATTTCACCTCTCTATAAACAGTCAATATATTCTAGCTGAACATGCTAGTCACGGAATAGAAAATGATCGACCAGATATTATCATTGAAGCTATTCACTCATTACACACAAAAAAAGGAAGCAACTAAAGCTGCTTCCTTACTTATCTATTCATAATCTTCTTCATCATCAATTTCTTCGTAATACGAATACCCATTGCTTACATATATAGGACCATTCGCAACATCAATACGTAGTACCCATGCCCATGGCACAGCTAAACGTTTATGTAATGCTCGCCAAAAGTTCATCGATTTTCTTTCATACTCCTGGAACTCCTGAAGTAACTCTTTATAGGAGGAACCGTCTAACTGAATATTTGCTTCTAACAAACGAGAATGGGCACAGTACTGTAACTCTAGCTCAGCAGCAATTTCCATTTCTTCTTCCGTTGCCATACCAATAATTGTTCCATCTGCTGGTGCAATTTCATATACGTTGTGAACTTCAATAAGCCCTTCTTTCTCTTTCTCAAACATGTAAACAGCCTCCTTTAACATATATTTTTTATGTTACAAAGTCATACTTCTACAATAACTTCTCTCTTTCCTCTTTTTTTGATAAACTTTTACAAAATATTTATCCGATGACCTGCTTCCTCTATTCTTTCAGCAGAAATGAAACGATTATTATCAAAAGTTAATTTGTACACGTCAGGCATTTGAATTGTTTTCCAAAACTGAAAATCATATTTCGAATCAAAATAATTCATAAGTAACACCATAATATTCCCATGAGTACCTATTACAATATTCTTCCCTTTATATTTTTCCAATATATTTTGCATGCATAATATAGCACGCTTTTGTGCTACATCATTTGATTCTCCGCCTTCATATGCAAAAGTCCAATCTTCCCACACATTCTCAATGGCATCATTAAAATCTTCTAGTGGCTCTGAACTTAATAACCTTTCCCGTAAATCTTCTTCTATTTGTATCGATACATTATATGTATTCGCAATTCCTTGTACAGTTTGAATTGCTCTTTTGTACGGGCTAGAGATCACAACATCAATATGTCCATCTTTTAATAAGCGTGTTACATTTTCTGCATCACAGTGTCCCTTTTCAGATAAAGGCCGTTCACGTTCTTCTTTTGTATATGTTGAGTGGGCATGGCGAACGAAATATATTGTCGTCATTTTTCAACTTCCTTTCTTATTTTCAATCTATATTCAATGGCATAATTAGAAAATCCTGTATCATTTATAGAAAAGAGTGCTTTTTAAAAAGCACTCTTTTGTTTACATAATAAAATTATTTCATTATAATTTATTTCTAAATTCCTTACTTGTTATAAAATCTTGAATAAAATAATCTATGTTATTTCTAAGTTTTTGATATGCAACTTGATCATCTATATCGTTAAACATAATTACAACTTCCACCTTATTGCCGTTTTTATCCGTAGTATACAAACTTTTTGTCAATACGAATGCGGTAGAACCACCCTTTTGTCCAGCATATTCAAACTTACTATTTTTAACTGTTCCGTTAAAAACATTCTCAATTTCATCTTGCATTGATTTTGGAAAATAATTTCTACTATTTATTTTCCCCATTATACTCATATAATCTTTAGCGTTTGCACCCACTAATCGATCTGACCAAATTCGCTGAAATTCCATATCTACCTTTAATGGGATATCCCGTTTTTTCCATTCTTCTTCATCTTTCATCCATTCATGTATTTGTAACACATGTTTATTATACTCATCCTTTGACATGTTACGTATCGTTTCTAAAGATTGATTTTCTGGCTCATGAAGCTCTTTTTCTACATACCCTCTCATATATAGTGAAGCAGTATACGAAGAGAACTTGTCATGACTAGTAAGCTCTAACTCTTTTATACTTTCATTTACTCTTTCTATTCCAAGCTTTTCTAACAAATATGTTGTATTTGCATTCGAACTATAATGAATCATCCCTTTAGCGACTTCTTCCAAAGCGATTTGTCCATTTTCACTAACTCTCTCGCTTTAGCATCTTCTAACCAGTTAGGATGCGCTCCACCATCAGTGTTTTTAACGTAATATTTTTCTAGCTCCTGCAATGAAATTTGTTCATCTCGACTTATTTTCCCTTCTGATACTTGCTTAGCAAATTCAACTGCTATTACGATTTTCGCCGTACTCGCCAATGGTAATTTTTTATTTGCATTTATAGAAGTTAATACTTCTCCATTTCTTTTAATAAATAATGAACATGTTTCATCGTCTTTATGTTCTTTTATGTACTTTAATACGTAATCAGGATCTTCTTTTGACAAATAGTACTTCTCATAATGACAAAGAAAGCTATAACAGCTACTAGAATCACTCCTGCAACAATTCCTATAATCTTAAATATGTTCACAATATACCCCCTCTAATAAAGTGAAACTATAATCAGTGGGGTTCTTCATCCCCCACTGATTATTAGTTAAACCAATCGACGTTTACGGGCAGCCCGACTCTCACCTAACATCTTCGCTCCAGCCGAATTTTAAGGTGGGAGTTTTACTGCCCGTCAATGCCAGATACATTCCCTTCTATATAATTATTATAACGAATTTAATTACAAAATTATACAAAACAGAATAACTCTTCCTAAAAAAGAAAGAGTTACTCTATTTCACATGAAGTTATTTGTCCATTTAACGTAACGACTATATTTGAGTCGTCACTTTCTTTAACATCTTTTAGCCGTTTGGAGTTAGGTGGACCAATTACAACTGACTCCTTAATTGGCGAAAGGTCCTTCTCTAATTTCTCTGCACTTACACCGTATGCAGCTTGAAATACTTCTGGTGGTGTTAATCTAAGTATGTCTGATCCTTCTGCTGTTTCAAACTGATCGTTATTGAAGAACAAATGTAATTGTACTTCTTCTGTTATGGCTGTGATCCAATGCCACCATCCCATTGGAATAAAGACTGTTTGCCCCGCTTTTACATGATAATTTTGCAATTGATTCGTTTCAGGATTTAAAATGGATGTAACTGCTTCTCCTGATACAACAACATCTAATTCCCATGCATTCGGATGCCAATGCGGTTCTCGCATATGTCCCTTCGTCATAAATAAATCAACAAATGCTCCTCCAATCATTGCTGGTAACTGCGTTGAAGTAACTTCATATGCAACGTTTTTCTCATCCCTTTTAAAAAAGACATTTTTTCTTGAATCAAAGAAAAGGTTTGGAGTTCCTGAGCTTTTCTTTAAATTTTTATTATCTGGAACATAACCTGACGTACTCATATCATCCCTCTTTTCCGCTCCTAACATTTTGTACTTAACGATGTATCGTATGGAAAAAATAGATGATATGTGCCTATTCAGCACATAATAAAAAAACATGCTTTCATTAGGAAAACATGTTTTGTGATAGCCTTCACATTGTTTAGTTAAATAATAACTCTTTTACTTACCATGATGTAACATTAAATCACTAAGTTCTTCTTCAATGTGATTTAATTTCGCAACGCCTTCTTTCCATTTATGAATATAACGTGAAACTCCAACGAAAAATAAAACAATAATTGTAGAAAGAATAATACCATACACGATTGCTACAGTACTCATAGTTACACTTCCTTATAATTAGTAATGTGGTTATTAGTTATATTTTTATTATAAACCTTTTTCTTTTAAAATACTTCGATTTCAACTTTTTGTAACAAAATTGATTTTTCTAACATTTCGTTCGTAAAAATGGCATATTTTTCACAAATTATACAAAACTTCACCATATGTACTATTACCATATGAGTTATATTATTAAATAGAATAAAGGGGATGATATACTATGACGACTTGGTTTATTGTAATGTTAGTTGTATTTGGGGCATTTAAAATTATCGTTTCTAGCCTTCCTAACACTGTTATTGAATCCATTATTAGCAAGTACGAAACACATCCACAACTTGAAGAAGAGAATGTGACTGTTACTATTAATGGGAAGAGCGTAGAAGACGAAAAAAAGTCTCAAATCATTCATGATTTTAATGAAGGTTTATTTTTAGATCGCTATTATGCACCGCCTCACAATGAAGGCACTCCTTTAATTATTAATGCAAAACGTGGCAAAAAGGATTTTACATTTTATATTTATAGTCACGAGGAGCATGTTGATGTTGTAAAACAACATAAAAAGAAGGTAGTTGCTTATAGTTTACGCTCTAAAAATCTTCAAAATAGTGATATGTTCGTGTCAGCTGACTTAGCTTAATACTCATATATTAGAAAAAGGAATCCACGAAATATGGATTCCTTTTTTCTCATTTACTGAAAAATAAGCTCTGTCTTCAAACTATCTTTCGGTAACAACCATCCTTTTTTCTCTATACTCGCCATTAATAATTCTCTTTGTTTTGTCGCAATAATTTCCTCATTTGTTTTAAACGACACTTCTATTACGAAGTCATCTTCTATCTTCCCAGTATTACTTAATGGCCAAATTTCAATATTCGTTTTTATATTTTCAAATTCACCTGTATACCGTTTCATTAATACAGGACCGTATATGTGAGAACCCCTTAACATCTCTTCTCCCCAATTCGTATACAACCATTTGTTCATTTTCCCTGGTAACTTTTCTATTAACATATTTTGAGAAGCATGTTCATTTGGTAAATCAAGTACCCCATATCTTTTAGCACTGTAACTTTTCTTATTTGAAATACTTAACGTTTTCTTCCCAAATCCCCAATCTACTTCCGCCTCATAACTATCAGTTTTACTATCAAATCCTTCTTTTTTAGCTACTTCTAGTGCATCTTGAATTACACCATTTTGAATAGGATATCTTTTTTTATATGTTAGCTCAAAATCTTTACTAAATTCTTTCTTTCGAATTCTCGCAAACCAACCTTCGTTACTTAAACTTTTATTCGCCGTATCTAAAAATTGCACTTGTATTCTTTCATAATTTGTACCAACCTGGAAATGTTCTAGTACCTCTTGCTTCATCTCTTTGTTATAACCTAATACTTGTTCTGGCTTTAATAATAACTTCACTTCAAAACTAGGTTTCATTGGACTAGCAGCAAACCCTTCCATCACGTTATAAAGGAAACAACAAAAGAAAATGCTTACGAATACAAATACTTTTTTCATATACCTATCCCCTTTACATTTTAAATGACTTCTATACGTTCCATTGCAAGTGAATATATATTTTCATATCCTGCTGTACTTAGCTTTTGTTGTAATCGATCCGTATCCTCTTTATGAGCGTGCACTAACAAAGTATGTTCCGGTAATAATATATTTAACATGGCCTTAACATCACCCATACTTTGATGAACCTTATACGGAACTCGATTCACCCTACATGTATTCCTTACATGCTCTTTCATAACTTTTTCTGCAAAACTCTCTTTCGCAATATGTCCTGTAAAAATAATGGAATTCCGTTCTTCATGCCGAAGTTGTTCATAGTATAACTGTGCGCGTTTCGTTTGCATATTCGCATCACTCATTACAACTATTCCGTAACTATTTTGTATACTAATGTCATGATCCATAACGATTATGTTTCTTTTTAAACTCTCCATAACCCATTGAAGTTCTTCATTATTTCTTATCCAATCTTTATATAGGAACATCTCTTCAAATCCAGCCAAAATTTCTTTATCTACTATAAGCGGAAATTCTTTATATCGTTCATATAAATACAATACTATATCTTGCGCCCTACCAAGTTGCGGCAGCGGTAGTAATGCTATTCCTTTATTTTTCATAACTCGTTCAATTTCTGCACATAGATCATCTAATCTTTCATTTTGCGAAACATCATCAGTATGGTAAGCGGCATCTACAATTGCAATTTTTATATTGCTTCGCAACTTCTCAGGTAAATTAGCTCGTAGTATATTAGATTCTGCGGAATAATCACCAGAATAAAATACGTATGTATTACACATATCCACTAAAAACCAAACCGCTCCTAATACATGCCCACTATACCCCCATTGAAACCGCAATGTAGGAGTAATCTGTATCCATTCATTTGGATTACTAATCTCATCAATACATACATAATTTAAATCTTTTATATTTTGATCGTTATAAGGTACATTCCACCCTTGCGAAAGATTGTAGTTTCTCCATTTTTCAAAATAAGCTGGAAGTTGTTCCTTTGTATAACGAGTTGTCCAAATTTTTTTCTTATATCCATACTTCGCTAATAAAGGTAAACCCATCGTATGATCTTCATGAATATGCGATAAAAATACCGCCTCTAAAAATGGAACGACTTCTCTTTCTATTTTTGGATAACTATCTTCATACGATCGATTAATACCACAATCAAATACGATTTTTGTCTCTTTATTTTTTACAAAATAGCAGGAACGACCGTACTCTCCTGCTCCTCCCCATACTTCTACCCTCATCATGCGACCCCTTTTCTTTTTTGCTCCATATGTTGCAGAAGTAATAAGCATAGTGTTGTAAGTCCAACAGAAACAACTGCCATCGCCATTCCTATAGATACTTCCCCCTGTTCAAATTGAGCAAAAATAAACGTTGCTGACGTTTCTACTGATGGAGGTAATACGAGAAGCGATGCTACTAACTCTCGTATTGAAATCGTAAATGTCATCGCCCATCCAGCGAGAATGCCAGGAATAATAAGAGGCAATATTATTTTCCTAAAAATATAAATATAATTCCCGGAAAAAATACTTCCTGCCTGCACAAGAGAGTCATCAATTTGTCCGAGCGATGATTTTACATACTGCACTGTATAAGGTAAAAAAAGAACAACATACGTTACGATAACCATAACAGGTGTATTGTAAATGGACATAGGCATATATGGTGAATTCCAAAATAAAATAAGACCTACAACCATCACTATTCCTGGTACCATATTCGGTAACATACCGCACATATCAAGCCATTTTTCAGAAGACTTCTTCCCCTTTCGAATCATAAGTGCTAAAAAGACTCCAATCATTACAGCAACAACCGCTGTTACGAGCGAAAAAAGAAAACTGTTCCATAAAGCTTCTAATCCTGGAGAACCCATTGTAAACAATGCTTCATAATGACTTATTGTAAAGTTATTTACATGTAATCCACCACCTCTTAATTTCGACAATGAAGCAATTAGTATAGAAAAGTATGGGATACCAATTGATACGATTAGCAAACTAATCACATAAACCCATGCTACAACGCGCGCAAATATAGACAAAGTATACCTTTTAGATTTCACACCTTTTCCACTAACCATTGCATATGAATACTTTCGATTCAATACATTTTGCATATACCAAATGAGCATACATGCACTAAGTAATAAAGAAGATAATGCTGTTGCACTACTAAAATCAATCGGCCAACTCGAAATAAATTTATGGATTTCTGATGTTAACACGTGGAATCCTATTCTACGCCCAAATGTAGCTGGTGTTCCAAATTCAGCAATCGTCTTTACGAAAATGAGTAAAGCACCCATGACATAGCTTGATACTAATAACGGCAATATTATTTTTCGTAAACGATAGAAAAAGCTCCCACCATGAACTGCTGCCGCTTCTTCTTTACTACTCCCAATCTGAAGTAACGTGTTTTTCAACATGAAATAAAGGAATGGGAATAAATGCAGACTCATAATTAAGACCATACCTCCTAAACTAAAAAACGATGATGAAATCGTCTTTAGCATCGGAAAAAATTGTTCAAAATAGCCCTTAGGTTGCATGAACAAAATCCATCCCATCGATCCGATATAAGGCGGGGTCATAAATGGAATCATAAAAACAATATCTAACTTACTATACTTTCCTACATCTGTTTTACTCATAATGAACGCCAATGGAAATGCAAATATTGTAGCTCCTATTACAACGAGTACACCTAGCAGCATCGAATTCAGAAAAATCCCAGCTAATCCGCCACTCTGCATGACTTCAAAAGGCTTTAAAAAATTCCAACTGCTATTTTCATATACACTAGAAAATAAAATGAGAAAAAGCGGAATGACGATTAACATCGCCACAAGTAACAACGCTACTGTCATTCCAACTTGTCTTACTGACACGAATCGATTTACCATGTAATCACCATCTTATTGAAATACTTTCTTAAATTGTTTTCCTATTGCATCTTGTTCTTTCTCAACTGTTTTCCAGTCAATATGTAATACTGGAATCTCTTCTACATTCGGTCTATTTTCAGCTTTTATATCTTTTCTACCTGGCAATAAATACGCTTTAGAAACTTGTTTTTGTACATCATCTGATAATAAATAATCAATAAACTCTTTTGCACCTTCTACATTTTTACTACCCTTCATAATGCCTGCTGCACGTGGACTAATAACTGTTCCGCTTTTTGGATATACGATATCAACCGGTTCACCCTTAGCTTTTGCACTGTACGTCATATAATCAACACCCGCAATTACCATATCTTTCGCACCTGTTACAACTGGGTCTAACGCTTCTTGGTTTGCCCCCGCTACTGTACCTTCATTTTTCTTAAGTTGTTCAAATAATTTCCATCCATCTTGTCCATTCTTTTTCACATATCCTGTTACAAAGTCTAAAGCTGAACCTGAAAGTGCTGGATCTGGAAGATTCACTTTTCCTTTCCATTCTCCTTTCGTTATATCGCTCCAATCTTCAGGTGCTGTTTTCACATTTTTTGTGTTGTACACAATTCCTAATGCGGAAGCACTATATCCGAAATAATGTCCTTTATCATCTGACCATTCAGAACGTAGCTTATCAGCTTGTTTCGCTTCTTTATAAGGTAACGTTTGACCATCTTTCTTTAGTCCTTCCATCGCTGGTAAAGAAGCGAGTACGACAACGTCAACGACTGGATTTTTCTTTTCAGCTTCCATTCTCGCTAAAATCTTACCTGTTGTTCCTTGAAACATTTCCACTTTTATACCGGTTTTCTTTTCAAAGTCCTTTTGAATTTTTTCTGCTAATCCTTTCGGTCCTGCACTATATACAACAATTTTCTTTTCATTAGAATTTTTATTTTTTGCATCTGCACTACCTGTCTTTGAACTACACCCTGTTACTACAGCTGAAAATAGTAAAGTACATACAAATAAAGACTTAAGCGAACTGAATTTCTTCATACGACTCTCCCCCTATATGATGAATACATTTTTTTTGTACATATAACGATACCGGTTTACCGACGCTTAGCTTACTATTGTGATAAGCTGTCCATACACCGAGTGTCCCCATGTTTACTTTCACTTCATAACGTTCTCCTACATATGTAACGTGCTGAATTTCACCTGTATACGTATCGCACACTTCATTTTTTGCCCAGTTCACGTGCTCTGGACGAACCATTTGTTTATTCTCTACAAGCCAATTTGCCTTACCAACAAACTTTGCAACAAATTCATGAGACGGCTTCACATAAATATCTTCTGGCGTTCCTTTTTGTAATACTTCTCCTTGTTTCATGACAATAATTTGATCTGACATTGACATAGCTTCCGTTTGATCATGCGTTACATACAATGCCGTTAAGCCAATAGAATGAACGATATCCATAAGCTCTAAGCGCATTTCTTCACGCAAAATTGCATCGAGTGCACTAAGCGGTTCATCAAACAAAATAAAATGAGGTTTTGTTACAATTGCTCTAGCAAATGCAACACGTTGCTGCTGTCCACCAGAAAGTTCCTGTGGATATCTTTTCTCCATACCTTGTAAACGAACTCGTTTTATCGCATCTTCTACCTTTTCTCGTAAATGATTCGTTTGCTTTGTAGCCCTTAATCCAAATGCAACATTTTCAAACACAGTCATATGCGGCCATAAAGCAAAATCTTGAAATACCATACCGATATTCCGTTCATGAGGAGATGTTTTTATTTTTTTCGCACCAGAATACATACACTTATCTCCAAAATATATTTCACCTTTATCCGGCTCTTCAAGCCCTGCAATCATTCTAAGTAAAGTCGTTTTTCCGCATCCAGAAGGTCCTAAAAGTGTGGTAAATTCCCCTTGTTTCATGACAATTTGCAGTGGTTTTAACGCCTGTGTTTGTCCAAATGTCTTTTCTAATCCGTGAATTTTAATATCCATTGTTTCACCTCTCTCCCCTCATTCTTAACCTGCTTTCATTCTATATGGAGGATTTATACTGAATGTTAATGTACTGTAAAGATTAAATTAAAAAACTTCTAATAAACTATTTATTTCTATAGATTTTTTCTATAGTTAAAATAAAAAAGGCGGGCAATTCATAATGAATATCTTAAAATTAGAAATTGTAGTGCTTATTAAGAAATACAAAAAGCTTACGATTGTTGCAGAAAAACTTGGCGTGAAACAACCTACTATTACATTTCATATAAAAAGCTTAGAGGAGGAACTCGGTGTGTCTTTATTTGAATTACGTTCCGGAAGGTATTTCTTAACAGAGGCTGGCGAGGCATTGCATCATTATGCTTGTAAAATAGATGCACTTATGAAAGAAGCTAGGCGGGTCACACAAGAGTTTAAAGATTTTCATAAAGGTGCTATAACAATCGGTGCTAGTTATGTACCAGCGACTTATCTTTTACCAGAAGTTGTTCACCAATTTCAATGCGAATTTCCTAATATAAAAATAACACTCATGGTAAAACCAGCTCCTGAAATTCGAATCATGCTACAAAATCATGAAATTGATCTCGGAGTAATTTCTGCTGCACCATTTGATGAACCACTTTTAAAACAAACGAATGTAATGCCTGATACACTTGTTCTCGCTTTTTCCAAAGAACATCATTTTGCTAAAAAGACAAATGTATCATTACAAGATATCGAAAAAGAACGTATATTATTGCATCGTAATCCATCTACAACGAGAGATTTACTTACACAATGGACACTAGCACATAACATCACATTCCAATCTGAAATTGAACTAGATTCATTAGAAACGATGAAACAAATTTTAAAATACGGGAATGGCGTCGTTTTTATTTCTAAACTTGCTATTGAACAAGAAATACAGCGAAATGAGCTATGCTATATACCAATTCCAAGATTTGAATTTCAGCGTAACATTTATACGATTCATCATGAGGACAGATGGAATTCTAAAATCATTTCTTTTTTACTACATAGCATCCTTTCTTTCGCAGCCAAAAATTAAAAGGCTGTCGTTATACACGACAGCCTCTTAAACTAAAACTCTATTTATTTTTCTTCGCCTCAATTTTTGCTTGTGCCTCCTCAGCCTTATCTAATGCTTCTGAAACTTTTTTCTCTTTTTCTTTCACTTCATCTATACTATCGACAGCTTTAATAAGTTTATCGATTCCTTCTTCTTCTACTTTTCTCCGCTTTGCCACTCTTTCATTTACTTTCTCTTCCACATCTTTTGCTTTTTGAAGCATATTCTCTGCATTTAATTTTACAGATTTTTCAAGTTCATCATCTTTTTTCTTTTGTAACACTTCATTTGCAATATCTTTCGCTTCTAAATACTTACCGTCTTTTAATGCTGTTGCTCCGTGATCCATTATCTCGGCAATTTCTTTATATGATTTCGCTTCATTTCCTGATTTCTCTTTTTCTGCTTTTTCGAACCACATTGTTGCATCACTATATTTTTCATCTTTCAATGATTGCATACCTGTTTCAATATACGTGTCATAATTGCTACATCCAGCCATTACAACTAACAGAAAAAGCATAACAAAACTTATTTTTTTCATGATGTTTTCTCCTTTTCTTTGTCTGCTCACTTTACTGTAACATACATGAAAAAGAGTTTCAAAAACTAAAATACTAATTTGGTCATTTTTTATCATTAAGTCAAATTTTCTTTTAGGCTGACACATCCACTTGCTTTTTTGCTACATGCTTCTTCACTCCAACTAAAACAACTAACAATAATCCTCCGCCTATTGTCATCATAACAATGCTAGTCGGTAACATATCTAATAATAATCCATATACAATCATACCAAGCGGTGCAATGGCAGTAGCAATTGTTTCAAGCAAACCGAAAACGCGGCCTAAATAACTTGGATCTGTCGTCTTTTGCAAATGTACTTGCATCGGGATATTTACAGCCATCATTGATATACCCGTTAAAATCATAAAAGCAATATAGTACATAAAACTTACTACTTTCGGAATGGTAACTAACAATGGGAAGACTGTACATAAACTTAAACCCGCAAATAAAAACAGCCCAATATAAACAGAGCAAAACGGATTATTCACTTCTTTACGTACTGATAATGCAATCGCACCAATTAGCATCCCGACTGCTAACATTCCCTCTACAACACCGAGTTGCTTCGAGGATAAATGCAGGTTTTGAATAATAATAAATGGTAGTGAAACGAACAGTGCACTTGCAAAAAAGTTTACCCATAGCCCTATTTTCATTAAACCATATATTTCATGCTGTCTTTTTATATATGAAAAACCTTCTTTTATACTCATCAAGAAATGCTCTTTACTTTCAACCATTTCTTTTTTATATAAATCAAATACGATAAATAATTGTACAATTACCGCTAAAAAGAATGTAATACTATTTAACAGAAAGAACGACTTAATTGAAAAGAAACCAAATACAACTCCGCCAATAATTGGTGCTAAAATATTCGATAATGATGCTGCAGTCTGGTTCAAAGCACTCGCTTTTTGAATACGCTCCTCATCTACTAAATTAGGAATAGACGAAGTTAATGCTACAGAATAAAAACTTGCACAAATTGATAATAATGCCGCTGATACATAAATAAACAGTAGTGATGGCCCAAAAGTAGTTGCAAGAATAAACATAATAAGCATCGTTAAACTACTTAATAAATCTGTGCCAATGACAAGCCATTTTCGATTGACGCGGTCAGCTACAGCACCTGCAATTGGGCCACAGATCATTCTTGGTATTGATCCGCAAATAAGAGTAGTTGCAAACCCCATTCCTGAACCAGTTGTCTTTAATACGTATAACCCCATTGCAAACGTATAAATACCCGCCCCTAACAAGGACGTCATTTTTCCAATCATCATTAAAATAATATTTCTCGTTGCAATCTTCATTTTCCAATCATGTTGACCTATACTTACATCCCCCATTATGACACTCTCCCCTTAAAAGTTAAATTGTGTTAAACTTATTATATAATCAACTTTCCAATTTTTACAATAAAAAGTTTAATTGTGTTTAACTTTTAAATTATAAAGGAGCATATAATGGCTACTCTCGGTGCAAAAATTAAAACGTTACGAAAAGAAAAAAAGCTTACTCAAACTGATTTAGCAGGTTCAGAACTGACAAAAAGTATGCTAAGCCAAATTGAAAACGGAAAAGCTACACCTTCCATGAAAACATTACAATATATTGCTGAAAAACTTGGATGCGAAACGAGTTTTTTACTAGAAGATGATGATGTGGAAACGATAGAACTCATTCAACAAATGGAACAACTAATAAAAGCAAATAAGTACGATGAAGTATATGAGATCTTACTACCTATCGTTCAAAAAGAGCTACCTCCCACTTTGAATACCGCTCGTTTATATAAACAATTTGTAACAGCTGCGGCTAAAATGAAAGATTACAATATTGAACATTACGTGGAAAAGGCTACTTCTATTTTTGAAAAATATACGTTATACCGGGAAAGTACGGAAACAAAATTAAAATTATCCTTTACGATATTCACACGTAAAAAGTATGCTGAATGTTTACAACTCATTGCTAGCATCCGAAATGACTATGAAGAGAAACATTTAGAAATGGATCTCATTATACATATCGAGTTATATTTATATGAGGCGATTATTTTTCTTGCATATGGTAATTACGAACAATGTGAAAGTGTCATTTTAGATGCACTTGCATTTTCAAAAAAACATCAAGTGTATTATAAAACAGATGAATTTTACCGTATTTTATCTTACCAAAAAGTCCTAACGGCTGATAAAGAACAATATTTACATTACATAAAAAAATCAGAGCAATTTGCCATTTTTACAGAAGATACTTTATCTGCAGCGGTTATTAATCTTTTAAAAGCTTACTACTACAACACAATTACTCATGAATATACTATTGCATTAGAACATGTAGAACAATTTCGAGAAAAACTAAAAGATGAGCGAATTTTTCAAGATGATGGATCGTATTATCTTGAAAAAGGAAAAGCTTTGTATGGTTTAAAACAATACGAAGAAGCTTTAAAAACATTACAACGTGCTATCATACCAGATTATATAAACCATCCACTTGATCACGCACGGCTTACAACAGCTGGGGCATATCGTGCTCTTTGTTATGTCAAACTTAATGATAAAAAAAGAGCTCTTGAAGAAGTAACAGAAGCATATGAAATCGTACAGTCCTATCCTGATTCCATCTTCACTTCATTTATTAAAGAAACATTACAAATAATACAAAAACTTTAAGAATGTCTCGAAATGGTATATTATTCCTCTTTTTTAGCAAAGATAATAATGATGGGAGGAATATAAATGAATATTCAACGTGCAAAAGAGCTTTCTGTGTCAGCGGAACATGCCAATGTCAGTTTTCAAGGCATGCCTGTTATGATTCAACACGTCGACGAAAGCAACGAAACCGCCCGCATATATGAAGTAAAAAATCCAGGTCGCGAATTAACTGTTCCAGTTAATAGCTTAGAGGAAATATAAGAAACGCCACTTCAATTTTTTGAAGTGGCGTTTTTCTTTCTTTAGATTATTTATTATAAATTTCTTCTATCTTCTATTTTACATGGGATGAAAAAATTAGAATTTTCTACTTCTTTTCTTTTTGTGACCTGCTAAAATACAAACTATGGATGAATTATTCGTACTATACATTAAGGAGGAAAGACAATGAAATCTGATTTAGAAAAAAACAAACCTTATTATGCAGTTATATTCACTTCTAATTTATCAAATGATACAACAGATTATAGTACCGTTGCCGAAACAATGGAGGAACTTGCGAAACAGCAACCTGGATTTTTAGGTGTAGAAAGTGCACGAGATAATTCGGGCCTCGGCATTACAATCTCTTATTGGGAATCACTTGAAGCAATTGAAAATTGGAAAAAGAACGCCTTACATAAAGAAGCGAAAAAAAGAGGCCGTGAGCAATGGTATGAAAACTTCCACTTGCGTGTTTGCCTTGTAGAGAAAGAATACAAGTTTCAAAGAGAAATTTTGTAATGATGAAGAAAAAATTAGCTCTCGTTGTTTCACATGAAATATATGGTGTAAATGATCATATGCATCATGTAATTGACCACTTCACTTCATCTCAAATAGATGTATTCTGCCCGAATCTTCTAAAATTACAACAGGCATTTCATTATAATAATGAAGAAAAAGCATACCAATATTTTATGAACCACATTGGATTTGATGGTGGAAAAAAGCAAATTGAGGAACTCATTCATAGCCTTTCCAATCGTTACGCACATATTGGACTTATCGGCTTTAGCGTTGGAGCTACCATCTCATGGCTATGTAGTAACAATCCAAAACTAGATTTTATTATTGGATGTTACGGCTCTCGTATACGTGATTATGTTCACATGAAGCCTGCATGCGCTACATTACTGATTTTTCCTGAAAAAGAAATTAGTTTTTCAGTATCCTCCTTAACGAAAACATTACAGCAACAAGATAATCCTTTATTAGAAATAAAACAACTACAAGGTGAGCATGGATTTTTAAATCCATACACTGAAAAATATAACGAACACTCTACAAAACAAGTATACAATTTAATAGATTCATTTCTTATGAATGCACTCTTATAAAGGAGGTTCTAATGCCCCTTACATTACTCTTACTTATTTTCATAATCATTGCCTTTATATCAGCGCTAACTCTCATTTTTATAACAGTTAAAAATGAGAAATTTTTAAAACGTCCCTATTCACAATCCATTATCGTTTGTATTTTATTTTTGACAAATTGGGTACTATATGTAACAACTTTTTATTCGTTACTCCCCAAGAAAATGAGTGAGTTCATATTTTTACCCATTTGGTTTTTCCTTTGCATTTTAGGATTTATCGTCTTCTGGCGCGAATGGAGAAATAATCGTGTGTTCTCGATATGTATCGGTTTTCTTTCTTTTATTAGTTTTCTATTCGGAGTGTTGTTGTTAGTTCTTTCAGGAATGTAAAAGAAAAGGAAGAAAAGCACGACATCAACTTTTCTTCCTTCTATCTTTACCTTTAGACTTCACTGTCACTGATTCACAAGGTGTATAATAAATTTGAGGTGTCGCCTTATCAACAAACATCATAAACGTAATAAAGCCGATAATAAAGAAAATAAACAACGTTAACAATATTGCTCCTATCGTTAAAAGTATCATAACACCACCCCTATATATTTCTTATTATTACACCTTTCGCTATTATATAAGCCGAATCCTTTCTAGAAAAAGAAACGTAACAAAATAATCACAATCACTCCAGTTAATACGGTTCCTAATAGACTACGAGTATAGATTGCGACAAGAAATGTTGGAATTGCGGCGATAAGATAATCCCACTGCATCGTCTCATGCATAAATAATACTTGTGCTAAAAGTGCTGCTAATATCGCAATTGGTATGTAATTTAACCATTTTAAACCCCAGTCTGGAATTTGTATTTTACTAAATACGAGAAGAGGCAAAATACGCGGAACGAGTGTGACAGCTCCTGCCGCTAGTAATAGTAATAATACATCTAATCTCATTTCCATTTTTCAATCAGCACTCCAATCGTCGCAGCTAGTAATGTTGCAATAATAACTGCTATACTATCTGGCATAAATAAGTGTGAAACGTATGCGATAATAATCGCTACAATTGCTACACTGAGATGAATTGCTAGTTTCGGTTTACTACTTATTAGCTGAAGTACAAATAATCCGATAAACATCGCTGGTAATGCATAATCCATCCCGTACGTATGAGGATCTGGTATCCACTCACCAAAAAGCCCCCCGATAACTGTAGCAAGAATCCAATTTAAATACGCTGTTACATTAAGGCCCATCATCCATTTCTCGCCTAAATATCCTTTTTGCGCTGCTTGTTGCACTGCAACGCCGAAAGTTTCATCTGTAATTTGCGAACCAATTATTACATTTTTAAAAAGAGGTATCTTCGTGAAGTAAGGCGCAAGTGCCGCACTCATTAATAAGTGACGTAAATTAACAAAGAACACGGTAAAAATAATTGCTGAAGCTGGGGCACCTGCTGCATACATCCCCGCTAATATAAACTGAGCAGAACCTGCGTAAATTAACGTGGACATAAAGGCGATTTCTATGACCGAAAAACCTGCTGTTTTCGCAATAACACCAGCTGCTATACCAATGCTCAAATATCCAAATACAGTTGGTAAACAATCCTTTACACCTTGCTGAAATGAATCATCGCTCTGCAGTGTCATATGTGCTTGAGCTTTATTCACCATTATCTCCCTCCATTTCTTCCATCGTGCGTTTGCCTGTTACGACATGAACTAAATCTATGTTTTCACGCCATAATGTATCTAATTTATCAGCTCCAAACTCCTTCGTAATCTCTTCCACCATAATATCGTGCCGAACATACTCTGTAGCGACGAGTACTAAAGCTGGATCATACGTTGTCACCGCCCATGAAGTGCTATCATTTGAAAAGTTAGCAATTAATACTTCTTCCCCATCACGCGCGATAACAGTTAAATGACCTCCCATTCTCTTTTCAACGACGTGAGGTGTCATATAATTATGATGAAATGTCGCTCCTATTTTTGTTTCTGGAGCACCAAATAAAATGGAAAAAATATGTACGCCTTCCTCTTCCTTTTGATGAATGAACGGCTCAATCTCGTGCACTTGATCTTCCCATACTGAAATCCATAGCTCTTCTTTTGCTCTATTAATTATATTGCATATTTCTTTCAAAACACGATCATTTGAGCGAATATGCGAAATTACATCAATTTGCCGCTCTTGTTCTAAACAATTTAATTTCTGGTCTAAAAATGCAAAGGACTTTTCAAAGTCTTTTCGCATTCGATCCATTAATTCCGTAGCTGGCACTGGTACATATTTCACTGGTTCAGAAGGAACGATATGCACCGCTCCTTTATCCATCAACTTGCCAAGTACTTCATAAATCATCGAACGAGGTACCCCTGTTTGTTTACTCACTTCGTATCCTGTTACTGGGGAATGTTTTAATAATCCAATGTACGCTTTGCATTCATATTGGGAAAAACCTAGCTTTTGTAACTCTTTTATTATTTCATCCATCGGTAACCCCTCACAATCTACATAGCTCTCATTTGAAAACGATGCATTCATTTTATATTAGTAGTTATTACTATACCTACTAATATAAAAAAAGAAGACCTATAAAGTCAATTGATAATTCTGAAATTTTAACAAAAAAAGAAAAAGCCTTCTTATGAAAGGCATTTTCTACATAGTATTCTACTTATTTTAACAGCAAAGTATTTAATGAAGTCCCCTCTAAATGTTCACGCAAAGTTGAACCTGTATATTCTTCCCTAAATATACCCGCCTTCACAAATAACGGAATAACTTCACTAAAGAATAGATCCAATGATTTCTGAGGCCCACCTGGAATTGCAATAAATCCATCTAGTGCTCCTGCTTCAAATCTTTCCATAATTTGCTGGAATACATCTTGTGGTGTACCAATCGCAACCCAATGAGCAGAACAAACAACTTCTGGTCGTTCTAGTATTTGTTCAACAGTTGGTTCATTTTTAATGATGAAATTCCGTAATAATTCGGCATGTGTTTTACTACGTACAGTTTGCTCTCTACTTGGCAACATATCTTCCTTTATCTTACTTTCTAGTAAAATTCCTCTAGCATCTAATCCGAGTACCATTTCAAGTAAAGCCAATCTCTTCTCCATTGTGAGATGTTGATGAGCTTGCCTATGCATCTCTAGCGCTTCTTCATATGTATCACCGATAAAGAAATACAATCCAGGTAATACCCGTACATCATCTTGCTTTCGGCCATGCTTTTCTGCTCTTCTTCTTAAATTTTGACGAAGTTCGATTCCTGATTCTATATCTGGCATCGCGGCGAAAATCGCATCCGCAACAGAAGCAGCGAAATTACGGCCAGCCTCTGAAGCACCCGCTTGAAATAATGGCATTTCTCCTGAAATATGCTGCGGAATATTAAGTGGCCCTTTCACCTCAAAGTATTCACCACTGTGCTCAATAGGCTTTACCATCTCTCTAATGACTTCAGTGTTATCTACTTTCAAAACTTCATAAGGATGGCTTCTCCAAAGTTTCCTTACTAACTCTGTACATTCTGCAGCTTTCGCATATCGTTCCTCAGATGGCGGCATCCCTGTCTCACCAAAGTTTTCTGCACCATCAATGGATGTGACAATATTCCAACCTACTCGGCCATTACTAATCCAATTTAAAGATTGTAATTGCCTCGCAAGTATGTATGGTGGATAAAACGATGTGGAGGCAGTCGTAACCACTCCAATTTTTTCTGTTGCATACGTAATAGCAGTAAATAATAATGTCGGATCTAACATTACATTCCCCTTATTACGAGCGATTAAATCCGGGTGCGCCACTAAATAATCTGCTTTAAAAACAAAATCTAACTTAGCCTCTTCTGCCTGTAGTGCCAACTCTACTTGTTCATCTATCCCTGAATTAAACATACTCTCTTGTTCTTTCTTTCTAGAAATTAAACATACTCTCTTGTTCTTTCTTTCTAGAAATTAAACATAATCCAATACAAAGTTTCTTTTTAGTAGACATAAATACACCTTCCCCTTCGTTTTTAATTCACCTAGTTAAACAATTGATACGACCATCACAACTTCCATTCTTATTAAACAACATAAAGTGATAATGATTATCATTTTATGTTGTAACTGTAATAAAAGCAACCAAAAAAAGACTCCCCTTAACGGGAAGTCTCCTTTATCTCAATATTTCATTCGCTTCTTTTTCATAAATTTTATCAAATGAAGTCATAATACGCTGAGATGCTTGAATCATTTTTTGACTCGACATAAGATCTGCCATCTCTTTCGTCATATCTACATTTGAATTTTCTAGCATATGATTTTTTACTATTCCTGTTCCATTCGGTAAATTAGCAATATTTCCTTCTGCTAGTGTAAAGCTTTTGTTTTCACGCTGCACGAGACGAGCATTTGTTTCTGCATCTACTGTTTTTGTTTGCAACTGTGCAATTACGATTCTCTTAATATCTGGTTTTTGCAAAGTTCCCTCGTTAATTTCTCTATAAATTTCTCCATTATTAGATACGAAGAAATTCACATTTTCAGGAATACGAATACGTTCATTATTTACATCCATAACATATGCACCAGACGATGTTTGCAAATAACGATCACTATTTAATGTGAAGCTTCCATCTCTCGTTAAAAACGTTTCATCATTTTTAGATGTAACGAAAAATGATGATGTGCCTGCCGCACCGTCATCTAAAAAGAAATCTGTAGCACTATTTGTAATTTGTACATTTCCTTGTACTAAGTTCACATGCGTCGCAGCTGGTACTACAGCGTAATCGACCGAACCGATATTTGTCATAGCCCCATCTCCGCGGCGATATGTGTCTTGTACATCAAATACTTTAGAAGTCATATTTTCTGCTTTAAATCCTGTCGTTTGGGCATTTGCAACGTTATTCGAATGAACATTAATACGCTGCATGTAATTCATCATTCCCATAGAACCTATATAAAGACCGTTCATATTCCTTTGAATAAGGCAACCGCCTTATTCTTCACCTCTTTTCTTACGATGTTTGTAACATTTGTTTCGCTAAATGTTCAGCTGTAGCGATATGTATATGTTGCTTTACGTCTTGTCCGTCTGTCATTAATACAATTGGAGCTGATGAAACTGCTGGAATTTTCAACAATTCGCCACTACTTGCTGTTTCATCAAATTTCGTAAACACGATACCATCTATATGAATATCTTTAAAGTTCGTAATAATTTCAATCATATCTTTACTTTTCATAGAAGCTGATAACGTTAAACAAATATAATCTGGTTCTACTTGTCCCATCGTTTCAATCATTTCTTCTACTGTATCTGACGTACGATAATTTTTTCCGGCTGTATCAATTAAAATATAATCGACGCGTGCTTCTTCTTTAAAATACGTAAGTGCTCTTGTCATTGCCGCTTCATCACGCACAGCGATTACTTCTGATCCAATTGTCTTTACGTAATCTTGCAGTTGCTGTACTGTCCCAATGCGAGAGTGATCCGTCGTAATAAAGCCAACCGTTTTTTTCTTACCGTGAAATTGCCATGCCATTTTCGCAAGCGTCGTCGTTTTCCCAACGCCAGTTGGACCGATTAATGCAATTGTTTGTACTTCTTTTTCAAATACATTTTCAGTGTTGAAGTGAGATCTCATATCTTCTAATATATACCCGATTACTTCCTCTTCTGTAATCATCGTTGCATTTTCAAACTTCACTTTTAACTTTTCAGCATATGCATGAATGAAATATTGTTCTACATCGTTTTGTTCTAGCATCCGAATTACTTTTTGAATAATAAACGGTACAGATTCTTGATTTTCTTTCTTTGCAACTACTTCTTTTTTCTTCGCCGGAACGACTTGTTTCACAACTTTTTGCTTTTTCGTTACTTTCGTTTCTTCCGTCTGTTTCACCACGACGATTCCTTTTTCAAACAGCTTTAATAGTTTCTCTTTTTTTCTTGCCCATTCTTCACTATTTCCTGTTTGCATTGCCGCGTATGACATAGAAGTCGTTACGTTTTCTAAATTGTGCAGTACTGATTGAATTCCATTCGCCTTCACAATTTGTTCTGAAGGATCATTCACAACATCCATTAATTGTTCATGAAATTGTGCTGTTCCTTCATTCACTTCTTCCTGTTTATCCTCTGGAAAAGCAACTAACATTTCATAATCCTTTTTCCAAAAAAACGGGATATTTCGTTTTACACTTTCATCGACAACGTAATAATAATCTGTACCATATTGGTCAAATAACTTTCGATACAATTCATTTTTCGAAGCTGCTTTTATTCGCATTAACGCTTCTTTCTTTTCTGTACTTTCCATTACTTCACCCCCTACTATTCAATATAGGCAATTTGATCTACAACAATTTCTGGTGCTAATTCGCTAATACACAGTACTTGTGCTTCCACTTGATAACGTTCTAGCAGTCTTACAATCGCAAATCTGAAATCTTTTCTACGCGTTAATAACACTGGCTCTCTTCCCATTAAACGGGCTTGTTTAAAGACGCGCTGTACTTGCTCAATGACACGTGTTTCTAAATCTAAATCCCAGTTTAATAAGTAACCTTGATAGGAATTGTTCACAACATCCGCATCTAGCTCTATTGAATCAGAGAAAAGCGCCGCATAAATTTTCCCGTCCGGATTTTTCGCATTTTCACAAATAACTTTTGAAATACATTCACGGACGAATGCCGTTACACCATCAACATGATTTTGATACACTTCTTTTCCGTCAATAATACCTTCAATAATCGTTGGTAAATCACGGATTGAAATACCTTCTTTTAGAAGTTGTTTAATAACATTTTGAACGAGTGATAAATCGATTTCTTTCTTCTTAATCTCTTCTAATAAAACGCCATTATCATTTTCAAGCGAGTTAATTAAGTCTTTCACATGTTGACGCTGAATTAACTCATGAAGATTACGTCTAACGACAACATCTAAATGTGTAATTAATATACTAAGTGGCTCTAACACTTGATAGCCCTTCATTTGTGCATCTTGCACCATATGCTCTAAGATCCAATATCCATCTTCACCGAAGATTGGATCTTTCGCTGGTTCTGCATCTAGATCAGCCATTACGTTCGGTGTTTTTAGTGCTAATAAATAACCTGATTTTAAAACACCTTCAGCCGCCTTCGCACCTTTAATACGAATAATGTAACGACCACGTGGTCTAAAACTCGTATTATCTTTAAAGTTAATGCCAGGAACGTTAATACCAAGGTCAGTAATAATCGATTTCCTCATAAGAACAACTTTATCACGAGCTGTTTCCCCATTAATTTTCTGCTTTACAAGTGCCGCTAAATCTAAACCGAGTTCTACAATAATCGGATATTTATCTGTAAAGACTCCAAATGAATCTTCCACTTGTTGTAATTGCTCATCCTCGCCTTGAATCATTTCTAATTCTTTTTGGAGCTCGTCTTCTTTCTCTTTCTTTATTCGCTTTTTATTGCGAATTCCTAAGAAGATAATTGTTCCACCAACGAGAGCAAACGGTAGGAATGGTAGCGGAGTAAAAATACCCATTGCGATAAACAAACCACCGAGCGCATATACAACAACTTCATGCGCTAATAACTCTTTAAAGATTCCTTCTGTTACCGTATCCGGTGAACCATCAAATACACGCGTTACGATAATACCTGTTGAAATCGCAAGCATTAACGAACCGATTTGGTTTACGATTCCGTCACCGACAGTTAACTGTGTATAATGAAGAGCCGCATCTGCAAAGCTCATTCCTTGCTGCATCATTCCGACAATTAAACCGAAGATGATATTTACGAATAAAATGACAATCCCGAAAATAACGTCCCCTTTAATGAACTTCCCGGCACCATCCATCGCCCCGTAAAACTCTGTTTCCATATTTAATTTTTTTCGTTTTGCTTGTGCATCTTTTTCTGAAATAATACGCTGGTTTAAATCCGCATCGATAGACATTTGTTTCCCTGGTAAAGAATCAAGTGTAAAACGAGCTGCTACTTCAGCGGTACGAGATGCACCGTTTGCAACGATAAACTGGAAAATGATTAAAACTATAAAAATAACGATACCAATTAATAAGTTTCCGCCAATTACGAACTGACCGAACTCTTCAATAACATGACCCGCATTTCCGTCTGTTAAAATCGCTCGCGTCGTCGAAACGTTAATCGATACGCGGAAAATCCCGATTAATAACAACATCGTCGGAAATGACTTTAATTCATCCCACTCGTTAATACTTGTAGCTCGCATATAAATAAGTACTGACATACTTAGTAGAAAAACGATAACGATATCAAGTATAAATGGTGGAAGTGGAATTAAGAGCGCCACAACGAATGACGCTGCTAAAAAGATAGAAAAATAGGTTCTTGCAGAATCCATCTTAAACAAAGAGATCCCCTCCAAACGCGCTATTATACTTCAAGTTCATTCGTTTGAATTAAATAGCGCATAACTTCAATTACAGCTACGTATAAATCTTCTGGAATCGTCTCATCTTCCTCGACTTGATAATATAAAGACCGAGCGAGCGGACGGTTTTCCACCATCGGTATTTCTTGTTCACGGGCAAGCGTCCGTATATATAATGCGAGCTCATCTTCCCCTTTTGCAACGACAATTGGCGCCGCATCAACTTGTTTATTGTAACGAAGTACGACTGAAATATGCGTCGGGTTATTTACAATAAACGTTGCACCATCCATCTTTTTCGCAATAGTCCCTTGCAAGATGGCATGCATAAAGTTTTTTCGTTTCCCCTTTACTTGTGGGTCCCCTTCATTATCTTTATGCTCTTGTTTTACTTCTTCTTTTTTCATCTTAATATCTTGCTCGTACTCCCACTTTTGATAAATGAAATCAATAATAGAAAGAACGATTAAAATAATTAAAATAGCTAAAAAGATAAATTTAATTTGCCTAATAATTTCAGTAAGTGACGCAGTCCAGTTAAATCCAATCATACTCACGATCTTCTCTAAATTCTTTTTAAAAAGAACGTACGCAACGTAACCGATTAATCCCATATAAAACAGTGATTTCAAAATATCTACTAAACTTTTACGACTAAACAGTCTCGTAAAATAGTTTTTCGGATTAATACGTGATGCTTTCGGCTTTATGACTTTAGAAGAAAATAAGAAACCGACTTGAATCATATAATTGAATAAATGAAAAGCATATACGAGTATTAATATAGGAGCTGATACTTTTAGTAGCAAAATCCCCATTAAATAAAAATACTCGGTCGAATCTGTACTTTTTCCGATTTGATCAAACAGCACCGCTACAGAATTGGCAATCTCAAACCCTAGCCAATCTCCGAAAAAATAAACGACAACTGCTAATACGAGAATAGAAAATAAATTATTTAAATCTTTACTCCGGGCGATATTCCCTTCTTCACGCGATTTTTTACGCTTCTGCGGGGTGGCCTTTTCTGTTTTATTATCCTTTGCCATACGCGTCCCCCTACTTCGTTAAGAAAAAGTTAAATAGTGTCGTATACTCTTCCAGTAATACATCTGTCATATTTTTAAACACATAACCGAGCATTGGTACGCTCATTGCAATAAATAAAATACCACATGTAATTTTAATGACGAATGCATTCATAAAAATATTTAATTGCGGTGCATTTTTTGCGATTAAAATTAGGACGAAATTAATAATGAATAAGCTTCCCATAAGCGGTAAAGCAATTTCGACCGCTGATGTAATCGCAAATAATAACGTTGCGAGTAGACTATCTAAAAAACTAGTCGTCAACAATTTTGAAATCGCCTCTGTATATTGAAACGATTTTAAAATCGTGGCAACGAAATAGTTAATGCCGCCAAGTGAAATAAAAATAATGAGAAAAAATATATCGAAAATTGTTGATAGTAAAGTAGACTGCGACCCTGCGTTTACATCAAACAAACTTGCCTGTGATAAACCGATATCAAAGTCTAAAATATGTCCGGCCATTTTCGGAATGTTCCACAGCATTTCTACAATTTTTGCAAGGGATAATCCAATTACAATTTGCGTTGCTGCATAAGCTGCGACGTCCCAAACTGTCTTTATGTGAGAGACATCAACTTGATCGGCCACTGTAATCGAAAGACCAAGTCCAAATGTAACCTTTGCCATTGCAGGAATCGACCGTCCTGAAAAGAAAGGTAAAAAATATAAAAATGAAGTAATACGGCAAAACGCAAAAAACGTCGCCGCCCATAATTCCATATTCATTTCAGTTCACCTATCTTAGTACGAACGCAATAGCGATGGAATTTTATCAAATAAATCTAAAATAAGCGTCGTTAACTCTTGAAACATCCACGGACCTAAAATGATAATAACGAGTACAATACTCGCCATTTTCGGTAAAAACGTCAACGTTTGCTCTTGAATTTGCATCATCGCCATAATGACAGCGATGATAATAACGACAATCATACTTACACCGGCAACCGGCATTAAAATCATAACCCCTTTATAAAAAAAGGTTTGAAAAATATCTATAATTGGTGACGTATTCATTTATATGACTCCTATCACATAGCATCAAACGCTTCAGGCGACCGTTTTAAACATTATATCGACGATTTTTGTATATCCACCTAAATATACGAAAACGAGTATTTTAAACGGTAAACTTAAAATCATCGGCGGTACCATCATCATCCCGAGGTACATTAAAAGTGTACTAATAATCAAATCTATAAATACAAACGCTAAATAGATGAACATCCCCGTTAATAATCCTTTTTGAATTTGCGTTAACGTAAAGGATGGTACGAGCGTAAATAATGAAAGATCCTTCAAATCTTTCGGCAACTCTTCACCGCGTACTTTCAGCATCATTTTTAAATCATGCTTATATGTATGCTTCGCCATGTAATCTTTCATAATCGGAGCTGTCGTCTCCGCAGCTTGACTTACTGTTATTTGTTCTTTCGTCATCGGATCCCACACATCACTCTTTAACTGACCTAACACCGGTTGCATCGTAAATAGTGATAAAAACAAAGCAAGTCCAACAAGCACTTGGTTTGGTGGTAAGTTCATTACCCCAAGTCCTTGACGAGTTATTCCAAGAACGATCATAAAATAAGTAAAATGCGTAAATAAAAGAACGATAGAAGAAGATAATGATAGAAGGGTAACGAGTGCAAATAACTGTACACTTGAATTACTCGTAAACTCTTTTCCATTTTCGAAATTAATAAAACCGTTCGGGGCTGCATACGCTGGATTTACAAAAATAATTGAAAAAACGATAGAAAATACGAAAATAACGGCTAATACTGATAACTGTTTCTTTATTCTCATGATGGATCCTCTACTTTTTTCGTTTCACTCTTCACCGCGTCTTCTAGCGCTTGTTGAAACTGATTTCCTGTTCCTGTTAATTGCACAGACTGCACACCGTTATTACTAATAACAGTGAATACTTGCTTGCCATCCACTTCAAATAAAAAAGCACTCGTTTGATGATTTAAATATACACCGTCTTTTACTTGAATATGGCCATTTTCACCTTGCTTAAAAAACTGCTGTTTGCGCGTCTTTTTCGTCATATAAAATGCACCGTAACCGAGTGCCCCAAACAGTAAAACGACTTGAAATAAGGTCGTCATATACGACATATGACTCCTCCTCTACTCTTTATCTTGCATTTGACTTTGCGCCTTCATAAGCGCAGCTTGCTTCTTATCAGCTTCAATTTCAGAAATAATAATGCCGAACTTCTCGTCCATTACGATTGCTTCACCGATGCCGACCTTCATATTACTTAAATACACATCTACTTTATGTCCTAAGTTTTTCTCTACTTCAAGAACATCGCCAACTTTTAACTGCTTCACATCACCGAGCGTAATAGATGACTTCCCAAGCTTTACGCCAAGTTCAATCGAAATATCTGAAACAGTATCAATATGTGCTTTACTCGCTTCATTGCGTTTCCCTGCAAATTCTTCTAATCCCATTAAGGACACAGGAGATACTTCATGCTTCATATGGATCCTCCTACTCTACAAAACTTTTAAATAGGAGCGCTTTACGCGTTCCATCTTTCCCAATAAAACAATTAAATTTATGCTTTCCATCTACATAACCGAGTAATTCATCCGAAACTTTCGTATGAAGTGGAATAATATCGCCTTCTTCAATTTGTTCAATGTCACTCATTGTCATTTTCTGCTCACCAATTGCAACGTGAACAGGTTTGTACACTTGATTTACTTTCACTTCCACTTCAGACGTATACTTTTTACGTTTATCTGAAGAATGTTCGACAATATTTTCAGACGTTAACTTATCCATAATTTCTTCAACAGATAAGAACGGAATCCCGATACGCACCGTCGTATTCCAAAAATCTGTTTTCATATTTACGTTCAGTAATGAAATTATATCGCTCGCTGTCGTAATCTTTAATGCATTCGGATCTGTTTCCGTCGTTACAAACTTCGGTTCAATCGCAACAACACTTTCAAATGATTGCTCTAAATTTTTACAAAGAAGCAAGAATATATTATCAAGCGTTAAAAACTCAAACGCCGTTAGTGGTCTGCGCATCGTAAAGTTACGCTTACTATCTCCGCCAAGCCAGCATTCATGAATATAAATAACAAATGCTAAATCAATCTCAATAACAATTTCTCCAAGCTCTGGTAAACCGAGATCAATTACGCAATATAAATAATAATCTTTCGGCATTTTCTCCACATACTCACTCGTAAATGGAACTTGCTCAACTGTTGAAGGCTCTAGCTCAATCGGAATACGCATACGCGCTGACAACGTCTGTGACGTCTGTTTTCCAAACGTAGAAGCAATTGCTTGCAAACTACGTAAATGCTCAACACCAAACTTCTCTGGTCTATTAAAATCATACTCTTGAAATTTCTCTTGCTTCCCTGCTTCTTGTGCAAAAGCTGGCATTTCCTCGCCTTCATTTACCGCCTTCAGCAGGGCATCAATTTGCTCTTGGCTTAATTTTTCGCCACTCATGACAATCCCCTTCCCTACCTTTTCAATTCAACGATTTCAACGTACATCTTCCCGTTTTTCGTCAAAATCTTTCCGGTTCCAATCTCTTCATTCTCAAGCATAAGACGCACCGTATTTTTCGTTGAATTTTCAAGACGATACAATGTACCTTTCGTAATATGAAGCAGATCTTCAATTTTCTTTTTCGTATTTCCGATTTCAAAATAAATTGTTAACGGAATATCATCTTGTAATTTCAAATCTAGCCAACTCCCATATCATGTTCACGAAAATTTCATGTTCTCTCTATATATGAAACTTCTTATTTTGAAACGTCGATATTTAATATTTTTTTAATATATCCTTGCGTTTCTTTAAATGGTGGTACGCCTCCGTACTTTCTCACATTACCAGGACCAGCATTATAAGAAGCAAGCGCCAATACTAAGTCACCGTTATTTTTCTTTAAATAACCGCTTAACTCTTTCACGCCGCCCTCAATACTTTCAGCTGGTGAAAATGGATTCTTCACACCCATCTCCTTCACATTCGCTGGCATAAGTTGCATAAGTCCCATCGCCCCTGCATGTGACACCGTTTTCGGATTAAAATCAGACTCTACTTCAATCATTTTTTGAATTAACGTTTTCGGAATTCCATATGTACGGCTAACGCGATCAATAATATCCTCATACTTCCCTTCATTGGAAGAACGTATTTTTTGAATATTATACTTCTTCGTTAATTCCCACGTGTCAACAGCCTCATTTTTCGTTTCTGGGAAACGTCGTTCAAACTCTTTTTGCGCAACTTGCACTTCATCTGCTTTCCTCGTTTCAGCCTTTTCTTCAGGCTTACTCGCTTCCTCTACTTTATGAATAGATTGTTCCGGTTTAGTAACAATCGTTTCTATTTTCGTAGATTGTACCGGCTGACTCATATCTTCTATGTTTGCCGGCTGCGTAGTACCCTTCGTCTCCTTTGCAGGTTCACTCTGCAACTTCTCTTGAAAACGACTACTAACGAATGCTTGCGGACTACTTAGCTTTTGCTGAATTTGTCCTTTCTTATATGCAAGCACTTCTTTTACTATATTTCCAACTACCATAATATCACCTTTTCGGTAAACAAAGATAATCTAATATTAGAGTTTTTTTTTAAAGTTTGCAATAATCCTTTTAATAATTATGTAATAAAAAAATGAATATATTGTTAAACTGTTATTTTTTTATATTTATTAATTCGAATTTTTAGTTGACACCCGTTGTAGCAAGGATTACAATAAATCTCGAAATTGATTTTTTCGCATATTACCGTTTTTCAATTTGCAGAAAAGTCAATATAAAAAAATGGGGGTTTCTTAACATGAGAATTAATACAAACATTAACAGCATGCGTACTCAAGAGTACATGCGCCAAAACCAAACAAAAATGAGCAACGCTATGGACCGTTTATCAAGCGGTAAACGTATCAACAACGCTTCTGACGATGCAGCAGGTCTTGCAATCGCAACTCGTATGCGTGCACGTGAAAACGGTTTAGGAGTAGCAGCTAACAACACACAAGACGGTATGTCATTAATCCGTACAGCTGACTCAGCTTTAAACTCTGTATCTAATATCTTACTTCGTATGCGTGACATCGCTAACCAATCTGCAAACGGTACGAACACTAGTGATAACCAAAAAGCATTAGATAAAGAATTTTCTGCATTAAAAGAACAAATTGATTACATTTCTAAAAACACAGAGTTTAACGATAAGAAATTATTAAATGGCGATAACAAATCTATTGCTATCCAAACTCTAGATAACGCTGATACAACGAAACAAATCAATATTAATCTAGCTGATTCATCTACTTCAGCTTTAAAGATTGACACATTATCTATTGAAGGAACTGGTACTAAAACAATCGCAATTACAACAGCAGACATTGCGAAAGATACAAACATTGCTGCTTTAACTGCAGCTAAAGGTACTTTAGCTGGTTTAACTGGTTCACCAACTGAAGCAGCCCTTACAACAGCAGTTGAAGGTTTTAAAACGGCATTCGAAAAGGTTGATAAAAACTTAATGAGTGACACTGCAATTAAAGGTATTGAAACTGCAATTAAAGCGTACGATGAAGCTGGTACTAAAACACTAGCACTTGCTCAAGCAGTTGGAGCTGCTTATACTGCACCTACAGCAGGTAATATTACAAAAGCTGCACCAAACGCTTCTGAAGCAATTAAATCAATTGATGCAGCTCTTGAAACAATCGCATCTAACCGTGCAACACTAGGTGCTACATTAAACCGTCTTGACTTTAACGTAAACAACCTGAAGAGCCAATCTTCTTCTATGGCTTCAGCAGCTTCTCAAATCGAAGACGCTGACATGGCGAAAGAAATGTCTGAAATGACTAAGTTCAAAATCTTGAACGAAGCTGGTATCAGCATGCTTTCTCAAGCAAACCAAACGCCACAAATGGTTTCTAAATTATTACAATAAGCCATTTGAGCTAGTTTCCTGAATAAACCTCTCTGCTTGCGGAGAGGTTTATTTTTCTATATAAATAAATTATTTGTAAAACGCTTCTTTTTTTAGATGGACGGGAGCATCCGCGATATGTAGAAGCGGTCAGTGCCTATTTTGATCCCCTCTTATGTTAAAAGAACAACAGCAAATGAGCATAAGCCTTTTTATCTATCCATAGCCGTTTATTAGCTTTAGAACACTAACTATATCAATCTATAAGGAGTGTCTATTATGCGTATTGGTACGAATGTTTTAAGTATGAATGCTAGGCAATCACTATATGAGAATGAAAAACGTATGAATATTGCGATGGAGCATTTGGCGACTGGTAAGAAGTTAAACCATGCTTCTGATAATCCAGCTAATGTTGCAATTGTGACTCGTATGCATGCACGAGCGAGTGGTATGCGTGTGGCGATTCGTAATAATGAGGATGCGCTATCAATGCTTCGGACAGCGGAAGCTGCTCTTCAAACTGTGACGAATATTTTACAGCGTATGCGTGATTTAGCTGTTCAGTCTGCAAACGATACAAATTCAAATAAAAACCGTGATTCGTTAAATAAAGAGTTTCAATCTTTAACAGAGCAAGTTGGCTATATTGGTGCGACAACTGAGTTTAATGATTTATTTGTATTTGATGGACAAAGCCGTCCTATTACGTTAGACGATATCGGTCATACAGTACACCATATCCCCCCTTCCCCTACACAACATGACATCAAGATTTCAACAGAACAAGAAGCAAGAACGGCAATTCGTAAAATTGAAGAAGCCTTGCAAAATGTATCACTTCATCGTGCTGATCTTGGGGCTATGATAAATCGTTTACAATTTAATATTGAAAATTTAAATAGTCAAAGTATGGCCCTAACAGATGCTTCTTCTCGAATTGAAGACGCGGATATGGCGCAGGAAATGAGCGATTTTTTAAAGTTTAAATTATTAACTAAAGTTGCGCTCAGTATGGTTTCACAGGCTAATCAAATTCCGCAAATGGTTTCTAAATTACTACAATCTTAAAAATTTGTCTTCCCTCTTTGAAACGATTCCACACAAAACAAAAGGGAAATACATATAAACTATGTATCTCCCTTTTATTTTGTACCCAAATTTTATTACTGTGTTACAGTCATAACTTGTCCACTACGATCAACCATAATTTTCATTTTCCCGTCTTGTGCGTTATATAACCCTAATTTATGCAAATCTTGTTTACATTCTTTTACGAAGTAAGGCAATGTGCGAATTTGATCGATATCAGAGCTCGTAATGAAATGAATTAAATGATGCGTCATTTCTTTTATATCATGAACAAGCTCTTCCTTTTCTCGCTTTAGTCTTTCATTTTCAGCTCGTAATACATGCAATTCGCTTTCAAGACCACGTACATCCTTTTCATTTTCCGAACGCCCAGCAGCCATGCTTGAAAGCTTATAAATGCCTTCCATAAACTGATGGAGTTCATCTTCTTTTCTTTCACTACATTGACTAATTGTTTCAAAATTATCAACGATACCAGATATAACTGTTACAAGACTTTTTTCATTCTCTGTATTTTGAACTTCTTTTCTTACTTCTTGCTTGTTTTCTTTTTTCATTTCAACGATTTGTTCTTTTACGGGTGTATATTTTCGCTTTCGTCCTGGTTTTTGTTTTTCAATATTTTCAAACGGTATTTCACGTTTTTTCAATTTATAATACGTATTTTGCAATTGACTTTCTGTTTTCGGAAAAAGATTTAGTTCATTTTTACTAACGTATTTTGAAATATTTAAAATGTTTAAACCGTGACGTTGACAAAATTGATACACTTCATACAGTAACTCTAGCTCAGACTTCAGCCATGTAATTGTTGATTTTTCATAAGCTCGCATACCGCCATGTTTTTCTATATCTATTTGGAATAAAACCATTCTATTATATAAATCGACTAACTCTTCATACTCCACTCGGAATTGTTTCTCTATTTTTTTAAATTCCGTTTCTAATTTCATATCATTCATTTTATTATTTGACATGTTTTGTAAAAGTTTTAATACATTGATTGCTGTGTGGTGATACATAATCTGTGCCACTCCCCCTCATCCTTTCACAATTCTCATCTGACTCCCATGTCTTTTAAGAAATAGCAATTTTTACATATCCATATTATAACATTTCGAAATTGTCTGTCAAATAATTAACATACAAAAACGTATGGAAAGTGTAAAAAAGAAAGAGTATTTTTTAATTAATATGCAATTATACATATTAATTACATATAATTATATTATATGGTATTTTTAATATATTTTCACCGAAAAAGTTTGCGCTACCACGAAATATTACTAACATAAACCAAAATATGTTCTCTTATATTTTTAAACAAAAAAACGCTGCTTATTAATTAAACCAATTGAAAATCTCGAAATAGAGACTATTCTTACAACCACAAATACTCCTTCTACCTGTACAGAGTATAGAATACTAAAAAGAAGCTAGCCAGTACTACTATAATGGCTAGCTCCTCTATTCCAGCTAAATAGAAAAGATTTGTACACCGCCTCTTCTATAACTATCTCAATGACTCTCTTTTCCTGCTTATGTGAAACCACTCCATATCTCTGGTCTCACATCGTACAGAACTCTATTAGGCACTGACCGCTTCCAAACTTCGCTAGAGGTTCTATTCCAGCAAAAAAAACGCTTTTTAAAACTCTTTTACAACACTAACTTATCAACTAAGCCAATTAACTCTTGAATATCTGGCTTACTTACTTGAGCATTTGCTCCTACAGCTTCACCTTTATGGAATAATTCATTTGTAATTAATGAAGAGAAAATAATGACCGGTAAACGATTCATTATTTCACCATCCTTAACTACTTTCGTTAAATGATGTCCATCCATTTTTGGCATTTCAATATCAGTAATTAGCAAGTGAATGTGTTCAAACATTTTTTCCCCTTGCTCTTTCGCTAATTTTTCAATTTGTGCTAATGCTTCCGCACCATTGCTGAAGAAGTTCATTTTCGTATATCCAGCTGATGATAAAGTTTCTTCTAGTATTTGGCGAAGCATTGCTGAATCTTCTGCAATATAAATAACTTTTTCAGCACGATCTGTTTTTTGTTCTAAGCCTGAAAGTGATTTATTGTCATAACCAGTACCGCTAATTTCACATACAATTTTTTCATAGTCTAATAGTAAAATAATTTTCCCATCTAGTTTTACAATGCCAGATGTCGTTTCTTCTAGTCCCATTGATAAGGAAGCTGGTTCATCAATTTGTTCCCATGAAATACGTTGAATACGATGTACTTCGTCAACGCGGAAAATAACTTTCATTTGGTTTAATTCTGAGATGATGAATTTCGTTTGATCAAGTGGCTTTGTTGATTTTAAATTAAGAGCCGTTGCTAAGTTAATAACAGGTAAAATTTCACCACGTACTTGAACAACACCTTCAACTGCATGATGAGATTCTGGCACAGTTGTAACAGGGAATGGATTAATGATTTCACGTACTTTCATTACATTGATACTAAATAGATTTTCACCAACAGTATATGTGACAATCTCTAATTCATTTGTTCCACTTTCTAATAAAATACTTTGTGCTTGTGACATAAAGGTGTCGCTCCCCTTCTATTAATTCCGTATATTTAATTATTAAGCTTTATAAAAGAGAAAAAGTCAACTACCTATATGAAAAATATAGATAGTCGAACAATTTATTTACGCTTAATCTTGTATAAATGAAGCAAGTGCCTCTAATAACACTTCTTGTGCCCCTACAATTTCTGTCGGCATTGCTTCCCATTTTTTTGAAAGTTCCGTTTCTACTCTCATTCTTAACTCTTGATTCATTTCTTCGAGTACATATTGTTTCGTCGCTATATCAACATCAAGTAACGCGAGTGCATATAGTTCTGGATCGTTTATTTTTTTAAATAATTGTTTTAATATAGCCGGCGCTATATGTTTTAATTTTTCAATATGAATTTCCTTATCCGAAAATAGTAGCTCGTATTGAATAAACGCAACATTTTCTTTAATTACTTTAAAATAGCAATTATTTTTTTTATCATTCACAAAATAACCGTTCGGATCTGCGATAATACTCTCTACTTTACGAATTAGATCTGGCAAACTACTCGCCGCCATTACAGTCCGCTGCTCAACCTCACTTGGCGAAATGAATGTAACGCGATACTTATTCTGCGCCATCCTCCTCACCTCTCCTTTTATAAAAATGTATCAGCACAAACTATCCAAAAGGCACTCTCCTGCTACGAAACGATTATCTCATCCCCAACCATACCAGTACCCTTCCATAGCTCTATTTTTACATCTCCAAGCCCCTCAGGACCAAAGATATGACCCATACTATAACTACACTTCGCTTACCACAGCTTAAACTACATTAGTAACTCTCCATATCCCTGTCCTTACACACCTGTCGAGACTCTATTAGGTACTAACCGCTCCAAAACATTGCTGGATCCACTATCCAACCCTAAAAAAGAGCTTTTAAGTGCTTTTAAGAGTTTTTCAACAACTCGATATTATTGAACCAAAACGCAATTTGCTGATCCGTTATCCCTGATAACGTAACAAAAAACTCACGGCACTTCATCTCGTCCTTAAACAGTTGATACTTCCAAACTCCATCACTACCAACACTTACGAAATAAAACTCATGAATACGGCCAATGATGGCTTCCTTTTCACCAAATGAATACGGAGGCACTTGCTTAATTTCAAATTGATCCGGTAAATATACATGCTCTTCTCGTTCCATTTTTAGCACTTGCTCGGCAAGTTCACGTTTATTTTCGAAAAAAGGCAATTGTAAAACTCGCTCTTGTCTTGTCATACGAATAAAAAACCCTTTCTACTACATTACAAGTTTTCTTTATAATATATTATCGAATTAAGTTTACAACTTCATTTAATACTTCATCTGACACTTTAATTACTTTCGCATTTCCTTGGAATCCACGTTGATACAGCATTAAGTCAACGAACTCAACAGATAAATCTACGTTGGCCCCTTCTTGCGCGCCACCACGTACTTTACCTGCACCGTTTTGACCAGATGCACCAAGTGCTAAAATACCTGTTGTATTCGTCGCTGTATAGTTACCATTACCTGTTTTCATTAGACCGCCTTCGTTCGGGAACATCGCAACAGCTAATTGGCCAGCAGATTTCATACTTCCATCAGAATATTTTACCATTACATATCCACCGTCAGCAATGAAGCAATCTTTAACCGTCGCTGCTGCTCTACCATCTACGTCTGTTACTGATAATGTTTTATCTGTTGGATGGTTTGTTAAATGACTTAAGTCTAAATTTATAGAGCCGCCATCAAATGGAATATTGGCTCTTTGCTCTTTCGGATTAGGGTTTCCAACAGCATCAAATGTCATATTACCACCTGCACCTTGAACATCCTTAAACTCTGTTTCTTTTTTCGAGTCATTACGCATCTGTACTTTATATGTATAATTATGTTCGCTCGTTTGTTTAAACTCTACACGCATTGTCCATGTATTCCCCGCATTATCATATACAGGTAAATCTTGTGTAATTTGTTTTTCACCAGTTGGAATATTCCCTTTAATTGTCCCTTTCGATGTTCGAATACCACCAATTGCTGTTCCCATTGGAATTTGCAACGGTCCTGGGATTCCAGATAAATCAACTTCACCAGTTGCTTCATTTGCAGGATATGCAAATACATATTGACCTTCAGTATTCGTAATATAGTAATCTGAGGATATCCCAAACGTACCTTTACGAGTAAATTCCATATTTCCGCCTTTTGAATCACCTACAACGAAGAAACCATTACCTTCCATTGCTGCTTGTGTTTTACCACCAGTTAACGTAATTGTACCATCACTATAATCTGTAACCGTACCACTCATTTTCACACCGTTACCAATACTTTTCGGATTCGTTCCTGCGTATTTACCGTCACCTTTTGCACCAATCGAATTGTTATATAGTAAATCATCAAACATTGCTTTTTGTTTTTTATAACCAACTGTTTGTGCATTAGCAATATTATTTGAAGTTACACTTAATGCATTTTGTGTTGCATTCATTCCTGTAATACTTGTATATAACGCTTTAATCATAACGTATGGACACTCCTCATGAATTTGTAGTTTTTACTTCTTCAGTTGTTTTTTGCTCTTCTTTCTTGACATCCTCTGGATTCGTTTCTCCAATCGGTTTATCAGACACTCTCTCAACGAAACGAAGAGATACGACTTTATTATTAATAATGAGCTGTACATCATTATTCTCTGCAAGGCGAACCGTCTCTACTTGACCAGTTACTTTGTTTCCGTCGCCGTCAACACCTCTTACGTACTTCCCTAAAAACTTCATACCGCCATCAAGCGCTGTCGAATACATCGTCGTTCTTAAAGAGTCAACTGCTTTTGTCATATTTTGCACTTGCTCCATAAGAGATAACTGCGCTGTCTGGTTCATCATTTGATTCATATCCATTGCATTAAATGGATCTTGATGTTGGAAACTTGATAAAAACAATTTTAGGAAGTCATCTTTCCCCATTACCCCAGGAGTCTTTTGTGCTCCTGCTGAAACTCCGTTTGTTTGTTGAACTGGCGATTGTACACCATTCACAGATGCGTTTTTTGCTTGCGCTCCTGCTTGTAACGGAATATGATTTGTACTCGTTGTATTTAACCCAACTGTTGGCACGCTTTATTCCTCCAATAATCCCGCAAATTCTTTTGATTGTTGTTTCTCATGTTGCGTACTTGCTAATTTCTGCTTTTGTCTTTGTTCTTGTTCTCGCTGTTCTTTACGGTTTTCATCTTTATCCGAATAGCTAATTTGAATATTAATTTCTTTTTCTTTTAGCTTTAGCCTCAATTCATCAAAAATGATTTCAACACGTTTTTTTGCATCGTGTTTTTCCATTTCTACATGCACATCAATTTGGTCGCCATGCTTTTTCATAAATACAGTTAACGTTCCAAATTTTTCTGGATTTAGCTGGAATAAAACACGTTCTTGTTTCACTACAAATTTTTGCAATGCTTCTACTTGCGCTTCCATTTTCTTTCCTAAGTCAGGTAATGTAACCTTCTCAGCGCCACTATTTGATTTTCCGATTTGATCAGTACTCGTCGCTTTATTTAATAACTCCGCACCCGTGGAACTCGAATCACTTAACGAATCGACTTCTGGCAACTCTACCTTCACATCATCGCTCTCTGATTTCAGAAGATCTACATCTTTAGACTCTTCTTGTTTTTTTGCAATATTACAAGTTTCTGTCTCTACAACTTTCAAAGCCTGCATCATTTGCTCTGGCATCTTCACTTTGTCTAACACCATTTGCATTGTATCTTCTAAACATATAGCATTTTTAATATTCATATTTGAAAGGAGCTCTTGTAATTGTTGTAATTCACCTGCGGGTAATTCGTTAAGTTTTATATTTCCATATTCTTTATACAGCTCTTGTATTTTTTGTATGTATTGATATAACAATTCTGGTTGCACACGTAATTGCTCAATTGCAACCATTTGCTCAGATACAGCTAATAACAACTGTTCTGTCTCTTTTTTTTCTTCTTTCTTTACACTTGGTTCTTCTTTCGTTACCGATGGTTTAGAAAGATTATATTCTTTTTTCTCTTCTTTTGGTGCTTCTTCTCGTTTCGTTTTCTCCGTTTTCGGCTGCTGTTTATTTTCCATTCTCAACGTACGATCAAATGAAGAATTTTCATTTTTCGATTGTATTTCTAGCCCTTTTTCTTTTTGCGGAGGTAAACTTTGTTGCACCGGTAATACAGACTGTATCACTACATTCACCTCATCCATTCATACACATTTTTAAATCAAGAAGCATTTTTTCTTCTAGCTTTTCTTGCACTTTTGCAAGCTTCTTACAATCTTCTTGATACATTTCATCAATGACACGTTCTTTTTCTTTTACTTGCTCTAAAAGGCTTTCATTTTTTTGAATAAAACCTTCTGTTTTTTTAATTTTTCGATTCCATTCTTCTATTCTTTCAGGTGAAAACGTATGTGAAGAAAGCATGCCAGCCATAATACGTTGACCAGTTTGTACGACTTTGCTACGTGATTTCACAACGTATAAATCATATTCTTTTTTTTGTTCTATTTTTCTTTTTTCAGCTGTTAGTTCGGACACTTCTTTTAAAATATGTTCTTTTTCTTGATTTATTTGCAATTTTATCGTGTCGTACTGCTGTTTATCCACCTGTTTTCATAGCCCCTTCCTATTATAACGCTCTCTTTTTCTATTATATAGTTTTTTTCCAAAAAAATCTGTGAAATATTAAAAAACAAAAAAATAAGACCCCTTTAGTAGAGGCCTTATACTATATGGTGTATCGCTTGAACGATATCATCAAATTGGAAACTATCCGATCGACCTTGCTTTAAAAACGTATTTATATCTTCTACTTTATTTTTACATTCAAAAATATAAGCATTTTCTTCATTTTCTTGAATCGTCCCTAATTTAAAGTACAATTCATTTTCTTTATAAATAGATAAGATTTTTCTCATTTCATTTGCAAGTTGCCAATGGTTAGGCGACACAATTTCTTCCATAATCCTACTTACTGAATCTAACACTGAAATGGCAGGATAATGACTAAGCGTAGCAAGCTCACGCTTTAATACAATATGTCCATCTAAAATACCACGTGCTAAATCTGGTACAGGACCGTTTAAATCGTCTCCATCAACGAGTACGGTATAAATACCTGTTATAGATCCTTTTTGTGTTTTACCGGATCGCTCTAACAACTTCTTCATATAACTTTCCATTAACAGTGTTTTACCACCAATCGGTAACTCTTTCACTGCAATATCAACACTTCGGCGCGCATCAGCAAAACGAGTAACTGAATCCATCATGAGTAGTACGTTATTGCCTTGATCACGGAAATATTCAGCAATGGATGTGGCAAGCTTTGCCGCGCGAAGTTGCATCAGATGGCTTTCATCTGACGTCGCTACAACAACAACGCTTTTCCTCATACCTTCCTCGCCTAATTCTTTTCGAATAAAGTCTTTTACTTCTCGGCCACGTTCTCCTACTAAACTAATAACGTTAATATCAGCTTTTGCATTTTTTGCAATCATTCCAAGTAAAGTAGATTTACCAACACCTGATCCAGCGAAAATACCAATCTTTTGACCGATACCAATTGTTAGCATAGAATCAATTGATTTTATTCCCGTTTCAAATACATCAGTAATCTCTTCACGCTCAAATGCATGAATAGGGGGGGCATCTAATTTTATTTTCTGTAGTGGAATGTTTTCAGCGTTCTCATTTAACACTTCACCATTCGCACTTAACACCTTTCCAAGTAAATGATCACCACGAGGTACAACAACATCTTCTGCAATTAATGTAACTGAATCCCCGTAACATACTTTTTCTGTCTGTCCAAATGGGAGTAACATATTATTCTCTTTTTCAATCGCAATTACTTCACATAAAACATTATGTTCTCCAACGAAACAAACATCGCCAATTTTTGCTTTCGGCCCTTTCGCTACGAAAAACTGTTCTTGTACACTATGAACTTTACCAATTTTCGTATAAAACGGTGTGTCGATAAACGTATTCCACTTATTCTGTTCATTTATGAGCTTGTTGTTCATACATTTTGCTCCTCAAACAACTTCTCTTCTTCCCATTTCTGACGAAGCTTCGCAAATATAGGTGCAAATTTAAATTCAAAAAACTCTTTCTCTTCCTCCAAAACAAATTCACCGAACTGCAGGGAGAAATCATATTTCCATTCTACTAATTGTAGTAACCAATACTCTTTCGTATTTTCCTTCTCTTCTTGAATACGTTCAAACGTTTCTGGATGTACTGTTATTATTAATTTTTCAAATGAAGTAGGCAACGTTTGAACGATGCCAGTTAAAATTGGTAACACATCAAGTAATCGCGAATCTACCGCTTGGTTTACGATTTTTTCTGCTAGATGAAAAGATTGATCCCACAATAACTCTGTCCATTCGTATGCTGTTTCCTGTTGTTCTTTTTGAAACTGCATACGTGCTACTTCCATCTGTTCCATTTGTTCATGAATATGCATTTGAAATTGTTCTTTATCTTGTACTAGCTGCTGACGCTCTCGTTCTAGCATTTGCTGCCCTTGTCTTAACTGATTCATTTCCATATGTAATGATTCTTGCTGGGCGCGAAGCTCTGCATGATCAGCTTGTAATTCTTCCTCTTCTATTTGGACTGAAGCTGGTTTTGGAAATTGTAATTCATACGTTTCTTCAGAAAAAGAAACAGAATTCTTCGGAATTCTGTTTTTAAATAAGGACATCCCCTTCACCTCTTTGAACGATAATTCTTCCTTCTTTTTCTAGCTTTTTAACTGTACCTGTAATCGTTTGCTGCGCTTTTTCAGCATCCGTCATCTTAAGCGGTCCTAAGCCATCTAATTCTTCTAGAATCATCTCTTTACGGTTTGAAGACATACATGTAAATAATTTCTCTTTAATTTCTTCTTTTGCAATTTTAAGTGCTTTCGCAAGAACACCGTTATCTGAAATTTCTTCCAATACACGGCGAAGCGCAAGATCTTCAAGACCAAGTAAATCTTCAAAGACAAACATATTTTCTTTAATTTTCTCAGATAACTCATAATCGACTTCATCCAGCTTTTGAAAGACTGTTTTTTCAACACCTCGTGAAACATTATTTAAAATGTTCACGATCGTTTTCAAGCCATCTGTTTTATTAATTGCACTAAATGCCATATTATTTAATTTCGCTTTTAACAACTCACCAATTTGATTAATTAATTCACCATCAACTTGTTCTAGTTTTGCAATACCCATTACCGTCTCTACTCGTTTATGATCTGGCAATCTCTCAATTAATTGAGAAGCAAGTTGCGGTTTAATGTAAGAAGCAATTATCGCAATCGTCTGTGGTGATTCATCATTGAGCACTGTAAGAAGTGGTTCTAAATCTGTAAGTGAATTTAAGAACTCAAACGGATTATCTTTGTTATACCAAAGATCTTCCAATAATTTTTCCAGCTCGTCTTCGGGCATGTTTTTAAATATGCGACGAATGTACTCCTTATCTGGAGTGACTAAGTTTAATTCTTTTACATTTAATTCATATAAGAACTCCCCTAGCACATTTTCTAACGTTTCTGGTTTATATACACGAAACTTCGCAATTTCACGAAGTAATACTTCTTTTTCCTCAGCTGTCATATATTCAATGACTTTTGCTGCCACCCCTTCGTCTAATGTACGAATGAGGATGGCAGCTTTTTCTTTGGAGGAGATTTCATCTAACATCGTTGTTCCTCCCTTACTGTCCGTTTAACCATTTTTTAATTACTTTTGCAGTACCTTCTACATGTTCTTTCGTAGCTTCCTGCACTTGATCATCTAACGTTGGTTCTTTCGGTCCTTCTGGTTCCGGTGTTGGCTCTGGCACTATTTTTTCTTCAGGAATTTCCAGAATACTTTCATTACTTGCGGCAAT
Source organism: Bacillus sp. FDAARGOS_235 (assembly GCF_002073415.2). NCBI lineage: Bacteria > Bacillati > Bacillota > Bacilli > Caryophanales > Bacillaceae > Bacillus > Bacillus sp. FDAARGOS_235. The sequence goes on from NZ_CP020437.2 coordinate 1,359,885, forward strand.
TTCCTCTTCGGCTAAGTATTCTTCATATTCCTCTTCTTCTCTCTTTTTCTTACGTCTTGCTAAGAAGAACCATACTAGACCAATTAGTGCTAACAAGCCAGCTGTAATTCCACCGAATAACCACCAGTTCATACCACTTTTTTCCGGCTCTTTCTCTTTTTCAACTTTCGGCTGGTCGAACTGAACAGTTACAACGTTAACTTGACCGTTTGTAAAGTTTCCATTCGGATCAACTTGAAGCCCAGCTGCTGTGCCAATCGCTTCTTTGAAAGTCGTCATATCAATTTTTCTTTTTACTAACGTATCATTATCTACCCATACAACAACATTTGTTTTCGTTAATTCTGGATGTTTCTTAATTGTTTCAACTGTTTTATCTATTTCATAGTTTTCAATTTTGTTACCATTTTTATTATCATAGACAACTTTACCGTTTTGATTATTGTTCGTACCGTAGTTTGGCACGTCACCGTTCGCTGTAATACCAGCACCTTGCTTCGTATCTGCTCCTTCTTGTGCAGTAGAGCTTTCCTCTTGCTCTTGTTTACTACGAAGCACACCTTTATCACCATATTTTTCTGATTGACGTGTAACCTCATCGTAGTTTACAGAAACTTTCGTATTTACTTTATATTCATTTGACTTAAACATCGTCATTAACGTTGCGTCAATATCTTGCTTTAACTTACCTTCAATTTGATGCTGCATCTCTACTTCTTTTTCATAAGAAGAGGAACTGTTAGAATGCGCTTCATCTGCTCCTTTTGAGATGATACCTTTTTTACTATCAATAACACTTACTTCTTCTGCTTTCACGCCAGGAACTGCCGCACTAATCATTTGCTGTATACCAGCAACTTGATCAGCTGTTAATAATTGTCCACGCTTCACACCAACAGTAATCGCCGCTGTTCCCTTTGCTTTTTCTTCATCAAAAATTGTTTCTTTTTCAGGTAATGTAATTTGAACATTTGCCGTTTCAACCGTCGCAAAATTTCGTACAATATCTTGCTCCAATTGTTTTTTCGTACCGACAATTTGCTTCATTTTTTTATCTTGCTCACTTGACCCGAGCGAGCTTTCTAATAATATTTCCTCGCCGCTCTTAGAATTAAACGGTAAGCCCATTCCATTCATTTCTTTTCGAACCCATGGAGCATCATTCTTTTGCACACGAATTGAACCATCGGCCGCTAATTGGTAATCGACACCTAACTTCGATAATTCTGCTGTAATCTCTTGCTTATCTGCATCATTTAAATTTTGATATACAACAACATATTTATCTGGCAAGGTGAAGTATAAAAGTGCTCCTGTTACAACCGCTAAAAGCGCAGCACCGATTACTAACTTATGCCACGTTTTTAACGATTGGATAACATTTTTTATCTTTTCCATTTAAACACACCCGTCCACTTTCCTAAATTTGCATATTAATTAGTGACTTATAATTTTCAATAAGATTATCACGTACGAGAGCAGCCGTTTTCATTTGAGATTCAGCTTTTTTTTGCTGAATTAAAACGTCATGTGTTTCTCCTACCCCTTTTGTTAATAAATCATATACTGCTGTTTGCGCATTATTTTGCGTTTGATTCATATCTTCCAATAAATCAATAAACTTTTTTCCCGGAGCTACAGAAGTTTCCGAAGTTTTCGGTGCACCAATTGACTGAATTGCTCCAAATGGCTGTGTATGTAACATTGGTTGAATTTTCATATCCCTATCTTCCCCCTTATCCTCGTCCAATTTCTAAATCTTTATCGAGCATTTTTTTGTTCGCATTTAATACACTTGTATTTGCTTCATACATTTTTTGAGCAACCATAACATTCGTCATTTCAGCAGTTACATCAATATTTGGATAACGTACATATCCTTCTTCATTTGCATGCGGATGCGTCGGATCATACACTAAGTTTTCCGTTTTGTCTGCTTCAATACTTTTTATTTTCACTCCGTTAGTAGGAGCCCCGTCTAACATACTTGCAAAACTATTATTTGATTCTAGCACCACACTACGACGCTCATATAAATCTGCCCCCGGAGCGGCTGTCGTATTCGCATTTACAATATTGTTTGAAGTAACTTCCATCCACTTTCTCGCTGTCGTTAGTCCTGAGCCACTTGCATTCATTGCCTGAAACATCGTTTTCTCTCCTTCTACCTTTAACGTCCACGTGCCGCTTGGTTAATTGCGTATTGTGTATTAATTGCATTAATTGAAATACCGTATAACTGATTTGCTTTCATTAAATCTAGCATTTCTGTCGTTACATCCACACTATTTCCATCTTGATTCTTTTGCATTGATTTCGTTTGAATCTTTGCATACGTATTTTTCATATTTACTGTCGGTAAGTGCATTTCATTCGTTTGATATAAATCTGGATTGCTCTTTAAATCAGCCGCATTGTTCTTATATAACGCACTGCTCTTACTCATCTGCTCAGCAAATGTTACATCTTGTGCTTTATAGCCAGGTGTATTCGCATTTGCAATATTACTAGAAACAGTATTTCGTTTCGTTACTAAATAGTTCATATAATGGCTTACATCACTCACTAAATCTGGCATATTCCACACCCTTCCTTTTCTACCTTAATGATCCACTGATGGAAGTTTCACTTCATTATTTATTTTATTATATGTATTTATTAAAATATTAACTATTATGTACCCTTACATATTTTATTCCATTTTTCCATTGTTGTCTTTAGAAAAATACAAAAATATAAAAAAGAATACAAAAAACTGTATACAGACAGTGATCCGTGAACTATTTTCATATATGAACTACACATTAAAGTTCATTTTTATATTATTTAGATTACTACTATTTTTTCATTACAGTCATAAAATGAAACCTCAATCAGCGGAACTATTTACTTAAACAAAGGAATGGATCCCCTTTAAAAAGGGGAAATCCATTTGTAAACTGTATTATTAATATTTACCGTAAAATGAATTAGCTTTCATTCGTCCATCATTTGTCATAATCATTTCTTCCAAAATCTTTTGCTTATCTCGAATATGCTGCGCTGCCTTAATAATGAATGGACTTACTTCTGCTGCAACTTGCGCACGCGTTTCTTCATCCAATGTCATCATCCAGCGATTTAACATCTCACTCTTCTCAGCAAACTCTCCATCTGACACTTGCAATTCACCGATTTCATTAAAACAGCCGAAAAACGTCCGATAAATATCATTGTTCATTTTCAAGTGCTCCGCGGTAACCGTCTATTAAATCTTGTAACACTTTCACAATCGCATCCATGTCTTTTGCTTCACGCGTTACTTTCATCGTCTGAATTTGAATACTAATCCAATCGTATAAACCATAAAGACTATCATATAAGTCTTTCGTAATTTCAGGGTTCAATTGAAGCTTCAATTCTTCAAAAATACGTTCTAACTTTTCAAGAAGCGCGTCTCCTTCTTGTAGTTTAAAAGTATGTAAAAGCTCTTCTAAATTACGAAACTCTACAATACATCTTTCATAGATAAAAATTGTATTTTTAATCGGATTACTCGTCATAATATCATTTTGCATATAACGTTGCCATGCTTGCATACCATCACTTCCTTAACTTTCATTAATCATCACTTTTTTGTTTTGTCATTGCTTTAATTGTTTTTAGCTGGCTATCAAGCGCCGCTAATGTACTTTCTAATTTTTGATACTTCTTCACAATTTCATCTTGCTTTTGCAAGTTTTGCGTCTCGATATCTTTAATCTTTTTATCTAAATCACTTACACGTGAGTCAATATTTTTTACTCTCTCACCGACTACACCTTTATCACCAAATAGTTTATCAAGTGGCTCTTCCATCATTTTTCCTAAACCGTTAGAACTAAAGAAAAATTGCTTCGCTGCATCAGGTTTTTCTTTTAATGCTTGTGTTAATTTTTCATCATTAACTTCCATCGTTCCATCTTGCTTTAATTGAATACCAAATGTGAATAAATAATTACCATCTTGGGAAAATGTTACGACATTGTTCATCGCTTGACGTACACTTTGCATAATGGCTTGACCTTGGAAAGCCCCACCTTTTCCGGCAAAGATATCTACCGTACTAACAGCTTTATTATAATCCGCAACCATCTTCTTAATAACATTCGATGCATCTGTTACGTTTGAGTCATTTACTGTAAATTTTAGGTCTATACCTTTTGTTTTTGGATCTGGTGTTGTGCCAGCATCTGGTGTCCCTTCCACTTTTGGCTCAGTTACCTTTAATAATTCAATTTTCACGCCTGGAAGAGCCTCAATTGTATTGGTAAAGCTTTCAGCTGTGATACCATTAATACTATATTTAGCATTTTGCGCTTCATTGATTACATTAAGCGCTACTCCATCCGCATTAGCTAAACCAATATCTTGAAATAGTGTAGATGTGTTCCCCTCAAACTTAATTACTCCATCTGTTCCTTCTTTTTTCGAGGTCATGAAAATTTTATTTCCAAGTGTATAAGCTGATACGCCATAATCTCCATCATTAATCTTATTAATTAAATCTTTATATGTCATATCAGTTGTTACTTTTAATTCTTTACCGCCTAGTTTTAATGTTTCATCTTTAGGAAGCTTTGCATTTATATCTGTAATGTCATTTGAAGCTATTTGATGACGCTGCGCTAGCTGTGTAATTGTCATATTAAAAGTTCCTGCAATCGCACCACCATCAGCTTTTACATTTATATAACCGTCTTGTGTTGTCGTTACTTTTTTTTCATTCCCTTTAAAAGCCGCTAAGTTTTTAAATGTTTGTGTGAAAGAACTAAATTCTGATTTTAAACTTGTATATAATAATTTATCATTTGTAAGGTCGTTCTTTTCTTTCGTATACGGTGTTTTCCTCATATCTAACGCATTCATTTCTAATTCGACGAAGTTTGAAGTATCGATCATATTATTTCCGAGATTCCAAATTTGTTGTCTACCACCAATACCTGTCATCGTTGTTCCTGCCATTTTTCTCACTCCTTATAGATTACATGTAGTCTAAAATACTCGTTTTACTCATCGTGCTAACTGCTTTAAGCGTCGCTTCATACGTCGCATTTATATACGCTAAGTCAGAAATTGCTACCGCTAAATCGACATCCTCAATTTCTTTACGATTTTCTTGAAGCGCTAAATTTTGCTCGCTTAAAATTGTTTTAAATGTTTCCATTGTGTTCATTGTTGAACCAACTTCAGTTGTACGGTTAATGATGCCATCTAAGTTTTTCTTATTTTCTCCTAATAACGGTTGTAACGCTTTTTGGTCACCCTTTTGCATCGCTTCGCTCATCTGTTTTAACGTTTTTATAACCGGAGATAATAATGCTTCTCCGTTACGAAACGCTTTTAATTCATAACCGTCATTTAGTTGCCAATTTACATCATTTTTTCCACCTTGGTATGTACCATCTTCTGTAAATGGTTGCTTCTCCGCACTATCACCACCGAAAATATAACGACCTTGCTCTTTCGTATTCGCTAAATATACAACTTGTTTTAAAATTTGATCAATCTCTGCACCGATGGCTTTCAATTCTTTTTCACCATTTGGCTCATTTAATGCCTGCACCGTTAATTGATCTGCTCTCGTTAAAGATTTAAAAATACCTTGTAAAGTATTCTCAGTTTGTGTTAATACATTTTTCGAATCGGCTAAATCTTTTTGCATTTGTTCCATATTTGCCAATGAATGTTGAATTGCAAATGATTTACTTGCTGCAAGTGGGTCTTCACTCATAAGAAGGTTTTTCTTCCCCGAAGTTACTTGATTTCGATGATATTGCTGTTGCACGTTCAAATCCATTAACTGATTCTTTGCCCAGCTTGCATTTTGAAATGTAGATACTCTCATCTCTCTCTTCTCCTTTATCTATATTTGAATTGGTGTTAAGAAGAATCCACAGCTTCCTATCGCTATCCTCTTAACTCACTTAACCTACAACCATTTTATATTTCTAGTCTTACATCGATTGGGCCAATGATAGGCATTGAACGCCTCTCCCATCCGTAGGTCCTCTTTCTAACCATAAAAAAGAGGGGATTTCTTTTCTAATTCACATTATCTAATAATCGAAAATAGACTATCAAACACTTCATTCATCGTAGTAATCGCTTTAGAGTTCGCCACGAAATATTTTTGGAAGGCCATTAAATTTACCATTTCCTCTTCCATATTTACCCCTTCGACGCTCATCTTCTCTTGCTGAATACCTTCTAATAAGTCTCCATGAATTTTTTGATAAGCATTCACTGCACTTTTATCAGAAGCTACACCTACTATGAATTGGTCTAATGCTTGTTTATTAGAAAGGCCTTCTTTATAATCGCCATCTGTAATTGCTGCTAGTTTATTTGCTGTTTCAGCAGATATTTTCATTTTCGAAATGTCTTTTGCAAATTCTGGATTTAATTTCATATCTTTCGCATAATCGCCAACGAAGAAATCTTTTCCCATCACTGTATTCACTTGATTTTTCACTGAACTCATTAAACCTTCAAGGTTTTTTTTATATTCAACAATCTTCGCTTTCGTATCAATCGCTGATTTTATTGCTCCGCTAGTTACAGAGATTTCTGAACCGTAAATCTCAACTGACATTGGGTCTTTTTCTTTATTTAATTGAAGGGGATATGTATCTTGTCCACTTACTGTTAAAACACCATTCATTCTAACGCTTGCAATATTAGGATTCATAGATTCATAAGATACTTCTATATTGGCATACTTAGACATCTCTGTAACGATGCGATCTCGTTCGTCTAACAGTTGATTCGGTACTTGTGTGCCTGCTTGTCCAATTTTTTTATTCGCTTCTGCTAAACTTGCGGCAAGACGATTAAATTCATTAACATGTGCTTCAATATCTTCTGTCGTCTGTGCTTCCACTGTATCTAAGTTTTTCGCAAGACGATTTACTTGGCTTGTGAACTTCCCAGTTTCAGAAATTAATGTATCGTAGTAATTTGGTTGTTCTGGATTTTTTGCCACTTCACGAAAAGCATTAAAGAAGCCGTCCATTAAACTAGATAATGAATTTTTTCCTGTCGTCCCTACCATAGACTCTACTCGTGATAACGTTGAATTCATGTAATTATAGTAAGAGAGTTGTGATAATTGATCATTAAACTGTTTCGTCTTCACTTCATCAGTAATACGATCGACACCTAACGTTTGTACACCGTATCCAATTCTCTGTTCTGGCGTATGACCATTGCTTGCTCCAACAGATCCGTAATTCACCATTTGACGCACATAACCCGGTGTATGAATGTTAGACAAGTTTTGTTTCGTTGTTTGTAACCCCATTTGAGCCGCTAACATACCTGATAGCGGTGTATTATAATCAGATAATCTCATAAAGCTTCACTTCTCCTTTACAATAGTTCATTCATAAAGATTTGCGAATTATTGTTTCGCTCCAAATTATATTCAGAAACGGAATCCACAATACTTTCTGTAGTTTTTAATAGTACGTTTAAGTAATATTGATTTTTTAAAAGAATCATTTTTACATTCTCTTCTAATTCAACTAAGTTTTTTTGTATTTTTTCCATTTTTTCAATTTCTTCATGGGAAAAATACGAAAATAATGCACTCACGCGAGATGGCTCAACGCCCTTTTCTTTACAAAACTGAACAACCATTTCTTCAAATGCGCTCGATAATCCTTTTAAACCATCAATGTACTGCAATTGCTCTACTTGCAACTTTTGAACTGCATTTACATTTTTATGTTTTAAATTCTCATATATTTGTTCTCCAAGCGTTTGAATGTTTTCATATGCTTTTTGAATAATAACGAGCTTCTCATATAATTGTATGTACATATAGCTTCCTTCCTTTTACAAGACTAAATTTACAATTAAACCGTGGATTTCTCCAATTTGATTTAACATTTCTAAATGTCCAGTTTTTGTATTAATTAAGTTCATCACATCTTCTAATTCATTTAATCCCATTTCTGCTTGTTTCACAATCGTCATTTTCTGTGAATATCCGTAACGCGGATGACGAGACATAACGTCTTTATATTGCAATACATTATCTACGTAAAAATTCAAAAATGATTTCACTGTATTTTTGTATTCCATGACATTATCAAGCGTTAATTCCATTTCAATTTTCTCTTTTATTTCTCCAATATTATCGACAAACGCTTCCATTTGTTCTAGCAATTTATCTTTTTTCGGATCTGCATGCAAATTATCCGAAAATGCAAGTCCTGTCCTGACATTTGCTTCTTTCGGCATTTGAGTAGCAGGCGGTATATGCGATAAAATTGGATTATGCGAGATAGAACGTAGCATATATATCACCTATTTATTTTTTTATTTCTTCCTAAACTTAATCGTAAAATCCAGTTATTTATAATTATACTCTGAACAGTAATATTTTGCAGTTATTTTTTATAAAAGATATGTTACAATTTAGCATGAGGTGGCACAATTCTATGAATATTTTTCTTTGTGGTTCAAATCAATTAACAGCATTAGATCAAGATGAAATTAAAAAATTTCTAACTGACTATGCTCACAAACATAAAATTTACATATTATGTTATAAATCTATCGAAAATGAAGTTCTTCGTTTTTTCATTGAAAACGAAAGACTCGCTCAAAATTTATGCCTTTACACGCTACAACCGTTACAAGCATTAACAGATGAATTTCAAGAAGTCGTTCATTACTTAAAAAAACACGGAGCCGAGTATGTTGCTTTTGACCATCCTTCCGACTCCATTTATCGATCAGATTTTATGTTTTTTGTAAAACAAATTATTGAAGATACCGATTTAGTTCTCTGTTTTTATAACGGGGACAAACATACATCTGTCATTCCCATTGACGTTGCAAAAGAAGCAGGTATTGATGCTGTTATTTATGATTTACCGGGTTTACATGAAAAACAGATGAAAAAAAGCTTTGAACAAAAAATTCGTATGATGTAAAGGGGGAGGCACAATATCGTTATTGTGCCCATTGTAAATATGATAATTGAACAAGATTATGATCATTTTATCGCGAGTTTTAAACAACAATACAATATGGATATCGCTTCGTATAAACAGGATAGAATGCGCCGTAGAATCGATGCTTTCATTTCAAGAAAAGGATTTGACAACTACGCAAATTTCTTAAATCATTTACGTGCTGATCAAAATTTATTTTTAAGTTTTATTGACTATATTACAATTAACGTTTCAGAGTTTTTCAGAAATAAAGAACGTTGGCAAACGTTAGAGACGAAAGCACTGCCAAAATTACTTGAACAAAATAACGGGAAATTAAAAGTATGGAGTGCTGCTTGCGCTGCTGGTGAAGAACCATATACACTCTCTTTAATTTTATCGAAACATCTTTCTCCATTTCGCTATGAAATTCAAGCAACAGATCTTGATTTTCATATTTTAGAAACTGCGAAACGCGGTCAATATACAGAACGTTCTTTAAAAGAATTACCTATCGATTTGAAAGAGCGTCATTTCACAAAAGAGAATGATACATATTCATTGCATCAAAACATTAAGCAAAACGTTTCGTTCAAACAACACGACCTCTTAATGCAGTCATTCGATACAAATTACGATTTAATTATATGTCGTAATGTAATGATATACTTTACAGAAGAAGCAAGAGTAAAGCTTTATGAAAAGTTTAGTCGTTCTTTACGAAAAGGCGGTGTACTATTTGTTGGTAGTACAGAACAAATTTTAACACCCGAACGTTACAACCTTCAGCGGTTCGATACATTCTTCTATGAAAAAATATAAAGTGAAACTTTAATCAGCACATACCAATCGGACTTTTACGGGATTAAAAAGGTCGTCACAATGAAGTGACGACCTTTTTATATAACTCGAATTAACATGATACCAACAATCCATATAAAAAGAAAAAGAAACGTCATAGACCATTTATGTTCTTGCATTGTATGTTTCAACGCCTGTGACAATTGTGTCATATTCATTTCTGCGAGCGCTCTCCATACACTGACATCCCGATCTTTTGCCGTGCGGTCTGTAACGCTAATTAAAATGGTTTCGTTAGACAACTTCGTTATATAAGCAGTAATAACCGTTACCATTAAATTTATATTTCCTTCTGAAGAATCACTCTCCACTCTAGAGATAAGTGCACTTACATCTAATAACGGAATATGTACCTTTCTACCAAATGATAGTTGTACTTCAGCGAAATCATATGTTCCATCTAATAAAGGAAGATCTTTTATATGCGCCTGCTTAACAAGTCCTTGTAAACTTCTAATTACTTGTTCAAATATTTTTTCTGTTTGCTTACCTTCTCCAGATAACGTATGTAACTTTTTAAAGAGTTGTAACACTGTATCCATCTCTTTAGAAAGTATTTCCTTCATAATCTTTCCATCGCCTAAACTTGCAAGTAAAATGCCTATTTCATTATTTTTCGAAATGATTTTAGACTGCCCACTAAACACTAAATTACTATGCTTTCGTTCTTTCTGAATTTCATGTTCCGAAATAGCTGCAGGCTGTTTTAATGGTTGTAGCGTCTTATTTTCAACTGTCGTACGGTTAATTTCCATTTAAATGCCTCCACTACTACGAAATGATTAGCCCCATTCTTTATTACTCTTTAAAACTAAAAATAGTACAAATAAACCTGACATAATAGTAAACACATTAGAAGCTTGTACTCCTTGTTCACTTCTTTCTTCTTTCTTATCTTCTGGCTCTGTTTTCTTTTTCGAAACGTCTTGCTTGTCATTTTTACCTGTTTTCTCTTTTTGAGCCTTTACATTACTTACTTCCTTATTATCTGCCAATGGGTCTTTTATAACGTGAGGGAATTCCTCTTTCTCTTTCAATGTTTCTTGTATAAACTCATTTACTTTCTCGTCTTGCTTCGGAATTTGAACAACTGGAAGTTTTTCTTCTGGAAGCACGATCTCTACTTTCGAATCTTCTTGCTTACTAATTTCTTTCTTATCTTCTACTTTATTTTCATTCTCTTGCTCTTCTGTTTTTTTATCATCTTCCATTTTTTGTCCCAAAACAGAAACGATATATTCACTTTCCGCAACAAGTTTATTGCCTGCAGCATCCACTATTTCTACAAATAGTTTATACTGTCCATTTGGCAAGGCATCAGTTAGTTCAAATACTTTTTGCCAATCCATGTCACGCTTGTTGTAGTCTAATAAAAAGGGAATTTCTTTATCATCTTTCCCTTTTAATGTAACGCGCACTTCTTTCACAGCAGATTCTACATCGGCAGCTTTCACTCGTATATGTATAGAATCTCCCTGTTTCCGTTCAATTAAGTTCTCTTTTGCTTCATCAATAGTAACTTTATGTAACTTCGGCAATTCTTTATCTATAGTTGGTGTTTCATTTCCAATACGAACGAGCGGGACTTTCACTTCATTTTCTATGAGCTCTTCCTTCTCATTTTCTTTGTAACTTTGAACGAGATGAAGATTCCAATCACCTTGTAAATCAAAACTCTCGACTTTATAGTTAGCAATCCATCGCTTCGTTTCTTCATCATACTCAAAAGATAGCATTCTTTCTTGTGCATACTGCTCGCCATTTCTTTGTAACTGCAATATACCTTTCATACTTTGAATGTCTTTCTCGTTTGGTTCTACAGTAATCCGCATTTCTTCGCCAACTTTTAGCTCTGGCTTATTTACTGTAATAACACCTTGATCCGTTTCTATCTTTCTTTCGCTCTTTTGTTCATTCGTCACTTCTTTTTGTTCATCTTCACCTTGATTTATTTCTACTTGCTCTGGCTGTTCTTGAAGTTTCTTATTTTCTTCTATTACTTCCAATTTATTTATTTTTTGCTCTGGCTCAATTTGTTCTTCCGCCTGACTTTGCAGGGGGAAGAACAAGCACACATGTATACATAGCCAACTCATTAGAAAAAACTTTACGTTTTTCATCTACTCGTTCAAACTCCTATTTCAACGCCTTATAGCGATTTCGTCACTTTTACTCCGAAAAACCCATCTACATTTACAAGTTCACCATATGCCACTAATACATCATTCACATAAATTCGAATCGGTTCATCAATATCTTCATCTAGTACAACCGCTTCATTTTCTTGTAAACTTAATATATCTTGAATGGTTTTCACAGTACTTCCAAATACAAATTTCACATTCATTTCTACATTTTGTAGAATGGATGTATCCATATATACTGGTTCAATCTGTTTTACTTCTTTAAATTCAATAGGTTGTACAACTGGTGCCGCAATTTCTTCCTCTTCAATTTCTTCCGGGACAATCTCTTCTTGCTCCTCCACCATTGGATACAGAAGTCTTCTTACCATTTCTTTCGCTTCGGAAATGGGTAAAATTTGATACATTTTCGATTGAAGAAGATCGCCAATTTCAAGATTGAACGTAATTTGAACGAGTTCGTCCACTTCCATTGACTCTCCCAAGTATTCCATTTCTTCTTTTAACGTTACAAATTTGACATTTGGCGGCGTCATGTCCATTTTTTCTTGAAACATTTCCGACATCGCTGTTGCAGCATGCCCCATCATTTGGTTCATGATCTCTTTAATACCGCTTAGTTCTAATTCACTAAGCTCTTTTTCCGGATCAACTTCCCCTGTTCCCATCATCATTAAATCTACCATTGTTAAGGCAACATCTTTCGTAAATACGAATACGTTCTCATTCTTTAGCCCTTCAACAAAGTCGACATTTAAAATGACAAATGGCACTGGTACTCCATCATAATGACGAACATTAATCGCCTCTACATTTGGTGTACTAATCGTGACTGGCTGATTTAAAAGCGTTGATAATACCGTTGAAGCTGAACCGATTGAAATGTTCGCAATTTCACCGAGTACATCTTTCTCTTCTTGTGTTAAATGCTCTTTTTCAACATGTTCCTCTACAATCTCAGTTTCAACCAGTTCCGCCGGTTCATCTCTTTCTTCTACTTCACCAGATAATTGCAGTAATTTATTTATCATTCGTTTCGCATGTTCCACCGAAACAATTTGTACAAGTTTAGAGTTTACAAGATTATCTATTTTTAGATCGAACGATACTTTAACTATTGTGTTATTTCCAGTTATTTCAGAGATTTTCTCCATCTCTTCTGATAGCTTTACGACTTTAATTGTCGGCGGAGACATATCTACTGTATCTTGGAAGAATTCCGACATAGATGTAGCTGCGAATCCCATCATTTGATTCATCGCTTCTTGTACAGCACTTAGCTCTAATTCACCAAGTTCTTTTCCTTCTTCCACTTCACCTGTCCCCATCATCATTAAATCAGCAATTGATAGTGCAACATCTTGCTTAAGAACAAGAAGGTTTTCCATATCTAATCCTTTTGTAAAATGAATATTTAACACAACATGTGGAACTTCAACATCACTTGTATCATATAAATCTACCAATTCTACACGAGGAGCCGTAATGTTTACTTGCCTATTTAAAATTGTTGATAATACAGTCGAAGCTGAACCAAATGATATATTTGCGATTTCGCCAAGAATATCGCATTCTTGAGGTGTTAAATGCTCATTTTCTTTTTCTAGCACAATTGTGCTCGTTTCCCCGTTTGTGTGTTGCTCAGGCATTTTCCCTGCCTCCTCATTTCTGTTTTTCTATCAAATGATATAAAGTGACACTTTAATCAATGGGACTTCTATCCATTCCTCACTGATTATTAACCCGCAACTAGCAGGATAAACTCTCAACTTATTACACTCATTATATTTTAACAAACTGATTATACAAATCGTTACTCTGTATTTATTTCCAGTTATATAATTATTTTTATACATTCATAATAATTAACCAAAAAGCTCCCCAATTGTATACAAGTGGGGAGCTTTCCTTCATTCCTATTATAAACCTTCTGGGTTTAAAATGAGGACCACTCGTCCATCACCGAGAATCGTCGCACCAGAGAAATAGTTAGAACTCTCTGCAAAGAAGTCACCTAATGACTTTAAGACGATTTCTCTTTGACCGATAATTGTGTTTACAATAAGCCCATAGCTACGATGTGTATTACGAACAATTAACACAGGAACCATTTGACCATCATATGACGCAAACGCCTCATCTACTGTTTTTTCACCAAATACTGTACTTAAATGTTTCACTTCAATAATTTGGTTACGATAATTTAACACATCTTTTCCTTGTAAGGATTGGATGTCTTCTCTCTTAATTCGAATTGCTTCCACAATATTTCCAAGAGGTAAAGCATAACGCTTATCGTTCGTTTGAACAAGCATAGATTGAATAATAGACAAAGTTAACGGAAGTTCAATTCTGAATGTACTTCCCTTTCCTTCCTCAGAATCAATAATTAAATGTCCACCTAAACTATGAATCGTATGTTTTACAACATCTAATCCAACACCACGCCCAGAAAGATCCGATACAACTTCAGCTGTACTAAATCCTGGTTGGAATATAAGATCAAACACTTCACGATCTGTTAATCTATTCGCATCTGCTTCTGTTACAACACCATTTTTAATCGCTTTTTCTAATACTTTCCCTTTATTAATACCGTTTCCATCATCCGTAATTTGAATAACGACATGATTTCCACTATGAAACGCCTCTAATTTAATCGTTCCTGTCTCATTTTTACCTGCATCACGTCGTTTTTCAACAGTCTCAACACCGTGATCAATTGCATTTCGAATTAAATGAACAAGCGGATCACCGATTTCATCAATTACAATTTTATCAACTTCAGTAGTTTCTCCTGTAATTTGTAAATCGATTTTTTTACCTAAATCTTTCGCTAACATTCGTACCATACGTGGGAAACGATTGAAGACCGTTTCAATTGGAACCATGCGCATGTTTAAAAGTACATTTTGAATATCTTTTGAAATATCTCCTAATCGATTTAAATGCTCAATTAATTCCTTGTTTTGAATCGTTTGTGCCAATTCATCAATGCGCCCACGCTCAATTACACTTTCTTCAAACATATTCATTAATGTTTCGATTTTCTCTAATTGAACACGAATGGAGCGATTCTCCACTTTAGCATTTTTCGTTTTTACTGTGCTTTTAGCTGGTGTAGTATTAGCTGGTTGTTTCGGTGCTTCTACAGGTGATACAACCTGCGCAACTGCAGAAGATTGTATCATTTTCTCTATTTGCACAGCTTCTTGTGATGTATGTCCTTGCTTCACTTCTACTTTCTCAATTTCAGAAATATGAAGCACTACTTGTTTCAATTCTTCTACATTATAATCACTATCCATAAATACGGTGAACTCAAATCCGAAAGCATCCGCTTCAATTTCTTCAATACTCGGAACAGTTTTTTGTATATTACCTACATTTTGCAATGCTTCTATACACATAATGGCACGTACTGCTTTTAAAATAGCTTGCTGTTCTACCGTTATATGTACTTCATGCGAAACTCCACCATCGTTACCTATATGATCTTGCTCTATATGTTCTGTAGGCGTTACTACATTACCGTGCAATAATGCTTCTAATTTCTGTTTAGTAGAAACTACATCAATATTACCCATTCCGCCTTGTTGTACATCTGCAACCATCTTCTCTAAATTATCAATGCACTCAAAAATCACATCAATAATATCCGCATTGACCACGATATTCCCATGACGGATTTCATCTAACACGTTTTCCATCTTATGCGTTAAATCCGCCATTTCCGCAAATTCCATACTTGCAGACATACCTTTAAATGTATGGGCTGAGCGGAATATTTCTCCTACAACATCCATATCAGCTGGATTTTGTTCTAAAGTTAGCACATTTTCATTTAGCGATTGTAAATGTTCTTCTGATTCCTCAAAAAATATATTCAATAGATCTGTTTGCATTTTAATCCCCTACCTGTCTAACAAACATTTCATTTATGTATAACAATTTAGTGTTTTAAAACAAGAAAAAAGGGGGGCCACACGTGTATCCTCTATCACTGTTTTGATTCCTTGTGGCACCCCTTTTATATTAGCTATTTGCTACTTTTGTTAAAGCTTCGATTACACGATCCGCTTGGAATGGCTTTACAATAAAGTCTTTCGCCCCACCCTTAATTGCATCTAATACCATACCTTGTTGTCCCATTGCCGAACAAATAACAACCTTTGCACTTGAATCAATTTTAATGATTTCTTTTAATGCTTCAAGTCCGTCCATTTCTGGCATAGTAATATCTAATGTTACAATATCAGGTTGAAGTTCTTTATACTTTTGAATTGCTTCTACTCCATTCTCCGCCTCACCGATAATTTCAAATTCAGAATTACTTTTTAATAAGTTTTTAATCATCGTTCGCATGAACATCGCATCGTCTACAACTAAAATTTTATGTGCCATTCTTTTTGATTCTCTCCTTCTATGTATAAATATATCTTAATATTTCACCTTATCATTCTCACTCATTATACAAAATAAAATGATAAAATTTAATATTTTTTTAAAAGAATTTTCGTATTTTTATTATTTTATTATTAAAATAATAATATACTATTCTTTTATATAAATAACAACGCGACGATTTTTCTCCCAGTTTTGCGGTGAATCATTTGGTACAACTGGCTTTGTGTCTGCATATCCTACCGCAGCTAACCTCTTATCGTCCACATTATACACTTCGATTAAGTGGTGAATCATATTAGCTGCTCGCGCTGAAGATAATTCCCAGTTAGAAGGGAATTTCTCATTATGAATAGGTCTACTATCTGTATGTCCTTCCACAACGATTGGATTTGGTACTGATTGGAAAAATCCGACTAATTGACTCATTATCTCTTTTGCTTCTGGTTTAACGTTCGCATCACCCGTATCAAATATTAAATTATCTACGATAACGACACTTACCCCTGTATCTTCTCGATATACATTCACTTGACTAATACCGTTATTATCTACATATGCTTTTAACTTTTTATATAATTCATCCATTCTCTTTTTTGAGATCATTTTTTCATCATTTTTTTCATGTGTTATATCTGGTATTGTATTTTCCATTACTTTTGCATCTACTTGCTCCGCATCGCTAAACTTTTCAAGCATCTTTGACAATTTTACTGCATCCTGCTTTGATGTAGCAACTAGTAATACAAAGAAAGTTAATAATAACATCGTTAAATCTGTAAAAGTCGTCATCCAACGAGGCGATCCCTTTTGCGATCGTTTTATCATCATACCACTCCTTGAAATATTAGGCTGCTCGTTTTTCTTTTTTTATCTTCGTTTCGTACACATACGTATCAAGTTTCAACTTTAATTTTGAAGGAATTTGCCCACGATACAATTCTGAAATTGCTTCAATTACAAACTTCTTCTCTGTATATAAATCCTCAATACCACGATACACCTTTTCCGCAAGAGGTATTGCGATCATATTCGCAAGTACTGATCCATATAATGTCGTTAGCATCGCCACTGCCATTCCTGTACCAATTTGTGATGTATCTTGCAAATTTTGAAGCATAATGATAAGACCAATTAAAGTCCCTATCATACCCCAAGCTGGAGCGAAATCACCAATTTTATCTAATAATGTTGCCCCTTTTCTTAGCTCATACACTTCTGTTTCTATATCTTTCATTAACACTTCTTTTAATTCATCTTCATCGTAGCCACTTAACATTAAACGAATCCCCTTTTGAATAAAAGGGTTGTCTACTTGTTCTCCATCAACTTCTAAAGAAAGCAAACCGTTCTTTTTAGACTTTTTCGAAAAATCAACGAACAAATCCGTTAACTGTTCTAAATCTTCTTCTCTTCTATGTAAAACAGTAAAAATACTTTTCGTATATTTTTTTATTTCTCCAAATCGATACGCCACAACAATTGTCGCTGCCGTTCCCCCTATGACAATTAAAATAGATGGAATATCTAAGAAGTTTTTAAAAGCTTTTATTCCACCGCCACTAAGTACGATCGCCGCTATTACAATAGCGAAGCCTACTATAATGCCCATTGGACTAGAAATATCAAACTTCCTTTTTTTTCTTTCTGGTCTAGCAAATACTTGTTTTTCGTCTCCCATATTCCTGCCCTTTCCTTTTCATTTTTATAAAACATTTTTTTATTTTAATAATGCGTTTTCACATATAACGTTCATTATACGCTTATCATCTATTTATCGCAATATACTCATAAAATTGACACATTTCATTTCCATATTAGAATTATGGTATGGAAATAAGAGGAGGATCACGATGGAACATAACATTTTACAAGTCATTGCATTAGCAGAAAAACTAAAATACGAAATGCGACATAGCTGGCTTTCTAACGGACGCCAAGAAAGTGTTGCCGAACATACATGGCGCATGTCTCTAATGGCCATTTTAGTTGAGCCTTATTTAGATGAAAAAGTAAGTATTGAAAAGTTACTTAAAATGGTTATTATTCACGACCTAGTCGAAGCTGAAGCTGGCGATATCCCTGCTTTTGATACAATGAATAGTCACGAATTACAATTAAAAAAACAAAAAAATGAACTAGAAGCAATTTTAAATATTAAACAAACATTAAAAGGTTCTCTCGGTGAGGAATTATATAATTTATGGATGGAGTTTGAAGCAAAAGAAACGTATGAAGCAAAAGTTGCTAATGCGCTTGATAAACTGGAAGTAAAAATTCAGCATAACGAGGCTGACATTAATACGTGGCTACCAATTGAACATAAAATGACATTCCAAGTCGCAAAACATACAAACTTTGACTCTTTCCTCTCTAAATTACAAAAACTTATTGAACAAGATGGAGAAAAGAAGTTATTAGCTGCTGGCATTGACGTTGAATCTTGTAAGAAATAATGAAATAAGACACTCTACTAGAGTGTCTTATTTCATTATTGTTGATACTGCCTGCTTGTAAATCAGCTGTTGCTTTCCATCTACTAACATTAAAACTGTAAATTTGTCTACGCCAGCAACTTCTCCGACTATTCTCACACCACTCTTTAAGAAAACTGTAACAGTACCTTTTTCTTCTTTTATTTGCTTATAAAGCTCATCTTGTAAATGTTCCAATAACGTTTCTCCCCTTTCTTTCGTTGAATATCTTAATATAAAAAACTATAAATTATTCATTCATGGACCTTATCTTTTACATTCATAAACTTATTAATTAGTATATCTAAATCTCGGCTAAATAACAAAACTTTATCATGATCCAATCCGTGTCTCGCAACAAGTTGAATTAACTCTTTCTTTTTGTTTTCTATTTTATTTTGTAATCGTCCCATCTCCATCTCTAAACTAAAACTCCCTTTTCCCATAATATTACTTGTAAAATTATAGTACATATTCCCTCATAAAAAAATATAAAAATGGTTTTTTTTACAATTTTTACGTTTTTAACATACTCTTAATCCGTAAACGCTTTATTTTGTAAGATTTCCCGCACATGTAATATAGAAAAACCTGAATCACACAGACATTTGTCTAATTCAAATACAGACTGGCTCCTTTTCCACATGAAAAACATATTGTATATAGTAGTCCATAAATTATATAGATTAATTTACAAAAAGGAGGAAAACACATGAGCTATGGTGGTAGTTGTGCTGGTTTCGGCGGTGGATTTGCTTTGCTTATCGTACTATTCATCCTTCTAATCATTATCGGATGTAGCTGCTGGGGTGGCGGCGGATACGGATATTAATCATCCTATCCTTACCAAATGAATTAAAAACTATACGAAAACAGCTCATATTTGAGCTGTTTTTTCATACTTTCGTATGAATTTATATCCCTCTTATTTCTGATTTGATCTAACAAAATATCGTTTACTATGAAATCAGAAACATTTTTACTAAGGGGGATTACAATGATTAAAGGTCTTTATGAGGCACATTTACCCGTCCGTAACTTAGAAGTATCAATACCTTTTTATGAATCACTAGGGCTAAAATTATATAAAAGAGGTGACGATATTGCTTTCTTTTGGATTAAAGAAAATGAGAGTTGGCTCGGACTTTGGGAAGGAACAGAATACAAAGTTACTTATCACCCATCTTTGCGACATATTGCCTTCCAAGTAAGCTTGCTTGATTTAGAAAATGCAATACATTGGCTAAGTCAAAAAGGAATTTCAGCAAGAAAAGACTTTGGAATGGAGCCAATTGAACCGATCGTTTTTCCAGAATTGGCACACGCCTCCGTATACTTTAACGATCCTGATGGAAATAGTTTAGAATTGATTGCACAATTACCTGTTGAACTTTCTGCAGCAGAGAACATGTATTTAAGTGAATGGAAAAGACAAGTTCAAGCATCATTAATACATGAGGATTAATCTTTTATGTCAGTTTCTTATTCCACACTGCTTAAAACAAATACAAACTTTAGAAAGCTGTTTTATGGTCAAACATTAAGTGTACTGGGAGATTGGTTTCATACGGTAGCTTTATTCACATTCGTTTATAGCGTAACAGAATCTCCGTTTATGATCGCACTAACTTTTATGAGTAAAGGGTTACCTCAACTTCTTCTTAGTCCTTTTATTGGAGGGGTTGTGGATCGATTTCCAACAAAGAAGATTATGATTTCCACCGATGTTTTAAGAGGAGTTATTGTACTCACTTACTTATTAGCAACCTATAAGATTGAAATTATTTTCGTAGCTAATATATGTTTGTCGGTCCTCTCTTGCTTATTTGAGCCTGCTAAACAATCAACTTTAAAAATGATTATTAGGCAAAAACATTTAGTAACTGCAAATACACTTTCTAGTACAGTTAATGGCTTTATGTCAATTATGGGCGCCTCATTAGGTGGGATTATCGCCCAGGCTTTAAGTATAGAAATTGCTTTTATCATTAATAGCCTATCATACTTTGTTTCCGCTTTAATCATTTATAAGTTGAATATCCCTTCTCACAAAAAATTTAACATAAAAAAGTCATTTTTTGTGGATATAAAAGATGGATACACGTACATATTACAGAAAAAAATTATATTAGCATTAATTCTTGTCGGAATTTCATGGGGGATTATTGGTGGTGCTTATCAA
The DNA here is from genome assembly GCF_002073415.2 of Bacillus sp. FDAARGOS_235. Taxonomy (NCBI): domain Bacteria; kingdom Bacillati; phylum Bacillota; class Bacilli; order Caryophanales; family Bacillaceae; genus Bacillus; species Bacillus sp. FDAARGOS_235. Next base: position 1,380,913 of record NZ_CP020437.2, read on the forward strand.
CTTCTTTTAACAATTTATGCCAAAAGGATCTTCCATGCTAATATTGGAATTTTATATAGTGTTCAAGGATTAGGTCTTATTATTGGTAGTCTATTCGTTAATCTATATGTATGTAAAAATAAGGAGACAATGAAAAAAGCATTTGGCTTGGCGTACTTACTACAAGGATTTTTCTTTCTCGGATTCGTTCTATCCAATCAGCTTATTATCGGTATTATTACTTTACTCTGCATGCGTATCGCAGGGGGCATTATCGTCCCTTTAGACACAACCTTATTACAAATGTATACCGAAGAAAACATGATTGGTAAAGTTTTTTCATTTCATTATTCCATATATGGTTCTCTCATTCAGCTATCTATGTTTATTACAGGCTGGCTTTTAGAAACCCTTTCTCCGCAAGTAATTGGTTGCCTGTTAGCTATATGTTGTATTTTTGTTAGTTTTATATGGCTTTTCTTATTTTATCGCGGGAAGCTTAGTGAAGATCCTACCGATACTATATAGCTCACTGCTAATTTTTATTTACTCTCATTTGTTATCGTTATATAACAATCAAATTAAATAAAATACAAGTCATTTCATTTCATTAAAAGGCCCTTTACTTGAACACCATTTGAGAGGAAATCAAATATTTATGTTAAAATAAAAGTAAGATTGTGAAAGATTGCACTTATTCTATAGGCTCAAAACAGCTACATTCGATTTTCGTAGTAATAAAATATGTATTGAATTTGATTAAATAGGAGGGCTATTTTGGAGATTACATTAATTTTCATATGTATAATATTGGTGGCTTCTGTTTTGCAAGCCAGTACAGGTTTTGGCTTTTCTATAATGGCAACACCTTTCTTACTCATGTTATTCTTGCCACAAGAAGCTATACAAATAAACATTATTCTATCCTTAATTATTTCAATATCACTCATTTGGAAAATAAGAATGGACATTGACTTTATTTTGCTGAAAAGATTTATTTTTGGAAGTATAGTTGGTGTACCTTTTGGTATTTTACTCTTCATCTCCATTAACATAAACACTTTTAAATTAGCAATTAGCATCCTACTCTTACTATTAACATTGTTGCTAATATGCAATGTTAAAGTTAGATCAACACCGTTTAGAGATTTCGTAGTTGGTGGATTATCAGGGCTTTTAACGACGAGTATCGGTATGCCCGGACCTCCTTTGTTACTTTACTTTACAGGAACTGATACTGAAAAAGAGAAGTTGAGAGCAACTACTTTGGCTTTTTATCTGTATATATATTTCATTAGTCTACTAACTCAAATACTCTTTACTGGAACGAACATAACAATTTGGAAATCAAGTTTTTATGCAATTCCAATTGTATTTTTAGGTTTGTTTATAGGTCAAATTATTTTCAAATGGCTTAATCAACAAGTTTTTAAAATATTTACATATATCCTTTTGAGCTGTACAGGTATTTATCTTCTTATTGATAGTTTGCATTTGTTATAGAAAATGCTTTAGATTGCGCAATAACAGCTTGGTTTAAATGAAATTATTGTTGTATTTTTAAGCTACAAAATCATCCGATAAAAAGCGGCTATTATGCCGCCTTTTACATTAAATATTTTATAAAGCAAAGACCTGAACTTACTATCACGAGTATATTAAAGAATAAGAAAAAACCTTTTTCGAAATCTGTATACTTTTCTACTTTTACTCCGCGTTTTTTCAACTCCATAATAATCATCGCAACTTCATGTGCATACGCAATACTTCCAAACTGTATATAATTGTTATTATATTTAATCTCAAAAACGTTTTTCATTTTTTTATGTTGCGAAATAGATTGTATATCTCCTATTGGCATGCTATGTTCATTTGTTTTTTTGAAATAACAATCTAACCCTTTCATTATCATTCTTTTATTCGTTAAAACGATATAATAATAAAAAGTAGCTCCTACGTAATATATATTCGGTATAACTTTGTTATTTGCCATATATCCTTCATCTACTAATAGTTCCTTCTGAATTTCTTCACCAGCTTGTAATTCGTTGCGAATTGATTCTTCTAACATTTGTAAAGTTAATTTTTTTAATAATTCTCCATTTCTCACATAATACTTATCTATATTTATAGACTCATTCGCTTCTTTCTCTAAACGTGTAATTTCTTCTTCTGAATATTGGAGCTCATTTAACATCGATAATAATCTTTTATCCATATTACACACTCCCTTTCCACAGTTTTTGAAGTTTTTTCTTTCCACGAGAGATTCGATTGTATATATAGTCAGCCGTTACTTTTAATTCTTTTGCAATATCGTCAATGGAATATCCATCAATATACCTCTTTAAAAAGATATATCGTTCCTTTGTATTTAAATCTTGTACGATTTCCATAATCTCTTCTTGTTCTATTTCATACTTATTATGGATACCTGCATCTATTTCTACGTCTTTATCAATTTTATTCTCTTTATATACTTTCTTTTTATATTCCAATGCCTTTAATTTAGTAATACCAATCATCCAAGATTTTAAGTTGCCCTTTTCTATATCAAATTGTTCGATTTGAAACCAAATGATAGTAAATACATCATTATAACAATCATCCACATATTGTTTTTCAATAGGGGTACTTAATGATTTATGAATAATGTACAGAATTAATTTTCCATATTAATCAATCACTTCTTTCAAAGCATCTTGATCACGTTTTTTCATTGCTATAATTAAATCCTCTTCAGAATCGAAAATCATAAGCATCTTCCTTCCTCAGTTCCCCTTTAGCAGCTGCCTTTACTTACTATTGGCATTTCATTCTCATTTTCTATCACTTTTGTAAAAATTTATTAATTTTTATTTTCACTTTATATAATAACAAATAAAAAACCGAAGTTAAAAAAGTGAATCCCACTTTCTCAGCTTCGGTTTTACAAGTAATGTTATAACTTAAACTAACGTCTCAGGTTTGTCTTTTTACTCATTTTTTATTTAACCCTTTCTCACTTAAAAACTCTTTCAAATGCATTCTTTTCTCTTTGGACATAAATGAGCTCATTGATTCCGTCCATGTTATGTTTTTTTGATTTGATGATCTTTCTTTGTAATATGCGCTCATCGTTTCATCATATTCGTTTAATAATTCATCATATTTCTTTTCATCATATCCATTTTCATGAAGAATTGCTGCTACCGGTAAACGTGGTTTAACTCCATGTTCTTCATCTGGCACACCGACTGTCATTCCAAACACAGGATATACTTTATCCGGTAAATGAAGCAATTCACTCACTTCTTTCGGGTTATTACGAATACCACCAATATAACAAATACCGTATCCTAATGATTCCGCTGCTAGTGCTAAGTTTTGCGCAAAAAGTGAAGCATCTACCGTCGCAACGATAAAATCTTCCACCCCTTCATGCTTTATCTCTGTACAATGCTTTTCACACGCCATTTCAAGTCGCTTTAAGTCTGCACAACAAACAAAGAATGCTGCACACTCTTTCACGTGACGATTTCCGGATAGTTCTGCTAGTTTAGCCTTTAGGTCTTGATCGGTTACATATACAACAGAATAGGCCTGTACAAAATGCGAGGAAGCGGCATGCTGCGCAGCTTGAACCATTCTTTCTACTACATCTTTCGGAATGGATTCTTCTTTATATTTACGAACTGAAACGTGTTGCTCCATTTTATGTATGATCTCATTCATGAAAAACACTCCTTTTTTCTCTTCATAATGAAAAATTAACATATCTTTTTCAATATTCACAACTTATAAGCACAAAAAGAGCAATTCTTTTTGAATTGCTCTTTTTAAAATGTCTATCAATACGGTAAATGAAATTATATCAACGATAATTTAAATATATCAACGATTCCTTGCACTATATCAACGATTTTTCGAATATATCGACGATTCGACAAGAAATATTGATTTATCGACAAATAACGACAGGATTACACCAATTTATTTCTTGTCTTATTACGCTGCTTTCAAAACTTTAATACCTTTTACGATATTCCAAATGAAGTAGTAAATTCCTACAAGAATGAATACTGCATATGTGATAGCCATCCCAATTCCCGCGCCATCAGATTGATCGAAGCCTAAACCGTATACGCCTGATACTGCTAATCCAGCAAATAAGATTGCGTACGGAAAAACATGTGACCAAAATGCTTTTTTCGCGTGATATTTCACTTCATCTTCCGCAACGAAGTACACGATAATTGGCAGTAAAAATGGTGCAAAAAAGATACTAAAGTAACATAGTGAAGATAGAATATTATTTCCTTTCATCCGATTCACCTCTAAATAGTTTTTGTTATCTTTATTATGTCAGGAATCCATTCTAGAAACTATCGCTTTACCTTTCATTAAGATGACAGTTTTGTAAGATTTTCCTCAAAATAAATCCCGCCTCGAATTTCGGGCGGGATTACTTTCACTATATTCGATTCATAAACCAATATTGCGTAATGGCTAAATATTCTCGGACATTCGATGGGATGATAATTGGCTTCGGTGTTTTGGCAGGAAGCCCTTCTAATTGCAAACCTTGTTTTGCTGCTATTTTTTTCGCTCTAAACATATGGAAATCGTTTGTTACGATCATACCTTTTTTCATATTGGCTGGAATTAACGGTTTTGAGAATGTAATATTCTCATCTGTACTCGTTGATTTATCCTCCATTATAATACGGTCTTCTGCAATATTTTGTTTCATTAATCCTTGTTTCATCGCTAATGCTTCTGAAATATCTTCACCTTTTCCTTGTCCGCCAGATACGATAGCGATTGTTTTCTCATGTGATTTTAAATATTCAGCTGCTTTATCAATACGATATTGTAATGAGTACGATGGTTTCGTACCATTTACTTTCGAGCCTAATACAATGATATAATCAGCATCGTCGGTAGCTTTCATATGCCCATGCTTATAAATGTTATATTGTAAAAAAACCGCGTACACGGCGCAAACCGTTATAATTGCTATAATATACTTAATTATTTTCTTCTTTCTCATATCCATATACTCCTATGTTCTTTGCTTCTTTCATCATAATATCCATTTATTCGTTTGTATACAGACAAATTCCAAATAACCCTTATTTATCCTCTAAAAGGTAATATTTCTATTATTTTTGGGAATAGTAAGTACAACTTCGCACGAAGGAGTGTCCCTATTGCTTCTCTTTTTATGTAACGTATCATTCTTTTTTATTTTATTTTTACTATCGCTTAAGTTACTCGGTAAATCTGCATTAGCACAACTAACTCCTCATGATTTTGGGGCTATTATTTTTTTATCTTATTTAGCTTTTCAAGCCATACCAGTCGCTGGTGCTTTACAAGCATTTCTCGGTATGGTCGTTATTACATGTTTGCACTTACTTCTTACAAAATTAAGCTTACTCAACAAACTAAATCGTTTCATTCTCGGACACCCCATTATTTTAATTAAACATGGTGATATTGTTTTTGAGAACTTACAAAAAAGTAGATATCCCATACCCGAATTGCTTTCTAACCTTCGCGTCGCCGGATATCCAAGTGTTCATGAAATTGAATACGCTATTTTAGAAGCGAATGGAGCCATTAGCATTTTACCAAAGCGAGAACTTGTACCATTGACTCCAAAGGATATGAATATACATGTTAAGTATGCTGGATTACCAATCGCCCTTATTGTCGATTCTCAAATTCAATACGATAACTTAAAGTTGATCCATAAAGACGAAAAGTGGTTATATAAAGAGTTAAAAGAAAAAGGCATCACAAATATTAAAAATGTGGCCTTTGCGTCTGTTCAAGAAACGGATGGGTCTTTTGCAATTAGTTTAAAAGAATGAAAAATCCCCTTACTTGCTCAAGGGGATTTTCTTCATTATATTGCTTCTTTCTTTCCTGCTATATGTAACGGAACAGGATGTTTCATACGATTCATCGTAAATACGATAATTGCTGTCAATACTTCCGCAACCGGCATAACGAGCCAAATTCCGTTTATTCCAAATAACTTTGGCATAATCCATAACAACGGAATAATAAATAGTAACCCTCGGCTCATTATAATAAGTACTGATTTCTTCGTTTGTCGCACTGATTGGAAGTACTCTCCATACACAATGTTGTAGCCTAAAAATACGTATTGGATAAAGAACAAGCTAATACCTGTTAACGTTAACTTCAATAGTTCTGGCGATTGGACATCAAATAGACCAATGATATATTTCCCGAAGAATAATCCGACAATTATCGCAATGCCTCCGAGTACAACCGCAATCTTCACAGCAAACTGTAATCCTTCACGCAATCTTTCTGATAAATTTGCACCGTAATGAAAACTTGCGATTGGTTGTAATGCTGCTCCAACACCAAAGAATAATAGTAATGCCATCGCATGAATGCTATTCACCATTGCATAGGAAGCGACTCCTACTTCTCCTGCATATTGAACGAATGCGATGTTAAAACCAATCGTTACGATTGCTACTGTACTTTCTGCTGTAAAACTTGGGAAACCAATCACCATTATTTGTTTAACTGTATCCCATTCAAAATGGAATTTCGTCCACTTTAAAATACTACTCTTTCTAAAGAAGTGAGTTAATAATACAAGGAAACCAATTGCTGCCGAAAGAATAGTCGCTGAAGCAGCACCTGTTACACCCCATCCAAAGATGAAAATAAAGATATAGTCAAACACTATGTTTAATACAGCCGTTACAACAAGACCTGCCATTGCTAAATTAGGATTTCCATCATTTCGTATAAATGTACTTAAAATATTTTCTAACACGTATATCATTCCAAATGTTAATAACACGTGTAAATAGTCTAACGCATACGGTAAAATCACTTCATTTGCACCGAATAAGTATGCTAAATCTTCTATTCTCCATACGCAAATAGCCGCTAAAACGCCTACGATAATAACTGCTACAGTCATAGATTGCGTAAAAATAGACCTTGCTCTTTCAAGTTTATTTTCGCCTAGTGCAATCGAATATAATGTTGCTCCGCCCATTCCAATCCATAATGAAATGGAGAAGAAAATCGAAAATGCTGGAATAGCGACGTTTACTCCCGCTAAACCGTTCGCTCCAACTCCCCTACTAATCATGACCGCGTCAATCACAATATTAACTGACATTAATACCATTCCGAGAACTGCTGGTATTAAATATGAAATAAATAAACTTTTTATCGGTTTTTCTCTTAATTTTTCTGTTGCTTCCATACTAATATGCTCCTTTTTTCAACGCTCTGTTCACAGTTTAAACCTTCAAGTAACTTGAAGGTCAAGAGAGAATTTAAAAATAGGTAACTTAATTATCGTCATTGATGCCGATTTGTAATTAGTACGAGTCTTACACCTTATTTCATTGTTTTTTCATTATAGGGATTTGAATTTCCGTTACTTGCTCCTCTGGATTTTCTGTTACAGACCAATCAATTAATGCAATCTCAATCGAATCTCCGCTCACTTCATATCCCTCTTGAGAGATGTATTTCATTAACTCCTTGTATGTTTCATCTGTTTCTTCATATGGTCCATGATGATAAGCACACGCAAATATACCTGCTTTAATTTCATCTGAACTATGTACTTGAAAAGGCATATAATCCAAAAGAATAAAAACACTATTGTATGATTGAAATTCATTTTGAATTAATGCTTTTTTGGCAACCGTTACACCGATATCTCCAGAGAATAAGCTATTATCTATTTGTTTCATATTCTTCTGCAACGAATGGATATAATACTCAAACATATCATCTGTTGTATTTGGTGCAACCGCAATCGCTGTAATCTTTCGCTGCGGGATTTCTTTAACTATGATTTTTTCAGCTTTTACTTTCGTCGCTTCCTTAATTACATAAATTCTATGTTCCATTTTTGCTAAAGCATACTCAATTTCTCTTTGCTTCTTTAACATCATTTCTTGTTGCTTTTCAAGTAAATTAAGCGCATAAGATGGGTTCCGCTCATCAATATATTTCTTAATTTCCTTTAACGGAATATTTAACTGTCGTAAAAATTTAATCGTATCTAACAGTGAAAACTGATCAATTGTGTAATAACGATAATTCGTTTGCGGATCGACAATAGACGGGTGAAAAATTCCTTTTTCATCATAATACCTTAATGTAGATTCTGCGATATTATGCATTTTTGCCATTTCTCCAATTGTAAAGCGTTTGTTTATTAACATATTCCATTCTCCAATTCATTAAAAATGTTTCCTTATTTCTTCTTATTATATATTGATTCCCTCTATACCTAAATCGAATCTCATCATGAAAATCTGCTATTTTTTCATTGATTTTTTATAAATTTTATTATATATTGATTACAGGTTCAAATTACAAGTTCAAAAGAACTTGTAATCAGACCCTTTGTTTAATGGTTTTTACATATTTTCATTAGGCAAATTCCGAGAAATCGTTTAATAAAAATACAAAGTGATAAGGAGAGGATCAAATGGAATTCGAATTTTTCTTTCAAATTGCACTTATTTTATTAAGTACAAAGCTTGCTGGTGACCTTAGTGTTAGATTAGGTCAACCTTCTGTACTCGGTAAATTAATTGTCGGTATCGTTATCGGTCCAGCCGTATTTGGTTGGATTGAAAACTCAGAACTTCTAACACAATTAAGTAATGTTGGTGTTATTCTTTTAATGTTTATGGCTGGACTTGAAACAGACTTAGAAGAATTAAATGCAAATCGTAACTCTTCTTTAGCAGTTGCACTCGGAGGTATCATTCTTCCATTCGTAGGTGGTTATATTTCCGGTCTTGTTATGGGAATGGAACAAGGGAACGCTGTATTTTTAGGATTACTTCTATGTGCGACAAGTGTTAGTATTTCCGTTCAAACACTTCGCGATTTAGGTAAGATGAAAACACGTGAAAGTACAACGATGCTTGGAGCAGCTGTATTTGATGACATTCTTGTTGTTATTTTATTAGCATTCGCAATGAGCTTCTTAGGTACAGACGATGTTAACTTAACAATGGTTATCTTGAAGAAGGTCGTATTCTTCGCTTCTATTATTTTAATCGGATGGAAAGGTGTTCCAGCGATTATGCGTTGGTTATCACCACTACGCGTATCTGAGTCTATCGTGAGCGCGGCTCTTATTATCTGTTTCTCATTCGCATATTTCGGCGAATTATTAGGAATTGCTGGTATTATCGGTGCTTTCGCAGCTGGTATCGCAATTTCTCAAACGAACTACAAACATGAAGTAGAAAAGAAAGTAGAACCGATTGCTTACGCAATGTTCGTTCCAGTATTCTTTGTTAGTATCGGTATGAATATTACATTTGATGGTATTGGTAATCAAATTTGGTTCATCTTAGCATTAACAGTTATCGCTGTCTTCACAAAACTAATCGGTTGTGGATTTGGTGCACGCATGACTGGATTTGATGCAAAGTCTTCTGCAATTATCGGTGCTGGAATGGTTTCACGTGGTGAAGTTGCACTTATCATCGCAGGAACAGGTCTTTCTTCTGGACTATTAGCACAAGATTACTTTACAGCTATCGTTATTGTCGTTATTTTAACTACAATGATTACACCACCAATGTTAAAATACACTTTTGGTGCCAAAGATAAAGCAATGAAAGCAAGTAAATAAGTTTACTATAATAAAAGGAGATTACTATTTTATAAAATAGTAATCTCCTTTTTCATTTTCTCTTTAAACAATCTCATTCGTCTTTAACCATTTTTCAAAAATAGTCCTTGCTTCTTCATCATCAATATTATCACGAAATGAATATACTTTAATGCCATAGTCATCGATATATTCACCTAGCTTCATTTCCTCCACTTTCTTATAAAAATCGTCTACCTCATAGTGCGGAATATAAGCATCCCAAACTGGTTCCTTTATTCTTTTGTACGCTGTCACTTCTAAATCATATCCATCTTCATAATATCCGATGTGATAATGTTGACTAGGATCATATTTCTCCATTCATATCCCCTCCCTTTAAAAAACTACCATATTTCACGTAATAAACAAAAGCGAGCCTTATATTACAGCTCACTTTTGTTCTTTTATTTGATTAAATACGCTCCATCGCTGTCTTCAACGTACCAACAACGAAAGCAATTTCTTCACTTGAAATAACAAGAGGCGGCGCTAATGTTAAAACATTATTATACCCTGCTGTTGTCATACCGTTTCGTCCTATAATTAAACCTTTTTCTTTACAAGCATTTACAACAGTCGCGATTTTGTCGTTATCAATTGGTTCTTTCGTCTCTTTATCATTTACTAGTTCAATTCCTACTAATAGACCTTTCCCTCTAATATTTCCAACTAGCGGATGTTCCCCGATTTCTTCTTTTAATTGCTCTAATAAAAGTGAGCCCATTTGTGCAGAGCGTCCAATTAAATCTTCATTTTCCATAATCTCTAAGTTTTTAAGTGCTAATGCACAAGCCGCCGGGTTTCCACCAAATGTATTAATATGGCGGAAAAATTCATATTCCCCAGTTCCTTTAAATGCTTCATAAATTTCTTTTTTCACAGCTGTTGCTGATAATGGTAAGTATGCACTCGTAATACCTTTCGCCATCGTAACGATATCAGGCTTAACATCATAGTTCATAAATCCAAATGCTTTTCCTGTACGCCCGAAACCACAAATCACTTCATCACTAATGAGTAGCGCACCGTGTTTTTGACATGTTTCATGAACAGCTTTCATATAGTCTTGTGGTGGCATTAAAATACCTCCGCCTGTAATGAGCGGCTCCATAATAAATGCGGCTATCGTTTCACTTAATTCCCATGTCATAACACGATCTACTTCTTTCACACACTCTACATCATAAATATTTTGTGATTCCATTTCTGGCATACGATAACAATCTGGCGGTGTTACGTGTAAAAATCCTGAGGCAAAAGGCTCATATTGATATCTACGCTGCGCTTGTCCCGTCGCTGCCATTGTCGCCATTGTATTTCCATGATATCCTCGGTAACGTGACATAAATTTATAACGATGTGGTTCACCTTTATGTGCATAGTATTGCCTTGCTATTTTAAAAGCTGTTTCATTCGCTTCTGACCCACTATTTGAGAAGAAAATAACATATTCTCCTCCAAGCCACTCATTTAACTTTTCAGCAAGCTTTATTGCTGGCTCATGTGATTGCGACATCGGAAAGTACGATAATGTTTGTAATTGTTCATAAGCCGCTTCTGCGAGTTCTTTTCTTCCGTACCCACTATTCACACACCAAAGACCACTCATACCATCTAAATATCTTTTTCCATGTATATCTTCAACCCAGCACCCTTCTGCTTTTGCCCCTACCATTGTACTACTTGGACTAAAGGGACGCATGCCGTGCCAAACATATTGCTCATCTTTTGCTAATAATTCGTCAGTTTGTTTCGTTTTCATCATTTCTTCCACCTTCCATAACAACTTATTTTTCACAAAAGCTGCGCTGGTGCCATGATGATTTAAATTTCTCCCTGCTTATTTTCATTCCACAAAATTATGACAAATCCTACTTACAACACAGTAATATTTATCCCGCATTAACGGGCAGTAACACACCCCACCCCAAAATTCAGCTGGAGCAAAGAAGTTAGGTGGGAGATTAACTGCCCGTAAAAGCCCGATTGGTGCGGGCTAATAATCAGTGAGCATGCCCCCCACTGATTAAAGTTTCACTTTATAAGAAAATGACAAAAGAAAAAGAGCTTTTCTTTTAATACGAAAAGCTCCTCTTTTTTAATGTAAAGATGCGTCGCTAATACCATGACCAGTATTCGATTTCACAAGAATTTCATCAAACTTCGCTACATCTTCTTTCTTACTAGAGAAAATAGTTCCTAAATATGCTGCTAGGAAACCAAGCGGAATCGAAATAATGCCAGGTGTCGTATATGGGAATAAGGCTTCTCCAACAAAAATAGCTTTTCCAGCTACAGGGTTCCAGACGTTTGGACTTAACGCTACAAGAACAATTGATGATACGAGTCCAACGACCATACCAGAAATGGCACCCGTTGTATTAAAACGCTTCCAATAGATTGTAAATAATATAACTGGTAAGTTTGCACTAGCCGCGACTGCAAATGCTAATGAAACTAAAAATGCTACGTTTAAGGTTTGCGCAAATAACGCAAGTATAATAGATACTACAGCTACTCCAATCGAAGCATAACGAGCCATGGACACTTGCTCTTTTTCCGTAGACTTTCCTTTACGGATAATCTCGTTATAAAAATCATGCGCAAATGCTGATGCTGCTGTTAATACAAGTCCTGCTACTACAGCTAAAATGGTTGCAAAGGCAATGGCTGATACGAATGCAAATAAGAAGTCCCCGCCTAATGCTTTAGCTAATAAAGGTGCTGCCATATTACCAGCTGGATTTGCTTTAATAATTGCCTCATTTCCTACAAACGCTGCTGCTCCAAACCCTAAGAAAATTGTCATAATATAAAATGCGCCAATTAACCATGTCGCATACACAACAGATTGACGTGCCGTTTTTGCATCTCGCACTGTAAAAAAGCGCACAAGAATATGTGGTAATCCAGCTGTACCAAGGACTAGTCCTAAATTTAAAGACAGTGTATCAAGACCATCTTTATACTTTACTCCTGGATTTAAAAACGAATCTTTTAATGGTGTAGCTGTTTTCATTTGAGCAAACATTTCAGTCACACTAAAATTAAATTTTGCAAAAACGATAACAGAAATAATAAATGTACCAGCCATTAGTAATACAGCCTTAACAATTTGTACCCAACTCGTAGCAGTCATACCACCAAAAATAACGTACACTGTCATTAATGTGCCAACGATTAAAACTGCTGTCGTATATTCTATTCCTAATAATAATTTAATAAGTGCACCCGCACCGACTAATTGGGCAATCATATAAAAAATTGAAATTGTCATCGTATTCAGGGCAGCAATACCGCGAACTTTTTTCGCATCAAAACGCGCTGCAATCATATCTGCCAATGTGTACTTCCCTAAATTTCTAAGCGGTTCTGCAACTAGGTATAATACAACTAAATACGCAACTAAAAATCCAATACTATAAAAAAATCCATCAAATCCAGTTAACGCTATCGCTCCAGCAATACCGAGGAATGACGCAGCAGACATATAATCCCCAGCAATGGCCAGACCATTTTGCCAACCCGTTAATCCCCCTCCAGCCGTATAAAACTCACTCGCATTTTTCGTTTTTTTCGATGCAAAATAGGTTATGACGAGCGTACCAAGAACAATAATTAAAAATAGTGCAAACGCAGTAGTATTCAAATTCAACTCCTCCCTTTTTGCATATCTTGTAGAATTTTCCGCGAAATTTCATCAAAGGATTGAGCTTTCTTACTATAAATCATACATAATGACCATGTCATAATAAATTGCGCAAAAGCAAATACCCATGCCCATGTCACATCACCGAATGCTGGTGTATTAAGCACTTTCGAATACGATGTTAAAATAGGTAGCGCAATAAAAAAACTGAAAAAGAAAATACTCATTGGAACGATAAACTTCTTCTTCGTATTTAATAACAATTGAAATTCTTCTGACTGAACAACCTCTGTATAATTCACTTCATTTTGCAACTTACGTGCTGACGTATCATCTCGTTTCATCCTCTACTCCCCTCTCCAACTCGAAATACACTTCCCCTTCGTATACACAAAGACTAAATTTTATAAATATTCAGAAACTTAATTTCATTTTAGACAATCCATACATTCCTGCAAAGATTTTTCGGTAGACATTTTTCGTCAATTTTCTCTAAATTTTTAATATACTTTTTCACAATAAAGTGCAACTTAAATCCGTATGGGTTTCGTACACCCCACACCGATTATTAGCCCGATTCTAACAAATACCCGTACACATTTTTTCCTCGTTAAGAAAGAAGTGATGCTTAATTCAACGTCTTTTCCATCTTTAAGCGTTCCAAATATAAAATCGAATACTGGATTTGAAACACCAAACCAAAACTTTTCGTTTTTATAATGGTGTAATATATGCTGTTTTTTTAGCCACCTTCCAAACTTAGTGACGGGACGAATCGGCTTATGTGCAATATAACGTTTCCATTCATAAACAAGGAGCATGATAATCATTCCGATTCCAAATGAAAGTGTAACGGTAACACTTTTTGTAATACCATATGATATAAGTAAATATATAGTAAAGCTAGGTACACTAAACCATACAGGCAAAAATAAAAGTTTCAAATCATCTGGGTATACGTGATGATCATAATGTAATCTTCTTAACATTTTTAATAAAAATACGTTTTTAGGCGGCTTTAAATGGAATAAAAAACGATGGGTCATATATTCGTTAAGCGTATAAAAAACAATACCAAACAGACACGCTAACATACCGATCCATTTGAAAAATTGCATTTTTAAAATAATGATGAAAATAAATAAAATACTATACATAATAACAATATCATGCTGTAAAAAGAACTCTTTCCCTACTCTCTTCATCTTACTTCCCCTTTTTCAAAAAAAACAGCCGCAACGTATCGTTACGACTATTTCTTTTCTATTCACTTTACAAATTTGCCCGCTGTTCTATTGTCGAGAAAAAATTGTTTGTTCCAAATATATTTTGCTTCGGAATAATGTGTTCTACTGCAAACACTGTTACTTCTCCCCTTTGTACCTCTCCAATAATGAGTCCAAATACTTCATGATTTACTGCAAACGTTGGTTGTTTCGTTTGTAGCAATCTGGCTGCAGTATTAAATACCGCTTCATATAATGGATCCCTATCAGTAATTTCTTTTCGGATTTTTGGTGCTAACGTAATAATAATTTCTTTTCCGTCAATAGTGGTTCGATACATAAAAATCTCCCCTTCAATCTTATGTGAACAACTGTAAAGCTTTGTATGCAAAATGGATAGAATATCCTACTAAAATAATACCTGCTCCGGCTGTTATGTAGCCAAGTGCTTTCTGTTTTAATAAAGTCCTTCCAAAATGTACAGAAAAAGCAATATTTAAATTCCATAAAATAATACCAACAATAATGCATAGACTGTACAAGAAAGCTTCTTGTTTCGTTACCTTCGTAAGCAATGAGCTAAGTGTGCTTCCATATATACCAAACCAAAAAACAAGATTTAATGGATTGGATATAGCAATTAAAAATCCTGCCATAAACGATTGTTTAAGGCCACCTACCTCTTCTTTTTTATATTCCATATTCGAGTGGGAAATTCCTTGTTTTACACTTTGAAATCCTAAATAAAATAATAAGAAAAACCCCGTGCAGTACATAAAAGCTTGTACGTATGTATACATAAACACAGAAGATAAACCGAAATAAATGAGAAGCATAAACAAAATATCTGCAGTCATTCCACCAATTCCAACAACCCACGCATGCCAAAACCCGCGTTCAATTCCTCGTTTTAACATTTCAATATTAATTGGACCTACTGGTGCCGCTAATGAAATACCTAATACAATTTGCTGTATAATTGCTCCAAACATCGCTCTATCCTTTCTACTTCCTTTACTATTAAGTAATGATGTAACCTTTAAAAATAGACTAGCTTTCATAATAAAATACCCTTTTTTATCCAAAATATACAAAAGAGCCATCTAGATGATGGCTCTTATTTCTCTACCTTATGATGAAAAGGACATTTCCCTTTTATTGGCTCAATATCGTCTCCAATAAAATATTGTTTCCATTCTCGATGGTCAGGATCACCGTAATGACTAATGTTAGGATGTTTCGGCAGCTGATCCCACTTTTCAACTCGTTCACGAACCATTTGTCTTGAATACGCCCCTTTAGGACGATCACCTTCTAATCCATCGAAAATGGTACGTGGCTGAAATCCAATAACGAGTGAATTTCCTAAATGCCTAGTCTTTCTCTGTTTATAAGCCGGTGCATTCCCAAATGCAAATATCGGTTCACCACCGAATGAAAATTCCCATAAATAATGATTTGGATCTTCAGGAACTTGCTGCGGCCATGTTTGATTATCGTGTTCATGTAAATACTGTAGTACTTTCCAAAAGTAATCACGATAATATTCAAGTGATTGTTCTTCACATTCCGGTTCCACAAAAAGAAAAAAGCCTCTTCTTACAATCGGTCGCTCTTTCATTAACTCTAAAAAAGATAACATTGTATGTGGCAAATGACTCCAATCATTATGAGAAAGAAATGAATAACGAAGTTCATTCTTTTTCAACGCTGTTAAACCGAAATAACATGGGAAAGTTGCATCTAACACGACGCTTGAAAAATTTTGAAATTCTTTTGCAACCCAATTCGGTATATCCGTTCTCATTCTCATTCCTTCATTATCTAATAAGTACGACTCGTTCATTCTTTCACCTCATTATGTATAGCATTCAATAAAGAATATTACATAACCAGCCTGTCCTATACCTTTTTGAACATTTGACCAGAAAATTATTTAAAAATACAAAAAATAAAATCGCTTACTTGACTAATTTCTACCAATTCGTGTATATTTAAATTAATCATTTAGCAGAATATTCAAGATTATAGCATTTTTAGTTTATATTATCTTTTCAAATGAATTTCACTAAATGAAAAAAGCAAATGTTTTTAGGAGGAATTGTAACATGCAAGGAAAAGTAAAATGGTTTAACAACGAAAAAGGTTTTGGATTTATCGAAATGGACGGCGCTGACGATGTATTCGTACATTTCTCTGCTATTCAAGGTGACGGCTACAAAGCTTTAGAAGAAGGTCAAGAAGTATCTTTCGATATCACTGAAGGAAACCGTGGACCTCAAGCTGCTAACGTAGTAAAACTTTAATCCAACATATGACAGGAGGTTACCTTACTTGGTAACCTCCTTTGTTATTCCTTTGTATATTTCCGTTTTACAGAGCGAAAACTATGTGAAATGCGCAATTCACAAAGGAGGCAATTACAATGGGTTCAGAAGTAAATGATTTTGAAGAAGTGAAATTCCGTGTAGAAACAGCACAAAAAATGGTAGGTTCTGCAACAATTTCAATGGATCCAGACACACTGGAGCATGCCACTACTGCAGTAGAAGCAGCTCGCTCTCAACTTGAGATTATGAAATCTGTTGCAACAGATTTAGATGAGCCATTTTTAATGAATGAGGAAAAAAAATTAAGTAAGTGCGAGCATCAATTACATGAAGCGAAGCACTAAAAAAACATCCAGAGAGTTTTCTCTGGATGTTTTTTATGACAACTGTTCTCCATATTTTTTCAACGTTTCTCCAACTGTACATTGCCTAATACAAAATGAATGGGCATAATATTTACTATTCGTTTTCCGATTATGTTCTCGTAAAAAACATCCTTCACAATACGTTTCTAATAAGTCATTTACCTCTGTAATGAGTTGCTTTTTATCCACCTTTGCACCTCTCTATTCGGTTATTTCTTTATGACTATCAATGACTGTCCCTTCTAATGCTTGCGTTGCTAATTGATGTGCTTCTTTATTTTGTTTTCTAGATATTGGCTCACATACAAGCTTTAATTTCATTTGCTTCGCCTTTCGTTCAATTTGATCTAAGTAATGATTTAAATGCTCATCATAGCAAGGCCATTCTCCAGCCAATTGCTGCAGTACAACTTGAGAGTCTCCACGAAGCGTAACTGCTTCATACTTAATCCCTAATTCTTCGAGTATATTTATACCGTATAATAATGATGCATATTCGGCTTCATTATTATCATATATACCTTCTATATATGCGTTGCGGCGAATTCGGTAGTTTATATTTCCTTTTTTATAATACACACATATACCTACTCCAGCTTCTTTCGTCTGAAGATCATACCCACCATCAAAATAAACATGTATTTCTTGAATCTCTTCCTCCACTTGTTTACTCAGCTTCTTCATTTCTTTTAATGACCATTCTGCATCCATTTCATCGTAAAATAAAAGTTCTTTCGCTCTTCCTGTTTTCTCAAAATCCTCCGCAAATTGAAGTACTTCTTCTATGTTCATATAATCTGTCGTTAATTCCGTCTGCAATCCGCGTTTTGTTTTATATAACCAATGAATTTTATATTTCATGCTAAATTCCCCTTATATAAGAATTCTTATTTATATTTTATTATATTTTATCAAGAGTCACAGTATTATATTCAATATAATCACATACAAAAAGAGCTATCCCATTGGAATAGCTCTTTCATCTATTACATAAATCTTTCAAATTGTACTCGCTTATTAATCCAGTACATTACAGGCATACCAATCGCCATTACTACGAATTCACCTGCTGCACATGTTAACCAAGTCCACATAAATGGTAAATCAAATGCAAGATGAAGTTCAATTGCAATCATAAACATTGTAATCGTAAAGATAACTGTATTAAAAATCATACGAGCCCAAACACCTTTAATGAATCGCATAGAAATAATCGTTGCAACTAATGCAAGAATAGATTGCCCTACTCCAAATACTAAATCATAAGCGACCATAGGTGAGAAAAAGAGATTCGTTAAAAATACACCTAATACAATTCCGTAACTTGCTTTCTTATTAAATACAACGAGATGATTAAACATCTCTGAAATACGAAACTGTACACCTGTAAAGCCAAATGGCTGAATAAGTATAGAAACAGCAATATATAATGCCGCTATAATACCATTACCGACTATTGTTCTTATATTCATGACAAAATCTCCTTAGTTTTTTTACGTGGGATGGTTTCGAACCACGTTATTCGTTTTTTAAGCAACAAGATTATATTCTACGCATTAGACACTCTTTCGTCAATAGATTCCTATCATCAACTACCTTTTTTCTTTTAGACAACGTATAATGAAACATATGAAAGATTTAGGAGGTTTCACTTCATGACAGCAACAATACAAAATGAAAAAGTAATCGTTTCCATTTCTGACAAAGGTGCAGAATTGCAAAGCGTTCGCTTAAAAGAAGATAACACAGAATATTTATGGCAAGGTGATTCTACTTATTGGGGACGTCGCGCACCAATTTTATTCCCAATTGTCGGCCGATTAGTAGATAATACATACTACGTAGATGGTAAACCATATTCTTTAACTCAACACGGTTTCGCTCGTGATCTTACGTTCTCTGTAAAAGAACAAAGTGAAACAAAAATCACTTATATCGTTACTAGTAATGAAGAAACATTAAAAAAATATCCTTACGAATTTGAACTACTCATTTCTTATGAGGTAGAAGAACAAAATATACATGTTACATATGAAGTAAACAATCCTGCTTCAAAAGAGATGTTCTTCTCAATCGGAGCGCACCCTGGATTCAACTTCCCACTATTAGACGGCGAATCATTTACAGATTATCATCTATCATTTAACGGTTCTGAACACTTAGAAACAAGTGTATTAGAAGGACCTTATCTTTCAAGTAAAAAACAATTAATCGCTGAAAATACGAATGAATTGCCACTTACATACGATTTATTCAAAAATGATGCACTTATTTTTGAAAATATGAATACGAATGAAATTTCTATTCGTTCTCATAAACATAATAAATTTGTAAAAGTAGAATTTGCAGGATTTCCATTTGTCGGCGTATGGACACCAGGAGATAACGCACCTTTCTTATGTATTGAACCTTGGTATGGAATCGCTGATGAAATAAATCCAGCAAAAGATTTCAAGGAAAAAAAAGGAATTCAATCTTTACAAGCGAATGAAACATTTACATGCCGTTACAGCATCACAATCGGATAAAGTGAAACTTTAATCAGTGGGGGATATTCATCCCCACTGATTATTAGCCTTCACCAATCGGGCATTTACGGGCAGTTGATCACCCACCTAACTTCATTGTTTCAGCCGAGTTTTGAGGTGGGTGTCTTACTGCCCGTTAACGCGGGATAAGTACTCTATCCCCTACTTCAAAAAAACATTTAAGTAGGGGATAATCTTATAATTTGGAGGTTTCTCATTTTGATTGAAGTGTATATTGATGGTGCATCAAAAGGAAATCCTGGTCCTTCTGGTGCGGGAGTATTTATTAAAGGCATACAGCCACCTGTACAATTATCATTACCACTTGGAACAATGTCCAATCATGAAGCGGAATATCATGCTTTACTTGCAGCATTAAAGTATTGCACGGAGCATAATTATAACATTGTCTCTTTTCGTACAGATTCGCAACTTGTCGAGCGAGCTGTTGAAAAAGAATACGCAAAAAATAAAATGTTTGCACCACTATTAGAGGAAGCACTACAGTACATAAAAAGTTTCGATCTCTTTTTTATTAAGTGGATTCCAAGTAGTCAAAATAAAGTCGCTGATGAATTAGCTAGAAAAGCTATCTTACAAAATTAACGGGGGTATGAGTGTGAAAAAAGAGTGGCTTGCTCCTCTCGCTTTATTATTTGTCTCTTTTATTTGGGGAGCTACGTTTGTTGTCGTTCAAAATGCTATGTCTTTCGTTGGTCCATTTACTTTTAATGGCCTTCGCTTTTTATTCGCCGGAATTATTTTATTATTTGTTCAAATGATTTTCTCACAAAAAACTTCGAAACAAGATATAAAGCAGAGTAGTTTTGCCGGATTAATTGTTGGATTCTTTTTATGCGTTGGCTATTTATTACAAACATTCGGCTTACTCTATACAACTTCTTCAAAAGCAGGTTTCTTAACAGGACTAAGCATTGTTATGGTTCCAATCTTATCTTTTATCTTTTTAAAACAAAAGGCTACCATTTTCGTCGTACTCGGTATCACTGTGGCAACAGCCGGTTTATATTTATTAACAGCTGCTGATTCTTTTCAATTAAATATAGGAGATATACTTGTTCTCGGTTGCGCAATCGCATTCGCTGCCCATATTCTCATTAACGGTTTCTTTTCTAAGAAAATATCACCTTTATTACTAAGCACATCTCAAGTATTAGCTGTAGGTATATTTTCTTCTATTTGCGCTTTTTTGTTTGAAGATTGGGAAAAATTATTTTCAGTATCGCTATGGACAAATCATTCCTTTTTATTCGCCCTATTTCTAACTTCCTTATTTGCGACATCCATTGCTTTTTTCATTCAAACATCAGCTCAGAAACATACTTCCCCAACGAGAGTAGCAATTATTTTCGCAATGGAGCCCGTTTTTGCTGCATTAACAGGCGTTCTCGTTGCTAACGAACAACTTTCTATGTCTGCTATTTTCGGATGTCTATGTATTTTTCTAGGCATGATTTTTGTTGAACTACCTTCCAAAATAAAAAAAGAAGCGCAGGCCGCGTGAAGTTACGCTTGTAACTTCCGCATAAAAGCCTTAGCGCTTTTTTTATCTGTAATTTCTTCTTCTTTCAATCGTTCTAATAACGCAACAAAATAACTGCCATCAAACTGTAATTGATGTTTAATTGTCGCTTCTATTGCTGCGTTCACAATTCCATCAGATGCACCAGTATATCCTTGCCCGAACATAATAAACCCTTGTGCTTCCTCTGATAATTTAAATCCTTTCGTATGTAAGAATGAAAGATAATCTTCTACTGTTTGCATGATATTCCCACCTACTCAAAAATTCTCCACTTCCTATCATACATGTTTTTACACACTATGAGAATGAAATTTCTTTGACAACTTTGTAAATCAATCGTTTACTTCGCTTGCAATGGAGGATTTCCTAACAATCTGAAGGAATATGTACAGTGGAACTTATTTCATATTAAAGGGGAGACACGATGAAACAAGCACTATTAATTATCGATGCTCAACAAGAATTAATTGATGGAAATGAGCAAGAAAATGAAGTTTTTCGTAAAACTGAGTTATTAGCTACACTAAATACAGCTGTACAGAAAGCAATTGATTCAAATGCCCTTATTGTTTTCGTGAGAGATATCGATGTTGCTTCTGGTAGCGGCGTGGGATTTGAAGTACATAATCAAATTCAAGTACCTCAGTCTGCAATCCTTATTAATAAAGCAGCAACGAATTCATTCTATGGCACTTCTTTACTTGAACTTTTAAAAGAAGAAAAAATTAATCATATTGTGATAGGTGGATGTAAAACTGAACATTGTATTGACACAGCTGTTAGGACAGCAACTGTACAAGGATTTGACGTTACATTAATTAAAAACGGTCATTCCACAACTGATTCTAACGTATTGTCTGCAGAGCAAATTATTGGTCATCACAATAAAATTTTACACGGTCATTATAACGTTGATCATTTTTCTATGGTGAGAGATATCGAGGAAGACCTCTTCCAACCAACTCACGACCAATATCGTGATTAATAAAAAAAGAATCCTTCATTCAGAAGGATTCTTTTTTACCCAAAAATTTGCGCTGCAATACTATATAGTTCTCCATTTCTTTTCAAAAATTGATCACTATTTTTCATCATAATTGGTGGTGTATTCACCTTTTTAAAACCAGTAACCTCTAATTCTTTCATAAAATCTTTCTTTCCTTCTGGTACATCTATTCTTAATTTCCCATTATGCCCTTTTGCTAAATAATGAACAATATTTATTGCCATCTCATCATTTTTAGCAACTACCGGTCCTAATATTTTATTTTCCGGCGTTTGTATACTCAAACCATATCCTAGTATATTTTGTTCCTTATCCTTCACAACAGTGCACTGTTCACTTTGCATCATTCTTTTCTTTAAAAACTCTTTTCTATTTGTTCCAAACGCATATTCATCTATTTTTATTATTTCTTCTAAATCACCCTCTTCATAATCCATCATATATTCTTCATTTCTTGCACATTTATAATTCGTATTGTACGAGTTACATATGTATTTAGAAACATAGCTTACCACCCTAAATCCTAGCTTTTCGTATAAATACTTCCCTTCATCTGTAGCAATAAGCATAATTGGTGTTCGAGCTGATACGCTATTCATGCATGAATTCGTTATCGCCTTTCCAATTCCTCTTCCCTTATAATCTGAATGTACAATCACCATTCCGATAGACGCTACGTTCTCCCCATATAATATTATTGCCGCGCTAGCAATAAGTTTCTTTCTCTCATTCCACACGCCGTATACAATGCCTGCGTTAAAAATCGTTTCAATTTCTTCTCTGCTATAATCCCAACCAATATAAGAAGATAATGCTACAATATCGCCTATTTCTTCTTCCCTAAGACGATCCACCCTAATTTCCAATTCAATCATACTCCATCCCCTTATCTAGACATTTAAATCATTATTACTAAATCAACTTGTACATGTTTCCCTTTATCTATCACACACATATCTTATTTTGACCAAGACTATATTGTAAATGAGGTGACAACATGCCCATTACGAATCGATTTTCTACCACCACTAACGGCGCACTCGCTATTACAGGAAATACTTTAGGCTTAAGTAAAATTAGTAATCAAAACCGTGCTGGTACAATCGGGGCAATTGGTGCATTCGTAACTACGAATACTGCTTTACAAGTACCTACTTTTCCTGCTGGTACAACGTTAAACTATACACAAAATAGTTCTACCGCTATTTTAAATATCCCTGCTGGTAGTACGATTCTTTACGCAGAACTCGTTTGGGGTGGAAACTATTTATCTCGTGATCAAAACATTACGAATGTATTAGGAAATCCAGTTTCTTTTACAACACCTGTTTCAACATACTCGATTACTCCTTCAGCTGTTACAGCTTCAAATCAAACATTCGTTTCAAACTCTATTACATTTGGCTTTTACACTCGTTCAGCAGACGTAACAACTCTTATTCAAGCTGGAGGCTCTGGTTCCTATACTACGGGGGCTGTCCCTGGACTTGTAGATCCTATTGATGCTTCTAATGGAACAATTAATTCGGCTGGATGGACACTTATCGTCGCTTATCAAAACGGGACATTACCTGCAAGAAACTTAACAATTTACGTAGCTGGTAACCGCGTTTCTGCTGATACTGGTAGTGCAGATGTAGCTGTTTCAGGATTTTTAACACCTGCAGGAGGACCAGTAAGCGGGAGATTATTTTTAAGTTCTACTGAAGGAGATGCAGATTTAACAGGGGATCAAGCATTATTTGGACCAAATTTCAGTTCATTAAATGCTTTATCTGGGCCAAATAATGCTGTAAATAATTTCTTCGGTTCTCAAATTAATAATGCCGCAGGGAACTTAGATACAACGGGGACATTTGGAACGCGAAATCAAAGCGCTTCTACAGGCACAAACATCTCCGCTGGAAGACAGGGCTGGGACATTACTTCCATTGATATTTCTCCTTATTTAACAAATTCTCAAGTGTCCGCCGCAATCCGTTTAACAACTAACGGAGACGCGTATATGTTGAATACAGTCGGTTTACAAATCAACATAAATTCACCTAACATACAAGCAACGAAAAGCGTGAATAAAAGTGTTGCAGCAATTGGAGACGTTCTCACTTATACAGTTACTATCCCTAACACCGGGCTTCTTCCGGCCAATAACGTTATTTTTACAGACATTCTCCCTAACGGTACTTCCTTTATACCTGGCACTGTAACAATTGATAATGTCCCGCAAACAAACGCAAATCCGGCCGCTGGTATATCTCTTGGAACAATTAATAATGGTGCTTCTCGTACAGTAACTTTCCAAGCTACTGTCGTTTCTCTTCCAAGTCAAAACCCTATCTCTAACACTGCTAATATTACATTTCAATATACACCAATTGCTGGAGGAACGACTTTTAACGGTCTTGCAACAAGTAACTCTGCTGGAACACAAATTAACCTCGCAGATATTAATGGTACAAAATCAGTTAACAAACTTTTTACCGATATTGGTGAAACGTTAACATACAGTATTTCCTTAGCTAATATAGGAAATATCGCCGCAACGAACGTTATATATACGGATCCGATTCCTAGCGGGACTACTTTCATTCCAGGAAGTGTAACTGTTAACGGAGTTACTCAAGCAGGAGCGAATCCCGCTACTGGTATATCAATTGGATCGATTGCCGCAAATTCCACTACTACTATTTCATTTCAAGTATTCGTTCCGTCTATCCCTCAAACAAACCCAATATTAAATAGTGGTACAACAACATATCAATACATTCCTGTACCAAATCAGCCGGCAGTAAGCGGAACTGATACGACCAATATCGTATCTACTCAAGTGAATAACGCTACTGTAACTATGGCAAAAGCAGTAGATAAAAATTTTGCAGATATTGGTGATACACTAACGTACACCGTTTCCTTTACAGGTACAGGTAATACGAATGCGAACAATGTTATTTTTACAGATGTCATTCCTACAGGAACAACTTTTGTCCTAAACAGTTTAACAATAGATGGCACGACACAAGTTGGAGCAAATCCGGCTAACGGTGTGAATATAGGATCCATCCCAACTGGTACAACCAAAAATGTTTCATTTCAAGTAGTAGTAAGTGCAATACCCGCATCAAATGTCGTATCTAACGGATCAAGCGCTTCTTATCAGTACACCGTCACCCCTAGCCAATCACCCGTTACAAAAAATATTTCCTCTAATCTTGTTTCCACTCAAATTAACAATGCGAATGTAACATTAACAAAATCAACAAACAAACAATTTGCTACAATTGGCGAAACGATAAGTTATACAATCCTTATTACAAACAGTGGAAATACGGCGGCTAATAACGTTCAACTAACAGATCCACTTCCAAATGGAACGATTTTAACATTAGGTTCTGTAACGCTCAATGGCGTTTTACAAAATGTAGATTCTCTCGTTGCTTTACCTATCGGCACAATTCCTGGCGGTGCTACTTTCACCTTATCCTTCCAAGTAACAGTCATTAACATTACTGCACAAAACCCTATCATTAATAATGCTTTCGCCTCTTATATTTACACTGTAAATCCAAGCCTACCACCAACTTCAAAAACAGCAAATTCTAATTCTGTTACATCAACAATTAGACTAGCAAACCTTCATGCTAATAAATCTGTAAGTCAAACGTTTGCGGAAGTTGGAGATGTATTAACTTATACCTTTTCTCTTACAAACGATGGAAATGTTGCCGCGAATAATGTATTACTATCCGATTCAATTGCGAATGGTACTGCCTTTGTACCGAACAGTGTTATAGTTAACGGTGTTTCTCAACCGGGCGCAACACCAGCTAGCATCAATATTGGTAGCATCAATGCTAATGCTACAATTACAGCTTCATTCCAAGTATTAATAACTAGCATTCCAAACCCAAATCCTATTTCAAATAGTGCCTCCATTTCCTATAACTTTATCGTTGATCCAAACGCTTCACCTGTAAGTAAAAATACAACTTCAACTACTACATTTACTCAAGTAAACGATGCAAATGTCATTTCTGCAAAAACAGTAGATCGAGAGTTTGCTACCGTAGGGGATATATTAACTTATACCGTTATTTTGACAAATGCAGGAAGTGTTTCTGCTGATAGTCCAACTTTCGTAGATACAAATCCAGATGGCACTACCTTTATTCCAAACACTTTCCTTATTAACGGTGTACTCCAAAATAACGCAGATCCAAATATAGGCGTTCCGTTACCTGGCATTCCTGCTAACGGCTCACTTACCGTCTCTTATCAAGTAACTGTCACCTCTTTACCAACACAAAATCCAACAGTAAATTCATCTAGTACACAATATAGCTTTATTCTAAATCCGGGCGATCCACCAACTATAGAAACATCTTTAAGCAATACTGTAAGTACACAAATTAATGTAGCAAATGTAATTGTTTTCAAAGATGTAGACTTAACTATCGCAGATGTTGGGCAACCAATCACATATACAATTGCCTTAGCTAACCCTGGAAATACTCCAGCAAATAATGTAGTTGTTACCGATATACTTCCTACTGGTACGACTCTCGTACCAAATAGTATTTTTATAGGTGGAGCTTTACAGTTAGGTGCGGATCCAAGCGTTGGTCTTCAAGTTGGTACTATTCCAGCAGGTGGTATTACAACAATTGTCTTCCAAATTAGTGCAAATAGTTTACCTTTACCAAATCCAGTTCAAAACAGCGCTGCACTTCAATATAGCTTTATCGCCGATCCAAATTTACCTGCTGTTGTGAGAAACGCTACTAGTAATATAGTAACTACACAAATTAATACTGCTAATATTGTTGCTACGAAGCTAACAAGCACAAATTTCGCTGATGTTGGTGATGTCATATTATATGCAACTATTTTAACGAATAACGGAAATATCCCTGCTTCTAATGTAACATTTACAGATATCATTCCAGCGGGTACCCTCTTCATCCCTAATACTGTGACGATTAACAATGTCCCTATAGCCAATGCAAATCCTGCTAACGGCATTTTTATCGGTACGATAGGTGCGAATGCATCACGTATCGTTTCATTTCAGATTTTCGTACCAAGTATCCCTGCTGTAAATCCGATTACAAATCAATCAGGCACTACATTCCAATATACGTACGATCCATCCAAACCAGCTGTAATGCAGATGGTTGCTTCTAACACGGTACAGACAACTATTAATAACGCCTCAATTGCCGCTACTAAATCTGCAGATAAACAATTTGCTAACGTAAATGATATTATTACGTACACGACTACTTTAACGAATAGCGGGAACACACTTGCATCAAATATCGTATTTACAGATGCCATTCCAAGTGGGACGTCATTTATTCCAAATAGTGTAACAGTAAATGGTACGACACTCCCTAATGTAAGTCCAGCAAGCGGAATTGCAATTGATCCAATAAACCCGAATACAAATACAATCATCTCGTTCCAAGTGCAAGTAAATACCATCCCGAATCCGAATCCAATCCCGAATCAAAGTAATACAGCGTACCAATATGTCGTAAATCCTAGCTTACCTCCAGCATCCGCCAATGCGGTAAGTAACGTAATAACAACTCAAATTAATAACGCTACAATCGTCGCTACTAAATCAGTGAATACACCGACAGCTGCAATTGGAGATATCGTAACCTATACGATTGCAATGGCAAATACGGGGAATATCCCTGCTAGTGCAACCGTTTTAACAGACGGACTTGGACCAGGTGCATCCTTCATCCCAAATTCTGTTACGATAAATAACGTATCCCAACCTGGATTAGATCCTTCATTAGGTATTCATTTAGACGATATTTCACCAGGAGGAACTACTTTTATTACATTCCAAGTAAAAATTCTTGAGATTCCTCCTAGCGGTACTTTAACGAATAACGCCCTTGTAAATTATGAATATACAGTGAATCCAAACCAAACACCTGCTGTTGGAAGCACTGTAACAAACACGACTGCTACCCCAATTGTTGACGCTACTTTAGTTTTAATTAAAAATGCGAGTACAAATTTCGCTACGATTGGTGATACGATTACATTCACTTCATTTGTTACAAACACAGGAAATACTACTGCGAACAACATTGTTTTTACAGATACAATTCCAAACGGTACTGCCTTTGTCCCAAATAGCTTTAAAATAAACGGCGTAACTATCCCGAATGCAAATCCACAAAACGGTATCAATATTGGTAACTTGAATTCAAATGCATCGATTACACTCAGTTTTCAAGTAAACATTACAACGCTTCCAAACCCTAATCCAATTCCGAACAAATCATCGCTTCAATATAGTTTTATTGTTGATATAAATGAACCACCTGTTTCACGAACAGTTCAATCTAATAAAACTTTTACACAAGTAAATACAGCTTCCGTTATCGCAACAAAAACTGCAAGCAGTGCATTTGCTGCTGTCGGAGATACAATTACGTATACAACTACTCTCACTAATAGCGGAAATACTACCGCAAACACACCTATTTTTATCGATATATTACCACCTGAACTTTCATTCGCTCCTGATAGCGTACAAATTAATACCGTCCCACAACTTGGATTTAGGCCAGATAACGGGGTTCCTTTAGACTCAATTCCAGTTGGAGGAACGACAACAATTAGCTTTCAAGCTATCGTTGGCTCAATTCCAGCTACAAATCCAACATTGAACCAATCTAGCACAACATACTCTATCATTGTGGATCCTACCCAGCCGCCGGTGACAGAAACAGCTACAAGTAATCCAACTTTAGTTCAAATTAACGAAGCGATTATTCAAGCAACGAAAAGTGTGGATCGAATATTTTCTGACGTAGCACCTGGAAATTCATTTTTAACGTACACTGTTTTATTGGAAAATATAGGTAACTCAACTGCTACGAATATCATTTTTACAGATCCAATTCCGAATAATACAGTCTTTATAGAAGATAGCGTTCGAGTAGGTGGCTTTTTATTACCTGGAGTAAATCCAGCAAACGGGATACCAATTGAGGATATTATCGCAGAGGATTTTATAAACGTCACCTTCCGCGTGCAAGTAGTTAGCATTCCAAATCCGATTTTCACAATTGGACCTGGGGGACCAAACTCACCGGTTGTAAACGGGGCTTCCATTGATTATCAATTTATGACAGGACCCAATTTACCACTCGTTTCAAGAAATACGACATCCAATCCTGTTTCGACACAAATAAATTCCGGGGAAATTGCACTTGTTAAATCTGTAGATAAAACTTTCGCAACGATCGGCGATACAATCTCTTATACAATTACATTAAGTAACCCTGGAAATGTCACTTCACAAAATATTATCTTCACGGATATTTTGCCTGATGGAACGACATTTATATCTGGCACTCTTACAAATGACTCTGGTACACAGCAAATTGGAAATCCAGCTAGCGGGATTCAGATTGAAAACATAAATCCAAGCGGAACGGCCATTATTACTCTCAACGTACTTGTTACAAACATTCCAAGTATAAATCCAATTTCTAATTTTAGTTCGGTACAATTTGCACATGTGATTGATCCTAGCCAACCTGCCGTATCACAAACGAATGTATCTAATACGGTTTCGACAACTATTAATAGTGCAATTTTAACAACCCAAAAAAGTGCTGATAAATCTATAGTTTCAGTTGGAGATACAATTACGTATACCACTACTATTACAAATACAGGGAATACAGCAGCAACGAATATAACATTCACAAGCGCTATTCCAGCTAGTACTACATTCATATCAAATTCAGTCACAATAAATGGCGTTCAGCAGTCTGGCGCACAACCGGCACTTGGAGTAAATATACCAAATATCGCTCCTGGTGAGACAGTAACTGTTACTTTCCAAGTAAATGTTATTTCTTTTCCACCTTCAGGTTCAATTATGGGTAATGACACAATTTTATATTCTTATACTGTTGATCCAAACAGCACTCCTGCTACTACTTCTACTTCAACGAATATCGTTACAACCCCAGTACTAGATGCAATGATAACGATGATTAAATCAGTCGATCAAACACTTGTAACGCTAGGTGATACCATTACCTATACGACCATTTTAACGAATAACGGAAATACAAATGCAACGAATATTACTTTCACTGACCTTATACCAGATGGTACAACGTTTATTACTGATAGCGTTACAATAGATGGCATCACGCAAATTGGTCTTAATCCTAATACAGGTATTACGATTGGAGCAATTGCTCCTAGCAGCTCAATATCTATAGCATTTCAAGTGACCGCTACTTCTACACCAGTTCAAAATCCTATTGCAAATTCCGCTACTGCTTCGTACACATTCATCGCTGATCCAAATGCACCGATTGTTTCAAGAAATGTTACTTCAAATACAACGTTGACTACAATTAATACAGCTACCATTCTTTCACTAAAACAAGTCGATAAGTCCTTTAGTCGTATTGGAGACACACTCACCTATACTGTCACTTTAACAAACAACGGAAACTCATCCGCACAAAATGTTATTTTCACAGATACAATACCGAGCGGAACTACATTTATTGCAAACACATTTTCTATTAATGGAATTCCTCAAAGTGGTGCGGATCCATCGAACGGTGTAAATATTGGTCCTATAACAGCCGGGACTACAGTAAATGTTTCCTTCCAAGTAAACGTAATCTCATTACCAACCGAAAACCCAATTGTAAATTTCTCATCGACATCGTATCAATTAGTCTCACCACCTGATGCGGAAACTTCAATTAGTAATCCTGTTTCAACGCAAATTAAAGAAGCCATATTATCCATGACGAAAAATGAAAGTGTATCCTTTGCAGATATCGGGCAAACTGCTTTTTATACCACTTCTATTTCGAATGTAGGCAATACGGATGCAACGAATATTGTATTCACAGATGTATTACCAAGTGGACTCACGTTTGTTCCTAACACATTAACTGTCGATGGTATTTTACAACCTGATGCAAACCCAAATACAGGTGTATTACTTGCAACACTTCCACCAAATGAAATATATAGTATTGTTTTTCAAGTTACAGTGAACAGTATTCCACCTAGTAATCCGACACCCAATACAGCATCTACTAATTATGAGTTTACTGTTGATCCAAATAATCCTCCTGTTTCAAGTACAGCTAATTCTAACACTACGCTTCTTCAAATAAACAACGCGACTATTATTAGTACAAAAACAGCGAATCTTACTTTTGCGGATATTGGTAATATAATAACGTTTACACTTAACCTTCCTAATACAGGGAATGTGGCTGCAACTGATGTAACGATTATCGATATTCTTGATAGCAATTTAAGTTTCGTTCTAAACAGTTTCACAGTTAATGGGCAAACCATTCCAAACGCTGATTTATCCACTGGTGTAAATATAGGCTCCATTAATGGTAGTAATGCGGCAATCGTCACATTCCAAGCAACTGTTACTACACTTCCAACACTCAATCCCATTTCTAATTCTGCTTCTACCACATATCATTACGTCGTTGACCCTAGCCAGCCATCTATTACAACTTCCAATCAATCTAATACAACGACAACACAAATTAATAGTGCTATCCTTACTGCACAAAAAAATTCAAATGTATCTACGGTAGATATCGGGCAGGATATTACCTACACCGTTACAATTACAAATAGCGGAAATGTTAGTGCAACGAATGTTATTTTTACCGACCTTATTCCAGACGGAACTTCCTTTGAACCGAATAGTCTTACACTTAACGGAACTAGCATCCCAAATGCGGATATAGTTACAGGCGTTCCAATTGGTGATATCGCGCCAAACGAATCTGCCGTTGTAGCATTTCATATTAATGCCAATGAAATTCCGCCTATAAATCCTATTACCAATCAAGCTAGCGTTAGCTTTCAACATATCGTTAATCCAGCCAATCCTCCAGTTTCAAAAAACATTACTTCCAATAGTGTTACAACAAAAATTGAAAGTGCTATTTTAAACACTATGAAAATAGGAGATAAAGCATTTGCAACGATTGGTGATACGATTACGTATACAACGACTATTACGAACACAGGAAATATTCCAGCTAACAACGTTGTTTTCTCAGACCCTTTACCGACATGGACACAATTTGTTGCAGGATCCGTTGTTGTTGATGGCACTCCATTACCATCTGCTTCCATTATTGACGGTGTTGGTATAAATACAATCAATCCAAATCAAACTGTAACAATCATATTCCAAGTGCAAATCGTAAGCAATCCAACAACGTTCACACCTGAACTCCAAAACTTAGGGTTTGTTAACTTCCAATATAACGTAGGCAATGCATTACAGGCTCAGCCTGGCAACGTGGAAACGAACGTCTTCGTTACTTCTATTAACTCAGCAATACTTTCAGCTGTAAAAACTGCTAGTACAGCCTTTGCGAATATCGGAGAAACGATCACTTATACGGTTTTGATTCAAAATAACGGCAATACAAACGCTACGAATCTAAACTTCTCAGACCTGATTCCAGCAGGAACGATCTTTGTTGAAAATAGTTTTGCTGTAAATGGCAGTATCATTCCAGGGGCAAATCCAAATAATGGAGTTAATATCGGAACCGTTAGCGCGAGTAGTTCCTTAACTGTTACTTTCCAAGTCATAGTTACATCTACTCCACCTTCAAACCCAATTACAAACGTAGCATCTATTCAATACGCATTTATTGTTGACCCGGCAGCCCCTCCTGTTACAGGCACAATAAATTCTAATAGCGCTTCAACACAAATTAATAACGCTACTGTTACAACGGTTTTAGAAGCAAATCGAACAATCGTATCTATCGGAGATGTAATTACGTATACAGCAACATTAACAAACACTGGAAACTTTCCTGCAAATTCTGTATTACTCATTAATGGGATTCCTGAAGGGGCATTATTTGTTCCAAATAGTGTTACGCTTAACGGGATTTCACTCCCAGATGCAAGTCCAACACTCGGTATTCCAGTTGGTATTATCGCACCAGGTAATTCTGCTACTATTACGTTCCAATTTCTTGCAACTTCTATTCCACCTCAAGGGGCAATCATAAATCAAGCCATTACAAGTTACACGTATATCGTCGATCCGAGTCAACCTCCAGTTACAGCAACATCCTCATCTAATACGGTGACTACAGCTGTCGTTGATGCATCGTTATCTGCAATTAAAAATACAGATTCTCTCGTACAATCTACTGACGGTACAATCACTTACACAGTAGTCGTTCAAAATAACGGAAATACAACTGCAAATACAGTTACTTTAACAGATTTAGTCCCAGAAGGAACTGCATTTATCCAGAATAGCGTGACCATTAATAACATCTCAGTTCCAGGTGCCGATCCAAACGTAGGAATACCATTAAACTCCATCGCGCCGTCAGAAATCGTCACCGTCACATTCCAAGTTATCGTCCAATCCATTCCAAGCGTGAATCCAATTTCTAATACAGCCCGTATTGACTATACTTTTATCTCTGATCCGACCGCTCCTATCATCTCTCGAACAATTACGTCTAATCCAGCTTTCACACAAATTTCGGACGCGACTGTTCTTTCTTTAAAAGCAGTCAATGCACAACAAGCAACCACAGGTGATATTTTGACTTATACGATAACACTAGAAAATACCGGAAATATTCCAACTACTAATCTCATATTTTCGGATACTATCCTCCAAGGGACTACATTCGTAGAAAATAGTTTTACACTTAACGGAACAGCTATACTTGGTGCAAATCCAAATGTAGGTGTTACTTTGCCTAACCTAGCAGCAAACGCTACTCACCTTATTTCGTTCCAAATTCTTATTAACGATTCATTCTCGCAAGAATCAATTACAAATCAATCCAATACAACGTATACAATTCAACCAGATCCAGGGCAACCGCCTATTACTGAAACATCTACAAGTAATATCGTCATTACAAATTTCGTGCAAGCACAATTGACAATTACAAAAACATCCAATCCAACAACTGTAGATATTGGTGGAACTATACTTTATATTTCTGAAGTGAAAAACATCGGTAATGTTGATGCAATAAATATTATTTTCACAGATTCTATTCCAGCTGGGACTACATTCGTTCCCGATAGTGTCACAATTAACGGTGTCCTGCAGCCAGGTGTAAATCCAGAAAACGGAATACCGATTGGAACAATTCCAGCAAACAGTTCCAAAACGATACTATTTCAAGTGCAAACAAATAATCCACCTACTGAAACTGAAATTGTAAATCAATCTTCAGCAACTTACCAATATGTAAGTATTCCTACAGCTCCACCGGTGAATCGCTCTGCAAATTCTAACGTTGTTACAACATCACTTCAAAATGCAAATATTATTTCTGTCAAAAGCGCGGATGTAACTTTCGTAGCAATTGGGCAAACTATTACCTACACAAATACACTACAAAACATAGGAACCGTTCCAGCTAACAATACCGTGTTCATTGATAACATTCCAGAAGGTACTATATTCGTCGAAGATAGCTTATCAATAAATAATGTGATTCAGCCTGGAGCAAATCCTGAAAACGGAGTAATTCTTGGCACGATACAACCAAATGAAACAGTCACTATTTCATTCCAAGTACAACTTACAAATATACCAGAGAACAATACAGTCATTAACATTTCAGACACTTCATATGAATACCAAATTGACCCTAGTTCTCCAATTATTCAGCGTAGATCGTTATCAAATGCAGTAAACACGGAAGTGCGGACGGCTAATGTTCGTGCAATTAAATCCGCCAATAGATCCATTACACGCATCGGTCAAATCATCACATATACAGTCGCAGTTACAAACGCTGGTACAGTACCTATTACAAATACTCTCCTAATTGACGCGATTGCAGCTGGCACCACATTCGTTCCAAATAGCATCCTTGTAGATGGCATATCAAGGCCTAATGAAAATCCAATTACTGGAATCACCCTTAATATTATCCTTCCAAATAATACGATTATCGTTACATTCCAGGTAAATGTAGTCTCTACACCTTCTCAAAATAACATTAATAATATCGCCGTCATCCACTATGAGTATCAACCAGACCCAAGCTTACCACCAATTTCAGAAACGACCTCCTCCAATACTACAAATATACAATTTATTGATGCTATTCTTATCGCTACAAAATCCGCTAATACAGTATTAGCTAATATTGATGAAACCATTGAATATACAGTACTCATTCAAAATAACGGATCCACTACAACTAACTCCATCTTTTTTACAGATACTATAGAGGATGGAACAGTATTTATTCCAGAAAGTGTCATAGTTAACAATACTGTACTTCCTGCAGCAGACCCGAATATCGGCTTTTCCATTCCTAATATCGCATCAGGTCAAATGGCTACAATAACATTCCAAGTTTCCGTTACGAATTTACCAGCTGTAAATCCAACACCTAATACTGCAAACATCGTCTACGACTTTATTTTCAACCCTGACTTTGCACCAATTCAAAAATCTACTATTTCCAACACTACTTTCGTTCAAATTAATGATGCTGATATCGTTTCACTTAAAACTGTTGATTTGACTTCTGTAACGATTGGTGGCATTTTAACTTATACAACAACTTTAACGAATACAGGAAATACGGATGCTACTGCTGTTGTATTTACAGACAACATTCCTGATGGAACAACCTTTATAGACGGTAGCGTTTTAGTAAATAACATTCCACAGCTTAACGCCAATCCAAGTACCGGTATACTCGTAGGAACGATTGCTCCTAACATTTCTATCCCAGTCACATTTTCTGTTACAGTCGTAGCTCTTCCAGCTAGCGGCCATGTTCAAAATCAATCAACTTCTCGTTATACGATAAACGGGGAAGAACAAATATCGAATAGTAACATTACCTTCACTGAAGTTATTTCTGCTAATGTAATTGCGACAAAAACAACACCTATCCAATATGCTGACCTACAAACTATCATTCCTTATACAATTTCCATCATAAATAACGGAAATATACAAGTGGAAAACATTATCGTTACAGATATCATTCCAGCAAATACGAGCTTTATAGAGAATAGTGTTATTGTGAATGGCAACGCTCGTCCAAATGACAACCCACTTAACGGTATACAAATTGATAGCATTCCGCCTAATACGACAGCAACTATTCTATTCCAAGTACGGGTTACTTCCATTCCGCAAACAAACCCAATCTCTAACACGAGTACAATTCAATATGAATACACAGTACCAGATCAACCACCTATTACCGAAACTATTATTTCATCAGCTGCCGTAACAGAAATTCATCACGCGAATTTAAATAGTAATAAAGCTGTTGACCTTGCATTTGCAACGGTCGGTGATACGTTAACGTATACGATTACCCTAAATCAAACTGGTAATGTTGCAGCAAATGATGTAGTTATTCAAGATATTATTCCTCAAGGTACTACGTTTATTGAAAATAGCGTCATTGTAAACGGAGAAACTCTTCCAGGAGTGAATCCAGTAAGCGGCATACCAATTGGCACTATAATGGTAGGTGGAAATGCTATCGCTTCCTTCCAAGTAACTGTAACTTCTATTCCAACACCAAACGAACTACACAACAACGCAATTACTACTTTTAACTATATAGTCAACCCAAATAACATCCCTGTTACAAATACGACTACAACAAATACCGTCACCACTACTGTCCAAAATGATAATGTCATTGCCATAAAATCTGTTGGTGTAACAAATGCCTTACCTGGTCAAACTTTAACGTATACAATTACGATTACGAATAGCGGTAATGTAACGATTGAAGACCTTCTTGTCAGAGACACCTTACCAATAGATACGACTTTTGTTGTTGGTAGTGTTACGATTAACGGAATCAATCAGCCTAATGAGAATCCTGAAAATGGTATTACATTAGGTAATCTTGCTCCTAATGAATCTGTTATTATTACGTTCCAAGTGACAATATCTTCTTCTACTCTTCAATCTACAATTAATAATAATGCTTCTGTTTCCTATACCGTTATCATCGATCCAACAAAACCACCTATTACAATTACAAAACAAACAAATACCGTTACAACGACAGTCATTGATCCGATGGTTCGCATTGAAAAAACAGCAGACAAATCTATCGCCGTTATAGGAGATATCATTACATTCACATTAGCGGTATTTAATCACTCCCCAATCCCGACAATCAGTACTTCTGTTATAGACAGTATTCCAGCTGGTACAACATTTATAGAAAACAGTGTAACAATTAACGGTACTCCAGTTCCAAATGTTCGTCCAGACACTGGTATTAATATTGGTTCTTTATCTGCAGATACAGTAGCAACTATAACATTTCAAGTTCTCGTAACTTCTATTCCTTCAAACAGTACAATTATAAATTCTGCAATAGTTACCGCTGCTTTTCAATTGACACCACAGGATCCAATTATTACTTTCATTGTTAATTCAAATATTGTTCGTATACCAGTTCAATTTGCAACTGCAACAGTCACGAAAAATGCTTCCGTCAGCTCAGCTTATTTAAATCAATATTTTGATTACACGGTGCGTATTACGAACACTTCCGAGATTTCACTTTCAAATATCTCGTTACAAGACACCATTCCAGCAGGTTTACAATTTATAAACGGCACTGTCTTCATTAATGGGGAACGCTCGCCATTAGCGAACCCGAATATCGGTTTCCTAGTCGCTACTAATTTGGAACCGAACGAAACAATTATCGTGTTATTCACAGTACAAGTGATAAGTCCACCTATTCATAATGAATTTAAAAACACAGCAAACGTTTCTTTACAACTTCAAATCTCGCCTACCGATCCACCAATTACAGTAACCGTTACAAGTAACGAAAACATCGTCACCTTTATTCCAGAAAATCCAGATGACACACTACCAAATTTTAATTGTTTCTTTGACGGTGAACGTTTCATACGCATTACTCCTCGAAATATACGAAATTACTTTTGGACTTGGATTTGGTGGCGTTAATCAAAAAAGAAAAAGCTTGTAGTTCGGATAATATCCAAACTACAAGCTTTTTTCATAAACAAAATTATCAATTGCTAGCAGCACTATATGCTACATGTCGTTTCTCAATCCGTTCTTCAATTTCTTTCATATTCTCTTTATTAGTTAGTAGGGATTGTTTATTTTCTATTAATAATTGTTTAAAGGATTTTCTCACTTTTTTTCGCATGTTTATTTTCCTCCTTGGGGGATGGTTTATATAAAAGATAACTTGAAACTTTAATCAATGAAAGGATGTACCCTCACTAATTATTAGCCTACATCAATCGGGCCTTTACAGGGAGTTACTCTTCCATCATCACTCTTTATTCAGCGATAATATTGATATAGAAGTCCCACCGCCCGTTAATGCGGGATAAGGATTTATCTGTGTAGACTTATAATAATTGATTGTTGTGAAATCCATTTGAACTTCACATGAAAATTCCGTTTATTTTCTGACAACTTTGTGAACAAAAAAAGAAAGACCGATTCATTCTAAATCGGTCTTTCTAGTATTTATAACATGTTTATTAACATTTCAGGTCTTCCCCAATTCATTTCGTTACATACAAAGCGTAGTTTTTCTTCGTCCATTGTGTGTAACCCTTCTTCTAACGAACATGAAATTGGAACTTCACAATGAATTTGCGCTAATTGTAAAGAGATATTTAAATTCTCTAAATCACTTTCAATTTTTGTACGCTGCGCTTTCGTTAATGATGCTATATTTTCTAGTACTGCCGATACTGTGCCGTATTCTTGAATAAGCTTATACGCTGTTTTTTCACCAATACCTTTTACGCCTGGATAGTTATCACTCGTATCTCCCATGAAAGCTTTCGCATGGACAATTTGCCAAGGTTCTACACCTTTCTCTTCCATGATTTTTTCCGGTGTGTAATACTCGTAATTTCCAATTCCTTTACGAAGAAGCATAACTGTAACATTCGTATCAACAAGTTGAAGTAAATCTGTATCACCTGTCAAAACATAAACTTCTGCTTCATTGCAATATTGTTTTGCAAGCGTACCAATACAATCATCCGCTTCATAACCTTTCATGCCTATTACAGGCATAGATAATTTCGCAGTCATTTCTTGCACTAAATCAAATTGCGGAATTAATTCTTCTGGCGGTGCTGCACGATTTGCTTTATAATTCGAGAAAGATTCCGTTCTAAATGTCGTACTTCCCATATCCCAGCACGTTACAATGTGCGTTGGTTCGATTGCTTGTGTTGCTGTTAATAAATGCTTCATATAACCATGAATCCCGTTCGTCGGGGTACCATCTTGTCGTTTCATAAATTGTCCGTAGACACTTGTTGCGTAAAAAGCACGAAATAATAGTGCCATACCATCAACTAATAATACTTTTTTCATAATTCCTCTCCTACTAACAAAAAATAATAACCTCACGTTATCACGTAAGGTTATATAAATAGATTACCATTCTACGTTTTTTCAACTTTGTCTATTATACATTGTTTTTATATATTTAGCATCATTAACACATTAAGACGTTCTACTGCAACAAGTATGAAGTATTCCTGAATACGTATTTTTACCTGTTGAAACAACTACAGCCTTTGCATTTCCACCAATAATATTAGTACCTTTAAAACATACATTTTCAAGTTCAAGTGGATTATAGTCTTTCATCCGTTTTAATGGAATAAATCTTTTACGTTCAAGGTGGTAGCAACTTTCAAATTTCTCAACATTTGCATCGTTCCCTGTCAACACAGATTCATTTACCAATAAATCATTTGCATAAATGATACGTACATCTGCCGGTACTATATCACCTTCTGAAAGAAAAATCATATCTCCTGGTACAAGTTCTTGTACTGGTAACTTCATCATTTTCAGTTCGTTATTTAGCCCTGTACTACTAGCACATTCTACTCTAGACACAGTAATTGTTTCACATTGCAATTGATCACGCACATGTTGTTTTGAAAAACCTGGAATCATTCCACTTAACTTCATTATTACTTCTGCAATACGCGCTCTTTTTGAAGTCAATTCATTTCGACCGTATACTTGAATACGTTTTTGCGCCTCTTTCATAGATAATCCGTCTCTTGTTGTTTTAAAATACGCAAATACAGATTTTACATCTCTTGTTGCAATTTCAATTAATAAATCTTTATTTTTTTGAAGCATTGTTTGTTCTTTCATTGATTTTTTACTTTGTTTATATGACGTGTTACCCACAGTTTTGTTTACATATAACATATTATCGTCTCCTCCTTTACAACATAGGAAGAAACGCTTTGTTTCTCAATTTATCCACTTTACCGTGAAAGTGTCTAGCGCTTAATTATGTATATAAACGCTACATTATGATAAATATAGAGGGAGGAACAAGTCGTTTCCTGCCTACATCATATATTTTTGATTTGAAGTATATGGGTAACGGAACCGAGTCAGAATTTGACATGCTCCTCACCTCCTCGTTTATTTTTATAGTTTATATTATGAAATGACTCATAGATTGGTAACAAAAAAGACCCTTACTCATAAGAGAGCAAAGGTCATTGCATACACAAATAAACGATTCCTAATATAATTAGAAATCTACGGACCTCTCCCTCGCCGAGTTTTAGCACTGTATAGCATAGGTTCATTACCAGCTACGTTAAGAAAAACCTTAATTCGATCATTCCTGTTGACCCATTGGCGTCTCTCGACATTTTTGGGCAGTAGCATTTCTCTATACAGGAGCCTCACCTAACAGAGACTTATTTTAATTACATAGAAAATGTTACTCTTATTTAAAATAGATGTCAACACTTTGTATGGAAACTTTTCCTTATTACAGAAAAGCCCTCTCTGTTGTTAGCCTATTTTCTCATATATAGTACAAGTTAGCGAACGAAAAAAACTTACGTATAAAACGTAAGTTTTTAGTAAGTTACACAACCAGCAATTACAATACCAATTGAAAGTGATAAAAACATAAGAAACAGGCCGACTGCTTGATTATCTTCTTCAAGGCTTTTATTTATATTAAAGCGTGGTGTAAGCCACTCAGCTAAATAATAAACAATAATTTGGGCCAAAATACCAACCGCTCCCCACGAAACCATATCCAAAAGTGAAATGGAATTAGCGGCCGTTGAATATAAAACGATAGCTAGCCCGAGTACCCTTCCTCCAAGTACATAACTGACCGCTTTGTTACCCTGAGCCATTAACTTAAATTCTTTCACTTTCGTTGTCACTTCCATAAGGAACAAACCTATACATAAAAGTGCGAGTGATACTGCTAAATATAGTAAAAAATTAATCATTTATTTTCCCCCTTCTTAATACCTACTGGTAAATAATAAGATTCATTTCCTGTAATCTTTTCCCCAGCACGTATACCGATACTGCTCGCTTTTCCAGCGATTAAAAACGCCCCAAACACATACGATAGTTTCTCCACTCCTTTTTCAGTTTCCAAACATACAACTGGAAGCTCTATATACTTTTGAAATATCGGCAATGACGTTTTATATGTTTCATGTGCATTTCGAATCATAATATTCGTGTCTTTATCGCGAATTGTAATTGTGTCACCTTCCCTACCAAACGAAGGTTTTTGAACGAAAGAACCTTTTCCTAAAAATAAATCTGGTTCTAAATATGTAGGTAGCATATATTCTTTAACCCACTGTTGTTCCTCATTTGTATAAAAAGCCCCTTCTTCTGCTAATCCCCAAATAAGACACTGAATTGATTTTGGCTGAAGTAAAAAGGCAGACAAAGGATTTATAATAAAGAGATTTCCGTCTTTTACAAGTTGCAGCAGTTCCACACCTACCAAATCTCCTGTTTCAGGATCTTGATCCTCAATTAAATCTTCTATCGGATACGTTTGGCGATATAAAACATCAATCTTCGCCCCATCTTTATCAACTAGAGCATCTTTCGTAATTCTAAGTTCTGACATTGGCACTACTTTATTTTCAACATGGCATAACTGACTTAAATACATAGTCGTATTCCAATCCTCAATATGTTCATGATGTGCTGTAAAAACAACATTTGGATTGTCTAATCCCTTTGTCGCTTCCATTACAGCTTTCGTAACACCAGAAGATAGTAATCGTTCTTGATCCGAGTTTGGATCATCATAACCTAGGTTTTCACAAACTTTTCCATTCATTTGAAAGCATTCCATAATAAAAGTTGGTGTATCACTATTAAACTCAAGCATTTTAATTTGGTTATCAACCGTTATAACGAAATCAAATCGTGAAATAACAGATTCAGGAAATAATCCTATCATTCTAATGAATGATAAGCTCGCAGGAGGAAAACCAAGCTCAAGAAGCTGTTCGTCACTTAAATTTCGCAAAAGTCTAGCAGTCTTAAAAAATATTTTACCCATTCGTTCAGTCGCTAAGTGTAATTGTTCCAAAGTCTGATTTGTTATAGAAAAAACATGAAACAAACTATATTCACATTCATATAAATCCGACCAAAAATTCGGATATTTTAAATAAAATTCTTTTCGATCCCTTATGTATTGCGACATATTTTAGCCTCCAAATCCTCCCTTTGAACCGCTTCCAATTCCACCTTTAAATTCAGCAGACGATTGATACGATTTAAACGCCGATGAATTTTTAAAAGTGGATTTATTTTGATAGTATCGCCCACCATAGAAATAATGCCCACGATAACCTGAACTACTATCATCACACTGCCATACCCCAAGTTCATCATCCCAATCCCAATCAGAACAACTATTATCATTCGGTTTTGGGGGAAGATCTTGTGCGCAACCAAATAAAGTGCCAGTCATTAAAGACGTTACGACACCACCTACTAGCCATTTCGTTTTTGTCACCTTCGCACTCCCCTTTTTAAATTCTATTCCTATTATATAGGATGGCATGATAAAGTAGAAGAAAAAGGAAGAAGAGGGTAACTAAC
Source organism: Bacillus sp. FDAARGOS_235 (assembly GCF_002073415.2). Taxonomy (NCBI): domain Bacteria; kingdom Bacillati; phylum Bacillota; class Bacilli; order Caryophanales; family Bacillaceae; genus Bacillus; species Bacillus sp. FDAARGOS_235. Next base: position 1,424,204 of record NZ_CP020437.2, read on the forward strand.
TGTTACGATTTATTTAACCGATTATAACCAATGTTAATTAAATATATCAGTAAGCCCTGCTAGTCAAGTGATTGGCTAGTAGTGAGGGTTAACTGCGGGCAATCCCTAAAGCTGATTGAACTACAACGTGGCTAGAAATAGCGAGCGTGAATGTCGCGAAAGCAGAAAAAATCAATCAGATGATGCAAGGTTAAATCCTAAACATTAGAACAATGGGTCTTCCGCCTCGAATCATCTAAGTCAAAAGTGATAAGATGAACGTTCAACGACTATCTCGTATAACTGACGAGAGTACATCACAAGCCTATGGTGCTGGAAAAATCCTCTATCCCTAAAGAGATAAACATATAGTCTGCGCTCATGTGAAAACATGAGAAGTTCATAAGAGAACTGGCTAAGGAATTGCGCCCTTAGTTGAACGAGATAAATTTAATTAAATCTATCAAACCTCATTGAATATATCGAACATACGTACTATTGTAGGTTCAATGAGATAAGAATAATAATGAAATTTTTACGAGTTAGTCAAGTATCAGAATTAACAGGTTTGCATCCGAGTAGTCTTACGAGAATGCTGGTGGAACACGCTACTATTCAGAGGAATCCATCTTTCATTATCTAAAAGATGAGTGTCCGAATAATCGCACAGTAAAGGAATAGGCTTCTGATGATATTGGCGAAGAAAGTCAGACTAATTCCAACGCCTGAACAAGAAAAAGTGCTTAGAAACCATGCTGGCGCTGCAAGATTCGCTTATAACTATTGTAAAAGAATGAGTGATAGATACTATAAGCTATTTGGAAAATCTGTTTCACAGTTAGCTTTACAGAAACGATTTACAAAGATCAAGAAGTGAAAGAGATATGAGTGGTTAAATGACATCAACGCACAAGTTCCTAAACAGGCTTCAAAAGATTTTGATACGGCGAGGAAAAATTCGTTCAAAAAGTACAAAAATGGTTTTCACACTTCTTATAAATCTAAAAAGATTTAATCCAGGGATTTTATGCCAATTATGAAAGACTGATTATAGGAAAAAAAGTAGTTCATATTCAGTCTATTGGAGAAGTGAAAACAAGCCAACAACTACCAAGGAACAAAAAAACATCAAATCCAAGAGTTACCTTTGATGGTCGTCACTGGTGGATTTGTGTAGGGTTTGAAGAATCCTTTGAATTCCAAGAACTAACCCATGAGTCGATTGGTGTGGATGTTGGTTTAAAAGAGCTTTTTGTAGCTTCTAATGGTATGAAAGAACGAAATATAAACAAAGATGCTAAGGTTAAAAAACTTTTGAAAAGGAAAAAGTCAGCACAAAGAGATATGTCTAGGAGATTTAAAAATGGTGTAAAAATTCAGTCTGCCGGATATGAAAAAGCGAAAGCTGAGCACCTGCGGTTATCTAGGAAAATTACGAATATCCGAAATAACCATATCCATCAAGCAACAGCTACATTGGTGAAAACCAAACCAATGAGGATTGTTGTGGAAGACTTATCTATCTCAAACCTGTTAAAAAACAAAAAACTATCGAAGGCACTTTCCTTTCAAAAATTAAACTTCTTCTTTCAATGTTTGTCATACAAGTGCGAGAAGTATGGCATTGAGTATGTAAAAGCTGATAAATGGTTCGCTTCAAGCAAGATTTGCTCATGTTGCGGAGTTAAATACGACCATTCAGTTCAACCAGAAGGACAGTGGAGTTTAAAGATTCGTGAGTGGCGTTGTGTTCCATGCAATAGCCATCACGATAGGGATGTAAATGCTTCGATAAATTTATCAAGATGGGTAAAATAAATGCTTGATAATAGGAGGTAACGATACTGCCTCGTGTGGAGTGTTACACCCCTCGTCCCTTCGGGGTTGCGAGAACACGATGAAGCACTAACTTGTGTAAATTTGATTGAATTATATAGATTTAGTTAAGTTTATCGTATCGGATAAAATGCGCTTAGAATATCGACTTAATGATGAAACGAAGGGGTATCCTGCTTTATGGAACTACGCCAATATTTCTAATTCTGAAATTATCGCACGCATGACTTGTGAATATTTTATTAAAGAGAAAAATACTTATGTTGTTACTGCAACTTCGGTTGATCCAGACGGAACAGCAGTTATTTATATTCAAAAAGAAGTTTTCGCCAATGACCCTTCAGACCCTACATACTCCCACATCGGTTTTGAAATTAGAGAACTAAGTGAAACGAGTTCAAGCTTAGTAGATAGTCAAGATGTATGGAACTACGAAGAAATTTTACCATCTCTTCATTCAGATATTATATATATTCAGCGAGACGGCATGTCTATGGAATTCTCCTTGGATTCAAGAGAGATTGATGAAGACAGAAAGTGCTACATTTATTACGGAAACTTCACAGGTGAATCAAGATAATATTGATATATCTATGCAACAAAAAAACCTTACGTATAAAACGTAAGGTTTTTATATAGCCCCACATATGCCGTTCTCTCTAGATGTCCATAAACCTGCTCTCACAGGTGGATGCTCTCACAAATGTTTGTAACTTCCTTCTTAAAAAGATGGCATGTTAGCTACATTTAAATATTGAACTTCCATATTAAACTTATTGGTTTAAGACATGCATAAGCTACGTACACCGTAGGAATTTTATATAAGGTTAGTTGAAATAAGACCCCCCGCACGTGCCGCTCCTCGTAAATGTCCAAAAACCCGCTACTCGCAGGTGGATGCCCTCACAGTTACCGTACATCTTCCTCCACAAGGAAGGCTTGATGATGGTCGCTAAATATTGAGCTTCCGTATAACTAACATCGGTTTTAGACATAAATAAGTTACGTACACCGCAGGATGTATTATTTACTTGTCGTTATATTATCACATTGTTTCCAATGTGTAAAATACAAAGTTTTTCGAGCAACCTCTTGCTTGTGACCTTATTTTAATACAAATTATTTTTGCATGCAAGTGATTAATCTTCTTCTTTTGCAATTTGATTTTCTGGATAAGAAATCCAATCACTCCAGCTACCTGCATACAATTTAACATTTTGGAATCCAGCCAATTTTAACGTAATGATATTTGGACATGCCGTAACACCAGAACCACAATATACAATGGTTTCCTTATCTTTCGACAGATTTTGGAATCGTTCTTGTTGCTCAGCTTCATTCTTAAATTGTCCTGATTGCAACATTCCATCCTTCCAAAAATAGTTTGCTGCTGTCGGAATATGTCCTGCTTTATGATCGACAAGTTCCTCTACACCAGCATAACGTTTCGGCTCTCTTGAATCAATTAACGTAACATCTGCACCTGCCTGGATATTCTCTCTTACTGTTTCCATCGATACAAGCATATGATCTTGTATGTTTGTTTTGAATGTTTTTCGTATAACAACAGGAATTTCCGTTGTTGTCAGTAGTCCATTCTCTTTCCAAACCGGGAAACCACCATCTAATATATATACTTTCTCATGTCCTACATAGTTACATAGCCACCATAAACGAGCAGCATTTGCACCAGCTTGACTGTCATACGCAATTACTGTCGTATGTTCATCAATACCAACCTCCGAAAGCTTGTCCGCAAACTCTTCAATGCTTGGCAACGGATGGCGGCCACCATGTTCTGCTATAGGACTTGATAAATCTAAATTCAAATCAAAATATAACGCATGAGGAATATGTTCTTCTTCATACTTTTCTCTACCCCAATTAGGATTCGCTAAATCAAAACGACAATCGATTACACGGACGTTCTCATCTTCTATATGCTCACGTAACCATTCGACTGTAACTATCATCTTTAACGACCTTCTTTCTCTTGTAAACGACTTACATACTCCATAACCATTTCTTCTGTAACATATTTACGCTGTAAGGTAACACCATTTTTTGCAAGATCATTAATTTGCTTTGTTACAACATTAATGACATCAACCGAAAATTCTTTCCCATTTGACGCAAGAGATACGGCTGCTTCAATAGCTGCTTCACGCTGCGCATCTAATTGTAAACATGCTTTTACACTTTCATTTTGTTTACGAGAATGTGCTGTAATTGCTTTATGTACTTCCATCTTCTCTTCCCCCTAAATAAGTTATACGTTCTAATTCAATTCCATTGCAAGCCGAATCATATCACAGCATACAATGCCATTTTCAATAATCTCTTCTTCATAATGCTTCGAAAAGTAATCAAAATCAATAGAAAAAATACGAAATCCACATTTTTGATATAAAGCAAGTTGTGAAACACTAGAATTGCCTGTACCAATTTCAAGTTTTGACATACCATATCCTTTAGCAGTTTCTACGGCATGCCTTAATAGCTTCTTCCCAATCCCTTTTCCTTGCAAATGCTCTGCAACCGCAATATTCATGATTTCCATCGTCTTCGGCCTTGTTTCCAAAAGAACATACACACCGATGACGCTGCCCCCTTGCTTTGCTACGTATGTTAACCCTCTTTGTACATATATAGCTATTTGCCGTTCACTTGGATCAGCAAGTAGCAATAAAGACTTCGGTATAGCCTCTTTTAAAATACGTTCTATTACAAAAGACATAAAAAATCCCCCCATCTCTATTGTTCTAAACCCTCCTTGTCTACCATAAATAATAGAAAGGAGGGATTCACCATGGACAACAATGAGAAAAAATGCAACGTCATCTCTATTGATGGAAAGAAGAAGAAAAGCGACACGTATTCCTATCCAAAATTAGTAGTTGAAAATAAAACATACGAATTTTCTTCATTCGTCTTATGCGGTGAAACACCAGATGGCAGACGACTCGTTCTTACTCATATGATTTCTACCGATGAATTTGCTGGATTTGTCAAATCTTTAGATACTGTACTGCAAAAGAAAATTGAACGAATCTTTTTCTCATAACGACTATATAACATAAATTTCTTTTTCAATCTCTACTAACTGCTTGTGCAATTGTTCTTTACTTTGTTCATATAGAAATACATCGATCGTTTCAGCCAATGCAAACAATATACTTTCATAATAGTTCATCACATCTTGTTGCATCAATTTTTGGAATAAGTTCCACTTCATATCCCATTCTTGCTTATAATGATGAACAAATAAATCTTTTTCATCGGCTACATAGTTTGATACAAGCGGTTCTAATACAGATTTAGCGTCTTCTTGCATAAAAGCTTTGTCATTCTTTTCAAAAAAGCTTTTCTCATTTTTAAAATGTGCCAGTGCTTTTTTGAAATCTTTTATTTCAACTGAAGGGAACGGTTCTTTATGTGTAATATCTTTATATTCATACTCCACTGTTCCATTCATAGAAATTGATTGATTTTCTACTTTACAGTTCACTACAATTTCGTCCTTTGCACGCTTCATCGCTTCGTCTATCCATTTTTCAAGACGTAATGATGTCGCACGCATTTCTTGTAATAAATCATGCTGAATAAATGCTACTAATTCCATAACACACTGTTGCAATTGTGTTTTCACATTTCCATCCGTTCGAAGTGACGCCGGATTAATAAATTCAGTAAACACATCGTTATAACGTAGGAATAGACGCTGTTGCACGTAATAAAGCAACTCTTTCACTTCATTTTGCATCGCCTGTTCTTCAGCAAGTACACTATATGATGAAATGATATGAAGTAGTTGATCACGCTCTGCTTCATATTTTTTCGTTTGCTTCTCTTTCTCTTCATTCCCCTGCTTTGCACCATTTATCATGTTTACTAAAAGCTGATCTGCCCCTTTCAACGCACCATATAGAGCATGCACAGAAACAAGCATTAAATCTCTCATCATAAAGGACGTAAATGATTCCTCAAACTTAGTAATTCCAGAGTTTTGTAAAATACCATACTTCTCTTTTTTAACATTCTTTCCTTGTTTCTCTTCAAGCGCACATAAACTTGAAATTGCAAATAAACGCGGATTTCTAATACCGTATTGCAGTAGCTGATCTGCGATATAACCTTTTACCATTTCAAGTTCTTCTTCAGACTCTGCTAAATCCGCCGCATTAATTAAGAAGAACATTTTATCAAGAGCAAAAGTATCCTTTACACGACCAAGCTGAATTAAAAATTCACGATCAGCACGAGAGAATACATGGTTATAATATGTTACAAATAAAATAGCATCTGCGTTTTTAATATACTGGAATGCAACATCAGTATGGCGAGCATTAATAGAATCCGCTCCAGGTGTGTCTACAAGCGCTACTCCCTGCCTTGTTAAAGCACAATCATAATAAAGCTCCATATACTCAACGAAGCATGATTTTTCTTCATTCGCTACATAATCAGAGAACTCTTCTAATGTGACTTGTACTTGTTCTCCTAAATAAGTAGAAACTGCATCATACCCTTTTTGTACCGCTCGTAAAAAGCTAAATGTTGTTTTTTGCTTCCCAGTCGGTGAAGGATATTTCATAACTTTATCAATTTGTGCTAACGCCTCATCTAACGTAGTAAACTCATAATGAAACAGCTTATAAACAGCTTTCATATCTTCTAATAGAGCTTGCTTTGATTTGAATTGAACCATTACTGTTCCGTGTGGTTTTTCCTCTGTAACCGGCAAAATTTGATTAATCGTTGCCGTCGTCGGATTTGGTGATACAGGAAGTACCTTCTCACCAAGTAAGGCATTGGCAAATGATGATTTCCCAGCACTAAAAGCTCCGAATAACGCTACTGTAAATTGTTTCGTTTCCACACGACGCCTTTTTTCTATCACCTCTTGCTGTACATGTTTCAGCGCTGGCAATGGCTCTAATATCATTTCAGCTTTCTTCACTTTCTCTAATATACGCTGAATATTTAAAGCTGCCGTTCCTTTTATCTCTTCTTCATGAGCCGCTACATTATCATTTACAATTTCCTGCTCTTGTAGTGTGAATTTCTCACTAACAATTTGTTTTTCACGTTGCAATATCTCCTCTATTTGCAATCCTTCTGGTGTAGCCACACGCTCGTGCCAAACATTTTGTAAATAACTTTCATATGTCTCTAAACTGTTACTGTATTGTAATTCCGTCTCTTTTGCCGTTTGCAACATCGTATATTTTTCAATCTCTTCTTCCATACGAGCAACTGCTTCCTTCACTTTTTGCTTTAAAACGACTGCACTTTTATCAAAAATTTGCTGTGCTTTTGTAAAATAACGTTTCTTCAGTTCATTCGCTACATCCGCTGTATAAAGAAGTAAGTAATCACCTGTGAAACCTGCACCTTGTTTAATGACTTCAGCTAACATTTCTGGTCCAAAAGCAATTTCTAAAGCATATATGTCTTTCCCAATTTCCTCCGTGAACAATCCTTCTTCTTTTAAGAAGGCTACAATAAATTCTTTCACATGAAAATCAAGTTGCGTTTCAACAGTCTTTTGAAGGGCAGAATAAAACGCCTCTACACGTCTTTGTTTTTCTTGCTCCGTCTTTCCTTTCGCAAATAGCAAACCAACTTTAAACTTTGTTAATTTCGTTTCTAAATATGCATTTGCCAATTCTCTCATTTCAAATGGCATTAAATACGCGTTATCTAATATAGCTTGTAAACCTTTTATAAATTCGTTTCTCACATGAGATTCTTTACTAGCCTCGCGATGTTTAGTTTCCGTTAGCTCTTCTTTCTTTTCAACTATTTCTGAAATCGAAAGCGGTGATGCTAACTCTTCCTCATATGTCAAAAGAGCTTTTTCATTTTCAGAAACAATAAACGAGAAATGTTCTCCCATTAAATATTCTGTTTCTCGCTCCATTCCCTCTCTTACATACTGCTCTTTTTCTTTCATAATAGAAGTAATTAATGTTTCTAAACTTCCAATTTCATTATGTTGATGGTTCATCATTCGTAATGACGTATAATAAACTCCATCTACTTCAATATCCCAGTTAGAAAACGATTGTTTCACACTATCTTTATAATCCTCAAATGATAATTCATTTTCTTTATGTTTATCTATTTGATTTACAACGAGATAAACCGTTTTATTACGTTGTTTCAATTCTTTAACAAATTGCAAATTCACTTCCGATTGGACGTGATTATAATCCATCATATAAAAAATTACGTCTGCTAGATGAAGTGTCGATTCTGTCGCTAGTTGATGGGCATCATCTGTCGAATCAATTCCTGGTGTATCAACTAACATAACTCCCTCAGGAATTGGCGCATCATTTCGATAAATATGAACACCAATTACCTCATCGCCATCTTTACAAATCTGTTTTAATTCTTCTGCTGAATATGCACCGTCATATTCGTACTGTTCTCCAGATTTGACCGTTACAACAACACGATCTAATCCCTTTTCAATTTTGACGACGTTAGCGCTTGTCGGAATCGGACTTGTTGGTAACAACTGCGCTTTATATAGATGATTCATCATCGTTGATTTCCCTGCCGAAAAGTGTCCGCAGAATGCTATCATAAGCTGCTCTTGTTTATATTTTTGAATCACTTCAAACAACTTTAAGCTATTCTCTGCATCGCCGTGTTTTTGCCACTCTTCATAAAAACAAACAAGTTTTTTCATACCGTTTGTCTGTACTATGTTTGTCATCCCCTTGTTCCCCTTTATCCAAGATGTATATACTTTTTCCCGCTATTTGCGAGCTCTTAATCAGTGAGAGATGCATCTCCCCATTGATTACAGTTTCACTTTACTATCATACTAAATTTTCAGCATATTCTCATTAAAAATAAAAAATCCCTTTCATTCTTTTTACAAATGAAAGGGATTTTATGTCATTTTATTCATTTTGCTGTTCCTACTCCATTTAAAACATATTTCGCAATAACTGCATATACAGCGACTGTACCTGCTACTAATGCATATACCATACTCGCGCACCAACCTTTTTTTGATAATGATTATCACTTTTGAATACATTTTATCATTAAAGAGAATCATTATCAACAAATTTCTAAAAAAGAAAGCTCCTTCGGGAAAAGGAGCTTTACTGCCTGTTTTAAAGAAGTTTAAAACTTGCTGTGCACTCTTATTATATCTCATAATACACATCTTAACAGTTTTAAAAATTGGAAATCCCCTCTATCCCCTCCCCCTTACATTTTGTATAATAAAAGGGAATTACTTATTAAGGAGGAAAATAATGACACAAAATCTCACGCAAGGCGAGAGGATACACTCAATTGATATCATTAGGGGAATAGCTGTACTAGGTATTTTTCTTGTTAACTGGCCTATTATTGCTGGAATTGACTCACGTGATCTTTCAGGAGTTTATGAGGGACTAGATAGTTATATCCGTCTAATTTACGATATGTTTATTCAAACAAAGTTTTATACTATCTTTTCGTTTTTATTCGGACTAGGCTTTTATATTTTTATGACTCGTGCTGAAGCGAAAACAGATCGACCAAAAACTTTATTTGTTCGTCGCTTACTTATTTTATTATTATTTGGTTTCTTACATTATGTGCTTTTATGGGACGGAGACATTTTACATACTTATGCAATCGCTGGATTTTTCTTATTTTTATTTTATAAGAGAGAACCTCGTACCATTTTAATATGGGCAATTGCTTTATTAAGTATTTTTCAATTTCTTATACTAATTGCTAGTATTAGTGTTGCCTTAATGTCAAAGGCTGAACTTGGATTCTCCTTACCAGTCATGCCACTTGAAGACTGGGTGTCACAAATACAAAATCGTTTCCATGCATTTTATGCTGATGGAATAGTATTAAATATTACAATGCTCCCAGAAACAGTTGGGCTATTTTTACTTGGTTTATACGCCGGTAAAAAGGATATTTTCCGCCGCACGAAAGAGTTAGATACAAAACTTAAAAAATGGCAAATTATTACGTTCATTTTAACATTACCAATGTGGTTCTTCATGGTTCGTTACTTCTTATCAAAACCATTTTATGAACCAATTTATATGCAGGCCTTTACAATGTTCAGTGGAAAAACATTATTCATCTTCTACATTTTCACGCTAATGCGTTTATTACAAAAAGAAAAATGGCAAACATTATTACGCCCATTCCAATACGTTGGACGAATGGCGTTAACAAATTACATCTCACATACAATTGTTACATTACTTGTATTCGGACTATTGTTCAAAAACGATTATCTTGCTCCATTATGGGTAGGACCTCTATTTTGCATCAGTTTTTATACGTTACAAATCTTTATTAGCCGCTGGTGGCTTTCACATTATCAATACGGGCCACTTGAGTACATTTGGCGGCTTGGTACGTATGGGAAAATGATGCCACTTAAAAAGAAAAGCAAGGTCTCATAATGAGACCTTGCTTTTCTATGCTTCTCTTACTGCATTTTGCATCGAAACTGGCTCTTCTTTTACTTTCCCTTTTCGCTGCGGCACCATATTAAATACAATATTTAAAAGTACTGCTGATGCACTTCCTAGCACAATTCCGTTATCTGTTAAAATACGAATATTTTCTGGAAGTTGTGAGAATAATGTAGGAACGACTGTAACCCCAAGCCCAATTCCGACAGAGCATGCAACAATTAATAAGTTTTCTTGCTTTCCAAAATCAACGCTACTTAACATTTTAATACCATATGCCATAACCATACCGAACATCGCTAACATCGCACCACCAAGTACTGATTTCGGAATGATTGTTGTAATAGCTGCGATTTTTGGAATGAACCCAAGAACGATTAACATACCACCACAAGTATAAATAATAACGCGATTTCTTACTCCTGTTAATTGAACAAGTCCTACGTTTTGAGAGTAAGTTGTATATGGAAATGCGTTAAAAATACCACCTAACACCATCGCTAACCCTTCTGCGCGATAGCCTTTTGTTAATTCTTTTTCACCGATCTTTTTATTACAAATATCAGATAACGCAAAGTATACACCTGTTGCTTCTACAATCCCTACACAAGCAACGAGAATCATCGTAATAATTGGCGTTAATTCAAATGTCGGTGTACCGAAGTAAAACGGCTGAATACCGTGGAACCAATCTGCTTCTCCAACAGCTTGCAAGCTTACTTTCCCCATAAACGCTGCAACGATTGTACCGAACAAAAGACCTAATAAAATAGAAATAGAACGGATAAATCCATCAAAGAAACGATACATAATGATGATAAATAATAATACGCCAAATGCTAACGCTAAGTTTTCAAGACTTCCGAAATCTTTGCTTCCTACTCCGCCAGCCATATCATTAATCGCTGCTGGAACAAGTGTAACTCCAATTACAGTAACAACGGACCCTGTTACGACAGGGGGAAATAATTTTACAAGCTTTCCAAATAATTTCGCAAAAATAACAACAAACAAACCGGCAGCAATAATTGCTCCATAAATAGAAGACACGCCGTATTGTTTCCCAATTGCAATCATCGGTCCAACCGCTGTAAATGTACAACCTAGTACAACTGGAAGTCCAATACCGAAAAAGCGATTTGATAATGCTTGTAAAATTGTTGCAACGCCGCACATTAATAAATCAATTGAGACTAAATATGTTAACTCTTTTTGATTTAAGCCAAGTCCGCCTCCCACAATAAGTGGAACGATAATTGCACCGGCATACATAGCAAGCATATGCTGCATACCTAGCGATGCGATTTTAAATGGATGTTGCTTCATCGCTTATTTCACCTCCGCAGTTTCTTGCTGTACAAATGTAACTGTGCCGTTATCAAGTGATGCAATTTCTGCTAGTGACTCAACACGAACGCCTTGTTCACGAAGCTTCTTTCCTCCATCTTGAAATGCTTTTTCAATAACAATTCCAATTCCCGCAATGCTTGCTCCAGCTTGCTCTACTAAACTCATTAAACCCAAAGCAGCCTGACCGTTTGCTAAAAAGTCATCAATGATCAATACACGATCATTTTCATCAATATGAGTGCGAGATAGTGAAATTTCATTTGTTTCTTGTTTTGTAAATGAATATACGTTTGCAACATACATATTATCTTGTAACGTTAACGATTTACGTTTTCTTGCAAAAATTACTTTTACACCAAGCTCTAATGCAGCCATAACCGCTGGTGCAATGCCAGAAGATTCAATCGTCACGATTTTTGTAATGTTCTCTTCTTTAAAACATTTAGCAAATTCTTTTCCAATCTCTTGCATAAGTACCGGATCAATTTGGTGATTTAAAAATGCATCTACCTTTAATACGTCACCAGATAAAACCTTTCCTTCGTTCAGAATCTTTTCTTGTAATACTTTCATGTTTGTTCCTCCTCTTATGCAATAAAAAAACTCCAAAAGCCGCCACCACTCGTTACAAGTGAGAGACGTGCTTTTGGAGTTTCGCAAAAAAGAATGCTTAACAAGCAAATATATTCGTCCTCACTCATAGTCAAAGTATTTACGGTACTTCGGTAGAAACTTGCAGGCCATATCCCCGCGATTATATGAGTGTAGCTAACTATTTATTTTATAGAAGGATTATAACGCAATTTTTATACTTTGAAAAGTATTTATTAATAAAACACGTACAAATTTTATAAAAACACTATTTTCGTTCGATTTTTGCAAACTCTTACATTCACTATTACAACTTCGTTAAAATGACTGGCCCATCTTTTGTAATCGCAATTGTATGCTCGTATTGAGCAGATAATTTCCCATCCATCGTTCTTGCAGTCCATCCATTTAAATCAACTTTAGAATAGCGCATACCTACATTTACAATCGGCTCAATTGTAATTACCATGCCTTCTTGCAGCTTAGGTCCTTGTCCCTGTTTACCAAAATGAAAAATTGCTGGTTCTTCATGAATCTCTTTACCAATCCCATGCCCCGTAAAATCTCTTGCAACAGAAAAACCTTCAGCATTTGCATAACTTTCAATTGCAAAACCAATATCCCCTACATGATTACCGATTATCGCCTGATCAATTCCTTTATATAAAGCACTCTCAGCCACTAGCAATAACCTTTTTGTTTCGTCAGAAACATCCCCTACTATATATGTCCATGCAGAATCTGATAGCGCACCATTTAAGTTTACTACCATATCAATTGTGACAACATCTCCCTCATTTAAAGGAACATCGGCCGGAAACCCATGACACATTTCATCGTTTACAGACGCACATATCGCATATGGATACCCGTTATAACCTTTCTGCTCAGATGTTGCGCCATGCTTTTCTAAATACACTTCAACAAACGTCTCAATTTCTTGTGTTGTTATTCCCGGTTTTATCATTTTTCCAATTTCTCTATGACATGAAGCAAGTAATTTCCCAGATTCATGCATCAAATCTATTTCACTTTTCGTTTTAATTGTAATCATTCTACCTCTCCTTGCTAAGCTTGCTATTTGCTACTAAAGTTCAATCATACACACCCTCTAGCAAAAATTCCAATTACAAAAGCAAACATCATTTATTTTTATTTTTATTTTTTAATATGCATTTTTTCGGATGTTCATTTAGTGTTTTTTATTGATATTCACTTATAAACAACGTATAGTGTTACTATACTATTAAAAGGAGGGTTTTTAAAAATGATACATGCAGGAAGACTACGTCAGCAAACTTTGAACACTAAGTAACTTAATATGTTCAAAGGCTCTGTTTTCATAAAGCAGAGTAAACGGGATTAGTCTGCACATTTTTAATAATCTTCAACGGAAAAGTACACTTTCTACATGGAGAAAGGCAGATATACATCTGTCTTTTTGTCGTATGTTTTTTCATACAAAGAGAGACCTCTATTTCTTATATCCTCGTTTACTCTTAACCACAGACAGAAGCCCGTCTGTGGTTTTTTTATGATTACATCTTCTTATATCTCACTAATTTGATCCTATTGGTGTAGTTAGGGGAAAATGGTAACAGAAAACGTACTCAAGCATTAAGATTAAAATAAGCATTTGGAGGAAATAAAAATGAACACACTTAAAATTAAACAATTAGCAACTAAGGAAGGCCTAAATATCTTAGAAGATTCAATAAAAATCAATGAATCTGGTGTTGACTTTCAAGTAGCACACGCTAAAGAACAAAACGGAGATAAATGGATACTAAGAATTCCTCGTAGACCAGAATCTATGAGACATGTCCTACAAGAAAAAAAGGCATTGGAAATCATAAAAAACCATGCAGGATTCCAAGTTCCTGATTGGTCTATATTCACTGAAGACTTAATTGCCTATAAGCAACTAAGTGGCGTTCCTGCCGCCACTATTGATATAGAACAACAAGGATATATATGGAGCTTTAATGAAAAAAACGCACCATCTGAATACCATATTTCATTAGGAAAAGTTCTAGCGAATTTACACTCATTACCTCAACAAGGATTTAATAATATCGGTATTGAAATTCTTACTGCTAATGAATTAAGAGCTTCTATGGAACAAAGGATGAATCGAGTGAAGGAACAATACTATGTCAATCAAAAATTATGGGATCGTTGGCAAGCATGGCTAACTGAAGATTCTTTTTGGCCATCTCATGTAGGAGTAACGCATGGGGATATACATCCAGGTCATATCCTGATTGATAAGAAAAATAATGTAACTGGCTTAATCGATTGGACAGAAGTAGGGATAGCTGATGTTTCTATAGATTTCACATCACATTATCTGCTCTTTGGGAAAGATGGACTAACAAAGTTAATCAGCTCTTATGACAATGCTGGTGGTAAAACTTGGCCAAGAATGGATGAACATATTATCGAACTTCTAACAACAAGTAGTATCACTGTTGCTGAATATGCTCAAGTGTCAGGTTTGAAAGAGATGCATGAAGCAGCTGTACACATGCTAGCAACTGAAAGTTAATGTAGTTACAAAAAAAACTTTAAACTAAAAAACAGAAGAACTCTCTTCTGTTTTTTAGTCATTTTTACATATATAATTCATTTTCAAAAACTCAAAACAACTACCGTTCGTCTCCTGGATAAACGTTCCAACTGCTTCAAATCCTGCCCTTTTATATACTTTAATCGCTCTCTCATTAAATGTCGCTACTGATAGTGTTATATAGTTGCAGCCGTATTTTTCTTCACTAAAATCTAGTCCAGCCTTCACGAACTTTAACCCTAATCCATTGCCAGCTATATCAGGTCTCATTCCAAGTCCTATATCAACCGTTTGATTATTCATTTTAGAAAAACTCAAGTAACCAATGAGAGTACCATTTTCCTTCACAGCAAACGTATCGTCTCCTCTCATTTCAGTACTTAAAAACTCTGCTAAATCTTCTTGATCTGCCTCTATATCATAAAAGGAATATTTCCCTTCATAATGCCAGTTGTATGCAATTTCCTCTGCTTCCTTTTGGTTCATTACTGTAAATGTATAATCCATTCTCCCATCCCCTTTAAAAAAAGAGCTGCAATTAAGCAGCTCTTTTTTATAACTCGTAAATCTCTCTATACTTCGCTTCTAAATAATCAGCTAAGTAGTTTGCATTTAGCCCTTCACCTGTTACATCTTCTAAAATTTCAAGTGGCTTTTTCGTTTTGCCATATTGATGAATGTTTTCTGTTAACCACTCACGAATTGGCGTCACGTTACCTTCTTCTAATAATGCATCAAAGTTTGGAATATCTTTTAGCATTCTTTGCTGAAATTGCGCTGCATACATGTAACCAAGCGCATAAGATGGGAAGTATCCAAATGAGCCACCAGCCCAGTGAACATCTTGTAATACACCTTGTGCATCATTTTCTGGACGAATTCCTAAATATGCTTCCATCTTATCATTCCAAGCCGCTGGTAAGTCCTTCACTTGTAGTGTACCATCAAATAATTCTTTCTCAAGCTCATAACGAACCATAACATGAAGCGGATATGTAAGCTCATCTGCTTCTATACGAATGAATGAAGGCTTCGATTCGTTAATCGCATCATAAAACTCATCGACTGATATATCGTTAAATTGACCGTCACTATACTCTTTTAATAAATCATAATTTTTCTTCCAGAATGATTTATTACGACCGATAAAGTTTTCAAAGAATAATGATTGCGATTCATGAATACCCATAGATGTTCCACTACATAGCGGTGTACCCTCAAACTTTTCTGCAATATTTTGTTCATATACAGCATGACCACATTCATGAATTGTTCCAAACACAGCCATACGGAAATCTTTCTCATCATAGCGTGTTGTAATACGAACATCCCCTCTATTTAATGTAATTTCGAAAGGATGTACCGTTTCATCAAGACGCCCTGCTTCAAAGTCATAATTCAATTGCTTTAATAACTCTAATGTAAAGTTCTTTTGTTTTTCTTTCGAAAAGTGTTCCGATAAAGCACTTGTTTTTAATCCCTTTTTAGACTCTGAGATTTCTTTTACAAGCGGCACGATACGCTCACGAAGTTGACCAAATACGTGATCTAACACTTCTACTGTAATACCAGGCTCATACATGTCTAATAATGTATTATATTTATATGTTTCGTAACCCCAATATGTAATAAATTTCTTTTTGAATTCAACAATTTTTTCTAAGTACGGACGGAACATTTCGAAATCAGATTTTTCCCGTGCTTCTTCCCACACACTTTCCGCTTTCGCTTCTAATTTCACATACGCTTCGTATTCAGCTTGTGGAATTTTCTTATTTCTATCATATTCTTTACGACACTCTTCAACCATTTTCTTCGTCGTTTCAGAAAGTTTATCTTCAGATATTAAAGCTTCAAGCTCAGTTAAGTAGTTCCCCATCTCATCTGAAGTCGACATAGCAAACACTTCTGACGAAAGCATCCCTATGACTTCTGAACGCTGATCCACACCTTTTTTTGGTGCACCTGTTCTTAAATCCCAAAACATTAAGCTTAATGCTTCTCCGTAATTTTCTATCTTCTTCACATATGTTAAAAATTGTTTTTCTACTTCATATGTAGCAACTGTCATCGTATAAAAGACCTCCTTTTTCTACCTCAAACTTATTTCGACACGAAAACATAAATTCCTTTTATAATAGAAAAAAAGCTTGGCAAGCACCAAGCTTTTCCTTATAATTCTTTACCTTCTACCGGAAGTACTTTTTTCACTGCTTCTATCACTTTTTCATCTTCCGTATCTGATAGGAAGATTGATATAGCACCTTTATCGTCGCTCGTACGAATTAAACGTCCAATCCCTTGACGAAGGCGTAAAATCATATATGGCACATCTACATCCCAGAATGGATTATTTACGTGCTTACGTTTCGCTTCAAACACAGGATCGTTTGGAGGGAATGGTAATGACCAAATTATTACATGTGATAATGATGAACCCGGAATATCTAAACCTTCCCATAAATGAACGGCACAAAGTACAGTCTCTTCTTCATTTTGGAAACGAGAAACGAGCTGACTAATTTCTTGATCCCCTTCATATAAGAACGGAACTGACATTTGCTCTTTACTTACATATTCTTTGAACGCTGCAAGTTCTTGCGTTGTACGGAATAATACAAGCGTACGTCCATTCGTTTTCTGTATATTTTCAAGTGTATATTGACACTTTCTTTCCCATTCATTTTCTTTCGTATGCGATAGTAAGTTTACTGCCATTTGCTCTTCATAATTAAACGGTGAGGCAACTGAGAATGATAAGTAATCTTTTACCCCTAAGCTATTTGCAGTAAATGCGAACGAATCGTTGTCCGATAATGTCGCAGAAGAGAAAATGTATGGAATTTTCTTCGAGAATACTTTTTCTTGTAACACTTCTTCAACTGCACGCGGCATAATAACTAACGTGAAGGCACCATCACCTTCTTCACCCCACGTAATTACATTTTTCTCATGCATGAAAAGACGAAGTGAATGTTCTAACACATCTAAATGTTCATCAACGATATTTAAATCGTATGTGTTTACTGTATGCATTTCACTCTCAAATACTAGTGCATCACCGACTTCACCGATTTTTGCATAAAGTCTTTTCGCTTCTGCGGTTACTTTTTCTGTCACAGTAATTTCTAAACGATCAGAACCTTCAATTTCCTTTTTATTCTCTTGTAACACATCAAAGAATCGCTCTGTTTGCCAAATTGTTTCTTCTACTAAATGTGCAAACTCTTCACGAATATCGTTCTGTAACAATCTTGTTAAAAGCTGCTCCATCATCGTTTGCTTTAAACGGTACGTTAAAGCTTTTTGAGCTGCATATTCTACAAGATGTCCTTCATCGAATACAACGCAGCTACTTTCAGGTAATAACGGAATTTGTCCTTCACGTTTACGAGCATCGTACGTCCAAATATGATCCATATAAAAATCTTGAGAACAAATGATTAAATCTGCCGCTTTACGATAATGTTCACGAGAAAGAGTTTGTCCACAACGATGACGTGAATCACAAGTGAAGCAATCTTGGAAGTAATCCCAGTTTACTTTTGACCATTCCTCATCATTTAAAAGTGGAAATTCTTTTCTGTCACCATAGTGAGTAAAGTTTTGCATCGTACCATGATCAAATACAAACTGTGGTAATTCATAATATACGTCTTCAATTACTTCTGGAGCTCGTCCACTCATAACATCTTCAAGTTTACGTAAACATAAATAGTTATCCATCGATTTCGCAAGTCTTACGTCAACAGATAGTCCTAATGCTTCTGATAACTTAGCAATGTCCCCTTCTTCTTTCACAAGCTGCTCAATTAATGTTTCATCTGCACAAGCGATAATAGCAGGTTTTCCTGTATAACGCGCATAACAAATTGCATATAAAAGGTATACAATTGTTTTCCCTGTTCCTACACCCGCTTCTGCGAACATAACTTTTTTCTCTTGGAAAGCACGCTCTAATTGAAACGCCATAAAGATTTGTTCATCACGCTCTTCAAAGCCTTTTTCCGGAAGGATGTCGTAAAATACATCTCCAATCCACTCATTCAACTTATCATAAAAATTATCTTGTTTTCCTACTTCAAATGGTAATCTCTTCTCAGTAAACATCCTTAGCCTCCAACCAAAAAGTTTTTCTATAAAACGATATAGTAACTGCTACTCATATGTGTGCAGCCACTTTCCCCTGTTGCAATACTTAGAAATACACGAAAAAAAATTTTCCTTTCGAAAAAGGAAAATTTTCTTCTATATTAATGACTTTAAATACCGTTTATCAATCGCTGTTTCATGTGAAAGAGCTGATAAATATTCTTCTTGCGCTTTTTGTATTTCATCTACAATTACGCCTTGACTATCCACTTCTTTTCCGAGCTCATCATACGTACGGTGAATAGCTTTTTGAATCATCGATAATTGAAAACTATCCATATCACTGCCTCCTTTACGCATTACATAATAGCCAGTATATGCGTGCTAGAGGAGTTTTATACTATGAATTACGCGGTGGACGTTTTCCGAAGTATTGGTAGTAATCTGTACGGATAAATCCGTTAAATAGTTTACGTTTCTTCGATGCATCTTTTCCATAACACTTCTCAAATGCTTCGTAACTTGTTAATACATACGCTGACCACGTATCTAATGGGCGAAATACTTGTCCCATTTCTTTATACAGTTGTTCAACGAGTGCTTTTTCACTTAAACGTTCTCCGTATGGAGGATTCGTTACGACGTAGCCATAATCCTCTTTTGTTGTGAAATCTTTTACTTGCATTTGCTTAAATGTGATTAAATCACCTAAACCTACTTCTTCTGCGTTTTCTTGTGCAACTCGAATCATACGATGGTCAATATCAGATCCAATGATTTGTAATGGTTGATTATAATTTGCTAAATCTTCAGCTTCTTGACGAGCTTCGCGCCAATTTTGTTTACCAACCCAGCCCCATTCATCCGATGCAAAGCCTCGGTTAAATCCTGGTGCGATATTTTGTCCAATTAATGCAGCTTCAATCGGAATTGTTCCAGATCCACAGAAAGGATCCACGAAAGGACGATCTGGCTTCCAGTTCGTTAACTTAATTAGAGACGCAGCTAATGTTTCTTTTAAAGGAGCTTCCCCTTGATCCATGCGGTACCCACGTTTATGAAGTCCAACACCACTCGCATCGATTGTTAATGTTGCAATGTCTTTCAACATTGCAATCTCAATACGGAATAACGGACCATCTTCTTCAAACCAAGTTGTACGTTTATATGTTGTTTTTAATTTTTCAACGACAGCTTTTTTAACGATACGTTGGCAATCCGAAACACTGAATAACTCAGATTTTAGAGATTTACCGATAACAGGGAATTCTCCGTTCTCTGGAATATAATCTCCCCAGTTTAATGCTTTCGTTTTTTCAAATAGCTCATCAAATGTTGTTGCTTTAAATTCACCAACTTTAATTTTCACACGGTCCGCAGTACGTAACCATAAATTCGTGCGACAAATCGCCTTTTCATCTGCTTCAAATGTTACTTTGCTGTTTTCTACTTGACATTCATAACCAAGATCGCGAACTTCTCGGGCAACTAACGCTTCAATACCCATTGCCGCTGTTGCAATTAAAGTAACTTTTCCCATTTGCATTCACCTCTTATGTATATTCAAACAATAATTAATAGCAATTTGTCCTATTAATCATTACATTTTACGAAAATTTTTCTCATTAACCATTGTAACTCATAATTTATAACTTCATACAAATAAAAAGCCCTCCTCTAACAAAGGAGAGCTGAGTTATTTCATAGTTGGTTCATAACGTTCTGTAAGCCATGTTCTGTTCCTTTGTACTGCAAACGGCCCACGCCTCGTACTCCGGTAGCAATCATCTATCTACAGGTTATGAAAACCTGTCCTTTTCCGTCGTTCATTTCCTTGGAAAAGATTCCCCTACCATTATTTGGGTTTCTCGCTCGTGGGGTTTACCTCGTTCCACTCCTATCATTTCTTCAAGGACTTCGTCACTGTGGCACTTTAAAGGTAGTCAAACCATATCCGAAAGGACTTAGGTTTTTTCCCTGCCGTTAAACCAGCCTTACAGCCAGAATACCCTAGCTTATGAATTGGCTAGGCACGAACACTACAGCCATCTCAGGCCGTGCGAGCATGGACTTTCCTCTACAACGTTGGCGTTGCAGCGATTGCCCAAACGTTATGACATCCATTAGTATAGTGGAAACAAAAAGATTTTGCAATGTTTTTTTCTATGTACAATGCCTCAACCTTGTTTCCACCTTATTTTATTCGTATAACTTACTTCCAAATACAGCTTTTTCTAAGTTGGATAAACGTTTTAAAATATCCGTATTCGTGTTGTTATATACCGGTTGTGCAACTGGTGTTTGTACAGGTTGTTGTGGAGCTTGTGTTGCAGCTAGTTTTTGTTCTTCTAATTCTCGTTTTAAACGAACATTTTGTTGCTTCAATTGATCAAATTCTTTGTGGAAAGCTTCATAGTCTTTAATAATCATATCAAGAAACTTGTCTACTTCTTCTTGTTGATAACCTCTCATACCTGTTTTAAATTCTTTTTCCAAAATATCTTTCGCCGTTAATTTAATTTTATCCGAAATCATTTTCTTCACCTCAAATTTTTGCCAAAACTTTCATTAACTAAATTTTTTCAGAAACAATGCCTTTTGTCAATCATATATACGAGTACAATATTACATATTACTCTGCATTATTCCACTGTTCCTCTTCTATTATATCTTGTAAATCAGAAAAAAGAATGAAATAACTGTGATAATTTTCTATTTCTCCTTTTTTCTTAGCTACTTCTACAATATATTTAGGACTCCCAGGCTTTTCTTCATCATATACAGCTAAAAGAGCATCACTTTTTTCAATAAAAAATTGATTCTTTAATTTAAATTGCTCTGGGCTTTCGTACTTCCGTTTCGTAATACTATCAATGTGATCTGCTTGTGAAAGAATAAATTCGTAATATTCACGGTTATCTTCTTTCCAATTTTCTTCTTGTTCTAAAAAAGGAGTAAATACCGCTAATTTTAAATCTGGATATTCTACTTGAATTTCAAAAACAACTTCAGCAGCCCACAATTCTACACCTAGCTGGCCGCTTATAATAACCCACTCCAAACCATCTTCTACAAAAGCAGTTAATTTACGATGCAGCGCTTTTTTTATGCAGTCTACTCCTGGATGATCCTTTTTAAATATTCCAAGTTCAAATGGCTTATATCCTGTTACAGCAACAACTTTCATATCAACACTCCAATTAAAAAAAAAGAACTAGCATTTTGCTAGTTCTAACATATCATTTACTTTTTAAATATTCCACCAACGTTTGGTCCAACATTTGGTCCTACATTCGGTCCTGGTCCAAACGGGGATACATTCGGTCCTGGTCCAAATGGAGATACATTCGGCCCTGGTCCAAATGGAGATATTTGATGACCGTGGTGATGGTGACCATGACCACATGGTCCACATCCACCGCCAAATCCTGGATCGATTGGATCTACAACATTTACATTTGAGTTTGTTTGCGGGAAGAAGTTTTGGTTTTTAATTTGTTGATGGTGTACGTGTGTCGTATGCGTTGGGAAAATGTGTGGCACCACCGTTGTTGAAAAAGAATGTGTTACACACTGTTTCGTCGGATGAATGACAGGAGCAGTCGTACAAATAGGTCCTACAGGCTTATGCCCTCCAAAACAAGGATGACAATGATGCATAGTTTTTTCTCTCCTCTCTCGTTAAGAAAATCTGATTACACTTTACAATATGAGAAAAGAGGTGAAGCCGTTTGTTATATATACCCATTTGTTTCATGGAAATTTGTCTAGTGCTACACTTCATTCATGCTATTTCATTATGGACAACAATCCATCATCACTTACCAAAGAACCCTCCAACCTGCTTAACAATCCCCGTCACTTGATTCATCGCATTCATCATTTGTCCAGCTGTATTCATCATTTTATTCACATCATAGTTACCATCTGAATTTTTAAATTGGGAAACAAAGCTCGAAAACTGACTTGGTTGCTGTTGTTGCTTTTGTTTATTCATCGTCGGATACGGTTGTTTTGGCGGATAAAACATCGCTTGTTGATTTCCATAGGGAGATGGTGATGGTGGCATATAATATTGTGAGTTCATATAAGTTTGCTGCTGATTCATATAGGATTGTTGCTCTTGTTGCGATTGATTCATATAGGGTTGCTCTTGTTGCGATTGATTCATATAGGGTTGCTCTTGTTGCTGTTGATTCATAAACGATACTTCAAATGGCTGGTAATAATTTTGATTTCCATAATGAGGCTCGAAAGGATACATATTATACCGTAAATATGTATCCGTATTATATTGGTACATATTTTGCTGTGCATATGGATTTGGTTGCTGATATACGTTAGATTGTTGAAACATGCATTCTCTCCTCCTTCACATAAGTTTCTACATATATAATATGTACTTGTAAAATAATTTGTGTGACGGAGTATCTGTCTATTTTTGTCGGAAGTTTAAATTTTTAAAAAATTAAAAAAGAAAACCCTTCCATGCTATGATAATTAAGAAGAAGATTCTCATGGGGGAGGAATCAACATGGTATTAGGGGATTTAAAACAAGCGTTTTCTCAAAAGAAGGGGTATTACACAGAGAATGTAAATGAATTATTAGACTTTGCGAGACATTGTTATCTCGAAGGAAAAATATGTATATCGGATTACCGAACATTAATAAAAGAATTAGAAATAAACGGTGCAACAAAACCTACAACAATGACAGAAGCTTAAAAAAAACAAGAGGGTTTCCCCTCTTGTTATTTACATTGCTCAACTATATTTTGCAAAGTATACGAAATGGCTTGATGTGTTTCAAAAAAACGTTTACCTTTTCCTTTATTTACAAAACATTGTAACACATTCGTTTGTAAATTATCGTACACTTGATCAATTTGCTGTACATGTATATACTTCGGTTTTTCTTCCTTAATCCACGTATAAGCTAATTCTTTCCACACCTTTAATTCCTCATCTACTATGTCTACAAACGGCTTCATATCCTTATAAAAGTCATATTCAATTATTTCTCTTTTTTTTACATTCGCTTCATTATTATACTGCATGAGTTTTTCTGAAGACTGTATTAATGCTTCATACTCCATTTCATTCCCACCTTATTATGCACTCACTACGATGTTTTGAAACGTCTTCACCCAATTCCCTTTTTCTTCGTGATGCACTAATTTATTTTCCATATGCTCAATATGCATTTCTGTTATTTCTATCTTATTACATATTTTTTCGCTCTTATCCTTCAATGCATGATTTATTCTAATTCCTATATTCATTTCCAGCAAATCGAGAGAACTTAACATTTGATCCATTTTTTTCATTACATCTACTTTCTGAACCATCGCCATATACAAAACGCCCCCTTCTTTGCTTTTCCTTTGTCATGTAATTTCGCCGGATAATTCTTCACTCCTGCACACATGACAAAACTAGTTGTTATTCGTCAAAGAAATCATTTTGAATGTCATTTATAGAAATGGTAACAATACAAAAAGGAGGTGTATGAAGATGGCAAAGAACAAAAACGAAAAAAAGAAAAAACAAAACAAACAACAAAATAAACCCGAGACTGGTAATCCAAAGCTTGATGGCCCAAACTTCCCTGCTACATAAAGTGAAAGTTTAATTAATGGGGCTTTTCCAAACTACTAATTTCTAAATCCCCCTTAATCTTCTACTTTCATTCAGTTTTGAGATTAAAATCTTAACACACTTAGCAGGATTTCTTCACATTAAGAAGTCCCATCTTCATTTATAAAGATGGGACTTCTTTTTTATTATATCATGAACTCGTCTATTCTTTTAACAAAACGATTCACGATAGAAACAGCATAGATCTGCTCCCTCTTTCTTCTATACCATTCCTTTATATTAACTTCATCCTTCGGTTCTTCAAATAAAAACAATGCATTCATTTTCGAATCTTCACAAAACCAATCCCTCATTGTTATTTCCTCATGTGCAACAAGAGAATACACATCTCTTAGTGCAGGTGTATAGGATTTTCTAGTTCCCCTTAAGTAATATTCATAATCTTCTCTAGAGCCAGTATGTTTAGTTTGCAGTGCAAAATTATAAAATAAACGTTTATAAGTCGGATGAAACAATAACCACGCTAATTTTTTCCCAAGCTCTATACGCTTTTGCAACGTTTCAAATTGATAAACTGAAAACCCATACATCCCCCCTTCAATGGTTGGAAAAATAACTGCACTAATATGCAACATGTCTTGAACTTTAAAAAGCGCCGTATGAAATACATGTTTTTTAAAGTAGCTATTCTCAATAACTGGTTTTTGAATTTTATTTTGCTCATTTATAATAAGCGCTGTCATAAGCCTATTCATATCTTTTTTCTCCCAGAAAAATGTCCATTCTTTTTCCATGAAAAGTGATACGTTGAAAAATTGCAACAAATGAAAGAGAGGTATACGTCTCCTCTTGCTTTCTTCATATAGTAGTAACTGAGGAAATGCATCTAAGAAAATAATCCAATTAGCCTGTTCATATATGAGAAACAAATGTTTTTTTACTAATCGAGGCAAAACAGTAGCATAATATCTTCCTTCTAAATCAGTCATATTCCAGCCTGCATTTCTCGAAACCATACTCGCTAAAAAAGACCACCTGATTTCACTATTTCTTACATAAAATTTTTGATACGATTGTGTCCGAGAAATGTTGTCCATATTAGCTATTTCTGTTTTCTTTTTAATAGTGTGAATGATTGCTTTTTCTTCTTTTGTACAAACCATATTTTTACGATATTGTTTTATTTTTTCGTAATCATTCCATGTAAACATAAATAAGTCATCATGCCTTTCTTCAAAAAGGTCACATCTTTTTTCATTTTTTGATATAATCACCTTTGTAAGTAATTCTTAACAAGTTGGGAGTGGACACACTATGACCATTCGTTACCCAAATGGAAAAAGGTACAATCAAGCTTCACTACCTCCTAAAACACCAATAAAAAAACATACTTATAGTAATAGAGGTATGTCCCTTGAAGAGGAATTGAATGAAACAAATCAATATTACTTAACCCATAATATTGCATGTGTACATAAAAAACCTACACCTCTTCAAATTGTAAAAGTAGATTACCCCGCTCGAAGTGCTGCAGTGGTAAAAGAAGCGTATTTTAAACAACCTTCTACAACGGATTACAACGGTGTATACAAAGGGAAATACATCGATTTTGAAGCGAAGGAAACAAAAAACAAAACTAGTTTCCCACTTCAAAACTTCCACCTTCATCAAATTGAACATATGAAGCAAGTAATTGCTCATAATGGAGTTGCATTTGTTATTATTAAATTTACACTTTTTGATGAATTTTATTTACTCGATGCGAAACATATTATTGCATTTTGGAACCGTCAAAATAATGGTGGGCGTAAGTCAATTACTAAAGAAGAAATAGAAGCGCATGGATCATTGTTATCATGCGGTTATCACCCTCGGATTGATTATATCCGTGTACTAGACACGGTTTATTTTTCGTGATAGAGTCATCACTAAGGCTCTTTTTTCGACTTTTGAGGGAGAGAATGAAAGGTAGGAGAAAGTATAATGTCAGATAATTATCGTTCTCGTACAGAACGAAATCACGCGAAAAATCAAACGGAAGAAACAAATAAAGAAAAAAAACCAAAGAAAAAAGGCTCCTTTTTTAAGAAGTTCCTTATAGGTTGTCTACTTCTTGGTATCGTTGGTCTCGTAGCTGGCGTTTCCGCTTTCTTTGTTATGGTAAAGGACGCTCCAAAATTAGACAAATCAAAACTTGTCAATCCTTTATCAACAAAGTTTCTTGATAAGGATGGGAAGTTTTTCTATGAATACGGTGCGGAAAAACGAACCCATGTTACTTATGATCAAATTCCAAAAGTAGTTGAAAATGCATTCCTTGCAACTGAGGATTCACGTTTCTATGACCATAATGGAATTGATTTTAAACGAACTACAAAAGCAGTTATGGAAAATGTCACTGGTGGTTTCGGTTCCCAAGGTGGTAGTACGATTACACAACAAGTAGTTAAAAACTATTTTCTAACGATGGAAAAAACCGCAAAACGAAAAGTGCAAGAATGGTACTTATCTTACAAATTAGAGCAACAATACTCTAAACATGAGATTTTAGAAATGTACTTAAATAAGATTAATCTAGGTAATCGCTCTTACGGTATTGCAACAGCGGCTCAAAAATATTATCAAAAAGATTTAAAGGACTTACAATTACATGAAGCTGCGATGCTCGCTGGCTTACCTCAAGGTCCTAACATTTATGATCCAACAAAACCAGAAAATGTTGAACGAGCAACAAATCGTCGTAATATTGTATTAACATTAATGAATCGACACGGCTATATAACAAAAGAAGAAATGAATAACGCAATAAAGATCCCTGTAACTGAGGGTCTAAAAAAATCAGAACTAACTGAAATGAAGTTTCAAGCATTTTTAGATGCTGTCGTAAAAGAAGTTGAAAAAGAATACCCTGATGTAAATATCGGTTCAGATGGTTTAACGATTCATACAACCCTTGATCAAGGTGCTCAAGAGTACGCTGAACAAATTATGGATGGCAATCTCATTAAGTATCCAAACGATCAGTTCCAAGGATCATTTGTATTTATGGATACACAGTCTGGAGAAGTTCGAGCAATTGGTGCTGGGCGTAAAGAAAGTAAGTCTACTTTCAAAGGTCATAATATGGCTGTTGATTTAAAACGCCAAGTTGGTTCAACAATGAAACCAATTTTCGATTATGGTCCTGCAATTGAAAACCTTCAATGGTCTACTTATCATCAATTAAATGACTCTGAATATACTTACTCTGATGGCACAAAGATTAAAAATGCTACCGGTAATTTTAAAGGTGACGTTTCACTTCGTGAAGCATTGAAGAAGTCATTAAACATCCCGGCTTTAAAAACAGCTCAAGCAGTCGGTATTCCTAAGGCAAAAGAGTTTGCTGAAGGTTTAGGCATGACGTTTAAAGATGGGATAGCACATGAATCTACTGCAATCGGTAGTAATGAAAGCTCTCCGTTAGATGTCGCTGGGGCTTATGCAGCATTTGGAAATGACGGTGTATACAATAAACCTCATTTCGTTAAAGAAGTTATTTTCCCAGACGGAAAAAAGAAAAGCTTTAAACCGAAAGAACAACGTGCAATGCACGACCATACAGCTTACATGGTTACTGACGTTCTTCGTGACGTAGTAAAACCTGGTTCCGGCGGTACAGGGCCAACAGCATATGTTTCTGGCTTTGACGTTGCTGGTAAAACAGGAACACAAAACTTTGATGCAAGAGATGTAAAAAAATATGGCATCCCAGCTGATGCTAACAGAGATAGCTGGTTCGCTGGATATACACCACAATATACGATGGCTGTGTGGACTGGTTACGAAAAGAATGGTCCAGAAAATTACATTAGCGATCGTTATACTAAAATTGCGCAACAAATGTTCCAAGTAATGATGAGCAAATTCGCTACAGATAAATCTCGTTTCGAACGCCCTTCTTCTGTACAAGAAATAAACGGCGAGTTATACGTAAAAGGTGCGAAAAAAGATGCAATTAAAGAAATTAAAGTAGATCCACCTAGTGGCCTTAATGTCGCTTTCGATGGCGCTAGTACAGTTACACTAAACTGGTCTGGCCCAACAGCAGTTGATGCTTATGCGGCAACTTATAAAGCTACAGACGGTTCTAGCGGTAGCTTATCAGTTAGCGGTACAACAGCTACTCTTGGTGGTATTAAGCCTGGTGTTACTTACAGCTTCTCTGTAGTAGCGAAAAAAGGTACTGGAACAAGTCCTGCAGTTGGTGCATCCTTCACTGCCCCTGGTGGAACTCCAGACGCTAAGAAAGCTGAGGAAGAGGCAGCCAAAAAGAAAGCCGAAGAAGAAGCTAAGAAAAAAGCTGATGAGGAAGCTCAGAAAAAAGCTAATGAAGATAAACTAAAACAAGAAGAAGCTCAGAAAAAGGCTACTGAAGAACAGCGTAAACAACAAGAACAACAACGTAAACAACAAGAAGAGGCTCAAAAGAAAGCTGAAGAAGAAGCTAAGAAAAAAACTGAAGAAGAAGCTAAGAAAAAAGCCGAAGAAGAAGCTAAGAAAAAAGCTGAAGAAGAGGCTCAAAAGAAAGCTGAAGAAGAGGCTAAGAAACAACAAAATACAGGTGAAGATACACCTCACGCAGACGGAAATGTTGTTACAACAGAGTCTTAATACAAAAAAAGAAGTCCTTTCTCTTAACGAGGAAAGGACTTCTTTTTTGTTATCATTTTCTTTACATATAACTTTTCTATTTCAATATACAACTGTGCTAACTGAATATAAGAATGATAATTATTTGGTTTCTTTATAATGAACGAATATCGCTCCATAAAATTAACTGGTTGTACTTCCAATTCACTCGTGTAATCTTCCATTTCATTCAAACTATGAACAGGTTGCTCATTTAGCCAATATACAATTGATAACAAATGTGCTGCAAAAAGAATCATCGGGCCTTCAGCTTCTTGTTTCTTTCTGTTTCGAAATAATGTGGCAATGTCTTCATGCTTATTTTTCCATACATTCAACATTACCGGAATACTGTTTTCAATTTCATTCCACGGCTCATATTGTCTTTCTATATCAAATATAAAGTAAGTATTTTGTATGATTTCTTCAAAAGATTGGTCTGTATGATACTTAATCGAATTTGCGTTTTTTTGAAAAAATGGTAAGTACCGAAATTCTTTCGGTACTCCTATAACTCGCTCCATCCTTTATTTCCCCTTCATTCGCTTCTTTCCTTCGCGACACACTTCTAGCAATCGACACTCTTCACATTGTGGTCGCTGCGCTTTACAGTGATAACGTCCAAAGAAAATCAAACGGTGATGTGTAACGCCCCATTCATCCATCGGAATTTTCTTCATTAATGTTTTTTCGACTTCTAATACAGAGTCTTTCCATCTACAAATCGCTAATCGTTTGCTCACCCGCTCTACATGCGTATCGACAGCAATTGCCGGTATCCCAAATGCTACCGATACTACAACATTTGCTGTCTTCCGTCCTACACCAGGTAACTTCGTAAGCTCATCTCGATCTTTCGGCACTTCTCCATTGTAATCATCTAATAACATTCGGCACAATTTTTGAATATTTTTTGCTTTATTTCTATACAATCCAATAGAACGTATATCTTGTTGTAACTCTTCTAGAGAAACACTTAAATAATCTTCTGGTGTTTTATATTTTTGAAATAAATTTTTCGTCACTTTATTTACAAGTGCATCTGTACATTGTGCAGATAATGCCACTGCAATTACAAGTTCGAATGGATTATCATGAATCAATTCACAATGTGCTTCTGGATACATATCCGCCATTGTGTCTAAACAATAACGAATTTGCGTTTTATTTAACATAGACTTCCTCCTACATTACTGCTCCAACCAATTATAAAAAGGCACTTTCCCAGTAAATTTCGTCTCTTGTGTTGTTACTTGTTGCGCTCGTTGCTGATTTGCTCTAAATTTCCGTCCTTGATTTTGAGCTTGATCTACTGTTTTAATTCCATTCTTTTTCCACTCAAATAAAATACGATCAATATATCGGAAGTTCAGCTTACCGCTCATCACAGCTTCTCGTAGAGCCGCTTGAATTAAATTCGGATGATGTTGATCTTGATCCTCCCACATTCCCAATGTTTCACATTCAAATGGAGAAAGTGGTCTTCCGAATTCTTTTTCAAATACTGTATATAAATTTACTTGCAGTTGTTTTTTTTCTTTTTGTTCTTCCTCTATTGATTCATTCATTAAGAAATGCAATATTTTTTCCCATAGCGGTTGTAAAGAATAACTTTCACACATCATCGCTTCTGATCTTTGTCCACCTTCTAGTGATAAAAAACCTTTTTGAATCAATGTTTGAATTACTTCCATACATTTCATTTCCGCTATTGTCATTCGTTCGGAAATCTCCGACGGAGTCGGAAACGAATTTCCCGATTCTAAAAATGTATGCACATGAAGTAAAACCATAAATTCCGTTTCATTTAACCCTAATTTTTTATAATGCATCATAAGTAATTTTGGAATCGCAATGCTTCCCTGTTCAAACCACTGTAACATCATTTTCTTTTTCATCACCAAACACCTCGTTCTCTAGTATAACACACCTTTCGCTATTTCTTTTTGCCACAATTCGTCAAAAAAACCTCCCTATTATATAGAGAGGTTTTTTATTGTATTAACGAAATATACAATTAAGCTTTCACTTTACTTTTCATAAACGTATGAATACGTTCTAATGCTTTCTCTACTTGTTCAAGAGATGTCGCATATGATAAACGAACGTTATTTGGAGCCCCAAATCCTGTACCCGGCACAAGAGCAACTTTTTCCTCTTCTAATAAAGCTTTCGCCCACTCATCAACTGTATCATATCCTGATAAAGCTACAGCCTCTTTTACATTAGGAAATAAGTAAAACGCGCCTTGCGGTTTAATACAAGTAAAGCCAGGGATTTGAATTAATTTATCATAAATAATGTTTAATCTCTCTTCAAATGCTTGGCGCATTGTTTCTACAGGTTGTTGTGAGCCTGCATATGCCGCGATTGCGCCGTATTGAGCGATTGAAGTAGGGTTTGACGTACTATGACTCGCTAAGTTCGTCATCGCTTTAATCAGCTGCTTATTTCCAGCTGCATATCCAATACGCCATCCTGTCATAGAATGAGATTTAGATACACCATTAATAATTAGGGTTTGTTCTTTTAATGCATTAGAAAGCTGGGCAATTGAAGTATATTCCGCACCACCATAAATTAACTTCTCATAAATTTCATCTGAAACGATTAAAATATTATGTTCTAAACATACTTCTCCAAGCTGTTGTAATTCTTCTTTGCTATAAATCATTCCTGTTGGATTGCTCGGTGAATTAATAATAACTGCTTTCGTTTTCTCTGTAATTGCCTCACGCAACTGCTTTGCTGTAATTTTGTACTCATTGTCTTCTAAACCTTCTACATAAACCGGATTACCGCCAGCAAGCTTTACTTGTTCTGGATAGCTTACCCAGTAAGGAGTTGGGATGATAACTTCATCTCCTTCATCAAGCAACACTTGGAATAATGTATATAATGCATGTTTTGCACCATTACATACAATAATTTCAGATGGATCATACTGAATTCCTTGATCGCGCGTAAATTTCTTCACAATTTCTTGTTTTAACGATTGTAATCCACCTGTTGGCGTATATTTCGTATGTCCTTCTAACATCGCTTTATGCGCAGCTTCCATAATATGCTCTGGTGTATTAAAGTCAGGTTCTCCTGCCCCTAATGCAATTACATCATGACCTTCTGCCTTTAACGCTTGTGCCTTTGCTGTAATTTCTAAAGTTGAAGACGGTGTTAAAGCAGCTACTCGCTTTGCTAATTTCATTTGTAGTTCCCCCTACATCTATTTTTGAGCGCTATATCGTCTTAAAAACGACCCATCTTTAAATTCAAGATAGTAGTAATTATAACGATTGTCATAATCAATATATGTAACTTCCCATAATGGTACTTCTACTGGTACACCATCTCTAATACCTTTTTCAAAGCCTAATTTCACTTTCAGAATTTCTTTCGGCTTTCTTTTTGATTCTTTATCGCCGACTTGTTCTATTGTTCTTTGTATAGCCTCTTTTTCGGAAATACCTTCACTCTTTTTCCTTACTACGGTATCCCCTTTTTTCTCAGGCACCCAAACGATAAGATGTTCTCCCTTTTCATCTGTACCCTGTACGACTGTATATGCAGCTTTTCCGTTGTAATAATCAACAGATGTCACTTTTGTAAGCTTTGCTTTTTCTTTAGCAATTTCTACAGATTTCGACTCTTTGGGAATTTTCTTATCCATCGCTTTATTATAAACATACGCCCCATATATTCCGCTAGCAACGATAACGATAATGATTGCAAAGATCCACTTTTTCATTGTATCACTACGTTCTGTAAATCGTAAATACAGCTGTTTCTTTGTCTTTTTCGTCTAATGCTAATCCGAACATGAGGTCCTGCTCTTTTAACGTACGATTCAAACTATCAACAATTTTATACAAATCTGACGAATATTTAATACGCGTCGTTGATAGTACTTCGATTTTCTTCTCCATGAAAAAACTCCTCCGTTACACAAAAATTTCTAATTATAGAAGAACGCAATGCGGTTACAATAAGAGTACATTCTTTACAACCCCTGCTTCATCACCCATCTATTATAGCAGGACATGTACAGCAAAAAAAGGTTTCAAGTCGAAAACCAATACATTTTGTATACAAGAAGTAAGAAAAATAAAATTCCTCCTACCCACATTTTTTACGCCTGAAGTTCATAAGTACTTCAGGCGTATTTTTCTTCCAATTTTTATTCATTTGACGGTTCTTCTAATTGCACCAACAACTCTTCTAACGGTCCTTCATAAAGAGGTACATTAGGAATTGATTGTAAAAATCTTTTTCCATAGGAAGAACTCGTCAATCGACGGTCTAACACTACTACCGTCCCCGTATCAGTATTCGTTCGAATTAAACGCCCAAATCCTTGTTTGAAACGTAATATTGCTTGCGGGAGCGTTAATTTTGCGAATACGTCCTCACCTTGATTTTTTAGCCATTCACCTTTCGCTTCCATCATCGGCTGATGAGGAGGTGTAAAAGGAAGACGGACAATGACAAGGCAACTCAAGGCATCTCCTGGAATATCGATTCCTTCCCAAAAACTGCTCGTGCCTAACAATATTGACTTGTCGAACTCTTGAAACTTTCGAATTAAGCGACTTCGACTCCTATTGTTTACACTTTGTGTTAATAATAGATAGCCTTCTAATTCATCATTGCTTTTCAAATTCGCATACGCTTCTTTCAGCATTTCATACGAAGTGAATAAAACGAGCATTCTCCCTTTTGTAACTTTTGCTATCTTGGCAATATGTTCCGATACAGATTCAATATATTCCTCATTACTTACTTGCTTAATAAACGGTACATCCGTTGAAACCATTAATTTCATTTGTTTCTCATAATGGAATGGCGATTGAACCTGTAAAGTATTTGGAGCAAAATCATGTAAGCCAAGCTCTTCTTTTATATAGTCAAATGTATCGTTAACTGTTAATGTTGCAGATGTAAAGATAACACTCTTTTTTTCTGTTAAAAATTCATCAGCAAACCTTTCTCCAATATGAACTGGTTGCGCGTATAAAATGGTTGAATGAATCGTTCCTTTCGTCTCCGTCTCCATCCAAGTTACATATGCATTTTTTTCCAATATGAGCAACTGTAATGATTCTGCCATCTTTCTCAGTAACCCACTTAAATGCATAAATTCACCCGTAACAACATGCATTTCCCACTCTAACTTACTTTGCAATATATCTACTTGTTTCTCAAATATGGTCACTATTCTTCTTAATTCATATACAAAACGATTTGTTAACTCAACAATACTATCCCACAACTTACCTTGCTCTACTTCCGTGTTATATCGATAAATGAGCGGCATATTGTTTGTTCCTTGTTCTTGCTTTGTTTGTTTAAATATAAAAGTACGTAACATTTGGAATAGTTCATCCGCATCAAATTTAAGTTCCTTCAAACTATGGCTTATCATACGGAAAGTAGAACGAGATGCTTGCTCTGATTTTTTCATCATTTTATATACTTTAGAAAGCACATCATCCGTTTCTAGTGTACCAAGTCGAGATAAAATCAATTGAAAATACATACAAGAGAACTGCTCACCTAGTGTTCTACTCGCAGCTTCTTCAATATGATGAGCTTCATCAAAAATTATATGTTCACATGAAGAAAACAGTGGTTCTTCACTTGAAAAATCTTGAAATAATAATGCATGATTTGTAATAACGATATCTGCAAATAAAGCTTTATTTTTCGCTCGCTGATAAAAGCATCGACTAAACCAATTACTTTGCATACCGCCCGGACTATACGCATCACTACAAATACGATTCCAAAGTAACTTTCCGCCCTCTGGAATATTTAATTCATCTCGGTCACCTGTTTCAGTTTTTAATAACCAAACTAAAATTTTCGCCTTCGTAAGTGCCATATCGTAATTTTTTTCTTCCTCTTGCAAAGCATATTCAAATTTATGTAAGCAAAGATAATGCTTTCTCCCTTTTAGAAGAGCTGTCTCAAATGAAAATGGCATTATTTTTTGCAATAACGGAATTTCTTTTTCAAGTATTTGTTGTTGAAGTTGTACCGTTTGTGTACTGATAACGACAGGTTCTTCTTTTTTATTCGCAAAATAAAGACTAGGAAGTAAATAAGCAAGAGTCTTTCCCGTCCCTGTACCTGCTTCAATAAGAGAAAAACGAGAATCTCTTAACGCCGTATATATCTCTTTCATCATCATTTGCTGACTTTCTCTTCTTTCAAACTTCGGCATATGTAATTCCAGTTTATCCATCGTTTTATTCAAGAAAGCATCAAATTTTAATGAATATGTTTCTCCAAGACTTAAGGAATAGTTCCGTTTTCTCAGTGCAATATTGCGATACACTTCATATTCCGCTTTTATTTCTTTACCATGCATTACTTTCTTTAGAATATTTTCAGAAAGCACATCAGCTATATCACTTTGGAAAACATCACTCAATTCATAAAGTGATTGTAATGTAACAAGTGGTAATTTTTCAATTTCATTTAAAAATTGTAAAAACAACTCTGCTGTCGCAAGAGCATCACTATCCGCACGATGTGGTTGATCGTGTTCGAGTTCATGTTTCTTAGCTAAATCACGTAATTTATAACTATCGGCTGTTGGCAAAAGAATTTGTGCCAATTCAACCGTATCGATTTTAGGACAATGTATTTCTGTATATCCAACCTGCCTTAATTCTTCGTTTAAAAAATTCCAATCAAAGTGAACATTATGCGCAACGAAAGCGGCACCTTGTAATAGCTCAACAATCATCGGGGCTACATCTTGAAATAACGGGGCTTGTTTTACGAGACTTTCATCAATCCCTGTTAATTCTGTAATAAATACGGGAATCTCTCTCTTTGGGTTAACAAAAGATGAAAAAATTTCCAATATCTCTCCATCTTCTACTACAACAGCTGCAATTTGGGTAATTTTATCTTTCCCGTCTTTCCAGGAGTTTCCTGTCGTCTCTAAATCAACAACGACATAACGTTTACTCATATATGTAACACCTCAATTTCTTACCTTTCAAACAACAATAATTCATATAATGTTACTATACCACGTTTTATCTCATCTTAATGAAAAGATGCACAAAAAAGCTATCTCCTGATATAGAGATAGCTTTCCTCTTTTATAATATTGTACCAGCCTTTTCAGCACCTAACATTTCAACAATTTGATTTTGATCGTCTAACACTGCAATTTTTGGTTCTTGTTTATGAACCTCTTCTTCCGTAACTAAGCCATAACAAATTATAATTACTTTATCTCCCGGTTGTACAAGCCTTGCTGCAGCACCGTTTAAACAAATAACACCGCTACCGCGTTCGCCTTTAATAACATATGTCTCTAAGCGCGCACCGTTATTATTATTTACAATTTGAACTTTTTCGTTCTCTACAATATTTACTGCATCCATTAAATCTTCATCTATTGTAATACTACCTACATAGTTTAAATTTGCCTCCGTTACAGTTGCACGATGTAACTTTGCTCTCATCATTGTGCGAAACATAGATGCTCCCCCTTATTTAACCGTTAATGTTATATTGTCAATTAATCTTACATTTTCAAACTTAACTGCAATAGCTAAAATGATTCTTCCTTCCATTTCCCCTACTATTGCAAATGACGGATATGCATATAAATCCGCATAATCTACAGTACCTTTCGTATACGTCTCAATATGTTCTTTCACAAAATTTGTAATGATTTCTGAATTACGTTCGCCTGCCTCAATTCTTTCTTTCGCTATACATAGACTGCGGTATAAATGAGAAGCCTCTTCACGTTCTTCTTGTGATAAATACACATTACGAGAACTTTTTGCTAATCCATCTTCTTCTCTTACAATATCAACTGGTACGATCGTTACTGGAATATTGAAATCAGTTACAAATCCTTCAATTACAGCAACTTGTTGTGCGTCTTTCATACCGAAATAAGCACGATTTGGCATTACAATATTAAATAATTTCATTAGTACAGTCGCAACTCCAGAAAAGTGACCAGGTCTTTGTTTTCCACATAATACGTCAGTACGCTTTACAACTTCTACTGTTGTTGTTTGTTCTGCCGGATACATTTCTTCTACACTCGGATAAAATAAATAATCCACACCGTTTTCTTTTGCTACACTTTCATCTCTCTCAATATCACGAGGGTATCGCTCTAAATCTTCGTTCGGCCCAAACTGTAGTGGGTTTACAAACACACTTAAAACTACAATTTCATTTTCTTCTCTTGCCTTGCGTAATAAAGTAGCATGCCCTTCATGTAAATACCCCATCGTTGGAACAAAACCAATATTCTTTCCACTTGTACGAAGTTCGCTCGTAATTTGCTGCATCTCTTGCACTGTAGTTATGATTTTCATTACTGTTTTCCCCCGTATAACGCTAAGCATTCTTCTTCTTTCATTGTGAACGAATGTTTCTCTTCAGGAAATTGCCCTGTCTTCACTTCAGCAACATATTGAGAAATCCCACGTACAATTTCCTCTTGAACAGACGTATACTGTTTTACGAATTTCGGAACACGATTTACCCCATATGAGATGAGATCATGATATACAAGAACTTGCCCATCTACTTTTTGTCCCGCTCCAATCCCTATTATTGGAATTGTTAATTGCTTCGAAATTAATTCCGCTAACTGCATTGGCACACATTCTAACACAAGTGCTATCGCACCAGCTTCCTCACATTTCTTTGCATCGTCTATTAATTTCTTTGCACTTTCAGCATCTTTTCCTTGCACTTTATATCCACCCAATACTCCCACAGATTGAGGAGTTAAACCTAAATGCGCTACGACGGGAATTCCTGCATTCGTTAAATAATGAATCGTTGATATAACTTCTCCAGCACCTTCTACTTTCAGTGCATGTGCTCCGCTCTCTTGAACGATGCGGCGTGCATTCACCATCGTTTCTTGTAACGATATGTGATAAGACATAAACGGCATATCAGTTACAATAAATGTTTCTTTCGCTCCGCGGCGTACAGCTTTCGTATGATGAATCATATCCTCTACTGTTACAGGTACTGTTGAATCATATCCGAGTACAACCATCCCAAGAGAATCTCCAACTAAAATCATATCAACTTCAGCTTCTTCTGCTAATTTAGCAGAAGGATAATCATACGCCGTTAGCATCGTAATCGGCTCACCTTGCTCTTTCATCTTCAAAAAATCTGTTTTTGTTTTCAAAAACTACTCCTCCTTTATGCAGGAGAGAGGCGATGGCCGAAATCATATAAAAAACCCCTCTGGCCATAAAAGGGCAGAAGGGTTGTGTGTTAGTCGGCATTATTCATCCCTCTGTCCCAGTCCGTTATTGGATCAAGGCAGAATCCAAGTTATTATTTTTTGTACTGCTTCGAATCATGGTGCAGTTCGCTCTGATACTGCCCACATTCGAACTAATTATAGCAAAGTACAAAAAGAAATTACTACATTTTTTTGAAAAAATAATTTTTTATTTCCATTACGGTATGTGAAATTTAACTAGATAGTGTATATGCTATATAGTTTTTACAGAGAATTCAGTCCTAAAAAATAAGTGGGTGTGTTTCCCATACATACCTTACAACTCCAAGTTAATTTCTTTTGTAATCCATTTAAATGCAAAAAATTGATTTAAAGATACTGATATTTTATTTGACTGTATAGTATAAGCCTAAAACTAATGATGCAGGTTAATTGAAGAAAAGCACTTAGAAAAGGAGAATTGCGAATGTCTATGAACAAGTGGTTATTTCCATTACTCGGTTTGTTTGTAATGATTGTGAGTGTGATAACTTTAGACTCCATCAACGTAGTTGCCTCAGCTAACGTCGTAACACAACCTATTGAGTCAACGAAAGTGATTGAAGTCGAACTTAACGATGATTACTTTAATCCGAATGTCATCACTATTCCGATTGAAGAAACAACAACATTGTTATTAAAAAATAAAGGTAAGAACGAGCACACCTTTACAGTGAAAAAACTCGGAATTGACGTCGTAGTTGAGTCAGGAAAAGAAAAAAACATTACCGTAAAACCTAAAAATACTGGTACATATGAATTAATATGTAGATACCATCTCCTTAAAGGAATGGAAGGAAAAGTAATAATCAAATAATAAGCAGCGCTAATCGAACGTTACTCTACATACAACTTAAGTTGTAAAAAGTGTATTGTCACATTACAAAGCCTACTCAAAAATATTGAAATAAAAAAGAAGTTCCAAAAAAGGAACTTCTTTTACTTCATTTCGATATCCGCAGAATGAATATGATGTATTTTCCCTTCATGGTCCTCCAGAAGCAATACACCCTCTTCTGTAATCCCTTTTGCTAGCCCCGTAATCGTCTGTCTCATCGTTCGGGCAGTAATTTCTTTCCCGATGCTCACAGCGTAACTTTCCCAAAGAATTTTAATTACAGAGAAACCATTTTGTAAATACTCTTCATATAATTTTTCTAGTTGTAAAAAGATTTGTTGCATAAGTTCCGCACGAACAATTGGCTTACCTGATTCAATCGCTAAAGAAGTGGCAATTTGCTGAATTTCCTTATCAAAATGTTCTTGTTTTTGATTCGCATTAATACCAATTCCCATAATGACAGCATTGATTTTATCAGGATCCGCTTGCATTTCTGTTAATATACCTACAGCCTTTTTACCTTGAATTAAAATATCATTCGGCCATTTAATTCCTACATTTACACCTGTGCATTTTTCAATTGCTTGTGCAACGCTAACAGCCGCTAGCAGAGTGAGCTGCGGGGCATGATGAACCGGGATCGATGGACGCAAAATAATACTCATCCAAATTCCTGTTCCTTTTGGCGAATGCCACTTTCTACTTAAACGGCCTCTACCTGCAGTTTGCTCTTCCGCAACGACAATTGTTCC
This sequence comes from Bacillus sp. FDAARGOS_235, assembly GCF_002073415.2. NCBI lineage: Bacteria > Bacillati > Bacillota > Bacilli > Caryophanales > Bacillaceae > Bacillus > Bacillus sp. FDAARGOS_235. The sequence continues at coordinate 1,464,232 of NZ_CP020437.2, forward strand.
CTCTTCTACTCCTTCATAAGCAAGTTTTGCTGCAATATGCTGAGTAGATTCAACCGATTCTTCAAAATAAACCGTTCTACCGATACGCTCTGTTTGTAATCCTAACTGAATTTCATTAGCAGTTACTTTGTCTGGCTTCCCCGCAATGCGGTAACCTAATCGACGCACAGCTTCAAGTTCATATCCCTCATTCCGAAGGTCCTCCATATGTTTCCACACAGCGGTTCTTGAACAACCAAGTTTATCACTAATCGTTTGGCCAGATACAAACTCTCCATCCGCTTCAGAAAAAACTTGCAACAACTGCTTTCTTATAGTAGATTGCATCTTTGCAGCCACTCCCTTATACTCTCTTTCTCATTAACTACATTTCCTTGTACGATCGCTTCTTCGATTTTTTGAAGCATTTCAGCAACCCACGGACCAGGCTTTTTATTCGCCCAGTTTAATAGATCATTCCCACTCACATTCATTTCTTGACGACCCTTGATTGGCAATGCATGAAACATTGATTGTACTCGTTTAACAGATGTAGGGTTATAGTTTTCAATCATCGCTTCATATACTCTCTCTGCCATTTCAGCGATATGAATTCCCGTTTTATAAAGAAGGACTGTATCCCAATCCTTCTCCTTTCTCGTACGAATTGTTAATAAAACTGCGACAATATCTTTTATTTTTTTATTCGAAAACTTCCATTGACGTAAAAATACAGATGGATGCTCTTCTCCGATACAATATAAGAAAAATGCCCATGCCTCAATGTCTGTTTCAAAAGAATCCCATTTATACTGCGTAGCTTTTAACAGTCTCTCTTCTGACATTTGTAAATAGGGCAAATGAGAAAATAGCTTCGTCTCTACTAATTCTTTGAGGCCCTTCACACAATAGGTACCAGTTAACAGTTTCTCAAACTCTACTGTGATGCGCTCAATTGCTATATGTTCTAGCAAGTGTCCATACGTTTCAATCGCTTGCTTCGTTTTCGTTTCTAAAGAAAACCCTAACGTACTTACAAACCGAATGCCACGCATCATTCTTAGTGCGTCTTCTTGAAAACGATTCGCTGCATTTCCAACTGTCACAATTTCTCTCTTTTGAATCGCTTCCTGCCCAGCAAATAAATCCACCATTTCGCCTTCTTCTGTCATGGCAATCGCATTCATTGTGAAATCACGACGTTTTAAATCCTCTTCTAATGAACGAACAAATTGAACACTACTAGGTCTTCGAAAATCTTCATATTCGCTTTCTGTTCGAAAAGTGGTTACCTCATAAGGTTCACCATTTTCTACAACAATTACAGTTCCATGCTCAAGACCAACAGGAACATGTCTTGGGAATATATCCATTACTTCTTCTGGTAAAGCAGATGTCGCAATATCAATATCTCCAATCGGCCTATCGATAATAAGATCTCGTACGCTCCCACCAACAAAATAAGCCTCATGTCCTTGTTGTTTTAATATCTCAATAATAGAACTAGCTTTTTTAAATCTTTCCATTTTTGTCATCCCTTAGTATGTCATAGTAAATTGCTTCATATTGTGAGACGATTTTTTCTGAGCGGAACTGCTCATAAACACTTTCTCTTGCTCGCTCTCCCATATTACGGTGAAGCTCTTCATTCTTTAATAGCTGAATGGCTTGATTGGCCACACCTGTTGTATCGCCAACTTCACATAAATATCCTGTTTCACCATGTTGAATGACTTCTGGAATACCTCCAACCCTTGTTCCGATACAAGGTACACCACACGCCATCGCTTCTAATAAAACAAGACCAAAACTTTCCTTCTCTGATAGAAGCAACATTAAATCACTCATCGCAAGCAGTTCTGCAACATTATCTTGCTTCCCTAGGAATAAAACGCGATCTTCAATATGTAAATTCTTCACTATCTGTAAAATTGTACAAAATTCTGGTCCGTCTCCAACAAGAAGCAATTTCGCATCAACTTCTTTAGCAACTTTAGCAAATGCCTGAACAACATCCTGCACACGTTTCACTTTACGGAAATTTGAAATATGAATAAGTACCTTTTCACTCTCACTTATACCGTATTCTTTCTTTAATTGAGACATATTACGCTTGAAATATACACGTTCGTCTATAAAGTTATATACCGTTTGAATGTCTTTATTTGGTTTTACAAGCTCATGCGTTTCGTCAATTAATGAATGCGAGACAGCAGTAACAACATCAGACTGCTCAATACCAAAACGAATTAAATTATTTAACGAAGGGTCGGAACCTAACACAGTAATATCTGTTCCATGCAAGGTTGTAACAATTTTAATACGCTCTCCAATCATTTGTTTCGCTAAATAAGCACAAATTGCATGTGGTATTGCGTAATGCACATGTAAAATATCAAGACTTTCTCTTTGTGCAACCTCTGCCATTTTACTCGCTAATGCTAAATCATATGGTGGATATTGAAATACAGAGTATTGATTCACCGTCACTTCATGAAAATAAATGTTTGGATACACTTTATTTAATCGAAATGGTAAACCCGATGTAATAAAATGAATTTCATGCCCGCGTTCCGCCAATTGCTTTCCTAATTCTGTTCCAACAACTCCAGAACCACCTACAGAAGGATAACATGTAATACCTATTTTTAATTTCATTTACATCCCCCTATTAAATCAGCATGTAATAAAACCGGTTTCTTACTCATAAATCCTTCGGCATACAAGACTCCAACTTCTTTCCCAAACATCTTCTCACGAGCGACCACAGTTTCAACGTAACCCTCTGTTAACGGCGTCTTAACACCATCACTCCCTGTTGAAAACTGACTTTCATACGCTTCTAATGCTTCCACTTTTTGCGATAGGTACTCACTAATATCTATACAAAAATTCGGTTTATGAAAACCATTAATCATATAATTATAAAAAGACTCCACACGATGTGGTGGAAGTTCTGGCATATATTTACGGATTCCTGCTGAAAAAATAGCCTCTTCCACAAGCTTTGCACAATTTGCATGATCTGGATGACGATCTTCATAATATGGTGCAAAAACGAGTTTTGGTTTATATGTACGGATTACCTTTACAATTTCACGTATAAACTCTTCTTTCATATACAAGCCACGATCTGGCATCGCTAAATTCAGTCTCGTTTTTACTCCCATTATACGAGCTGCGGTCTTTGCTTCTTCTTTTCTCAACTCTATCGTTCCATTTGAAGAAAGGTCAGCTTCTGTTAAATCACAAATACCTACTTCAAACCCTTGCTTCGTATATTTTGCAATGGTACCCGCCATGCCGATTTCAACATCATCGGCATGAGCACCAAACGCTAATATATGTAATCCACTCATAATTGTTCCCCTCATTTTCTTAACTTGCGATAATCTAAATCCCCTCGTTCTAATGCGTGCATTAACATTTCAGCACTTGCCATGTTCGTTGCAAGTGGAATCGCATATACATCACATAAACGAAGTAATGCATTTACATCTGGTTCATGCGGCTGAGCAGTTAGTGGATCTCGGAAAAAAATCACCATATCCATATCGTTTTTTGCAATCATGGCTCCGATTTCTTGATCGCCACCAAGAGGACCCGACTGATATCTTGTTACATCTAAGCCAGTTGCCTCCATAATGCGAAGTCCTGTCGTTCCTGTTGCAAATAATTCATGTTTTTCAAAAATCGGTTTATATGCGTACGCAAACGAAACCATGTCATTTTTCTTTTTGTCATGTGCGATTAAGGCAATTTTCATCCGTTTTTCTCCCCTTTAGTCGATAATGTTTTCTAAACCGTACACAAGATGATCAATGTTCATTACTGTTTCAATTGATAGTTTTACACCTGACATAAATGATGCACGATTGAATGAATCGTGGCGAACCGTTAACATTTGTCCATCCCCGCCGAACATTACTTCTTGGTGTGCAATAAGTCCTGGTAAACGTACACTATGAATGTGAATACCGTCTACATTTGCACCACGAGCACCTTCTAGTTGCTCTACTTCGTTTGGATGACCTTGCTGCTTTGATTCACGATTTTGACGAATTAATTCTACTGTTTTGACAGCTGTACCAGATGGTGCATCTAATTTTTGATCATGGTGTAATTCAATTACTTCAACGTCTTGGAAGTACTTCGCTGCCATTTGTGAAAATTTCATCATAAGAACTGCACCAATTGCAAAGTTTGGAGCGATAATTGTTCCTACTTTATTTTCTTTTGCATTTTCTGTTAATTGCTTTAGTTCTTCTTCCGTAAATCCAGTTGTACCAATAACAGATCGAAGTCCACGTTCAACTGCAAGTGTCACATGTTTCTTTCCAACTTCTGGTGTTGTTAAATCTAATAATACATCTGCTTCCACTTCATCTAAACAAGTATGTAAATCTGCGTAAATCGGTGTATCTAACATCGGCATACCAGGTAAGTCTGAAATCTTTTCTCCAGCGTGCTTATAGTCTACTGCTGCTACTAAATTGAAATGTTCTGTTCTTTCCATAAGAAGGACTGCTTCATGTCCCATACGTCCTCTTGGTCCAGCGATAATTACTTTAATTTCTTTCATTATTCTTTCTCTCCCTCATCAATGCGTGTCCAGCGATCTTTATCACGTGTATTAAATTTTTCCATTACAATGTTATGCGCTGTTTCTAAATCAATATTTAAACTATTTGCCATACAAATCATAACAAACAATACATCTCCAAGCTCTTCTTCAATACTACGTTCTGTTTCAGTTGTTTTCTTCGGTTTCTCACCATAGTAATGGTTTACTTCCCTCGCAAGCTCTCCCATTTCTTCCGTTAAACGAGCCATCATTGCAAGCGGACTGAAATAACCTTCTTTAAACTGACCAATATATGCATCTACTTCTTTCTGCATATCTTTCATCGTTTTTGCTTCCATACTAATCACCTCTAATCCTTCCTCTTTCATGTTAGCCAATTCATCGCGATTTGACAAATATTATTCCCCGCCAAACACCTATTTGCGACCCTTTTTTGGATAGACTATAATGAAGTGAAACTTTCTTTTGCGGTTTTGGCAAAAGATCAGCTAAAATCAATTGTTTTTTTATAGCCTTCACTATTTTTATTAACAACTAGAAATTACTTATCATTATGTTTTACCGTTTCAGCGGAGCAATGCAATCTACATAATTAGGGGGATTTCTATATGACATCAAGTTTGAAGATTCGAAATATCATTTTCATTTTAATCGGTTCCGCTATTTTTTCTTTCGGTATTGTGAATATCAATATTGAAAATCACCTTGCAGAAGGTGGATTTACCGGTATTACACTATTATTGTATTTTCTATTTAAGTTTGACCCTTCTTATTCAAACTTAATTTTAAATATCCCTATATTTTTTATTGGTTGGAAGTTACTTGGAAGAACGACATTTATCTATACACTAATCGGCACATTCAGCGTATCTTTATTTCTATGGATTTTTCAGCGTTACGACGTTCTTAACTTACATTTAAACTTACAAAATGATATGACACTCGCGGCTTTATTCGCCGGGGCATTTATCGGTATCGGTCTTGGCATAATATTTAAATATGGGGGGACTACTGGCGGTGTAGATATTATCGCAAGACTCGCTCATAAATATGTTGGCTGGAGTATGGGGAAAACAATGTTTATGTTTGATGCTATCGTCATTATCGTCTCTATTCTTACCTATTTATCATACCGCGAAGGCATGTATACGTTAGTTGCTGTTTTTATCGGAGCGAAAGTCATTGACTTTATGCAAGAAGGAGCCTATGCGGCAAAAGGAGCAACTATTATCTCAGATAAAAACGATGAAATTGCTGCCCAAATTTTATCTGACATGGAGCGCGGAGCAACCTTTTTAAAAGCTGTTGGATCGTATACGAAAGTGGAACGGAACGTATTGTATTGCGTTGTCGCTAAAAATGAAATCGTGAAATTAAAAAATATTATTACTTCTGTAGATCCTCATGCCTTTGTTGCTGTAAGTGACGTACATGATGTAGTTGGTGAAGGTTTTACATTAGATGAAAATAAAAATCCGTTACATAATTAAATTCAACTAGAAAAGCTCTTTAGCTTTTCTAGTTTTTTATTACATATCTTTTAAGCTTCTCCCAATCCTCATAAATAAGCTCCAACAAACTCCGATTATAAAAAATAGAAGCTGGATGAAAGGTCGGAAAAATAGAATATTCTTTTTCTGTCCATACAAATTCTGTACAGCAACTATCTTTCAATTGTTGCACGGGTTGTTTTAACAATTCTCCATGAACATCTGTAATTTTATGATTTTTACCGACTAAACGCTGTAATGCAATATTACCAAGCGTAACGATAACAGGAGGGTCTATATGTTCCAACTCATAATCTAATAAAGGTGCATGAGCAAGTATTTCTCCTTGATTTGGTGTTCTATTATACTTTTTCTGTATTTTTTCGCCATTTCGTTCTTTTTTCTCTCGCCATTTATATGGCCTACTCCGGACCGCACTCGTAATATATACTTCTTCCCTTGTAACATGAATACGTTCTAAAAACTCCATTAAATGTTTTCCAGCTCTACCGCTAAACGGAATCCCATTATGAATTTCTGTTTCACCAGGTGCTTCACCAACGAGCATAATTTTGGGGGTTCCAGGGCCTTGTCCACTTAGAAAACCTTCTAGCTGATACGAAGCACTACGCTCTTTCACTTGCTTTACTATATAGTCTGGATATTCCATTATCTCCCCCCTCATCGTATGCTACTTAATTATGATTTCCCTACAATATTTCTTTCATTTTATCCTGTCCATTTATTACAGATAATAAAAAAGACTATCAAAATTGATAGTCTTTAGTCGTCGCTACGCTGCATACCAGTATATATTAATACAAGACGTAATAATTCAAATACCGCTACAGCTGCAGCTGCTACATATGTTAATGCTGCCGCATTTAATACTTTACGAGCTTGGCCGTACTCATCTGTCGATACGATACCAAGTGCTTCAATTTGTTGCATTGCGCGTTTTGATGCATCAAACTCAACTGGTAATGTAACAAGTTGAAAAACAACACCTGCTGCCATCAAAATAATTCCTAGCAACAATAAACCAGACATTTGTGCAAACACACCAATTAAGACGAAAACCCAAGACATATTCGAGCCAAAATTAGCAACTGGTACTAATGAATGACGAACACGCATGAAATTATAATCTTTTGCATCTTGAATCGCATGCCCTACTTCGTGTGCTGCTACTGCTGTACCAGCAACTGAATGGCCATAGTAGTTATCTGTTGATAATCGAACTGTTTTGGCAGTTGGATCATAATGGTCTGATAAATGACCTGGCGTTTCTTCTACAGCTACGTTGTATAATCCGTTTTCATCTAAAATTTTCCGAGCCACTTCTGCTCCTGTCATACCTGATGTTGAATAAACTTGTGAATACTTGCTATAGGCACTACGTACTTTTGACTGTGCATACAACGGTATGATCAAAATGATCGCGAAGTAAATTAAATAAAACATCATGAACCTCCATTGAAGTTTTAATTATAGTACTTCTCATTCTATTTTTTTCTGCCACCATTGTCAATGAATAAACCTTACAATCCGTATCTTTATTTATCCCGCTATTTGTAGACAGTTAGACTCCCACCTCAAAATTCTGCTGGAGCAAAGAACTTAAGCGGTATATCCACTGCCCGTAAACGCCCGATTGATGAGGGCTAATAATCAATGAGGTATGAACCTCCCCACTGATTAAAGTTTCACTTTATCGCATTATCTATTTTTAGAATGTACATTACTTTTTCTTTTCTCTCGCTCACCTTTATACTTTCTCCATCCAACATAAGTTAATGTGAATAAAATAAGTCCTCCAGTAATTGTCATAAACCAAATGAGAGAGGGGGCAATTTCATCTTTTTTTACTGTGTGAAATATCTTTTGCAAATCTCCTTTAATGATTCCTAATTGCATTTGCCCACCTTTCGTTTTTAACATAACGTTACGAAATTCATCCAAATAAGATAAATGAGCATTTACACGTTGCACCTCGTTTTCTGGCAAAGCAATCATTAGGCTTGGGTAAATAATATTAAATTCATTTAAGAATGTATTTAACGTTTGCTGAAACTGTCCAGTATCTTCTTTTTTCATCGCTTTTTCCATTTGAGAAAAAGCATCCATTACTTTCCCTTCTCTTTCCATCCAAAGCGGTTGATATTTCGATACTTGCGCATCAACAGCAAGTTGTAATGCTATCACATTATCAATTTTAACTTGCTTACCTAAATCTTCTTCCGAGAGAGATTGTTTCGCTTTGTCGTAAGCTAAAGAAATGACTCTAATTTGATCTGGTGTTACTTCTTGCTTCTTTTCATTCCCCTTCACTAAAAACTGCTCCGAGAAATATTGTAATACTTGTACTGCTTTTTCATCTTCATTACGCTTCACTAACTGTAACGAGTCGTCTAGCAACCCCGTTAGTTCACTCCACTCTTCAGCATATATACGTAACGGAAACATTATAATTAGAAATGCTATCAATCCAATTAATGTTCTCTTCATCCCGGTCCCCCCTATAACTACTAGTACAAAATATGTGGAATTGGACAAGAATAGAACAGAACTGCCCCGAAAAATATATTATCGTTTTACAAACAAAAAAATTCTCTTTAAGCAGAGAATTTTTCCTTTGAAATCCTTTTCTTTTTTACGAAATATCTATACAAGCTGTAACAAAGTATACTACCACCTAAAATGAATAATAAAATAGCACACGCCGCATGCATAAAAAATTCTTCTGGTAGCATTAAAATAATCGGATCCGATTCAATATCAAACATCCAATAATCGTTACTGAATAACAGCTTATGGAATAATACAAAACTCTTTTCAAAATTAATAGCGATTGGCAACACCAGTGCTATCGGAAATATAATTGTTACAATCGATCCATGCAGTAAAAATTTTTCGTTTTTTCTTTTTAATAAATAAACGCCGCCTATCACTACAATCATAATTGTCGCATACATCACATATTGAATCTTTACTATAATATTTTTAACATCTACAAAATGAATACGACCATTTGTAGACATATCTAATGTCGGTAAATGTAATGCTCCGTCATAAAACGGAGATAAATATGTAATTAGCACATCATAATTTCTCTTAATTTCATCTTTTGTCATATCCGCTAAATCTGGAATGTTTAAAAAATCAATTTCAAAATAATACAGCCATTTTCCATATATAACTGCCATTGTTGCAAGTGCAAAAATAGAAAATGCTATGCTATATGAAACAACTAACGTAATCAATCGATCCAATATTTTTCCACTCTTACTTCTCTTCATTTTCTCCCCCTAAATGTTCACACCATCATAAAGAAAACTGTTTTCGGCGCTCACGTAAGCAATAATAGTATGTGATGCACAGTACGACAATACTTAACCAAAATGTAAAATAACCAATTTTCTCTACAAACAAATGCATAATTCCGTATCTCGGCATTTGCCAAAATAAATAATCAATTGCGTCATTATGTAATGTCCATATACCTGCTACTACAAAATGCCATTTTTTTATACGGTAAAACGGAGCATATAACACTCCCTGCACTGCCATTGCAAAATGCGATAGCATTAACATATACCCCATCAAGCCAATAGGACCTTTTACATAAATCATAACCACATTTACAACAACAGCCCATATACCATATTTTATTAAAGTTACAATTGCCAGCGCCTCTATTAATCCCCAGTTTCGCTTTACCAAGAAAGCAATTAAAACAAAGACAAAAAAGAGAGTCGCCATAGGACTATCTGGTACAAACGGCCAAAATATAGGTGACGTTTCTTTTAATTGATTTCCATACCATATAAATCCGTAAATTGTACCTAGTATGTTAACAATCAATAAAAATAATAATACTGAGCGTTGTCTTAACATTGCATACAAGTAAACCAAGCTGTATGTCCAACACCTTTCATTCTTTCCTCAAACTCTACTCTATTATATAGTAAACTTTCTGTCATCAAAATAAAAAGCTGACCACAAAATTTGTAGTCAGCTTTTCTATTATTTTTTATTATACTTTGCAACGAATTCCGAAAGCTTTTTCAGTTCTTCATCCGTACCTTTAAATACACCTTTAGGCATGGAACCTTTTCCATCTTTCGCAATTTTAGCGATTTCTTCAGGTTTTAAAGTTAAGTTCTGCAAAGCTGGTGCTGCCGCCCCGCCTTGTAAATTATCACCATGACACGTTAAACAAGTATTTTTTTGCATTAACTTGTAGCCGTCATCATTTTTATCAACTGGTGCTGTTTTTACAATTGCGCCTTGTTTCTTTGCAGCTTCCCAGTCGTGGTGTGCTACAGATTCCCAAGTTAAAAAGATAATCGATGCAATTGCTAAAAGCATAAATCCAGTGGCTACAGGACGCTTCAACGGGCGTCTTTCTGGACCTCGATCGAGAAATGGAGCTAACAGCAATGCTCCGAACGCAATCCCTGGCATAATAAACGCTCCAATTACAGTAAATGAACCAGAAGCATAAGAATACTTTAGTAACTGATACAAAAATAAGAAATACCAATCTGGAAGTGGTATATATCCGGCATCTGTCGGATCCGCCATTCTCTCAAGCGGTGACGGATGTGCCACTGTTAAACATAAATAACCGATTAAAAAAACTGCACCAACCATCCATTCTTTTAACAAGAAGTTCGGCCAAAATGCTTCTGTTTTTCCTGGGTATTCAGAATAATCTTTTGGAATATTTGGTTTCCGAGCTACTGGTACTCGAGAATCTCCTACAAATTTCATTCCTTTGCCGCGATGCATAATCTCCCTCCTTTAGTTCTTTCCCCTTTAATTTAGCAATCTCTTATAGTGGACCGGAAATACCTTGTTTGCGAATCATGATGAAGTGGAAGGCCATTAAACCTAGAAGTGCTGCTGGTAAGAAGAAGACGTGAATAGCAAAGAAGCGAGTTAATGTTTGAGCGCCAACAATTTCGGAATGACCAGCGAGTAATGTTTTAATATAAGGACCAATGAGCGGCGTTTGCTCTGCGATTTGAATCCCTACTTTCGTAGCAAATAACGCTTTCATATCCCACGGTAATAAATATCCGGTAAAACCAAGACCTAACATAACAAAGAAAATAAGAACACCAACAATCCAGTTTAACTCACGAGGTTTTTTATACGCACCTTGGAAGAAAACTCTGAGTGTATGTAAAAACATCATTACAATTACGAGACTAGCACCCCAGTGGTGCATACCACGAACAATTTGCCCGTACGCAACTTCATTTTGTAAATAGTAAACAGATTCCCACGCATTTTTAATATCAGGCACATAATACATCGTCAAAAACATTCCAGATAAAATTTGAATTACAGTAACGAAAAAGGTAAGTCCTCCAAAGCAATAAACGAATGCAGAAAAGTGATGTGCCGGGTTTACATGTTCAGGTACTTCATGATCAGCGATATCGCGCCATATCGGTGTAATATCTAAACGTTCATCTACCCAATCATAAATTTTATTTAGCATCTACTTTGCACCCCCTTTTGGCTTCGCTTTTCCTAAATACAGCGTTCCATCTTTCACTTTAGACTCGTACACATCAAGCGGAGCAAGTGGCGGTGTGCCTTTAATGTTCATACCATCTTTTGTATAACGTCCTCCGTGACAAGGGCAAAAGAATTGATTCGGATGTGCTTTGTCCGAATTCCAGTTCACTGTACACCCTAAATGTTTACACACTGGAGAAAATGCAACGATGTCTCCGCTTTCATCTTTATGCACCCAAGCAGATTTTGGCTCTTCAGACTTGTACCATCCGTCAACCTGTTTCACCTTAAAGTCGAAACGCTTCGGCTCTGTTGTAATATCCTTTACTTGCGCAACAGCAACCATATCTGTTCCCGCTTCTTTTCTTAACACCGGATCAAGCGCAAATCGCGTCATCGGCATTAAAATACCCGCTGCCATAAAGCCTCCTACTCCTGTAAGTGTGTAATTTAAAAACTGTCTTCTTGACACACGATGTTCTTTCTCGCTCACGAAAATTTCCCCCCTCTATCAGAAATTGTCCCCTCGTGAAAAATAATATAAAAAATAAATACTAGGACACTATCATGATATAATACCCTCATGCGCAGGTCAATATCATACTACTCATAATAATAAGAACTTTCTGTTTATTGCTATTTTCCCCATTTTTCTTCTAACATTACCATTATATTTTTTATATGAGCGTGAATGACTTCTCTCTTCGCTTGATCACTAAATTGTTCTAACGCTAATGAGGGTAACCAAAATAAATCCCCCTGTAACTCTTGCATATCTTCTTTCCATGAAAAATCACTTGTAACATAAGCAATATGTTTAAAGCCTTGACTTTGTAAATGATCTGTCCATTCTTGCAAACGAGCTTTTTCATTCTTTTGACTTTCTACTAAATACGTAAATGCAGGTAGTAAAAGCACTCTTCCTTTATATTCTCTTTCCAACTCCATACTCAACAATTCAATAAATTCACCTTGTTCTACTACCGTTTTCATTTCTTTTGCTGCTGAAATTGACAAAAGAGGTATTACCCCTGTATCTACATACTCCCTTGCTTGCTCAAACTGTTCCACGTCTTTTACAATCCATTTCACATTTCTTCCCTCCCTCCAGCTAAAATGACAGAACTTTCACTTTATATATATTAAACCATACTAAAAGGGGTAAAAAAAGAAAAACCACCCAAGATAGGTAGTTTTTCTTAAAAAAGTCCGAAATTTGTAAAAATTTAATAATTCAAATAAATCCTATAAAGTCTTTAACTCCGCCGTTAACCTATGAAACGCTTCCTTATCTTGCTTATCCAATGCTTCATCAATTTGTTTCAAAAGACGTTCTCTTCTAAATGAAAATACACTCTCTTCTAAAAATCTCTCTGCAAGTAAACGATCTTTTTCATTTACTTCAATATGCTTTGGTAAATATGGATTGTCTTCTAATACAGCTACATAGTTTGCGTTTTGGAACGATGATTTAAAGTTGAGTTGAATATAAATATCCTCATCTCGATTTAAACGAATATCATGAAACGATTTTTCAGCATCTGTTGTCATAACATTTTGTTTAAAAAAGTGAAACGGTGTGTCTTTCACGCAATTTGCTGACATTACTAAGCCACGCGGACAATATTTTGCATGCTCTACGAAGTGGACTTTATGCATTAATTGGTCGTGACTCATTAAATAATTCAAAATCCATACACATTCACGCTGTTTCAGTTGGTAATTATTCAAAAACCATTTCACAAAATCCTTCTTCTCGTTTACAGAAACAGGGGTATTCATAGCAATTAAGTCCCTCCTCTGTCTTTCTCTTTTCTTTTTAGATTCAAGAAGCGGCATTCAGTTTCCTTCCAACTTATGAAAAATCCTCTAAATTATATAACAACTCTTCAATATGAATTTGTGTCGGGTCTAGTTGTAATAACTGAGTAAACACTTCTTTGGCCTCTTTTCGCATTCCTTCTTCCAATAAGAAATAACCGTACTCTTCCAAGAAGTCTGGATGATTCTTAAAAGAAGTATATGCACTTTCATAGTGCTTTAATGCATCCGAATACATTTCTAATTGTTTTTTTGCAAACGCAAGATCCCAAAGTAGTTGTGTATCTGGCTCTCCGCTATCAATAGCACGCTCTACAACTGTGATTAACTCTTCATACTTTTCTTGTCCTTTTAAAATATATGCATACTTTAATATTGCACCTAAATGTCCTGGATCTAACTCAAGCGCTTTTTGAAGCACTTCCTCTGCCTCTGCTACTTTTCCTAATTTAGCTGCAATGCTCGCTAATTCTACATAAAACGGAACAGCAAGCTCATCTACTTTAATTCCTTCTTGAAGTGTTTCATAGCTTTCTTGCAGCATTCCTTCTTTTTCATAGCTTTTCGCTAAATACATGTATAGTGATGCGTACTCAGGATCTAATTCTTTTAGTTCTTGCCAAGCACCAATTGCTCTTTGATATTCTTCTCCTTGATATAATGTGAAAGCATATCCAAATAAGGAGTGAATATCTTTTTGCTCCTCTAAGCCTGCTTCATAGTAAGAGATCGCTTCTTCCCAGTTTCCAATTGCACTTAACGTTTCTGCGAGACGAAGTGCAATGACAACACCCCCCATTACTTTATGTTCCGCTAATAGCGACTCGTAATAAGTAATTGCCTTTTGTTCTTCACCTTTACTACTATATAATTCTGCTAATCCAAACGTAATAACAGGTTCGTCAGGCATCAATTCTTTCGCCTTTAATAGTTTTTGCTCTGCTACATCATCAAAACCTTGCATTTGGAATAAATCTGCAACAAGCAATAACGATTGAACATATAAATCATCATTTTCTGGAATATCATGAAGTACTTCAATCGCTTCATCTTCTTTATCTAAATCAATATATAATTCTGCTAAAAATACCGTAAATTCACTCTCTTCCGGATATAGCAAACGTAAATCTTCTGTTATTACTAGCGCCTCATCCGTAAACCCAAGTGTATGATAGTAGCGAGCGATATCATACTTCTCTTCATCATTCGCAACTTGTAATTGTTCTTTTAATAATTGTAATCCTTTTTCCGCTTCACCATTTTCAATATATGACACAGCTTGTTCAAACTTTTGCATAAACGTCTCCTTTAATTCTAAAAAATATTCTCTTCTGTTCATTTATCCCGCTATTAACGGGCAGTCAGACCCCCACCTCAAAATTCAGCTAAGGCAAAGAAGTTAGTTTGGGGATCAACTGCCCATAAAAGCCCGATTGGTTCAACTAATAATTAGCGGGGGATAAACATCCCCCACTGATTAAAGTTTCACTTTATCATAAGCAACGCACTATTATAACGCAACCTTTAGAATGGGCATGCTCCTTCTTGTACTTTTTCTTATAGCGTAGCTACTTGTTCAAAAAGTTCGGATGTGACACCGATCCCTCACTACTTTCTATTGTACCGTTTTCTTTCATGACCGTGCAAATAACTTCCCTTATTAATTATGAAGCAACACCAACCAAGCTTTTAGGAGCTGTTCATGCGGGATAAAAAAGACTCCTATAAAAGGAGCCTTCACAATTTCTTAAGAATAGGTTTCTTCTTTCTTAACTTGCTCATTTACAAGCTCTTTCAGTAATTCTATAATTTCATCATTTTCTTCTTTCAATCCGACGGTAATACGAATGCCATCATGTATTCCAAATGCAGCACCAGAACGAACAATATATCCTTTCTTCATTAATCGTTCGAAAGCTTCATTACCAGAAATACCAAGTTTTAAGAAAATGAAATTTGTTTGAGACGGATAATAGAATACGTTATATTCCTTACAAAATGCATAGTATTGATTTAACCCTTCAGCATTTTTTTGCACACAGTCTTGTAAAAATGTTTGATCTTCTAATGCAGCTATTGCTACAGCTTGGGCTACAGTCGATGTATTGAACGGTAACCTTGCTACTTCCAACTGCCCGATTAACTTCGCATCACCAATCGCATATCCAATTCGAAAAGCAGCTAAGCCATATGCTTTTGAAAATGTACGTAATACCATAAGATTTTCATATTTTTCAAGAAGTGGCAATGTTTGCGGATAGTCTTTTGCTTCCGCATATTCATAATATGCTTCATCCATAATAACGAGCGCTGACTTAGGTACTGATTCTAAAAATGAAAGTAATTTTTGTTTCTCTACATATGTACCTGTCGGGTTATTCGGATTACAAATCCACACAATCTTCGTTTTATCATCTACTTGTTGTAACATTGCATCTAAATCGTGAATGCCATCTTTAAGTGATACTTCACGAACTTCTGCCCCTTCAATAACAGCATGGTGATGGTATTGCGAGAATGTAGGATTCGCCATTACAACATTTGTTCCTTCATGTAGTAAGGCACGGCTAATCATTTGAATAACTTCATCTAACCCACTACCAAATAACAGTTGTTCCGCTTTTACACCTAAATGATCAGCTACTTTTGTCCGAAGTTCAAAAGCATATCCATCTGGATAAAGAGCGTATTGACTCACTAATGATGTTAACGCTTCTGTCACATTTGTAGAACAACCGAATGGATTTTCGTTCGATGCTAATTTCACAATTTTTGATAATCCATATTCTCTTTTTACTTCTTCAATATTTTTCCCAGGTACATATGCTCTCAAAGTTAACAATTGCTCTTTCACTCTCATTTTTCTTCCCCCAGTCATTTTATTGAATTCGATTACAGTAAGGGATTATAATCCCTTACTGTAATCTTTTATCATAACCGTCACTATTACGAAAACACCTCTAAATAAGCACTTCATAACTGTCCCTATATTTTTAAGCCATATCCTTTTGAAATGCTTCTAACGCAATATGAACAGTCTCATCAGGAATAGATACGACGTTCACCACCCCATATTCCTGCATAAGTACCATATGAATTGTTCCAGCATTCGCTTTCTTATCTTGTTTCATCAGTTGAACGAGGCGCTCTACATTCAAATCGCTTGGCATTTTTGGATAGCCGTATTGCAAGAACCACTGCTTTATCTCTTCATAAGCAAGATCAACTTTATACACTTGCTCACTTAAAAATAAAGCAAATAACATCCCAACTGCTACTCCGTCACCGTGAGTAATATTTCCATATCCAATCTCTTTTTCAAGAGCATGCCCTAGCGTATGTCCAAAGTTCAAATGAGCACGTACACCTTTTTCTGTTTCATCTTGTGATACAATATTTGCTTTTACAGGAATCGCCTTCATTAATATGTGAATTAACTTCTCATCACGAAGATCCGCCAATGTTTGCACTTCTTCTTTTAACCAATGATACAGTTCAACATCACCAATCAAAGCATGTTTTATCACTTCTGCAAAACCTGAACGCCATTCTTTTTCAGGAAGAGAGTATAAAAATGGTGTATGATATACAACCGCTTCTGGCTGATGGAATGCACCAATCATATTCTTCCCTAACGGATGGTTAATTGCTACTTTCCCGCCTACTGCACTATCGTGAGCTAATAAAGTCGTTGGAACTTGGACAAAGCGAATGCCACGCATAAACGACGCAGCAACAAAACCAGCCAAATCTCCAATCATTCCGCCTCCAAGTGCGATAATTAAAGAATTTCTATCTAATTTATTTTCAAGAGCTGACGTATGAGCCGCATAGAAATTTTCAAAAGACTTCTCTTTTTCACCACTCGGTACAACGAATGAAAATACTTCTTGCTCTACTTGCAATGCATTCACAACTGTCTGTAAATGTAAAGATGCAACAACTTCATCTGAAATGATCATTACGTTAGATACAACTGGCTGCATATTTTGAACAAATGTTGTCAAATGTAATAATGCCTCTTTCCCAACATGTACATCATATTCTTTTGATTTCGTTTGAATATGTATGTTTTCCATTAAAATCCCCTCGCATATTCATTATGTTTCTCCATATTTTCACGAATAAGATCCATACGATCTAATCCAAATTGTTCTATTAAAGCAGTCGCTAATTCCCAAGCCACAACAGCTTCTGCAACGACACTAGCTGCTGGTACAGCACAACTATCTGAACGTTCAATGCTTGCTGTAAAAGGTTCTTTCGTATCAATATCCACACTTTGAAGAGGTTTATATAGTGTAGGTATCGGTTTCATCACACCGCGCACAACAATTGGCATTCCAGTCGTCATACCGCCTTCTAATCCACCTGCATGATTCGTTCTTCGTGTATATCCACGTGCTTCATTCCACAGAATTTCATCATGAACTTCACTTCCGGGTCTATGCGCTGCTTCAAAACCAATTCCAATCTCAACACCTTTAAAGGCATTAATGCTCATAATCGCGGCTGCTAATTTCGCATCCAGTTTTCGATCATAATGCACATAACTTCCTACTCCAATTGGCATTCCTTCCACAATTACTTCAACGATGCCACCGATTGAATCACCATTTGCTTTCGCATCATCAATTGCTTTTATCATTTGGTTGCCAGCTTCTTCATCTAAACAACGTACAGGTGATGCTTCTGTAATACTTTTTAATTCTTCAATTGAACGATACGTAATCTCCTTAGCTTGTACACCGCCAATTTCAATTACATGGCCTGCCACTGTAATACCAAGTTCCGCTAACACTTTTTTAGCAACCGCACCAGCAGCAACACGCACTGTCGTTTCGCGTGCTGAAGAACGTTCAAGTACATTTCTCATATCTCTATGACCATATTTAATCGCACCATTTAAATCAGCATGTCCAGGTCTTGGTTTTGTTACTTTCCTCTTCATTTCTTTTTCTTCTTGTTCCGTTAACGACTCTGCACCCATAATTTTTGTCCAGTGTGCAAAATCACGATTTTCAACAACAAGTGCAATTGGAGAACCTAATGTCTCTCCATGTCTAACACCACTTGCAATTTGCACTTGATCTGTTTCAATTTGCATGCGTCTACCACGCCCATATCCCTTTTGCCTTCTAGCTAACTCTTCATTTATATCATCCGCTACTAAAGGCAGTCCTGCTGGAATACCTTCTATAATCGTTGTAAGTTGTGGACCATGAGATTCACCAGCTGTAATATATCGCATACGTTATTCCTCTTTTCGTATATGTATTTATCTCGCTATATTAAGCAATGATATTATCTTTCATTACTCTAAAAATATGAAAGAAATTATATGATTGATCAGCCATTCGCTTATTCTCCGATAGGCCTTTTACTTTACATATCAATATATCATAACCGCTCTAACTTCGTAACTAATCCAAATAAAAAAAGTGCAAGAAGAATACCCCTATTCTTCTTGCACTTTTTACTATTATCACAGTGATTAAAGCGTTTACAAATTATTTCAAAATAATTAGTAAATCCATTCATTCATTAATTTTGAGTAGTCTACCAATTCTTCTTCTTTAAAGAAAATAGCAATCTCGCGCTCTGCGCTTTCTAAAGAATCAGAACCGTGGATAATGTTTTTCGCAACAGTTACACCGAAATCTCCACGAATTGTTCCAGGAGCCGCTTCATGTGGTCTTGTTTTACCCATCATATTACGAGCTGTATCTACTACACCTTCACCTTGCCATACCATTGCAAATACAGGTCCAGATGTAATAAAGTCTACTAATTCACCAAAGAAAGGTTTTTCCTTATGCTCACCGTAGTGTTGTCCAGCAATTTCCGGAGTGACTTGCATTAATTTTGCACCAACTAATTGAAAGCCCTTTTTCTCAAAACGAGCTACAATTTCCCCAATGAAGGCACGTTGTACACCGTCTGGTTTTACCATTAGAAATGTTTTTTCCATAAAAAATCTCTCCACTTCTGAATTATGTATGTAATTGTATATCCCCACACACATATTAACACCCTTATCACAATTGTGCAATAGTTTTGAAATAGAGAGATTATTTTATTTTTTAGAATAAACACTAAAATTTTCGTTTTCCAATATACTTTGCAACATTTTGTAATGCATACTTTGCTTGCCCACGTGGGAGTGGTTTTATTATTTCCAATGCTTTATGTAAATAACGTTCGCTAAACGCAAATGCTTGATCAATAGCTGTACTATTTTTTACAGCATCAATAATTTCTTTCATTTCACTTGCTGTTGTATTTTCATGTACAGAAGTGATTTTCTTGCGGAGTATTGGATCTTCCATCGCATATAAAGCAGGCAGCGTAATATTTCCTTGTAGTAAGTCACCACCAGCAGGTTTTCCAAGTTTCTCTTCTGTTGAAACGAAATCTAAAATGTCATCAATAATTTGATAAGACATTCCTACGAAATACCCATACCAAAACAAACGATTTACCATATCACGATTAGCACCAGCAGCAATCGCCCCCAGCTGACAACTCGCAGCAATTAATAATGCTGTTTTTCGCTTTATCCTTCTTAAATACGTTCGTAAATTTTGGTCATAGTTATATTTATCTTTAATTTGTTCAATTTCACCTTTACATACTTCTAAAATTGTATGCGACAGTGCCTGATGCGCCTCTGGAATTTCGATATTTGTTACACATTCAAGAGACTTAGCAAACAGATAGTCTCCTGTATACATTGCAATACGATCTCCCCATTTCGCATTCACAGTCGCACTACCGCGTCGTAAAAACGCTGCATCAATAACGTCATCGTGAACGAGAGAAGCCATATGAATAAGTTCCAACGCAACAGCGACGTGCTTAATTGCGTCTAACTTATAATCCCCGAATTTCCCTGCAAGCAACACGAATACAGGACGAATTCGCTTCCCACCAGCTTCAATGAGTTGTAATGCCGCCTCTTCTACTAATGGCTGTTCAGAAGCAACTGTCTTTTTTAATTCTTTTTCTATTACATTAATATCCGATCGTAAAAAAGAGTACATAAGTTGTAACTTCATATTGTTCACCTTAACCTAAAACTTCTTTTTTCTATTTTGATTCTGGTTTCATACCTAAATGCATCGCTGCTACTCCAAAAGTAAATGGTTTCACTTGTACACGTTCAAGTCCAGCTTCCTCAAACATTTGAGCCAATTCTTTCATCCCTGGGAATGTACTAGCGGATTCTTGAAGCCATGAATATTCTTTATAGCTTTTCGCAAACATCTTTCCAAATAACGGCATGATATATTTAAAGTATAAAATATACCCTTGTCGAAAACCAATCATTGTTGGTTGCGATGTTTCTAGGCAGATTACTTTACCACCTGGTTTTACTACACGTGTCATTTCTTTTAATACGTGTAAATAATCTGGTACGTTACGCAAACCAAATCCAATCGTTACATAATCAAATGTATGATCTTCAAATGGAAGTTCCATTGCATTTCCATGTAGAAGTTCTACTTGTTTTAATTGTAACGCCTCTACCTTTTGTTTACCGACAGATAACATGTTTTCACTGAAGTCTAGGCCAACAACCTTCCCCTGCTCACCTACAGCTCCTGCTAGCGCAATTGTCCAATCCGCTGTCCCGCAGCACACATCAAGCGCTTTACTGCCAGGTTTTACATCCATAATACGCATCGTCTCTTTACGCCATGCTTTATGTCTTTGAAAACTAATTACAGAATTCATCACATCGTATTTATCTGAAATTTTCTCAAATACATCATGTACTCTTTCTTCTTTTGATTGTTGCATGCTCGTACCTTCTTCCAATGTAAAATTGCTTATGTCTTCGATTTATCTCTTAACACAGAATTTATTTCACTTATGTCTGTGTGATCTTCTAAAAATTGATCTTCTTTCTTTCGTAATTCCATCATCCATTCATTAATAACTGTTTCTGCATCAGCTTTATCTCCTAAAGCCTCTTGCACTGCTTGAAAAACAGGTGAATGTTGTTTATCAGCATACAGTTGACATTCTTTTTGGAGACGATTTTTCCCTAATACATACGTTATAAATGGTTTCCAATGTGATAAATGGAAATGATCACATGTTTTTTGAAGGAGCGCAGATTCAATCGTTACTACACTCTCCATTATGTTATCCATCTTGTCATGCGCTTTTTGGTATAGCATAATTTTATGTTCATTAATCTCTTTAATTCCTTCAGCAAGCGCGCGAATTAAAACAATATCACGATTCATAGACAATAAGTAATAATATAGCCCACTATAGTAATCACCTGCAAGTACTGTTAACTGGCGGCGTTTATGCGATTCAATCGCTTCTTCCCCCGCTTTGTTTGATACTCTTTCATGTGTATCAAGCGCAATTTGCACAAGCATAATCGTTACTACATAATGCTCAATTTGTTCTATATGTAAATTTTCACTTTTTAAAGCTCCATATAACAATGCTATTTTCTCTTCATCAATACATGGTTCTTCAATATAGTTTATGAAATAAGGATGGCGTAATTTCTCCATCAATTTCTCTTTTATACCCGCATACCCTCCGTAGATGTCACACACAAAAAATCACCCTTGTTTTCTAATTCATAAAACTTATTATAACACATACATTCTATTTTCTATAACCAAAACTTGGCTACACCTTCCATTGATGTAAGCAATCTTTCTATTCTCACTCTGCCCAACTAACACTATATCATTTATTTACTTGTAAAAAAAAGAAAAGCAGTTTCCCGCTTTTCTTTACTTCGTTTTAATAAAAGATAAAATTTCACTACGCGCTGCAGCATCATTTTCAAGCACACCACGTACTGCCGTCGTTATCGTTTTCGCACCTGGTTTTTTCACACCACGCATCGTCATACACATATGTTCTGCTTCTACTACTACCATTACACCATGCGGCTCTAGTACTTCCATGATAGAATTAGCCACTGTTGATGTAATACGTTCTTGTAGTTGTGGACGACGTGCAATTGTATCTACAGTACGAGCTAATTTACTTAACCCCGTCACCTTTCCGCCTTGCGGAATATATGCAACGTGAGCAACTCCATAGAATGGAACTAGATGATGCTCACACATCGAATAAAATGGTATATCTTTTACTAGTACAA
Organism: Bacillus sp. FDAARGOS_235; assembly: GCF_002073415.2. Taxonomy (NCBI): domain Bacteria; kingdom Bacillati; phylum Bacillota; class Bacilli; order Caryophanales; family Bacillaceae; genus Bacillus; species Bacillus sp. FDAARGOS_235. The sequence goes on from NZ_CP020437.2 coordinate 1,486,778, forward strand.
GCTCTTCGTGATCTTCTCCGAATACTTTATGCAAATGCTCTTTTGGATCTTCATGCATCCCCGAGAACACTTCTGCGTACATTTTTGCAACGCGCTTCGGTGTATCAAGTACTCCCTCACGATTTGGGTCATCTCCGATTGCCTCTAAAATAAGGCGTACTGCGTGTTCAATTTGTTCTAAATTAACTTTTGCCATCCGCTAGCCCTCCCGAAAACCTAAAAGTGATACGAACACATTCTAGCATATTTATGTTTTTAAAAGCAAAAAGAAGAGTTCCCAAAAAGGAAACTCTTCTTCCCTGTTAATATGTAAGGATTATTTAACCGCATCTTTTAACGCTTTACCAGGTTTGAATGCAGGTACTTTACTTGCAGCGATTTCAATCTCCTCACCTGTTTGTGGGTTACGACCTTTACGAGCCGCACGCTCACGAACTTCGAAGTTACCGAATCCGATCAATTGTACTTTATCACCTTGTTTTAAAGCTTCTAAGATAGAATCAAAAACAGCGTCTACTGCTTTTGTTGCGTCCTTTTTAGAAAGGGAACTTGCTTCTGCAACAGCATTGATTAAATCTGTCTTGTTCATGCCATTCACCTCCTCCCAAAGATAAGACTGTATAATGATCATAAAATGAGTCTTACTTTCATTTGTAGGCAATTTTTACAAATTCTATACTACAAAGATGTAGATAAATCATTATCAACGCCTATATTATACGATTCTCCTTTATAATTCAATATTTTTAAGGAAATTGTTACTCTTAAAATGTGAAAATCTGATGAAACTTGACAATTTACAACAATGTATTAGATAATGACTGTTTATTTTTCTATTCCATACGTAAAAAATAAAAAAATCCCTCTACAATGAGAGGGATTTTTTCTTATAATATAATCGCAATTAATCCGCCAGATCCTTCATTAATAATTCTTTCTAGTGTTTCTTTTAATTTATATCTAGCATTTTCTGGCATTAAAGATAGTTTTGCTTGAATTCCTTCTCGAACAATAGAGCTAAGCGAACGTCCGAATATATCGGAATTCCAAATTGATAATGGATCATCTTCAAAATCTTGCATTAAATAACGAACTAATTCTTCACTTTGCTTTTCAGTACCAATAATCGGCTCAAACGTCGATTCAACATCTACTTTAATCATATGAATAGATGGAGCTACCGCTTTTAATTTCACACCAAACCTTGAACCGTGACGTATGATTTCCGGCTCATCTAAGCTCATATCAGCTAGTGCAGGTGCTGCTACACCATATCCTGTTTGCTTTACCATACGCAGGGCATCCGCCACTTGATCATATTCTATTTTCGCATGAGATAAGTCGAGCATAAGCTTCAGTAAATGATCTTTCCCTCGAATTTCTACCCCTACTACTTCTTTTAAAATTTGATCGTACAATTCATCTGGCGCATATAAATCAATCTCTGCCACACCTTGCCCCATATCAATGCCAGCTAGACTTGCCCGATCAATAAATTCATATTGACTAAACTGCCAAACGACACGGTCCACATCACGAAGACGTTTTATATCCTTCACAGTCTCTTGAACTGCTTCTTGATAACTTTTGCGTAACCAATGCCCTTCATTTAGCACCATTACCCAACTAGGAAGGTTTACATTCACCTCTAATACTGGGAACTCAAATAACGCTTCTCGAAGTACATTATATACATCTGTTTCTCTTAAACTCTCTACACTCATCGCAATTACTGGTATATCATATTCTTCAGATAAACTTTGGCGTAATTGCTCTGTATCCGGATGATACGGCTGTACAGTATTGATAATCATAATGAAAGGCTTTCCAACTTCTTTTAACTCATTTACAACGCGTTCTTCTGCCTCTATATAATCTCTTCTTGGTATTTCGCCAATCGTTCCATCCGTTGTAATTACAACACCAATTGTTGAATGTTCTTGAATTACTTTGCGCGTGCCGATTTCTGCAGCTTCATGGAATGGAATAGGCTCTTCATACCAAGGAGTATTAATCATACGCGGGCCATTCTCATCTTCATAGCCTTTTGCTCCTGGAACCGTATATCCAACACAATCTACTAATCGAATATTTACTTCAAGTCCTTCATCTACTTCGATAGAAACCGCTTGGTTTGGAACAAACTTCGGTTCCGTCGTCATGATTGTACGACCAGCAGCACTTTGAGGCAGTTCATCCTGCGCTCTTTGGCGGTCAGATTCATTCTCAATGTTCGGAATAACAACAAGTTCCATAAATTTTTTAATGAATGTTGATTTCCCTGTTCGAACAGCTCCTACAACTCCAAAATAAATATCACCGCCTGTGCGTTCCGCAATATCTTTAAAAATATCTACCTTTTCCAAGTGATTCCCTCCCTCAAAATTTTTGGGAATAATTCCGCGTATATAGTCAACTAATACCTTCTCTAACGTTGCCTATAATATCTGATATAATATAATGGTATTCTAGAAGTTCGGACAATATATCAAATAATTTTGTCCAATTTCATATGACTATTTAAAAAATACTTTTTGTTTGCATCACAAGTTGTATAACATAAAAAACCTTTCTTCTAGAACTTATTCGCTAAAAGAAAGGTTCATGACTTATGATTTAAAAAAAATTGGTTCTCCGTCCTTCACCGTATACGGTAAAGAATATGCGGGAACAAATGGGGAGTCTTTCGATAGTATATTTCGAATATCTTCTCCTTCCTTAAATTGCCCTTCATTTTTTTTCAACACTTCATATAAGTCGATTCTGTAGTCAACAAATACTTCTCCTTTTTCATTGATTACAAAAGGAAGTCCTTTACCAGAATACGGACTTGTCACTTGCGGTACATCTTTATATCCTAGTTTTTTGTAATCCAATTCATATACCCCGTCTGAAATTACTTTTTTAAACGGTGGATATCTATGTTCATCACGGTACATCCTTAGTTTTAATGATAATTCCTGAATTTGTTCAACCATCCTTATATCAATTAACTTTACGGTCGGATTTGTTTCAACATCTATTAATACGTATTGGTATACCCCTCCACTTTCATACGCATTCCCTGGTGCTTCTTGTATGTAGCGCGGAGCAATTTTTTGAAAATCGATTGGATACTTTTGATAAATAGGTGTACTCATATCACGCGTTTTAATTGGCAATATCCCACCATTTTGTTCCTTATATGTCGTAATAGCTTTTTGAACAACTTGTAACTGATCTTCATAAGGAACAGCATTTTGTTTCATATTTTCTTTCGGATACATACACCCTGTTAAAACGCTGATGCAACAAAATATTAAAATAATATGGATTTTTTTCACTAACAATCACCTTTTCACGCTAGTATAACTTACTCCTTATGTAACATTTTGAGATACACTCCTCTTACTGCTCCACAGGTCCACTAAATACAACAAGAAAAATAACAATACCCGACACAATCATGAGGGTGTACGCTACTAACGCTGTAATCCCTTTCAGAAATTTATTTTTCATTTTATGCCTACTTAATAAAATAAAAACTACTGCAACAAACATAAATCCCATTGCCCCTAAGGAAAACCACATTTTTATAAGCCCTTCTGACATATATACACCCCTTTACTTTCAATCTATTTTTATACTATTTTAACAAATTAAAATCTTTAAACAAATACAATTCATCATTTTAATGTAAATTAACAAAATTTATGTACAAAAATAAAACCGAAGCGCATTATTTTGCGCTTCGGTTGACCAAATATGCCCTTACCAGCTCTATTCCCATTCTTTCATGGCTATCATATGCAATCTACAATCTCTTTGTTTCTCATAATTTATTTTTTAAACATTTTGCTTAACGAGCCAAAATCTGCTGGCATATTATTGTTAATAATCGCTTTTACAATTTGATCCTCTTGCTCTTTCGGCACCTCACGTCCTGCCATAAGAGCTACTTGATGAATCAATTGACGAAGCACAGTTTCATCACGTAAATTCGCATTTTGTACAGATGACGCTAATTTAAAAATATCCTCTTTGTTCACTTTCGCTTCCTTCTCAATATTATTAAAAATGTTATTATCCATTCTTTTCACCCTCTCCTCAAGTTACACTTCATCCTATGCAAAAATAAAAAAATGGTGAAAAGACCCAATCAAAAAATAAAAAAGCGACAGGAGTACAAATTGTACTTCTGTCGCTTTTATTTAAAGTAAATCAGGTATAGCTTCCACTTCATGTTTTCGAACGCGTCCCATCAATGAGCCTACTGCATCCTTTACATCATTCCCATTGAACAACACGTCATATAAAGCAGCTGTAATCGGCATTTCAACTTCCATCTTCTCTGCCAATTCATGAGCAGCTTTCGTTGTTCTTACGCCTTCTACAACCATCCCCATACTTTCTAACACTTCTTCTAAAGAGTGCCCTTTTCCGAGCATATTTCCAGCACGCCAATTTCGGCTATGAACACTTGTACAAGTTACTATCAAGTCTCCCATACCAGTTAGACCAGCGAACGTTAAAGGATTTCCGCCCATTTTTCTTCCTAAACGAGCAATTTCCGTTAAACCACGTGTCATTAATGCCGCTTTCGCATTATCACCTAATCCAAGACCATCCGTTATCCCTGCAGCTAATGCGATAATATTTTTTAAAGCACCACCAAGCTCAACTCCAACAATATCAGGATTTGTGTATACACGGAAGTAGCTATTCATAAACAAATCTTGTACTTCCTCAGCCGCTTCCATACGCTTCGCTGCCGATGTAACAGTTGTCGCTTGACGTAAGCCGACTTCTTCAGCATGACTCGGTCCAGACAGTACAACAACATCTTTAATCAAGTTCTCTGGAATTTCTTCCTCAATCACTTCCGAAATACGTTTTGACGTACCTGGTTCGATCCCTTTACTTGCATGAATCCACGTAACTGGTTCTGTAACAATTTCTTTCATCTCTTGTAATACATCTCTGTACGCTTTCGTCGGTACTACTAACAGTACTGTATTTACATCTACTAATGCTTCTTCTAAAGAAGAGTAGGCTACGATTGTGCTTGGCAATGTAATTCCTGGAAGATATCGACTATTCTCATGTTTCGCATTAATCTCATCCATAAGTTCAGAACGATTTCCCCAAATACGTACATCATGTCCATTGTCAGCTAATACCATCGCTAACGCTGTTCCCCAGCTACCTGCTCCTATTACTGTGATTTTTGTCATAAAATCACATCCTCTCCATTAGTCTCTTGCTCTAGCGATAATGTGAATCGGTGTTCCTACAAAACCGAACGCTTCACGTAAACGATTCTTTAAGAAGCGCTCATATGAAAAGTGCATTAATTCTGTATCGTTTACAAACACAACAAATGTCGGTGGTTTTACCGCAACCTGTGTCGCATAGAAGATCTTCAGACGGCTACCATTATGAGTCGGCGTTGGATTCATCGCTACAGCATCCATAATTACATCATTTAATACATTCGTTTGTACACGGATACTATGACTTTCATTTACTTCATTAATAACTGGTAACAATGTTTGTGTACGTTTTTTCGTTTTCGCAGATAAGAATACAATCGGTGCATAGTCCAAGAATTGGAAATGAGCACGAATATTTTCTTCAAATGCTTTCATTGTTTTCTCATCTTTTTTCACTGCATCCCATTTGTTTACAACGATAATAACAGCTCGTCCTGAATCATGAGCATATCCAGCAATTTTTTTATCCTGTTCAATAATTCCTTCTTCTCCGTCTAAAACGACTAAAACAACGTCAGAACGTTCAATCGCTCTAAGCGCACGAAGTACACTATATTTTTCTGTGCTTTCGTATACTTTCCCTTTTTTACGCATACCAGCTGTATCGATAATTACATAATCTTGACCATCTTTGCTATATGGTGTATCAACAGCATCACGTGTCGTTCCTGCTATATTACTTACAATTACACGTTCTTGACCAAGAAGTGCATTTACAAGTGATGATTTCCCTACGTTTGGACGTCCAATTAAAGAGAAACGGATTGTTTCATCGTCATACGCTTCTTCTTCAATCTTCGGAAAATGATTTGCAGCTTCATCTAACAAATCACCAAGTCCTAAGCCATGTGTACCTGAAATCGGGAATGGCTCACCGAATCCTAATGCATAGAAATCATAAATGTCACTACGCATTTCTGGATTATCAACCTTATTTACCGCAAGTACAATAGGTTTTTTAGAACGATATAAAATTTTAGCAACTTCTTCATCTGCTGCAGTTACACCATCGCGACCATTCGTCATAAAAATGATAACATCTGCTTCATCAATCGCTACTTCCGCCTGTTGACGAATTTGTGTCAAGAACGGCTCGTCTCCAATATCAATTCCACCTGTATCAATAATGTTAAACTCATGATTTAACCATTCTCCCGCACTATAAATACGGTCTCGCGTTATACCTGGTATATCTTCTACGATTGAAACTCTTTCTCCAACAATTCTATTGAAAATAGTAGATTTTCCTACGTTCGGGCGGCCTACTATTGCTATTACTGGTTTCGGCATATACTTTCATCCTTTCAACTTGCTTCTGTTTATTATGTAAAAAACCCTTCTTTGTGCAAGAAGGGATTTGCATTCCAGAATATTTCTCAACGTATCAAAACACCTCATATTATAACACACGTTGCTAATGTTTCACAATAATATATACATTCTCTTGTAAGCGATGCGCAATACCATCTAATATCGCCTCTAAATTATTTGCAACAAATTCTAGTTCCTCTTTCGTCTCACAAGTAAATAAGGGAGCTCCGCCTGCAAACTTTTCCGGTGTCGTTGTAATTACCGCGAGAATAACACTTTCTAACATCATCTTTTATCTCCCCTTCCTTTCGGGGCTTCCGATGACATATGAACGGCACTTTCTAGCGTTGGCACATTCCCTATGACACCTATCGCTTTCTCGGCATCTTGGTCTTGCGGCAAGACAAAGATGCCAACTCTTCCATCTTCTAAATCACGCTTTGCTAACGGTACAAGTGCTGGTGTACCTGAATCCCTATATATCCCTAGAGCAACAGAGACATCATGTAAAATAGCTTGCCGTTGTCCTAAATTTGCAATTGTAACCATCGCATCAATTGATTTCGGTTTTAAAATAAAACCCATTCCATATTTCATAATTTCTTCTTGCCTTGCCGGCAATCCAATATTCATAATATAAATATTATCAATATAAAGCCCCGCTCCTTCAAAGCGAAGCGGTACATGCTCGATATCAACAAGATCATGTAACCTTTTGCCTGACATTAATTTTTTCGCAATAAAAAATGCTATTATAGCCATAATTACTCCAGCAATCCATGAATGGAACCCTATATACGCAAACGTCGTTGCAAACGACGTTAACATCGCCAAATAGTTGCGACTTTCAAAAACTAATGCAATTCCTTCAATGTATGTATTTCCACGCGGTACGAGCTCATATCCATCTAATTGTTGAAGCGTATTTCTTTCCATATTACGCACATCACGAAATTGCGTCGCTGCTAACGTAAGAAATGTAATGGCAGAAAAATCTTTTTTCAAAATAGACGGGATTGCAATCGCTCCTAAAGCTGCGGCAATTAACCCCATCGCAATATGAATAATTTTCCCATGAAGCCTCGTTGGATATTGCCGCGTATCCGTGCGAAGCATTAACACTCTCGTTACCGTCCCTGCTATTACGCCACATAAAATGGCTGGTGTATATTCAGTCATGTATTACCCTCGCCTTTCTTTTACGTGTTTTCCGCTTAAACTGTTCCATGTATACTGATACTTTTGCAATCCAAAATAAAATTGTCATAAACAATGTAGAAACGGCGATGATATCAAAAAACGCTAAACTACCGTAATCATAAGGGAAGTTTAGTTTTCGAAAAATAAGTTTCACTAACAACTCTCCTTGCAACATCCCTATATATAAAGAACATAATCGCAGGAAACGATCTCCATGCAATAAAACTGATGCATACACAAGGGCACCACTTAACAGAAACAACCTATCCACCACAATCCAAATCGGGTCATATACTTCTAACAAATGAAAACTTGTATATAACATTGCAATAATAAGCGCCGAAAGTAAGGTATATATTTTTTTCCAAATAGAATATAGCGTAATCCCTATAAAAGAAATAATACAAAGTAAAAGAGCATTTATTGATACCGTGAATGAAGCAATCGTTACATGTAACGGAGAGCAAATTATAAAAATCAATATACAAGCACTTAACTTCCATCGAATAGATTCCTTTTTCATAAAGAAAGTTACGATAACCCACCCTATCCAAGCTACAAAATAAAAAGTACTCCCATCCATCATTTCACCTCCTATGTTTTCCATTATGGGAACTTTTTATGAAAGTTAATCCCCCTTTCTTTACGCATAGTTTTTTCATATAACAGCAACACTTTTAATAAGGAGGTGCTATTCACAATGGGTAAAGATCGCCAAGAACGAAAACTAAGAGAATCACGCCGCGTTGAATCGGATCGCGACCAATCACTTCAATATCCCGGTGCAACAAGTCTTGATACACCGGAGCAAGCTCGCAAGCAAAATCAGCACTAAACATACAAAAAGACGGTTTCCATATTGTCCGAAACCGTCTTTTTTCATAATTATTTTAATGATTTTTATTTATATTGAAATAATATTTTATATACTAATTTTCCCATGACTTAATTTCACCTTCACCTATTTCCCATAGGAAATTTAAACTCTCTCTAATAATTCAGCATCACCTCTTCTATATTTTCTCATTTTTGCAACCTCTTTTTCAATTGCAAATTCCGCCGAATAATATTTTTATATACAATTAATCTTATTAAACGTCTGTTTTTTATAGAATACTAATTCCGTTCCCTACTTTATATTACAAAAAAGAATAGAAAACAAAAAACCAACCGTTCGGTTGGTTTTTTTATCTCCTACTATAATGCGTTGTATCAATACCACGCTGCATTAACCAATGATACGTTTCGCCCTTTACAACAAGAGGTACAGATTGCAACTCTTCTATCGTCTTCGCACCAAGAGCTGTCATAATAAATTTTAAATCTGTATGTAAAAGATCAATTTCATCCACTAACTTCTCGATACCATCTTGCATTAAAATACGTAAAAAGTATCCAGCAAATGCGGTTGTATTCGCCCCTAATGCGATTGCCTTCGCCACGTCAAGCGCTGTTTGTATGCCCCCAGATGCAATAAAAGAGAGGTTGTTATTTGTAGAGGTTGCTTCAATAATCGAGGTAGTTGTTTGTATGCCCCAGTTATTAAAATAAGAAAGCATTCGCTGTCTTCTTTCATTTTCAACAGCAGCAAAATTTGTACCACCTTGTCCACCAATATCAATTGCCGTTACACCTATACTCACTAACTGTTGCACTGTTTCCTTACTCATCCCAAATCCAACTTCTTTTACAATGACAGGAATTTTACTCTTTAAAACAATTTGTTCAATCCGCTGAAGTACCCCCGTAAAATCACGATCTCCTTCAGGCATCGTTAACTCTTGTATAACATTTAAATGAATTTGTAGTGCGTTTGCTTCAATCATATCAACGGCACGCTCTGCCTGTTCGACAGTTGCCTCACTACCTAAATTCGCAAAGAAAATCCCATTTGGATTTATCTTTCTAACGACCTTATAAGAAGCCGCCTCACGCTCATCTTTTAACGCTGCCATTTGCGAACCTACAGCCATAGCGAGATTATGATGTTTCGCTACATATGCTAGTTGCTCATTAATATGTAACGTTTGCTCTCCTCCACCACCAGTCATCGCATTGATAAAAATCGGCGAACTTAGTGAAAGTTCGCCGATTTTTGTTTCACATGTTATAGTATCATAACTTGAATTTGGCAAGCTTTGATGCACAAAATCAATATCATGAAAGCCATGCGTACGAGACTGACCAGTAGAAAGAGCATATTCAATATGATCTAATTTACGTTTTGCCCTTACCACTCGTACCCCTCTTTATTTCTTTAATTTTTTCAGTTGTTCACCAATAATATCACTTAATTGGAAAGTAGCAGAATCAGCATTTGGCTCATATTTGCTATAATCTTCTGTTACATTATTTTCTTCAAGTGCTTCTTTTATACTTAAAGAAATACGTTTTTCCGCTACATGTACTTCAAGTACTTTCACTTTTACTTCTTGTCCCATTTCCAATACTTCATTTGGATTTTTCACGTGACGATTTGCAATTTGAGATACGTGCACAAGCCCTTCAACGCCAGGTAAAATTTCAACGAAAGCACCGAATGTAACTAGACGTTTTACTACTCCCTCACGAATATCACCAGCTTTTATTTCACCAGCAACATTTTCCCAAGGTCCCGGCTGAGCTGCTTTAATTGATAAAGAGATACGTTGCGTATCAGCATCAACAGATAGCACCTTTACCTTTACTTTTTGACCTTGCTCTAGCACTTCAGATGGTTGCTCCACACGTTCGTGTGAAATTTGCGAAATGTGAACTAAACCGTCCACACCACCAACGTTAACGAAAGCACCAAAATCCGTTAATCGTTGTACTGTTCCTTCAACAATATCCCCTTCTTTTAACGAAGAGATTGCTTCTTTTTTCTTAGAATCTAGTTCTAATTCTACTACCGCTTTATGCGAAAGGATTACACGATTTTTTTCGCGGTCTAATTCAACAATTTTTACCGCTAATGTTTTTCCTTTATAGTCAGAAAAGTCTTCTACATAATGTACTTCTACAAGTGAAGCTGGGATAAAACCACGAACGCCTAGGTCCACAACTAATCCACCATTCACGATATCTTTTACAGTAACATCAAATACATGACCAGAAGTAAATTTCTCTTGTAATTCTACCCATGCTTTTTCTGCATCAACAGCACGTTTAGATAAAACAAGATCATCTTCTTCTAATTTAATAATTTTCAATTCTAGTGTTTGATCTAATTCTACAACATCGCTTGCTTTTTCAATATGAACGTTAGCTAATTCACTAATTGGAATTACGCCATCTGTTTTGTATCCAACATTTACAAGCACTTGTTTTTCTTCAACCTTCGTTACAGAACCTGTAACAACGTCACCAACTTGTAATTCTTTTGAATCCATAACTTCTTCATTCATTTTCTCTACCATGGAAATACCTCCCTACAGAATTGACAAAGCATTTTTATGTATATACGAAATGAAAACAAATGTTTTCATTTGCATGTTTAAGAATTTATCATCACATACTCTTTTTCAATAGCATTCATAAGAAAATATATTAATCCTATATAAATAGTATACAGCAAAATCATCTTGAAGAAAGTATGTTTTGAAATATAATAGCGAATATATTCTGACAGTTTTATTCCTCTTTAACTAACTTCTTATAAATCGGCTCATTTGTCAAGGAAAGAGACTCACAATTCACGTATCCTTTACATTTCTATACAAACAAAAAAAGAAAGAGGATAATCCCCTTTCTTTATTTCGCAAATACTCCTGAAACAATACCCATAATTTTTTGGACGACTTCTTCAATTGATAAAGAAGTTGTATCTAATTCCAATGCATCATCAGCCTTTTTTAGAGGAGAAACTTCGCGTTCTGAATCCAATTTATCACGCTGAGCAATTTCTTCTTGTAACTGCTCTAAATTAGAATCGAAACCTTTATTTATATTTTCTAAATGTCTTCTTTCCGCTCTTTCTTCTACAGAAGCAAGCATAAAGATTTTCACTTCAGCATCTGGTAACACATGTGTACCAATATCACGGCCATCCATTACAACGCCGCCTTTTTCCGCTAATTCTTGTTGACGACGAACCATTTCTTCACGAACAAGACGATGCTTTGCCACAATAGATACTCGATTCGTCACATCAGGCGTACGAATAACTTCCGAAACATCTTGTCCATTTAAAAATACAAGTTGTGTATTTTCTCCTTGTTGAAATTCAATATTCACATTTTTTACAACTTCCATTAGCTTTTCTTCATTTTCAATATCCACTTTTTGTTCAAGGGCTGCATATGTAATAGCACGGTACATTGCGCCTGTATCAATATAAACGTAAGAAAGCTTCTTTGCCACAACTTTTGCAACTGTACTTTTCCCAGCAGCTGCTGGACCATCTATAGCAATTGAAATTCGTTTATCCATTGTAACACCTCATTTTTTCACTTATAAAACAAAACGAAAAGCAGGTATTCATCCCTGCTTCTTCTCATTTGCTTCACGTCATTAAATCCTCAATTATTGTAGCATAATCCTTCCTAGAAGAAAACGAAAACTACCTACTCACCTGTAAGATTTCTTCTTTATTTTTCGCGACGACACCTTCATAATAAACAATTTTAGATAGATATTTTATTGATGACTTATGTATAAATAACAATTGCACAACACAAAGACAAATAAATTGAATTATTAATATACGAATGATAATTTTCTCCACCTTCTTCAAGATATCCACTCCTTCCCACCATATACTTACACATTACATTTCATGATTTTATACAACGTACATAGCGCAATTAAATTTATTGTCATATTCCAAGCATGCTTTTATACATTTTCATTGTCGAATTTACTCAAAACATGTTATGTTCTAAATGTATTTTTCAACTTGAAAGGGGTATAAGCATTGAAAAGAATCCTAGTTTTACACACAGGTGGAACAATTGCAATGGAGGAAGATAAAGAAACTGGGGTCGTACAACCAGGAGAAAAAAATCCTCTTTTAAAATTCATTCCTGATTTAGAAGGCGATGTTGATTTAATCGTTGAAGATGTGTTCCATCTACCATCTCCTCATATGACACCAAGCGAGATGTTACAATTACAAGTCATCATTGATGAAAGAGTAAAACAAGACAACATTCATGGCGTAGTCATTACGCATGGTACGGATACATTAGAAGAAACCGCATATTTCCTAGATTTAACAGTCAAAGCAACTATTCCAATCGTAGTAACAGGCGCAATGCGTTCTAGTAATGAATTAGGTGCTGATGGTCTATATAACTTCTTATCAGCTGTAAAAGTAGCTAGCAGTAATGAAGCTGCAGAAAAAGGTGTTCTAGTCGTATTAAACGACGAAATTCATTGCGCTACAAATGTAACGAAAACACATACAAGTAATGTTGCAACATTCCAAAGTCCACAATATGGACCAATTGGAATGGTAACAAAACGTGGTGTTGTTTTCCATCACGCTTTAGTACATCATGAAACGTATACAGTAAATAACATCTCTAAAAGCGTAGTTGTTCTAAAAGCATATGCTGGTATGGATGATACATTGTTAGCAGCAATTGAAAACCTTCCAGTTGACGGAATTGTCATTGAAGCGCTTGGACAAGGTAATTTGCCTCCACGTACACTCCCTAGTTTAGAACGATTAATAAGCAAAGGAATTCCAGTCGTATTAGTTTCACGTTGCTTCAATGGTATCGTTCAAGACGTATATTCATATGAAGGTGGCGGCAAACAATTAAAAGATATGGGCGTTATATTCACATACGGCTTAAACGCTCAAAAAGCACGTATTAAATTACTAGTCGCATTAGAGAATACAAAATCACATGAAACAATCCAAAATATGTTTATGCACGAATAAAAAAAGCTGTCGAATTTTTCGACAGCTTCTTTTTATTTTTCTCTCGACGCAATGGTTTGCGCAATCGCATCTCCATGAAATCTACCGTTCTCGATAAATATTTCATTTGCATTATTCCCAGCGGCAATTACACCTGCAATGAAAATATTTTCAGTGTTTGTTTCCATTCTATCCTCTGTATAAATCGGACGCCCAGTTTCTTCATCAATTCGAACGCCCATCTCCGTTAAGAAACTATGATCAGGATGGTAACCCGTCATCGCAAATACAAAATCATTTTGGATTGTAAATGCCCCGTCATCAACGGTATACGTTAATGTATGTTCAGTAATTTCTTTCACATGAGCCCCAAAATGCATTTGAATTGTACCGTTTCGTACTAACGCCTCAAATTCCGGTAAAATCCACGGCTTAATGCTCGGCGAGTACTCACTTCCACGATACAGTACCGTTACACGCGCTCCTGCTTTAACAAGTTCCAACGCAGCGTCTATACTTGAGTTTTTTCCACCTATAACTACTACATCTCGATCAAAATAAGGATGTCCTTCTTTAAAATAGTGAGCTACTTTCTTCAGTTCCTCACCTGGAACATTCATATAATTTGGATTGTCATAATATCCAGTGGCTACAACAATATATTTCGCTATATATATTTCTTTATGTCCGTCACGTTTCGTCGTCTCAACCTTAAAAACTTCTCCATCTTTTTGAACTTTCTCTACTCGTTCGAAAGCATTTATGCGTACAGATTTACGCTTTACTACTTCGCGATAATACGCAAGTGCTTGATTTCGAACTGGCTTACGGTTTTCGGTAATAAAAGCTACTTCACCAATTTCTAATTTTTCACTAGAGGAGAAAAATGTTTGATGAGTTGGATAATTATAAATCGCATTTACAATGTTTCCTTTTTCAATTACTAACGGATTAATCCCTACCTTTTGCAACGAAATTGCTGCTGCTAATCCGCACGGACCGCCTCCAATTATGATAGCTGTTTCTTTCTGCATACTCGGTTCACTCCTAGTCTTCTACCTCTGCACTATTTATAAAAACAAGAAAAAACCTACTTACAACAGTAGGCACCTATCTTTATTGTATTCATTTTTCATACGTTTGTCATCTAAACGAAACGTACATCCGATAGACATCTGCTAAAAACTGTTGAAATTTAATACCTTGTTTCCCTAATACATTTTCAGGATCAATCTTTCTAGCTGGATCAAGTGTTTTATGTGATACGATATCTTTTTTCGGATTCAAGCCAAAGTTTTGACATAAATAAGCATGATACCATGTAAAACGCGTATACGCTTCCCAAAAGTTAACATCACCGCCATAACAAAGTTCCACACCAATGGCAGCCTTATTCGCATCATAACCATATAAGTCATTATCCGTCGACACACCATATCGAACATGATACGCAACTTCATTTATAGGAACAATTTCCAATATTGTTTTGTCATCTATAAATGTATGCGCCGAAGCTTTCGGTTGTATTTCATTAAAGTAATCCCGATTTCCTATTGCATTGCTACCAGGATTTCCTGTATCATGACTTACAATAAACCTTACTTTAGAAAGAGGAATTCCCGGTCGTGAACTTCCATATCCAATATAGTTACGCTCTATAGGAAACATCGCCATTACTACCAACTCCCGCTTTAGAAAATTACCTTACTTCCTTATATATGTATTCGGTAGCAATGTCCTTATCGCATATTTCTTACACGAAGAGAAAATCGAAAATATTTGATGTGAACACCATAAATAACAAAATACTTACAGCGACTCCATAAAAACCGTAAAACCAAACACAATCTTCTTTCGTATCTAAGCCGAAAAATTTATTTACTGATTGTAATAATGTGCCACGCTTACTTTTTTTGTTTCGTAATACTTCCACTCGTTCTACAACATCTGCTGGCATCATAAATCTTTGGTCTACTGTCATTTTCATCATTTATCTCTCCTTAAAATCATTTCCGTTTTGTTTATCTAAGGAGAGTATAGCACGTTTGTTCGTACAGAACAAGCGTTCTTTTATTTTTTTATTTTATTTTTCAACAAGCCAAGTAATAATCGTGAATATAAAAGCGATTATCGGCCCTACTACAACCACACCAAATATTAAAAACAATAAGCCTTCTCCGAACATCCGAACGACACTTGTTTTTCGGG
Organism: Bacillus sp. FDAARGOS_235; assembly: GCF_002073415.2. Lineage (NCBI taxonomy): Bacteria > Bacillati > Bacillota > Bacilli > Caryophanales > Bacillaceae > Bacillus > Bacillus sp. FDAARGOS_235. Next base: position 1,502,597 of record NZ_CP020437.2, read on the forward strand.
CTTTCATCGTTCTTGAGAGTTCTCCCTCTAAGCTCTTAACCTTTTCTTCTAATTGTTCTACTCGTTCCATCATTTCATTTTCCATATACAACACCTCACACTAATACTCCAACAAAAAAACGTGATTCCCTCGAAAGGAATCACGTTTTTTCACGATATAATATTATACCCAACCTCTGAAGCGACTTGCTTCAGCCATTTTACGAACACCAACCATATAAGCTGCTAAGCGCATGTTCACTTTACGAACTTGTGCTGTTTCATAAATAGAATCAAATGATCTTACCATTACTTTTTCTAAGCGTTGTTCTACTTCTTCTTCTGTCCAGTAGTAACCTTGGTTATTTTGTACCCACTCAAAGTAAGATACTGTAACTCCACCAGCACTTGCTAATACGTCTGGAACAAGTAAAATTCCGCGATCTGTTAAAATTTTAGTTGCTTCTAAAGTTGTTGGACCATTTGCAGCTTCAACAACAATTTTTGCTTTAATATTATTAGCATTTTCTTCTGTAATTTGGTTCTCAATTGCAGCTGGAACTAAAATATCGCAATCAAGTTCTAACAATTCTTTGTTTGAAATTGTATTATTGAATAGTTTTGTTACTGTACCGAAGCTATCACGACGGTCTAATAAATAATCAATATCTAATCCATTTGGATCATGTAATGCACCGTAAGCATCTGAAATTGCAATTACTTTCGCACCTGCATCATGCATAAATTTAGCTAAGAAGCTACCCGCATTACCGAACCCTTGAACAACAACACGCGCACCTTTAATATCAATGTCGCGTTTTTTTGCAGCTTCGCGAATACAAATTGTTACACCTTTCGCTGTTGCTGTTTCACGTCCGTGTGATCCACCTAATACAAGTGGCTTACCTGTAATAAATCCTGGTGAATTAAATTCATCAATACGGCTATACTCATCCATCATCCATGCCATAATTTGAGAGTTTGTAAATACGTCTGGAGCCGGAATATCTTTTGTAGGACCAACGATTTGGCTAATTGCTCGTACATAACCGCGGCTTAGTCTTTCTAATTCACGGAATGACATTTCACGTGGGTCACAGATAATTCCACCTTTACCTCCACCATACGGTAAATCAACAATACCACATTTTAAACTCATCCAGATCGAAAGTGCTTTCACTTCATTTTCTGTTACATTCGGATGGAAGCGAATTCCACCTTTCGTTGGACCAACAGCATCATTATGTTGCGCACGATATCCTGTAAATATTTTAACAGTCCCGTCATCCATACGAACTGGTATTTTCACTGTCATCATACGAATTGGTTCTTTTAATAATTCATATACTTCGTTTGGATAACCCAATTTTTCTAATGCTTCACTAATAACAATTTGTGTCGAATTCAATAGTTCAAAATGTTGTTCCCTTTGTTGTTGTGTTTTTGTTTGAGTTCCCTTTTCGGCTACCATAGTAAGTAAACCCCCTGTAATTTCACTTGTTTAGTAAACCTTCATTGCCTAGTATACACCGTTAAATTTGGAATGCAATAGAAAACGCTAACAAATATATACAACTTATTTCGTATTGCAAGCGTTTTCACTATTATTATAGTCCTTTTATTGCTTTTAGAAAAGTAAAATACTTAAATATTTAAATATTTTTTATCTCACTCGAATACAGCGTCGCGAAACGGTATATTTAATTAAGAAAACGTTTGTTTAAATATTTATAATTGACCCTAGCCTTACTCCTCTTATCCAAATAAAATGCAAAACCCCAGCTATGTTATATTAGCTGAGGTTTTGCTTTTTCACAAAGTAATTGTATACTTGTTCAATTGCTTGAGAAGCCATTAATTCTTTACCATACTCCATTACACGGTAAATGGTTGCCGTAGACGGATTACCGTATTCTGCTAAAATAGCTATAAAATCCGCCTTCAATAATTGTATTTGCTCTTCTTCTTCCATCCAAAGATAGAAACGCCCATCCCATGTATATAACTTTCCGCCAGTTACACCAAGGTTATATAAGCGATTCGACAGGTTAATTACGTCGTCTAGTGTAGCAAACTCATAAAGTATGTGCTCGCTCTCATCTAGAGTCACTTGCATTTCAATAAACTCGTCACGGAACTCATCATCTGTATCCACTTCTTGATTTTCCTTCGTTACTATTACAACCATGCCTTGTGCTTGTAGAGAAAATACTTCAACTGCAATCGGACCATCTGCTTCAAATCCTAATTCTTTATTTGCTTCTTGCATCATATCACGAAATAGTTGCTGTACTTTCGGTGCATTTCTCCATAAATCCTCTTTCGTTAATCCTCGTTCAGATAAATCATCAAATGTTAGGAAAATTTTTATCTTATTATAATTTAATCGTTCCAGCCTCATCTCATACCCTCCCTACGTAACCATTGAATCTAATTTTTATTATATGAAATAGAAAATAGATGGTTCTTTCCGAACAACTATTCTAACATTTTTAACCATTCATCCCATTCTTCTTTCGTATCGCCGATTAGGATTGTTTGAATGTTCAACTGATCTCGAGCGCTTATTTCCCCTATAACCCCAACAGAAAGGTTCTCATTTTTTTCTTGCAATAAATCCCCAACATTCATCGCCCTTTTCAGTTCTAGGCCATTTTCAAAAGAGACAAATAAATGTTTTGGCTGTATTTGCTCAACCGCTAATAACATGCCATCTCCCTCTAAACTTGTCCTAATATGTATCGCCTCATATCCTTTTAAACGTAAATACATTGAGAAAATAAATCCTTTCAATGTATTATTTTCTAACACAATTACTTTGTGTATGGAAGAAAACGTTGAAGCATTATGATACACCATTCCTAGACGAGTTTGTAAAAATGATACGGCATATTGGAATTGCGTCATTGCAATCTCATTGTTATTTTTTAGTGTCAACAATTTGTTTGTCACTTGAAGAATAATACCGGTGATAACTTTTTCTGTTGAATAAATACTAAAAGCCTCATTTATTAATGCAGAAGTTGTAATTTCATCAAATTCTAACAAAGCTTGTAGTAAATCGTCCACTAAAACAACTTCTTTATCGTAATGTATTTCTTTTTGGGCATTACTCTGCAAACGATTCCCTTCTAATAACTGCACTGCTTGTCCAATCATCATACCGGAAGAAACCTTCTCCATTAACCATTTCAAAATTCGAATATGCTCTTCTGTATATAATCGATGCCCAGCTTGATTCCGCTTTGGGGCAATAATCTGATATCGCCTTTCCCATGCACGAAGCGTACTCGGTTGAACTCCAATAATATTCGAAACAGCTTTTATATTATATTTTCCATTTAGAGTTGGCATCATTTCCCTCCACATAACGTAATAATATGTGTTTGAGCAGGTGCTCGAAAACGAAGTGGAATCAATGTTGTTCCGTATCCATTACTAACAAAGAGAGTCGTATTTGAATGATTATATACGCCACCTTTTAAATATTTTTCAGATGGGAATAATCGAATCTGTCCTCCATGTGTATGTCCACTTAACACAAGTGAAATTTGTTCTTTTCCAGACATTTTTTTTATTATATCAGGGTTGTGACTAATTAAAATACGAAATCCCTCTTCTTTACAATCAGCCAATGCTAAGTCTAAACGATCACGTTCCAATCCAACATCATCTACACCGAGTAAGCAAATTTTCTCTCCTAACTCAGATTCAAATACAACTCTTGTATTATCTAAAACTTTTACATTATTTTCTAATAGCAACGCATCTAATTCATGGTATTCAATCTCATAGTCATTATTTCCCCATACAAAATATACAGGAGCTATCGCTCTTAACTTTTGAATATTTGCAGAGATTTTTGATAAAGGTACGCCCTTTTCCGCTAAATCACCACCAATAATAACGAGATCTACTTTTCCCTTTATTCGCTCAATTAACGAATCTGAAACGACTCTTCTATGAATATCAGAAATAAAAAACATATTCATCTGTTGAAAACTTTGCGGGAATTCTTTAAATTCTAAAGTATGTTCCAATACCGTATTACGCATCGCTTCTTTATACATTACAAGAAGAAATATTATACCTATACATATGAGAGTACTTAATATTGTAATCCATATCATATTTTTACTCCCCTACTCATAAAGATAATCCTCAGTTTTTATAACAAGCTACGAATTGCTTAATTTACTAGCTCTCTTGTTTTACGGACTTATCTTTTATCGGAATTTTTAATTCTTGACCTGCACTCACTTCATCTTCTTCTAAGTTATTATACTTTTTAATAACTTCAATCCCACTTTCATCTGAAAAATATTGCTTCGCTATACTTTCTAAAGTTTCTCCCTTTTTCACAGTATGCGTTACCACCTTCTCAGATTGTTTCTGAGTTTCAGATTTGGCTGAATCAAAAAAAATTACTTCAAACGCACTTTTACCAGCATTACTACTATCACTTTTCACCTGAATATATTTATCCGTATACCATAAAATACTAATTGGTAGCAATATGAATAGACACGTTAATACTCGGACAAAAATGTGATTCATTTTAAACTTTTGCTTTTTCTCTTTATTTCTATGAAGTTCACTTCGCGGCGGTAAACTTTCATCTTCTTCCACTTGCTCAACTTCTAATTCCTCTTCAAAATCAGGAATTCGTTTCCTCATGTTGTTCACCACCACCTTCCATTTATTTTCTTAGTTGGAGTCCCATTATAAAATCAACAAGAAAGTGTGCAAAGATTGTTATAAATAAATTCTCTGTCCATTCAAATACATAACCAAAGACAAAACTAATAAAACAGACGAAACAAAACAAAAATGGCTTTGTTATATACCGAATATGTAAGACTGCAAATACTAAACTTGCTATTATAATTCCGAAATGAGTCTGCATTACACCTCTAAATAAAAATTCTTCTGCAAAGCCAATAACGAACGTAATAACGAGTAAATGCATAACTGACATTCCTTGAAACATCTTATCGTTAATACCACCATCATCAAACCAAGACTCTGGAAATACTCGCATTGCAACATAATCTAATAACACAATACCAATCGCTAATAAACTACCTACTATAAGTATTCGTACAGGTTCCCACTTCCAAAGACTAAAAACTTCTTTTGTATCTCGAAATAATATATATGCTAGCAAACAACCAATACCAATAATAATTAGCTGTGTTATATACAGATTCAGCCTTATTTCTTTCGGACTCATATCTTCAACATTATGCCTTTGAATGTTCATCATTCCTCCATCTTTTCTAGGCCGAAAAGCTTTTGTAACTCTGTTTCCCAATTATAGTCGAAATCGGATTGTTGCGCTCGTCTTTTTTTATACTCCGTTTTTGTAATACCACAATAATCGCAGCAATTTTTCAACTCTGTCTCTTTTCTATAACCGAACTGTTGAAGTACATATTCACGCCTACATCCTTTAACTTGTATCCATGACTTCATGTTTTCTAGCTCACTATATTTATTACGCAATCTTATTTCTACTTCAGCTATTAATCTGTTCATGATTTCATCTGACAAGCTCTCTAATATTAGTTTTCGCCGTTGTATGATCCCAAGCCGTTCGAGATGATAGCGGATGAAACGCCAATATTGTTCATTAAATCTTGCTGCATTATAACAAATTTCTTCTACATCTTCTATTGGTAATTCTTTCGTTTGAAACATTCTTTCTTGTAGTAAAGAAAATAAAAATTGTATTTGCGACTTACTTGGCAATTCATCTTCAATAATTGAAATTGGCAAATCGTGATCCAACGGACTACATAATAAAAAGGCTATACTCGGTTCGCCATCTCTTCCAGCTCTTCCGATTTCTTGCAAGTAGGAAGCTATATTAGTCGGATAATGGAAATGAATAATATATCTCGTATTCGACTTATTTACTCCCATACCAAAAGCACTTGTGCATATTACAATTTGCAATTGATCATTCATAAATTGCTGCTGAATTAACATACGCTCTTCATGTTCCATACCACCATGATAAAAAGCCACACCAGTACAGCCTTTTCCTCTTAAATATTCCGTTAAACGTTCTGTCCATGCTCTACTTGAACAATATACAATCCCAGGCCCCTGTAAATACATCACATGTTCCAAAAGTGCTTCTTTCTTCTCTTCTATCGTCTCTACAAATTGCACTTCCATTGCAATATTTGGACGATCAATAGAGTATGCATGCTGCGAGACATTCTTTAAACTTAAACTCTCTGCTATATCTTGCAGTACATCCTTTGTCGCTGTCGCTGTTAATGCTAGTACCGTAGGAGATCCAATGTTCTCAATTACTACGTTTAATTTTTTATAATCCGGTCTAAAATCATACCCCCACTGCGAAATACAATGGGCCTCATCCACAACAAACATTGAAATATGAATTTTCTTCAATTCTCTTATTAATAAATCCGATTGCAACATTTCTGGAGACACAAAAATAAATTTATAAAAAGCCAATTTTTTCATCGCTTCTCTTTTTTCACTTAATGTCCGAAAACTATTAAATGCAATCACTCGATTTTTCACAACATACTTTAATTGTGTAACTTGATCTTCCATTAAAGATAATAGTGGTGATACAACAAGCACTGTTCCTTCTTGCATTAGCCCTGGGAGTTGATAGCACATAGATTTCCCTCTTCCAGTCGGAAGCATCGCTATAACATCTTTTCCTTCTAATAAGTCTGTAATAACTTCTTTTTGTCCTTGACGAAATTCAGAATATCCAAACCACTTATATAAATATTCCTCAAGTTTCATTTATACCCTCCATCCGTGCCAATACAAGACGGACTTCAAAATAAGATATCTCTTCCCCAACCGCTTGTTTCAAGACACGTAACTTACGTGTTTGTAATGTCTCAATTACTTCTTTTACTTTATCTATTTTGTCTTTCTCCATAAACATCTCAATTGAAAATTCTTTTTCTCGTAAAGCGATTTCTACAAAATGATCTTCTATCGTTGCAACCTTCAAATTCCGAATTGTTGCTATTTCTTCCAGAAAGCGTCCTTGTCTCCAAAGATTATATGTTTTTTTCGTAGATATGCTAAATAAATCAGCCTTCTCATTTGGATAAGATATAATTTCAGCTAATAACGGAAACTCACTTTCTTTATTACGAACTTCTTGAATAATGAAATGAATTGTACCCCAAAATAAAAAATACACTCGAAATACATCTTGTTTCGTAATTTCCGCTAATTGTTGCAACGTACAACCGATGCGTTTATAGCCCGTTAAGCGATATGTTACGATTGTCGCCTCTAATGGTTTATTTTTTTGTAAAAGAGTATACATCTCCTTCCACAACCTTTTAGCCAATTCACTTCTCATATATGGTATTCCAGTGAGAAAACGTTTCACCCACATCATTATTTCTGTATCTTGCTGAATTGGAATAAATTTCGTATTCACCTGTTGTAAATTCGAAATGGTTTGAACGATTAATGATAATCTCTTCCAAAACGTTTCACCTATTTCACCATAGTGTAAACCATGTAAACACGTCGGAAAAGCAAAGTCATCTTTCCATTTGTTTAATTGCATGTTACCAGCAGTCGTTACTACGTATGTATTTTCATGTATAGATTGAACTAAATCCGTTTGTACCAACTTTGCAACTTCTTGATCATAATCAGCTCTATTCAAAGATTTATAAATCCCAAACAAAAAAGAAATTTGAAACATATTCCCATCTTGTAATGTTTGCGATGACCTCTTTCCTTTTAATAAATAATAAATAGAAGAAACGGTCCTTTCGCCATTCAATTGTTTTAAACAATACAATAAAGTATATTGTAGTTGCATTACCGCTTCCCCTTTCCAATTTAACTTAATTCTTTTTCAATATGATTACAACGTCTACTGTTACTCATTAACCTTATCATATCGGTACCATATGCTTGTACATACTCTATTGTACCAAACGAAATAACATTTACGTATTTTGAAAATCTTATGACATAATTCAAAAATAAGTTGACACTCTAATTGATAAGCATTATCATTATAATTTTATGTTGAAAAGTTTTACAAACCGTTTTACAATAAGGTTATAATTTTTATGGCGAGCTTTTCACATACATATTATCAGGAGGGAAAAAAGATGGCAAAATATACAATCGTTGATAAAGATACTTGTATCGCATGTGGTGCTTGCGGCGCTGCTGCACCAGACATTTATGACTATGATGATGAAGGTATTGCATTTGTAACATTAGATGATAACCAAGGTATCGTTGAAATTCCAGATGTATTAATTGAAGATATGATGGATGCATTCGAAGGTTGTCCAACTGACTCAATTAAAGTTGCTGACGAATCATTTGACGGCGACGCTTTAAAATTCGAATAGTCTTTTATTAACTTCAAAAAATGCCCCTCATATTGATGAGGGGCATTTTTTGTTCCCTATTTTCATTCTACTTATCAAAAAACCATTAGTAGTTTCACACTACTAATGGTTTTATTTTATATGTTATGCATTTTTCATTTTTGCAAACACCCATACTTTCAGGCGTGAGAATAATGCTACAAATACAATTGTTACTACAATTCCTTTAATTAAATTAAACGGTAAGATCGCTGTTACAACAGTCGTTCTTATAGCCTCACTAGACATAGCAGGTGCATTTAAAAACCAAGTGTAAGCTGGGAATATGATGATATAGTTTAATACACTCATAATTAGCGCCATTGTAATTGTCCCTAACATTAGTCCTGTCGTTAAACTCTTTACAGTACGATACTTTCTAAATAAGAAAGCTGCTGGTCCAATAAATAAACATCCTGCAATAAAGTTTGCAATTTCTCCAACTGGCACTCCTACTAAACTACCTTGAATCCCGTAATGTAAAATATTCTTTATTCCCTCTACAATTATCCCCGCAATTGGTCCAAAAATAATTGCAGCAATTAGAGCTGGCACATCACTAAAATCAATTTTTAAAAATGGCGGAAGCCCTGGGAACGGGAAATCCAACATCATTAGTAAATATGCAATACTACTTAGCATTGCTACACTCACCATCTTTACTACACTGTTTTTTTGTTTCATCGTTCTCTCTCCTTTTCCATCGATCATCTCATGGAAAGTGGAAAGGTTCTGCTATGCCTATTTTTTCATAGAATGAAAAAACCCTTTGTGTTTTACACAAAGGGAGAATTTAAGGCATATCAAACAGACGTTCAAATTCCTATCTTTTTTGAACGCTTGAACCTCCATCTTCTCCCATCCAGACTATACTGTCGGCTTTGGAATCACACCAAATCCTGCCTTAACGGCTCGCGGGCTTAGAACGAAATCATAAATAGTTCATCACCGCCGGTCGGGATTTTCACCCTGCCCCGAAGATAGACCGATATTCTATTTTCCCCTTCATTATACAACAACCTAATAACATTGTGAACTAAAAAATTGTAACTTATTTAAAATTAGTTATTTATTTTTTATAACCCATTAATAATTGCAAAATATTTTACAATACACCCCATATTTTTTATTATTAGGCATTTCTCTTTTGAATTCCCTAGTCATATATAATGAAAAGTGATAAGATGTTGAATTGTTAAGATAAGAACATTTTCTGAGTTATGGAGGAAATGTCATGAAGAAAGATAAAAGACACTCTATTCGAGAAGCAATGAAAAAAAACTTAAGAAAAGAATACTTTTACTTAAAAAAAGAATTACTTTTCTACTGTCCAATTGATTTAGGCACATTCTCAAGCGAGACATACTATGCTGCTTTCGATGAAGATGGCATCAGTATTTATCAGTATGATAAAAAAACAGAAAGTAAATTAAAATTGTGCGAGCGTCATCCATGGAAGAGTTGGAATAAAGTGAAGGTTGATCACTATTTGACAACTTCTCAATTTATTTTTCAAGGTGAGCGTAACTGGATATTATCCCTTTTCCAAAAAGGAAAAGAAGCTCAAAAAATTATCGAAGAGCATACATCTTTACAAACAGAAGTTGTTTCTCGCTCTTTCTTAAAAAAACTTCCTGGTTTTCGTTCTAATACACCGTTGAATAAATACATCGGCAGCATTTGTTACACTGCACTTATTGCATTTTTATTAAAATGGATGATTCCATTTCAAGCACCACAAATCGCCCTGTACTCTCTTTCGATTGGTTGTATGCTTCTTGGCTTACTTTGTTTGACAATCGGTTTAATTGAACCGACTATTGTACTGTTTCGAACAAAAGAAAAAACAAGAACAAAAGTTTTTTACTTATATAGCTACTTAGCTATTTCTGGATTTATATGTGTCTTTATTTTTTGGTAAAAGAAGAGCTAGTTAAACTAGCTCTTCTTTACTTTACGTATAATTGTTGACTTGGATAAATTCGCTCTTGCTGCAATCCATTTTTTGCTTTTATTTCCTTAAGTGTCATACTAAATTTCCTTGCAATATTAACTAAAGTATCCCCTTTTTGTACAACATATAATGAGGAAGAAACAACTTCATTTCTTTGTTCATTTAAAACAAGTAATGGATTCATCGCATTCTTTTTCGCCATCGTCCATCTTCCTTGATGAAGTTCTAAATGTAAATGTGCACCTCGTGATTCTCCTGTGTTTCCTACTTCTCCAATTATTTCTCCTTTTGAAATATAATCCCCTTGAACTACGTGTCTCTTATTTAAATGTGCATACACAGCCTCATATTCTCCATGTTTAATAAATACAACGTTCCCATAACTATTTGAATAATAAGACTTTGTCACCTTACCATCTTGAATAGCTGCCACAGGTACTCCGATCGGTGCAGCTATATCAATACCGTAGTGTTTTCCATGCCTTGTCCCAAAATAATCACTTATCTGTCCTTCCACAGGCCATGTCCATCGATTTTCTTCTGCGTAAACATGTAATTGAGATAAAAACAGTACAGTCAATAACATGACGCTACATTTTAACACTTTCATATACATCCTCCGTTTTCTAATTACCACCATACCTTCTCTATTTTGGTATATTACAGAAAAAAGTATACAAAAAAGAAAGTGAATTACTCCACTTCCTTCTCTTTCTTATCACGAAAAACTAATGCGCTACGGTTATACTCCACATCTTTTACTTGTAATCGAGTATTTATTACTCTAGCTACTGCAAACAAATAATCAGATAATCTATTTACATACTTTAGAACAACTTCATTTATTTCCACTTCTTTTTTCAACGACACGATAGAGCGCTCTGCTCTTCTTACAACAGTACGTGCAATATGAATGGTAGCCGATGCCTCGCTACCACCTGGTAAAATAAAGCGTTCTAATGGTGGCGCTTCTTCTATATACAAATCAATCCTTCTTTCCAAGCTTTCGACCATTTCGATCGTTACTTTATAAGGGATTTTCTCCTCCACTATCGCCAAATCTCCCCCGCAATCAAATAGTTCATGTTGAATATTTTCAAGGTCATTGTAAACATCTCCAAATGCCCCGCCTTGTAGCTTAGTCATCGCATATCCAATATGAGAATTCGCCTCATCTATCGTGCCATATGCTTCTACACGAATATTATCTTTATCCACCCTGCCACCTATTACACTTGTTTTCCCTTTATCTCCTGTTTTCGTATATAATTTCATTTCTTCACAGCACCTCTCTCGATATTCTTAATTCGACTAAGATAGAAAAAAGTTCTACTATAATTTATTTAATTGATTTTACAAAAAAATAAAAAACAGTAGAACTTTATTTATTATTAACTTTAAAAACATATATCTAAATTATACGATTCGGCAAATATACAGAGAATGTAGTTCCTTCTCCAACAACACTTGAGACAGAAATTTTCCCATCATGGCCTTGAACAATATTTTTAGCAATCGCAAGCCCGAGTCCTGTTCCACCCTTTTTCCCGCGTGTTCTTGCTTTATCAGCTTTGTAAAAACGATCAAACAAGAATGGAATATCTTCTTCTGGAATACCAGCACCTGAATCTTGCACTTCGAAAGTAAGACCATTATTTTCCGTATGAATTACAAGTGCAACATGTCCACCTGCATTCGTATGACGAATTGCATTATCAATTAAATTCGTCAACACCTGTTCCATACGGTCTGCATCAAACGGATATTGTTCAATTGGATTTTGGAAATCTACTGTTAGTTCAACTTCTTTATCCTTTGCAATCCCTTGGAATTTACGGCCAATCTTTTCGACAAATGGATGAATATCTACTTCACCAATATGTAACTCTACGTGGCCACTTTCCATACGAGCTAAATCTAATAATTCATTTACAAGTTTACCTAAACGAACGGATTCATCATAAATGATTTGAACAAACTCATTAATTTCCTCTTTCGTTTGCACAATATCATCTAAAATCGCTTCACTATACCCTTGAAGCATGACCATTGGTGTACGAAGTTCATGTGATACATTGGCAATAAAGTCTTGACGCATCTTCTCAAGACGGCGTTCTTCCGTCATATCACGCAACACTGCTACAGCCCCACGAATTTTCGTTTGATTGTAAAGCGGCGTCATAAGAACTACGTAGTTACCTTTTTGCAAATTAATTTCAACAACTTGTTGTTGCTCACTTTCTACAACGCGATGGAATAGTTCCACAAGTTCAGAAGGTAGTTTTTTACTTAGCTCTATCTCTTTTTCTTCTTGCCAAACTTGTAAGAAATTTTCAGCCGGTGGATTAATAACTACGACTTCACCTTCTTGATTTAACGTAATAACTCCATCTGCCATACTACTCAAAATACTAGCTAACTGTTCTTTTTCTTGCTGCAAAGCATTCATATTAAACTTCAACTGTTTACCCATTTGATTTAAGGCCGTTGCAAGCTCACCAATTTCATCCTGAGATACCATAGGGGCCTTTGCATCAAACTTCCCACGTGCCACCTCAAAAGCAACCTCACGCATTTTACGAAGCGGTGCGGTAATTCGAGTAGATAAGAAGAACGCAAAGAAAGTTGTTAATATAATCGCAATCCCAGCCGATAAGAAAATAAAATCAGTCGTTCTCTCCATACCTTGTATTGGTACTTGTAAAGATTCATATACGAACACTGCACTTTGATTTTTTGATTGCACCGGTTTTCCGACAATCATAATATCATTTTCAGTATTTTTATTCTTCCTACTATTAGAAGCTTTTCTTATGTTGTTTTTAATTTCTTTTTTATCTTTAAAAACAGCAGCTAATTCTTTATCTTCTTTTAAATCATCTATTGTTAGCGTAACTAATCCTTCTTGTTTCGGAGAAGATGAAATCTCCTTACCATCTTCTACAATAATGATTCTTGAAAGTGGGTCAGAGAATTTATACGCGATATTCTCAATCGTTTTTACATCGGCACCTTCTTCAATTAACTCTGAAACACTTGTTGCAACTTTCTGAAGCCTAGCTTCACTCATATCAACATAATACGTTCTAAAAAACTGTGAAAGTAAAATCGCAACAAATCCAAGAACAAACGAAACGAGAAGTAATATGGTCATCCATAACTTCCCTACTACACTTCTCCAAAGCATCAGTCGTTCACAACCTCAAACTTGTAACCCACGCCCCAAACGGTAACAATCATCTTCGCAGCATCTGGTGATTTTTTACTTAATTTCTCACGTAAACGCTTTACATGCGTATCCACTGTACGTAAATCTCCGAAGAATTCATATTGCCATACTTCTTTCAACAATTGCTCTCGATCGAATACCTTATCAGGAGCTTTCGCTAAGAATAATAGTAATTCATATTCTTTCGGCGTTAAGTTCACTTCATTACCATCTGCAGTAACACGATGTGCATCGTTATCAATTGTTAAGTGCGGGAACACAGTAACATCTTTCGTCGTTGTATCTTGTGTAAAGAATGTTGTTGGTACAGCACGACGTAACACCGCTTTCACACGAAGCACTACTTCACGTGGGCTAAATGGTTTTACAATATAATCATCCGTTCCAACTTCAAATCCTTGTACCCGATTTACTTCTTCACCTTTTGCCGTCAACATAATAATTGGTGTCGCTTTTTTCTCACGAACCCCTTTGCACACTTCGATACCATCTTTACCAGGCATCATAAGATCCAATAAGATTAAATCATAATCATTTTGCAACGCCATTTCTAAAGCTGTATCACCATTATCTGCTTCCTCAATTGTGTATTGCTCTCTTTCTAAGTACATTTTCAATAAACGACGAATGCGATCCTCATCGTCTACAATTAAAATTCTAAATTCATTTTCCATTTCTACCCGCTGCATATTTTCACATCAGCGGTTCACACCTACCCTTCTACACTATTATGTTGCGCTATTCTCGGTTATTTAAGCACTCCTCTAAATGTTTCACTTCCCACTATTATGCTTCACAAGAATAATAAAGTTTGTTCAATTTTTTTCCAAAACTATGTATTTTATTTGAACAGTATATTATGTCCTCGACATCATTTTACAAAATCAACCGCTACTTTGTCATGTTTTTCTCAAAAAAGAAGAAAATTTGACAAAAATAAAATAGGAAAGTGACATACACTCTCCTATTTTATTTCTCTATGCATATGAATGTAAACCCGCAATGATTAAGTTCACTACAATAAAGTTAAACATAATGATCGCAAAACCAATTACTGCAAGCCACGCTGATTTTTCCCCATGCCATCCTTTAGATAATCGTAAATGTAATACTGCCGCATAAAAGAGCCACGTTATAAGTGCCCAAACCTCTTTCGGATCCCACCCCCAAAAACGCGTCCATGCTATTTGAGCCCAAATCATCGCAAAAATTAGCGCACCTAATGTGAAAACTGGGAATCCAATTGCAATAGATCGATATCCGATTTCATCCAGTAAATCACTATTCGTATTCTTTACTAGTGGCTGAAGTGCCGCTGATACTCGTTTGCGTAAAACAAGTCTTAATACAACATAAAGTAGTGTTCCAACTATTACTGACCAAATAACAGTATTTAATTTTTTCGCATTTACAATCGCTGGAACTTCGACTGTCGGTTCTAATTTATTTTCTGTCAGTAACTTCCCTTCATGTGGTCCAACTAAAGCTGGGAGATTATACTTCATCTCGACTTGTTGTTCATTTTTATCAATCCATTGAAACTTAGCTTCATATTTCATACTGGAGAATACTGTCGTTACCGCAATAAATCCAACTGTACAAACAAGTGTGAACACTACCGTTTCTAACCAAAATGTACGTTTACTTCTCGTTGATTGATCTACATTTTTCAATAAATACATAACGCCCGTAATAAAACTAATTGCTAAAATTGCTTGTCCTGCTGCTGCAGTCGTCACGTGAATGTGTAACCAGTTACTTTTTAAAGATGGGATAAGCGGGGATATTTCCCTCGGGAACATACTTGCATAGGCAATTAATAAAAGAGCAACTGGTAATGCAAATAGTCCCATTATACTTACGCGGTACATAAAATACATTACAATAAATGCTCCGACAAGCATCATACCGAAAAACGTACCGAATTCGAAAAAGTTACTAACTGGCGCATGACCTGATGCAATCCACCTTGTAACAAAATATACTGTTTGTGCTATAAATCCTAAAATTGTAATCGTTATTCCTACATTTGCCCATTTATGACCCTTTTCTTTAATTGCTCCCCCAAAAAATAGAGTTGCTATTAAATATAAAATAAATGCGGTAAAGAGAAAGTTACTACTTATTTGCACCATATCGTTTCCCCACCTTAACTAATTTTTTTATCAATTACTTTATCATTTGGCTGTGGAATTGCTGTACCTTCTAGTATTCTTTCAATATCTTTCTTTAAACCGAACCAATTTTTATTCGTATGTCCTGCAATCCACCATTCATCATTAACACGTTGTATCCAAATACGGCGATGATTCCAATACATACCTTGAATGACACCAACCATAAATATAAATCCTCCAATACCAAGAATCCAAAGCGTTAAATCTTTCCTAACCGTTAGAGCTGTCGCATTTTGCATTTCAACACCTGCAAATGACATTTTATATTTGTTGTTTCCATCTGCTTCTATATTTTGCTGAATACCAACGAAACTCACTTCACCATCTGGCGTCTCAGGCGTAAACATTTTAAATACGAATGCAGGGTTGTTTGGTAATTTTGTTTTTGTATTCGGTTTTCCATTCTCATCAAAATAAAAATCTGGAAAATAGCTTAATAGTTCTAAAGAATAACCATTTCCTAAATCGTATTTTTCTGTAGGATTCGCTAAATCTACTTTAATTGGTCCCCACTTTTGATTATTTTCTTTGTTTTGCAAGTGGAAGGACATACTTTTAAATTCACTTTCTTTATAATCCACTTGATACACTGCAAATTGATCAAATTTCAATGGCTCATTCACGCGAATTTCCGCTTCTTTTACTTTTTCTAATTTCGGTTTTTGCCCTGCTATATTTTCGCCTACCGCTTTATATAATACTGCATTCGTTTGGAAGTTTTTCGCAATCATTTTATCCCCAACACGGTCTATCGCTTCATCAAAAACTTCCTTATCCTTACTTTTATCATAAACTTCTTTTATAAACTTCTCATTTTTTAAATAGTATTGACCATCCGTCCCTGGTACTTCTTTCGTTTCACCATCACGTAACCAAAGAGCTTCGTCTACGTACATACTCGGTAAAAAACGAAGCATCGCACCGAATAAAAAGATAATAAGGCCGATATGATTTACATATGGACCCCAACGTGAGAAACGTCCCTTTTCCGCTAAAACGTTTCCGTCTTCCACTTTCACGTTATAGTTTCTTTTCTTTAAATTCTTTTGCACTCTTTCCAAGTCACCATCTTGCGGAGTACCAGTCCCGTATAATCTTTGTCTCTTTAAAAAGCTAGGATGTCTTTTTACCCCTTGTTTTTTTAAAGCTTTATAAAGGGGAATAACACGGTCTAAACTACATATCACAAGTGAAGTACCGATAGAAGCAATTAAAATCATGTACCACCATGAACCGTATAAATTATTAAATCCTAATTGATAGTATAATTGCCCTAAAAATCCGTATTCCTGTTTATAATATTCAGCTGGTGCAATTCCTGGCGTTATGTACATTTCTTGCGGAAAAATTGTTCCTATCGCTGATGCAGCTAAAGTTATTACGATTAGCCATACACCTACTTTTACAGAAGAGAAAAAGCTCCAAATTTTATCGACTATCGTTTTTGTTTGCGTGAGAGATCTCCGCGCACTCCCCTCATAGCGCATATCCAATAGTTTTACATTTTCATTGCTTTCAAATGGTTTCCCACAAGCTTCACAAAAAATGGTTCCTATCGGATTAACATGTCCACACTCACATTTAATTTCTTTCAACACTCTCACCGCCCCTGTATCTATATGTACTATTGTATATTCTAACCTCAAGTTACCGCAATACTCAGAATTTTTAAATCAGAGGCGCTATAGACATGCACCTCTTATGTAAAGGCTTTCTTTATTACGGAGTAATTTTCTTCAAATAGCCTTCTAACTGTTCTTTCGTTTGTTCACCTATAATTTGCTCCACTACTTTTCCATCTTTATCAATCAAAAAGCTTGTCGGTAATGGACCTACTCCATATGTGCCTATGATTTTTGTTCCTTTATCAATGGCAACTGGGAATTTCAAATCATATTGTTTCACAAAGTTCTTAACAGCAATATCTGTTTCATCTGCATCTAACGCAATAATTTCAACGCCTTTTTCTTTATACTTTGGATATAATTCATTCATATAAGGCATTTCTTTTTCACAAGGTTTACACCAAGTTCCCCAAAAGTTTAAAAATACACCTTTACCCTTTAAGTCCTTTAATTCAATTTTCTTTCCTTCCAAATCCGTCACAACAAAATTAGGTGCTTCTTTCCCAATTTGCATTTTCTCTTTATCAGTGAAAAACCCTTGATAAAGGGTAAATCCTACAGCACCGCTTAAAATGAGCAGGATGATAACACGAAATAATAAGCGATTTTTCTTCATCTTGTCTCCCCTCTCCTCGGTAAATGGTATGTATTCTTTTCTGTAAATGTTATATTGAATAAATCACCAGCAGAGCACTCCACTGGTGAAATTTTAACTCTATAGCTTATCTTGGCTTTGTAGAAGCAAGCGCGCGTAATTGTTTTACCTCATGTGGTGTCAATTCTCTTGCATCACCAGGTCGCAAACTACCCACTTCTAAAAAGGCATAACGTTCACGTTTTAATTTCACTACTTTACAGTCTAACGCTTCAAACATACGACGTACTTGACGGTTACGGCCTTCGTGAATTGTTAATTGTACAATCGCCATCTCTTTACGCTTGTCCCAAGAAATAATTTTCACATTTGCTGGTGCTGTCTTTCCGTCTTCTAATGTAACACCTCGTTCTAACATGCGAATTTTCTCACCTGTTAATGGCCCTTTTATTTTTGCAACATATGTTTTTTCAACTTTATATCTCGGGTGCATTAATACATTAGCGAAGTCCCCATCGTTTGTCATTAATAATACGCCAGACGTATCATAATCTAAGCGTCCGATTGGGAATAAACGTTGTGTAATTTCAGGGAAAAAGTCTGTTACAACATTTCTTCCTTTATCATCTGATACACTTGAAATTACGCCAGTTGGTTTATATAGTAAAAAATAAACAGGTTCTTCTTTTTCAAGAGGGATGTTATTTACTTCTACTTTATCTTGAGGAGTTACTTTTGTTCCTAACTCCTTCACTATTTTTCCATTAACTTTCACTTTTCCTTGCTGAATTAATTCCTCAGCCTTTCTTCTCGATGCAATACCTGCTTGTGCAATCACTTTTTGTAATCGTTCCATTTCTTTTTTTCACCTCGAATTTATCTTACCTTACATTAGAAAGACTTGGCAACCGCATACGTTTTACGACTGTTCGCCTCGTCTCACTTAAACAACATAGCGATGATATTAAACATATAAAGGGCAAATCATGTTTTTATCCTTTATTATTGTCCATATTTTTCATATTTCTCACAATAAAAGTTCATCATTTTGTCAAAAATACTGCATAAAAAAACCACTATTAAGCTACACCTTAATAGTGGTCGTATACGTATTATAAGCGAAATAGCCTAAAAAATGAATAGTATTACTGAAACAATAAAGAAACAAACACAATTGAGCAAATAATCCCGATTAAATCTGCAAAAAGTCCTACTTTTAATGCATCCCCCATTTTTCTAATCCCAACAGCTCCGAAGTATACTGTTAAAATATAAAAAGTCGTATCTGTACTCCCTTGCATCGTAGAAGCTAATCTCCCAATAAACGAATCTGGTCCATATGTTGCAATTAAATCAGTCGTAATACTTAAACCAGCAGAACCCGAAATTGGACGTATAAGCGCAAGTGGAACGATTTCTGCTGGGACATGAATTAAATCTAACATCGGCTTCATTACAGATATCATCGCATCTAAAGCACCTGATGCCCGAAAAATAGAAATGGATACAAGCATTCCAACCATAAACGGTAAAATGGAAACTGCAATTTGAATCCCTTCTTTTCCTCCCTCAACGAACGATTCATACGTTGGGACTTTCTTTATCGTGCCATATAAAAGGATAAAACCAATTACACAAGGGATTACCCATAATGAAATTGTATTTACAATACTCATTTTTTCCGCCCCTTTCTACTCCTTCTTCGGTAAAAATAGCGGTCAATCCAAATTGCCCCAATCATAGAGAGCACTTGTGCAATGAATGTTACCCCAACAATTTCAGTAGGATTTGCTGATTCATAAGTCATTCGAATCGAAATGACGGTAGTAGGAATTAAAGTAATAGCTGATGTATTTAATGCTAGAAACGTCACCATAGAGCGACTGGCCGAATCCTTTCCTCCATTTAATTCTTTCAGTTGTTCCATCGCTTTAATACCAAGAGGGGTTGCTGCATTACCTAGTCCAAAAAAGTTCGCCATCATATTCGATAGAATAAATCCCATTGACGGATGATCCTTCGGTATTTCTGGAAACAACCTTTTTACTATCGGCATAAAAAGTGTAACTAACTTTTTTAACAACCCTGCTTCCTCTGCAATTTTCATTAAGCCAAGCCAAAATACTAAAACGCTAATAAGTCCTATGCAAATCGTTACCGCATCTTTTGACCCGTCAAATACAGCTTTCGTTACTTCTTCCATCGTTCCGTTTATCATGGCATACACAATCCCTATGACCGCCATCGCTGCCCAGACGAGATTAACCATCGTTCCCAACACCTATCATGTAAGAAAAAATTTCTTTCACATTGTTCCAGTACATACCCGTTGCAGCTACTAACTTCCGTTTACTATAAAATAAATTCCGTTCTCCGACTTTTTCATTACCAACATAAATGTCCGTCTTCCCAACCTTTACTCCATCCGTAAGTTTTGCACTTTTATCGAGTTCAACTTTTAATACTACGTTCTTTTTTTCTTCTTCAGTTAACGGTACCGAAAAACTATTTTTCGTATAAACATGATTGGCATATTTCTTTTCATTTATTTCAGCAAGCGCTCCTTGTCCTAAAACTTTTGTTTGCTTAAAACGTTCAAACCCTTTGTCAAATAGATTCATATGATCATCCCAATCACTAGAAGCACTCAAAGTTACGACAATTAAATCTAGTCCATCTTTTGATGCCGTTGTAACAAGCGTTCGTCCTGCTTTTTTCGTAAAACCTGTTTTCCCACCTGTTGCAAATTCATAATAGGATGTCACAAGCTTATGTTTATTTTTCCACGGATAATCCCATGAATTTGATTTATACGTTTTTGTGCCAAAAATTTTCTTAAAGGTCTCGTTCCCCATTGCATATTTCGTTAACAGTGCCATATCATAAGCCGAAGAATAATGAGAGCCATCTCCATCCAAACCATGAGGATTTGAGAAGTGAGTATCTTTCATTCCAATTTGTTTCGCCTTTTCATTCATTAAATATACGAACCCCTCTATACTCCCTCCTACATTTTCAGCAATTACTTGCGCTGCGTCATTACCTGATCTAAGCATAAGTCCGTATACTAAATCCTCTAGCTTCACTTTCTGTCCAGGTTTTAAATAAATCGCCGATCCTTCCACCCTGACTGCTTCATTACTAACTGATACCATTTCTTTCATTTTTCCTGATTCAGCAGCTAACAAGGCTGTCATAATTTTTGTTATACTAGCAATTTTTTGTGGCTCATGTTCTGCTTTTCCGTATAATACACGACCAGAACTTTGCTCCATTAATACAGCATTTCGAGCGCTAACATTACTGTTCATCTTTGCATATGTAGGAATCGGCATAACGCTTGCGTACATAATAAGAAGCGTAATGATTACACAAATTCGTCTCATATTTCCCCCCACGTCCTTTTGGCACTTTTTGTACAAGTGTATGCTTGGCCTTTTAAAATATGAACGAAATCTTCCTTCTGCTCCCATTAAAAAAGACGCAAAGAATTTGCGTCTAATATGGTGTCCATTCAATTTGTTTCGCAGTTTCAAATCTTTTTTCTACATCAGGCCAATTCACAACATTCCACCAGTTTTTAATATATTCATCTTTTCGATTTTGGTATTGTAAATAATACGCATGTTCCCATACATCTAGTACAAGGAGCGGTATCGTATCCCATTGTGTAAACAATTGATGAAGTGTACTCTGCAAAATTTCTAACCTTCCAGATCGGGGGACCCAAACGAGAATCGCCCAGCCCGAACCTTCTACTTTAGAGGCTGCTTCCGTAAAATGTTTTTGAAAACGTAAAAAGCTCCCAAAATCTTGTTCAATTTGTTGTGAAAAAGCCCCTCTTGGACTTCCACCACCATCTTTTTTCATGTTATTCCAAAATATCGTGTGTAAATAATGTCCTGATCCATGAAAAGCCGCTTCTCGTTCCCAATGCTTAATTAAATCAAATTGATTGGTTTTTCTCGCTTCCTCCATCATCTTCTCTGCTTTATTTAACCCTTCTACATAACTACGATGATGTTTATCATGGTGTAACATCATAATTTCTCTAGAAATATACGGCTCTAACGCGTTATATGGATAAGGTAATGGCGGGAGTGTATGCCCTCCAATTGGAACAGCTCGTTCACTATCCCCTCTTTCATATAGTTCATATTCCTCTTCTTGCATAAATACTTCCTGCAGATGATGTTGAATATGTTCTACATCATCGCTTATTTCATACATAAACTCCGCATCCGTTTCGTACTCATGCTCTTTCATACGCTCTAATAATGTCTGAATTTTATAAGCAAGCATATGGACATCATACACTTCCATTGCGCGGCTATCTAATACGTGAAGAACACTTTCACACCAACTTTCTACTTCATGAAAGTAATCTGTAAATACACCTTGCTGACTCATGTTACACCTCCTTATTGCTATCCACTTAAATATATTCAATGAAAATCCCTTATATAACTGTACAAAAGGAAAAGAAGCTAAGTCTCCTTAGCTTCTTTTCCTTAATTAGTATTTGTGTAACATCTTCGTTTGGTAATCTGTCTCATAATATTCTAGTTCTTCACGCATCAATTGAAATTTACCTTCTAAATTCTTCATCACTTTCTCTATAGATGAAGGTGGTGTTTGTTGAAAAACGATAGAATTTTTTCCTGTATATGCAGATCGACTATTTTCATACCAATGATCACTCTTCGGGGAAAAAAACTCTGCAATTACTTGATGATATATCTTATATAAAATTTTTTCAGCTGCTGTTTTTCGAAATGGCTGGCTATTCAGCAAAACAAAACATGCATCATGTCCTTCTTCGCAAAAAACGAGAAGACGTCTCATTGATGCTAATAACCCTTTATAATATTGCTCGTTCCCAGCTGGTGTCTCTTCTAATAAAAAAGGCAACGTATGATAATTTACATAATTGGTTATCAAAGTAATCGCATCTTCTAAAAATATAGAAACTTGTTCTGTTTGATTTTCAACCATCAAATTAGACATTTCTTCCCTCTCCCTTTCCATTTCACGCTATTTCTATTCTTTTATTTTTATGTAATTCAGCCAATATTTCTTGTACTTTCAACACTGTTCTCTCATCAAAATATTGTTGAAATTCTTCTATATTATTTAAATATAAACGTTTTTGCGCACGGAGCTCCTTATCTTTCACTAAACAACATATCGCTACAATATCCCGTAAATATATGTCTTGTTCTTCTACTTTACACACTGGATTTCCTTCAAAAGGAGTAATTTCTTGTATAACTTCTTCAAAATAGCGAACGTATAAAACTGAAAAAGTTTTCTCTTTATCATTTAATATATATGTCACTTCAGATCTGTTAAAAAAATCTTCTGATGTATTAGGTTTTGCTTTCTCTAACTCATGCCCCGCATAACCTATTATAATCATATACTTCCCCTCTCTTCCTTCTTTCACTCCATTTTAACTTAACTTTCTGATAAACGAAATATTCTTTTAAATATACCTATATAAAAAATAGCTTACCTATACAGGAATTTACCTTTTTATTTTTCTTGAAGTTTGTCATAATAATATTATTGTCTCAGTTTTCTTATACAAGGAGAGTTGTATTTATGTCGTTTTCATGGAAACGTTTCTTACAAATCGGGAAAATTATCTTCCCATTTGTTGTATTAACAGTTGTATTCTTTCAAGCAAAAAAAGAATTAGCGGGCATTTCTTTTTTAGAAGCGATTGATACAATTAAAAACATTCCAACTGGAGGAGTCTTTTTAGCAATTACACTTGGTGCATTCGCTGTATCAACGATGTTCTTTTATGATTATGTTATGCTTCGTTACTTAAAAGCTGATATACCTGTCCAAAAGATTTTCCGTATCTCATGGATTGCGAATACTTTAAATGGTTTTATTGGATTTGGTGGCCTCGTTGGAGCTGGTGTACGAACAATGCTTTATCGTCCATACATAAAAGAAAATGGAAAACTTATTAAAAGTATTGCCTGGATGACGACTGCCTTTATTAACGGATTAGCCATACTTTCATTCCTCGGTCTTATCGGAATATTAGACACAAGATTTATTTTGCATGAAAAACCGTGGTTATGGCCTGTCCTTATCTTCTTTGCCCTTTTCGTCCCTATATACATCGGCTTTTCTAAACTTAAAAATAGAAAAACAACGCAAACCGAAGGACAAGAAGAGGAAGAGAAAAATCCAACTGTTTTATACTCATTAGTTTCATTAGTCGAATGGGTATCTGCTGGTATCGTTATGTACGTCATTTTAATACTGTTTGGAATTGAAGTTGACTTTCAAAAGTTTTTAGGTGTATATGTAATTGCTGCCTTAGCTGGCGTCGTTAGTCTTGTCCCTGGTGGGCTTGGTTCATTTGACCTTGTCTTCTTAACTGGACTAGGACAATACGGCATTGATACAGGTGTTTTACTGCCTGCTATGTTACTATATCGCCTCGTCTATTACATTTTACCATTCTGCCTTGGTCTCATTTTTGCGGCTTTCGAAATGACAGGAGTGGCCATTAAAAAGTTTGAAGATAAACCTTTTATTGCGCCTGCATTAGAAACCACTGGCGTTATATGGACTTTGCAGCGTGACTTTCTAGGGAAATTAGGTTCATGGGCATCTGCTGCTTTAACAGTATTTGCTGGCTTAATGGTTATTTTATCGACTATTTTACCAACAAGTATAAACCGGGCACACGCCTTACATATTTTAGCTCCAAAGCATCTGATTCAGTTTTCTTTTAGCTTATCGCTAACATTCGGTATTCTCCTTCTAATCCTTTCAAGGGGAATATATTACGGAACAAAACGTTCTTATTATATGACAATTATTTCTTTAATTGGAGCCGCTATCTTTAATACGCTAAAAGGAATTGATATTGAAGAAACATTTATTTTGTTAATCGTACTCGCTGTATTATATATGCTTCGTAAAAGATTCGTACGCGAGAAAATGGAAGTCTCACTTTCTGATATCGTAAAAGTTTTTATATTCTTACTTGTAACGTTATATTTATATAAAAACTTAGGTATTTTATTTGCAGGTGCAAAAGAAGCTTTTAAACCTGATTTCGTCGTTCGTAATATTACCCAAGTGAAACGAAGTGCATTAGCAGCTGCCTTTTTCGTTCCTACTTTTTTACTAATTGGCTCACTCATTGCCAATCGTTATCGAAATGAATTTCCCGGGCAACCAGCAAATGATAAAAGGTTACAAAACTTCCTAGATGAACACGGTGGAAATGTACTTAGTCATTTAGGTTATTTAGGAGATAAACAATTCTTCTTTAGCAGTGATGGGAAGGCGCTCCTTCTCTTCTCCATAACTGGAAAACGTCTTGTTGTATTAGGTGATCCAATTGGCAACCCTTCCTCCTATCGTAATGTGTTGCAAGAGTTTTTAGCTGAAGCTGATCGATTCGGATACATTTGTGTATTTTATCAAATCGAAAGTAAATGGATGAGTTTATATCATGATTTTGGTTATAACTTCTTTAAACTTGGTGAAGAAGCTGTCGTTGATTTAAATACATTTACAATAACAGGAAAGAAACGCGCTGGTATGCGAGCGACTTTCAATCGTTTTGAAAGAGAAGGCTATACATTCTCTATTCATCAGCCGCCATTCTCAGACGAATTATTCGAAGAGTTACGGAAAGTTTCTGATGCATGGCTCGGTGGAAAAAAAGAGAAAGGTTTTTCACTCGGATACTTCGATCGTGAATATATTAGCCGTGCTCCTATCGCTACATTATCTGATGCGGATGGAAAGATTATCGCATTCACAACCTTTATGCCCGTATATCAAAACGGATCATTGTCTGTTGATTTAATGCGCTATTATCCAGATGCACCTAGTGGAATTATGGACGCAATTTTCATCCACTTATTCCAATGGGCAAAAGAAAATGAATATCACTCCTTTAATATTGGTATGGCGCCACTTTCCAATGTTGGGTTATCAACACAATCATTTTGGTCTGAAAGAGTTGCTGCTGCAATCTTTAATAACGTTCGTTATACGTATAGTTTCAGCGGATTACGACATTTTAAAGAGAAATACAAACCAGCATGGAGCGGTAAATATTTAGCATTTAGGAAGAATCATTCTTTACCAATTACGATGCTCTCTGTAACAAAACTAATAGGAAAAAGAAAAAACAGCTAAAAATTTAGCTGTTTTTTCTTTTTTGAACTTGTACGATAAAATCCTTCTCATATTTCTTACCATTTATATAAAAAGTTCCCCACAGTTTATACGTGCCTTGGGCAGGAAATGTAATACGATACTGTAATTGCTCATCCGTATCAACAGGCATAGCGTATAAAAAGTTTTCCCTCGTTTCATCTACGATATAAAGAGTTTCCTCTTCTCCTCTCTCTGAATGTAATTTCAATTTTTCACCCTTTTTTGCTTGAAACTGAAATGTTAACGTCACCGGCTCATTCGGATGTAATGCACCGAATAAAAGAGAAACTTCATGCTCTCCAATTTTTTTTGTAAGTACACTATCGACTGGCAGGTTCACCTTCTTCTTATTTTTTTCTTCTTTTTCTCTCCCAAAATCTGTCTTCGCGAATGATTCTACTGACTTATTTTTGTTTTCATATAAAAATATTGTATACGCTTCATCTTTCGCTATTTTGGAAGATAACTTATATGATCCATTCCCTGCAAATGTAGGTTTAATCTGTTGTATATGTTTTAACTGTTCATCTACAATAACTGCCCGAATTTGATCATTTACACCACGAACCTCATTATTCTTTTTATTTAGTAATTGAAACAAAATATCTACTTTATCATTTCCTTTTCCATTTGATACATCCCATTTTACTTCTTGAACATCTCCTACCGTCTCTACGGTTTCCTGATATTTTTTTATGTAAAATCCTCCCGCTACAATAAGTACCAAAGCTACAAGTCCAATGACAAGATTTTTCAAAAAATCACCTACCATTTTTATTGTCTCTGTTTATACAAAACTTCTTTCATATATATTCTAGATTATGATTTATGAAATCCTCCTCTTTTGCACATATTACAAATAATTAAAAAGATTTTAATTGAACGGATTCGTAGTGTATAATGCAAATGATATTGATTTCTATCAATACATTATAAGGAGGACTTTTCATGAGTGTACATATTGAAGCAAAACAAGGCGAAATCGCTGAATCTATTCTATTACCTGGTGATCCATTACGCGCAAAATATATCGCTGAAACATTTCTTGAGGACGTTACTTGCTATAATAACGTGCGTGGTATGTTAGGTTTCACTGGAACTTATAAAGGAAAACGTGTATCTGTTCAAGGTACAGGTATGGGTGTTCCTTCTATTTCTATTTATGTAAACGAACTAATCCAAAGCTACGGAGTTAAAAATTTAATTCGTGTTGGGACTTGCGGTGCAATTCAAAAGGACGTAAAAGTACGTGACGTTATTATTGCAATGACAGCTTGTACTGATTCGAATATGAACCGTTTAACATTCCCAGGTTTTGATTTTGCACCAGCTGCAAACTTTGACCTTTTAAAGAAAGCTTACGATGCAGGAACTGAAAAAGGATTACACGTTCGTGTTGGTAACGTTTTAACAGCAGATGTTTTTTATCGTGAAAGCATGGACATGGTTAAAAAACTTGCAGATTACGGTGTATTAGCAGTAGAGATGGAAACAACTGCTCTTTACACATTAGCAGCGAAATATGGTGTAAATGCATTATCTGTATTAACAGTAAGCGATCACATCTTCACTGGTGAAGAAACAACATCTGAAGAACGTCAAACTACATTTAACGAGATGATTGAAATCGCTTTAGATGCAGCAATTCAACAATAATACATTAAAGAACTCGTCATACGTCTGTCGAGTTCTTTTTATGTGACTTTTTATAAAAAACTACTTTAGAAAGAGACAGATTTCTCCCTCTACTTTCTTGTCACGTTTGTTATAATAAAGTGAAATCATTTACAGTATTTCTCATAAGAGGTGAAGCAGTGAAAAACAGAAGTATCGTCTTTAAACTATTTTTATTAACATCAACATTATTTACAATCATATTCCTCCTCTTTTTCCTAGGACAGTCTCTATTTTTAGAGAAATTTTATATTAATAAAAAAGTAAAAACCGTTCAAACTGCCTTTGAAAAATTCGTAGATAATTACGAAAAAAGCGGCAAAAGTTATGAGGAAATTAGAAAACTAAAACAAGAATTTCATGATAAAACAAATGCTGAAATGCAATTTTTAGATTCTAATGGCATTATTAAAAGTGAAAACAATTTCTACATTGATGTTATTGATTCTAAAACTCAAAGTACGTATTCCATTCCACTTAATAATCTTTTAACACCCGAAGAATATATTAAATTCGAAAATTTAGGTTTAAAAAAAGATGGACCAATCAGCGTCTTGGGGTTCTTACAGGGGAATATTATAACACCAATAGAATTGTCAACACATTATAATCGATGGCGAAACGAACATTTCAATTCGGATTTCCAATCAATTAATAGTAATCCTCCTAAAAATGGACTTACAAATCGATACAAAACTACAACTAATATCCGTCTTACTGGTGTTATATCTAAGTTACAGCTCCCATCCAAAGCTGAGGTTCGGCTTGCAAATGACATTGAAACATTACGAGCCGTTCAATATTTTACATACACAATTAGGCAGGGTACTTCTGATTCAAATAAATTAACTATATACCCATTAGGCGTTGAAGAAAATTTACAAAGCCGCATCTTTGTAAAACCTATTATGGAAAACAATATGGTTACAGAGTACGCCTTTGCGATAGTATCTTTGCAACCTGTTAATGAAGCGATGCTCGTTTTAAAAGATTATTATGTCTATGCCTTAATCATTGTGTTTCTCGTGATTATTTTATTATCCTTCTACTATTCAAAAATTATTGTGAAACCATTAATTAAGATTAATCGCGTTACAAAGAAAATGGCTAATTTTGATTTTAGCGAGAAACTACCTGTTACAGCAGACGATGAAATTGGCGGGCTTTCCGGCAGTATCAATACATTATCTGTAAACTTAAAAGACAGAATTGATCGATTAAATGTTGCCAATACAAAATTACAACAAGATATTGAACGTGAACGTCAATTAGAGAAGACGAGGAAAGAATTCATTTCTGGTGTATCCCACGAATTAAAAACACCACTTAGTGTAATTAGAAGTTTCGCAGAAGGGATTCAAGATGGTGTTAGTAAAGATACAACGTATTATACAGATGTTATTTTAGAAGAAACAGAAAATATGAACAGACTTATTGTTGAAATGTTAGAATTAGCAAAACTAGAATCGGGTACGTACAAACTAGAAATGACAACATTCTCAATCGGTGAATTAATTCAGCAAGTCCATACAAAGTTATTATTTAGCATGGAGGAAAAGCAGTTACAAGTGGACGTCGATGCAGACACTTCTATATTTGTTAAAGCGAATCGTAGTCGTATTGAGCAAGTAGTTGTGAACTTACTTAGCAATGCAATTCGCTATACGCCCGATGGAGAAAGAATACAAGTCTCTGTTATAGAAACCGAAGATACAGTAAAAGTCGAAATCGAGAATACAGGAAATCCTATCCCAGAAGAAAGTCTTGAAAAAATTTGGGATCGCTTCTATCGTTTAGATGCATCACGCAGTCGTCATACTGGTGGTACCGGTCTCGGGTTATCTATTGTAAAAAACATTTTAGATCTCCATCATGCCAAGTACGGTGTATATAATACGAATAATAGCGTTGTATTCTATTTTAATTTACCAAATGTAAAAGAAGTCAAATAATTTGTCTTAATTTCACTAGGAGTTCACATGAAATTCACACTCTCCCTTTATAGTAAGAAACAAGTTAATCCTTTCCTTTACACATATAAAAGAGGAGAGTGCGTGAAATGAAACAAGCAGGACAACCTATTCAAAGTGAAAAACAATTAGAAACTATCAAAAATATACTTTTACAATCTTCGAAACGTGATGGCTTATTATTCGTATTAGCCGTAAATTCTGGCTTAAAAGTAAGCGAAATCTTACAATTAAAAGTTAGCGATGTCATCGATGAAAACGAAAATGTTCGCCATTCCATTTTATTTTACAATGAAAAAGTAAAGAAACATAAATGGTTTGCTGTAAATGAAGACTTACAGCACGCAATCGAAGACTACATGAAAGAACGTAAAACTTGGAAACGCAATGAGCCATTATTAAAGTCTCAAAAAGGAACAAAATCTATTACGAGACAACATGCATGGTACATTTTAAACAAAGCTGCAAAAGAAGTTGGATTAGAAGGGATTAGCTCACATACACTTCGAAAAACTTGGGGCTATTGTGCATACAAATCAGGTGTTGACATTGCATTTTTACAACACTTCTTTGATCATAGTACTCCATCAAAAACTTTAAAGTATATCGGTATCGCTTAATACCTCTTATACATAAAAAAGGTTACCATTTAAAAAATGGTAACCTTTTTTATGTTTCATATTCTCTTTTCTTTTCTTGTCTCTCTTATATTGTAGTGGTACTCTAATAATAAGGGGGAGAAATTATGAACACACTTACAATTGAATTACCGCAAGAAACGGCTGAAAAACTCGATTTATTAAAACAAGCTTATGAAAAGAAAACAGGTGCTAGCATTTCTGAGAGCACTCTCGTTCAAACACTTATCTCAAAAGAATTTATCCAAGCGATAACTCCTTTTGATTTACAACAATTTATTAACGGAAAAGAACAGCATTAATGCTGTTCTTTTTTTATTGCTATTTAAAATACAAAAAAATTTTACTTATTTTCCGAAAAATCATTGACAATGATAATGATAACCATTATCATTTATTATGAAGCCAACAATTGATGAATCAACCAAACGCTCAGTAACATTGTTACCCCTCTTTTTCATATAGAAAGGCACTGTACATTCCCCCTGTTTGTACAGTGCCTTTCTTGTTTTATCATCGTTCAAATAAATTTAATTGCTCAGGCTTTGGCTCACCATATGTAATGTTCATCATTTTCATAAGTTGTTTCGCATTATCCGCTGCATCCCCGCCCGAATTATTATTAAATAATACGTATATGTCCTTTGTCTTCTTTTTTAGTTGCTCTAGTCGTTCTACCCATTCTTCCAATTCTTTATTGTTGTAGCGATATAAACAGCGAACCGCCCTCCAATTTTCCCCTTTATCCAGCCAGCCATGAACGTTTCGACCATGAAAGCGGATTAATGTTATATCCGAATCCGTCGCCTCTAATACGAGTGGAACCGAACCAATTCCCGCTTGCGGTTCATCACAAATTGTATGAATCCATTTTTCTTTCTCTAAAAATTGTAGCGTTTTATCTCTCATTTCTGGATAAAACCATGTTTGATTTCGAAACTCTATCGCACACGGTAAACCTTCCATTTTCTCTTTCGTATATCGAAGGAAATCTACATTTTTCTTTTTGCAATCAAACCATGGTGGATATTGAAATAAAATTATTTTTAATTTATTCGCTTCTATTAAAGGAAGAATCGATTGTTTATACACATCAAACATCTCATCAAACGTAGAAAAAGGAGTTTCTCCTTTCATATGCCCTGTCATTCCTTGATACGCTTTTACGACAAAAGAAAAGTCTGTCGGTGTTTCCATCGCCCATTTCGTATAATTTCGTGCCGGTTGCATCGCATAAAATGAACTATCCACTTCGACAATAGGAAAATGTTCACTGTATGTTCGTAATTTATTTTTATTTTCATAGGGATCTATATATAAAGAATCATGATCTCCCCACCCTGTCACTCCAATGAAAAACAATCATATTCCTCCCTTTCAGTTTTCATCTTATATTCATTCTACTGATTTCCCAATCATCTTGGACAATCAAATTCATTAAGTAACTCTTTCTTTAAGAGTATCCGTATAAAAATATGATATACTAAATGGAAGAATTTTTAAATTGAGGGGTTATTTATTTATGCTTCCAACCGATGATATTTTATCTCATGAAAAACGAATAGAAGAACTAGAAAATAAAGTACGTTTTTATGAAGAACTTGTGAATCAATTGCCGCATCATTTCACATATAAAAATCCACATATTGGTTTGCAAATAAAGAAAACAAGAACAAATCATTCCATTCAAAACATACGAAAAGAGAATAAAGAAGCTGATTTTCAACTTACTTGCGATTCATTATTTTTATTTGAACAACTTGAAAAACACTTTGTTCATATTTTTGATGCTTTTTCACATCATGTAACCTTTATTGATAATAAGGGGAATATTACATTATGTAATCAAGCTGCTGCAGATGATTTTGTTGTAATACGAAACGAAATAATTGGAAAGCCAATTCAACAATTACTTAACTTACCTGAAGAAAAAATTAAAGCTATTGAAACCTTAAAAACAGGAACCGAAATATATAATGAAGAGGTTTTAGACAAAAACTATGGCATTATTAATAATCGAATTATTCGCGATTATAATGGAGAGATTTTTAGAGTTATTAGCGTTTTTCATTATTTAAACACAGAACGTGATGCAGAGAAATTTTCATTAGCAGGACGAATTGCCGCCGGGATTGCACATGAAGTACGCAACCCACTTACAACAGTACGGGGATACTTACAGTTTTTACAAGAGAGTGTATCTCCATCCAATAAAGAATTATTTAAACACTTACTTATTCCTGAATTAGATCGTGCAAATAGTATTATTACAAAATTTTTATCTATATCGAAAACACGCGAATTTAAAAGAGAACCGTTTCCCATCAATATATTTTTACGTGAATATATTCAACAGCTACTAGCAAGTGAGGTCTTTTTGCATAACATTTCAATTGATTATAATTTTTCTAATGAATTAGATGATATTTTAGTCCATATTGATCGCCATGAACTTGTTCAAGTGTTTTTAAACCTATTTCAAAACGCCGTTGATGCTCAAGGTGAAAAACCTCTTTCTATTCAAATCACTAGTTATCGCCTAGATAACTTCGTTCGGATTACTTTCACAGATAATGGAACTGGTATTCCTCCAGCTATTCAAGAATATATCTTTGATCCATTCTTCTCAACAAAAGATTCAGGAACAGGACTGGGCCTATCAGTAACAAAGAAAATTATTCAAAATCATAACGGCACATTAAAAATGACTAGTAATCAAGCTGGTACAACTTTCACTATTTCTATTCCAACTTTATCTAAAACAAACCATGAAAGAATGAATGAATACAAATGAGGTATTCCTCCACAAACCGCATGCCAATTGTTAGATACTCTCAACAATTGACATGCTTTTTTATGTTGAACTAATCTTCTTTAATTTCTATAAATCTTTCTCCATAACTTAATTGTTTTTGCTTGGTAGGCAAACTTCTTATTTTTTTAGAAATAGTAGTTTGTCCATCACG
Organism: Bacillus sp. FDAARGOS_235; assembly: GCF_002073415.2. NCBI lineage: Bacteria > Bacillati > Bacillota > Bacilli > Caryophanales > Bacillaceae > Bacillus > Bacillus sp. FDAARGOS_235. Next base: position 1,536,017 of record NZ_CP020437.2, read on the forward strand.
AATTTAGTATAAATCTCATCTTAATATATAGTAACGACTATTGATTCTATGAAAGAAAGGAATGAAAAGATAAACAATATAAATAAAGGAAAAGTATTTTATGGTAATGATTGTTGCGAAGTAAGAGCTTGCAGTCATATTAATATCTCTAAGTCCGAACTGAAAGAGTTTGTTAGACTTCTTCAAGCACTTGGTCAAGCTATTCAAGCTGTCTTTCAAACCCCTTCTCAAAATAATATAGATAATCTAATTGATGCCCTAAATAATCTACAAAAGTTCCTCAATTGCTTAGATTTATCTCCGGCACAAAAACAAATCGGAAATTCTATTATCACTAATCTATTAACTATTTTAAGAACAACACCTTTCTCATGCGGAGCATTGTACGTTGAGCTACAAAACTTGCTAAGTTATTTAAAGTAGATTGTTGTACTATCGACAAATTAGTTAAACTCATAACAGAGATCCAAACTATTCCTAGTTCAATACGGATCAGATTGCCTTGGAGGAGGTGATAGTAGGACTCAAGGGGCTTAACTGGTGTCCAAGGACCGGCGGGCGCTCAAGGTGCTACTGGTGCGACAGTCCAGCGGGTACTCCAATTCCTGTAACTATCGCGTCCATCGGAAACTCCAACGCACAAACTATATCTCCTGGAACAAACATCCAATTTAATCAAGTTTTTGAAATAAATACTATCACTTTTAATGACACTTCAGACACTTTAACAGTTTTAGAAACAGGCGTATATGATATTAATTTCTCAGCGTCTACAACTTTCCCAGGCTCTTCACCGTTTGGGTTCGGTATTTCCTTCAATGGTCAACCACCTACTCGTAATTTTTCAACTAACGTTATCAGTAGTGCTGTTTCTTTCTCTACAATCGTTACTTTACAAACTGGTACAACAATCGCTGTACAACCTACAGCAAATACTATTTCTATTCCTAACACAGGTGATACAACAGCAACACTATCTGTTTTCCGAATTTACTAATTTCACTAAATAAGCGTATTTATAATAATATGCATCATTTGACTGTAAATTAAATTTCTCTTTTTATATAGAACGGGGCACTTATTTGGGAGGATAAGTGCTCCTTCTTTACGTTTCTTTACCTCAAATTTACTCTATCTTAATCCTCATTTTGTATGATAAATAGTGAAGTCAAAGATATGAAAGAGGGATGAAAATGAGAGTTATGTCACTGATACGCATCTGGGTTGCTTTTATGGTATGCATTATTTTATGTGTAGGATTTTTTTTAACTCTAAAATATTCCACTATATCAAAAGCAGAGAGAAAAACAGTTCCATACAAGCTTTTGTATACAAAACAAAGTAACATCCCTTATTCCAATGCAGCAAATAATGAAAAAAAGGTTATAAAAGGAATGCTTATTACGAAAGCTTCTAGTTACGAAACGCTACTTCAAATTGCTGAAACGATTAAAGATCAGTATATAAATAAAGAAATTGATGAAATCACGCTTTCTATCCATAATGAAAATAATGGTAGTTATGAAGAAGAATTACCTTACGAACCTATTAGTAAAGGCAAAATCATTATCACATATGATTCTCAATCCTCTGGCAGTACGAACATTATACTAAACGAGTAATATCATTTCCCAATTGGTATGGGCTAATCATTAGCGGTGAATAAACATCCCTTAATGATTGAAGTTTCACTTTATTTTTCATACGAAAAAGAGGCGGATTTCGTTATTCGCCTCTTTCTTCTTTTACCAAAGTGATGGAATCCACTCTTTCACTTTATCAAACCACTCTTGCTGCTCTTGTTTTCTTTGTTGTTCCTGTTCTTTCCTTCTCTTCTCTTCTTCTTTTCTTCGTTTTTCCTCTTCGATTGTTTGCAATTGTTTTTTGTAGTCAGCCTCTGGTATTAGTGATAACTGGAATGCTTTTTGAGCTGGATTTGCATTTGCTTTTTTCATGATATCCCGGAACATCGTCGTCGTAATTTGACTCCCTCCTGGAACATAATGCTCGCTATCTGTTTTATCATATCCTACCCAAATCGCACCTACTAAATCTGGCGTATATCCAACAAACCATGAATCCTTTGCACCATTGCTTGGACCATTTACAATTTGAGTAGTACCTGTCTTACCCGCCGTATCAACATTATTAACTTTCGCTTTTTCACCTGTTCCCTTTTCGACAACACCTTTTAATAAATATGTCATCTTTTGAGCAATTTTTTCACTCGTCACCCGCGTCTCTTTCTTATACCATTTCCCAATCGTTTCACCTTCAGCGTTTTGAATTTCTCTAATTGCATGAGCCTCCACTTGAACACCATCATTTGCAAATGTACTATATGCTTGGGCCATTACAAATGGAGATGTACCTACATGCATTCCGCCTAAAGCAATCGGATACGTACGATCTTCTGGCACTATTGGAATACCAAATCTCTCTAAAGATTTCAATCCTTTATCTAATCCTATTTGTTCTAACAGCCAAACTGCTGAAACATTATACGACTTTGCCACCGCTTCATACATTGTCACATTACCATGGAAGGTAAGATCACTATTTTTCGGTTCGTATTCTTTAATACTAAATGGTTCATCTTTTAATATATCGTATACTTCATACCCTTGTTCTAACGCTGGTACATATACAGCAAGAGGCTTTAACGTTGAACCTGGTTGCCTTTTTAATTGAGTAGCATGGTTAAATTGTAAAAACTGATACGGCCCTCTGCCTCCAACTAAAGCTGGAACACCACCAGTTTTTGGATTCACAAGGACCACTCCTGTTTGCATGAGCTGATCTGAACCACTATCTTTAAAATAGTTATCATTATTCACAACATCTTCTACAGCCTGTTGTTTTTTCGAATCAAGCTCTGTATAAATACGATAACCACCTGCTAAAATCTCATTTTGTGTTAATTCGTACTTGTCCATTGCTTCTCTAACAATATAGTCTACATATTGAGAATATTTACCTTTGTATTTATCATCAACACCACGTTTTAATACAAGACCGGACTCTTTTTCTTTATTGTACTGTTCTTCAGAAATATACCCTTGCTCTTTCATTAAACTTAGTACGACATTACGTCGTTCAATTGATTTATTAAAGTTTTTATAAGGCGAATACGCAGACGGCGCTTTAATCAAGCCCGCAATCGTTGCAGCTTCTGAAATTGATAAATCTTTTACATCTTTATCAAAATAAGATTTAGCTGCTCTTTTTATACCCCAAGCCCCTTCACCAAAATAAATTTGATTCATATACATTTCAATAATTTCATCTTTTGTATAAGTACGTTCTATTTTTTTAGTTAGAAAATATTCTTTTATTTTACGTGAGAACGTGCGGTCTTGTGTCAAAAATACATTTTTCGCAAGTTGTTGTGTAATTGTACTTCCCCCTGCTACAACTTCTCCTGCTGTAATATTTTTAAAAACCGCACTTATAATTCCACTATAGTAAATACCGTGATGGTTAAAAAACTCCTTATCTTCTACTGCAACAATTGCCTGAACCATAATGTTAGGAATATCTTTCCTTTTTACGCCTTCTGTTTTAGAAGAAGCCAATTTAGTCGCAACTTCATTGTTTGCATCATAAATTAAAGTCGGTTGCGGAACAGCTTGTTTTAATTCAGATATGTCTTGAATGGAAATTATTATATTTATAGCAATAAATAGAGTAACGAGTAAACTGCCCAATACGATTAATGAATTGCGTAGTTTCTTCCTCTTATTGAACCACTCAAGCGTTTTTTTAAAGTGAGTGTTCTTCAATTTCATTCGTTCACTTCCTTCGTTTGTTTACACTCTTCTTTTCAAAAGGAAGAATATACCTCCTTTTAAATTTAATATAATAACGTAGTCCTTCCTATAGTGTAAAGCTTTTCTTTCACATTCATACTTTTTGCAAGAAAAGGACATTCTACAAGTAAGATATTCAATATCGATTATTAATATTATTAATACAACAATGAGAGTTATGTTAAGTTTTTGTAAACTTTTCGATAAAATGTTTTAAAAAACGACAGTTTTTTGTTAGAATTGACTAGCCAATATATTTTACATATATTACTTTTGTGGGGGTAACTAATAATGGTCTTTAAATCAAAAAAAGATAAATTTTCTGAAATGTTAATGAATGTTTCTGAAAATTTAAAAGAAGGCGCGCAATTTTTCGTGGAGTATAAAATTAAAAATGCTAGCGATTTAAAAGAGTTTTCTATGCGCATGAAAGAATATGAGTCAAAAGGTGACTCATTTATTCACGAAATCATTATGGAGCTAAACAAAGCGTTTATTACTCCTATTGAACGTGAGGACATCCTACAACTTGCAATGAGTATGGATGATGTATTAGACGGATTAGATCACGGTGCTGGTCTGTTCGAAATGTATTCTATTACAGAAGCTGATGAATACATGATTAAATTCGTAGAAGCAATTAATCAATGTGCAATTGAAATTGCAAACTCTGTTGAACTACTGTCTAAAAAGAAGTTGGTCGACATTCGTACGAACGCGATTAAGATTAAGGATTACGAATCACAATGCGATGATATTCGTCGTCATGCGATTAAACACTTATTCTCTCGTGAAAAAGATCCGATTAAGATTATTCAATACAAAGAGATTTACGAAGAGCTTGAAGAAGTAGCTGATAGCTGCCAAAGCGTTGCAAACGTATTAGAAACAATTATTATGAAGAACGCGTAAGGAGTTTGATCATGGATACACTCTTGATACTGACCGTTTTAGTAGTCATTTGCGCTTTAGCTTTTGACTTTATCAATGGATTTCACGATACAGCAAACGCTATTGCAACGGCTGTTTCAACGAAAGCTCTAAAGCCTAGACATGCAATTATTATGGCAGCTATTATGAACTTTTTAGGTGCAATGACATTTACAGGTGTAGCAAAAACGATTACAAAAGATATCGTTGACCCATTTGCTTTACAAAATGGTTCTCTTGTAATTTTAGCTGCTTTACTTGCGGCGATAGCTTGGAACTTAATTACTTGGTACTACGGTATCCCAAGTAGTTCTTCGCATGCAATTATTGGCTCAATCGCAGGTGCAGCTATTGCTGCTGCTGGTATTAGTTCATTAAACCTTAAAGGATTCATTAAAATTCTTGAAGCTTTAATCATTTCACCGATTATCGCTTTTGTTATTGGTTATATCGTATACAGTATTTTTAAAGTGGTCTTTAAAAACTTTAACTTAACGAAAACGAATAAAAACTTCCGTATATTCCAGATTTTCACTGCTGCATTACAAGCTTATACACATGGTACAAATGATGCACAAAAAGCAATGGGAATCATTACGATGGCTCTTATGGCCAATAACTATCATACTTCTAGCGACATCCCGTTCTGGGTACAATTATCTTGTGCAATTGCAATGGGTCTTGGTACTTCTGTCGGTGGATGGAAAATTATTAAAACTGTCGGTGGACAAATTATGAAAATTCGTCCTGTAAATGGTGTAGCTGCTGATTTATCATCATCACTTGTTATTTTCGGTGCAACATTCATTCACTTGCCAGTTAGTACAACGCACGTTATCTCTTCTTCTATTTTAGGGGTTGGTGCTTCTCATCGTGTGAAAGGTGTAAAATGGGGAACTGCAAAACGCATGTTAATTACTTGGGTTATTACACTTCCTATTTCAGCTTCATTAGCTGCGTTATTTTACTACTTATTACACTTAATCTTTTAATCAAAAGTCGTCTTCCTTATTTTTCTAGGAAGACGACTTTTTTGTGAACAAGCCTATTTCTTATTAAAAAGCGTGTATAATAATTGATGGACAAGTTATATAGAGGAGTTGGCAATTTTGGAATACATCATGTTACTTTTCATCGGATTAATCGCCGGGACCGTCGGGAGCCTAGTTGGGCTTGGGGGCGGAATTATTATCGTTCCGTTATTAATTGGATTACACAGTTTATCACCACAACTCGCAGTAGGAACTTCTATGGTAACAGTCGTTTTTACAGGACTGGCTTCCACCCTTACGTATATGAAGCATAAACGGGTGGATTATAAAAGTGGACTTATTTTATTTATCGGGAGTGGCCCTGGTGGTATTATCGGATCATGGGCAAATAAATTTTTAAACCAAGATACATTTTCTTTATATTTTGGGATTTTCCTTATTTTAGTCTCCATTCTTCTTATGCTACGAGACAAATTAAAACCTCTTTCCTTATCAAATATGTCTGTCATTAAGCGGTCTTTTACAGATAACAAAGGAAATACTGTACACTATCAATTCCCACCGTTTCTTGCTATCTTTATCGCCTTTATAGTTGGGTTTATATCTGGATTATTTGGAATTGGTGGCGGTGCCTTACTTGTTCCAGCGATGATGCTTCTTTTTGCATTCCCAGCACACATTGCTGTGGCAACTTCGATGTTTATCGTATTTTTATCAGCAATTGTAAGTTCTGCAACTCACATCTCTCTTGGAAATGTTAGCTGGACTTATGCATTAATTCTTATTCCTGGTGCATGGATTGGCGGAAAAATCGGGGCTTATATTAATACAAAATTAAGCGGTAATGCCGTAATTAATTTATTACGTATCACATTAATAATTCTTGGAACTAGATTAATCATTACTTCACTTTTATAACGCGTTCTTTCTAGAATGCGTTTTTTTATACACATGAATATAAAAAAGCTCCTAGGAGAACAAATAAAACTAAACAAACACTTAATAGCATAAAATTTGAAATATGTACCTTCTTCAAGTTGATCACTCCTATAGCTGCGACTGTTATCTTTATGATAGCGAAAAAACAGTTCGCATGCAGTTACAAAGTGCTAACAATGCAAAATCATTTATTACAAATTTTATCCTTTTATTTCATTTCCTTGTATAATCTATCGATTCAATAAAAAAAGATGTCATATTGACATCTTTTTAGTGAAGAAGTGACCATCCCATAAAGTCTTCATGTACTTGGCACGCCCTCTTATCGTTTCGATCATATAATTCAGCATAACTATCTGTTTCTTCATCATAGGCCATCGTATAAATAATTTGGCCGTCTATTTCAACGGATAGAACGACTCCACCTTTCATCTCTTCTACATGAATGATAGCATTCGCCGGTATTCTCATATCCGTCATCTTCATCGCATCTAACAATATACTAAACCCCCTACAGCGTATTCATTGCTAGTACTATTACACACTAAATAGTATACTACTGTAATAGCATACATTTCGTCAATGAAATTGCTGTTTAAATAGCATATTGTCTTTATACATATACGCTAAAATAGAAGAACTAGAAATGTTTAAATGGGGGGCTAATATTGATTCTACACAAAGGAGATGTACTATTCCGTCAAGGCGAGGACGGTCCTTTATATTTTATAAAAACAGGTTTATTAAAAGTGGTTCGACTAGAAGAAGACGGAACACCATTTCTATTCAACATTATCGTTCCAGGTGAAACGATACCTCACCATTCTTTAATTTCGCCGAAGGAATATCACGGTACTGCTATTGCTTTAATAAAAACAGAAGTTGAACCGATTACTAGTAGCGAATGGTACGATAGACTTCAAGCAAACCCTAAATCATATGCCGACATCGCTATGCAATTACAATCGAAACTAAGAATGATGCAACAGCGGATTGACCAATTGTCAACCGTCTCTCCGAAAGAACGTCTTCATCGTTTACAAGAGTGGTTCACACTATATTTAGGTGACATTCCTATATATGAAATATTAACGCAAACTGAAATTGGTCAACTGATAGGTATACGCCGTGAAACAGTAAATCGGCTGTTAAGAGAACAAATAAAAAACGAGGTAAAATAATACCTCGTTTTTTGCTTATTCAAACTCACCCTATTGTAAGCTTGCTGCTGGACCAAAAAATTCATAATGAATATGCTCTTGTTTCACACCTAAATCAATTAGTGCAGTATTTATATGCTTCATAAATGGCACTGGACCACAGAAATAAAATTCTGCTTCAGTTGTCGGAATAATAGTTTGTAACCATTCACCTTCAATGAATCCTTCTTTATCAAAGTTTTTTATTTCCAAATCTTTTTCAGTCGGCGCAGAATAGCAAGTGTATGCTTTAACTTGTTCGTATTCATTGTCTACTGCCTTAACGTGTTCTTTCATCGCATGTGTAGTACTATTTATCGCTGCATGAACAAAATATACATTACGTTTTGAGTCTTGTTCAATTAACGTATTTAACATACTCATCATCGGTGTAATACCTACTCCACCACTAATTAGTACAACTGGTAATGTTGAATCCATATTTAATACGAAATCTCCCGCTGGTGCACTTACTGGCAGAATATCTCCTTCCCCTACATGATCATGTAAGTAATTAGATACTTTACCACCTGGTGTATCTACACCTTCTTCTTTTTTTACACTAATACGATAATATTCTTTTCCAGGAGCATCAGATAAGCTATATTGACGATTATGTGTATATGTTTCACCTTCAATATTTATTTGAATTGTTACATATTGTCCTGGGATGAATGAAGAAACTTTCCCGCCATCTTCAGGTTTTAAATAAAATGATGTAATAACGTCACTTTCTTTCACTTTTTTAACAACTACAAAGTTTCGGAAATCTTTCCATCCACCTTCTTTATGTGCAGCCTCTTCATACATCTCTGCTTCAATGCTAATGAATGCATCAGCAATGACTCCATACGCTTCTCCCCATGCATTTAAAATTTCATCAGGTGCACCTGCGACCTCTTTAATCGCTCGTAGTAAACATGTACCCACAATCGGATAATGTTCCGCTTTAATACCTAAACTTCTATGCTTATGACCAATTTGTTTTACAACTGGAATAATTGCTTCTAAATTATCAATGTACATCGCAGCTGCATAAACAGCATTTGCTAACGCTTGTTGTTGTCTTCCCTTTTTCTGATTCGTGTGGTTGAAAATATTCAATAACTCCGGATGTTCCTCAAATAAAATTTGATAAAATCTCGTTGTAATTTCAACGCCTTTTTCTTGTAATAATGGTACTGTTGATTTTACGATTTCAATTGTTTTTGCACTTAACATTGTATCCCACTCCTCTATTTCCTTAACTGTTTTTAGTTTAACTGAATTGTATTATACACATTGTGATTTTAATCACTATTAACACGGTGTTTTTGTGAAAAATATATGAACATTGCACTTACAAAAAGAAAATAAGCCAACTAGAATGCTAGCTAGCTTATTATTTGGACTGTATTGCTTGTTCAATTACCCTTATATCTTTCCCATCTCCAAATTCTGTATACCCCCAGATGTTCGTTTCGCCTCTATATTTATTTACGATAATATCTAAGTCATGGTATACACGATGGGCATAAACTACATACTCAATATTTTGAAGCTCCACACCTTTTTTTACAATTTCATAACTTCTATTTACATCACGTTTGATCTTTTCATTTTTTATTTCTGTATGTATGTTTTTTAAAGATGATTCTTGTTCTTGAAACCATTTCTTTAAATGGTTCCAGTCCCCGTCTGTATAATTCTCTGCCTTACCATAATTTAAGAAATTATTATAACTTTCATGTGTCGTACGAATAAAATCAAGCACTTTTGTCTCTTCTTGTACCGCTTCTATTTGAGCTATTGTATTTACCCCAGCGGGCTTATTCGCATAATGTAATAGCACTTTCATAAGACTATAACTCGCAATGATCATCACGATTATAATGCTGAACACACTTAGCAATTTCCTCATATACAGAACTCCTTTTCTACTATGAATATTACAATAGAGTGTTTCACTTCTATCATTCGCTCGTAGAAATACAATTCCTGTTTAAATTCTTCCTATCATTTCGACACTATTTTTCTACACATTTCGCCTTGGCAAATGCTCCTGTAAAACAATATAACCTTCATAAGCTGTATAACCAAGTATAGCTATTAATCCGATATAACAAGCGAATACTGTCCATTTCGTTTTCGCATCAACTTTATAATAGTTTTCTTTTTGTACTTTTTCTTTTTCCCATTCATTTAATCGTCTTTCCGCTACTTCAAATGCCTCCCTGATGTAAATTGTATACTCGTCTTTTTCATCCTCATATGGAACATAGTCTAGCGGCTCAAACTTCGGCAAAAGATGCTCTAACACTTCCATTCTTTGAAGTTCCCCTGTTTTTAATTCTTTTGCATGCTCTCTTTGTCTTAATACATTCATCTCATGATGCATCATGTATATAGTCCGATGCACAGCACCAGTTTCTTTTAGTTCCTCTTCAAGCTTAGCAACATATTCTTTCATTCCATCAATTCTATAACCTAATTCTTTAATCGGCTCATCTCTCTTTATTACTCTATATAGTTCCATACAGCCGATAATGAAAATAAATCCTCCCAAAATACTTTTAAAGTAAATTGAATAGCCTAGCAATAAAACAAGCCCTGCTCCCCAAATTTTCGTACTTACAACTGAAATAATCCGGCCACCATCTAGCGGTGAAACGGGAATTAAATTAAAGAAATTAATCATACTTCCAAGCAAAATAACAAGTGCCCAAAACGGCTCTTTCGTGATCATATAAAGTGGAATAGCCGGTAAAAATGAAAGTAATCCGAAAAGAGGCCCCATATAAGCAATATACGCTTCATCTTTTGCGTTTTTCGGCATCTCTTTCATTCCAATAAGAGCCCCCATAAATGGAATGAAGATTGCCGGTGATGTAGGTATCCCTTTTCTTCTTGCCGCCCATAAATGACCCATTTCATGAACAAATAACAAATAAACAAGTGCTACTCCAAATTTCCAACCATATATAACTGCGTATGCACCAAGTGATAGAAACATACTAAATACAGTTGAAAACTTTGCTAATTTAAAGATTGCGAATACCCACTTTAGCTTAGATAGTAAAAATAACCCTATTGCAACAATAATTCCCCATAATCCTTTTTTATTATTTCTCATGTCCCTCTCCTTTATTTTATTGAAATGAGCTATATGCACCCATTTCAGTTTATTCTATTCTCTATTATGACACATTTTTTTCTTTTCTTAGAAATAATGTTTATATCATCCATTTTTAGACAAAAATACAAATGAAAGGAGGTAGATACAAATGAAATTACAATCTCTCATTATAGGTGCTCTCTCTTTCTTAGCCTCAACTCTTATTTTTTATACCGTTAGCTACCTATTATTATTAGATTGGTTGCCAAATCACTTATTCATCGCTCTTATGATTCTATCCGCTCTTATGATTTCATTTCTTATTACACGAAAATCCATAAATGAGCCATCTGCAAAAGCAAAGTAATAGAGAGGGGATTCTCTCCCCTCTCTATTATCATTTCCTAGGAAAGTCCATATAGACTTTCCTATTCACTTTATCTTTGTAAATCCATTTTTTCACCATACTCTTTAACAATTTGAATGATATTTTGAAAAACGCCTATTTTTTCTTTTTTATTATTTAATATTTTCAAATCATAATTTTCATAATATGTTTCTAATGCTTTTAATTGTGATAATGAAGCATCTTTTATCGGAACAGTAACATTCAATTCATACTGTTTATACCCCTCCTTTACTTTTTCACCTGAAATCATTTCACTCTCTTTTGCTCCAATTAATTTTTGAACCTTTTCCGGGAAAATCAATTGCAAATAATATTCTTGTTCCTGTGCTAACTTGTTGTAAAGTGATTGCGAAATCGTATAACGTACCTTATAATTCATTTTTTGATCCCCTGCTTTAATATGAAACGCTGTAATCTGCAAATCTTTTTTCGTTACTTCTGTTAAAGGATCAACCTGTATCTCGTCTTCTTTTTGTTCTGGAATCTTTGGAAATATAGACAAAAGTTTTTCCGTATCTTTTTCGTTCAACATGTACATAGCCTTCTTATATTGCAGCCACCCTCGTCGATCTTCTCCTCTTAACCATGCATAATACTTTTCTTTTTTCCCATCTCTACTAATTTGTATTTCATATTCAGGTTCACCAAAGCTACCTGTTATTTCTTGTTTTTCCGCATTATTTATAATATCTATTACGGCCTTAACTTCTGACTCCTGTAACTTTTTCTCTTTATGTTTTTTTTGTATAACAGTTATCCCTATTGTTTCTTCCACTTCATTCACCGTCTCCTCTACTTGTTTCGTTTCTTTCTTTTGTTCTGCTTGACCACACGATGCTAGTAAAATCACACATAAAACCATTACATACTTCACTTTCAACTCAATCCCTCTTTTCTAATAAGAAATCCTTATAACCTTCATATAAGAAACAAAAACATGAGATCATATTAAATAAGCTATACTATACACTGAAGGGAGGATTTTACAATGTCCATTAATTTTCATGATGCAAATAATAAGTACACATATGCAACTAGAAATGCCCATGTTTCTTGGGAGGAAATGATAAAAAACATTACAGATATACAAAACAAACAAATAATTGACATAGGCTGCGGCGGTGGTATTTACACGAAAGAACTTGCTCTTATGGGAGCCAAAAATGTTGTTGGACTTGATTTTTCAAAAGAGATATTACAAGCTGCAAAAGAAAATTGTAGCGGCTTTCCAAACATTTCATTCATTCACGGTGATGCACATAGCATCCCATATCCTGATGAAACATTCGACATAGTTATTTCGCGCGCAGTTATTCATCATTTACAAGACATTCCTACATTTTTACGTGAAGCTTCTCGTATATTAAAGAAAAACGGTGTACTTATTTTACAAGATCGAACCATTGAAGATTGTACAATTCCAGGAAGCCCTGAACACATTCGCGGATATTTTTTCTCGGTATTTCCAAAACTCATTGAAATCGAATCAAAAAGAAGACCAAAAACTGCTACTATACAGCAAGAATTACAAAAGCATTCTCTTCACGTGTTCCCTTCGCAAACACAATGGGAAGTACGAAAAATACACGATTCTGTAGCAGCATTACTACAAGACTTATCTCCTCGAACCGGACGATCCATTCTATACGAATTAACAGATCATGAGCTTGCTCAACTTCTACATCATATCCAAATCGCATTACAAAACATCTCTCCTATTATTGAAAGAGATCGGTGGACAATTTGGAGCGGCAGGAAATTGTAAGGAAGGAAGCCTCACAAATGAATGTGAGGCTTCCTTCTTTCATAATCTAATTTTGCAACACTCTTGATATCCTCCACTTCTGGCCTGTGCACTCCCACACTTCGGACATACTAAATATCTAGACTGATTTGTCAACAAACTACCTTTTTGAAAGAGTAAAACTTCTGCTTGTTTAAACGAACGCGAATAATATAACCACATAAAACCAATTATAGCAATAATGCCAAATAATACTCCCATCGCAAGCATTTCAGTCACCTCTTTTGGTTTGTTCTTTCCAGCAAGTGGATTGTTTTATTATTCTCTGTAAATTCTATTAATACCTTCTTTACTCCTATAAATATCAACTTTCTCTACAAATTTTACAATTCTCTACAACTATTCACTCCCGTTTTACACTTCATCATTTCCTTCACAATAACAAATATCATCTTCGATATTTCCGCATATAAATATATCTTCCAAAAAACATATTGACTTTCAAAAAAAAACATGCAACAATACTGTCAGAATACTTGAACTAAAATTCATTGACGAGAACGAGTACGTTATAAGACTGTTCCCCAGAGAGTTGGCGATTTGCTGAAAGCCAACGTTCAGTGCGTAGCCGAAAATCATCTCCGAGAAGTAGAACCGAATGTTACAGTAAGTTCTTACCGGCTGTCCCCCGTTACAAGGAACACGTATCATGTTGTACGTTGCAAAGCCGTATACATATAGATTTATTTCTACATGTATAAATTAGGGTGGTATCGCGGGTAAATATAACTCGTCCCTTTCTTTAGGGGCGAGTTTTTTGTGTTCTTACAAATGAATTTTAAAAAAGGAGGAAAAAAACAATGAACACTGTATCAAAAAAACATATTTTTTTCACAGGTCTTATGCTATTTTCTTTATTTTTTGGGGCAGGTAATTTAATTTTCCCTCCCATGCTTGGACAAAATGCAGGTGAAAACTTTTGGCCTGCAATGATTGGATTTTTACTAACAGGAGTCGGCTTACCTTTATTAACTGTTATTGCAATTTCTTTATCAGGAAACGGTATGCAACAACTTGCAAGTCATGTTCACCCATTATTCGGAATTTTCTTTACCGTAGTTGTATATATTGCAATCGGTCCATCTATGGGGATTCCGCGCGTCGCTAACGTCGCCTACGAAATGGGTGTTAGTTCTTTCTTACCAGAAACAATTCGCTCTAGTAGCCTAACGTTATTTTTATACACAGTCATCTTCTTTGCTATCGTATTTTGGCTTAGTTTAAATCCATCTAAACTTGTTGACCGTATCGGAAATATATTAACACCTATTTTATTACTCTCTATTTTCTTATTGTTTGTTAAAAGTGTATTTACACCACTTGGGCAATCCGGACAAGCAATGCAAGAATATCAAACTTCCCCAATCTTCAAAGGTTTTATGGAAGGATATTTAACGATGGATACTATTTCAGCACTTGCATTTGGGATTATCGTTGTAAATGCCATTCGCTCTAAAGGTGTGAATGATCGTAAAACCATTGCCATTGCAACAGCAAAAGCAGGATTTATTGCTGCTACCGGACTCGTACTTGTATATGGCGCACTTGGCTGGCTCGGTGCGACTAGCGTCTCTCTCGGATACGCAAAAAATGGTGGACAGCTACTTACTGTTATCGTACAACAACTATTCGGTCCATATGGTCTTCTTCTATTGTCTCTTATCGTTACACTCGCTTGCTTAACGACATGCGTTGGACTCGTATCTGCATGCAGTCAATATTTCGCAACATTATTGACTACATTCTCATATAAAGCATTCGCGAGTATCATTTGCGCATTAGGGTTACTAGTTGCTAACTTAGGTTTAACAAAAATTATCGCCATCTCTGTTCCAATTCTACTTGTTGTATATCCAATTGCGATTGTACTCGTTCTCCTATCTTTACTACATAAATATTTCGGCGGTTATCGATCTGTTTATGTAGGTGCTTTATTCGGGGCAGCAGTTGTGAGCGTATTTGACGGATTAAAACAAGGCGGTATTCCAGTTTCATTTATCACACCCTATTTTGAATTTATCCCTTTATATAATGAAGGAATAGGCTGGCTAGTACCAGCATTAGCCGGAGCTCTTATCGGCCTTACTATCGCTAAGCTAAGCGGTGCGAAAAAAGTTCCCCTACTAACCGAATCCAGCGAAGCAAAAGCATCCTAAAAAAACTCCCGAAAGGGAGTTTTTTTACATTTGATAAGCAGTATGATTAAAACTGCTTATTTTATACGCTTTCGTATAATATTCAATATTTGTATCAACTGTCTCTACTTTGACAACATCATAGCAATCTTCTTGCTTTACTAAAAATAAATAATACTCTTCTGTCGCCTCAATAATTGCAATTTTATCTGTTTCAACATTATATTGTTCACAAAGCGCTTGTAATGCGTTCACATAGTCCCCTAATTTTTTAGACTTATCCATTTCGAATATAGTTTGAACTAACATATACATTCTCCCCTCTGTATGTACTGTTAACAGCTTAATGATAACGCTTACATTATTTATCGTCAATAAAAAGATGCAACGATTTTACTGCCAAATCCAAATTGATGCAAGCTAATAATCAGCGAGGAATCTCCCCCGCTGATTAAAATTTCACTTTCCCCCGCATTAACGGGCAGTAAGACTCCCCCTCAAAATCCAGCGAATACGAGGAAGGTAAGCGGGAGATAACTGCCCGTAAAAGCCCGATTGGTGAAGGCTAATAATCAGTAGGAATAACCCCCCACTGATTAAAGTTTCACTTTATCATTTCGTTAATTGATGTCTAAATGCATAAATAACCGCCTGTGTACGATCACTTACATTTAGCTTATTTAATATGTTACTCACATGTGTCTTTACTGTTTTGAGGGCAATAAATAACTCATCTGCAATCTCTTGATTACTTTTCCCCTCTGCAATTAATAACAAAATTTCAGACTCTCTTTCTGTTAACTCCTCATGTAAAGGTTGTTCTTTTTTCTGGCGCATACGAGACATCATTTTGCCAGTAACTTTCGGCTCTAATACCGTTTCTCCATCATAAGTAGCTCTTACAGCGTCTGCAATATCACTTGCTCGGGATGTTTTTAATAAATAACTTGTCGCTCCTGCCTCGATAACAGGATATAGCTTTTCATCATCTAAAAAGCTCGTTACAACTACAATTTTCGCTTCTGGCCATTCTTGAATAATAGCACGTGTCGCTTCAACCCCGTCCATTTCATCCATAACAAGATCCATTAAAATAATATCTGGTCTTAATTGCAACGCTAGCTCTGAACCTTTTCTTCCATTTTCAGCTTCACCAACTACTTCAATATCTGGCTGCGTTGATAAATATGCTGATACTCCCATTCGAACCATTTCATGATCATCAACTAGTAATACTTTTATCATGATTCTCCCCCTTTCTCAATCATAATTGGCACTTTCACTTCAATTTGCGTACCTTTTGCCGGAAAGCTAAGTACTTTTAATGTTCCACCAATTTCATGAACACGCTCTTGCATTGATCGTAAACCGTATGAACCCGCTTTATTCACTCCCACTTCAAAGCCAACACCGTCATCAATAATTTTTAAAATCGCATATTGATCTATTTTACGAAGACGTACTTCCGTTTTCTTTGCCTTCGCATGTCGTAACGTGTTTGATAGAGCTTCTTGTACAATACGGAATAAATGATCTTCTACACCTTTTTTTAATTCAATTGGCTCAATTAACCATTCAATTTTCATATGTTGCTTTCTAGACAGTTCTGTTAATAATTCTTCTATACCCTCTGTTAACTTCTTACCTTCTAACTGTACTGGGCGTAGATGTAAGAGCAATGCTCTCATTTCTGATTGTGCATTTACGACCATATTTTCAACAAGTTGTAATTGTTTTTTTGTCGTGTCTGGAATTTCAGCTACTTGTTCATTAATGGCTGACATCATCATCGACATTGCAAAAAGCTGCTGACTTACTGAATCATGCAGTTCCCTTGCTAATCTATGCCTTTCTTGAGAAATCGCCTCTTGCCTCATCTCTTCATTCCAATGGGCTCGTTCATTCGTTACTTTTTGAAATAATCCCGCTTGCTCCTCTAATCGACGAGCAAGGCCGATTACTTTTCGTTCCACTTCATGGAATTCATCATCCGCAGTAAATGAAACATCGTTCGGAAAATTCCCTCGTTCTACTTCAAATAGAAACGTATTTAATCCTTGTATACGCTGCTCAATATAATAGCCGATTGCATATCCTATAATCCCCCCGATAAGGAGACTTGTGCTCATAATAAACAAGCCAATTGGAACAGAAGCGATGGATTCTTCCCATAATAAATCATAAACTTGTTGCTCGCTTTTCCATACATACACAATTGTACAAATAAGTGCGATACTCACTGAGGATAACATCGAATAACGAATATACATCCACGAAATATTTTTTTGTTTTTTCATTATACTTTCCTCACTTCCGTATCACCTACTACAAGTGAAGAAATGATTTTTATACGACGAGGAGCTTCTTTATACTGTTCTGTTCTAAATGTAACATTACGATTAAAACCTGTTTCTTCATGCCCTGGCAGGAGTACTCGCCCAACAATTACAGAATGATTTAAAGACAATTCAATATCATACGGTACATATAAACGAATGTTACCAACGACACCTCGAATAACAATTACCGTTTCTCCCTCCGGAATCATAGCAGTTGTTAAATCAATCTCGACATCACAAGCACCATATTGGACGTTAATATCTTCAAGTTCATAAATATGATCCATCATTCGTACATTGCCTACGAACATATTTTTTATATACGGTTCTGTACGATATATTTGTTTTTCTTCATCTATATATCCCTTTTCTTTAATTTCAACTTTCATTACTTTTTGCTGATGTCCTTGTTGAATCAGTTGATAACCAATTAAAGCTAAACAAGCAAATACGACAAGTACAAACGCTGCTGATGAAAATAAGAAGAATAAGAATACTATACCACCGACAAATAAAAATACATTCCCTCTTACGTAACGATTCTTCTTTCGATAATGTCTTCCAAACATAAGCATAATAAATGCAAAAATTAGACCACCTGGTTCAAAATGTCCAAGTATCATATCAAGAAATAGACCGAATCCAAATATGATGAGGAGCATCCCCATTAATTGTGTTTTTGAAAAGCGCTTCTTCATTTCAGCTCCCCCCTCCTTGTCACATATACATAGAAGAAAAGGCATTGCTTTCCAACACCTTTTCTCCTATCACTATATCATAAGCCTGTTTTATAATATACTACAATTATTTTGTTACTTCTTTCGTTAACGATACTTCATTTTTCTCTTTCATTTCACGCTCAAGCTTTGCAATTTTCATATCAAATGTATCACGCTCATGCTCTTCATTTATACGAAGCTCTATGTCACGAATGTGATCTTCAATTTCTTCGAATCGTAAGAACGGATTATTTTCATCCATTTTATGAATAGCAGTATTCATACGGCGGTTTGCATGCGCCATATTTTCACGAGCCATTAATTCCATACGCTTTGCGTTCATTTCTTTTAATTTATTTTTCATTTCTGAAAGACGACGCTCTAACTCATCAATTTGCTCTACAACACCAGCATACATTTCTTCTAAGCGAGTTACTTGCCCTTCATAATACGCCACTTCTTCTAATGCACGTTCATGCAGTTGTAATTCGCCTGCTTCTTGAGCAATGATAGCTTGCTTTGATCTTTTGTTAACAAAATAGCGTGCTTGCTCAAGCTCACGAGCGAAGTTAGATTTTAATGTTTTATGACGCTGAATTAACTTCTCAATTTTTGTTATTTCACGCTCACTATCGCGTAAATATTGGTTTAACATTGCAATTGGATTTTTTCTTTCTTTCTCATCTAACACATTATGAAAATCAGCTAAAATTGCATCGCGTACACGTCCGAATAAAGATTGTTTCATTATAAATCTTCCTCTCTTCTACTTTATTTATAATTTATTGTTTTATTGGTTTATTGTTTTAGTTTTTCATTAATTTGTTCCACTCATCTTCAAAGTTGCTATATGGTTTAGAACTTTCTGAAGCTGAATCAACAACTACATCTTTTTCTTTTTTCCATTCACGGTATCCGTAGTACAAAACTACCAATGCAGCGATACCAATTAATGCTGGTGAATGAGAAAGTGCAATGGATAAACCGATTAAACCAACAATGCCCCAAGCTAGCTTTCCAAAAAATGATTTAGCTCGCACAAATGATTTATAGCTCCAGTACACAACTCCTGCTCCGATTGCGAATCCTACAATACCAGCAAGACTACCAAGAGCAATTAAAGCCAAAATACCGGCCGCGATAAACGCTAGAAATTGTTTCATCTTGTGCTTGCCTCCCTTCGATTTGATACTCTTATCTTAACTATTTTTTCATTTTTCCATAACGAGCTTAAGAACCGTTTTCAACTCAGACTTAAGACCGAGATACATTCAGCCTTCTGTAAAAAACATAAGGTAGAATAGGATGATTCACTCTTTTACCACACATAAAAAAACCGTGCAGAGAATATTCTCTACACGGTTTCAATTACTAAAGTTATCATTCATATTAAATTATGCTGTTTTATGATACTCTTTTTTCTCCGCCACTTTCGAAAACTTCGGAAATCCAATCAAAATCGAAACAATTCCACATACCCCAACTAAAATTGGATAAAATGCATACGGTAACAGTTCAATCGGAGATAAAGCAGCAAACCCTGCCGCAGTTAACATTTGAGCACCATACGGAATTAATCCTTGCACACAACATGAGAAAAGGTCTAATACACTTGCTGATTTACGGGGATCAATTTCATATTGATCTGCAATGTTTTTCGCAAGCGGGCCTGTAAAGATAATTGAAATCGTATTATTCGCTGTACACATATTCGTCATACTCACTAAACCAGCAATACCGAACTCTGCGCCTTTTTTCGAACGAATATTACGCGTTAAAAGATTCATTAAATATTGAATCCCACCATTATATTGAATTAGTTCAACCATACCTCCGATTAAAATAGCAAGTAATACTAACTCCATCATACCGCCCATTCCAGTCGTTACACTTTTAAAGAAACTCTCCAACGTGTAACTTCCATCTATAAGACCGATAGCGCCAGATAATACAGTTCCACCAGTTAACACAATAAGTACATTCCAGCCAAGTAGCGCGGTAATAAGTACTCCTGCATACGGTAAAATCTTTATCCAATCAAAACTATGAGCTTTAACCTGCGTATCACTTCCTGAAGTAATTATTACTAATAGTACAATTGTAATAATAGCAGCTGGCAATACAATTAAAAAGTTCGTTTTAAACTTATCTTTCATTTCTGTTCCTTGCGAACGAACAGCTGCGATTGTTGTATCTGAAATAAATGATAAATTATCACCAAACATCGCTCCACCAACAACAGTAGCCATCGTAAGTGCAATTGAGATATCAGTTTGTCCACTAATACCTACAGCAATCGGTGCTAACGCTGCAATTGTTCCCATTGAAGTTCCCATCGCTAATGAAATAAACGCACCTATAACAAAAATTCCAGCTACGATAAATCCTGGTGGCAAAATAGTTAACGCTAAATTAACAGTTGAGTCTACTCCGCCCATTCCTTTTGCTGTTTCAGAAAATGCACCTGCAAGTACAAAAATTAATACCATAATCATAATATCCGGATTTCCTGCACCTTTAGCGAATCTTTCTACTTTCACATTAAAACTTTCTTTACGATTCATCACCAAAGCAATTCCTACAGCAATTGAAATCGCTACAAGTATCGGCAATTTATAGAAATCACCCGTAATAATTCCAGAACCAATAAATAGCGCTAAAAATATCCCAAGTGGTAATAAAGCTAAACCATTTCCTCTCGTTTCTTTCAAAGTACCATCTCTCCCTAGTTTCAACCTTTTTTTAATGAATAACAAAAGACCTCTTCCAACGAGAAGAGGTCTTATACATCTATAAGGAACGCTCTTCTCATCTTTCAAGCACATGCTTGCTGGATTTGGCACAGCACTCTAAAATCGAGTCCGCTGCCGAGGCATCGTAGGGCCAGTCCCTCCGCCTCTCTTTATAAGAAGGTTTCATATTTATTTTTTAATAATAATTTCTTCCCTAACTTTACTCGCTTACAAAACAAAAGTCAATTATTTTTTGTATAGATTTTTTTGGTAATTATACAAAAATATGAATACACCAATCATTTTAACTTTTTGATTTCTTTATCTAATATTGAAATCCAATAAAATTCACTATTGTTTATGGCTTCCATGATCCATTTCGTTGTTTGCCAGGCTAATTCATATTCTTCCTTTGTAACATCACCATTTTTATAAGCGTCCTCTAACTCATCTTCATCCAATACATACATCTTACCATTCGGCAATAGCACTACATCTAAATATAAATCATCAAAATACGGTAAACCCCGGTCGTCTATTTCGTATTCTTTCGTCACATCAATATAATATTGTACTAAATTCCCCTTATTATCTAACATAGCTGTAATCGCAAAGTTTTTCCCTTTTATGAAATACTGAATCCACGTATACTCATTACCTGCGACACAAATTTCTTTACCATCATATTCTTTATAACTAGGTTCTCTCACCTTTTTTATGTCCAGTATTCCTAGCATGCCCTCTTCTACTTGCTTAACCATATAATCCTTCTCTATTAGTCGCTTCCACGAAGAACCGTCACCATATTTACGTTTCATTACGCCCGCTCCTCTTCTATATATAGAAAAGCTCCCACATATATTATGTGAGAGCTTGTTCATATTATAATTAAGCTGCTTGACCCTTTTCAGATATCTCTTTTAAATAGGCTTGTCCTTTTTCAGCGTCATATTGACCTTCCCACTTAGACATAACTACAGCTGCTAAAGAGTTACCTACAACGTTAACTGCTGTACGAGCCATATCTAGAATACGGTCAATACCTGCAATAAAGGCTAAACCTTCTGCTGGAATACCTACTGTACCAAGCGTTGCTAATAATACAACGAATGATACGCCCGGTACACCTGCGATACCTTTTGATGTAACCATTAATACAAGTAATAATGTAATTTGTTGAGAAATAGATAAATCAATACCGTACATTTGTGCTAAGAAAATAGCCGCAATTGCTTGATATAAAGTTGATCCATCTAAGTTAAATGAATAACCTGTCGGAATAACGAAAGATGTAATTGCTTTCGGACAACCGAACTTTTCCATTTTCTCCATGATTTTCGGTAAAACTGTTTCTGAACTTGCTGTAGAATACGCTAAGATCAGCTCGTCTTTTAAAATCTTAAAGAATTGGAAAATGTTAATTCCAAATATTTTCGCTGTAAGTCCTAAGACAACTACAACGAAGAAGATCATTGCTCCGTATACTACAATTAGTAATTTCCCTAACGGAATTAATGAAGCTAAACCGAATGTAGAAACTGTAACACCAATTAATGCGAATACACCAAATGGTGCAAACTTCATAACTTGGTTCGTTACGTAAAACATTGCGTCTGCTACACCTTGGAAAAATTGTAGAACTGGTTTACCACGTTCACCAATTGCTGCTACACCTAAACCAAATAATACAGAGAAGAAAATAATAGCAAGCATATCACCATCAGCTAATGATTTCATAATGTTCGTCGGAACAATATTTACAAACGTATCCGCAAACGAATGACTTTGTACTTGCTCTGTCGTATGTGTATATTTAGAAATATCTGTTTTTGTTAACTTATCCATATCAACGCCTTTTCCAGGTTGGAAAATGTTCGCTATTAATAGACCAACAACAATTGCAAGTGTTGTAATAATTTCAAAGTAAATAATTGTTTTTCCGCCTAGTCGACCTAACTTCTTAACATCGCCAACACCAGCAACCCCAACAACAATACTTGCTACAACAATCGGTACAACGATCATTTTAATTAATCGGATGAAAACATCACCAATTGGTTGTAAGTACTTCGCAACTGCTGGATTATCAAAGAAAATCGCACCAACTGCAATACCTAACGCAAGACCTATTAATATTTGCCATGCAAGTCCTATTCTTTTCATATTTGTTGTAACCCCCTCTTCGATGTATCACTCTATCCCTCATTCTATCTCTATAAAACTAAGAAATTAAGAGTATTATATATTATTCGACAATTCACTACATTTTGTCCCTGTTAAAAATCATAAATCAAAAAATTAAATCTGACAACAAAATAACTTTTCCCGAACGCAAATAATTTTCTTGACAAAAATAAAACCCATGTCAGAAAACCTAACATGAGAACGATTCCTTACTAGTGTTTAATTGACTCCCTACATAATTTTTCGCTATATACAACAATTCTGTTTATTCCTTTATTTTATAAAAATACCTAAATATACCTTTATTTCATATGTAAAAAAATATAACTTTCATGACAATTACTGTTGAAAAATGATAAATTCCGACAAAACTTAGCAATTTTATAAAATTTTCTTTACATTATGATTACAACGATAGACACACTTCTTCTTATGATATATAACATTCATAGGGAAAGGAGCCAGACAACCATGAAAAAGAAATTTGCAGCGCTTAGTGTTTTAGCAGCAGGAACGATTTTTGCTTCCCCATTACTTTCACCCGTATACGCTGAAACAAATCAAGATAAATTATCGAATATACAATCAGAATTAGACGGCAAACAAAATGACTTACAAAATAAATCAGCTGAGAAAGAACAAATAGAAAAAGAAATCCAAGATTTACAGAAAAAAATCGACGAATTAACTACTTCTATTAATAAAAACGAGGCTGAATTAAACGATACAAAAAAAGAAATTAGCAAAACACAACAAGTAATTGCTGACAAAAAGAAACATATAGAACAATTACAAACAAACATAGATACACGTCAGGAAGTTATTAAACAACGATTACAATCTATGCAAGAAAAACCACGTACAAACATCATTACAGAGGTATTAACAAACTCTGCAAACATTGCTGACCTTATTGATAATATGTACTCCGTCAGTTTAATTTTAAACAATGATACAGATATTGTGAAAAAACAAACAACCGATCAAAATGCTGTGGCGACAGAAAAAGAGGCTGTTGAGAAAAAAGAACAACAACTAAAAGAGGCCGAACAAAGATTAATCCAAAAACAACAAGAGCTACAAACAAACCAGCAACAGCAACAATCATTTATTAATGATCTACATACGAAAGTAGCAAAAGTAGATTCAGAGATTGAAGGACTAGAAGAATCAAAAGGCATTTTAGAAAATCAGCGTCAAGCTGTTCAAAAAGCAATTGAAGAAGAAAAACGTGCAGAAGAGGCTCGTAAAGCCGAGGAAGCCCGCAAGGCAGAAGAAGCTAAACAAGCTACTACATCTGCTCAAAAAGCTCAAGCAGCTTCACCGCCACACGATACAAATACTGGCGGCTTTATTAAACCAGCAGCTGGATCAAAAACTTCTGGGTTTGGTACACGTTCTTTAGATAACCATAAAGGTATCGATATTGCCGCTTCGGGAACGGTTCCAATTATTGCTGCTGCAGATGGTGTAGTTATCCGCTCGGAATTCTCATCTAGTTACGGAAATGTTGTGTACTTATCTCACCGCATAAACGGAAAGACATACACGACAGTATATGCACATATGAGTAGCCGTTCTGTATCAAATGGACAAACTGTAAAACAAGGCACTCAACTTGGATTCATGGGGAATACTGGCCAATCATACGGGCAACATTTACACTTCGAACTTCACCTTGGAGAATGGAATGTCGGCAAGACAAACGCAGTTGATCCATCTTCATATATCGGATTATAAAAAACTCGGTGCATACCGAGTTTTTTTCTTTACACTTCACACACTATAGGCATTCTACATAGACTATAACTAAATGCCTATCGTTTACGGGGTGATCAAAGATGGATACACAATTACAACAAAAAATAGAAGAAGCTAGAGAAACGTATATTGGCCGGTTATTTACATTTGGCGGCTCAGCATTGTTTTTAATCGGTTCTTTCATCGCAGTCGTTACAGCCTACAAAGCATATAATCGTCTATTACATTCATCAATGTCAGCATAAAAAAGACGGGGGACCCCCGTCTTTTTTATGCAAACATTTTAAATACGCCTATCGCATTTAAAAATACGATAATTACAGTTACTGGAATAACATAACGAAGCAAGAAGAACCAAATGTTAAATAACGTCTTCCCTTTCGTTTCCGTAACTTCTAATTCTTTCATTAATAACTCTTTACTCATTTTATTTGGTACAAATAGCGAAATAGCTAGTACCCCTAGCGGCAGCAATACATTACTTACCGAGAAGTCAACGAAATCAAAGAATGTTTTCCCAAATATTTTCACATCACTCATAATTCCAAACGATAATGCTGACGGAATTCCAACTGCAAAAATAAGAATACCAATTAATAATGATGCTGAAGGACGCTTCTTTTCATTACCTTTCGCAACAGATGCTACTACAATTTCAAGCATTGAAATAGCTGATGTTAAAGTCGCAAAGAAGAATAAAATTAAAAACATAATAAAGAAAAATTGTCCAAATGGTATTTTTGCAAATACGGCTGGAAGGACGATAAACAGTAATCCCGGTCCTTCCGTCGGTTTAACTCCTAATGCGAAAATCGCTGGGAAAATCGCTAATCCCGCAAGTACTGTAACGAAAACAGTTAAACTTACAATAGATGTTGCTGATTTCGCTAAATGTTCTTCTTTCTTTAAATACGAACTATACGTTACCATTACCGAGGCACCTACTGTTAGTGAGAAGAAAGATTGTCCCATCGCATATAAAATCGTATCTGCTGTAAGCTTTGAAAAGTCAGGTTTTAAGAAGAACTCTACTCCAGCAAAAGCACCATCAAGTGTCAACGCACGAATAATAATCGCGATAAATAAAATAAATAATAATGGCATCATATACTTACTTGCCTTTTCTATACCTTTCTCTACACCTTTACTTACGACAAAAATAGTACAAAGCATAAAGATAAATTGCGCTCCAATCGCACTTACTGGATTTGAAATCGCCTCACCAAACACACTCGCATAATCGACAACACCATTCCAGAAACTACCTGTAACACTGTAGTATAAATACAGTAAAATCCATCCACCTACAACACTATAGAAAGAGAGTACACTAAAACATGTTACAACTCCCATACGACCAATCCAAGGATATACTTTACTATTTGGCACTAATACTTTATACGCTGTAACTGCCTCTTTTTGTGTACTACGACCAATAACAAATTCTGCTAGTAATAGCGGCATCCCAATAAATATAGTTAATAGTAAGAAGACTAGGAAGAATGCGCCTCCCCCGCCATTACCTGCAACATATGGAAATTTCCATATCGCACCAAGACCTACTGCTGCTCCGGCTGCTGCGAGTACAAAGCCTATTTTCGACGTCCATTGCTGTGTTTCTTTCATCATAAATTCCCCTTTTCTGAATATTTAAACTTTTAACAATTATACACTTTCATTTCATACTCGCACACCTCCTTTAGAAAATAAAAAAGTCCCCTACACGCAAATATGCATGTAGAGGACGATATATGTAATGTAAATACCGTGGTACCACCTCAATTGGACTGATAAATCCCACTTGTTCAAGTACAGGAATCATTCCGATACTCTATCCTTTTAACGGCGGAACCCGGGTTGCCTACTACAATGTTCAACATACCTCTCGCAAGCCCATTCTGTATATTTTATCGTACCGGGCTCACACCTTACCCCAGCTCTCTGAACGCATCAAATATACGTACTCTTCTTGCTCATCGATTTCATCTATTGAAGTTACTTGTGATTATAAATTATATTTTTATACTTGTAAAGCGCTATTTACTTTTTATCTCTTTAGAACTCTCTCCTCTAATTCTTGTAAAAACTGTTCTCTTTTTCTCTCATTTTGCACATATGCTGATTTCAATACTTCTTGTAGTAATATATGCCGTTCTTTCTTTTCTAACTGTAAGTCTTTTAACTTCACCCTTACTTCATATAAAAAATCTAAATATATTTCGTATGTTTCATCGTATTTATTCGCGATATCATCTCGAATTTTTTTTGCGAGTTTTGGACTTGCTCCTCCGGTAGAAACCGCTATATTAAGTAACCCACGATGAATCGCTGCCGGAAAGTGAACATTGCCACTTTCCGGGTTCGTAATAACATTTACCAATTGATTCTTTGCAGCATCTTCAGCAACTTGTTCATTTAATATAGAATCACTACTCGCCGCAACAACTAAAAAAGCATCTTTAATATCACTTTTTTCATACTCTCTTTGATACCAACGAATTTTCTTCTCCTCCACAAGTTTCACTAAATTTACATCTAATTCTGGACTTACTACTACTATATCCGCACCTTGTTTGAGTAAAGGAATTATTTTAAATCCGGCAACTTTTCCTCCACCAATGACAACAACCCGTTTCTTATTAACTTGCACTGTAAGTGGATACATATGAATCTCCCTTCAATAACTCCTTCGTTTTCTGAATTAACATATCTTGAACCACTTCATTTTTTCCTAAATACGGACTTATTTTTATCTCATCCAACTCATATTGACGCACTTCTTTCTCAATATGTTTCATAAGTAAGCCTGTAAATAACAAATAAGGTAATACAATAATACACCCTTCTTTTCGCTCTACAACTTCCTTTAATTTCTCCTCAAATTTCGGCTCCGCAGCTGCTAAAAAACAAACTTCTACTTTAGCAATTTTTTCTTCTGCTTGAAATAAAGTAGCGATCCGATTTATATCTTGTAAAGTTTCAGGATCGCTACTACCCCTTGCAACGAGTAAAAGTGTTACTTCATCTTTATATTCTTCAATACCACTTCCGTTATATACCGACTTTATAAGCGTCTCTGATACACCAAACGGATTACCATACGTCACTTTAATATTAGGGTATTGATTATTTAACTTTTGTAATTCAAAAGGAATATCATTCTTCACATGGCCTGCTGCTAATAAGAAAACAGGAATAGCAATAATCTCTGTCGCACCACGCTTCGCACATGTACGAAATCCTTCTTCAATAGAAGGATTCGCCAGCTCTAAAAAACAAACTTCTTGAATAGCCGCTTCTATACGGCTCATACATGTCGTAATAAATTGAATTGCCTCTTCTTTCGCTGCCCTCAAACGACTTCCATGACATATATATAAGATGGCTTTCATTTTATAACACTCCGCTTACTTGATAAGTCTGTTCCGTTTGTTTTTCAAACCAATGAATTTTCTCTCTAAAACGGACAACTTCTCCAATTACAATCATACTCGGATTTTGAATTTGTTCTTTTCTCGCAACATCTACAATTGTCCCTAACGTCCCGACAACTGTACGCTGCATAGACGTCGTTCCCCGTTCAATAATAGCAGCAGGTGTACCTTTATCTTTTCCATGCTTCATAAGTTGTTCGCATATGTAGGGCAAATTACTAACTCCCATATATACTGCCAAGGTCTCTACACCTTTCGCTAAATTTTCCCACTTCACTTCCTCTTCAGCACCTTCTTTTCTATGCCCTGTCACAACCGCAAAACTCGCACTTGCATCACGATGCGTCACCGGAATACCAGCATAAGCAGGTGCAGCTATTCCAGCTGAAATTCCAGGAACGATTTCAAATGGTACACCCTGCTTTGCTAACGCTTCAGCTTCTTCCCCCCCTCTACCAAATACAAATGGATCACCGCCCTTTAACCTCGTTACAACTTTTCCTTTTTTCGCATATTTAATAAGAAATGTGTTAATTGTCTCTTGCTTCATCGTGTGATAATTCGGGAGTTTCCCGCAATAAATTAAATCCGCTTCAGGCTTTGCATATGAAAGCAATTCTTTATTCACGAGACGGTCATATAAAATAACATCTGCCTTCTCAATACATTTCAATCCTTTAACAGTAATTAAATCCGGATCGCCAGGACCCGCTCCAACTATATACACCTTCCCCATCATCTCTCCTCATTTCTACTATTAAAATGAAACTTCCATCCTTATGCATGAATGGAAGTTAGTATACGTTCGTATTTCAATGTTATTTACTCATGAACAACAAATGCCGCACCTTTTCGAATCTTCTTTTTTTCAAATAAGGAGATTTCCTTTACTTCTGGCAACGGTAAAAAATGCTTTTCAAGCTCAATCTCCGCAAGCTTAAATGCCTGCTCTTCACTTTGAGCAACAACAACAATCGGAACGATATTATTCGCTAACACAGCTTCAAATCGATATAATTCCATATTGCCCCTCCTAAGACGCTATTACTTCTTCTAACACGTTATTTAAAGCTATTTGCAATGTATCTACACCGATACGTCCGACAAAATCATAAAATGTTTCGGCAGGTAACTTATTCTCTTTAAAATAACTTATAAATGATGCGAGTACATCCGGTAAATCCTCGCCATCTATTTTCCCTTTTAACTTTTGATTATAGGCACCGCCATCTAACAACGTTCCACCTACATATATTTCAAATGCTTCAACAATCCCTTTTTCCTTCGTTTTCATTTTTACCCCTTGTAATCCGATGTCAGCAATTTGACGTTGACCACATGAATTTGGGCATCCTACCATATGAATTCGAACTGGAACATCAAGTGCAATTTCTGTATCTAAGTATTCTGCAATTTTCCGTAATCTTTCTTTCGTTTCTACTAGAGCAAGATTGCAATATTCAATACCAGTACATGAAACCGCATGACCAATAAATGATTTCGGACTTGCAGATATCGCTTCAAACAACGGTTCACTTAATAAACCCGTTACATTTTCTGGTGGAACATTCGGAATGATGAAGTTTTGTGAGTTACACGTACGAATTTGTCCATTTCCATACTGCTTTGCAATTCTTGCAATCTCAAACATTTCTTTTGCATGTAAACGACCTACCGGCACATTAAAACCGACATATTTTAATCCATCTTGTTTTTGATCTTGAACACCATAAAAATAGCCTGCATTCCATCCTTTAAGTGCACTTTCTCCTTTACTTTGCAATGGTCCTGTATACTCTATTAGTTTCTCTTTAAATTTCTCTGCTCCCCAGTCTGCAACAAGAAATTTCAAACGAGCTAAATGACGTTTCTCGCGATATCCAAAATCACGGAATATAGTAGCAATCCCAATTGCTACCGCCTTCACTTCTTCTGGTAAAACGAACACATCTAATTCATCAGCTAAATATGGACGGGCTGATAATCCACCGCCTACTTTTATATGAAAACCAACTTTTTTCTCACCATCTATTTCTTTCGTAGCAGGTGTAAATGCAACACAGTTAATCTCTGCGTTTGCCGAGTTATAAACGTTAGAACTAATAGACATTTTAAATTTACGTGGTAAGTTAGAAAACTCTTCATTATGTTGGAAATAGTCATATACCTCCTTCACAATATGCGTTGTATCAAACAGTTCATTCGCATCAATTCCTGCAAGTGGATTACCTGTAATATTACGTGTTATATCACCACACGCCCCTGCTGAAGATAACCCAACTCTTGCTAATCTTTTAAAAATATCTGGCATTTGCTGAATTTCTAACCAGTGAAACTGAATCGCCTGTCTTGTCGTAATATCTATTACATCACGTCCATAATCCTCAGCGATAGAAGCAAGCACTTCCGCCTGCGCATTTGTAATAATCCCTGAAGGAATATTTACACGCATCATAAAATAGCCAGCTTCTTTCGGTCTTTGCAAATACAATCCTGCCCATTTAAATGCGTCCCACTCTTCTTTCGGAATAGATTCGAATCCATTTTCCGCATAGTAAGGAATATCATTAAAAATTTCCAAACCATCTTTTGCTAATTTATTTTTCTCAGTCTGATTTAATTTTTCATTATTGGCCCATACTTTTTCATAACTCATTTTTAAATCCCCCTATATAAAGTGAAACTTTAATCAACCCTCACCAATCGGGCATTTACAGCCTGCTCCAGCCGAATTTTGAGGTGGGCGTTTTACTTCCCAGCAAACAACGGGACAAAACTACGCTCTTGTAAGTACTTCACGATTTGTTCTGCACATTCTTCAATAGAATACTTGTGCGTTTCTACAATTAATTCCGCTCGATCTGGTTCCTCATACGGTGAATCAATACCTGTAAAATCTTTAATATCACCTTGTCTCGCTTTTTTGTATAACCCTTTTGGATCACGTTTTTCACACTCTTCAATTGGACATTTTACAAACACTTCTATAAACTCATCTGCCGCTAATAGATCCCTAACTTGTTTTCGATCTACTCGAAATGGTGAAATGAACGCTGTAAGAACAACAGTACCTTGATCTACAAATAGCTTCGCCACTTCGCCAATACGCCTTATATTCTCCATACGATCACTTTCAGAAAAACCTAAGTCTTTATTTAAACCATGGCGAATATTATCCCCATCTAACACATAATTTCCAATATTCTTTTCAAATAGTTTACGAGCAACCGCATTCGCTACTGTAGATTTACCCGAAGCTGATAAACCAGTAAACCAAATTACAAAACTATGATGCCCATTCTTCACTCTTCTCTCATTTTTCGAAACAGAAGCTGTGTGCCAAGTAATATTCGTATCCATCTCGTTCTCTCCCTATTCTGTTACTACTTCTTTTTTCAAACCTTTAATTAACACTTCCACTACTTCTTTACGACTAAATGTACTTGGCGGAATCTCACCATTTCTTAACATTTCTCTTACTTTTGTACCTGATAAAATGACACGGTCCTCTTTTCCATGCGGACACGTTTTCGTTGAAGCCATCGCTTCACATCTCGTACAGTAAAAGCTATGTTCAAAAAATAGCGGCGTAATCCCTAACTCTTCCACTGTAAAGTTCGTAAAGATTTCCTGCGCTTCGTATGTTCCGTAATAGTCTCCTACCCCAGCATGATCACGTCCTACAATAAAGTGGGTACACCCAAAATTCTTTCTTACCAATGCATGAAATATCGCTTCCCTTGGTCCTGCGTAGCGCATCGCTGCAGGAAATACACCTAAAAAGACACGATTTTTCGGATAATAGTTTTGAAGCAACACTTCGTAGCTTTCCATCCTTACATCAGCAGGAATATCATCTGACTTTGTTTCCCCAACGAGCGGATTTAAAAAGAGACCATCTACAATTTCAAGAGCAGATTTTTGAATATACTCATGGGCACGATGTACCGGATTTCTCGTTTGAAATCCAACTACTGTTTTCCAGCCACGTTTTTTAAATTCTTCTCTCGTTTCAATTGGGTCTAAATGATAAGAAGGAAATTGCTTATTTTCCAAGCGTTTTATAAGCGTAATAGCTCCTCCAACATAAACATCTGGTCGTTCATATAATTTTTTCACGCCTGGATGAGCCTCATCCGTCGTTTTATATACAAGTAAAGCTTCTTTTTCTTTATCAGGTGCAAAAATATCTTCTATTTGAATGACACCATATATATTTCTATCATTAACAAGTTTTACTTCCTCTCCAGCTTTCAGTCCCTCTGCTACTTCTTCTGTTACTGGCAATGTAATCGGTATACTCCATACGCTTCCATCTGCTAAACGAAGCGTTTCTACGACCGAATCATAGTCTTTTTTCCCTAAAAAACCAGTAAGCGGACTATATCCCCCTGTCGCTAGCAGTTCTAAATCACTTAATGCAATGTTGTCTAATTCAATTTCTTTTTCAATTTGTGATACGTCGTATGTCTCATCTACACGGTTTATTAATTCGTTTCTTGTAGTCATTTTCTATATCCCCTCTTAGCTTTATTTCAAGATACATCTTATTGGTAATGAAGACCGCATTCGGTTTTCATTTTCCCGGTCCACCTACCATCTCTTGAATCACCACCGGCACCTACAGGTAACGTACACTTCTCACACCCGATACTTGGATATCCAATATCATGTAATGGGTTGTATGACAAGTTATGTTTGTATACATATCGCCATACTTCTTTCCACGTCCAATGAATAAGCGGACAAACTTTAATAGATTGAAAACGATGATCTTGATTTATAAACTTTGTATGCTTACGCGTTTCTGATTGTTCCCTTCTTAAGCCCGATATCCACGCTTTTTCCTCTGTAAGTGATTTTTCTAACGGCAAAATCTTCCTAATCTTACAACAGAGATTCGGATTGCTTTCCCATAGTTTCTCACCGTGCAACTTCGCTTGTTCATCGAGTGTAAGTTCCGGCTGTTTTTCTATAATATTTAATGAAGGAAATCGTTCTCTTACTTTTTGAATTAATTCATACGTTTCTTGAAAATGAACATTTGTATCCAAAAATACAACTTTAGCAGATGGATTTACTTGGTTTATAAGATGCAGTAAAACCATGCCTTCCACTCCGAAGCTACACGCGTATACAATTTCATCTTTATATTCTTTATAAGCCCAACTTAATACGGATAGCGCGCCTTTCGTTTCATCTTCCTCTGAAAATGAAACACGATTTTCTTCCCACGTTTCATACGTCAACATGTTTTTTCCCCCTGTAAAAGCAAAAAGACGGTTTTAATCTATTAAAATAGATTAAAACCGCCTCTAGTTTTTCTAGTCAGCGCTTTTCACTTTAAACGTACTTTTTCACTTTTCTCTAATTGAATTACTTTTCCATCTTGCACCACAATTGTAATTGAACCATATTTCATATCAGCAAGCATCGCTTGAATTTTCTCAGATACTTCATCAAAATGTTCCCGTACGCTCACGCGAACAGCCCCCCTTTTTATTCATAAAAAAAATCTTTCCCATTTCGAAAAGACTGTTCGGTAATATATTTTACCTTATCTTTCAAAATGGATTCCATTTTGCTGGATTTAGCACCTTGCTTTCTATAAGCAGGTTGCCGAGCTTCTTCGGGCCAGTTCCCTCCGCTTCTCTTGATAAGCTTTGTATTTGTATTTTATCACAATTCTGATTTTTTTCAATCCTAGTTTTCCGATATATTTTAATTATTTTATTTTATCCCGCTATTTGCGGGCAATCCCCCCCACTGATTATAGTTTCACTTTATAAAAAGGAATTGCCCATTCGAACAACTCCTTTTCCTTATTTAAACAAGCTCTTTAATACGTATGCGATCGTTCCCAATGATATTTTCGTACGTTTCACGTTCCACAACAATTTGCGATGTGCCACCTTTCGCAAAGACGACGGCTGGTCTCCGAATTCGATTATAATTATTCGCCATCGAGTACCCATATGCTCCCGTACAAGAAATTGCTAGTAAATCAGAAGAAGCAACTTTCGGTAGATTAATATCCCAAATTAGCATATCTCCACTCTCACAGCATTTCCCAGCAATTGAAACGAGTTCCTCATTCTCATCATTTCCTCGATTCGCTAACATCGCTTCGTAACGAGCGCTATATAAAGCCGGTCTTAAGTTATCTGTCATTCCACCATCGACGGATACATATTTCCGAATGCCAGGAATTTCTTTCACAGATCCAACTGTATAAATTGTCGTTCCCGCATCACCTACAATACTACGGCCTGGTTCAACCCATATTTCTGGCAATGGATATTCACATACTGTAAATTGTTCTCTCACTGCACTTGTTACAGCTCGCACATATGTCTCAAGAGTTAATGGTGTATCTGACTCTGTATAGCGTATTCCAAATCCTCCGCCTACATTTAATACTTTTACTACATAGTTCGTTTGCTCTCTCACCTCTTCCAAAAATTTACGAAGAACTTCAATCGCTCGAACAAAACCAGCCGTTTCAAATATTTGTGATCCGATATGTGAATGAATCCCTAACACATTATAATTTGATTTTTGTAAAGCAAGCCCAATTGCCTGCATCGCTTGACCATTTGAAACGCCAAATCCAAATTTTGAATCCTCTTGGCCTGTCGTAATATATTCATGTGTGTGCGCCTCTACTCCAGGCGTTACACGAATTAATATGTTTACAAATTTCCCATGTTGCATTGCTAAATCGTGTAAAACTTCTAATTCCAAGAAATTATCTACTACAAAACAACCGATATTCGCCTGAAGAGCCATCACTATCTCTTCTTCTGTTTTATTGTTTCCATGAAAATGAATACGTGATGCTGGAAATCCTGCTTGGAGCGCAGTATATAATTCCCCACCCGAAACAACATCTAATGACATGTTCTCTTCACGAGCTACTCGGCACATCTCCATGCACAAGAACGCCTTGCTTGCATATGCTACTTGATAAGAGAAACCACTTTCTTTAAAAGCACGATGAAACGCACGACATTTCCCTCGAATAGACTCTTCATCGTATACATAAAGTGGTGTTCCGTATTGTTTTGCTAGCTGCGTCGTATCGCACCCTCCAATTTCTAAGTGTCCTTGCCCATTGATTCGGCTTGTGCCGTGTAAATACATTTGAATTCCTCCCTTATTTCCTCTAAAACTCATAACCCCAATCTTCTATTCATTGCAGCACGCTTTTAGATAGACAAAAAACGCGCGGAACAATGTTCACACGCGTTTCTTATTAGGAAAAATATATATTGAAAAAATAAACAAGTTGTTATCTTCTCAAAATAAGAAACCGCATCAACATCTCCAAATAGCTCTCCATAAAATAAATCTTATGACAGTACTACATTTATTCAATGCAGTCCCAATATATGAATAAGGTGGTTATTCTTATATTTCGGCAATAGTCCCTTTCAACCCATGGTCACAGATTCCACTAAATCTCCCATAGCTTACTCTTTCCTATCGCGGCCTCTACCTTTGAGAGTAGATGAGGTAAGTCTATTTAATTTTCAAACATCTAATTGTTGCTATTAACAATACCAAAGGACCATTTTATTTGTCAAACAATTTTTTATATTGTTTTTTTACAGTTTAATTTCGTATCATTTGGTAAGCGCTTTACTATTATCTTCGTTACTTCCCATTCGCCTTCTTCATTATTAAACGTAATAGTTACTTTTTCAAATGGTGGAACAATTTTCCCACCAATCTGTTCGTACTTCGTCACTTCAATAACCGTTTGAAATAAATATGTACCACTATACACTTTTTTTAAACTAATAATTTTAGGACATTGATAAGGTTTCAAACTCCCATATTGTTTTTCAATTGCTTTATTTATTTTCGGAAATAAAACAGAATAAAGTGCATCTTCCATAAGAGGTGCATCATACTGAGCTACTGATACACTCGGTGAAGCAAAGAGTATAAAAATACTGCACATTATAAGATAAAATAATTTTCGCATTATAACCTCCGCACCATTACGCGATACTTTCTATGTTTAATGAATTACAATAATCGCGCATAGAAATTCTATTTTATTGTCTCCTACTTCTCTTTTTCTACTCAATTGTTGCAAAAAAAGCCCACAACCCTCTTTAATTTTCGTATAATGATACTCATAGTATAATAATCATAATAACAAAAGACTGTTCGTATATATAAAGTGAGGCGCTAATCAAACCGGCTCGCAAGAACTGTCATGCTTTCTAGGAGAGGAGTATATTATGCTACAACATCTGTTTCCAAAATTACGATTTGCACTCGTTGCAGTCGTTTTATTATGGATTAAAACATATATTGTGTACAAGCTAGCGTTTGATATTAAAATTGATAACTTCTTTGAAGAATTTATGCTGTTTATTAATCCACTAGCTGCGTTACTTTTATTTTTCGGTTTAGCTTTATTTGCATCTAAGCATCGAAATCGAATTATAATTGGAATTAGTTTTATACTGTCATTTATTTTATTTGGAAATGCAATGTTTTATGGGTTTTATAACGATTTCGTTACCTTCCCGGTTTTATTCCAAACAAATAATATGGCTGATTTAGGGACGAGCATAAAAGAGCTCTTTACGTACAAAACATTACTTTTATTTGCAGATGCAATTATTTTAATGTTTATTTCACGTAAATTCCCATCATTTGGTGATAAAACACCACTTTCACGATCTGAGAAGAGAACTTTCTTTAGCGGTGTAACTGCGTTATTAGCACTACAAATTGTTGTTTCAGTTATTTATAAGCCACAAATGTTCTCACGCTCATTTGACCGTCAAACTGTCGTGAAAAATTTAGGGTTATACACATATCATCTATTTGATATTACGCTTCAATCTAAGTCTTCGGCTGAACGTGTATTCGCAAGTGGCGACGGATTCTCTGAAATTAAAAACTATACAGATGCAAAAGATAAGCAAGTTGATAAAAACTTATTTGGAGCTGCAAAAGGTAAAAATGTAATTTTAATTTCAATGGAATCTACACAAAGTTTTGTTATTAATAAAAAAATAAATGGAAAAGAAATTACTCCATTTTTAAATGAATTTATTAAAGATAGTTTTTATTTCGATAACTTCTATCATCAAACGGGACAAGGTAAAACTTCTGATGCTGAATTTATCGTTGAAAATTCACTTTATCCGTTAGACCGTGGTTCTGTATTCTTTACTCATGCAACAAATGAGTATACTGCCACACCAGAACAATTAAAGAAATACGGATATTCTTCTGCTGTCTTCCATTCAAACGATAAAACGTTTTGGAATCGTGACGTAATGTATCCTGCGCTTGGTTATGACCGTTACTTTAATTTAAATGATTACGTAGGTACGGAACAAATGTCTGTTGGTTGGGGATTAAAAGATAAAGAGTTCTTTGAACAATCTATTCCAAAGTTAAAATCTTTACCGCAACCGTTCTATACAAAATTTATCACTTTAACAAACCATTTTCCATTTCTTCTAAATCCAGAAGATCAATATGTTGATGAGTTTAATTCGGACAGTGGTGTTTTAAACCGTTACTTTCCAACTGTTCGTTACACGGATGAAGCTCTTAAATTATTTATTAAACAGTTAAAAGATGAAGGACTGTATGATAATTCAGTTATTGTCATTTATGGTGATCATTACGGTATTTCTGAAAACCATAACGCAGCTATGGCCCAGTTCCTTGGGAAAGACGCTATTACACCGTTTGATTCTATGCAATTACAACGCGTCCCTCTCATTATTCATGTGCCAGGTCAAGAAGGAAAAACGATTTCTAAAGTATCCGGTCAACTTGATATTAAACCAACGCTCCTTCATTTACTTGGGATTAAAACAAATCAATCCGTTGAATTTGGAACGGACTTATTTATTAAAGAAAAAGATCCACTTATGGTAATGCGTGATGGTAGTTTTGTTTCGGAAGATTATGTTTATACAAAAAACATGTGCTATAAACGAAATACAGGTGAAGAAGCTGCTATATCACTATGTCAGCCGTATATTGAAAAAGCAAAAACAGAATTAAAATTATCCGATAAACTCATTTATGGAGATTTATTACGTTTCGATCCTAACAATCGATATAAAACCGGAACGATGACAACAAAATTTGAATAGTGCAAGAAGCAACTTTATAAAAGTTGCTTCTTTTTCTACTTATTTTCCAAATCATTCTCCCATGAAATCTTTCACAAATTGGTAATTTCTTTCGTATGAGGAAGAAATTTATGGTATGATAAAATAAGTAAACTTTCATACACTAATTAAGAATTTATTACAGAAAGCAAGGGATCAGATTTTGTATAGAGCAGCTATTCCAAACTTATTTACGCTCGGAAATTTATATAGCGGATTTTTATCAATCGGCTATGCATCTTTAGGATATTATAAATCAGCTGCTATTTTAGTACTTATCGGGATGATGTTAGATAGTCTTGATGGTCGTGTTGCTCGTTTATTACGCGTTGATTCACAAATGGGAAAAGAGCTTGATTCACTCGCAGATGTCGTAACATTTGGTGCAGCACCAGCTGTTTTAATGTATTACACATCTTTCTCAAACTACGGAATCATCGGATTATACATAGCGGGATTATTCCCTCTTTTCGGAGCATATCGTTTAGCACGATTTAATGTAACACCATCTTCTACTTCAATGAAATATTTCACTGGAGTACCGATTACAGCAGCGGGAGGGCTTGTTGCTTTCTTAACATTATTTTCACATACCATTCCCAAAATCGTTCTTATTACAGTCTTTGTAACGTTCGCATTTTTAATGGTGAGTCGTATTCGTATCCCAAGTTTAAAAGATGTACCAATTCCAAGATATAGCATCATTATTACATTATTTTTAGTTGGAATCATTATCACAATGTATCAAACAGGGATCGGTAATTTTTCTGTTTTCTTATTCATTGCTATTCCACTATATATTTTGTATATGCTATCTCAATTTATTAGACAAAGACCGTCTAAAAAAGCGAATAAAGAAAAATAATAAAAACAAAAACCTTCCGTATTCGGAAGGTTTCTTTTTATCCCACTATTTGCGGACAACCTGATTAATCGGGAGGCCTTACAAATGAAAGTCTCACTTTATTTTGTAACTAATACTTTTGGATTTACAGGTGTTACAGGTTCTTCACCGTTTAATACAGCTAAAATATTTCTTACTGCCATTTCAGCCATCGCATCACGAGTTTCGAATGTTGCATTCCCTACGTGAGGAGCAAGTACCACATTCTTTAATCCTTTTAGTTCTTCCGTAATTTTCGGTTCAAATTCAAATACGTCAAGAGCTGCTCCTTCAATTTCTTTCGTTTTTAATGCATAAGCAAGTGCTAATTCATTCATAATTGGTCCACGCGAAGCATTTATAATATATGCTGTCTTCTTCATCATTTTAAACTGTTCTTCATTGATCATATGATGTAATTTTGGATTATAGGCACAGTTAATTGTAATAAAATCTGCCGTTTGTAACAGCTCTTCTAATGTTACATATGTCGCTTCTAGTTCAGATTCAGCTTCAAACTTACGATTTGGTCCTGTATATAAAACGTTCATTCCAAATGCTTTCGCACGCTTTGCAACTGCCTTCCCGATTTCTCCAAGACCGATAACTCCAATTGTCTTACCGTGTACTTCGCGGCCCAAGAAAAATAATGGCGCCCATCCGTTAAATCCAGTTGTACGACATAACGTATCTCCTTCAGGAATTCTACGTGCTGCTGCTAAAAGAAGTGCAAATGTTAATTCTGCTGTCGCTTCAGTTGATACTTTCGGTGTATTCGTTACCGCAATCCCTTTTTCTCCTGCATGCAAGTAATCAATATTATCGTAGCCAGCACCATAGTTTGCAACAATCTTTAAATTAGGTGCCGCATCTATAACTTCTTTCGTCACCTTTGTAGAAAGTAAGCTTAACAATGCATCTTTATCTTTTACACGCTCTGTTAATTCATCTAAAGAAATTAACTCTTCTTTATCATACATTTCTACATCATGATCTTTTAATAGTTCTAATCCGATTTCTGGAATTTTCCCTGCTACTAATATTTTTGCCACTACTAACACCTCTTCTATAGAAAATAAGATATCTCTTATATTTCATTGTAAGAAATCCACTTATAAAAACCAAGGAATTTGATTATAGTTTTGAAAATCGACACTTTTCCATGAAAAAAGAGGAGATGCAACTCCCCCCTCTTCTTACGCTTTTTCCTGCGATTCTTTTCCGAGCTTCACATCAATTGTTCCTTCTGCAACTGTATCGCTAATTTGCTCCTCAATAACTGATTGAGATGTAGCATTCGTTTCAGAAGTATAAGCTTGTTGCT
This sequence comes from Bacillus sp. FDAARGOS_235, assembly GCF_002073415.2. Lineage (NCBI taxonomy): Bacteria > Bacillati > Bacillota > Bacilli > Caryophanales > Bacillaceae > Bacillus > Bacillus sp. FDAARGOS_235. The sequence continues at coordinate 1,576,861 of NZ_CP020437.2, forward strand.
GTGCACCTTGTACATTTTGTTTATTTTGTTGTTTCGCCATTTCTTACCCTCCTTTTTTTCTTTCTTATTTTGAACAAAAAGGAATGTTTTCATCAAAAAATCGTGGTTCATTTTGAAATTGTTACTTCTTCTTCAAGTAGTCTCATTACTCTTGCTCGTTTCGTAAATGTTGCGATATGAGTAATACCGTGAGTTCGTAATGTTTGCACATTTTCTTTTACGTATTTCCCTAAATCATTCGGATAATGAGCATCTGAAGAAATAGTAATGGGAACACCATGTTTAGCTAACACTTGTAAATACAGTGGACTCGGGCACATTTCCCGTACAGGATAACGATAGTACAATCCCGCATTTATTTCTGTTGCGGTATTGGTTTCTACTAATGCACGGGCTATTTTCTTATAATAAGAAAGCTGTTCATTCTCATCCAACCTGTAATTAAATACTTTTATGTTATCAAGGTGGGCTATAATATCAAATAACTCGGAACGAACTGCACTCTCAACTGTTTTGAAAAACGTATCATATAGTATATGTAAATCATGCTCTTCAAAATATTCTTTCGTATCTGGATTATCAAACCCCCAGCCGTTTAAAAAATGAACAGACCCAATTACATAATCAAAGTCTCCTAGTGCTAACAATTCTTTTAGCTCTTCTTCACAGCCAATAAAATAATCCGCTTCAATTCCAAGTTTAAGTGTAACGCCTCTTTTACTCCATCGTTCTTTCGCCTCTTCAATCGACTTTGTAAAATCGTATAGTGAAACTACTCTTACTTGGTCTAACCATTCCTTCTGTAAACGCCCAAGCTTCGAATCACTAATATTCACATATTTTTCATAATATACTTTCGACTCATGAAAGCGGTATAAATGATCCACAATCCCAACTTCTTTTATACCTTTTCGCAATGCCTCTTCTAAATATAAATCAATCCATTTCGCTGTAAATGGTCCTTCCTTCACACGTCTTTGCAGGCGTTCTTGCGTCTTCATAAGCCATTCGATAGAATGTCTTTCTTCTTGAAGCGGCTCATAATATTGTAGCGTTTCATTTATTTTGGCAAGCCAACCTATTGAATAAGGCCCTTCTTCTAAATGAAGATGATAATCCACTTTCATACATATTCCCCCTTATAACGTATCTATTTCTTTTCGTTCCCCTACTCTCGAAAGCTTTCCATTTCTTTCTTTCACTTCTTCCATAACATCTTCTAGTGAAATATTTTTTTCGGCTAATAGAACAAAACAGTGATAAAACACATCAACCATTTCTTTTACTAGTTCTTTTTTATCATTATTTTTAGAAGCAATGATCACTTCAGAGCACTCTTCCCCAATTTTCTTTAAAATTTTATCTTCTCCTTTTGAAAATAAATAATTTGTATATGATTCTGGCACTGGATTTTCCTTTCGGTCTTCAATTGTTTCAAATAATAATTTAAGGACATCTTCCATCTTCATCCCCCTATATAACTTTATAATGAAAACATGTTTTCTCTCCCGTATGACAAGCAGGTCCTACTTGCTTTACAACAACTACAATTGAATCTTGATCACAATCTAAATAAAGGGATTGAACATACTGCATATTGCCCGATGTTTCTCCTTTATTCCATAACGATTGTCTTGAGCGAGAATAAAACCACGTCCTTTTTGTTTCTAACGTCTTTTCATACGCTTCTTCATTCATGTAAGCGAGCATTAAAACTTCTTTCGTATCTTCCTCTATCACCACTGCTGGTAATAACCCTTTTGAGAAGTTAGGCTTCATAGTCGCACCTCAACGTTTGCTTCTCTTAATTTTCTCTTTACATCCTGCACAGTCTCTTCACCATAATGAAAGATTGATGCTGCTAGCGCTGCGTCGACTGTTGTCTTTTTAAATACCTCTATAATGTGATCCGCATGACCACATCCTCCTGATGCAATTACCGGGACGGAAACGCTACTTGAAATTGCTTCTGTTAACTGAAGATCGTATCCATCCTTCGTTCCATCTGCATCCATACTCGTTAGCAAAATTTCTCCTGCCCCTAATTGTACGGCGTGCTTCGCCCATTCGATTGCATCCATTCCTGTATCAACCCTCCCGCCATTTACGTATACATTCCATTTACCTTCTGCTACTTTTCTAGCATCGATTGCTACAACAATACATTGCGAGCCAAAATGTTCTGCACCTTCCTGAATTAGTTTTGGATTCCGTACTGCTGCTGAATTAATTGAAATTTTATCCGCACCGGCTCGTAGCAGATTGTATATATCTTGAACATTAGAAATCCCCCCACCTACTGTAAGAGGAATAAATATTTTTGAGGCAGTTTTTTCTACAACATCTATCATCGTTTTTCGCCCTTCATGTGTCGCAGTAATATCTAAAAATACAATTTCATCTGCTCCCGCATCATTATATAAAGCCGCTATTTCAACAGGATCACCGACATCTTGTAATCCTATAAAATTTACACCCTTTACGACTCGCCCTTCTTTCACATCTAGACATGGAATAATTCGTTTCGCTAACATAGCTTTGTTACCTCTAGCACTTCTTCTAAATCAATTGTATTCTCGTAAAGAGCCTTACCAATGATAACACCATGTATATTCATATCATTTAACCTTTTCACATCTTGAATAGACGCCACTCCTCCAGAAGCAATGAGACGAATACCCACACTTTTTTGCAGTAACCCTAATTGCTCAAAATTTGGTCCTGCAAGTGTCCCATCTCTCGAGATGTCTGTAAATACAATCGTTTGAACACCTATACTCTCCATTTGCTTCGCTAAATGAATATAAGAAATTTCAGACACATCAAGCCAACCTCTCGTTGCTACGAAACCATTTTTCGCATCAATTCCAACAATTATTTTCTCTTTATATAGCCGAACTGCTTCCTCTAAAAATGACTTATCATAAAGAGCAGCTGTTCCTAAAATGACTTTTTCTACACCTGCTAACAATAACTTCTCCACTGCTACAAGCGATCGAATCCCTCCTCCAACTTGCACAGGAATACGTACCGCCCTGCATATTCTTTCAATGATAAACAAATTTAAAGACTCTCCAGCAATTGCACCGTCTAAATCAACAATGTGTAATATTTTCGCTCCAAGCTTTTCAAATATGATCGCTTGCGCAACCGGATCTTCATTCATAACCGTTTCTTTACTAAACTCTCCTTGATAAAGTCTGACACATCGCCCTTCTTTTAAATCGATAGCTGGGAAAATTTCCATGCTTCTACCACCCCTTTAAAATTCTTTAAAATTTGTATTCCGACTTCCCCACTTTTTTCAGGGTGAAACTGCGCTCCAAATACATTTCCTTTCGCTACAAAACCAGGTACTTGCACCCCATACTCGCTTGCCCCATACACAATCCCCTTTGGACAATCTGCATAATAAGAGTGGACATAATATACGAAAGAACCGTCTTCTATTCCATTCCAAAGTGGTATTTCTCCTTCTTTCTTCAATTCATTCCATCCCATATGTGGAATTTTATAAGGCACTTTTAATTTCCGAATAACACCTGGCAATAAACTTAATCCGCTACAGTCTTTTAATTCCTCACTTTTTTCAAATAAAAGTTGCATACCTAAACATATACCAAGGAACGGTTTCCCTAAATTCCCAATCTCTTTTAGCACAAATACTAATTTTTTTTCTTCTAGAACGTCCATCGCTTTCGGAAATGCCCCTACTCCTGGTAAAATAACGCCATCACTTCTCAATATTTCCTCTCTATCATCCGTTACGATATACTCTGCTCCAATATATTTTAATGCCTGTTCCACACTACGAATATTTCCCATCCCATAATCTACAATAGCAATCAATTACAACATCCCCTTCGTTGAATTTACACCAGTAATGTTGTCATTTTTTTCGACTGCCTCTCTAAGCGCTCGACCAAATGCCTTAAATAAAGCTTCAATTTTGTGATGTGTATTACTTCCGTATAAAATACGAGCGTGTAACGTAATATTTGCTGCATGAGCAACTGCTCTAAAAAACTCTTCCGTTAATTCTGTGTCAAAATCGCCTAATTTCGGATTTGTTAACTCGCCTTGAAACACAATATAGGAACGTCCACTTATATCAATTGCGACAAAACCTAAAGATTCATCCATCGGTACATATGCGGAACCGTACCTATTAATACTCTCTTTATTTTGCAGTGCTTCTTTCAAGCAATTTCCGAGTACAATTCCAACATCTTCAACCGTGTGATGTGCATCGACAAACACGTCACCTTCAGCTTCAATTTGTAAACCAAATCGTCCATGCCTTGCAAATAAAGTTAGCATATGATCAAAAAAACCTACTCCTGTTTGAATAGAAACATTCGTACTTTCATCAAGCTGCAAACTTAATTTAATTTTTGTTTCTGTCGTTTCACGTACTTGACTCGACTGTCGCATTATTCTTCCTCCTCAAATCTCATTTGGACTGCTCTTGCGTGTGCATATAAACCTTCTTTATTTGCAAGTTCTACAATATGATGTTGTACATTTTTTAACGCTTCCTCTGTATAAGAAAGAAAGCTTGATTTTTTTACGAAATCATCGACTGATAACGGGGAGAAAAATCTTGCTGTTCCACTTGTCGGTAAAACGTGATTCGGTCCTGCCAAATAATCGCCGAGCGGCTCTGGTGCATATGGCCCAAGGAAAATAGAGCCTGCATGTTTCACATAAGCTAGAGCATTCATTGGCTCTTTTATATGTAACTCTAAATGTTCTGGAGCTATTTCATTTGATAACTTTAGTGCCTCATCTAAAGAAGAAACGATAAAAATGGCTCCATTTCTTTTTATTGATTCACGAGCGATTTCACTTCTTGGTAATGTTTCTAACTGTCTTTCTATCTCTCTTCCTACTTCTTTAGCTAGTTCTATATTCGTTGTAATACAAATCGCTGTTGCCCTCTCGTCATGTTCTGCTTGCGATAATAAATCAGCAGCGATATATTTGGCATTGCCTGTTTCATCAGCGATAACTACAATTTCTGATGGCCCAGCAATCATATCGATATTTACTATTCCGTATACTTCTCGCTTCGCTAAAGCAACGTACAAATTTCCCGGTCCAACTATTTTATCCACTTTCGGAATCGATTCCGTCCCATACGCTAAAGCAGCGATTGCCTGGGCACCACCAGCCATATAAACTTCATCTACACCTGCAAGACCTGCGGCAGTTAATATATGCGGGTCAATTCCTCCTTGCCTTGGCGGTGTTACCATTACAATTTTTTTCACACCTGCCAGTTTGGCTGGCAATACATTCATTAATACTGAAGAGGGATACGATGCCTTCCCGCCTGGCACATATACACCTACATTTTCTAACGGTCTAATGAGCTGCCCTCTAATTATCCCATCACTTTCGCAATCAAACATAGATTGCCTCTTTTGCTTTTCATGATATGAGATAATGTTTTTCTTCGCCTCTTGTAGCGCCTCTAAAAAAGAAAGTTCTACAAACGCACTTGCTTGTTTTATTTCTTCTTCACTTACACGAAAAGTTTTAACATCCGCACCATCAAGCTTTTTTGTATAGAAAGATAAAGCCTCATCTTTACTTTCTCTTACGTTTTGAACGATTTCCCTTACACTTCTTTGAACAGTTTCTTCTATTATATTAGCGTTTTCTCGCAACACTTTTATTTTGGATAATGCCTCCTTGAAGTCTTCATAAATGATCTCCATTGTAAGCCCTCCTATTTCCCTGATAAAATTTCTTGCTCCATCATATTTATAATACTGAATATTTCGTCTTTTTTAGTTTTTAAAGCTGCCTTATTTACAATCATTCGAGCGGATATAGAATACATTTCCTCAAATACAATGAGCCCATTCTCTTGTAGTGTTTTTCCTGTTTCAACAATATCAACAATCGCATCTACTAATCCAAGAAGCGGAGCAATTTCTACAGAACCTTCTATTTTTATGATTTCTACATCTTCTCCCTTTTCGTGAAAATAATTGGAAGTGATGTGTGGATATTTCGTAGCAATTCGTTTCTTTCGGTAACTCTTCGGATTATACGTAGGAATAGAAGCGACACAAAATTTACACATACCCACTCCTAAATCCAACATTTCATATATATCTTTTTCATTTTCCATTAAAATATCTTTTCCAACGATCCCAATATCAGCTACTCCATGTTCTACATAAGTAGCAACATCAACCGCTTTTACTAAAATAAATGAAATGTTTGTATTTTTACTTTGAAAGACAAGCTTTCTCCCTTTATCTTTAAGCTCTGAACAATCAATTCCAATTTTCTCAAACAGCGGAATAACATGTTTCTCTAATCTTCCTTTCGTTAACGCAATTTGAATGTTACGCATGAAGTCTCCCCTTCTTTCTGAACGACCCATTTCTCTTTCCATACATATTCCACCAATGATTCATTCCTTGCCTCAACGACCGTTACTATTTTATTGTTTCTTGCAAATTGAAATGTGTCGTTTAAATTAGAGAATAAAGATAACTGGGCATTCTTCCCGTCCTTTCGAAGTAAGTTTCTTAACCTTTCAGCTTCCGCTAATCTATTTAATTCATAATGTATCATCATATTTATTGGCTCTCGTTCATAAGATTCTTGTTGCTCTTGAAGTGCCTTGACTATTTGATTTACTTGCACCGCGAGGCCAACCGCTGACACCATCTCTCCAAAATTCCCAATTAACTCATCGTATCTTCCACCACTAACAATCTCTTCTCCAATTTCATATATATACCCTTTGAAAATAATACCCGTATAATAGTCCAAATGTTGAATCATGCCTAAATCAATGGATATATAAGGTCCATAGCCTAGCCTTTCAACCGCTTCATATATTTCTTTCACTCTTGCAATGGCCATTTTCATTTCATTACTTGAGGCGAGTTTTTCTGCTTCCTCAATAACCTCTAAATTCCCAAATAACCTTGGTAATTTCTCAAGTAATTTTACTGTTTCATCGCACCGATCTAATTTCTTTTCTCCGATAAAATTTGAGAGAGCAGCATAATTTTTGCTTTCTATATACGTTCTAAGTACTCTCTCTTCTTCATCATGAATAGAGAGCTTTTTTACAATACATTTATATAACTCTACCTGCCCAATTTCGATTGTAAAAGATTGTACCTTCAACCTTTGTAGTGCTTGCATTACACTTATCACACATTCAATTTCAGCTCTTACATTATCAATCCCGATAATTTCAATACCACTTTGTACAATTTCATTATATTTTCCAGACAGAGACTCATTCGCCCGAAATACATTTCCACTATATGTCACCTTAAGAGGCGTATCCCACCTTTGCGTTCCAATTACTCTCGCTAAAGGAATCGTCATATCTGGACGTAACACGATAATCCGTCCCTTTTCATCAAAAAATTTATACATCTTCTCTTCATCTATCGGCCGATTTTGAAAAGCAAACACATCATAAAATTCAATTGTAGGTGTCCTTATTTCCTCATAGCCTCTCTCTAAAAATGTACGTCTTAATTTTTGTTCCACTTCTTCAATTAACGTACATTCTTCAAATAAGTAATCTCTCGTTCCATTCGGATTTGCCCGCTTCCACTTTGTCATCTGAATTCACACGCCCTTCCCTTTCTAATGTATGCCCATTCCATTCACCCAAACCGAAAATAAAAAGAGCCTTGTAGACAAAATACCTACAAGGCTCTTTAGTAGAGTGTAGGTACAACGGGAATAACCCTTGTGCCTACACGTTTTCACGTTAGGTTCAAGGGTTTCATGTATGATGATGTAGTTGTGTAAGCATTTTAATAGATTGTACGATATTCATAATACTTACTCCCTTTCTCCTCTGATTTTTCCATATTATATAACAGTTAATTCTGAATGTAAATACATTTTTAATATTCCGTTATTTCTTAATATAAAGCTACTTTTCTTTCATACTCTTCAATTTCTTGTTCATATTGCATCGTAATGGCAATTTCATCTAGACCATTTAATAATTTTTCTTTCCACATTTTCTCGATTGTAAAATGAAACCTGTGCGTATTTGTAGTAATGACTTCATTCTCTAAATCGACTTCTATTTGATCTCTCGCATTTATTTTAGCAAGTTGTTTACGCATCTCTTTATCCATTACAATCGGTAACATACCATTCTTCATACAATTCATATAAAAAATATCTGCAAATCCCCCTGCGATAATAACGCGGAAACCATAATCAGCAAGGGCCCACGGAGCATGCTCTCTTGAAGAACCGCATCCAAAATTATCACCTGTAATTAATATACTTGCTCCCTTTCGTTCTTGTGCATTAAGGGGAAAATTAGGATTTTCATGGCGCTCATTATCGTAACGCCACTCATCAAATAAATACTTTCCAAATCCTGTCCTTTCAATTCTCTTTAAGTATTGTTTCGGAATAATTTGATCTGTATCAATGTTATCATTCATAAGTACTGCGGCAGTACCTTTATGAATACGAAATGGCTCCATCGTAACTCTCCTTTCTAATATCAACAAAATGCCCATATAATGCAGCAGCTGCTGCCATAGCTGGACTTACTAAATGTGTTCTTGCCCCTTTCCCTTGCCTTCCTTCAAAATTACGATTTGAAGTAGACGCACAATGTTCTCCTTCAGGTACTTGATCTGGATTCATCCCAAGGCACATTGAGCATCCAGGCTCTCTCCATTCAAACCCCGCTTCTTCAAATATGTGATGTAAGCCTTTTTGCATTGCCCGCTCTCTCACACTTTTTGATCCTGGTACAACGAGTGCCCGCACACCTTCTTTTACCTTTTTCCCTTTTACAACGGATGCAGCAATTTCTAAGTCAGATAAACGTGAATTTGTACAAGAACCAATAAAGACATGCTTAACAGGAATTTCAAACGTACTTTGTCCAGGACTCAATCCCATATATGAAAATGCTCTTTCATCATTTTCGTTATGCTTTTCTGGTAACTTTTCATCAATAGGAACACCCATACTAGGATTTGTTCCCCAAGTTACGTATGGAGCTAGACTCGTAACATCTATTGAAATATGTAAATCATAAATCGCATCTGAATCCGTATAAAGCTCCGAACATTTTTCCGTGAAAGATTCATAGTCTTTTGGTGCATATTTACGCCCTTTTACATAAGAAAATGTTTTTTCATCCGGTGCAATAATGCCTGCTTTCGCTCCTCCTTCAATTGCCATATTACAAAGTGTCATTCTCTCCTCCATTCCCATATCACGAATCGTCTCTCCGTAGAATTCCATTACATACCCAGTCCCAACCGCTACACCGTACTTTGAGAGAAGATGTAAAATAATATCCTTTGCATAAACGCCTTTCGGTAACTTTCCTGTTAATTCAATCCCCATCGCTTTCGGTTTTCGTTGCCACAACGTTTGAGTTGCTAATACATGTTCTACTTCACTCGTACCAATACCAAACGCTAGCGCACCGAAAGCACCGTGAGTTGCTGTATGGCTATCACCACAAACAATCGTTTTCCCTGGTTGTGTGAGTCCAAGTTCCGGCCCGATAACATGAACGATTCCTTGCTCTTCATCACCAATATCAGCTAATCGCACCTCAAATTGTTTACAATTTTCACGAAGTGTATCCAATTGCTGCTTCGCAATGCGATCGGTAATATTCCAAATATCTTTCGTTGGAATATTATGATCCATCGTTGCAAACGTTAATTCCGGTCTCCGAACAATTCGATTTGCAAGCCGCAAGCCTTCAAAGGCTTGCGGTGAAGTTACTTCATGAATAAGATGAAGATCGATATATAATAAATCCAATCCATTTTCATTTGTTGTAACTACATGCCTTTCCCAAAGTTTATCTAGCAACCTTTTCCCCATTATCTTCCTCTCCCTACTAGTGCCTGCTCTTCCATTTCTTGAACAACCGCCTTCGTAAATGAAGTTGTCGTCTCATCTCCCCCAATATCAACTGTACATTTTCCAGATTGAAGAACTGCAGAAATTGCCTCTTCAATCGCATATCCTTCTCTCGTTAATCCAAATGATTGCCCAAGCATCATCGCAACCGAACGCATCATCGCAATTGGATTCACTTTATTTTTCCCTGCAATATCCGGTGCTGAACCGTGAATAGGCTCATATAAAGAAGGCCCGTTTTCCGCATGACTCGCTGATGGAAGCATTCCTAATGACCCTGCTAATACAGAAGCCTCATCACTTAAAATATCACCAAACAAATTCTCTGTTACGATAACATCAAATCTCTTTGGGTTCCGAATTAACTCCATAGCAGCTGCATCTACTAAAATATGCTCTAACTCAACATGAGGATAACGAAGAGCGACTTCTTCCGTAACAGTTCTCCATAATTTACTAGATTCTAAAACATTCGCCTTATCAATAGACGTTACTTTTTTCGATCTCTTACTCGCTAATTGAAAAGCATAAGAAACGATACGTTCAATTTCATGACGATGATACGTAAGTGTATCCGTTGCGACTTCTTCCGTTCGCTCTTTCGGATAAGAAAAATAAATACCACCTGTTAATTCACGAACGACAACGAAGTCAATTTCATCAGCATTTTTTAATGGGGATAAATGCGAAGTTGAGCTTTCTACCGTTACAGGGCGAACATTCGCAAATACACCAAGTCCTTTTCTTAAAGCTAATAATCCTTTCTCCGGTCTTTCTTTCGCACCATCCCAACGAGGTCCACCAACTGCCCCAAGTAAAACCGCATCACTCGCTAAACAAGCGGCAAGTGTTCGCTGTGGTAATGGTTGCCCCGTTAAATCAATAGCAACACCACCAAAGTGCTCATCTTGCAAATGAAAATGATGCCCATATAGTCTCTCTACCATATGCAATACTTCCTTTGCACTTTCCATAATTTCCGGGCCGACACCATCACCAGCTAAACAAACGATACGTTTTTCCAATTTTAACACTCCTTTTAACTGAATTTTCAGAACTTTATTTTGATAGGTGAGGAAAGCTTCACTCACCTATCAAACCCTTATTTTACAAGCGCTATAAACGATTTCAATTTTCCAGCTGCATGAACATATGCTCTCGCCGATGCTTCCAATACGTCTTGCGCAACACCAAAACCTGATACTTGATGCGTTCCTTCTTTTAATTCAACATGAACATGAGCAAGTGCGTCTTGACCTTGTGTAATAGATTGTATGCGATAATCTGCCAATTCACATTCTAATCCTAAAATTCTTTGGATTGCATTGTATATTGCTTCAATACTTCCAGAACCAGTCGCTGCATCTTCGTATATAGTTCCCGCCTCATCTTTCAATACAACTGTCGCACACTGTGTACTATTCGATACGAAGTGTACTTGCAATTGCGTAATGTTATATTGCTGCGCTGCAAAAGCTGCTTCACCAAGCATAAGTGCACGTAGATCTTCTTCCGTAATTTCCTTTTTACGATCAGCTAATTTTTTAAACGCTTCAAACACCACATCGCGTTCTTCGTTTGTAAATTCATAGCCTAGTTCTTTCATTTTTTCTGTAAATGCGTGACGCCCAGAATGTTTGCCAAGTACAAATAGGTTTTGAGATTCTCCTATAAGTGCTGGTTCAATGATTTCATATGTTGTCACTTCTTTTAAAACACCATCCTGATGAATGCCTGATTCGTGAGCGAAAGCATTCGCTCCCACAATCGCTTTATTTTTCGGTACAACCATACCCGTTAACCTACTTACTAATGTACTTGTCGATTTAATCTCTTTTAGCGTCATCGAAGGCTCCGCCTTATAGAAATCTTTTCTAATATGAAGAGCAACTGCGACCTCCTCTAGTGCAGCATTCCCTGCTCTTTCTCCAATGCCATTAATCGTTCCCTCTACTTGCAGTGCTCCACCTTCAACCGCAGCTAACGAATTTGCCACCGCCATCCCAAGATCATCGTGGCAATGACAAGAGAAAATCGCTTTTTCATATGAAGGAACGGATTCTTGTAAGTATTTAAATAAGGAATAGTATTCTTCTGGGTTCGTATAACCTACTGTGTCTGGAATATTGATTACATTCGCTCCTGCACGAATCGCAACTTCTACTGCTTCAGCTAAAAAATCTCTTGATGTTCTTGTCGCATCTTCTGCAGAAAATTGCACTGTCGGAAATAAAGATCTCCCAAGCGTAACCGAGCGATAAATACTATCTAACACATCTTCTTTTGACATACAAAGTTTATATTTCATATGAATATCACTCGTAGCTAAAAATACATGTAAACGAGGAGATACAGCACCTTTCACAGCTTCATATGCTCTTCGAATATCACTTTCTTTCGCTCTAGCTAAACTCATAACTGTAGCATTTTGAATGGTATTTGCGATGCGCTTTACCGATTGAAAATCGCCTTCGGAAGCTGCTGCAAAGCCAGCTTCCATGACATGAATACCTAGTCTCTCTAATTGCCTTGCAATTTGCAATTTCTCTTGTTCATTTAAATTCACTCCTGGTGATTGTTCGCCATCACGTAGCGTCGTATCCATGAACAAAATCTGCTTCATATTATTTGACCCCTGCCTTTACTCGCGGCTGTACGAAAGGCATCATTTCACGTAATTTACGTCCAACTACTTCGATTTCATGTTCATTCTCTTTCTCATTTGTCGCATGGAAATTTGGTTTTCCTGCTTTATGCTCTGCAATCCAACCTCTTGCAAATGTACCATCTTGAATTTCGGCTAGCACTGCACCCATCGCTTTCTTCGTATCTTCCGTTACAACACGTGGTCCTGATACGAAGTCGCCCCACTGCGCTGTATCTGAAACTGAATATCTCATATTTTCAAGTCCACCTTCATACATAAGGTCAACAATAAGTTTCAGTTCATGTAAACATTCAAAATATGCAAGTTCAGGCTGGTATCCTGCATCAACTAGCGTTTCAAATCCAGCTTTTACTAGCGCAGTTACTCCGCCGCAAAGTACAGCTTGCTCTCCAAATAAATCTGTTTCTGTTTCTTCTTTAAACGTCGTTTCTAATACGCCCGCTCTCGTCGCTCCAATTCCATCAGCATAAGAAAGTGCCTTTTCAGTCGCAACTCCTGTCGCATCTTGATATACGGCAAATAATGCAGGAACGGCTCCGCCTTCAGCAAACGTACGGCGTACAAGATGCCCCGGACCTTTAGGCGCTACTAGAAATACATCTACATTAGCTGGTGGTTTCACTTGATCAAAGTGAACATTAAATCCGTGTGCAAAAACGAGAGAATTTCCTGCCTGTAAATTTGGTGCAATTTCCGCTTCATATACTTCTGGCTGCAGTTCATCAGGTAATAAAATCATTACTAAATCAGCCTGCTCCGCTGCTTCTGCTACTGTATATACAGAAAATCCATCTTCTTTCGCTTTATCCCAAGATTTACCTTTTTTTAAACCTACTACTACATCAAATCCGTTATCACGCAAGTTTTGCGCATGCGCATGACCTTGCGAGCCATATCCGATGATTGCTACTTTCTTTTCTTTTAATACATTTACCGTTACATCTTTCTCATAATAAACCTTTGCCATTTTCATTTCCCCCTATATTTAAATGATTATTGAATTAACATAACTTGCTTATCTTGTTTTTTCATACTACGCGTAAATGCTGTTACACCCGTTCTAGCAATTTCTTTCAAACCGTATGGACGAAGTAATTCAATTAATGCTTCTACTTTCTCCTGCGTACCAGTTACTTGCACAACTATGGAATCCTTCCCAACATCTATTACAGCGGCTCGAAACGGTTCAATTAAACTATATAATTCTGCTCTTGCTACTGATGTTGCGACTTTAATAAGTGCAAGTTCTCTTGCGATCATCGCTTCTTCTGTAATATCTGACACTTTCAAAACATCAATTTGCTTATGAAGTTGTTTAATTAACTGCTCCACTTGCTGTTCATTTTCAACGTGTACAACAATTGTCATCCGTGATATGTCCGATGATTCTGTATGACCTACTGAAATACTTTCAATATTAAAATGTCTTCGTGTCATAACACCTGTAATTCGGTTTAACACACCACTTTGATTTCGAACTGTCGCTGTAACAATTCTCTTCACCTTTTTTCCACTCCCTCCATTTGGTGAACACCTTTCCCTGGCGCAACCATCGGCATTACCTTTTCTGATTGAAGTACACGGCAATCAATTACGACCGGTTCTTGTAATTCAATCGCATGCTGTATTTGCTTCTTTGCAAGAAGTGGATCATCTATGCGAACTCCTTTTATGCCATACGCATTCGCAAGAGCGACGAAATCTGGTTGACACGACAGTAAAGAGTGCGAGTATCTTTGATTATAAAATTCATCTTGCCATTGTCTTACCATTCCTAAAGCTTCATTATTTAAAATAAAAACTTTAACAGGTAAGGAATGTTCTTTTAAGACACTTAATTCTTGCAGGGTCATTTGAAATCCAGCGTCACCGACAATTGCAATAACTAGTTCCTCAGGCTTTGCAATTTGCGCCCCAATTGCTGCTGGAAATCCGAAGCCCATCGTTCCTAATCCACCTGAAGTTACCCATTTATCTGGATTTTTCAGCGGATAATATTGTGCGGCCCACATTTGATGTTGCCCAACATCTGTTGTTACAATCGCTTCTCCTTTCGTAAGTTCATATAACATATCAATTGCGTATTGAGGTTTAATACTTTCAGAATTTCGTTTGTAAGAGAGTGGATATTTTTCTTTTCTACCCTTTAATAAAATGAGCCAATCATGATGATTTTCTTTCTTCCCTTCTGATTGAAGTAATACTTTCAAAGCTCGCTTAGCACTTGCAACAATAGGAATTTCAGTCGGCACATTTTTTCCAATTTCTGCTGGATCAATATCGATATGTGCAACAGTCGCCTCTTTAGCAAAATAAGCTAAATTCCCAGTAAGACGATCATCAAATCTCGCACCAATATTGATCAGTAAGTCGCATTCATATAGCGCCATATTGGCTGTGTAAGAACCATGCATTCCTCCCATCCCTAGAAATAGTCCATCATCTGGCGGAAAACCACCAAGACCAAGTAACGTATGCACAACAGGAATTTCATATTTACGAGCAAAACTTGTTAATTCTTTCGAAGCTTTCGCATGCAATACACCTGCTCCAGCTAAAATTAACGGTTTTTTTGAAATCTCAATTGCTTGTAATAATTTGTTTATTTGGAGTAGATTCGGTTCATAATTAGGGTTGTACCCTGGTAAATCCATTTGCACGTCACTACATCGTTCCCCTTGTTCTACTACCATATCTTTCGGAAGATCAATTACGACTGGACCTGGTCTTCCAGTTCTAGCGATATGAAATGCTTCTTTAATAATTCGAGGTAAATCCGAGGCCTTTCGCACTTGATAATTATGTTTTGTTACTGGCATCGTAAGCCCCATAATATCCGCTTCTTGGAAAGCATCACTTCCAATTAACGTTGTTGCTACTTGCCCTGTAAATACAACAAGTGGCAATGAATCAATCATCGCATCAGCTAGACCAGTAATAACATTTGTAGCACCAGGCCCGCTTGTTGCAATTACAACCCCTGGATTTCCAGTAATTCTGGCATACCCTTCAGCTGCATGAATGGCCCCTTGCTCATGCCTTGTTAAAATATGCGGAATTTCACAGTCATAAAGCGCATCATAAAGAGGTAAAACGGCACCACCCGGATAACCGAAAATCACTTCTACGCCTTCCTTTTCTAGCGCTTCTAACAATAGCTGTGCACCAGTTGCCAGTTTCTCTTCCGTTTTTGAAGACATTGTTCTTATAAGCCCCCTTTTTAAAAAAATTTATAAATAAAAAAAATCCTACGTCCACACTCCAGCTATGTGCTGAAGGGACGAAAGATTTCGCGGTACCACCCTTCTTCGCAAGAATACTCTTGCCTCAGTGACCCATAAATGAGTCTAGCTAATAACGGAGCTACCGTCTAAGCCTAACCAAATGCTTCAGCTTAGCACTCAAGGGCGATGTTCGTCGACGTGAACCATCGGTTTCCAGCAACCACCGACTCTCTGTGAGGCTTCACAATCAACTACTCCTCCCTATCAACGCTTTCTCATTTCATAAAGAGTTATTATCCAACTTTATTTTCTTCGTAAATTTTCTCTCCATCTTCTACAACTAATTTACGGAATTCTTCTAGTAAACGATTCGTATGTAGTCCCGTTTTTCCTAAACCAATCGTCCTACCATCTACTGTCGTAACAGCAATAACTTCAGCAGCTGTTCCTGTTAAAAATACTTCATCAGCTACATATACATCGTGTCTTGTAAATAACTCTTCTCTTACGTCATACCCAAGTTTTTCGCCGATTTCTAAAATTGCGTTTCGTGTAATACCTTCTAACGCTCCAGCAGAACTTGGTGGTGTAATTAATTTATTTCCTTTTACAATAAATACGTTATCTCCTGAACCTTCAGCTACGTATCCTTGATCATTTAACATAAGTGCTTCTTGTACTCCAGCTAATTTCGCTTCAATACGAACTAAAATATTGTTTAAATAATTTAAAGATTTTACTTGAGGTGATAAAACATCTGGTCGATTTCGGCGCGTTGCAACTGTTACAACTGGAATCCCCTTTTCATAATATTCTTGTGGGAATAAAGATAGTTGTTCTGCAATTACTACTACATTCGGTGTCTTACAAGAATCAGGATCTAACCCAAGATTTCCTGCTCCTCTCGATACAACAAGGCGAATGTATCCATTAGATAATTTATTTTTTCGAATCGTCTCAACAACAATATTCGTTACTTCATCTAACGAATATGGAATTTCTAACATGATGGATTTCGCTGATTCATATAACCGGACAAGATGCTCTCTCAAACGGAAAACATTACCGCTATAAACTCTAATGCCTTCAAACACTCCATCGCCATATAAATAGCCATGATCATATACTGAAACTTTTGCTTCGTCTTTTGGAACAAATTCTCCATTTAAGAAAATCCATTGTTCGTTCACTGGAAAGCGCCTCCTATGTTCTATGAATTTTTTATTGTTTCCTAGTTTACTCTCCTTTCTAAATAAATCAAGTGAATTTTTAGAAAATTTTTAATTTTTAATCGTACGTACATCTTTAATCATATTGATTTAACAACATTGTTAACGTTTACAAAAAGTCAAAAAATTTTTTTCGCCAATTTCCACTAAAAAAAATATTTGTTTAAAAGAAGGATTTTCTCTAAGAGGTACGAATCTATTGTATTCAATAAACGGACGTCCGATTTTATAAATTCGGGAATATATAACGACTTTTGCTGAAAAAGGGGGAAAATAAAAAAATTAGTGCTGTGTAAAAATAACATTCATATTTTTCATTTCGAAATCATAATCCTATTTTTAAAAAACAATTTGTCAAAATGAAGGAGGAAATAAATATGGCGTGTGTACAAATTAAAGGAACGAGACAAGAGGTAGTTGAAATGCTACAACTATTTGATCTAATGGATACGAAAGGTTTTTGTAAATTCGATAATTATGTAGAGGTAGAACCGAATAACAAAGAACATAATAATTTTATCGCTTCAATCGATATTCAATCTAATCCTTCTTCCGCACAGGATACATTAAACGATCAATTCGTTAGTCAAATGCTTACTGGTGTTTATAACGACTAAACAAATATATGCTTCCTACCATCTTTTCATAAATATATGCTATAGACTTGAGCATACTAGCAACTAGATGGTAGGAGGTGAGAATTATGGCTAGAATTGGCGTTGAAAACTCATTAACAGATGTTCAACAAGCTCTTCAGCAACAAGGACATGAAGTCGTTACACTTAACTCAGAAAATGATGCACAAGGCTGCGATTGTTGTGTTGTAACTGGGCAAGATTCTAATGTGATGGGGATTGCAGATACATCAATAAAAGGATCGATAATTACAGCTCATGGTTTAACAACAGATGAAATTTGTCAGCAAGTTGAGAACCGTATTTAAAAGTCATTTCTCATTATGGTATAACACACAAAAGAAAGAGGACTCCTTTTAAAAAAGGAGTCCTCTTTTTTATATTCACCTAACGGGAAAGTAACATATACTGGATGAAAGCCCTACCTCTCTCTCATCATTACGGTTCCAATGACCGCTCCTTGATTCACTAGTATACATATATGGCTTACAAATACAATTTATAGGGTTTGTTCACAAAAGTTGTTGATAAAATTACCCGATCTTTCGCAAACTTTTCGTATTGTATTCATAAGAGATATTTACTTTACACTAGCTGTAACCGAGACACGAATTAAAATTTTAACACCAATACAGTAACTTGTCAATATTTTTTACAAATTAAAAACAGACAGTAACGGTTTGTCTGTTTTAGAATGGAGCTTTTTCTTTTATTACATATACAACAAAGCCGCTTACTAACATAAATAAGCCAACTACTAAGTTTTTAATATTAATCATACATTCCTCTCCCTTATTCCACACATCTTATTATATATTTCCATTTCAATTATTCCGATCATCCTAAAGCGCACTTTTTCTAATATATCACAATTCCTAAAAATTGCAAGTTCACTTTTGACGACCATTCACAAATTTATCTACAGTACTTGGTACAGTGTTTAAAGCTTTTTCAATTAAATGTGTACTACTGTTAAGATGCAATACTTGTACTCCGTTAGAACCAACTACTAAAAAAGCAACGGGACTAATGGAAACCCCAGCCCCACTTCCGCCTCCAAATGGATGCCCTGGCTTATTCTCTTTATGCTGACCTTGTCCACCATTATGTTTTTCAGTAATGAAATCCCCTTTAAAATCACTTCCACCAGCTCCAAAACCAAACGCCACTTGAGATACTGTTAATACTACATTTCCGTCAGCTGTCGAAACCGGACTTCCAACAATCGTATTTACATCTACCATCTCTTTTAAATTTGTCATTGCTGTTTTCATTAAATTTTCAATTGGATGTTCCATTATGTACTGCACCCTTTCCTCATTATTCCTTTTTATACTTTCCAAAATAGAGGAAGTCATACTAACTTTTCCTATTTCAAAAAAACAATTTTCTTCTACATGGATATTACTCCCTGCCTATCCTCGGATAAAAAAGAAAAAGAGATACATACTACTATTGAACCTTGTTATGAAAGGAGTCATGACTTTGACTGAGAAATTTGATGATTACAAAAAAAGAGATAGAATAGATAGTGATTATAGTGACTATAAAGAAGAATATGCAGCTGAAGTTGCACCACAGCGCATTGATTATGATTACGATAAGAAAGAAGATAAAGATGATGTAAGATCGTCTGCCGCTGGATCAACTGCCGGTTTTATCGCTCTTGCCTTATCTATATTATCACTCTTCACCTTCCCAACACTATTTGGTCTTGTTTCTGTGTTACTAGGAATTTACGCTTATAATCGCGGAGCTACTGTAACTGGTGGTATCGCTGCCATTGTTGGTGGAATTGCTGCACTCATCGCGATTTTATTCCGTGTAGCACTTATCGGTTTATTGTTCTCCCTTTTTTAAAAAGAAAAAGGTATCTCGCTTTATGCGAGATACCTTATCCTGTAAATACATCTTCTGATGGATATTTTATTTTTTGTTTTGCTGGGCGTGCTAAAGAAAACACAAGTGTTAGCGGTCCAATTAATCCACAAAACATAACAAACATAATAATACATTTTCCAAATGCTGATAGCTTCGCAGTAATCCCCATCGTTAATCCAACTGTGCCAAATGCTGAAATTGTCTCAAATAGTAGCTGAATAAAGCTAAAGTCTTCTGTAAGCATTAATACAAATACTGCTGTAAAAATAAGTATTTGACTGGCAACGACAATTGCTAACGCTCTCGTTACTGTCGACATTTTAATTGTACGCTGAAATAAAACAATTTCCTCCTTCTTTCTAAAGAAAGAAAGGACAGATGTAATTAAAATAACAAACGTCGTTAATTTAATACCTCCACCCGTTGATACACTTCCTGCACCGATAAACATTAAAACCATCGTAAATAATATAGATGATTCTTCCATCCCTCCATAGTCAACTGTATTAAAACCAGCTGTACGAGGTGTAATACCTTGAAAGAAAGACGCCCATAACTTTTCATTTAAAGATAAATTCCCTAACGTCTTCACATTATTATATTCCAATACAAAAATCACAATCATTGCTATAACATTTAGCGCTACTGTTCCAATAATCATTATTTTTGAGTGAAGTGATAATTTTCGAAAACTACGACTATACCATATATCAATTAATACGGTAAAACCGAGTCCTCCTATTACAATTAAGGAACAAATTCCAATATTAATAATAGGGTCTCCTACATACCTTGTTAAATTATCTGGCCAAAGAGCAAACCCCGCATTATTATAGGAAGCAATTACATGGAAAATACTATAGTATAAACCTTTCCCAAAACCAAACTCTGGAATAAAGCGAAACGATAAAAAGATGACTCCAATGAATTCAATACAAATAGAAAAAATAAAGACACGTTTTACTAATTTTACAAGACCACCTATATTTGTTTGATTAAATGCTTCTCCAATTAATAATCGATGGCGTAAGCCAATTTTTTTACCTAGTACCCAAACAATTAAAATGGCAATTGTCATAAGACCTAAACCACCTGTTTGAATTAGAAACATAATAACAATTTCACCAAACATCGTAAACGTACTTGCAGTATCTACTACTCCTAAACCCGTTACAGTCGCTGCCGACGTTGCTGTAAAAAAAGCATCTACCCAACTAATATGTACTTTCGTTGCGAATGGTAACTTTAATAACAAACCTCCGGCCACAATTAAGCAGAAAAAACCTAATGCTAATATTTGTGGTGGGTTTAATTGTATAAAACGATTATACAAACTTTGTCTTTTTGTTACTTTCATATCACTAACTCCCTTTATTAAGTGAAGCTTCTATCCTCTCATAAATACAGGTTTTTAAGAACCTACAAGTAGCGGGATAAACCTTATATTCTCATAACATAGTTGAGCATAATCCTTTTTTTCATAGATTTCAACTTTTATTTATATTCGAACTTTACTTCATTATTATGACAGAAAAACTTTCTATTATCTTTCTCTTAACTCTACAACTCTTGCAACAATAATTTTATATGTACTATTTTTCAAATCCCCATACCTTTCACTCTATGTTCACATGGGAGTCACATCTATCTTTTATAGTATATGTATCGAAGCTGTTCCTCCCTAATTTAAGACATTCCCCAGTGTCTTTGAATAGCTTCCATCCCTAATTAAATTGACATAAATTGTCCCCTTCCTTTGACCATCTTTTATACGATGGTCTTATTTTTTTGTCTTTCTATCCTTTTTTAAACTCCCTCTCTCTTTCACTCTATGTTCACACGAAGGTCACATCTATCTTTTATAGTATATGTATCGAAGCTGTTCCTCCCTAATTTAAGACATTCCCCAGTGTCTTTGAATAGCTTCCATCCCTAATTAAATTGACATAAATTGTCCCCTTCCTTTGACCATCTTTTATACGATGGTCTTATTTTTTTGTCTTTCTATCCTTTTTTAAACTCCCTCTCTCTTTCACTCTATGTTCACACGAGGGTCACATCTATCTTTTATAGTATATGTATCGAAGCTGTTCCTCCCTAATTTAAGACATTCCCCAGTGTCTCTGAATAGCTTCCATCCCTAATTAAATTGACATAAATTGTCCCCTTCCTTTGACCATCCTATGTGATGGTCTATTTTATTTTCTGAAATTTATTCTTTCTATAAACTACAGAAAAATCAGACTATTCATATAAAAACAAATAAAACCTTGCGAATTTTTCAGAAAATATTGTCAAAACAGGGATTTTTTCGGTACAATTCATTTAGAAAGTAATTGTACAAAAACAAGGGGGGATTTTATTGAAGCAAACAAAAGCGATCTTACTTGCATTGTTTCTTGGTCTAATTGTTGGACTCACTTTAAATTTAGCTGCACCATCTATTTTTGAACCTTTAAATCAATATGTGTTTAACCCAATTGGCCAACTGTTTATTCGACTTATTAAAATGCTAGTTGTTCCTGTTGTATTCATTTCCATCGTACTAGGGGCTGCTGGTCTTGGAGATCCGAAACAACTTGGAAGAATCGGTTTAAAATCAATTTCATTCTTTCTCGTCACAACAGCAGTTGCTATCTCTATTGCAGTGACATTTGCACTTATCATCAAACCAGGAACTGGCGGTAACTTTAAAACAGACGGGCTTACGTATGAAGGTGCAAAAACTGAAACATCTTTCGTCGATACATTGCTGAATATTGTGCCAGATAATCCAGCTAAAGCGATGGCTGATGGTAACATGTTACAAATTATTGCCTTTGCTGCATTAATCGGACTCGGTTTAGCTGTTTTAGGAAAACGAGTTCAAAGTATCCATTCATTACTTGAACAGGGCAACGAATTAATGATGTATCTTGTTAATCTCGTTATGAAATTAGCCCCAATTGGAACATTTGGTTTGCTTGCTTCATCCGTTGGTAAAATGGGGCTTGCAGGCGTCGCTGCGATGTTCAAGTATATGATAGTCGTTATGTTAGTACTCATTATTCACGGTGTCTTCATATATGGCGGCTTATTAAAGATATTAGCAAAAGAAAGTATTATTCGTTTCTTTAAACATTTCGGACCAGTAATGGCAATTGGATTTAGTACATCTAGCTCTAATGCATCTCTTCCATTCGCAATGAAAACGGCACAAGAAAAACTTGGAGTTCCAAAAGCGATAAGCTCCTTTGTACAACCACTAGGTGCAACGATTAATATGGATGGCACTGCCATTATGCAAGGTGTGGCAACTGTATTTATCGCTCAAGTGTACGGAGTTGAACTTACATTAGCACAATTAGCCATGGTCGTATTAACTGCTGTACTAGCTAGTATCGGCACTGCTGGTGTACCAGGTGTTGGACTTGTAATGCTTACAATGGTTTTAAATCAAGTAAACCTACCAGTAGAAGGTATTGCTTTAATTATCGGTATTGATCGCATCCTAGATATGTCTAGAACAGCTGTAAATATTTCCGGTGATGCAATTTGCGCAATGATTGTCGCAAAATCAGAAGAAAAATATAATACAGATCAATCGGCAGCATCTTAAATCAAAAAAGGAGTGAAATGATTCACTCCTTTTTTGATTTACTTCCTTTTTTTGAACGATATTCTTTCCCTTTATTATCGTTACCAGTTTCGAATTCAGTACTAAATTCCTGATTAAACTTTCCTGATTTTGGTGAACCTTGATTCGCGCTTCCTTTACTACCATTACGATTCGTCATATTTCTCCCTCCTTCCATTATTAGTAGTATGGCGCTCTATCTTTTTTCATACACATTTTATTTTTATAAGCTATTACACAAGAAAGAAGACCTTCCACATATAAGGAAGGTCTTCTTTTCCACTAGGTAAACGTTTTCTCGTTTGTAATTAATTAAATAAGTTTTTGGGAAATAGAAATCATTACATTCATTTCATCTTCTGAAAGTGCGGAAAATCTTTCTTGTAAGTATCGTTTTTTCGCCTCTTCCATTTTCGCAACTAAATCTTTCCCTTGTTCTGTAATCTCTAAATATACAACTCGGCGATCTGATGTAGAACGTGAACGGGTTACGAAACCTTTATTAATTAATTTTTCTGTAACAGCTGTAATATGACTATTCGACACATTTAACTCATTAGCGACACGTGATACCATTTCTTTATTTGTACGATTCAATATTCTAAGGACGATGAACTCATTCCACGGTATGTAACCACCAAATATTTTTCCAATGTCATTACGCAACGTGCGAAACATCGCAAAAACATTTGTCGATAGTTCTTCCATTAATTGTTCTCTATTTTGAGACAACTTTGACAGCCCCTTTTATTTCATTTAGTTAAATAAAAACCTTATTAATAATTTTACATGAAATCTTACTTTTTGTCACCTTATTTTCCCATAATTCGTAGCTTTTTAATATGCATTTCGTGATACAATGAACTTGATTTTCCAGAAAAAGGAGTTGAGGTAGTGAGTGAGGAAGACAAATTTTCTAATCTCAGTCTAAAAGATAGGACTATCGTTATTAGTTTTGTTGTTTTTATTCTCATTACATTTTTTACATTTACATTTACATTTATATTTTTTGTATATGTAGGAATCTTTCAAATTACGGGTATA
This sequence comes from Bacillus sp. FDAARGOS_235, assembly GCF_002073415.2. NCBI lineage: Bacteria > Bacillati > Bacillota > Bacilli > Caryophanales > Bacillaceae > Bacillus > Bacillus sp. FDAARGOS_235. The sequence continues at coordinate 1,601,067 of NZ_CP020437.2, forward strand.
GAATACTCATCACGAACAGCTATACTACTCTTTTTTTTACTTATTCTTTTATTAGATGGTATTACATATTTTATATTCATTTTCTTTAAATCGCTCCTACAGCCAATGATGACAAGTATGCCAAATTGGTCTCAATTGCTCTTCTCTCCATTATTGAAATTACACTAGATTGGTTCGTCATTCATACTGCCGACGACTGGATAGAGAGCGTACAAATGTCCAACATAGCTGAACTATGTGTCGCACTATTCCTTTACACACTAAATATATTATTTAGTGATAAGAAAGAGTAAGAATACAAGCTTTTCTATATAAAAATTGGTACAATAAAAGTAAATCATACTAAAGAGGTGTTAATTATGAACTTACAACAATGGGCTGATAAAGGTATGTCCTTTGATACATATGTAAATGAAATGAAAGTAAACCAATATGAGCTATTACATATTTACAATAACTTTTTAATTCCAAATGAATTACTCCCAGTTTTAGAAGAACGCCAAAATGATGGCTGGCGTGTTATCGTATTAACAGCCGACTGGTGCGGAGATGCTCTTTTATGCGTACCTGTTATGAAACGAATTTCTGAAGTTGCAAATATTGATATGAGCTTATTAATTCGTGATGAAAACTTAGAATTAATGGATCAATACTTAACAAATGGAACAGCACGTGCAATTCCAATCTTTATTTTCATTGATAAAGACGGAAATGAACAAGCTGTCTTTGGACCACGCGCTCCAAAAGTACAAGAATTAGTAACTTCAATGCGCGCTACATTGCCTGAAAAAGAAGATCCAACATTTGAAGAAAAACAGAAAGAAATGTATGCTAATTTCCGTGCTACATTAGCTGATGATACTTCTCTTTGGGAACATGTAATGGAAAGTATGATTGAAAAAATAGTAAAATAAAAAAACTGCCGAAATCGGCAGTTTTTTTTGCAAAATCATAATCTTTTTTTCTGAGAATATGCAACATCTACGCACTCTGCTAAACGCTCCATCTCACCCATATATACCGCACGCGTCATCCAGCCAGTCAACTTGTACATAATCTTATATATAAAGTTCTTCGGTTCAAATTCTACGATTAAAGTAAGCGATGTACCTTCTTCATCCTCTTCTAACATATAAGTTGCAGCAGTATAACCTTGTTTCATTTCACATCCAACTGATACGATATACGGTTCATCATACTCTAAAATTTCCGCCTCAAATTCATATATTTTCTTCCCCATTTTTTGCACAGATATATATTTATCACCTTCACGAGGTTTTTCAACATCTATATTTGAAGGATACCTATTTTCTACCATAAAGGTACTCCATTCTAGTATTTTCTCGTCATTATGTACATAATCAAACACAACATCAATTGGTGCCGGAATTACTATCTCTATTGCAAAACTCACTAAACTGCTCCTCTCAAATACCCTATAAATTTTCTCTATATTAATGTAACAAAATCATTATGTCATATTTTACATAGTGAAATACAAGTAAATGAGAGCAAAAACTTTATTTTCTCCTGCTATAAAAGAAATACCCTATAGAGTAGACTTTTTCAAGCGTCTAATCTATAGGGTATTTCTGGTGATTTCTTCTTACATAATGAAGAAGAAATAGAATACCGCAGCTAAAATGAAACGATAGTAAGCAAACGGTGTTAGTTTTACACGTGCTAATAATTTTAAGAATGAAACAATTGCAAACATCGCAACAACAAATGCTGTAATAAATCCTGTTGCAAATAACGGTATATCAGCCGTACTTAATATATCCCAACTTTTAATTAAATCTAAACCACTTGCAGCCACCATCATTGGAACTGCTAAAATGAACGTATATTCAGCTGCTGCTGTATGAGACACGCGAGCTAATAAACCACCACTTATTGTTGATCCAGAACGAGAGAACCCTGGCCAAAGCGCTAAACATTGGAACATTCCAATTGTAAATGCTTGTTTATATGTGATTTCATCTAACGTTCTTGCTGTACTTGGTTTTGAAAATTTCTCAGCAACAATCATTAAAATACCACCAGCTACTAAGCTAATGACAACTGGTCCTGGACCAAATAAAACTTTTTTAATTGTACTATGGAATAATACGCCAAGTATGCCAGCAGGAATCATCCCAATAATAATATGTAATAAATTCAACGACGGTCCGTCTGTTACTTTACCTATGCCAACTAAAGACCATAAACGCTTCCAAAATATAACAACAACTGCTAAAATCGATCCCAATTGAATAACAACTTCGAAAACTTTCGCTCTCTCGTCGTCAAATCCAAGTAAATGACCTGTTAAAATCATATGTCCTGTTGATGAAACTGGTAAAAATTCTGTTAAACCTTCAACAGCACCCATGATTATTCCAATTAACCAATCAGCCACGAGTAGTGCCTCCTTAATAACGAATATGTAATTTTTTCACACCTTATCATAATACCTTATCCCTTTTCAATGTGCATCCTTTTTTTATTGCTTTTATATATACTGGTGCGTATTTCTTTTTTATTTTTTAATTAAATTGTATGATAGGAAGGATTGTTTTTTTATCGGAAAGGGGATTTTATGAAAGAAACTACTTCATTCTCACAAAAGCTAAAACACTTTGTATTACTATTCTTCCCGATTTTCGTAACCCAAATGTCATTATTTGCAATGAGCTTTTTTGATACGACAATGTCCGGACATGCCAGTCCAATTGATTTAGCAGGTGTGGCTATCGGAACGAGTATATGGCTCCCAGTTAGTACAGGATTAACAGGGGTTTTAATGGCTACTACTCCTATTGTTGCCCAACTCATTGGATCCAAGAAAAAAGAGGATGTTCCTCACGTTGTCATACAAGCAGTTTATTTAGCAGTTTGCGCTAGCTTCGTTGTTATCCTTATTGGCTTCTTCGTTGTTCCACCTATTTTAAATGGCATGCGATTAGAAGAACCTGTTGAACGTATTGCAGCACAATTTTTAAGTATTATCGCGATTGGAGTTATCCCATTATTTACTTATACTGTCTTGCGTGGATTTATTGATGCATTAGGAAAAACTCGAACAACGATGATCATTACATTACTATCATTACCGATTAACGTAGTATTAAATTATGTATTAATTTTTGGGAACTTTGGTTTCCCTAAACTCGGTGGTGTCGGTGCAGCAATTGCTTCTGCAGCAACCTATTGGTGCATTTTAATTATTACCGTCATTATTATTCGTACGAAAGAGCCATTCGCATCTTTTAATATTTTTAAACAGTTATATCGTCCTTCTCTTTCGAGTTGGAAATCATTTTTAAAACTTGGCGTCCCTATCGGATTTGCTATCTTTTTTGAAACGAGTATTTTCGCTGCAGTTACACTAATGATGAGTAACTTTAGTACGACAACAATTGCAGCGCATCAAGCAGCTATGAACTTCGCTTCCTTGTTATATATGACTCCTTTAAGTTTAGCAATGGCAATGACGATAGCAGTTGGATTTGAAGTTGGAGCAAAACGATATGATAACGCAAAACAATATGGATTTATCGGCATTGGATTAGCCCTTGCTTTCGCTCTTTTCTATTCGATTCTTCTTTATTTCTTTGATGATGAAATTGCATCTATTTATACGACAGATGCAAATGTTCACCATTTAGCAAAAGAGTTCCTTATATTTGCGATTTTATTTCAAATTTCAGATGCAATTGCAACTCCTGTACAAGGAGCACTACGTGGTTACAAAGACGTAAATGTTGCGTTAATTATGACATTAGTCGCTTATTGGGTAATCGGTCTCCCTCTCGGTTACATATTAGCAACGTACACTGACTGGGCAGCAAAAGGATATTGGATTGGTCTTATTATCGGTCTAGCATTTGGTGCTAGCTTCCTTCTAATCCGTCTCTTCCAAGTTCAAAGAAAATATACAACACAAAACAGCCGCTAACGCTAGAGCGGCTGTTTTCTTTATGCATATTTTTTCTTGTAACGTATAACATAATGAAAAAGAAAGGTGGATACATATCATATGGACGAAAAAGAAACAGATCAATCATTCGATGAAGAATTCGCCCCTGAAATCTCACCTGGATACCAGCAAGATATACATAAACCACCTAAATATAAAAACGCTTCGTTTTTAATGGGTATTACTATTTTCGCTGCTGTATTACTCGTACTCATTATTTTCGTCTATTTTTAAGGAAAGGTGACATATTATATGAAGAAACAAGATTCAAATCACTCAAAAAGAACTGTGAAAACGGAAAAAGGATATGTAGGCGATTCTGTTTATACACAGAAACAAGTGAAGCAAGGAAATGTATACATTGCTCAAAAAGAACTTGGTCAACAAAATGAAAATCTTTAACCCCCTCTACTCCTCGAGGGGGCTTTTTATCCCGCTATTTGTGGACAGTAAGAGTGAACACCTTACTGATTAAAGTTTCACTTTATTGTACGTACTGCTTTTGTTCGAGCACCCTAAATATATTATTAACCTTTACAACTTTCACGTCATAATTTACTTTCATTTCACTTCTCTTACCATTTTCAGTACCCGCAACATACGCTACAGCATGATAGAGAAAACTCTCATCCGTCACTTCACGTATCTCCTCGTTTGTAAATTTATACTCTAAATCTCGAAAACGATTTGGATAATAATTTTGTATTAATTGTTCATATCCCCTACTTACAAATATCTCTTCGCCTTTTCGCTTCACATCTTCTTTATTATGAAACTCAAACACTGATAATTGTGCTGTCACAAAGTGCTCTCCTACCTGTTTCATTTCTTTATGAGTTAAAGTTTCTATACTTTTATTCTTTAATTCCTTATTTAACTCGTACTGATCTATCGATTTAAAGGTAGCGAAAACCGCCTCTTTATATGACCAAAGCAAACCAAAAGCGATACATATAGAAATGATTACTATTCTTTTCTTCACCATACACCCCATCCCTATTCATAATGTTAGTTACATATTAACATATAGAATGAAAATTCTGATATTATAAAATGGAATATCAGAATTTTCACTTAGAAACGAGGAACGATTATGGACTCTTACAAACAGTATATAAAACAGGCTCTGCCTAATCTTTCTATACATTCATATAAACAAAATGAAGAAGGATGGGATAATATAGCGGTTATAATTAATGACGACCTACTGTTTCGTTTTCCACGAAAATAGGAATATGCTAAACGAATTCCGTTAGAAAAAAAACTATGCACACTTCTCTCTCATTCGCTACAAGAAATTGAGGTTCCAAAGTATCACCTATTATATAAAAAGGATACTGATACTATTCCGCTTTGTAGTTACTATACTCTCATTCATGGTGAACCGTTACAAAAAGAAATAGTTACCACACTAGAGAAAAAAGAATTGAAAGCAATCATTACACAATTAGCTACTTTCCTTGTGGCACTACATAATATTCCTGTAAAACAAGTTACAACGTTAGGATTTCCAATTGAAAAAACAATTACCTACTGGAAAGAGCTACAAACAAAATTAAATCAGTATCTTACTAACATGTTTACTTCATTACAGAAATCAGCCTTACATCATTTATTCGAAAATTTCTTTGCCTGTATAGCTACATCCACTTTTCAAAATACAATTATTCACGCCGATTTTACACATCATCACATTTTATTTAATAAGCAGAGCAAGAGTATTTCAGGGATTATCGATTTTGGTGATGCTCAAATTGGAGATCCTGCCTTTGATTTTGCCGGGCTCTATTATGATTTCGGACGTGAATTTACTACATCTGTATACGAACAATACAGTACAATTATTTCTCACCACGATCCATTACTCATTCACCGTATCACTAGTTTTTATCAATACAGCCCTTTACTACATAATATTATTTATAACTTTGAAACAAAGAATGCGCTTAAATTCATAGCAGATACAGAACAGCTAAAAGCGATATTACAGGGACGAGATTAAATTCTCTCCCTATATTCTTTCTCCTCATACATCATTAACTTTTTATCCATTTCAACAATAACTTTGTACAATTGAAATGCCTGTAAAATTTGCAGTTGAATTCCAAAAGGAGCATTTTGTTCTTTTAACCATTGAAATACTTTCGTTTCATCTTTCATTGATTATTCCTCCTCTTATAAAGTGAAACTTTAATCAGCGGGGGCATCCCCCACTGATTATTAGCCCGCATTAAAATCTGCTGCAAATATACCGTAAATGATGAAAAGCTTTTCATGTCAATAACAAAAAGGATGCAAATTTGCATCCTTTAATGTACGATATTTTCCTTCTGCTTCGCTTCTTCCTTTACTTCTTCCCCCTGGCATTCACTACGAAAAGCACAACTCGTACACTCTGAACGAAAATGACGCTCTGTATAGTGCTCAGGTTGCTGTAACATTTCTTTCATTCTAAATAAATCATCCATTCCAGTTATAATATCTTCCTGTTTCGGAATGTATTCATACTTAGTTCCTTCTATTAAATTAATAATTTCAATTTTCCCTGGAAGAATGCCGAAAGCTTTATAACTGAATACTGTCATTAACTTCTGACAAAGAGCTAGCATTTCCTCATCCGCATCAATAACATATTTTTTAATTACAAATGACTCTGTACTCCACTCACCAACTTCAAATGTCAATGACATGTGGACACCTAACTCTTCCATATATGTTTGAAACTTCTCATACAAAAACAATGGTGGCGTCTGACTATCATCTCTTTCAACAAACTGTAATAAGTGATCAGTTAGCTTTGCTAATACAATATAGTACTCCGTCTTCGAAGCAAACATACTAATCCTTACCTTTTTCCAATACTTTTCTATTAATATTAAAAGTACAATTTTCGTTTGTTGGCTCGCAGGTAGCGTGTAATACTCATTAATAATTTGATTCACAATCATTTGTGCTATTTGTTGCCATTCAAATGAAGAAGGTTCTCTTCTTTTTATATGACGGAAATAAAATTTATGTGGACAACGCATAAAATCATACAAATGATAATCTGTCATCGTTTTTATTGCGATTTTCTCATGCAATTGCTCTTCATCTCCCTTCTGCCATTAAGAAAGGTGTTTTACGAATTCAGCTCCAAACTGTAAACATTTTTCTACATCTTCATCTTCTGGCGTTAATTCTACTTTTAGTCCTTCTAACACAACTGCTGCTCCGCGTTCCTGCAGCTTTTCTATTAAAATATCAACCGCTACTCCGTATTTTGGATAAGCCGAATCACAAGAACCGAATGCCGCTGCTTTTTTACCAGTTAAATCAATAGAATCCATTGCATCATAAAAATCTAAGAAGTCGTCTGGAAGATCCCCGTCTCCCCAAGTATAAGCGCCTAAAATAATACCATCATACTGTTCTAATATAGAAGCTTCTGGTGAATCCATAATATCAATAACTTCAATCTCATTCTCTGTTTCACGAATGGCGCCTGCAATATGATCTGCCATTTCCTCTGTATTTCCACTCATACTTGCATAAATCATTACTAGCTTACTCAACTGAATCTCTCCCTTTACTATGTATCGCTTTTTCTGTTTGCATTTTATTCTTCTCATCTACATATTCAGAACGAATTACATTTCGTTGCCATTCCATATGCTGATCAACATCTTTATTTTTATTTTTTAATCCCCTTCGCAGAAGGTGATATTTTTTTCTCATTAACATGTCGCATCCATTCTATTGATAATAATTATCAATTTCAACTGTAACATTAGATTAATTGAAATTGATTATCAAAGTCAATAACTATTTTTAAAAAAATGATTAAAATGTACAAGCTTGTCCGTTAGCTATTCATATACTATAAATGAGCATAGTTCTTTCTCAGCCCTCTCTGACGGAAAGAAATAAAAGCAACTGCGATAGAGCGCAGTTGCCTTTTTTTATATGCACCTATGATTTTAGTAGTCTTATGGCCGCCTCTAAAAATAATTCCACTCCATAAATTAAAGCCGATTCATCTACATCAAATTTTGGATGATGGTGCGGATAACAAGTATTATCCTCTTGATTCCTCGTCCCCAATTTAATGAAGCAACCCGGTGCTTTTCTTAAATATGCTGAAAAATCTTCTCCCCCCATAGAAGGTTCAAGCTTCACAACACGCTCATTCCCGAACAAATATAGTGCGCTTTCTTCTACCACTTTTGTAATATATTCATTATTAATAACAGGATCATATCCGTAACGATACGTATATGTGTAATCCCCTCCATGTGCTTTTGTAATTCCTTTCACGATTTGTTCAATTTTCTCTTCTGCTTCCAATCTTAACGTTTTATTAAAAGAACGCACAGTTCCCATTAAAGTTGCCGTATTGGGAATAATATTGTCAGCCTTTCCCCCATGAAATTGCGTAACTGAAACTACCCTCTGCATAAAAGCACTTGTATTTCTTGATACGATATGTTGTAAATTTGTAATAATCTGCGCTCCAATAGCAATAGGGTCTATCGTTTCTTCTGGCCGCGCTGCATGCCCTCCTTTACCGTGAATTTCAACTGTAAATACGTCTGGCGCTGCCATCATCGGCCCATATACAATTCCTATCTTCCCGCTTTCCAATCCAGACATAACATGTAAACCTATTACATAATCAACACCGTCCATCACACCCGCCTCAACCATTTCCCTAGCACCACCAGGATATACCTCTTCTGCATGCTGAAAGAATAGACGAATTTCCCCTACAAACTCTTCCTTCATATTTGACAGCGCCTCTGCTGTACTTAACAAAATAGCCGCATGTGCATCATGCCCACACGCATGCATCCTTCCTTTATGAACAGATGTATAAGATTTACTTGTCTCCTCTTGAATTGGTAAAGCATCAATATCAGCTCGAATCGCAACTACTTTACCTTGTTCCACACCCCTTTTAATTGCTAAAACACTGTATTTCGTTGGCCTTGTTACTTCAAAAGAAGAAAATGAACATAACGTATCATATATAAATTGCGAAGTTTCTTTTTCATGAAACGATAATTCCGGATACTTATGAAAATGCCGTCTCCATTTCATAATATTTTCTTCTGAAATAAGACTCTTCCACACTCTATTCATGATAATTTCCTCCTTTTAAAAAAGAGCTAGAAATTTAAAGTTTACTCAGCCTTTGTTGATTGCATGAAAAAACAAATATTATATTTTTCACGCCTTCTCACAATCCACTTTTATGTATTCATACAATCCACTTTCTATTTACATGTCAAACCCATTACAAATTCATGCCGAATGTAATATAATTGCTAAGTTAGGGATTTTCTTTTTTAGTATTTAGTGCTAATATCAGAAAAGAGCCTTTTGTCTTATTTTTACCTAAAATGTGGAATTTTGTTTTTTTCACAATAATGTAGGACATGATACCTACAAAGAGCTATTATTTCATTAAGAGAGGGAAAGACATGGAAAGATTAAAAGAGATATGGTCTCGACCACTCACACAATGGGTTGCAAAGACGGTTTATTATCTTGCAATTTTATTTGCATTACTTTGGTTGTATGGATTCCATGATACAAACACAAGTACATTTATTTACAATGAATTCTAGGGTGGGAACGTTATGAAGTTATTAGAACAAATTGAAAAGTGGGCTGCAGAAACGCCTGATCAAACCGCTTTTGTTTGGCGAGATGCGAAAATTACGTACAAACAATTAAAGGAAGATTCTGATGCGTTAGCACATTGGATTTCTTCTGAATATCCAGATGATCGTTCACCAATTATGGTGTATGGCCATATGCAACCTGAAATGATTATAAACTTTTTAGGGTGTGTAAAAGCTGGACATGCTTACATTCCTGTAGATTTATCTATCCCAGCTGATCGCGTACAACGTATCGCTGAAAATTCTGGTGCGAAATTACTTTTATCAGCTGCAGAAGTAACTGTAACTGATTTACCAGTTCGCATCGTAAGTGAAGACAACTTAAAAGATATTTTCTTTACTCATAAAGGGAACATTCCAAATCCTGAACATGCGGTAAAAGGTGATGAGAACTTCTACATTATTTACACATCAGGAAGTACAGGTAATCCGAAAGGGGTTCAGATTACTTATAACTGCCTTGTTAGCTTTACAAAATGGGCTGTAGAAGATTTCAACTTACAAACAGGGCAAGTATTCTTAAACCAAGCACCTTTCTCATTCGATTTATCTGTAATGGATATTTACCCATCATTAGTAACAGGCGGTACACTTTGGGCAATCGATAAAGATATGATTGCACGTCCAAAAGACTTGTTTGCTTCTCTAGAGCAATCGGATACTCAAGTATGGACTTCAACACCATCTTTCGCTGAAATGTGTTTAATGGAAGCATCTTTCTCTGAGAGTATGCTACCAAACATGAAAACATTCTTATTCTGCGGTGAAGTGTTACCAAATGAAGTGGCTAGAAAACTAATTGAGCGTTTCCCGAAAGCAACGATTATGAATACGTACGGTCCAACAGAAGCTACTGTTGCTGTAACAGGTATTCACGTTACAGAAGAAGTGCTTGATCAATACAAATCACTTCCAGTTGGCTACTGTAAATCAGACTGTCGCCTTCTTATTATGAAAGAAGATGGTACAATTGCACCTGATGGTGAAAAAGGTGAAATCGTAATTGTCGGTCCAAGTGTAAGCGTTGGATATTTAGGAAGCCCTGAATTAACAGAAAAAGCATTTACTATGATTGACGGTGAGCGCGCCTATAAAACAGGCGATGCTGGCTATGTAGAAAATGGTCTTCTATTCTATAATGGTCGTCTTGATTTCCAAATTAAGCTTCATGGTTATCGAATGGAATTAGAAGAAATTGAGCATCATCTTCGTGCGTGTTCTTACGTAGAAGGAGCAGTTATTGTTCCGATTAAAAAAGGTGAGAAATACGATTATTTATTAGCGGTTGTTGTTCCTGGAGAACATTCGTTTGAAAAAGAATTCAAATTAACATCTGCAATTAAAAAAGAACTCAATGAGCGATTACCAAACTACATGATTCCACGTAAATTCATGTATCAATCTTCTATTCCAATGACACCAAATGGAAAGGTAGATCGCAAAAAATTATTGAGTGAGGTTACAGCATGACCGCATATGGATCATTTTATTTTTTCGCTATAGTGGGCATTTTATTAATACCTACTATCATAGCTGGATTAAAAGGTAAAATGTTGCGTAAATATAATGCCGTTTTAACATTAGTCATGATTGCTATTATCTTCTCGGATAAACCAAAGCAAGCGATTATGTTAGCCGCATTTATTATTTGGCAATATGCCCTTATTAAAGGCTATTTAATTTTAAGAAAACAAAATAATAGTACATTCATGTTTTGTATAGCTGTTATTTTATCGATTTTGCCACTTATTTTGGCAAAAATCGCACCATTTGTACCTGAATTGCATTTTATTGTTTTCGCAGGTATGTCTTACGTAACATTTAGAGCTGTACAAATGGTCTTTGAAGTTCGTGATAATTTAATTAAAGAACTTTCCTTCTTTAATTTCTGGGAGTTTGTTTTATTCTTCCCTGCGATTTCAAGTGGACCTATCGATCGTTACCGTAGATTCCAAAAAGATATCCAAAAGCCACCTAGTGCTGAGGAATATCAAAAGTTACTATATACAGGGCTTAACCGTATTTTCCAAGGTTTTCTGTATAAATTTATAATCGCGCACTTGATAACAACATATCTTGTAAAGGCAGTATTCGCCAATCAAGATACACTTTTATCTAATGCGATTTTCATGTACGCTACTAGCATGCAATTATTCTTTGACTTTGCAGGTTATAGTGCGTTCGTAATTGGTATCAGTTACATGATGGGAATTAAAACGCCAGAAAACTTTAATAAGCCATTCCTTAGTCGTAACATTAAAGACTTCTGGAACCGCTGGCACATGAGTTTATCATTCTGGTTCCGTGACTTTATTTACATGCGTTTCGTCTTTTTTGCAACGAAGAAAAAGTTAATTAAGAACCGTTACACTATTTCGTATATCGGTGCATTTTTAAACTTCTTCATTATGGGAATTTGGCACATCCAAGGAAGCGCTGTTGCGCAGTATGTTATTTATGGTCTATATCATGCCGCACTGTTTATTCTATTCGATATTTTCGAACGAAAAAACAAGAAGCATAAGTTTTGGCCAAACAATAAATTTACACACGTCCTTGCGATTGTGATTACGTTCCACGTTGTATGTTTCGGTTTCCTTATTTTCTCTGGACACCTTAACAGATACTTTTAATGCACCCTTCTTATTCTATTAAGAAGTTGCACATATAATATATTCGGATATAAAGGAGATTTAAAAAATGGCAGAATTCAAAGAGCAAGTATTAGATATTTTAGAAGAAGTATGTGAAAACGATATTGTGAAAGAAAACTTAGATGTTCAATTATTTGAAGAAGGTATTCTTGATTCTTTCGCTGTAGTATCTTTATTAGTTGAATTCCAAGAGCGTTTAGATATTGAAGTTTCTATTTCTGATTTTGACCGTGACGAGTGGGCTACACCAAACATGGTTATTAAGAAGTTGGAAGAAATCCGATGAACAAAGCAAAATTTGGTCCGATGCTTTTAGCATTGGCCCTTTTTGCTGTATTCTTACTTATTCCGACGCGCTTCCTACTTCCACTTTTAAGTGATGAAAAAGTAGAACAAGCTGCAACTTCTTTGAAAGAAGAAAAGATTCAAAGTATGATTTTACAGCAAAAGATGTTAGCAGATCCGAAATATCTTCCGATGTACGGTTCATCGGAATTCGCACGTATGGATGCTTTCCATCCATCAAATTATTTCAAAGTAAAGCCTGAAGGGTTCACACCATTCCTTCTTGGACGCGGCGGAACACAAGACCTTGTACACGTATTAAACTTTGCATCTACAATGGATCAATTGAAAGACAAGAAAATGGTATTCGTTCTTTCTCCGCAATGGTTTGTGCCACAAGGTATTGATGAAACACACTTTGCACCTAACTTTTCAAAACAACAAGGCTATCATTTCCTTTTCAATGATGACTTAAAGCCTGAAATGAAAAAACAAATTGCAAAACGTTTATTAAACTTTGAGATCGTTAAGAAAGAAACTTTACTTAAAGTTTCGCTTGAAGGTATCGCTTATGATGATACAAAGCATAAAGTAAAAGCACTTGCTGCTAAACCTTTCGCTTATGTGTATCGTAACATTTTAGATCGTAAAGATTTATTTACAGCAATGTTTGATATTAAACCGCATAAAGAAAAACTTGACCCTTCATTAAAACAAATGAACTGGGATGAAGCTCGTAAACATGCGGATCAAACAGGTGCAGCAGAATCAGGGTCTAATGAATACGGTATTGAAGACGATTACTTCAATAGCAAAATTAAGAAGAAATTAAAGCAGCGTGAAGGCTACTTAAAAAATGATGCTTATGACCAATCACCAGAGTATGAAGACTTACAACTTGTACTTGATTTATTAAAACAATCTGGTGCAAAACCACTCTTCATTTCTGTTCCTGTAAAAGGTCCTTGGTACGATTACGCTGGATTCCCGAAAGAACGCCGCGAAGCGTACTATAAGAAAGTTCATGAGCAAATTGAGAAAGCTGGTTATCCAATTGCCGACTTCTCAAACCATGAATATGATAAATACTTCTTAAAAGATCATATGCACTTAGGTTGGAAAGGCTGGGTTTACATCGACGAGGCCATCCAACAATTTTATAAAGCAAACTAATGAAAAGACCGCTTGAATTATTCAAGTGGTCTTTTTCTATATACATTTTGTAATTGTTCCATTACATCCTCTGCTTCTTTCACGACCCGCTCCACTACGTGCTGAGCTGGCTCAATTCTTGCTAATGCCGATGCTTGTCCCGCCCAAAGTGACATATATTCTCCCTTGTTTTGCGTCGCTGCTTCTTGGCGTATTTTAGAAGTTAATACGTTTTGCACTGGATACATCGGAAGCCCTTCTTCTTTTCCTTCGTGTCTCTCTATAAATTCATTACGAATACCCCGTGCATATTTCCCGGAAAACGCACGAGTTACAATTGTACTCGTATCTGTACTTTTTAATACAGCCTCTTTATATACGTCATGTGTAATACTTTCTTCACTCGTTAAAAAAGCTGATCCCATTTGAACAGCTTCTGCCCCTAACGCAAATGCCGCAACAAGCCCTTGTCCGTTCATTACACCACCTGCTGCAACAATTGGGATATGCGGAACTGCCGCTACTAACTGCGGAATTAACGCAAACGTACCAATCATTGCATCTTGTTCTTTCCCGATAAACGTTCCTCTATGACCTCCTGCTTCGCTACCTTGCCCGGCGATAATATCTACTCCTAGCTCGGCAAGTGCTCTCGCTTCTGCTACATGAGTCGCTGTTCCGATGACTTTTATTCCTCTTCTTTTTAATTCATCTATTTCTTCTTGTTCTAACGTTTGGAATGCAAAGCTAACGACCGGTACCTTTTCTTCTGCTAACACTTGTAATTGTTCTTTATAACTTTTTGGAAGATTTACTACATCCTCTTCCTCAATACCTAACTCTCTATTCACTCCATTAAGTAAGACTTTCGCCTCATTTATCTTCTCTTTTTCTATCTGCACCTCTTTCGTTAACAGTAAATTAACACCGAAAGGCTTATTTGTTAGTTCCCTTATTTTATAAATCGCTTTACGAATTTGTTCTGGGCTCATATAGCCTGCTCCAAGCGTTCCTAATCCTCCGCTATTACTTACAGCTGCAACAAGTTCTGGCGTTGTAATGGCACCCGCCATACCTGCTTGAATGATGGGATACTTAATTTGCAATATGTCTATTACTCGACTTGTGAACATCATTTCCCCTCCTATCCCCCTTATATCTTCTTTATTTGACAAGCTTTCCCCTTCTTTTACAAGGGTTGAACTTCATATGAAGCGAATATATTGAAAGAGAAGGAGGCTGAAAACAATGATTTATCCAAATGCGTTAAAACATGGTGATACAGTAATGATTATTGCACCGTCTGGTCCACCTACAATTGAAAGTGTATTAAAAGGTGTAAATGTATTACAAGAGATGGGATTATCCGTAATAATTGGGAAGAGTATTTATGAAAAGTATGGGTATTTAGCTGGAAGTGACCAAGTTCGTCTTGATGATATACATGAAGCCTTTACAAATAATGAAGTAAAAGCAATTTTCTGTGCACGAGGTGGTTACGGAAGCGCTCGTCTTCTCCCTCACATTCAATATGAAATCATTCAACAAAATCCAAAAATTTTTTGGGGATACAGCGATATTACAGCTTTACATACTGCTTTTTCACGTTATGCAAAGCTTGTTACGTTTCATGGTCCGATGATTGAAGAAGTAGGCAAAGGTATAGATTCTCTCTCTTTATCTTCTTTCAATCAGCTCTTCCACCCGTATTCTTCTATCTTATCTGCATCAGAATGTATCGTACCTAGCTCAGCCTGTACAGCTACCGGTACATTAGTTGGAGGGAATTTAGCTGTTTTAACGAGTGTAATTGGTTCACCCTATGAAATAAGTACAGCCAATACACTTTTATTGCTTGAAGATATCGGGGAAGAACCGTACCGCATCGATCGTATGTTAAATCAACTACTTTTATCTGGAAAGTTTAATGAATGCAATGGCGTTATTTTTTCAAGTTGTCATGATTGCACCCCTTCTAAACCATCTCCATCATTGCAAACAATATTATATGAATATTTCATGCCATATGATATACCTGTCCTATTCGGTTTACCGATTGGACATATAAATCCAAATATCGGTATTCCCCTTGGAGCTACAGCAACAATAAATACAAATAATAAAACACTCTCTATTTCTTCAGGCGTAGCACTCCATGTTTAAATTAAAAAGGAAAAGCGATTAAGCTTTTCCTTTTACTTATAATAATTAAAAATTCGTCCAGATGCGATATCTGCAATTTCTTCCGGAATAAATGTTTTACTTATATCAGTACCAACATTTAATACAGCTGTTGCATCCTTCTCAATGCCACCAAATAATTCTTTTCCACGTATCGTAATAAGGGGTGTACCTTCTGGCAACACATCTTTTACAAATTTCAATTGTGTAAAGAACGGAACGATCCATCTACCCTCTCCTTGGAAATGACGCAAACGAAGTGTTCCTTCCGTTGCCCCGTCTTCTGCTTCAAGTGAACCAGCAACATAAAACTCCGTTAATAAGAGCAATTCATAAAATTCCTTTTGCTTTTGTTTATCCTCACCTGCTAAAACGAGTACTTTTTCTATTTTCTTTACTGAAATTTGCTCCATATGATGCCACCCCTATTTTCAAAATGATTATACTTAGATTATACGAAATATTCTTATTTTTTTCTACATAATTCCGTAATTATTTTCTTAAAATAATTTTAAGATATCTTCAGTCGTAACGATTTTAGCAAATTCATCATGTAAGTTTACAAGTGTCATATTGTGAATGTCCTCTGCACTATACTCTGCCCCGTCCAGACCTTTCCGATTGAATGTAGCCGTCGCATCGCTCACTAAATACGTTGTAAATCCTAAATTACCTGCCATCCGTGTTGTAGTCTCCACACAATGATTTGTTGTTAATCCTACAATCACTACCGTATTACATTTTTTCTCTCTTAATTGTTCTTCTAAATTTGTCCCAATGAACGCGCTATTAACGGATTTCTGGATAATTATTTCATCTCGCAGTGGTTTCACTTCTTCTTTAAAGTTTACTGTTTCTGCTTGTTGATAAAACATCGACTGAACATTTTCTTTATTTACATGTTGAATATGAAAAACTGGTCGCTTCCTTCTTCTCCATTCTTCTAATAAACTTTTCATATTTTCTTCAGCAAAAAGATTATTTCTCTCCCCCCAGTATGGTAATTGAAACGCCTTTTGTACATCAATTATGATAAGTGCTATTTGATTAATCATCATTTTCTCCTTAATTTGGTTGTAGTTGAAATACAAAACCAAGTTGCTGCGACGCAGTAATAAAACAAATATAAGCACAAAGTTCTACAATTTCTTTTTCCGTCCAATATTGTTTTAATACATGAAACATATTATCATCTATCGCCTTTCGATCATGAACAAATGTATGCGCAAAAGTAACGGCTACACTAATCTCCTCTGCCTTTTGCACATCATCAGGTCTTCCCTTTGCCATGCAATACGGACATTCATTCCCGTATGCTAATGTTCTTCTCACTTGCTCCTTCAACTCTGCTGAAAGTGTTCCTTTATTGTACAGTGTATCCTCTAACGTACTCCACGAATGTAATATATCTGGATTATGGCCTAATAACTTTTGAAACTTTGTATCTCCTACATTTGATAATGAAATTCTCTCCATCATTTCCCCTCCTATTTCCTTCTATTTTATTGTAAAATAAATGAAGTTCACTTTACATTTCATATGAATCTTAATTCATATTTTTTCTTTACAAAAATTATCATTTTGCTGGAGGTATATTTACAAATGCAACTAGACCGTGTTGATCGAAAGATTTTAAATGAATTATATAATGATAGTCGCCTTTCCATGCGCGAATTAGCAAAGCGAGTAAACTTATCCGCTCCGTCTACTACAGAACGTGTTCGTAAACTTGAAAGTGAAGGAATTATTCAAAAATACACAATCGATATTGATTATAAAAAAGCAGGACTTGTTTTAGATTGTATTTTAGAAATCACTTTAAAAAATGGTGATACAACACGTATGCAACAGTTTATCCAATCTTATCCATCTGCAAGTTTTTGTTACCGAGTAACAGGAAGCTTATGCTACATTGTAAAAATTTCTGTTCCTTCACTCGTTGAACTTGAAGAATTTATCAATGATGTTTCTTCATATGCAACGACAGTTTCTCATATCGTATTATCAGAAGTATCTCTTACTCCAGACATTGAGCATATCTTCCCAGAAAATTAATTTATTTTTATCACGCTATTTGTTGGCAGTAAAACTCCCACCTCAAAATTCAGTTGCAGCCAAAAAGTTAATAGGGAGTCTGGCTACCCGTAAACGCCCAATTGGTGAAGGTTAATAATCGGTGAGGATGAATAAAACTCCAACTCATTAAAGTTTCACTTTATTCACAAAAAATCTAAAAACCCCTTACAAAAAGAATAAAAATAATATATTATGTATTAAAATACATAAAGTTCGAGAAAGGGGCTTTACATTGAAAATCTGGTTTTATGAAAAAACAGCACAATTAGATGACTTGCTTGGTATTTGGGACAATGTTCCGACGATCCCTCGAATTGGTGAAAAAGTGGAGCTTTTAAAAACTGTCCGCACTGTTACAGATATTAAATATGTAAAGAACGGTAATAATTTTCGTGTAGAAATTATTACGAATTAAAAAACATCTCTCCTTTTATACAGGAGAGATGTTTTTTAATTATCTATCATGTGCTTTTTTTATAACGATTTTATCTTCTTCTACAGAAACTGTTACATAATCATTTTCTTCTAACCGAAGCTTATTTACCGCTTCATCTGGTAGTTCTACAGCCATCAATCTATCTGTTACGATCACTTGACTATACAATTCATTTTCTTGTGATGCATTCACTACCTTTTCTTCATTTATGAAGCGCACTGGTGGCACACCCACTTCTTTTACTGTACGCCATTGTTTCCAAACATAAGGAATTAACCAAAGTAACCCAACAACTGTAAGACCGATACCAATCCATAAATTACTTTGTGCTTGTAATTCAGGAATTGAGATTGCAGTATCTTCTTCTCCACCGACAAATTGCATACTTGTCGCAATTAAATTATTAAGAGCATGCACAGCAATATTCGTCCATATATTTTTCGTTTTTATGTATAAAAGGCACATAACAACACCAAACATGAACGCACCAATAACATCAAAGTGTCCTAAACCAAAAATAAGTGAAGATATAATTACAGCTTTTTTAATTCCCCATTTATAAGCCATTCGCTGTAAAAAGAATCCCCTAAAAATAATCTCTTCCATAATAGGTGCTAATACACATGCTGAAATGAAAGTAAATATCGTCATATATATGTTACTCGTATTAATAACATTTCCATCTTCTAACATGGTAACTAAGAAATTCGGTAACGTATGTGCTAATATGTAAAATTGAATATGAGATATACCGACTGAAAAAATCATTCCCATTATCGTTGCTAATAAAATGAGTCCCCATGGTAAACGTCCTGGCTTATCAAAGAAACTTTTAAAAACAACATTATTTTTATTCGCTTTTACGTACAACCAAAATAACGGAAATACAAAAAATACAGTTATTTGTGAAATAACCTCTAACGTGCTATCAGAAACATTTGATAAACCTAATGGAATCATCGTAAGAAACAACCCTATCATCATCCATCCAAAAAAGCTACGTAGTCTTATACGTGAAAATGCATATTGCAATATTGCACACCTCCAAAGATTGTTAAAGTAAAACTTTAATCAGTTATAGGGAACCCTTCTCCTACAAATAGCAGGATAACTATATTATAATATGAATATAGTTGAAAATCTTCCTGTTTTTCTCAAATACTTTCGAGCAACGTATCTCTTAACATATATAATAACGAATTTATTGGATATACCATATCACAGTTCTTCAACTTCGTTACAACTTACATTTGCTGTACTTAAATAGCTGGAGAAGATCCGGTATTCTATCGCTAACAGCATCTCAAATTAACAATACAGAATACTAGAAATGTAAAAAACTATGTAATAAAAATCCCCGTTTTTACAAACGGGGATTTCTTTTATTATAATACGTCACGTTTTTGGAATAATGCACTTGATGCTACAAGTAATACAGCAAAATATGCAGCTAAAAGTAATAATGAAGTTGTAAACGTAAATTCTGCAAATGGTGGCTCCATTCCACCGCTTACCAATTTATTACTGTCGTAAGCTCTTAAATCTAAATGGAAGAATACTACAAACTTCGCTACACCTTTTGCAAACATCATTAGTGCAATAGTAATTGCTCCTTGCAAGAAATATAAGAACAACGTAATAATTAATGGCAATACGGATTTTCTAAATACATTTGCTAAGAAAAAGGCAAGTGTTGCAAAGAAAAATGGCGATACAAGCTGATATAACATCGTTTTTAAAACAATTCCTAACGTTAAATCTGTTTTACTACCATCCATTACAATACCACCAATAATCGTTGCAATGAACATACCAGCAAATATGATAAATAGCATCGCTAATAACACAGTAATATATTTAGAAAATAAAACTGTAAGTCGTTTTCTTGGACGAATTAACAATTGTTTAATTGTACCTTTTTGGAACTCATCAGTAAGAGTACGGGCTGCAAGTGTGATCCCAAAAATTGTTGCGAATAAAACGATTAAACCAATCTCTGAGTTTGCATAATCTAAATACGACCCCTTAAACTCATCACCTTTTCCCCACTTCATCATTGCTAAATTCCCTAAAATTTCGAGTGCCGCAATGACACCGATTAAAATATACATACCTTTTTTCGCATGTAACTTTAAAAATTCATTTTGAATTAATTTAAACATTACGCTTTCACTCCCCCAGTAATCGCTAAGAATTCATCCTCTAACGTTTTATTTTGAACGGTAACACCATATACAAGCACATCAGCATGCACAAGTTTTTTTACAAGCTGTGGAATTCTCTCTTTTGTTACAGATGCCACAATTACATTCTCCTGTGCTTTACCTTTAATAATTTCATTCGCTTTCTGAACTTCATCTACTTCAAACGCTACTACTACTGTCTCATCATGTTTCGCTTGTTCATGTAAGTTGTACTCTTGTACAAACTCACCTTGTTTAATAATTACGACGCGATCACACATTAATTCAATTTCACTTAATAAGTGACTCGATACGATTACCGCGATATTCTCTTCTTTCGCTAGTCGTTGTAAATAATCACGAATTTGGCGAATACCAGCTGGATCTAATCCATTTGTCGGTTCATCTAAAATTAATATTTTCGGCTGATGAAGTAACGCCTGCGCAATTCCTAAACGTTGTTTCATACCAAGTGAGTATGTTTTTACCTTTTTATGAATTGCATGCTCTAATTCAACAAGCTTTACAATTTCAGCGATGCGCTCTTTATTAATAGGTGTAATTGCCATGTTCGCAAAATGCTTTAAGTTTTGCATCCCAGTCATATAATCATATAGTTCCGGATTTTCTACAATCGCTCCAATTTGCTCTAACGCCTTTTCACGTTCCGTGCGAATGCTATGACCACAAATTGTAATATCGCCTTCCGTCATAGAAATAAGACCTGTCATCATACGAATTGTCGTCGTCTTACCACTACCGTTCGGTCCAAGGAATCCGTACACTTCCCCTTCTCGCACCTCAAATGATAAACCTCGAATAATTTCTGTTCTACCAATCTTTTTTCGAACATTTTCTAATTTTACTACTACATTTCCCAATGCCGATTCCTCCTTTAGACTTCTAGTTTTTTGTCGATTATGCGACCTGTAATGACTAGTAATATAATTGTTAATAAACAATTAAAACATAGATTTAAAACTGTAATATCTGTGCCAGAATAGAATGATGTATTTAAAAAGCCATTTTGATCTATAAATCCAATATTATTTATGGCAAACACATACTTTTCTATTTGCTGAAAGATATACGTTATTCCCCCATTAAATGCGATAAAAATGAAGAATAAGACTACGCAAACAATCTTACTCATCGATGATTTCACATTGAATAGCTTCACAATTACTATAATTAAATAAACTGAAACTAGCATATTAACAAAATCTAGTCCCCATAAGAAAATAGATAACATATGATGGAATATTCCATAATCATATAAACTGTGGATCGCTTGCTGAACACCTAAATTTGTTTTTCCATTGTAAATATTTAAAGAAAAATAGTATAGAAAAATGATTCCTATTCCTAGTAAAATCATAAAGAGTAGTACAGAAAATAAAACATTTGCACTTATATACTTTTGTGCTGAAATAGAAGTACAACGTAGCATAGAGTTTTTTAGCATTTTTCGAAAAGACGATATACCTGTTAGAAAAATTGCAAATCCATTTATACCTAGTACGATAAAAAATATAATAATGATTATATCTTGCCTACCTGAAATTCTAGCTCCTGAAACTCCTTTCATATTAAATAAAAGAATTAATGAAACTGTAATAAATCCGAAGTAAATAATGGCTATCTTTCTCTTATTACAATTATACAAATAACGAAAAAGCTGATTCATTTCTCATAGGCCTCCTTAAACAGCTCATGTACTGCTTTCCCTTTTTGAAATCGTAGTTCTTCCACATTTTCATGCAATATTATTTCTCCATCTTTCAAAAAGATTACTTCATCAAATATATTTTCGATTTCTCTTATTAAATGAGTCGATATAAGCAACGTACAATCTTCACGATAAAATTTAAGGATTAGCTCAAGTACATGTTCCCTAGAAACGAGATCTATCCCGCCAAGCGGCTCATCCAGTACGTATAACTTCGCTTTTCGAGAAAATGTTAAAATGATTTGTAGCTTCTCAATCATCCCTTTTGACAATGCTTTAATTTTTTCTTCTAACGGTATTTTAAATTCCGCAATCGTATCTACCGCTTTTTGAATATCGAAGTCTTTATAAAAATCTCGATAGAAAAATAAAGCATCTTTTACAGTCATCCAATCATCAAAGACTGGCTTATCGGACATAAATGAAACAATTTCTTTCGTCTCTAACCCAACTTTTTTACCGTTAATTGTAATGTTACCTTCAGAAGGGTGCTGTAAACCTGCAATCATTTTCAATAACGTCGTTTTCCCGCTCCCGTTATCTCCAACAAGCCCTATAATTTTTCCTTCCGTAATCTCTATGTTTAATTCACGAATCACTGCTTTTAACCCGTATCTCTTCCATAAGTTTTCTATTTTTAATAGTTCTGTCATTCGCTCTCCTCCCTCTTCTCATGTAAGGAAGAACGAAGAATTGAAAGGATTTCGTCTTCTGAAAACCCTAAGTTATCCATTCCATCTATAAAAGAATGAAGTAATTCTTTCGCCATATCTTTGCGCAGCTCCATAATTTTCTCCCCTTCATTCGTTACATATCGTCCCATTCCTCTACGCGTTACAACAACACCATCCCGTTCCAATTCTTGAAATGTTCGTTGAATTGTATTTGGATTTACTTGTAATTCACTCGCTAATTCACGTACAGAGGGAATTTTATCACCAGGCGATAAATGCCCAACTACAATTTCTTTTTTTACGTATTCCATTACCTGAATGTAAATGGGTGTATTTGGAGAAAATTCTATTTTCATTTCTTCCCTCCTTCCGTCTTAGTGTACTAGTTAAATAGTACACTAAGACAGAGTATATGTAAATACTTACAAATAAAATGTAATAAAAAGGCAGTGCAACTTTCGTTACACTGCCTCCTTGCAATCAAAACTAGTACAGTAAAAAATATGATAGTTTTACTAGTTTGAATCCGTATATAATTTTATACAAAAATTACTTTCCTTTTACTTGCGCTAGTACAGATTTAAACGTATTAATAACTGTATCTACCTCTTCATAACTAATTGTAAGAGATGGTTCGATACGAATTGTTTTTGAGTTAATTAACGTTCCAGCAACGAGAATACCTTGATCAAACATTGCCTTTGACACTTCGTAACCAATCTCGTCTTTATGGAATTCAATACCAATCATTAAACCTTGACCACGAATTTCAAAGATTTTATCCTCGTGCCCTTCTGCTGCTTGTTTCAATCCATTTAAGAAATACGCCCCAACTTCAGCAGCACGTTCTGGTAATTTCTCTTCCAATAATACATGGATTGTTGCAATTGCAGCCGCACATGCCAGCGGATTCCCTCCAAATGTTGTTGTATGCATAAATGGATTTTCAAACCAACTTTGGAATACTTTTTCTTTCGCAACGATAGCTCCTGCTGGCATGACGCCTCCACCAAATGCCTTCGCCAGACAAATAATATCCGGCACAACATCATATAATTCCGCTGCAAACATTTTCCCTGTACGTCCCATTCCAGTTTGTACTTCATCGAAAATAAGGAGTGATCCAAACTCATCACAAAGCTCTCGTACTTGTTTCAAATAATTTTCTGGAGGTAAAATAATACCGCCCTCTCCTTGAATTGGTTCTAAAATAACTGCTGCAACATCTTCTCCCACTAATGCGCATGTCTCAAATGTTTTTCTCATCATATCAATATCGCCAAATGGGACATGACGGAAACCCGGAATTAATGGTAAAAATGGCTTGCGGAACATTCCTTTTGCCGTCCCAGATAAAGCACCAAGGCTCTTACCATGGAAAGCACGAGTTGTAGAAATGAAAGTTGTTCGTTCACTATACATTTTTGCTAGTTTTAATGCTGCCTCTACACTTTCAGTTCCACTATTTGTGAAGAAGGCATATTTCAAATCACCAGGTGTAATATCCGCTAAAATCTTTGCAAGAATCGCTCGAAGTGGATCTAGTAAATCTTGACTGTGTAATGCTTGACGCTTTAGTTGATCTGTCACAGCTTTTACTACTTTCGGATTACGGTGACCAACATTGTAAATTCCGAATCCACCTAAACAGTCAATATATTTTTTACCATTAATATCCATAAAACAAGATCCTTCATCAGACCATTCTACTGCCGCAAATTGTCCATCCTTTGTTACTGTTTTTCTATATGCTAGAAAACCAGGATTCACATGCTCTCTAAATCCATCTACTGTTTCTTTTTGAATCCAGTTTGCTTCTTCTTCAGAAACTTTTTCTTTTTCAATTAACTGTAGTACTTTCGTAATATACTCATTTACATTTGAACCTTTTACATCTTGTTCATTCAATTTATTTTCCACGTTCGTTCCCATTTATTTCACTCCTATATTCTTTTTATTTGCAAACCAACCAATAGGTTCTACTTCTAGATTTATATTAATCTGCTTAATTTCTTGAAATTCCTCTAAACCAAACGTTCCTAGACTACGACCTATACCACTTTGCTTATATCCACCCCAAGGTGCCTCATTGTATGTTGGATGATAGCTGTTAATCCACGTAATTCCTGCGCGAAGCTTGCGAATTACACGCATTGATTTCGCACCATCAACTGTAAATACCCCTCCAGCTAAGCCATAATCTGTACCATTTGCTAACTCAATTGCTTCCTGTTCATTTTTAAACTTTTGAATTACTACAACAGGACCGAAAATTTCTTCCTGTACAATGCGCATATCGGGTTTTACATTGACAAAGACCGTTGGTTCAATAAAGAAACCTTCACTTTTTCCACCAGTCAGTATTCGCTTACCTCCACAAGCGATGTCTGCGCCTTCGTCTTTCCCAATTTCAATGTAGCGTAATACTTTTTCCATATGTTCTTGACTTACAAGTGGTCCCATTTCTGATTCAGGATTATCACCAGGCCCAACGTTAATTTGCTGCGCTCGCTCCACAAAACTATTAATAAATTTATCGTAAACGCTTTCTTCAACAAGGATTCTCGATCCTGCTGAACATACTTGTCCGCTACCTGCATAAATACCAAATAGTGCATAATCAATAGCTGTTTCAAAATCTGCATCTGCAAAAATAATATTCGGTGATTTGCCTCCAAGTTCTAGCGAAATCTTTTTCATATTATCTGCTGCCGTTCTCATAATGTGCTTACCTGTTTTTGTTCCACCTGTAAAGGAAATCATATCCACCTTACTACTCGCTGCAATTTCATTTCCTACTATTGGGCCGGCCCCCATTACCATATTAGCAACACCTTTTGGTAGCCCTACTTTTTCAAGGATTTCAAATAGCTTTGTCGCAGTAATTGGTGTCACTTCAGAAGGTTTAAACACAATTGTATTTCCAGCTGCTAAAGCAGGTGCAATTTTCCATACACTCATCAATAGCGGATAATTCCATGGAACAATTAATCCACAAACACCAACTGGCTCTCTTACAACCATTGCTTGCATTGGATCGGCTACATGATATGTTTGCCCATCTGGCTTTGTAATCAATCCAGCATAATAGCGAAAACAAGCCGCTGCATCTCCAATATCTCCTTCTGCCTCACGGTATGTTTTTCCATTATCCATTGTTTCAAGATACACTAACTCTTCCATATTTTTATCAATTTCATCTGCTATTTTAAATAAATATGACGCCCTTTCAGCAGTGGATGTTTCTGACCAAATTCCACTATCGAAAGTCGCTCTTGCCACTTCGATCGCGTATTTTGTATCCTCAATTGTTCCCTCAGGTGCATATGCTATACCCTTGCCATTCGCAGGGTTAATTATTGTTCTTTTTTCTTGATTACTAGACTCTCTCCATTCACCGTTTACATACATTTTTAAATCTAGCACTATATTGAATCCTCCTTTATTGATCGTTTATATATTTATAAGCAAGTTTCATGCCAACATTTAAAACACAAAGGAATCCTATAAAAACTAACTATATTCTTACGTGTAATAAAAAAGAAATATGCGTTGTTGCATACACTATTCCATTTCGCATAAAACAAAACGTATATCAGTACCATTACCATCTTTCATTTTGCTGAAATGTGAGATGATAGTACTTGCCACCCACGAATAGTGGAAAACTCGCTAAACTAACAAAAAAGGAGAGGTCTATGTGACCTTCTCCTTTTTTAGGAATACGAGATTATATCAGTTGGCATTCCTTTTTCACTGACAATCCTTTGATATTTTCGACTCACTGAAGATTGGCTAATGCCAAGAGCTTTTGCTGCCTTAGTCGTTGTTTTATACTGCTTCATTGCAAGTAAAATCAATTGTTCTTCTACAGAATGTAGTGCTTCTTGTAACGGTAATACTCTCGTAATAACTGGTTTTGATTTTTTAAAGTCATAACCGGGGGTTAAAAACTTACTAACAAACTCAGCTTCAATTACTGGATCGTCTGCTGATACTACTAAACGTTCAATCATATTTTGTAATTCACGTACATTTCCTGGCCATGAATAAAACTCTAGTAAGTTAAGTGCATCCGGAGTTAAATGATAGTTTTTATTATATTTTTCATTTAACTGTTGTAAAAAATGAAAAGCGAGTACTGGGACATCTTCCATTCGTTCTCGTAGAGGAGGCACTTGCAATGGAATTACATTTAAGCGATAAAATAAATCTTCACGGAACGTTCCTGCCTCTACCATCTTTTCCAGACTTTTATTTGTAGCGGCAATAATTTGTACATTTATTTTCGTAGGTATTGTACTTCCAATAGGAATTACTTCTTGTTCCTGCAGGACCCTAAGCAATTTCACCTGCAAATGTAGAGGCATTTCTCCAATTTCATCTAAAAATAAAATACCTTGATCAGCTCGCTTGAAATATCCTTCTTTTCCATTTTTATCTGCTCCTGTAAAAGCACCTTTCGTATAACCAAATAGTTCACTTTCTAACAAAGTTTCTGGAATTGCACCACAATTTAATTTTAAAAATGGCTTTGCAGATCGCTTTCCAAGTTGATGAATTGCTTGAGCAATTACTTCCTTCCCGACGCCCGATTCTCCGGAGATAAGAACATTGGAAGAGAAATCTGCTATTTTTTTAGCTTGGTTTATAATTTGCTCCATTTTCGGACTACAGTAAATAAGTTTCTTAAGAAAACGATCTTTATTTTTAAAATCATCTAATTCCTTCTTATATTGCTCTGATATTCTCTTTATTTCATGTAATTCCGTCTTTAATCTCGTAGCTTCTGTAATATCTCTTGAAGCAATAATAATACGATGAAGCTCTCCGTTTTCATCAAATACAGGATTTCCAACTGCCAATATTTTTCTTCCACTTTTTGTTTCTTGTACAACTGATACCTTTTTTTGTTGCTCCAATACTAATCGCGTAACAGATGGACTAAATAACCCTTTCTGTTCTAAGTCTAAAAGGTTTTTACCTAAAAGATCCTTCAAATTACTCCCCCAAAAATCATTAATAACGGTTTCACTGTAACGAATTAATTCCCCTTTATGATTAACAACTAATATTTCATCATAAATACTAGACAAAATTGCATGCAAATCTTTGTTTAAATCCTTTATATATTCAATTTCCATTGCCATGTCCTCAACCATCGGCAAATCTTGTACGATAATAACCATTCCTTCAATATTTCCATCAAAGTTTGGAATGGGACTGTAGTCAACTAATACACCCATCTCATTTGTGATTTGTAATTGATTCAAAATTGTCTTTCCCGTTGCAAATACGTTATTAATATGTCCTTCGTTAAAAATTTGTTCTGCTGGTACATTCATTACTCTTTCAGGTGTAGATTTAATCATCTTCAAACCAGATTCATTGCAATTTACAATTTTCTTTTCACGATCCACTACAAAAATCCCCATTGGAATAGACGTTAAAATAATTTTTAATATATCAACACTCTGATTTTCTTGTTTAAATAGTTCTGCAAAAACATCTTCTCTTCTTATATATCCTATTAACTCATCCATTTCATTTTTCACTATCGCAATCGGCGCTCCAATAATTTGAAACAGAGCTGTTAAAGAAATATTTTTACTAAGATAACATATTGTATCTAGCGAAACTGCATTTGCAAGCAATGCCTTGGAATGTAAGTCCTTACTGTTTGATAGCAGATCCTTGACATGAACGTATGCAAATAATTTCTCTCCCCTTTTTAAAAATAGAAAAGGTTCTTTTATATTTTCAACGTCTATATTCCATTCCTTTTCGGATTGATCGATAGGTAGAGAAACAATAGGTCTAATTTTATTACGAGCAATGGAAAACATTCTGCTATTCCTCCTTTGGGCTACTTAATTTGTATTGTATCATTAAATGCAGATTTTTTTAATTAATCTGAAAACAAAAACATTCTTTCCTTTACTTAATAAAAAAAGGAAGATGAGCACCTCCATCTTCCTCATTGTTCTATCATTAATCACTACCACTAACGAAAAGGTCTTCTTGAATATAAGCTAATACCATACCTGGAATTACTTTATCTCCTGCCTCTACTTCTAAAGAGTGAACTTCTCCGCTACATCCCATCTTAATTACTTCCAGTTTACCATTCATATCTTTAATCGAAAATAATGGCTCCCATTCATAAACTCGAGAATCCTTAACAATAGAAACTTTTTCAATTGTTCCATAGCATGGACTCGTAATAATATCATAGTACATAATCAATCATCCCCTTCTTTTATTCTATTAATATTGCTCTTCTAACCTTTGTGACTGAAGAATCATATAAAAAAAGCTTTGAAACTCTTCTATGTCTTCAATCTCAATTCCTAACCTCGGTGCCCAATATTGTTCCTCTACAATATCTTCTTGACTTAATAAAATCATTCTCCCATTTTGAATAGAGGTAACCATTGCTTTTCCAAGAAACTGTTGTGAATACGTAACAGCTATATCGTAACGATGACTTTTCGACAAAACACAATAATAACCGATTGGTTGTCTCTCCACTTCTTCTAATAAAATATCCAGTTTCATTTGAGCCCTCCTTTAGGTTAAAAATGCAACCAACCTCTTAGGCGCGATGCTTCTACAATCTTACGAACTCCTTCAATATAAGCAGCAATTTTCATATTTACTCCAAAGTGTTTTGAAGTGTCAAGTACGTTAGAAAAACTAGATGTAATTTTCTCCTTTAAACATTGATCAACATATCGCTCTGTCCAATAATATCCTTGATTATTTTGACACCATTCAAAATAAGAAACAATAACACCACCCGAGTTTGCTAAAATATCTGGAACAACCAAAACTCCCTTTTCTTCTAACATCGTTATCGCCTCTTTTGTTGTTGGACCATTTGCAGCCTCAATGATAATCTTACATCCAAGCTTTCCTGCATTATGTTTCGTAATGACTCCCCCAATTGCCGCTGGAATGAGTACATCACATTCTTTTTCTAACAACTCCTGATTAGAAATTGTTTTACTAAAGAGATTCGATACTACACCGAAAGAATCTCTGTTTTCTAATAAATAAGGAACATCTAAGCCGTCTGGATTATAAATTCCTCCTATAGCATCTGATACCCCAACTACTTTCACACCAATATCATATAAATATTTCGCCAAATACCCTCCAACATTCCCAAATCCTTGAATAATAACTCTCATATTTTGTAGTGGAATTTGTTTTAACTCACTTACTAACTGAAGCGTATACAATACACCTTTAGAAGTTGCTGTTTCCCGTCCTTGTGATCCTCCTAGCATTAATGGCTTCCCGGTTATAAAGCCTGGAGAGTCAAACTCCCTAATATGGTCATATTCATCTAGCATCCAAGCCATAATTTGCGCATTTGTGTACATATCAGGAGCCGGAATATCTTTCGTCGGTCCCACAATTTGACTTACTGCCCTTACATACCCACGACTCAATAACTCTAATTCTCTAAAACTCATCTCCTGTGGATTACAAATAATCCCGCCCTTTGCGCCTCCATATGGCAGTCCTGTCACTCCACATTTCAAGCTCATCCAGCCAGCAAGTGCTTTTACTTCTTCTGCCGTAACATCTGGATGGAATCTAATACCACCTTTCGTTGGCCCAGCTGCGTCATTATGCTGAGCACGATACCCTTGAAATACCTTTGTTGTTCCATCATCCATACGAACAGGAATACTTACTTCTAAAAAACGCATTGGTTTTTTCAGAAATTCAAATACTTCGTCTGGATAATGTAAAAAATGAAGCGCCTCTTTTAATATAGCTTGAAATTCCTCTAAAGGATTTTCAACCTCACCTGTATGTTTTTCTGACTGAATCGGCACGATAACACCTCGCTTTTTATTTTTACTAATTATACAAAGCAATAATCGTGCCAAGTGAAAATGCTACGGTAATCATATTGTGTCACCCTCCTACTTATGATGCTTTGAATGACTTATGCAATACTGCATGATTATTAAATATAAAAAGCAAAAGACATCGGGATTTATCCGATGTCTTTTGCTTTTTACATTTCCTGCACTTCTTCAAAATGCATTTGCGGAGGAGCTAAGCGGAACATATTTGTAATATATAAAAGATATCCCATTCCAATAGCAGCCCAGCAAATACCGAGAATAAGTGAATGAACATTGAGATTAAACCATAGTACTGCTACAGTACCAGCACCTAAAATAGGCATCACTAAAAAATTTAAACAGTCTTTTATCGTTTTATATCTTTTTTTCTTAATTACATAGTAGGAAATTACAGATAAATTAACAAATGTAAATGCAATAAGCGCTCCAAAATTAATAAGTGATGCTGCCGTTTCTAAATCAATGAATATCGCAGAGAGTGAAATAACTCCTACAATAATAATGTTATATACTGGCGTTCGCCAACGAGGATGAATGTATCCGAATATTTTTTTCGGAATGACATTATCTCGACCCATTACGTACAATAATCTAGACACACTTGTATGAGAAGCTAAACCAGACGCGAGTGTCCCCATAAGCGTTCCTACTAAAAAGAAAGCTTGAAATAGTTTTCCACCAACATATAGCGCAATTTCTGGAGACGCTGATTCTTTATCTTTAAATACAGATGTATCTGGAAAGAAAGATTGTGTAAAATACGTAGTTGTAATGAATAAAACTCCACCGATTAAAGCAGTAAGAAAAATAGCCCGAGGTATTGTCTTCCTCGCGTTTGGTGTCTCTTCCGAAAATGTAGTTACTGCATCAAAACCTAAAAATGAAAAACAAAGAATTGTTGCACCTGCAACTAACGGTGATATTTGTATATCTGATTGAAAAAACGGCTGAATGGAAAAAACTTCTCCTGTTCCCTCTCCCGCTAATAAACCTTTTATAACTAGAAAAACAAACACGGCCATTACTAGCACTTGAAATATTACTAAAAACGTATTGAAGTTAGCAGTAACATTTACGCTAATAACATTTATAAGTGTAATCAGTAGAATAAAACCAATGACCCATATCCAATTAGGAACACTTGGAAAAAATGCTGACAAATAAATTCTCGTTAATAGTGCGTTCACCATCGGCAGAAACAAATAATCCAATAATGCGGACCATCCAACAAGAAACCCAAGTCTTGTACTAATTGTTTTCTGTGTATACGTATAAGCTGATCCTGCGGTAGGAAAAACCTTTACCATTTTGCCGTAGCTTGCAGCGGTAAACAACATCCCTGCTAATGCAATCAAATAAGCTCCTGGAACATGCCCACCTGTTTTTTCCGAAACGATTCCAAACGTATCAAATCCAACCATCGGTGTCATATACCCGACCCCTAGCATAACAATTGACCAAAGCCCTAACGAACGTTTTAAACCAACTACTTTTCCCACCTATCATTCCCCCTACTTTCTCTATCTCATTTTCATTTGAAAATCGACAGCGAAAAGGAAACGCTTTCAAATAGCTGTATACATCACACCAACTATTACAGTTCCCTTTTGTTTTTAAATATCATGCAATTTTCGAGCCAAAATGTATGTAATTAAAAAATTCAATTCGAAAGAAAACATATAGGTGGAATGAGGCCTCACTTCTTCTCATTTTTTATTCATTTTGACATAAGTTATTCAATCTCTCATACTGCTAAATATAAAAAATAAAACTTTAATTCGTGTTTTTTATTTTCACTCCCTTACAAATTTGGTTTTTATGAGATAGGAATATTTCCATGAAATAATAACATTATGTAAACTATCCATAGAAAAAAGCTGTCTTTTCTATAAAGACAGCTTTTTCTATGACACGATATTAAAAATTGAATGCGAAGTCATCGTCAGATAACTTTTCAACGTTCGTTGCTTTTACGTAACCATTTCCTTTTACAGAGAAGAAATCATGGTTTTTCGTATCTGTACGTAGACCATTTAAAACGATTGGGTTAATTTCTTCTTCTTCAAACTTCGGCTCAAGTCCTAAATTCATAAGTCCTTTATTCGCATTGTAGCGAACGAAACGATTTACATCATCTACAAGACCGATAGAAGTGTAAATTTCTTCTGTGTATGCCATTTCAATTTCATATAGTTCCATTAATAACTCTTGCGTTTCTTTTTGCACTTCTTGTTGATCTTCTGCAGAAAGCTCTGCGAAAAGTTGTTGTGCTAAAATACCGACGAATACGCCGTGAATGGACTCATCACGAATGATTAGGTTAATAATTTCACCACTTGCCGTCAATTTACCTTGACCTGCTAAGTAAAGTGGATAGAAGAATCCACTATAGAATAAGTAACTTTCTAAGAACACACTTGCTACCATTGCCATGTATAACTCTTTTTTCGTTACTTGAGGCTTTAATAAACGACGATAGTAACGAGTAATAATACCAGCCTTTTTCTCAAGTAATGGATGATTGTCTACCCATTCAAAAATATCATCAATTTCTTCTTCCGTAGCTAACGTTGTAAAAATATGACTGTAACTCTTCGCATGTACTTCTTCCATAGCTCCCATGAAAGCTAATACACTTTTTGCTTGTAAATTTTCAAGATGAACAAGTACAAGTGGCATCCCTTCGCCACCTTGTTTCGTATCTAAAAGTGTTAAACCACCTAATACACGCTTATAAGCAATTTGCTCTTCTTTTGATAATTGTGCCCAAGTATTTTTGTCAGAAGACACCGCGATTTCTTCTTCTGTCCAAAACTGAGCGATGTTTTGCTTCCAAAACATTAAACTAAAATCATCTTCCTTTTTGTTCCAGTTTACCGCACGCATTCAATCGCCCCTTCTCTAAATAAACATGAAAAATTGATAACTAAGCATGAGCAGGGTTCAGAAAACCCTGCTCATAATGTCTCACTTTTTTATATTAAACAGTACAAGCTACGCACTCTTCCACGCTTAATTTACGTGTTCTCGTATAATACAGACTCTTTAAGCCTTTTTTATGTGCATAGATGTAGTAACGTGCTAACTCACGTGTTGAAATATCACTATTAACGTAAAGAATTGTACTAATTCCTTGGTCAATATGCTCTTGAATTTCTGCAATTAAATCAATTAATTTAAACTGATTCATATCGTAAGAAGATTTATAGTACCAGAACGTATCTTTTGATAAATACGGCATTGGGTAATATGTTGTCGCATTCGCATACGTTCTTGATTCGATTTGACTTACGATCGGCATTACGCTTGAAGTTGCATTTTGAACGTAACTGATAGATTGTGTTGGAGCGATAGCAAGACGGTATGAATTATATAATCCATTCTTCTGCACTTGCTCTTTTAAACTTGTCCAATCTTCTTTTGTTGGAATATGAATTCCTTCAAATAGTTGCTGAACTTTTTCAGTTACTGGGCTGTAATCTGTCGTTTCATACTTCTCAAAGTATGTGCCGTTCGCATAATCAGACTTATCGAAGTCTTTAAATGTTTCGCCTTTTTCTTTAGCGATTTCCATACTTTTCTCAATAGAGTAGTAATTTAACATCATAAAGAATGTACGAGCGAACTCTTTCGCTTCTGCACTTTCATAACCAATTTTATTTTTTGCTAAATATCCATGTAAGTTCATTGCTCCAAGTCCAACTGAATGAAGCTCATCATTTGCTTTTTTCACAGTTGGTGCATTCGGAATGATTGTCATATCAGAAACAGCTGTTAAAGCTTCCATTCCTGCATGAACTGCTTCACGAATTTCTTTATTTTCCATTACATTTACGATATTTAGTGATCCTAAGTTACAGTTAATATCGCGGCGGATAATGTCATCTGTACCGTAATCATTTATTTCAGAAGTTTCTTGTAGCTGGAAGATTTCTGTCTCGAATGTTCAACCGAGTTCGCTACTCCTCAGTCCGTTGCTCATGCAACTGCTGTATGTCACCATACAGGACAGACTATATCATCACCTACAGCATTACCTGATTAGGTGCTCCGCTTTTCGAACGCCAATCGCTTGCGCTCTACTCCCATAAGGGATAGTCGTTAGGCTTTTACTTATCTTAATCTTTCAGAAAGTCTCTTATTACTTTATGTTGTCTGATCACTCTGCTATACAAAATAATAAGATACATTCTGAACTTTTCTATGCTCATTCTAAGATAAGATTTAGCACGGTAGGTTACCTCAAACTTGAGGCTTTCCCCGTTTAACGGAGTTTTCGACTAGCATTTCTACTAGAAGGTGCTACATATTTAACACAAGTTCGACATCTTCACAGTTCCAATATCCTTCAGTGGATGCTGGTTATTTGCATTTGATTTAAACATTAAGTATGGGTAACCAGACTCAAGCTGAATCATTGCGATTTTAATAAGCATATCACGTGCACTAATATCTAGCGGCTTCTTCTTCACTTTCGGATTGCTCATTAATTCATCGTACATTTCATCAATATCAATATCATCTAAATGCTTGCCATATTCTTTAAACACCGTATAAGGCGCGAAAACATGGAAAGGTTCGTTTTTCTCAGCAAGCTCAAAGAACTTACTTGGAACGATAATTCCGATTGATAGAGACTGAATACGGCTCTTCTCGTCGGCATTTATTTTCTTTGTATCAAGGAATTCGATAATATCCCAATGGAAGATGTTTAAGTATACTGCACCAGCACCTTTTCGTTGGCCAAGTTGATTCGCATATGAAAACGAATCTTCAAGCAATTTCATAACAGGTACTACACCACTTGCAGCGTTATCAATCCCTTTAATTTGCTCACCACGCGCACGTAGCTTAGATAAGTTTAAAGCTACTCCCCCGCCAATTTTTGATAATTGCATTGCAGTATTAATGTTAAAGCCGATTGAATTTAAGCTATCGTCCATCTCTAACAAGAAACAAGACACCATTTCTCCTCTTCTGCTTCTTCCCGCATTTAAAAAGGTTGGTGTCGCTGGTTGGTAGTTTTGTTTTACAATCATGCTTGCGAATTGTTTTGCCTTCGCAACATCACCGCGTCCTAAGTATAATGACACAATTGCTACACGATCTTCATAGCTTTCTAAGTATTGTTTTTGATCATTCGTTTTTAACGCATAATCTTTGTAGAACTTAGATGCTGCCATATAAGATTGGAATTCGAAGTTTTCACCATAAGCGATGTTATATACTCCTTCTACTTCCTCCAAGCTATACTCGTCCAGAACATTGTAATAGTAATCATGTTCTTTCATATACTCCATTCGCTCTGCCACGCTATTAAAAGGAACGGTATTCTCTCTAGCTTCTTCCATAAAGACTTCTAATGCCTCTTTATCTTTATGAAGCTGATAAAAACCGTCCTGCATTTGCGTGATTTCATTATTCAGTTCAATGTGTCGCAATCTCCCGCACCCTTTCCTTAAAATATTCTACATCGTTATTTGTTCCTGATAACTCAAATTTTGATACAATAGGCACTTCATATTTAGCAGAAATTTTGTCAGCACTTGCACCGAACATGTCTCCCCAGTTACGATTGCCGCTTGCAGATACGCCTTTTAATTTGTCATTATTGCGCTCTAAAAATTCTAAAACACGTTCTGGTACATTGCCAAAACCTGTTGTATACGTAATAAGAATAAAGTCTTCATCTATTACTAGATCTTCACCAATTTGAACGGCCGGCATATTTAATTTGTGAATGAAACGCTTCACGTTTCCTGTCATAGAATCATATGCAACTAACATTTCCGACCCTCCCTCTCCAATCTATACTCTTTGTATGTCATTTCTTGATTTCTCTATATATTGTATTACGTTTCAAAATAAGACACAAGATATATGTATAAATTCTTTCTTTTTTTAACTTTTACTTTTCGACAAGACCGCCGATTTTTTTCAATACAATGACTATGAAACAACATTCTAAAACTCATGTCAATAAAGTGCTTTTCAAAAAAGTTGTCAACGAATTTAACCTCATTTTAAAAAAAGTTAACAATATATTTTGTCATAAAACGGCAAATGCTGGAGGAATATATTTCTCCAGCATCACGCAAAAAAGAACAGACATGAAACGATAATCTGTTCTAACAAACGATTACATTTATCAATTTTACTTTATTAAATATTATACATATACTTTCGTTGCTCGTTACATACTAAAAGATAACTATTATAGAAAAAGATTATTATTATGGCGTTTCAATTTATGTATGAAAAGTTTATTCAGAGTGCTCAATACGCAAAATATCTTTTACAAATATGTGATGCGGATTCTCATCTTTATCAAGCATTGTACATACAGGAGCTTCTTCATCAAAGTATACGATCATTCCTTCTACGTACTCATATGTCTGTTGAACTTGTACAGTTACTTTAATTTCTGCCGCTTGCTCATACGCCCTTTTTATTTTCTGAAGCATTTTTGTTGAACATTTTCGTTTCTCTGGATACATAACCATTCCCATACATCTATTTCCGGCTCTATCTTTCCACATATAATCCCAATGCGGTAAAATGCCTTGTTTAAAATCGCCCATAATTCTCCTCCCCTTTATCTTCTATTTATGAACGTGGCGTTTTTGAATATGTATAAATTACCTGTCCACCGCGTTGTGCATTCCCAATAATATGTTTAAAATCTTCTCGACTTACTACAACTTTCCTAAACGTATAAAATACATCTTTCGTTGCAACATACTCCTTTATCTCACCATTTTTCAGCTGATCCAAAATTGTATTTGCTAATTGTTCATCCATGTATTTCACCTCTATGCAATATTTTATTTTATCGTATCTTTTATAGGTCAACAACTGTAAATTTTTCCTGTTGCTATGCCTTCATTTCATTTTCATTATTTTACAAGCAGTATTGCTTTATTATATGTCCACTAAATATCATATACTAACATAGCTACTTCTCTATATCAAACATTTTGGCATTCAATCATACAAAGTTCCATACCACTATGTTACAATATACAAATAGAACTAGGAGGGATACTATGATTCGGAAAGCAACAAAGACAGATGCAAAGGCAATATCTCCTTTATTGTATAATGCTCTGCATGAAATTGCTGAAAAAATCACTGGTAGCACAGTTGAAGCAAATGTATTACTAGGACTTGAAAAATGGTTCGTAAAAGAAAATAATCGATTGAGCTATGAAAACTGTTTAGTGGCGGAACAAGATGGAAAGGTAGTTGGGGTTATTGTCGCTTATCACGGTAGTGACGCTCAACAACTTGATGCACCAATCATACGCCACTTAAGAGAACTACATGAAGATGAATCCATTACGTTAGAAAAAGAAGCTGAACTTGATGAGTATTATATTGACACGTTGTCAGTTTCAAATATGTACGGCGGACGTGGCATTGGCTCTAAGTTAATCGATGCAGCTGAACTTCATGCAGCTGAAACAGGTTATGAAAAAATCGCCTTACTTGTTAATTTAGAGAACAAGCGTGCTTTTTCACTGTATGAAAAACTAGGTTACAACAAAGATAAAACCGTAATGCTCGTTGGCGAACCTTATGCTCATCTAATAAAACCATTACGTACATTGGTTTCTATATCTTAAAAAAAAGCACACGATTTTATATAAAATCGTGTGCTTTTAAGTTAATTTTGTATTTAATACACTTCCATTCATCGCCTCATGGAACGTATACTTTGTATATCCCCACGGCTTCCGATGAAAAATAGGAGGTCCAGACCATCCCATCGCCCTCAGTTCCGCACCAATCATCGTATTAAAATAGCTATGTCCTACTATCGCGATTTTCCCGTGCACCATTGCATAGTGATGTAACATGTTAGCAGCTTCTTTTGCCCTTCCCCTTGCTTCCTTATACGACTCAACATCTTTATGATACCCAACCATCCATAAAGCACGTCCAATAAAAAACCAAGTCCCCGGCTTACATTTAAACCATTCTGGTGCAAAAAAACTCGACGGTACTTCTACTTCCCTAAAAAGAGAATTTTGCACAAAGGACAAAGAATTCATTAATTCCGCTGCTGACTGTACAGCACGTCTTTGATCACTCGATACAATTAAATTTGCCGATTCTACTGCCTCAATTGTTTCAATCGGTATGTTACATTCCCTACTCATACTATCTACATCATATCTCTTCAGCCATTCATGAAATGAAGTAATTGTCATCGGTTCTATAGTACTATTCAAGCGACCATGACGAATAAAAGATATCCACATTCTTTTCACTCTCCATTCATCACTTACGAACTATATTATGTACTATTTCTTACATTCATCATAACATGCTGAAAATAAAAGTTACATATTGTTACATATCTCCGCCACTACTATGAGTAACTGAAGCATCTATTCCATCAAAATATGTATTCGTTTCATGTTGACGAATTTTCTTCAACTGTGTATAAGAAAATAAATATAAGAACAAAGCTATAAAGCTCCCCATAATTTCAAACATTATTTTACCGCTCCTATTTCCCCCTTATTAAACAGACCAACATCCATTTTCATTATAAAGATATAAACACTTTTTCTCCAGCATCATATGAAATATGGATATTATCTTACAAAATATGAATATTTTTCGACTTTTTCCTTTGAAAACATTTACAAAACAGGAAACATAGTTCAAAATAAAGGAAAATAAAAAATCCCAAATTATTCTTTTTTGGAAAAACTGTAACAAGGAGAGTTGCTTATGCAGATCGCAGAAACTGGAGATATCATCGAATTTAAAGGTGGAATGCAAGGCCGTGTTCAAAAGGTAAATCAAAACTCTGTTATTGTTGATATAACAATTATGGAGAATTTTAGAGAACTAGATATGGAACCTCTTACAGTTGTAAGTCATAAAAACTATACTGTCATTAATCAAAATGCATAATATAATAGAAAGAAAAGTCCTGTATAGTATACAGGACTTTTCTTTCTATTAACGATTATCAATCGTTTCCGGATATAGATCGTGGTTCATCATACGGTAATCTGCCATTTGTTCATACTTCGTTCCTGGTCGACCGTAGTTGCAATATGGATCAATTGAAATACCACCACGTGGTGTGAATTTGCCCCATACTTCAATGTAACGCGGATCCATTAATTTAATTAAATCATTCATAATTACATTCATACAATCTTCGTGGAAGTCACCGTGATTGCGGAAGCTAAATAAATATAACTTTAAAGATTTACTCTCTACCATTCTTTGTTCAGGAATGTAGCTAATATAAATTGTTGCAAAGTCTGGTTGTCCTGTTTTCGGACATAAGCTTGTAAATTCAGGACAATTGAATTTTACAAAGTAATCACGGTTTGGATGGTTATTATCAAATACCTCTAAAATTTCTGGGCTATATTCAAATAAATATTTTGTATTTTGATTTCCTAATAATGTTACATCTTTTAAATCTTCATCTAATCTTCCTGCCATTTTAAACATCCCTTCTCTTTATACGCCTCGTTTATTTCCCCATACTAACGCATGAAGCTGCGGCAATACTTTCGCATCATTCATTTTTTTACAATTAACAGCTTTTTCAATAAGCCACTCATACTTATCTAATAATTTTTTAATAAGCATTGCATCATCCACTGTTTTCGTATCATCGTTCCCTACTTGTAAGAAAAATGGTACAGATGGATAACGTTCGTGCATCTTAACTGCATATTCAAAGTCGCGATCATCGAATACTACTACTTTTAAACTAATATCTTTTCCTGCTAGTTTCTGAATTACAGCATCTAACTTTTGATAAGCTGTTTTCATTCCCGAACTTGGTGGTTTTGGCGAAATGGTTATCTCATCAATTTGAAGTAACCAATCTTGCCATTTACTCCCTTGTGTTTCTATCGCCGTTCGCATCCCATTCTCTTTTAATATAGAAAGAAGCGACTCAATATTTTTCAATAAAACAGGATTCCCACCCGAAATCGTAACATGAGAGAAATTTTCTCCTCCAATTTCAACAAGCTCATTCCAAATGTCTTCCGCTGGCATTTGTCTAATTTGATCTTTTGCCGATCCATCCCATGTAAAAGCAGAATCACAC
Source organism: Bacillus sp. FDAARGOS_235 (assembly GCF_002073415.2). Classification (NCBI taxonomy): domain Bacteria; kingdom Bacillati; phylum Bacillota; class Bacilli; order Caryophanales; family Bacillaceae; genus Bacillus; species Bacillus sp. FDAARGOS_235. The sequence goes on from NZ_CP020437.2 coordinate 1,642,043, forward strand.
CAAGAACAGCTATAGTCACAGCCAGCAGTTCGAATAAACATAGTCTTTTGCCCGACAACCATGCCTTCTCCTTGAATAGTCGGACCGAATATTTCTAAGACAGGGATTTTACTCATCGAGCATCCACTCCCGTCTTACTTCCGCATAACTAGTTGGCGTCTCAAATAGACGAACAAATTCAACACGAGCTCCTTTATATTCGTTCACACGATTATCTTTCGTTAATGCTTCTGCCATCTTTTCATAAATCCAAACGACCATATTCTCAGCAGTCGTATTCATCGCTGGTAATGTTTCGTTTAAATAACGATGATCTAAATATATTTCAATTTCGTTTTTCCAAATTTCTTTTATATCTCCAAAGTCAATTGCAAGGCCTATTTCATTTACATATCCACTAATCCCAAATACAACTTTATATGTGTGACCATGTAAGTTTTTACATTTTCCTTCATAACAGTGTAAATGGTGTGCTGCATCAAATGTAAATTCCTTGCTGACCATTACTCTTTTATTATGATATTTGAGTTGTTTACGTTGAATATCCTTGTCCATTTTTTGCAAATTTTCTACGATGCGAAATCCAAAGAAATTATCCATTAGTTGTTCGCTCCTTCGCGTTCTTGTAAGTACGTATCTAATCCTGCTTTACGAAGTTGACATGCTGGACATTCACCGCAACCATCACCAATGATTCCGTTATAACATGTTAATGTTTTTTCTCTAACAAACTCGAATGCGCCAAGTTCATCAGATAATTTCCACGTGTCTGCTTTATCAATCCACATAAGTGGTGTATGAATGACAAATGGATAATCCATAGATAAATTTAATGTAACGTTTAACGATTTCACAAACACGTCACGGCAATCTGGATAACCACTAAAATCAGTTTCACATACACCCGTTACAATATGACGTGCCTCAACTTGTTTTGCTAATACAGCAGCAAATGATAAGAATAGTAAATTTCGTCCATCTACAAATGTCGATGGCAATTCACCTTCTTCATGTGTAATCTCCATATCCGTTCTCGTTAACGCATTTGGAGCAAGTTGATTTAATAGACTCATATCTAGTACCGTATGTTTAATTCCTAGCTCTTTCGCAATTTCCACTGCACAATCAATTTCTAATTTATGACGTTGATTGTAATTAAATGTTACAGCTTCTACTTCTGCAAACTGCTCTATTGCCCAAAATAAACATGTTGTACTATCTTGTCCACCACTAAAAACAACAACTGCTTTTTCTTTTTTCATTTCACTCATTCTCCTTCTCTACTACGAATAAGAAGAAAGAACGTTCTTGAACTGTCACAATAAAAAAACAAAACAATACCTAAGGATATTGTTGTTTCCATAGTTTTTTATAGAGGGAGTTCGCGAACCTCTCCCATGCGGTGCATGGAATTTCTTCTTTCATTGACAAAACATATTGTAACATATTGTATACTACCAGAAAAAATTTCTGATTTTTCCGCTATTTTATATTCCATTTCTTTCATTTTATAGTATGATTAATTTACTATTCGGAGAGAGGAGGCATCCCACTGAAACACTTTATTATTTACCTCTTTTTAAATATTTTATCCATTCTCGTTACAATGCTTATTTATCACTTATTTTGGAATCAAAAAGGGAAACGGTCTCCTAAATTAAATTCAGCTATATTTATTGTACTGTGTTGCCTCGCTACAATACTATGTATCACTTTTGCAGCAAAAACAAATAATGGTTTTCAATTTGATATGCGTCATATCGTATTAATTGTCGGTACATTGACAGGAGGGCCTATTGCTGGTGGTTCTATTTTAGCTGTATTAAACATATATCGCTTCTTATTAGGAGGAATAGGTGTTTTCCCATCCCTTATCGCTTCTATTGTTCTATTTATTGTTCTACTATTAACGTACAAATTTTTCAATCGAACTTCTAATCGTATAAAAATAGCACTTGCTATTATTTACAGTCTCACATATGGATTTAGCTGGATACCCTTCTTCCTTTCAGAAGTTACAAATAAGGTAGATTATATACCCCATATTATTGTGTATGAGTTATGTACGATGCTTGGTACGATCCTTATTTTATATTTACTACACATATTACAAACTCAGGTTCGTCTCCAAAATGAGCTTATGAACGCTGAGAAATTTCATTTAATCGGTGAAATGGCAGCTTCCATCTCGCACGAAATTCGCAATCCTTTAACTTCAACGAAAGGATTTTTACAACTATTGCAGTCTGATACATGTACCGAGCAAGAACGGAAATTATATATCGATATTGCCATTAATGGTATTGAGCAAGCAAATCATGTTCTCACAGACTATTTAACCTTTGCAAAACCGAGTATTGAAAAAGAACAAACACTACAACTCGAGGAAGAATTACTGCATGCACTATCTTTAATTACACCACTTGCCAATTTAACAAATGTCCGTACTCATTACATAAAGCAAAGTACTTCTTTCTTTATCGCTGGAGAGAAGCAAAAACTAAACCAATGCTTATTAAATATTTTAAAAAACTGCATTGAAGCTATGCCAAAAGGTGGCGATCTTTATTTCACATTAGTTCCTGATCATAAGCATATCCAGCTATATATAAAAGATACAGGAGTTGGCATGGATCAAGAACAGGTGAAGCGCCTCGGTTCTCCTTTCTATTCAACGAAAGAAAAAGGGACTGGTCTTGGAATGATGGTTGTATTCAGTGTTGTTCAAGCTATGAATGGAAAAATTGATATTATAAGTGAAAAAGGAATCGGTACAACCTTCTTATTAACCTTTCCACTCATACAAAAAACGTGATGAAATAATCATCACGTTTTTTCTGTTCCTTCAACTAATTCAGCAAAAGCTTTCACTTTTCCATGTGGTTTTTGATTCTCTTTACGTGCTTTCCAAGCACGCTCTTCTTCTCTCTTTTTCTTGGACATACTTTTCAACTCCTTCTTTTCTTTCTCCATGTAGTATTCCAAAGTAAGAAAGAAAACTATGCATGTATCAAAAAAGAAGTGGTTTCCCACTTCTTCCACTTTATCGCTGCAAAATTGCGTATTTCGCCTCTTTTAACTGTGTAAGATGTCTTTGTTCATGTAAATCAAGAAATTGAACCCACTGATACAAATTCAAATCATTAAAAACAGGATGCTTTAATCCATTTTCAACTAATTCTTTTTCATCTATGATACTATGAAGCGCATGTAATAGTTCTTGTCGTGAATGTTCTAGCAATTGAATTCCTTGCTGTTTTTTCATTAAAGTTTCTGTTGGTTGCATTTGCTGAGGAGCTTCTCTTTTATGTGTGCGATCAAGCGTAAGTTGGAGGTCTTTAAATGGAGTCGCATTTCTTTCATTTTTGTGTAGAGCATATACAAGGGCAGATGTGACAGATTGTTCAACTAAATGTAAGTGATGTAAAATTTGAATAATACTCCATTTATCACGGCGTGGCTTTACATTCACTTCTGTATCATTTAACATTTCAATTTCTGATAATAGCGTGCTTCGGGTAGACTGCAATGAGTTCACCAAACTTTCTAAACTCACATCCATATTAGATTGAAGCATACTTCTTTCCCCCCTTTTTGTTGGTGAAAAGAGGTGCTCCTTATTAGAAACACCTCTTTAGCATTCTGAATTTTCTTTTATTATCTCATCATTTTCCCATTATGTCGATGTTAAACATGTGAAAAAAAGCGCATGTTTTTTACAATTTTGTGTCGTCAATCGCATGTAACCATGCTTCAATTTCTGTAATGACACTTTTCACACAACCTTCAGCAAATGGTGATGTTAAATTTGCCACTTCTACTAATTCTAAGAATGATTTACTTCCACCTTGTTGGCAAAGGTTCACATAATCTTCCCATGCCTCTTGTCTATTATCTCTTGCGCGCTTCCAAAATTGCAGTGCACAAATTTGAGCTAACGTGTAGTCAATATAGTAGAACGGCGAGCTATAAATATGCCCCTGACGTTGCCAGAAGCCACCGCGCTCTAAATAATCATTATCTTCATAATCACGATGCGGTAAATATTTCTTCTCTATGTTACGCCATGCTGTCTTACGCTCTGCTGGTGATGCTTCTGGATTTTCATATACATAATGTTGGTATTCGTCGACAGATACACCATATGGTAAAAACAGAAGTGCTGAACTTAAGTGTGAGAAATAATATTTATCTGCATCTTCTTCAAAGAATAGTTTCATCCATGGCCATGTAAAGAATTCCATACTCATAGAATGAATCTCACACGCTTCATATGTTGGCCAATTATATTCTGGAATTTCAAATTTACGACTTTCATATACTTGGAAAGCATGACCAGCTTCATGTGTTAATACATCAATGTCACCAGATGTTCCATTGAAGTTTGAGAAAATAAATGGCGCTTTATAATTTTCGATATATGTACAATATCCGCCACCAGCTTTTCCTTTTTTCGCAACTAAGTCTAATAAATCATTATCTAACATGAAATTGAAAAATTCATCTGTTTCAGCTGATAACTCTTTATACATCGTTTTCCCATGATTAATAATCCAATCTGCATCTCCTTTTGGAGTTGGATTACCTGTAGCAAATTCAAAGTTTTCATCGTAATATGCTAGCTTTTCTACACCGATACGTGCTTTTTGTCTCTTTCTTAATTCCGTTGTAACTGGAACGATATAATCAAGTACTTGCTGACGATAATTCGCAACCATCTCCGCATTGTAATCTGTACGATACATTCTTGCATATCCTAGTTCAACAAAGTTTTTGAAACCTAAAGATTTCGCAATTTTCGTTCTTACTTTAACAAGCTCATCATAAATACGATCTAGTTCTTCCTCATTTCCAGCTAAAAATCCGTAGTATGCTTCACTTGCTGATTTACGTTCACTTCTTTCTTTTCCTTGCATAAATGGAATCAGTTGCGATAATGTTCTTTCTTCTCCCGCAAAGTCAATTTTTGCAGATGCTAACAACTGTGTATATTGTGAAGACAATTTATTCTCTAATTGTAAATCTTTCACGATTTCATCTGAATATGTTTTTAAATCACATTCTGCTAGAGCGAATAATTGCTTTCCGTAATAGGCTTCTAATTCTTCACGAAATGGAGAACTAATTAACGCCTTATAATATTTTGTTCCATATCCTTGTACAACTGGAGAGTATTCATCAAAGAAATCTTGCTCCTCCTTATAAAAAGCATCTGTCGTATCAACAGAATGACGAATGTAACAAAGATTCCCCATTGTACCAAAATCATTGCGAATTTCATTAATTGAATTGATAACTTGTTTTTGTTCTTCTACAGTTTTTGTGTTATCAAATTTCTCTAAAGCAACAGTAAATTTCTCTTTTAATTCTTCAATATTTGGCCGTTTATATTCATAGTCTTTAAATGACATGAACGAGCCTCCTCTCCATTATGTATACCTTTACTATAATTCAATACTTCTTCCCAAATCCCCTCTTAGTTTTCAACAAAATTCGGCAGCTTCCATCTTACTTACTTATATGCAAAAAAGCCTTGGATTTTTTATCCAAAGCTCCTTTGGAACATAGTATCACTTTTCATACTTTCCAATTTTTTTCAACAAATCAAGTAATTCATCCTTTTCATCCTTCGTTAACATTTCAAAAGACTGATGTATAACTTGCTCATGCCCCGGAAAAATAGAAGCAATAAAACTCTCCCCAGACTCCGTTAATTGCGCATAAATAACACGTCTGTCATTCGGACATGGGATTCTCTTTACTAATCCCTTTTTTTCCAGCTTATCTACAACATATGTAATGCTGCCACTAGCTATTAAAATGCGCTCACCAATTTGCTGAAGTGGTTGACCACCTTTATGATATAGCAGTTCTAATACAGCAAATTCAGTTGGATTTAACCCGTTACTTTGTATAGATTTATTTGTAGTATCCATAACAGAACGGTGTACACGAGATAATGCAATAAATACTTTTAAAGATTGAGAAATATCTTCTCGTTCATTATTTGATGTCATACAACTTTCAACCCTTCACTTAAATTCTCAGCAATAAAAAGAAAATACAGCTTAATACTTCATGTGAGTTCCGAATGAGCATTCACTCATCCATTTCTTCTCCCCTAATATATTACGAATCATTCTTGAATAAAAACATGACAATTTTAACATAGTTTATATATAATGATAATAAAAAAAGAAGGAGTACCACATTTGAAAGTCAAATTCCAAAGCATAGTTTTATATATATTGCTTGTTATCCTACCAACGATAGTGATTGGTGCTACATTTTATTCCTATCATACGTATAAAATGAAGCAGGAAAACAAAACATCTGCTCATACGGTTCTCTTTTTATATAGAGACTATTTAGATCATCACCTTGGTGAAGCAATTTCTGCCTTAGAAATGCTTGCAAAAGTCGTAGGTACCGAGACTGGTAACATAAATGGGATTAAACAAATTGTGCATGATACAGATGGAAACGATGCGCGCTTTTCTGGTCTATATTACGTTACACCAGAAGGAATCATTACCATCGCATCAGAAAGCGAATCAAGACCTGTAGACGTCTCAGACCGCAAGTATATTCAAGACGCATTACAAACTAAGAAAACAACTGTATCATCCGTCATTACAGATCGCGTCCTTGGACATCAAGCTATTATAATCGCTTCCCCAATATTTAACAAACAGAAGGAACTCTCAGGCTTATTGTTAGCAAGTTTACGCTTTGACTACATTTCATCTTCTTTAAATGCTATTAAACCACAATACCATTTCGAAGTAACTGATAAACATGATGTAGTTTTTCTAACTGATGACAATAATGAAACAAGCGATGCGCATTCTAATATGCTCACTACCCCACTCCAAAGGTTAAATTGGAAGGTCTCTGTTTCTCCATTACCTATCCACAAGCAAACTTTATACCAATGGGTTGCAATAGAATGTATAGCTACTTTATTTTTAATGTCTATCTTATTTTTACTCGCTCAATATATGTTATTAAAACGGCAAACAAAGCTGGAAAGACAACAAAATGAACTGCAAAAAATTGAATTGGTTGGAACTTTTGCAGCGAGTACAGCCCACGAAATCCGCAATCCTCTTACGGGAATTAAAGGACTCGTTGCGCTATTAAAAGAAAAATATAAAGATGAACAGGATCAGTTTTACTTTTCCATCATCGAACAAGAAATAGAGAGAATTAATGAAATTGTAAGTGAATTTCTTATTCTTGGAAAGCCAACTGCTATCATTGAACAAACATATGATGTGAGAACTATTCTAAATGAGGTAGCATTGATTATTCAATCTGAGGCGAATCTACATAACATTGTATTCCATCTACATTTGCCAGACCATCCTGTTCATATCCGTTGCTCAAAAGACCATATGAAACAAGTGGTTTTAAACATTACAAAAAATGCAATTGAAGCCATGACTTCTAGTGACACACTAACCATTGTCGTAACAGACAATGAAACACACGCACAATTGCAAATTATTGATACTGGAAAAGGTATTCCAAAACATATTCAAAAACACCTCTTTCATCCGTTCTTTACTAATAAAGATACTGGAACAGGTCTTGGACTTGTCATATGTAAACGAATTGTAGAGATGTACGATGGGCATATTTTTATTGACAGTAAAGAAAACAAAGGAACGACAGTTCATATCGAAATACCGTTACATAAAGTATAATTATCCTTATCACAAAAGGGTAATTATACTTATTTCATAAAACCCGCCACAAGCATTCGCCAAAAATTATTCGATTTTCCTTCATATCCGATTTGGAAAATAGGTACCTTTATAATGGAAAACCATTTTGGTGTTTGTTTTTCTTTATAGCGCTGGTATTGTAAAATAAGCTTGTCCAATTCTTGACTAACTTGAATTGTTTCCCTACTAGTTAATCCGCTTGTTAATCCTAGTTGAATCATTTCTTCACGCTTCATATGAATATCACGTGAAAGCTTTTCTAATGTGTACTTCCTTTTTACAGTAAACATCCATATCCCCCTTATTATTCTTCCATGCTCTCAACTTCACTTCACTATTGACCTTTTACCTGCTTAATCATATTCAAATTTGAAGAATCAGAAAATTAAACATTTTCTCCCTGTAATTTACAAATCTTTACCCTCACTTTGAGAATTATTACAAATTATTCTATCTTTGTAAATACATTCGCAATAATAGACATTTTTTTCATCTTCTTTTTTTACAAATACCAATTAAATAGCGGTTTCTCTATTTACCATATACTTTTCTTCGACATTTTTTGTTTAATTTATATAAAAAAGCAAAACATAATGATGATTGATAAAGTGAAACTTTAATCAGTGGGGGGTTTTGTTCATCCCCCACTGATTATTAGCACTCACCAATCGGGCGTTTACGAGCAGTGGATCTTCCCCCTAACTTCTTTGCTCCAGCCGAATTTTGAGGTGGGAATCTTACTGCCCGCAAATAGCGGGATAAAATAGAGAGGAAATATTTATATGCGCAAATATACGATTGCATTGCTCATTTTTACTATGTTCTTACCATCCTTCTTGTTTCCGATTCAAGCCAATGCCCATACAAATAAAGTAGCTATTGTCATTGATGACTTCGGAAATAATATGAAGGGAACTGATAAAATGTTATCACTTCCCATTCCACTGACTGTTGCTGTTATGCCTTTCCTTCCTTCTACAAAAGAAGATGCAATAGCAGCCCATAAAAAAGGCCATGAAGTTATTATACATATGCCAATGGAACCTATTAAAGGTAAAAAAGAATGGCTTGGACCAAAAGCACTTACAACTGATTTAAGCGATGAAGAAATAAACAACCGACTCGAACAAGCGATTAAAGAAGTACCGCATGCAATTGGAATGAACAATCATATGGGATCAAAAGTAACAGCTGACGAAAGAATTGTACGTCTTATACTTACAGCTTGTAAAAAACACGGTTTATTTTATTTAGATAGCAAAACAAACCCTAATAGTGTCGTCCCACAAATCGGAAAAGAATTAGGGGTGCCTATTATTGAAAACCAACTATTTTTTGATGATGTTTATACAGCAGGACATATTTCAAAACAAGCTCAATTACTTATCAAAAAAATTCAAGAAAAACCAATTATGGTAGCTATCGGACACGTTGGGCCTCCAGGTGAAATTACATCACGTGTTATAGAAACCTCTATTCCCAAAATTCGCGAGCATGCAGACTTTATTTTTTTGTCTGATTTAGCATTATCTCCACCTGCTGTTTCAAAATAAAGTGAAACTTTAATTAGTGGGGCATTCACCACTAATTATTAGCCCTCACCAATCGGGCGTTTACGGGCGGCGGTGCTCCCAAAAATAGTGGGAGACAATTCATCACTTACACGAAAAAAAGGTACCACTCTACATATAGCAGATTGGTACCTTTCCTTTTCACTTAAATATAATCTACATGACTCACTCTGAATCCTTTTTTTTCTATTTTTTCGATTAATTTCTTTAATCTTTTTTCATCTAACTCATCTGATATATTTACGATAATACGGCGAATATATTGATCACCGTTATCTAGCGTAAACAACCCACCGATATTATATGCTTTTAACAATGTCCCAAGCTCTTTAATCGTTCCCTTACAATCTTGTGTTGCAATTGTTAATATATAACCACCCGTCCGCATACCGAATGAGTCTTCAATAACATCAAATACATTGGAATGTGTTAAGATACCAACAAATTCATTATAATCATTTAGCACCGCTAAAAATGGGAGACGACGAATCACATAAAAAGCTCTGAAGAAAGAATCCTTTTCAAAAATAAATGCAGAGGAATTTTCTAACATATCTCCTGTACTTACATGCTTTAATCCGCTATTACACTTCTTTTCTAATAAATCTACTTTATAAATAATCCCCATGAATAGCTTCTCATCTTCTGCTAATACAGGGATTGCTCGAAATCCCGTTTCATTCATAATTTGTAATGCTTTTTCACCAGTATCATTTATCTTGCAATAAGTCACCTGCTGTTTTGGCAGAAAATGATATTTAACTCGCAAAATATGTTCCTCCTTACATGTCAACATGTAATCTATATATAATAAGGAGACCTATATTTTATGAGTAAAATTATTTTTAAAACGCTTTCATTTATTTATGGAATTGTAACAACATCGCAAACATTTTTATATAACAGAGCTCTTCGCACCTTTTATCATTAACAACTTTACATGATAGTTCATTAAATATTCTATACCCTCTAGCCATTTTTTCGCTTCTTCTGGCGTTTTCCCCCACACAATCATGCCGTAATTATGAACGAGAACTACTCCTCCACCTTCAATAAAATTCGGAACATTACTTTCTAACAAATCAGCAAATTTCTTTTCATCTTCTACAATTGGAATTGTCATTTCTGTTATACCTTCTTTTCCAAAAACACGTTCCACGCTACGTTTATCGAATGTTACTTCTCTTTCTTCTCCGTATAACTCTGATATTAAATGGCTATCTACAGTCTGTACTTGTAAAATACATTCCGCACTGCTTTTTTTATAAATATCCGCATGCATAAATGACTCTGCCGCTGGTTTTTCCTCGTTTTCAAACACTGGCTCACACATGCAATTGACAACAATAAAATCCTCTTCTGAAAACAATCCTTTATCTCTTCCCTCGACATTCACTAAAAATGTTAATGGCTCTTTTGACGTACATAACGATAAACTAATTTTTGTACCATAAAACCAATCACGAAGTGCCAATTCAGATTTCACATCTTTTAATTCATTCCATTTCTTCAGAAAAAATAACATTTCGTCACCCCCGTCGTAATATTTATATAATGTTCGAATCCTTTCTATGTAAAAGGAATATTTTTTGATTATTCTAAAAATTTAATTGAATTATCACATGAGAATGCTTTTTTGTCAATATGATTTCAACGCTCCTCGTAAAAATAGGCTACTCACATACCAATCCCGCCGTCCATGTCCTACTTCATTTTACAATAAAAAATACGTTATTCTTCTAATGAAAGAATAACGTATTTTTCTCATTTGCTTTAAGTTCGTAAAGAATGACGGATCTTTTATCTTCGCATTCGCAACTGTTAAAAATTTAAAATACGGCATATATTTCAATGCACGATAATCAATAATCTCATTCGTATTTAAAAACAAGTCCTTTACTTGCAATAACTCTTCTTTCGTAATTGGTGTATTTAAATCTTTTCTATTACATACTTTTTTATTAACAAATTCTCTTAATTATTTATCTGTTATCATATTTTGGCTATCCACTTGATTCTTTGTTTCCGTATAGCATGAATTAGAGTTATCATCTGCTTTCTCTGTTTCTTTGTCGCCTAATGTTGCTACTACTAGCGCCTTAATATAATTTTTTCAAAATAAAATTCCCTTATATTGATAACTGCAATATTACATGTAAAATATGTTTCTAGCGATACACAATAAAAATCCCTTTATTCAAAGGGATTTTTTACCTATCGTATGAAGAATTTCACTTTTTTCTTTCTCATTAATAAAACCAATTTTTTGTAAAATATTTGCATACAATACAAGTTTATTATATATGCGTTCTGACATATTCCCCCTTCTTTCCTTCAGCCAACTTTTTTTATATTGGTAAATTATATGAAGGAAATGAGAAAATGTGTCCACTTTTTGCATGAATGCAAACCTTTTATTTCATTACTGCTTTCACTTTATTTAACACACTGTCCATTGAATATTATGCTTCTTAACTTCTTCTTCAAAACTATATGGCATTTTCTTATCACAAATAACATGTTGAATACGAGAAAATCCTGCTATTCTATAATTCCCTTTTACACTTACTTTTGTATGGTCGCATAAAATATATGTTTTCTCAGCTAATTTCATCATCGCTTCCGACAGTTTTGCTTTTTCTAATTCAAAACTGGAAACGCCAAAACTAGGTAATAACCCATCAATCGAAACAAACGCTTTATGAAAATGAAATTGATGAATCACTTGCTGAGAAATAGATCCTGATACACGCGAATGCTTTGGTGATACTTTTCCACCAATAAATAAAACTTCACCGTGAAACATCTTTTTATTAATAGAAGAGATTAATTGTGTCGCTACTGGAAAAGAACTCGTAACAATCGTTAAATTTTTTCGATGAACAAGATATGGAACCATCTGAAGTGGTGTACTTCCGTCATCAATTGCAATGACATCACCATCTTCTACAAATGTTGCTGCTTTATAACCAATTCTTTTCTTCTCTTCTATATGTAGCATTTCTCTTTCTAACATCGGCGCCTCTATCCCGGCACCTGGAAGTTGAACAGCTCCACCATACACTTTCTTCAACTTTTTTTCACGATCTAACTCTTCTAAATATCGACGAATTGTTTCTGTTGATACAGCGAATTCTCTCGCTAATTCTGAAACCTTTACTTTTCCTTTAAACTCTACTTTTTCAAGAATAGTCCGCTTTCTTTCTTCTCCTACTACAGACATAGCTTCACCCCATTTGTATCTACCTCATAAAGTTCCTTGCTTATACAAAATTATAATTTTCTTTGTAAGTAGAAACCTCTTCATGAATATAAATGCCGCGCTTTTCTAGTTCATCAAAAACAAGTTGTGGGTTTTCGAAAGCTTCTTCAGGCGTAACAACACCCATTTTATTTACATTCCCATTTGCAATTAACTCGGTAGCAATTCCAAATGGAATACCGACGTTTCTCGTATAAGCTCTTAAATTTTCCCATCCTACAATAGATCCATCAGATAACGGATGTGTATGATATAATACATGTCTCTGTTTCTCATTATTTTTCATACCTACTACTTCTACATGAAGTGCATAACCGTATACTTCCGTCTCTTGACCTTCTTTCGATTGTAATAAATACTGCGAAATACAATCCATAATGCCAATTTCTTTCCCGTTTATTTCAATTTGATCATTACGCAATATGCCGTAATCATATAAAGCACGTACGAGCTGCATATTTTTCTTTGGCCAAGTTCCTCTCGTCTCTATCAGTTTGACACCTTTATTTTCTAGTGCCTTTGCTAACGTAATCGTTTCAGAATGCGGAATGATATACTGCATTGTTTTACCATAAGGCGCTGGCAATTCAATTTCTCTTGGTCGCGCAAAAGGAGGTACTTGCTTAAACTTACCATCTTCATATACTGTACGCGATGGTAAATTTGGATCATATTCATATGTCGTTGTTTCTGTAATTGATGCAGAAAAAGCAATTGGACGATACGAACCGTGACTTACACGAACATACTCTACAGTATCTAGCTGATTTGCTGCATGCATGGCCATCATTTGCGTTACACCTGGTGTCATACCAAATCCGGGTAAACATGTTTTTTCATTTTGAACAAATATAGCATGTGATTCATTTTCTTCACCAAATCCATTCAAATTCACACCGTGACACCCAGCTTCCGCAATACAACGAGTAGACAATCCATTTAACTTTATCGTCGTACCATCCATTACAATGTCATAGCCTTTCATTTTTGCAACTGTATCCTCATGATTTGTCACATCGACTTTCACAAAATCAACACGAGGATCGTTGAGCCATTCTACTACTTTACGACCTTCTTCTTCGTTAAAATCGGCTACTGTGATCGTCTCAAAAGATGAAAATTGAACTAAATCCAAAATCGCTTCACGACAAATTTTACCTGCTCCACCTAAGCAAAATACTTTCAACCTATAACAACTCCTTTGGCGATACTATCAACTAAACGATTTATATCTTCCTCATGTACATCACCGATATTTCCAATACGGAACGTATCTACTTTCGAAATTTTCCCTGGATAAATTACAAATCCATACTTCTTTAACTCGTTATATAACTCCTGAAATTCAAATCCCTCTGGGTAAATAAACGATGTAATAATAGGAGATTGATATTTTTCATCTACTAATGACTTAAATCCAATTTCTTTCATTCTGTTGACCAATAATTTTTGATTGTTATAATATCGATTGCAACGTGCTCTTACTCCGCCCTCTTTTTCTAGTTCAAGCAAGGCTTGATAAAAAGCGTGTACAACATGCGTAGGTGAAGTAAAACGCCATTTCCCATCTTGCTCTTCCATCGTTTCCCATTGATCATATAAATCAAGAGATAAAGAGCGTGCTTGCCCTTTACACTTTAGTAATTCCTCACGATTTGCGATAACAAAACCAAATCCAGGAACACCTTGAATACATTTATTCGCACTACTAATTAAAAAATCAATTTGCAAATCAGCAATGTCTATTTCAATCCCGCCGAAACTACTCATTGCATCAACAATTGTAACCTTCTCGTATCGCTTTCCTAATTTACATACATCTACAATTGGATTAATAATACCTGTAGTTGTTTCACAATGAACTACTGCAATATGAGTAATCTCTTTATCTTCTTGCAATAACTTTTCTACTTCTGCAATATTAGTAGGTTCCCACTCTTCTGTTTGACTCACGACCACATTTATATGTAACATCTCTGCCATTTGCACAATCCTCTTACCGTATGCACCATTTGCACAAACAAGAAGCTTTCCATTTTTAGGAACGACAGAACCAATCACTGCTTCAACTGAAAACGTACCGCTTCCTTGCATTAAAACCGTTGTATATTTCTCTTCTTCTTTCGTTGCTAACGATACAAGTTTAGCTCTTACATCTTGCACCATTGTGTTATATTCAACATCCCATGTACACCAATCGTATAGCATAACTTCTTTTACCGTTTTTGTTGTCGTCAATGGTCCTGGCGTTAATAATAAGTAGTGATTTCCATTCATGATCCTTTGCCCCTTTTATGAAATAATAAGTTCTTGTTTCTCGATATGTTCAATTACGTTCTCGAGTTCTTGCATCGTTTCAATCGTAAAATGAGCTCCATTTTCAACGAAACGATTACGAACTGCTTCCATCTTTTCATGAAGTTCTACCGGATCCATAGTTTCAACTTCCCACTCGCTTAAGCCGAGCTCGCTACTACCGAGAATTACGCCAACAGTCCACATCCCAGCATTTCTGCCCTCGTTCATATCTGACACCGTGTCTCCCACTTTTATCATATGATTCATCGGATACACACCAAGTTCCATCGCATTTTTATAACACATCCACGGGTACGGACGACCTGCTGGAACATCATCTGGCGTCACAAGAAAATCAGGTTTATACCCTTGTAATTTTGCTTCTTTTGCAACAATATCCATCATTTCTCTCGTATAGCCAGTTGTTGAGCCAATTTTAATGCCTCTTTTACGTAATGAAGCCATCACTTCTCTTATCCCATCAATTGGCGTGGCATAGTTTGGCAGAATAGCAAAGAGAATTTCTTCAAATTCTTTATACATCTCATGAATGTCTGCTTCTGTTGGTAATTGTCCGAAAACACGCTTCCACTCATTCGCAATACGAGGCATTTCTGTTAGTGCTCTTACATGATCTATTTTTAATAATCCCATTGGCTTACGTGCTTCTTCTGCTGTAACTTCAACACCACGTTTATGAAAAATTTTCATGAATACTTCCAGTGGTGCAAAACATCCGTAATCAACTGTCGTACCTGCCCAATCAAAAATAACTGCTTCTATTTTCATTCTATCCATCACCCTTCTTATTTATCTCGCTGTTCGCCAGGCAGTAAGACTCCCCCTCGTAAAGAAGTTAGGCGGGAATCATGCTGCCTTAAAAGTCCGATTGGTTCAACTATTAATCAGCGGGGGATGCCCCCACTGATTAAAGTTTCACTTTATCCTTGTTGCCATTTTGACGTTCGGTTACGAAGTGCTTTCGTTCCCCATTCATATACAACTCTTACTACAATATTAGTAACAACAACAAGTACACTCATCGCAGCTGCTGGTGCCACATTTCCTGCATCATCCATATTTACAATTGACACAGCAGCTAGTTTAAAATCAGCTGCGTATAGGAATACAACTGCCGAGACAGTCACCATGGAATTTACGAAATAGTACATTACCATTTCTAAAATGGCTGGTAGACACATCGGTACCGTAACTCGAAAGAATGTTTTATAAAACGGGATCCCCATCGACTGTGAAACTAGTTCAAACTCTCGATCTAATTTCTTTAAAGCTGTCGTTGCCGTAACAAATGTTACAGAATAAAAATGAATGATATTAACTAGTACTAACACAGCAATTGTTCCGTATAGAGAATGAAACGGGTTCGTTACGGAAAGTCCAAATATTTGTATTGTTGGTTGACTAAAGAAGAAAACGTAGCCTAACCCAAGTACTAAACCTGGTATTGCTAAAGGTACGATAGAGAAAAAGTAACCTGTTTTTCGGAAAAATTGTAGCTGGTCTATTTTCTCAATTGCATACGCGAACACAAATGTTAAAATTGCCCCAATAACCGCTGTAACCGCTGAAACAATTACACTATTTTTAAACGCTTCAAGTCCATCTCCCGTTAAACTTGAAAAATTAAAATGCTCAAATGTAAAACTCATATTATACGGCCATACTTTTACACTTGCAGCAATACCAACTGCAACGAATAAAAGAATAATCATAAGCGTTATTACGCTACAATATACGAACGAAATAACATCTCTTTTCTTATTATTTATTATTCTGTAAGGTACTGCTTTTGAAGATAAAAAATTCGCCTGTTTTCTTTGCGTAATACGATCAACTGCAAAAGCAAAGATAGCTGGGATTAATAAAATCATTCCGACAGTTGCCCCCATTGGCATATTTTGCTGTCCAATTACTTGTTTATATACGTCAGTAGCAAGCACATTATATTGTCCTCCTACAATTTTTGGCGCCCCAAAATCAGTGAAACTAAGTGTAAATACAACGAACATTGCACTAATTAATCCGTACTTTACACTAGGTAAAGTAACAGTAAGAAACTGCTTTGTTTTACTCGCTCCTAACATATTAGAAGCTTCATATAAACGATAGTCAGATCCTTGAAAAGCAATTAATAAAATAAGGAATGCTTGCGGAAATGTATACATAACTTCAGCCATTACAATTCCTACCGGTCCATATAAAGGGATTTGTATACCTTCAAATAAACCAAACATTCCTTTCGTTACTAGCCCTTGATTACCAAATAAATATGTAAGTGCTATACCGTGCATCATCGTTGGCGCGAATAATGGTAATAACGCTACGTACTGAAATATGCGCTTTCCAAAAACATTCGTACGAGCGATCGCATATGCGTAAATGAAAGCGAGTGTAACGGAAATAATTGTTGTCGCGCCCGAAATCCATATCGTATTTTGTAATGATTGAACTAAAGTTGATGTTGTGAAATATTTACTGAAATTCGCAACACCAACGAAAGCTCCATCTTTATCGTAAAAGGCTTGTGTAAACAATTGTAATAAAGGCAATACAAGTATGATAAGAAATGAAAGAAGCATACCGATAATTACTAGTCTCTGTATCCACTCTTCTTTACCGATACGTCTCTTAATCTTTTTTTTCGTATTTTCTACCTGATAATTTTCTAACATCTCCATCTATACAATGACCTTCTTTCCATATGACAACATATGATTTTCTGAGAAAGAGATTTGAATTTGCTTTCCTTTCCTAATAGAAGTTGCTTCTACTTCTGATGCCAATATATCCACTACGATTTTCTCGTTATAAAGGTGTGTTTTCTCTTCTATGACCCGCACTTCCGTCCGGTATACAGCCCCCCGGAATTCCATGCTTTCTACAACAGTTTTCATACCATTATTGTGCACAACTGTTACATGTTCAGGACGAATTGCGTGTTCTTCATTATTTTTCGAAAAGAAATTAATAGAACCAATAAAATCTGCCACAAACGGATTGGCTGGTCTTTGGTAAATCTCCTCTGGTGTTCCAATCTGCATAATTTCCGCATGATTCATTACAACAATTTTATCAGCCATCGTTAATGCCTCTTCTTGATCATGCGTTACCATAATAGTTGTTACTCCGACTTTTTCTTGCAAATCACGCATTTCTCTACGCAACTTTTCACGCACTTTTGCATCTAAAGCAGATAACGGCTCATCTAGTAACAAAATATCGGGAGACAGAGCGAGCGCACGTGCAAGTGCTACTCGCTGCTGTTGTCCACCAGATATTTGAGCAGGATATTTATCTTTTACATTCAGTAAGTCAACAAGTTCTAACGCCAATAGCGCTTTCTCTTTTACTTCTGCTTTTTCATATTTTTTTGTCTTTAAGCCGTATTCAATGTTTTCAAGCGCCGTTAAATTCGGAAATAATGCATACGATTGAAAAACCATTCCGAAGTTCCGCTTACCAGGCGGCAATGCTGTAATATCTTTTCCATTCACAGCTATACTACCTGTTGTCGCTTCTTCTAACCCTGCTAAAATGCGAAGCAACGTCGTTTTCCCACAACCACTCGGGCCTAATAAACAAACAAACTCATTTTTTTTCACTGTAAAAGAAATATCTTTTAACGCTGTAAATGTATCAAACTGTTTTTGAATGTGTTGAATTGATAAATATTCGCTCATTTTTCTCTCTCCCACTCACTTACTTTTTCGGTTCTGCTTTTTGACCAAACTCTTTTTCCCAACGCTCTAAAATTTTGTCGCGATTTTCTGCTGCCCATTTAAAGTCATTCTTTTTGTATAACTTTTCTGTCACATCTTTCGGGAATCCATCTGGAAGTTTATAGTTATTTTTAATTGTCGCAAATCCATTTTTCTCGAAGTATAACTTCATTACATCATCTGTAATTGCCCAGTCTAAAAACGCTTGTGCTAATTTATCATTTTTCGCATTATCTTTCTTAATAAGTGCATTCGCTTCTACTTCCCAGCCTAGTCCTTCTTTCGGCAGTACAACTTCAACTGGTGCACCTTTTTGTTTCTCTTTTAAAGCGCTATAAACCATTGACACACCAACTGGATATTCACCTGCACCTGCTAATTTCGCTGGTTTTGAACCGGAATGCGTATAAGATGCCATATTATCATGAAGTTTTTTCATGTAATCCCAGCCCTTATCTTCACCCATAATTTGCAACCATGCAGAAACTGTTAAAAATCCTGTTCCAGAAGAAGCTGGATGTGGCATAACAAGTGTTCCTTTATATTCTGGTTTCGTTAAATCTTCATATGATTCTGGCATCGGTAAATTTTTCTTCTTTAATTCTTCTTTATTTACAGCAATCCCCGTCATAAACGCAGTATTACCTACCCATTTTTCAGGTTTCTTATCATCTTTAAATTGCGGAAGGACACGATCCGCTCCTTTTGGAGAGTATTCTTTTAACATATCTTTTTTCTCTAAAGCTAATAGACTAGACGCCGCAGTTCCCCACACAACATCTGCTTGTGTATTTTTTCCTTCAGCTAGCAATTTCGCTGTAATAACTCCTGTTGAATCACGAACAATGTTCAACTTCACATCCGGGTATTTCTTTTTGAAAGAATCAAGATAAATCGGTACAAGCTCTTCTTCAATCGCTGTATAAACAGTTAACGATCCAGATAATTTATCATCTTTCACTTTTGCTCCAGCACTTTCTTCTTTCTTTGCACCACACCCCATTAATAACGAAAATACCATTCCAGTTGCTACAGCTTTAAAGATTGTTTTTTTCACTGTCTCTCTCTCCTTTTACAAATCTTATGTACAACTCAAATATAAACAATTAGTGTAAAAGCAGTATTAAACCAACATTAATCTTTTGTTTGTTGTTTGTTTTTGTGTAATACGTTGCTACTTCTATGTTTTTTCACATTTTTCTGCTAATAGAAAATATTAAATTTACAAATAATTTAAAAAACCTTTATAATCCCACAAAAAAACGAGGCGTTTGTAAAAAACGCCTCATTTTTGTTTACCTTTTTTTGAATTTCGATTTGCATACTTTGCACTGTTTTCTCCTTCATACTCTAATGCAAATTCTGCATCTGGTAAGCTTTCTTTCGGAGTTTTATTATTGTTAATTGCTGCATTTTGTTTCACTTTTCTTTTTACCAATACGTTCACCTGCTCTCAAGAAATTACTTTCTACTCTAGTTTGGAGCAATCTGAAATAACTATTACTGGTAAGTGTTAACAAGTACATAAGAGCTTATAGATGGAAATACTACATACGAACAAACCTTTACAAAAAGGAGCGATTACTTTGAAAGAGAAAGAAACAATCCAATCGCCAATTTTAGACGAGACGCTCCCTCATCAAATGAACTTCCCTTCTTTTAAAGGAACAGGAAAAAAGATGCAACAACCTTTTGTAAATCAATATGATGTTGTAATTGGAGACAGTAAATACAATTCCGAGAACAGCCCCTTAAACAATTGGAGTGATGAGGTAGACCCTGCCATTATGGCTGGGGATGAATGGATCCATCCTACAAATGATATCGGGTGGATTGCAGAAGAAAATCAAGAATTACTTAAAAAAGAAGTTGATAATAAAAACGACGCTTTTATGCATCCCCAATTCGGAATTAACGATTAAAAAAACCATTCTACCTAACGCAGGTAGAATGGTTTCATACTATCCAATAATAATTCTTTCTTTCGGATATTTATAGCGAGGTGGTTGTTCTCTTCCACCACTAGCTAATATAAATGTTAAAATACCGACGCGTCCGATAAACATAAGTACAATAAGTACAAGTTTACCCACAGTTGTTAAATCTGGCGTAATACCTGTCGATAAACCTGTCGTCCCGAAAGCAGAACAAACTTCAACGATCAAGCTCATAAGCGGTACATTTTCCGTAATGGATAAAATAAATAGTGCCGTGGCACATAATAATATCCCCATCGTCATAACGACAGATGCTTTTAATACATCCTCTTCATGTAGCTGTCGTTTAAAGACTCGAACCGTTCTACCGCCCCTTGCAAATGTATATAACGATAATATACTAACCGCAAATGTTGTCGTACGTATCCCGCCCCCAACCGAACTTGGAGATGCTCCAATAAACATTAATATACTCATAAATAAAAGCGTTGGTTGTGACAATTCACGTATATCCATTGTAGCGAGTCCACCGCTTCGCGTCGTCACAGATTGGAATAACGTATAGAAAACCGTTTCATGCCATGACTTTCCTACTAAAAAATGATTTCGTTCTAGAAAAAAAATCATGATGGTTCCAACAACAACAAGTGCAAAAAATGTTGTTGTCGTCAATTTTGTAAATAACGAAAAACGAAAAAGTTGTTCTCTCTTCTTACTAAGAAATTGCTTCACTTCCATTAACACAGGGAAGCCAATCGCCCCTAAAATAATGAGTAACATATGAATCATTTGAACGATATAATCTTTTTTGTACGGGATTAGCGATTGCCCTGTTAAATCGAATCCACCGTTCGTCGTTGCACTAACAGCGGCAAAGAAACCGTGAAAATAAGCTTCTTGCCAAGTCGGAAAGTACAGTAAAAATCTTGTACCTAACAGGATTGCTCCAATGATTTCTATCGAAATAATTACAATTAAAATAGAACGCATTAATTCTACAAGACCCGATAAATTTCCTTGATTATGGTCTGCCATAATTAATCTTCTTCGCTGCAAACCAATCTTTTTACCCGTTATAATCCAAACGAATGTGCCAAGTGCCATGATGCCTAATCCGCCTAATTGTAAAATTAGAGCTAATACAATAATTCCTGCTGTTGTAAACGTATCTGAAATCGTAACAACTGAAAGTCCTGTAACACTTACCGCACTAACAGATGTAAATAGGGCATCGATAAATGTCCATTTCACACCATCCTTCGTAACAAATGGTAAACTAAGTAATATTACCGATACGACTACTGCTAATAAATAAAACAAAACAATAAGTTGTACGGGACGTAATTTTTGTAAAAACTTTTTTATATCTCTCATTCCATCACTTCGCTACCTTTTTTCTATCGATTAAATAAAGAAAAATCATCACTTTCTTTATTTGTAAATAACTGCTGAAATAGTTTTGCAAATACCATTCCGTATACAGTTCCATTTCCCCCATATGGCAGTGCGTAATATAAATTATGTATCTTTTTATCTTCTTTTAAAATGGGGAGACCATCATGACTACCACCAAATGCTGCTGCCCAATAATACTCTGCCTGTATATTATTAAACTGCGGGAACATTTCTTTTACAATATTAATAAGGATATCACGCTTATGCAATAATTTCGTATCGCCGATATTTTGAATTTTCAACGCCTCATCTAATCCGCCTACAATAATGCGGTTTTGATACGTTCGAAAATATAGGTAAGGCCGTGCCGTTTCCCAAATTAATGATTTCTCATGCCAACCTTCGAACTGATCTATCTTATTTGTAACAACTGCATAAGACGTTTCTACTGTTGTATTTTTTTCTTTCTTTCCAAAAAGCGCTTCATAACCTGTCGCCATAATAATATTCTTTGCTGCTATTTTATTTCCTGTTTTTGTGTAACAAATTAAATCATTTTGAATTTGTTTAATATGTATTGCCTCTGTATGTTCATATATAGTAGCACCCATTTGCTTTGCTTTATGCAAAAGACTATGTGCTAACAAATATGGATTCACTTCTGCGTCACCGCTTGTATATAATGCTGCTTGTTTTGCAAATGAATAACGTTTCTTAATATCAGACTCTGTAAAATATTCAACCGGAAATTCATAATAGCGTAACGTATTATATTCTTCTTGTAAAAATGAAATATCCTCATCTCTACTCGCATAATACAAACTATTTCGCGGAATAAAATGGGGATCAATATCGAGAGTCGGTACAACCTTCTCCATTGTTCTAAGGGCTTCATAACAAAGCCTATATGCTCGTACCCCTTTTACTTTCCCAAATGTATGAATAAGAGAGGTTAACGATTTATCATGAAGAAATTGTAATAAACCTGTATTGGCAGCTGTGCTACCACATGCAATTGCTCTTTTTTCAATGAGCGTAACACGCATTCCTATCTTCGCTAATGAATACGCTATATGAGCACCCGCTTCGCCACTTCCGACTACGAGCACATCACATATCATATCATTTTCTAACGTTGGATAACAAGGTACAGAAACCCCTCTATTCCAAAACAACTTACCAGTCATAAGCTTCATAATTATACTCCTAAAATGTAAATTTCTCCTTTCTATGTTTTGTTATTTCCCATAAAAAAATCCAACTAACACAACGCTAGTTGGATTTTTTATTTTTAATTGGAACGCTCTTCAAGCCAATTTCCAATCGTCGGATATGTTTGTTTTACAGCTGTTCCACCGTAAACGATAGACAT
Organism: Bacillus sp. FDAARGOS_235; assembly: GCF_002073415.2. Taxonomy (NCBI): domain Bacteria; kingdom Bacillati; phylum Bacillota; class Bacilli; order Caryophanales; family Bacillaceae; genus Bacillus; species Bacillus sp. FDAARGOS_235. Next base: position 1,665,348 of record NZ_CP020437.2, read on the forward strand.
ATGCCCTGTTGGTAAACATACATATTGTTTATCTGTGCTAGAAATATGATCTAGTAAAGCTTCCACTTGACATGGCAGAGCGATATGATCACGTTTCCCGGAAATATTTAAGACATTCGCCTTAATATTTGCAAGGTCTACCTTTTGTCCACGAATAACGAGTTCACCTTTAACCAATTTATTATTTTGATAAAAATCACGAATCCACTGTCTGTATGATTCACCCGGGAACGGAATGCCATCGCCAACCCACTTTTGAACTAATTTCCAGCTTTCGACGAAGCGCTCATTTTCTGAACGATCAACTAAAGCAACGTATGGACCAACAAAATTCGTAATTGGTTTTAACATCTTATTTCCGAAATCAATCATTTCTGGCGGAATATTTCCGAATGTATCAACCGCCTTATCTAAATTGAAATATTTCTCATCTAATAAAGGACCATATAATCCTGTTTCAGAGAAATCGAAAGGACTTGTCATAAAAATTAAGTTACGAATTGGCATATGCGGATGAAGTGCCGCATAAATAGACGTTAGCGTTCCACCCATGCAATAACCAAGTAAAGAAATCTCGTCCGATTTTGCAGTTCGCATTACTTTTTTCACTGCTTTTGCAATATAATCGAACACGAAATCATCAAATTTCAAATGACTATCTTCTAAACCAAATGTGCCCCAATCAAGCATATACACATCAAAACCACGATCTACTAAATATTCCACTAAACTATTTCCAGGAGTTAAATCCATAATATATGGCTTATTAATAAGAGCATATATTAATAAGATTGGGACTCTCTGTGTTTTTTCTTGTTTTGGAATGTAACGATAAAGCTTCGTTTTATTCTTCGTCCAAATAACCTCTTTCGGTGTTAAACCAACTTGTGGTTCTGGTTCGCGTAATAAAATTTCGCTCGCTCTTTTCACACGGCGATATGCTTTGCGATATTCTTCTGGGTACAACTCCAATTGCTTTTCCCATTCTGTTACGAATGTAGTCATTTTTCTATCTCCTTTTCGGTCGATTTCTTTCTAAAAAAAGAAGTGCATTCCTGATATGGATATGCACTTTTTTCTTACTTCATTACATGTATAATCCACCGTTAATGTTTAATTGCTGACCAGTGATATACGCACCGTCACGGCATAGGTATACTACACCTTTTGCAATTTCATCAGCTTGTCCAAAACGTTTTTTCGGGATTTTCGCAACGATTTTTTGACGCACTTCTTCTGGTACCTCTGCTACCATTTCAGTATCGATAAATCCTGGGCAAATTGCGTTTACAGTTACATTTGTTTTTGCAAGTTCTAACGCTAATGATTTTGTAAATCCTAGCATACCTGCTTTTGCTGCTGAGTAGTTTGTTTGTCCAAATCCACCAGCTTGACCAATAATAGAAGAAATACTAATGATTCTTCCTTCTTCTGCTTCCGATATGTATGGAAGTACCGCACTTGTCGTATTAAATACACTACTTAAGTTCACGTCAATTACGCGTTCCCAATCTTCACGATTTAATTTTTTGAATGTACGATCTCTTGTAATACCAGCATTATTAACAAGAATATCCACTTTACCAAAATGATTCACAGCTTCTTCTACAAGTCGGTTTGCATCTTCTACTTTAGAAACATCCGCTTGAACTGCATAAACGTCATGCCCTTCTTTTCCTAGTTCATTTACTAAGTTTTCAGCTGCTTCTTTACTGCTGTTATAGTTAATAACTACTTTTGCTCCCTCTTGTGCTAATGCTACTGTAATTGCTTTTCCAATTCCTTTTGCCCCACCTGTTACGATTGCTACTTTGCCATTTAATTGAACCATTTCTTTTCCCCCTTAAATGAATTTGTGAACGATTATTATGAATCATTTTGGTACTCATACTAATAGAGTCCATATATTAATTATGTTTCGTTGTTTATACGTGAAAACGAGATTCTCCCTCTCTCTTTTACACGTTGTAAACAAACGCTATTATCATTTTTTATTTTCTGGCTTGTTCGCCGGCTTTACTTCTTCTTTTACAGGTACTTGTAGTTTAGCTAGTACTGCATTTTGCTTTTCTAGCAATTCTAAAATTTGATCAACTTTCGCTTCTAACGTGCGAATATCTTGTTTTACTTTCGTAACATCACGCTTTAATGTAGGAGCTTGTCCTAACGAATCCACTTTCTCTTCTAGAACTTCCTCAATATTATCAACTTTATTTTCTAAGTTAATAACAAGCGTAGCTACTCTAGCGATATCCTCTTTCGTTGGCACGTTCACTTGTTCTAAATAACTTTTTGTCGTATCATTTAATGCTTTTTGATAAAACAAATTCAAGTCTAGAACGCTGCCCATCCAAGCAGAATATTCTTCTGTTTTAATTGTTTCATTGAGCGCTTTTCCCCAAAATGTTTCGGTTTGTTCATAAGCATTTTTCCATGCTTGCAATGGATCGAATTTTTGATCAATCACTTCGCCTACACTCCCTTTTTTGTTTTTGAAACAATTCAACCTATTCACTATTTTCTAATATTCTGAATAAAACTTCAAGTCTATATTTTATTTTTCTTTATTTTCCAACAAATGTATTGACATTAAAAACAGATAGGTGTAAATTGCACTTATAAGCAAAAAATTCCATCTAACTGATTCATGAGGTGATGCACAATCATGCTACATAATGAACCAGAACACCCAGAAAGTTTGGAAAAAAACCAAGCGAAACAACCAAACTCCATGCCAAAAAACTTCTTAGTTCCTTTCTTACTTCTCTGTCTAAAAGACTGGAGTCTTCATGGTTACAAACTCATTCAAATGCTAATGGACATCGGCTTTTCTTCTGTTGACCAAGGTAATGTTTATAGAACACTACGCAAGTTAGAAAAAGAAAACCTTATTTCTTCTACTTGGGATACAAGCGATGGAGGGCCAGCAAAAAGAATTTATTCTTTAACTGAATATGGAGAGCAATATTTATCAACATGTGCGACTTCTTTTGAACATTATCAAAATATGTTGCGGACGTTTTTCACGTTATACACCAATGCATTCTTTCCATTTTCTACTTCTCCAGAAAAGGATGAAAAGGATTCTTCATCTTCACCTGGTGGTACAGCAGAGTAATCTGCGTTCACAATATGCAAAAAAACATTTGGAGGTCAAACAATGGAAACTAAACCATACGAATTAGTCGATGCATTTTGGAAAAACTGGTCTCAATCTCTTTCCCTCTTCTCTTCAGCTGGGAAACAATTAGAGCAACTTACTTTAGAAACGTTAAAACAACAACAAGACGCTTTGCATAAATTAACATCAGGAGTAAATGAGCTAGAAAAAGAACTACAACAATTCACAGCTCAGTTCAATAACCAATATACAGATTACGTGAAGCAATTAACTGGAAACTCCTTAAATGATCAAATTAACGAGTGGCAAGGGAAATGGAATGAGCTTTCTACTCAAATGCATCAACTTACTGTTTCTCCTACAAAAACATCTTTGTCTATTCTTACTCAAACTAGCGGTCAATTTGAAGAAACAACAAAACACTTTATAGAACAACAACAATCGCAACGCGAAGAGGTTCAAAAACAGTTAGAAGTTTTTTTGGGAGAGTTCAAGTCCAAACAACTAGAACTCGCAAAGCAGTTCGAGGAAAACTCAAAAAATCTATTTACTTCCATCAAGTAAGAAAAATGTGGCAACTAACTGCAGCACAAACAAAACTCTTTCTTCCTCCTACTACATCAAGATGGCTTACATTTTTCGATATGGAAAAGAAGGAGGACAAAATGAATCCATTCCAAGAAGCACAAACTGTTCCGGAGCTTCGTTATGATGAGATTCAAGTCGGTGATCAAGCATCTCTAACAAAAACAATTACGGATGAGGACGTTATCAATTTTGCAAAATTGACTGGAGATGTAAATCCTATTCATATTTTAGACTCTTTTGCAAAAACGACAATGTTTAAAGAACGTATTGCTCACGGTATGCTCGTTTCAAGTTTTATTTCTACTGTTCTTGGAACGAAACTCCCAGGAAAAAATACGATTTATTTATCCCAAAACGTTTCATTCCGTGCTCCTGTCAAAATCGGCGATACACTTCGTGTAGTGGCAGAAGTCATTAAAAAACGGGATGATAAGAAAATCATTACATTACAAACAAACATCTACAATCAATCCGATGATATTGTCGTGGAAGGTACAGCGACAATACTGAAAAAAGAGTAGCAAATTTGCTACTCTTTTTTCTATCCAAGAACTTCTAATCACACCGATTACTTCCGGGTATGAGTACATCGTTTCCACATAAAATAACGTTACCAGTTTAGATAGTACTTAACTTGGCTGAACTGGACTACTCAAAAGGATGTGTGTCAACATGGTAAAAACAAACAAATTACTAGTTCCAGGTGCAGAACAAGCACTTGAACAATTTAAATATGAAATTGCACAAGAATTCGGTGTTAGCTTAGGCTCAGATACAGCATCTCGTTCTAACGGTTCCGTTGGCGGTGAAGTAACAAAACGTCTTGTTGCTTTAGCTCAACAACAATTACGCGGATAATACTATAACATATGGCTTAGAGGCAGATATTCTCTGCCTCTTTCTATTTGCAACATACATAATAGCGCTTTTTCACATACTAGTAAGAACAAACTGAAAGGAACGATATGTGAGATGAAACGGATTAATATTAGCATGAGCCCTCCTCGTGTTCTTACTTTATCTTTTATTGTATTATCAATTGTCGGCACATGCTTATTAAAACTACCAATTGCTACAACAACATCTATTTCATGGCTCGATGCCTTATTTACAACGGTTTCTGCTTGTACAGTTACAGGGCTTGGTGTTGTGGACACTGGAAAAGTATTTACCTTATTTGGTCAATGTGTAATTTTAACACTTATACAAGTTGGCGGTCTTGGCATTATGAGCTTCGCTGTTTTAATTGCAATTATGCTTGGCAGAAAAATCGGTCTTCAGAATCGCATTTTGTTACAACAAGCACTAAATCAAACGAATATCGGCGGTGTCATTCGTCTTTCCAAAGCATTATTTCTATTCTCTTTTACAGTAGAATGTATTGCTACTTTGCTCCTCTCTTTTGAATGGGTACCAAAATACGGAATTGCTAAAGGGTTCTATTATAGTTTTTTTCATTCGATCTCTGCCTTTAACAACGCTGGTTTTTCTGTGTGGAGCGATAATTTAATGTCCCATTCTCATAGTATTCTCGTCAATCTCGTTATTTCTTCTCTCATAATTTTAGGTGGAATCGGTTTTACAGTGATTATAGATATAAAAAGAAAAAAGAACTTTAAAAACCTTACATTACATTCAAAACTCATGCTCTCTTCTACTCTAATCGTCAATATTATTGCTACCGTTTTTATTTTCATATTCGAGTTCCATAATTCTCTTTCTATGAGAGGTTTTACCCCATTTGAAGAAGGAATGGCTGCTTATTTCCAAGCAATTTCAACGCGCACTGCCGGATTTAATACCGTTGATATTTCTGCATTAACAAAACCTTCCCTTTTATTAATGATGCTTCTTATGTTTATTGGTGCTGGTAGTGCTTCAACTGGTGGTGGAATTAAGTTAACAACATTTTTAATTATGTTTTTTGGCGTATTTAAATTTTTACAAGAACAAGATGATATTGTTGTGTTTAAAAAATCCATTAAAGATACGCTCATTGTCAAATCATTGACCATTACTATTATTTCCATTTCATTTATCTTTGCTGCTATTTTAATTTTAAGTATTACTGAGCGAGTTCCTCTATTGATGAGTGCTTTCGAAGTATTTTCAGCATTTGGAACAGTCGGTCTCAGTATGAATTTAACGCCACACTTAACGATAATTGGAAAAGCTATTATTATCTTTATGATGTTTTTTGGAAAAATGGGACCATTAACATTGGCTTTTTCATTTGCACGCAAAAAGAACCGGAAAATAAAATATCCGAACGAAGATATTTTAACAGGTTGACAACCGTATAAATTATCCATATAATGAGAGTACAATAGCATATCTCCAAAGGGGAGTAGCGTCCAAGAATATTTCTTGGAAACAAAGTCGTCATTACGTAGAACTTAGTTCTTCCGGCTTTGTTGGCATTTTTATTACATATGTCTAGCAAGACCTTTGCCTATTAACGGCAGAGGTCTTTTTTGTATTCATTACCAAATTCTTCCAAAGTTAATAGGCAGGAGTATGGGGAAACTAAATAGTGGGGAAATTCTTCACTTATTTAGTACTTATAGAAATGAGAGGAGAATGTACATGGATGTATCATTATTATTGGAGTATGGTTGGGTATTACTCATCCTGATTGCACTTGAGGGGATTTTAGCGGCTGATAACGCGCTTGTTCTTGCAATTATGGTTAAACATTTACCAGAAGAAAAACGTAAAAAAGCACTATTTTACGGATTAGCGGGGGCATTTGTTTTCCGATTCGGATCGTTATTTATGATTTCGTTCTTAGTCGATGTATGGCAAGTGCAAGCAATCGGTGCTATTTACCTTATGTTTATCGCTGGTAATCACTTATTTAAAACGTATGTTAAAAAGAATACGGATGAAGACACAGAAGAAAAAGAAGCAAAGAAAAAACAAGAGAATTTTTGGTGGACTGTATTTAAAGTCGAGGTTGCTGATATCGCCTTTGCAGTTGATTCAATTTTAGCTGCTGTTGCATTAGCAATGACTTTACCGAAAACAGGACTAGGTACAATTGGTAGTCTTGATACTGGGCAATTCGTTGTTATCTTTGTAGGTGGACTTATTGGATTAATCATTATGCGATTTGCAGCAACTGCTTTCGTACAAATATTAAAACGTAAACCAGGACTTGAAACTGCAGCATTCTTAATTGTAGGTTGGGTTGGTGTGAAGTTAGCAATCTATACATTAGCACACCCTGCATTAAATGTAATTCCGCATTCATTCCCAGAATCTACTCCGTGGAAACTTACATTCTGGATTGTATTAGTTGGAATCGCAGTTGGCGGTTGGTTCTTCTCGAAAGAAGTAGAAGTAAAAGTAGAAAAGAATTTAGACGAAAAAGCGCTGTAATTACAGCGCTTTTTCTTTTTTATTTCAATTCCCTCTCTATTTTTAGAAAAAATTCCATTATACTACCTTTTGTAATCGCTTTCTTATTTTATGTATGTCCTTTTTGTGAAACATTGCACAAACTTATTGAAACTGTGAACGAATCCATGTACTTTATTCATATAAGGAGTATTTATAGAAGATTTACTAAAGGAGCGTATGACTCATGCTAGAACAAGGATTAGATTATGTTGTCAAACTGGCTAAGAGCAAAAAGAAAATGCTAGATATAAATCCGATGCAATATTTCATTCGTGCTGCACTTGCGGGCATTTATATCGGTTTTATTATTGTACTATGTTTTAAATTAGGTAACTTTTTTCACATTGCAGATTCACCAGCAACTTATTTAGCTGCTTCCATGTTTTTCGGGATTGCCCTCGTACTTATTATATATGGTGGTGCTGAATTATTTACTGGAAATACAATGTACTTCACAGTAGCAACTTTAAGAAAAGAAACAACGATTTCTGATACACTTCGCAACTGGATTGCATGTTATGCAGGTAACTTAGCGGGTGCTTTATTCTTTGCCTTACTATTTTACGCAACTGGCATTTTCGAAGCGATTGATCACGGTCATTTAATGAATAAAGTAGTTGAAGGAAAGATGAATACACCTACAATGCAATTATTCTTTAAAGCAATTTTATGTAACTGGCTTGTCTGTCTTGCCTGCTTCTTACCTTCTCAAGTGAAAGGTGACACAGCCAAAATATTAATGATGATGATGCTCGTTTTCACTTTCTTTTTATCTGGTTATGAGCATAGCATTGCAAACTTATCACTGTTTGCTTTATCTTTAGTATCACCACATCCTGAGACAATTTCTTTTGCAGGCGCTATTCATAACTTAATTCCAGTTACAATCGGTAACATTATTGGCGGGTCCGTATTTGTCGGTATGGTATATCACTACTTAACAAAGAAAACACCTGATGTTAAACAGGAAGAGACTGTAATCGCAGCAGCTCAACAAGAAGAGATTATTCCTTTACAAGCACATATGAAACATTAAAAACTCCAAAGTTAGACTTTGGAGTTTTTAGCTCCCCACATATTTCACAATAATACTTGCTTCAATCTCTCCTTGTTCTTTTCCACCCTCTATTCTTTGTTTCATCTTATCCATACCAATGACATCATTTGTGTGAAAGTGGATTTCCTTAACATATAATCCCTCTTTACAAAAAATATTTACGAAATCAAATCCATTACTCTGCCGCCATCCCATATTAAAGTCGAGAGAAATAATATTTACCTCATTCTCCCTAACAAATTGCAAGGCAGTTTCTACTGTAGTTGCGGGCACATATCCAAACGGACAACCTCTTTGATCATCCATATATATATTCATTCTCTATCCCCCTCTATTTTGAATACACAATTAATACATAACATATTGCTCCAAGACTAATAAAAGGGCCAAATGGAATTGGTTTACTTGCTTCTATACGCTTTAATAAAATACCCATCCCGAAAAAACAAAGACTACAATAAGACGCTAAAAATAAAATAATAAAAACCCCTTTCAATCCCACTATAAATCCAAGTAGCGAGAGTAATTTTATATCCCCTCCACCAAGCCCTTCTGGATATATCTTTTGCATACAATATAACAAAAAGAGTATAACCCCACTACCAACTATACTATCTATCCACGTAACTAACGGTACAAAAATACATTCTAAAATAAGCAGAAAAGCAAACGAAATTAAAATACGATCAGGAATTAACATATATATATAATCTGTAACGGAAATAATAAGAAGTAACGAAAAAAGCGATAAAATGATGAGAAGCTCTCGTTCTACTCCAATCATATATACAGTAAGAAAAAATATTGTACCGGTTACAAATTCAAATACTACGTACAGAATCGGAATTCCCCTCTTACAATCCGTACAGCGCCCTCTTTGTATACAAAATGAAATGATTGGAATTAGTTCTTTTGGCTTTAGTACATACTTACAATAATGACAATGCGAACGCGGTGTAATAATAGACTCGCCTAAAGGAACCCTTATTGCGATTAGCATAAAAAAAGAACCAAACACCATACCCACTAACAATGCATATATATAAGTGAACATCCCTTCCTCTCCTTTCCAAAAGAACATAACAAAAAAAGGAGAGAACTTCTACTTCATATTATCCTTTATTCTACTAAAAAAGCAGGCCATTTTCTGGCCTGCTTTCCCCTCTTTTATACGATGAAATATACCGCTTTTAATGGTCCGTGTACTCCGACAACAAGATTCATTTCAATGTCAGCAGAGTTACTAGGTCCTGTAATAAAGTTAATACAAGATGCCGCTGTCTCGCCATTTTCTACACGTGAGTTCATATCCTGAACTGCTTGCGTAATACGAGGCACAAGTGTTTCACGTGGAATAATAGCAAAGTATACAGTCGGTAAAAAGTGTAAAGAACGTCCTTGCCCTTTATGACTTTGTACAACAATTGTACCAGATTCAGCTAATGTATAATCACTAAATGCAATACCGATATTCGCTTTTTCAGCTATACGCATATTTTCGTCTTTTCTCTCTGGATCCCATACGTTTACTTCAATATCTCGCTTTGGAAGTTCTTCTTTAAATAAAGATGTTAAACCATATGCATCAAAGCGTTCATCTGCTGATAATAAAATAGGTCCCCCGCCGTTTTCCATGATTACTTTTTGAAGGTCTTCATACAAACGGTCATTTGTCGTTTCTACTACAGTTGTATGAATGTTTGTACATTGCTTTTTAAATACTTCTAGTAATTCTTCTTGTGAATAATCTTTTAACGTTTCTATATTCACATTACTTTTCCATACTGGACGCTCGACACCTTCTCTTTTACGCGCACGCCCAAGTTCTTTTGCAATGTTATCTAGAAAGGAATCACGGTTTTGAATTAATCCTGCCATTATTTATTCCCGCCTTTCTTATGATCTTTATACCAATCACGGAATCTTTCTTTACTTGGCGCTGGGAATTCACGAATATCCGTCCAGTTTTTAAGTGGTCCAACACCTTTTGATACACGGTTACCAGATGTGAATGGACTCATTGCTGCTGGTGCCATTTTTGAGCCCATTTTGTATAATGCAGCTGAAGAAGCACCCATACTAAACATTTTCATCGCTAATTTTTCTGCAAGTGGCGCACGTCCTTCTTGTTCAACGATTACTTGGCGATGCTTTAATAATAAATCATGTAATGGAATTTTTACTGGACAAGCCTCTGTACATGCTCCGCATAAACTAGATGCATAAGGAAGCTCTTTGTAATCATCATATCCACCTAAAAGTGGTGTTAATACCGCACCGATTGGTCCTGAGTAAATCGATCCATATGAATGTCCACCAACGTGACGATATACAGGACATACATTTACACAAGCTGCGCAACGAATACATTGCAATACTGAACGGAATTCAGATCCAAGAATTTGAGAACGACCATTATCAACAACAACTAAATGGAACTCTTCAGGTCCATCAACTTCCTCTTCTTGAATTGGTCCTGCTACTGTTACATAACTTGTTAACTTTTGACCTACCGCACTACGGCATAGTAAACCAACTAAAACATCTAACTCTTCCATTGTCGGAACCATACGTTCCATACCCATTACTGCTATTTGTGTTTTCGGAATTGACATAACAAGATCCGCATTACCTTCGTTCGTTACTAAACAAAGAGATCCCGTATTTGCAACAGCGAAGTTACAACCCGTCACACCAATTTCCGCATCCATAAATTTCTCACGAAGTTGTTTACGAACAAACTTTGTCATCTCATATGGATCATCAGAATTTTCATAGCCAAGTTTTTCTTTAAATACATCGCGAATTTGCGTTCTATTTTTATGAAGTGCAGGCGCAATAATATGTGAAGGTGGATCGTTATCTACTTGCAAGATATACTCTCCTAAGTCACTTTCTAACACTTCACAACCAATTTCTTCAAGCGCATGGTTCATACTAATTTCTTCTGTTACCATCGACTTTGATTTCACTACTTTTTTCGCTTGTTTCTTTTTCGCGACGTCTTGAATATACTTTGCTGCTTCCTCTTTCGTTTTCGCAAAGTACACATGGCCGCCTCTTTTTGATACATTTTCACTTAACTGCATTAAGTAATAATCAAGATTTTCTAACGTATGTTGACGAATTTGTTCACCTAGTTCACGCCACTCTTCCCAGTTTCCCAATTCGTCCGCTGCTTTTAATCGATTCGTATATAAACGCGTTTGTGCAGAAGATACTGCTCCACGCATAAACGAATCTTGAATTCCATCGCCTACGCGATCATTAAATTTTTTCTCACTGATTTTCATAGACATAGCTTATGTTCCCCCTTCATGAGCGACTATTCAGTACCTCAGCAATATGCATTACTTTTACTTCTTTTCCTAAACGCTCAATACGTCCGCCAATGTTTAACAAACACCCACAATCTGCACCGATTAAATAATCAGCACCTGTTTCCATTACACTATCTACTTTTTCATCTACCATTTGCTCAGAAATCGGAGTCATCTTAACTGAAAACGTTCCCCCAAACCCACAACAATTTTGCACGTTTGGCAGTTCTCTCACAGTTAATCCTTTTACATTAGACAATAAAATTCCTGGTGCCTCTTTTACTCCAAGCAGGCGTGTCATATGACAAGACTTATGAATAGTAGCTATTCCTGGTAAACTTGCACCAACATCTGTCACTTTTAAAACATCTACAATAAATTGTGTAAATTCATATGTTTTATCAGCAACCTTTTGTGCACGTTTAGCCCATTTCGGGTCATCTTTAAAAACATGCGGATACTCATGAAACATTGTCGCACAAGAGCCAGATGGCGTAACGATATATTCTGCATCTTCGAAAGTTTCAATCATATGTTTCATCGCTTCTTTTGCTGCTTCTACATGGCCGCTATTATAAGCAGGCTGACCACAACAAACTTGTGCTTCCGGAAATTCAATTTCACAACCTAAACGCTCCAATACTTCAACTGTTGCTTTACCGACATTTGTTTCAAACATATCGACTAAACAAGTAACAAATAAAGTAACTTTCATAATTATTACTCCCCCTCTTTACAACTTCGCCAACAGACATATGGTCATCAGATGACTTAAGAGAGAAGAAATAGGCTCAACCATGGCCTATCCTCTCCCTTTTCTAAAGAAAACGCTTACTTAATCTTTCTCTATTTTATCAGAAAATTAGATTTTTTGAAGATTAAATTACGAATTTATATCGTTTCTACCTGTGACAATATGTTCTACATTTGTTAAATGCTCTAGCATTGCTTGCTGCGCTAATTCTACATCTTGTTTTAAAACCGCATCATATATAACTTGATGCTCTTCTATAAGTCGTTCTGATGTCGTTTGTTCACCATATAAAATAATGCGTCTTGATTCACCAATCGTTTCAGCAATCATCTCTGAAACATGATTCATGAGTTCAAGCAAAATGCTATTATGCGAAGACTCTGCAATTCCCATATGGAACTGAAAATCTGCTTTTTCGCCAGCCTTTTCATCTCCAATGCTCTTTGCCATTTCATCTAACCAATGTTTCATATTTTGCAAATTATCTTCCGTACGTTTTGCCGCTGCTGCTCGAACTGCCCCCACTTCAAGCACCTTTCGCACTTCTAATAAATTCAAAATATCTTCTTTCTTCATTAATAATCTATTGTTTAATGATTTTGTTAATGAAGAAGAATCAAAGTTCTTCACATATGTGCCTTCTCCTTGCTTCATTTCAATTAAGCCCATCGCTCTTAGCGCACTTAACGCTTCACGAACAGCAGATCTGCCAACTTGAAACTGCTCAGCTAATTGATGCACAGGAAGTAGCTTGTCACCAGGTTTTAACGTACCATTTTTAATCATTGTTAAAATAGCTTCAGATACTTCTTCGTAAATTTTTTTCGGTTTAATAGATTTGTACTCCAGTTAAATCACCTCAGTATCTTCCAAACAACAATTGAAACGATTTATAAGAACTTAGCATCCATACCTATTTTAGAACGAATTGGTAAGAAGTACAAATGTTTTGTTCATAAAATAGTCAAATTTTTAATATTTATTTGCTATTAATTTATATCTATTCCTATATTCATTTATATTCAATTGAAAAAGCATGTCCTTTACATTAGAACATGCTTCCTTCATCTTGTATTTTTAACTTAATAAATACTGTTGTTCCCTTACCTTTTTCACTTTCTATTTTCCACTCACCATCATGTATATGAACAATTTGCCTTACAATCGCAAGCCCTAAACCTGTTCCACCATGTTGGCGACTTCTCGCTTTATCAACTCGGTAAAAACGCTCACCAAGATTCTCTAAATGCTCTGCATCAATACCTATTCCTGTATCCTTTATTTTCAACTCACAGTAATCGTCTATTTGCTCTAGCGTTATTATGATATTCCCGTTTTGATTTGTATACCGTATCGCATTATCTAACACGTTATGAAGAACTTGTTGCATACGATCTTCATCAATCATTACGATAATTTCAGGATTTAAATTCGTTGAAATACGAAGTTTTTTTTCTATAAACTTTAGTTCATACGTATCTAACACATCTTCAATAAGCTGCGAGAACACAATAGGTTGCTTCTTTAGAGGAAAATGTTCACCTTCTAGTTGCGCTAAATCTAATAAATCATGAACGAGACGCTGCATACGATCCGCTTCTTTATGAATAAGCTGCGTCACTTTTTCTTGCTGCGGTCCCTTTGCTACACCATCTAAGATAGCCTCACTATACCCTTTTATATAACTAAGCGGTGTTCTAAGTTCATGCGAAACGTTAGCCAAAAATTCCTTACGCTTTACATCTTCTGTTTCTAAAGAATGCGCCATTTTATTAAATGCTTTTCCTAATCGTCCAATTTCATCTTCTGAAGAAATGGTAATCCGCTCCGAGAAATCTCCAGTAGCGAAATGATTGGCAACCCGCTCCATTTGCGAAAGCGGCTTCGTAATCGCTATAATAATTTTTCTCCCAATCCATATCGTAATTAAAATCATAGCAATTGCTAGCGGGGCTAAAATAAGACCCATATCATATATTAAGTCTTTTATACTTTTTAAAGGAATATAAGAATATACAATTCCAACTAACTTTTTATTATCTAAAACAGGGATAACAACCCCCATAATATTCCGATCAAAATGTTCTTCATATCCTACCTTTGTCACCGTTTTACCATCTAGTAGTGTTTGTCTATCCCCTTCACTTATAAGAGAATGATGATGCACATCAAAAGGCAAACATGCGCTTAGATCACGAGGATTGGAAACGAAAAGAACGTCTGAACTAGATATTTGATCAAATGCTCTTACTTTCTCTTCAAAAGTTGACATTCCTTCATTCTTATCATATTGCGTTGCAAGACGCTTTCCTTCCATTACTAATGAGTCTTTTAAATTATCAACGTATAACTTTTCATACGAGTATAAAGATACAAAATAAAGAAAGGAAACTGTTACACATACTGCACATACTACTGTAAGCCAAAGCTTTTGTACCATCGTAAACATACGTTACACCTCAAATTTATAGCCTACACCCCAAACAGTTTGAATGTAGTTTCCACTTTCTCCAAGTTTCAAACGCATCGTTTTCACATGTGTGTCTACTGTTCTTGTACTTCCCGCATAATCATACCCCCACACCTTTTCAAGCAATTGTTCCCGGCTAAATACTTGTCCTGTATGTTGGCAAAGGAAATATAGTAAATCAAACTCCTTTACTGTAAGAGAAATCGGATCGCCATCTGCCTCAATCCTCCTACTTTTTTCATTAATAAGAATGGGACCAAATTGAATCTCCTCTTGCTGTTCTTGCTTTGTATAACGTCTTAGTACAGCTTCCATACGAGCAATTAATTCACCTGGACTAAACGGCTTTACAATGTAATCATCTGCTCCCATGCGTAAACCGTTCACCCTATTCCACTCTTCACCTTTTGCCGTTAAAAATATAATTGGCACATCTGACGTTTTTCGAATCTCTTTGCAAACTGAAAGTCCATCCATCTCTGGCATCATAATATCTAATACAACGAAATCATAATGATCTGACTCTAATTTTTTTAGAGCCTCTTTTCCATTTTCAGCTTCTCCCCACTCGTATCCGAAGTTATCTAAGTACATTCCGACAAGTTGCCTCATGTCACTTTCATCATCTACAACTAGCACTCTATATTTACCCATTGTCCTTCCCTTCCCTCTCTATGAGTTGAAATGGTCCTTTTCCGACTTTAATTGTTTGTTTTATTTTCATACTCTTCATATCCATGACGCACACTTCATCACTATCATAACTTGCTACATATCCTTCTGCCCCGCTTTTCAAAAATGCAAATGGATTTGAGCCTACTTCAACGGAAGCTACCTCTTTATACGTACTAATATCAAATTTTCTAAGCGTATTCGAACCATGGCTTAATGCATATACGTACTTATTATCTTTCGTTATGTTCACAGGCATAAACGGGGCGTGTAAAGAACGTACCATTTCGCCGCTCTGTAAAGAATACACTAATACTTTCTCATTCACTTGATTTCCATCACCATGTCCGCCAATCCATATCTCTTTTCCATCCGGACTAATCGTTGCTCCTGTTGATGCTGGTGGAATCATAAAGGATTGTATAACCTCTTTTTTCTTTGTATCAATTGTCGTTAGCTTCGTATCATAAAAGTTTAGTACAGATAACTGGTTATGATACTCTACCAGGGTTATCGGTCCTTTTCCTGTTGAAACACTTTCTGTCTCTTTCCCTTCTATCGTAAAGAACCTTACCTTTTGTGCATTTTGATCGGCGGCAAACAATTGTTTTTTATCTTCTGATACAACCACATTTACAATGCCTTTTCCAGTTTTATATTTTTCCACTTGCCTTCCTTCTGCTAGTGAATATACATACATGTATTCTAACTGCTTACCATATACAAGTATGTCCTCGCCGTTTGGAAGTAGTGCAATTCCTGCCATCGGTTCATTTAATTCCCATGTCGTAATTAATTTATTAGTTTTTTTATCAATAAAACTAATACTGCCTTCTTTTATATTCGTTGTTATAATAATACTTTTATCTTCAGTAATTGGTGTATATGAACTTCCTTGACACCCTACTAATAGAAATAAAAAACAGAGAAGAAAAACATACTTTCTCAAAAGATTCCCTCCATTTTCGAATGATTTCGTTATAATTGTAAAATAACAAATAAATGTGTGGAAAGTGTGAAATCTTCCTTTCTTATTCAACTTACATATATAATGTACAACAAATAGAATTTGAGGTGTGCAAATTATGCTTTTTCCTGATTTAGCGAATAAAATTGTACGGGAAGTACGCAGACTAATTACAGAAAATATTATTATCATTAATATACAAGGTGTTATTATCGCCAGTACAGATGCAAAAAGAATCGGTCAATTTCATGAGGGAGCACTCCGCTGCGCGAAACAAAAGAAAACCGTCATCATTACAAAAGAAGATGAACGACGGTTGCAAGGTGTAAAAGCCGGGATGAATCTTCCTTTACTATTTCATGACGAAGTAATTGGTGTTATTGGAATTACAGGAGAACCCGACAATATTTCACAATACGGAGAAATATTACGGAAGATGACCGAATTATTAATTCATGAAAACTACTTTTTAGAGCAATTAGAACTTGAACACCGTTCTTATGAAGCATTTGTCTTTGATTGGCTTCAAAATACAGACTGGTCTTCAAGTTTTCTCGATCGTGCAAAAACACTTGGCGTTGATTTATATAAGAAGAAACAACTTATTTTGTTTTCGATTGATCAAAATGATACGATGCTCCAGCGTAAAGTTTGGCAACATATTCGCAATCTATTAGCAAAAGACCATCTATTTGTTCGCTGGGGAAATGATCGATTTATTTTATTTTCAGCGATGAGCTCTAAAGAACAAACTTACCTATTTTTAAAACGGTTAAAACATGACTGTGAAACTTTATTTTCTATCCCTTTATATATCGGGATTGGGCAAACCGTTACGCCAAGCAAGATGCACATATCATATGAACAAGCACTACGAGCGCTTTCTGTGTCACTTGAAACGAAAAAAATTGTATTTAATGAAGATTTACGTTTAGAAATGTGCTTACAAGATATTTCTATCGAAACGCGAGAACAGTTTCTAGAGCGTACCATTGAAAACTTAGTACAATCTCCTGAGCTCATGCACACTTTACGTTTATTTATCGATTATAACCAATCTTATAAACAGACAGCTGAGCAATTACATATACACATTAATACATTGCATTACCGACTAAAAAAAATTGAAGAACATACCGGACTTGATCCGAAACAATTCAAAGATTTAAATGTTTTATACTTCGCACTCCTTTTATTAGATAATCATACAAAAAAGAACGATAAAACAGATTAATCTTCAGATGATTATACATAGAAAGAATCCTCCAACTTTTTTATCATTATAATGAAAGCACTGTTACAACGTTTTTATTATGACTAAACACGTTAACAGTTTGAGGGGGATTTCCAATGTTAGACAAGCAAATTATTCATTCATTCGTATCCATTGTTGGCGAAGATAATGTAGATACATCCAATATGGGGCGCTTAACTTATAGTTATGATGCCACTCCAAACTTCCAAGCAATGCCTGATGCAGTCATTGCTCCTCGTAATACAAATGAAGTAGCTGAAGTGTTAAAAGTATGTAACTCTCACAAAATCCCTGTGTATGTTCGTGGTTCTGGAACAAACCTTTGTGCAGGAACTTGTCCACTAGAAGGCGGTATCGTCCTTATTTTCCGCCATATGAACAATATTTTAGAGATTGATGAAGAAAATTTAACAATTACCGTACAAGCTGGTGTCATTACACTTGATATTATTAAAGCAGTAGAAGAAAAGGGATTATTTTATCCGCCAGATCCAAGCTCGATGAAAATTTCTACAATCGGCGGTAATATTAATGAAAACTCAGGCGGATTACGTGGATTAAAATATGGTGTAACACGTGATTATGTAATGGGTCTTGAACTTGTCTTACCAAATGGTGATATCATTCGTACTGGTGGTAAATTAGCAAAAGATGTTGCTGGTTACGATTTAACTCGTCTATTTATCGGTTCTGAAGGAACACTTGGAGTAGTAACAGAAGCGATATTAAAACTTGTTCCTATGCCTGAAACGAAGAAAACAATGCTGGCACTCTACGAAGATATTAATGAAGCTGCACGTGCTGTTTCTTCTATTATTGCAAATAAAATTATTCCAGCGACACTTGAGTTTTTAGACCAACCGACAATTGAAGTTGTAGAAGAGTTTGCACAAATCGGTTTACCAACTGACGTAAAAGCAATTTTATTAATTGAACAAGATGGTCCACCCGAAGTGGTCGATCGAGATATTGAAAAAATGGCTAACGTTTGCCACTCTATGAATGCAGTTGATGTTCGCGTTGCAAAAGATGAAGCGGAAGCAGATGCACTTCGTACAGCACGCCGTAGCGCACTATCAGCACTTGCAAGATTAAAACCGACGACAATATTAGAAGATGCAACAGTACCTCGTTCACAAATTGCTCCGATGGTTGAAGCTATTAATGCCATCGCAAAAAAATTTAATATTCCTATTTGTACGTTTGGACACGCTGGTGATGGAAACCTACATCCAACTTGTATGACAGATGCCCGTAATGAAGAAGAAATGCACCGTGCTGAACAAGCTTTTGCTGAAATATTTGCGAAAGCAATTGAGCTTGGTGGTACGATTACTGGTGAACATGGTGTTGGTGCGATGAAAGCTCCCTATTTAGAAATGAAATTAGGTAAAGAAGGTATTGCCGCTATGCAAGGGATTAAACAAGCCTTCGATCCAAATAACATTATGAATCCTGGAAAGATGTTCGCGAAAGACACTCGTAAAAGAGTGGTGGTTGAGCGATGACAACATTAAATAAAGAAAACATTCAAAAGGAATTTAAAGAACGATTAAGTGAAGATGAGCTACTAAACTGTATGCGCTGCGGGTTCTGCTTACCTACTTGCCCTACTTACATTCAATCTGGGTATAAAGAATCACATTCGCCGCGCGGACGTATCGCATTAATGAAAGCTGTCGTTGATGGTTTAATCGAGCCAGATGAAGATGTTGAAAATACTTTAAACGTTTGCCTTGGCTGTCGTGCTTGTGAACCTGTTTGTCCATCTGGTGTGAATTATGGACATTTATTAGAAGAAGCCCGTGATATTATTAATCAAAATAAAAAATTCTCTATGCCAGTGAAAGCCGTTCGTAAAATCGTTTTTGAAGGATTATTCCCACATCAAAATCGAATGAGAACTTTAACTGGACTTATCGGATTTTACCAACGTTCCGGCTTACAAACGTTAACTCATAAAACAGGTATTATGAAGTTATTCCCTGAAACACTTGCAACGATGGATCTCGTTTTACCAAAAGTCCCTAAAATGAAAGCAATGAAAGATCGTCCTACATTTTTATCTGCTGAAAGTACAAAGAAAAAACAAGTTGCATTCTTCACAGGCTGTTTAATGGATACGATGTTTTTAGAAACAAATAACGCAACGATGAAACTTCTTCAATTAGCCGGTTGTGATATCGTTATCCCGCAAACACAAAGTTGCTGCGGTGCATTACATGGACATGCTGGTGAAAAGAGTGGAGCAAAAGAATTAGCGAAACGAAATATAAAAGCATTCGAAGACTTAAACATCGACTATATTATTACGAATGCAGGTGGTTGCGGGGCTTACCTCGTAGACTATGATTATCTTCTAAAAGATGATCCAGAATGGGCTGAACGTGCAAAGCAGTTTGTTTCTAAAATTAAAGATATTACCGCTATTCTAGTAGAACTAGATTTCCATAAACGAACTGACTTACGACTCACGCCGCAAATTATTACGTATCAAGATTCTTGCCATTTACGTAACGTTATGCGAACATCTTCTGAACCTCGTATGCTACTAGAAGCCATTCAAGGCGCAACATACCGTGAAATGAAAGATGCGGATCGCTGCTGTGGTTCGGCTGGTATATACAACATTGTACACTCAGAATTATCAATGGAATTTCTAGATTATAAAATGGACCGTGTACATGAAACAGATGCAGCAACAATTGTCACTGCAAATCCAGGGTGCCTATTACAAATGAAACTAGGTATTGAACGTGAAGGTCTTTCTCATAAAATGAGAGGAATTCACATTGTAGATTTATTATTAGAAGCAATTGAAACTAACTCGTAATAACTCGTAACATACGTAATAATAGGAAAACGGCTATCTCCTTCGTCTATGTAAAGAGATAGCCGCTTTTTTGTCTGCTACAACATTAAAAATATGTTACTTTATTATAAAAAAGAACAACAGAAACATTACAGTTTTGTAAAAAACAATCCAGTATATTCCTTAAAAAAACGTTCAAACCATTGATACAATAGGATTCTTCATTTTCAATATAGGTACATTTATCCAAAAACCTCCTATTAAAACGAAGTATAAAAATGCTGAAAATTCCTTTTACACTCTACGTTTCTCTTATTTCTCTCCTTTTCTCTCCTTAGGATAAATTAGGTAAATTTTAAGTCTATGAATTTTTTTCCATCTTTTTTCTCGTAAATTGTATGCTACGATGGATTTGTCAGTCAGACAGGCTGTCAAAAACAAATCGTGTGAAAACAAATTAAAACTTTATATAGGGGGACACACATCATGAAAAAGCGTGTTTTATTATCTGTAGCTGCTGCAACAGCTCTTACTTTAGGAGTATCTTCTTTAGATGCACAAGCTGCAACAGTACAACCATCTAACATAAAGGTTCAAAATATTCAGCATTCAAAAGTGATGATGAAGCAAATGAACCAACAAGAGTTACAAGCATTCTTACAATCTATGGGAGTTGAATCATTAGCACAATGGCAACAAGGAAACTTCCAACCAAATTGCTTCGTTCCTGGTCAACAACCTACTGAAAATGTTGTAACTGAGCAACCAACAGCTAAGCCAGAAACTCAAAAGCCTGTTGAACAAAAACCAGCTGAGCAAAAGCCTGCTGAACAAAAGCCAGAAGCTCAAAAGCCTGCTGAAAACAATAATACGCAAAAACCTACAGAACAAAAACCAGCTGAGCAAAAGCCTGCTGAAGAAGCAAAATCTTTAAGCGAGTTCGAACAACGTGTTGTTGAATTAACAAACGCTGAGCGTACAAAACAAGGCTTACCAGCACTAAAAATCGATACTGAATTAAGCAAAGTAGCGCGTGTTAAATCTGAAGATATGCAAAAAAATAACTACTTTGATCATAACAGCCCTACATACGGGTCTCCGTTTGACATGATGAAGAAATTTGGTATTTCTTATACATCTGCAGGTGAAAACATCGCTCAAGGCCAACGTACACCTGAAGAGGTAGTACAAGCTTGGATGAACAGTGCTGGACACCGTGCAAACATCTTAAATAACGGCTTCACTCACATCGGTGTTGGTTATGTAGAAAGCGGTAACTACTGGACACAACAATTTATTACGAAGTAAATAGATAAAAAGAGTCTTCTCATAATGAGAAGACTCTTTTTAAGTTTCGTAACTTTCTATTATGTATGAATATAAAATGTAGGACATAAACAAAATAGATCCGCAACTTATTACGCTAAGCAATACATAAAATCCCCACTTCAAGTTCAAAAACAAGGAAAACAGTATACCACATGCCATCACTTGAAAAATTCGTCTACTCACTAAACGAATTTTTTGTAATTTAATTGGATCTTTTTCTTTACCCTTTATCTTTTTAAAATCTTTGCTAAGCATAAAAAGAAACATACTAATCCCGATCGTTAATCCTGTCTGAAAGGATATAAAACTTCCAAAATTAATAACGAGAATAAGCATATGAATAAACAACATAAATAAAGTAATCGTCTTTATAAATCCGCCTATAATGAAATGCTCTCCTCCATTAAACTTATATATATTATGTGAAATAATATACACAAATCCATGTAAAAAAATAATAAGAACCGGAATAAATGCAACAACAACTTGTTTACTCATAAATTCGTTCGGCCCACCATTTTCGTTCCAATGTACTGCCAAACGTTCTGGTAAATATGGATAGATGCATAGGGTAAATAAAAGACAAGCGAAAAATATTCCTAGTATATATTTATATTTGACCAAGTAATTCTCACCTCTCTTTTCTCTTTACGGCTTCGCTTCTTTTAGAGAAATTCCTGCAAAAATTTACTTTTCTCAAATTAAAACTTACACTTTACACATTTTCCCTTTGAAATTCTTTCATTATATTGTTTAATTTTGTAGGAAACGGTACATCAATTTCGATCTCTTCTTTCGTAATTGGATGCAAGAAATTAATTTTCATTGCATGTAACGCTTGCCCTGACATATATGTTGTTTGTCCACCATATAACACATCCCCAACTAGCGGATTACCATTATGGCTCATATGCACACGAATTTGATGCGTTCTACCTGTTTCTAATTGTAAGGTTACAAAGGTTGTATTGTGCTTTTTAAAATACTTTTCTACTTTATAGTATGTAATAGCTTCATCACCCTTTGGGGAAACACGACGTCTCGTAGCATGATGTCGATCCCTTCCAATAGCAGCGTCAATTGTACCCTTCTTCTTTTTCACTTTCCCTTCAACAAGCGCAGCATACGTTCTTTTTATTTTTCGTTCCATTAATAAACGATCCATAATCGCGCCAGCAATTCTATGTTTAGCAAACACGACACCACCTGTCGTATCTTTATCTAAACGATGAATATGGCGAACCTTCGTCTCTAAACCTTGCATTTGAAAATGAAAAGCAACAAGGTTTGCAAGTGTTCCCGTTCCACCTTTTTCGGCAGGGTGTGTGTCCATTTTCTCTGGTTTATTTACGATAAGTACGTGATCATCTTCATATACTACATGTAACTCACCATATTCTGGCTCTACACCGTACTCTTCCTCCATAAACATGTGAACTTGGAATTTATCGCCCTCTTTTAAAAGCTCATTCCATCTTCTCTGTTCACCGTTAACAGTAACACCTTTTTCCATACGAAGCTGATGTAATAACTTTTTCGGTAGTTCCCATTCTACTTTTAATAACGATTCGATACTTATACCATTCCATTTAGCCGGTACAGTAATTTCGCACCATTCGCCCTTCTTCTTTGTTTCCATACTATATCACCTTATTTCTATTGATTCTCTCATTGTAACGGAAAACACGCTTTGATGCATCGTCAAAAATAGAGGACAGCCTTATAATCGACTGCCCCTCACGCTCTAAGCCTTTTCATTTCCTGCAATACTTCTTCAGCTTTTTGCTCATACGATAAATCTTTGAAGAAATCCGCCAATCGTTTATAGTCGTTGTATGTATCTAATAAGTCGTCTATTTTCTCTCCTTTCATAACTTGCTGCTTTTGCTTCATTTTTACTGGATACCGATAGCCCGATAGCTCTTGTATTTTGTAATACTCATCCTCTACTTGAATAACCTTTACAAGTTCCTCCTCTTCTGCGTCCATCGTATATCCATCAAACTCTCTAAGCAGTTCATAAATGATATGAGTCCATTCATCTTTTGGATAAAATCCTTTTTCTAATCGATAACCGACAATGCGATACATATGCCCATCGTTTTCTGAAAATTGTACTGTATCATTTAGCTTAAATTTGAAATAACGAAACATTGCCTTCACCTACTTATATGTAATGTTCTTATCACATACTATTTGCAAAATGTAGGCCTTGCTATTCATAAAAAAATACTCATCTATAAGATGAGTATTTTTTATGATGATTTTTCTCGTTTTTTCCGAAATGGCAGCCACCAATTCCAGTCTCCAAACAACTTCATTAAGCTTGGTACAAGCATAAGACGAATAACGGTTGCATCAAGGAATATCGCTAATGCCACGCCAAGACCCATTTGCTTTACTGGTAAAATATCAGTAAATGCGAACGCACCCGTTACAACGATCATAATTAAAGCAGCTGACGTTATAATTCTACTCGTTGAAACGAGCCCTTCTAACGTTGCTTGATCATTATCTCCTGTTTCTTCATAAAGCTCATGAATACGTGAAATAAGAAATACTTCATAATCCATGCTAAGCCCAAATACAAGGCCGAAAATGAAGATTGGTAATACAAATAAAACAGGACTCGCTTCTAAACCAAAATGACCACCCTCAAATAACCAAACGACAATTCCAATTGTTGCACTTAAACTAAGTACGTTCATAATAATTGCCTTAATTGGAATGAGTATAGAACGGAATGCGAATAATAAAATGACAAAGGTTGATCCGAATATAACTGACATACCAATTGCAACTTTATCTTTAATTTCATCTTCTAACTCTTTTTGGAACGTCGTCATTCCGCCTAGGTAGTACGTAACATCATTTTCTTTATAATTACTTTTGAAATCACGAACCCACTGTTTCGCAGTTTCTGTACGAGGCTTCGTATCCAAAAAGACTTCTATTATTGTCTTATTTCCTTTTGAGTACGCTTCAAATACAGGAGCTATTTTTGCCGCTTCTGGCGACTGCAATATACCAGCAACTTGATCTGCTTTCATTCCGGTTAACCCATCGTATAAACTTCTTACCTCATATACTTTCTCATCATCTTTTAACTTTTGAACAACTTCTTCTATCTTTTGTAAACTCTCTTTTTCTTTTATATTTTTTTTCGTCTCTACTACTAATGTAACATCAGCATGTGTTTGGACCGTTTTATTAAATGCTTCTTCATATTTCTCATAAGCAACTCTAGTGTCACTCTTTTCAGGTAACGCTTCAACACCAGGAAACTGCAAATTAGCTGTACGTAGCGGTAATAAACAAATAACAATAAATGTTGTAACAGCAATAATCATTATGATTGGATGTTTCATTACAAATTGTGCAAATTTACGCCATGCCTTTGCCGGTGTATGTGCTACTTGATTCTTTTTTAATATTCGTTTTCCAATTAAAGATAATAGTGCTGGAAGAAGTGTAAGTGAGAATAAAATACTCATAATCACAACAATCATCCCGCTTATGGCAACAGACTGAATATAATCAATTTTAAAGAAAAATAAGCCTGATAAACCAACGAATACGCATAATCCTGAAAATACGATCGCACGTCCTGCCGTTTGATACGTAATCGCTATCGCTTCTTTCACCGTTCTCTTCGCAACTTCCTCTCGAAAACGATTCACAAATAACAGTGCAAAATCAATGGATAGTGCAAGTCCAATCATCGGTGCAACATTTAATACGAAAATAGATAACTCTTTGTCGCTACCTATAAAATATAAAATCCCCATCGTACTAATGACACTAAGCGCGCCATTTACAATCGGTAAAATAGATGCCAAAAGGCTACCAAATGAAAATAGTAATACGAGAAATGCAATTGGTAAACCAATCATCTCTGCTACTTTTAAATCATTTTGTGTTCTTTCATTAATCTCTTGATTAATTTTTGGAAATCCTGTAGGTGTTACTTTTAATGCTGTATTACTTTCCTTCTCAATAGTATCAGCGAACTGTAATGTCTTTTCCATACGTTCTTTAGTTGTTTTCCCGGAAAATAATATTGTCGCATAACCGATATTATCTTGTAACATTTCTTTATTTTGCACTGGATGATGGAAAGATTCATATTTCTCGTTCTCTTCAACCTTCTTTACAATGCTCTCTATTTGCTTTTTAAAATCCTCATGTGAAGCATCCTTATTCCTTTCAAAAACGAGTAGGAGCGTATCTTGAGACCTCTTAAAATCTTTATCTAAAATTTCTTTCGTCTTTTGATAGTCCCCTTCCGTTTGAAAACCATCACCACCTAATACTCCCGGTAGCTTTGGAGCAAAAATACCGAGTGCTATCGCAAGCAATAGTAGCGCTACAATTACTGTATAACGAAACTGATACAAGAAAGTTCCTAACTTCCCCCACTTATCCACTTTATGTACATTTGTCTTCACACATTTTCACCTACTTTAAATAATTCAATTATCACTTATACTGTATCACATCTTCATACAAACAAAAAACGTCTGGAAACACTATAATGATAGTTTTTCCAGACGTTTTTTATCTCTCTTTATTGAGCTGAAGCCTCTTAGTAAGTAAACGATGATAATAAATCGCGATAATTAACAAAATACCACCTACGCAATAACCTGCTAAAATATCAGTTGGATAATGTACATTTAAAATAACTCTACTTAATCCAATCGATACAATTAATATACCCATCAAAATGGTTATAACGTATTTCCCAGTTACACTCTTCAAATTTGCCGCAATGATATAAGTAAGAAAACCGAATGTCATAATAGATAACATTGCATGCCCACTAGGGAAGCTATACCCAAGTGCATCTAATGCTTCATTTAACGACGGACGCTCCCTTTTCACAATTTCTTTTATTCCTTTATTAACGAGATGTGTGATCAAAACCCCCATTGGATACACGATCATTGCAGCATAATAACGTTTCTGCCAAAAAACAAGCAAACTTATAATAAGTATAGTTACAATTCCAATTGCTGATCCTAACTTTGTAAAGTATGAGAAAAAAGTAAGTGAGCTCTCCGTTTGTAACCCCTTTACTAATCCGCGGACATATGTATCCATCACTGTAACGCCACCTGCATGTACGCGCCAAGCAATAATACTAAATACCATAAGTAATAAAATAACACACATTACCTCATACTGATGTAACTTCTTCTTCAAACGATTTCCTCCTACTATGAAAAAATGCGATTTCTACTTTAGAAACCGCATTTCCTTACTTATTTACCTTTTGTTTTTAATTCTGTCCAGTAACGATCATAGTCTTTTAACTTATCGTCTACATCAACAAGCCATTCTGTGCGATCTAATTCTTCTTTCGTTAAGAAGATCATATGGTTCTCACGATATTCTTTACTATGAAGAGGGTGAGCTTTTTCATTTGGATTACTGTACCCAATTGACTCGTAGTTTTTCACACTTACTTTCTCATCTAATAAATAGTTCATAAACTTCTCTGCAAGCTCTTTGTTTTTTGCACCTTTTGGAATTGCTAACGTGTCGGCCCAAATTGTGCCGCCTTCTTTTGGTACAACGTACTCTACATCTTTATTATCTTTTGCGATAAATGCTGCATCTCCAGACCAAACTGTTCCGATCCAAGCATCTTCTGTAATGAACTTTTGTTTAATGTTATCTGTATCAAATGCTAATAAATTTGGAAGTAGCTTCTGTAAATCAGTAGCTGCTGTCTTTAACTCTGCATCGTCTTTCGTGCTGTTTGAGAATCCATGCTTCTTAAGACCCATTCCTAATACTTCACGAGAATCATTTAGTAATGTTACATGTCCTTTATATTTCTCGTTCCATAAGTCAGCCCAGCTTGTAGGTGCTTCTTTCACATACTTTTTATTGTATGCAATCCCTGTTACGCCCCAAGTGTATACTAAAGAATATTTATTCTCTGGGTCAAATGCTGGCGTTTTGAAATTAGAAATCATATTTTCGATGTTCGGGATATTCTTCTTATCTAACGGCGCTAATAAATCCATTTTCGCCATTGTCTTAACCATGTAATCAGACGGCTGAATTAAGTCATACTTTGCGCCACCAGCTTGTAATTTCGCAAGCATTTCTTCGTTACTTGCATACTTATCATAGTTAATTTTTACGTTATATTTCTTTTCAAAATCTCTTAGCACTTGCTCATCAAAATTGTCAGCCCAGCTATAAATGTTTAACTCTTCTTTCTTTTCACCACAACCGGCAAGTACACCAGCAACAAGGCTAAAACTAATTGCTGCGCCAGCTATTCTTTTCATTAATTTCATCGGTTTTACCCCCTCGTACTTTTTATATCGTTCGTATTATAAAGGAAGGTGTCCTCCAGAGTTTTCTTCACCATCTGCACCTTTGTTACGGAAGATTTCCGATAGCACCATTAATCCTACAATAACAACAATTAAAATTGTAGAAAGGGCATTAATTTCAGGTGATACTCCGCGCTTAACCATACTGTAAATGTATAATGGCAATGTTGTTGATCCTGGTCCTGATACGAAGAAACTAATTACAAAATCATCAATTGATAATGTGAATGTTAATAACGCTGCTGAAACAACTCCCGGTGCAATTGCCGGAAACGTCACATGGCGAAACGTTTGCCATGGCGTTGCTCCTAAATCATTTGCAGCCTCTTCTAAATCACGTCCCATGCTAGAAAGACGGGCCGCTAAAATAACAACAACAAATGAAATACTAAATGTAATATGTGCGATAATAATTGTTGTTTGTCCAAGTTCCATACCTAATTGACTAAATAGGATAAGTAAAGATAATCCCATTAATATATCAGGAATTAAAATAGGTAAATATACAAGACCATTAATGGCCCCTTCAAAACGATATTTGTAACGATGTAATGCTATCGCAAAAAACATACCAAGTATCGTTGTTACAACTGTTGTTATAACTGCAATCGTCATACTATTTACAAACGCATCAATAACATCTTGTTTTTGAAATAAATCTGTATACCAATGGAATGTAAAGCCTTCCCATTCCGCATTAATTCGAGAATCATTGAAGGAATATACCATTAAAACCATCATTGGAAAATACAAGAACAATAAAATTAACCAAGAATAAGAAACTAAAAACTTTTTCATTTTTGCCTATTCCCCTCCGTTCCCATCATATTTATATACTTTCGTTGCACGATAATATAAGTAAATTAACAGAACAGAGAATAGAACAACAATCATAGATAACGCAGATCCAAACGGCCAGTCACGCGCACCTAAGAATTGGTTTTGGATTACGTTTCCGATTAATGCTACTTTCGATCCACCCATCACGTCTGATACAACAAACATTCCGATAGAAGAAACGAATACTAAAATAGAACCAGTAGCAATTCCTGACATCGTCATTGGTACTGTTACATTCCAAAATGCTTTTACTGGTGTTGCACCTAAATCATAAGCTGCTTCTAGCTTACGCTTATCCAGCTGCTCAATTGCTGCATACACTGGTAAAATCATAAATGGTAATAAAGAATATACCATTCCAAGTATTACAGAAGGCGTATTATATAGTAAATTTAACGGTTCACTAATAATACCTAATTTTAATAACAGTGTGTTCACAAGACCTTGTGAACGTAAAATAACAATCCACGCATATGAACGAACAAGGAAGTTAATCCAAAACGGTATCGTTGCCAATAATAAAAGAATAGAACGATATTTACGATCAACAATTGTAATTGTATACGCAAATGGATAACCAATTAATAAACAAAGTACTGTTGTAATAACAGCAATCTTTACTGTTTCCCATAATGTTCCCATATACAATGGGTCAAACACACGTACTATATTATCTAACGTAAATTGCATTTCCACTGTTCCGTATGCTCCGCGCTGCATGAAGGCAAAACCCAATACGAATACAAGTGGAACTAGGAAGAAGATTAACAGCCACGCGACTGTAGGTAGTGCGAGTAATTTCCCTTTTTTCAATTTAAGGTCACCTCGTCCTCTTGCTCCCATCCTACATATACATTATCTCCAATGCTCCACTGTGCTGCTTCTTCAGCTGTTTGATACGCCATCAATAATTCTGCTGTTTTCTCATCACGTACATAAAGCTTTTCCATATTTCCAACAAACTCAATGTCTTCAATATGTCCAAGATGGTAATCTTCTAAAATTGGTTCTTCAACCGAACGTACCTTTACATTTTCAGGGCGAATTGCTACGTAGTCTTCCCCGTTTTTCACAATATTATTTTCACCGATAAATGTCGCAACGAACAACGTTTTCGGCTTATTATAAATTTCTTTCGGTGTTCCGATTTGTTCAATATGTCCTTTATTCATAACGACAATACGGTCACTCATGCTCATCGCTTCTTCTTGATCATGCGTTACGTATATGAACGTAATCCCTAAATTGCGTTGTAAGTTTTTCAATTCACGTTGCAAATCTTTTCTTAGCTTAAAGTCAAGCGCTCCAAGTGGCTCATCCAATAGTAATACACGTGGGTTATTTACAATCGCTCTCGCAATTGCTACACGCTGCTGCTGCCCACCAGACAGCTTCATAGGTTTACGATTACGGAACTCTAGTAACTGCGTTAAACGCATTGCCTCTTCAGCACGTTCTTTCTGTTCTGCCGCTGGTACTTTTTGCATTTTCATACCGAAACAAATATTTTTCTCCACATTCATATGCGGGAATAGTGCATAATGTTGGAACACTAAGTTCATATGACGCTTATATGGCGGCAAATCGTTAATCTTTTCATCATCTAATAAAAGATTCCCTTTAGTTGGAGTTTCAAATCCTGCGATCATACGAAGTAACGTCGTTTTCCCGCAACCACTCGGCCCTAAAATTGTTAAAAACTCTCCTTCTTTAATATCTAAAGAAAGCGGTGGGATAATCACTTGATTTCCAAAATGTTTTTCTACTGCTTCAACTTTAATAATTTTTTTCATTTTCCCGTCCTATCTACCTTAAATTTTAATTTTTATATTCATGAATAAATATTTATGTTTTATAGACTATTTTTTGTTTCGATCCAAACAAAATGGTTATTTAGCAAGCGTTCACTTCTATTCTTTATGTAGTATGTTTGATTCATTTTTTCATGATACATAATGTCGAACAGAAAAACCCCTTCCATTGCGAAGGGGTTATTATCATACGGCTACGCCTACTGATAAACACCATCATCATTTTAACAACTTTCGTATGAATTTTAAAGCACTTTTTGTAGAAGAGTAACGAATTTTCATATCGAATGCCGTAGATTGGGCTAAAATGCTTTTATAATGTGAAAAAGTCCGAAAACTTTCTTCCCCATGATAACTACCTAATCCACTACTTCCAACGCCCCCAAAAGGTAAATATGGCGTTGCAAGATGATAGACAACATCATTAATGCACCCTCCGCCATATGAAATATTACTCGTCACTTTCTTTTGCACTTCTTTATTTTCAGAAAATACATATAGCGCTAACGGCTTCGGATGTTGCTGAATTGTGCCAATAACATCTTCTATTTTGTCATACTCTATAATCGGTAAAATCGGACCAAAAATTTCATCTTCCATAACAGCATCTTGCCACGTGATATCTGTTACTATTGTCGGCTCAATATGTAATGTATCTTTTTTATAGTTCCCGCCAATTACGACTTGACCATCTTGTAAGAATCGACATAATCGTTCAAAATGACGCTCGCTCACAATTGTTACGTAATTGTCATTGTTCAGTGGCTCTTTTCCATACTGCTCCGTAATTTCATGTCTTAACGCCTCGATTAACTGTTCTTTCACGGAAGAATGAACGTACATATAATCCGGTGCTACACATGTCTGCCCTGCATTTAAAAACTTACCCCAAACAATCCGCCTTGCTGTTACATCTATTTTTGCATCTTTATGTACAATACATGGGCTTTTTCCGCCAAGTTCTAACGTAAGCGGCGTTAACTCTTTGGCTGCTGCTTCCATCACAACTTTTCCAACACCAACACTACCTGTAAAGAAAATATAATCAAACCTTTCCTTTAACAATGCCGTACTCTCTTCTATCCCGCCTTCTATTACCGCTACAAGCTCTTCTTGGAATAATTCCTCTAACATTCTCGTAAGCACTTTTGAAACGTTAGGCGTTAACTCTGACGGCTTTAAAACAACTGTATTCCCAGCTGCCAGCGCTCCTACTAGAGGTGCGATTGCTAACTGAAACGGATAGTTCCATGGCGCAATAATAAGCGTCACACCATACGGTTCTGGTACTACCTTCCCCTTCGATCCGAAATGAGTTAATGCTGTTCGAACTCGCTTCGGTTTACTCCACGATGACATATGTTTCAATTGAAAAGAAATTTCTTTTAATGCATATCCCACTTCCGTTGTAAACGCCTCATGAACTGACTTATTTAAATCTAATTTCAATGCTTGAAATATCTCTTCTTCAAAACGCTGAATTCCATCATAAAGCTTTTTTAAATTATTTTTTCTTGTTTCTATACTTCTCGTATATCCATTATAAAAATATTGCTTTTGTTTATTTACAATAGAAGAAATGCTCATCTATTCACCTTCTCCCACTATTTTTATCCAATTCTTTCATTATTTATATAGAACTTTTTTACTCGTAAAATTACATTATATATAATTTTTTCTTTTATATAAAATTCATTGCTCACAAAAAACTACCGAAAGAAAATCTCTCGGTAGTTTTACGGTATTAACGGTATAAACGAACAGCACCTGCAGAATTATCATCAGCTTGTCCTACTACTTCAAACTTAAGACCAAGCTTCGGTAAAATACGTCCTGCATCTGGAATCTGTTGATTAATATACGTTTTCGAATCATCAAACTTCGGTACACCAGCTAAGCCATTGTAC
Organism: Bacillus sp. FDAARGOS_235; assembly: GCF_002073415.2. Lineage (NCBI taxonomy): Bacteria > Bacillati > Bacillota > Bacilli > Caryophanales > Bacillaceae > Bacillus > Bacillus sp. FDAARGOS_235. The sequence goes on from NZ_CP020437.2 coordinate 1,698,006, forward strand.
GTATACGTTCCACGCGTTGGAGATACAACTTGCCAAGCTGGCGTTTTGTCGAATGAGAACGCCGCATCAGCGATTTGGAATCGTGTACTACTGTCAATTGTCGGCTTACCATTTAAAGTTCCTACAATTGCTTCTGGATGAGAATCAACTACACCAAGGAAACCGTGTCCTGGATGTAAACCAACCCAGTTATCTGAGTAAGCTGAGTCTGCATACCATACAACCATACCTGAGTTATATTCTGGACCGCGAGCAAATTTCAATGCGCTATCTGATCCAGTATGGTTTCTCCACTCTACATAGTAGTTATGTTTTTTCTTCTCTGTTCCGCTAGAAACAACGAAACCATCTAATTTAAATTGTGATGTACCTTCTGCATCATCTGAGAATGCAACTTTACCATCTACTGTTAATGATGCATTATCAAGTAGGAAACCATTTAATGCTAAACCACCATCTGTAATGTACTCAAATGTTAATTTTACTTTCTTACCTTTGAATTGACTTAAATCATATGATTTATCAATCCATTTTCCATTTGTCGAATCTGCATTTCCGCTATTTGCTTTCTCGCCAAGTCTTTCAAGTAACGTTTGTTGTCCATCTTCTGTTACAGCGTGTACTTCAAGGAAATCATACTCAGCTTCAATCTCATATAATGATTTGAAATCGAATTTCGCATTCGTTGCATTTGTTAAATCAAACAGTGGTGTTTCCATTTTCGTGTGAAGATTGTCACCTTTTGTGCTGTAGTAATACTGTTTACCAAATGCTGGCTCAATTGTTTTTACATCTTTATCTGGTAAGTTAACACGAATCATACCTGGTCGGTTAGATTTCGTAACACTTTGGTCTAAATATGTTGCTAGACCAATACCTTTATTTAATTTCTCGTAATCTACTTCTACGATATTTGCCCAGTTACCACCGATTGTTTTTTGGAAAAACTCTTTATTTTGTGGTGAGAAACTTGTTGGCGTTGTTCCAGCGATTTTACCAGCCCAGCTACCGCCACTCATAACAGACCAAGCTTGAATTGGCTCACCATGACCCGTATAGTCTGTATCATACTCATCTGGAAGACCTAAATCATGACCATATTCATGCGCGAATACACCAACCGCACCATCTTCTGGTTCAATTGTGTAGTCGAATGCTGCCATCTTTCCGCCCCAATATGGAACTTTCGCTTGCGTACCTTCAATTGCGAACGGCTTTGGTCCAACTGTCCAGCGATGTGACCAAATTGCATCATCACCTAATTTACCACCGCCAGCTTCTTGTCCAACACCCGCATGAATAATCATTAAGTGATCGATTAAACCATCCGGTTGATTTTGATTTCCATCACCATTTACATCGTATTGATCGAACTGATCAAACTGTGATAAATCAAGACCGCTATCTACAGCTGCTTTTAATGCATCTTTTACTAGATCACGTGGTCCTTTTGGTCCTTTATTATCATGGCCTGTAGCAGCATCTGCACCGTAATCAGCAGCTTTACCAGGAACTGTTAACCATTTTGTAACTGTTCCGTCCACTGTGTAACTACCACCGGATTGCTCTTCGTAATATTGTTTAAACGTTTCGATTTTGCTTCCATCCTCTAATGCGAATGGCTCATCACCGAATAACATTTTTTCATAGTGTTCTTTGTTAAAGTCTTCCGAATACATATAACCAGGTTCTTTATCAATGTTGTTATGTTTAAAGTCAGCGTACTCTACAAGTAAAACAAGTACCTTATCTTTACGAACATCGCCGTTATATGCTTTTTGTTTTGCTGGAGAAGTTGGTACTTTACCATTTAATCCGCCTTTAACTGGGCCTGTCGCTGCAGGTGTCCCTGTTGCTGGCTGATTTAGTTTTTCTTTCGTGTCTGCTTTCGCATCTTTCACTTTCTTTAAAAAGTCTGATGCTTCTTTCGTAAGTTGATCCCCATTCGTTGCTTCTTTCCCAGGATTTTCACCCTTTTTGTTCTCTACATACTTTTCGACAGCTTTCTTTGTTTCTTTCTCTGAAGCTGACGAATCAATTACCCCACGCTTTTTCAGTGCATCTGCTAAACGCTCTTCTGGAATTAAATGGTCATCAACTGGGCTTGTAGCTGCTTTATTCCCAGGCGTTTCAGCGTACACAGACTGAGTGCCCGTGCTAAATGAAAGACCTAATACAGCTGTCAAAGCAATTGATGATAATACTTTGAATGGTTTCTTGTTCATCCCTTATTTCCTCCCCTAATAAATAATATGTATTACAATTTGAATTTTATTAAAAATTCAATATTTTTTCAATATTTAGTTATATTATGTAATTTTTTTAATATATTTGTAAAAATTTCATAGTTAGTATACGGATATATCACAATTCAACAATGTTTTCTGAAAATATTGAAAGTTTTTATCGAACAATTTATAATTATTTCCATCGAGGGAGTTTAATGGGGATTTTATCTTTGTTTTACCTACACAATATTTGATAATTCGATACATAAAATAAAAAATTCGGTTTTATTATCATTTATTCTGTAGCAGCAGTTATGACCGATAATTAGGGAGGAATTACAATTGTACAAAGATAAGACGGACACACTGGATCAAGAATGGATTGATTTAATACTTGAAGCTCTAGATGCTGGTATCGCCCTACAAGATATCGAACACTTTTTCCAACGTATGAAGCCATCAAGTCAAGCTCAATAGCCTTGTTCTTTTTAACGAAGTTTATGTTATAATAATGACATCATAAGACGACGACATATTGATAGAAAGGTGCGCAAACATGATTGGAGAACGTATAAAACGCCTTCGTTTACAAAAAGGTATTTCATTAACTGAACTTGCCGAAAAAGCTGGTGTTGCTAAATCTTACATTAGTTCTATAGAACGAAATTTACAAAAAAACCCTTCCATTCAGTTTCTTGAAAAAATCGCAGCAGTTCTACAAATTCCAGTTGATACTTTACTTCATGACGAAACAGAAAAGGAAGCTCGCCTAGACTCCGAATGGACACAGCTCGTTAAAGACGCAATGAACTCTGGTGTCTCTAAAGAACAGTTTCGTGAATTTCTTGAATTTACACAGTGGAAGAAAAATCAAAAATAATATATAAAAAGGAGTGCTTACAAACTGGCACTTCTTTTTCTTTATAAAAAAAAGCGGGGGATACCCGCTTTTTTTTATTTTTCTTCCCCAGCTTCTTGGTTAGCATTGAATGTCCACTCTAAATTCAATGTATCACCTTGGAATTTATTTTGGTCTTGACCATTATCTTCGAATACAAATTGTACCCATAGATAATCCTCTGTACCAGCTTCTAATCCACCTTTTTCTCCCCACTCAGGAGCAAAGATGTCTTTAGCTAAAAGATCTGGATCCGCATTTTGTAAGTCTGCTAAAGTTGTTTCATATACAGGCTCACTTTGTTTATCCCAGTTCCAAATAAATTTTACTTTAATGTGCTTGCCAAAGTCTTCCCCAGCATTATCATTTTTTGCATCTTTCACAGTATACTTTGTTGCTAATTTAACGTCTTTAATTGTTAACGAACCATCGTTCTTTAGTAAGAACTCTTTCTTAACAGAATCCCCTGGTTTTAAATCTTTAATATCCACAAGCGTTTTAGGGTTTAATGTAAGATCTAACGTCCCAGCTGCAAATGTATTATTTGATACTTCTTTATCGCTAAAGAATGCAAACGTTCCTCCACCAATTAAAGATAACCCCAATGCTGCTGATGCAACTCCCATACCTAATTTCTTTTTCAGACTCACAATCAATTCCCCCTAGCTGTTTTTTGTATTTTTACATTGCTATCTCTCATATAAATTAAGAGATGTAAATAAAACTATATTAGCGATGCTAATATTTGTTCTTTTTCAAAAACCTTAAGTTCATTATAACGAACAAGCTTATGTAAATACAACAACATTTTTTAGTATTTTCAATTATTTTTATTTCTCAATATTATTTCGATTTTTCAGAAAATAATATATACTACTTTATACTAATTTATAACTTTTTTCACACGCAAATACATTTCATATTATAAGAAAAAAGAAAGACAAAGAGGTGAGGGCTAACGTTCCCTCACACTCCTATAAAACATTAATCGTTTTGCTTATTCGCTCGTTATCTCTTGCACCACATTCTTGTTTTCCAGCTGTTTCACTAAAGCAGTTACCCCGCTTTTATCTGTTTCTATTTTTTCTGTTCCTCTGCTTTCTTCTGCTCTTCTAGCTTTTTCTGTTCTTCTACTTTCTTTTGTTCTTCTACCTTCTTTTGTTCTTCTGCCTTCTTTTGTTCTTCTGCTTTCTTCTGTTCTTCTGCTTTCTTCTGTTCTTCTGCTTTCTTCTGTTCTTCTACTTTCTTCTGTTCTTCTACTTTCTTTTGTTCTTCTGCTTTCTTCTGTTCTTCTACTTTCTTTTGTCCTTCCGCTTCAAGTGCAACGTTTAATTGTTGCTGTAGAGCCTGAATTTGCTCATCAATAGCTTTCAAACTAACTTCTTTCTCAATATAATCTCGCTTCTCTTTTATAATCTGAAAGCCTTCATTCACATATAAGGCTACTTTTTGAATCGACTCATCTTTAGTTACTTTTAATTCTTCCTGTATTTGGTTGTAAGGAGCTTCTATTTCAGTATATACATTTTGCAAGGCTTCCTTCTCAGAAACAATTTTCTCACGACCTTGTTGCCATACAGAAATTGCCTGTTTTATTTCTTCAATAGAAGTTACTTTCAGTTTCCCCTTCATTGTTCCATACTCATGCTCAATAAACTTTTTATGTTGCTCAGCCTGTTCTTTTAATGTAGTAACTGTTTTCGGAAATATAATTGCTGTAGAAATACTCGCTTCTACTTTCGTTTCATGAATGAATGCCGCTTCTGTATGCGTCATAACTTGAGATCCTAAATAAAACGTAATAGAGCACATACACGGCAATATAAGCATCTTTTTTAAATTACGTGGTCTTTTCAGCATCTTAATCTCTCCCATCGAACATTCCGTTCTTTATACAGAACATTATCTTTATTATAATAAAGAACTATATAAAATGATAGCTATATACTAGAAAAATAGAAAAAGGGCTATCCATATGATAGCCCTTTTTTATTATTATCTTTCTTCACCTGCTGTTTGTTGTGCATCAAACGTCCAATTTAATTGTAACTTATCGCCTTGGAATTGATTTTGATCTTTCCCATTATCAACGAACTCAAATTTCACTTTGAATTTATCAGATTTACCTGCAGAAATACCTTTTTCATCCCAGAACCAAGCAGCTAAATCATTATCTACGGCTGTAAGTGTGTCACCCTTCAATTTATCTAATGTAGTTTGTTTCACAATTGTCTCATGCTTATCTACATTTTTTAAGAATGTTACTTTAATATGTTTACCAAAATCATCTTTATTATCTTTCTTTACATCTTCTACATTATAATCTGTTTTCAGTAGAACCTTTTTAATATTTAAGGAGCCTTTATTTTCTAGTTTAAATTCTTTTTCAATTGTATCACCAGGTTTTAAATTCGATACATTAACAACTGTTGATGGATTTAATGCTAAATCAAGTGTACCAGCCGCAAATGTATTGTTTGACACTTCTTTATCACTGAAAAACGCAAATGTTCCTCCACCAACTAATGCTGCTCCTAGTACTGCTGATGTGATACCCATTCCTAACTTTTTCTTTAAAGTCATGTCCATATCCCCTTAATATATATATATTTGTTAACTTCCTAAACGGAAAGTATAACCAAACGATCTAGACGGATTGTTCTACTTTTTTATCTTTCTTTTCTCCGTCAATGCTACGAATAGCGCCAAAAATAGAAATCGCGGAATAACCAAGTAAAAAGACGCCTGGAATAATAAGAAGTAATGCTGCTCCCGCTTTTGAATTCGCATAATTCAGTAAATAACCAACGTACGGAACTGTAATATCTGCATATTTCCCAACTACATTTTCTGCAAGTACTGGTTCTAAATCTGGTCCGTTGTTGTTATCCCCTTTTGTTTCATACATTACTTTTCCATTTGTATCTTTCACACCGATAATACGGTGAGTGATAATTTTTTGATCTTTCTCTTTAAAGGTAATAACATCACCTTTTTCATATTTAGAACCATCTTTCTTTGGCTCTATTGCAATGATTGATCCTGTTAAAAACGTCGGTTCCATCGATCCTGAAAGAACGCTCTTAAACTGATATCCCATCACTGTCGGATCCCCACCGCTCGCTTTTGAAGAAATGACTACAAAAGCTAAGAAAACCATCAATGCAAATAAAACAAATGAGATCGCGTTGCTAATTATCTTCCAAATTAATTTCATCGTCTCTCTCCCTCTCCGTTGTTTTATATTATTTGAAGTATGCAATGCTTCTTGTGTTCTTTAACAAGAACACAAGTAAATGATATAACGAACTTCGAGTTATTGCAATAAGAAAATTTACAATTATTAGTTAAACTTCTTTTCCGTATATAAAAAAGACTGTGACAAAATCTCTTCACAGTCCTCATGCTTTTTTACTTTTCTTCTGATTTTATTCCTTGTCTATTATGGCGCACCACAGCATATAAAATGACTCCAACTAATACAATCGCACCTATCCCAATACTTATCACTTTCACATTTGACTCTGTTATTTCAGGCTCAATTGTATCCTTTTTAGGCATCGCAAAAGTAACATCTTCTTTTGAAAGAACATTTATCGTCGCAATTGTTTGATTATTTTTCGTAATATCGACTGCACCAACTACCTCACCACGATGGATTCCCTTATGATACAAAGAGTCTTTATCTAATGAAGCGGCCCGAAAAATAGTTTTCACATTTTTCCCTTCATCTTTCTTAAGCACAAGCTCTGCACTTTTTTCAAGTTCGCTATCAATATCTTTATTTAAATACGTTGTCTTTTGATGCCAACTATGTTTATCTAGCACCGTTTGTTTCGTAAATTGCCCAAAAGAATATTCCGCCATCTGCTTTAAATCCTCATAGATTTCAGGTCTTTGAGAAGCCATTACTACATTTATAATACGATTTCCATCTTTCTCATTTAATAAAACGAGCGTATTACGTGCCTCATTCGTAAACCCCGTCTTACCGCCGATACTATATGGGTTCTCAAAATAAATAGATTTATTAAAAATAGACACCGTCTGCCTAGATGTAGTAACTGTCGTTCTTTTCGTATTCATCGCTTGCAAAATTTCAGGATACTTTTGCACACCTCTCGTAATCATAGCGATATCATACGGCGTCGTATAATGGTTCGGATCATGCAGTCCATTTGGTGTTACAAAGTGACTATCTGTAGCACCTAACTGTTTTGCCTTTTCATTCATCATATTAGCAAAATTCTCAACACTTCCACCAATATGCTCTGCAATCGCATACGACACATCATTCGCACTTAACACCATTAAAATCATAAGCGCGGTATTTCTATTCACCGTCTCACCGGGTTGAAACTCAATTTGATAATTGCTCTTCTCTTGATCTAATGCTAATTGCGAAAATGTAAACTGATCCTCTGGCTTCGTATGCTCCATTAACAAAATCGCTGTTAACACTTTCGTCACACTAGCTGGATACGCACGATGATGTGCATTTTTGTCATACAACAAATCACCTGTTTTCGCATCAATCGTAGCTGCAAACTGACTAAAAACATTTGGCCCTTCCTTAGGTGGTGGTGCCACTTGCTCCGGATTCACTCCAATATTCGTCTCAGCACGCAACGTCATAGGTGTCAATAAAAACAAACTAATAACTGTAATAAAAACCAAAATTTTCTTGAAATTTACCATATGACTCTCCCTTTTCACTTTACTCCTACAAATAAAAAATGAATCTACCAATCTATATGTAATTTGTATTAAATTGGAAGAAAAATCACTATTTTTTACTATATCATATTTTTACGATAAAGGACATAATTATACAATAAAAATAAGAAGGAATTACTCTTTCTTATCCTTCTCATCAATTAACGAATCTATTAACTTCTGACTTGCTTCCTCAGGCGTAATCTCATCCGTCATCCCCATAAATGACCAACCTTTAGAATCGACCCACTCAACAAGCTCTTGCAAAAACTCATCATGCGTAACATCTACATCAAGAATCGAGCCATTAATCGAAATCGTTCTATTTCTAGAAACGCGCATCTTGAACGTTTTTCTTACCATTACAATAATTCTCCCTCTACTCTTGAATATTTATAAAGTTAAACTTTAATCCGTGGGGATTTTCTTCATCCCCCACGGATTATTAGCCTTCACCAATCGGGCTTTTACGGGCAGTTGATCTCCCACCTAACTTCTTTGCTTTCGCTGAATTTTGAGCGGGGATCTTACTGCCCGTTAATGCGGGGTAAAAAAATCTTGTATCTCTGTTATACATGATTTTAAGTAAATTGTAAAAAGGATATATTGGCCAATTTGAATATCGAAAGTGAAAATCCCTTATTCTACATAGCCATCACACGTTATACAATTTGTCATACATTACTAAATACATCCGTATAAAAACAACACAACTTTCATTTTATCACATCAAATACACTTTGCTTTCGTACAATCAAATGGAATATATTAAAAAAACTAAAAATGAGGAGGAATTCTATGGCACATTGTACATATTGTAAGACGAAGTGGAAAATAAAAGATGTATGGTCGATACTTGTGACATTTGAAAAAGATTGTCCGTATTGTTTTGGAAGGCAATACCTTTCTAACGATACCTTTCATCATGCTAATGCTGCTTTACCTTTGCTATTCTTATGTCCTTTACTTGTTGATTTAAGCGATGAAAACCCTTTGGATAAATATCGTAAATAATATAACCTCTACATTTAAAACCTACTTTCTATTCAGTTTCCTTCTTATTAATTATTCCTTTATTCACTTCTAGCATGATTGTACAAGATCCATCTTTAAAAACTTCCTGTATAAATATTGTAAAATTTCAGTTAATTATATATAATTGCTTTATCATTATTATTAAAGATGCTATTACATAAGTATTTTTGAAGATCCCGTAGCTCAGCAGGGAGAGCGCCACCTTGACAGGGTGGAGGTCGTGAGTTCGAACCTCTCCGGGATCATATCCTTTTGTATCAACTGTTGATAATTTCATATTTTGAGCAAAACTAACGGTGAGTACCGCTCAAGTTTTGATCGAGACTCCTCCTTTAACTCTAAATGAGAATGAAGGAGTTTTTTTATGTCTTTAACATACTTCACAGAAAAAGAAATCGTAAAAAAACGACAACCCCACAAACGGAAAACTAGCAAAATTTCAAAAGAATATTCTGTTGAACGCGTATTCGAAAGATTTATTGATAGTAAAGTAAAACAGAATTCACGCCCCAACATCATTGAATCAATTCCTTCTTATGTTTAATAGTATAAAAGCATTTCATGGAACACAAAATGCTCAAATATTCTATATGACCGATATTACAACAAATTTTATTTATGACTGGGTTTATTGATTAAAAAATGAATGTGTATGCTTTGATGGCCATATTTACGTGCATCAAGATACAGAAATAGGAATCAGAACAATGGAGCGCTATGTAGAAATGGGGCCGTTAGAAGATGCAAGTTTGGTAGCGGAAATTCTCAAGGAAACGAGATGCTGTGATTTACTGCATGTAATAAAATTGTTTGATTTTCAATCCGCTGAGCAAATTGAACATATCTCACGAGGTAACCCAAGCACCTACTCAGCACAATGGTATACAACGGTCTATGTTTGACATAGGCCCATTTTTTATAAGGAGTAATTGCTATGATCGACGTATATATAATGCAACCATTCGATAAAAGGGAATTTGCCAAAACAGAAATTTTATTGACTTCGGAAGTGACTGAAATATTGAGGATTTCAATGGCTCGTATGAATGCGCTATTGAAAAAGGGACAAATCAAACCCATCAGACGGACGAAAGGCACGAGTATATTTCTACGTGAAGAATGGTTAAAGGATATGGAATGAGGGTACAAATCTATAATTGAAGATGTTAAAAAATCGAATCATCAAAAAATTAAAGAAAATGTTAATGAGACTTTATCAGACTTAGCATGATGAAAAACGAACTATAGTATTGGTTCGTTTTTTATTATGCACTTTTGCATACAGGATTATTTTCTCTTGTAAATAGGTAATAGTAGTATATAATAAAAAAAATATTTTACCAATAAAAGGTAACGAGGAAGGTGGGATAAGTAAATACCCAAAACGTATTAACAGATTTATTCTATGTAAATCATGATACATATATGGAATCAAAACTATGGAATTTTATGTAGAGATTAGATTACTACACGACACAAGATTACTAGCGAATACATTCGAGGAAAAACAGCGTTCGATTAGATTCATGTTATAAAACTACTTAATGTGATATCTATTGAACGAATTGAGAATATACTTAGGAGGAATTTCAAGTGAAAACATTTGGTAAAGTATTATTAACAGGAGCTTTAGCTTTGGGCGGTTTCACGGTTATGAACATTGATACAACTAAAGCACATGCCGACGGAGCAAGCGAGTTCTGTCGTTATATCTGTGGACCTAGCGAAACGGTGAATGGTGTTACAGTTCAAGTACACGCTACGGAATACCGATTTGGGCAAAACGTAATTGCAAGAATTACAAATGACCGAACTGAGGATATTCATTACAATGTCAGCATCGAAAAGAAATATGGAGATAGCTGGGGAGAATATGATACTTTCTTCAATTGGAAAAATCAATGGGTTCCAGCTGGAAGTAATGATGAAATTTCTACTTTCACAGGATATGGCGAAGATATTGGAGATAATGGAACATACCGTTACAAAGTTGAAATTGTAAGCGCTGATGGTTCTGTAGATACAATTTACACAGCAGGAATGACAGTTATAGGAAGAGGAGAATAATCATGAAAAAATAAGCTTTTCGGAGCTTATTTTTTTATATACAAAATTGAATATTAATATTCAGAAATGGATAGGTAGGGAACGAAACAGTCCTTACCTATTTTATAAATTCCACGTATTTACCTAATGGTGCATATGTGTTTATGATCCTACTTCTTCTTTTTCTATCGTTTACAACATAAGGTTTTTTAAATTATCAACGCTTTCTAAATTGACAACACATTCTTTTATATTTATTTATATACATTTTACAAAAAAACAAAGAACTACATAGATTAACCATGTAGTTCTTTGTAAATATAAGTCTCAAAAATGAATGAGCTAATCTTATTTCTTCCCTAACTTGATTGCCTTCTTTATATTACTAAATGCACCTTTACCATATAATAATACGCCGCCGCGGTAAACACGGCTCGTTAAACCAATCATCATACATATTGTTGCTAATAGAATTGCTAATGTAAGCGCAATCTCCCATACTGGAATATTGAGGAATCCAATTCGTACGAGCATAACAATAGGAGTAAAGAAAGGTATATAACTAGTAACGGTAACAACCGTGCTGCTTGGATTTGACATTCCATAAAGTGCGATATACAAAGCAGCAATTAACATAAACATCAGTGGCATAACAGCTTGAGAAGACTCCTCTATACGACTAATAATAGAGCCGAGTAGACAAGATAATGAGCCATATAATAAGAATCCTAATGTGAAGAATAAAATCCCATACGCCACTAGAGTAGGAGCAACAGAGTTTAAATCAATACTATTTAAAATATCATTTTTCGATTCATTAATTGCTATTTTATACCCAACAGTTGCGACCAAGCCCCAAATTATCATTTGTGTAATACCTGCCAATAATGTTGAGAATAGCTTTGCATATAAATGTTTTGTAGGCGAAATACTTGAAACAACTAACTCCATTACACGAGAAGATTTTTCTGTTGCAACATCTGTAGCTAATTGCGCAGCATACAATAATATCATAAAATAATTTAGCATGATAAAGGTATTAATTAAAATTCCTACACCCTCTGTATGTTCTCCATCTTTAACCTTATCTGAAACAGTTTTGGTATGAATTTCTACTGGCGTCGTTAACACCTTTAATTCATCTTGCGATAGATTCAATTGCTGAGCGAAATTAGAAGATTGTATTTGAGATAAAATCGTTTGAACCTTGCTAACATCTTGCTGATTTACATCTGTCTCAGTTATATACGTAGCCTTTAGTTGTTTATTTTCCAATTCCTCTACAACGATAGCATATGAATAATCACCATTTTTAACGCCCGATTCTGCTTTTTGTTTATCCGTACTATGTTTAACATGCATCTTACTATCGACATTTTTAAACACTTGATGAATAGTTGTATATAATTCTTCTTTTTCTGTAACAATGACAACTTGCTCTTCCTCGTTACCTACAAAATAGTTATAAATTTTGTCAAAGTTCATCAGTCCTATAATTAACATAGAAATTATGATTGTAATAGCAATATATGATTTAGCTTTTACCTTAGATTTATAGTTTTGTAAAAAAATCGTCCAGAAACTATTCATGCTGTGCACCTACTTTCTCAATAAAGATGTCATTTAGTGTAGGCTCTTCCACTGCGAACTTTTTAACATACCCTAATTTCGTTATCTCTTTAAATAAAACATGCGAAACTTCTTCATATGAAATTTTAAGAGTAACTGCATTCTTACGTTTCTTCATACTTTCCACACCTTTTATTTCTTTTAAATAATCAAAGTCATGATCGCCAACGATTACAACATTCTTTTTACCAAAGTCACTTTTAATTTTGGCAATGTCTCCCTGAACAACAGATACTCCTTTGTGCATGATACAAATGTGTTGGCATAATTCTTCCACATGTTCCATACGATGTGAACTAAAAAGAATCGACGACCCTTGTTTTTGCATATCAAGAACAGCTTCTTTTAACATTTCAACATTTACTGGATCTAAACCACTAAATGGTTCATCTAAAATTAAGAGTTCAGGCTTATGTATAATCGCTGTTATCAGCTGAATTTTTTGCTGATTCCCTTTTGAAAGTTCTCCTACCTTTTTGTTCAGATACTCAGTTATATTAAAACGCTCCAGCCAATAGTGCAGTTCTTTTTCTGCATCTTTACTTTTCATATTCTTTAATTTTGCAAAAAAGTTAACTTGTTCTTTGACAGTCATTTTCGCATAAAGACCACGTTCTTCTGGTAAATACCCAATCTTATCTGTAACATCATAATTTATAGGTTTACCATTCCATGAAATGGTTCCGCTTGATTTCGATAAAAGTCCAAGTATCATTCGAAATGTAGTCGTTTTACCTGCTCCATTCCCGCCCAAGAACCCAAATATTTCACCTTTCGGTATCTCGATATTCAAATTATTCACTGCAACATGCTCGTCAAATTTCTTTGTTAAATCTTTAATTAGTAAACTCATTATCCACAACCTTAATTCCCAAGATGATTTATTTATACAATTGTATATCCATAGTCAACCACAATATTTTGCCCTCTAATGGCATCACTTTTATCAGACATTAAAAATAAGATGACATTTGTAACATCTTAAATTCCGAAAAATCTTCTATATGGTATCTTCTTTAATAACTTATTTCCCTCAAAGGACTTCAAATAGCTTTCGTTATTATCGTTTATAATATAGGACGATGGCACACAATTCACTGTAATATCTCATTTTTTATCCTTCAAAAATGAATCATTACCAACAAATGTTATATTTCGCATTATAAGGTTAGCATAAGATTTAAAATAATTAATATGCAATTTTGCATATTTTAGCACTCCTAATTATTTACATAGTGTTGACCACCTTTATTTAAAGAAGCCCCCACATTCACTTAAAACACGAATTTGTTAATCAATACTTTTTCTTTAATTTTTCATGGGAGAACTGAAATTAATTAGTAACCCTGTTAAACACCTAAATCTTATAATTAAACTAACTAATCTTCCTCTAATAAATTGTTGTCTTATTTAACTTCACAATTAATAGTATTCAGCAGGCATAGTCACAACATCTTCGTACATCTCCTCATTAAAACTGAAAGAAAACTAATTAAAATCTGGTCTAGAAATTTCACTTTTCTACGTTACAGGATCTGCCTAAGAAAACATCGAATACAGTATCTTCCCTGTTACAACTAGCTTTATGTTATATATTTATAAAAACATGATATAAAATTTTTAGAATGGATATCGTGAGTTCAAACCTCTCCATGGTCATAAAAAAAGACACCATATCACCCTACTACGTGATATGATGTCTCTTTTTTATGTAAGTCAATCACTTCCCACCAAACATCTTCTCCAAAGCTTTAGCATTCGCAAACAATACTTCTTTCAAGTTATCATCAGCAACGATTTTATAGTCACCATCTTTGTTTTTCTTTAAGTTCAATGTAACTTCGCGTGTTGCCATTATTGCATCTTTATCTGATAAATGTTTAATGATAGCTGATGTCATTGTTTTTTCGATTGCTTTTTCAGATTGCTCTTTATCTTCGCTAAAGGCACTAGCGAAGGCCATTGGCATAACTTCTCCCATTGCTTTCGTTACGGCAACAGATAGATCAGCAGATGTAATTTTCACTTTCACTTCTGCTTTATCATCTGTTTTTGATACTTCTTCTAGTTTTTCAAATTTAAAGTTTTTCGTAATTGCGCTTAGCATTTCTTTTGCTTCAGCATCATCTGTTTTTTCATTTAGTTTATTAAATTCCTTGTCACTTTCAACGAATGTACGAGCCTTCTCTACATCCCCTTTTTGTATTGCTGTTAAAAATTCTTCAGCAGTATCTTTCGGGTTTGCACATCCTGCTAGAACACCAACTGTTAACCCTATTACCATCATTAGTAGCAATAATTTCTTTACCTTTTTCACGTTCATTCTCCTCTTACCTTACCTTTTCTTTTCTAGTAAGCCATCACTATACAACAGTATAAAACTTACATTACAAACATTTTTTAGTATAACATTTATACGATTTATTTTCTATTCTTTCCCAAAAGATAAAGAGCCTTGTAGCATTTCTACAAGACTCTTTATCTTTTAATCCGTATCCGTAGCACAAATTAACCACATTTTATGCTCCTTACTATCTAATACCATCCAAGTAGCATCCCATACAACATCGTAAAACCAATCTGTCCAAGGGTGGTCACTTTCAAACACTTTAATATCTTCGTATCGATCTTGGAACATATATTGGCATACATTAATCGCTAATTGCTTCGCAGCAACCGGCCGTTCTTGAAATGCTTCATACGCTCCGCCCCACAAAATTTGAGCGGCAATGCTACCATCAAGCATGACTGCCTGATGCTCTTTAAAACGAAACTTATATTTATCTGATGTATGTATTTTTAATTCTTCTAAGTTATTGATTATATCTAAAGAGTTGCAGATTCTTCTGAAAAAGTGCTCGTGTCCATCTTCTCCATGTGGTATTTCTTTGAAAAAGTTTTCGTTATGTACTTTAAAACAGCTTATAACCGCTCCACCATTTAAGTTTTGTTTCTTATATGTATTTATAATTTGTTCAATAGATGCATGGTTTGTTTCTATTTTTTCAAACGTTCCTGCTCTCCATCTCATAATGCCACTACTCTCTATTAAAGATTTGTTATTTCATTATAAATATCAAAATAAAACCCAGCAACTTTAAAATTGCTGGGTTATCCCTTATTCATATTCGAAACAATAATAACAATTACGCTAAGCACATCATGCCCCGCTACCATCCACATACTCCTATCAAAAATCATCAATGATAACCAAAGCGATATATTAATAGCAGCAAATAATACATATAAAATGAAATCTCTCTTTTGTAGTGCTTCTCTATTCATCAAAATATAAATGAAACCGATAGGAGGCAGAATAAAGCAAAGGAAAAAGACAAATATTTTTCTTAACGACCACGGATATGAAGCTATTGTCTGCATATGAGTCTCCTTTTCTATTATAGTACTTGCTTTAACATCGGCCTTACTATTCTATATTCATCACCATAAGGTTCCTTTATGATTAAAGGCGATTGATCATCTTTTTTTTCTTCAATCATTGTGAATACTTCTGTTTTTTCTTGTAATGTATTAGATTCACTATTTTTAGTAGGTGCTTTACTTGCTTCAATTTTCTTTGTCACTTCTCCGAGCCTTTGCCCGACTTCTTCTGCTTGAGCAGGTTCATCCGTAACGTAGTATTCTTGGTCCTCCCATACTAATATAGGTGGTACTTGTTCTCGTGTGTTACATATTATATAAGTAATACTAGCTACAAGTAGTAGACTTGTTAATAAAAAGAAGATAGCTTTTTGATTCATATACTATTCTCCTTTTCTATTATTTTATTGGATTATACAATATAGCGTCCATGTAGTAAATGGTTTTTGTGGTAATTTTTAGGTTTTTATACAAAAAGAAAAACCTTGCAAAAAGTAAGGTTTCATTTTTAAAATTTATAATGATTGAGTAATTAATACAATCATTACGATGATCGCTATAAACATAACAACTAAACAGCCAATCATTTTATAAAATCCTCGTTTCGTTAACGTCCCGCCTTGAACGTCTTTACGAATGAATAGGAACACCGCTAAAAATAAAACGATCCCCATACCAAAAGCATACATCATTTGCATATGTTAATCTTCCTTTCTCTCTTCCATCTTAATATCTTTTTGCCAAAACAACAAATGAGATAAAGACGGTACTCATTGTAAGTGCCATAAGTATATGTAATAGTTCAACCGCAGATAGTGTCATTACTTTTAAATTTAAGCCGATAGAGAAAAGGAGATAATACGCTGTTAATGCAAAAAAACTGAAGAACATCCCTTTATAACGAATGAGTTTCATTCGCTCATCTTTTTCTTTAAATTGCGGGTGTAAGTAACTTAAGCAGAAACACATAATCATCATTGCTAGTAACGTATAAGTAGGACTTGGTGGTGCTGAATGTGTCATTATACCTGCTAGTATCATAAATCCACTCATAATTAAAAAGATAATTCCCATAATAACAAAATACTTTTGTGAATCATTCATCCTTTCTCCCCCTCTTCTTTTCCTTCATAAATAAATACATGTTCTATCGTTGTTTGAAATGTTTTCGCTATTTCAAATGCTAATGGAAGTGATGGATCATATTTCCCTTTTTCAATTGAAATGATGGTTTGTCTGGAAACTCCAAGTTTCTCAGCCAATTTTTCTTGAGATAGTCCAAATTTTTTTCGATATTCGACCATTTTATTTTCCAAGGAAATTTCTCCCTCCTCCCTTATATCGAGTATATATGTAAAGTAAACTTTACGTCAAGTTTCCTTTACATATATTTCAGTTTGTTTCACGCTATTTATCCCGCATTAACAGGCAGTAAGACTCACACCTCAAAATTCAGTGAATACGAGGAATTTAGGTGGGAAATAACTGCCCGATTGGTGAAGGCTAATAATCAGTGGTGGATGGACAAACCCCACACTGATTAAAGTTTCACTTTATTATAGAAGAAACTTTTTCAATTTCAGCACGTCTATTTTGTAATGCAACATGGAACAATGTATATATCCGTTACTATATCCCTTCTCCATTTTTATAAAAATTTAATATCTCCATATTTGTTTTATCCTTTTAAAATATTTTATTTGCCGCTTTATTAGATGAAATGCGTTATTTGTTTTACGGTATTTTTCGGCATATTAATAGAAACTAACGGTTTATGAAGCATTTTTTATGTTTAGCCACTTTTTTTGTAGAAATCCTTCGTTTTCCTTTCAATATTTAACACTACCGAAATAAAGTTTACTCTAAATTCATAATTTTTTATTTTTTATACTATATTCCGTTATATTGTTGTATAATATCAATGAAAGCGCTTATTATTTCAATATACATAATTCGAACTTTATTTTATCGAAACATTCTAACTATTATACCTATATGTAAATGCAACAATTATAGTTGTTAGTGTAGGTATACCAAATATATCCACTCCATTTTTCTGTAAAATTACTTTATAACATGAAAGATTAACTTGGGTGATAAGTTATTGTGAATGTTTTTTTACAAAACAGATAAGTAATAGTGTTTGGTATTATGTAAATTATTGTAATAACATAAGAGTAAAGACAACATTTACATTAATTATTAGTTCATCAATTATTGAAAAAGAGCAAAATGCACCTTTTGTATAGGAAAAGGATTATATGCATTGGGAGGTTTAAACAAATGACGAGGAAGAATACAACGACAAACCCTTGGGCCAAGTTCCATGGTCCGAACCTTGGTTATGTTATTGAACAGTATGATCTTTACGTAACTGGAGCAGGTTCTGTTGATCCGGAATTACAAGAGCTTTTTGAAATTTTTGGAGCTCCTTCGTTTCAAGATGATGTCGTAACAGGGGACAACACAGCAACACATTTTTCTCCTCAAAACACAGGTAACATTGAAAAAATTCTTAAAGTCGTTCAACTTGTTGAACAGATTCGTTCTTTCGGGCATACGTTGGCTCACATCAACCCGATGGAAGATGCTGCAAACGGACAATCTCTTCTTGAGAAAGCAATGAACGAATTGAGCGATGCTGACTTGAAAGCGATTCCAGCTAAAACAGTATGGCAAGATGCACCAGAGGGTATTCACACTGCACTTGATGTAATTCATAGATTAAAAGACGTTTATACAAAATCTTTAGCTTATGAATTCTCACATATACAAGATAGTGAAGAACGCGCGTGGTTGCATCAAATGGTGGAATCAAATTCATTGCGTCAACCATTATCAAATAAAAAACGTACTGCTCTTTTAAAACGTTTAACAGCTGTTGAAGGTTTCGAGCAATTCTTGCATAAAACATTCGTTGGGCAAAAGCGTTTCTCTATCGAGGGCGTTGATATGCTTGTACCTGTTCTAGATGAAATTGTCCTTGAAGGTGCTAAAGGCGGCGTTGAAGATGTCATGATTGGTATGGCTCACCGCGGGCGTCTAAGCGTACTTGCTCACGTATTAGAAAAACCATATACTCACATGTTTGCTGAATTCAAACATGCAAAAATAGAAGGCGCAGTGGCAAATGCTGGATGGACTGGCGACGTGAAATACCATTTAGGTAGAGAACAAGTCGTTGGGAATGAAGAAGTTAGCACTCGCGTTACATTAGCGAATAACCCGAGTCACCTTGAGTTCGTTAACCCTGTTGTGGAAGGTTTCGCACGTGCAGCTCAAGAGAATCGTAAAAAGTCTGGTCTTCCAGAACAAGATACTTCTAAATCATTCGTAGTTTTAGTTCATGGTGACGCTGCATTCCCTGGTCAAGGTATTGTATCTGAGACACTAAACTTAAGCAGATTGAACGCGTATCAAACGGGCGGAACAATTCATGTTATCGCAAACAATGCAGTTGGTTTTACGACTGATAGCTATGATTCTCGTTCTACGAAATATTCAAGCGACCTTGCAAAAGGTTTTGATATTCCGATTGTTCACGTGAACGCTGATGATCCAGAAGCTTGTCTTGCTGCTGCTAACCTGGCTATTCAATATCGTACGTTGTTCAAAAAAGACTTCTTAATCGATTTAATTGGTTACCGTCGCTACGGTCATAACGAAATGGATGACCCAGCAGTTACGCAACCACAAGTGTACAAAAAAATTAAAAATCACCCAACTGTAAGAGCAATTTATGCAGATCAATTACAAGCTGCTGGTGTTCTAAATGCAGATGAGGTTGAAACAATTACTCAATTTATACAAGAACAATTAAAATCTGATTATGCACAAGTACCACCAGCTGATACGAGCGATGCAACAATTCACGTTAAAGTACCAGATGTTGTTGCAAAAGGCATTCAGCCAATTGATACTGGTGTTGAACTTGACTCACTTCGTGCAATGAATGAAGGTCTATTATCTTGGCCAGAAGGCTTTAACGTATATCCGAAGGTGAAGAAAATTCTTGAACGCCGTAAAGATGCTCTTGAAGAGAACGGTAAAATTGAATGGGCACTTGCTGAGTCATTAGCATTCGCTTCTATTTTACAAGAAGGTACACCAATTCGTTTAACTGGTCAAGACTCACAGCGTGGTACATTCGCGCATCGTCACATCGTATTACACGATACTGATACAAATGAAACATATTCACCATTACATCGCTTACCAAACATTAACGCTTCATTCTCTGTTCATAACAGTCCGTTATCAGAAGCTGCTGTTGTTGGTTACGAGTATGGTTATAACGTATTTGCTCCAGAAACTCTTGTTATGTGGGAAGCGCAATATGGTGACTTCTCAAATACTGCGCAAGCATTATTTGATCAATACGTTTCAGCTGGAAGAGCAAAATGGGGTCAAAAATCTGGTTTAGTTCTTCTATTACCACACGGTTATGAAGGTCAAGGACCAGAGCATTCTAGTGCACGTCCAGAGCGTTTCTTACAGTTAGCTGCTGAAAACAACTGGACAGTTGCAAACTTAACGAGCGCAGCACAGTACTTCCATATCTTGCGTCGTCAAGCATCTATTTTAGGAACAGAAGCTGTTCGACCTTTAGTACTTATGACGCCGAAGAGTTTATTACGTCACCCACTTACGCTTTCAACTGCTAGTCAGTTAAGCGAAGGACGTTTCCAACCTGCTTTAGAACAAGAAAACCTTGGCATGAAACCAAATAAAGTTAAACGTCTTGTTTTAAGTACAGGTAAAATGGCGATTGACTTAGCAGCGGAAATCGAGTCTGGTAAACATGAATACAACTTAGATGAAGTTCATGTCGTTCGCATTGAACAGTTGTATCCATTCCCTGCTGAAAAAGTTCAATCTATTATGAAACGCTTTAAAAACTTAGAAGAAATTATTTGGGTTCAAGAAGAACCTCGTAATATGGGTGCATGGCATTACATGGCTCCAATTCTGTTCGAACTAGCTGGAGATACAGTGAAAACAGGTTACATTGGACGCCCAGATCGTTCTAGCCCATCTGGTGGCGATCCGTTCGCTCACAAAGCTGAGCAAGAACTAATTGTGGCGCACGCTTTAGATGTGAAGTATAACTTCCGTCAAGATAAACAAGAAATTGAAGTTTATAGCAACTAAAAGTAACAATGAATTTTTCCCGGCTCGACTTGGGCAGATATTCTGCCCAAGTCGAGCTAACAAATGGAGATTACCGAAGATTAAAGAAGACAAAACACACCGTTAGGCAAATAAGGGGAGGACATTTAAAATGATCGAAATTAAAGTACCTGAGCTTGCAGAATCTATTACAGAAGGAACTATTTCACAATGGCTTATCAACGTAGGTGACAAAGTTGAGAAAGGTGGCAGCGTTGTTGAGCTTGAAACTGATAAAGTCAATGTAGAAATCATTGCAGAAGATTCAGGTATTGTATCAAAGTTACTAGGCGAGCCTGGGGATACAGTTGAAGTTGGCGCAACTATCGCAATTTTAGATGCAAATGGCGCACCAGTGGCAGTAAGTACACCTGCACCAGTGGCTGAGCAACCAAAACAAGAAACAGCTGAAGCACCGAAAGCTGCTGCTCCAACTGCTGAACAAGCTACGGCTCTACAAGGTTTACCAAATACGAACCGTCCTATCGCATCACCAGCTGCTAGAAAAATGGCTCGTGAATTAGGAATCGACTTAAACGACGTACGTAGCACAGATCCACTTGGACGTGTGAGACCACATGATGTACAAGCTCATGCTGCAGCACCAAAAGAAGCACCAGCTGCTCCAAAAAGTCCAGCTCCTGCTCCAGTTGCAAAAACGGAATTTGAAAAACCAGTTGAGCGCGTAAAAATGTCCCGCCGCCGTCAAACAATTGCAAAACGTCTTGTAGAAGTACAACAAACATCTGCAATGTTAACAACATTTAACGAAGTTGATATGAGTGCAATCATGGAATTACGTAAAGAGCGTAAAGATGCTTTCGAGAAAAAACATGATGTACGTCTTGGCTTTATGTCATTCTTCACAAAAGCAGTTGTTGCAGCATTAAAACAATTCCCATTATTAAATGCTGAAATTCAAGGCGACGAGCTTATCATTAAAAAATTCTATGATATCGGTATTGCAGTAGCAGCTCCAGATGGATTAGTTGTTCCAGTTGTACGCGATGCTAACCAATTAAACTTCGCTGAAATCGAAAGCGAAATTCGTAATTTAGGTATGAAAGCACGTGATAATAAACTTTCATTAAAAGAGCTACAAGGTGGTACATTTACAATTACAAACGGTGGTGTATTCGGTTCTCTAATGTCAACACCAATCCTAAACAGCCCACAAGTAGGTATTTTAGGAATGCACAAAATCCAAGTAAGACCCGTTGCAATTGATGCAGAACGTATGGAAAATCGTCCGATGATGTACCTTGCACTATCTTACGATCACCGTATTGTTGATGGTAAAGAAGCAGTTAGCTTCCTTGTTGCTGTTAAAGATATGCTTGAAGATCCAAAATCATTATTATTAGAAGGTTGATAGACTAATAGTCTATTAGAGGCTGTAGAATAAATCATTCTACAGCCTTTTTTTATTGCGTTCATACGGGACAAATTTCATGACATAAGCTAATAATGTATGCTTAAAACGTAAGGAGGATTAAAATGAATAACCTTCCAGCTCATGCAAAGCTTAAAGCAAATAAGGATACTTTCTTCCTTCCCGACTCAAACGGGGGTGTCTATTTTCGAAATAACGCCAGTTCATTCCGCATGGACGGTGATGGAATTTATAACTGGATTGAAAAATTAATGCCTATGTTTAATGGTGATCATTCTTTAGCAGAAATAACCGATGGTCTTCCTCTCCCCTATCAACATCGTGTATTTGAAATTGGAGAGATTTTATATGAAAATGGTTTTGTTCGTGATGTAAGTCAAGATGCACCTCATGAATTAAACAGTGCATTACTCGATAGGTATGCTTCGCAAATTGAATTTCTAGAAGCTGATTCTCATTCAGGTGCTTTAAAATTCCAGACGTACCGCGCAGCAAATGTCCTTATACTTGGTTCTGGGGATATGCTTACTTCCTTAGTTTCTTCTTTACTAGAATCCGGATTACCTACATTTCATTACCTTGTCACAGATTATATGGAAACAAATTACGACCGAATTCATGAACTAGTAGAACGTGCATATGAAGTTGATGACAATGTACTTGTTCAAGAAATAGATACTACAATTGACCGCCCCCTGCATGAAGTGTTCGAACCCTTTGACTGGATTTTATACGTTTCTCAAAATGGAGACATTGAAGGCTTAAGAACAGTTCACACGATTTGCAAGGAAGTAGGAAAGAACTTCATACCCGCCATTTGTTTATCAACATTCGGTTTGGCTGGTCCTGTCGTAACAGCTGATCGTGAAGAATGCTGGGAATCAGCTTGGCATCGGCTACATGAAACTACTTTGCAAAATGAAAATGCATCAGCTCCTTTTTCACCAATTACTGGCGCAATGTTAGCAAATATAATTGTTTTTGAATTATTTAAACACGTCGCTGATGATTCATATCGAGAAAAAGAGCCACAATTCTTTTTATTAAACTGTGAAACACTCGAAGGGACATGGCATCCTTTTATAAAACATCCTCTCGCAACTGATGAAAGTTTTACAATTGATACAATAGAAAATCTTACCGAAAAACTTGCGCAGCGGTCCAACCAACATACTTCAACTGAATTGTTCCGTTTTTTCGACTCATTAACTTCTAAAGAAGCTGGTATATTCCATGTGTGGGATGAACAAAATTCATATCAACTACCGTTATCACAATGTAATATTCAAGTAGCTACACCACTATCCGATGGTCCCGCTTCCCTCCTGCCTCTTATGACTTGCGCTGGTTTGACTCATAATGAAGCTCGCCGTGAAGCTGGTTTAACAGGAATTGAAACATATGTAGCTGAAATCATTCATCGCCTTATTCCTGAACATAACGATATCGGTATTGGTGCTGGGGAAACGATGACAGAAGGTGTATACCGGGCACTACAACAACATTTAAACAATAAACTATATGAGCGGCAATCACATATGCTAGAAGAAATTACAACGATTGACCTAGCTGAAATTCATGATACACATTGTAAGTTTTATTACGATGCTCTCTCTACAATTCATGAAGCACCTAAAATAGCAATGAGTGAAGAGATTCTTAGTTTTCCAGTCGTTTGGGTCGGTGTAAATGATAGATGGTATGGCGCATCCAGTATTAATATGACGTTAGCGTTACGTAACGCACTACAACTATCTCTTCTTCACATTCAAAATGAAGAAACTCCATACAGAGCTACTGTTTTGCCCGAATCATCTATTATTTTATATGACACTGATTCTTTTCGAATAGAAATACAAGCGGACGAAGAAATTCCAGATGTGCAATCTTTACAGCTTGCCTTGCAGCATTTAGGAGAACATAATTTTTATCCATTCATGTTTGATTTAGCGATTGAATCATTTTTGAAAGAAAATTTAGATGGTGTGTACGGGGTATTAATTGCAAAGGAGGACGGTCTATGACTCAACATATATTGCTTATAGGAGATGGCCTACTTGCAGACTATGTACATGATCAATTACGCAAACAATATTCCATCATTCGCCAACATACAATTACAGACGAACTCCCTGAAAATATCAACCTCGCTCTCGTATTACATGACGGCTCTCCTTCTACTATTCATCATGATGCTGAGCTTGTTTTTCGTTCCAATCATATTCCGTGGCTACGTGCGTTTACTTCATTTGGTGAAGGTGTTATCGGACCTTATATTCATCCTCTTGCAACGGGATGCACCCATTGTGCCGATGGACGACGCTTTATCGCCGGATTTGATCAACAAGAAATGTGGGAATTACAGCGGAAATATGCATTGAAATCAGAGCACGTAACGAGGCGTGATGTACGCGCCACTCAAAATGGCATTCTGCAAATGTGCCAGCTCATTCATGCTGAAACGGAGAAAATATTAGCTCACGGACATTCTTCTTTAGAAAATGAACTCATTTTACTAAACTTACAAACACTGCAATGTACGCGGCATTCTTTTCTTCCAGATCCTCTCTGTCCTATATGTAGTAATTTACCTACTGATACTGCGGATGCGGCACAGATTTCTTTACAACCGAGCTTAAAAACAAGTGCTGAAACGTATCGCTGTCGTTCTATTCATGAACTAAATACATTTTTAACGAGAGACTATTTAGATTACCGGATTGGTATGTTGAATGGAAAAATGCAGCATTCTTTATTACCATTCGCTGACGTCATTATAAACATGCCGTTAATGTTTGGGAATGAAGGTGTTGCAGGTCGAACCCATTCATTTGCACTGAGTGAAGCAACTGCTATTTTAGAAGGTTTAGAACGATATTGTGGTATGTCACCTCGAGGAAAAAAGACAAATGTGCATGGTAGTTTTCATGATTTAGAGGATCATGCACTGAATCCTCTCACACTCGGTGTACATACAAATGAACATTATAATCGTGATAGTTTTCCGTTTAAGCCGTTTGATCCTGACTATGAACAAAACTGGGTATGGGGCTATTCTTTATCACAAAACAAGCCACTTTTAGTTCCAGAATCAATCGCTTATTATAGCCTCGGTCATCGGGATGC
The DNA here is from genome assembly GCF_002073415.2 of Bacillus sp. FDAARGOS_235. Classification (NCBI taxonomy): domain Bacteria; kingdom Bacillati; phylum Bacillota; class Bacilli; order Caryophanales; family Bacillaceae; genus Bacillus; species Bacillus sp. FDAARGOS_235. The sequence goes on from NZ_CP020437.2 coordinate 1,723,627, forward strand.
TTTCGTGTATGAAACATCCAATGGTTGTGCAATTGGTGGTAGTTTAGAAGAAGCAATTTTTCACGGCATTTTAGAAATTGTAGAGCGTGATGCCTTCTTGCTCACTTGGTATGCTGAATTACCTCTTCCCCGCCTTGATCTTAGCTCAGCAAACGATACTGAATTACAATTAATGATTCAGCGGTTACGCACGATTACCGGGTATGAATTACACGTTTTTAACGCGACGATGGAACATGGCATCCCGAGTTTATGGGTAATTGCGAAAAATACGCGTGCAAATGGAATGAACGTTGTTTGTGCAGGGGGCTCTCATTTAGATCCTATTCGAGCTATAAAAAGTGCAATTCACGAAATAGCAGGCATGTTACTAATAGCAGATGATGAGCTCGAGCAAAAAAGAGAGTACTACGAAAAATGCTTACAAGATCCTTATCTCGTTAATAAAATGGAAGACCATAGTATGCTGTACGGATTAAAAGAAACGGAAGAACGTCTTCATTTCCTTTTACGTGAAGATGCTCCGGTGCAATCGTTCCAAGAAATGAATGCATTACAATCGTTTGATATGGATTTGACATCTGATCTTCATCAACTTTTAAATCGTTTGCATCAATCTGGGCTCGAAGTAATCGTTGTAGATCAAACCGTCCCCCTTATAGAGCAGAACGGATTACATTGTGTAAAAGTCATGATCCCAGGCATGCTACCGATGACGTTCGGTCACCATCTCACTCGTGTTACCGGACTGGATAGAGTGTACACTGTACCGATGACACTTGGATATAGGGCTGAGCCTTTAACAAACGAACAATTAAATCCACATCCTCATCCATTTCCATAGTAAAGGGGGGATTTCATGCAGCTAGATACTTTTTTACATCATCTCCATTTCACTATTGATGAAATTATGCCGAATCATGAGGTGGACTGGGAAGACGCACCGCTTCCTTATAAGTTATATCGAAATGTACCTGTCATCCCTCTCTCTTCAGAAATCCCAATATCTTTGCCGAACTCTTCTACTACACCTACTTTGGATGAGATTGGTGCTTACCTTTTGTATTCATTTGGTATAACCCAATTATGTCAGCTCAATAGCGAAAGAAATTTATTCCGGAGGTCTATCCCTTCAGGTGGTGCTTTATATCCGAATGAATTGTATATATATTTAAAATTGAATCATTATCCAGACGGCATTTACCATTATGACGCTGCGCATCACCGACTTATCTTACTTCGCGAAGGAAATTTTGATTCTTATCTTATAGACACACTCGGCAATCGCTGTAACATACATTCTTGCTTTGGTGCTGCATTTGTATCCACTATGTTTTGGAAAAACTTTTTTAAATACAATAACTTTTCGTATCGTCTGCAAGGATTAGATAGCGGCGTTCTCATCGGTCAATTACTCGAATGTGCGAAACAGTTCGGTTACAAAAATGGCATATACTTTCAATTTCTAGACCGTGCAATCAATCATTTACTCGGACTGACCGAAGGAGAAGAAAGTGTGTATGCTGTTATTCCTTTAAGTACAGAACCGAATATAGATTGGTTCCACGATGATTATCGTAAAAATAAAACCGTTACTTCTCATGACTTATTGCAGCAAATTCCACCTTTAGCACATGAGCATTTCATTCGTTCCAAACATGTGGAAGGATATCCAATGATAACAAAAATAAATGAAGCATCTATGATTGAATCGACAGAACACTTCCAAACACTAGCTCATGAAGAGTACTATCAACATCATGCGCACACTGTACAGCTACCGAAAGTAGAGCGTTTATCGTATAATTTCTTACAACTTTGTAAAGAACGGTACTCCCCTAACGATGACTTTACTTTAACGAAATGGGATGCAGCTGAGCTCGCTACTTTACTACAAGAAGCGAGTCTCTCCTTCCCCTATTACAACGACCTTGATGGCAAGTATATAAATGAAAATGCACGCGTCTCCTTATATGGATGTTTTTATAACGTAAAAACTATTGAAAACGGGGCTTATGCTTATAACAGTAAAACACATTCCATACACCCAATTCGGTATGGAGACCTTCGTTACCCCCTTCAGTCTAGTATGACGATGGATAACGTAAACCTTTTTCAAGTACCACTTTGCTTACATGTAGTTGGAAAGAAGGATTACTACACACGTGCATTAGGCTATAGAGGATATCGCATTCACCAAATGGAAGCTGGTATACTCGTTCATAAACTCGTTTTCGCTGCGACCGCTATGGGGATGGGTGGTCATCCGTTACTAAGTTTTGATACAAATTCTTGTGATCAATTGTACGGGATTGATGGTGGAAATGAAACATCACTTATTCAAATTCCTGTTGGGGCGTATCGAGTGCGGAATTGGTTAAAAGGTTCTTTGCATAATTAAAAGCACGCCGTCCACCGGCGTGCTTTTTTAAAGGACTTAATTTATAAAAAGCGAAATAAGTATATATTCTTACATAAAAGGAGAGTCTGATTTGAGCATTTTACAACAATTAATTCAGCAAGCAAAAAATCCTCGTGGAACAATTGGTTCTTCCATGCTTTGTATTATGAACGCTGCACATACGAAATTAACAAAGTGGGCGTTGCAAAAAGTGCATATAAAGACAGAGGCAGTTATATTAGATATCGGCTGTGGCGGAGGCAAAACAATACACACTCTTTCAAAAAGAACTACATTTGGGAAAATATACGGGATTGATTACTCCGATCAAGCTGTTGAAAACTCAAAAAAAGCAAATATGAAAGATGTAAAAACAGGGAAAGTAATCATTCATCAAGCTAACGTCTCCTCTATTCCTTACAATACGAACTTCTTCGATCTCATTACCGCCTTTCAAACTCATTATTTTTGGCCCGATGTTGAACACGATATAAAAGAAGTGCTTCGCGTCTTACAACCGAACGGATCCTTTTTATTAGTGGCTGAAACTTTCAAAATTCAATATCATATGAAGAAATTTAAAACGACGGAAGAATTAATAAACCTTTTTTATAAGACGGGATTTAAAAGTGTGAAATGTTATGAAGAAAGAGGTTGTATCTGTGTAATCGGAAATAAGTAAAAAAGCAGACCCTTAAGAGTCTGCTTTTTTACTAGATTACTTTAAAGATACTCTTAATTTGTCTTGCAAATAACCAATTTTTCGTACCATAGTTATCATTTAAACTATCTAAATTGATAGTTTGTCCGTTAGCAAACTTTAATTCTAACGTTGTATTTTTGTCATTTGTTTTTAAATTACTATTTGTAATGGCATCATACTTTAATTTTTCAATCTCAACATATTCGTCTTTTTCTTGTCCGATAACGACATGGTCTTGGAAGAAAAACAATACTTCTACTTTCTTACCGAAGCAAAATACATTTTTCGTATAAATTAATGTCGCATTATCAAGTCCGACACATACTTCTTTCATCTCTTCAACAACGTGTCCAAAATCTTCTTCCTGTCTTGCGTTTGATTCCGCAATCCATTCCTCGATTGTTTTCATGTTAATTGCCATACTGCGCCCCCTGGTTCGTTCATTGCTTTGTTAAAAAACAAATACTATATGACAATATAAGCGATACATACTTTGTTTTCAAGGGTGAACCTTATATTCAAAATAAAGTGAAACTTTAATCAGTAGGAGGGCTGTTCATCCCCCACTGATTATCAGCCCTCACCAATCGGGCGTTTACGAGCAACCCGACTCCCACAAATAGCGGGATAAAGCTAAATTTCAAAGTAATATACGAGGAACACTTATTTCATTATATTTTAAACGTTTGAACGAGGCATTCTTCATCATCAATCATTTGTTTTCGTTCATCAAATTCAATGTTTAACTCTCTATATACTTTCTTCCAAAACGAAACTGCCGGTACATTTTTTAGAAGTTCGATAACGAAATACTGTCCTCGTTTCTCTTCTAGTAAATTTTCAATAACTTGTTTACCGATTCCTTTTCCCCTATATTGATTCAATATGAAAATGTCATTCATACAAAAATCGTTTTCTTTCTTCAAAAATGGACGTTCTAATAATAATAAAAATCCTACAATACTATTATCAATTTTTATAAAATATGGAGTGATTCCGTCATTTTTCCAAAACAAGTGTAAATCTTTATATTCCCAAAAAACCATTTACTCCAATCGTTATATTAGTGGTGAATTTGGAAAGGTCATGAAGATATAATGCGTACAAATTACGTAATATTTCTTTTTCTGATTCTTGAACTCTTTGAAGTGCTACAACCATTTTTATAAATCGCCCTCTTTATTATTCAATAAAAAAGATTACTTCCCTTTACAAAAAAAGTAGCACTTTAAAAGTGCTACTCCGCTCTCCTTGCTGCTTGCTGAATTGGATCCCAAACGCTGTTATATGGTGGTGCGTAACTTAAGTCGACGTCTTCTAAATCGTGAATGCTCATTTTATTGAAAAGCGCCATTGCAATCACATCAATACGCTTATCTACACCTTCTTCCCCAATTACTTGTCCACCCAACAATTGCTTCGTATCGGAGCGATATAGCAATTTTAAGTAAAGTGGTTTCGCATTTGGATAATAGCCCGCCATATTTGTTGAATCTACTTTAACTGTTTTATACGGGATATTGAGCCCTTTCGCTTCTTTTTCATTTAAGCCTGTTCTCGCGAGTGTCAAATCCATAAATTTAATAATGCCTGTACCTAACGTACCTTTAAATGATCTTCGTTTATCAACCATATTGAGTCCAGCAAGTCGTCCTTGTTTATTGGCAGTCGTTCCAATTGGAATATGATCATGAATTTCTTTTATAACGTGATAATGTGTCGCGCAATCACCAGCAGCATATACGTCTTGCACATTCGTTTGCATATATGCATTTACTTCAATTGCCCCTTTATAATTTGTACGTATATTGGTTCCTTCAAGAAAATCAGTATTTGGCTTTACTCCGACAGATACTAAAACAAGATCTGCTTTATACGTACCTTTATCCGTTTCAATCTCCTCTACTCGCTCTTTTCCTCTAAACGCTTTTACATTTTCATTCGTTACAATTTCAATATGATGTTTATCCGCTTCTTTATGTATATATTCCGCCATATCTGCATCATAAATCGTACCGATATGATCATTTCGCTCAATCATCCTCACTTTTTTACCGAGTTCAACGAATGTTTCTGCCATCTCCAGTCCAATCGCACCGCCGCCAATAATTGTTACGTCTTCAACTTTGTTCGTTTCTAGCGTTTTTAATATACGCTCAGTATCTGGAATTGTTTTTAAAAGATGAATGCCTTGTAACTCTCGTCCTTCCCATTCTGGCATAACAGGACGCACTCCCGTCGCAATTAATAAACGGTCATACGTAAATTCAAAAACATCTTTCGTCTCCGTATGCTTTGCGTACACAATTTTCTTTTCCGTATCTACTTTCGTTACTTCATGTCGCACTTTCGCATCAATTCCGTACTTATCACGAAACGTCTTCACGTTACGCGCAATTAATTTTTCCGTCGAAGCAATAGCACCACTAATGACATACGGTAATCCGCACTGAGCGTATGAATAGATTTCACCTTTTTCTAACGTCACAACGTTTGCAGTTTCATCGTTTCTTACAATTTGCATAGCTGCACTCATCCCAGCAGCATCTCCGCCAATAATGACATAGTTCACTTTACCACTCCTTCTTTTTTACCTACTCTTTACAATTTCCATATTTTACAGAAATAACACCTATTCCCATTGTAAAGAAATAATATTTCATCTACAAATTTAGTGCACAAACCTATGCCTGAATAGGTAACTGTCGTGTCTTATAACCAACATGGTTAATATGCTATAACAGTAACTATTGAAAGTAGGTGAAACATACATGTGCCCTGGCCTTCTCGCTCAAACTCCAGATGAACCGCAAGAACCGAAAGCCGCCACGCCACTTGACCAAGAATTTTCCATTAACGCAACCATATACAGCGCTCGTGCTTGGTTATCTGACAACGATACCTACGCACAAGATATTTGGAAAGGCACTCGCTTCGCTTCAGCATCACATGCTGGTAAATCTATATTTCCAAGTGGTACTATTAAAGTTATTAACTTATCTGCAGATACAATAACGGTTACTACATCAGGAGATTCAGATCATAATCTCAAAACAGTCGTAGCACCCTATTCTGAAGTAGCTTTATCACCTAGTTCTTTATCCGCCGTACAGGCTAGTACATCAGGAAAAGCAAGTAAAGTCACATTTCTCTTTCACATCTTTTTCTCAAGAGATCCTGGTCCAGCTAAATAATCATAGAAAAGGTACAGTAATACACACTGTACCTTTTTCACGAACGCTATTCTCTTGATTTAATCAATTCAACATTATAAGCTTCAATATCCGTTAGCTTTCCTGTAAAATACGGATTTTCTCTGTACCAAGACTGTTTTGAAAAATACGCTTGCATATCTTTCGTTTGAAATATATTTCCATGTCTTGCGTATATTTCGTTTCTAGCAATTTTCAACTGTTCTTTCGTTACATACGTTAAATCTGCATTCGTTAATTTTCGAATATCACTATCAGGGAAGATAAAACCATTGTATACATACCCAGTCGTAGGTGGCGGAGTAACATTGTAAACGACTGTTTTTTCTACGCTTTTCTTTTCGAATGGAAGGTTATAAGCCGAAAGTGCTGTTACCGTTTCTACTTTTGTTGTTTCCCTTCCGCTTTCTCCATTGCGTTCTAAATAAATCGTCGCACTTCCATCAGTTGCTACGGGACCCCACGTAATTTCTTCTCCGGTCAATGCGGTAACTGGCTTTTGATTCACATATAATGTCGCACCAGGCGCGTTCGTTTGAACTGTAATATATTGCCCTTGCAACGTTAAATCTATCGTTACATTATTTTGACTTTGTTTCATAAGTACAACTTTTTCCTCGCGTGATAGTTTTACATAGTCATTTTTATATTCCACTTGAAACACTTGAGCTCCTGGAAGAAATGGTCCATATTGCTTCTGAAAATTTTTGTCTTCTGTCTTATCGATTTCTTTTCCGTTCATTTTTAAAGATGCACCTTTTTCATTTGAAAGCAAAGTCGTATAATACGTCCTTGCCTTCAATTTATATCGATCAAATATAAAGTAATGTTTCCCGTCTTTCGTTAAAGAAAAATCCGCTCTTTCAATTCCGTCCCCTTGCTTTTCACCTTGCTTTAAATATTGTTTCAATTCATTCACGTAAGACGGATTTTCTTTTATATATGAAAATAGAGGCTTGAAACTCTCTCTCGTTACAATAACCGATGGGTCATCTGTTGTAATAATCTCAGCTAATTTTTCTCCATCTCTCTCTTGTAAAATCGTAATCATCCGGTCTACTTGTGCCACCTGCGCATAATACGATGATCCATACAAATACAATCCAACAATCGCTATAACAAGTAGTGCTAAAAATGTAATGCCAATTTTTGTACCGCTCCCCATTTTCTTCTTCACTACTGGAATTTCTCTCTTGGTACCGCAGTTTTGACAAAATTGCACACCATCTACAAACTGCGTTCCACACTTTGTACATACATTCATCCATTCAACCACCTTTGCATTAGAAGCCAGTTAATCCCTGTGTAAAGGCTTGAATTACAGTGCTAATGTAAGACCAAAGTACAATAAATGTTACGATTCCAATGAAAACATTTGCGATAAGAAGTGTGTAAACAAGATCTAATCCGCCATTATCTAATTTTAATATGGCTACAATTATACTAATCCCTATATAAGTTGTAGCTAACGATAATAATATCGGTAAGAAAAAGATTAATAAGAAACTAAAAAGAAAAGTAAGAACTAATATAGCAATAACCGGCGTTGCTATCGTTCCCCATATGCCGAATACTTCAAGAAACGAAAAAGAGGATTTCATCATCTTACCACTTATAAAAATAATGAATCCAACAAACAAAGTTAAAATTAATAAAAAGAAAAATACCGTTACAGATTCTCCAAAAAATGTAGGAGTATATACTTCTGGCACTAGCGTTCTCGTAACAGCTGCACCAGCACTCATCATTCTATAAAAAATACATGCTCCTAAAAAACAAATAAGAACAAGACTGACAATTCCATTTCGCACTTCGACATTGCCACTTTGCATAATCGCTGTCGGTGCTTGAAATGCCTGTTTAAAAAACCGAAAATAGCCACTCGTAAACCGCTTTGCTTGCTCTACCGTTTCATTTGGACGAGTTTCCTTCGCTTGCTCTGCATGCGATGATTGCTGATTTTCTTCTTGGACACCACTTGCTACTACTTCTTCGGTTAACGAATGTCCACAATTCCCGCAAAACTTTGCTTCTACTGCATTTTCTGTATGACATGCTGGACATTTCACGCTCTCATCCCTCCTTAAGCATATATCTTATAAGATGTTACAAGTTCAATATATGACTTTGGACATAAAACATGACTACAAGAAACAGATTATGAAATCCTGCTTTTGAAAGAAAATATATAGACTAGTAATCTAGAAAAATAATGCTATTATGAAACAGAGCAACTAAAGTGAAACTTTAAACAGATTGGATGAAAGGCAATGGAATTTGTAAACTCAATTTTTCAAATACTCCTTACAAGCGTGATCCAGTTATTTTCTTTAATTGGAGTCATCATTGTAATCGGATTTCTATTAGGTTATTTAGAATCTCTCACACGAATGTATTGGTCGAGGGCTTTCGGAAGAAAAGGATTTCTTTTGACTGCGTGGATTGGTGTTCCTATTCATGAACTTGGACATGCCATTATGTGCGTACTATTTCGTCATAAAATTGTAGCAACGCAGTTCTTCCCAACAGATACGAGCCAAGGTGCGTTAGGTTACGTACAACATCAATACAATCAAAAAAGTGTATATCAACGAATTGGGAATTTCTTCATTGGAATTGGCCCTATTATTTCTGGTATTACTGCATTAATCCTTTTCATGCGCTATTTCGTACCAGAGTCATATTTTTTATTTAATACAACTCTCGAAAAGACGATTGCATCTACTTCTATTACTTTAGAAATGGTTCAAAACATGCTCTTGTCGACGTTCGTATTATTGAAAAGCTTATTTACAATAAACAATTTATTGAACCCTTCCTTTTGGTTATTTTTATTTATCGCTATTTGTATTTCTGCACATATCGCTTTAAGTAAACCAGACATTAAAGGATCCATTGACGGTGTCATCGTCATGTTTATCGTATTGTTTTTATTTAATATAATAGCAGAACTTTTTCAGTACGACAGTAACCAACTCATTGGGAAAGTAATGAAATATAATATGTATCTCATTGCATTTTCTAGTGTGGCACTGCTGTTCTCTTGTATTTCTACACTTGTTAGTTTTGGGTTTTATAAAATAAGAGGAGGGCGTTCATTGTGAAATGCCCCCGTATTAAAAAAGCGCAACTAAGCAACCTGAGTTCTATATTTATATGGACTCAGGTTATTTAATTTCTTTTGAAATCTTTGATAGTTATACAGGTGCATATATTTGCGCACAGCAACTTTAACCTCATCAAACCTATTAATAATTTAAAACATATAAAATACCCCTTTTAGCTTTTTCTAAAAGGGGTATTTTATTTACATATTTAATCCAGCTTTTAATACCCAATATTTATTTCCATTCATTGTGAGTGAGAATTCAATCCATCCGTTTGGATCTTCACGATAAATAAATACAGGTGTACCCGTTGCTAATGTACCTTGATCATTTTTCGTAACTGACTGACTTTTAATTGTACCATCAAATGGATATGGTACAACGTAATAGGAAGTAGCTAGTTTAACAGTTTTTGTCGTTCCTTGTGAGTATGTTTTATATGGAATATCACTTGATAGGGCGTCGACATTTAAAGAGTTTGGATTTTTAGGTAATTTTTTCGCATATACATAATCTTTTTTCTGGAAAGGTTTAATACGTTCCATTATTTTTACGATTTTAGCAGACCACTCTTGATCTGTTGAATACATGACATTCATGCCTTTTAATGTTGGTCCGTTAAAGTATGATCCGTTTGCTTCTAAGTACTTTTCTCTTACGTAGTTTGCGTTATAAGAAATACTATCACCGAAAGTTGGTAAATATTTCGCATACTTAAATGGATCAGCATCGTAAGCACGTAACCCAAATAGGTTATGTTTACGATATGCAATTTCAGATTTACCATATCCCGATTCTAAAATAGCGTGTGCAGCTAAATAAAGAGCATTGACACCATGTTTAGCTTGAGCTTCAACAAAGTCATTCCCATGTCCAATTAATGGGCTGTCTGGATGATATTTTTTAATATTAGCATCAATTTCTGCACCAGTCACATTTGAAGCGTACGTTAAATCAAGATCTAAATATGTGGTAGCAGTGATGTTATTTTCAGGAGTCCAAGCACCGCTCTTGTCGAAATGGTACGTCGTTCCATTGATTGAAGCAGTTCCAGTTTGCATCATACCGTTGGATTGCAAATAATACCATGTATCGCCATCTTGTAGCCAGTCCGTCTTCATTGCACCATTATTTTGTAAATAGTACCAACTTCCATCTATAAATGACCAACTCGTTTGCATTGCTCCACTAGCGTTTAAATAATACCACTTATTATTATCAAGAAGCCATCCGATTTTCATTGATCCATCATTTTGGAGGTAATAACGGTTGTTTCCATCTTGTAGCCAACCAATTTTCATTCCGCCACTTGAATTTAAGTAATACCACTTATTATTATCAAGAAGCCAGCCAGTTTTCATAGAACCATTAGAATTTAAATAATACCAAACTCCTTGATTTAATAGCCAACCCGTTTGCATTGCTCCGCTAGCGTTTAAATAATACCAAACTCCTTGATCTAATAACCAACCCGTTTTCATAGAACCATTAGAATTTAAATAATACCAAACTCCTTGATCTAATAGCCAGCCAGTTTGCATTGCTCCACTAGCGTTTAAATAATACCAAACCCCTTGATCAAACAGCCAGCCAGTTTGCATAATGCCGCTTGAATTTAAGTAATACCATTTATTATTATCAAGAAGCCATCCTTTTTTTATAGTGCCATCTGGATTGAAGTAATACCATTTCCCATTTTGTTGAACCCATCCAGATTGTTTTACAGCATTTACATTTACAGTTGCTGTATTAGAAGTTGTTACAGTTTCAGCTAAACCTGTTATAGGAATAGAAATTATACTAGATGTTAAGACAATTGCTGCAGCTTTTTTAAACATTTCTTCCTAGTACTCCTTTTATTAATTTTTTAGTTTAATAGTTATCTAACTACTATTGTAACAAGGAAGACGAAAAAAACAACTATAACATTGTAGATATTTAATAATATAATATTCGAATTATTAATATTGAGTTTTTAGGGGGAATTTATAAAGGAACATGTTCATAGAAGGATTGGAAAAAGTTGATTTGTAAAGTCAGCTCGTTAGTTTTTATTGTACATCTTCTTCTTTTTTAATAAGAGGGTGCTGCAAAACCCTCTTATTATTAATAAATTTCATGCTTACTCTCCATTATAAATTTATATACTACACTCTAATTGCTCAAAGAAAATGTTAAATCACATTGTTTTTAATTCTAGTTTTGTTCCAGCTTTTTGCATTCCCTGTTTTAAGTGCTTTTTATTGGACGGAGGTGTGTTGGCAAGCTTGTAATTTTTTGTCCCTAAACGATACCCAGCTCCGAACGAAATAACTATACTAAAAAACAACTACATTTTAAGATTAATCACTTTACCATTAAGAGAAAATTGTTTTGCTTCAACTAACAAAATAGAATCCCAAATCTCTATTATAATATTTACTCCTGTGGAATATTTGCTACTCCATTCTTTCTCATTTTGTAAACTCAATTTAACTTCACTCAGATTTGGATCTTCATAATAAATCGTTGTTAATTCTAAATAATCTACTTTTTCTCTATCATAAAATGCAAATCTACGCTTTTCATCATCTTTAACATAATAAAACGATGACACTTCTATCAATACTAATTTATAATCTTTTATCACTCCGTTATCAATTACCTGCAATGTAAATTTAATATTATCATTTAACAAATCTATATGTGTCTCTAAAATGGTAGCGCCCCATAAATCATCTAATATAGACTGTATATTAATACTATTCATGTAGCTTTTCATCCTTTTCTAACGTTTTTTATTTAATGTATGACGTATTTGCTTATAAGACTTTCTTAATCAATTAACACGTGATTTGCCTTTGTATCCTTTATAAGCACTATAGCCACTTATCGCTACAGGAATAAGCCAAGGTGCCTGTCCATCTGGATTTGTCAGCATCACTGGATTATTATCACCATACGTATACCCATTCTGCGTTACAGAGGCATCCTCTTCACCCAGATCATGCCCCATACAAAATCCCTTCTTTACTTTATTATATATTTTTCCCATTCCTGTTAGTTCTCATAAAAAATACAAACCTTTTTAATGAGGTTTGTATTTTTTATCTACTATTCAGTTATCTTGTCTTTGTCCATACACCGTTTGCATCTACCCAGTATTTGCTATCAACCCACGTATTTTTGCTCATTTTTCCAGTAGATGGGAAGAAAGAATACCACTTACCATCTATCTCTTTCCAACCTGCTGCCCTTACTCCATTTTCATCAAAATAATACTTTTCACCCTCAAGAGAAATCCACCCTATTGCCATCGAAGCATCATTTTGCAAATAATAGCCCTTACCATTATTGAACACCGAACCTATTACCGCTTCACCTTTTGTATTAAAGTAGTACCATTTTCCACTATCTTGTAGCCACCCAGTTACTTTTACACCTTTCTGGTTTAAATAATACAGTTTACCGTTTTCTATTCTCCATCCTGTTTTTCCATTCTTCCAGTCAGACATCATTTCACCGTTTTCTTTAAAACCATACCATTTACCATCAATGAAATGTTTTCCTACTGCCATTGCACCATTAGAGTGTAAGTAATACCAATTTCGATCTTTTTGTAACCAACCGGTCACCATAGAACCACTAGCGTTTAGATAGTACCATGTATTATTTACTAATATCCAATCTGTCGCCATGGAGCCTTCTGCATTTAAGTAATACCAATGACCGTTTACTAACGCCCATCCTTTCATCATGGAGCCACTTTCTTTCAGGTAATACCACTTGCCATCTACTAGCGTCCAACCTGTTTTCATTGCTCCATCTGCACTTAAGTAATACCACTCACCATTTACTAACGTCCAACCTGTCACCATAGATCCGTTTTCTTTCAAGTAATACCACTTGCCATCTACTAGTACCCAACCTGTTACCATCATTCCGTTGTCATTCAAGTAGTATTGTTTTCCATTTTCCTTAAACCAACCTGTCACAAATTCCAATTTTTTCTCATCAAAATAATACCAGTGTCCTTGTGTTTCTCCATATTCCTTGAAATAATTCCAACCAACTACTGGCTCCAATAACGTAATGTTACCACTGCTCAGTTCTTCCATGCTTTCTCTCTCTGAGCTACCTCGTGGCTCATGAACGTTAGAGTTATATGCTATTAAGCCCAAAACTCCTGAATGGATCATATCAATTCCCCAAGTTCCAACCTGCTCAAAATCAAAATAAGTATTTAATACACCTTCATACAAATCTGTTTCCGAATTATATTTTAAATTGACATACTCATAAACTTCTTCTTCCTCTTCATCTAAATAAGGAAGGATATACTTGATGCTTATATCAGAACCTATGCCATTTGGATTATTAACCTTGACGGTAACTTTCACTTTCATTTCATTACCAAAAGAAACCTCACTTGGCGTTACATGAACACTATCGATCCAATCACTCTTGTTTTCTGATTCTGCACCAACTTCTTTACTAAACACCACACTCATCATAACCATGACTACAAGCATCATCGCTTGCATCAAAATTTTCTGCCTCGTACCCATATATATGTAGCCTCCTGCATCCATAAAATTGTGACTTTCAGGGTGGAAAACAGACAAGTCTAGAATAATATAGTAAACTCCCAAACTATCTTACCATTCTTTTTTATTATCCATTAAAAACAGAACATCCGTTCAATCCCCTTACATAAATTAAAGGATAAGAATAAAAAAAACAAGATAGATTTTACATGTAGAAACACTTTCATTTGTAATTACGAAAATATTCCTACAATTCCTCGTAAATCATTTACAGACTACCCCTATATCCCTTATATTAAAAGTAACCATATGCAGATACTACACAATGTGTAAAAATCACTTAATAAATCATACATGTGACAAAGGATTAGAAAGGACTTATAAATAGTAAAAAGTAGTGACCATGAATTCTGATCCTATCAAAAACCTTTTATAAGTTATCATTTTCAATCATTATGAAAAATACCACTATTAATAATTCATGAACAGTTTCTATGCCTTCAATAGCGATCACCATACATAACAATTTCTTTATCATACATGTATCCCGCGTATCCAAATGGATTCTCTGCTGCGATACCTTTTGCGTCACTCTTTAATACGTTCCCCCATGCATCATATTCATAGTTTACGACAACTTGTCCATTTGGGTCTGTCATCGCTACTACGTCACCACTTGGGTTGTAGTGATAGAATAACGTTTGTCCTTGTGCTTTCATTGCTAGACGAACGCCGGCCATTGAGTATACATATTGACGAAGTACGTTTCCACTACCATCTGTCTCGTATAACGGATTAATACTGTCACCATCGTAGAAGTAACGTGTGATTTTTCCATTTACTTCTTTTTCGAAACGAAAAGAGCTCGTTCATGTCGAACGAGCTCTTTTCATCAATTATTTTTCTTATAATTACAATTCTCAACCGGAACACGAGCATGCCCTTCTTCATCCGTACACCATGACTGCGACTGGAATGCAAGAAAGATACCGATCCATTCTTCTTCCTTTTCAAAATGAATGAGTATTCCTCCGTCTTGCCATATACCATCATCACCTTGCCATTTTTCTACATTTCCTTGATTCATATGAATATCATGTATACCGTTTCCTGGTTCAAAATGAAAGTAAGAATCGGGTGTATTTTCTTCTGGCCCCCATCTTTCACCGAACGCGTAAATAATCGTACTTTCTTCTATCGCTCGCTTTATATACCGCTCAATTTTTTCATTTAAATCATTATCAGCTCCTGCTTTTTCAGGTGGTAAAGGGATCATTTGATTTGAGTCAAATAGATTTCCTCTTACATAATCTAAAGCTACTTTCGGTTCATTGTTTTTTATTTCTGTAAAACCGAATGGTAATGTCGGTAAAATATGAATCGCCTCTGACCTAATATTGTTACTCGCAAAATATAAAACTTCCGACGGATAACTTTGCGATTTCACGTTAATTGCAATACGATAATCTACTCCTGCTTCGCCTTGTAAATGAACTTGATAATGAGGTGTTTTCCCTTTTCCAATCTTTGATTGTATAACTGTACCTTTTAACACACCGTAGTTTTTTAGGGGCATACATTTCATCTCCTATTCATTTAGTAGAAGCTTTTCATACTTAAGGCATTATCCATATAAAAAGAAAATCCTCCTTTTTCAGGAGGATTTCTTATTTTCTCAACATATACCAAAAAATAACCTCCACCACTACAAGTAACACCGCACCAAAGATCATTAACGTCGTCTTCTTTAATAGTTCATTTTCACGATACGGGATATTACATAAATAAGCACCTAGTGTAATGCGTGATGGACAAGCGATTGTCGCCACTGACGATGCGGTGTTTTGAAGTGTTGTGACGTATTGCCACGGGAGTGCTACGTTTTGTGCTGTTTGCATTTGTAGTTTTATAAACATCGCATTTGATCCTGCGTTACTACCTGTTAAAAAACCACCGATACCACCGATGAACGGAGCAACGAAAACGAAAAAGGTACCAAATGTTTCACCAGCTGTTTTTGCGAGTAATGAATGCATACCAGATGCACCCATTAGTTCTGAAATGGCGATAAACATCGTCGTCGTAATCGCAAAAGGAATCCATTGTTTTATCGTTTGCAAGAGTGATTGTTTCATAATATGAGATGGAATGCGGAAGAAAATAATTGTAAATAAACAAGTCATGCCGAGCCAAAAACCTGGTGAATATAGCATTTCTAATTTGTAAGAATATGATTTTAAATCAAGGACTGCATATGATCTGAACAAATCATGTAATGGTGGAACGAGGCGAGAAAGTAAAATACAAACTGTTAAGAAGATATAAGGGCTAATAATTTTTATAATGGATACTTCTCTCTCCGTTGCCGCAGCATGTTCTGTTATAAAGGTTTGCTCATTTTTCCCTTTTAGTTTAATGATAAGAAAGCCAAATGTAATGGTAACGATAGAACTTAATATACCTGCTAGTTCAACACTTACGTATGCGTTAGAAAGATAGATTCCGAGAGAAAATAATAGAAAGAATCCTATCCCTTCCTTCCACTTTTCTATAACTGCCTGAAAGCCACCGACAACGTATAAAGAAAGGATGATAAAGTATGCGAAAATCGGTATGCTTAATAATGCTGTATTTGTACCAAGAGTTGTGAGCGGCATATTTATAAGCTGCGAACCGATAATCGTACCAGTTGCCATTGCGCCCCATGAACTAGCTAGTAAACCAATAAATGAAAGTAGTACAGCTTGAAACGGTTTATAGCCTAATGAAAGAAAGATAGGTGCTGCAACCATGAAGCCAATTCCGAATCCACTTACCGATTCAATTAGTGGGCAAATACCAAAGCACATAAGAAGCATTTGTAATAAACGATCTTGCGTCACTTCTTCTAAAAAACGCGCTACTTGATCGATGTACCCCATTTTGTTCATGAGGTGAAATAAAAAAATACCGAAAAATAAAACATACCCGACAATAAAACAAATTAACCAACCTTTAATCGTTGCATGCACAGTTTCACTTATCCTTAATTGAAACGTTGGCGAGAGTAAAACGATTCCAACAGACACCGCATAAGAAATTAATGAGGACCTTAATGACGTTTGTTTAAATAAAAATAAACAAATGAAAATCATCATAATTGGGATAAGTGCCAACAATATGGCCATGTTATCATCTCATTTCGTTAAAAATACAATTTTTAACTATTATATAACAGATGTAATATTTTTCAATTGTTTTTACAACAGAATCAAAAAGAAGCCGTTTGGCTCCTTTTTGATTCACTCCCATTTTCTATTATCCTCAAAAACCGTCTGCTGTCCGATTATTTTTCCTAACACAACAAACACAATGTAAGCACATATCGCTTGCAGTACAATATTCCCAAGTTTCATTAATGAAAATGAATAAATCCATTGAAATAATTCATTTAATAATACAATCGAAACGATACTAAATAGTTCTATACTAATTGAAAATATACATACTTCTAAAATAGATTGCTCTTGAATCCGATTTAAGTTGGAAAAGATGAATACATACCCTACAAATAGAGCCATCAACTCTATTTTCGTCATGCTAATAAGCCAAGCGTACAGTGGTACAGTTAAAAGAAGATATAGTAGTTTACGTCTTAGCATGCTTTCTCACCCTCTAAATTATATGTATTTTCTGTATATTTTAACATTTATTACGCAAAACAAAAAGAAGAGACTTACGCCTCTTCTTTTTGTTTTGTTGCCTGTATTAATTCACATATTTCTTCTCGTTTTTCATTTTCTAACAGCTCAATAACTTTACTTCCAACGACAACTCCGTCACATATTGTAATCATTTCTTCTACATGTTCCTTTGTTGAAATACCGAACCCTGCCACTACCGGTAAATGCGTATGTGATTTTACTTTTTCTAAGTAACTATGAATTTCCTCTTTAAAGTTTTGACGCACTCCCGTTACACCTGCTACTGTAACGGCGTAAACGAATCCTTCTGATTCACTCGTAATTTTTTCGATTCGCTCAATTGGGCTCGTTACTGTAACGAGTGGAATTAGCGCAATGTTTGCCTCTCGAAGTAACGGGGCAATAATATTTTGTTCTTCATACGGTAAGTCTGGAACGATAATACCGTCCACACCTGCCTCTAAGCATCTCTCAATGAATTGTTCTTTTCCGAATGCGAGTACTGGATTTACATATGTCATGAGTACAAATGGAATTTGCACTTCTTTCCTTACTTCTGCTAACGCTTGAAAAATGCCTTTTACTGTTACGCCGCTATCTAGCGCTCGTTTCCCTGCTCTTTGAATCGTTGGACCATCTGCGACTGGATCTGAAAATGGAATACCAATTTCAACGATGCTTGCTCCTGCTTCGTCTAGAAAACGAATTCTTTCTTTTAACTTTTCAAGTCCACCATCTCCGCCCATTACGTACGGAATAAATGCTTTTTTACCATTTTCAAATACTGCTTTAATTTTTTCTACTCCCATTTTTTACACCTCTTCCATATAACGTTTTATACTCTCTACATCCTTATCACCGCGGCCAGATAAACAAATGACAAGCCCTTCGTCCTTCTTCATTTGCGGCGCTAATTTTAATGCATATGCGACAGCATGCGAGCTTTCTAAAGCCGGAATAATCCCTTCTTTTTTCGTTAATAATTGAAATGCTTCTAACGCTTCATCATCAGTAATGGAATGATAAGAAACGCGGCCAATATCTTTTAGCAAGCTATGTTCTGGCCCAACACCTGGGTAATCAAGTCCTGCTGAAATAGAGTGTGCTTCTTGAATTTGTCCTTCTTCATTTTGCAGAAGGTACATCATCGATCCGTGTAAAACACCAACGCTTCCTTTCGTTAAAGTCGCTGCGTGCTGTTCTGTATGAACGCCTTTCCCTGCTGCTTCTACGCCGTAAAGAGCGACTTCTTCATCGTGTACGAACGGATAAAACATGCCCATCGCATTACTACCACCGCCAATACAAGCAACGACTGCTTCTGGTAACTTTCCTTCTAACGCCTCATATTGTTTTTTCGTTTCTTTCCCAATTACACTTTGGAAATCACGGACAATTTGTGGGAATGGATGTGGCCCGAGAACAGATCCCATAATGTAGTGCGTATCATGCACATGTGAAACCCAGTAACGAAGCGCCTCGTTTACCGCATCTTTTAATGTTCCGCTACCTGCCGCTACACTTTCTACTTTCGCTCCGAGTAATTCCATTCGAAACACATTTAATTTTTGACGTCTCACATCTTCTTCCCCCATAAAGATGACGCATTCTAATCCAAGTAGGGCACATACAGTAGCGGTTGCCACTCCGTGTTGTCCAGCCCCTGTTTCAGCGACAACTTTTTTCTTGCCCATTCGTACTGCAAGAAGTGCCTGACCAATTGTATTGTTAATTTTATGAGCTCCTGTATGGTTCAAATCTTCACGTTTTAAATAAATCTTTGCACCGCCGCAATACTTCGTCATATTTTCAGCGAAATAAAGCGGTGTTTCTCTTCCGACGTACGTTGTTAAATAATGATTTAATTCCTTTTGAAACGCTTCATCTTGCATCGATTCTTTATATGCTTCTTCTAGTTCTAATACAGATTGCATTAACGTTTCTGGAACGTATCGTCCTCCGTATATACCGTAGTGGCCTTTTTCATCTGGATATGCGTAGTTCATTTGGAACACTCCTTCGCTTTTTTAATAAATTGTTTTATTTTCTTTAAATCTTTCTTTCCTTCTGTCTCCACTCCGCTACTTACATCGACCATATACGGCTGAATAGTTCGAATCGCTTCTTCTATATTAAGAGCGTTTAATCCACCAGCTAATATCGTTTTCTCTCGCAACTCTTTTGGCATATGCTCAAGTAGTGCCCATGAAAATTTCTTTCCATTTCCTCCGCGAAACTTTTCTTTCGGGCTATCAAACAATATATAATCCGTTTCATATGTTTGAGCGTTTTTCATATCAGCCTCTGAAGTTACTCCTAGCGCTTTTATAGACGGAATATTCAATCTTTTAATTTGATGATTATCTTCATCCCCATGTAGTTGCACATGCGTTAACCCGCATTCATCTGCAATTTTCTGGATCTCTTCTACTGATTCATTTACGAAAACACCGATTTTTAATACGTTTGCTGGAATCTCCTGAATGATTTCTTTCGCTAGCCTTGGAGTGATTTTCCGCTTACTTTCTGCAAAAACAAATCCGAGTGCATCAACTCCGTATTCACAAGCACGGTTTGCCGTTTCAACATCAGTGATGCCGCAAATTTTCACTTTCATATGTTCACCTTACAATCTTCAAAAAAGGTACGAATAGAAGATGATGTCATGAGTGCTTCTCCAACTAATACACCTTTCGCTCCAGCTCGTTTGACACGAATAATATCTTCTTTTGAATGAATCCCGCTTTCACTAATCCAAAGTAATTTCTCCTCGTTTAATCGTTTTCCAAGTTTTTCTGTTTGGCTTAAATCGACTTCGAATGTTTTTAAATTACGGTTGTTAATACCGATAACGTGCGGATTTAATTGGATTGCAATTTCTAATTCCTGTTCATCATGAACTTCAACGATCGCTTCTAATCCTTTTTCTAGTACGTAGCTATAAAGCTCTTTTAACTTTTCTTTCGTTAACGCCGCTACGATTAATAAAATAAGATCTGCACCAGCTTCATACGCCCTATCAATTTGGATTTTATCGATTATAAAATCTTTGCATAAAAGCGGAATGTTACTTTCTGCTCTTGCAGTTTGTAAATCGTGAAACGATCCTTTAAAAAATTGACCGTCTGTTAAAACCGAAACTGCTCCTGCACCGCATTCTTCATAAGTTTTCACTTGTTTTCGTACATCAACGTGTACATTAATATCTCCTTTTGATGGTGATGCTCGCTTTACTTCTGCAATGACAGTAAATTGCTCTAAAGCTTTTACGAGTGAGTATGTTTTTCTTTTTTCATTCCCTGGTGTATATGTTTCATATAACTCCGCAACTTCTTTTTTCTTCTGCTCTACAATTTTGTCTAAAATCGTCCCCACCTTAATTCACCCTTTCTAATTTTTCGTTGCTTGCTGTAATTAATAAGTTTAGTTTGGCTAATGCTTTTCCAGAGTCAATGCTATGTGTCGCTAGTTTAATTCCCTCTTCAATCGTTTCCGCTTTTCCGTTTGCGAAAAGAGCGAGCCCTGCATTTAATAAAACGGTATCGCGGTAAACACTCTTTTCTCCATTTAATACGCCGAGCGTAATCTTTGCATTTTCTATTGAATTCCCGCCTCTAATTTCTTCATTTTTCACTTTTGAGAAACCATACTTTTCCGGATCGATACTCATTTCTACTATTTCATTATCTTTTAAAAGGGCTACGTGATTTTCTCCCTGTAATGATGCTTCATCTAAAAAACCACTTCCATTTACGACAAGCGCTTGTGTCCGCCCTAACTTCTGTAATACTTGCGCAACTGGTAATAACATATCTCGTTTATAAATACCGACAAATTGTGTTTCTAAGTTAACAGGATTCGTTAAAGGCCCAATTAAGTTAAAGATTGTCGGCACATTTAATTCTTTTCTTATTTTCATAATGCGCCTTAATGCTGGGTGCATCGCTGGTGCGAATAAGAAAGCGATACCGACATGCTCTAGTAAATAATCAATTTCGCTTGGCGTACTGCTAATATTTACACCGAGTTCTTCTAATAAATCCGCACTTCCTGTTTTACTAGAAACAGCACGATTACCATGCTTTGCCACCTTTACACCTGCTCCTGCTAGTACGAATGCCGATGTTGTACTTACATTGAACGTTTGGGCACCGTCACCACCTGTTCCGCAATTGTCCATCGCGCCTTCTATATGGTTTGAAAACGGCAATGCTTTTTCACGAAGAGCACGAACGAGGCCATATATTTCTTCTGCTGTTTCACCTTTCGCTTTCAGTAATACTAAGAAAGCTGCTACTTCACTTTCCAATATGTTGTCACTTAATAAAAGAAGTCCCGCTTCATACATTTCTTCTTCTGTTAAATGTTGTCCCTCCACTAATTTACGAAGATAGGTATTCATACTCTCTCCTCCTCTTTTACTTCTCCTAAAAAAGCACGTATTAACTTTCCGCCTTCTTCTGTTGCGATTGATTCTGGATGAAACTGTAACCCGAAAAGCGGATAATAATTATGACGAACCGCCATTATTTCTCCATCATCCATAGCATTTGCTAACACATCAAAACATTGTGGTAAACTCGCTTGCTCTGCAACAAGTGAATGGTAGCGCATCGCTGTTAGTGGCTGCGTCACGTACGAAAAGATTGACGTTCCGTTATGTTTCACACGCGATGTTTTTCCGTGTTTAATGTGCTCCGCTCTTACAATTTCTCCTCCAAATGCCGATATAATTGCCTGATGGCCGAGACAAATCCCTAATATGGGAACGTTCTTATAGAAATGACGAATAACTTCGATACAAATACCAGCATCTTCTGGTTTTCCTGGTCCTGGTGAAAGCACAATTCCTTTTGGATTCATCTCTTCTAACTGTTCTATCGTTATTTGATCATTTCTTACGACTACAATTTCTTCTTCGTATTCGCCTAACAGTTGGTACAAGTTATATGTGAACGAATCGTAATTATCGATGAGTACAATCATTTCATTACCTCCAAAAGCGCCCTCGCTTTATTTAACGTTTCTTCATATTCAGCTACCGGATCTGAATCGTAGACGATACCTGCTCCTGCCTGAACATATGCTTTTTCATCTTTTACAACCATCGTTCGAATGGCGAGCGCCATATCAAGATTTCCTGAGAATGAAATATATCCAACAGCTCCGGCATATACATTTCTTTTTTCATGCTCTAACGTATTGATAATTTCCATCGCTCTAATTTTCGGAGCTCCCGAAACCGTCCCCGCTGGTAAACAATACGCTAATGCGTCAAATCCGCTCATTCGTTTTCGCAATGTTCCGTAAACTTCAGATACAATGTGCATGACGTGAGAATATTTTTCTACTTTCATATATTTATCTATCGTCACAGATCCAATTTCACTCACTCTGCCAATATCGTTTCGTCCAAGATCCACAAGCATCATATGCTCTGCTCGTTCTTTCTCGTTTTCTAACAGTTCTTTTTCAATTTCCGCATCTTCCTGCTTTGTTTTCCCTCTCGGTCTCGTACCCGCAATTGGATTTGTCATCACTTTATCGTCTCTAACTGATAACAAGCTTTCTGGTGAAGAACCGAGTACAACATAATCTTGAAAATCGATATAAAACATATATGGTGATGGATTCGCAATGCGAAGCTTGCGGTATAAAGCGAAAGGATCACCTTTACACTCGCTTTGCAAACGCTGAGATAGTACGACTTGGAATATGTCCCCTGCTCGTATATGCTCTTTCGCCGTTTCTACCATCATGCAAAACTCTTTTTCCGTTATAGAAGAAGTGAATGATAATGTTGATTGTATTTCCTTTACTTCCGCTTCTTCTCCTTTTAGCACTTCTTCTTTGTATACTTGCAACCTTTCGTATACTTCTTCATAATCTGCTGAATCATCTTGCCCGCATACATATACAAACGACAACTTTTGGCGTAAATGATCGTAAACGATAAACTCACGATATAGTAAAAGGTGTACTTCTGGAATATTTAATGGATCGTGTAAATCTGCTCCAATGTTTTCATACTGCCGAATGACGTCATACCCTATATAACCAACTGCTCCTCCGCAAAATGGGAATGGGCTCTCTACTTGCGATGATGCAATTACCCCTTCTAACACTTGCAGTACGTTACCTTGCAACTTTTCTGTTTGCCCATGTGTCGTTCGTTCGACTTCCATACCAATGCTTTTCACTTCTCCATACGGATTACAACCTAAGTAAGAATAGCGCCCTTTATCTTGATGAAGCTGTGAGCTCTCTAATAAAAACTTCTTCTTCCCTGTCATACGTCTATATAAAGAAATTGGCGTAATGCTATCTCCTTCTTCTTCAGCGATTACTAAAAATGTTTTTCCTTGTTCTTTTTGCTTCATAAATTCCTCTTTTGTCATCATGCCTTTCACCTCACTCTGAAAAATAAAAAAGTCCCCTACATATCGAAATATGTAGAGGACGATAAATTTACCGTGGTACCACCTCATGTTGGACGCAAAAGCATCCCGCTTTATTCAGGTACAAAATATATACCTTATCCTTGTAACGGCGGAACCCGGGTTGCCTACTGAATAAAATTGTTCAGCATACCTCTCGTAAGCCCATTCCGTATATGGCACCGTACCGGGCTCCCACCAGTCCCCGACTCTCTAAAACGTCTCCAATATACGTACTCTTCTTACTTAAACGATTTAACATATTTAATTTTTTGTACACAAAAAGGGAGTACTCATCCTATAGAAAGGACGGGTACTCCCGTGGTGCCACCTTAATTCGTTACGAATGTAACGCACTTTACCGTATCAAAAACAATACGTGTCTCTTGTATCGATGAGATCATGTCGCCAAAGCCTACTTCTTTCGTTTCGGTTTGGAAGCTCCGAAGCCCATTCCACATCAATCCCATACTGATTCGCACCAACCATCAGCTCTCTGACATGTTCATCATGTGTACTCTTCTTCATCAACGCTTGCATTTTTTTAAGTTGCACTCATTATAGACTTAACTTTTTTCACAAGTCAATACTTTTTTCGAAAAAAATATTTTTCCCTTCTTTCAATATTATATTGACAAAACAACGTGTTTTTATGTAAATATAATAAATACTCTATTAAAATTAAGGTTTTTTGCTAGAAAGTCATATATCCCAAAAGTAAAGAACTGTCAAAAAACGCTTAAATTTCAGAAAATTCGTATTTGCGCATGGATTTTTCTGAATAATCATGATAGATTATAAAGTGAAACTTTAATCAGTGGGGGTTTTGTTCATCCCCGATTGATTATTAGCCTTCACCAATCGGGCATTTACGGGCAGTTGATCTCCCACCTAACTTCCTTGCCCAGTCAATTTTAACTTGTGGGAGTTTTACTGCCCGTTAATGCGGGATAAATATGCAAAATGCATCAAAAGACATGACAAAAGGAAGGGGAACTACATGAGTACGCAGATGTTAACTTTAACTTCTATCTCTATTTACATGCTCGGGATGTTAGTAATCGGCTATTTCGCCTACAAACGAACATCCAACTTAACAGATTATATGCTTGGCGGTCGTACACTAGGCCCCGCAGTAACAGCATTAAGTGCTGGAGCATCCGATATGAGTGGTTGGCTTTTAATGGGCTTACCCGGTGCAATGTTTAGCGTTGGATTAAGTAGTAGTTGGATTGCAATTGGCCTAACACTAGGCGCATACGCAAACTGGCTATATGTCGCTCCTCGCTTACGTACCTACTCTGAAATTGCAAACAACTCTATTACTATCCCAGAATTTTTGGAACACCGTTTCCACGACAAATCTCACATGCTACGCTTAGTATCTGGACTTGTTATTATGATTTTCTTTACTTTCTATGTAGCTTCAGGGTTAGTTTCAGGCGCTGTATTATTTGAAAATTCATTTGGTATGAACTATCATATTGGATTATTCATTGTAGCAAGCGTCGTTGTAGCTTACACATTATTTGGTGGTTTCTTAGCAGTAAGTTGGACAGACTTCGTGCAAGGAATCATTATGGTAGTTGCTCTTATTCTTGTTCCTATCGTAACAATTATGAATGCAAACGGACTTGGACCTGCATTTGATACAATTCGCTCTGTAGATCCAACACGTTTAGATATTTTTAAAGGTGCCTCCACTTTAGGAATGATTTCTTTATTCGCATGGGGCCTTGGTTATGTTGGACAACCTCATATTATCGTACGCTTTATGGCAATTTCTTCTGTAAAAGAACTGAAAAGCGCACGAAGAATTGGTATGAGCTGGATGATTTTCTCTGTTGTCGGAGCTATGTTTACTGGTCTTATCGGTATTGCCTACTATTCACAACAAGAGTTGACATTATCTAACCC
This sequence comes from Bacillus sp. FDAARGOS_235, assembly GCF_002073415.2. NCBI lineage: Bacteria > Bacillati > Bacillota > Bacilli > Caryophanales > Bacillaceae > Bacillus > Bacillus sp. FDAARGOS_235. Next base: position 1,749,613 of record NZ_CP020437.2, read on the forward strand.
AGAGACAATTTTCCTTGAGCTTGGAAAAATTTTATTCCATCCACTTATTACTGGATTTTTATTAGCTGCGATTTTAGCTGCAATTATGAGTACAATTTCATCTCAACTTCTCGTTACTTCAAGTGCTGTAACAGAAGACTTATATCGTACCTTCTTTAAACGCTCTGCTTCTGATAAAGAGCTTGTATTTGTCGGTCGTATGGCTGTTCTTGGTATTGCATTAGTTGGGTGCGCATTAGCGTTTAAACAAAATGATACGATTTTAGCTCTTGTTGGATACGCTTGGGCTGGATTTGGTTCTTCATTTGGACCAGCTATTTTATTAAGTCTATATTGGAAACGCATGACGAAATGGGGCGCACTTGCTGGTATGATTTCTGGTGCCGCTACTGTTATAATATGGACTCAATTTAAATTCTTAACAAACTTCTTATATGAAATGATTCCTGGTTTCACAATTAGTTTACTAGCAATCGTAATCGTTAGTTTACTAACACAACCTTCAAAAGAAGTTGAAGAGCAATTTGAGAATTTCGAAAAACAACATAGTGATAGTCTATAAAAAAGAAATCTCTGCTGTTATCGTAACAGCAGAGATTTTTTTACAGTTCGACAATCTTCTTCTCAAATTTAACAAATTCTTTATGTTTCGTTAAATTTAACATAACACTACTCCTTTATAGTATTAGTATTAGCACTTATACAGAAAGGGGACTCCAACATGTTAGCAGCTTTCCAGCAACAACATATAAGAAAATTTTCACCTATTACAAATACTTCTGCTTCTCGTTTAAACATTCAACCTAATCCACCCAAAATTTCAATTGCTCCTTCTGTTATTTCCGTTATCGGTATTCATATGCAAAAAAATAAGTTGAAAATAAAAACTGGACAAAGTGCGGATTTATCAGCTTCCGTTTTGCCAATGCAAGCAGCAAATAAAGAACTTATTTGGACAAATATGAATTCTGACATCATTACCATATATCCAAAAGGAGATACGGTAACGATTACTGGAAAAAGTGCAGGAAGAGCAGTCGTAATTGTTACAACTGCTGAAGGAAAATTTCGTGACCTATGCGTCATTCATGTACAACCTTATATGACAAACCCAAAGTAAAAGAGTGGCTACGAAGCCACTCTTTTACTTTATTTCAATGTGGGGATTTTTACTTTTTACGAGATTGATGAATTGTTCTTTATCTTTAGGAGAAATAATCTCTGTTTTATGTACGCCGTAAACAATTTCAAGTCGATCGAATGATAATGCGTGAGCTGCTATTGGGTTTTTCGTATTTGAAATTTGTTTTATATCTCGTATAAATATACATTTTTTTACGGGACCTGATCTAATAGTAATTGTTTCTTCCCCGACAATATATTTTGTTGAAAACCAACTCCAAATAAATACTATTGCCAATGGAATTGTAAAAAACAAAAGAAAATATTCTCTCCCTGCAAATATTGGAGTAAAACAGGCGCCTAAAATAATGAAAAAGATTGAATATAACCATGCGTCTTTTTTTGATGGAAATTCCACTACACTCCCCCCTTCTTCACCTAAATTTCTACAAAACAAAAAGAGAAGTATCTTAACTTCTCTTTTCTCCGCTAACATTATAAATCCTGTGTATACACTGGCTCGTTCACCACATTTTTTGCTGTTCTTTTTTGTTGCTGCAGTAAGAAAACAGATACACCAAACAATACGAGCGTGCTGCCGATAATTTGCATTGCGTTTAATTTTTCTCCCAGTAAGAAAAATGCTAGTATAGACGCCCCAACTGGTTCTCCTAAAATACTCATCGAAATTGTTGTTGCATTTACGTAGTTTAATAACCAATTATTAATGACATGTGACACTGTCGGTACAATCGCAAGTAAAAGAAAAACGGTCCAGTCCCACTTCGTATAACCTGTAAAAGGCACTTGCAGCACGATATTATAAATCCCCATAAAAATACCTGCGAATGCAAAAACTGTAAAGCTATAAATCCAGTGTGAGACTTTCTTTACTGTCGTTTGCCCGATAAATAAATAACCGACAACCGCTATTACACTTAAAAAGGATAATATATCTCCATAAATTGCTTGTTTACTTAAACCTAAATCTCCCCAACCAATACACATTACACCTAATATAGCGATACCCATCGTTGCAATGGCTGAGTAGGTTGTTCTTTCTTTAAATAGAAAAAAACCTCCAACTAAAGACACGATCGGTTGAAGTGCTAAAATAATTGTCGAGCTAGCAACTGTTGTATGCTTTAAAGACTCAAACCATAAAAGAAAATGTAGCGCTAAAAAGAATCCAGATCCAATTAAAAATCCCCAATCTTTTATTTGAATCTTCTGGAACTCTTCCCGCTTCTTCCAAACGATAGGCAGCATAATAAGTACAATAATCCATAAACGATACATACTTAAGATGGAAGATGGTGCTGAGGACATCTTTACAAAAACTGCTGCGAATGAAATAGCTATAATGGAAATGGCTAACGGTAGTGCAATTGATCTTTCCTGTTTCAAATTCTGTCTCCCCTCTCACCTGTCAAAAATCCCACTTCATTATATCCGTTTTCTTTCCTAACTTAAATACTAATTTTTTAGATTCTTCGTACCATTATGGTAAAATAGAAATTAAGGCACCTATTAGTGAATCGTTCTTTCATTTTCACTATAAGCGTCGCCCTTACAATCATTACAGTAAATTTTTATTTAGGGGGATCTACATGAATCAAACAATAGGGAGAATTGAGGAAATTTCATTTTATAGCGCATCACTTCAAGAAGATGTTACGCTTTTAGTTTACTTACCAGTAAATTACACGCCACTGCACAAACATACAGTTGTAATTGCACAAGATGGTAGAGATTATTTTCAGCTCGGTAAAGCACACCGTGTAATTGAAAGCCTTCGTGAAACTGAAGAAATTGACCGCACAATTATTGTCGGTATTCCATATAAAAACGTACACGATCGTAAGGAAAAATATTTCCCAAGCGATGTAAAGAATGCTGCTTACATTCGTTTCCTTGCTCACGAGCTTGCTCCATATATCGATGAAAATTATCCAACGTATCAAATGGGTAAAGGTCGCGTTTTAATTGGAGATTCTCTTGGCGGTACAGTTTCCTTTATGACTGCACTTATGTATCCGCATACATTCGGTAAAGTTGTTATGCAATCACCATTTGTTGACGAAACAGTAATGAACTTAGCAAAAGAATTCAAAGATCCACAGGCTTTAGAACTTTATCACGTCATTGGTACAGAAGAAACAGCTGTAAAGCGCACTGATGGACAAGTATCTGATTTCGTAGAACCGAACCGTGAGCTTAATACTCTTCTTACAGATAGAAATTTCATCACGCATTACGAAGAGTTTGAAGGTAATCATACTTGGAAGTATTGGCAGGCTGACTTACCGAAAGCCTTCTCTCATATTCTATCAATGAAATAATAGAGAGCAGTGTTCAGAATAATTTGATATAATAGATAAAGAGATTTATTTTTCTCAAAATCTAACTAGACTTACAAAGGGAGGAATTGGAACATGAAATTAGGCATTGTAATTTTTCCATCTAAAATGATTCAAGATAAAGCGAACGGATTGCGTAAGCGTTATGATCCGCACTACGCATTAGTTCCGCCACATATTACATTGAAAACACCCTTTGAGACGCAAGATGAACAATTAGAATCGATTGTAAACGAGCTACATACAATCGCAAATAAAACGAACCCTTTCACCCTTCATGTCGGAAAAGTTGGTTCATTCGCACCTGTTAATAATGTTCTTTATTTTAAAGTAGAAAAAACACCTGAACTTACTTTCTTAAATGAAGAAATGCATAGCGGATTATTCACGCAAGAACGCGAATACGCTTTCGTACCTCATTTAACAATCGGACAAGGTTTATCAGATGCAGAGCATGCTGATGTATTAGGTCGATTACGTATGAAAGATTTCTATTATGAACAACCAATTGATCGCTTCCATCTTCTATATCAATTAGAAAACGGAACATGGACTGTACACGAAACATTCCACCTTGGAAAGGGGAACAACTAATTTGCACGCACAGATCGTACAAACAGACGAACAACTAAGAGATGCATTCTCTGTACGTAAGCAAGTATTCGTGAATGAACAACGCGTTTCTGCTGAAGAAGAGTATGATGAGTTTGAAGAAACATCAACACACGTTGTTATATATGATAATGATGTTCCAGTTGGTGCTGGTCGTTTTCGCACCATTGATGGAATAGGAAAAATGGAACGCATTTGCGTACTAGCTTCCCATCGTAAAAAAGGCATTGGAAAACTTGTAATGGATGCACTTGAAGCATATGCAAAAAAAAACTCGCTACCAAAATTGAAACTTCATGCCCAAACACATGCTGAAGATTTCTATAAAAAACTTGGATACGTAACGAGTTCTGATGTATTTATGGAAGCAAATATTCCTCACATCGTTATGATAAAAGAATTGTAATTTGAAAACAGGAGGTAGCCCCTCCTGTTTTTTACATTGCTATTTTCTTTTTCTTCCGCTAAAGTTAAATGTTGATGCTATAGTTTTGAAGGTGAATATATGACACAAGAAAAATTTTCACAAAAATCGTTAACACACGCTGATATTCCGCGTGCGACATATCATATTCCGAAAACATCTACCCATTTAATTATGGAAGAAGATGCAGATGCGGCGTATTTCCGCGCTCTCGAACAGCAAAATGTTTTTCTAAACGAAAAACAATTAGAAGCTGTGCGAACGACAGAAGGTCCTGTTCTTACATTGGCTGGTGCCGGAAGCGGAAAAACATCTGTTTTAACAACCCGCGTTGGTTATTTAGTAAATGTAAAACAAGTTCATCCACGGAATATTTTATTGCTTACATTTACACAAAAAGCGGCTGAAGAAATCCGAAGTCGTGTAGCAAATTTACCAGGTATGAATCGTGCCACAAGTAGCTATGTTGTTGCTGGTACATTCCACTCTGTCTTTTTAAAATTGCTTCGTAGCCAAGGATATAATCAGCAAATTTTAGCAAATGAAAAACATAAACAAATTATGATAAAGAAAATTTTAAAAGAATTACGTTTAAAAGACGGTTATGATGCGGAAACGATGCTCGCTATGATTTCCCTTGAAAAAAACAACTTAAATCGTCCGAAAGATGTAAAAGCGAAAACACCAGTTGAACAAGAATTTAAAGAAGTATACGAACGTTTTGAAGAGGTAAAACAACGATATAATTATATCGATTTCGACGACATCTTATTAGAAACATATTATATGTTAGAAAATAACGCTCCCTTACTTACTCAATTACAACAACGTTTCCACTATATTGAAGTAGATGAGTTCCAAGATACATCGTATGCACAATATGAAATTGTAAAATTGTTAGCCACGCCAAGAAATAATTTATTTATCGCAGGTGATGATGATCAAGCGATCTATGGCTGGCGAGGAGCAAGTCATCAAATTATTTTATCTTTCCCAAAGGAATTTGATAATACAACGATTATCGCGCTTAATACGAATTATCGATCCAATCCATTTATCGTTGGACTTGGAAATGAAGTTATCAAACTAAATCAAGAGCGTTTTGATAAAGAGCTATATTCTGTTCGTGAAGAAGGTGTACAACCATTTTACGCACGACCAGCTACAACTCTTGATGAAGCAAATCAAATTTTACAGCTCATTCAAGAGAAAGTAGATAGTGGCGAACGAAACTATAAAGATTTTTGTTTACTGTATCGCACACATTCTGTAAGCCGTTCGTTACTTGATCAGCTTACAATTCATAAAATCCCGTTTATTAAACACGGTGCGAGTCAATCCTTTTACGAGCACTCTTTAATTAGACCTGTATTAGATCATTTACGACTCGTGATTGAACCGTTTCGCCTAGAATCTCTTTCTAACATATTACCAACTATGTATATCGGCCGAGATGAGTGCATTTCCTTTATTGAACGTGAGCAATGGAAATATGGTGAAGGTCGTTTCCCTTCTCTTCTTCATTTCTTATTATTAAATCCGAGCTTGAAACCTTTTCAAGTAAAAAAGGTAAATGAGCGCATTGATTTTATTAAATTTATAAAAGAACTAGAACCGAAAAAAGCATTAAAAGAAATTATTCATGGTAAAGGAAAATATTTAGAGTACTTACAAAGTAACGATCGTTCTTCCTTTACGATGCATAAAGACATCCAAGAAGAAATGTTAGAAGAATTAATGGAGTCTGCAACTCGTTTCACCGATATTCCAGCTTACTTACAATTTATCGACGAGGCGATTCAAGGTCAAAAAGAAATGGAAGCATTAAAAACTATGCCGCAAAAAGATGCCGTTTCGCTTATGTCCATTCATAACGCAAAAGGCCTTGAGTTTCCATGCGTCTTTTTACTTGGAGCGAGCGATGGTATTTTGCCGCATACTTCTTCTTTAAAAGACGCAAATGACCGTGTAACGGAAACTTCTGAAGCACTAGAGGAAGAACGACGATTACTCTATGTCGCAATTACACGTGCGAAAGAAGAACTTTACATTTCTTCTCCGCAATTTTTCAGAGGAAAGAAATTAGACATATCTCGTTTTTTATATACTACAAGAAAAGACTTACCTGAAAAGACATCCACTAAATAAGGATGTCTTTTCTCGTACTCCCCCCTCCTATTCAAATTACCTGCTTTTATCATAAGAATTAACGTAATATCAACCATATCCCGTTCATATTGTAATAGTGTATGTCAGAACTCACGATAAGGAGTGAACATAATGAGCTGCAATTGCAACGAAGATAATCATCACCATGATTTTGATTTCAACTGTGTATCTAATGTCGTTCGTTTTATACATGAATTACAAGAATGCGCAACCACTACATGTGGATCTGGTTGCGAAGTTCCATTTTTAGGAGCACATAACACTGCATCAGTAGCGAATACACGTCCTTTTATTTTATACACAAAGGCTGGAGAACCTTTTGAAGCATTTGCACCATCAGGAAGCCTTGTTAGCTGTAGAACTCCAATTTTCCGCGTTGAAAGCATCGATGATGATGATTGTGCTGTGTTACGTGCATTAGCTGTAGTATTAGGTGATGGCTCCTCTGTACCACCTGGTGACGATCCAATTTGTACGTTTTTAAATGTACCAAATGCAAGGTTAGTATCAACCCCTGCTTGTCTTACGGTTGATTTAAGTTGCTTCTGTGCTATTCAATGCTTACGTGATGTTACGATTTAAAACTAAATAACGATTTAAGCATGGATTGGGTGGCAGAGAATTCTGCCACCCAATCCATGCTTAAAAGGTATTATTATGTATTTTTTATAAAATTGGGAACTTGTCTAGAACATAGAACCTGTCCTTTTCATTAACTGAAAGTAGAAACAGATAAAGGAGTGAAAAACATGTTCTCTTCTGATTGCGAATTTACTAAGATTGATTGCGAAGCGAAACCAGCTAGTACACTACCTGCCTTCGGTTTTGCTTTCAACGCTTCTGCACCTCAGTTCGCTTCACTATTTACACCATTACTATTACCTAGCGTAAGTCCAAACCCAAATATTACTGTTCCTGTAATAAATGATACAGTAAGTGTCGGAGATGGTATTCGAATTCTACGAGCTGGTATTTATCAAATTAGTTATACATTAACAATTAGTCTTGATAACGTTCCTACGGCACCAGAAGCTGGTCGTTTCTTCTTATCATTAGGTACGCCGGCTAACATTATTCCTGGATCAGGTACAGCGGTTCGTTCTAACGTTATTGGTACTGGTGAAGTAGACGTATCCAGTGGTGTTATTCTTATTAACTTAAACCCTGGTGACTTAATTCAAATCGTACCAGTTGAATTGATTGGAACTGTAGACGTCCGTGCGGCAGCATTAACAGTTGCACAAATTAGCTAGTAAAAAGCGGTATTTCTAAAACAGGAATACCGCTTTTTTATATTTATAATAAAAAACACTCACAGTAACATGAGTGTTTCATTCTTCATATTGTTTTATTTTGTTCTTCTTTTTCCCGCAATTACATCCCTTTTTCTTCACAAATCCTTGTTGTTGCAATTGTTCTTGATATGCCTGTTGTTGTGCTTGGTGTTGTTGCTGTATGTGATACCACTGCTGCAGGTCATATGAATTTTGCCTTTGATTACTGCTCACAGCAAACATCTCCTCTACTGTCAATTCTGTCTATTCACTATATGAACAACTTCTTATATCCGTTCCCTCATTCTTTTAAACTCCGCTTTTTCTCACATTTTGAAACTATATTATTCTCCTATAAAATATCCTGTAATTGTTTCAATAATTGCAGCTGCACCTGCGATAGCTAATAATGCAAGTAATGGCTCCGCAACGATCGGGATCCAATTATATAAAACTAATAAAAAAGCACTGACCCATACACCTGTACACCAATAACAACTTAATAATTCGCCAATCCATTTTCTTAATCCTTTACCTTTTACTTTTGTAAAAGTTGATAAGCTTCCATCCGGTTCCGTAATCTCTAATTCATCAATAAACGGTCTTCGCAAAAAAGCTGTAATTTTATCATAAACAATTAAACGAGTGAGCCTAAAAGCAGCTAACGCGAATATAAAAAATAAAAGCCAGCTTGTAAATAGCATGAATCCACCTTCCCTTATCTTCTTTCGCCTATTTAAAAAAAAAGGTCTTGAGATTGTGACCAAATCTCTCCGACTCCAATATCTTATTAATGTAAATACAAACAAGAAGATAAGGAGTGACATTAATGAGTTGTAACGAAAATAAACACCATAGCTCTTCTCATTGTGTAGTTGACGTTGTAAAATTCATCAATGAATTACAAGATTGCTCTACTACTACGTGTGGATCTGGTTGTGAAATCCCATTTTTAGGAGCACACAATACTGCATCAGTAGCAAATACACGCCCTTTTATTTTATACACAAAAACTGGTGAACCTTTTGAAGCATTTGCACCATCTTCAAGCCTTACTAGCTGCCGTTCTCCAATTTTCCGTGTGGAAAGCGTAGATGATGATAGCTGTGCTGTACTGCGTGTGTTAACTGTAGTATTAGGTGACGGTTCTCCTGTACCGCCTGGTGACGATCCAATTTGTACGTTTTTAGCTGTACCAAATGCAAGATTAATCTCGACATCTACTTGCATTACTGTTGATTTAAGCTGCTTCTGTGCGATTCAATGCCTACGCGACGTTACTATCTAATAAGTTAAGTAAACTAAAAAACTATTGGGGTGGTAGAAGCTTTCTACCACCTTTACATATTTAAAAGCCGGCCATATCAATCGATTTGATGTCTTCTATAGATAACCGAACATCTCTCATACTATTTGGTGGCATAATGGATACAATGCCATTACGATACGATATAATCGATCCTATATATGAGACGGTAGTCGTTCTTATCCTACATCTTACTTTCGGAATGTAATGAGGACGATTTAATAAAAAATGAATTTTTTCTTCATTATTCATATCTTTAAATGATTTATTGTACGGGACGGCTCTCACTTGCTGTTGTTCTTCTTGCTCTTCTTGTTCCTCTTCTTCTATTTTTTCTTCTATTTGCTGCTCTTCTTGTTCTATCACCTCTTCCACAGCACTACTTACAACATTTTCGTTTCTATTACTTTTCTCTTCTCGGTCCTCATCTTCAAAATTCGTTAATATAATTCGTTTTATTTTCGGTGCAGCAAGTTCTAAATTTACTTGCGCAATATATAACAACGGTTTTCCAACTGTTGAACTTTTATTTTTATTCTTCACACTCGTCCCTCCCACTTCCATACGTCGCTGAATAAATCGTGTACTATTATAGTTATATTCATAACGTGGCAAGAACTTTCGTTAAAAATCGTTCTTTCTGAGAACAATAAAAAAGGACAGCCTCAACTTTTAGAGACTGTCCTTTAAAAACTATAATCAATATTTATCCTAAAATATGATATCCTGAATCAACGTGAATATTTTCTCCTGTTACACCGCGTGCTAAATCACTGAATAGGAATACTGCTGTATCTCCAACCTCTTCTGGCGTTGTAGTACGACGAAGTGGTGCACGCTCCTCGATTTCTCTTAAGATTGAGTTAAAATCGCCTACACCTTTCGCAGATAACGTACGAATTGGTCCTGCAGAAATAGCGTTCACACGAATGCCATGTTGGCCTAAATCGTTTGCTAAATATTTTACGCTCGCTTCTAATGAAGCTTTCGCAACACCCATAACGTTATAATTCTTCACAACGCGCTCACCACCAAGGTATGTTAACGTTAAAATATTTCCGCCTTCTGTCATTACTTTCTTCGCTTCTCTTGCTACAGCTGTTAAAGAGAATGCACTAATATTTTGTGCAAGTAAAAATCCATCGCGAGAAGTATCTACAAATTCACCTTTTAAATCATCACGATTTGCAAAAGCAATACAATGTGCTACACCGTGAATTGTACCAACTTCTTGCTTAATCGTTTCAAAGCAAGCTGTAAGTTCTTCATCATTCGTTACATCACAAGGTAATACAAGTGATTCTTGTCCTTCTAATGTGTCCGCTAATTCACGAACATTTCTTTCTAAACGTTCTCCTGCATATGTGAATATTAATTTTGCACCTGCATTATGCAAAGAGCGAGCAATTCCCCATGCAATACTTCTTTGGTTCGCAACGCCCATAACAACAAATGTTTTCCCTTGTAATAGTTCCATGATATATCCTCCCAGAAATACTTATACTTGTTATTAGTACCTGATACTATAATTATAGTACCATAAAACCGCTTAAAGGCAAACAAAAAAGTCATTAACATAAATTTGTTAATGACTTTTTGTTTCTATAAAAAAACGTTCTAATCCTTCTTCCCAAGAAGGCATTTGTAAAAAACCATTTAATCGTAGCATATTATGTTGAAAAATAGAATATTTCGGCCTCGCAGCCTCCGATCCGAATTCTTCCGTTGAAACAGGTAATACATTCACATTCATATTTGCATAAGAAAATATTTTTTGTGCAAATTCAAACCAAGAACATGATCCTCTATTGGATACGTGATATGTACCGTATAAAGAAGTGTGAATGAGCTTATTAACCATCATATTTAAATCTGCCACGTACGTAGGAGAGCCAATTTGATCCGCTACAACGGTTATTTCATCTTTTTCTTTACCTAATCGCATCATCGTTTTCACAAAATTACTTCCATATTTACCATACAGCCACGATGTACGAACGATAAAATATTTATTATGTAACTCTTTGACGAACTGCTCCCCCGCATACTTAGAGGCCCCGTATATATTTATCGGCGCTGGATTATGAAATTCCCCATACCCATCCGGTCTTGCGCCCTGAAATACATAATCGGTACTAATGTAAACTAACTTAGCCCCTACTAATTGTGAAGCAACCGCTACATTTCGAGCTCCTATTGCATTTATTAAATAAGCAAGATCTTGTTCTTTCTCAGCACGGTCCACCTTCGTATAAGCTGCACAATGAATGATTATATGTGGTCTTATCTCTTGTACCACTTGTTGAACTCGGGATATGTTTGTTACATCTAGTAACTTTTTATCAAAAGGATATATGTCATATTCTTCAGGACTTAACTCTTCTTGCAGTTGCTTTCCTAACTGACCATTTGCTCCTGTTATAATAACCCGCTCTTTCATTTTCATGCCCCTTACTTTTCTTTTAGTGGTTTCCACCATTCTATATGATTTTCATACCATTCCACTGTTTCTTTTAGCCCTTGTTCAAACGTATACTGCGGTTCCCAATCAAACTCATTCTTCATTTTGTGTGCATCAATTGCATAACGACGATCATGACCTAAACGATCTGTAACAAATTCAATATCTTTTTCTGTTTTACCTAAGAGAGTAATAATTTGCTCCACAACATCTACATTTGTTTTTTCATTATTTCCGCCTATATTATATACTTCTCCTAAACGCCCCTTATGCAAAACGATGTCAATTGCACTGCAATGATCCTTTACATGTAACCAATCTCTTACATTTAATCCATCACCATATAACGGTAGTTTTTTTCCTTCCAGCGCATTCGTAACCATTAATGGAATTAATTTTTCGGGATATTGATACGGCCCATAGTTATTGGAACAACGCGTCACTATAACTGGTAATTTATATGTTTTATAATAAGATAAAGCTATCATGTCCGCGCTCGCCTTACTTGAAGAATACGGACTATTTGGAGCTAATGGGGTTTCCTCAGTAAACTTTCCTGTTTTCCCTAAAGAACCATATACTTCATCTGTTGATACTTGTACGAGCTTAATATGCGGATACTTTTTCACTAATTCTAATAAAGTGACTGTCCCGATTACGTTTGTATCATAAAAAGGGATCGGATCTTCAATGCTACGATCTACATGTGATTCAGCTGCGAAATTTACAACTACTTGCACGTCACGTTCCTTAATAACATGTTCCAGCAGCTCTCCATTTTGAATTTCCCCTTTTACAAAAAAGTAATTCGGATGATCTTGAAGAGACTTTACGTTATTTAAATTCCCGCTATATGTTAATGCATCGAAATTTATTATTTTATATGTTTCATAGCTTTGTAACATGTAATGGACAAAGTTACTTCCAATAAATCCGGCCCCACCTGTTACTAATATATTCATAAACAACTCTCCTACTCAAAAGCTATCTTCACATTCCTGAAGTAACGGTAATATTCGATCTTTATCAGACAAAATAGGACTTGTTACTGGCCATGGAATCGCTAATTCTTTATCGTTCCAAAGCACACCAGAGTCATGATCAGCACTATAATATTCATCTACTTTATACATAACAATAGTATGCGGGACAAGTGTACAAAAACCATGTGCAAATCCTTTTGGCACTAATAATTGCCTGTGGTTATCTGCGCTTAAAATATATCCTCTCCACTGTTTAAAGGTTGGTGAATCTCTTCGCAAATCAACGATAACATCATAGATTGCTCCTTGCATAACTTGAATAAGTTTCGTTTGTGCTTTCGGATTTTTTTGAAAGTGTAATCCGCGAATTGTTCCCGCTTCTGCTGAATAAGAAACATTATCCTGTACAAATGAATACGTAACCCCTAATGTTTCTAGCACCTTCTTATTATAACTTTCAGTAAAAAAGCCACGCTCATCTCCAAATAACCTCGGTTCTAACAATTTTGCATCGGTAAAGTTTGTTTCTACAACTTTCATATTCTCACCTATTCTCCGTTAAACTGTTTCCCAAAGTTCATATCCCGTGCTAACGTATTCGCCCTTTGAAGAGAAGCATGAGTTCCCGCATCCGTCCACCAACCGCTCATTTCATTATAAGTAAGTACTCCTCGTTTTAAATACCAATTATTTATATCTGTAATTTCAAGTTCTCCCCTTGCGGAAGGTTTTAATTCTTTTATATAAGAAAAGACTTTCGAATCATACAAATAAATTCCCGTAACAGCATAAGAGCTTTTCGGCTCTTTCGGCTTTTCTTCAATTTCAATTATTTTTCGGTTTTGAATATGCGCTACACCAAACCTTTCAGGATCTTCTACAGATTGCAATAGCACTTTCGCACCTTCTTTTTGCTTTGTAAACTCTTCAACATACGGATGAATATCATCTGAAAAAATATTATCTCCTAATATAACTACCATACGATCATTTCCGACGAAATCTTCACAAAGACCTAAAGCTTGTGCAATCCCGCCCGCTTTATCTTGCACCCGATACGTAAAAGACACGCCAAATTCGTGGCCACTTCCTAAAAAGCTAACAACATCTCCCATATGCTCTTTACCTGTAATTATCATAACATCTGTAATCCCGCATTGTTTTAGCTTATATACTGCATGATAAATCATTGGATACCGTCCAACAGGAAGCAAATGTTTATTCGTGACTTTCGTAATTGGATATAGTCTCGATCCAGTTCCGCCCGCTAAAATAATCCCTTTCATCCTACATCTCTCCCTTATGATGGAGATAGTATATCTTTATACTGTTCTACAAACACTTTCCGATACTTCTCGTATGTATCGGCATCAAACTCATCTCCGTTATAATGAATACACCATAAATTTGCTTGATTAGGGATGCCAATTAGATAGCCAGCCTTTTGAAACTCTAAAGACTGTGAAACGTCATAAAAGTGGAATCCTTGAAATAAATCTTCTCGCCACGGAATATCATACTGTGTTGCCATGAGTAAACCATCGATTGCCTGCACTGACATAAAAGATTGATTTCCATAAAACCCTTGATCTAAATTTAATAATTGATAATTCCGTCTTCTATACTCAATCACTTTCCCCACTAAATTTTTCCCTTCCCACCATATCCCGTTACTCGGTAAAAACTGAGCACCAGCGACTCCAATTAAACCAAGTTTTTCATTTTCTTTAAAAAGAGAAATAAGATTATAAAACATATCACGATTAATAAGGTACGTGTCTTGATGTATATATACTTTATACTTTGCTGGAAATGAAAGAGCACGGTTATATGCACTTGCCATACTTTTTGCATCTCGTATCGGGAAAATTTGCACAGCATAGCCAGGGGGAACAAAAATGTTTCTTATTTGCCTCTCGCATTGCTCGAAAAGCTTTTCATTATTTACACAAACAACGACTAATATTGTGTGATCTTTCATTTTGTAGCCCCTCTATTCTTCCTTATTCACATCTGACATATAGTTTTCTACAAATACTTTTCTATATTTTTCATAGTTTGTCATATTCACATCGAAATGATAATGAATACACCAAGCATCGCGCTGTACAGGTACACCGACTGTATATCCTGCTTTTTTAAATTCAAATGATTGAGATACATCATAAAAGTCAAATCCGTCAAATAAGTCTTCTCGCCACGGGATATCATATTGTGTTGCCATTAACAAACCGTCAATACATTCAACAGGAATAAACGTCTTTGATTCATGAAATGGTTGCTCTAAACTTGCCATATAAAACAAATCGTTCATATAACCAATGACTTTCCCGACAATCCCACGCCCTTCGTTCCATACACCAGTTGGAGGAACATATTGCGATCCAACCATCCCAATCATTCCAAGATGTTCATGTTCCTCAAATAATTGAATTAATCCGTATAAAAAGGCTGCGTTTATAATAAATACATCTTGGTGTAAATACACTTTATACTTTGCTGGATGTGAAATGGCTTGATTGTATCCGCTCGTCATGCTTTTTGCATTTCGAATCGGCATGAATTGTATAGTATATCCAGGAGGTACTGCCAATTTCAATATATGTCGCGCACATTGTGCATACAATTTCCGATCATTTATACATGTAACAAATAATATTGTTTTGTCTGCCGCACTCATAATTGTGATTTTTCTGCTTCAATAATATATTGAAATACAACCGTCTCAGCCATGAAGCCACTTCCAAGACGATACTTTTTACAAATTCCATATAACTCTTCAATAAGTGGCTCATATATTTTATGATCAACATATACACGATCTACTTTACTAATTGAATATCCAGCTTTTAAAAACAGTCTTAACATTTCATTAAAAGTAAAGAAACGAATATGCGTTTTATCTAACAGACCATACTCTGTATACGTCCAGTTTCCAGCGAGTAAGGGGGCTAACACCGAGATGTGAGCAACGTTCGGTATACTAGCTAAAATCACACCATTTTGTTTGATATATGGTTTCACTTTTTCTACCACAGCCCATGGATCAAACAAATGCTCTAATACGTCACCAAATATGACGCAATCAAATTGGCCCTCCTCATACGGCATATCCATTGTCTCTATATCACCTAAAACAACATGATCTAGCTTTTCTTTTGCTTTTTCCGCTGCTTCTGAAAATGCCTCAATTCCTGATACACGTGTACCATTTTCTTTTATAGCCGCTCCTAATGCACCGCTCGAGCAACCAATATCAAGAACTTCTTTCCATTCCTTTTTTATATGCTTCAATAAATTTGGATTCGCTGCATTATAATAAAAATCAGATTTTTCTTCATATAAAGAACTTTTTTCCCGATTCATTTCACACACTCCTTATGTAAATTGAATTTGAAATATACATCTCATATGAACAAAATACACTTTATAACCAATACCATCCCTGCCGATACTCTAATATATAGCCAATCTATCATTATTAGAATCGTGACAAGTTATTTCCTAAAAATAGCATGCATTACACCTTATATTGTTTATCAAAAACACCTCGAAAATATTTACGGTTATACTCGATTGCAGCATTATTCGGAACATAAGAAGCTGCTAATTCATTGTAATAATAAGCTTTGTCTTGCTCCCCTAACTTGCTGTAGCAAATACACATTTGTAAATAAGGAAGCCATGTGTAGCTAGCTGGACTGTGAAACGGACTATCCTTTGCCAGCGGCACTTCCGTTGCTAATTTAAACCAAAATATCGCTTCATTATACTTTTGTTGATCCATATATATATATCCTATTCTTGTACAATTCTCTCCTCTAGGAACATCGTACCGAAACGATTTTGCACAAGCCTCAACTGCTTTCTCCCACAGTCCGAGCTTCGCATAACAATCCCCTAACTTACCACATGCATAGATTTTCTCTTCATACCATCCTTCATCTTGATTCAGAAATGTTTCATATAAAAGAACCGCATCATTGTATTTTTGATTATCCATAGATTCATTTGCATAATAAAACAAATCTCTCGGACTCAATTCTTCTCCAGCTGCTACAGCATTTTGAAAAATTTTCAAATTACGATCCGTTACTTCTTTTTCCTTTTTATGTGTAATAGCAATGTTGCTATTAAAAATTTCACCGGAAACCGCTAAATACTCATGTACTTT
Source organism: Bacillus sp. FDAARGOS_235 (assembly GCF_002073415.2). Classification (NCBI taxonomy): domain Bacteria; kingdom Bacillati; phylum Bacillota; class Bacilli; order Caryophanales; family Bacillaceae; genus Bacillus; species Bacillus sp. FDAARGOS_235. The sequence continues at coordinate 1,766,498 of NZ_CP020437.2, forward strand.
ACCAAACCATTGAAACTGTTTTTCGCGCTTTACAAGCCGATACCTTCTTGTGCAATATAAAGGCTTCCCGTTAGAGTCCATTACGAGGTGATAAGGCATCGAAACAGCATCCACATTAGAATCTAATTGGCCCTTTAATTGTTTCAATGCTTCTTGAGCATCTTCTAATAATACGTCATCTGCATCTAGCCATAATATATACTGTTGCGTCGCTTTTGAAAAAGCAAAATTTCTAGCCGCCGAAAAATCATCAATCCACTGGAAATCATATATATTAGGAGTGTATTTCTCTACAATTTCTTTCGTTCGATCAACAGAACCTGTATCAACTACTACAATTTCATCAACAATTTCTTCAATCCCATCCAAACATCGAGCTATTGTCTTTTCCTCATCTCGGACTATCATACATAAACTAATTGTAATGCCTTGCTTGTTCAATATAATCACCTTCTTCCAACTCAATCATATGTTATACAAACGCGAAACTTTCCACATTTTTATATTGTTCAAGTTATTTTAGATTTCTTTTCAATAATTCAAATGTCCGTGTCATTTTCTTGCGATTTTGCATCTACTATATAATGAAAGCTTTATGGAGGTGAATTTATGTCAAATAATAATTATTCAGATGGCTTAAATCCTGATGAATCATTATCAGCTAGTGCATTTGATCCTAATCTTGTAGGTCCAACTTTACCACCAATACCACCGTTTACACTTCCAACCGGGCCAACTGGGCCTACTGGACCTACTGGACCGACCGTACCTACTGGGCCATCTGGACCGACTGGACCTACTGGGCCGACTGGACCTACTGGGCCGACTGGACCTACTGGGCCGACTGGACCTACTGGGCCGACTGGACCTACTGGGCCGACTGGACCTACTGGGCCTACTGGAGGCACTGGTACAACTGGCGCGACTGGACCTACTGGGCCTACTGGAGGTACTGGTGCAACTGGACCTACTGGGCCTACTGGAGGTACTGGCGTAACTGGACCTACTGGGCCATCTGGATCCACTGGTGCGACTGGACCTACTGGGCCTACTGGGCCTACTGGGCCAACTGGACCTACTGGGCCTACTGGGCCTACTGGGCCATCTGGATTAGGACTTCCAGCAGGATTGTATGCATTTAACTCTGCTACAGTTTCTTTAGCTCTTGGAATTAATGATCCTGTACCGTTTAACACGGTTGGATCTCAGTTTGGTACTGCAATTTCTCAATTGGACGCTGATACTTTCATCATAAGTGAAACTGGATTCTACAAGATTACTGTTATCGCATATACTGCATTAGTAAGTGTATTAGGTAGCCTTGCAATTCAAGTTAATGGCGTTAATGTACCAGGTGCAGGCACAAGCTTAATCTCAGTTGGAGCGCCTCTCGTTATCCAGGCAATTACACAAATTACAATAACTCCATCAATGGTTGAAGCTGTTGTTACAGGACTTGGGTTATCTCTAGCTCTTGGTACAAGTGCATCTATTATTATTGAGAAAATCGCTTAATCTTTTACTTAGCAGTAAAACTGATATTGGTTTTACTGCTTTTTCTATTTCGAATTCAATCATGAAATCTTTACTATCTACATAATCATATTGTTGTATGACATTTTGCAGGAGGCATAAATATGGAAAATAAATCTGCTGTTCAGCTTTATCTCGAATTGCTAAAGAAAACAATTTTATTTGAAATATGGTTAGAATATGAGGAGTACTTACCTGCATCTCTACATATATCAAAAGAACTTCAATTCGAGCCAGTTACCGTACCACTCCCTTTATTCATTAAGCAATATGCCGAAAATCATAACTTAAAAATTGTAAAGCCAGATGTTTCAAAAAGTGAACGTCATGATGGACTGGATTGGCCAAGAGCAGCACATAGTATGATTGGCCGAGAACGTATGAATCAGTTACATGAGGCAATGGAAACCGTTGTTCGTGAAAATATAGAAGGAGATTTTATCGAAACAGGTGTATGGCGCGGAGGTTCTTGCATTTTTATGAATGGCTTTTTACAAGCCAATAACATTACGGATCGCAATATTTGGGTTGCAGATTCATTTGAAGGTTTGCCAGCACCGAATTTAGAACAATATCCGAAAGACTACGGTGATTATTTACACACATTCGATTATTTACGTGTTTCTTTAGAACAAGTACAAGGAAACTTTAGAAAATATGATTTATTAAATGATCAAGTAAAATTTTTAAAAGGCTGGTTTAAAGATACTTTACCAACAGCACCAATAGAAAAGATTGCAATTGCACGACTTGATGGGGATATGTATGAATCTACGATGGATGGTCTCGTGAACTTATACGATAAAGTTTCAACAGGTGGCTATATTATTATTGATGACTATGGACTACCAGCTTGTGCAGAAGCTGTGACGGACTTTAGAAATCAAAGAAACTTAAAAGCTCCTATTACTAAAATTGATATCTTTGGTGTATATTGGCGAAAAGAATAAGAGAAATTTTGATTATAAGGAGGTTCCATTCCTATTAATCTAATACTTGAATACATGAACCGTTTTAGGAATCTCCTTGTATGTAATAAGCGGTCACATCTTATCCTCTTTCGCTATCAAATAAAACTTTAATTTCCCCATACTCTTCGTTTTGAGGTGAGATTCGTCTGTAAATATCGAGATAATATGGATACCGTATTGGTTTGCCTTTTTACTACAAGGAAGGAGTGTATTTATGAGCGAACTTGAAAAAGAAATAAAATTACTCCCCCCTCCTGAACTCGTCCAATATGTAGGTGGCGATTTTGAAAAGGTCGGTAAAGAATTCCTAAAGCATTTCATTCAAATTGGGGCTTTAAAGTCAAACGAAAAAGTATTAGATGTAGGCTGCGGCGTCGGCCGAATGGCTGTTCCATTAATGAATTACTTAACTGATGATGGAGCGTATTATGGATTTGATTTGTTTAAAGAAGGTATCACTTGGTGTAAAAATAATATTACAACTACCCGTAATAATTTTCATTTTGAACACGTTGACATATACAATCAATTTTACAATCCAGAAGGAAAAGAAGATGCCTCTCACTATAAGTTTCCATATGAAGACGCGACATTCGATTTCATCTTTTTAACTTCTGTATTTACGCACCTTCTCCCAACAGAATTAGAACATTACGTATCTGAGATTGCACGTGTATTAAAAAAAGACGGGAGATGTTTTATTACGTTCTTTTTAATAAACCCTGAGTCATCCTATTATTTAAATGCAGGACTAAGTACGTTAGGATTTTATCATCAAATTGAAAATTGTTATGTCGTAAATAAAGATATTCCTAATTTCGCAGTTGCTTATCCTGAAACAGATATTTGCGCTTTATTGAATAAATATGGCTTAGAGGTAATGAATAAACCACACTATGGTTTATGGTGCGGCCGACATGAATATACGAGTTATCAAGATATTGTTCTTACAAAAAAAAGCTTCTGAAAGGAAGTTACGTATGACAAATGAAAAAAATCTACCTCTTGTTTCCATCCTTATTCCCACCTATAATAGACCACATTATTTCAAAATCGCTTTAGAAAGTGCTTTGGCACAAACTTATCCAAACATTGAAGTTATTGTAGGAGACGATAGTACGAATGATGAAACTGAAAAATTAATGAATGAAAAATACTTACCAAACCATTCCCATATAACATATATCCGGAATAGTACTACTTTAGGACAATTCCATAATGACCTCATGCTCTTAGAACAGTCTAGTGGCGAATACATAAACTTCTTAATGGACGATGACTTATTCCATAGTAATAAAATTGAGAAAATGATGTTCTATTTCCAACAAGACTTAAATCAAAAACTCGCACTTATTACATCATATCGCACTTGGATTGATGAAAATGGAGATATAATTGAAAACCATCCCGCTGTAAATAGATTGTATAGCGAAGATACCCTGCTAAGTGGGATAGATTTTGGAAACCATATGCTTTTATCTGGACAGAATATTATTGGTGAACCTACGACTGTACTCTTTCGAAGGCGACTATTAACAGAACCTTTTGGTACTCTAAATGAAAGGAACTATTGTTGTAGTGTTGATATGGCCTCTTGGATGGGTTTACTTTCAAAAGGTGATGCATTTTATATCACTGAACCTTTAAGTTCCTTTCGCTTTCATGATGGACAGCAAGTACACCATAAATTACTTGAAGGATCTGAAGATTTTTCACATCTCGTTTTAACCTCAAAAAAGTATGGTTTCTTACAAGATTTCAATGATTATAGAACTAGTCTGCTCAAAGCCTATGAGTGGTGTATGGGTGCATTCGAGTTTTATAAACAATACCCCAATCTCATTCCAGATGCACATATACGTCTTTCTCGTTGTTTAAATATAATTATAAAAGAGCTAAATCCACGATAGCTTTGCATAAGGGAGGAGCTATTCCTCCCTATTATGTATGACTTTACATAAATAGTGGAATAAATGTATGGACAGTCTGCTTATATTACTTTTAGAATGACGTCATCAACATATTTACTAGGCGATAGAAAGGATTACATACAGTGAAAGATACGAATTCTCAATATCAAATAGACTACGTATTACTATTCATTTTATTTGCCATTGGGACTGTTAGTTGCTTTGCTATTGCAAGTGCGCAAACCTCTTTACCACCATTTTTACAAAATGTAAATTTTGCACTCAAGCAAATACAATGGTACTTCATTGGATTTGTCGCTATTAGTGTTATTATGATTATCGATTTCGATCGGTATCAAAAAATTGCTTGGTATTTATATAGCTTTGCAATGATATTACTTATCGGGCTAGAACTTCAGGTTCCAGGTGCCGTTACAATTAAAGGGGCTACCGCTTGGTACAGGCTCCCAGGCATCGGAAATTTTCAACCTTCAGAAATTATGAAATTATTTTTAATTATCGTCATTGGACGAATTATAGCTAATCATAACGAAAAATATTTTTTTCGAACACCTCGTGAAGATTTTATCTTACTCGGAAAAATATTCGCAACGAGTTTGCCACCGCTACTACTTATTGCAAAAGAACCTGATTTAGGAAACACAATGGTAATTTCAGCGATGCTGGCAGCAATGATACTAGTTTCCGGTATACGTTGGCGCTTTATTTTCGGATTAGTCTCCGTTATTTTCACAGCAGGTGTTACCTTAACGTATATTTATATTGCTCATACAGAATTCTTTAAGGAGTATATCTTAAAAGAATACCAATTAAACCGCTTCTATGGTTGGCTGGCCCCTTACGAATATGACGCGCAAGGCTATCAATTAAGACAAGCTTTTTTAGCTGCTGGATCAGGAGAAATGCAAGGAAAAGGTTGGGAAAATGGACAAGTATACTTTCCAGAACCACATACAGATTTTATTTTCACTAATGTCGCTGAGCAATTCGGATTTTTAGGCGCAAGTGTCATTATTGCACTTTTTTTCCTACTTATTTTCCGCATGATTCATATCGCTTTAGAAAGTAATGACCCTTTCGGTAGTTACATCTGCGCTGGTACAATCGGAATGTTTACTTTTCAAGTATTTCAAAATATCGGGATGACAATCGGATTACTACCTATTACAGGAATCACATTACCCCTTATGAGCTACGGAGGAAGTTCGTTGCTTACATACATGATTGCAATTGGATTTATTTTAAACGTTCGCTCACGAACGAAAGTTTTTATGTTTAAATAAATCGTGCAAAAAACGATATTTTTATCTCTATCCTTTTTTAGTTATACTAATGAAAAATAGGATGGAGGTTTACATATGAAATATGACATTATAGGTGACATTCATGGCTGCTTCCAAGAGTTTCAAAACTTAACGACGAAACTAGGATATAAATGGAATAGTGGAATGCCAGTTCATCCCGACGAGCGAAAGCTGGCATTCGTTGGTGATATTACAGACCGTGGCCCTCATTCATTACATATGATTGAACTTGTATGGGAACTTGTCATACATAAAAAAGAGGCTTATTACGCTCCTGGAAATCACTGTAATAAGCTGTACCGATTTTTCCTCGGACGTAATGTGACAATCGCTCACGGACTTGAAACAACTGCTGCTGAATACGAAGCACTATCTTTTCAAAAACAGCAAATCATAAAAGAAAAGTTCATCACCCTTTATGAAAATTCCCCTTTATATCACGTGCTCGATGAGAAAAGGTTAATTGTATGTCACGCTGGCATTCGGAAAGATTACATCGGAAGGCAAGATAAAAAAGTACAAACGTTTGTATTATATGGCGATATTACAGGTGAAAAACATGATGATGGCTCTCCTGTCCGTCGCGACTGGGCGAAAGAATATAAGGGCGACGCTTGGATTATATATGGACATACACCAGTAAAAGAACCTCGTTTTGTAAATCATACAGTCAATATCGATACTGGCGCTGTATTTGGAGGTAAACTAACTGGATTACGTTACCCTGAAATGGAGACCGTTTCTGTCCCTTCTTCCCTTCCTTTTGTCCCTGAGAAATTCCGCCCAATTTCATAATCCTCTCTACTTCGTACAATTCACGAATAACGAGAGATTATCATATTTTCTAGATGTATCCTATATAAATCTAGGTAAAGCAATTAAAAAAAGATGCAATAAAGTGCATCTTTTTTTAATTGCACGACATATAATGTCGCAGGAGGTGACAGAATGAAGAAAAAATCTTCTAAACAAAAAAGAAAATTCCACCCTTTATATCAGCCCATGTATGGAATTAACAACTGGTGCGGCATTCGAGCTGCAGCTATAGAAGAACTAGAAGAACAAGAGTCATCAAAAAAGAGCAAAGCTAAAACAAAATATGTCTCTTTAGAAAATGCTGTAATGAGTCGCATAATCAATCGTAGAAAAGTAAAGATGCAACAAAAAAATAAACATCTCTCTCATCACGATGAACAAATACTGCATTCTGAAGAAAAACAGGAAAATACGGAAGAGAACATTCCTGTAGCAATAAATAAAAAAATACAACCAGAAATTCCAACCGATATTATAAACCAAGTAAAAAAAATAAAAGAAGCATTAACTCCATCAAATAATATACAAACAGAAAAAACGATCATAATTCAGACTCCTGCACCTGAAAATACGAAAGTAAAAAAAGAAGGCCGATATTCACATGCAGAGGGGCTTCACTCTCATGCAGAGGGTACAGTTTCACATGCAGAAGGACTTCTTACACACGCAAAAGCAACTTGCTCCCATGCAGAAGGATCGAAAACAAAAGCAACTGGACATAGTTCGCATAGTGAAGGAAGTGAAACGACAGCAGGCGGCTCTTATTCTCACGCGGAAGGTAAACATACGATTGCTTTAGGCGAAGCAGCACACGCAGAAGGAACCGCAACTATCGCTAATGGATTCTCTTCTCATGCGGAAGGTAATCATACATCAACAGCTCATTTTGCAGGAAGCCATATTATGGGACGATTCGGCACGGCCGAAGAAGCCTATTCTTGGTTTATTGCAAATGGAACAAACGATACCGATCATAATATCGGTGCTAAATGGCTTGCTCATAATGGAGAAATGTACATTGAGGGTGCTTCTTACAATGCAGGCGGAACGGATTTTGCACAAATGTTTGAAACCGCGGACCATAAAGCTATTGATGTCGGTTATTTCGTTACATTTAGTAGCGAAGAAAAAATTCGGATAGCTACTTCAAACGATTCTTTCATTTTAGGAATATCTAGTGCAACCCCCGCTATTATAGGAAATAGTGGTGCTTTAAGTTGGCAAAAGCGCTATAAAACAGATAACTTTGGAAAGCGTCAATATGTACGTACAGAAACACAAGAAATACAACCACTTTTAAATACAGAATGGGATCCAGCTTGCAAATATATAGCAAGAAAAGACCGTTCTGGTTGGCTTCCTGTCGGATTAATTGGACAAATGTTAGTACGTGATGATGGCACTTGCGAACCGCATGGATATTGTCGTCCAAATGATGACGGCATTGCTACAAAAGCTGAAAGTGGATTTTTCGTTATTAAGCGTACGGATGATAATCAAATTTTAATATTATTCCGCTAAGAAAAAAGGGACCAAAATTCTTCATTACATAAGAATTTTGGTCCCTTTTTAAGCGTGCATTAATAACTGCTGCATATCGCTTGGAATCGTCGTAGCAAAAGACATTTCCTTTTCTAAAATAGGATGATAAAACGCCAAAGATGTACTGTGAAGTGCTTGTCGTTTCATTTCATCCCTTCTTCCTCCATATAAGTCATCACCAAGTAACGGATGTCCCATATGAGCCATATGCACGCGGATTTGATGCGTTCTTCCTGTCTCAAGTTCAAGAGATACATGCGTCTTTTGCGAGGAGCTATGAATCACTCTAAAATGAGTAACTGCCCTCTGTCCATCCTCACAAACTGTTCGTTCAATGATGCTATCTGATTTTCTACCAATCGGTGCATCAATCGTTCCTTCACGTTTTATCATCTCTCCATGAACAATTGCTTCATACGTTCGTTTCACAGCTTTTTGTTGATGTTGTTTCGATAAAAGATGATGTACGAAACGATTTTTTGCAATAAGCATGAGTCCTGACGTATCACGATCCAACCTTGTTACAATGTGCACCGTACTGGCAAGATGCTGCTTATCATAATAAGACAAAAGCGCGTTAGCAACACTTCCCTCTGGATGTTCTCTAGACGGAATCGTTGACATGTTCGCTTCTTTATTGATGACAAGAACTGCATCATCTTCATATACAATGCATAGTGGGATATCTTCCGCAATCATCCCTTCACTTCTTTCTTCCACTGGAAAAAAAACACGTAACTGTTCGCCCGCTTGTAGTTGATGACGAACGCTTGCATATTGACCATTTACTTCAATGGCTCCGCCATGAAATTTTATATCCGTTAAAGCAGCTTTAGAAATCCCTTTTGTTTTCAAAAATTCTCTAACTAAAGTTCCCTCTTCAGCTGACTCTATATCCCATTTCAATGTAAATCTGTTCAATATATAAACCCCTTCTATTTATCTGCAACAAACGAGTCACGGACACGTTTCCAGAATGGGAACGGGCGGAAACGAACAAATCGCACTTTCTCGTTTGCAACGCGATACTGGATTGATTTCACATCTTGATGAACCATCGTTAAATGGTCCACCGTAATTTGTAAGTTCATCCCTGGAGCCGGCTTCAACACACATGTATGATGCTTCGGCAATACAAGCGGCGAGCCTACAGTACGAAACACACGGTTGTTAATGGATGCCATTTCTGCAATTTGAATTGCTTCAATAGAAGGGTGAATAATTGCACCGCCAAGTGCTTTATTATAGGCAGTACTTCCTGAAGGAGTTGAGATACATAGACCATCCCCGCGGAATGTTTCAAAGTACTCTCCCCGTATTTCCACTTCTGTTACTAATGTGCCCTCTGCACTTTTTACAGTCGCTTCATTCATCGCTAAATACTGTGACTCTTTACTTCCATTCACATAGCGAATAATCACTTCTAAAAGCGGATATTCCACCACTTGGAATGGCGTTTTAGCAATCGCAATTACTAATTTCTCTACTTCTGTCGGTAACCAATCTGCATAGAAACCTAAATGCCCTGTATGTACACCAACAAATGCTGTTTCATCCAATCGATTATAATAACGATGAAACGCATATAAAAGCGTTCCATCTCCCCCAACAGAAATTACAATATCGGGTTCCTTTTCATCCATAATGAATCCAAAATCTAGCAAGTACTCTTTCATCGTGCTTGCTAGTGTATCTGATGATTGATCTCCCTTTGACATAATTGTAAATTTCATCGCCAACACCCTTTAGTTTATGATTCGGAATCTTTCGTTTCTTGCTTTCTTGAAAAAGCCTTTTGTGCTTCTTGAATTTCAAGACGAATAGAAGACATTTCTTCATCCAATAAAAACGCCGCTTCCGCTGCACGTTGCAAGCGTATTTTAATATCTTCAGGAAAACGCCCACTATATTTATAATTCAAAGAATGCTCAATCGTTGCCCAAAAGTTCATTGCTAGCGTGCGTATTTGGATTTCTACCAATACTTTTTGTTCCCCTTGAATCGTTTGAACAGGATAACTAATAACAACGTGATAAGAGCGATAACCGCTATCTTTCTTTTGCGTAACATAATCACGCTCTTCCACGATTTCAAAGTCATTTCGTTTTCGGAGATATTCTACAACAGGCTTAATCTCATCAACAAATTGACACATCATTCGAAGGCCCGCGATATCCTGCATATCTTCTCTGAGCCGGTCTAGCGGTACATTTCTCTTCTCCGCTTTATCAATGATACTTGCAACCGACTTTACCCTTCCTGTTACAAACTCAATTGGAGAATGCTCTGTTAACATTGCAAATTGAGTACGCATTCCTTTTAGTTTCACTTTCAGCTCTGCCACCGCTTGATGGTAAGGTGCTAAAAATTCTTCCCAATTTCGATTCATTTCAACCACCACCAAAATCAATCCATTTGCTTATAGAAATACTTTTTCTACAGCAGTTACTAGTTCTTCTCCGTAATTTGCATTACCTTCAATATTTTCAACTAAATATTCTACTTCTTCTTTTAAACCTTCTAATTCCATTTCAACATCATTCACTTGAATAAACATCGCTGTATCTTTATTCATTGCTTCACGCATCGCTTCCCAGCATGTATGCGGAATACTTACATATATGAAAGATGATTCGTTTTCTAAGATATATAAAAATGATAAATTGTCTGAGTCTACAAGTACGTGATTACGCGCACTTAACTCCTTTACCTCTATTTCAGTATTTTCCGCACAAAAAATAAGCGCATTCTCTCTCATTTCTACGCTCTTTACTTGAATTTTATTTTGCATGCTCGAACTCCTCCATCTCAACTTCCTGTCTTACTTAACAGTATTATTGTATCATAACATGGACGCAAACAAATAAAACATTGAACCAAATTTGTGAAAAAGCGATAATGTGTAAAGAATTATTTTTCAAAAGGAGCGCATACAATGACACAAGAAATTGAAATTGAATTTAAAAATATCGTTACAGAAGAAGAATTCCAATCATTATGCAAATCTTTTTCTATTGAAGCTTTCACGAAACAAGTGAATCACTACTTTGAAACGCCCGACTTTTCATTAAAAGAAGCTGGTTCTGCACTTCGTATTCGTCATAAAGGGGAAACTTATACATTAACGTTAAAACAACCTGCAGAAATCGGCTTGTTAGAAACGCATCAAGTTGTAACCGAGGCCGAAGCAAAAATGATGATGGAAACAAACACAATCATTCAAGGTGCTGTAGTAGACCAACTACACAAATTACAAATTCCTGTTTCCGCTTTAACTTATATGGGCAGTTTAACAACTGAAAGAGCTGAAACATTATTTGAAGGCGGAACGCTTGTCTTTGATCATAGTTTCTATTACAATCACGATGATTATGAAATTGAATATGAAGTGCAAGACGAAGAAACAGGAAAAGCTGCATTTATTCATTTGTTAACACAGCATAACGTACCAGTTCGCCATACAAATAACAAAGTAAAACGCTTTTTCCTTGCCAAACAAAACAAAGCACGCTAAAGTGAAAATTCCACTAGTGAATCCGTTCTACTAGTGGATACATCTCACTTCTTAAAAAGTAAAAGGTTCATTTACACCTGTAGAAGAAGCAAAGAATGTTAGGAAGGCTGTTTATTTGCCCTCTCGAACATTCCATTGCTACAATAGATATACATTTCATGGAAAAAGGAGTTTATAAAGGATGAGCAAGCAACCGATGACACCATTTGAAGCAATTGGCGGTGAACAATGCATTGCAATATTAGTAGACACATTTTATTCCTATGTCAGTAAACACCCTGACTTATCTCCCATCTTCCCGGATGATTTAACAGAAACAGCTAGGAAGCAAAAACAATTTTTAACACAATATTTAGGTGGTCCTAATTTGTACACTGAAGAACATGGTCATCCTATGTTAAGAGCACGCCATCTTCCGTTTGAGATTACGCCAAAACGAGCAGAGGCTTGGCTATCATGTATGGAGCAAGCAATGGATGACACAGGAGTACACGGTCATATAAGAGAGTTCGTTTTTGAACGTTTAGCATTAACTGCTCAGCATATGGTTAATACTCCAAACGAAACAGGTGAAATATAATGGATAAACAGGAAGCAAAGCATATCAATATGCCATCTCCTTCCGCATGTGAGCATAAGTCTGTAGAAGCATATTTATTTATTGATCCACTTTGTAAAGATTGCTGGGAAATTGAACCCTTTATTATTAAACTATGGCTTGAATACGGGAAATACTTCTCTATTCGTCATATTGTAACTGGAAAAGTGGACGGAACGAACGCTTCCTCACACAAATGGAATAAACCTGCTAATATTCGATTTGTGTGGGAAAAGACGACAAGTTTACAAGGTTTTTCATGTGATGGAAAAGTACATATGCAAGAGGCATCATCAACACCATATTTAGTTTCGATGGCAATTAAAGCAGCGGAGTTACAAGGCCGAAAAGCAGGTTCGAAGTTTTTGCGAAAACTCCAAGAATACATTTTCCTTGAAAATGTATCAAACCCTGACTGCGAATTATTGCTTGCATGTGCAAAAGATAGCAATATTGATGTAGAAGAATTTAAAAAAGATCTACATTCCGCCAGCGCAAAAAAAGCTTTCCAATGTGACTTAAAATTCACAAATGAAATGCATATTACAGAAATACCTTCCCTCGTCTTTTTTCATGCGAACTCAGATGAAGAAGGCATTAAAATCGCTGGAACTTATTCCTATGATGTATACGTACAATTATTAAAAGAGCTCGTAAAATGTGAAATCGAGCCAGAACCATTACCGCCTTTAGAAATGTTACTAGAAGCAACGCAATTTATATCTTCAAAAGAAGTAGCATTTATATATGACTGCTCGCAACAAGAGATCGAGCGCGAACTAAAAAAATTACAACTGAAACGCAAAGTACAAATGATTGACGTAAAATGTGAGCGTTATTGGAAATGGATAGCAATAGAAAAAGACCTGGTGTAAACACCAGGTCTTTTTCTTTACGGCTTATAAAAATATTAAAGGGGATGGGAGAAATTTTCACGTTCAAACAAAGGGGTATATGTTTGTATGTGAATTCGTTCACGCTTATTATATTACAAGATTCGACGTCAGATGACAACCCCTTTTGTCGAATTTCACACTTTTGTCACATTCTAAACGTTTTCATTTTTGAATAAGCTATATAAAAGCCCTTTAGGAGGTGTTTTTCATAAAGAAATCCTATATTTTACTAATTTTTTCATGTGTCCTTGTTTCTTTTTTCTTGTACATTCTCTCTCTATTACAAGCTTTTCCTAAAATTATCGCCTTTCCTCTTTTATTCGGAGTCATCGTCATCGCTCTCTCTTATTTCAACCATAGAAAACGATTTAAAGGATTTTGAATTCAAAAATTAACTATAAAACTGTCTTCAAATTTAGAAATAGTAAGGAAAATCGATTTTCATTTCGACAAATATCGACAAATTGTATTTTTAAACAAAAAAGACGAGGATAAAATCCCTCGTCTTTTCTCATTACTTTTCTTCAAATAATAACGCTTCTAATTCATTTAATTTCTCTTCAAATACTTGTAGTGCCTCTTTCACTGGTTCAGGAGATGCCATATCAACTCCTGCTTTTTTCAGCACTTCAATTGGATAATCAGAGCTTCCTGCTTTTAAGAATTCATTAATGTAACGTTCTACCGCTGGTTGCCCTTCTTCTAAAATCTGTTTAGATAGAGCCGTTGCTGCACTAAATCCTGTTGCATATTGATATACGTAATAGTTGTAGTAGAAGTGCGGAATGCGAGACCATTCTAACCCAATTTCTTCGTCGATTACTAAAGCGTCACCGAAATATTTCTTATTTAAATCGTAGTAGATCTCCGTTAACATATCTGGCGTAACAGCATGTCCTTCTTGTACTTTCTTATGAATAATATGCTCAAACTCTGCGAACATCGTTTGACGGAATACAGTACCACGGAATCCTTCTAAATAATGATTTAATAAATATAGGCGCTCTTTTTTATCTTCTGTCGTTTTTAATAAATAATCATTTAGAAGCGCTTCATTACAAGTTGACGCTACCTCTGCAACGAAGATTGAATAATCACCGTATACGTGCGGCTGTGTCTTTCTTGTGTAATAACTATGCACAGAATGACCAAACTCATGAGCAAGTGTAAATAAATTATTTACATTATCATGCCAGTTCATTAAAATATAAGGATTTGTTCCGTATGCACCAGATGAATATGCTCCGCTTCGTTTTCCTTTATTCTCATACACATCTACCCAGCGATTTTCATATGCTTCTTTCAAAATTTCAACATACTCATCACCAAGTACGTTTAAAGATTTTAATAACATGTCTTGTGCTTCTTCATATTTCACATTCATTTTCACTTCTTGTACAAGTGGTGTATATAAATCGTACATATGAAGTTCATCAAGTCCTAGCGCACGCTTTCGAATATCGATGTAACGGTGCAATAAATGTAAGTGATCATTTACCGTTTCAACGAGTTGATCGTAAACTGCTTCAGGAATATTATTATTGCTCAATGCAGCTTGGCGAGCAGAGTCATATTTACGAATACGTGCATTGAAATTATTACGTTTCACCGCTCCGCTTAACGTACTTGCAAATGTGTTCTTAAATTTCCCATACGTTTCAAATACAGCTTTGAATGCATCTTCGCGAACACGACGATCATCACTTTCTAAAAACTGAATGTAACGACCATGCGTAATTTCTATTTCTTCTCCGTCCTCGCCTTTAATAGACGGGAATTTCAAATCCGCATTATTCAACATACCAAATGTATTACTTGATGAACTCATTACTTCAGATGCTTCCGCTAATAAAGCTTCCTCAGCCTCAGATAATACGTGTGGACGTTGACGTGTAATTTCTTCTAATGCATGTTCATATACACTTAAGTCTCTATTTTCTTTTAAAAATGCTTGCAGTGTATCTTCTGAAATAGATAAAATTTCAGGTACGATATACGCTGTGCTACTAGATACTTGTGAATATAAATTCGTCGCACGATCATTTAAAGCTTGATACACAGAGTTTGTTGTATCTTGATCGTAACGCATATGAGCATATGTATATAGCTTACCTAGTCGCATTGAAATTTCATCTTCATATTGCAGTGCCTCAAGTAAGTTGTTCGCAGAGTCACCAAGCTTCCCTTTAAATTCAGTTAACTGCGGTAGTAACTCTTTAATCGCTTGAAATTCTTTTTCCCATTCTGCATCTGTTTGGAAAATATCTTCTAATCGCCACGTACTTGCTTCTTCAATCTCATTGCGATCTGGTAATGTTTTTGCTTTATTTTGTTCAGACATTCTGTAAGCCCTCCTTTAAATATCTCTACTTAAGTACAATTCTGTTTTTCTTATGTAATTCCTTCACGTTCATTCTTTATTATATCCCCTTTTTCTTCTCCCATGTTGAACTTTGTCTCAAATAGAGATAGCGCATAAGTTAGGCAAATCTCATCATATTTCCTAACTTCCTCCTCCGTCTGTAACATAACTATATTCCTCATTTTTCGGTACGTATAAGTTCCTACTTTACGCAACACGCCTACAAAACATAAAAAAGTCATATATTCAGTAACCGCTACTTTCCATATATGTTGTGAAAAGTACGGAAGTAAGCGCCTTTTCGTATATTTTTTTACATAACTACACACATATTGAAGGGAAATACAATTCCCTACCGCAAGCTTTTCTATACACTTCATGTATAGAAATGCTTGCCATGTAAATGGATTTGTTTGAAAAGCAAATGAAGACGGGAGTGGCACACCAATTTCAGAAGGAAAGCTCGCTGGAGTACATTTAAATTGATATAAGAGGCGTAATAGTGACTTATGATTATAATTCCAAATAGACAGGGCATTTTGCCGAAAGTAGTCCTTTCGCTTCTTCCATTCCTGTCCTAATATTTCTTTCCGGAAAGGAACAGGGGAAAAGAGTAATTCAAAAGTAGTTGTATCGTTTGGTAAATACATAATATGTGAGAAAGAGACGTTTGTAGAAAACGGAGTGATAAAGGCACATTTCATAAATGATTTTTGTTTCGGACAGAAGAAAATGAGAAATGGCTGAGGATAAGATTGTAAGGAGAAAGCCAGAAGTGAGGAAAATTCCATCCAATATGCAGCTTGCTTTTTTAATTGATTTCCACCAATGATCCAGATGACCTGAATGCCCGCTTGCCAATACGAGTATGTTCGTTTAGAAAGTTGTTCTATGGAGAGATTGGCGCATTGATATTCAATCGCAATTTCCCTACCTGCTCTCTCTACGAAAATATCTGGTCTTTGCTGGATTTTTGGAAGGTAACGCTCTATATCCACATGGAAATTTTGACGTTTCAACCATCTATATAGCAATTCTTTACCGTGCATATGATATATAGATTCTGCTTCATAAAAAGCAAGGCATGACTCCACTTTCTTATGAGCAAAATGCCAACTTTTTTGTTTCCCTAATTTCATTTGCACTTCCTTTCCACAAGCTATACAAAAGAAACGCTCCCTTTTACGCATACGTTGTAAAAGCTCTTCATTTCGATTATAGAGTAGATGAATTTTCTCTCCGTTTTCTCTTTTAGCGATAAACATTATAATCACACCCTTTCAGCTCCTTATATTCTACAATTTATTACAAATCCCTTTTAAAAAAGAGATGTCCCAATTTCGGACATCTCTTTTTATAATAAAGGTGATAATAATCGATATGTCGATTCAACAATTCGTCTATGAAGACGTCTTTTATGAAAACGATCGACATGAATTTCACTTGATTCTTCTAAATCATCTTTAAAGTCTTGAACGAGTTTTCGAATGCTATCTGTATCATATAAAAAGGCATTCACTTCAAAGTTCAAATGAAAACTTCTCATATCCATATTTGCTGTCCCAATTGAAGCTAAATCAGAATCAACGATGACAACTTTACTATGAAGAAAACCTTTTTCGTATTCATATATCTTTACTCCTGCATCTAAAAGCTCAGGGAAATATGATCTTGATGCATAAAAGACAGTGCGCTTATCAGGCTTACTCGGCATTAATAAACGAACATCAATACCAGCAAGTGCCGCTACCTTTAATGCAGATAAAATATCATCATCCGGAATGAAATACGGTGTTGCAATCCAAATAGATTTCCGAGCAGAAGAGATCATTGCAAAATATAAATGTTTAATCGTTTCCCATTTATTATCTGGTCCACCTGCAATTAGCTGAACTCCGCCCCAATGATCACCTTCAACTGCTTTTGCCTGTAAATATTCTGGAGCCAGCACTGCCTCACCAGTCATATAAAACCAATCTTGAAGGAAAATAAGCTGTAAACTTTGAACAGCCTCACCACGCAAATATAAATGTGTGTCTCGCCAAAAACCGAAATATTTATCCTTCCCTAAATATTCATCTCCAATATTTAACCCACCTACAAACCCTTCATTTCCATCAATAACAACGATTTTCCGGTGGTTTCGATAATTAATCTTATCGTTTAAAATTGGAAAGCGCACAGGAAAGAACGGAATCATTTCGACACCTGCGTCATTTAATTCTTCAATATACGAATTCGATAACCTAAAACTTCCAACCGCATCATATAAAAACCGAACGACTACGCCTTCTTTTGATTTTTGTATTAAAATATCTTTAATTTCTGTTCCAAGCTTATCATCACGCACAATGTAATATTCCATATGAATGTGGTGTTTCGCTCGTTTTAATCCATCTAAAATGGCCTGAAACGTTTCATCCCCATTTGTTAATGTTCTCGTTTCCGTTTGAAATGAAATATTTAAAGCACCTAAGCGGTCCGCTAAACGAAATAACAGCTCTTGATGCTTATGATTACGTAACATCCGTTCTTCATAATCTTCATGCCCCTTATATTGTAAAAACGCCTGTTCATCCAGTAACGCCTTCTTTTGGAACATTCTCTTTCTCCGAAAGTTTTGTCCAAATAATAAATATGCGAAGAATCCAAATACCGGAAAAATACCTAACACAATGAGCCATGTAAGTGTTTTAGACGGGTGACGGTTTTCTAAGAAAATAACGCAGCCAATTAAAAATGCAGATACCGTAAATAAAATACTAATAATACCTAAAATCGAAACATCTTTTATCCCAATTACATCCGAATAAAATGCTACATCAATAAACATACGTAACGAAACAAATAATGCGAACAATAGTAGAACAAAGAAAATCAACTTTAACGTATTTTTCATCTCTTACCTCCTTACTAAGAAAGCTTTCCTATTCTTCATATAAAAAGCCGATTTCATACTACAGAAATCGGCCTACGTTTTAGCAGGAAAATTATTGCGAATTGTTTCAAGCGCACGCTCTTTCACAATTTGTTTCCCATACTCACTCACACGATGAATTGTTAAAGTTGATTCTTCTCCATATTCTAAAATAATACTTAAAATACGATCAATTTCTTCTTCATCATGTAGCACTTCATCGAATTCCACATATACATAATAGCGGTCATCAAATGAATACAGCTCATCTTTTATATCTTCAAAGATAAGACGATGACTTAATGAAATAACATCTTCAAAATCATTAAACTTAATTAAAAAGCCAAACGTACCATCTTCATTAAAGTTTGTTCCTGTTTGTTCTTCTACCTCTTCCACTAATTCTTGCTGGAATAATGACTCGATACCCTCATCTAAAGGAATGTCTATAATTTTGTCTACACCTATCGGTAGCTCTAGCTTTTGTCCATCCTTTGAGAGCTCGGCTTTCGTGACAAGTACTTCAATCCCTTTATCGACTGCTTGCACTTGAATCCATAACGGTCCATCAATAAAGAAGTCATCATGATCACGAGCTTCGTCCATCATCTCCCAAAAGAGCTCTTCACTACGTTCGCGGTCATACCAAATTTCTTCACGATTAAACCCTCTGTCCTCTATATCAATGTACGTAATAAAAAACTTCATTGTATGATCGTTAATTCTTTCAATTTCCAAAATACAACTCTCCCTTCCTGTTTAGAATTGTTATGAAGGGATCCCCCACTCATATGACAAATCAATAGATTCTTGTACTCTCATTTTATGATAAGATTCTCCAGAAGGGAAATAAAATCGATTTATTTTACAAAAATAGTTATATGCCTATCTTTATTCGATTGTCTACATAAATATATCATTATGACAATTCTTTACACACGAAAAATTTGGACATACATTTCTATATTCCCCCGTACACTGTAATAAAGTGAGACTTCTATTAGAGGAGATTATTTAGTTCCCACTTTCTTCATCACATACATATATTTCGCTTATTAAAACATCATAAATGGAGGCAGACGAATGGACTTAGAGTTTTTAACATCTGTACTAATGATTGTCGGTATTGATGTTGTATTAGGTGGTGACAATGCAATTGTCATTGCATTAGCTAGCCGGAATTTACCTGAAGCAAAACGAAATAAAGCCATTTTGATCGGTACTCTTTTAGCAATTGTGCTACGAATTCTTCTTACAATAATAGCTGTCTACTTACTCGACATTCCATTTTTACAGCTTATCGGCGGCGTTTTACTTACATTCATTGCAGTAAATTTATTAACTGATAATAGCAACGATCTTTCTTCTATTCAAGGGAAAACAACTTTATTCCAAGCTGTGCGTACAATTGTATTCGCGGATCTCGTTATGGGGTTTGACAATGTCATCGCTATTGCAGGTGCGGCTCACGGAAGATTATTACTCGTCATAATCGGGTTACTCATTTCTATTCCGATTATTATTTGGGGCAGCAAACTTATTTTAATCCTTATGGAACGCTTTCCACTTCTCATTTATTGCGGAGCAGCGATACTCGCCTATACAGCTGGAAAGATGATTACACACGAAGACAGACTTGCAACCTTTTTTCATAACAACCCAAGTTTCACTACAAGCATTCCTTTCTTGTTCATTTTCACTGTTCTATGCATCGGTATTATCGTTCAACAAGTTCGCATACGAAATGTGAAACAATAAAAAAAACCTTCTACTATATAATAGGTAGAAGGTTTTCATATTATTATAATTAATTTACAAGACGTTGTGCTTCACGTAATTGGAACGTTCTTACTGTACGTGGTAAGAAACGACGGATTTCATCTTCATTGTAACCTACTTGAAGACGCTTCTCGTCAATCATAATTGGACGACGTAAAATCCCTGGATAGTCACGAATCATCTTATATAAATCTTGAAGTGGTAAAGACTCTAAGTTTACATTTAATTCTTGGAAAACTTTCGAACGAGTAGAAATAATCTCATCTGTTCCGCTTTCTGTCATACGTAAAATCTCTTTAATTTCCTCAATCGTTAATGGATCTGAGAAAATATTACGTTCTGTATAAGGAATATGATTTTCCTCTAGCCATAATTTCGCCTTTCTACAAGACGTACAGCTTGGAGAACTATATAATGTT
Organism: Bacillus sp. FDAARGOS_235; assembly: GCF_002073415.2. Classification (NCBI taxonomy): domain Bacteria; kingdom Bacillati; phylum Bacillota; class Bacilli; order Caryophanales; family Bacillaceae; genus Bacillus; species Bacillus sp. FDAARGOS_235. The sequence continues at coordinate 1,787,080 of NZ_CP020437.2, forward strand.
ACCATACAAAGCTCACTCTCCTTAAAGAGTACAAATTCTGTACTAATTACAGTTTAAAATTCTAACTTCAGTAATTTTTCGCGATAACTTGTCTTATAACAAAGTACAAAAATCGCATTTCATGTAAGCAACAACTTATAATAAACAACAATTACTTTTAATAAGTAACTTCTATAATCATTATACAATAGATTTTGCAAGAAATATACAGTAAATTTCCTACTAGTTGAGAAAACTCTTCCGCGTATTCCACTGCTATGTAACATGATTACGCTCACTTTAGCTGTACTTTAACAATGACCTTCAAACCTTTTAATACTCACTTCCCATTGATTTTTCATATAATATATAGTTATTTATCTATAATTTCACCTAAAAAAAAGAGAACGTTTTCTTACTTTTTCTTGATAAATCAATTAAGAAATGTAAGACTATATAAATGAGAATCAAAAGGAACATTTGTTCTTATTTTAACAAACATTCTCCCTCCTGTCTACACGATTTCTAAAGTAAACCAAATATTTTTCTGACATTTCTTTCTTTTTTATCTTTTATCTCATACAATAAAAATACAGACAGGCAAAGGGGGAATTTGCAAATGATTGCTTTTTTTATTGATTTTGTTACTGTTGCTGCCCTCATCATCGGAATCACAGCATTGATTGGTGTCATTTCAAATAGCATCGGTGAAAAACTCTTTGGCGGAAAAGAAAAAATGAAGTTTGTTAACAAAAGTTTGGATGTACAATCCGGATGGAACCAAGTTGGTGGGAAAGGTATTTATAAGAAACGTACGTATTAAAAAAAAGCAGGTAATCACCTGCTTTTTTCTTATTTCTCTACTGACGCCCATTTAAAGCTTAAATCGCCACCATATTTATGGTTGTACATATTTTTAATTGAATCTCTTTGTAAGTATGCTCTACCACGTTGATATACTGGAACAATCGCAGCATCATCAAGTAACATTTTCTCTGCTTCTAGTAAGTTTTTCCAACGAGCATTTACATCGCTTCCATCTTTCTTCGCTTTCATGATAATCTCATCATATTTCGGATTAGAATATTTCATTTTATTTTGTGATCCGTCCGTTACAAACATATCAAGGTATGTAACTGGATCTGGGAAGTCTGCACTCCATCCAGAGAATGACATGACGTAATCGCCCGCATCTTCTAATTTTAGTTTTTGTGCAAATGGTTGTTGTTTAATTTTCACTGTTAAACCTGGTAAATTCTTTTCTAACTCACCTTTTAAATATTCACCAGTTTTCTTCGATAATTCAACGTCTTCATTTAATAGCTCTAATTCGATTTCATTTTTACCAAGCTCTTTTTTACCAGCTTCCCAATACTTCTTCGCTTCTTTCACGTTTGGTTTTACAATATCTCCATTTACAGCACGGAAGTCCTTTTTATCCGGTCCTTTAATGAAGTTATCAGGAATTAATCCTGTCGCTGGCTTAGAACCGTTATTTAATAGCGTGTCAACAAACGGCTTACGTTCAAAAGCAAGAGAAATTGCTTTACGAATATTTTTATTTGCTAACGCTGGATCTTTTTGATTTAAACGAAGGAAGAATACAGATGTATCTTCTACTGTTTGGAAATCTGGTTTTCCTTTATATTTATCGATGAACTCTGCTAATAACGTCGCTCGATCGACTGCGTTTGTTTCATATAAATTGATTGGCGTAGACGTATCTTTTACAATATTAAAGTTTACTTCCTCAATCTTCACTTCTTTATTTTCCCAATAAGATGGGCTCTTTGTCATTTTAAAGCTACGTTCATGTTGCCAATCACTTAGTGTAAACGGTCCATTATATAGTGTTGTATTTGCTTCTAAACCAAACTTCGTCCCCTGCTCTTTTACAAACTTTTCATTCACAGGATAGAAGATTGGATATACCATTAAATCTACAAGATATGGAATTGAATTGTCTAATTCCACTTCTAATGTATAGTCATCAATTGCTTTTACGCCTAATTGGTCTGGACTCATCTCTTTTTTATTAATTTTCTCTGCATTTTTTATATCATACATAATGTACGCTGATTTCGCAGCTGTGTCTGGGTTAATCGCTCTTTGCCATGCGTACACGAAATCTTTCGCCGTCACAGGCTCACCATTTGACCATTTTGCGTCTTCACGTAATTTAAATGTATATTTTTTACCGTCTTCTGACTTTTTGAATTCCTTCGCTACACCTGGAACTAGCTTATCATCTTTTCCTAAACTGTATAAGCCTTCCATCGTATTAGTCATTACTCTTGAAGAAACTGCATCAGCTGATAATGCTGGATCCATCGTTGGAATTTCTTGCGTTTCAATTAAGTTAATAACTTGCTTCGCACCGCTCTTCCCGCTATCCCCTTTTGCGTTCGCTTGCGATTGTTCATCTTTTTGATAACTACATGCCCCTAAAATCATGCTCATTGCTACCGTTGATAATACAAAAACCGGCATCTTTTTTTTCATATTTCCACCCTCCATAAAAATGTTAGCCCTTTCATTTTCAAACAAAAAGAAATATATATATGTTCTAATAATTCATATTATACACACAAATATATTTTTTGTATATTTATATTTCTATCTTATTAAAATTTCCTGTGAAAAAATAAATCTTTGAAAACGTTTCATATTACCAGTTTACCCGACTGAAGTGTCGGAAATAACAAATTTTAAACTTTTCTAAATTATCAGAGAAAAACAAATTTTATATTTTATAATATTTTTTGTATAATTATCCTTCTCTTTTTAGCATAAAATGAAGGTCTCTTCATATTAAAAATATGTAGGTTAAAATGAGTGCAAAGGATAAGAAAGTATGTTACGATACACTTTGCTAAAAATAGATATCGGTAAAGAGGGGACGGACATGACAGCAATTCACTCAAAAAACGGGCCGACAGAAAAATTAAGTTTATTCTTATTAACATGGCCTATTTTTCTAGAAGTTTTTCTTTTTATGTTGATGGGGATCGCTGATACTTTCATGTTAAGTGCATTATCAGACGATGCCGTATCTGGGGTTGGTGCAGCGAATCAATATCTTCATATCGCTATTTTGGTACTAGAAGTAATCGGGAATGGCGCTGCGATCGTCGTATCTCAATACCTCGGTTCCAAACGTTTTATGGAAGCATCTAAAATATCAGCATTAGCCGTCACATTAAATTTAGTGGTCGGACTCGTTATAAGTGCTGGTTTTCTTTTATTTTCAAAACATATGATGATGGCAATGAATTTACAAGGCGATGTACTAACGTATGCACAAAGCTATTTATCCATCGTCGGAGGAGCCATTTTCCTTCAAGCTATTATTAACTCGTTAGCCGCAATTATTCGCGTTCACGGCTTTACAAAGCAAGCAATGTTTGTTTCGCTTGGAATGAATATTATTCATATCGCCGGAAACTACGTACTTATTTTCGGGAAGTTCGGTTTCCCTGAACTTGGTGTACAAGGGGCCGCGATTTCTTCCGCTGTCAGTCGACTACTGGCACTGATTGTGTTCTTCTGGTTACTATACCGCGTTATGGAATACCGTGTAAAATTACAATATTACTTCACCTTATCAAAAGAATACGTGGGGAAAATTTTAAAAATTGGCATTCCATCTGCTTTTGAACAAGTCATGTATCAAGCTTGCCAAATTGTCTTCCTGTACTACGCAACTTACTTAGGAACAGAATCGTTAGCTGCTAGACAATATGCTACTAACATTTCCATGTTTACTTATTTATTCGCAATTGCAATCGGTATGGGAACAGCTATTATCGTGGGACGCCTAGTTGGCGGAAATGAAAAAGATGAAGCATACACACGTGTATGGAAAAGTGTACAATGGGCAATTGGTGTGACTTTATTTATGGTCGCTCTCGTTATTACATTCCGCACACAATTAATGGGGGTATTTACTGATAATCCTCATATTATCGCTCTAGGGGCAAGCGTTCTTTTACTAAGTGTACTACTCGAAACAGGACGTACGCTGAACATCGTCATCATTAATTCCCTTCGTGCAGCCGGTGATGCAAAATATCCAGTTTTAATTGGTGCGTTCTCTATGGTGTTAATGAGTTTGCCACTCGGTTACTTTTTCGCCTTCCATTTAGATATGGGACTCGTTGGTATTTGGCTAGCGATTGCTATCGATGAATGGACGCGGGCAATTATTATGTTCTTCCGCTGGAGAAGTAGAGCATGGGAAAGTTACACACTTGTTAAACCGAATGAGCAAGAAGAGAATGTTTCTGTTCAGGCGCAGTAGCACTTCTTTGATTAAGGTGCATTTATTGATAAATACACTTTATATCGGTGATTCTTTAAATATATCGACTTATCGACAAATATAGTAAAAAAGGTCATTCTTCCGTAACGGAAGAATGACCTTTTTTTTATTGATAAATCTCTTTATATTTCTTGTACTCTGCTTCAGAACATAATACGAAATGTCCTGGGCGAATTTCACGCATTGTTGGTGCTTCATTACCATAATCATGCTGCGATGGATCGTATACGATACGTTTACGATTGCGCTCATAATCTGGATCTGGAAGCGGAATCGCTGATAATAGTGATTTTGTATATGGATGAATTGGATTCGCATATAACTCATCACTTGTTGTTAGTTCAACGATTTGACCACGATACATTACGCCGATGCGGTCACTAATGTATTTTACCATTGATAAATCATGGGCAATGAATAAGTATGTTAAACCTTTTTCTTTTTGTAACTGTTTCAGTAAGTTTACAACTTGCGCCTGGATCGATACGTCAAGTGCTGAGATTGGCTCATCGGCAATGATAAATTCAGGTTCTACAGCAAGCGCACGAGCGATACCGATACGTTGACGTTGTCCACCCGAGAATTCGTGCGGGAAACGGTTTGCGTGTTCTTTATTTAAACCAACTGTGTTTAACAGTTCATGAACACGGTCCATACGTTCTTTTTTACTTTTTGCTAATCCGTGAATATCAATACCTTCTGCAATAATATCCCCTACTGTCATACGAGGGTTTAATGATGCATATGGATCTTGGAAAATCATTTGCATTTTACGGTTGAACTTCTTCAGTTCTGCGCGTGATTTCTTACCATGTACGTTTTCACCATCGAACAACACTTCACCAGCAGTTGCATCATATAAACGAATAATCGTTCTTCCAGTTGTTGATTTACCACAACCAGATTCTCCTACAAGCCCGAATGTTTCTCCGCGGAAAATATCAAATGAAATATCATTAACCGCTTTGACAACACCACCACTCACGTCGAAGTGTTGTTTTACATTTTTTACTTCAATTAATTTCTCACGTTGTTTAGTCATGTTGTTCACCTGCTTTCATTTGAAGAATACGTTTTTCAACAACTGCCGGCGGTTTTACTTCTGGTGCTTGCTCGTGAAGTAACCAAGTTGCCGCATAGTGTGTATCACTTACTTTAAATAAAGGCGGTTCCATTTCAAAATCAATTTTCAGCGCCTGTGGGTTACGTGGTGCAAAAGCATCACCCTTTGGCGGTTTTAATAAGTCAGGAGGCGTTCCTGGAATCGCATATAGCTCTTCCTCTGATCCATCTAAACTTGGCATAGATGCGATTAAGCCCCATGTGTACGGATGTTTTGGGTTGTAGAAAATTTCATCTACAGTTCCAATTTCAACAACTTTACCAGCATACATAACCGCAACTCGGTCAGCAACGTTTGCTACTACACCTAAGTCATGCGTAATGAAAATGATTGCTGCTTCTGTCTTTTGCTGAATGTCTTTCATAAGCTCTAAAATTTGCGCCTGAATCGTAACGTCTAGCGCTGTTGTCGGCTCATCGGCAATTAATAATTTCGGGTTACAAGCTAACGCCATCGCAATAACTACACGCTGTCTCATACCACCTGAGAATTGGTGAGGATATTGTTTTAAACGTGCTTCTGGATTTGGAATACCTACAAGGTCGATTAATTCTAACGCAACTTTACGTGCGTCTCCTCTACTCATCCCTTGGTGTTTAATAAGACCTTCCATAATTTGATTCCCAATTGTCATCGTTGGATTTAATGATGTCATTGGATCTTGGAAAATCATTGCGATATCTTTACCACGAACTTGCTGCATTTCTTTTTCCGTTAATTTCGTTAAATCACGACCGTCAAATATAATCTCTCCATTTTTAATACGGCCTGGAGGATTTGGGATTAACCCCATTAGCGCTTTAGAAGTAACTGATTTCCCAGAACCAGACTCTCCTACAATCGCTAATGTTTCCCCTTTTTTCAAATCAAAAGTAACTCCGCGCACTGCTTGTACTTCACCTGCATGTGTATCAAAGGAGACTTGTAAATCTTTTACCTCTAACAATGTTTTCATTTTTACTTCTCCCTCCTCGTTTACTTACGCATTTTTGGATCTAACGCATCGCGTAATCCATCTGCCATTAAGTTGAATGCTAGAATTAACATACTGATGACAACCGCAGGGATGAACATCATGTGTGGATACGTTTGAATAGATTTATAACCATCATTTACAAGAGAACCAAGTGACGCGAATGGTGGCTGAATTCCTAAACCAATGAAACTTAAGAACGCTTCACCAAACACCGCTGATGGAATTGTAAACATTGTCATTACGATAATAGGTCCCATTACGTTTGGAATTAAGTGTTTTACAATTAATTGCGTGTTCGTTGCACCTAATGTACGAGATGCTAATACATATTCTTGGTTTTTTAACTTTAAGATTTGTCCACGAACAATCCGCGACATCCCTATCCAACCTGTAATCGCCATCGCGAGTGTAATCGACCAAATACCAGATCCCATAATGATTACCATTAAAATAACGATGATTAAGTATGGAATACCGTTAATAATCTCCATAATACGTTGCATAATATTATCTACTCTACCGCCGTAGAATGCTGAAATACCTCCGTATGCAACCCCAATTACTAAGTCAATTGCTGCTGCTAAAAGAGCGATATATAATGATACGCGTGTACCTTCCCATGTTCTTGTCCATAAGTCACGGCCAAGATCATCTGTACCAAACCAGAAGTACTCTTTAATATCACGTTTTTCATATTGGTCAACACCATATTGATCTGTACCGTCAAATGGTAACCAATGAACATTTTCAATAACTGGAATTTTTGGTGGTAATTTCGCACGACCTAAATCTTGCTCTTTATACGAGTGTTTACTTACCATCGGTCCAAAAATCGCCAATAGCGCAATGATTACTAATAATACAAGGCCAAGCATCGCACCTTTATGTTGGAACAAACGTCTTCTTACATCTTGCCAAAACGTTAAGCTTGGACGGGCAATGACTTCATTATCAACATTATTTTGATTGGCTTGTTGAAATAAATCTGGAGATAATTTTTGTACATCTTTCATCATTTTTTCCCTCCCGCTAAACGAATACGAGGATCAATAATTCCGTATAAAATATCGACAATGAAAATAACTAAAATGAAGATTGCACTATAGAAAATCGTAGTTCCCATAATAACTGTATAGTCATTTAAAGTAATCGATTTAACGAATTGTTCCCCAAGTCCTGGTACAGCATAAATTTGCTCGATAACAAGTGTTCCTGTAATTAATGCCGCAACCATTGGTCCTAAAATTGTTACAACTGGAATTAACGCGTTACGAAGTGCGTGTTTTACAATGATAACGCCTTGACTAATTCCTTTTGCTTTCGCTGTTAAAATATAGTCTGACTGCATAACTTCAATTAATTCTGCACGAGAGAAACGTGCGATTGTTGCGATAACTCCCATCGATAATGCAATTGTAGGCATTACAGTAAACTCTGGTCCTTTCCAGAATGCTACCGGGAACCAACCAAGTTTTACCCCTACGAAATATTGTAGTAATGCGGCGAATACGAATGATGGTACCGACATTCCGAGTACCGAAATAACTGTTGCACTATAATCCACCCACGTATTATTACGAAGTGCGGCAACAATACCTAAAATTAAACCGATAAATGTCCCTAATATAATCGCTTGTAAACCTAATTGGGCTGATGGTCCAATACGATCCACAATCATGTCTGTTACTGGGCGGTTATCATATTGGAATGATACCCCTAAATCACCTTTTGCTAAGTTACCTAAGTAACGTGCGTATTGAACTGGTACCGGATCATTTAATCCGTATTTTTCAAGAATGATTTCTTTTTGTGCCGGTGATAGCTTCTCCTGGTTTTTAAGCGGAGAACCCGGAAGTAATTTCATCAAAAAGAAAGTCAGTGTAGTAATTAAAAATAATGTCAAAGCCATGTACACGAAACGTTTTAATACATAACGTCCCATAGTCAAGCACCTCCCCGTTTTTCTCAAAAGCAATAAGATAGTTTAAAATATTCTTACTTTTATTTTTTTAAAATAAGAGCATATGCCCATCATAGGCATATACCCTTGTAAACGATGGAAAAAAAAGATTATTTTTGTTCAACAGATGCCCATTTGTAAGTTAATTTACCACCATAGTTAATTGGGATAATATCTTTTACGGCACCTTTTACTACATACGCTGAACCTTTTTGGAAGATTGGAGTGATAACTGCATCCTCTTTAATTAACATCTTCTCTACTTCTAGAAGGTTGTTCCAGCGAGCTTGTAAATCTTTTGTATCTGTTTTAGCTTTTAGGATTAACTCATCATACTTCTGATTAGAATACCCTGTTTTATTTTGAGAACCATTCGTAACAAACATATCTAAATATGAGATTGGATCTGGAAAATCTGGTCCCCAAATACCAAACGCAATATCATATTGCTGAGAATCTTCTAATTTATTTTTTTGTGCGAATGGTTGCTGTTTAATTTTAATTGATAAACCTGGTAAGTTCTTTTCTATCTCACCTTTTAAGAATTCACCAACTTTTTTAGCATCTTCATTATCAAAGTTTAAGAATTCTAGTTCGATTTTATCAGTTCCAAGCTCTTTCTTCGCTGTTTCCCAAAGCTTTTTCGCTTCTTTTGGATTTGTTTCAACTAGCTTTCCATTTTCAGCTCGGAAATCTTTTTTATTCGGACCTTCAGCGAAATCTTTTCCAACAAATCCGTAAGCTCCAATTGCACCGTTATTTAAAATAACTTTCGCAATGTTATCACGGTCAAAGGACATTGAAATTGCTTTTCTTAAGTTTTTATTACTTAAGTACTGATTACTTTGATTAAATCTTAAGTAAGCAACCCCTGCTTCTTTTCTTGTTTGGAACTCTGGGCTTTGTCTAAACTTATCAACAAATTCAGACGTTAAAGCCGCACGATCAATCGCGTTTGTCTCATATAAATTTACATCAGTTGCTGTATTTTTTACAATATTAAAGTTGATTTCTTCGATTTTAACCGTTTTATTATCCCAATATGAAGGATTCTTCTTGAATTGGAAACTTTGTTCATGTTTCCAATCACTCATAACGAATGGACCGTTATATAATGTTGTATTTGCCTCTAAACCAAACTTATCACCTTGTGCTTTTACAAAGTTTTCATTTAGCGGGTAAAATACTGGATAAACTGTTAAATCGATAAAGTAAGGAACGGGATTGTCTAATTCCACTTCTAATGTATAATCATCAATCGCTTTTACACCTAATTGGTCAGCAGGTAATTCTTTTTTATGAATTTTCTCTGCATTTTTAATATCGAACATAATGTACGAATACGTTGCTTTTGTATCTGGATTTACGGCTCTTTTCCATGAATACACAAAGTCTTTAGCTGTTACAGGTTCCCCATTTGACCATTTCGCATCTTTTCTTAATTTAAATATGTATTTCTTCCCATCATCTAGCTTTTCGACATCTTCTGCAACGCCAGGCATTCTCTTTTGATCTTTGCCAATACGATATAAACCTTCCATCGTATTATTTAATGCTGTAGAAGATGAAGAGTCAGATGCTAATGATGCATCCATTGACGGAATTTCAGATAACTCTGTTAAATTAAGAATCTGTTTTCCGTTACTACTACTCGTAGCGTTCTCTTTCCCTTTTGCTTTTGCGTCATCTTTTTGGTAGCTACACGCGCCAAGCAACATACTTGCAGTTAAAGTTGATGCAAGTAATAACGGTATCTTTTTCTTCATGTTGTGTTGCCTCCCCTAATTGCACTTCCTGTACCCTCACTTGTTAAAAAGTAGAATTGAAAGAATAATCTCCAAGTTTCTACAATTTTCATTATACATATAATACGACGATTGTGAATATAGTTTTTTGTTTTTTTGTTAAAATTTTTAATAAAATGTTTATATTTTTAATTTTTCGTAAAGAGATACGTTAACATTGCTACCATCATCTTAAAATCAGACCTTTAATTGCGTATAATTTTCAAAAAATTATTTCTAGTACTTATTATAGCTTTTATAGTATAATAATTCTAGTAATATTTTGACGGAGGGGAATATTTTGAATAAAGTTTTTTTTCATACTTGTATACTAATTTTTATAGCGATGATTGCTTCTAGTATTGGTGCATTCCTCATTTCATCTCAATTTTTGTTGAACTTTGTCAACATCTCGTTTTATATCGCGCTATTTTTTATTCTGATAGGTGGTTTTTTATTCATATTTCAAAATGGATTTTTCAATGTAACTCTTTACGCTTTCCAGAGAGTATTTGGCACGAACAAAAAAATAGACTCGTTAATTGAAGAATCCGAGGAACCGGTGAATAAGAAAGAACGTATTTATAAAACATATTCATTCAAATGGACATATCCTATTTGTATTACAGGTATCATACTCGGAGCGTTCTCGACTCTCATTAGCTTTACTATTTTGATGTAGTTTGCAAACACTATCCCATATGATATAATTATCAGCAAAACATTTTGTTATAAAACTTTAGTTCTTTCATATTAAAAGAGCTCAGTTAACAATAAATAAATTTATATGTATGCGATGATAAAGAAGAGTACATATTGAAACAATTTCAGAGAGCTTGTGGCTGGTGTGAACAAGTAATTGTACAATGTGGAATGGGCTTTTGAGCACCAAACCGAACCGAAAGTAGTAGGCCTTGGCGTTATATCCAGACGTTACTATGGATTAGAGAGATTTCACAGTAGTGAAATAATTAGGGTGGTACCGCGGTCCATTCGTCCCTATAGTTTTTTGGGATGAATGGGCTTTTTTGTTTGCCTTCTCTTCCCTATCACGCATTCAAATTTAGGAGGAAATAATTATGTCAGTTATCTTTTCTGGTATTCAGCCAAGCGGAACGATTACACTTGGAAACTATTTAGGGGCTATGAAGCAATTTACAGAGCTTCAAAACGAACACGATTGCTATTTCTGTATTGTAAACCAACATGCCATTACAGTACCTCAAGATCCTATACAACTTCGCAAAAACATTCGTAGTCTTGCTGCACTTTATGTAGCATGCGGCATCGATCCTGAAAAAGCTACTTTATTTGTACAATCAGAAGTACCTGCACACGCTCAACTAGGATGGATCATGCAATCTGTTGCTTACGTTGGAGAATTAGAGCGTATGACACAATATAAAGATAAAGCTTCAGGTAGAGATTCAGTTCCAGCTGGATTACTTACGTATCCACCATTAATGGCTGCTGATATTTTACTTTATAACACAGAAATCGTACCTGTTGGTGATGACCAAAAACAACATATGGAATTAACACGTGATCTAGCAGAGCGTTTCAACAAACGCTTCCGTGAAGTATTCATAGTTCCTGAAATTCGTATTCCAAAAGTAGGAGCTCGCGTTATGTCATTAACAGAACCTACGAAAAAAATGAGTAAATCTGATCCGAATCCAAAATCAATGATCAGTATGCTTGATGAACCAAAAACAATTGAAAAGAAAATTAAAAGTGCTGTAACAGATTCAGAAGGTATCGTGAAATTCGATAAAGAAAATAAACCTGGAATCTCTAACCTATTAACAATTTACTCTTCATTCTCAGGAAAAACAGTTGAAGAAATAGAAGCAATGTACGAAGGAAAAGGATACGGCGACTTCAAAGGCGACCTAGCACAAGTAGTCGTAGAAGCAATTCGCCCAATCCAAGACAAATATAACGAACTAATCAGCTCCCCAGAACTAGACGAAATTCTAGACAAAGGTGCCGAAAAAGCAAACCGCGTTGCATTCAAACAACTACGCAAAGTAGAAAACGCAATGGGACTAAGCAGAAAACGTAGATAATATATAAAGCAGAGGCGGCTCGTTTATAATGTTCGGTGGCTGCTGGAGCTGGATTTCATATAAAGCGGAGGCGACTGTTTAGCCCTGACGGCTAAGGTTCTTTCCCACAGAAGGTGCTTTTTACCTTCTAGTGGGGAAAGTTCTTAGACGCGAAGGGCTAGGAGCTGAAGCTGGATTTCTATATAAAGCGGAAGCGGCTCGCTTAGAATGTGAGGGGGATGGAGCTCCTGACGTAGAGGCGCTTTTTGCCTCGCAGGAAGGCACATTCTTGCCGCTGAAGCTAGATTTCACCAAATTAAAAAACCGCCAATTGGCGGTTTTTTAATTTACCTTTTGCTCATTTTCCATTTCCCATAACTTTTCAAAAAACGGCTGTCCTTTTACAAGGCGCTCGCATAATTGTTCGTGCTTCTCAGACCAGCCTGATTTCGCTTCATCATATAGTCTTGCCCAAATATCTTCAAATTCCATATGTTGGACCGTTCCATATGCTGACGGATCCCATTCTGTGTACCAATAGCGAATTTCCGCTGTGTTTTTCGTTGTATGTAATTGATCTAACGCCATAAATAATAATTGTTTTAGCTGTCTCTCTTTACGAGTTAAGCCATTCATAATGAAAGGCGATGGTGATAAAATATGATGTTCCTTTTCTGTTTCCTCTACTTGGAACTCATACTTTTCTGCTTGTACGTTTTCCACCATCTCATATACCATCTGCTCTTGGCGAGGTATAAGTCTACTTTTTCTAATTGGTACATTGTAACCAATTGTATCAATCGCAATAATTCCTTTTCCATCTGTAACAACAAAGCAATACTCTTGCTGCAAACGTTCATGATTTTTACGAATATAAGCCTTATGATGTACGTCTTCCAACAACTTTTGCGGAAGCTCTAACAATTCGTTCTCGATGTAATGATATAATGTGGCATCTACTTTTAATAATGGCACTTGATCTAATAGTTCAATCGTATCATCTTTCCGCCATTCGTAAAAATGACAAACGTTATACCCATTTTCTTCACCTTCAAACCAATTTACCCATACATCATGTAGATATAACATTCTCTATCCCTCACTTCACTACTGTTTGTACCAATCATTATGTTCATTTTCGCTTAACTTTATTCCACTTAAGGAAATATATTCTAATTATTATTTTTCCTTCTATAATATCTAAAAAAACAGGAGATAGACCTCCTGTTTTTCATGGAATACGAAATGTATTTGCTTTACTCAATATTTCTTTCGCATCTATAGGTAATAAAGACAGTGTATCTTCCCCTTCAAACGCTACACAATCTTTTACAATGTGAAATCCAAGCGCATAACCAAGCATTTTCGGATAAGAATGAATTCCGTTTAATAATACGTCATGCTCCCTCGTTCCTCGCTTTATACTTATTCTTTCTTGAACAACGTTTTGCCAATAATAAATCGCCTCTTCTTTTGAAAGATATTTCGTCCACGGTGCATTATTTTTTTCTGTATATCTTTCCGTTACTGCTTGCTCAGCTAACCCTTCCATAATCATCGTATCAAGTAACGTATACTCTGTTTCTTTCGTCTCAATTTGATGTAACCTGCATATGTGGTGATATTCATGTGCCAATAACACTTTTAATTCTTCCACCGAATTCCGTCCACATACGAATAAGAAAATAACGTGACGCATAGATAATCCAGCTTTTCCGTTATACTCTTCTTGTACAGTTCGATTATACGAATCTGATAATAAAATAAAGATAGGGACATCCGGACCTTTTAACCAATTTTTCAATTTATCATACTCCATACGTAACTCTTTCCAAATTTCTTTTTTCTCTAATTCTTTAATTTCACGTTCTCCTCGCATTACTGGGCGATACATACCTTTAGAAATTAAAAAACGATACAACCTTTCTTTTGGTAGTGGAATATACTTCGTAAATTTCTCACAAAGCTTTTCTGGCCGTCCATAATATAGATGTAACCACTCGGCTGTTTCAACAACCCCCATCTTTATCCCCCCCTTTTTCTTATGTATATGCAAAAGAAGAAAAAGGCGTAAAAATAAATAAGGTGTTTTTTCGTAGTTTATTACGAAAAAACACCTTATTTTATCTATTATTTATACGATTTAAATACTAATACTGCGTTATGACCACCAAACCCTAGTGAGTTACTTAATACAGCTTTTACTTCTTGCTGTCTCGCTTTATTCGGTACGTAATCTAAGTCACATTCTGGATCTGGTGTTTCATAGTTAATTGTTGGAGGAATTACTCCGTCCGTAATTGATTTAATAGAGAAGATCGCTTCAACAGCACCAGCTGCACCTAGTAAGTGACCTGTCATAGATTTCGTTGAGCTAATGGCTACTTTATATGCATGCTCACCGAAAGTTTCTTTAATTGCCATCGTTTCGTATTTTTCATTTGCATCTGTACTTGTACCATGTGCATTAATGTAATCGATATCTTCTGGCTCTAGACCAGCATCCGCTAAAGCTTGACGCATTGCACGCACTCCGCCTTCACCGCCAGGAGCAGGCATTGTAATATGGAATGCATCTCCAGTTGCGCCATAACCAGCGATTTCCGCATAAATGTGAGCACCACGTGCTAATGCATGCTCTAATTCTTCAAGAATTAGAATCCCTGAACCTTCACCCATTACAAAACCGCTACGATTTTTATCAAATGGGCGGCAAGCAGTTGCTGGATCTTCATTAAATGTTAATGCTTTCGCTGAACTAAATCCTGCAAATGCCATACTTGTTAACGGTGCTTCTGCTCCACCTGTAATCATTGCATCCGCATCACCGCGCTGAATTGCTTTAAATGCATCACCAATTGAGTTTGCACCAGATGCACAAGCCGTTACAGAACAAGTGTTAATTCCTTTCGCTCCAGTCGCAATAGATACTTGACCTGCTGCCATGTCTGGAATCATCATCGGTACGAAGAATGGACTCACGCGGCGTGGACCTTTCTCAGTAAAAATCTTAAATTGTTCTTCGTATGTTTCCATACCACCAATACCAGAACCAATCCATACGCCAATTCGAGGTCCGTTTTCTTCTGTAATTTCAAGCTTTGCATCCGCAACTGCCATTTTCGCTGCTGCTACTGCATATTGTGTAAAGCGATCCATACGGCGCGCTTCTTTTTTATCAATATATTTCTCGACTTCAAAGTCGTTAATTTCTGCTGCTACTTTTGCTGGAAATAGTTCCGGATCAATTCTTGTAAGTCGCCCGATTCCAGATACACCCTTTTTTATGTTTTCCCAAGCTGTTTCAACATCTGTTCCGATCGGTGTAACAGCTCCTAGTCCTGTAATTACGACCCTCTTTTTTTCCATACAAAATACACTCCTTTTTTCTCTCAATCCTTATTTACCCCAACGAAGAGCTACTGCTCCCCATGTTAATCCACCGCCGAAACCAACAAGTATAATTAAATCGCCGTCTTGAATACGTCCATTTTGCAATTCCTCTACCATTGCAATTGGAATGGAAGAAGCTGATGTATTACCGAACTTTTCAATTGTCATACTCATTTTTTCTTGTGGTAAATTTAATCTTTCTCTCGCAGATTCCATAATACGAATATTCGCTTGATGTGGTACTAAGAAATCCACATCCTCTTTCGTAAGACCAGCTTTATCTAACACACGAAGACAAGAATCTCCAAGTTGACGAACAGCAAATTTAAAGACTTCTCTGCCATTCATCATAACATACTCGTCTTGATAAAGATGCTTGCCGCCACTTCCGTCTGCTCCTAATTCGAAAGATAAAACGCCTCTTCCTTCTGAAACAGCTCCCATTACGATAGCGCCAGCTCCGTCTCCAAATAGTACTGCTGTGTTTCGATCATTCCAGTCTACAATTTTAGATAGTTTATCACTACCAACTACTAATACATTTTTATAAGTTCCAGTTTGAATAAATTGCTGTGCTGTAATCATTCCGTACATAAAACCAGCACACGCTGCACTTAAATCCATTGCCGCTGCGTGTTTCGCTCCAATTGCCTCTTGGATCACACAAGCTACTGCTGGAAAAGCACGATCTGGCGTTACTGTTGCCACTAAAATAAGATCGATATCCTCTCCGCTAATCCCTGCATCTTCAAGTGCTTTTTTAGAAGCCTCTACGGCCATATATGAAGTATCTATTGTCTCATCGGCAATGCGTCTCTCTGCAATTCCCGTTCTCGTACGAATCCATTCATCGGATGTATCCATTACTTTCTCTAAATCGTGATTTGTGACTACTTTTTCTGGCACATATCTTCCGATCCCTAAAATGCCCACGTTCACATCGCAGCCCTCCGTTTTATATCAATTATTATGACTTGGTACTAATTTTAAAACATAAATTTACTTTTGTCTAGAATATATTTCAGCTAAAACAGAAAGCTAGCGTTTTATTCTCTTTATTTTTCAGTAAAAACAACGAAAACATACCTTCCACTATTCTTCCCCTTACTTCGCTCGAAATATAAAAAGACCCGAACCGCTTCTACTCACGGTTCGAGCCTCTCTCCCCTCAAAAAGAAGGGTTTTATTCTTTGTCTGCTTTCCCAAGCTCATATGCTTCATTCATAACTTTCATTAATAACTCTAACACTGGTTGTGCCTTCTCCATATCAAGCTCAATTCCATTCGAATCTAAAATTGCCTTTGCCTCTGGTAAATGCTTCATTGCGATTTGTAAAAATTGCATGCTTTTTTCGTTCATATTATACTCTTCCTCTCCTTTAAAACTTTCAATTCATAATCCATACAATAGTGTAACACGTGCACTATCCTTCGTATAACTCTTTATATTTTTTCATATGTGCCAATTGTTTATTTAAACCGTATTCTAACGGGGTATTTCTTTTTATCGGAATATCCTCGGCCGCTTCATCTCTTTCTTCCTTATTATTTTTATTCACTTTATCATCTGCACGTAAAAGATTCATCCCTTTTTCCCATAACGACCGTTTACCACTAAGTAAATTGTATATACCGAGATGCTCTCCGTTCGTTCCATTTCCCCATAAGTATTCGCATACATCTTCAATGTAAAGTAAATCGCTTCCTTTTTCCTCACTCGTACAACGGCACTCTTTCTCATCCAGTTCTGATAAAATGAGCTGATGATACATCATAAAGGATGGTTGCCACGGACCATATAATGTAGGAACTCGAAATACACTATATTGTAATTCCCCTTTTTTTAACCCTTCTTCTACTTTCGAAAATAGGCGTTTATTTTCGGATTCCCCTGTGCATCCTACCTCAATAGAAGAAATTAGATTTAGCTTTACTTTATTTTCTTCACACATTTTTATAATCCGCTTTAAATATTGTAATATGACTCTTTCATTCCGAAAGCCACTTTGCTGGTTTGGTTCACACAAACAAAAGTATACTGCATCGAAATTCTCTTCCTCTACTGATCTCCATCCATCTTCATCTCTTATTGGATAGTACGTAAATAAAGCGTTTCGCCCAATTAACAATAACTTCTCTTCATTAATTTTTGTCATACTATCATATTCATCAAAATCAAGACCATACACTTCTACTTCTTCTGCAATCATTTTATTCACAAGGTGATAACCTACAAACGTAAGTGCACCTATAATCAGCACGCGTTCCATACCACCAACCCTTTCCCCTTGAAACAAATAGCTCCTCATTTATGTATATGGGAGCCTCACAATTCTTCTTCATATTTTTTAAAGAAATCCGTTGTTTGTCTAACCATTTTATATTTCACATCTTGGAGATGGAATAAGACAGAAGTATCACATTGATTGAATTGCCTCATTTTCTCGTATTTACGTAACAACTGTTTTCTTCCTCTTTTTTCTTGTGTTGATACGAAAATTTTAACAGGTACACAAGACGGAAGAAGCGTAAAAGATTTCTTATTTATTTTTGATTCTAATTCTTCTTCTTTGGAATCGTACGCCAAACTTAATTCCTTCACTAATCTTTTGTAAAAAAACTTATGCTCTTTTTCGAACTCCACATATTCTGGCAAATCTAAACACGGATTTAACATAATGACAGAACGTATACTTTCAGGGTATTTGTTCATCATCTCAAGCGCTACAAGCGCACCCATACCATCTGCCATAATGTGCATTTTCGTATTTAATGTCTCTTTTCTCAAAACAACATCATATAAACGTTTCGCTAGACGAACAGATTGGTCATTCCCCCAGTGTCTTCCATATAAATTAGAAGAAAAGACCGTGTAGCCTTCCTCAATAAGGCCATGTAAAAAATAAGATCTTCCCGCATGCTGTGTCCATAAACTTGTACCATTCTCAATAAAGTAGTTGTAATCACCGAGGAGCATAACTGAAAACCCATTTGGCTTCTCCGGTAAATAAATGACACATGGTTCTTTTTCTAAGTAAAAAAAACGTTCCGTAATACTCATTTTTCCCCCGCCTTATTTTCTAAACGTATAAAACCACTCTTTTATAATGTATGAACGTAATGCAAATTTGCGTTGAAAAATCTACAAATATTTTTCTATATTCTTTTTTCAATTGTGTTACAATAAGGACAGATTGAACGAATAGAGGTGTAAAATATGCGTTTCATTTGGGCATTAATTTGGTCGTTCGCGCTTGTACATATGATGAGCTACGTAATCGGCTCTATGACTGGCGGTACATACGATTTTAACCAAGCGTCTATTTTCTCAGTTGTTCTTGCGGTATTAGTATTAGCGATTTCAGCTGCAATTCCAAACGAGCCAGTAGAACAACACTAAAAAGAGTCCGGATTTTATCCGAACTCTTTTTTATTTTCATTTCACATGAACAACTAATTCGTTATTTTCTACATCAACAACTACGTGACTATTATCCGTAATTGTGCCTGCAATTAATTCTCTCGCTAATTTCGTTTCCACTTGACGCTGTACGTATCGTTTTAATGGACGAGCTCCGTACATCGGATCAAAGCCAGCTTCTACAACAAATTCTTTTGCAGAATCCGTTAATTCTACCGTAATATGACGGTCAGCTAAACGACCTTGTAATTCTTTTACAATTTTATCAACAATACCTTTAATTTCATTCGTTGTAAGAGGCTTGAATAAAATAATTTCATCGACACGATTTAAAAACTCTGGTCGGAAATGTCCTCTTAATTGTCCCATGACAAGTTCTCTTGATTCCTCTTTAATGGAACCATCTGCTTCTAATCCATCTAATAAATGAGCAGATCCAATATTTGAAGTCATAATAATAACCGTGTTTTTAAAGTCTACTGTACGTCCTTGCGAATCTGTAATGCGTCCATCATCTAACATTTGTAATAAAATGTTGAATACTTCTGGATGCGCTTTTTCGATTTCGTCTAACAAAATAACGGAATACGGTTTACGTCTTACTGCTTCCGTTAATTGACCGCCCTCTTCATATCCAACATATCCAGGAGGTGCACCAATTAAGCGTGACACAGCATGTTTCTCCATGTACTCAGACATGTCGATGCGAATCATTTGCTCTTCACTATCGAATAAAGACTGCGCTAACGTTTTTGCAAGTTCTGTTTTACCAACACCTGTCGGTCCTAAGAAAATGAAGGAACCAATTGGACGGTTCGGGTCTTTAATACCAGCGCGTGCACGAAGAACTGCGTCTGATACTAAACTTACCGCTTCCTCTTGTCCGATGACACGCTCTGATAAAATTTGCTCTAAGCGTAGTAATTTCTCACGTTCACCCTCAACGAGTTTTGCGACAGGAATACCAGTCCAGCGTGAAACGATATCAGCAATTTCTTCTTCACTGACTTCCTCGCGTAATAAACGATTTTCTTGTTTATTATGTGCGCTCATTTCTTCCGCTTCTTTTAATTCTTTTTCAATTGCAGGAATTTTTCCGTGACGAAGTTCAGCTGCTTTATTTAAATCGTAATTACCTTCTGCTTCTTCTAATTCACGGCGCAGACGCTCTAAATGTTCACGTAAGTCACGAACTTTGTGAATATCTTCTTTTTCTTTCTCCCATTTCGCTCTCATGCTACTTGCAACTTCTTTTAAATCCGATAATTCACGTTGCAATGTTTTCAGACGTTCTTGGCTACCAAAGTCCTTCTCTTTTCCAAGAGCGGCTTCTTCAATTTCCAGCTGCATAATACGGCGCGTTACTTCATCTAATTCTGTTGGCATAGAATCAATTTCTGTACGAATTGTTGCGCACGCTTCGTCAACAAGGTCAATTGCTTTATCCGGTAAGAAGCGATCTGAAATATATCGATCTGATAAAACAGATGCTGCTACAATCGCGCGGTCATGAATATTTACACCGTGATAAATTTCAAAACGCTCTTTTAAACCACGTAAAATGGAGATTGTATCTTCAACAGTCGGTTCCTCTGCTAATACTTGTTGGAAACGTCTTTCTAACGCTGGGTCTTTCTCAATATATTTACGATATTCATCTAATGTCGTTGCCCCGATACAATGCAGTTCACCACGAGCAAGCATCGGTTTTAACATATTCCCTGCGTCCATCGCACCTTCTGTTTTACCAGCACCGACGATTGTATGAAGTTCATCAATGAATAATAAAATACGGCCTTCACTCTTTTTAATTTCATTTAATACAGCTTGCAGGCGCTCTTCAAATTCACCACGGAATTTTGCTCCGGCTACAAGTGCACTCATATCTAATGCAAAGATTGTTCTATCTTTTAACCCTTCTGGTACATCTTTTTTCACGATACGCTGTGCTAATCCTTCAACAATTGCTGTTTTACCAACACCTGGCTCACCAATTAAAACAGGGTTGTTTTTCGTTTTACGTGAAAGAATGCGAATAACGCGGCGAATTTCACTATCTCGTCCGATAACAGGATCAATTTTCCCTGCTCTCACTTCCGCCACTAAATCACGGCCATATTTTTCTAACGCTTCATAAGTTGCTTCTGGATTTTGACTAGTCACTCTTTGATTCCCCCGAACTGTCATTAAAGACTGTAATAAGTTATCTTTCGTAATATGCAATCTTGTAAATAAATGATTGATATCGCCTTTTTCTTCAGAAAAAGCAAGCAATACATGTTCTACTGAAATGTAATCATCCTGCAGTTTTTCTGCTTCTTTCCCTGCTCTTACAAGCAGTTGCTGCAGATTGCTTGTTATATACAATTTCCCAACTTCTGCTCCGCTTCCCGTTACAGAAGGTTTCTTTTTAATTACATTTTCTACATCTTGCTTCAATGCTTCTATATCAACATTCATTTTTTGAAATATACGTACTGCTAATCCATCTTGCTCCTCTAATAATGCAAGTAATAGATGAACAGTATCCACCTCTTGGTGATGATGAGATACCGCTAAAGATTGGGCACTCATAATCGCCTCTTGTGTTTTCGTTGTCATTTGATTTAAGTCCATCTTTACAGCCCTCCAAAAGTTTGACTTTCTTTGACCTTTGATTTGATTATACGCCAACTTACTTTTTTATACAATAAATTTGCCTATGTATTTTCAAACTTATTATTGGAAAAAGAAAAAGGGAGCATTCATTATGCTACTTAAAAAAGTACAGTAAATGAAATTATATTATGTAACAAAAAAAAGCCGCAATAAAGATTGCGGCTTCTGTTACGGTTTTCTTTTATATGTCCACTGACGGTTATGATTCGTGTTATCTGGAAACTTTTCACCGGCATTTAATTGTACCATTTGCGGATTTTTTACCATACTTCCCGTTTCACCAATTTCTACGTAAACGCCATCATTTGGCGCTTTTTGTCCAGAACGAAACCTGCGATTTTGTCCCATCTTCATTCTCCTTCCATGACGTCTTGCCTCATTAGTATATCCATTTTAAAAGAAAGCTTTTCTGTCATGTTTAGGAAACAAGTACTACAGTTCACCGATTTACAATATATATAATTACACAAGCTTAAGCAGGGATTACTTCCTTACTTGTAGAAAAAAAAGAAACCAACCTACCTGTAGGCTAGCTTCAAAGGAGAGTCAAACATATACGAGAAGATTACATGTTTATTATAAGCCTCCTCATACGGGCAATGTAACCCTTTTCACAATTTGTACATAATGAAAGAAACATTGTTTGAACTTTCTAAAAAAATATTGACTTTTCTTGATTTCCAACGAGAAATAGTAGACACCACCGTACTTTGCGACGTAAGATGGATATATAGTGAACTTTCCATCTATGGTGGTCTCACCCAGTCTAACCTCTTATTTCTGCATATTAAAAACGGAAATACAGATAGATACAAAAAAATTATTATAAGAGGTGAAATTATGAGTAAACAACATTTAATCGCATTAGACTTAGACGGCACTTTATTAACAGACAACAAAATAATTTCCACTCGAACGAAACAGACAATTACAAAAGCAAAGGAACAAGGGCATATCGTCGTCATTTCAACAGGACGTCCATTCCGTGCTAGTTTTGATTATTATAAAGAACTTAATCTTAATACACCGATTGTAAACTTTAATGGTGCTTACGTGCATCACCCTCTTGATTCAAATTGGGGCACACATCACTCTCCACTTGAGCTAGCAACAGCCCAAGAAATTGTCCGAGCTTGCTTTGATTTCGGCGTAAAAAATATATACGCTGAAGTGATGGATGATGTGTACGTTCGTGAAATTGATGAAGATAAAAAACACATTTTCGAATTTGGTTCTCCAAAGATTTTCACAGGAGATTTATTAAATATTTTAAACGACCATCCGACTTGTTTATTAATTGACGCACACGATGATCATTCCGTTGCAATTCGTCAACACTTAACTGATATGCACGCTGAAGTGATCGATCATAGAAAATGGGGCGCACCTTGGCCAATTATTGAAATTGTAAAAAGTGGATTAAATAAAGCGGTCGGATTGCAAAAAATTTCTAGTCATTACAACATTCCAAAAGAGCGCATTATCGCTTTCGGTGATGAAGATAATGATTTTGAAATGATTGAATTTGCTGGTCACGGTATCGCAATGGGTAATGCAATACCTGAATTAAAATCACTCGCCAATCATACGACATTAACAAATGAAGAAGATGGCATCGCTCTATATTTAGAAGAGGTTCTTGGATTGTAATCTAAAAATTCCCTGCTTATAGTTTCTCGCCAAACGCTCATACTATAATTAGACGCCGAGTTAACGCGTCAATTGTTTTCAGCTAAATAAAGGGGGTTTTTCGAATGGGTAAAAAGAACAAATCAAAACGTTTTATCCAACAAGGAGCCGATGCTGTTATGAAGCATGATGCAAGATTCCCGTACAGAGGTACATTAGCTGAGGCAGAAAAAGCGAGAAGTAACTCTTCTTTTGGAGGGGTTTAAATGGGGAACTTACTATTCCAACAAGCTAGAGATGCTGTTGCAAATGCCGTATCTTGTTCAAGCGGCGCTGAACAACAAGATCTCGTATATACAGCAAAAAACGCTTTGCAATCCGCTTACGCAAACTCTTCAACTGCTGAGAAAGTTCAGCTACGCGAGATGCAGGAGCAGTTGCAAAACATTACGAATTTGCATTAAAAAAGAGGACCAGCTTTGGTCCTCTTTAATCTTTTCGAAACAATCCGAATACCCCGACCGTTTGCAGTATATTTGTGAACGCACCTGGGTCTACTTGTTTAATAACCCTTTCTAATTCGTACAACTCGTAACGAGTAATAACCATCATTAACATTTCCTTATTTTCATTTGTGTAAGCACCTGTTGCAGGTATAGTTGTAATCCCTCTCACTAATCGTGAGTGAATCGCCTTTCGTACGTCTGCACCATTTTTCGTAACGATTAACGCTGTTATTTTCACATGGCGAGTATGGATGGCATCAATAATTCTCGTTGATACATATAAAGTTACTAACGTATATAACGCTTTCTCCCACCCATATACATAACCCGCAGCGATAATAATAATTGCATTAAAAAAGAAAAAGTATGTACCGACAGGTTTATCTTTTATCTTAGATAAAATCATCGCAATGATATCTAAACCACCTGTAGAAGCACCCCATTTTAATGCAACCCCTACCCCAATCGCTGAAATAATGCCGCCAAAAATTGCATTTAGTATAATATCGTTCGAAACCGCTCGAACTGGGATAATTTCTAAAAACAAGGTCATAAATATAACGCATAGAAAACTAAAAAACGTAAAAGCCTTCCCAACCTTTTTCCACGCTAAAATAACGACAGGAATATTAAATAAACTAAACAACACCCCTGTAGATATATGAATAGATAAAAAATCACCTAATATTTGTGATAGTAATTGAGACAATCCAGCAAAGCCACTCGCGTACACTTTCGCTGGTGTTAAAAACAAATTCATTCCAATCGCATTTAATAAACCTGCGATAATTACAACGATTAATTTCTTAATAAGTTCGGTATAATTCAACTTCAAATCCATCTCTAATCCACCTTTACCCTTCATAAATGCACCGCTATACATAGTCTTTACGAAAAAGGAAATGATAAACGTACAACGTTTAGAAATGGAGTTGATACATATGCCACATACGAGTGATAACGACAAAAAAGCTCGCGATAATAATGCAAAACGCACGCAAAAAAATGAGCAAGAGCAAAAAAATATTCAGCAGGGCAAGCGCGCATATTCCAAGAAGACTGATCACCTTTGATCCCATCGTACATCAACATAATTGTTGATGTACTTTTTTTACATTTCACAGGAAAAAACATTAAAAATTCACTTCATGTTCACTTCTATATTCTACAATAGCGATAACATATTCGGATGAGGTGTTAGCATGAGAGGGAAACATATTTTCATTATTACTGCACTAATAAGTATATTAATGCTTTCTGCTTGCGGACAAAAGAATGGATCAGCTACAGTCGCTACAGCAACAGACTCAACCATTACGAAGAGCGACTTCGAAAAACAATTGAAAGATCGTTACGGAAAAGACATGCTATACGAAATGATGGCATACGACGTTATTACAAAAAAATATAAAGTATCTGACGATGATGTAGATAACGAGGTCCAAAAAGTAAAAAATCAATTTGGAGACCAATTCAAAGGATTTTTAGAAAACAATCGTTTAAAAGATGAGGCTGATTTCAAAAATCAAATGAAGTTCAAACTCGCTCTGCATGAAGCCGTTAAGAAAAGCGTTACAGAAAAAGACGTGAAAGACCACTATAAACCAGAAATTAAAGCGAGTCACATTTTAGTAAGCGATGAAAATGCAGCGAAAGAAATAAAGAAAAAACTAGACGCTGGTGCTTCATTTGAAGAATTAGCAAAACAAGAATCACAAGATCTACTATCAAAAGAAAAAGGCGGAGACCTCGGATACTTTAATTCAGGTACAATGGCGCCTGAATTTGAAACAGCTGCCTACAAACTAAAAGTTGGCGAAATTAGCAATCCCGTCAAATCAACGAACGGCTATCACATTATTAAATTAACTGATAAAAAGGATTTAAAGCCTTACGATGAAGTGAAAGACTCCATTCGTAAAAACTTAGAAGAAGAACGTATCGCTGACCCTACATTCAGTCAAAAACTATTACAAGACGAATTAAAAAAGGCAAATATTAAAATAAATGATAGTGAATTAAACGATACATTTTCTCTTATATTTGAGCGGGGAAACTAAAAAAAGCACGGTCTTATTTAAAAAGATAAGACTGTGCTTTTTTTATTTCATGTTTTATTGCTTGTATTCTAGCCTATGATACATTCTTCTGCAAAGCAAACAAATACTTGCTTTTCCGAACGTAAAGATACTATATAATACTCATCTTCAAAATGCCCTACTATATAACCCATTCCCCCCGCCAGTTCAATTGTTTCTTTATTGAAATATACTCTTGTCCGATCAAATTTTATATGTTTTATAATACTCTCTAATTCATTTTCGTTTACTTCCTTTTCAGAGAAAAGGAACATGAGGCTTCCCTCCATACATACAGGAGAAATCACATCGAAAATATCAGTTGCAGGATCATTCTGTTTTATTAAAATTGCGCTCTTTACGGTCGACTTTTTCCAGTTTAACTCTTTTAATTCTTTTTCCCAAATATAATTTTGCACCTTTGTTAATTCTTCTTGAACCCCTTCACAATCCACTAAAAGATATAAATGAAATTTCGACATCATTGTTTCCATAAATTGTTCCATGCTTGTATCAACATCAACTATATATCTATTAATCGTTGATAACCAATTCAAAATTATCATGTTCATCTAACACTAGAAAATATTCGTTATTTTCTGTTGCAGGTTTGTGTATTTCAATATATTTATCCATATTTTCTCCTTATATCCGAATGGATTGGCCGCTGCGATTCCTTTCGCTTCGCTCTTTAGGACGTTACCCCATGCATCATATTCATAGCTTGCGACTATTTGTCCGTCCTTGTCGGTCATTACTATTACGTCACCGCGCGGGTTGTAGTGGTAGTATACCGATTGATCTTGGATTTTCATTGCTAGGCGGACACCGTCTTTGTTGTAAACGTATTGACGGAGGACTTTTCCGTTCCCGCCTGTTTCGTATAGCGGGTTAATGCTGTCACCGTCGTAGAAGTAACGGGTTACTTGTCCGTTTACGTTCTTTTCAATACGACGGTTTTCGTTGTCGTATTGAAAAGAACGGTTTGCCTTCCCCTTTTTTCGTTACAGCAACAAGTTGGTCTGCTTCGTTCCATGTGTATGTGTATTTCCCATCAGATGTACGGTTACCATTTGCGTCATACGTTAACGATTCGTTTCCGAATTTTAGAAGTTGATTTCCTTCGTTAAATGTTGCGATTACTGATTTCGTCTCTTTTCCATTTTCTGTTATTTTCACACTCGTACGATTGCCAAATCCATCATACGTGTAGTCTCTAACTGTTCCATTTGGTGTAGATTCTTTTAATAATTGATTAATTGGATCGTATACGTAATTTGTTTCCGTTATTTTCCCATCAGAACTTTCATGTTTAATCTTCGTACGATTTCCTGTTTTGTCATACTCATATTTCTCTAATAGTAGCATTTGCTTTGGTGTTTCAATAGCTAAATCCGATAGTTTCCCTGTTTGATCATAATTATACGTTACACCAGCATCATTCGGTGCGATATACGTACGTACGTGGCCATTCTCATCTGTTTTCATTCTTACAATTAACAATTTAAAGAATTTTCTGATGATCTTCAATATAAAAACGACAATATTGTGTCTTTTTTCTAAAAATGTATATTTTCAGACAATTTACCATTTTATATTCTTTTTTCCTTATAAATACAGTAAAATATTTGTAGATTAAACGTTTTATTACACCTTATTTACTTTTTATCTACTTTATAATAAAAAAAGAACTATTTTTTCTCTTAAAAATTTAGAGAAAAAATAGTTCTTTTTCATTCACTTTATTTCTTAAAGTAAGTCCAACCTTCTTCTTGGTAAATCTTTTCTTCTTTCATCATTTTACCAAGCGCACGCTTAAACGCAGCTTTACTCATATTGAAACGTTCTTTAATGTCTTCTGGGTGGCTCTTATCCCAAAACGGCATTGCTCCGCCTCTTTCTTCCATATATTCATAAATTACTGCAGCATCATCTTCCATTCCTTCTTCTTTACGAGGAAGAAGTGAAATGTTGATTGTACCGTCATCTTTCACGTCAATAATACGACCTGTTACACGCTCACCGATGCGGACTTGTTCTTTTCTTTCTGTATGGTGTAAGAAAGCACGGAAATGCTCATCAGTTAGTATGAATGAACCAACTTGAAGTGAACGATACACACGTCCATTGACGTTTTTATTACGCATAGATGGCGTCGCATCTACGATAATTTCTTGCATATCACTGTCTCTTGCTGGAAGAGCGATTAAACGATCACGATTCGTTAATTTTAACGTACAATATAATTCGTCGCCTACTTCTGGCCATACTGGCATATAAATCGGGAACTCATCAAGTGGAATTAGTATATCTTTTGATACACCAATATCAACAAACACACCTAAACTAGGAATAACTTCTACAACCTTTACCCAATTCCAATCATGTGTTGTAATAATTGGCTCCTTCATTGTTGCTGAAATACGATTTTGGTGATCAAGGTATAAGAATACATCAATTGTATCGCCTTCTTCAATTTCTCCAGCTACTTCATTTTTATGTAGGAAAATTTCTTCCTCTTCATTCCCAACCATATATCCGATTTCCGTTTCGCGTAAAACAGTTACCTGTTCAATCGATCCTAATTGCAAATACATATTTTTTAATTCCCTTCTATATATATAAAGTTATCTTTTTTATCATTCCAAACAAAAGTTAATTATAACACGATTTTTCCTTTATTTGTCCAACTGCCCAAAATTCACTATAATAAAGTGAGGTTACATGAATATCAGTATGAAAACACTTAAGTCTAAGCTCGTTTTCAGCTATACTTTAGTATGTACAGTACATAAAAAGATTAGAAATTTATTTGGAGGTGCTAACTATGGCAAAAGATAGTTCTTTTGACATCGTTTCGAAAGTAGAATTACCTGAAGTAACAAACGCAATTAACATCGCATTAAAGGAAATCCAAAACCGATATGACTTTAAAGGAAGTAAAAGTGATATTAAACTAGAAAAAGAAGTACTTGTTTTAACTTCTGACGACGAGTTCAAATTAGACCAAGTAAAAGACGTTTTAATTTCTAAACTTGTAAAACGTAACGTTCCAATTAAAAACTTGGACTATGGAAAAGTGGAAGCTGCGACTGGTAACACTGTTCGCCAACGCGCAACGTTACAACAAGGTATCGATAAAGATAACGCGAAAAAAATTAACAACATCATTAAAGAAATGAAATTAAAAGTGAAAACACAAGTACAAGATGATCAAGTACGTGTTACAGCGAAAAGCCGTGATGACTTACAAGCAGTAATCGCAGCCGTTCGCAGTGCTGACTTACCGATTGACGTACAATTCATTAACTATCGCTAAAAAGAAAACTCCTCTTAATTAGAGGAGTTTTTGTATTTATTAAGAGCAGCACCATATCGCTTTATCAAATGATTTTTTCGGAATATATACTTTATCATTTTCGATTTTGTATTGAATATTATTTTTCTTAAGAGCTGCTGTGTCAACAGAATGAATACTATCACCCCACCGAACAAATTCCCTATCGTCACCGATGTCCCCAAAATACAAACTTACAAATACGATAAGAAGACATGAACATAGAGCGAGCAACTTCTTTTTCTGCAAATATCTCACCTCATCTACGTTTCCTTTTAACCGCAATTAAAAACGCAATAAATAATACGTTCACACCGACGATTAAGGAGATAAATAACCAATTCACACCTGTTTCTTTACTAACAGTATACACATTCGATTCTTCACGCTTTAAAACGAGATAGAACTTCCCGTTTTCTTCTCTTATAATTTCGTCTTCTAACAATCCTCTTAACTGTTGTTTTTCACCAATTGCACTTGCAGGTAAGGAAACTTTTTGTGTTTCTTTCGTATTATTAATTGCTACTAATGTTACTTCATCTTTGTACTTTCGTTTTAATATACTCATTCCATCTTTATCATATAAAAGTTCAAACGTACCACGTCGTAAAGATGGTCTCATTTGTCTAAGTTCGCCAAGCTTTGTTATGTGCTGCATAAACTTTTCATCTGATTTAAAATCCATTAATCGGCGATTATCCGGTACGCTTCCTCCATCTAATGCGATTTCAGTTCCGTAATAAAAATTCGGAATCCCTGGTGATGTTAATAAATAGGTAAGAGCTAGTTTCAAACGTGATGGCGGATAATACATATTTTCTTTTGCGATACGTGCAAACCTTTTTGTTTCTTGATTATCTAAAAACGTAACAAACTCCTCTTCTTTTTTACTCACATCATATAACGATTTCACCGATACATCCGCTTCGGAAAACGATTCTACTATTTTTTCATTGTATTCACTATCTTCTTTTGTCATAATACGAAAATCTTTCTTTATCACTTGCATATCCTTTTGAACGTCACCCCAGAAAGAACGCGGCTTTTTTTCACTATGTATTACATAACTTCCATCTAAATCGACTTCTTTTACCCACCATTTCATCGAGTCGATTACTTGTTGTTCGTTTTCTCCAAATGGAAATTGAAATACAACTTTCATTCCTTTTTCGTGAGCTTCTTTTACAAGCTCTTTCACATCATTTTCTGTTCCGAAATGTTCATTTACTTTTTGAAAATTTCGCACGTCTAATCCATCATACTGTCCACTTTCAAAAAGCGGCGAAAGCATAACAGTCGTAAAACCCATTTCTTTTATATAATCCAGCCTTTTTATAATCCCTCTTATATCTCCGCCCTGATAACCTTCTAAATTACCAACGTCTAACTGCTTGTCATTTTTCGGTTCTCCATTATTGAAGCGATCAATCATAATCGAATATATGACTTCATCTCGCCACTCTCTTTTTTCATCTGCAAAAGTATGTATTGGTACAAACAAAACGACAGCTAAACAAAAACAAATGAATAGGTTCCTAGTCCATATTTTTTCCACACGCATCCCCCAAGTTTTTTAATTGTAAGAATATTATACCAATTATCCAAGCAAATCGCATACGCTGATTTCATTCCTTCAAAAATACATAATGTTAGATTTTCTTACATGATTAATAAAACTTTCTAAAAATTCAGTTGATTTTCACCTCAATTTCGAATATGATATGAAACATAACAAATAATGTAATATTTTCTAACATTATAGGAGGGGATTGAATGAATACGGGAGATACAGTTTTTATGTTTATAACGACAGTAATGGTCATGTTAATGACACCAGGATTAGCACTTTTTTACGGAGGCATGGTTCGTAGTAAAAATGTATTGAGCACAACGATGCACAGCTACAGCGCAATGGCTATCGTCTCAATTCAGTGGATTGTAATCGGTTATTCTTTATCTTTCGGATCAGATTGGCACGGACTTATAGGCAATCTCGATTGGTTCGGCTTAAACGGAGTTACCTACGCACCAAATCCAGACTACTCATCTACTATTCCTCACAATTTATTTATGATGTTCCAACTCATGTTCGCTATTTTAACTCCAGCTTTAATTTCAGGTGCATTCGCTGAAAGAATGCGTTTTTCTGCCTTTCTTATTTTTATTCTTCTATGGACAACACTCGTTTACAATCCCGTCGCTCATTGGGTATGGGGCGTTGGCGGATGGCTAAGAGAACTTGGCGCGTTAGACTTCGCTGGTGGTAATGTCGTTCATATCACTTCTGGTGTTGCTGGTCTTGTATTAGCAATTTTCCTCGGAAAACGAAAAAACATAAACGGTACCTCTCCTCACCATTTACCATTTACGATGTTAGGTGCAGGTTTACTATGGTTCGGGTGGTTCGGTTTTAACGTCGGGAGTGCATTATCATTAAACGACGTCGCTTTAACTGCATTTATTAATACAAATATAGCCGCCGCTGCCTCTGCTCTAACTTGGATGCTATCTGAATGGTTCTTCCAATCGAAACCGACTGCGATGGGAGCTGCTTGCGGGGTTGTTTCCGGTTTAGTCGCAATTACGCCAGCTTGCGGATTTGTTACACCTTTCTCCGCCCTTCTTATCGGAGCAATCGGGGGCGTATTATGTTTCGGTGCTGTCTTCTTCTTGAAAACGAAATTTGGGTACGACGATACACTTGATGCATTCGGATGTCACGGCATCGGAGGAACTTGGGGCGGTATTGCAACTGGACTTTTCGCAACTACTACTGTAAACGGTGATGGCGCTAACGGTCTGTTTTACGGAAACGCAGCTTTACTATTTAAACAACTTGTCGCAATCGGAGCAACATATGCATTCACAATTATAATGACATACGCCATTATTAAAGCGATCAACTACTTCCTCCCTGTTCGGGTAGATGAGCACGAAGAACATATGGGACTTGATATTTCGATGCACGGTGAGAAGGCTTATGAGTATACTGAGCGAGTGAATTAAAAAAGAGATGCAATCTACTACTAGTAGATTGCATCTCTTTTTATTATACTGTCGGTGGTATACCCTAGTTGGTATATTCATGAATATATCAGCGATTATTCGGATATATCGACGATTTTTTAAATATATCAGCGATTCTTTCATTATATCGACGTTTCGACACAAAATATCGATTTACCAACAAATTCCGACATGATGAAAACGAAAAATACCCCGTGTAAAGCTTATTTTACACATAAAAAGACGACCGAAAACCGGTCGTCTTTTTCTATTTATTTCGGAGCATTCCCTACATATTGCGTAATATCAACATTTAACGCTTGAGCTAAACGCATACCGTACTCTTGATCTGCACGGAAGAAGTTACAAACAGCTAATAATTTCGTGCGCTCATTTACGTCTTTTAAGTCGTTTGTTAAGTTTGCAATTAAGTTATCTTGCTCTTCTTTAGAAAATGAACGGTAACGCTCCCCTGCTTGTTTGAAGTCATTTGGTTTCTCAATTTTTTCACGAGATACGTAGCCTTCTACTTTCATAGTTGAATCGCGGTAAGTTGGATCTTCAACCGGATTTTCCGTATGACGGCTCGGTTCGTAGTTTACCGTAGATGGGTTTTGATTTACTTGCATTGCACCATCACGTTGTTGGTTATGAACAGCTGCATATGGGCAGTTTACAGGAATTTGTAAGTAGTTTGCACCAAGGCGATAACGCTGTGTATCTGGGTAAGAGAATAAACGTCCTTGTAATAATTTATCTTCAGATGGTTCAATACCATTTACAGTTGCACTCGGAGAGAACGCCACTTGTTCTACTTCCGCGAAGAAGTTTTTCGGATTACGATTTAACGTCATTGTTCCTACTTCCATTAATGGGAAACGATCTTCGGGCCATACTTTCGTTGGATCTAGTGGATCAAAGTCTAAAGAATCCGTTTCATCTAGTTGCATCACTTGTACGTGTAAATCCCACTTCGGATAATTTCCTTTTTCGATTGCATCGAACAAGTCACGAGTTGCATGGTTGAAGTCTTTCCCTTGCACTTCTTGCACTTCTTTTGCATTTAAGTTACGTACACCTTGCTGTGGTTTCCAGTGATATTTAATATAGACGATTTTACCTTCTGCATTAATCCATTTAAATGAATGGACACCGAAACCTTCCATTTCACGATAACTCGCTGGTGTACCGTAATCAGAAAATACCCACGTCATCATATGTGTAGATTCCGGACTTAACGTCATGAAATCCCAGTAACGATCTGGCGTTTGAATGTTTGTATCAGGTGCTGGTTTTAAAGAATGCACCATATCAGGGAATTTAATTGCATCACGAATGAAGAAGACTGGTAAGTGGTTACCTACGATATCGTAATTTCCTTCTTCTGTATAAAATTTAACAGCGAACCCACGTGGATCACGAGCTGTTTCCGGAGAACCTTGACCATGAATAACCGTTGAGAAACGAACAAATACAGGCGTTTCAGTTCCTTCATTTTGTAAAAATGCGGCTTTCGTATATTGCTTCATGCTGTTTTTCGTTACGAATACACCGTGAGCACCTGCACCACGCGCATGCACAACACGCTCTGGAATACGTTCACGATCAAAATGTGCAAGTTTTTCTACTAAATGATAGTCTTCTAACAATACCGGTCCACGGCGACCAGCTGTACGAGAGTTTTGATTATCTCCAACTGGAGCACCTTGGTTTGTTGTTAAGCGATTATTTGGATTCATCTGGGGATCCTCCTCTTTCTTTCGTAGTAATTATTATTTATTTAAAATTATTATAAACTAATTATTATTCAAAACTAAATCTTTGTCAACTATTCCCTTCATTTTTTTGGAAACAATTTCAGCTAAACAATCAATAAATACAGGTTGTGCATTTGGCATATTCGGTCTAAAATATTGGGCGTTTAATTCATCCGTTACAACCTTACATTCATAGTCGTTGTCATATAAAACTTCTAAATGCTCTGCCACAAATCCAACTGGGCAATATACGAAAGATTCATATCCATGCTCTTCAAATAAATCTCTCGTTAAATCTTGCACATCTGGTCCAATCCATGGGTCTGGTGTATTTCCTGCACTTTGCCAACCAATTGTATAATGCTTTACACCTGCTTCTGTAGCAATTAAATCTGCTGTTTGCCGTAATTGCTCTACGTATGGGTCACCTGCTGCAATAATCTTCTCTGGTAAACTATGCGCCGAAAAAATTACGACTGCTTTTTCTTTATCTTTAACTTTTGTAAACGTTTCTTTTATTTGATCTGCCCAATAGGAAATAAACTTCGGTTCATCGTACCATTGTTCAATTGGTTCAATAACAGGGCCACCAATGTCTTCTGAAAGACGAATCGCGCGTTCATTATATGCTTTAATGCTGAATGTAGAGTAATGCGGTGCTAATACGATACTAATCGCATGCTCAATCCCATCTTTCTTCATCTCTTCTACTGCGTCTTCTATAACTGGTGCAATATGTTTTAATCCTAAGTAACAAGTAAATTCATACTCTGTAAATATATTATTCATTGAATCCGTTAATTTATGCGCTTGCTCTTTCGTAATTTTCGCAAGCGGTGATATTCCACCAATTGCTTTATAACGCCCGATTAAATCTTGGAGCGCTTCTTCTGTTGGCTTACGCCCATGACGGATATGTGTATAATACGCTTCTACATCATCCAATGACTCCGGCGTTCCATACGCCATTACGAGTAAACCTATTTTTTTCTTTGCCATCTATTTCACACCTCAATTTTTGAAAATGAGAATCTTTTTCAAGAACATTTGTTTCCAATTATAACAAGCAATAATAAGTACGTCAAAATAATAATTCTAAATAAATATTATTTATAAGGTGATTTTTAATTTTATATGACAATTTATTTAATAAAAAAAGCGGCTCACGTACATGTAAGCCGCTTTTTTGCTATTCTTTAATATTTACCCCATACTCTTTAAACCAAACGTGAATTTGTGCTAAATGAGCTAGAAGTTGCGGCCCAGTCATTAATTGACCGAACCAAGGTGTTTGGAATGCACTTCCGCCTGAGTGGATTAATCCATTCAATTGCTCTTTATCAAACAATTCATGCAAAATTGAGCCTTTATCCGTTAATAAATCTTGTAGCCATACTGTTACCGCTTTTGTATAATGCGGGTTATGCGTTTTCGGATAAGGACTCTTCTTTCTATATAAAATGTCATGTGGAAGTATCCCTTCTAAAGCTTTACGCAATAGACCTTTTTCGCGGTTTTCATACATTTTCATTTCCCAAGGAATATTCCACGCATATTCGACAAGTCGGTGGTCCGCAAATGGAACGCGCACTTCTAAGCTTGCTCCCATACTCATGCGGTCTTTTCTGTCTAATAATGTTGTCATAAACCATACCATGTTTAAATAAAATAATTGTCGTCTCTTCGCTTCCAGTGGGCTTTCTCCCTCTAAAATAGGAACTTCTTGAATGGATTCTTCATAGCGCCTTTGTACATATTGTTGTAAATTTAATTTACTTCTCCATTCTTTCTTCAGAAGTTGTTCACGTGCTTCTGTAGAGCGCATCCATGGGAATGCACTTGATTGTAAATCATCTTCTCTATAAAACCATGGATACCCACCGAAGATTTCATCTGCACATTCTCCAGATAAACCGACGACAAAGTCTTGTTTAATTTCGCGGCAAAACCATAATAATGAGGAATCGATATCTGCCATACCAGGCAAATCACGA
The DNA here is from genome assembly GCF_002073415.2 of Bacillus sp. FDAARGOS_235. Classification (NCBI taxonomy): domain Bacteria; kingdom Bacillati; phylum Bacillota; class Bacilli; order Caryophanales; family Bacillaceae; genus Bacillus; species Bacillus sp. FDAARGOS_235. The sequence goes on from NZ_CP020437.2 coordinate 1,823,050, forward strand.
ACGAGCACTGCTTCTGTTAAACACTCTGCTAGCAGTTCATTTGAAATGACGCAACGATGGTGAGTCGTTTGAAACGTTTCAGTCATTAAGTTAATAAACGGCGCATCTGAATTGGGTTGGAATGCATTTGCTTTAAAATATTTTTCATTATCTTCATAGTCAATAGAATACGTGTGTAATGGCCCTTTCCCTGATCTTTCATATTCTTTTGCGGCAATTGCTGTTATAGCACTTGAATCTACACCACCTGATAAAAAAGTGCATAACGGTACATCAGAAACGAGTTGCCTTGTAATAGCATCTTGTAATAAAAAGCGTGTTTTCTCTACTGTTTCTTCAAAGGAATCTTCATGTTTTTTGCTTTCTACATTCCAATATCTCCATATACATAAACCATTTTTTGAAAATGTCATTGCGTGGCCCGGTCGTAATTCTTTTATACCAGCATAAATACCGTGACCAGGCGTTCTAGATGGTCCGAGGCCGAATATTTCTGATAACCCTTCTAACGTTACTTCAGCCTTCACATCAGGATGCGCTAGTATCGCTTTTAACTCTGAGCCAAATAGTAATCGTCCACTATCATATTTATAAAATAGCGGTTTTACACCTAATCGATCTCTTGCAATAAATACTTGTTCTTTCCGTTCGTCCCATACAGCAAACGCATATATACCGTTTAAATGATCGACACATTCTTCTTTCCATTCAATATACGATGCTAATAATACTTCCGTATCAGAATGACCTTTGAACGTATATCCTCTTCTTAAAAGTTCCTTTCGAATGTCTTCCGTGTTATAAAGTTCGCCGTTATAGCAAATTGCATAATTCGCTTCATCCTTTAAACAAGTCATCGGCTGTTTACCACCCTCAGGGTCAACAACGATTAACCGTTTATGCCCAAACGCGACATTACCCTTAATCCAAACTTTATTATCATCTGGGCCACGCTTCGCTAACGTCTCAGCCATCTTCATAACGACGGCCCTTTCTCCTTCTAATGAGCGTTTATAATCCACCCATCCTGTAATCCCGCACATATAAATCATCCTTCCATCTTATTACTTTTCCTGAACGTGCAGTAATCCCCACTCTAAAAGTGCGGATACAAAAAAATGACAAACTTGACGATAACCTACCATCCGTATACGGAATAGTAATTTCACTCAGTAAAACGTGTTTTATTGTATGCCCACCTATGTCCGGATGTGTCTAGTTATAAAGAACGCGCGAACTGTCTATAACAAGAATAACTACTTTTCATAAAGGAGAAATCGTGTATGATACAACGTAAACATATTTTATATAACCAGCCTCGTGCTCATTCAGTCGGTAATGTAGAATATATAAACAATGAATGGGTATTCTTTGATGATGAAAATGACGAAGCATTTTTATTAGAAGATATTGCCGAAGATGGCTTTGAGGTTTTATATAACAACAACTGGCTACCAGCTCGTTTTTATGAACAAAACATATTGCAAATCGCAAATGAACAACACCCCCTCCAAAACGGGGAAATGATACGCATTCGTAAAAAATTACTCCTTAGCTATCATGAATGGCTTGAGGAATTACCCGATTCTGTTTTTGCGTTATTAACAGAATCATTGCAATCACTTCATTACTCTCTATATGATTGCATGTATTGCCATAATTATTTATCCTTCTTACCGAAAGAGGAAGCATGCGAGGGCGTAAATATTCTTTTATTTGATAATGAAGAGATGATCTGTACACTGCAGCACCATTTCGTTCGTCACTCTTCTTCAAATAAAAATATTTTCCGTTTTACGAAAGTAAATGGAGAAGAGTTGCATATCGATGCGACATAAAAATAAAAACCACCGTATCCCCCAAACATTTGAGAGATACGGTGGTTTTATTTTTTATTAGAATACTTGCCAACCAATCGGTAATTTCAGTCCAAGGTAAAATACCGCTACTAGTGCGACAATAAATAATCCCCAAACTGCCCCTGTTGCCTTATTCTTGCTCATTTTCACAAGAACCATTTCCATTCCACCGATAACTAAAATACCAGCTATCATTTTTAAACCGTACCACATGTGCATGTTACTTGTTGCAGTCTTCATAATACCCATGTACAACATGAAACCTGTCACAATAATGATAATGTACATAAGACGAAGCCCCATATGTACACCTTTCCCTTTTCTTCCTGCTGAATAAAGTGAATACGCAACGAAGAATAAAATTAAACCTAACGCCCATGCTGTAATATGCATATGTACCATCGTATCCCCTACCTCCTCTTTTCACACTTTTTCACTCTATATGATAACATGTTCATTTATTTTCAGGAAATGTTTCGCTTTTTTACATTTAAATGATATAATATTTAGAGTATTTACAAACTTCTTGTAATAACAAAAGGGGGAACAATCATGATTCAAACTAAGGATATTATCGAACTTACAGACACATACGGAGCAAATAACTATCACCCACTTCCAATCGTTATTTCTAAAGCAGAAGGCGTTTGGGTAGAAGATCCTGAAGGAAATCGCTATATGGACTTATTAAGTGCATATTCTGCAGTTAACCAAGGTCATCGTCACCCAAAAATTATTAACGCTTTAATTGACCAAGCTAATCGTGTTACGTTAACTTCTCGTGCTTTCCATAGTGATCAATTAGGCCCTTGGTACGAAAAAGTTGCGAAACTAACTAATAAAGAAATGGTACTTCCAATGAATACAGGTGCAGAAGCTGTTGAAACTGCAATTAAAACAGCTCGCCGCTGGGCTTATGATGTGAAAAAAGTAGAAGCAAACCGCGCTGAAATCATCGTTTGTGAAGATAACTTCCACGGACGTACGATGGGTGCTGTTTCTATGTCATCAAACGAAGAGTACAAGCGTGGCTTCGGTCCAATGCTTCCTGGCATTATTGTAATTCCTTACGGTGATTTAGAAGCGTTAAAAGCTGCAATTACACCAAATACAGCAGCATTCATTTTAGAGCCAATTCAAGGTGAAGCAGGAATTAACATTCCACCAGCTGGTTTCTTAAAAGAAGCTCTTGAAGTATGTAAAAAAGAAAACGTTTTATTTGTAGCAGATGAAATCCAAACAGGCTTAGGCCGTACTGGTAAAGTATTTGCTTGCGACTGGGACGATGTAACTCCTGACATGTACATACTTGGTAAAGCACTTGGTGGTGGCGTATTCCCAATCTCTTGCGTTGCAGCAAACCGCGACATTTTAGGTGTATTCGAGCCAGGTTCTCACGGTTCTACATTCGGTGGTAACCCACTTGCATGTGCTGTTTCTATCGCAGCTCTTGAAGTGTTAGAAGAAGAAAAATTAACAGAGCGTTCTCTTCAATTAGGAGAAAAATTAGTTGGGCAATTAAAAGAAATTGATAACCCAATGATTACTGACGTTCGCGGTAAAGGTTTATTCATCGGTATCGAATTAAACGAGCCAGCTCGTCCTTACTGTGAACAACTAAAAGCAGCTGGGCTGTTATGTAAAGAAACACACGAAAATGTAATTCGTATCGCACCACCTCTAGTAATCTCTGAAGAAGATTTAGAGTGGGCATTCCAAAAAATTAAAGCTGTTTTATCGTAATGATAGAGAGGTTGTCCTACACGTTAGGACAACCTCTTTCCTTTTATAGTGATTTATATTAAAGTTCAATTGTAATTTTCTGTTTTTTCATTCATAGAAGGAGGTGCGACATGCTATTAAGATATGGTAAACATATTAACTATTTAGCTACAGCTTTTATTTTAGTTACATTCTTTGGTTTCATCCTTTCCACAACATGGCTTCATTACTCAACTCCTACTACACTCACACTACTGAAAGCATCATTTTGGACTGCTGTTATTCTTACTATTATTGGATTTGGACGAGAAAAAAGCGCACTTGCGGTTATATTATTTGGTATTTGTACACTTGCATTAATTGGTCTTTACACTTTTTCCGTTATCGATTACCTCTATAACCCGAGACCATAGAAAAAAGCTATCTTTATACAAGATAGCTTTTTTCTTCATTTCACTACATTTCGCAAAGTACCAATTCCCTCTACTGTAATGACCACTTCATCACCAGCGTGTAAAAACTTCGGTGGTGTAAAGCCCTTTCCGACACCAGACGGCGTTCCTGTTGCGATAATATCGCCTGGTTCTAATGTCATCCCTTTACTTATCGTTGAAATAATTTCTTCAATTGAAAAAATCATTTTATTTGTGTTTGAAGTTTGTCTTACTTCTCCATTTACTACTGTTTCGATGTGTAATGCGTTCGGCGTTTCAACCATTGATTTATGCATTAAATACGGTCCCATCGGACAAAACGTATCGAAGCTTTTCCCAAGGAAAAACTGTTTATGTTTCCTTTGAATGTCACGAGCGGTTACATCATTTATAACTGTATATCCGAAAACATGGTCAAGCGCTTTTTCTTTTTTTATTTGCTTCCCTCGCTTACCAATAACAATAGCTAGTTCCCCTTCATAATCTAGTTCATTCGTTGCGTGGGAATGCCCATTGATTTTCTCATCAATTCCAATAACTGTTGTTGGTGCTTTCGTAAAAATCATTATATTTTCCGGAATAGACTCTACTCCGCCCATCTCGATTGCATGTTCACGATAGTTTTTCCCAACACAAAGTATATTCTTTCTTGGCCTTGGAATTGGTGCTAATATTTTCACCTCTGTTAACGGATAATACGCTACCCCTTCATTTTCCTTTGCCCAATTTACAATTTCACATATTTTCTCAAGACATTCAGTCCCTCTTTCAATACACTCTAACATTGTAATCGGAATCGTAACCTTTTCCCCTTTTTGTCTTTGCGCTTCTCTTAAGTGCAGTACTTTTTCTTCCTCTTCGTCTACAATACCTAAAAATACCTTTTCCTCTTTCTTCGCCGTTACAAAACGCAATATTTCCACTCTCCATCCTAAAACTCATACCATTTAATTGTATTCGCATCTATAAGAAAAAAACCTTCTCATGCACGCTAATTTTTACAATATTCTTCTCGCACCTTATTCGTTACCATTCGTTATTTGACATAAAATGTAGAAATTTTACTTTTTTTAGCGAAGTTGTTTCTTTTTTATGGGATTTTTGTATAATATGTACTACATATATACTAAAAATTTCATTTAGAGATGGAGCCGATTTCAATGTTTGAGCAAGCTATTGAAAAAAAACGTGAAAAAATGATCTATTTTGCTGAACGCTACGGAATGACTTCTCAAAAAACAGTGGATTGTAGCCAAGAACTGGACAGGCTCTTAAATGTAATTTGGCATGTACATACGGATTTTCAACCTAATCAAACATTCGAAACACACACGTAATAACGTGTGTGTTTCTTTTATTTCAAAAAAACACACATTTTATTGAAAACGCCCATACAATAGTAGAAAAGAAAATTTTAAAAACGAAAGGTGTTTTATATGCCAGCTATGGTCGGACATATTCGTATCGTCAATATTGGGTCAAGTGGTATTTTTCACATTGGAGATGTATTTGCGATTAGGCCTATTAGTTATTCACGTGCTTTCGCTGGGGCCGGCTCTTTTAACGTTGGAGATAATGTTTCTGTCTACAATTATCAAAGCGCAACGACTGTCAATGATTCAGATGTAATCGATCAAGCGATAATTGGTTCAACTTAAAGGAGGCAATTGCATTGAATTTTTACGTGAACCAAAGTATTATCATTAACAGTATTAGAATCGATAGCATTACGACTTCTTCTGTATTCCAAATTGGTACGGCCGGAAGTATTAAAGCTCTATCTAAATTTTCAAATACGGGTGGATTTACAGAACCTCTTCGCCCATTACAGGCGAAAGGACAAATTATTTCTATCAAACCATCAAACAGTTCTTCTTAAGGCATCCTTGTCATAAATATATAGCAGGAATATATTTACCCTCCCTATTGAAAAGGAGGTTTCACAAAATGAATCAAGATATATATACTTACTTACACCAACTTCAGCAAGCTCTCCAAATACAACAAGCAACCATCCTTAGCCTAGAAGATCAAGTCCGCCAATTACAAGAAGAGCTTAATGAATTAAAAAGTCGCCCCTCCTCTTCTATAGGAAAAGTGGAATACAAATTCGATCAATTAAAAGTAGAAAATTTAAATGGTACTTTAAATATTGGTTTAAATCCATTTTCAACAAAAGGACAACAAATTGAAGATTTTCAAGTTGATACAGAAACATTGAAGGTCAATCCTGAAACTGACACCAACCCTGACTTTTATCAAGGTATCCTTCAAGAAATGCATCGCTACTTAGATGAAGAAGCATATAATCGAATTCTCCATTTTGAACAAGAAGAGAGAACACCGCTTGATGAAATGTATCGACAAATGATGGTTGATGACATAAAAAAACAGATGGAGCATAGACTTCCTTATTATTTATCACAAGCTCAATCATATGAAGGTATTTCAACAGATCCAGATTATTTACGAGACCTCATTATTCAAGCAATGAAACAAGATATCGACAAAGCCTTTCTATCCTTTATTCAGCACATACCGGGAAATTTCCGAAAGGAGTAAGTATGTATGAATCTTAACGTTGTAAATCGCGAGTTAAAAGTCGGACAGATTAAAATGAACGGTGTATCTTCGTCCGCTCTCTTTTTAATTGGGGATGCAAATTTCCTCATTTTATCTTCTATTCTTGATACACCGTTTGAAACTGTTACAGAGGGTCCATTTGTACCATTAGTAACAGATGTCCCTCCTACTCCAGGTTAAGGAGACTGAGAAATTATGTTACATCATGTGTCTATTGTCCAAAATGTTTCTATTATTTCTTTAGGGATTGCTGCTGTATTTCAAGTTGGAGATGCAAATCAAATGGAATTAAAAAGTAGAGCTCTTGCCGTCCACAGGGAAATCCCTTGTTATATAAAAGGTGAAGGGCGCTTAGATGCATTTGAAATCTTTACAGATGAACACATTACAATTCCAAAGCGAACGACAGATGTCAAATTAAATATTATAAATGAATGCCCTTTCATTGAAGTAAATAACGTTGAATTGCGAACACTTTTAAATTCTGGTTGCTTTCAAATTGGAAATGTTGATTATGTTTTTAATAACTCTCGTATTATGCAAATCCGCCAATATATTACGGATGAACCTTCCGCTCAATAATTCATATAGTAATTAAAAAGCTTAGTAAAGTAGGTGGATGGTATGCCTTCTGTTGTTGGAAATCTCGTCGTTCAAAACAGTAACGGTTCTTTCAATTTAGGAGATTTTTATAACGTGTCTCCGAAAGAAAACACGAAAGCCTATAACGGATCTGGAGCTTCCAATGTTGGGTTTGTCGTGAATACGTTTAACGGTGTTAGTGCAACAAATACGTTTGATTCTGATGTGGCAGATCAAGATCAGATTGGAACAGCGTAAAAAAGAGGTGTCTCCTATAGGTGACACCTCTTTTTTATATGAAATAGTAACGGATCTTTTCTTTGAAAATTATTCATCACATCACCATTTATTTAAATGATAATCCGCCCTCCTCCAAAGCCTTTCTAAGCTTTGGTAAAGATGCGGGGCCCATACCATGCAGTTTTAAAATTTCTTTTTCACTATATTTTGAGAGCTCTTCTACAGTGTGAATACCATGGTGCTCTAATGCCCTTCTTGCTGGTGCTGAAAGAAGAGAGAGAAAACCTTCTTTTGGCTTTCTCTCTTTCTCACAGGTTGGGCAAGTTGGACAATCGCTACTTTTATAGTACTCGTGTCCCTGTTCACAAGTTCTTAACGTTGCCATTTTTTATAGCCCCTTTCTGTTGTCTATTCCTCAATATTCACAACATGATTCCCATCAAAGAAGTATAAACATTTCTCTTTCACAGGATGTTGTAAGCTTTTCTCGAGTGCTTTTGCATATAACGAAAGCTGCACTTTATAGCGATCTTCTAAAATTGGTTTTGCTTGTTCAAATCCGCCTGGGAATTTACCTTCAATCGTATCTGTTTTGAAATCGATTAGCGTAATACCATCTTCTTCTTCAATCATGCAGTCGATAACCCCTTGGACAAGAATCGATTCCCCGCTATTCCCTTGCCAATCTTGATATGCTTCTTCTGCTGATAGCATCATCGTAAATGGAACTTCACGCTCAACACTTTTCGCCGCTAATACCCTTTTACCTAGGTCACTGTCAAAGAATGAAATTACTTTTTCAATCGCTATTTCTTCCGCCTGCTCGAATGTTAACAATTCCTTATTTACCATTCCAGCAATTTGTTCTTGAAGAACTTCAACCGTAATCGGCTTCTTCAAATCTACATGTTGCATAACGGTATGGACTGCCGTCCCACGCTCTGCGTACGTTAATCCTTTTTTCTCCATAAAGCGCGGACGTGTTTTAATTGGTGCACGTAGTTTTTTAATAAAGGCGTTATCGCTGCCTTCTTCAGACTGATAATTTCTCTTTATTTCTGTAACGGATTGCTTCGCACGATGAGAGGTTGCTTCCTCATACCCGTACTTCCACATTAACCTATCGTACACTTCTTCTTTTCGTTCACTTTGTAATGGCACAGCCTTTTTCTCACGAAGTGCTTCTAACAACTCTTGTTTCTCTTCTTGAACTGGCTCTGGTGCAAGTAGCGTGTTACCGTCCACAACTTCTACTTTCCAGCTAGTGTCATACCCGTAAATTTCATCTGGAATACTTCCTTGTCCTAATTCAAGAAGTATTTCACTATCACGATGTCTATATAATGAAGGTGCAATCCAGTCTAAATAGCAAGACGCTCCAGCACGTATGTGATCTGGTAATAACCATTCACTATGTTCCCTCGCATCGAGCCATTTTTCCATTTCCTTATTTGCATCCTTAACTGTTCCGATTAAAATTAACTTCTCTTTTGCACGCGTTAAAGCTACGTATAATACGCGCATTTCTTCCGCAATTAATTCCATTTTCATTTTACGTTTAATTGCAAGTTGCGATAATGTCGTATATTTAATTCGTTTACGCGGATCAATGAACTGTGAACCGAAACCGAAGTCTTTATGCAGTAAGAAACGTTTCATTAAATCTTGTGTATTAAAACGACGACCGAGTCCAGCTACAAATACGACCGGGAACTCAAGTCCCTTACTTTTATGAATCGTCATAATGCGAACAACATCTTCTTGTTCACCAAGAGCTCTCGCCGTCCCCATATCGTCACCGCGTTCTAAAATACGTTCAATAAAACGTAAGAAGCGGAATAATCCTCTAAATGATGTTGCTTCATATTGCCTTGCGCGGTCATATAATACACGCAAGTTTGCCTGCCTTTGCTTTCCAGCTGGTAAACCGCCGACAAAGTCATAATACCCTGTCTCACCGTACACTTTCCAAATTAAATCAGAAAGTGATTGTTGGCGCGCGAATTCACGCCATCCTTGTAGTAAGTTATAAAACCATTCTAGTTTTTCATGAAGTTCTTGTTCTTCTTCAAGCGGTGCACCTTTTAAGAATGAGCTCATTACTTCATAAAATGACCCTTTCTTTCCGTGAGCACGAAGCGTCGCAAGTTCTTCATCATTTAATCCAACGATCGGTGAACGAAGTACTGCTGCAAGTGGAATATCTTGCATCGGATTATCAATAACGCGGAATACGTTCATCATAATATTTACTTCTGTCGCTTCAAAGTAACCAGTCGCAAGGTCTGCATATACTGGAATTCCTTGTAGTTTTAACTCTTCCATAATTTGCGGTGCCCACGGCATAGAGCGAAGTAAAATAACGAAATCACGATATTGCACTGGTCGCATACTATCCGTTTTTCGGTCATACACTTCATAACCTGAATCGACCATCGCTTTAATGCGCTGCGCCATAAGACGAGCTTCCAGTTGCGCCTTTTCGACTTCCGTACCTTCTTCACCCTCTAGTACTTCTTCTTCCGTTTGCTGAATGCATAATAATTCAGCTGCTACATCTTCACCTATTGGATAGCTAGCACCTAGCTTTAATTCAGCGTCAGCATCGTAATCGATTTCCCCAACTTCTTCGCCCATAATTTGTTTGAAAATAAAGTTCGTACCTGCTAGTACTTCATGACGACTACGGAAGTTTTTCGCTAAATCAATCTTCATTCCGCCGCCCGATCCTTCTTGCGTGAAGCGTTTATACTTTCCTAAGAATAAGCCTGGTTCTGCTAGTCGGAAACGGTAGATTGACTGTTTTACGTCACCAACCATGAACAAGTTCCCTTCACTCTCAGAATCTTTCGTTACGAATTTAATAATGGATTCCTGTACGAAGTTCGTATCTTGATATTCATCGACTAGTACTTCTGCAAATTTATTACGATATTGAAGCGCTACTGCTGATGGCTTCACTTCATCATTTTCACTTTGTTCACTTAAAATTTGCAAACAGAAATGCTCTAAATCTGTGAAATCAACCATTCCTTTATCTCGCTTCATCGCTTGGAAACGCTCTGTAAAGACTTTTACGAGCTTCACGAGTTTTTCTAATACAGGATGCATATCTTGAAAATCTCGTAAGAAACTTTCAGGTTTGCGGCTAAATAACTCTTCTTGTAATTTCTTCACTTCATCTTTCGCTTTATTACGAAGAGAGTCTACTTGTTTTACAACATCCTCGTTGTAATCACTTTTCTTAATACGCTTTAACGTTTGCCACGATACGTTTTGCATCGCTTCATACACGCTTGTCCACGATTCACGAGCTGCTGATGATAACATTCCAAGTAAAGCTGCATCCGCTTGCAGGGTTTCAACGCGAGGCGCCGGGCCGTCAGGAAGCATTGCGAGTTCGGTTGCTTTACGAATATGTTGTTCCGCTGTTTCAAGCTGGAATCTCACATCTTCTAATAGGTAAGAAGCATACACTAAATCTTCAATTGTCTTTCCTTCCACGTCGTATGCTTCTACTAATTTATCGAGCCATTTTTCCGGATTTGGATGCGCTCTTGATTCTGTATGAAGCGCTAAAATCATTCTTTGTAAGTCATCATCACTACGGTCACTCGTATAGCGATCAACTAATTCAAAGAAAATACTATTATCTTCGATTCCATACTCTTCTTCTAATATGTCATCTAGCACTTCTTCTTTTAACAACTCATTTTCTGTTTGATTTGCAATACGAAAACGAGGATCAACATCCAGCATGTAGTAATACCCTCTAATTACTTGTAAACAAAATGAATGGATCGTTGAAATAGATGCTTTATTTAATAGGCTCAGCTGTTTTCTTACATGTTGAGATCCTGGCTCATCAATTAGTACTTTTTCTAACGCTTCTCCAATTCGATTTTTCATCTCTTGCGCCGCTGCATTCGTAAATGTTACAACGAGCAGGCGATCGACATCGACTGGATTTTCCTCATTAATAATCTTTTTAATCATACGTTCAACTAATACTGCTGTTTTTCCCGATCCAGCTGCTGCTGCGACTAAAATGTCACGTCCATTCGCTACAACGGCTTTCCACTGGTCATCTGTCCATTGACTACCTTCTGGTTTTTTAGGCCAATTCTCTATCATTCTCCGTCAACCTCCTCTCTAATTTTCTCCATCGCTTCACTATCTTTCATATCTTTTAACGTACGGAATTGATTATCTTCAAGTGATTCATCAAACTGACAGACAGATTTGAAGTTACAGAACGTACATGCCGCTTTATTCCCCTTTTTGTAAGGAGCAATATCAATAACACCTTCTGTAATGTCTTTTCCGATATTTTCAAACGTATGGTGTACATATTTTTGCAGTACGTTAAACTCTTGCTCACTTGCAATGCTAGAACGCGCACTAAAACTACCGTCTTTTTTCAGACCAGCAGAAATAATATCTGAACTTCCTGTTGAAAGTTTGTTATCCATTAAACGAACAACGTCAGCATCTCCTAGTACGAGGCCTTTCATTTTAAATTTCTTTAAAATTTCTTTTTCAATTTCAGCTTCAGATGCGTCACCTTTCATTTCAACAATCGGGTTATGAATATGAAAGTACAGTACACCAGCAGGTGATGCTGCGTGGCCTTTTTTCATCCACGTTTGTGCATTTGTAGTAACGACATCTAAATACGTTAACATTTGAAGTGCCAATCCGTAATACACTTCCGTTAAGTCTAACGCTTTTGAACTTGATTTATAATCAATAATACGAAGGAATGTTCCGTTTTCATCTTCAGCCTTATCCACACGGTCAATACGGCCGATAACTTCCATCTTCACACCATTTGGTAATGAGAATTCCATCGGCGGAAGCGATCCCGTACCGCCCATACCGAATGGCACCTCTAAATCAACTGGTACGAAACCGCTCGACTTCGCGTGTTCACGAAGAATGATTGACGTACGGAAAATGATTTGTTGTAGTTTTTGTTTTAAATAGAAATGACGATTTGAGCTTAATAAAATTTGTCTTTGTAATAACGGTGCGATTTCTTCTATTACTAAAACAGAAAGATGCTCACACTCTTTTATTGATAAATCCGCCCAAGTGCGGTTTTCGCGTAATAGCCTGTCTGCAATTCTCTTCAGTGCTGCATGGAATAGTTCACCGATATCTGGTGCATCTAGTTTAAAAATATCACGCTCTCTTAACGATAAACCGTGCTGCGCGAAATGAGCGTACGCACAACGGTTGAAGAGTTCCATACGAGAAACGCTTCCTTTTATTTTATCTCCGTATAAATCTCTACTTACTACCGTACTTAGTTTCTGCGCACGATTTCGATAGAATAAACTCGATAACACGCGACTACTTTTTTGTTTCCATTCATCCGAAGTGACGTAGAAGTTATAGACGTCCCACCAAAAATCTAGATTTCCTTCAAATCCGTATCGCTTCCACGTTTGTAGTTGCTGCATGACATAAGATAACGTCACTTCTGGCGTTGCTACGTATGAAATTTGTTCCGAACGCGATAAGTCGTTTACGTCATTCGTAATAAACGAGTCTTTCACATTAGGGAACATTCTTTTTATTTTCTTAATAAAGCTAGATGCAAGTAATGTCTTTCCTTCTTCATCTGCAAGTGGGCATGAAATATATAATTTCTCAGACGCTCTCGTTACCATCTGATACATAACGAACTGCTCTTCTAATAAAGTTTGTCTCGTCGTTGGCGCGAGTTCAATTCCTGCCGCACCAAGAACTTCTCTTTCCTCATCAGAAAGCATCCCTTCATCCATCGGTGCTGCTGGAATAACTCCTTCATTTACGCCGATAATAAACGTAGCTTTCACATCTGATAACCTGGAGTGATCAATATTGGCAACTAATACTTGATCTAATGATGGCGGAATGTTAGCGAATTGAAGTGCCTCAAGTCCTGTCGACATAACGTCCGTGAACATAGATAGTGACATTTTCTCCTCACCAAGCATTTCTACAAACGTATCAAGAAGGCTCATTACTTCTTCCCATACTTGTTCATGGTCTGTTGCAAATAAGAAATCTCCGCTCTCTTCTGCACGTATACGTAATTCTTCTAACTTCTTTGGAACGTCAAGTTCTTCTAAAAATAAGTAAACCGCTTCGCACATTTGCATCACTGTTCCCGCACGCTTTAACCTTTTTTGCATGCGAATAACTGGCGTTCTTACAACATCACGCAGCCTGTTTATTTTCTCTTCCATTTCACGTTCAATATCTGTTATCATTCCGTTTGTATCGTCAAGTGAACGGTAACGGCGATACATCCACGGATCCTCAGAAGTCCATCTCTTCCCTTGTACACCGTACGCTAAACAGTAGTTTTCGAACTCATCCATCTCTTCACGCATCATTTCTTTCCTTACGTCTAATGGATATAAAAGCTCTGTTTTCACGCAGCGAAACACCGCGTCATAACGCCAATTTCCGCTAATAATTTCTAAGGCAGAACGAATACACTCTACTAATGGATGATGTGACATCGGGCGTTTTTCATCGATGAAGTGTGGAATATTATAATCTGTAAATAACGTTTGCATCACATCGTAATAACTTTCCCCGTTACGAAGAAGTACTGCAATATCTCGATAACGATACGTTTCATCCGCGACAAGTCTACGAATTTCACGAGCAACCCCTTCTACTTCAGCTCGTAAATTCGCCGCTGTACTAATTGTTACACTTGCTTCATCATAATACTTTTCATTCGGACGCGCTTCATAATGCGTTTCTAAATGAGCTAATGCCGGAGAATGAAAACGCGGTTGTTCCATAAGTGGAATTGTTTTTTCAATTTCTATTTTCTCTTCACGCGCTACTTGTTTTATTTTTTCATATGTTAACGTCGTTTCATAAAATAAATCCAGTTCATTCACTGGCTGCGCTAATGTTTTTTCATCTATCGTTAACGTAATTGTGACTCTCGCTCCACAAATCATGAGCTGTCTTACAATTTCAAGTTCTTGCGGAGAAAATGAATGAAACCCATCTATATAAATTTCAGCACCATTTACATACTCAGACTGCGGAAGCTTTTCCACTAGCAATTGTAAATAGTCTTCTGAATCTAAATATTTCCCGATTAAAGCACGTTCAAAATCATCATATAATAGCTGTAAATCATATACTTTATTCGCTAATAACTTTTGCTCAGCACTGCTACTATGCGCATCTAATTGTTGCCACATTTCATATACGTTAGATGGCGTCACATTGTAACGTTTAAACTCCGCAATCATACTGCCAAGATGTTCAAAGAAACCGTTTTGCTCTGCTGCTTTTTGGAACACCGATAATCCATCTTTACGAGATTCTACAATTTTACGAAGTAACATATGCACACCCGCTTCATCAATATGAAGACGACTCGCTCCGCCAACTTCTTGCAACACCTTCCAAGCTAATCGTGAAAAACTAAAAACTTGTGCCCGAATAGAACCTCTTACATCCTCACTTTCAATTAACGCCTGCTGCGTCTGGAATGTCATCTGTTCTGGCACAAGATATAATATTGTTTTGCCTCTCGGGCGCTGTTTTAACGCTTCTTGCACTTCTCGTAAACAAAGTGTACTCTTTCCACTTCCCGCTCTACCAATCACCAATCGAAGTGACATGTAACCCCACCTTTCACTTACACAACGAACGTTAGTTTGCTACTATAATTGTATTATAGTACACGAAAAAAGACAAACGGAGTTGTTTGTCTTTTCTATACTTCTACTTCATTATATCAACCTTTTGAAAAATTCGTTTGCACCTCTTGAATTGGCCAATATCGTAAATCGACTTTACCGACAACTGTATCAGCTTTCACAAAGCCAAAGTGTCTACTATCCCAGCTCCCAAGGCGGTTATCGCCTATTACAAAAATATGACCAGCTGGCACCACCTTTTCTTTCGTTAACTCTTCTAATGTAAAATCACCTGTTAGTTGCCTTCCATTTACCTCTTTCTTGTACTTCTCTAAATAAGGCTCATCAATAAATTGACCGTTTATATACAACTTATCATGCTTATATTCAATATGGTCTCCAGGTAAACCGATAATTCGCTTTACATAGTCTTCTTTTTTATTCGCATGAAAAACGACGACATCGAACCTGTTCAAGTCCCCCACTTGATAACTCACCTTATTTACAACGAGCATATTGCCATCTTGCAATGTCGGCATCATTGACTTCCCCTCTACAACGTACGTTGAAAAGAAAAACGTTCGAAAAAATACAGCTAATAGTACACCAATTAAAATTGTTCGTATCCACTCTAGGCCTTCTTTTTTCAAAGTTTTCTTCATCCGCTTCTCCCCTTACCCTTTAATAATGAAGCTTGCATTTATAAAGTGAAACTTAATCGGTGGGGGTTTTGTTCATCCCGCACCGATCGGGCAGTTTGATCCCCACCTAACTTATCTGCTTCAGCCGAATTTTTTGGAGGGAGTTTCACTGCCCTCAAATAGTGGGACAAAGAAGACTATTCTTAATGTAGTTCTAACTTTACTTCAATTCTTTTACCGACATACCATAAAATAAAAATAACAATCGCTACAATAACTGATTTCACCGGCTTATGAATAAACGACATTAAATCATGACCGATGTACGTTAAAATAAAAATCATCACAAGCTTCCCGAATGCGAGCGCAAGTCCGAACTGTTTTACGCTAATGCGAGATAAACCAGCTACAACGTTTATAAGCGCAGACGGTGTAAACGGAAAACAAAATATAACAAACACTGGCGCGAATCCTTTCCTTTCAATCCACCCCATTGCCTTGCGCACTTTCTCATGCTTATTTACAAAAGAAAAGAAACGGCTTCGTCCAAAATGGCGGATAATGAAAAAAACAAGCATAGCACCGATTACTGATCCAAGCCATGAATAAAGGAAACCCAGCCAAAATCCAAATGCAACAGCATTCGCTAGTACAAACACAATAAGTGGTAATGCTGGAATAAGCGCCTCTATCATCGGCAAACCGATGCCAAGAAGCGGTCCGAACGCCTTATAACTTTCAACAATATGATCCATATTTTCTGGTGAAAAATACTCTTTGATTGACTGAAAATCCATTCTACACTTTACCCCTTTACTCTAATTACTACCTCTACTGTATCATTGCTTTTCTGAAAGAGGAAATGGTAGATACGACATATGGAGATGTAATTATTAAGTTTCCATGTCCTTCATTAGAATTCCTTCATTATTTAGCTATGATAATCTTTCAATATTCGACAGGATATGAAGATAATTTAGACACTATACACAAATTGTAACTTAACGGTTACGTTTGATGAAAAAGCAGAAACTACAGAAAGGAATAATTCGTCTTTTTCAAAAAAATACCCTTACTGCACGTAAGGGTATTTCTACCTATATAGAAAGAAGTATCATGTATGCCACAAATATAAAATGATATATATTCACACTACATTAAATATATATAAGGAAATTACCATTATATTGTTCCATTAAAGAACAATATATTTGTACATCTCACTCGGTTTATTTATGAATCTTACAGCGTAAACTGTATATATAATGAAATAAAAAAAGGATGAGTCTCCTCATCCTTTTCCTCTCACACATCTTCTTCCCTAACAAAATACACTTTCTCATAAGCTGGTCTTAATGTTGATTCATCTCTTTTATCAATTTCTTTAAAACAAGGATTTCCTTGTTTCTTCTTTCGATCTTCATATTCTGTACGCAGTTTCGCTGTACGATTTTGTTGATTTTCAAAACTACTTTTTGATATTTCTAATTTCACAGCAAGGCCATTTATAAATCGAATCATAAGATTTCCATCTTTTAATTCTCGATTACTTTCGATATAAAAATGCGACAGCCACGCGCACTCTTTTCTAGAATAAGAATAAGTAGGGAAAAAATAAAGTTGATCTGTCGGACTGATTGCAATCGGTGCTTTATGTGTAATGTGCGTTAACTCTTTCGTTCCTTCTTTTCTGCCCAAAAAACTAGATCCATGCTTACGACAACTTCTCTCTATAATATCTAGAGGCTTTTGAAATACGAAAAAAGAATCTTCCATTTCAACAACTCGCGTAACAATTTTCTTTTCACTTAGAATAACAGGAAGTAAGGCCATTGTATTTTTAGTTACAACATAATTTTCGACATAGCGTTCTACTTTACTTTCCATATCCTATTATCTCCTTTTTTCATTTTCTATTTATATTAGCAGCTGCATATATAATTTTAGCACCTATGAAAAGGAAATAGGTAACAGGTTCCGCTTTTTTACAATTTTTTATCATTTATCAAACATTTGTCAAACAATAAAATCACGATATATAAATTAAATAGTTTTATAACCATAAAAACAGCATTTATACTACCTATAAATATTTATTATCCCTTCCTCTTTTTACATCATTACAACAATTAACTTTGCTATAATTAAAATATAAATCCAATATATGGAGGGCCATTATGGAAGAAAAAGAGATCCACCCATCGATTCAAATGAAAAATAGTAGCGTCATTATCGTGAAAAACTCAGCTAGTATTATATTCGGTTTATTTTTCATTCTGCTATTCTTCGCTAAACCATTTCGTAAATCGAAATGTCCTGAATGTAAAAAACGCGAGAAGAAAAAAGCAGAGAAAGAAGAGTAAAAGGCCTTCCTTTTTGGAAAGCCTTTTACTCTTCTTCATTACCTCTATAAACGTCGAGTACAACTTCATTTACATATATCTCAACAACAAAAAAAGGATGGCATGAGCCATCCTTTTTTCCATCATCAACTATAAAATTATAGTTTGATTACGTTTTTAGCTTGAGGTCCACGGTTGCCTTCTTCGATTTCGAAGCTAACTTTTTGACCTTCTTCTAAAGATTTGAAACCTTCAGTTTCGATTGCAGAGAAATGTACGAATACATCGTTTTCGCCTGGAACTTCGATGAAACCGAAGCCTTTTTCGTTGTTAAACCATTTTACTTGTCCTGTTACTGCCATGATTATTTCCTCCTAAGAAAATACAAATTATTTTAGTCTTCCTGTATAAAAAAAGAATCCACACATTATCAAACACGAAACATAAACTAGTTCTCACATACTTTTTCTCGTTCGTTTTCGGCACTTGATAATATATGGATTGCTTAATTTAACTATTCAACTGACATCATCATAGCATACTTAAAATAAAATGTACAATCTTTTTTGAAAATAGAATTTCTAATTTTTAGTATTTCTTATAAAATAAAATTATCTCTATTCTATATAAGGAGGAATTCATGACAACCAAAATTCCTAAAAAAACATTAAAGAGAATTGAAGAGGATATTGAAAATAATAATCTCGGAAAGGCAAGAGAAAGATTACACGGTCTCATCTTTACATACCCAAATGAATTACATCTTCGAAAACAAATCGGAGACATTTATTATAAATTACAATATCCAGAAATGGCTGGACGTTATTGGTATCTAGAGGAGCATAAAACAGATATTATGCATGAATCATGTTTATTATTTGAAAAATCAATGGGAAATGATCCTTATCATATTGCGCGTGCTTTAAAATTCAAAGGCGATTCTAGCAAGATAAAGAAATTGTATAAAGAGCAGCCTTTATCTCCAGTACAAAAAAAAGTAGCAGAGGAATTAGTATATGAATATAAAGAAACATGGGAAGATAAGTTACTCTCTCTTGGGTGTCTAGTATTCCTTGCTTTCCTTCTTTTCTCTGCTATTGTCGGTATATTCACTATTTGGAATTGGATTTTTTAATTATAGGGGGAATTTTCACATGTCAAACTACGAACAAGAAGAAAAGCTAACAGGGGGAAACGTCTCAAACGTATATCGTTCTGAAAATACTGTTCGGCGGGAATTAAAGCCAGACAGTACAAATATTCATAAGCTATTACGTCATCTAGAAAACAAAGGGTTTCATTATGCCCCAAAGTTTTTGGGCATAGATGAAAAAGATAGAGAGATTTTATCATTTATAGAAGGCGACGCAGGCAATTATCCTTTAAAAGAATTCATGTGGTCTAATGATGTGCTGAAAGAAATCGCAAAAATGCTCCGTCTGTACCATGATGCTGTAAGTGACTTTCCGTTATTAGCTGATTGGAAACCGATGGATCATACCCCACATAACATTGAGGTTTTATGCCACAATGATTTTGCTATATATAACATTATTTTCAATAATGAAAAGCCAGTCGGTATTATTGATTTTGACGTCGCTGCTCCTGGTCCAAGAATGTGGGATATCGCTTATACGCTTTATACTTGTGTACCTTTAAGTCGAGTGTATTATACAGAATCAGGTGAGGCAATTCATTACGACTCATCGCAACACGCAGGTCGTATTAAAGAAAGAGTAAAGTTGTTTGCTCAGTCCTACGATAAAGATATGGACGAAAATTACTTCGAAATGGTGTTACTACGTTTAGAAGGGTTATGTACATATGTGAAAAGACAAGCACAAGAAGGAGACGGAAATTTCCAAAGAATGATTGATGAAGGACATCTAGATCATTATGAAAAAGATATGACGTTTATTCGTAAGCATGGGAAAGAATGGATCTAATATTATTTCTATTTTTGTTAGTAAATATATTTTAAGTTATGTTACATATATCCGAATAATTGTTCATATCGTTTCTTTTCCTACCGGAACTATCAAGCTAAAATCTCGAGATACCCCCTAACGAAATTTTAGCTTTCTATAGTTATGTAAGAGAATTCAGCCCATTTTTTCGTTTCACAAAAATTTTATAATAATTAAAATCACATTATAAAAATATTATATTATATTATAATACAACTAGTTAAAGGGAAACTTTAATCAGTGGGGTTTTGTGCATCTCCCACGTAACTTCTTTGCTCCAGCCAACTTTTGAGGCGGGAGTCTTACTTCCGCAAATAGCGGGATAAAATTACAAGGCTGTTTGCCATGGGGGATTTACATACATGAAAAAGATTTTATTTTTGTTATTGGCTACTATTATTACGTTAACATACCTTCTAGTTTTTAATAAGACTATTGATTCTGAAATTAAAGGATTCCCTATACCTTATGAAGCTAAATTAATTCATACTACTGAGGAGATAGGTGAGTATGTATATAAAGGCGATTGTTTTGAATCAGGTTTATCTATATGGTATCAAATACATATAAAATTAAAGGGATGGGATAAAACTTTTGCAGAGGGTGGAATGAAAGTTTATGAGAAGGATAATAAAAAAGTAACCGTAATATATTTAACGGGAGAAGATGTTATCAGTTTATATAAAGAGTAATAAAAAAGGTGATCACTTAATTGTGATCACCTTCCTTTTATTTCGTAAACTGAGCTTCTTCTGTAGAACCTTTTAACGCTGTCGTTGATGAAGTACCGCCTGTAATGACTTGTGCTACTTCATCAAAATAACCTGTTCCTACTTCGCGTTGATGGCGAGTTGCAGAGTAACCGTGTTTCTCTGCTGCGAATTCCGCTTGTTGTAATTCAGAATATGCTGCCATACCACGGTCTTTATAGCCACGTGCTAATTCAAACATGCCGTAGTTTAATGAGTGGAATCCAGCAAGTGTTACGAACTGGAACTTGTAACCGTAAGATGCGATTTCTTTTTGGAAGCTCGCAATCGTTTTTTCATCTAATTTTTGTTTCCAGTTAAATGACGGTGAACAGTTATAAGCGAGTAATTTCCCTGGATATTTTTTATGGATTGCGTCTGCAAATCGTTTTGCATCTTCTAAATTTGGTTCAGACGTTTCACACCAAACGAGGTCTGCATACGGTGCATACGCTAAACCACGTGCAATTGCTTGATCCAGTCCTGCTTTCGTACGATAAAATCCTTCTGGTGTTCTTTCTCCTGTAATAAACGCTTTATCAACCGGATCGATATCACTCGTAATTAAATCGGCTGCATCTGCATCTGTTCTTGCAACGATAATTGTCGGCACTCCCATTACGTCCGCAGCAAGGCGTGCGGAAATTAAATTACGTACCGCTGTTTGTGTCGGCAGTAATACTTTTCCACCTAAATGTCCGCATTTTTTCTCTGAAGATAATTGATCTTCAAAGTGTACACCTGATGCACCCGCTTCAATCATACCTTTCATAAGCTCGAATACGTTTAATTGTCCGCCAAATCCAGCCTCTGCATCTGCTACAATCGGTACGAAATAATCTGTATCATCGCTTCCTTCCATATGCTGAATTTGATCCGCACGTTGAAGTGTTTGATTAATTCGTTTTACTACAGCTGGTACGCTGTTCGCTGGATATAAGCTTTGGTCTGGATACATATGTCCAGAAAGGTTTGCATCAGCCGCTACTTGCCAACCACTTAAGTAAATTGCTTTTAATCCCGCTTTCACTTGTTGCATCGCTTGGTTTCCTGTTAATGCACCAAGTGCGTTAATATAATCTTCCGTATGAAGCGATGTCCAAAGCTTCTCAGCCCCGCGGCGTGCTAGTGTATGTTCAATATCAATCGAACCGCGCAAACGAATTACATCTTCAGCTGAATACGGACGTGTTATTCCTTTCCATCTCGTATCTAATTCCCAGTTCTCTTGTAATTTATCGATTCTTTCGTTTTTCATTTATTCCATCCCCTTTTCACTTTATAAAATTTCATAACCCGGTAATGTTAAAAACGGTACGAACTCATCATTCCGAATGAGGTTTGTAAACAATGTTGTCGCCTCTTGGAATCTCCCTTTCTTAAAGGCTTCTTTACCAATCTCTCTTTCTATCTTTACTAATTCTTCTTCTTTCCATTCTTCCATTAATTCGAGCGTAATATTGCGGCCATCATTTAGCTTTCCGCCTTCATGACGAATCCATTGCCATATTTGTGCTCTGGAGATTTCCGCAGTTGCTGCATCTTCCATTAAGTTATAAATTGGCGCTGCTCCCCGTCCACTTAACCAAGATGCAATATATTGAATACCTACACTAATATTCGTGCGAAGACCTTCTTCTGTAATCGTTCCCACTGGTACTTCTAATAAATCTTTTTCTGTAACACGTATTTCTTCACGTTTCCTAAAAATTTGATTCGGCGTTTTCATAATGTGATTAAATACTTCCATTGCAACCGGTACAAGTCCCGGGTGGGCAACCCAAGTCCCATCATGACCGTCTAAAGCTTCACGCTCCTTATCAGCACGCACCTTTTCGAAAGCCGCTTCATTCGCTTCTGGATTATTTTTAATCGGAATTTGTGCTGCCATTCCTCCGATTGCTGGTGCATTACGGCGATGACATGTTTGAATTACTTTTAAAGAATACGCGCGCATAAACGGCGCCGTCATCGTGACTTGCGCTCTATCTGGCAGTAAAAATTCATTATGATTACGGAAACCCTTTAAGAAGCTGAAAATGTAATCCCATCTTCCGCAGTTTAAGCCAGCAGAATGATCTTTTAGCTCATACAAAATTTCATCCATTTCAAACGAAGCGTGAATCGTCTCCAATAGCACAGTCGCTTTAATTGTTCCGTTTGGAATACCGATGTATTTTTGAGCAAATACGAATACATCGTTCCATAATCTCGCTTCTAAATAACTTTCCATTTTCGGTAAGTAAAAGTACGGGCCACTTCCTTTTTCTAAAAGCGCCTTCGCATTATGGAAAAAATACAGACCAAAATCCACTAAGCTGCCGGACATATTTTTCCCATCAACTTGCATATGCTTTTCCTCTAAATGCCATCCTCTTGGACGCACAATGAGTACAGCTGTTTTATCATTTAATCTATATTCTTTTCCTTTATCATTTTTGTGTGAGATCGTTCCCTTTACTGCATCTCGTAAGTTAATTTGGCCTTCAATCGCATTTTCCCAAGTTGGTGAATTCGAATCTTCAAAATCCGCCATAAAAAGATGAGCTCCTGAATTTAAAGCGTTAATGACCATCTTTCTATCTACCGGTCCAGTAATCTCTACGCGGCGATCCTCTAAATCTTTCGGAAGATTGGCGATTGTCCAATCCGCTTCACGTATGTGCTTTGTTTCTTCTAAAAACTTCGGAAACTCCCCTGCATCAATTCTTTTTTGTTTCTCTACACGTTTTTGTAATAGTTCTGTGCGGCGCTCATTGAAATTTTCATGTAGTTCCTTTAAAAAACTAAGCACCTCAGGTGTCAATATTTCGTTGTACGCTGGTAACATTTCTCCGGGCAATGTAACCCGTGAAGTTCGCGTCGACATATTAGCATCCCCTTCTTAAACTGTTTTATAACAGATTTGATTTTATGTTTTATATTATATAACAAACATTCAGAAAAGGAAGTTTTTTTTGAAAATTCATTTCATTTTTTTTGAAAACGCCGTTCTTTCGTGCTCTATTCCATACAAAAAAGGCCACTGTTATACAACAACGGCCTTTTCGTAACATCTTCCAAAATTAAAAATGAAATTATATCAAATACAACTTTACATTTCAGAGGTAGCACTTCCCTTCACCGATAGCTCCTTTTCTCTTCCTTTACGAAAAGTGAGTGCCATTCCTACAAAAATAAGGACAATCCCTACAACTTGCATACTAGTCGGTCTAAATCCGGTAAAGACCGTATCTAACAAAATTGCTACAGCAGGATCTAAAAACACTAATACAGAAATAAGTCTCGTCGATAAATCTCTTAAACTGTCAAAAAACAAGTAATATACAAACCCAGTATGTATAAGTCCTGTTGCCGTTATCATCATCCAGTTCGTCTCTGTTAAACCTTGAAACTGTCCGAAATCCACAAATGGTAACAATAAAAATATACCTAAAAACGTTTGTACAAATGTCATCGCATATGCACTCGTATGCTTGATTCCTTTTCCTAATAAAGTCGTAAAAGCATAAAATAACGCTGCAAGTAGTGCCCATACCATTCCAGATGACATGAGTTTCTCGAGCGACACACTTCCATCTACTCCAGCTACTAAAACCGTGCCGAGGAAACAAATGACAATGGACATAACGGCAAACACTGTTAGCCTCTCTTTAAATACGATACTCCCAATCATTAATACGATAATTGGAGCGAGATGATAGACAGAAATTGCAATTGTAATTGACATAACTTCAAACGCTTTAAATAGAAATACCCAGTTAAAAACGAGAAATACGCCGCACGCTAATATTTGCACAATCTCTTTTTTATTCCACTTTTCATTTTTATATTGTCCTGTCACTAACCAACATAACGCTAAAAATATAGTTGCACAAATACAACGAACAAATACTAATTCAAAAGACGGTAAACCTGTTTGGACAGAAAAAAATCCAATTGATCCGAAAATAGACATCGAAAGGATCATTTTTATAGCCGGCATTGATTTTTTATTGTACACCCTTTCTCTCCTCCTACAATCACTCTCTTATAAAACTAAAAATTCTAAAAACATTACTTATTATTATATATTACAATCAAAAAATTGTAAAAAACTAGAATATAACGAGTGACATCCACACAAAATTTTCATAATAAAAAATCATCCTTTTGTATTCCACAGGATGATTTTTTATATGTATTGAGAGGACTATATATTTATAAAGACTTACATATACTCTACTATTTTTGAAGAGTAAATTGGGAAACTATTTGTTTTAGTCCTCCTGCTACGTTGTGCAGATGTTCAATTGAAGTCGAAATCTCTTGAACAGATTTTTCTTGCTGTTGAATAGACTCTTTTACCCTATCAGTTCGATCAGATGATCTTTGAGAAATTTGCGCCATATCTTCTGTAGAAGCAGAAATCTCCTCACTACTCGCTGCAATTTCATCTGTAGACATAGATACCGTTTGAATTTGCTCAGATACTTGCTGCACTTTTTCTGTAATAGTTCCAAATACTTTTTCTGTATGCATTACTACTTGTGTACCTGCCTGTACCTCATTATCTACTTTCCCCATCATATGTACCGTATGATTCGTTGTTCCCATAACTTGAGTAATAAGCTTCTCAATTTGTTTAGCAGAATCACTAGATTGTTCTGCTAATTTTCGTACTTCATCTGCCACAATTGCAAATCCTCTACCACTTTCTCCAGCACGTGCAGCCTCAATTGCGGCGTTTAATGCTAATAAGTTAATCTGAGAGGTAATACCTTGCATAACATCAATGATTTTAACAATTTCTTCTGATTGTTCTTTCATAGTCTCTACTTGTTTCACACCGCTATGTACTGAATTTTGGATTGTATCCATCTGTTGAATCATTTGTTTCATTAATTTGTTACCACTCTCTGCATCTAGTGCTGATTGAGCAGACAATTCATTTACAGAGGATGATGTATTCACTATACTCTGCATTCCTTGTGTCAACTCTTCCATCGCACCCGCAGTTTGTTCCATTGCTTGCATTTGGCTCTCTGCGCCATTGGCAACTTCTTCAATATCCATAGTAATTTTCTTTGCTGCACCGCTAGATACTTCTGATGCAGATACTACTCCGTCTGCATGTTGGAATAAAAGCTGAATATTATTCTCTACTTCTTGCATATTTGTTCTTAGCCCTGCAATCATCTCGTTAAAATCACTTACTAATATACCTAATTCATCTTTAGCATTATAATCACCATGTACAGTTAAATCTCCCTCTTTTGCTCTTTCCATCATACGACTAACCGTTTGTAAAGGAGCAACTATAAGCTTGCTAATAATATAACTTACTATACATATAATGATTGTAGTAACTACTGCAAGAATGATAAAGGTAATAACGGACCGATCTATCATTTTTTGAGAATCTTTAAATACTTGGCCAGCTAAGTTTGAAACATAAGTTTCTAAATCTACAGCATAACCAGCTAACTCTACTCCCTTCGGTTTTAAGTCCTTTTGAAATTCGTTTACCATTTGAGATTCATTTGTTCCCTTCGCTTTGTCAAACAACTTCTTATATGTCTCCATATAACTTGGCAAAGATTTCTTCATCTTCTGAAACAGCTCATCCTCTTGCTTACTTAAATTAACGCCATCATCATATTCTTTTAATAAAGAATCATATTTTTTAAGATCCTTTTCAACATTACTAATAATCCCTTCTTTATTTGTCCCCTCATTCTGTGACGTTGTAATTAATTCTAGTAAGTTATATTCTAGTGAATTTTGTGTACGAAGCATACCTTCTAATATAACTGCAGAATTTTGATAATCATCTACTACAATCTCTGTATCGCGCTTAATCTTATTAATAGAATTAATTGCTACACAGCTCATAATTGTCATGCCCAAAACTGCTAATGAGATAAGTAAGAATAATTTATGTTTCACTTTTAAATTTTGTAAAAAATACATATTTCCACCTTTATTCCTTTATATATAGATTTTTAGAATTTTATAGCTTATTATTTACAAAATCTCAATAAAAAGCAATGATAAATATTCCCAATACCAAACTTATATTTCTATAAAAAAGAAGTAGCATAATCGCTACTTCTTGTTTTTTTGTTCCTCATATTGTTCAAACGTATGAATTCTTTCGAAAATTGGTGGATGTGTGTATAAGAAAAATTTGACTAACACAGGTGGATTCACTTGGCTTAAGCTTGTTTTTGATAAATATTGAAAAGTTCTCACACCAGATTTCCCATCTTTCGTCATATTTAAAGCATATTGATCTGCCGCTCGTTCTTCTATTCGTGAAACGTAGTTTGTTGCTGGTTGTGATGCAAAAGATAATAAAGAGGAAATTAAGAAAAACAAAGGTAAAATTGAAAAACATGCCATTTTGGAAATTTGCAGCGTATCTCCCCATTTTCGAATACACATATTTAAAATACGACTAATTACATACATACCTATAAACGATATGAAAATATAACTCGCAACGCCCCAATATATATGTTTCATTACGTAATGTCCCATTTCATGGGCCATAATAAATAAAATCTCTTTATCTTTTAATTGCTTAAGCGTTGTATCCCACATTACAATACGCGAGTTAAGGCCAATTCCTGTTACATATGCATTTAACGAATTCGTTTTTTCCGACATATTTACTTCATATACGTGTTTAGCAGGAATGTCAGCTTTGTCTGCCATCGCTAAAATTTTCGTTTCTAACTCTTTATTTTTCAACGTCGAGAAGTCATTGTAAAGTGGATCAATAATAACAGGCTGTACGAACGTTAAAAAGATTGTAAATGGTACAGAGAGTGCCCATCCTGCTAGCCACCATCTCTTCGGGAATTTACGGATAAGCCATAAAAGAACTGTAACAATGAGTAACATCGTCGCATAATTAACCCAAAAATCGATAACGTGATCTTTTATCCAGCTTTGTGTACTTTGCGTGGAAATACCGTAATCAACCGACACTTTACGCCCAATCCATTGCATCGGTAATGCCAGTACCGTTGTGAGTAATGATAAATAAAAGAAATAAATCGCAACTTGTAAGACACTTATTTTAGTCGTTTCCGTTGACCATTTCTCAAACTTTTTTGAAATACCGAGCACGAGTACAAATAATAAAATAATCCATTCAAGAGGCGTCGCTAAAAAGAACAGTAAATTTTTCACGCGCGAATAATCTTGGCTTAGCGTAAGCTCTTTCGCATTCATAAAGGTTTCTGGATCTGCACTCGTTCCTTTATACATGTCCGGAATGAGTTCATGATTCCATCCAAATAAATACCAATATATAAATAACGCAAATCCAACGTACAAAAAAAGCGACCACCCAATAACTTTCCTCACGTTATTCCCTCCTCTATGCTGCCTGTCTATTATTATTGTAAGTTCGTACATGCTAAATTAGAACAAGCTAATTACGAGAATTGCTCGAGAGCCTTCTATTTACATAAAGTGAAACTTTAATCAGTGGGGGTTTTCTTCATCCCCCCACTGATTATTAGCCTTCACCAATCGGGCTTTTACGGGCAGTTGATCCCTCGCCTAACTTCTTTGCTGTCACTGAATTTTGAGGTGGGAGTCTTACTGCCCGTTAATGCGGGATAAAAAAAACTCTTCTACATAAGAAGAGTTTTACCTATTTTTAGACACTTTCCTCGGTTCATAATTCGGAATAAGAAAAGCACTTACAAACCAGCACATTAAACCAGCGCCTTTTACATATTTTACATATTCATAGTCTTGAAAAAATAGCGTCGTTATAATAATCGTAAAAAAACCTACTAAAACAAATATATACCCTATTTGTTTCTTCGATAACATAAATACTTATCCCCCTTAAGGCAGTACATCTATTAACAAACTGAAATCTTGTACCGAAAAAGAACTATATTTCATAATACCTTGTACAGCTAAAAGTAAAACAAGACCGATCACACACATATAGTTAACACTTTCGTCACCCTTTTTTTCAGTAACCATGCCACCACTTATACATAAGACCCCTAATAAATGGAGCGCTAAATACATGAAAAAGTAGGCTTCCTCCCAGCGGAGAATAACATTTACTGTCGTTATTAGCACTATGCTAAGTAAAATCAAATAAAAAAACTTATTTGATGATATTGTTTCATTCATATAATTTTATACATTCCTTTCAAATTTAGAATTAATGATGTCTCAAAGCTATAAAGTAAATGATTGTTTTCATACCATAAAACAAAAGGAAAGCTCCCATTACTTTCGCGAATACTTTATGAACCCGCACATACTTCTCTTCATTTTTTCTGAAGATACGCTTCATCATTACTTCTAACATTAGACCGAATATTATTAAAATCCCTAATACAATAAGAAGAGAAATAATATTTTCTTTTAAATGAGTACTAGAAAATAAGTAATACTCCGGAAACACAATTGTATCTACTACAGGTTAAAAAGCCAATGACAAAAGCCTTTATCACACATATCTGTAATAGACGTAGCATCTATAATGTCTTTCAATATTTTTTCAATCGTTTTCTTCGTCTCATTTATCTCCCACTACATTTGCAAAACTCTCTACCTGCTCTGCGTATATAACTGGCACTTCTTTACTCCAGTATTTGCGGTTAACAAATAAAAAGATGAGTACTAAATTTAATCCTGTTATAAAAATAATCAGTCCTGGAAAGAACGTCGTATAGTTTGAGAAATCTGCAAAACTCATGATCTTTTCTCTACTTACTAGGAACGATGCACAAAGTACAAATGTATTATTTAACATATGTATCGCAATTGGCATGAGTAAGCTTTTCGTACGAATATATACGATTGATAATACGATACTAAATACGGCGGCACCGAGAAAATCGACATGTAATATCGCAAATAAAAGTGCCACTGCAATCATCGCTATACTCGTTCCCCATTTCGCAGCAAAGCGCTGAAGTAAAAATCCACGAAAAACAAATTCTCCAATAATAGGTGCGATAAATACAACCATAATAAATTGATATATATATCCCCCGGCACTATCTACAATCGGTTTGTGTAAAGCATTCATAATAAAATCTGGTGTAATCCATGCAAAGCTGTACATGTATAAAATCAGATACCCGTAACTGAACATGCACAACATAATCGTAATGTATATAACTTGCACCAAGTTAAATGTTTCATTTTTATTAAGAAATAATGAAAATGAAACACGGTGCTTTCTATACTCATAAAAAATCCATGCAATCGGAAGGATATAAAATATAAGTATATTTATAAAAGATGAATTTTGTATATGAAATGTACTTTCTAGCAATTTTTCACTACTTCTCGCTACTAAAATTAATAGTGCAAATACAATTAAAAAATATCTAGCTCGCATCATTTGAAACGGATTCACACTCATCTCCTCCCCTATGTTACTTTTATCATATCATTTGATTCTTAATTTTTTATAAAAGAAAACCTTAAATTTTCCTTAAAAATTCCATATGTTACAAAAAGATGATATGATATTCGAGGAAATTAAGGGGGATTCTTATGTATCAAGCAAATATATTACTCGTCGATGATGAAACAGCAATTTTACAACTACTAACTACCATTCTTGAAAAAGAAGGTTTTTCTCATATTACAACTGCAACATCAGCTGAATTAGCTTTATCTCTCATCGAACAAAACAATTACGATTTAATTATTTTAGATGTCATGCTTCCTGGACAATCTGGTTTTGATATTTGTCCAATTATTCGCCAACAAACAGATTGTCCGATTTTCTTCCTATCAGCGAAGGCATCTGATCTAGATAAAATATCTGGATTTTCATACGGTGCAGATGATTATATTACGAAGCCATTTAATCCATTAGAAGTCGTAGCTCGTATGAAAGCACAACTTCGAAGACATATGAAACAAACCGTACCACACGAACAAAAAGCACACTCCATTTCATTTGGGAGATTTGAAATTGATCAACATTCCGCAGAACTTACAGTAAATGGACACGTTGTCGAATGTTCCGCTCAACTGTTTCAACTACTACTCTTCTTTTGTGAGAATCCGAACTACGTATTTTCGAAAGAAGAAATATACGAAAAAGTTTGGGGAGCACCCGCCTATAATGGCGATGACAATACTGTTATGGTCCACATTCGAAAGCTACGCGAAAAAATTGAACAAGACCCAAGTAAACCAGAATACATAAAAACTGTTCGCGGACTTGGCTATAAGTTCGTTACAAAGTAGGGTGACAATATGAATCTTAATAAACGACTTATCATCCAATTTATACTGCAACACGTTTTTGTTTTAGTTACATTACTTATTGCTGTAGTCGCTGCTTTCACTTATTTAATTTTTCTTGTTACTAGTATTTCATACGAACCTAATATTCCGGATTCTGATAGTTTTACAATTTCAAGATATATCTCTTCAGAAGATGGCGATATTACGTTAAAAACGGAAGTAAAAGATTTAATTAAAGAGAAAAATGATTGGATTCAGATTGTAGAGGAAAACGGGAAAGTCCTCTATCAATTTAATACACCAAGTGATGTCCCAACTTCTTATACGAAAACATCTTTACTCGCACATATACAGAATCATATAGAAAGCCCTTATACATTTACATATTGGGAAATTGAAGTAGAAGAAAAAAACGTACTTGTTATTTACGGCGGTATGTTAAAAAGTAATGCATTACTAAAAACAATTCAGAAAGAACACTCTTCTGTACCTACAGATTCGTTCACATTAACAGAACAAGAAAAACAGTTACTCTCTAAAGAAAAAGCAACGCTGCAAATATTTAATCATAGTGGCGAAGAGGTTTTTTCCTATCCAACTGGAAAGAAAAAAACACTTTCTACAATACAGACTGCTCTTAACGAAAAAGAACCGTGGAATCATAAAGAAAACACGTCTAGCTTTTACGATGCAAATAGTGGTCAGCTTCTCGTCGTTACAGCAAAAAATGAACGATACTACCCAGATGACGAAATTGAGGATGTATTTACTAAGAAGTTTCTAATCGGATGCGGATTAATCCTTCTTATCGTCTTTGTTTATTTAGTCATTCTATCTATTTGGTACGGAAATAAGTTTGGGAAACCGTTACTACACGCAATGCGTTGGCTTAAAAATATCGCTGGTGGAAAATATGAAGAGCCTGTTAGTAAAAAAGGAAAACCAGTTCGATTCAGGCGATCTGGTAAAGAAAAATGGTCATTTCGCTTATTTAGAGATGTTACTAGCTCACTAGAGCACCTTTCAATTACACTCAAAAAAAATGATGCGATGAGGCAAGTACTGCAGCAAACACGTGAAGAATGGATTACCGGTCTAACGCACGATTTAAAAACACCACTTAGCTCTATATATGGCTACGCATTATTACTAGAATCAAAGCAGTATAACTGGACTGATCGTGACATTCAGCAATTCGGCAGCGTTATGAAAGAGAAATCTCAATATATGACTACACTAATTGACGATTTAAGCTTAACGTATCAATTAAAAAATAACAGCCTTCCTGCCCAGCACGTAAACATTGAAATGAATCAATTCGTCCAAAAAGTATTATTACAATTTATTAATAATCCGACACTGCAAAATCAAAATATTGAATTCGTACCGAGCTCAAATAAAATTCAATATTTCATTGAAGAAAAATGGTTCCAGCGTATTATCGAAAACTTACTAGCAAACGCTGTGAAACATAATAATGAAACGACAAATGTAATCGTAAAGCTTTCGCAGGATGTAAATTCATTTACACTATCTATTTCAGATAACGGAAAAGGAATGGACGATAAAACGAAAGAACTTTTATTCGAGCGATATTACAGAGGGACTAATACAGAAGAAAGCAACATCGGAACTGGACTTGGTCTCGCCATTACGAAACAGCTCGTTCATGCCCATAACGGGACAATTTCTATTGATAGTGAACTCGGGAAAGGAACGACGATTGTTCTTGTATTTCCGTTTCGTTCATAAAAAAGGTGCTTTACAAAAGCACCTTTTCTTTAATACTCTTCTATGATAACAATTAATAACTTCCGGATTTGTTCATATATGCTTAGTTGGCGATTCAATTCCACATATTGTTCCATATACCTATAAATAAATATTCTGGATACGCTTGTAAAAAGCTTTTATACAACAACTCTCTTTGTAATTCCAGAATTTTTTTAGAAAAAAGAACATAACTCAAATTCCCATCTATTAATGACGTATAACTGTAAAAATCCTCCACAAAAGAATCTGTCTTATATTCCTCTTCAATTCTTTCTATATCTTCCGATGGGTATGGTATTTCTAACTCTTCTTTTAAATATTCAAGCTTTTGACGAAGTCCATGTTAATTTTTACTATGTCTTCTCTCCTATTTCCCTACTAACACAAACACATTCTCATCAGGCGCTTCCATTACCGCAACATGTCCTGATTCTGTTGGAAATGGTTCACGAATCCATTTTACATCTTTATTATCTTTTAAACTTCCATACGTTTGTTGTACATCTTCTACTAATACTTCGACTTCCATAAAATTAATATCCGGATGATTACTTATTACTAACTCCGAACTTTTTTCATCTAGAAACTTCAATCCTATTAACGTCCAAATAACCCCTTCTTCTAGTTCTCTTTCTATAATCCAGTTTTGCTTCATTCCCATTTCTTTATAAAAAGAAACCGACTTCTCTATATCCTTCGTATGTATAGATACACATTCTAGTTTTTTGAACATCTTCCCATTTCCCCTTTATTAAAAAGCGAACCATCTCCCAATGATTCGCTTTTACCCTATTATTATTTTTTCTTCACCGGTATCCAAAGCTCTACTTGAGCGAACTCACTCTTATCTTCGTGGCAACGCTCATCATATAGTTCAAACTCTGTAACGCCGCAATGTTCATATCCTGAATGCGGGAACCATTCTGAAAATACTGCATTCCACGTTTGATGAATAGACGACACCATTTCTGCATGAGGAACTTTCGGTGTTGTAAATACGGCATATGTTGCTGCCGGGAAAGTACGCTTTGCAACCTCATTTGGTACATTTTCAAAGTCTGTAACTTCCATTCCGATAATATAAGTGAAGTCCCCTGTTTCTAAATTAAAATCTGTACATAATCCAAGTTCTACCCATTGGCTCGTATCTTTACGATTCGGAATCGTTGTTCCAAGATCTTTTTGTAAATATTCTTGCCAAAATGCTGGAATGTCTTGGTGGTTTTTCCCTTCTTTACTTGTCGTCTTCAGTTCATAACCTGCCATTAAAAATTCTGGTTTATTTACAATACGATATTCCATTTGTATGCCCCCTAAATACGGATTTAATTTTCTTTGTTTTACATTCACACTGTAATACATCGGTGTTTCAATTTCTTGTTTTCGATATTCACTCGGTGTCATTTGAAATAATTTTTTAAAGGCTCTCGTGAACGTTTCATGAGATTGAAAGCCATGCTCAAACGCGATATCAATAACTTTTTCATCCGTATGAGAAAGTTGATAAGCTGCCCGGGCTAACCTCCTCTTTCGAACATACTCCATTACTGTATCACCTACTAACGCCTGAAATACACGATGAAAATGCGACTCAGAAAAACCTGCAATGCGAGCTAAATTACGCAGCGTCTGTTTTTCCATTACATCCTCCTCAATATAATCAATGGACCTTTGAATTTGTGTTTCATAGCTTTCCATCTCTGTTCACCCGCCTTATATGTATTATGATAAAAGAGAATCCTATCCAATTCTTGACGTTTTTTACTATAATTTTAAAAACAAATGTAACTTTTTTATATGTATTTCGTTGTTATGTATGAAGGGAGGGAAATTAGTGAAACGCAAACAATCATTAGAAGACATTTATTCAGATCATATGCATGATTTATTTCGCTATCTTCTCTCCCTAACCGGAGATTCCCACTACGCGGAAGATCTTATGCAAGAAACATTTTACCGAATGCTCGTCCATATTGACTATTATAAAGGAGAAGAAATTAGACCTTGGTTATTTACAATTGCCTACAACGCCTTTATCGATTGGTACCGAAAAGAGAAAAAATATAAAACAACGAAAATTGAAGAATTCCATTTACCACACGTGCCAAGTACAGAGCACTCTTATTTCGTAAAACATGAGATTGCTAGTTGGTTAGAAGGTTTATCTTCTCTTCCGCTCGAAAGACGAAATGTCCTGTTACTACGAGATTACTACGGATTCTCCTATAAGGAAATAGCAGAAATGACTGGTCTCTCATTAGCGAAAGTAAAAATTGAATTACACCGCGGACGAAAAGAAGCAAAAAGCATAAAGGAGTGATACAGATGGGTTGTGCAGAGTTTAAAAAACTTTGGGAGAAATATGAAAAAGGAACGCTCACACGTGATGAGCAAGAACAGTTAGAAAGTCATATAGAAACTTGTGCAGAATGTGAAGCTCATTTAGATGAATTGCTTACGAAGAGTGAACCCGTAAAGAAAAAATTACCGCCAAAAGATCTTAAAGTTCCTTTTTGGAGAATTAAGTGGAAACATCGATTACAAACGTTTGGTTTTATATTATCCATTTGCATCGTTATATATATAATCGGTGGGGTATTATCAGCCTTTTATTTTCAAGCTAATAATGATAAAAGGCTAGAAGAAATTAGAGAGGTTCCTTCACTTGCACTTGAAGCAACGATCCCAAATAGCCGCGTTATGGGGGGCGGAACAAGTGTAGAAGCTTTTTTCCGTACGAACAGCAGCTTTGATTTAGTAAGAACCGTCGGTAAAAAAGAAATGCCACTCGGTACAGTAGAAACAAAAAGCTTCTTATCATCTGTAGATGTCACGAAACAAACTTGGATGAATCCGTTCTATCAACCAAAGCTTTTCTTTGTTCATCCTAAAACAAAGCAGGGTGATTATTTAAAGGATTCCTCAAAAAAAGTATGGGATACACTTGCAAAAGTACATGATGGAACCGTTGCAGAAGTAGCAATTTCTTTTGATAAATCTTACACTTTAAAAGAATTAGAACCGCTTTTATATAGCATATTTGAAGCACAAGAACTCCCTCCAACTCCTGTATGGTACGCTTTAGATACAGGGCAAGACAGAAAAAATGTAGATGACTATATCCTACATGGCGGAGAAGCTATAGGATTTCCAGAACATGTAAGATTCCTCGATAATGATACTGACAAGCAGAAAACGCAAGAAGATCAAGTAATCGAAATGATGCGCGTCCTTTCTATCCATAAAAAAACAGTAAGCAAAATAGCTGCGCTTTCTGAGAAAGAACTAAACTTAGATAAACGTTATCAATATGTAAAAGATAACGGTGTAAAAGTATACGGAATTGTTATTACTGGCCCATCGAAAGAGTTATTAAAATTACAAAACTCCCCGCACGTACGTTATGCGACTCTTGGAGATATTGAGATGTGGAATTGGTTTGATAATTAACAGGAAAGAAGTAGAGCATCCAAAAGTGATGCTCTACTTCTTTTTAATTAGAAATCACTTTCACATACATCCCTCTCACCGATTTTTCATAAGCGATATCGCTCATCTCTCTTATTTTTTCTGATACGACAGATGACTGAATGATTTTCCCTTCACGAAGTAATGGCGGGTCAATAAGACGGACTTTATTTTTCTGATGTAAATCATACTCACTTCTATCTTCTCTTACTTTTACATTTGGATGGACTTTTCTTAATAAAGCATGTACTTCTGAATCGTTACATAGCTGCAATTTTACTATAAGCTCATGATCTTCAAGAAGAAAATCATCTGCATGAATAACTTGTTTATGAAGAGCTAACTTTAACGTCTTAGCTAACATATCATTTCCGTAAATATTAGTTGGTTGCATAAAGAAATCGATTACTTCTTTGTAATACGTTTCTGTAAACCATTCTGCCATTTTGATATTTTGAAGAACCATTTTCCCATCTACTTCGATGACATCCGATAAAAAATTGTGAACTTCTTCTAAAGAAACATATCCGTATGTATACATATCTCGTAATGTGTAATCCACCCGGTCTGCACATAATTCCGGCGCGGATCTTTCCAGTAACGTCCACTTCGAATCATCTAACAAAATATCTTCATAGTTATAACCATACTTTGAAAGAATTGCTGGAATTTCTGAGTTTTTCACAACAGAACTAAATATCTCTTCATGATAACTTTCATTCATATTATCAAAAACGTAATCCATTACATGAGAAAAAGTAGTATGTGATACGTCATGCAGTAAACCAGCAATCTGCTCTTCTACCGAACCACCTAGTTTTTTTATTAACAACATAACACCAACTGAATGATTAAATCGCGTTACATTCCATTTCTCATTCATTAAGTAACTTGCTCCGGCTTGATGAATCCCCTTCAACCTTTGCACTGGTTTACTTAAAATTAATTCTTCTAACACTTGATCTACTTCAAATTCTCCGTATAGTACATCTGATATGATCACTTACAGTCCCCCTTTTCAAGCAGAGTCTTTTTATAGTATCTCTTTTTTAAAGAAGAGTAAATATGCTATTCTGTCATTCCAATATGAACGTTCTGTTTTCAAAAAAGCGGTCCTCTATTCTCATCAAGTTAAATCATAAAAATTAAAATATTTCCACAGTTCTTCTTTTTTGTTTTAATAGATTTATAAATGCATATTCATTTAAAAACAGAAATAATTGAAAATCGATTCACCATTATAGTATGAAAGGTCGGATAACTATGGGTAGTTATTTTCCAAAAGCGGGGAAGCTCATTGGTGGAATCATTATACTTCTTATTTTGCTTTCATCTCTTTGGCTTATATGGATCGGAGAAACAAACATTCGTTACAGTGGGGATCATACGGGCACACTGCCTTTTTGGAACAAGTGGATCCCTGTTATTGTCGGTATACTCCTTGTTCGTTTCTTACCATCTCATCATAAAAACTATAATCCCCTTCAACAATTTGAACTAAGGCGCATCATAATTCAAACTGTTATTTTATTCTTTAGTGGCTTCCTCTTCACAATTTGTCTCCTCACCACGAACTTTAAAGGAATGACATTACAATTGTGGTTTATGATATTTAAAATTATTTTATTATTATTCACTCCATTCATGCTTCTTTTGTTTTATAAAAGTAACCCCGAAAAAGAACGACAAAAGCCTGTAAAATCAACGGAAGGTAATAGATGGTA
Organism: Bacillus sp. FDAARGOS_235; assembly: GCF_002073415.2. NCBI lineage: Bacteria > Bacillati > Bacillota > Bacilli > Caryophanales > Bacillaceae > Bacillus > Bacillus sp. FDAARGOS_235. Next base: position 1,861,031 of record NZ_CP020437.2, read on the forward strand.
TCGGTTTACACCACTTATTGTCATTATAGTCTGGGGTTACTTCAACTTCTTTTCTACATTCTCTACACCATTTGTTTCAGCGAGAATGGAACCCGCGATTTTAATCTTAATTTTACTTGTAGGATTTCTTATAAATAGTGTACTGGAAGAGCTTTTTTATAGAGTTTGGTTGCAAACACGTTTGGAACTATTACTAGGCACTTGGCCGGCTATACTTCTTACATCATTATTATGGGCAAGCTGGCATATTGCATTACACGGCTCTGGTCATTGGGATATTGATACAGCTACGGTTATTGTGAACCATAGTATCGTAGGTCTATTCCTTGGATATTTGTGGGCGCGTTATCGCAAGGTATGGGTAATTATTATTGTTCATGGATTAATTAATGCACATCCACAACAACTAATTGAGATTATATTCAAGTAAAGGTCGCGATTACGAAATAAAAAATAAAAGGGATTACACATATTAATCATGTATAATCCCTTTTATTTAACCTTATTCAAACGTAACTTCTACCTGCACAATCTCCGACCTACTACCAAGTCTAAGCGGCGGTCCCCAAAATCCGAATCCAGAAGAAACAATTGCGTGGAATGCGCCTTTTTGTGCGTATCCCCAGTCTAGCTCGTACATTCTTCTCGTTACAATATGATTTGGCGCCATTTGTCCGCGGTGCGTATGACCGGATAATAATAAGTCTACACCTGCCGCCGCTGCTTGTTTTAACTCGAATGGCTGGTGATCCATTGCGATAACAGGCATCGATTTATCTACCGTACTCATTAATTGTTCAAAGCTTTGGCGATCTCGCTCTGTTTTATCTCTTCTTCCAACGAGATAAAAGTCATCTTCAATTGTGATCACTTCATCTAAAAGAATACGAATATCAATCCTATCCATCTCTTGTAAAAACTCTGGAACCGCTCTGCCGTAGTACTCATGGTTTCCTAAAACACCATATACGCCTAATGGAGCTTTCATTTGTTTCATAATATGACCCATGTTTTTTTGAATGAATACTCCTGGATGATCATCGATAATATCACCTGGCAGTAAAATAATATCAGGTTCCATTTCATTTACATGACGAACAAGTCTTTTCAAATGCGAAACGCCAGACAGTTTACCGAAATGCATATCAGAAGCCATCGCAATACGTAAACTTTTACGCCCCTCTACCTTTTTCGGTATGTGCACTTCGTATTTTCTTACTACTGGACTATACGCATTAAATACTCCATATGCAAAGATAAAGATAAACGCAGCTAACACAGCCGCCCCTGTCCAAATAATTGCTGTTTCTTTCTCAATCGAAAACTGTAAAAGAAAGACTGTTATATCAGCTAACGGCAATAACATAAGGGCGTATTGTATGACTGCAAACCAAATTGAACCAATCGTTCGAAGGAATGGGAGAAACTTAAACACTTGCACGAGAATATACGCATAAGAAATAAATCCGACTACGAAAGCATAATACCCCCAGGACTCCCAGCCAAATACTGCATGAAGCCAAACCCATCCGTTCCAGCCGATGTAAAACATAAGTAGCGTGTATATAATTAACATAGTAAATATATTGAAATAACGAAGATTCTTCACAGCTAGCCTCCTTATTGATTTCTTCTATTATAACTTGTTATGCACGTTTAACGTAAATATTAAGCACAGCAATCTTCACAATAAAAACATTGATAAGCACAGCGTTTTAAAATTTTTAGGAACTGCTGTAATGGGCATTTTAGAATCTTACGTGTTAGGCGAAATTGATAATGATATTGAATATGTTGCGATGCAGGTTGGGTTGGAAACAACGTAAAAGATGTTGATCAAAAAACATTTAATAAATCATTTACACTAGATTGGAAGAATAAAAAATTGGTAGAGAAAAAATAAAGAAAACCGAACCGCCACTTAGATGACGGTTCGGTTTTTATAGTTCGTTACCTTACTTTCAACAATTGAGCTAGCTCTTTAAGACTCCCTCTCAAAGAAAGTTCATTATTTATGTTAAAATATTGCGAGTAAGTTTCTGTCCTTAACGATTTTATCACGTATTAAACAAAATCATTTAAAAACGAAGAAAGGATGGTACTAACATGGAAAACGTATCAGATTTACATAAAGAGGAATCAATAAAATCCTTACAGTCAACAATCCGTAAACTCGAAAGTGCCTTGTCACAAATGACTCAGAAAGGCTCAAATACTACGTTAGTAAAGAAACGCCTCCAGGCAGCTTGTATCGGCTTAGCAATGCTAGATAGTGTTTGGAATCAAAAACCTCATCATTACAACCAGGAAGATTTAGCAGAAGCTCGCAATGTTCTTATCGGTTTGCTTCCATCAATTGAAAAAATTTACGTTAAGTCAAAGGTTGGTAGTCCTCAAAGAACTCTTTTAGAAAGAAGGATTAAATCTTTGGAACTTGCTATTCAAGCGATTAATAACACTTCTAATGAGTAACTTTTCCAACTAAAAAGTGGCAGGTGCTTTCATTCATTAAGAACAAAACAACTGTAAAGAGCCTTACTACAAACGTGTAGCAAGGCTTTTATTTCGAGCTTTATTATTTATAAGTACAATTATAAGCAGATTAATTTATCGTCTTAAACCCATTGTACTCATCCTTTTATTAATAATAATTATCAATAAATATCAAAAATAATAAACACCCCATCAAATGATGAATGTTTATTTATTACACAAATATGCTTTACGATCATTTTTAAATAATAAATAGTGCGCTGTATGAACTTTCCTCTCCAAATAATCAATTGAATACGTACCAGATGGATCTACTAAATCACCAATTGCTCCTGAAAGCTGGTCAATTACTTTCTGCAGTGTTTCTAAGTTTTTCTTCTCATTTTCAGCGTTCATTTCATCCATAATGTCACAAATAAGATATTGCACTCGCCGCAAACGTAATTCCTTCTGCTCCATGTATATCTCCTCCCTACTAGTCATATTACGGTTTAAATATATGGCGTCATAGCTTAACCAATGCAAAAAAATAGAGGCAACCAACTTCATAAAGCTGGTTGCCCCCCATTCTTACACTTGCATCGCTTTTTCTCTCAAAGCTCTTCTTAACAACTTACCCGTCGTATTCTTCGGCAATTCTGTTAAAAACTCTATGCTCATTGGCACTTTATATTTTGCTAAATGTAACGTGCAATAATGCATCAGCTCTTCTTCTGTTACGTTCGTTTGTTTCAGAACGACGAAAGCACGCACTGCTTCTCCTAAGTTTTCGTCTGGTACACCAATTACGACAACTTCAGCTACTGATTCGTGCGTATATAGTACCTCCTCTACTTCACGAGGGTAGACGTTATAACCACCAACTAGGACGATATCTTTTTTACGATCAACGATATAGAAGTAACCTTCTTCATCCATTTTCGCTAAGTCTCCTGTATATAGCCAGCCATCTTTTAATGTCGCAGCTGTATCTTCTGGTGCATTATAGTAACCCTTCATAACATTAGGTCCACGAACAATTAATTCACCGACTGCGCCGACTGGTACGTCTTCCCCAAGTTCATTCACAATTTTATTTTCTACATGCCAAATATTTGTGCCGATTGACCCTGGTTTACGCGGGCGATCTAACGGATTGAAACAAGTAACTGGTGATGCTTCTGATAAACCGTATCCTTCTGAAACAATTACGTCAAAACGTTTTTCAAAGTTTTGCAGAAGAGCAACAGGCATTGACGCACCACCTGAAATACAAAGGCGAAGCGTCTTCACATCTTCTGCGCTTGCTTCTTCAAATAAATATAAATAATTGTACATCGTCGGTACGCCAGCAAAAATCGTTGGTTCATACGTACGACAAATACGGAACACTTCTTTCGGACTAAATTTCGGTAACATTAAAATCGTTGCCCCGTTCACAATCGGTGCATTTACCGCAACTGTTAAACAGAATACATGGAACATAGGCAGTGCCGCAACGACGCGATCATCGGCCGTATATTGTAAATACGACGCCACATCGCTTGCGTTACTATATAAATTTTTATTTGTTAACATAGCACCTTTTGGTTTTCCAGTTGTGCCTGAAGTGTAGAGGATAACCGCTACATCTTCTTCATCTAGTTCCGGACCTTCGTAAGTCGCATCTCCAGTTCCTATAAAACTAGTAAACGTTTTCATTTTTTCGGTTTCTATATGATTAAAATCTGATGAGGTTTCGCATATGATGATGTTCTCTAGTGAAGGAAGTCTTGTTGTAAGAGATTGTATAACAGGTAGAAGGACGTCGAGTACGATGATTGTTTTTACATCTCCATTTTGTAAAATATAATGCATTTCGTCTGCTGTATAAATTGGATTAACTGGTATAACAGTTGCCCCAGCTTTCATTGTTCCGTATAAACCGACTAAAAAATGTGGTGAATTCCCAACAACTAATGCGACATTGTCCCCTTTTCCAATGCCCATTTCTGCTAAATTGCTAGAAAACCTTGTGACCATTTTGTTTAATTGGTCATACGAGACCGACTGATCCATAAAAACATAAGCCGGTTTATCCCCCTTCTGTTTTGCCGTTTCAGCCAAAGATTGAACGAGATTCACACAAACCCCACCTTTATAAAATTTAGAATATTTAAAAATTCTAAATTAATTATATTAAAAGAAAATTAAAGTGGCAAGTAATATCCTATTAACTGCATATACACGGCGTACTTCCTATTGAATAACTTTGGAAAAATATAGTGATTTCACTTACCAGCAAATTATTAAACGAGGACAGAAATCATTTTAGGATAATATGCACCTATCTTTTCTCTAAGCTTTTCAAGTTCTTCTTTATTTAAACTTGTATGCTCTCCATACAAGTTTATCGCGTCCGCTCCATTTTCATGAAAGTACACTGTAACATATACTGTCGGTAACCCTGTATCGTTTTCATCTATAGACAAGACAACATCTGGTATTTTACCAACAGTACTAAACATTTCATTTCTTTTCCATTTCTTACTTTGAAACATAGTTTGTATATCATCTATCTTTCGTTTGTTATCCGTATGCGTATAATATATAACATTATCCTTCGCTGGTTTTCCAATAGATAAAGTTGTACGACTTGAGGAGGTTTCATCGTTACACGCTGTCATCCCGATGAGGAAGCTGAGCAATAATACAACGCACATTATTCTTTTCATTTTGATCCACCTCCTTTTATTATGTATATTCCTTTATAAGGGGCAGATGACTCGTGAGTGGTGTTTTGAGGAAGATATTTGTGATAAGTGAAATTATATTAGCCGCAACTCAAAACCAAAAGTGACAATCCACACAAAAAGAAAGAGGCTGCCCTTTATGACAGCCTCCCCCATTTTTAGAAGAATAAATGTAAGAAATCTTCTGTTGTAATATTACCAAAGTAGCGTGCGATATCTACGCCTTCTAAAGCTGCAGTGAATGCATCTTTATCGAACTGTACGCCTGTTAAGCGTTCTTCAATGTCATGAACATCTAGTGATCCGAAGAAGTCACCGTAAATTTTACATTCTGTTACTGTTCCTTTTTTCACTTCAAGACGAACGTCAACTTGTCCAACTGGGAAGCGGTGTGAATGTTGTAAGTTGAACTTCGGAGATTTTCCGTAGTTCCAATCCCAATTTTGGTAGCGCTCTTCAGAAAGTTTATGTATTTCTTTCCAATCCGCTTCTGTTAATTCGTACGTTGGAATTTCTGTTTCACCTTCGAAAATGGTTTCTAGAAGAAGTTGTCTAAACTCTTCTGTCGTCATTTTTTCGTTTAAGAACTCTGTAATATTCGCAACGCGGCTACGGATTGATTTAATTCCTTTTGATTGAATCTTATCCATTTTTACTTTTAATGCCGATACGACGTGATCGATTTCAGAGTCAAATAGTAACGTACCGTGACTGAACATACGACCTTTCGTTGAGAACTGCGCGTTACCTGAAATTTTTCTACCTTCAGCTAAAATGTCGTTACGACCACTTAGTTCTGCATTTACGCCTAATTTACCAAGCGCTTTCGTTACAGGCTCTGTGAATTTTTTGAAGTTGCTGAAACTGTCTCCATCATCTTTCGTAATAAAGCTGAAGTTTAAGTTTCCTAAATCATGATATACCGCGCCCCCGCCTGATAGACGACGAACGACATGAATACCTTTTTCTTTTACGTAATCTGCATTAATTTCTTCTACTGTGTTTTGGTTTTTACCAATGATAATGGAAGGTTCGTTAATGTAGAACAGTAAATATGTTTCGTTAATATCTAAATTCTTCACACAATATTCTTCAATCGCTAAGTTTATTCTAGGATCTGTAATCCCTTTATTATCAATAAATAACATCGTATCACCTCATGAATTCCATACGTAGCCACTATGAGCTAACGTAATATGGCCACTGAAAATTTGTTTTGCTTCTGTTACTAAATCAGATGGGTTTCCTATATGCGGTAAGTGCGTTAATAAAAGTTCTTTTACATTCGCATCTTTCGCAATACTTGCCACTTCTGTACTATTCATATGCCCTGCTTTTGCAGCCTCTTGGTGTGCATACATATTACACTCACAAATGAAAAGATCAGCATCTTTTGTGAATGGAATGAATTCAGAAATATAACTGGAATCAGCGCTATATACTACAGCGTTACTACCAGCTTTAATACGCATCGCAAAGCATGTAACAGGATGAACAGTTTTTAAGAATGAAATAGAAAAAGGTCCAACTTGAAGTGTTTCTTCTGGGTTGTACGCGATTCCTTTCGTATGCGGTGCATGCGTTAAAGAATGGAATCCATTCTCGTCAAACGTATGACCGTATATTGGCAATTCCGGTAGTTGTCCCTTTGTCGCACTTGTAATTAATCTCGCATATTGCAATACCCCAATGTCTGCAACATGATCGTGGTGGTAATGCGAAAGTACAACTGCATCTATATGAGATGGTGTTATATATTTTTGAAGCTGTGCTAGTACACCACTACCACAGTCTACAAGTAAACGAAAACCATCGTGTTCAAACAAATACCCCGACGTTGCTTCTCCCGCTTCTGGAAAGCCGCCCCAAAAGCCGACAACAGTCATTTTCATATGTATCCATCCTTTCTAAAACCGAGTAGGAATGCAGTTTTTCTCCGTACTTGAGAAAGTTTTTTACTTACATCCTACATTGTTAACTATAATCCATTTCCTAAACTTTTTCATTAATTTTCAATTTGTTATAAAACAGTTGTTGACTTTTATTTTTTGTACTAATACAATGATAGTAAGAAATGGAAATGGAGGAATTGACATGATCGATCAACCAATGGAGTTTTTCAGAAATTTACCGACGAAAACTTGTGCGCACTGCGGGAAAGAAATTGATGAGCAGCACGAAGCATACCATAACAAATGTGATGACTGCGTTCACGAAGAGTAGTAGTTTGTGAACAGAAAAAAAACCTAGCAGACATAGTCTACTAGGCTAATAACATCGTATCCTTCATCGTTGAACCTTTCACCAAGAGCTCCAGTTCAAACTCATACAATTCTTTTTTACGATAATTTTTCGTATGGATTTTATCCATCATCAGGTCGACAACTTTTCGAGCCATTTCATCAATTGGCTGTTCAATTGTCGTAATACCTGGCTCAGTAATCTGCGATAAAATTTGATTATCAAAACCGATAACAGCGAGATCCTCTGGAATACTCCAGTTATGGCGCTTCGCCTCTGAGATAATTCCAGCTGCAACCTCGTCGCCTCCTGCCAAAATCGCGGTAGGATTTTTTTTGTCCTTTAATACTTCATGGAATATTCGCTTCCCATCATCCCAAGAGAAAGCGTTTTCAAGAAAATCAATCGCTTCTACTTGGCGGCTCTTCTCAGTTATTGCACGTAAAAAGCCCATTTTCCGCTGTTGGCTAACAACTTTGGTTTCGTTACCACGGCAAAAAATAAGATTACGATATCCTTGTTCTAATACATGATTGGCAGCTATATATGCTCCTTGTGCATGATCAAATTTCACTGTTGGAACATTTGCTTCCTCAATATATTCATTACATAACACGATTGGACCGTGCTGTAAGTACGGCTCTACATCTTCCCATGGATTTTCTAGTGAACATAGAATAATCCCATCTACTTGTTTCGTAGATAATAATTGTAAATACTCCATCTCTTTTTCTGGTAAATATCTTGTTTGACAAATAATCAGTTTATATTTATGCTCAGAAGCAGCAATCTCGATTGCTTCAATAAATCTACTAAAAAAAGGATTTGTAATCCTTGGAACAAGCACCGCAATTGTTTCTGTTTTTTGTTTACGAAGCCTTCTCGCCGCAGAATTAGGAACGAAGCCTAAATGCTTCATTGCTAATTGAACCCTTTTTTTCTTCTCATCTGAAACATATGGATGATTATTGATCACCCTAGAAACCGTTGTCCTTGATAACCCCGCTAATTTCGCCACGTCCTCGATAGTCGACACGAAATTCTCCCCCTTTGCATGAAAACGTTTTCTTATCCTGATTATATAGTATATTATTGGAAACTGCAATATAGGTTGTTATGATTTTACTATATTAATATTATACATAGGAAAAAGTCTGTTAATAGTAGGGGAAAATGTATTACTTTTAGAATTTTACAGTGATCATATTTATAAAAATAAAGGATGATATTTCATGAATCGAACGGATCGTTTATTAGCAATATTAATTGAATTACAAAGAAAACAAACTGTTACAGCACAAAGTTTAGCTGGAAAATTTGAGACAAGTATAAGAACTATTTATCGAGATATGGATGCACTTAGTGAATCTGGTGTCCCAATTTTTGCAATGCCCGGCCACGGCTACTCATTAATGGATGGATATTTCTTACCACCCATTCAGCTTACCCCTGAAGAGGCTGTTACCCTTTTATTAGGCGGTGATTATATCGAGAAAACTTTCACTTCTTCTTTTTCTGCACATGCACAATCGGCAAAAGAGAAACTTGAGGTTATCCTCCCTACTGATCAAAAAAAGAAAGTTGAGGGGTTACGAGGTACTTTCCGTTTCCTTTCTCCTATATTTTCAAACCAGCAAGCCGAGCAAGAAAAACTAGAGAACCAACTTTTCTTGCTACAAGAAGCAATTCAAAACGAGCAAGCTATCTCTTTTTCTTATCGTAAGCCAAGAGAAACCACAAAAATAGAGCGGACTGTTCATCCTTACGGTTTAGTCAATATTTCAGGAATTTGGTACATCGTTGCTCATTGCTTACTTCGGAAACAAATACGTAATTTTCGTTTAGACCGTATGGATACATTACAGCAAAAACAAGAATTTTTTACAAAACCGAAAGACTTTTCTTTACAAGACTATCAACCTGAAAACAATCGTATTGTTACGATTCATTTATTGTTTCCATCTCATATTGCACATAAAATTATTGAATCCCGATACTTTTTTATAGATTCATACGAGCATAAAGATAATGGTTTCCATGTCTTTTTGAAATCAAGAAACATAGACGAAGTGTTTCAATGGGTATTGAGCTGGGGAAGCCAAGTGCAAGTACTTGAGCCAAAAATTCTTTCTGAGAAAATCCGTGATGAAGCAAAAAAAATGTTAAAACTTTAATTTTTATATTTCACTACTGACATAATGTTGTCAGCATTACTTCTTTATAGTAGGTAGTAACAAATACATTTTCATAAAAAGGAGTTAGTGATATGAAGAATTTTGAAGAGTTAGCAACGTACTACATAGGGGAATTAGAAAAGTACTCTATAGAACAATTTAGGATGAAGCCTTCTAGTGAGGAATGGTCTCTCGGTCAAATGTATAATCATCTAATTGCTTCCACATACATGCAATTAGATGCAATCACAAAATGTAAAGGCGAAACACCATCAGTAACTAACAAAAAAACGGATATGGGTGAAAAAGTATATAAACTTGGTGCTTTCCCAGACATACAAATCAAAGTACCAAATCATCCTGGATATACGCCAGAAAATCCAATTAACAAAGAAGAAGTACAAGAGCGTTTTCTGAAATTAATTACAGTTGTTAAAGACATTGAACCAACAATTACTTCTATTCGAAGTGCTTGTAAAGTCGAACACCCTGGGCTTGGTTACTTAAATGCGGCAGAATGGTTTCAGCTCATTTCTATGCATTTTGCACATCATCTTCGTCAGAAAGAAAGATTGGAAACAAAAGTTTTATAATTCTACTTCCCACATATCCTTACAGTTTAGATATTTCCTGCATAAATCCAGCCATGCTCGCTAATAAACTAGTGAAAACGAAAAGTGCAAGAATAAGAGGAATAAGTAATAACTAACTGTAAAGATGAAAAAAACACCTTCACAGGTGTTTTTTTCATCATAGAAATATCTTAAAATAGATATCTATTGTCATTTATTCAATTAAAAATCTTTGTTACATCATAACGCCATCATTTTTGAATGAATACCATTTTCCATTAATGAAATGTTTGCCCACTGCCATTGCACCATTGGATTGTAAATAGTACCATTTTCCATCTTTTTGTAACCAATTTGTTTTCATCGTTCCATCTTCATTCAAGTAGTACCATGTGCCATTCACTTGTACCCAACCAGTTGTCATTGGGCCATCATAAAAGTAATACCACTTGCCATTGTAGTTTAACCAACCTTCATGATTCGCTCCACTTTTCTCATCAAAGTAATACCAGTCACCATCCACTATTTTCCATCCAGTCACCATAGATCCATCTGGATTAAAATACCATGAAGTGCCGCCTTCAGCTAGTTTCCCTGTACGCATAGCACCACTGTCATCGAAAAAGTAGCGCTTTCCTCCTTCATCTAACCAACAGTCTTTCCATCCATTTTCTGAACTTTTCATCGTGCCATTTGAGTTCAGATAATACCATTTTCCATTTTCTTTTACCCAGCCTGTTTTCATTGTGCCGTCTGTATTCATGTAGTACCATTTTCCATTATCTTGTACCCAACCTGTTTGCATCTTACCACCTACAAAATAATACCAGCTTCCGTTATAGCTTAGCCAGTCATTATAACTAAGCCCCTTATCGTTAAAATAGTACCACTTATTATCAATTGAAGTCCAACCTATTGCCATTGATCCATCTTCGAGAAAATAATTGCCTGTATGATATTCCCCAATCCAAGCTTTCGTAAACATCTGCCCATTATCTGGATTTAAAAAATAAGTTTTCCCATTATATTCAAGCAATCCGTAATGTAGCTTTCCACCTTGATGTACATAATACCACTTTCCACCATACTGAATCCAACCTTCATTGGCATACATTGTACCGTCTGCTCCCAGTAAGTAACCCTCATATTGATATACAATATGACCTGTTTGCATTTTTCCATTACCATCAAAATAATACCATTTTCCACCATCTTGTAACCAGCCTGTTTTCTTCATACCTTTTTGGTCATAGAAATACCATGTATCCCCTACTTTTACCCAACCACTTTGCTGAATTGTCTGCTCTGCTTTTGCAGTAGTCTGTTTCACATTATCTTGTTTTTCAGCATGTGATACTGCCGGAACTATAACCATAGCAGACATTAAAACTGGTAAAATAACTTTCTTCATTTTCCATATACCCCAAATAATGAATAATTTTTGTTTTTATTTCCACAAACAGTATTATATTACGCTATTTAGATATAATCAATAGTTTTTGTAATATAATCGTAATATTTTTAAATGAAACGAAACAAAAGTATAGTTAAAGTCATTAAATTCACTTATACGTTACAATATAGGTAATATTACACATCTATCAACTTAAAATATTACTTTTTCTAAAACGAAAAGGATGAGCCGAATTTTCAGTACTAACTGTAAAAACGTGAATTTTTCATTATGGAGTGATCTATTTTCTTAGGTTGATGAGTATTTGGCAAGCCCCCATAAATAAATGTTTTTGTGGGATTACGTCTTCATAAAGAAAAGACACTCTTATAAGAGTGTCTTTTCCATAGTTTTTAGCAAAAGCAAGCAGCTCCAACGATGATTAATAAAATAAACAATATAACTAATAAAGCAAATTCACCGCAACTACCACCAAAGCCCATAATATTTCCTTCTTTAGATAAGAGAGGCAAACTAGGAATTACTCATTACATTTATAACTCCTCCCACTTCGTCCAAACTTCTCTCCCATTTATATGGTACATATTATCCTCTCGATCCATAAACCCATGCACGATAAATTCTCTTCTAATCGTACAAAAATCATCATGATATTGTTTTATGAACACATTTATTTCTTTCTCTGTATATTGATTTTCAACGTTTAACTTGCTAATCAAATGTTCTAATAACACTAACTTTTTCTTTTTTTGACCTGGAATCGATTTTAAACGATTCTCTTTATCGAAAAAGTTACGAATGTTCGTATCCCTAAATTTCATTTCGCTTTCGGTCATTTTGTTATCCTTCATCAGCTTTTAAATAGTGAAACTTTACTGTTTTTCTTTACCGTTTTTCTTTATTCTTTCACTTAAAAAATCAATAAAGTAATATCCACTAATTAAAATGTAATACGTTACAATCATTCCCAGTATATCCTTCATGCTCGTATGTTCTTTTTTGTGAAATAAAATCGGATATAGTGTATAAACCAAGAAGGTGATTAGTGAATATATTATAAAATAGAAGCGAGATTTTTGTTTCATCATATCAACTCCCCTATTCTAGTTTTCTCTGTAAATTGCTGTAAGTCCTTTTCTTTCGTTTAGACTGCAATTAGAAGTTAAAGATTATCCTTGTTCCAAAGAAAATACGGATGAACTGCAACTACAGCAAGATGTACAAGCCATTTAAGAATTGAAAAATCTTCTTAAAAAACCTGAATTAACGGAAGAAAAAAGAGCTCAATATTAATTTTCAATTATCGCTTTAACTCCTTATACACAATTGCATGAAACACTTCCCCTCTTGGACGAATCGGATATGTGGATACAAGAGAGAGCGGCTGAAATTCTAGGTTTCCATAGATACGTGCCAGCTAGCGAAAAACTAAATTAGGTTAAAGAGCACGGACAACATAACGGGAAAATGGCAACTGAATTAGCATTAAAAAGAATAAAAATGGAATGAAAGAACGAAAAGAAAAATGCTCTAATAACAACAATCTTTATGAACAGATCCAATAAAAAGAGCCTGTATCGATAATCACTGAGTAATTATTGATACAGGCTTTTCATTCCAATGTTTCGTTATTATAAATATTTACCTACAAGGTGCTTTTTTTAAACTTCAATCGATTGATTTTCAACAACATTTCTAAATTGTCGTTTGTGCATCCAAGTTAAGGAAGCGATTGTTCCAAGTGATAATACGACGATAAAGATCATGAGTATTCCTATATTTTGCCACATGAAGTTAAAGTCTCCGCTTGATACGACTGCTTTCAATCCTGATACAGAGTATGTCATCGGTAACCACGTATTAAATGGTTGTAAAAACTTCGGAATCAATTCTAGTGGGAATGTTCCAGCACTTGTTGTAAGCTGAATAATTAATGTGATGATGGCAATAAATCGCCCTGCATCACCGAATGCTGTTACTAAACATTGAATTAATGCGATAAATGCTAAACTTGTAACGATGCTAAAGAGTATGAAGTATGGAATACTTTGCACTTCTACACCTAATCCGAACAGTAATATAACATCTGCTACTATCGCTTGAATAATACCGACTGATAGTAAAACGCCGAACTTACTAATAAACCAGCTAAATCCTGATTTTGGAACGCCGACTGTATCGCGTAATGGGTATACGATAGATAATAGTAATGCCCCAACAAATAAACCGAGTGATAAGAAATACGGTGTAAATCCAGTTCCGTAGTTTGGAACTTCCGCTAATTTCTCTGTCTTTACTTTTACAGGGTTTGCAAACATATCAAATGTTTTATTCGTCCCTTTCACTTCACCAGTTTTCTCTGCCCCTTCGCCAAGCTTTTCAGCAAGTTCACCTGAACCGTCGTTTACTTTTACGAGGCCATCTGTTACTTTTCCTGAGCCATCTGCTAGTTTATTTACGCCGTCGATTAACTGTGTTGAGCCAGTTGACATTGTATTTAAACCGCCATTTAGAGTGCCTAATCCTGTTGTTACTTGATTTGAGCCATCTGCTAATTTTGTTACTCCTACAGATAATGTGCCTAAACCGCCTGTTACTTGGCTTGAACCGTCCGCTAATTGCGTTATTCCGCCTGTCATTTGGCCTGCTCCTACAGATAATGTGCCTAAACCACCTGTTACTTGACTTGAGCCATCTGCTAATTGATTTATTCCACCAGTCATTTGGCTTGCCCCTACAGATAATGCACCTAAACCGCCTGTCACTTGGCTTGAACCGTCCGCTAATTGATTTATTCCACCTGCCATTTGGTTTGCTCCTACGGATAATGCGCCTAATCCTTCTGTTACCTTCCCAGATCCATCTACTAATTGATTTGCTCCATCAATCAATTGACCAGATCCGTTCTTCAATTTATCAGCACCTAATTTTGCCTTACCTAAACCTTCACCAAATCCATGAAAATTACTAACAAATTCATTTTGTGCGTTCGTTAGTTTCTTAATACCATCCGTTAAAGTTTTAAACCCTTCTGGATTCGGTAGTTTGTTTTGCATTCCACTTGTTGTTTCATTTATTTCACTTTTTAATTGTTTCACTTCTTCGTTTAACTTGTTTGTTCCACCTGCTACCCCGGCAGCCTTCTGCTGAACTGTCGCCGTACTTTTTGCCACATTTGTTATATATGGTTGTAACTGTTCTTGATATTCTTTCGGTAAACTCTCAATTTGCTTTTGCAAGCTCGCTACATCTTGCGCTGCAGTTTTTGCATCCCCTGCGGTTGATTGCGTCAATTCATTTAACTGACTTACGTCTTCTCCAGCTCCATTTATTTTTTCATTTAATGTAGAAGGAGCTTTTGACTGTATTACCTCTAAGCCTGCAACAGAATTTTGTACGTTACTATTTAACTCCTGCAAACCCTTTTGAATCTCTTGAGCCCTTGTCTCTAATTGGCTTTGCCCTTCAACAAGTTCTCCCATACCATTTGATAAGTCAATTGTTCCTGTTTTTAATTCACCTGTTTTACTTACTAATGTATTCAAACCTGCTGTTACTTTTCCTGAACCGTCTACTAATTTCCCTATACCAGTCTGCATCTCACCCGCTTTACCATTTAACGTATTTAAACCTGCTGTTACTTTTCCTGAACCGTCTACTAATTTCCCTATACCAGTCTGCATCTCACCTGTTTTGTTATTTAATGTATTTAGACCTGCTGTTACTTTTCCTGAACCGTCTACTAATTTCCCTATACCAGTCTGCATTTCACCCGTTTTGCCATTTAACGTATTTAAACCTGCCGTTACTTTTCCGGATCCATCTTGTAATTTGCCTATACCTGTTTTGCTATTTAATGTATTTAAACCATCTGTTACTTTTCCTGACCCATCTACTAATTTATTTGATCCATCTGCTAATTTCTGAACTCCATCCTTCATCTCCCCAGACTTCCCTTGAAGTGTATGAAGGCCATCCGTCACTTTACTTGAACCATCATGCAGCTCACTTGATCCGTCATGTAGTTTATTTGCCCCTTCCGCCCCATCTGCTAATCCTTTTGAGACGTCTTGAATGGAATCAAACATTTTCTCTGCATATGTTTTCGTTAACGTACTTGCTACTTCACCTTTAATTTTTTCAATGGCTGTTCCACCAATTTGTGAAGATAAGAAGTTTAAGCTTTCGTTTGGAATGTATTCTAAGTTTAATGGTTTCGGATCATCTTTTAATAACGTTGTAGCGTTACTTGAGAAGTCATCAGGAATGCGTACTAACATGTAATATTTTCTGCCTTCCATTCCTTTTTTCGCTTCTTTTTCACTTACAAATTCCCATTTAAAACTTGTGTTATCTTTTAAATTATCAACGAGCCCTTTTCCGACCTCAATTGGTTTTCCATCAAATACTGCACCTTTATCTAAATTGACTACCGCAACTGGTAAATCATCTAACTGTTTATACGGATCCCAAAAGGCCCATAAAAACATACCTGCATATAAAATTGGTACGAATAATACCGCGATAATTGGAATTAATATTTTTTTACTTTTTATAATTTCAGTAAACTCTTTACGAAGTAACTGATTCCATTTCATCATTTCTCCCCCTTTATCAAAATGACTAAAATGTTCATTTAGTCATTTTCACCCAAACAAAAAGGCTATACTTATTCATACATATGCCTTATCCCCGAATTTATACTATGCAACTGTTCCTTACTATGAAGTGAATATTTATATTATCCCTCCTAAAATAAATATATGACTACTTTGTTCAATTGGTCATTTTTTATAATAATAAAAGGATTATCTTAGTTTGACAATCCTTTTAATAAATAAAGTTCAAATAATTCTGCAATTTTTTCTTTTTCTAGCGGTTCATGATTTTTTTCCCAATCAAAAATGAGCGATACGTATAGGCGAAGCATAATAAATGCTGTAATTTCTGGGTCACATTTGCTAATTTCACCTTTTTCAATCGCAATCTTTAAATACGATTGAATGACAGAAACGATTTCCACATCTACTTGTTGCATCACTTCTTGTACTTCTTTCGTTCCCATATCGCGCTCTTCTTGAATTAACTTAATCATGAGCTGATGTTCTTTTCTAAATTCTAAGATGCTATATAATGCTTTATGTACATTTTCAAAAAATGAAACATCTGAACGAATTGCGTTTTCTGCAACTTGCTTCATTTCTGTAATTAAATTAGAAATAATTTCGCCAAATAGCTCTTCTTTATTTTTGAAAAAAGTATAAATCGTTCCTTTTCCTACATTCGCTAATTTCGCTACTTGATCCATCGTTGTTGCTTTATAACCGAACGCTGAAAAAGACTTTGTTGCAGCTTCAATAATAGAACGTTTTCGATCTATCGCCACATCGTCACCTCCAAAAATGACCAATTGGATAATATAGTCAATCAGTACATCTTTGATATTACCACACGCTTACATTCTATACAAGTTCTCTTTTTTATTATTTCCAGTATAAAAAAATTCCAGTCCATTCATATAATACTGTCATAGTGTATCAGATGGAAAGAGAAAAAGAAAAGGTGTTCTTAAGATGTATAGATAAACCTTACTTAACAACAACAAAATTCCTCTTTTTCAAATAATCAAATAAAAAAACAAGAAAATCTTTACAATTAATAGTAATATAGAAAATAGACAAGTTTATCAAAATAGTGGAGGCTTTTTCAGTCATGATGCGTGCGCTTCGTTTAAGTATAAAGCAAGCTTTTTGTAATCGTGTTTCTTTAATTATTATGTTTAGTGGATTAGCTCTTATCTCTATCTATCATTATTATTATGTAATTCGTTATATTGGAGACGGAACGGATGCGTTTGTAACAACGGCTTTTAAATGGATTGGATTTCGCGACAATGAAATGGATGTTTATTTATTATTAATGCCAGTTATTGCAAGTCTTCCCTTTAGTACAAGTTACAACTCAGATAAATCAGATGGTTTTAAGACATTTATAAGTAAAGAAATTTCGTTACTTCCTTATTCAGTAACGAAATATATCGTTACATTTTTTTGCGGAGGACTTCTTTATACGTTTCCATTTATCTTATCATTATTATTTTGCAAATTAACCATTCCAAACGGAGCACCCGCAGCGGGTTCAGGTATTATAAATGACAACGGGATGTTCGCAAACTTATATTACGGCTCCCCCATCACTTATATTATTGTATATATCGGAATTAATTTTTTATTTGCAGGGTTAATGGCTCTTTTAGGACTTGCTGCATCTGCATGGTCACAAAAGGACTATATGGCGATTCTGTTTCCATTTGCAGTTACCTCCATTCCTTACGTCCTGCTCAATACAATATTCCCTACAATAGGCGGAGCACCTATTCATTTATATGATCCAAAGCAACCGTTACAGGGCATGTCATCGTATATATTAACGATACAATGTGCCTTCTTCTTCTTCTTCAGCCTATGCATGTATATAAAAGGCGTACAGCGTGATAGAAAAAGGTACAAAAGAAGATTGCAAAGAAGGGATCGGTGTAGAAAAGCGTTTCAAGCATAAAAACCTAATTTCCTCATGTCTTCTTGGAAATTAGGTTTTTTATTCATTTACGGCGTACCAGCCAATCCCCATAAAATAACAATAGCTACAAAATAAATCGATTTAATAGCTACTACTAAACATAATAAAATAATTGCATATTTACTCAATTCTCTTCTTGCACCTATTAAAGTAAAAATCACTGCCAAGCTAAATGTTATATATGACGTTGTTGTATTTATTAAGTTATACGTAATATCTAAATTTTGCGTAAATCCTGTTACCTCAGCTATAAACTGAAGCATGGCAATACTACTAAAAAAGATTGCGATTTGATTCATTAATTTTCCATTTAATTGTACCTGCATCGTTGCCCCCTTTTTATAAACCTGAATATTCAATTAATTTTACCATGAATTTTACAAAAAAGAGTTTCTATATATAATCTTTTGCAATTAGTTACACTCTATTTTCCAAATAAAATGACCACCGCTACGGTTTGCTTAAGAAACCCTAAAATTCCCCACAGAAATCAAGCTCTAAATAGCTAGATGCCCACCTCAAAATTCAGTGAATACAAGGAGTCAGGTGGGAAATCAACTGCTCGTAAAAGCCCGATTGGTGAAGACTAATAATCGGAATAAAAGTGCACCTCCAATTGTTAGACCGTGTCTAACAATTGGAGGTGCACTTCATAATAATAGGTTTTTCTATAAAAAAACGAACAATACTTTACGGTGTCCCTGCCAACATCCATAAAACCACAATAACAACTATATAAATTATTTGTATTCCTATCGCCGAACATAAAGAAATAATTGCATATTTACTTAATTCCTTTTTCATACCCAATATAGTAAAAATCACAGCTAAACCAAATGCTGTATAAGTGATGCTCTGTCTTATTGTACCTAAATAATGAATACCTAGTGATTGCGTAAGACCTGTTACATCAGCTACAAACTGAATCAATATAAAAACACTCAAAAAAATCGCTAGTTGATTCATTAATTTCCCATTTAGTTGGGCTACCATATATCTACACCTCCCTTTCTACAAAACAGAATATTCTATTAATTATATCGTCAGATTACAAAAAAAGGAATCTCCTCTTTGTAATTAAATGACGATGCAAAAACAAAAAAAGAACGCTTAGTTACCTAAGCGTTCTCTCACTTTAAGAAGCTTTCTTCAAATCAATTTGAGCAAGTACTGGGTCGTGGTCGCTTACACGTCCATGCTCTTTCATAATGTTTGAGTTTAAGTGTACTGGGTCTACAACTGTGTGCGGTGCGATGTTGTTCGTTACTAAAATATGATCTAACACTTGTGCATTCCCTTCATGAATGTACGTGTAACGATTCTCTTTCGGCACAGTGTTTAGCATATCTTTTAAGATTGTTCCCTCTAATGCTTTTAGTGGTTTCGAGAACTCAAAATCGTTCATATCACCTAATACAACAACAGGTGCATTTGCATTCTTTTTCTGAATACCTTGTACGAAATAATTTACTTCTTGCGCTAATTGAATTCGTTTTTCTTCACTCTTTAATACGAGCGGCTGCACTTTTCCAAATGGCGTTGCATCTCCTAGTTTTGAGTTTAAGTGATTTGCAACGACAACAACGTTTTGTCCTTGGAATGTAAATTCTGCTGCTAACGGTTTTCGTGTACTATCAAATAATGCATTTTCGTCTCCAATACGAACTACATTTTTATCAAGTAACTTCGGTACTGTTGCTAATTTCACACGTGATGGGTTATAGAAGAAACCGACGCGAATGTTAGCTCCAGGCGCTCCCCCGTCTTGATTGTTGCTTGGCGCAATTTCTACATACTCATACTTCGGTCCGCGAATTTCTAGAACTGCATCAATGATACGTTTTGCGCTTAATGAAGCATCTGTTGTCCCATCATTAATTGATCCATTATTATCTTGCATTTCCTCTACACCGATAATATCTGGCATTTTTAAATTGTATTTAATAGAATACGCTAACTCTTTTACTTTTTCGTCCGTCGTTTCTTTTTTATTTGCTGAGAAGTTTTCAATGTTATATGTAGCAACTGTTAATTTATCAAGACGTGGCTGAATATTTGCCCCTACTCGCTTAAACCCACCGTCCACTACAGATGGTAATTCCGTCACTGGCGAAATACGGAACGAACCGTAATCATATCCTACTACCCCTGTTATATCTCCTGTGAAAGTATCTCCTACTTTTGCTACATAATCACGAGGTACTTTTACAGAAAGACGCTCTGGGTTTAATTGATTTTCATCTAAAAGAGGTGTACCATATTTCGTTACTACTTTATCCCCGCTATTTTTTACTGTTACATATAAATTTCCGTTTTTCTGAGGTGCAATAATTTTTGGTGTTGGCATCGTAACGCGCATACCTTCTATACTTTCATAAAAGTCGATTGCATCTTCATTTGGATCAAATAAACCGAATGCATCATTATCGATAATTTGATCAGGAATTTTCACACCGTTTTCTCCGAGTACAATGGGTGCTGGTAAAGGTTGATCTTTTGCGATTACAGCAACGCGACTCGCCTTAATTTCCGTCGTTGTTAAGTCTGTTTCAAACCTTTCTGCATATCCAGGCCCAACATATTCTTCTACTTCTCCATCAACTTGAATAAGGTCTCCAACTGCTACATTTGCATCTTTTTTGTATACGTACATACCTTCTGAAGTAGCTGGATCATTATCCGGCTGATTGTCTTCTATATAAAAACCATTTTTATCAAGCGCTGTTACAACGCCTTCCACATTGTATACGTTCTTCCCTTTGTAAGGAGAAATATGTGATTTCCCTTGAATATCATGAATACGAACTGGTTCATTATTTACAATAATAAATGAAAATGTAGAAATCGCCGAAGAAGTAAGTCCTTCTTTCTCTGCGATTGCTTTCACTACACTATTTTCATTCACTACAATTTGTCCGTTATAGCGAACACTTTTATTTGTAGGATTAGAACCATCTAACGTATAGTAAATTGTTGCTCCTTCTGTATTCGTTGTTAATGTTACCGCTGTTCCTTTCGCAACTTCCCCGCCCCCAGGTGAAGCCACTACATCGCTAACACGGTTTTGTTCTTCCCCTTGAAACTTATGAGCTGTTACTGATTTTAAACCCGGACTACTAAAATATAATTCAAGCGTCCCTGTTAAGCTAACTTTCTTCCCAATATTTTCAGGATGATCTTTCACATTCACTGCCGATCTCACATCGCCTTTTGGCAACTGAACAGGCATGATTTTATCTGGATTTGTTTCGTTTGGTGAATCGGCAATTGCCACATTTGTGTCGTCAAACTTAGCCGGATCCTTCGTGTACTTAGAAGGACTTTGCGTATATCCGACAATATATCCTTCCACTATCCCCTTCGTTTTCCCTTGCTGCTTGAATACTTGAATTGCTTTTTCTACCGACATAGAAGTAGTTTCTTCTGCTTGTGCTAAAGTTCCAGTAAATGATAGTAATAGTAATAATGATAAAAAGACACTTAACAATTTCTTCACAGCTATTTTCCTCTCCCTATTTCATATTTTCTCAGCATATCTATCATAACAAATGATTCGTTATATAGAACTATATTTCGACAAGTTTTACAAAAAATTAATCTCAGCTATACGTTTAAAACAAAAATTACTTATGCTAAAAACAGATGGAATATGTAAGGTACAAACTTCTATTTTCCAATAAAAAACTACCACTTCATTAGGAAGTGGTAGTTTTTTATACATTCAAAGCATCTCGTTCACATTCTACTATTTTTTCAATATGTGATAACACACGTTGCGCTGCCAACTCACCTTGCCCAATACAGTCCGGCAAACCAGAACCAGCGTAAGAACTTCCAGCTAAGTACACACCTGGCAATTCTTTCTCCATAAATGTTGTAAGCTTTTTCATTCGCTCGTTATGACCTACTGTATATTGAGGCATCGCTTCTTTCCAGCGGCTTACGATTGCAAACTCCGGGTCCTCTATAATATCCATCGTCTTTCGTAAGTCTTCTAGTACGAGCTGAACGAGTTCCTCTTCGGTTTGTTCTACAATCGCTTCATCACCAGGGCGTCCAACGTAACAGCGAAGAAGTACCTTACCTTCTGGCGTTGTATGCGGCCATTTTTTATGTGTCCACGTACATGCTGTAATGGAGAAGTCACTATTTCGTGATACGACAAATCCCGTTCCATCAATATCGCGCTGAATGGCTGATTTCGGAAAAGCAAGTGCTACATTCGCAACTGATGTGGACGGAATGTTGCGGAAGAAACGAAATTGTTTATACTGCGCAAACATAGAAGGCAATACTTTATGTGAGCTTGCCACTACGATGGCGTCCGCTTCTATTTCTTTTCCGTTACTAAGAGTAATCGTGTAACCATCCCCCAGTTTTGCAACTTTTTCAATGCGAGTTCCCTTTATTATCGTACCTTCATGCATCTTCACTTCGAGAGATTCTACTATAGATTCTAAACCTGTTTTCACCGTTTGGAAGATTCCTTTTTTCGGTTCAGCTTTCTCTTCTTTCGGAGCGAGCGTACGCATACCGAGTGAAATACTACGATGTTTCTGCTCAATTTGATACATTTGCGGGAAGGTCGACATTAAGCTCATTTCATCAATATCCCCTGCATAAATACCCGATAGTAATGGTTCTATTAAGTTTTCAACCACTTCGTTTCCGAGGCGATGTCTGAAAAACTGCCCGAGTGATTGGTCAGATACTGGTTTTGATCTAGGCATTAACAGATCAAAACCAGCTCTTAATTTACCAATTGGGGAGAACAACCCGGAAAATAGAAACGGCGTAATTTGCGTTGGAATTCCCATCATTGATCCACTCGGCATTTTATGTAACCGATTGTTTACGAGAATAAATGATTGACCGGCCTTATTATTTACAAGTTCATCGCCAAGACCTAATTCTCTCACCAATCTAGACGCACTTTCTTTTCGTGCTAAAAAAGAATCCGGTCCGCGTTCAATTGTAAATCCATCTTTTCGAACGGTTTGAATTTTCCCGCCAAGTTTACCCGACGCTTCTACAAGTAATGTATCTATCGGCAAGTCCTTCTCACGAATGTCTTTTTGTAAGTGATACATAGCTGTTAATCCTGTGATACCACCGCCGATGATCACAACTTTTTTCCTCAAGCAGGCTCCCCCTTTCTTCTTACAATACAGATTCTTTTTTCTTTAATACAACATCCGTTAAGCAATCAATGAATGCATCCGATGCGTTTGGCATTTCTGGACGATAATATTTCGCGCCAATTTCATCAGTCACCACTTTACACTCAAAGTCATTATCATATAAAACTTCTAAATGTTCCGCAACAAATCCAACTGGTGCATAAACAAATGAAGTATAACCGTACTTTTCATTTAATTCTCTCGTTAAATCTTGTACATCCGGACCGATCCAAGGATCTGGCGTGTTTCCTGCACTTTGCCATCCTACTGCATAGTTTGCTACTTCAGCGCCCCTTGCAATATAATCAGCTGTTTCATTTAATTGATCTGGATATGGATCGCCGAGTGCGATAATTTTCTCTGGTAAGCTGTGAGCAGATACGATTAATACTGCTTTTTCACGTTCTGCTTCTGACATACCGTTATATATACCTTTCACTGCATCGACCCAATACTGGATAAACTTCGGTTCTTTATACCAGCTATCAATGCCATGAATTGTTAAGTTTCCAAGTTTCTCAGCTTCTTCCTGCGCTCGTCCAACATATGATTTCACACTAAATGTAGAATAGTGAGGCGCAAGAACAAGTGCGATTGCATCCTCTATTTCATCGTTATGCATAGCTTGTACCGCATCTTCAATAAACGGTTCAATATGTTTTAAACCAAGATACATGTGGTACTCTACTTCATCTTGTATTTCATTTAAACGCATTTCTAACTTTTTAGCTTGCTCTAATGTAATAGTAGCTAAAGGAGAAATACCACCAATTGCACGGTAACGCTCTGTTAAATCTTCTAGCATTTCAGGACTTGGCTTTCTTCCTCTGCGAATATGTGTATAGTAACGTTCAATGTCTTCTTCTTTATATGGCGTTCCGTATGCCATTACAAGCAAACCAATTTTCTTTTTCATACAGCCAATCTCCTTTACTTCGCTAACTGTTCTTTAGAGTACTCATGAATAAATGTAGTTAAACGTTTTAATGTATCTGGATTTACTTCTGGGAATACACCGTGACCTAAGTTAAAGATATAACCCGGCTGCTTCATCCCTTGATCTAAAATACCTTTTACATGTTCTTCAATAACAGACCATGGTGCAAGTAAGAACGAAGGATCCATATTACCTTGTACCGCCTTATAAACGCCGCGTGCACGCGCTTCTTCAATCGGTAAACGCCAGTCTAAACCGACTACATCAAGAGGCAGATCATGCCATTCGTTCACTAAATGTGCAGCTCCTACGCCGTGCATAATCATCGGTACACCCATCGTACGAACTTCTGCAAAAATACGTTCCATTGCTGGTTTAATAAATACGCGATAATCTACTACATTTACTGTTCCAACCCATGAATCGAAAATTTGAACTGCTTTTGCTCCTGCGTTAATTTGCGCTTTTAAATATGTAATAACCATATCAGCAAGCTTATCCATTAAAGCGAACCAAGCTTTCGGCTCTGCATACATAAACGCTTTCGTATTATGGTAGTTACGAGATGGACCGCCTTCAATCATATAGCTCGCTAGCGTAAATGGAGCTCCTGAAAAACCGATTAACGGTACGTCTAACATTTCTGTCGTTAATAAACGAATCGTATCTAATATGTACGGTACGTCATCTTCTGGATTGATTTCCCCTAGTTTTTCTACGTCTTGTAAAGAACGGATTGGATTATCAATTACTGGTCCAATACCAGATTTAATTTCTACATCCACACCAATTGCAGGTAGTGGTGACATAATATCTTTATAAAGAATTGCTGCGTCTACGTTATATTGATCAACTGGTAACTTTGTAACGTAAGCACATAACTCTGGATTGTGTGTAATTTCAAATAAAGAATATTTTTCTTTTATCTTTCTATATTCCGGCTGCGAACGACCTGCTTGACGCATATACCATGCTGGTACATACTCTGTACGTTCCCCCCTACATGCTTTTAAAAATGTCTCATTTATAGTTCTTACCAAGACCCTTGCTCCCTTCCCTACCAATGCTTTTGCTTTAAATACGTTCTATTCCGATATTTATCTTTTTTTACTATACAGCTTGTAAAAACAAATTGCATAACAT
Organism: Bacillus sp. FDAARGOS_235; assembly: GCF_002073415.2. Classification (NCBI taxonomy): domain Bacteria; kingdom Bacillati; phylum Bacillota; class Bacilli; order Caryophanales; family Bacillaceae; genus Bacillus; species Bacillus sp. FDAARGOS_235. The sequence continues at coordinate 1,886,475 of NZ_CP020437.2, forward strand.
TATGTACGTTGTTCATGAAATTGACACAAACATTCGTAAAACCGCTTACTATTTTCACAACATTCTTATTATAACACAGAGAAAATCTATGGTTTAGCTACTTTTGACTTTTCTCCTTCACGGTTCGTTTGTGTGTTAAATGGCACAACGTAAAAACTCGGTTTTGAGAATATGTTAATAAACTTTTCCTCATATTCTCCGACACCTGTTACAGTACTCACATGCGTATGAATTCCGTTTTCCACTCTATAAATTCGATACATAATTCTTTCATCTGGAAGTGGTGTCCAGCTTAATTTTGCTTTAAATAAACCGAAAGGACTAAATGATAGTTTCATTTTTACATCTTCAATCTTGCGCAACCGAATTGGGGCACCAATCGTTTCTACACCTTCTGGCTGCATAAACTTTTCTTTCTGTTCTACATTTGCCTTCGTTAAAATTTTCTTAAATAACTTCGTTGCAGCTGCACTTTCGCCTTGCAATTTGTGCTCTTTATCCGTGTGATCATAGCCGACCCAAACTGCTCCCACTAAATTCGGCGTATATCCAACAAACCACATATCCCTTGCTCCATTATCATCATTAGGAATTGAAGTGGTACCCGTTTTTCCAGCCAACGCACCGTTATAGACACCTACTTTGGCTGTCCCTTCCTTTACAACTCCTTCTAACATTTTCGTCATATACCATGCTGTTTGTTTCGAGAAGACTTTCGTCTCTACTTTTGGCGATTCTCCAATGACTGCGCCGTGTCTATTTAACACTTTATCAATAACATGTGGCTCAATAATATTGCCGTTTGCTAAAAATGCACGATACATTTTTACAAGATCAAATGGTGAAACACCGTTTTTCAGCCCACCAAGCGCTGTACTTAACCCAGTATCTGCAATATGAACATTTCCTTTCTCTAAATATTGCTTTCCTTCTTCGACCCCTAACTCATTTAATAAAGAAACTGCCGGTACGTTTGCTGAATCTAAAATCGCATCATACATCGTCATTTCTTTCGTATATTGACGATTGTAATTTCGAGGTTCATAACCTTCAAAAGAAGCTTTGTCATTTGTTAATAACGAATACGGATTATACTTTTTCGTTTCTAATGCTGGTGCATAAACGATAAGTGGTTTCAGAACAGAGCCCGGTTGCCTTTTTGCAAAAATACGATTAAATCCTCTCGGGACATACTTTCTTCCGCCAATCGCAGCTTTAATCCCGCCCGTACGATTATCCATTAATAAAAATGCACCTTGCGCCCCATTTTCTTTACCAGGGAAATTGCGCGCATCTTGAAACTGGTTATACGCCACCTTTTGAATCTTTTCATCCATCGATACGACAAACGTATATCCTCCGCGAAGTACTTCTTGATGAGACAATCCGTATAAACGAGCCGCTTCATCTATGACCATATCAATATACGGCATATATGCGAGTTCATTCTCATCTAAGTTTTTATATAGAGCAATTGTCTTTCCTTGATAGCGAACGCTTTCTTCAGCAGTCAAATAACCTTGTCTATGCATAAGTGACAATACTAGATCACGGCGTTCTTTACTCTTCTCTGGAGAAAAATACGGTGAATATCCGTTTGGCGACTTCGGAAGACCTGCAAGCATTGCCCCTTCTTCTACTGTTAAATCTTCTACATTTTTATTAAAATACAACTTTGCTGCAGCTTGAATACCGTAAGCTCCATGTCCAAAATAAATATGATTCATATACATTTCAAGAATTTGTTGCTTCGTATATTTTTGCTCTAATTGAAGGGAGATTGCGACTTCCTTCAACTTACGCGTAAATGTTTTTTCACGAGTTAAAAAGACGTTTTTAGCAAGTTGCTGCGTAATCGTACTACCGCCTTCGACCTTCTCTCCAGCTAACGTGTCTTTATAAAGAGCACGGAATATTGACGGATAATCAATTCCTTGATGCTCATAAAAACGAGAATCTTCCACCGCAATAAACGACTGCTGCACGTATTTTGGAATTTGCTCGATTGGTACGAGGTCTCTATTTTCTACGTATAATTTCGTAATTTCTTTCCCTTTCTGGTCAACGATACGTGATGAAGAGTGGAAAACGAGCTGCTTTTCATCCATCATATAGCCACCAGCTAACACAATAAGTTTATAGATTACAATCGCTAATACAAGCGTCGCTAACCCACCTAATAAAGTCCACTTTACTTTCTTCATACATCGGCCTTCTTTCCAAATGATGGTACATTTATTATTTGAAAAAGAAGTATCTTTATGTATATAATCTTCGAAGTTTTTTAAGAGAGTTGATATAATAGAAACAAATAAGTAAGGGGGCACTAAAATGAAGGCTATTATTTCATACGAAACACCTCTAGAACAAGCACATTTCACTGCAAAAAATAATGAAAAAGATATGTTTTATAAAGAAAATACAGAAGAATCTGTAGAAGGATCTCTTCAATATGACGTACTAGATGCTGTTGGCGAATTTAAAGGACAACCTGGCTATATCGTTTGTAACAACATTTCTGTCACAGACGAAGGTCGCCCTGTATTTGAAAACCGTTTTAAAAACCGTGCAGGCCTTATTGAAAACGAACCAGGATTTCAAGCGATCCGCGTTCTACGCCCATTAAGTAACGATACATATGTCATCTTAACGATGTGGGAAACAGAGCAAAACTTTAAAGACTGGACAGAATCACGTTCATTCGAAAACGCTCATAAAAAACGTCCTGCACAAGCAGAGGGACAATCACAGGCTCAGGCGCATCCACATCCAGAACAGCAAAAGAGTATTTTCTCTCGTCCTTCTTTTGTGACTACTTTTGATGTGTTAGTTTAATTAAAAAGTAATACAACACTAGGAGTACGTGAAATTATACCAACGATTTTTCGAATATATCTATCACATCTTGAAATATATCAACGATTCGACTAAAGATATCCATTTAATAACAAAAAGGAAACACCACTACACACCGGTGTTTCCTTTTTCTTTGTACCAATTATATATACGAAGTGTGTCCTCTTTTCGCATGTGCTTCACTTTATAACGATGCCCTGCTACCGATACGGCAGCTGTACATAACTCGTCTTTCTTTTGAAAATATGATTGATTGTACCCCACCGCTTGAATATGCCTTCTACGCATGATTCCTGTATATTTCGCAAGACCTCTGTACACCATCGTTAATTGATTTTCTCTCATCATATAACCGCCGCTAGTATAACGAGCGTATGCGAGTATTGTAAATCCGATACATAGCGGGATAAGAGTGAATAACGCGATATATTGTTTGAAATATATACTCGCACTAACGATCGGCACAGCGAGCACAGCAGTTGTAATCCAGCCCATGATGATGTAACGGCGCAATGCCGCTTTCGGTAAATAAACGATTTCCTCTTCCATTTCATACGGCAACTGTAAATATGCGAGTAACTGCTGCACATCTTTTTTCTTCATAAAAGGATGTAGCATCACTTCATTCCCAGCGGATTCTATACTTTGAATGACTTCTACTTCCACAGAACAATAACCGAAAGGCTGACGGAGAATGCCTTCTTTCACAGTAATTGCTTGAATACGGTGCAATTTTAACACAAACTCTTTCTTATCAAATAACCCTTGTACGATGCGAATTTCATTTCCGTTTCGCTCAATTTTAAAGTTTGCATATTTTAACGCATAGCCTGCTGTTGAAATAACCCAAGAAATTGCCATTAAAATTGCGGCCATAACGATTAATTCATATACACCGTTATCCATCACATACGCTTCCACTTTATTGATGAGCCATTCTGGTAGAAATTGATTAAACTCTGTGTAAAGGATTACTAACATAGAAAACACTAATCCAAATCTACCAGATGTAATAGATGCGAATAAAATTTCTTTCGCTTTTAACTGATAAACTGTCTTACTACCTTCTTCCGCAGGCACCTCTTCAGCCACAACGCTTCTTTCTTTATGCAATAAAGCAATTAGTGCCTTCGCTTCATCTTCTTTAATACCAGCTAACATCACTTCTGGCTCACTACCGCCGCCTGCAACTTCTATATTTAATTTTGTAAGTCCAAGTATTTGATAAATGATGTTAGAAGATGTACTAACATTTTGCACACGTTCTTTATTTAAGTAGCTTTCTTTCTTTACAAACACACCATGCTTTATATGTAAAATATTATTCTCAATCCAGTACACTTTGAAATACCATTTCACAGCGGAGAAAATAGCCATCACGAATAAAAGAAACAACAAAACAAAATAAAATAAATACCAAGGCTCATTTTCATCAGAGCGAAATATTACAAGAAGGATAAAAGGAAATAAACCCGAAATTCGAATACTCAATAATATCGTGATCGGATGCTGCCTCTTATACATCCTTATCACTCACTTTCGCAAGTTCTCCAATTTGTCTTTTCAGCTGTTCTGCTTCTTCTTTCGTTAAACCTGGAATACTATGAGAAGTTGCTGCTGTTGAAATGTGTAATTCTGCTAAATTATACTTTCTCATAATCGGCCCTTGCTCAATCGTTACGTGCTGCACACGGATCATCGGAATAAGTACACGTTTTACAACGAACATTCCCTTTTGAATCTCAATCTCTTCTTCATTTAATCTGTAACTATAATAGCGTTGACGTAAATTTGGAAATACAAAATAATCAAGCGGGATAAATGTAATAGCGCCTGTTACTAACAATCCGAACAGCCAACCCCACCAGTTAAAGTTAATCATAAAAAAGAAATACGCAATTACGACTGCTAGTATAACTGCCGCCCCAATTAAAGCGTGAATTCGCCACACTTTCAGCATATTAGAATGAATCTCCCTTTCTAACGGCTGCATCTCATCACTCCAATTATATGAATGTATTACTTATATATTAGTTGGTATATACATTTTTGTAAAATTATAGTTTTTTTACATCGTATCAAGCATTTCTTTAAAATTCCCTTCATTAATCGAATACACTTGAAACTGGATGTAATCTATCTCATTCGTATCTGGTTTAGCAAATGGCAAAATGTTAAATCTCGCCGCCGATCTTCCTAGCATATCTACAATCATAAGAGAAACGCCAATATATTTGAAGTCTATACGGAATACTACTGCTTCTTTTGTAAACTCATAATCTTTAATCGCATCATAAGACTTATTCGCACTTATGAGCGTCACTTTTAATAATTGATTTAAATTTTCTGGTTTAAAATTAATCATATATACAGCTCCTTTTTTTAACAAAAAACTACTAAAATAGTGTAATCTTTTCCTTTCACGGCTTCACACATCAATTATATAAAAAATAAAGCTAGTTTTTTATAAATTTTTTGATATAATTACATACGGGAAAAGGGAAGAATTTTGTCTTCCCTTGTGTTTTTTATTTGCATCTAGTACTTTTGCTAGATGCCTTTTTTTATACTAAAAAAGCATCCTCAAAGTATGTGAGGATACCTTTTCAACAATTGTACTTACATAATCCAGCTTCATTTTCTAGTTTATATTATTTCTGAGTATACTCTAAAGTTCGTTTTCATTCATTCCCTATAAGCAATTGCATTTGGCAACTGTAAGAATCCGTACTAAAAAACTCATCTAATAATTCCACTTCAATGCAATTTTTAATTGTTACATTATTTTTCTCTATATAATCTTTTAATTTCTCCATACTTTCTTCTTTATTATTCTTTTTATAGGCCAGCGTTAAATAGTTACCTTCTGGTAAGATATCTATATTTTGCTCTTTCTGTGTGTAATCATATTTACATAACACAGAAAAAGCATACTTTGGTTCAAATCTATATTTTGAATGAACCGTATATGCTATACCAATCTCCATCGTTGTTTCTAAATTTCTCTCCTGAATAATTTTATCTACCTCTGAATAATAAAGGAATTCTTTAAAATTACCCACTTCTTTGCATGGAGCAGTGACGATATAACGTTTCTCAAAATACTGTATTGTTATTTGATTATGTACTAGTACCTTTTTAGCGACTTGTACACTATTATCTAGTTTATCAATCGTATGAATGACTGCTTGCATCTCTTTTATCTTTTGCTCAGTTTCTTCTCTTTTTAATGCTAAAAATTTTAATAATTCATCCATATTCTTTTCCGTGAAAATTTTTTGCAGTTCTTTCGTACTCGTTCCTAAAGCTCTACAAACTTTAATTATATCAATATAAACAAATTGATCTACCGAATAGTATCTATAACCCGTTTTTGCATCAATATATACTGGGATAAGAATGCCTGTTTGATGATAATATCTTAAAGCTTTTATTGTAATGCCTTTCATATTAGCAACTTCACCAATAGAAAATAAATTTTCCAATTTATATTGCCCCCTTATTCTTGACTCTCCTCTAAAGGGAGACGTTATTATTTTATCGTTAAAGTTAGTGGAAGGATAATAAAAAATGGGTCGTGTAAAATATGGAAACCTTAAAAGAAAAGATTATAAATAAGTGAGTTTAAAAATCAACTTGGCAGTCTTAGAAAAGTTACTAGGTGCCATTACAATCATCGAATTTATTTAAAAAAGAGGTTAAAATAGATGATACATTTTTTCTAGCTAACTAATTCAATGAAAGAAGGATATAATATGAAAATTGATAGACCAAAAATTTCGCCAGAGTTATCTTTAAAGAATTTTCACGATATTTTTTATGAAGAAGATTCAACATTAGAAATGTGTGAAATCATCGATTCCACTTTTGAAAATGAATCTGTAGATAGAGTGCGTTTATATAATGCAGTGATAAAAAATTGTAAGTTTACCAATACAGACTTTAGCAGTATTGATATTACAGATGTTTGTTTTGAGAACTGCGATTTATCAAATGTTAATTTAAGCAACTCTTCTGTTCACAGAGTCGAATTTAAAAACAGTAAATTAATTGGCGTTAATTTTACAGAATCTAGCTTAGGAAATGTTACATTTGAAAATTCAATTTTGAATTTAGCTTCACTTGGAAATTCTAAACTAGAAAAGATCATATTTAATGCAACTTCATTAAATAATGCAGATTTTTTTGACTGTAAACTAAAAAAAGTTGAATTCAATTCATGTAGCCTTGACGAAGCAAATTTTGATCAAACATCACTGAAGGGAATAGATATTAGTTCTTCTAATTTTGATACACTTACCGTTTCAGTGAACAATCTAAGAGGATGTAAAGTATCATCATATCAAGCTATTCAGTTTGCAACATTACTCGGATTAATAATTAAAGATTAGTCATAAAGAACGATTTAAAATGTAAAAAGGTATCCTCGTACTTGAAGGATACCTTTTTATTATCTCTATTTTTGACAGATTACTGTTTTGTATCATATTCTTTTCATCAATCTAGTGCACTTCAACAATTGTACCATCTTCGAATACTTTGAATACACCAGTAAATCCTGATCCAGCTGCACCTTCTATTTTATATGTCGTACGCACTCTTATTTGATAATATTTCTTTCCATTTTCTACTTGCGTATTCTCTAACGTGTAATCATATTCTTCTTTATATTCATTTTTAATATATTCTTTAGCTTTCTCAAAAGTAAATGCATCTTGATTCTTTCCTGTCTCTACCTCTTGATTCTTCTCTGGATCTGTTTTTTGGTTCTTTTCTGTTGCTACCTTTTGATTCTTTTCAGGCTCCACTTTTTGACTCGTTCCTGCATCTGTTTTTTGTGCCTTCGGTGCTGCTGTTTCACTCTTTGCAGTTTTTTCCTCTTCACCAATTTTAGTAACTAATCCTACAGCTTTTTTATTATATTCTTCAAAGTTCTTGTTACCTTTCGTTTCGGAAACTAGCTTATCTAATATCTCTTTCGCTTCTGCATAATTTTTCTTACTTATGAACTCTTCACTTTTCGTCAGTTGCTCGCTATATTTCTTTTTTTGTTCTAAGATGGCTAGTAATGCTGTTCGCTCTTCCTTCGCTTGTTTTAACAGCGTATTACTTCCATTCTTCACGCTCTCTACTTTTTCAAATGACTTGATTGACTCTTCTACCTTTGTTTCCTCTTTTAACTTCACTGCTTCAATCATTGCTTTCGTTTGTTCTACAAGTACTTTTACATCTGAATCATCTTTTTTCTCATCTAGCGCTCGTTCAAATGACGATAAGGCTGTTTTATATTCTTTATTCGTTAGTGCAGTCTTTCCCTCATCCATTGCTTTTTCAAAGTTCCCATTACTACATCCAGCCAACATTAAAAATGTAAGTCCAATTACCGTTAATAACTTTCTCATTTTCTCTCCCCCTATATACTCCTAAAACAATAACATCATATGTATAAAAGTCTGTGTAGTACTTAGACTAACAGTAAAATATGTACTACATTGTGTGCGGGAAAGGAAGTACATTTCATTTACTATCATTACTTAAAACTCCTAAATAGTTGGTAGTCTTCTTCTTTTAAGACCGAAAGGAATTTTAATAATGCGGATAAAGCTCCCACTCAAAATCTTTACTACACACTCTCATACACATAGAAAAACCATTTTTAGTTTATAGTTTATAGTTTGTTATTTCTTCAACTTTAAATATTCTCAGTTGATTGGAAATACGAACTACAACTCGTAATCTATCGAAAACATAAGAAAACAAAACGTAACAAAAGTTACGTTTTGTAACTTATCTGTAACACAAATGTAACATAACGTTTTTAAACATACAATAGTTTTTTTTTACATTATTTTCCCTACCTACCGTTGGACTATCCCCCTTCAAACATGTAAGGAAAGAAACTTCTTTCCTTACGCGTTAAAATTAATTACATAGATAGCCCTTTTTTCAACAAAACACTATGAAAACGTGAGGACATTTATCTTCCCTTGTATTTTTATTTGCATCTAGTACTTTTGCTAGATGCTTTTTTTATGCCAAATAAAATAAAAAAGGTATCCTCAAATACTTGAAGGATACCTTTTCACTTTTATTATCTCTGCTGTTTTCTACCTAATACGAGTAATCCAAAACTCATCATTACAAGAAATGCTCCCATATATGGTTCCACAGGTATTTTCTGTCCTGTCTTCGGTAATTCTTTTTCAGGTTTTTCTGGATTTGGTGTTCCAGGCTTCTCTGGATCTGTTGTTTCCGGTTTTTCTGGACCTGGGGGTTCTTCTTCTATTGTTCTACCCCGCTATTTGCCGGCCAGTAAAACTCCCACCTCAAAATTCAGCTAGAACAAAGGGGTTAGGCGGGAGGTCAACTGTCCATAAATGCCCGATTGGTGAGGGCTAATAATCAGTGGGGAATGAACAAAATCCCCACTGATTAAAGTTTCACCTTATACCCACAACACGGACAAGTGTATTTCATGTTCCCACTCCATTACTAACTTGTTTTTTCTCCCATATATCCCGACCCACAAAGAATGTAACAGCACAAATCATAGTTATCCCCATGAAAAAAATATTGGAATCTTCATATGTATTTGGAATCCCTACCGTTATGAAAACAATACTAAAAGCTAAGAGTAAATATAATAATACAGATATAATATAGCTCAATTTAAATCGTAAAATGATACCTCTAAACAATATCTCACCAAGAAGACATCCACCTAAAATAATAGGTACTCCGAAATACAATGTAAGGACTCCCATTTGCGAAATAGATTGAATTATCTTTCCAAGTATGTTCGGCGAAATCATCTCATTATTTTTTCCCATCCTATCATATAAATCAAGTGCCGTTGCTGAAATAAAGAAACTTAATATAGAAAATGAATACGGAATTAAAAATTTGCTCACTCTCATTCACCTCACTTTTTTCCTTTCATATATATTATTCACTATTTTCTATCATTTTCACATAAAAAAATAACCCTCTATGATAAATCATAGAGGGAAGAATTTCTATATAAAAACCTATACCTTATCCTGAAGTGAATCCCAAAACAGAACACATATCAAAACATCTAAACCATCTGCTCCCTATATTCAGTTTAGATGTTTTATCCCGCTATTTGCGGGCAGTAAGACCCCCACCTCAAAATTTAGCGAAAGCAAAGAAGTTAGGTGAGGAATCAACTGCCCGTAAACGCCCGATTAGTTCAACTAATAATCAGTGGGGATGAAGAACCCCCCACTGATTAAAGTTTCACTTTATTAGAAAGTAGTACCTTCTTTTTTGTAATATTCTTTTGAAATCTCTTCATAAAACGCTGCCGATGTCGAATAGAAGTAAGGTGCTAACCATAAGAAACCGATTCCGATAGTAAGAATACTTAAAATGAACCAGCCAAGGAAACTTAAGCATAGTAAAAAGTAATCCATTTTATGTCCGTTCATCATACGGCGACTTTCAGTAATTGCTTGATTCGCTGTATATTCTGGATGATCATTCAAAATAAAATACGTCATAGAATAAGAAAATGATTTAATAATACCCGGAATAATAAGAAGTAATGTCCATAGAATTACGTATACATACATTAGTAAATATGTTAAAAATGCTTTCATAAACTTACTTCCATCGCTAAACCATCTAAATACATGACCAATACTAGCATTAGTTCCACGAATTACATTTAAAACTAGGTAATAAGCACCCGTTGTTAACGGACCGATAATAAGCATTGCAATAATAGTTACTGTAAGCGAATCACTTGCTTCTTCCCAACCCCAAAACATTGAGAAAATACCTGTCGTTAAAAATTCCACAGCTCCAATAAGAATTCCAATTAATAAGGTTGCTCCTACTGCTAATCCCCATTTTCCTTTTAATGCATCAAGTGCTTCTCTTTTCAACTGACTTATCATACATAGCCTCCTAATATTATTTCTACATTAGTATACCATTTATATCAAATATTTCACGAATTTCCCTGAAATAGAAGTATACTTCCTTTTTCCTGATACATATTCATTTATGTGCGCTGTAGTACTCATATATGGATTGGACTAAAGAAAACTTAGTTCAATTGCAAACTACTCATTTCTCTATAAAAAAAGCCTGCCTATCATACTAGGCAAGCCTTTTTAAACTAATCCTCACTTATTCTCTTCTTATACCAATCCTGCATTCTCTCTGCATCTTCTACTCTCGTATGCTCTAATTTATAATTCGATGATGCACTAGAAAACTTATACGTACATAAGTCTACGCGGCGCTGGAAATATGATTGTGTCTTCTCCATTGATTGGACGTGTCTTCTTCTGACAAGTCCTGTATATTTTCCAATACTACGATACACAATTGTAATTTGTTCTCCGTTTACACCGTAACCATTTGTTTTAAATGTTGCGTATCCAAGTGTAAAGATGAGGATCGCGAGCGGTAATAATGCCCACATGATGTAATACTTTTCAAAGTATATGCTGATTCCCGTCAGCGGGATTGCTAGCATGGCGAAGAAGATAAAACTATCAATGAGATAGCGACGCAATGCTGCTTTTGGTAATGAAATAATGTTTGTATTCAGTTCGTATGGTAATTGTAAATGGGTGAGTAACTGTTGCACGCGATCTTTTCGAATGATAGGATGTAGCGTAACTTTTTCTTCTTTTCCTTCACTTTGAATGACTTCTACTTGCACAGCACAATAACCGAATGGTTGGCGTAATATACCTTCTTTTATCGTAATACCTTGAATGCGGTGTAACTTTAATACGAGTTCTTTTTTCTCAAGTAATCCTTGCGAAATACGGACTTCATCATTTTTTCGATTGACTGTGAAATCCCCATGTTTTAACGCATATCCAATTGTAGATATAATCCAAGAAACGACAAGTAAAATAGCTACCATGTAAATCCAGCCATATATATCATGATCCATAACATAAGACTCTACGCTATTTTTGATCCATCTCGGAATGTACTCGTCCACTTGGTTATAAACGAAAAATATTAAAGAGAATAATAATCCAAATTGACCAGATGTAATAGACGCTATTAAAATCTCTTTCCACGTTAACTTGTACTCTGTCGTTTGTTTTTCCTCTGTAATAATTTCTTTTCGTACTACTTCTTCTGATGTTTCTTCTACTTTTACTACCGAGGTTGGCTCATTTAACATTGTAATAAGCTTTGTTGCCTCTTCTACCGTAATACCAGCTAAACTAACTTCCGGCTCATTTCCTCCGCCAGCTGTTTCAATTTTAATTTTCTTTAGTCCTAACACTTGGTACAGCATGCCTGAACTTGTATTAATCGTTTGAACACGTTCTTTATTTAAGTAGCTCTCCTTCTTCACAAAGAGCCCTTCTTTAATATGTAATACGTTATTTTCGACCCAATATACTTTGTAGTACCAGCCTACGATAGCTGAAACAATCGTGATTACCGCAAAACCGATAGGAACTAAATACCAAAATGGAAACTTTCCTTTTAAACTAAAAAGAAAAATAATAAATGGTATAAAATCTGTTATTTTTAATTCTAATAACATCGTGAGTGGATGCTGCCTCTTATACATCCTCATCACTCACTTTCGCTAATTCTGCGATTTTCGTTTTCAACATTTCTGCCTCATACATCGTTAAGCCTGGGATACTATGAGAAGTCGCCGCTGTTGAAATGTGTAATTCTGCTAATCCGTATTTCCTCATAATTGGCCCTTGTTCAATTGTAACGTGCTGCACACGAATCATCGGTACTAATACACGTTTTACGACGAAAAGACCGTGCTGAATTTCAAGTTCTTCTTCATTTAGTTGGTAGCTATAGTAACGTTGACGCAATTTCGGGAATGTAAAGTAATCAAGCGGCGTATATACAATTGTTAATCCGATGAGCACATAAAAAATCCAAGCCCACCAATTAAACTTAATCATAAAGAAAAGATATGCCAAAATGACGATAATACTAATTCCTAACTCAATTAAGGAACGCGTTTTCCACACCTTGACCATGTCAGGGTGAATTTCATTTTTCAATGGATCCATGTAACCACTCCAAATCTAGTAATCTAATATATGAATACTCTCAATCTATATTTTACATAACTTTACAGAAAATTGAAATTTAATTATCTTTCTTCTCTGGAATAAAATATCCGAACCAAAGTAACCAAATGAAACCGATTAACTTCAGCCAACTTCCATCCGCCTGAAAAGCCTCTATCATACCTGGAATTTTATACACTCCAATGAATCCAAGAAAACCGAGCCACCAGTTTTTTTGCATTTTCACTTTTACTCCTCCTTTATGACGTTTTTCACATTTCGAATCCAAATTTCTTTATACTTTAACTGGAATCCCATTAACATGTAGTTGCTCATATTATCGATAACGAGCGCTAACGTATGAGCATTCTCTTCTGTTGCATGTTGTGACACAACGTCAAGTTCTACACCTTGCTTTAATAAATCATGAAAGCCATTTAAAAACTCTTCTTGTATTTCAAATAAACGTTTCTGATACTTTTCATTTCGCGCCGCAGTTACGATAAATTCATTTATGACGCGTAATATACCTTCTTGTCCTTCATACTCAGACAACATATGTAAACCATCTGCAATTAACTTTTTTGCAAAATTTTCTTTCGTATATTGATCTTTATCGAAGTAAGAAGAGAAATGATACCCAGAAAAAATTTCTTCAAATAAAAAATCTACTAACGCTTCTTTAGAAGAAAAATGATAGTAAATGGCCGGTTTTGAAATACCTACCTCTTTCGCAATCATGGAAAGGCTCATTTTCTCAATACCGTGCTCTGCCATAAGTTTAAATGACGCCTCTACAATGTTCTGCGATGTTTGTAAATTCTTTGTCATACTGTACCTCACTTATTTTTACTTACCGGTCGGTAAGTAAATTATAAAATGAAACGAAATGATTTTCAAGTTAGTTAGCGCTTTAGAAGGGGTTTATTGGTAAATGTAGAAAAACATATAGTAAAAGCAATATATAACAATAAGGAGGATGTTCATATGGGACTTGGTGGTAAAGGCGGTAGCGGCGGAACTGGCGGCGGTGAAGATGGACAAGCTGGTAAGAGCGGATTTCCATTCATCATTGTACTCTTTATCGTATTAATTATAGTTGGAGCTAGCTATAGTGGACTTGGCTTCTAAGAAAAGGCGTCCTACATTACACATGTAGGACGCCTTCTTTTTAATCCCTATTCAACAATCGCATACGATAACAATTCATCGTCACTTCTCCAAGTCTTTGCAGTAATTGATAGTTCGCATATGCGCCGACCGGGGCACCAATTATTGGTACGAGCTGAAGCATTTTTGCTAAATCGATATAGTCTCGGTACTCCGTTTGGAACTTTTCCCAGTCCATATGATTTTCTTCTTCTGTATCCCACGTTTCGATGGCTTTCCATATTTCTTTTCTATGATCATCACTTGAAAAGGCGAGTTGGAAAACGTGAAGGATAAAAAGGCGCTCTTCTTTGTTACTCGTATCAAATCCGTACAACGTTGCTGCATCGAATAAAAATTTAATTTTAATGCCGAGTAAAAGCGGAAAGTCAGCAAGGCCAAGGAGAATACCACCAGCTCCAGTCCCAGCCCCTTCCGCCGCTGCTATTTTTTTGTACTCATCCATTTTTTTGCGTACTTCATCGTCACGTCTTTGCAGTGACCATGTCGTCTCTTTTAATTTCGGCTTTATAAAGTTTGATCCGGCGCTGATCGTTTGCACCATCATACGAATCGTCTCTGTTAACACCTTTTGTACTTTCGCCGGAATGAGCTGTTGTACTTTCGTCTGCACTTTTTTGGAGAACCGTGTCATCATAGAAGAATCTTTCATGAATGTAGCTTTCCACTGCTCCAATTCTTTTATAACCTTCTCTTCATATGTAATCATAGGTTCATTCCTTTCAATTTAAACGCTCAATGCGCTTCGCCCCGTATTGGTAAACGAAACCGATACTAAATAATATGCTTACGATAAGTAAAATTCCTGTCATCATGAAATCTTTCGTTGCTAGTGCAAATATAACTGTAAAGATTACGCTCCCGATGATTAGAATCGCGTTTAATAAAGTAAGAAAATCTTTCTTCTTTTCATCTACCTTTACTGGATACAAATCAAGCCAAATTTTCATGCGGTGATGTTTCCATAAAGTTAATAGCTGATAGCCGATTAAGTATAGGAAGATAAAACTCACGATGAATCGTCCATATAAAAATGGAATGAAGTAAAGAATAACTCCTCCAAGAGCGAGCAAACGCACATATAATCCAAAATAGTTACCTGATCTTAAAAATGTTCTCGTATATAAGTATAAATATGTACGCTTTTCGCCGATTATCGAAAGAATGAAATCAAGCCATTTCTTGCGGGATACTCTCTCTTTTAATGCTGGTACATCAACGAACATATTCGCAATGCGGTACAGTAACATCATCTTTTTACCTTCTTCAGAAATTAAATACTCCCAGTTTAGTGGCTTCCCTTTCACCATTTGATGCATGATAGCAAGGTATAACACCATGAATAGAACAATTCCGCCAATAAAAAGAACTGAAGTACGTTCTACAAGGAAATATACAAATAAACCGTTTAAGATAAAACGTATGAACCAATCCGCCTTTTGTACATTTTGATCTGTTAAAAAGGACTTTTCCCACGCTATAAATAAATTCCAAGCTTTCACAATAACAAACGCGATTACAATCCATATGTAAGCCGCTCCTGTTTGCTTCATTTGCTGGAAGTATAACGGGGCAAGCGCAGCTGCTACGATTGCGATTATGTATAACTGAATCATAAGCGTAAAGAGAAAGGCCTTTGTGAAGTAAGGCTTTAGCTTCTCTTCAACTGGCAGTAAGTAAACAAGGTCTGCTTCTTTTAATAACGTTTGCATTGATCCAGCTGTTAAAACTAGTCCAATTAACACTGCCATCACGAGCGCAGTTGGAAACGAAGGTGTTAACGTTTGTAACCATTGTTGGTAATAATACGCTCCCGCACCGATGATAAACACGAAAATAAATTTCAAATGATCGTTAAATACGTATTTACTATATGTACGAACTTCTTTTAGAAAGTGACGAAATCGTTCTTTCCATAATGCTGTACTATTCATAATCTTCTTCCTTTGTTAAGGCAATATAAATATCATCTAACGTTGCACCTGGCATATTAAACTGTGATTGCAGTTCAGATAATGTTCCCATCGCTCTTACTTCGCCTTGATGTAAAATAATGAACGAATCACAATAACGTTCTGCCGTCGCTAAAATATGTGTACTCATTAAAATACCTGCGCCGCTCTTTTTCATTTGATCCATCATTTGAAGTAGAGATTGAATTGCTAACGGATCCAGTCCAACGAAAGGTTCGTCTACTATGTAAAGAGATGGCTCCACTAAAAATGCACTCATAATCATTACCTTTTGTTTCATCCCTTTTGAGAAATGAGATGGAAACCATTTTAAACGATTTTTCATACGAAATTCTTGTAATAGTTGTCCTACACGTTCTTCGTACTGTTTTTCATCGACACCGTACGCCATCGCTGTTAATTTCAAATGCTCTTCTAGCGTTAGCTCATCATATAATACCGGTGTTTCTGGAATGAATGAAAAGCTAGAACGGTACGCTGTCATATCATCACGAATTGTTTTCCCATTAATTGTGACAGTTCCTTTTTTCGGTTCCATTAAACCGATAATATGTTTAATCGTCGTACTTTTACCAGCCCCATTTAAACCGATTAAGCCGACAAGTTCGCCTTTATTAACAGAGAACGAAACGTCTTTTAATACAGGTCGTTTCGTATATCCTCCTGTAACATTTTCTACACGCAATAACTCGCTCATACGACACCACTTTCTTCATTAGTATTCATTCTATATTCATCTTACCAAAAATTGCGCTGTACTACATAGTATCGATGTGTTCAAAAAAAATTTAAATTTGTTAGCATATATTTTTACGAAAGCGGACATCATAATTAGTGAAGAAGGAACACATTGAAAAAGCAACCACCAATTGATGAGTATAACAACATAGTGAAGTCATCATGAAATGGGGTGTCCATGTTGGACAATGAAATTTACACATAACCAGATTATTTGTTTCATTTTCGAAACGGGGTGTCTCCGAAAGAGCATATACTGTTTTAAAAAATAAACAATTTCATTTTAAAAAGATTGCAATTCATTTCACTTGAAAATGGGGTGTCTACGGCAGAAACTTTAGCCGATTTACCATGCATTTCTTAAATAAATGGGGTGTCTGCGAAACGTAAATTACGATAATGCTTTTTCAATCCCTCTTCAGAAAACAGGAAGCTGACTCAGCTTCCTGTTTTTCGTGTTTGTTCTCTTATGTAATTATGGTAAAATACGGCTAAGGATATTTGAAAGGATGAGATCAATGAATCATACAGCAGACAATTGTATTTTTTGTAAAATCATTGACGGGCAAATCCCTTGCTCAAAAGTATACGAAGATGAACATGTGCTTGCATTTTTAGATATTAGTCAAGTAACAAAAGGACATACTCTTGTTATTCCGAAAGTTCACAAACAAGACATTTTTGCGTTAACGCCAGAAATCGCATCACACATTTTTTCTGTCGTTCCAAAAATCGCAAATGCGATTAAAGCAGAGTTTAATCCAGTTGGCTTTAACCTACTTAACAATAACGGTGAAAAAGCTGGACAAACTGTGTTCCACTTCCACCTTCATTTAATTCCACGCTACGGTGAAAACGATGGTTTCGGTGCCGTTTGGAAATCACACCAAAATGAATATACAATGGAAAATTTACAAAACATCGCAAGCACAATTGCAAATAGTGTGAAATAGTGACACTATAAGAAGACGTAATACATAACAAGCCAATTCCCCGAAGTAATTACATATTGCAAGGCTTGTTTCTTCACTCCATATACCGGGGTATACTTTTCTGTGCATAGCGCACTTACAAGAAGGAAAAGTTCTCTTTTCTTTCTCTTGTTTTAAAGATATGCATACTATTTCACATCATGAATACGAACGAAAAATAAGGAGGTCTCTTTTTATGTCAAAAGCTAAATCCTTTATTACAGGTGTCCTTTGCGGCGGAGCAGTTGCTGGATTAGCAGTTCTTTTCTCTACTCCTTCTTCTGGCAAAGCCATGCGCGGCAAGTTAAAAGAAAAAGGAAATGATATTAAAAAGACTTTAGCTGATATTACAGCTGATACAAAGTTATTAAAGCGTCAAATCGTTGAAACTGCTTCAGAAGGTAAAGAAGTGTTTCAAGAATTAAAAGACGACATGCAAGACACGCTTTCTAACTGGAAACAAGATATTTCTCAAAACAAGCGCCATATTGAAAAAGAAATTTTGGACATTCAAAAGTCAATTGAGAAACTACAAGAAGCTGTTCCAGAAAAAGCGTAAACAAATTCCTGCTTAGTTTTTGCATATAACAAATATTTTTTATATAAATTGACCTTAACACGGCATATCACATAGATATGCCGTGTTTTTATGCATTTACAATATATGTTAGCCATTAACATGTAAGGACAACACATGTACTCACGACTCATAAACCGCTTCCATAGTTATGCATGATTTGTATAGAATGTCATTTTTTTAAAAAATTTTCACAATTCTCACAAAAAGACTTTATTAATTTTTATTTTACTGGCATAATAGATAGTAATGAAAAAGAATGTTAAAGTGGGTGAGTAAATGAAAAGTGGAGAAAAAGATTACTCGGTAAAAGAAGCGATGATTTTCAGCCAACGCATTGCTCAATTATCGAAAGCGTTATGGAAATGTGTAGAGAAAGATTGGCAAATGTGGATTAAGCCTTACGATTTAAATATTAATGAGCATCATATTTTAACAATCGCTTATCATTTAAAAGGGGCTTCTATTTCTGAGATTGCTAAGTTTGGAGTTATGCACGTATCAACGGCGTTTAACTTCTCGAAAAAGCTTGAGGAACGCGGCTATCTTGTATTCTCGAAAAAAGAAGATGATAAACGAAATACGTACATTGAAATTACAGATAAAGGGGAAGAATTACTACTTCGCTTAATGGAGGAGTATGACCCTGAAAGTAATTCAGTGTTTAATGGGGCTCTTGCACTTCGTAATTTTTATGGAAAGTTCCCAGAAAATATCGAGCTGATTGCTATCTTGCGCAATATTTACGGACAAGACTTCATCGATATTTTTGAGAAATCATTAGAAGATATTGAGGAGAATTTTACGGAATCCGATCAGAAGTTAGTTAAGAAATAATCTATTTATTTTTTCGCACTCATGCGTAAGAATTCATTCATAAGTGGGTTAAATAAACCTTGTTTTGCTAGCGCTTCCGCAGTTTCGTTTACTTCGAGCTGATGTGGAAGCGCTTTTTCAAATTGATCTAACAGCGCATCGAACAATAAAAGGCCTTCTGCTTTCTCCGCTACATATTGTTCGTTCAATGTTTCACAAAGTTTCAGTATACGTTCAATATCTTTTTTACGGGCTTTTTTCTTTATGATTAAAGAATAAAATGGACACTTTTCTTCATCAATCATTTTAAATAGTAGGTCTACGTAGTATTCAGCTTGTTCTAATCTTCTAACAACGTCCATTTTCTCCCTCACTTTCTAACACAAAGTCTTCTATTTCTGAATTTTATAACACGAACAAAATATCGTATGATACAATATATAAAGTATATGTATTTTAGCCAAAAGGAGGTCTCGCCTCATGACACTTATAACAGTTGTTTTTGTCGCATTCGCACTTCTTGTTATATTTTACACGAATTTCATGACACATACACTGTGTGAACGAAAACAAATAGCTGCGAGCCGCCAGCCCGGTGTCTTTCGGGTTATTAATGTATGTATAACAATTTTATTAATTTCTAGTTATATAGAAATTATATTTCATGGAAAGTGAGGAAGGAAAGCCCCTTCCTCACTTTTTTCCTCTATAAGCAAATTATACCTACTATAACCAATAAAATAAACAGTACAAGTAATAAAATAAGTTGAGAATTCATCCCCATCCCCTCCTCTATTCTGTATATGCGGCATCCGCCCAATATGGCACACTTTCAAAATCTGACACGATATGGTTAATTTTTCTTTATCAATATGAAAACGAGTCGAAATATGATATATTAAACTTTGTACATATTGCTTATACTATAGAACAAATAACATCCATCAAAACTTTATCCTCAGCCTCGGTAAGCCCTGTTAAGCGCGCTTTAACAATATAAAAAGCAAAAGTATCAGTGAGACTTAATCGGGCTCTTATGAACTTAAGTTCATTGGTGTAGGATAAATTAAAAATACATAATAGTAGGAGTGTTTATTGAATGAAGAAAGCTATGCTTGCCTTAGCCGCAACAAGTGTAATCGCATTATCAGCATGTGGAACATCATCATCAGACAAAGTTGTTACTTCTAAAGCTGGTGATATTACGAAAGAAGATTTCTACAATGAAATGAAGCAAAAAGCTGGTAGCCAAGTCTTACAAGGTATGGTTATGGAAAAAGTACTTATCAAAAACTACAAAGTAGACGACAAAGAAGTAGATAAAAAGCTCGATGAAACGAAAAAACAAGTTGGTGATCAATTCGATACACTGTTAAAACAACAAGGTATGAAAGAAGAAACATTTAAAAATATGTTACGTGCTCAATTAGCTCAAGAAAAAGCAATTGAAAAAACAATCACTGATAAAGAACTAAAAGAAAACTACAAACCTGAAATTAAAGCAAGCCACATTCTTGTAAAAGATGAAGCTACTGCGAAGAAAGTTAAAGAAGAACTTGGACAAGGTAAATCTTTCGAAGAGTTAGCGAAACAATACTCTGAAGATACTGGTTCAAAAGAAAAAGGCGGAGACTTAGGATTCTTCGAACATGGTAAAATGGTTAAAGAATTCGAAGATGCTGCTTATAAACTGAAAAAAGATGAAGTAAGCGAACCTGTAAAAACACAATTCGGTTACCACATCATTAAAGTTACAGACATTAAAGAGCCAGAAAAATCATTCGAACAATCTAAAGCTGACATCAAAAAAGAACTAATTGCGAAGAAAATGCAAGATGGCGCATTCATGAACGATCTTATGATGAAAGAAATCAAAAAAGCTGACGTAAAAGTTGACGATAAAGATTTGAAAGATCTTTTCGAAGAGAAAAAAGCTGACGAGAAAAAAGAAGAAAAGAAATAATGAAATAAAAAGCTCGGGCTTAGGCCTGAGCTTTTTTGTATACCCTCTTCTCTCGGGAGTTATATCCAGATTCGGTAAATGAAATTATATAGTTGGTCCTCTGAATGAATTATATCGGCGATTTTCGAAATATATCGACTTACCGACAAAAAACGACAACAAGCGTGACTCCCTCTACAAAAACAAAAAAACCTTGATCCACGTAGCATGGAACCAAGGTTTATCTTATTATCATTGATTAAATGAAAAAACTATGTTAAATTAGTACAGAAACACATTTTATAAAACGCAAAGAACGTATTTATCCGTATCTTAATTGTACACCAAAACACATCTTCAGTCAACCTCTATTTTTCACTTTTAAAGGAGTGCTACCGTATGAACAAAAAACTTGATCTAGAGCAAAAAAGATTGGATACCGTAATCGAAACGATTACGCAGCAAATTGATAAACTGGAAAACGAAACTGGCAGACGCCGGGCAGAAGTAATCCATATTCGTAAACATTTCTGGGATGACGTGAAAGTGAATACTGATACTTTTGATGATTATCTTGAAACAGTTATCAACTTAAGGCAACAAGCTCAGTCCCTTGCTGTAACACAAATTACACATAAGCACACTTTCAATCGACTCGCTGCACTAAGACGTATGCATAAAGCCCCTTACTTCGGACGCATTGATTTTACAGAAGAAGGTGAACCTGCCGCAGAGGAAATTTATATCGGCGTCGCTACGCTTACCGATGCTAGCGGAGAAAACTTCCTCATATACGACTGGCGCGCACCTATTTCGAGCGTTTATTACGACTATCCACCAGGACCAGCTGAATACAAAACACCAGGAGGCGTAGTTCGCGGTAATGTGGAGAAAAAATTACAGTACATTATTCAAAATGGCGAGATTGATTCTATGTTCGATACGAGCCTTACAATTGGCGATGAAATTCTGCAACAGGCGCTTGGAAAAGGTACGAATAAACATATGCAAAGTATCGTCGCTACGATTCAGCGCGAGCAAAATGAAATTATTCGTCACGATGAAGGCCGACTCCTTATCGTGCAAGGAGCTGCTGGTAGTGGTAAAACGTCAGCTGCCCTGCAACGTATTGCCTATTTACTATATAAATATCGCGAATGGCTAAAAGCGGACCAAATTATTCTCTTCTCCCCTAACTCTATGTTCAACAGTTACGTATCTAACGTACTGCCAGAACTCGGCGAAGAAAATATGCAGCAAGTCACATTCCAAGAATATTTAAACCATAGACTAAGTAAATCGTTTGATGTTGAAGATCCTTATGAACAACTAGAATATATGCTAACTGAAACGAATAGCCCTGCTTATAAAACGAGAAATGCGAGCATTCGATTTAAAGCATCTACTCAATTTTTCGAGATGATTAGAGCGTACAGACAATCTCTTGAATCTTCAGGCATGCTATTTAGAGGAATGAAATTTAGAGGGAAATTGATTGCCTCTGCTAAAGAAATTACAGAGCAATTTTATAATACGGATTCCTCCCTCCGCTTCCATAATAGAATCGAGAAGTTAACGGATTGGCTAAACAAACAAATAGACGCAATCGAAAAAACAGAACTGAAAAAGCCATGGGTAGAAGAAGAAATTGAATTACTTAGTAAAGATGAATATCAAAAAGCTTATAAATACTTACAGAAAAAAGGCGAGTTTGAAGATAACTCCTTTAATGATTATGAGAAAGAAACGAAAGTACTTGGACGTATGATTGTCCGTAAAAAATTGAAGCCGTTACGTAAAGGCGTTCAAACATTACGTTTCATCAATTTTACAGGCATATATAAACAACTCTTCACAGATGCATCATGGGTTACTGGAGAAAAGCCAAAAGAATGGGACGACATTTGCTCATTAACTGTGAACATGCTTGATGAAGGAAAATTATATTACGAGGATGCGACTCCATTTTTACTTTTAAAAGAACTAATTGAAGGCTTCCAAACGAATAGATCGATTAAACACGTACTCGTAGACGAAGCGCAAGACTATTCTCCGTTTCAGTTCGAGTTTTTAAAACGTCTCTTCCCTGCCGCAAAAATGACAGTGCTCGGAGACTTTAACCAAGCGATATTTGCCCATGCGAGTGAAACAGTGAACTTCAATACACTTACTAGCTTATACGGACCCGATGAAACGAACGGCATCAACTTAACTCGTAGCTATCGTTCCACAAAACCGATTATTGAATTTACACGCGCTCTCGTACCGCAAGGAAAAAACATTAACGCATTTGAACGTGACGGTGAGAAGCCTACAGTAACGAAAGTAGCGAATGATAGCGAACTGCACGACTGTATTTCTTCCAAAGTTGCTGAACTTCAAAAACAACAGCATAATACAATCGCAATTATATGTAAATCCGCAGCTGAAAGTGCCGCTGCCTACGAAGCACTTAATCATATCGAGAATATTAAACTCGTGAAAAGTAACTCCGCCGAGTATGAGCAAGGTATTGTCGTGATCCCGGCTTACTTAGCGAAGGGTATCGAATTTGACGCTGTTATTATTTATAATGCTTCTAAAGATGTGTACAGTGATGAGAGTGTTCGTAGATTGTTTTACACTGCTTGTACGCGAGCTATGCATGAATTACAACTTTATAGCGTTGGCGAGGTTAGTCCTTTTATACTCGGGGCTGCTTCAGAGAGCTTTGAACTTATTACAACACCTTGATACGAATCAAGGTGTTTCTTTTTTATGCAGGATTTACAACTTCAAAATAGAATATATCATTTTAGAAAAAATAAGGAGTGGAAAAATGAATCATTATTTCATTGCTATTTATGACGGTGAGTTTCCTACCGAAAAATTACATACCATTTTACAATTGAACCCCACTTTTATTGATTTAAACGTCCGCACCATTTCAATTTCATCACCAACACTTTTCACATTAGTAGTTGGAGAAGAAAACGATGCACTCACAACTGGACTTACAGATAAATACCACTTATTAACGAAGGAATTACAAGCACTTGAGCAGCAAGAAAAGTACTACTACGTATACGATTATAAAATTAGAAAGACCATCGAGAATCCTACCGAAAAATGCTTTCCATTAGCAAAAATCAATATAAACGTTACGAATTTCCATCAGATGATTCAAAAAGTAAAAGATTTAAAATACCCTGTATTTGCAGGGTATAAAATCATTTCTCATGATTCGGATATACTGACAATTGATGTACTTCTTTCTTCTCATTTATTAGATCCTAACACTTCTGAAAAAGATGCGGAAGAATACGCCTATTTACAACAACTAGCTGAATCAATTTCTCGTTCTGAATTATGTACTTCTATAAAAGCAAGTGCACTTATTTAAACACGAAAAGAGGGTTATTTATCATAGCCCTCTTTTGCTATCTATTTACGTTTGTACTTAATCAAAATAGTGAATTCTTTTTACATATAACAAAAACACCTTGATCATCATCAAGGTGTCCTCTTTATCTTCTATTTCAAACATCTCTACTGTTAATTCATCCACACTATTTCCTCCTTCCCATATATTAGACGACGCACTCTATGGAAAAGTTTTATACATTCATAAAAAAAAGAACGGTTAGCAATGTCCATACCGTTTTTTGAACTCTTAATTTTTCTTTACTATGAGTAAAATCAATCTTTATTTGCTCATCGCCCCCTCACTTTACACACGAATGAGTCATTTATTTTTACATATATGTCTTGTCCCTTATTTTGAAAAATAATACAATTAAAAAGTAACTTACTAACGCTATAACTAGTAGGTGTGGTAATCATCTCTTCCATTTTGAAAAAAGGGGGGAGGTGATAAAATGATCGCGATGTTTGTAATCAAATTAGTGTATGGTATCCTAACCGGAGCTGGCGTTGTCATCGGTAGAAGATACGTCGGTCCGTGGCTAATTTCTGTATACAAAAAAGCGAGAACCACCCTGCTTCGTGGAAAAGGTAAGGGCGGTTCTCGGCTAAAACGTTAATGTAATTGTCTTATAACCGCACCTACTACCACCACAATAGCAAGTTAGGTTACACAAGGCAGAAGTTTCTCAGACTTCTGTCTTTTTTATTTTATGCAAAATTCATACTACATACCCTATCATCATTGTAACACATTCTATTTATTTTTAGTCAAGATAAAAAAACCACCTAAAGGCTCCCCTTCAGGTGGTTTTCTATTTTACGCTAACGCAGCTGCTTGTTCTTGTTGATCTACAGGAATAACAGCGTCTGTTAATGCTTTTTCTAATTCTGCTGTGTATTTCATTTGTTCTTCTTTGCTCCAGCCTAGTTTCGCAGCCATGTAGTTGATTACTGCTTCTTTCCACTCGTATACCCAGTGGATGTTGAAGAATACAGCACCTCTGCGGCGTACGAAGAAGTCTACTGGTTTTGCTGTCATTTCGTAATCCATTGCGTATACAAGTGGGATTAGAACGTCAAGCGGCATGTTATATTCTTTCGCTTCGTCTTTATGTTTTTTCGCTAAGTCGAATAGTACGTCAACGTTAGAGCCGTAGAATTTCGCGAACTCTTCTGCTTGCGCTTTCGTTAAACCAGATTTCGTACCTTCGTCTGCTTTTTTCGCAACGAATGCTTGGAATCCGTGTGAACCATCTACATGTCCACCAGAGATTGGCATATGTTTCGTGTCACTCTTCGGATATGCACTATGACCTTCTTTTTGTAGTAAGTTTGTTACGTAGTCTACTACCATTTCAGCCATTTTGCGGTATCCTGTTAATTTACCACCAGCGATTGTAATTAAACCAGATTCAGAAGTCCAAATTTCATCTTTACGAGAAATTTCAGATGCATTTTTACCTTCTTCATAAATTAATGGACGTACACCAGCCCAGCTTGATTCAACATCTTTTTCCGTAATTTTCACGCTTGGGAACATGTAGTTAATCGCATTAATAATGTATGTGCGATCTTCTGTTGTCATGTGTGGTACAGCTGCATCTTTATCATAGAACGTATCTGTTGTACCTACGTATGTTTTTCCGCCACGAGGAATCGCGAACACCATACGTTTATCTGGTGTATCGAAGTAAATTGCTTGACCTAATGGGAAACGTTTTTGATCAATTACTAAGTGAACACCTTTTGATAACTGAAGTACTTTTCCTTTTTTCGAGTTATCTTTTTCACGAAGTGTATCTACCCAAGGACCAGCTGCGTTTACAATTTTCTTACCGTAAACTTCGTACACTTCTCCGTCTAGTAAATCGATTACACGTACACCGCATACTTTTCCATCTTTATATAAGAAACTGTCTACTTTTGCGTAGTTAACAGCTTTCGCACCATGCTCAATTGCTTCTTTCATTACTTCAATTGTAAGACGCGCATCGTCTGTACGATATTCTACGTAGTAACCGCCGCCTTTTAATCCTTCTTTTTTCACAAGAGGCTCTTTGTTTAATGTTTCTTCACGGTTAAACATTTTTCTGCGCTCGCTTCGTTTTACACCTGCTAAGAAGTCGTATACACGAAGACCAATTGATGTACTGAATGATCCGAACGTACCGCCTGTATGGAACGGAAGTAACATCCACTCTGGTGTTGTTACATGGGGACCGTTCTCATATACGATCGCACGCTCTTTCCCTACCTCTGCTACCATTTTCACTTCAAGTTGTTTTAAATAACGTAGACCACCGTGTACAAGTTTCGTAGAACGACTTGATGTACCTGCTGCAAAGTCCTGCATTTCAAACACAATTGTTGATAACCCGCGTGTTGCCCCATCTAATGCAATACCAGAACCAGTAATACCTCCACCAATTACGATCACATCTAACTCTTGTTTATTTACTCCGTTTAATACGTCTTTACGTTGTTTACTTGAAAATTTCATGGTAATTCCTCCCTTTGATAACGAAAAAAGAGACCACGAACTCCGCTATAGATTTCGCCTCTATAGCGTGTTGTGGTCTCTCCAAATCTCCTACCGAATTATTAACTTGTCATCATTATAACACTGTTTATGATTATTTGAAAGCTTTTGTTGCTTCAATTGCTTTTTTCCATCCAGCATATAGCTCTTCGCTTGTTTCCGCTTCCATCGTTGGTTCAAAGCGTTTGTCCATATGCCACTGCGCTTTAATTTCATCTTGGTTTTTCCAATATCCAACCGCAAGACCTGCTAAGTATGCTGCACCTAAAGCTGTCGTTTCATTGATCACTGGACGCTCTACAGGAACTTCTAAAATATCACTTTGGAACTTCATTAAGAAGTTATTCTTAACTGCTCCGCCATCAACGCGTAATGTATTTAGTTCGATACCTGAATCTGCTTCCATTGCACAAAGTACATCTTTCGTTTGGTATGCTAAAGATTCTAGCGTCGCACGAATGAAGTGCTCTTTCGTCGTACCGCGTGTTACGCCAAACATAGCGCCGCGTACTTCACTATCCCAGTAAGGTGTTCCGAGTCCTACGAATGCTGGTACAACGTATACACCATCAGTTGATTCAACGCGTGATGCGTACACTTCACTCTCACTTGCATCTTTAAACATGCGCATTCCGTCACGTAACCACTGAATTGCAGAACCTGCTACGAAAATACTTCCTTCTAATGCGTAGTTTACTTTACCATCTAAACCCCATGCAATTGTTGTTAATAGACCGCGCTCAGAAGCTACTGCTTTTTCACCTGTGTTCATTAACATGAAGCAACCAGTTCCGTAAGTATTTTTCGCCATACCTTCACCGAAACAAGCTTGTCCAAATAATGCTGCTTGCTGGTCACCAGCTACACCTGCAATCGGTATATTTTGACCGAAGAAGTGATAATCAATTGTTTCACCATATATTTCAGATGATGGACGTACTTCAGGAAGCATGCTCTTTGGTACTGTTAACATGTCTAGAAGCTCATCATCCCACTGTAAGTCGTGAATGTTAAACATTAATGTACGTGATGCATTTGAGTAGTCTGTTACGTGCGCTTTACCACCAGATAGTTTCCATACAAGCCACGTATCAATTGTTCCGAATAATAACTCACCGTTTTCTGCTTTTTCTCTTGCACCTTCAACGTTATCTAAAATCCATTTTACTTTCGTACCAGAGAAGTATGCGTCAATTAAAAGACCTGTTTTTTCACGAACCATTTCGCTATAACCTTTTTCTTTTAACTCATCACAAATCTCCATTGTTTGACGAGATTGCCATACGATTGCGTTATAAATTGGTTTACCAGTCGTTTTATCCCATACAACCGCTGTTTCACGTTGGTTCGTAATACCGATACCTGCGATTTGCTCTGGTTTTACATCCGCTTCACTTAAGCAAGTTGCGATAACTGCTAAAATAGATCCCCAAATTTCTTGTGCATTATGTTCTACCCAGCCTGGCTTTGGAAAATGTTGCGTAAATTCTTTTTGAGCTGAATGAACGATTTCCCCTGCTTTATTGAAAAGAATTGCGCGTGAGCTAGTTGTTCCTTGGTCTAATGAAAGAATATATTTTTTCATATCGGTTTCCCCCTATGCTACTTTTCTATTATTTGTAGTGCTTCCACTTTTTTTACTTGTCATATATGAGATTGCTAGTACAACCACAGTTGCAATAATTACATAAATAAGTGCTGAATTTTGTTTTCCTTCAAATACAACTTGATGGAATAAACCTGCAAGTGATCCACCTAAAATCGGACCAACTACTGGAATCCATGCATACTTCCAGTTTGAACCGCCTTTTCCTGCAATCGGAAGGAAGAAGTGTGCAATACGCGGACCTAAATCACGAGCCGGGTTGATTGCGTATCCTGTTGTTCCACCTAATGATAAACCAATACTTACAATTAAGAAACCTACGATAAATGGATTTAATCCATCTGCAAATTTATTTGCTCCAATTGCTAATATACCAAATACTAAAACGAATGTTCCAATCATTTCACTTAAAAGGTTTGCAAATGTGTTCGGAATTGCTGGACCTGTTGCAAATACGCCTAACTTTGTTCCTGGATCTTCTGTTTCTTTCCAATGTGGTAAATAGTGTAAATATACGATAATTGCCCCGATAATTGCCCCAATCATTTGTGCTGCGATATAACCTGGTACGTCACTCCATGGGAACGCTCCCTTAAATGCTAGTCCTATCGTTAAAGCTGGATTCAAATGTGCCCCACTAATTGATCCAACCGCATACGCTGCAACCGCTACCGCTAAGCCCCAGCCCATTGTAATTACAATCCAACCAGAATCTTTCGCAAACGACTTCTTTAAACTTACACCAGCACAAACGCCGCCACCAAGTACGATTAACAACGCTGTCCCTATTAATTCCCCTAAAAATGCTGACATAAAATCCCTCCACAATCAATTTAAATGCTTTCAAATGTGATAGAGGTAAAATGAATGGCCATTCGTTTTTTTCAAAAGAAAAAGATCCACAGCTTACACGCTTCTATATAAAAGTATATAGAAACAATGAAATGTGGATCTCTTCTTTTCTCCGTCACGTTTATTAACTTGTCTATAATGTTAACCGTTAATGAAAGCGGTGTCAACAGAATCTTTTCACATTTTCGTCACTTTTTTTGGTAATGTTTCCATAATTCTTTTTTCGATGTCGTAATCGCTGTCGCACCAGCATGTAAAGCTCTTTCAACATCCTCCACAGTACGAATAAAACCACCCGCTAAAATTGGTACACCTGTACGCTCTTTCACTTCAGCGATCACATCCGTTAGCGCACCAGGAAGCACCTCTATATAATCCGGTTTCGTCTTTTCTAACAAATTACAGCTCTTTTCCATCGCACTAGAATCAATCAAAAAGATGCGTTGAATGGAGACGACACCCTTTTGCTTCGCCTTCATAATTACGCTCGCCTTTGTTGACAATAACCCGTACGGTTTATATTCTTGGCATAAAAACTCCGTCGCATGCCCATCACTTTGTAACCCATGGATCAAATCAACATGTAAAAACACCTTTTTACCGTGTTGCTTCGCGAGTGAAACAACACTCTTCAATTGACCAACATGAATATCTAAAATAACAATATATTCATACGAACTATGTAATAGCTTTTCCAAGTCTTTAATTTGCCTCACTGCTGGCAAAATCTTTTGTTCATGAAATTCCATTCTAAATGTCCCCTTCTTTATATCATCCTATCCTTTATAGTACACAATTTATATGAAAAGAACAGCTAGTGTAGGGAATTTCTTTCAAACCTTTCCTCTATTTATATATTTTCTTCAACTTATCAGAAACCGTGCCACCTATAATCATTAATATAAGAGGTAGAAAGTTCATCACATACGGTGCGTCTGCTACAATTGTAACGCTCGCTCCTGCAAACTTATTTAACATCCACACAATGATTTTTGTAACAAACAAAAATACGCCCATCATAAATAAACTATCAAAAAACACCTTCCATTTTGGATATGCCAATTGCTTACTATCTTCAATAACTTTCTGTGTCAACTCTTCATCACTCCTCAATAGCTCATCAATCGTAATACCGAACAAATCACTTAAATGAATAATAATTTCAATGCTCGGATAGTTCTTTCCCGTCTCCCATTTCGAAACAGATTGCCTACTTACATGAAGTTTTTCAGCCAAATCATTTTGGGACCAATTTCTTTTTTCCCTTTCTTCTTTTAAACGCTCGCTAAAAATCATACTGTGTTTATCACCTCTCTACGCCTAGTATGGTCAAACAAATGATGAAGAGTAAAGCTAGTTATCGTTGCATAACCTACGCAACTTATGCGTTACACCTTAACATAAAGCCATTGCGCACTTTATGTCATGCAAATTTTTTATATTTTTCTTCTATAATAATTTCCCGAACAATAAAAAGAAGAGAAACTAAACTCTTTTCTCTTCTTCAAAAGTTTCTATTAAAGCAATACCGAATCCTTATCACTATCCTGATTACGTTTCTCACGCTCTTCTTCTAAACGTTTCATATATACTTCGCCTTCTTTTTCAATAAACTCATTATCCATCTCTTGCTCTTTTTTCGAAGTATATAAAACCATGTAGCCACTTAGTACAATCCCAACAATTACAAGATACACCCACCATGGTAAAATTTCCAAATCACTTCATTCCTTTCTTTAGACAAGCCTTATTAGTTTCACTGTATGAGGAAAGAAGTGGATTTATGCTTAAAAACTTTTTATTGTGGATGCTTTGAGAAAAATGCTTGTACATATTCCATAAATTCGATTGGCTCTTGGCGGAACGGAGCATGGTATCCTTTTTCAATAATATGAAATGTACTATTTGTAAATAACTGATGATACAGCTCACCGTTTTTCCAAGAAACGCTCTTATCATGTCGTCCCCATATAATTAAAGTCGGTACTTTAATTTTATCGGCCTCCATCGCAATGCGGCGCTCTCTCATTTTCGTAAGCTGATCGTAATGCTCTTTATCATCACGACTATTTTTCACTTCATTTTTATTATAATCCGTAATCTCTGTTACTGTTTGAAGATCCGTTGATAGGGGCGACACTTCATAACTTTCTTTTTGCTGGAAAGACTCGATTCCTGTAGAATCCGCCAAAACGAGATGTGTCACTGCGTCCGGATATAAATACGCTAAATTAAGGGACATCTCTCCCCCCATCGAATGACCAAATACCGCAAACTGATCGTATCCGAGCTTCTTCATTAACTTATAATATAAATTCACTTGCGCAGGAAACGAATACTGAAAATCAACCGGCTTAGAAGAACGCCCAAATCCTAAAATATCAACTGCAATAATCGTATGATCTCTCGCAAGTTCCGGATAAATATCACTAAACCCATCTGAAGAACCACCAAATCCATGAAGCATAAGTAAAGGCGGCTTCCCCTCACCAATTTGCTTAAAGTAAATCGTCTGCCCATCAATCTGTGCCATACTCTCTTTCGTATTCAGCTTCATCATAACAGTATCTTTCACTTCTCTAACCTTCGCAATCGGCTTATCGACGAAGTTACATACTACTAACAAAACGAGCACAATACCGCTAATCATATAAAACTTAAACCGTTTCAAAATTTCCGTCTCCTTTCTCATGTTGCTATTTAAAGTTTTTACATTTTTTGGTTGTTTTATGATTGATTTTTAATTGTAACTGAATCAGTTACAATTATATAAAAAAAATATAACTCATCTCTATTACTGATGGTTACTTTGTAACTATTATAGTTACATATTAAAAGTAAGTCAATTCTTTTCTCTGCATGGCCAAAAAATAAAGAAGGGACTTCCATATGAAGTCCCTTCTTTATTTTTATTATAGTTGGCTTACTCCGCCGCCGTCGCCTCTATTATCTGCAGGTGCTCCACCCGTGTCTCCAATGTTAACGTAGTCTGGTCTTGCTGGTGCTCCACCTGTATCTCCCTTATTAAAACCAGAATACTCTGGTCCTGCTGGCGCTCCACCTGTATCTCCCTTATTAAGAGCAATAGCATTAAAATCATGGGAACCTAAAACTGAGAAAGTAAATGCAAATCCAATTACTGTTAACACAATTTTTTTCATTACTTTAACGCCCCTTTTGTCATCTGTTTTTGCCTCGCTTCTTTACTCATACGATAATATTTACTAGCCTTTTCATGATTGTTTATATCATAAAATTTATCTGCTAAGCGTTCTGTATATTCCTGAATACAGTCAAATAACTCTTCTCTTTCAAAGTAAGAAATACCTGCTATAACAACCTCTTCTAATGCATCAATATTTGTATTCATTTCATTTAAAACCATGAATCGGTATTGATATTCTTGATTCTTCAACTGATTACAAATATGCAATCCTTTACTTATTATGGCACTCGCTTTTTCAAATTCTTTTATTTTTAAATATTCATCAGCCTCCAAGTACAGTGCCCTAAAATGATTAGGAGCTTTCTTTGTTACTTCGGATAAATGGCGAATGGCTAACTCAGATAAATTCTGATTTGCATATAGCAACCCTAAGTTATTTCTAACCATTAAAATATATTTTTCATGATTAATTTGTTGAAAAACATTTAATGAATTATTAAATATCTCCTCTGCTAACTCAAATTGATTTAAATCAACATAGCATAACCCTAAAATATTCTCACATAAGGCAAAATTAATCTCATATCCTGATTGCTTCATAAAATCTTCTTTTGCCTTTTTCAAATAATCAATCGCATTAATTTGTTGATAGGAATGATAATGAAAGTTCCCCATCCGATAATTAAACTCTGCATGCTCTATCGGATCTGCAATATATTTCAATAACTTCTCAGCTTTTTCATACTGTTCTTTCGCTTCGTTATAATTTGAAATTAATGTACAATGAAATCCTTTAAAGAAGTGATAGTAATACGCTAGAAAGCCTTCTGTCGGAATTTCGAAAGATTCTACTTTATCAAAACTATCTTCTCTAACTGCAATCCAATCAACTAATGCATCATATCTGAATTTCAATAACGCATGATAAAGCGATACATCTTGATCCACTTCCAAACCACTAATCTTACTATCAATCTCCTCTTTCATTTCTGTAGCTTTCTCTATATGTTGCTGCAACATTACACGATACCAATCATCTAAAAAATGTTTCATTTGCTCCTTCGTTACTACATCTGCTCCCATACCTCGCGTCCCCCTTGCCCCAATTTATAAATTTGGGATATTTATACAATTATTCAAATTGTATATCATCGCCCATTAGCATGTATTGAAAAATTATTATCAGAATTTTTAATATTTTATTGTTATTATACTAAACATTTCCTATTACAAAACTTGAGAAATAATTATCAGAATTTTTATCGACCAATAAAAAAGCAAGCAATTTCAGCTATTCGCTAAAACTACTTGCTCTCCTACTTATTATCTCTATTTTTACTCTTTAATAAATTCCTTTGTACTTCTCACTGTATCAATTGGACGAACTAATTTTTCAATTTCTTCACGTTTTGGCTCTAGGAATGGAGGTAAAGATAATTTTTCTCCAAGTGTTTCGTATGGCTCATCTCCCATAAAACCAGGACCGTCTGTTGCGAATTCAAATAAAATTTGCGGTGCAACTCTTGCGTATAATGACTCGAAGAAGTGACGATTTACATAACCAGATGAAGGGAGACCAACGCTACCTATTCTTTCAATCCATTCTTCTAATACAGCGCGATCTTCTACACGGAATGCAGCATGGTGAACTGTACCAAAACCTTGTTGTGCTTCAGGAAGAACTGTATTATGTTCTACAATGACAGATGCACCGTTTCCACCTTCATTCACTTCAAATAAATAGAATTCTCCTTCTTGAGCAATCTCTTTAAATAATAGAACTTTTTCTAACACTTCTTTAAAGAAACTAAAGTTTGCGATACGAATAAATACAGGTCCTAAACCAGTAATTGCATATTCTAATGGCACTGGCCCGTTTTGCCATGGTGTACCTGATTCTACCCCTTTATCAACTTCATCCGAGATTAATTGATAGTGTTGATCATCAAAATCAACGAAAGAAAGAGTTTTCTTACCAAATTGCTCTTTAATTCCTGTATGTTCCACTTCAAGACGATCAAAGCGTTTCACCCAATATGATAATGCTGCATCCGTTGGAACACGGAATGAAGTTTTTGAAATTTCATTTGTACCGTGTACTCCTTTTGGAACACCTGGGAAGTCAAAGAATGTCATATCTGTTCCGGCACTACCTTTATCATCTGCAAAGAATAAATGGTACGTTTGAATATCATCTTGGTTTACCGTTTTTTTAACTAAACGCATTCCTAAAACATGAGTGAAAAATTCATAGTTCTTTTCTGCACTACTTGTAATCGCTGTAACGTGGTGAATTCCTTTTAATTGGTTCATTTTCTATTCCTCCAATGGTTTTCATTTATATATTAAATTTGTATTTTTTCTTCTATTACTTCTCTTCAATCGGAGCTAAATTTGCTTCAATTTCTGCTCGCTGATCTTCTAAGAATGGTGGTAAATCAAGTTTTTCTCCTAAATGCTCCACATCTCCATCAACTGTAAATCCTGGTCCATCTGTCGCAATTTCAAATAGAATTCCGTTTGATTCACGGAAATATAAGCTTTTAAAATAGAAACGGTCGATGATTCCTGAAGAATAGAAGCCTCTTTGTTTCACCTGTTCTTCCCAATAGGCAAGCTCTGCATCGTTTTTCACACGAATTGCTAAATGATGAATACTACCGCGGCCCGGCTTTTCAGAAGGACCATCTAAATATTTCACAACGATTTCTCCAAAGGCCTCTCCTTTTATAGACTGAAAAATTGCTTCTTCATCATTTCGGCTAACCTCTGTGTAACCAAACATTTCTGTAAGTGTACTCGCCATTTTATCAAGTCTACGCACTGTCATTTCCACAGCACCCATTCCTTGAATTTGATGCTTTGCAGGAACTTCTGATTTCTCCCACGTTTCCCAATGCTTCACTTTTTCGCCGTTTGAAACGAGTAGTACGAAACGAAGTCCTTCAAAATCCTCAAATTTCAAAGCAGGACGATTTGCATATGTTGTCATTTCACTATGTTCCACACCAAATTCCTCAAATCGTTCTTTCCAGTATTGCAAACTGTCCTCTGACGGAACGAGTAATCCAATTCGAGTAATCGCATTCGTACCACGATATGTTTTTCCTACTAAAGGAATTTCAAAAAATGATAGCTCCGTACCTGGGCTTCCTGTCTTATCTCCGTAAAATAAGTGATACATTGACGGATCGTCTTGATTTACCGTCATTTTCACACGACGTAAACCAAGCACGTTTTTATAAAAGTGATTATTTTCATTTGCGTTTTTCGTAACCATTGAAATGTGATGATGCCCTTTAATTTCATACATCGGTCATTCCTCCGTTTCATTTTACTAGTCAAGTGATAGCCAAAAAAATAATATGCTTCTTAGCTTTTCAATTTATTCTCATTATGTTTTTATAACTTAGTCGTAGTTTTTACTAAATAAGCTGCATTGAATTCATTCATAAATTACTTTGTCTTGTAAACCGAAAGTAACTGAGTATATGTTTTTCAGGTGACTCATTTGCTTTCGTTACTATCACTTTACAACTCAAGTGATTAAAAAGCAAGTAAAAAATCTCGAATTTGAGATATTTTTTAGTTAAATAACATTTAGGGTGTAAAATCATTAATTTCTATGTGGGATAGCGTCACATCACTATCAAGCTAAAGACTCCAGGCTCCCCATGCCCCAAAACAAAAATTTTATCTCACCACAGTTGGTTGTTTATGAGAATTCAGTGTACTTTTGTCGTTTTGGAGAATAATGAAATTCTTAATCTGATGGCGATGAGGAGTTATATTATTTTTCTTCCTACCACAAATGAGAGATACTAACTCAGAGAAGATCTTCTGGTGCATAGCCTACTCGTTTTAAAATCACTTTCTTTCATATCAAAGTATTCTAATCCTACTACATCACCCGGCAACGTATCCGATGTAAATTGAACACGCTAAAAAGCCCCATCAATACTTTTCGCAAGAGTTTTGGCTAATGTTGTTTTCCCTGTTCCTGGTACGTCTTCTAATAAAACATGTCCATTTGCAACTAATGCAATCATCGCTAAATCAATTACTCCTTCCTTTCCTACAATAACCTTTGAAACGTTTTCTTTAATTTTTTCTAATATGTTCATATTCCTTATCTCCTTTATGTTATTTGATTTTTCTGATGTTTTATCACAATAAACATTTCCCATAAACTAGAAAATATAGATTTTGTTAGTGCTATCCCTTATTTTGAAGGGCTGTTCTTTTAAGATCTAATAACTAACGTTCTTGGACTAAAAACACTCGAGGTTCTTGGTTTGAGGACATTATAAAATCCATAAGTTGATGGATGTAGGATATCGCCAGCATTTTTGAAAAAACACGCTAAGAGTATGCAAGTACAGTTTTTCAGCTAATTCAGCAACAAACGAGGACTCTAAAGCCACTCCAGGATAGGAATGTATTAAAAAATGCATAGATCCATAAAACAAAAAAAAGGAATTTCCCTTGTGAGAATAGGGGTTCCTCCTTGTCCTTGCTACCGATAATAAGACGTTATGTTAACCTTACATGAATATCATATACAACCAAAATTATACAACATATCACTTCCTCTAAATGGTACAATTAGGAAAAAAGGGAGGGAAGTATGAAAAATAAAATACCTCTAATAACATTCATTTTAGCTGCTTTATTTGTAGCTGGAGGTTTTGCGTTCTTCTACTGGATCAAAATATTCCCATTCAACTAAAGAGACCTAACTACCGATAACACTGATTATATGAACGAAAAGCCCCTTGAGAAAATCTGAAGGGGCTTTTCTAGGTTTCTAGATAGATTGACTCCTCATAATGAGACGTTATGTTAACCCCATATGTATAGAATATACAGTTAACTAAAAATGAAAAGTTTACATTTTTTATTGTTTCTTATAAGTGAATTATTTGCATTCCTGTTTATATAATTTAAACGAATAAATAGCTCCAATAAAGAATACAAAAGCTTCAAATAATATAAAGATTTGACGGAAATTCTCAATATCTTTACCAACTAAAGAAATAAATATAGCATTCATTAGAATCTGAATAGTAAACATACGAGAAGTAATTTTTAAATAAATAGCATTTGTTCTTTCATATGGTTTACCAATTTTTTTGTAAATAATAATAAGTGCAATTACTGAACCCAAAAATAGAAGTGCTGTAAGTCCTACAACGATATTGAAATTGCCTGTACTTTCTAACATCCATTTATTTAATAGATCAATCATTATTATCTTCCTTTCCTACATAAGAGAATATTTCGTTCTTCTTTTTCACTATAATAAAAAAAGAAAAAGGAAAACATCGAACTTTCTTACAAACATTCGTGTATTCTTACAGTTTTGTCATTTTGTAAATGTATTCAGCGCCTTGCCTTTCACTATTTTCTTTGGAAAACATAGTGAATTACGAGAAAGAACGCTACAAGATCAACTTCCGAGAACGAGAATTATGTAAATAAGCTGCCCATATGGACAGCTTATTGTATTTTTTCTGAAATGCTGGCGGTACTCCGATCTAGTCGAGGAAAGGCACCTTAGGGTGTCTTTTTTATATAGGGATCCCTCCCACCTTTTAACCAAAATATATGCTAAACAAATTTCAACTCTTATTTTTAGGCCTATTGTACAGGCTGAAGCGATTCTAAGTATCTGCCATATTAAAGTTGATATGCTCCCATTCTAGTGGTGAGATATGTTTCAATCGTTCTTCGTTAACCCCATGCGTACTTCTTAACTATTTCATTTAATTTTTAATACAAAAACAGCCTCACTAAGCTTTTAACGCTTAATGAGGCCATTCTATTTACAATCTTAATTATGGAACGTCGGTTTATAGAACGAACGATTATCAAGTGCGAAGACACGCTCTGTGTATTCGCCTGGTTTTGTACGTCCTAATGCGCGGTCCATCATGTTCATTTTTGCATCTAAGTTGTCAATGTAGTGCAGAATTTCTGCTTCTTTTACTAATGGTGGTTTTGGGCTACCCCATTCTGCTTTTCCGTGGTGAGAAAGGACGATGTGCTGCAAGATTAATACTTCTTCTGCATCGATTTGTAGCTCGTCTGCTGCTTTCCCAATTTCGTTCACCATGATAGAAATGTGGCCTAGTAAATTTCCTTCTAACGTATACGTTGTAGAAATTGGGCCAGATAGCTCAATTACTTTACCAAGATCATGTAAAATAACACCTGCATATAGTAAGTCTTTATCTAACGATGGGTATAGAGCTGAGATAGCTTTCGCTAAATCTAGCATCGATACGACGTGATAAGCTAGTCCAGATACGAACTCGTGATGATTTTTCGTCGCTGCTGGATATTCTAAAAACTCATTTTGATGCTTATTTAATAAATGTCTTGTTAGACGCTGAATGTTCGGGTTTCTCATTTCAAATATGTATTGCGTAATTTTCTCAACCATATCTTCTTTTTTCACTGGTGCTTTTTCTACGAAGTCCGAGATATCTGTTACTTCATTTTCATTCGCAACTCGAATTTGTTTCACACGTAATTGAATACGTCCTTTATAGTTTAAAATATCTCCAGCTACTTTAACGATTGTTTCTGCTACATATTGTTTCTCAACTTCTGGTGATACATCCCATAGCTTCGCTTCAATATCTCCACTTGGGTCTTGTAAAATTACTGTTAAAAACGGCTTCCCATTACTTGCGAGACCTTTTGTCGCTGTTTTAATTAACAAGAAAACATCGACTTGTTCACCAACTTCATATTCTGCAATTTTCTTTTTCATTCGAATTCCTCCACCAAATCAGTTACTTTTAGTATAGCACACTACAACTCATTTTCTTTACGCTTATGCGTTAATTTTATAATCTGTTCTTCTGTGAAATACGTTAACAAATGCGCATGACATGTAAAGAAGATGACTTGTCTATCTTTCGCAATTTCCTTTATTAGTTCAATCGTTCGATTCGTCCTTACCACATCAAAATGCACGAAACTATCGTCAATAATAAATGGATAATCATGCTCAAATGTTTTCGCTAATGCAAATCGTAATGATAAATACAATTGCTCCGCTGTCGCTTGGCTTAGTTCATGACTGTAAAAACGTATACCGTCGTTACGTTCAACAATGAACGGCTCCGCCTCTGACGGTGAAAAGATTTTACTATAGCGCCCGCCCGTTAAATAGAAGAAATACTCTTCTGATTTTTGTAAAATACGAGGCAAATGTACCTCATGATAGTATTGCTTCGTTTTCGTTAACACCGTCTTTGCTGCCGCATAAGCAGCCCACTTTTTCACTTGTTCGCGCACTTGCGCTTTTTTCATTTCCCATTCATGCATTAAATCACCGTACGTACTGCCTTCTTCTAAATTCTCAATTTCCATACGATGTTTCGCAATGCGCTCTGTCAGTTCTTTCTCTTTTGCAAGACAGTTTCGCACGACTGTCATTTCTCGCTTTAATTTTTCCTCATAACCTTCAGCTTCATAATGTTCAGCTAATGACAAACTCGTTAAACGCTGCTCTAAAAGCTCAATTTGCGGTAATAAACGCCCCACTTGTTTCTCTGCATCTTCACATTTCTCTGCCAGTTTACCTGCTTCTAAAAACATCTCTTCATCTGTAACCTCTGCAATATGCCACAAACTATCTCGTTCTACTAGTAGCTGTTTCAATTGCTCTTGCATGAACTCATATTCTTCTTGCCATTCCGTCAACTTCTCTTTTAGTTGCTTACAAGTCTGGCGCTTTTCTTTCTCATTTTGCATACGACTTTGTGCCTCGTGCAGCTTATTATACTCCGCGCTACCGATAACAGTTTCTAGTTTATGTTCAAAGTGCGAAATCATTTCATATAATGAAGATTTCCGCGTGCTTTGTTTCTCTACTTCACGATACAGTTGCTGCATTTTTTCAATCCGCTCAAATGCCGGCAATATGTGTGCATACGTATAAAATTCAGGGAACATATAGCGCGATTTATACGCATCGACTTGTTCTCCTGCGCGGAACGTTTCTCTCTCCCATTCCTCATACGATGAAACGACTTTATCATAAGCTCGTTCCATTTGCTGTAACTTATATGACTCGCGCTCAAATAGCTTACGGATCTCTTCATCTTTTTCTAATTGATAGCGAACGGACATCGCTTCTTCACTTTGTCTTCCGCCAGCACTTTGCTGAAGAGTAAAAAGTTCTTCTTGTAATCCACTTGACGGATCTTTATATAAAACAAGGGCGAGAACAATCCCTACAAAAACAATGACACTAATAAATAAAAGCTGGCGGTTATCTATAAATAAGCTCGTGAATAAAACACCTGTGTTAATAAGAAGTAACAGAAGACAAACTCTTTGCCACTGCTTTTTCTTTTGCGTAGCCACTCCTACTTTTTCCTCATACTTACGCTTCATTCTATCCGCACCCATACCGATAAACGCCGCGTCTTGGAACGATTTTTCTTTCTCAGCTAATGTAGCACGCTCTTCATCAGCTAACATTTGTTTCTTGATCTGTCTTATATTTTCTTCTTGTTCTTCTAACTGCTCTTGCGCTACTTTGAAGCGATCATCGAGCTGTGCTTTTTGCGTTTCTAATTCGCGCGCTTTTTGCACTGTTTGTGTAATTAGCTCTTTCGTTGCCAAACTCATATCAAACGAAAGAACTGTTTCTTTTTCAAAAGTAGCACCAATTTGTTGCTCTAATTCTGCTATTTCTTCTTTTATATTCGCAATATTCCCCGTCATATCTCGCATTTCTTGGCGTGCATTTTCATACGACATATGCTGCATGCGAAGTTCTTCTACATAACTTTCTTTTTGTAAAAACTCTTCATCTATTTGAATCGAGGCAATTTCCGATTGCACTGTCTCTATTTTCTTATGGAGCGAATCAACTTGTAATTGAAGCGGCTCCATCTTCGCCTTTATCGCTTCATAGCGCGCCGTTCCGTTTACAGGAAATTGCCTTTTTTCATATTCTAACACTTTCTCATGCGCATGCTTTTCAATAACGAGAGGCTCAAGCGCTGCTAATATTTCATAATCTTGCTTTCGCTTTTCCGCGTTCTCCTTCTCCGCACGAACAGAGGCAAGCTTCTCTTCATCCTCTTTTAACTGCTCGACCTGTTTTTCATACGTGCCAATTTTCCCTTGCCACTCTTTCATCTTCTCTTCAAGCTTCTTCATCTCTTGCAGTGACATATTAATCTCTGGCTTACGACCACTCGGCTTAAAGCGCTGATCCATTTCTTTCTCTAGCTTTTTATCGAGCTGTAATAACGCATCGCTTCCAACTGCGCTTGCCGAAAATAAATAATTTCCGATATCCGCTTCACCAAGCTGATGAATATTTTGCAACCCATGCATATCAAAAGAAAAAACAGATTCAAATAAACTTTCATTCATCCCGCTTAATATATCGTGTAAAATTTCCTCGCCGCCCGTTTTTCCATCTTCAAAATAAACGGTCACCTCACCAGCTGCCGTCTTTGGTAATCGTTCAATTTTCAAACGGCCGTACTTCTCTGTTTGTACAGTAACTGCACCACCATACTTTCCGCCTTCTTTCGGCTCATAACGGCGCTGTCCTCTCGTCGGAAAACCGAACAGAATACTTTTCATAAATGAGCGAATTGTCGATTTCCCCGCTTCATTTTCACCGTACAACACCGTCAGCATCGACAGATCCATTTCCACATTTTCTAATTTTCCGTATCCATAAATATGGAGTTTTTCCATTCTCATTTCTTATCCCTCTCTTGCTGGAATAATTGTTCTAAAATAATATTTTCCGCTTCCTTTTGAATCTCTTTCTTCTCTTCTTCTGTAAAAGATTCAATACTATTACGCGCTACAGGAGATGTCCAAATGGTGCGCAACACGCCGTCCATATTTGTGAAAGCTTCTAACTCTTTCAGTACACTACCGACAAAATGATTTTCTTCTTTCAAACGCTCTATTTCTGCAAAAGAAACCGTCTCATTTTTCCATTTCATCGCATATACGAAATCTTTTCGCTCTTCTCCAGATGCTAAAATGTGAAAAATCTCTTCCACACGCTTTTCGTCACGCAAATAAGGAGAAAGTGGGCCCTGCCCTGTGAATACGACAGTTAAAAGCGTCCCTCCCTCTTCTCTTCGGCACTCATTCATCGCAGTAGATATGCTCGTCATAATTTCATCAACAGTTTCAAGTCCATCAATATTCACTTCTATTTCATCCCATACAACATCTGCCGTATGGAAAAATGAGCAATGCGTTCCTTGTTTCGTAAGTTCAATAAGGTACGCACCCTTTTCCCCTGTCTCTTTACGATGACGCCCTTGTATATTACCTGAATAAATAATGTACGGCTCTTCTGATAAAATTTCACGTTTATGTATATGGCCAAGAGCCCAATAGTCAAACTGCTTTTCTTTCAGCTCACGAATTTGAAACGGTGCGTAGCGATTATGCTCTGCATCTCCTTCCACACTTCCGTGAAGCATGCCAATATGAAAAGGCGCATCACTCATTCTCGTAAACTGCGCTGTCATATTATCCGTTACTGCTTGCTGCAAATAACTAAATCCGTAAATAGAAGCTAACAGTTCACCATTTTTATAAAATGATTTCTCTTCTACATAAGGCTCCGTAAACACATGAACATTTTCTGGAAACTCAATTGCAGCCCAGCTCCCCCCTAAATGGTCATGGTTACCATGAATAATAAAAACAGGGATATCGTACTGCGAAAGTCTCTTCATTTGCTCACGCACAAACACTTGCGCCCGCAAACTTCGCGTCTCCGCATCATACAAATCCCCGGCTAGTAATACGAAATCAACGCGCTCTTGAATCGCTTTATCAATAATACGTTCGAACGATTCAAACGTACTTTGCTTCATTCTCTCCCAAA
The DNA here is from genome assembly GCF_002073415.2 of Bacillus sp. FDAARGOS_235. Classification (NCBI taxonomy): domain Bacteria; kingdom Bacillati; phylum Bacillota; class Bacilli; order Caryophanales; family Bacillaceae; genus Bacillus; species Bacillus sp. FDAARGOS_235. Next base: position 1,930,029 of record NZ_CP020437.2, read on the forward strand.
CAGACTGCGGTACATTCATTTCCATCCCTTTAAACGGACTATCCAAATGCAAATCAGCCGCATGTATAAACTTCACTTGTTTCACAAATAACGATCCTTTCTATATTTCAAAAGTTTCATTTTATCCCGTACTAACGGGCAATAGGCAAGGAAGGCAATCTGAAAGTTAACTGCCCTTAAATACCCGATTGGTTCCACTAATAATAAGCAGGGGATGAAAAACTCCCCTGCTTATTAAAGTGTCACTTTATTGTAACATGCAATGTCATATATTTCTTTGCATATTCTAGTGATTTATGCCAAAATAGTTATAAGATTCTGATTTTAATTTTTGGAGGGAATTTTCATGGGAGTATACGTTCTAACAGTCTTTGAAAAAGATGGTTCAAAAGCATTGGACGAATCATTTGAGGCGGCAACTGAAAAAGAAGCGAAAGCAAAAGGTGAATCTATTTTACAAGAAAAAGGATTGCACGAAAAAACACATCGCTGCACATCTTCTGCAGGTAAGCTCGTTTTATTCCAGCGCTAAAAAAGAAGCGTCATCCGCTTCTTTTTTACTCTACTATATCTTCGTCGCACCACGTAAACTCCACATCTAGAATGCGATTACCGATACGTACGCGTTTATTCCATTTACCTGTTTGGATCTGATGTTGCAATTCTGCCTTCATCTTTTCCGTCCAGTTATGAATCGTTTCACTACCGTCGTACGGATATATGCCCGGAAACTCTTCCTGCAGAAGGTGTAAGCTCTCTGCATCAAAATGAAAATGGAAGAAGTAGTTTGCTGTAAGCGATGGTTCTTGTAAACGTAAAAAATGATCATCAATTTGCTTTCTATTTCTATAGAAAGTAAAGATATTCACTTTACCGCTCGTAATTTGGTCAATTTGAATTTCGTGCTTCTCTATAATCACGTCTTGCCCACCTCGTTATATACTACCTTTAGTATATATGTCTTTTGCAACAAAGTTAACCATTTTCGCACGAAATTCATTTCCTTCATTATATTACCTGTACCTCCAAGTACAATCAGAACAAATAAAACAAAGTTGAAGGGGAGCGATCACATGTATTTCGGAAGCAAAGGTTGGTATGTAAAAGAACTTAAAAAATTAGGTATCCGTACTTATGAAGGTAAAAAACTAGAATCTTATCGTACGCATATTTTATCTAGTTTACTTGAGAGAATGAAGAAGGCTTCGGCTTAATAGACAAATAGAAGAAGCTACTTTAAAAGTAGCTTCTTCTATTTGAAAAATCGCTTATCCTTTGTACCAATCATAGCCTAAACGAACAACATTAGCCTCCATATAAGACAATGAATTTTCTCTAAGAAACGTCTCGTAGTTCACAAAATTATTCATCCCAAACCTATCCTTATGTAACCACGTTGCGTCACATTCATCACAAACATATACAACTTTATCAATGTCTTTTATTTCAACTTTACAAACGAGACCATTCCCATCACATCTTGGACAAACAACTTTACCTTTAAATAGCTCCATCTATAATTCCCCCATTACAAACTTTTAAAGCCCTCATTATATAATAGAATTTAAAATTGTTCTTTTTAGGCCATATATTTTATTTTGCGATTATTTTTTGTTTTTTTCTTGAATCTTCTCTACTTCATTTTTTATATCCTCTGATATAGCCACATCAATATTCCCTTTATATTTCTTGTATTCTTGGAATAACATGTTTGCATTTTGATTAAACGTTATCAGAGTTCCACTAGGAGATTCTGTTTGTTCCTTTAAAGATGTAATAATTCCATACATCTTCTTGTATTCATCATAAAGTTCTTTGTACTTATTTGGATTTTCTTTCGCAGCTTCAGATACCGTTTTTAATTGCCCTTCCATATCACTATATATTACAGAAGATTGAGCCACCATTGAATTTAGAGATTTTTTCTTAGCATTTAAAGCTATGTTAAAATTTCGGCGTTCATCAATAGCTTTAGACCAGGACTCTGAATATTGCGGTAAAACAAAATCAGCAACAAATCCCATTAATTCAATATTATTATAAAATTCCGCTGCGGCTTGAACATAGCTAGCTTCACGTTTCTTCTTTTCCTCTGCTTCTTTGGCATTTTTTTGTAATACATTCATACTCACAAGGGCTATCATGATCACAACAATCCCTAAAATTCCCCAGATTATCTTTTTATTCATGCTGACTCCCCCATTTATGTATAATCTTTAAATTATATTGGTAAAAACAAAATAAAAGCACTCGTTCGGGTGCCTTTAACTTTAGTTTTTATTGGGCTAATTCTTCATGTTTACTCCCTCTTTAAAATTTCTATTCCCTTATATATATAACGAAATAAATAGCCAAGCTAAAAATGCTATAATACATTTGACTACATTAAGGAGGAACCATTATTTTGCGCGGAACATGCATTCAATTTCATAAGTTTGGTAGCCCAAAAGATGTATTACAAGTTGAATATAAAAATATAGAACCAGTAAAAGATAATGAAGTGCTAGTTCGTATGTTAGTTAGACCGATTAATCCATCTGACTTAATTCCTGTAACTGGAGCGTATGCACATAGAATTCCTTTGCCTAACATACCTGGTTATGAAGGTGTTGGTATTGTTGAAGATGTTGGTGCGAGTGTTTCTAGAGACCTTATCGGTAAACGCGTGCTACCTTTACGCGGGGAAGGTACTTGGCAAGAATATGTGAAGACATCAGCTGATTTTGTAGTTCTTATTCCCGATTCAATTGATGATTTTACAGCTGCACAAATGTACATCAACCTATTAACAGCTTGGGTTACGTGTACAGAAACGCTAAACTTAAAACGAGATAACGTTTTATTAGTAAACGCTTGTGGATCCGCTATCGGTCATCTTTTTGCACAGTTATCACAAATTTTAAACTTTCGACTCATTGCAGTGACTAGAAATAGTAAACATACAGAGAAATTACTTCAGCTCGGTGCTGAATATGTAATAGATACTTCCACTGTTCCGCTTTATGAAACCGTTTTGGAGTTAACGAACGGGATAGGCGCAGATGCTGCGATTGATTCTATTGGAGGATCCGATGGAAATGAATTAGCATTTTGTGTACGTCCAAATGGACACTTTTTAACTATCGGTCTTCTATCAGGCGTACAAATAAACTGGGCCGAAATTGTTACGAAAGCAAAGGTGCATGCTAACATATTTCATTTACGACATTGGAATACAGACGTGTCACCGTATAAATGGCAAGAAACGTTTCGTCACTTAATTCGTTTAGTTGAGGATAAAAAATTACGTTTTATGACAGTACATTCTACGTATGACTTAGCGGATGTGAAAACTGCGGTTGATGTTGTGCAGTCTGCTGAGAAAGCAAAAGGAAAAGTATTTTTGACGAGTTATTAAATGCGGTTGAAGAATTCATTTTGATTGATTTTTTTCAAAATGGATTTTTTTATGCCTTATAAATCTGATTTTAGTATTCCGCTTCAACCACCTAAAAAATAACATTGTCAACAGAACTTAAATTGGTTATTATAAAAGCGAATATAACAGGAGATGAGCAGATGAATATAAATGAAAAGAAATCTTTTTCAAAAGTTTCTCGACGAAAATTAGTCGATGAAGTGTTGGAACGTCTACAAGAAAAAATCTTTTCTGGCGAGTACGAAGTTGGTGATCGCCTCCCTACAGAGCCCCAATTAATGGAAGAGTTAGGTGTAGGGCGTTCGACGCTGCGAGAAAGCATAAAGATATTAGTACATGCTGGTATCTTAGAAGTTCGACAAGGACAAGGTACTCGTATTGTCTCACTAAATACTACGCAAGATTCATTTGAAAAACGATTGCAGGCAGCAAATATTAATCATGTGTATGAAGCACGAAATATGTTAGATAAAGAAGTAGCTATGTTAGCGGCACAGCGCCGAAGCGAAGAGGATCTTTTATACTTAAAAGGACATTTGGATAAAAGAAGAAATGCCCTTCGAGAAGGAAATTATGTAGCTTACATAGATGCAGACATTCAGTTTCATTTAGCAATTGCAACGGCGAGCAAAAACGAAGTTCTACTTGATTTATATCAATCTTTCGTGCCTGCCCTTCGTCATATTTTAAGCCAATTAATATTAAATACAGCTGACTATGAAGATAACTCTGAAATTCATGAAAAATTATTCCAAGCTATATTAAAACAAAATGCCGAAGAGGCTCGAACATACGTTGTTCAAAATTTGGAGCTGAAATAAGCTCCTTATATATTACACTTAAACATCAGATGATATACTCAATAACATCTGATGTTTAAGAGAGGAGAAAATGAAATTGAAACATCAAGAACGAACTTATTTGTATATACTAGCACTATTTTTTACTTCTATTAATTTACGTATCGGAATTACATCTATTTCACCTTTATTAGAAACAATCCGACAAGACTTAAATATAAGCAATTTTTCCGTTAGTTTTTTAACAGCCATTCCTGTTTTTTGTATGGGGACATTCGCCTTACTAACCGGGAAGGTAATTAAAAAATATGGGGCAGAAAAAGCAATTATGGCTTGTCTTATTTTAATTGGCTTTGCGACATGTATGAGAGCTTTTACTTCTTCCATTCTCACCTTATTCACAAGCGCTTTATTTATCGGCATTGGAATTGCACTTGCAGGGCCGTTACTATCAGGTTTTATTAAGGAAAAATTCCCTACGAAAATCGGCTTAATGATTGGAATATATTCAGTAGGTATGGGAACTGGCGCTTCTTTAAGCGCAGGATTAACGCTTCCTTTACAACATGTATTAAAAGGATCTTGGAATATGGCACTCGCTTTTTGGGGTGTACTTACTATTATCGCTATTATATTTTGGTATCCGGTTATGAAACGAAAAAAGAATACGAGCATACAAAATAAAAAGAATAATAATTTACCTTTAAGAAATAAAAAAGCATGGTTGTTCACAATCTTTTTCGGCCTACAATCAGGAATCTTTTATTCCATTACGACTTGGCTAGCACCAGCAAATCAAAGTATGGGTGTCAGTAGCGGACAGGCTGGTACTCTAATAACTGTATTTACAGTTATTCAAATGATATGCAGCTTTTTAATTCCAACATTAGCCGATATTTATAAAAACAGACCACTTTGGTTATTAGGGAGTATATGCTTTGTACTCGCAGGTTTATCGCTTATGATTTACCCACTAACTACACCATGGATCCCTTCTATTTTATTAGGTATCGGGCTCGGCGGCGTATTTCCACTCGCTCTCATGCTACCGCTATACGAAACAAAAACTTCCGAAGATGCGAGTGCATGGACTGCTATGATGCAGTCAGGAGGATACATTATGGGCGGATTCATTCCTGTCTTAGCAGGAATCGCTCGTGACTATTTTAATAGTTATACGCAAATTTTTATTATAATGGCACTTCTAAGCTTAGTTTTGTTCATTTTAACTTTAGTCATGAACAAAACTAAGATAGAAGCGAAAATAGCTTAAATGAAAAGAATGGGCTTTTTCCTAAAGGATCCAGCTCATTCCTTTACTTCTACAAATTGAAAACAAAAAAATCCCCTCAAAGCATAAGCTTCGAGGGGGAGCCTGTTTTTTTATTTACTTATATACGTACAGCTGTACCACTTACAGCAACCATTAACATTCCATCACGAACTACTTCATAATCTACGTCAATACCAACAATAGCGTTCGCACCTTTTTGTTTTGCAAGTTCTTTCATTTCATCCATTGCGATATCACGAGCTTCTTTTAGCTTGCTTTCATAAGAACCAGCACGACCGCCGACAACATCACGAACAGAAGCGAATAAATCGCGGACAATATTTGCACCCATAATAGCTTCACCATTTACAATATCGATATACTCAATAATTTCTTTACCTTGAATTCCAGACGTTGTTGTTACAATCATGACTGACACTCTCCTAATAAGTTGTAGTTTTAATTAGCTTTCTTATGTCTTTATTATGGCATGGAACAAGCAACTAATCTATTGAATTACCTTACAGGAATGTGACAGTTTTGTAATAATAAAGCGCGCATTATGTTTAATTTTAATAAAGCGCTTTAATATTGGGATACATAAACGATTCTCTATTTTCTTTCCAATCCTTTTCTACTTCTTTAAAAGTTGGTCGCCCTAATTCTTTGTTATTTTCATGTTTACTAAACCATTTTTTCACATACTGGTCTCCATTTTTGTTTTGAACTGTACAAAGGAAACTATTACTGCTATCCTTTAATATTTTTACAATCACGAAAAGGCACCTCTTCCCTTTTAAATAACATGATAGAACTTGATCTTTTACTATAAGCCCTTCCTCTCTTATAGTCATACGACTCCTCGGCCGCGCCAAAGTTGTAAGATCAAAAACGATATTCACTATTTCCACATTTTTCATAATTGATATATGAAGTACATATTATTTAAAGAAATCAGAGTTATAGGCATTATGCTTATCAAATATTTTATAGATTTCTAACTTATCATCTAACTTTGCATCTACTAAAATTAATATATTTCCATCGTAAATATATTCTTCATACTTTTTAGCATGTTCTTCTGGAATTCCTAACCCTATAAATGCTCCTATTAAACTTCCAGCTCCTCCGCCAATACCGGCTCCTCCAATAGCTGCCGCGATCGGTCCTGCTGCTACAATTGGACCCATTCCAGAAACGGCAAGTACACCAAGACCTGTTAATAAACCACCGAGTCCGCCTGCTACACCTCCTGCTACAAGCCCTGTCGCTGAAAAGATATCTGCTTTATGTGCAGTTTCGCTATTCACTTTTTCACCCGACTTTTCTTCCAGATGTTCAATTTCCTTTTGATCTTTCGCAATAGCTGAAATGTTATCTGCTGAGTATCCTTTATCATTTAATTCATTAATAACGAGTGCCGCATCATCAATTGTTCTAAAAACACCTACTATTTTTCTATCTACATTCATAACTATTAACCTCCTAAATTTTTATATACATATACGCCCTTTTATTTTTATAATGCATCTTTATCCTTCTTCATTTCTGTATACACTAATCTTCTTATTAACATAACCATTTACGAAAAAAGCGAATAGTAACAGTATTACAAGCGAACTACTTAACAAGTAAATTAAATCAAACGTAATATCAATCATCATTTCATTCATGTATACCAGGCTCCTTTTTATTTAAAGTAAAAGTATATTTTGATAGACTAATCTACTAAACATAGACATCTTACAATTCATCTTCAGTCAATCTCTTTGTAGTATATGTATACCCTTCCTAACCTTTTCTAAACGTAAAAAACTATACTTATATTTTTTCTTATTTATATGTTTAACATTTTTTAAAACGGGTATGTTTATATTGTTATGCTTACTATATGGAAAGGAATATTGCAATGAACGCCATTCACTCTACTACTATTTCTTATAATGAAATACCTACAATAACGCAGATCCATCATTTTTATGCTTTAATGACAACATTTCAAACGAATGTATTTATAGGTAAACACGGAGCACTTACTTCTATTAAAAACTTAAGCACATTAGTATCCTTTTTCCTTACGGTAAAAAAGAGAGAGCTTGTATTATTTATTTTTGAAGGAATAGATGCAAAAAGAGCTTTAAGAACACTCTTTCCTTCTTAGAATGTTTGTTATCCTCTATTCCCTCGTTTACTACCTTTCATATATATTTTTATTTCAAAATGATTTCCTCTATTAAAAAAGAACCCCCTAATACAATAGGGGGATTTCTAGTTTGGCCTTATGAAAACTGATATAATATATATTACGTTTTTCATTCTTTACAATAGGAAACTTTTAATACTCTTGAAGGTAGGAATTTTTAATGAACTCGAAAGCAAAATTTAGTATTCGCTACAAAATTATGGCTGGTTATTTAGTTATCATTTTGTTCTTACTTATCTCTTTCATTATGCTAAACAATGAGATTTCCAGTTTACAAAAATCTCGTAATTTTATTATTGATCACGATTTTAAAGTTCTTAATTTAACGAATCAAGTGGAGAAAGAATTGCTAACAATTGAAAATAAAGCGAAAGGGTTTATCATTTCTAATAACCCAAATTACGTGCAATCCCTTAACTCCGCGGAAAAAGATTACGAAAAACATTATCAAGATCTTTTTGCTCTATTAGAGGATAACCCCTCTCAGCAAGAAAAATTAAAACAGATTAACGAAAACATTACTAGTTGGATTAATAAAGAGATTCACCCACTCATTACAAATAATAATAGTAATAATGTACAAACAATCGACACGACTCAAATTCAGTCATTACAGTCGCAGCTAACTAACTTCCGGAGCACTGAGGAGCAACTAACGAAAAAAAGAGCTGCACAATTAGATATTGAAAATAATAAATTAGAGATTTGGTTATACAGTTTATTGTTCTTACTTTCTTGTATTTCCATTATCGTTTCACTCTATATTTCGAATTCCATTACAAAAACGATTAAAAATGTAATTCAAGCTATTAAATCCATTTCTTCTAAAGAAAAAATTACGGAAAGAATTCATGTAAATACACATGATGAAATAAAAGATCTTGCTCATACAACAAATCACCTACTAGATGAAATATCGAAAAGAGAGTGGTTACAAACTGAGCTTGCAGAATTAATTTTAATGTATCAAGGTGTATCTTCTATTGAGATGTTAGGTAAAAAAATTCTTAGTGGAATTATACAAAAAACGCAAACTTCTTGCGGTGCATTTTATGTACGTGAAGAATATGAAGAAACTGTCTACTATGTGAAAAAAGCTTCTTTCGCCGATCAAGGTGCTGATATTGGAAAACAATCTATTAAAATGGGTGAAGGTTTCATTGGACAGTCTGCCTTAGAAAAGAAAAGTTTTATTCTCAGTGACATACCCGAAGAGTTTCGTTATGTCACTAGCGGAGTATTAGAAATACGTCCTAAAAATCTACTAGTCATCCCTATCTTATTTGAGGATGAAGTAATTGCAGTAATGGAGTTAGTAAGTGTAACTGAGATTTCAGACTTACATCAAGATTTAATTCAACAAACTATTGATAATCTAGGTTTAACAATCCATAGCATTATAGGACGTATGCGAATTCAAACTCTTTTACATGAATCACAAGCAATGACAGAAGAGTTACAAGTTCAATCAGAAGAATTACAAACGCAAGCTGAAGAACTACAAATGCAAGCTGAAGAATTACGAACAACGAATGAACAATTAGAGTCTAGAACTGAAGAAGCTGAACAAAAGACAGCTGACTTACAAATTACCAAATCAGAATTAGAAGAAAAAGCAAGCGAGTTGTTACGCAGCTCAAAATACAAATCTGAGTTCCTAGCAAATATGTCACATGAATTACGCACACCGTTAAATAGTATTTTACTATTATCTGAAATGTTAAGAGAAAATCATGATAATCATTTATCGGATGATGAAATTGAACTAGCAACTGTCATTCATTCATCAGGGAAAGACTTACTTACTTTAATTAATGACATACTAGATTTATCTAAAGTAGAAGCAGGCAAACTAGACATCATTTTTGAAGCAACGAACATAAGTGACATGGCAGCCAATATGCATCAAAACTTTTTACATATCGCTGCACAAAAAAATGTCGAATTTACTATTGAAGACAGTGACACCATTCCTGACCTGTTTTATACAGATGCAAAACGGATTGAACAAATTATTAAAAACTTATTATCCAATGCATTTAAATTCACAGAAAAAGGATCTGTCTCTTTACATTTCGATTCGATAGAAACAAGCAATTTAAGTCATGATATGCAGTCTATAAGTAAAGATTGGATTACAATTTCAGTAAAAGATACTGGTATTGGTATCGCTAAAGAACAGCATCAACTTATTTTCGAAGCCTTTCAACAGGCAGATGGAGCAACAATTAGGAAATATGGTGGTACAGGCTTAGGGTTATCTATTTGTAAAGAGTTTGCTAGATTGTTAGGTGGTTGGATTACATTAGAGAGTAATGTAGGAGAAGGTAGTACTTTCACGGTATATATTCCTAACCTTCCAAATGGCTTAAATGAAATCCAAGTATCCAATTTAGAAGTCGCAGCAACGATAGAAGATGTTATTCCTGCTGAAGTTATTGAGGAAACTATCGTTACTACCGAAACAAATAACGTCTTCCAAGAGAAAACCATTTTAATTGTCGATGATGATCATCGAAATATATTTGCTTTACAAAATGCATTAAAAAAACAAAATGCCAACATTATTACTGCCCAAAACGGCATAGAGTGTTTAAAAATACTAAAAAGCAATACAAATATTGACCTTATTTTAATGGATATTATGATGCCGAATATGGACGGTTATGAAACGATGGAAAATATCCGAATGAATTTAGGGTTAAATGAAATACCTATTATCGCATTAACTGCTAAAGCAATGCCAAATGATAAGGAAAAATGTTTATCTGCTGGCGCTTCAGATTATATAAGTAAACCATTAAATCTACATCAACTCTATTCGGTAATGAGTGTATGGTTAATAAAATAAGTGAGGTTTAGTTGGAGTGGAAAATAAGTATTATAATTTTGATCCATCAGTAGATACGGATGAGCGCACGAACTTAGAAATTGAATTACTATTAGAAGCGGTATTTAAACTATCAGGATTTGATTTTCGCCAATATGCTCGCACATCTATTTATAGAAGGATTTGTAATCGAATGCAGCTCTCTAATATCCCAACCATTTCAAAATTAATTGAAAAAGTAATTCACGAGGAAGGGGTTTTAGAACAGTTATTAAATGACTTCTCGATTAATGTAACTGAGATGTTCCGTAACCCTGCCTTTTTTAAAGCGCTTAGAGAGCATGTAATTCCTGAATTAAAAAAGAATCCTGAAATTAGAATTTGGCATGCTGGATGCGCAACTGGTGAAGAAGTATTATCAATGTCCATCTTACTTCACGAAGAAGGATTAAGTGAAAAGTCGGTTATTTACGCAACAGATATGAATACAAATGTGTTAGAAAAAGCAAAACAAGCTATCCTCCCGTTAAATAAAATGCAAACTTATACGAAAAACTATTTACAAGCTGGCGGTACACAAGCATTTTCTAACTATTATTCAACAGATAATCGTTTTGCTTATTTTAATCCATCACTTTTACAAAACATTATTTTTGCACAGCATAATTTAGTAACTGATCAATCTTTTAACGAATTTCATATTATACTTTGTCGTAACGTTTTAATTTACTTTACAAGTAAACTTCAAAATCAAGTACAGCAACTATTTTATGAAAGTTTAGGCCACAATGGATTCCTATGTTTGGGGAATAAAGAAACTCTTCGTTTTTCAAATATAATGCCGCATTATACCCAATTTAATCCTAGTGAACAAATTTATCAAAAAATACAATAAAAAGCGTATGAAATCCTCTGTTTGGATTTCATACGCTTTTTATTTCGCATTCGTTTTTATCATAATGAGACATATATCATCTGATTGTGTTTTCTTCTGTTCTTCCTTATAAAACCCTTCTATCTCTTCTTCTAAATCCCCCCATTTTCTTTCTGTAAAAGCACGTAATTTCTCTTCAGACTCAAATTCATCATTTGCAATTGCTTCAAGAACACCATCTGTAAATAATAATATTTGAGCGTTCTTATTAAAAGGTATGACTGTCTTTTCTACCTTTATTTCATCAAAAAACCCTACTGCACAACTCCCGCGATTCAGTTCAACTACATTTGTTTCATCAACTAAAACATATCCAGCAGGATGTCCTGCATTCACATATTCAATCGTTCTATCTTCTGTATTAACAACTAAGTATATGGCCGTAAAATAATATGGAATATTATCATTGTCATTATGTAAAAGGGTCATATATTTATTTAATTCTTTAATGACGAGTTCTGGATCAATTAAACATTTAATTGTTTCGCGTAATACAGAAGAAATAAACATACAAACTAATGAAGCAGATATACCATGTCCCATCACATCTAATAATATAATACCGTAGCGATTTTCATCGATTTTGTACCAATAATACATATCTCCAGCTAGTTTGAATGACGGTAAGTAACTTGCTTCAATTTTTATATGATCTTCTCTTAATGGGCTACTTAATAAGTTTCTTTGTACTTGTGTAGCTAAATCTAGTTCATTCCGAAGATTTTCTTCTTGTTCTTTATGCCAATTTAATTCCGATTTCAAGCGTAATGCTACACGCATACGCGCTAATAGTTCAACTTTATTTATAGGTTTCGTAATATAATCCATTGCCCCCATATCAAGAGCTTCGGCTAATTTATTTGCATCCTCTAAAGCTGTAACAAAAATAATAGGGATATCTTTAAACTTCTCCTCTTTTTGTAATCGCCTACAAACTTCAAGTCCATCAATTTCAGGCATCATAATATCTAATAGTATTAAGTCAATTTCATTATGCCTGGAAGAATCTTTTCCAAACTGTATGTATTCGAAGAGCTCTTGTGCAGAATTGAGCGATACAAGATCATGATATCCGGCTTGTTTTAAAATTTTCTCAATTACAAATATGTTAACCGGATTATCATCAACAATTAAAATGGACACAAGTTATTTCCCCTTTTCTTATTTAAAATGTAAATCTATTATAATTTTCTATTTTTCTAGTATTACATACTCAGTTACAAAATGAAAATTTCGTACTCAAACATATTTATACAACAAAAGAACAAACCCCTAGAAATAGGAATTTGTTCTTTCACTCTATAAAGTGAAACTTTAATCAGTGGGGGTTTTCTTCATCCCCCACTGATTATTAGTTGAACCAATCGGACTTTTATGGGCAGTTAACCCCCCACCTAAATTCTTTGCTTTCGCTGCATTTTGAGGTGGGGGGTCTTACTGCCCATTAAAGTGGGGTAAATTTCCACTTTTAATTTAACACCATTGCTTTATCATTTAAAAGACGATCTAATTCTTCCATATGATTTGTTTCATCTGCAATCATATCTTCTAGTTTTACAACTAACTCTGTCATATTTAATTTCGCTGCCTGTTCTTTTCTCGTTTCATAACGCTTAATTGTTTCATATTCTGATTGTCTAGCGTATTCTAACATTTCTCGAACATCTTCCACTTGTTTCACTGGTAAAGGGATCGTAGTAGGTGTACCACCTAGCGTCTTAATTTTCTCCGCTAAATATAGGGCATGTCCTTGTTCATCACTAATTTCAGATTCAAAGAAAGGTTTTAACACTTGTCTATATATACCAGAAACTGTAGCAGCATTATGGTTATACATAATAATTGCTGAGTATTCTCCTGCTAAATCTTCATTCAATCCTTTGATTAGTTCTTTCACATCGTGTGACATTTTCATATCTCCTCCTATACTTAATAAGTACCCCTTTCCTCATGTTTTAAACATAATTATTTAAAATTTTTATGTATCTAAAAATGCAGCTTGCTTCAATTTACTTATCGCTTGTCTTTTAATACGAGAAACGTGCATTTGCGAAATACCTAACCGTTCCCCTGTATCTTTTTGATTTAAATTTTCTCCAAATATATAATGAATAACACTCTTTTCTGTCTCATTTAATACGTTAAAAATATCCTCTAAAACGAGACGTCTTTCTGTCTGTTCATATCCTTGCTCTACTTCACCTACAGATTCAATTCTCGCTACCGAACTTCCATCAGATGAATTTTCAACTACATCATCTAAGGAAGATACTCGATAATTATTTTTCGCATCCATAATTTCTAGCACTTCCTCTTCGGATAGTCCTAAATGATCCGCAATCTCTATTATCTTCGGTGAACGTTGCAGGTGATCTGTTAACTCCTCTATCGCAAGTTTAATTTTCCCGCCTAAATCTTTAATTCGCCTTGGAACGTGAATGCCCCAAGTTTTATCACGTAAATACTTCTTTATTTCGCCTACTATTGTAGGTATTGCAAACGGCTCAAAAGCATTCCCTATCGAATAATTATACCTTCTTATTGCGCCTAAGAGCCCTAACATCCCTACTTGTATAATATCCTCATGCATCGGCCCGCCTTTTGAATAGCGATATGCAATGGAATGTACGAGATTTTTATAATGATCAACTAACCTTTCCTGTGCTTCATTACATTGGTTTTGTTGGAATTCTGCAATTAGCTTAATAACGTCTTCTTTAGTAAGAGTTGTAGGTTGAGATTGGATTTCCATCATTCTCCACCTGCTCTCTTTGTATATATTTTGTCATTAAAACTGTCATGCCCTCATCATGCATAATTTGTATATCATCCATTAACGTATTAATTAAATATAAACCTAAACCATTTTCCGGCAAATGTTCTACTGGTTTACTAATATCATACGGACCAACTTTCCTTTTTAAGTTATTAAAATCAAAGCTAACCCCATTATCCGCAACCATAATTTCTAATCGATCTTCATATAGGCCGAAGACAATTGTAATTTCTCCAACGTCTTCTTTATATGCATGTTGTACAATATTTGTACATGCTTCACTAATAGCAATTTTCATATCTTCTATATCGTCATAAGCAAAGCCCATTCGGTTCGCAACACCAGCCATTGTTAAACGAATAATAGCCACATATTCTGCCTTTGCAGGAATTTTCATTTCTATCTTTTCAAATTTCTCCATCATCCCTAGTCACCTTCTTTCTACTTTTTCAAAATCGGAATTCAAATTTAATATTTCTGTTAGTCCTGTAATATCAAATAATCTTTTTAGTCTTTTAGATACACCAATAAACTCTAGTTTGCCATCATTTTTCTTAACTGCTTTTAATAGAGCTATAAAAACACCTAAACCGGTACTATCCATATAATCTACGTTATGAAAATCTACTACAATATGAACTTCTTTTTCGCTTGCAATAGGCATCATCTTATTTTTTAAATCTGATGCCGTATATGCATCAATCTCACCATTAAGTTGTACCGTATAACCTACATCATTTTGCAAAATATTTATTGCCAAATTCATCATTTCCGCCCCCTTATCTCAAACCACTACTATGTTAATTACCCATAAAAATTAATTTTAAACATATTTTTTTATTTTCATTATAAATAAATTTTCTACACCTTTCTCGGCTTAACACTTAAAAAATACTACTAAATGTTTAAACCTTATAAATTTGTGTATGTATAATGTATAAACATTATTTTTAGGGGGATCTATCTATGGAAGAGCACAACTTTAAAAAGGGAGATTTCGTTCAATTTTCTTATCGACACGATCATGCTACAAAATTAGTTGGTTCCATTATTAACATACTGACGAATACAATTGTAGTTGATATAGGTAATAGTGAGGACTTATCTCATATAGAACCAAGGCAGGTCGTAAGGATAAATAATTGTGAAAAAGTAACGATGGTTTAATACATAATAAAAAGTGTAATTTCAATGAGCGGGGGCCTTCATCCCCCGCTCATTCCTATGCAGATTACATAAAAAAAGCATCCAAATTAGTTTAATTGGATGCTTTTTTATGTATATTTATCAGTTCATTCACTTTATAGTTATATATAATAAACTTAAGATTACTATTCATTATCATACTTACGCTTTCCGTAGCATTCTAGAGAAGAATGTAACGATTAAAATAAAGACGATTGCACCTAATAACGCTGGAAGAACAAAAATGCCTCCCCATTCAGGACCCCAATGACCAAATAACGCACTACCTACCCAAGATCCAATTAAACCAGCAATTACATTACCAACTATACCTAAAGGAAAGTCTTTCCCCGTAATCATTCCAGCTAACGCACCAATAAGTCCACCTACAATACACGTAATAATAAGTCCCACAATTAAACCTCCTATATTGTTTTTATATTTGATTTATCAAGCTTTGGTATGTAACCAAAGCTTGATAAACATGTATTATTCTTTATTATCCAATCCATCACTTATCTTTTGTTTAACTTTTCCGACTTTTTCTTTTATCGTTCCCTTCGTCTTCTCCCACTTCCCTTCATTTTTCAACTCTCTATCTTCTGTAACTTCACCAATCCCTTCTTTTACTTGTCCTTTTTTCTTTTCAACTTTACCCGTAATTTGTTCTTTTAGACCGCTCTCACTCATATTTCCAATCTCCTTTTCGTAATAGATTTATAGATGTAAAGGATACAAATTTAAAGAGAATACGTGCATCTTCTTTCTTGTAGCCATTCACCGACTCTTTCTAAATCCTTAACGAATAACAAGATTTTCCCTTCATCCAGCTTTTCTTCATAAAAGTTAGCTTCTTCCTCATTAAGTCCTAACTCTTGCATCTTATTTCTTAACTGATCTCCCGTTTTTTGAAAGACATTAATAATGCTTGTCCCAAGTCCTTCCTCTTTTATTCCAATCGTGTTCACGTCTGCATTATCTGCGATTCTATCTGTCCTCTCTTTCTCATGTGTTAACACGTAAATATCTTTTTGTTCTATTCCTTTCTTCACTAGATCATTTGCCGCATTCATGACCTCTTTCTCCGTAATAAATTCATATACAAAAGGTTTACTATACTTCGTTTCCATCTTTAACTTCCTCCTTTAAAATGAATTATTTGTTATATTATATGTAGTACACCTATTTTCGAAATGTTAAACATAAAATATGAAAAAAGTTATGTGAATTTTAATTTTAATAGAAAATGAACAACATCATTTACCACTTTAAAACATCTTCTCCTTACAATAACTACCTAAATTAACAGAAAATTGTTATAATTAAACATAAGGAGGGATACTATGAAAAAAATCATATCTATATGCGCTCTAACCGCTCTATCTTTCACTTTAATAGGTTGTACAAGCTCCTCGGCTACAGATAAAGCTTCACAAGTTAAGCAAGAACATACACAAAATACATTTCAATTAAATTCCGCTAATATTACAGACATTGAAATACTGAAAACAACAAATAATACTATTTCCAAATCTCAAACAGACAATGAAGAAATGATAAAACCTATCGTTTCGGCAGTTCAAAATGGAACCTCGAAAACAATTACATTAGATCAAAAAAAGAAACAATCGGCACATTCTACTATAACCGTTACATATAAAGATGACGCAAAAGAAGAGTTTCTTGTCTGGATCGATAATAAGGAGCAAATTACAATCGCTAAAGATGAGAAGAAAGGTAAAGTAGAAGCTGTGACATTAAACATGAAACACTCTAAAATGATGAAAGATTTCTTTAAAAATGATAAAACGTAAAAAGGATCTCCTTTAAGGAGATCCTTCTTCTCTTTATACAATTTGCTTTATACAAGCAAACGAAATACATACTATTGTTATGCTCCTTATCATTCGAAGAAGAAATATTAATTATATATTATGGAGACGGTTATTTACTCTTTAATTATATGACTATCGTTAATATTGATTTGCTAAATCGTGCTGTCCTATGTACCGATGATGACACTAAATTTTTTTATATAGTTGATGTTAAGTAAAGGAAGTAGCTTTACATCCTACTTCCTTTACTTAACCATTTCCATATTTAGACTTTTATAAAATCTATTTAAGGTCTAATTTTGCTAAATCATGTTGTAAAACATTATTTCCTTCTTGTGGATTAAATACGATTGCACTAAGACCAAAAACATTCGTAACAACATCTCTATCATTTGGATGAATTATTCTTACTTCGTAAGCAAAAAGTCCTGGAGGAAGAGCTGCCGAACGAAAAGTAACATATTGATTAGGTGCTAATGTTCGTGTAGAAGGATCTACTAATGGTAACAATACAGGAGAACCAGATGACCAATCAAACATTTCAACAGTTACTCTATGAGTATCATCTGGATCAACATTCATAGCATCAACAGTAAGAAATAAAGTAGCAGAATGTCTACGTAATACACCCGTTGATAACGTTTCATTGTAATTTTCACAACATTTTTTAGAAGAATAACCATAGCCATAACTCATATCAATTTCCCCCTTTCATTTACAATTAAGGACAAGCATTCCTTATAATATATAATGCTATTATTATTTTATTGAAAGGTATAATAGCGGAATTTCATCTATATTTTCTAATATTTAAGTTTACGTTTGTTCACTCGTATTGAAAATAAAGTGAAACTTTAATCAGTGGGGGTTTTGTTCATCCCCCACTGATTATTAGCCTTCACCAATCGGGCGTTTACAGGCAGCCCGACCCCCACCTAACTTCTTTGCTTCCGCTGAATTTTGAGGTGGGGGTCTTACTGCCCGGCAAATAGCGGGATAAATTTTATATCATTCTTTTCCATGAACTAGTTCCTAAAAGGTCCCTTTTCTACAATAAAAAAAAGAGCTGTCCATAAGTCGGTTTCACCAACTTATGAGACAGCTCCTCTTCACTTCACCTTATTTTATCGATGAATCCAAACTGCACCTGCAGACTTGTCTTCTGCTTGGCCTACTACTTCAAACTTTAATCCTAGTTTCGGCAACTTACGTCCTGCATCTGGAATCACGCTGTTGATATACTGCTTAGAATCATCAAATTTCGCAACACCTGGTAATCCTTTATAGTCAAAGATACCGCGAGTTGGCGAATCTACTCTCCATGCTGGTGTTTGATCGAATGAGAATGCAGCATCAGCAATTTGATAACGCGTACTGCTCTTCACAGTCGGTTGTCCATTTAATGTCCCTACGATTGCCTCTGGATGAGAATCTACTACTCCTAAGAATCCTTCACCTGGATGAACCCCTACCCAGTTATCTGTAAAGCTTTGATCCGCATACCATACAACCATTCCTGTATTAAATACTGGACCACGCGCATGTTGTAAAGCCGTGTCAGAACCAGCGTAATTTCTCCACTCTACATAGTAGTTATGTTTCTTCTGTTCAAATCCGTTAGACACCGTAAATCCTTTTAGTGTCATTGCTGGTTGGCCTTCTGCATCATCTGAGAAAACAACTTTTCCATTTACAGTTAATGCAGCATTATCTAATGCAAATCCTTTATAAGCTACTGCAATATCTGTTAAATACTCAAATTGCAGTTTTACTTTTTTCCCTTTGAATTGGCTTAAATCGTATGATTTATCAACCCACTTACCATCAGTTGTATCCACGCCGCCTTTTACATCTTTTTCGCCCATTCTATCAATGCGTGTCTTCGTTCCATCTTCTGCAATCGCATATACGTCAAGGAAATCATACTTCGCTTCCAGTTCGTAGAATGCCTTATAATCAAACTTAGCATCCGTTGCATTTGTTAAGTCAAATACTGGTGTCTCAAGTGTTGTATGAATGTCATTTCCTTTTGTGCTGTAGTAAAACTTCTTACCAAATGCCGATTCGATATTTTTAATATCTTTGTCCGGCAAGTTAACACGAACGATTCCTGGTCGTTTTGATTTTGTAACACTTTGATCTAAATATGTTGCAACACCGACTCCCGTGCGAAGTTTATCGTAATCTACCTCAACGATATTCGCCCAATTGCCCTTCATATTCTTTTGGAAAAACTCTTTATTTTGTGGTGAGAAACTTGTTGGCTCTGTTCCTGCAATTTTTCCAGCCCAGCTACCGCCACTCATAATAGACCAAGACTCAACAGGTTCACCTTGTCCTGAGTACTTCGTATCGTACTCATCTGGTAAGCCTAAATCATGACCATACTCATGCGCAAACACACCAACCGCTCCATCTTCAGGCTCGATTGTATAATCGTATGCAGCCATCTTTCCGCCCCAATTTGAAACAGAAGATTTTGTGCCATCAATCGCATATGGTTTTGACCCAAGTTTTGAACGATGAGACCAAATTGCATCATCTTTCAATTTACCGCCACCAGCTTCTTGACCAACACCAGCATGTACAACCATTAAATGATCAATAATGCCATCTGGCTCGTTTTTATTTCCATCACCATCTTGATCGTATTGATCAAATTGGTCATAATCTGCTAAATTGATCCCTTTTGCTACCGCTGCTTTTAATGCTTCTTTCACAAAATCACGTGGCCCTAAAGGACCTTTGTTATCATGACCAGTTCCAGCATCCGCACCATAATCTGAAGCTTTTCCTGGAACAGTAAGCCATTCCGTTACAGTTCCATCAACTGTGTAGCTACCACCAGATTGTTCTTCATAATATTGTTTAAATGTGTTAATCTTCGATCCATCAAATAACGTAAACGGTTCATCACCAAATAACATTTTTTGATAATGTTCACGATTGAAGTCCTTAGAATACATGTATCCTGGCTCTTGATCAATATTGTTATGCTTAAAATCGCTAAATTCTACGAGTAAAACAAGTACTTTATCTTTTCGGACAGCTCCATTGTACTCAGCTTGCTTCGCTGATGTAGTAGGTACTTTTCCATTTAATTTCCCTGGATTTAATCCTGCACCTTGTCCAGCTACTGGTCCTACTTCTGGCTGCTGCGCCTGTTCATTTTCCTTCATTTTTGAATCTTTTACTTTTTTCATAAAATCAGAAGCTTCTTGCGTAAGACTATCTCCTGTCAAGACTTCTTTCCCAGGGTTTTCCCCTTTCTTTTTCTCAACATATTTTTCGACAGCCTTTGACGTCTCCGCTTGTGATGCAGATTGATCAATTACGCCCCGTTGTTTTAGCGCTTCTGCCAAACGCTCCTCCGGTATTAAATGCTCATCTATCGGTAGAGATGATGGCGTATCAGCATACGCTGCATGACTTCCAAAAGCAAAACTACTACTTAGTACTGCCGCTGTTGCTAAAACTGATAATGGTTTTAACTTCTTATCCTTTTTCAATGCATTTCCTCCCCAGTGTCTGCAAATTATCGTTTTTTTGTCGATAACAACATAATATTCGTTATAATACGAATATTCAATCTTTTTCAACGGACAAAATGTTGAGAAATATTTTTTGTGCAGGATGAAATACGTAAGATAGCAAAATACAAAGGTTCTGCTTATTTATGTTTTTTAAGTTTTGCATATAACCATAAAGTGGGATCACTTGTTCTTTCAAATTGATAGCGATGGAGTAAAATGCTTATTTACAATACTAAGGAAATACAACATACAAACAGGCTGTTATTTGTTTTAAGTACAATAGTCATACTTGCTCGATGCACTTATTTTTTGGCAATAAATAAATGATCACCATCTAAGGAATCTTATTTATATTCTAATTACCTTTTAAATTATCAGAAAATTATTGAAAAAGTTTTTTCTTGCTATCTATCACTCTAACACACTTAATTTCTTGCTAGTATATACATATCAATATACAAATAAATATAGTAGAAAGCGAGGAGAATTATGGTAAGTCATCTAAAACCAAAAGATATAATCACACAACTTTTAAATAATTGGTATCAAGAGATACGTGCCCAGCACCTAAAAGAAGCAAAACATTTAAAAACAGAGATTGATACACACATAAAAAGTATTAATGAAGATCCAAATTTACTATTCCATTACTCACTTCTTACTTTTCGCTTTAAAGTTTTGCTCGATCATTTAAGCATCACACCCACAAGCTTCCAGGCAATTGATTCACTGGATATACCAAAAAATGAATCGTTGTCTTATTATTATCACTTTTTCAAAGGGATTCATGCCACACTAATTTCCAACAACAATGAAGCCTGGGAATACTACGAAAAAGCCGAAACACTATTACAACATATTCATGACGATCTTGAAATAGCCGAGTTTAGCTATCGTTTTGCTAACTTCTATCTTCATACCTATCAACCTCTATTAGGAATTCAACATGTGACTAAAGCTAAAGAAATCTTCTCTAAACATAATGGCTATGAAAATAATGTTGCCGCTTGTGAGAACTTATACGGTTTAGCATGTATTAATATAAAACAATTCCCTGTAGCAGAAGAAAAATTTAATTCTGCAATAGATATTTTACGTAAAAATAATGAGGATTCCCTAATATTAAGAGTCCGCAATAATTTAGGTTTTTTATATAGTAGCCAAAACTTATCCGCTTTAGCAATTCGACACTTATCAGAAGTAACAACTAAAACTCCAGAGCATTTTAGGGCCATTTTTCTTAAAGCTAGAGAACATTTAAAGATTGGGGAACTTGAACAGTCGGCCGAGTTAATCGAACGAGGATTAGCAATTTGTGAGAAGCTAGACAATAAAGAATACCTATATCATTTCAAACTTTTAGATTGTATAAATAAAGGTGTTTCGGCTGCTATTCTCGAAGAATTATCTTTGGAAGCTATCTCATTTTTCGACACACAACAACTCTATACTTACACACAAGAATACACTGAAAAATTAGCAATCAAGTTTTACGAAGAAAGCGACACTGTAAAAGCTAGTAAATACTTTTATATTAGTCATCAAGCTAAAGAAAAAACTTTTGAAAAAGGAGCGTTAAAATAATGAAAAAACTTTTTGGAACGATTTTAGGTTTATCACTTTCAGTTGCATTATCTATTGGATTAGCATTCCCTTCACAATCAGATTCTAAGAAACAAGTTGATTCGGCTAAATCTAGTACAATTATGTACATGCAATCAAGCCACGGTGACTCCTGGTAATACAAAGAGTTTTTTATCTGTTACCATCATTAATTAGGAAAAGGGCACTCCCTCAATGGAGTGCCCTTTTCCTAATTAATAGACAACATATAGCAGACTACTTATTAACTTCAGCCCATTCAACCTTGAACTCCGCACCGAAATCATTTGCGCAACACGTTCGAAAATATAAATCTATGATGTTAGAAACAGACTAATCATCTGTTCTTGTTGTTTCAATTTCATACTAAAAAGGAATGTATTGTATCATGTTGAAAACATAATTTATAACTAAATCGATTTACTTTCATTTACTTTTAAATAAAGATTAAAGAGAGCTTTTAAATCCATCTTTATTCTAAAGCTACAAACGAGCATACATTATGCTCGTTTTTCAATTGGTAGTTTAAATGTAAAAGTACTGCCTTCCCCTAATTTACTTTCAACGGTAATTTCTCCTCCATGTAGTTCGACAATCCATTTTACCATCGACAATCCTAAACCTGTGTTTCCCATGTTTGAAGATGTTCGTGCTGCATCAACTCGATAGAAGCGTTCCCATATTTTCGTAATATGTTGCTCGCTGATGCCTATGCCATTATCGGAGACTTTACCTATTATGTTCGTTCCATCACGGCATAGTTGTATATTCACACTACCATTCTCTTTACCATAAGCAATCGCATTCGTTAATAAATTCATTAATAAACGCATCATCAATGTTTGATCTGCTTTAATAAACAGGTCTTCCTCTATATTTGTTGTTATATCAATCGAGGCTTCTTGAACCATTAATGAAAGCTCTTCTACAACGATTTCCGTTAATTCACTCATATTGATACATTCAAATTGAAAAGTATCATGCTTTCCTTGATCAACTCGTGCTAATAATAAAAGTTGCGAGATTAACGAGGACATTTTACGTGATTGCCTTAAAATTACTTCTAAAGATTCTTCCATTTCTTTCGGATTATTCCTCTGCGATAAGGCGTATTCGCATTGCGAAATAATCACAGATGTTGGCGTTCTTAATTCATGAGATGCATCAGATGTAAATTGTTTTTCACTTTCAAATGATTTCTCCAATCGCTCAAACATGTTGTCAAAGGTTTGTGCTAAATGATAAATTTCGTTTTTCGATGAACCTTGTAAATTAATCCTCTTCGAAAGGTCTTTACCATCACCAATTTCACTAGCTGAATCACTCATTTGTTTCACAGGTCGAAACGCTCTTTGCGTAATAAAATATCCTCCCACTGCCGCAATGAGAATAAGTAATGGGAAAGAGATGAGTGTTACCACGATAAGCGTATTCATCGTTGATGATAATTGGTTCATCGTCATTATTCCACGAACCCAGACTTGCTCATCGCCGCCTACGTTATGGAGAAAATCATATACGATCCATTCTTTATTACCATTTTTAATGGTTTGTATTTCATCGGATTTAAGCGATATCTTTTTATTAAAGCTTGTTGGACTATTTCCTGCCAGTAGCTCACCTTGCTTACTATAAATGAGGAGATTTACTCCATCTTCTAAAGTTTCAAACTCATCGTCAATCTTTAACTGCCCATGCTTATATTTGATATCTTCCATGCTTTCTTTTACTGTGCTCTTTAATTGATTTTTCATATTAAAAAGCACAACTTTATCTGAAGAAGCTAAAATAAAAGCTAACACGAGTGCCATAATAATTACAATTAACCCCGTATACCAAAGGGTTACTCTCATTTTTATTGATAGTTTTTTCATGACTCTACTCGCAATACGTAACCAGTGCCTCGTACTGTATGAATTAACTTCGTTTCAAACTGGCTATCAATTTTTTTACGAAGGTATCGGACGTAAACATCAATAATATTTGAGCCACCTTCATAGTCGTAATTCCACACATGTTGCTCAATTTTATCTCGTGTCAACACAACTTCTTTATTACGAATCATATATTCTAAAATAGCAAATTCTTTACTGGAAAGATTAATAACCTGCTCTCCCCTTGTTACTTTATGCATATTGCAATCCACCACTAGATCAGCAATTTCAAACACATTAGAGGTATTCCCTGTTTTTCTTCGCATCAACACTCGAATTCTTGCTAATAGTTCATCAAAAGCAAATGGCTTTACTAAATAATCATCCGCACCTAAGTCGAGTCCTTTTACGCGATCATCAATTGTATCTTTAGCTGTAAGAAGCAAGACAGGAGTTGTATTATTGTCTGCGCGTAATCTTTGTAACACTTGTAACCCATCTATTCGGGGAATCATAATATCAAGCACAATCAAGTCATAAGTAGCCATGCTTATATAATCCAAGGCATCTGCTCCATTCCCACATCCATCGACACTATAATATTCTGCATTTAATCGTTTTACTAATATATTTTGTAAGTCTTGTTCATCTTCGACAATAAGAACTCGCATTAGCATCCTCCTTTTTTCTTATTATATATATCACTATAGTTCCAAAACATTAAAGAAAGATTAGAAACGATTTAATTATATCATTTTATTTTTTGGCACATTAATCTTCCTTTAATGTTTGTTCAGTAATATAAAGGCAAGGATAAGGTGCTCAATTAAAGGGAGGAAAACATAATGAGAAACTGGATAATAATTGGAGCAATGTCTTGTTTATTCTTAACAGCTTGTTCTACTCAATCTGATAACAATACAGAAGTACAACAACTGAAAGCGGAAAATGATAAATTACAAAAAGAAGTTGCTCAACTACAAAAAGAACCAAACAAAACAGAGCCTGCTACGAATGATACGAAGCAAATACAAGATTTCAAAAATGAAGTCTCATCTATTATAGAAAAGGCACATAACACAAAACCAGTTGGAGCAAAAGAAGAGGACTTAAATACGTACTTAGCAGCAAAAAAAGAAATTGACCAATTAGATGACAAAATAGATTTATCTGATAATCAGCTAGAAGCAGATTATCGCGCTGGAACGATAACTGTTGAACAATATCAAACACAAGAAAGAGAACAAGATATACTGGAAGATCAATTAGAGCAAGCAGAAAATGCACTTGAAGCAAGATTTGGAATAGATGATTAATCATTAAGGAGTGAATGAAAATGTTAAAACATAAAAAGAAAATAATGATAAGTGTAATTGCTACTTTAGTAATTGGTATTGCTATTGTTGGTGGATATTTTGGTATGGGTTACAATTATGCAAAAAAGAATGACAACTACACAGAAAAACAAGTTCGTGAAATTGCTTTAGCACAAACAAATGGAGAAATTATTCATGTGAAAAAAGAATTTGAATTAGAAGATGACAACTTAACACAATCTCAATTCGAATATGAAGTGGAAATCAAGACACCTGATAATCTATTGAATGTTTTAAAAGTTAGCGCTAGAACAGGCACAATAGAAATCGATCACGAAGATTAAAAAATATAATTAAGCAACGTGAATTCCATATTTTTAGGAACTCACATGATGGCATTCATGTTAAAAAACAAAAAAACTCTAACTAATTCGTCATGGCGATTTAGTTAGAGTTTTTTTGTTTGAAGTATTCACGAGTATCTACCCTTATCTTTTCAGGTAAAACAATATCAAGTTCTTTATCTAACCATGCAAGAGTCTTTTTACGAAGAAACTCACGCATGTGTTCTTCTGCTTCAAGCATTACTAAGTTAATTGTACAAGAAGAATTGCTAGGTTCACAAGAATTGCAAGCCTCGGCCTCGTCTCGATATAGTAGACCATTCTGTACAATATTTTTACATTGAAAAATAGGTTTTGGACCTTCGACAGCTTCTATTACATCCCAAAAAGAAACATCTTCTGGAGACTTAGCTAACCTATACCCGCCCTTTACACCTGGGACAGAATTTACAATGCCAGCTTTAGATAATTTACCGAAAACTTTTGAAAGAAATGTTTCAGAAAGCCCTTGGAACTCTGCCAAATCTTTTATTCCGACACTTTCCTTGGAAGGAGTGTTAATTAAATAAACTAGGCAATGCAAGGCATATTCAACCCCAACACTATACTGCATATACAAATCACCTGCTTTTTATTTTAAGGGTTATCAAATTGTATCTTAGGACCATTTAGAATTTTAGTCAAATAAAAAAAGGCTCTTTTCGAATAGTATGTATTTCGTTTGACAAAAATAATTTCAGAGCTTATATTAAAGACAAAATTAATCGACGATTAACTTTGTCGACAATTAAAACGTAAAAACTTTTAAAAAGGGGAAATACAAATGAACAAAACACTTATCATAAACGCACATCCAAAAGTGGATGATACATCATCAGTCAGCATTAAAGTTCTTAACCACTTTTTAGTATCTTATAAAGAATTAATTCCTAATAATGAACCGATTGAACAAATTAATTTATACGATGATATAGTACCAATGATAGATAAAACTGTTTTAAGTGCATGGGAAAAGCAAGGAAATGGACAAAAGTTAACTGATGAAGAACAAAAAGTAACAGAGCGTATGTCCGAAATTTTACAACAATTTAAAAGTGCAAATACGTATGTTATCGTATTACCTTTGCACAATTTTAATATTCCATCAAAGTTAAAAGATTACATGGACAATATCATGATTGCACGTGAAACATTTAAATATACTGAAACTGGATCAGTTGGATTACTTAAAGATGGAAGAAGAATGCTTGTTATACAAGCAAGTGGCGGGATCTATACAAATGATGATTGGTATACAGAAGTGGAATACTCTCATAAATATTTAAAAGCAATGTTTAATTTCTTTGGTATTGAAGATTATCAAATCGTTCGTGCACAAGGAACAGCAGTACTAGATCCAAATGAAGTATTACAAAATGCGTATAAAGAAGTTGAAGAAGCAGCTTCTAGATTGGCTAACAAATAAAATTTTTCACTGGAAGAATGATGATTATAAATAAAGATCCCCTCCACCTTAAGGCAGAGGGGATCTTCTAATTCCTATTTCAAACTACCCGCAATCTCCGTAAAGATAACTCCAAGCGCATGTGCACCTGCATCTGGATAGCCTAAACTTCTTTCACCAACTGTACCGGCGCGGCCCATGCGAGCTACGATTTCTTTCGTGTACTCTGCTCCTTTAACGGCTGCTTCTGCACCTTTTTCAAAGGCAGTTTTCATGTCTACTTCGTTTGAAGCGCTAGCTAACCAAGAATCCACACATGGAGCAAGTGCATCAACAAGTGTTTTATCACCAACTACTGCACCTCTACCGAACGATCTTTCACCGATAGATTGTATGCCTTGCAGTGCTGCTTGCAACATTTCAGCAAATTCTTTCACTGTTAACTCACGCTTCTCGCCTGCTGCTTTACTAGCTGCGCGGAATGCACCGCCCCAAATTGGACCAGATGCGCCGCCGCAATGTTCCATAATAATCATGGAACAACCGTCAAGGAATGATCCGATCGTTACATTTTCTTGTTCTACAATAGAATGCCACTCACGTTTTAATTGCTTAAATCCTTTCGCAACACTCATTCCGAAGTCGCCGTCACCTGCATGTGTATCTAACTCACAGAACGGTACTTCATTTTTAATAATAATGTCGCTCATTTTATCAACGAGATAAATCATGTTGTTTAATGTAATGATATTATCTTTAATCACAGCGTGCTCTTCCGCTGTTTCTATTTCAAATGAAACTTCTTTCTCTTCTGCCTCTTCAAGTACATTCACGTACTCTACACTTTCAACTGGTCCATCTACTTTGAACGCTGGTGTATTACATTCTTTCGATAGTAATGTTTTTAGCTCATCATCTAACTTCATCACTGTTAAAGACATACCAGCCATATCAATACTCGTCATATAGTTACCGACGAATACTCTATTAATTTTAATGTTTCTAGCAGCTAATTCTCTCGTAACTGCGTTATTAAATAAGTATAGTTCTTGCAGTGGTGTACCACCAAAACCATTTACTAGAAGCGCAATTTCCTCGCCATCTTTTACTCCTAAATCTTTTATTAAATCATTTGTCATACGGTTAGCTAACTCATCAGCTGACATCGTTTTTTCACGCTTAATTCCTGGTTCGCCGTGAATACCAACGCCGTATTCCATTTCATCTTCCGCAAGTGTGAAAGTAGGTGATCCGCTCGCTGGAACTGTACAAGAAGTTAACGCTAAACCGATTGTACGCACGTTAGCCGCTGCTTTTTCCGCTACAGCTTTCACCGCGCCTAAATCCATACCTGCTTCCGCTGCTGCGCCGGCAATTTTATGAACGAGAATAACGCCCGCAACGCCGCGACGTCCTACTGTGTACAGACTATCTTCTACCGCAATATCATCGTCAACTTTTACGTAATCGACTTCAATTCCATCTTCCTTCGCTAAATGCGCACCGTTTTTGAAATTCATAATATCGCCGCTGTAGTTTTTAATAATTAATAACGTACCTTTTTTACTAGCTGTCTCTTTAATTGCTTGATATACCTGAATTTGCGAAGGAGAAGCAAACACATCTCCGCACACTGCCGCATCTAACATTCCTTTTCCGACTAGTCCTGCATGTGCTGGCTCATGACCACTACCGCCGCCACTAATTAACGTTACTTTGTTTTCGTTCATTTCTTTCTTCTTAATTACTTTATATTTTTTCAAAAGCTCAAGCTCTGGGTGAGCCATAACCATCCCGTTACACATTTCCATAACTAATGTTTCTGGTTTGTTTATAATCTTTTTCATTGTGATTCTCCCTCAATTCCTTTAATATATTGTGATATATTTGAAATCTTCTTCTTACTAACCATGTTAAAATGAAAGCGTTTTATAGTAAACGGACAAAATGGACAATCTGTCTAAAGACACCGCTCTCATTTATAGATAGGATTTTTATATTACTACATTCTAGGGATGATTCAGATGACCTCTTCTATAATTTCTAAAAAGATAATCGCGAACTCATTGAAATATTTAATGGAAACAGAGTCGTTTCATAAAATATCAGTAAGCGATATTATGTTACACTGTCAAATGCGTAGGCAAACTTTTTATTATCATTTTAAAGATAAATTTGAACTATTAAGCTGGATTTATAGAGAAGAAACGAAAGAAAACATTATCGACTTTCTCGACTATGAAACGTGGGAAAACATTTTCGATTTATTATTTGATTACTTTTATGAAAATCAAAAATTTTACCGAAATGCTTTTAAAGTCATTGAACAAAACTCGTTTAATCACTATTTATTTGAGCATACGAAAAACTTATATATGAAGATTATTGATGAACTATCCGTGAGCTGTGGATTCAGCCTTTCTGACGAGACAAAAAATACGATTGCCTCCTTTTATAGTCACGGCTTCGTTGGAACGATAAAAGATTGGATTGAAAGCAAATGCGAAGTAGATCCTTCCATTATGTCTTCTCTCATGAAAAATATGATCAACAATCAATTACTACTATTACTGGAGCAATCAGCAAAGTAATTAAAGGGTGGCAAAAGCAATGAAAAAGATTATGAATGATGTACAACATATCGTTCAAGATATGCTGCATGGCTTTTATTTTGAACATAACGACAAAGTAAATTACGACGAAACAAACAACATCATTTATGTAAAAGATATCGACAAACTGAAGCAAGACGTCGCTATTATAAGCGGTGGTGGTAGCGGACATGAACCTGCTGATATTGGTTATGTAGGAAAAGGAATGCTTACAGCGGCAGTAAATGGCAGTATTTTCACTCCGCCTACAGTAGAACAAATTGTCGCAGCTACTCACCTTATACCAAAGGATAAAAGTATTTTATTCATCATTAAAAACTTTAAAGATGATGTTGAGAATTTTCTAGCGGCGAAGCAAATTGCCAAAGAAGAAGGAAGACAAATTGACCACATCATCGTAAATGACGACGTTTCAATTGAAGATGATGCTTCTTTTAATAAAAGAAGACGCGGCGTCGCTGGCACTGTTTTCGTTCAAAAAATACTTGGTGCGGCCGCTGAGAGTGGACATTCTTTAGAAGAACTAACAACAATCGGGCAAGCTGTCATCAAAAACTTACACACATTAGGAGTTGCCCTTTCCCCTGCCAACGATCCAGTAAAAGGAAAAGCTTCATTCACATTAAACGAAGATGAAGTGTTTTACGGCGTCGGCATCCATGGTGAAAAAGGTTACCGTAAAGAAGCACTATCCTCTTCTGAAATATTAGCAATCGAACTAATGAACAAACTAAAAAGCATTTACCGCTGGAGAAAAGGTGACAACTTCGCCATCCTCGTTAATGGACTCGGCACAACTCCGCTAATGGAACAATACATTTTCGCAAATGATATTCGCCGTTTATGTGAGCTGGAGAAATTACAAGTGAAGTTCGTAAAAGTCGGTACACTGCTAACTTCTTTAGATATGAAGGGTGTTTCGCTCAGTTTGCTTAAGATAGAGGATTTGGATTGGGTGAAGTGGCTGAATGCGGATGTTGGAGTGGGTAATTGGTAACTAAAATTATGATGATAAAAGCCTTTAGCTATAGCCAGTTAAAGGCTTTTTTTACAAATTGAAATATCGCACGAGCGTTAAAAATAAATTCGTAATCATCTCATTGGAAGATTACAGGTCTCCAGGATAATAAATTAACATCACACCTACAAGTGAGAAAACCAAATAAAAAACAGCTTCGTATTGTATAACTAGAGAAGTGTTAGTATCAAGCTTTTTCCCCTCTCTTTTATCTATCAGTTTAAATAAAACTCTATATAATACATACCCAATAATCGCCCCGAGAGTATTCGTAAATACATCATCAATATCTGTAATTCTACTATTTAGTAATTGACTTAACTCAATTGCAAGTGAAAAAAAGAATCCCGCATATATAGTATTTTTCATTTTTCTAAACTGCGGCCAAATAGTCGGTAATAAAAAACCTAACGGCATAAACAGTACAATGTTCAAAAGGTATGCAGTACTACCTGCAGTATCAAATAAAGTCAAGTTAATTTGACTTACACGAATCCACGTTTCATTTCTACTTATATCCCATACTGTCGCGATCTGCGTCACCCCATACACTAGCGAAAGGTAAAACAGAAAAACATACACCCATAGAAAATGCCAAATAGATATAGTTCTTTTCGTTTTAAAATAAAATCCAATTTGAAATACAATACAAAAAATAACAGTAAAGAAATAAGTATACAAATAACTCATCAAAACTTCTGTATGCATGCAGAATCCCCTAACTTTACATTTTCATCTATGACTTTGTCGTTTTTAGTCTCCTTCATGATGTAACTCATTTATAGGATAGGAAAAACTTCTAAAATAAAAAGTGGGGGAAACATAAAATTTTTCTTAAATCTTCAGTTGGGTTTTATTATTACTCTTCTTAGGAATCCGCCATTGATAGCTAGGCAACAACATGCTTGAACGTAACAAGATTATCATTTTTGCACGTAATCCTCGTAGTACTTTAATCGATGAAACATATATAAAATCATGTGAATCGTTTGTTCAGTTAAAACATGAAATTAAGAAATATATGACGTACTATAATCACTCTTGCTATCAATAGAATTTAAAGAAGATGACTCCTGTTTGCATACAGAAATCATCTTTTTTAGGTTACCTAACTTTTTTTAGAATGTCCTTTACAAAGAGTACAGATCAAGAACACCTTATGCCTATTCAAAGGGATCAACTATACCTTCTTCCCTTAAAATCACCAAAACCCATTTACAAATCTGTAAAAGTAGATATAATTTCCTTATGGAACCTTTATTAATTTATAAAGCATTGTCAAATGAAACAAGATGTCAAATTTTATCATGGTTGAAAAATCCAGAAAACTATTTCGATGAAAAACCTTATCTAGAGCAAGGCCTTAACTTTCAAGTTGGAGTATGTGTAGGAGATATCCAGCTTAAAACTGGTTTAGCCCAATCGGTTATTTCTAGTTATTTATTAACTATGAAAAAGGCAGGACTACTAGACTCTGACCGAATTGGAAAATGGACTTACTATCGTCGAAATGAAAAAACAATACAAGAGTTTTCTGAATACGTCCAAAACGAATTATAAAGTGAAAGCTAATAATCAATTAGCATACCAATTGATTATTAGCCTTCACACATTCTGCTTTTTTATAAAATTGCACTACCTATAAAAGCAAGAAACATGGAAAGGAGAAATTTTTTTAACACATCATATCTAATTATTTAGATATCTGTTATTGTATTTCAAATTACATAGTCCTAATAATATTGACATCCAATCATGCTTGCAATAATGCTTCTTTATTAATGAATTTACTTTCAAAATACTAGTACGAATGGAGAGTTTTATAAATGAAAAAAGTAAATCCTTTACTTATTCTGACACTCGCAATAGGTGTGTTCGGAATTATTACTACCGAAATGGGTATTGTCGGTGTATTACCACAAATCACTCAGAAATTCGGCATTTCAACTGCACAAGCAGGATTTTTAGTAAGTATATTCGCACTAGTTGTTGCTATTTCTGGTCCGTTTTTAATTTTGCTCGTCTCTGGGATTAATCGCAAAATAATTTTATTAACAGCAATTTTCATATTTGTTATTTCAAATTTAATCTACGCTTATACAACACAATTTGAAATCATGCTTATTTTTCGTATTTTACCGGCAGCGCTTCATCCACTCTTCTTTTCAATCGCTCTTGTAACAGCTGCTAAACTTGTCCCTCCAGAAAAGAGTGGTCAAGCAGTTACAAAAGTTTTCATGGGAATTACTGTTGGTTTCGCTTTAGGTGTACCACTAACCTCTTACCTTGCAGACCAATTTTCACTCGAAATGGCTTTCTTATTCGGAGCATTCGTTAACACTCTTGCATTCATTGGAATACTACTCCTACTTCCTTCTATGCCTGTTACAGAAAAAATGTCTTTCGGCAAACAAATTCGTATACTCGGCAAACCAGGATTATGGTTAAATATTTTAACCGTCACATTCCTTTTTGCAGCCATGTTTTCCGTATACAGCTACTTCGCTGAATACCTTGCAACAGTAACTTCCATGAATGGATCTCTCATCAGTATTATGCTATTCATATTTGGTATAGTTATGATTTTAGGTAATCATTTATTTGGTAGTCTCCTGCAAAAAAGCGTAGCAAATACCGTAATATCGTTCCCTATTCTATATTCTGTTGTTTACATATTAGTTTATTATTTAGGTTCCTACCTTATTCCAATGATTTTTATAGTATTCATTTGGGGAATCGTGCATGCTGGCGGATTAATTGTTGGTCAAACATGGTTAATAAGTGAAGCAAAAGAAGCACCTGAATTTGGTAATAGCCTATTCGTTTCATTCTCAAATCTCGGAATTACTTTAGGAACAACTATTGGAGGCTGGTTCATTTCAAACTTAGGTATTCACCAGCTTATTTGGAGTGGATTTCTATTCACACTACTTTCCTTTCTATTAGTTATAATAAAACTAAAATTTTTCAATTCTAATAGTCCAGCTTCATTATCAAGCTAGTACATTACAGTTCCAAATTTGATAAAAATATTATAAATTCTTCTCTATATAACATACAGGTTATTCTTCTTATAAGATTTTCCAAACTAAAAAGTATAACGCTCAAAGCCTTTAGCCATAATTACGACTAAAGGCTTTTTTGTATATAAAGTGAAACTTTAATCAGGCTTTTACAGGCAGTTAATGCGGGTTAAAAATAAATCTCAAAGGAGCTACTTTATGGAGCATAATCAAAATGGAATACTTGCTATAATTGTTTTGGTTTTAGGATTAGTGTTTTTTGTTAGTGGAATGGTTTATCATTTATGGGGTTCTTATTAATAGCATGATTGTAATCACCCATCCCCCCTCAAGTATATCGTTCCATACTTGAGGGGTGGGGATTAATATGTTAAAAGACCATTTCTACGACCGTTGGCTGTATTTGGAGTATCAGCTGTATCTTCATTTTGCTAATCATAACAGGAATGGTATTAGCTCTAAATTTTCATGTGAAAGATCAACATACTATTAGATATCGTTTATAAAGAAACTGATGATAAATCTAAAGAGATTGATAAAGTGAAACTTTAATCAGTGGGGGTTTTGTTCATCCCCACTGATTATTAGCCTTCACCAATCGGGCGTTTACGGGCAGCCCCACAAATAGCGGGATAAATTAAAAGGGGATATATCACTATTGGAAACGCAAAATAAAACGCTAGATGCTGAAGTGAAAAGATTAAAAGAAGAATTAGCAAAGAAAGAACAACCTAAAAAAGAAGAATAAAAGCGCGAAACGCAACAACCTGCTGCTCAACCGGAAAAGAAAGAAGAAGTTAAACAACAACAATCTACAGGTTCATTTGCAAATCCAGTGAAGGAAAAAGCGAAGCAATACTTCAAAGATGATTACATGACTCAAAACTTTGTTGCTAGTGAGCAAACGAAAGCGTACGATTTCTTATATGGCATTGAAATAAAATCACAAGAAGAATTGAACATGATGAAAAACGCATTAAAAGATTTTCCTAACGATTTTATGACAGCTAAGTTTGTTTATGAAGAACAGATGAAAACAAAAAATCTACAATAAACATTTTTAAAGTTCACATTACCTTTATAAGGGGATTATGAACAAAGTAGTGAAGTAAGTGATAGCACTCAGATGAGTGCTTTTACTATGTAGATCAACAAAAGAGAGGAATAAACAATATGAATAGAAAAGCTTTCATTGGATTTCTAAGTACTATCATTATTCCAATTATCAGCATCTACTATCGGCCTAATTAATTTTTCCTTATGCCCTTTAACATCAACCGTTTCAAATTTCTTTAAACTATTACATATGTTTGTACCACGCTTTGTTGATACGTTCACACTTCACAGTTGTTGAATTTTTAGACTTATCCCTTAGTGTACCCATACTATTAGAACATCCTACCATATTTAGACAGAATGTAGCCAACACACATGATATTATTAATTTCTTCAAATAGCCAATTCAAACTCTCTTTCGGTTAACGTTTTTTCATAAAATAAGTTCCATACTAATTTTACATTATATTAAAAGTTGAAAAATATTCTTATACTCATAAATTGTTACATTTAAAGGGGAGAAACAGAATTTCATAAGATATTATTATTAAAAAACTTACATATAGTTTAAATATAGCCTCTTATATAAAAAAATCCCAATAAAATATATATTTGAAACATATTTCTCAATGAATAAAATAACTTAACATGGTAAAATAATATTGGGATGAGAATCCCAATATTATTAAAATTAAGATGGTTCAAGTCGAAGAAAGGCACCTCAGGGTGTCTTTTCTTTATTTCTCAATGTAAGAACTTTAAGGATATGCTAGCAAATTCCCTTCTGTACAATGAAGGAGTAACACCTAATAGTAAGGCCCATCTATTTCCGTAGGTGGGTTTTATGTAATTTTATACTTATGCATGATGGTTCGATTCGGAAGAAGGAGCCTTTTATAATGAAATTTTATAAAAAGGCCTTAAAAAACAATAATTGCAACTATATTAATTTTACATTACATTAAGGATGGAGAATATTATTATACTAATAAAGCGCTAAATAGTAGGGGGAAAAATGGAATTTTGTGATTTGGGTATTACCATTAAAGAACTTCGAATTAAAAAAAATATATCACAATCCGAATTATGTCATGGCATATGTTCACAAAGTCAAATTAGCAAGATAGAAAAAGGTATGATTTATCCATCTAGCATATTGTTATATCAATTATCAGAAAGACTTGGTGTTGATCCAAATAATATATTTGCACTAACTCAAAACAAAAAATTAAAATACGTAAAAAATGTAAAATATGTAATGAGAGATTGTGTAAAGCAAAAACAATATAAAGAACTTTATGAAATAGTAAAAAAAGAGAAAAACGAAAACAATTTCCAATTAACAGAAGATAAACAATTTCTAATATGGTATGAAGCAATTGCTATATATCGTGTGAATAACTCAACAAAAGCGGCTTTAACTCTTCTTAATAATGCATTAAAACTAACTTTAACCAATGTTGATTGTTTATCAGAAAGAGAAATAGATATTATGCAATCAACTGCTATATTGTATGCGGAAAACAAAGAATACGAAAAAAGTATTAATATGTTAAAAAAATGTTTAACTAATTTTAATAAGTTAGATTTTCCTAGAGATAAAGAAATTAAATTAAAAATTATTTTAAATTTAGCAAAATGTTTAGACTTCACCTATCAACATGAAGAAGCAATAAAACACCTTGATAAGGGCATCAAATTAGCTATTAATCTAAACACTTTATACCTATTAGGTGAACTATTCTATTTAAAAGGTCAGTATTTATTAAAGATTAAACAACATGATGAAGAAGATGTTGTTAATAACATGAAAAAAGCATTATTTATATTTGAACTAACAGAAAAAGAACATTATATACAAATGATTAAAGATGAATTGATTGAAATACAAAATAAAAAACACTCATAATTTCGTAAAAACTACTTACAAAGCCCACAGGAAAAATCTCTATAGTTTTTAAACTTAGAACGATATTATTAAAATGAAAGTAGTTCAAGTTGGACAAAGTTACCTTAGAGTGTCTTTTTTTATTTTCAAAAGGACCTGCTCAATTATTGCGTAAAAAACATAAAGTAAATTGAATCCGTTAAAATACATGAGTGACCTTTTGTTTTCCCCTCTTATTAAAAGGAGGAACTATTATGGGATTTGGTGGTAGTTGTGGCGGCTGTGGATTTTCTGGAGGCTTTGCTTTATTAGTTGTATTATTTATTTTATTAATCATCGTTGGAGCTTCTTGCTTCTGCTAAAAAACTATCGGAAAAGACACTCATATATGGGTGTCTTTTCTTTTTACGTTAAAAGGCCCCCTATTTCCGTAGGTGGCCTTTATCTTTATTACACAATATTAAAGTATACTCTCTTTTCCCCGTAAACTTTATGTAATTATACATATTAGTGAAAAAATACACTTAATGAATATTAAATATAGTAAAATATGAATTGTGGACATGTTCTATAAAGCAGATTCTTTTGACAGGCGTAACATATCAATCATTATAGGGGATGTGGCGTTACTCCGATACTGATCTCAAATCTCTTTTATTTTATGAACTAACAATCTGGTGTATATAAACGATTCTGTTTTATAGGTTGTGTTTACATTTATAACAAAGGGGTAATACGGATAGATTCGTATTAAATGAAAATGGTTCAAGTCGGAGAAAGGCACCTCAGGGTGTCTTTTCTTTATAATAAAAAAGCTCTCCATAAAGGAAAGCTTTTACGTTTATACATGTAAGTCATCCAAATTAGTGATTCACACAACTCTTTATTCCTTCACATCTTTCATGCTGTAATATCCTAAATTAATAATAATTAAGAAATACCCAACCATAATTCCAGCAGCAAATGTCCACATGAAATCATGATGTTCAATTTCATACATAATAATCGCGCCGAGTATTGCGGCTGCAAACCGATTTATCATTCCAAGCATCGGCGCTTTTTCTTTTTTCACAATGCTGTCTCCGAACTTTTCAATACGCCTTCCTAAAATCCAGGCGCAATACATACTCACTAAAAGGCCAATGCCCCCCCCTACAAACTGGGCTGAAAAAGGTGTCATAAGCCATCCTAATACCATCACCCCTAGCAAACAATACATTTGTATGTTAAATGATCTTAATGCCATACGAATCATGCAATGCTCCTTACCTTTCTCATTAGTCCCATCTTTCGAACTTCAAGCTTTCCGATATATCTTTTTTTAAATGAGGGAATTTGATTTTGCTCACCATTAAATAAGCGAGTACGCATGTGCCAAACGCCACGGAAACTGGATTATTCAAAAAGCATAAAATGAGGAGACACATTGCCGCGAATGGTATTGGCATTCCGATAAATGTCGGGAGTTTGCTTTGCTGCGTGTTAAATCTCGCAAGCCGAAGCATGCCACAAATACTGTAAGCAAGCGCACATATCATCCCGATAGACTGCAAATCTTTCAATGCGACACTATATGCAAGAATAGACGGTGCCACACCAAAGGTAACTAAATCCGCAAACGAGTCCAACTCTCCGCCAATTTCCGAAACAGCATCAAGTTTCCGAGCGACCATACCATCAAAAAAATCAAATAACATACCTGTAATAATAAAAACTGCTCCTAAATAAATATCGTGAACGAAAACAGCGTAAATAGCCAAAAGCCCACATACAAAATTTGCTATCGTAATCATATTTGGTATGTAACTCATAACATGCTTCTCCTCCTTTCTACTAATTGCTTCATCTATGTTCTTACTCATTAGAATCAAGATCCTTCTGTTTTTCTTCTAATATAACTTTATTTATTTTCGTTAACGTATCGGTCATTTGCTCTAAAGCATGTATATCGATTTTCGAAAAGTACTTCTCAATTAATACATCATCTAAATCAGACAACCGCTCTATATACTTACTACCGTTTGGACCAAGTGTAAGGAAATACTCCCGTTTATTATTAGGGTTTACTTGTTTCGAAATCATCTTCTGTTTTTCCAATTTCGATAAAACTTGGCTCACAGCACTTTTCGATATATTAAAAGTAGTCGCAATGTGATTCGCTGTCGTATTTTCATTTAAATTAATATGAAATAGCATGCTCTCTTGCTGTCCTGTAAGACCGTACTCATCTTTTAGCTCCTGAAATAGTAAAATGTAAAATTCATTATAAGCCCGGTTCATTTCATTAATTACTTCTTTATACGATCTAGTCATAGCATTCTTCCTCCATGCTGTTATTTCGTTTCGTTATATAGTTAAGTTCACTTAACTTAACTATATAATACCGTTATGTTCGTGTAAAGGGAAATATAGCTCTATCCTTTATTTACAATGAAAAAAGAAGACATCATTTAAGATGTCTCCTTTCCATACTTAAGACTCCAAACTCTCACCATTCGTCTCAATTACTTCTTTATACCAATTGAAACTGTTTTTCTTCGATCTTTTTAATGAACCTTTTCCTTCATTATCTTTATCAACGTATATATATCCATAACGTTTTTTCATTTCTCCAGTAGAAGCACTTACAAGGTCAATTGGGCCCCAGCTTGTATACCCGATAATATCTACTCCATCTTGAATTGCTTCTGACATTTCGATCATATGTTTTTGCAAGTAATCAATACGGTATTCATCATTCACTTCGTCTTCACCATTTAATTGATCGATTGCACCGAGACCATTTTCAACAACAAATAAAGGTTTTTGGTAACGATCGTAAAGTTGGTTCGCTGTAATACGGAAGCCTTTCGGATCAATCGTCCATCCCCACTCTGATTTTTCCAAATATGGATTTTCAACAGAACCGAATACATTCCCGCTCGTTATGCTTTTTAACACTTCTGGATCTGTACTTGTTGCTCGGCTTGAATAGTAGCTAAATCCAATATAATCAACTGTATGCTCTTTTAAAATCTCCTCGTCTTCTTTTTCCATTTCAATTGTTACATTGTTATCTTTAAAGAAGCGTTTTGCGTATCCAGGATATTGTCCTCTTGCTTGTACATCAATGAAGAAGAATGATTCACGGTCTTGTTCCATCGCACGAAAAACATCGTCTGGATTACATGTGTATGGATACGTTGCACCAGCAGCAAGCATACAACCGATTTTTGCGTCTGGAATCATTTCATGACACGCTTTTACAGCTAACGCACTTGCGACAAGTTGGTGATGCGCTGCTTGATACTGAATTTGTTTTTTGTTCTCACCTTCTTTAAATGCTAGCCCTGCACCCATGAAAGGTAAATGTAAAAGCATATTAATTTCGTTAAATGTCATCCAATATTTCACTTTATCTTTATATCTATTAAAAATCGTTTTTGCATACGTCTCAAAGAAAGTGACAAGTTTTCTACTTCTCCAGCTTCCATACTTTTCTACTAAATGAATAGGAACATCAAAATGAGCCATCGTAACGACTGGTTCAATGCCCTGCTTTAACAGTTCATCAAATAAATTATCATAAAACTGTAATCCTGCTTCATTCGGCTTTTCATCTTCACCATTTGGGAAAATACGTGTCCAAGCGATAGATACACGTAGCGCTTTAAATCCCATTTCTGCAAACAGCGCGATATCTTCTTTATAACGATGATAAAAATCAATCGCTTCGTGTGATGGATAAAACTCCCCTTCTGCCGGTGTAAAGGAATGAATATTCCCCTTCATAATATCCCAACGTTTTTCACCAGTTGGCAATAGATCAACTACCGTCAATCCTTTTCCATCTTCTAAATATGCTCCTTCAACTTGATTGGCTGCGATTGCTCCACCCCATAAAAATCCTTTAGGAAAAATAACTTTAGACATATAGAAAAACTCCTTTATATAAGAATTAACGAGGAAAGGCATTGTAAGTTTTAAAGAATACCTTTCTTCGTGTGAACCTGTATGAAATGTAACTACTATTTAACTCCTAACTCTAGTAAGGAATCTCCAGCTTGAATCTTTTCTACTTCAGTTTTTTTAATACTATATTTATTATAATTTGTAACAACAACTGGTGTTGTCACAACATAACCCGCCTTTTGAATTTCAGCTATATTAAACTCAATAAGTAATTGTCCTTTTTCTACTCTCACTCCTTGTTCAATATGAGAGGAGAAAAATTCGCCATTTAATTTCACAGTATCCATTCCAATATGGATTAAAATTTCAGCACCTGAATCCGCCGTAATTCCTACTGCATGATTCGTCGGGAAAAGTGCAGAAATCGTACCTGAAACTGGTGAAAATAACTTTCCTTCTGAAGGCTCAATCGCAACCCCTTCACCTAACGCACCTGATGCAAATGCAGCATCGTCAATATTTTGAAGTGGCATAACGGCGCCATGAAAAGGACTCAGAATTACTTCATCATCGTTTGATGCAGCAATTTTATCAATTGTTTCAGCTGATTCTGTAGAATCTTTCTTTTTAGTAAAACCAAATAAATAAGTAAGAACAAAACCTAATATTAAAGAGACAACCATCGCAATAATCGCGCCCCAAAATCCAGCTGTAATCCCTTCTTTCGGACTAATGAATGTTGGAAGCGCAAATATACCAAGTCCACCTGTCATATAAGCTTGCGTACCGAATACGCCAAGTATTCCGCCGCCAATTCCTCCCGCAATACAACTCATAATAAACGGCTTTTTAAGAGGAAGTGTAACACCATAAATCGCCGGCTCTGTAACACCGAAAATACCCGAAATAAAAGCTGGAATACTAAGTGTTTTTAATTTCCGATCTTTCGTTTTCATCCAAACTCCAAGAACAGCCCCAATTTGAGCAAATGAAGTAGCGAATATAAGCGCTAATATAGGATCAATACCGTGCACTGCTAAATTGTTATAGCCAATCGGGACAATTCCCCAATGAAGTCCGAAAATAACGAGCACTTGCCAGAAAGTACCAAGTACTATCCCTGCTACTAATGGACTTAAATGATAAACCCAAAGTGTAGCCTGTCCTAAAAATTGACCTGCCCACGTCGCAATCGGACCAATAACAAGAAATGTAACTGGTACGACGATTAGTAACGTTAAGAATGGTAGTACAAATGTTTTCACAACATCTGGAATGACTTTCTTTAAAGACTTTTCTACTTTCGCTCCAAAATAAGTAGCAAGAATAATTGGAATAACAGATGATGCATAGTTCATTAAAATAACTGGAATTCCTAAAAACGTAATATGAATTGGTGATTCAAACATCGTTCCTGCAAATAGCGTATATAATGGCTCACTTGCTTTTAAACCGGATAGAGCCGGATACACTAACGCTCCCCCAATTGCCATACCAATGAATGGTGATCCTCCAAATTTCTTACTTGCTGTATATCCTAAGAAGATTGGGAAGAAATAAAATAATGAATCGCCAACTGCATTTAATATTTGATACGTTCCTGACTGCGTACTTAACCAGCCTAACGCTACAAATAGTGCATTAAATCCTTTAATCATCCCAGTTGCAGCTAGTACTCCTAAAATGGGAGTGAAAATGCTAGAAAGAATATCTATAAGACTACTCTTTTTCTTCTCACTCGCACTTTCTTCCTCTGTTTCTTGAAACCCTCCAGCAGCAATAACCGCTTTATATACGTCGGATACAT
Organism: Bacillus sp. FDAARGOS_235; assembly: GCF_002073415.2. NCBI lineage: Bacteria > Bacillati > Bacillota > Bacilli > Caryophanales > Bacillaceae > Bacillus > Bacillus sp. FDAARGOS_235. The sequence continues at coordinate 1,972,691 of NZ_CP020437.2, forward strand.
GGTTACCAATTACAACTTGATATTGTCCGCCACTTTTCATAACAGTCACAACATCTTCCATACTTTTCAGTACTTCTGTATTTGCTTTCCCCTCATCTTTTAACTGAAATCGTAAGCGAGTTATACAATGTACAACGCTATTTATATTTTCTCTCCCGCCAACATGTTTCAGTATGTCCTTTGCTAATTTTTCATACTTCATAGTTATTTCTCCTCCCTACAATCATCCCATTTATCATTTTTATAAAGTGAAACTGTAATCAGTGGGGGTATTCATCCCCCACTGATTACTAGCCTTCACCAATCGGGCATTTACGGCAGCCCGACTCCCACATAACTTCTTGGCCTCAGCCGAATTTTGAGGTGGGTAAAAGAAAAAACCTAAACTAACCGTAACGACGTGATACATACGAATCACTCCATTACAAGTCAATTTAGGTTTTGCCTGCCAAACAGTAACAATCCTGTTTATTCAATTACATAATTCATTGCGTTTCGTTACACGGTGAATATGCAACGTTACATACACTTTTTCATCTTTTGAAAGATGACTATTATGTGCTTTTTGTAAGTATGCTTCAATTTTTTCTGTACAACAATATGCCTCTTCATACTTACTTTTCACTTGCTCGTATAAAAAATCATCCTCTGCCGAATGCAATTCCTTCTGCATTAAACGCTGGGCAAAGTATCGTAAATGCGTTACGAACCGACTATAATTAAATGAATTTTCATCTAAGTTCATCTTATAGTGGTACTTTACAACATTTAAAATATCTTGGACGATTTTCGTCATCGCCACCGTTTGCTGCATTGCCGGCTCTCCTTGCTGCGCATTCACGAAATGCAAGGCAATTGACCCTGCTTCATCTTCAGAAAGTCTAAAGCCAGTCTCCTCTTCAATTATGTTCAAAGCTTGTAGACCAATTTCAAACTCTTTCTGATAAAATCTCTTAATCTCCCAAAGCAAAGTATTTTTCAGATCCATTCCTTCTTTATGCCGAGTTAAGGCGAAACTTAAGTGATCCGTTAATGTAAGATAAATATAATCACTTAAAGTCCCCGGCAAAACTGTCTTAGCAAACTGAATAATTCTCTCTGTAATCTCTAAATTTTCTACAGGAATTTCAGTTAGTAACCTAGCGAGTTTCTCTGATAATTCTCTTGTTTCTAGTACAAAGGTCTTTTCTATCTTAGATTCATCAATCGCATCGCCTACTTTTTTCTGAAACCCCAAACCTCTGCCCATAAGTACAACTTCTGTCTCATTATCCTTCATCGTACAAACAACATTGTTATTTAAGATTTTATGGATTCTCATATTGTTCCGCCTTCTTCTTAAAGTCACAAAAGGTAATAAAAAAACCTAAACTGATTCCAAAAGCTACACTACACCCGTAGCCTCTAGATCAATTTAGGTTTTGCCTGCCGAACAGTAACAATCCTTTTACTTATTAACTTACTTTTATTATACACAACAAGTAAGCGTTTGCAATGATAAATTATTGAACATTTTTTTACAAGAGAAAACAAAGACTAAGCATTTCAAAAAGTATTTTTCCTTTTTCGATATACTAATAGTTTATCAGCTGTTGTTTTAATGTATTTAAAACTTTCTTTCTCTCTTCATAATCTTCTGCATCAGCTTCTTCCCAAAGCTCAAGATCAGCCCCTCGCTCAATTAATGCAATCGCATTGTTGCGAACCTCATCCTGAAGACACCCTTTCTCCAATTGTATTGCCGCAAGACCAATATATACTAAAGACATAACCTCTAAATCTTCATCTATATCAAACTCATCTAAATACTCTTCTAAAATGAGCTTAGTTGCTTCTTCTACACTATTATCTTCTTCTAAGTACTCAATAAACTGTTCTTTCACATCACAAGTTGTATCATCATCAAATAACCCAGTTCCCCAAGCGCCCATATTCCACAGCCCCTTCTTTGTACTTTTCTATTATATTTCAATCTTAAATATAATAGAAATTCATTACAAGGCTAGTTATATACATCATTATATTTTACAATTACTATAGGTAATATATATATTTTACCACATGCATCATTCTGAATAATCAAACAAAATTATCGATAAAATTCCATATAGACCCATTACTGGTTAAAATGTTATAATTAAATCACCCTACATAGTTACTCATAGTCAGACTGAGGAACTAGCGTCTTATTAAGCAATGCGCATAACTTAAATAAAAAAGACACTTTACAGTGTCTTTTTTATTTACATTCTATTCATTATTTTTTCATAGAAGTTATCTCTTTTATACACAAAATATATCAAACTTGAGCTCGACTATCTTTCAAGTTCCCTTATCGACCTATACTTATTTAGAGTTTCCCTTCAATCCAACTACCCGATTGGTCAAAATAGTATTTGTTACCACCAATTGATTGCCAACCCGTTAACATTGCACCTTCACCATTTAAGTAGTACCATTTACCACCTATTGATTGCCAGCCTGTTAACATTGCACCTTCACCGTTTAAGTAGTACCATTTACCACCTATTGATTGCCAACCTGTTAACATTGCACCTTCACCATTTAAGTAGTACCATTTACCACCTATTGATTGCCAGCCCGTTAACATTGCACCTTCACCATTTAAGTAATACCATTTACCACCTATTGATTGCCAGCCCGTTAACATTGCACCTTCACCATTTAAGTAGTACCATTTACCACCGATTGATTGCCAACCCGTTACCATTGCACCACTACTATTTAAGTAATACCATTTACCACCGATTGATTGCCAACCCGTTACCATTGCACCTTCACTATGTAAGTAATACCATGCACCACCGATTGATTGCCAACCCGTTACCATTGCACCACTACTATTTAAGTAATACCATGCACCACCGATTGATTGCCAACCTGTTACCATTGCACCACTACTATTTAAGTAATACCATGCACCACCAACATTTTTCCAGCCAGTAGCCATTTTGCCATCACTGTTTGTATAATACCAATTGTTATTTTTAAATACCCAACCTTCTTTTGTTGTATTAGGGTCTTTATCTTGAGCATTGTTAGTGAGCTTACTCCAGCTTGGATCGTATTTCACCCACTCACCTTTCTTGATTTCATACCAGCCATCTTTAATAGATAACACTTTGTATTTTTCACCCTTCTTAGCAATGCGGACAACTCCATAATTCACTCCTGCACCACTACGAACATTCACGCTTGTACCAGTGATTTCTAACTCAATATTTGGCTCAGCTGGGTTTGTTTCGTTACCATCTACATCTTCTTTTTCGTCTACTAACGGAGGATTCGTTCCAGTACCCCCATTCAGATATCCATTAGCGCCTTCTACAAATGAATTCCAAGTCCCCCTTGTGATAATAATATCAGGGCACTTCTTTCCACTCCATTGTTCATGGCGTCGTAAATTACTCGCGCTGATTCCTTCTTGTTTCATTAAATGCGCTACTAATTTTTTCGCGTTTTCTACCGCTTTATTATAGTCGCCATCTTGATTAACCGCTATCTCAATACCGATTGATTCTCTGTTTCCTGTACCTGTACCACCATCACCTGCATGCCAGCCATTTTCATTTGTTGGTAGATGCTGATAAATTTCTTTATCATCTACAGTAAAATGCCAAGAAGCCGTTCTAACAGTACCGCTTGTTGCTTGATTGTATAAATACTTTGCATGACTCTCAGCATTCGCACCCGGTGCCGTATTTGCTGTTTCATGAATCGTAATATACTTTGCTTTCATTGGGTTTGCAGGTCGAATATCTGTGTTACCAGCTGGTATAATCCACTCTACAAACGGAATTCCACTAATTGTTCCACTTTTCTTCGTTGCTGATGGATCTGCTGCTGAATACCCTATACGGTTAGAACTACGCATTTTGGGTTGCATAGAGCGAGAGCTTCCATCTCCTTTACCATCTACATCTTTAAACGCATTTTCAATATTTTTTAAAGCTTCCGCTTCCGTGACTTTTCCTGTCTTAGCTTCTTTAACGGTCTCTATATCACCATGAACATGTGCGTCTTTTTCTCCGTCTGCAATTGACAATTGATTCGGTTGATTAACACTCTCTTCTGCTAAAGTTGTTAATGGCACAGTTGATAATAAAGTTAGTCCTGTTGTTAAAGTAATTACGTATTTTCCTAGATTTCTTGTCATAGTTATTACGGTATATTTTACTAGATTAGTAGTAATACCTTCCTCCCCTATACATGATTTTTTCACTTCCAGATTTATGAAATAGAACATTCATTTCATGCATCTGATACCACCAAAATTAAAGAACAGATTTTTCGGAAACTTACTACAATGCATTAGTAAAATTAACTTCTCTCTTGTTTTATACATTCTATCTTCCGAATATTAAATACACTAGATTTATATTCAAACAATAGGTTCGTTAAATAGTAACCTTTGAGTGTAATCATTCCTATTCATTCTAGTTCTCCTAAATATACATAAGTGCAGTGGCGTCCCAGACTATATCATATATGATATAGGAGAAAAGTAAAAGGTCATATATTTATATTGTTGTAAACTTTTATAAATAATATTACATACACAAAACCACTCAAGTATATCATTCCGCATTTGAGTAGTTCTCATTTCTGCCCTAAAAGATATGAATCTATTTCTTAATAAAACTATCATAAAAATTTCAATGTAAAGCAATCGAACTGCATGAATAATAACTAAAAAAAGGCCCCATTACTGGAGCGCTCAAAAAATAATATAAGTAAATGAATTAAAAGAAATAACAGACAACTAAAATATATACGAATAAACATTCTTTAATCTATATATATGCAACATTACATAAAATTATTTATTATTACATGCTATACTAAAACTGGAGTCGATAATTGTTATTTTCTTCTTAGTTTTAAAGCAATATGGATATACCTTCTAATCGCATTTGGATTGTACAAGGAAAAGAAGACACCTTAATGGGTGTCTTCTTTTCTTATATTTTTATGAATTCTTTTGAGTTGATGCTCTCCAATCACGAAAAGATGTTGGGCGTCCAGAATAAGCTCTTTGCTTTGTAACAGCTGGTTTTTCTTCAATAATAGTTGATTTCTCTTCAGGAGTATTTGGTTTTTCTTCAAGAATAGTCAAAGCTGTTTGCATTTTCTCCAACTGTTCTCTTAAAGCTTGCTGTTCAATCTTTAAATCTGTAAGTAAGCGTAAAATCATCTCAGAATTAGCCATAAAGATCCTCCTTCTCCCAATACACAGAATAAAATACAATATGTAAACGACGAAATACCGGTGACAAAAATAAGTTCGTCAACTCTTATAAAATCCCAAGTACTTTTATTTTTCAAAAGGACCTGCTCAAGTTTATCCGTAAAAACATAAAGTGAATTAAATCCATTACGGAAGGAGGAGTTAATATGGGTTATGGCGGTAGTTGTGGTGGAGGCTGTGGTTTCGGTGGCGGATTCGCCCTACTTGTTGTACTCTTTATTTTATTAATCATCGTTGGAGCTAGCTGTTGGGGCGGCGGATTCGGCTGCTAAGGAGAGGCACTCTTGAGAGTGTCTTTTTTTTTATGTTCTACATACATATTACTTCATATAGTAATTTCCCAGCACTAAAGGCTACTTTCACAATGAAGTGCACCCCCATTGTATTGTTTGTTTCATATTTATTGTTATTTTCCCTCTCAAAAATTGCACATTTTAAAATTGACATAGCATTTCATTCACCATATACTGTTAACAACAGTATACTGTCATTAACAGTAAAATAATCTATTTTAGGAGGTCTATTTATGAAACATACAGGAAGACATACAGGGGCATTCCTTTTATTATTTCTAGCCGAGGGGGATCACTATGGCGGGCAATTATTGCAAAAGTGTGAAGAAGAACTTCCGGTCAATCCAATCGATAGCGCCATCCTATACCGCACACTAAAGAAATTAGAAAACGAAGGTGCGATTGCATCTTATGTAAGTACAGCTCATCAAGATAAACCGAGAAAGATGTACAAAATTACCCCTGCTGGAAAGGAACAATTAGCAGATTTTCAAATAGATATTGAAGAAAAAATGAAGAACTTATCCTTTTTCCTAGACAAATATAAAGACTTAAAGGAATCCGATCATGATTAACGGTATGATCCTTTACACTTTAGCCATTGTCCTTACGGGAATTTCTTTTATGAAAGATCGTAATAAAACGAAAGATGCTCTATTTAAGTCATGGAAAATGTTTCGAAATCTTCTACCTGCCATGCTTTCCATCATGCTTTTCGTTGGCTTATCATTTTCCGTATTAACGCCGTCCTTCATCTCTTCCATCATTGGAGAGCAGTCTGGATTGTTAGGTATTATTTATTCTGCAATCCTCGGTTCTGTGGCACTCATCCCAAGCTTTGTCGTATTCCCTCTTGGAAATACATTAGTTCAACATGGTGCAGGTCTTCCTCAAGTTGCGGCACTTATGTCTACACTCATGTCAGTAGGGCTTACAACTATGCCGATGGAACAAAAGATATTTGGGCGAAGCTTCGCTTACGCACGTAATGCATCTGCTCTGCTCATGTCTCTCCTATTCTCCTATATTATTTGGGTGGTGATGGTATGAACGAACTAAAAAGATATCGCTTCTTTTTCGTTTTACTACTGGGGCTCTTTATATTAACTTTTATAAATCAATCTTTAGGCAAGGCGGCATTACAACTAACAGGGAATAGCATTTTAGATATGCTGTTTCTCCTTCCTCCTGTCCTACTATTTGTAGGATTACTTGATCAATGGGTGAAGAAAGAAACGTTAATGAAATATATGGGCGAAAAATCGGGCATATATGGTATCTTATTCTCTCTATTATTAGGCGGAATTGCAGCTGGCCCCCTCTACGTCGCCTTTCCAATCGCCGCATTACTTTTGAAAAAAGGGGCGAGCATTAAATACATCGTATTTTTCTTAGGCGTTTGGACAACTGCAAAATTACCAATTATCGTATATGAATTTTCTTCATTTGGAGCTACTTTCACACTTATTCACATTTGCTTCGGTTTAGTATTCTTCTATGTAATGGGCCTTATTTTTGAGAAGTTTTATGATCAGGGGCAATTGTTGCGGTATGATGTTACGGAGGAAATGTAAGGTTAACACCCATTGGATAACAGATGCAGAAGATCGAACTGTCATTGTAAAAAAAGAGAAACTAACATTAACAACTTGTTACCCCTTTAACTACATCGGTGATGCCCCAGATCGCTATATTATTGAAGCATCTTTAATTTATACTAGCTACAAAGAGGTGTCACCTTATAACTATGTGACACCTCTTTTTTACTTTAGAAACATTACCATAATCTTAATTCGACACAGTATAATAAATATATGATACAGAAAATTCAATATTTTATTTTATAATATTTTTAGAGGTGATTATCTTGAGTAAAAACGTGAATTTACTTCTTCAAATAGTAATTGGCATTACCATTATGATCGCACCTATTCTCATTACAGGGACTATGTATGATGTCACTAAAACGATGGGTGACTTATTAGTTGCAGAGCTTATTATAAGAACACTTTCCCTCATTATTGGACTTTTAGTTATTAGTAAAGCTTTACATCGTTATTCTCAATAGTTCTTCTTACTAAAAAACAGACAATACATACACCACATTTCCCTCGGCTGTTTGAACTATTATTACGAAAGAAATAAAAAAAGACATCTTTAATCGTAAAGATGTCTTTTTTTATAAACCTTAATTTTCGTTCTGTAAAACCCCCTTTACTTCTACTCCCTTTTTCTCTTCTTTTAAGAATAGCGATACGATAAAAGCAACAACAATAAAGATTAATCCAAGTGCAAATGCACCTTGGAACCCTGACGTTAAACCGTTTAACTTCTCCACTGGGTCCATTGGATTTGCTACGCTTTCCATATACTTAGTTGTTCCTGAAGACATTTTCGATATAAATATAGCTGTACCAATTGCGCCAGCTACTTGCTGTAACGTATTAAACAACGCTGTTCCGTGCGGATATAGATCTGGTGTTAATTGATTTAAGCCGTATGTTTGTGCTGTCATGACAAACATGAGTCCAACCATTAATACGCTATGCATGACAATAATTTGTAACATTGATGTGTCAGGCGTAATGTCTTTAAATAAGAACATTGCAATCCCTACTAACACAATGCCAGGAACGATAATAACTTTCGGACTAAATTTATCAAATAGTTTACCCGCGATTGGTCCCATTATGGCGCTAATAATACTTCCCGGAAGCATGATAATTCCTGATTTAAAAGCTGTAACGAGTAAAACTGTTTGCAAGAACATCGGTAATAAAGTCATCGTTGAAAATAACGACATCATCACAATGACAATTAATCCAACCGATAATGTAAACATCGGAACTTTAAATGCACGTAGTTCTAAAATTGGATTCTCGATTTTTAATTGTCGAACGACAAAAATGAATAATGAGATAAGCCCAACAAGTAAAGTGCCATACACTTTCGCATCAGACCATCCTAAATCACCCGATGCACTAAAGCTATACACAAGCCCACCAAATCCTAATGTCGATAAAAGGATAGATGGATAATCTACTTTTGGCCTTGTTAACTCTGAAACATTTTGAATGTACTTCATCCCAATCATAATTGAAATGATCACGATAGGAATAACGATATAGAATAACCAGCGCCAGTTCAGTGAATCAACGATTACTCCAGATAATGTAGGACCAATTGCCGGAGCAGACATCATCACAAGTGCGATTAATCCCATTGTGGCACCACGTTTTTCAGGCGGACAAATGATTAAAATCGTATTCATTAATAACGGTGAAATTAACCCGGTCGCTACAGCTTGGACGATACGGCCTACTAATAAAACAGAAAATGTCGGTGCGAATCCCGCAATTAATGTACCGACTAAAAATGTTACCATAGCGATCAAAAACATCTGTCTCGTTGTGAGCCATTGCTGAAGTAACGCTGTAATTGGGACTAAAACCCCAACCACCAACATGTAAGCTGTAGAAAGCCATTGAATCGTTGAAGCTGTTACGTCAAATTCTTTCATTAATACCGTTAATGCATTACCAAGTAACGTTTCATTTAATAATGCAACCATTGCCCCTAGAAGTAATGCAATTAAAATGGGGGTATGTTTTATATTAGAAGTATCAACTTTGCCACATGCAGGGCTCTTAGTTGTCATATTCATTTACAAATTCTCCTCCTGTTTCTTACTTAAAAAGCTTTATATAAACATGAACACATGTAATATAATATACATATGTAGATTAAAAAGGGAGAATCAATTTTCAGCCATTGTATACTTAATCTACAAAAAAGGAGAATTGTAGATGAATGATAATGAAAAACAACTTGATTTACGTATTAGACGTACACATAAATTACTATGGGATTCCTTATTCGAATTAATGACGCAATCAAAGCAAAAATATAGTACCATCACGATTAACCAAATTTGTGATCGTGCGATGGTACACCGAACAACCTTTTATAAACACTTTGAAGATAAAGATGCTTTATTAACATTTGGATTTAAACGATACGGCAAGATGATTGCTGAAATACCGGTTTCAGATCGATTAAGTAAACCATTTCAAGTAATGGAACAATTCCTACATCATGAAGAAATCGGTAAAATATTAGAAACGCAAATGTCTGATGAACAATTTATTAGCCGTGCACAATATTTAAGTCACGAAACGAGAAAACAAGAAATAGAAGCTTTAAATCAACTTTGTAAAAATTATACGATGCCAAATGATTTAATCATTGAATTTTATTCAGGGGCGATCACCTCATTAAGCGCATGGTGGTTTAAAAATGAAAGAAGCGTTTCTGCTGCTGAAATGGACCAATATCTCCATCAACTTATTAATCGGGATATTTTTCAGTTTGAAGAGGAATAACTTCCCCATCAAAAAACGCCTATATGAAATAGGCGTTTTTTATATACATACTATCATTTACCGATCCGCTTCACATCCGAACTTTCAATAATCGAATGAGAATATCTCTCTTTCCCAACTCGCACCATCGCTCTTCCTAATTGTTCCGAAGTTATCACGCTACTAAATCTCTTCAAGATAGGATAAAAAGGCTTCACCAATGGAATAAAACGTCGATAAATTTAAGTTACAAATATTCAGAATTAATATTAAAATAAATAATGGGGATAGGGGTATGGGATTATAAATTTTATACATAACGAGGGAATAGAAATGAAACTACAATTAAAAGCGGATTTAATGCTACTACTAGTTACATTCTTTTGGGGTGCATCCATCTTACTTACAAAGGTTGGACTTGAAGGCATAGAAGAATACAATTTAATCGCATTACGATTTATTATTGCCTTTCTTTTATCAGGTTTAATATTTTACAAACATTTATTCAAAGTCGATTTTAAAACGGTAAAATATGCATTTATACTCGCTTCTGTTTTATTTATCGTTTACATTTTCGCGACTTTCGGCACAAAGTATACGAGTGTTTCTAATGCTGGTTTCTTACTATGTCTCACAGTCATTTTCATTCCGATATTATCAGCTATATTTTTAAAACACATTCCGGAAAAGAAAGTTATAGTAGGAATCATTTTAACGATAATAGGAATCGGCTTATTAACATTAACGAGCGAATTCAAAATCGGTAACGGCGATATATTTTGCATACTGTCAGCCTTATTTTATGCCATTCACGTCATCATTACCGGAAGCGTAACGAAACATGTGAACTCCATTGCACTTGGAGTCATACAACTCGGTTTCGTCGGTCTATTTAGTCTTATATTTTCATTCATTATAGAAACGCCAAAACTTCCTAGCACAACCAACTCATGGTTAATTATCTTAGCCTTAAGCATATTTTGTACCGCAGTCGCATTCATCGTGCAAGTGATCGCCCAGCAATACACGACGCCTACACATACAGGCCTTATCTTTTCATTAGAACCTGTTTTTTCAGCAGGCTTTGCTTTCGTTTTCACAGGTGAAACACTTACCGGAAAAGGATACTTAGGAGCAACACTTATATTGTTGAGTGTGTTGATTGCTGAGTTGGATTTTAAAGGTTTGCTAAAGGTAAATTACAAGAAAAATATGGAATAGATATTTTACCAAAATAAATAACTACACATCCACATTAAGAGGATTCGTTTGTACTATTCTCTTAATCTAAGTGTACTTCTAAGTGAATATCTGTCCCTCAGAAGAATATTCAGGTGACTGAAGCATACTGTGCTATGCCTTTTATTCAGCGACAGGAATTTTATTTCCTGTTGCTGATATTAGTTTAGAATAAAGTCTGATTAATAATAATGCCCCCCTATTTTTTAGAAAACAATTCTAATTCATCAAAAGCTAATAATTAATAATAATTTATAGTCCAATAAATCCCACTTACGTAAACAAAAAAACGTCAGATCTACAGGAGAAATTTTCAAAGATTATCACCCTTAGTTTAACAGTAACTTTTATCAACAAACCGATGCATTAATAAATAGGATATGTGGATGAAATGCTTTATACAATTGATGGACATGGTATGTGAATATTTTCTTACTATTGGAGGGATTTCCTAATGGTTGATGATATACAACAACTTATTCAAGAACATAGACAATTTTTCCATCATGATCATACAAGAAGTCTTCAATTTCGGCTTAAACAGTTAGAAAAGCTAAAAAATTCTATTCAAAAATATGAAAGTCAAGTGCTAAGCGCATTATATCAAGATTTACACAAAAGCGAGTTTGAAGCATACGCTGCAGAAGTTGGTTTCGCATTTAACAGTATCAATTTTATAATGAAATATCTAAAACAGTGGATGAAACCTCAAAAAGTAAAAACCCCTATTCATTTTGCACCATCCAAAAGCTACATAATAAAAGAGCCATATGGTACCGTGCTAATTATTGGTCCTTTTAATTATCCATTTCAATCATTAATTGAACCTCTCATTGGGGCAATTGCAGCAGGAAATTGTGTAGTTCTCAAGCCTTCAGAAAATGCACCAAATGTTTCAGCTGTAATGAACAAAATAATAAGTGAAACGTTTGATAAGCAATATATTCGTGTAATTGAAGGAGGCAGGGAAATAACTTCTTTATTGATTCATGCACCTTTTGACCACATCTTTTTTACTGGTAGCGTTCAAGTTGGAAAAATTGTCATGGAGGCTGCGGCGAAAAATCTTGTACCAGTAACATTAGAACTTGGTGGAAAAGGCCCCGCTATTGTCGATGAAACCGCTAACCTCGATATAGCAGCCAAGCGCATTATCTGGGGAAAATTCATAAATGCTGGCCAATCCTGTATTGCACCTGATTATGTTATTGCACACAAATCTATCAAAGTAAAACTGATTTCGAAAATGAAAGAAATCATTACAAACTTTTATGGATCAGATGTATTAAAAAGCAATGATTATGGTCGAATTGTTAATGAGAGACAATTCGATAGACTTCTTTCTATATTAGAGCAAGACAAAAATTATATAGTATTTGGTGGAAATTCATCTAGAAGCCATTTATATATTGAACCAACACTTCTTGAAGTAAAATCATGGGATGATGCAGCTATGAAAGAAGAAATTTTCGGGCCAATTTTACCAATTATGGATTACAATGATTTAGATGAAGTCATTCATACGATTAACACCCATCCCAAACCGTTAGCTTTGTATGTGTTTACTGAAAACAAAAATGTTGAAAAGCAGGTATTAGGACGAATTTCTTTTGGAGGGGGATGCGTCAACGATACAATGTCACATATGGCTAATCTCCACTTACCTTTTGGCGGAGTAGGAACTGCAGGATTTGGCTCCTATCATGGGAAACATAGTTTTGATGCTTTTACACATCGTAAAAGCATTTTAAAGAAAAGCTCAAGGATAGATTTAGGGTTTTTATTTCCACCGTATAGGAACAAAATTAATATTTTGCGAAAGATTTTTAAGTAATACGATTTGTTAAACATTCATGTTGATATTAAAGAAGAAATAATAAAGGGAATCCAGTAGAATGGACTCCCTTTACCTTGTAATAACCTAATCTATTTTTAGCGATGGTTCTCCCTGCTTTAAACAGGATAGGGATACGCGTTAACAATGTTCTAGCTTATACAAATATGCATGAAGTGCTTTATTTTATCTTTGCACCAGAACCGCTAAAGAAAATGAAAATAATCTACACATTTCCCGTCTTAAGATCTGTATTTCCTCCAATTATTAAACGAACAATCTTCCCTTTCTCTTTTCCTTTCATAATTGAAGCCGCTTCTACTCCGTTCTTCAAAACACAAGCTTCTCCCTCCCACTAATTCACCCTCTCCACAAACCGCCCAAACTCCTTCAAAAATCTCAGCTTAAAACTCCCCACAGGTCCATTCCGATGCTTCGCCACATGAATTTCCGTCATCTCTTTCTGCATCGTTTCCTTATCGTAATAATCCTCTCGATACATAAGCATAATGACATCCGCATCTTGCTCAATTTGTCCCGTCTCTCTTAAATCGGATAAAAGGGGACGCTTATCTTGACGCGACTCTACAGAACGAGATAATTGCGACAACGCCACTACACAAACATTTAAATCACGCGCTAACAACTTGAGCTTACGTGAAATTTCACTGATCTCCTGAAATCGATTGCCCTTATGCTTTGGATCTCCCGTAATAAGCTGCAAATAATCTACAATGACTAAAAGCTTCTTATCACCATGCTTCCGCTTTAACTTACGAGTTTGCATCCAAATATCTTGCACCGTAACACCTGCATGATCATAAATCTCAAGTGGTAACTCACCAATCTCCGCAAACGCCTTACTCACCTTTTCCCAGTCTTCCATCGCAAAACGGTGCTTCGGATTTTTCAGCCTACCACCTGACACTTCACCTACGCAAGAAGCCATTCTTTTTAACAATTGCTTACTACTCATCTCTAACGAAAACAATCCAACCGCCGCTCCAGACTTCGCCGCATGCAGTCCAACATTTAACGCAAACGCAGTCTTTCCCATAGAAGGGCGCGCACCAAGGACAATGAAATCACCTTCCTGCAATCCGCACGTCATTTTATTTAGCGATATATAACCAGTCTCAATACCAGTATTCTCTTTCGTATCTTGATGAAGCTCTTCATACAAACCAACTAACGCATCCTTCAAATCAAACTCACATACGCAGTCCTTTTCCTCTAACTCACAAAGTGCCGTAATCGTCTCACCAATAACTTTCTCATTCTTCTCCGCAATAAGACGCTCTCCCATCTTGTGCCCGAGAACACCTGCCTGATACATTTTCCAGGCACCTCGAACAAGCCCCTCATAATAAGAGAAGTTACTAGTCGCAGGCACACCATCCATTAATCCTATAAAATACTCCATTCCCCCGATCCCCTTCAAAAAATTCGGATCTACTCTAGAAATGAACGTCACAAGATCAATCGGTTGCCCCTCCTCTTCCATTTTTCGCATTAACTGAAATATAGACTTGTGCACGGGCATAGAAAAATAGTGCTCCGTCAAACGGCACTCCTTAATAAGCTCTCCATCAAGTAATAGAGAACCTAGCACCGTCTTTTCCGCCTCTACATTTTGAATACTCATGGCCGCCACCCGCGTTCCGCTAAAAAGCGCTGCAACTCTTCCTCTGACGGCTTATTCTTCTCCCACTCCTCACACTTCGCCAAAAAATTCTCCGTCTCTCCGCTACTAACAGACGACTCCTTCTTTCGAAACCTTTCCGTATCCGCCTCAACCTCAGACACTTTCGTAAATCCTTTCCCGTGCCATCCCCTCAAAATCCCCTTCACATAAGCCATCTTCCGATTTTTATTCTCATACGAAATTTGAAGGGCCTTCAGCACAAGCTCCTCTGACAAATCATTCATCCACGCATTCAATTCCTCTACCGTATACGGAGACAAACTACCAAAATGTTGCTCATAAAACGTGAACACCTTACTTCCCGTTTCCTTCTCTATCCCCTCTTCTTCCACTGTTTCCTCGCAAACTGGATTAACATCATCCATATCCATATCACTAGGCATACCGAAATGTGCTAAAAGCATCGGAACATTCAGCTCCTCCTCCGCACACTTCTGAAGAAACATATGTACAAACTCCTTATTCTTCACACCCTTCAGCTCACGGAGCACACACTTCTCCACATTCGTATTCGTCACAGGATTATAACGAAGCCAATTTAAAATGAATAACTCCCGCGTCTCCGCATCATAAAGGATCTTTCCATAATCAATGCAGCGCTGCAAGAGCTTATCAACAGTCTCCCGGTTATAACCCGTCTCCATCTCAGCTAACCGCTTCGGAAAAGGAAAAATCCCACACTGCGTCGTCTTCGAACAAGTTAACAAATAAATATAAAAATACCGCTCCTCCGGCGTCAAATCCAAAACAAAATCATCCTGCCAAAAATTCACCTGCACATTACGATACACCGCCATCCTAATTCCTCCTGTCTCCATTCAAAAATGAAAAATCCCTCTTTGTACTATATATAGGAAGGAGGTCTGGTTTTTTGGCGTGTTATTTCAAAAATTTTTTTCGACTCCTACTACGGTGTTTGTTGGTGTTTTTGTTTTGTTGTGTTTTTTCTTAGTGATTTATTACTTGGTAGGGGCTTGGAAGGGGCTTATGAGGGGTTAGTTATCGGTTACTTCGATTAGGAAGACCCGATTTGAAAAGTCGCCTCGTTCTTTTGCTTTCTTTTTGCGGATGTTGTTGATTTCTTCTAGTGTTGTGCCTTCGTGTTCGGCTAGGGCGTTTATTAGTTCTAGTAGGTCGGATAGTTCTTCGAGTTTGTTTTTTTGCAGAGTTCTTTTATGTATTCGTCTTCGGGTAGGATTCTTGTTGTGGGTGTTTTTCCGTTATTTTAATTCTCCGTAGTTTTAGTCACTAATTTACTAATCGTAAATTAGTGACTATTTTCCATTTTTTAATGATACTATATCTATATTAATAGGAGGTGTTGAAATGGAGGGGTTTTTAGGAACCCGTATACAAGATGCCCGTGAAAAGAAAAACTTAAAATCAAAAGATACTGCAAAATTAATAGGCGTATCTCCTAGCACTTGGTCTTTGTATGAAAACAATAAAAGAATTCCACCTGTAGAAACCCTAAAAATACTTGCACAAAAATTAGAAGTCTCAATGGATCATTTAGCTGGTTTAAAAAGTAAACTGAAGTAAGAAAGGACAGATCATATGCTGTATAAAAGACAACCACAATCAAACCAAACAACTTATATTCAAATGCTTCAATCAACAGGGGCACTATCTAATTTATTCTCGGAAAGTACTGCTCCCTATTTAGTCTCTAGAAATGTAGAAAATACTTATTGTGAAGCTTTTCAAGCTGATAATTTAGGTCGTTCAGATTGTTCGGCTGACGCTGCATTAGATGGTGTAGGTATCGGACTAAAAACCTTTTTACATGGAAACGGCCGTACCTTACAAAAAATAGCGGAATTCAATAAAGACTCCGAATTATACAGAGGGAAGTCCCCTAGAGAAATGGTTGAAATTGTTGCTCAGCTTCGAAATAACCGTATTGAATTTACTAAACGTACTTATGGACTCCATGATATGATTTATCATTGCGTTACTAGGAAGCCCCAAAACATTTCTTTATTCGAAGTGCCTATGGACTTAATAGATATTAAAAAAATTAAAAATATAAATGTTAACAACAAAAACATTATTACATTCGAAGACGGATTAAACGAATATAGTTTTAATATTACTAAGAGTACACTTTATAAGCGATTCTATATGGACAATCCATTAGATGAAATTGATGTTCAAATTATTGAACACCCTTATAATGTATTGGCACAATTGTTTAATCCTAACGCTGAAAACGTGACAAAACGCATTTTAGCTTCACCAATTAATACTAGAAAAGATCGAGATCATATTATCTTACCCTTATTTTCGGATCGTGGCACAAAAAGACACGTACCGGAAAAAAGCGGTTTAAACCAATGGAATGCTGCGGGCAGATTACGTAATCCAAATGAAGTATATATTCCAATTCCTAGTTGGATCCATAAAGTTTTCCCAAATTTTTTCCCTTTACGTGATGAAAGTTTTGATTTATACCTTCCTGACAAAAAAAATCTATCAGCCAAGGTTTGTCAAGAAAATAGCAAGGCCCTTATGTCTAACCCTAATAGCGCATTAGGTGAGTGGTTATTAAGGCAAGTTATGGATCTAAAAGAAAGAGAATTGCTTACATACGAAAAGTTAGAAATATTAGGTATTGATTCAGTAATAGTATATAAGAATAGTGAAACAGATTATTCCATAGATTTTTGTGAAATTGGAACGTATGATGAATTCGTAGGAGAACACAATAATTAACGTTCTAATAAATAAAGCCGGTATAAACCGGCTTTATTTATTAGAACAAAGTCCACTAGTAAGCACTTTTCTATTAAATCCTTAAATATATTTTATAGAAGCTGCATGAATTTCACATTATACCAAAATTTCTTTCGAAAAATATAAGTTAACATGAATACTTCAAATCTACTTTCCATAAAAAACAGAAACAGTATTCGCAAAAGACTATCAACTACTTAACGCTTCCCATCCCTCTTGAATTGCTTTCTGGTACAGCGAATATAGCACTCTTGCCTGTTTTTCAGATGGTAAAGATAGTTTTCCTTCAGCATACTTCCTTAAGATATCCCTTTGAGTAATAGTCAATGATCTGAGATTATCACTACTCATATAGTAACCAAATAGTTGATTCCAATATTCAAAATTGGTTTGAATAACGAAAGCTTGAATTTCGATACCATTATCTAAATTCTTTTGTTTCCTTTCTAACTTTTGTTCATATTTAGTTTCTTCAGTAGTTAAAACCATATTCTTAATTGGTAATAACTCAATTTCGATACTACGCACGTCATTCCAACATTGCTCTTTTTTACACCACTGGGCAATATTAGCAGATCCTGGTGGCGGATCTGTAATTCTATCATAGACTTTCTTTGTGATAACTTTCATTAATTCCACTAACTCAACAGGTAAACGTTGCTCATCCCATATTTTACTAAAATCAAAAAATAGTTTTCTTTTATGAATAGCATGCGAAAGCCACGCTATTGAATAAGTAACGGTTTGTGCTCTGAAGGCATTTTCATACCAAGAAGCTTTAGAAACAATTTTTTCTGTTGCACGAAATAGAATAATCCTTGAAACAGCATCTCTAAAGTAATTCTCTGTAATCGACAACTGATTTTTCTCTAGCGTATCGGTTACTGAATGAGCAAATTCTTCGAAGCTATATTGTGCCCCTTTAGAAACAATATACGGTTTTCTTCCCCAAGAATTTTCACTTTTCGCTAGGAGTGTCTTATCTACTAGCTGATTTTTGGGATTTTCTATTTGAAATTGTCTTTTCTTAGCCACTGTTAAATAAGCCTGCTCATTTAAATATTCTCCACGTACCCTTTCATAGAACCAATGGGTGCGTTTCTGAGAACCTCCATGGGTAGCCACCCAAATACGCTTAGAATAATCTTTCATTTCTTTATGAAACGGACTGTTAGAAAAGAAGTCCGATTTATTCACTTTGTTTTGAGTATTGGCGTACTGCGACACACTCGATACAAACTGACCTTTTTTCTCAATGTTCTTCACAACAGATAATTTCATTTGTACAGATATTTTTGAAATATCTAGTTTCGAATTCTTTTTAGCAGCATAAATAGCCGAAGTGGTTTGACCACCATTCACAATTTGAAAATCTACTATTTTAGTAATATATCCATTTTCTGTTTCTACGTGTGTTGCAGTTGCAGTAATACCATTATTATAAGCAAAAAACATATCTGGTTTATACTGAATAGTATTTTTTATTCCTTTATTGACACCACCCCTAAACTGCAAAAAGGTTCGAACATTTTGTTCAAGAAGTTTTTGTCCATATTCATCGTATATTTTAAATAATTGTATCCCATCCATAATTCCTAAATAGGACTGATATTCGCTAGAAGTGCTATGCACTTCTAAATATGGAATTTTCAGATCAATATTGTATGAACCTGAACTGTTTTCAGACATAAAAATACTGTACAAATAATTGATATCAATAATTTGATGTTCACATTCAATACCTTTAATCAAATCATTTGGTATACGTGATATAGTTTTTGTCAGTCTACCATCAGTTAATACAATTAACCGAAATTTATCTATTAAATTATTTTGTACGTGCCGATGCACATTAAATGCAAGTGAATATGCATCAGAAGTCTCCTCTAAATCATAATGTAGTCCTTCTATACATAACTCTGCAAATTTTTTTAAACGCTTAAATTTTATATTTACATGTTGTTTTGCTAATGTTTCAATTTCATCATCCTGAAAAAACTGAAAATTAATCAATGTAAATACTTTCCGACTTTCGTCATAATCGTATCCATAGACTTCGCAACCCGTTTTGATAAATTCTGCCATTGTGTAATTATTTGTTAAGTCACCCACTTGCATAAGATCTTCACATACTAATTCGAAAAAAGATTGGGCTTTTAATAATCCACGGCTTTCGGAATCAGAAAGTATCGATTGTAAAAAGTCTTGATGGAACTCTTCTAAAGTTGCCATGACTACCATCTCCGTTTTATTTCAAAATATTAGGTACGTCCACTTCAAACTGTGAACACCCGGACAAATCAATACTATATTTCATATTTTTAATTAATGGTGAAACATGATTTAAAGATATTTTAGGAAATCCTTCTCCAACTTCATAACAGCTAATTTTCTCTAAACGTAATTTTGATAAAGATTCTTGTTGCATTTCTGAAATATAACCATACTGCTCAACTTTATCAATAAATTCATTTAAAAGACCTTCCGTTTCAACTTGTTCCGAAATAGATTGCACTAAATCGGCAATAGTCTCACCACTAGTCACTTCGTTCAAAGCACATCCAAACAAATATAGGGGTTGTTTTTCTGAATTCAATTGTTCTTTTGAAGAAATCCAAACTGAATGACCCGCCGTCATTCGGTAAGATTTCACTTCAATCGCTAAGTTCTCTAAAAGAAAATCTTGTTTATCTCCAAGCGCTCCAACCCAGCTATGGATACCACTACTACATCCACATTTAGGGATAAGGTAATCTTGCAATATTTTCAATTCACTAAATAGCCCCATCTGTTCTTCCTTGGACATTACCCTTAGCGCCTCTCTTTGTAATAGCTTCTGCCATCGTTCAAGTCTCTTTACAATATTTTGAATAATATTTTCACCATGTTCCTTCAAAGCATGCACTAAGTCGTTACATAATACTAAAAAGATCTCCCAATCTTTTAGATCTTTTAATAGTAAAATTAAATGGTTCGGTGTTGAAGTGTTATCAATCTTTATCTGAATCCCCTTCAACTTAATTTCTCTTTTGGGTTGAATAAAATCTTCATTGCATTGAATCATTAACCCATATTGCCCTAAAGCATCCATAATCCAAAAAGCATTATATTTGATAGATTCTTTGACTCTAATTTTACTTAGCTGATCTAATCCTAACCAAGGATTATTCATAATACTCAATGTCCTCACCAACTTCATCCTTATATGCCTCTTCTAATTGTCTTCTATATACATTATTGATCTTAACTTTTACACTACTATCAAACTTCGTTATTTCTAAAATCGGAAAACTAATTCCAAAACCAACAGCGCTATAAACTTTATCACTCTTATCTTTTAGTTCTAAAGCATGCAACATAAGTAACGGCTTGACTAATTTTTGACGCATCTCATAAGAATTTAAACCTTTAAAATTAGTAGGCATAATAATTTTTTCTGGATTTGCACGAGAAAGTTGCCTATTTGCCACTTCAAAATAACTCTGCTTTTTTGTTACAGAACGAAATTGTCGCTGTATTTCTATGGAACCATCTTTAAATTTAGTGCTCCCGTTACCATTGAATAAAACCACATCCCAATCAAGTTTACTATCTTGAATATATTTTTTAATAAAATCAATTGGCATTCTTGATTTGATTCCCAAAGGATCATTTTTATATAAATGATAATTGTTCACAAAACTTTGGATAAGAGTTTTATCTACATTTTTCCACACTAAACTTTTATTGTTTTCTAAGTGTTCAAAACCACCCTTTTGTAAGGCTTGCACGGTTTCATGTAGAAGAATTTCATTAGCGTCCAAATCCTCTTTTAAATTACTAATCCATCTAGTCTCCTTAATTTGACCATCCAAATTCATCTTCAAATACATGTCTTCCGTATTTTTTGATTTATTCCGGGCTGTAACCTGTAATAAACTGTCTGGATGCAATTGCACAGCTAAACCAAAATCTTCAGGTGTTAAGTTTTCCTGACGCATAATTTTTAAACGATTAATTAAATCATTTGTGGCATCAATAATAAAACCAAATTTATTACACAAATCATTTGTTAGATATATTCTGCAAATATCTTCATATCCAATACGATATCCAAACCAACGTCCCATTTGCATTAATGTATCGTAATAAATGGTTGTCCTTAAGAAATAACTAACACTTAACCCTTCTAATGTAAACCCCCGCGATAAACTCAAACCTCCGATGACAATAACATTTGACTGAATATCATTTCTATACGCTAAAGGTGTTTTTGCTCTTTGGTGGACATCGACAATAAGCACAGAATCTATAATTTTACAAATTTCAGTTAAAACCGTTTCAAACTCAAATTCAATGTTTTGTAGCCTTTCTCGGAAAGTTTCCTTTATCGCTTGTAAATGTATAGATTGACGATAAGGATTAACTAAAGCTCCGTATGCCTTAACATCTTCGGCAAGCAAACTAAAATATATCTCAACCAGTTGTTTCACTTTAATATGCACATCAGTGAGTCTAGAGATATGAATAAGCATACTATTATGTTTTTTTTGATTGCGCAGATTGCGAATAGCAATATTTATTAAAAATAGACGAATAGCATCCTTCAAGGTTTCTGGTAACCTTTTTAATTCTTCAGCATACTCTTTTTTATGCTTGATCACAAATGGCATTTTATTCGAGTCATAATGAACATTCTTGTCAAGCTCGTAAACAGCTTCATGATCAGGAATCTCTACTACATATTTTTTATCTTCTTGACCAAAAATCTTTTCTGCACCAAAATAATTTGTGGGTGCATCTAGAGCATAAATAAAGTCACGTGGAAATAGATCCTTGCCGATTTCATCATTTTTAGCTTCATGATCGATAAAAATATTCGCATATGGTGTTGCTGTGTAGGCAACATAAGCTCTTTTTTTGAATTTTTGTAAAAGGAGGCGGATTTTCTCATTAATAACAGTTGGATCTTCTTCACCTTTAGTATTAATAGAAGCATAATCCGATTCATCATCAATAACCAACATCGCTTTATCAACTTGGTTCTTATAATGCTTATCCAACCATTCTAAAAGGTTTGATAGTGGCTTTGTATGTTTTTTTATTACGACCAAGATTGGCAGTTGCATATTCTCAAAGTTTGTAGTACTTCGCGCTTTTGCCGTTTCAATTTTGAAATCATTATCAGCATTTGTTAAACTATCAGGCATTTTTTCTCTTTTAAATTCTGGTAACTGCCCAACACCTTGAAAGTTTGACCCGATAAAGACTTCATCTAATCGCTTTTGCGTCTGATCCCGCAGATTATTTTGTGCACCTGCAATAACAACAATAAAACGATAACCTGCATCCGCAGCTTTACAAATTAACGAAGCATAATTAGAAGTTTTCCCTGATTGAACATGTCCGACAACCATTCCATAGATTGCAAACTCATCTAAATCAGGATCTGCTAAATTATTCATCACCGCATTTGTATCTTCATCAATTGTATTCAAAACCTCTGGCGGTAAACTTTTTTTTACATAACTCATATAGTTATTGGAATAGTACTTATCTGATTCCAACTTTTTCTTGCTCGTCCACCAAGATAAATCCCTTCTTGTTCGTTGTTTTTCACCCGTAACAAGTATCCCTGTAGAAATACGAACAATAAAAGACATCTCTAATTCCTTTTGAAGATACTTCCATTCCCTATCTGTTAATGAACAAATTTGATTTTCATCCTCAATTCCTAAGATAGTTTTCAATATACCTGGTGGAGTTAATTCAATTACTTTTTTCCACTCTTCAATCTTCTTCACAATTGTTTCTTCCTGCAAAACATTTTCCTTTATAAGGTTTTCTACAATTTTTTCCTTTACCTGATCAAACATGACATTACGATTAATCTCTCCCGTGATTGGCATATTCAAAATACTCCCCCTTATTTTTATACATTTCTGTCTTTAATAATTCTTTAATAAACACTTCACTTATTCCATTTAAACGCCAATTTTCCACAAGCAACTTAATTTCATTTTCATTAAGTAAATTTTCTTGTTTCACTTTCAATGGATTCATATTCAACTGGGCTACAATAGCATCTAATGGCAAGTAACTTTCTAATCCCATTAAAATAATATTTAACAACTCCCGTTGCTCTTCTGCCAAATTAAATTCGAGCTTTCTTAAGATCGGATGTTCACGATTAATAGCAAAGTAAATTTCATTATTTTCCGCAATGAGTTCCCAGAATCGAGTGGTAGTCTTATCTTCTATTTTCTTTCCTCTTCCTGTAAATGGCCTTGATCCCTTCACAGTTACCTGTTGAATTATACGTTTCAACTCTTTCTTTATTTCGCTTACCGGATTCGCGGAGGACTTCTTAATATCAATACCCCATGCAAAATCTTGATTATTCGGAATATCTATTTTAATCCGTACAAGCTTATGAGCATCATTTGTTCTATGCATTCCCCACCATGTTCCATGAATCAATAAACGGTGAGCACGGTATAAATAAAAGCCCTGAGATTTAGTGTAACCATCTCTGGTAGCATATTTGTCAAATTCTTGTGGAGATAATTTTGAATGATGAGGTAATATATACGGTTGTACTATAATTTCCGAATTTAGATATTTTATTTTTTCAGGTAGCAATTGCTGTGTTGCCATATGCTTAGGATTAAAAGGATTAAATGCTTCTAGTTCTTGACCATTAACATACATTTTCATTGTTTTTTTGCCAGGGATGATCCCTTCCAAAAAACAATGGAAGACTAAAGATAAATGGCTTCTTAAGACATTTATCTTACTAGGTATTTCAGATTTCGAAAAATTATCTATCCCTTGCCAAACAACTAAAGTTCCACTTTCTTGTTTCATAAACTCTTCAAATAAAGGTACATGTTCATATTCATGTATATCTGGTGTTATTAATAGCCACTCATCCTCTTTTGAAATATATTCCAAATCCCATTGTTTAAGCGAAACCACTCCATTTTCCTTGGATAAAACTGTTAATTTTGTACATTGAGAAAAAGATGCTGTTTTTAACCCCAATCCAAACTTCCCCAGATCACTTCCTGTACGTGGGGAATCAGGATCATTTGTTGCTAAACGCATGGCATTAATAAGATCATTATTAGACATACCGATACCATCGTCTAGCAATGTAAAAACTGGATCGGGATTTGGGATACATGAAATTTTTATATTTTGAGCCTTAGCTGTAATACTATTATCTAGCACATCTGCAACAGCTACTTCAAATGTATACCCTATATCCCTTAGTGACTTAATAAAATTTGATACAATCGGTTGTACTACTTCCGTCTTCAACTTACCACCAACTCTTCCATATTTAAACTATACCCTATCTTATATATTAATCACTCCCATTAACTCTTTCAATCTCATTTTCTAATCTATGTGATATTCCTTTTGCCATCAATAAATAATGAAAAAACTCTCCCCCATTTGTAAATGAGGGAGAGTTTTTTCATTATAATCAATACCTATATATTCAAAAAATTAAACAAAAGTCAATTGTCCATCATTTTCTTCTTGCACTATAACATCAGCAGTTAATTCATTGCCTCTTAATACTTCAATTATATTGCTTGCAATACGACGAATCACAGGAACCGTAACTGAATTACCAGCTTGTTTATACAAATGACTATTCGCCATTCCTTCTGGCAAAGTTAACTCTTCTGGGAACCCTTGAAGTAATAAGCATTCTTTAGGTGTTAATTTTCTAATATTATTTTCATTATCTAAAATCAGAGGCACATTGTGTCCACCTGTCCCCATATTAGCTGTTAATGTTGGACAAACATTATTTTTATTTTCTCTTACATATACTCTACGCCATTGATAAACTGTGTCATGGCTAGTCATTCCCTCTTGAAGTTCGTTATAAAAACTAACCTTTTCTGGGAGGTAATAAAATACTTTATATTTTTCATCATTAATACTACTATTTCGATTAATAACTGTATTAAGTGTATTAGTTAATGGAATTGGTGCTGGAAAATCAAATTTCTCTGTCAATTCATTTTCTAAAAATCCTACAATGTAAATTCTCTCTCTATTTTGCGGAACATTTCCATATTCCATTGAATTTAAAACCTTAGCCTTTATTGTATATCCTTTTTCCTCTAGACACTCTTTAATAACCTTAAAAGTATTTCCTTTATCGTGACCTTTTAAATTCTTAACATTTTCTAGCATAATTGCTTTGGGTTTAGTACCATACATTTTTTCTTGTGCATCAATTACGTCAAGAATTTGAAAAAACATATTTCCTCTCTCATCTTCAAATCCTTTTCGATAACCTGCGATGCTGAACGCTTGACATGGAAACCCACCAATTAATATATCTAACTGTGGAACCGTAGTTTTATCTACCTCTGTAACATCAGCCTCTTGTAAATATTCACCTTTCCAAAAATGTCTGTATGTGATGGAAGCGTTGCGATCCACTTCATTAGCCCAAACAATTTCAGCACCGGCTTGTTGAAATCCCAAACATGTGCCACCAATTCCGGCAAACATACTCCCTAATTTATACTTTACAGTCATTAAAGTTCTCTCCTTCTAACTCAAAAAATCCTCTTTTAAATTTATTATATCACCCTAATAATTAAGAAATCTTCAGTCATTATTAGGAAATAACTCTTTTTAATTCAGCTGTATTAGATGGTACTTCCTCAAAAACATCTATATACTTTCTAGTTACATTCTTGCAAGAATGGTTAAAAAATTCCATTAACGTATTAATATCATTAGTTTTTCGATAATAATGATAACCAAATGTTTTTCTCAATGTATGAGTTCCTATTCTATCTATACCTATTTTTTGTGCTGCTTTATTTAAAGCACGGTATGCTTGTACTCTTGAGATATGTTCATTACCGTTTCTACTTGGAAAAAGCCACTCATCACCCTGTTTGTCTTGTATATACTCTAAAATCACCGATATTAAAACGTCATCTAATACTACCTTTTTTACTTTTTCACTCTTATCTCCTAGTAAAAGCAAATATCGTTTCCCTTTAACATCTTTTACTTTAAGTGGCAATATATCACTAATCCTTAATCCCGTATGAATACCAAAAACAAACATAAAATAATCTCGATATGAACAATGGCACATCAATGCTTTTTCCATCTTTTGAATATCTTCTATACTTTTTATAGGATGAACAATTTGCATACCTTACCCTACCTATTCTCGATATGTTACATTTAAATTAACATATCGAGAATAGGTAGGTCAACAAAAGAAGAAGATAGATGCCTCTTACTTAATAATAGGAAAAAATATTCTTTTTCACTTTTTATACTGTTCTTTTCAAATAATACATCTCTCTATGAAATCCTTACCACACAAAACATATAAATGGTATAATAATATAACAATTCACTTATCAGTTATTAGTATCATTATTGTATTACTCAGTTTAACTCTAGAAGGTGGTATTTATGGAACTAACTACAAAATTAGGAGAACGTATTCGTTTTTTAAGAAAAGAAAAAAACTTAAGCCAGGAACGACTAGGCGAATTATCAGGCATACACACAAATCACATAGGGGCTATTGAGCGAGGCGAAAAAAACGTAACTTTAGAAAGCTTGGCTAAAGTTACCAAGGGATTAGATATCACCTTGGAGGAACTATTCCGATATCTTCAACCTATGGATAAACTAGACGACCTAAACACTATCATGGACTTATTATTGTCTCGGACTTCTGAAGACCATGCGTTAGTACTGCATTTAATAAGGAACGTATTTGATTGGGAAGCACAAAAACACAACTAAATCTACTTCAAACTAGTTAGTATCTACCCTATTCAAGAGATACATGCTCCTCGTATAGGCTACACTCTTTTTCGAAACATTTCATCTATGTAAAATCGAAAATCCCTCTATACATAATGAAACGGTCTTAACAACATATTTTTCCTTTCATAACCGAAAAGTTTGTTTTATATCATAGAACAATCAATATTTAATTTAATTACAAATAATTATATTACGGAAACCTTTTAAAACCTAAGTTAGCCGGCACTATAATCTGTGCTTTAAAAGGTTCTATATCTTCTTTGAATCGAACTAATAGGGAGACAATTAAATATTAAAATTAATCATCTCCCCATAGTCCTTAACACTCTCCTCCAAAAACCCCCTACTCTCCCCACTATCCTTATAAAAACTCTCCCAACCCCGCTCCCTCAAAATCCCCTTCCAACTATCACTTTCCACCATTCTTTTAATAACATCATCCCAATAAGCAACCTCTTCCTCTGTCATATCTTTCGGGCCCATAATCCCTTTCCAGTGCTGGAAGATGACGTTGATTCCTTGTTCTTTCCATGTTGGGATTTCTGGTAGTCGGTCTAGCCGTTTTGGTGCGGATACGGCTAGTATTTTTATTTTGCCGGCTTTGTATTGTTTTTCGGCTTCGGATAGGGTCATGGTTGCGACGTCTATTTGTTTGTTCGTTAGGGCGTTTATGATTTTTTCTTTGTTTTCGTAGACGAAGAATTGTAGTTCGGCAGGGTTTATGCCGAAGGCTTTGCTTACTTGTACGAAGGATAGGTGATCGTCGTTTCCTAGGCCGGGGGCAACGCCGATTTTGAAGTTTTTCTTGTCTTGTTTTAGTTGTTCCATTAATTCGTTTGCGTTGTCTATGTTTGAGTCTTTTGATACAACAACAACTTCCCAGTCCGATGCGAGTGTTGCGAGCGGGGTGAAGTCTTTATATGTTAGTTTACTGTGGCCTAGTAGGTTGTTCGTTATGAGTAAGCTGGAGTTAATCGCTAGTATATGACCGCCTTTTTGTTTCGTATATTTCCATCCGACATCACCGCTTCCTCCTACTTTGTTTGTGACTATGATTGGTTTTGTGAAGATTTTTTCTTCTGTCAGCGTTTTTTGCATCGCTCGCGCTGTTAAATCCCATCCTGCTCCTTGAACGTTCGGCGCAACGATTTCTACTTTGTCGATGTTCACTGTATTCGTATGGGATTTTTCCAAGGAACAACCAGCTATTACTCCTGTCATAATCCATATACATAGTAATAATCGTTTTTTCATAGTCCTCGTCCTATTCGATACTTTCGTTCTGGTCGTCCGATAATGCCGTATGTGTATTCTACTGTGCATTCGCCGGTCGCTACTAAGTATTCTAAATATCTTCTTGCGGTTGTTCTGGAAGCTCCCATTTGTTCTCCCATTTCTTCTATTGTAATTCCCTCTTCGAATCCTTTTATAATTCCTTTCACTTTTTGCAGCGTTAACGGATCAACACCAGTCGGTAAGTTTTTCATATCTTGTATTTGCGAAGTGCCGAAGAAGTTATCGATGAGTGCTTGATTTACTTCATTATTACTATGTAATAGTTGCTTCTTTCTTTTATAGTCTTCAATTGTGCGAACAAATTTTTCTAATGTGACCGGTTTTATAAGGTAGTTGCTTACGCCATTTCGAATTGCTTTTTCTAGCATATAGTTTTCATTCGCCGCCGTTACCATAATGACGTCAACGTTTGGAAAGTCAGCATGAATTTGTGGTAATAAGTCGGTTCCAATTCCATCTGGTAAGTAATTATCTAATAGAAGCAAATCGATTTCTTCCTTTTGTAGTAGTTCTATCGTTTCTTTCGCGTTCAATGCTTTTCCAATCACTTTTACGTCCTTTATTTTTAATAAAAACTCTTCCTGAATTTGCGCGACGCGGAAATCATCTTCTGCAATTGCAACCTTCAACATATGTCCATCCCCCTGTTTGTCATGTACTTTCTTTCAATGTTTTCGGAAGGTAAATTGTAAAAATAGCTCCCCCATTTTTCTCGTTTTGAATTTCAATTGTTCCCTCTAGTAGATCTACCATTTCTTTCACGTTTGCTAGTCCGTAACCACGATCAGTTCCTTTCGTTGAAAATCCTTTTTGAAAAATGGTCGTTATTTTTTCTGCCGGTATCCCTATCCCGCTATCTATCACTTCAAACACAATATCGTGCCCAATATCCGTAACAAAGAAGGAAACATTCTTTTTCTCTCGTTCGCTCACCGCATCAAATGCATTATCGATTATGTTTCCAAGAATCGTAATAAGATGCGACACTTTTATATGTTCTGGTAATGGACGAAGCGCACTATCTCCTTCAATATGAAAATCAATTTTCTTCTCAGACGCTGTTCCGATTTTCCCTAATAAAATAGCTTGTACTTTTGCATCGTGAATTTGATGAAATAAAATATGATTTTGGCTTTGATGAATAGTAGATTCTTGCTGGATAAATTCAATCGCTTCTTTGTAGTGCCCTAACTGAAGTAATCCTGATAAGACGAAAAGTTTATTTGTAAATTCATGCGTTTGAGCACGTAAGTCCTCTGAATACTTTCTTACCTCAGATATTGTGTTCACAAGGTTTTGCAGTTCTGTTTTATCTCTAAAACTACATACAACACCTACCGTACTGTTGTTTTCGATTATCGGCGTCATGTTTAAAATAAACACTTTATCTTGAAATGCGATTTCTTGATCGGTTTCTAGCACTCTTTCCATATTAAAATCAGGTAAAACTTTTGAAATGTGCTGCTGCATATAATCATCATTTACATGAAGCATTTCTTCTGCCGAGGTGTTCATCATCGTAATAAAACCGTTTTGATCAATGGCGATGATTCCTTCTTTTATAGATAGTAGTATCGCACTTCGTTCCCGGTATAACGCTGCGATTTCATTGGGCTCTAAACCGAGTGTATCTTTACGAATGCTACGCGCTAAAAGAATGCCACCAACAATTCCGGCTAATAAGACCGCTAAGGAAAAGAGGATAATTTCTTTCGTTCTGCTCAGTATGTTAGATTCAATGCCTTTTATTAGAAACTCTACTGTCACAACGCCTACTACTTGATCGTAATCTCCGTTATGAACAATAATAGGTGCCTTCGCCATTAAAGCTGGGCCACTTGTACCATTTCCTTTGAGTGTATAATAACCACCAAAAGTAAGTGCCTCATAGTTATACGGGTTGTTACTCTTTGTTCCAATCAACTCAGAATTAGAATGGGAATACATAACCCCATAGCGATCTTCCACAATTACATAATCTGCACCAGCTTGCTCACGAACTTGTTCCGCAATAGATTGAATGGTACTTTTATGCTCGTTATATTGAAAGGCCTCTTTTATAGCTGGCATAAAAGAAAGTGACTTCGCCGTTTGCAGTGCTAATTGCTCCACTTGGCGCTTCGTATCAACGGACTGAATGTAAACAAATATTCCCGCTAATAGGAGAACGACAAATAAAATTAACGTAATAATTAAGCTTACTATTTTCGTTTGTAATGATACTTTGCGTGATTTCTTCATATTTCATACCCTTTGATAAAGTATTCAAAACTATCAATCTCCTTTTTCTATTATTATGACAAAACTAAAAATGAAGCAACTATTAAAAACTCCATGTACATAAAGTACAAAAAGAATAAAATTGTCATAATATTGAGATTTTAATTCATGAACAGTACAATTCAACTATATTGAACGCGCTTTCATAGATATCATTTTATTTATAAGCAAGAGGAGGAATTAGTATGGCTCAAGCAAAATCTAGCCGAGTCGCCGGTAATATTTTCAAAGGTTCTGTCGGCAATTTAATTGAATGGTACGACTGGTACGTTTACTCTGCTTTTGCCGTTTATTTTTCAGCAGAGTTCTTTCCTAAAGGAGATCCAACGAGTCAATTATTGAACACAGCAGCTATTTTCGCAGTTGGATTTTTAATGCGCCCTATCGGCAGTTTGCTAATGGGACGATATGCAGATCGGCACGGACGCCGGGCAGCATTAACTCTTTCCATTACGGTTATGGCCGGTGGTTCTTTAATTATCGCCTGTACACCGAGTTACGAAAGCATCGGTATTATGGCGCCAATTATTTTAGTTCTTGCTCGTTTACTGCAAGGATTATCACTCGGCGGAGAGTATGGGACTTCCGCAACGTATTTATCTGAAATGGCTAGTAGTGGCCGCCGTGGTTTTTATTCAAGTTTTCAATATGTAACGCTCGTTGCTGGACAAATGGTTGCGTTAGGCGTTCAAATTGTTCTTCAACAATTACTAAGCGAACCAGATATGAAAGCTTGGGGATGGCGCATTCCGTTCATTATTGGAGCGATGGGTGCAGTAGCTGTATTATGGCTTCGCCGCACGATGGATGAGTCGGAGCAGTTCTCAAACATAAAATCGCAAAAACGCGAAAGCGCAGGAACCATTAGCGCTCTTATGAAACATCCGAAAGCAGTATTAACAGTAGTCGGTCTAACACTAGGAGGCACTGTTGCATTTTATACGTACACAACATATTTACAAAAGTTCATGGTAAACACAGTCGGCCTTCCTAAAGAAGTTGTAAGCTGGATTAACTTTGTCGCACTACTTATATTCGTCGTACTTCAACCGATTGCAGGACTACTATCCGATAAAATCGGACGCCGTCCACTATTAATGGCATTCGGTATTCTCGGAACATTACTAACAGCGCCGATCTTCTTCTTTATGGAAAAAACGACAGAACCAATCGTAGCATTCTTACTCATGATGGTCGGCCTCATTATCGTTACTGGTTACACATCAATTAACGCAATTGTAAAAGCCGAACTCTTCCCAACTGAAATTCGCGCACTTGGCGTAGGTTTACCATATGCACTAACAGTTGCGATATTCGGCGGAACAGCTGAGTTCATCGCATTATGGCTAAAGAGTATCGGAATGGAATCACTCTTCTACTTCTACGTAGCTGGATGTATCGCGATCAGCTTTATTACGTATTGGCGTATGGATGAGTCATCAAAGACTTCGCAGATTGAGGCGGAGCTTGGTGGTGGGGATAAATTAGTTAACAATAAATCTAGTTAAAATTATGTATTCTATTATCTTCGTTTATCTAAAAAAGCATAATTCATTAATATACAATTTAAAAACCTCTACTTATATGTAGAGGTTTTTGTATGACGAAAAAACACGTAGTTCCATTGTTATTTTACAAACCCCAAATTCTTCCTCATCTTAAAGTGGAACAAATTTATCACTTAGAGTGTCTAATAAGTGTATTTCTAATATGAGTTGTCCAAATTGGAGACAACATATCCCGTTTGACATCTATTTTTATGTATTACAAAAAAATGAAAGGACTTATTATCCCAAAAAGTGAAAAATATACATCGTAATACTACTGTTAAGTATTACAAGTTTAATACTTTCACAGGTGAACCATTACAAGTGAAAACAAAAAAGAAACAACCCAAACCGTGAATTATCAATCATATAAAGTGAAACTTTAATCAGCCCTCACCAATCGGGCTGCCCGTTAATGCGGGATAAACGTTTTGGATGTTATTTAACCTGTGAGATTTTAGCTGCAGTAGTATTGTTCCCCTATGCCATCTTTAATTGCATTGGTATTTAGAATACCTAGACAAAATCCATATATTCTTGAAAGAGGTTGAAAATTTATGTTCGTTTTAAACAAGTTCTTTAACATTTTACATTACAAAAAGATTGTGCCTGTAGTATTACTTTCATGTGTATCACTTATAGGCTGTTCCAATAGTAATGCTCAATCTGAATCACCTAAACAAACGAATCAAGCTAATCAAATTAAACAAGAAAATACAGGTAATCAATCTTTTGCTAAACTTGAAAAAGAATATGATGCTAAGCTTGGTATTTATGCACTGGACACAGGTACGAATCAAACTGTTACTTATCATTCAGATGATCGTTTTGCATTTGCATCTACATCTAAATCATTAGCTGTGGGCGCTCTTTTGATCAAGAACTCATTAGAAGCTCTTGATCAAAAGATTAGGTATACTCATGAAGATCTTTCTAATTATAATCCAATTACTGAAAAGCATGTTGATACAGGAATGACATTAAAAGAACTTGCAGATGCTTCAGTTCGATATAGTGACAGCACAGCACATAATTTGATTCTTAAACAGTTAGGAGGGCCCTCTGAATTTGAAAAAATCTTGAGAGAAATGGGAGATACTGTTACTACTTCAGAACGATTTGAACCTGAATTAAATGAAGTGCATCCAGGAGAAACACATGATACCAGTACACCAGAAGCGATAGCTAAGACACTTCAATCATTTACATTAGGAACTGCACTTCCAATAGAAAAACGTGAACTATTAGTAGATTGGATGAAGAGAAATACAACTGGAGATAAATTGATTCGTGCGGGCGTACCAAAAGGATGGGAAGTAGCTGATAAAACAGGCGCGGGATCTTACGGAACAAGAAATGATATCGCAATTATTTGGCCACCAAATAAAAAACCAATTGTTCTTGCTATACTTTCTAATCATGATAAAGAGGATGCTAAATACGATGATAAACTTATTGCAGACGCAACCAAAGTCGTGTTAAATACCTTAAAAGCTACGGAATAAATGATAATAGATTAAAAGTTTTCTATTTTAGGCGGGTGTTTTCATCAACTAAAAATTTAATAGTGTCCCAAAAACGAAATTTGGTGCTAACTTGTAATAAAAGGCTCATTTTTATTGTTTGGAGATAAATCGTTCTTTAAGCTTGATGGCGATTTGGTGCTATCTCTAAAACATCTGGATTTTAATAGCCAACTAAAAAATGCAAACAAAAAGACCTTTAATCAGTCGTTTTGTTTGCATTTCCTTTTTCTAAAACCACAGAAAAGATAAGTACTATAGTTAACACCATAATAAATCTTACTTCACTTCCATCACTTACAAAAAATGAATACAAAGTATAAATTAAAATTAATATTCCATAAATAATTTTGTGCAATGTACTCCCTCCTTTTTACCGTATATATTTTAGTATAAAAGTTTGATTCAAGTCCTATATCCAAATGAAAATCACCTGTTATATACACAAAATACTTTTCTCTTGTTAATTTATCTATTTTCACTATATTTATCTATTTTCTTTTTATAACTCAAACTTCTTCGAATCGTACTTTTCTAGAGTTCGCTGCAATTCATTTTGTTCATATGGAATATGTTGATCTGTCTGTACATCTTCAACATTTTCTCCACCTGTTAATAATCTCCTGTACTTAAAAGAGTGCCCTGTTAATACTGTTGTAATCATTTTGTATTGCCCTCCTTTTGTTTGATTACTTGTATCATAAAACAAGTATCTGAAGTTGATATGTAGTTTACCTAGAGTGTATGTAAATTTAAAAAATTTCTAATAAAATGTTTATGTTGTAACGTTACCAACAAAACTAGCGCTTCCAACACCATGATTTGAAGAGACAGTAACCCATATTCTAGCTTGAATTCCCGCTACAGTTCTATATTAAGTAAAACCAGTTGATCCCTATAATATAAAAAGAGCATCACTTTTTGGATGCTCTTCGTTATAACTATATATTATTTAATTTCCTTCTTTTGCTGGTACCATTTTTCCTTCTTGAGAGTCTGTACCCTCTGTTCTTTCAACAGTTTTTGCATGTTCTAGTTTTTCAGCGGCTCCCATTTCAAATCCAGGTTGAGAATCTGTACCTTCTTTTGTTGGTACCATTTTTCCTTCTTGAGAACCTGTACCTTCTGTTCTTTCAACAGTTTTTGCGTCTCCTTTAGGAGTTGCTGGCACTGCATCTTTAGGTAAATCAAAGTTTTGTGAGAAAGACGTTGTTCCATCTGCACTCTGTGTAATTACTTGATTTGAACTATTTTCATTTGACTTTAAATTGTCCATTTTCGCATCATCTGCACCTACTGCACCTCCCGCTACCAATCCTGTACTTAAAAGTGTCCCTGCTAATAACGTTTTAATCATTTTTCATTACCTCCTGTTTATTTTTAATATTCATCAAGAAAGTATCTAGAGTTAATGTTTTAGTCATTATCTTTATCTACTTGCTTTTTGATTACATTTAGCATAAGACAAGAATCTATAGTTGATATGGACTGTATCTGGAGATTATGTAAAGAAAAATAGAGGATCAATTGTATATCCTAATGGATGCTTAGACAAAATTGAAACTTTATATGAGTTTGAACAATTGAGTTCCCCTTTGTTTTTGGGTGTGAGGTTTTTAGCTGGAGTGAAGTGAGGGACTAACCTTTTCTAATTTGAAAGCAAACTTTTTATTATTAGTTTACTTTCATATTTTCAACTCTTTTATTTTCCTTCTCTTCTTTCTCAATTTCAGATACTGATTTTTCAGGATTTTTTATAAGTTTTCCTAATTTCCCAGAACGCGTAAATTTGTCTTCAAAGTTTTCAGTTGTACTTATACTAGCTATAAAATCTAATTCTTTATTATGATTTATATAGCCTTTTATATGAGGAACTCCCATTGGACTTATCTTATTTTCTGTAAATGTAATAGATTTTACATCTTTAATATTATAGTGAATATACTTTTCTACTCGGTCTTTTTGTTCATTCCAAAATTTTTCTTCTTTTTCTTTTTGTTTTAAGTATTCAATAGTAAAATACCCTCCTGCTATGAGCATCACAGCAGATACAACTAAAATCATTACTTTCTTCATTGGAGATTCTCCTTATAAAAAACACTTACCAATGCATTTTTCTTAGAATGGGATACAAAAAAAGAGTAGTTCAAAGACTACTCTTGTCTTTTTTCTTTCTCTTCTTTTTCAATTTTGGATACAGAATTTGCTGGTTTTTTTATTAGTTTTCCAAGTTCTCCAGAACGTGTGAAATCATCTTCGAAATTTTCTGTAGTACTTATACTAGCTATAAAATCTAATTCTTCATTATGATTTATATGGCCTTCTAAATAAGGAACTCCCATTGGACTTACATCTTTTTTTGTAAACGTAATAGATTTTACATCTTCAATATTATAACGAATATACTTTTCTACTCGTGCTTCCTGTACTTTCCAAAATTGTTCTTCTTTTTCTTTTTCTTTTTGTTTTAAGTATTCCATTGTAAAATACCCTCCTGCTATGAGTATCACAGCAGATACAACCAAAATCATTACTTTCTTCATTAGAAATCCCCTTATATTCAAAGCTAGTTAACATATGCTCTTTCTAAAATAGGGTACAGAAACCAAGAGTAGTTTCAAGAACTACTCTTGGTTTTTTGCTTTCTCTTCTTTTTCAATTTCGGATACTGATTTTTCAGGTTTTTTTACATACTTATCATATAATTCCCCTGAACACCCAAACTTATCCTCAAAATTATCTGTAGTACTTATACTAGCATCAAACCATAATTCTTTATCATCATTTATATATCCTTCTACAGAAGGAACACCCATCGGACTTATATCATGTTTTGTAAACGTAATAGATTTTACATCTTGAATATTGTAATGAATATATTTTTCTACTCTTGTTTCTTGTGTTTTCCAAAACTTTTCTTCTTTTTCTTTTTGTTTTAAGTATTCCATTGTAAAATACCCTCCTGCTATGAGCACCACAACAGATACAACCAAAATCATTACTTTCTTCATTAGAAATTCCCCTTATAAAAAAATTACCATTGCATTCTTCTTAAAATGGGATAGAGAAGAGAAGAAAAGAGTAGTGCAAAGACTACTCTTGTTTTTTTTCCTTCTCTTCTTTTTCAATTTCAGATACTGATTTTTCAGGGTCTTTTATTAGTTTTCCAAGTTCTCCAGAACGCGAGAATTTATCTTCAAAGTTTTCTGTAGTACTTATACTAGCATTAAACCACAATTCCTTATCATCATTTATATATCCTTTTATATAAGGAATACCCATTGGATTTACTTTATGTTCTGTAAATGTGATAGATTTTACATCCTGAATATTATAACGAATATACTTTTCTACTCGTACTTCTTGTACTTTCCAAAACTTTTCCTCTTCTTCTTTTTGTTTTAAGTATTCCATAGTAAAATATCCTCCTGCTATAATACAAATAATGGATAAAATAATTACCAATTTCTTTTTCATTTAAAATCCCCTTGTATTTGAATATAGTTAAAATATACCATGAAACGAGTTGAAACATATGAGTGAATTCAAAAAAAATCCAATTGCGACAGATGAAGATTATTTCGAGTTATCAAGTAACGTTTATGACGATGATTCTTTACACAAAGGAGCGGAAATAAAAGGGGTAGATGGTAAGAAATGGGTAGTTATAGAATCAATTAATGCAGATTGTCAAAAAGTAAAAAATGGATTAGAAGCTATTGCAGTAGTACCGAAAAAAGATTACAAAGAAAATGCAACACATTATGATGATATAATCCTAGCATTTCGTGGGACAGAGCCTAACCAATTAGCAGATTTCGAAACAGATATCGATCAGATTACGTTTGGAATTAAAACACATTCTAAAGTAATTACTCCAAGTAACAGTCAAACTATAAAACCTGATTCTGAAACATCATTTGATACTGGATTAAAATGGGCAAAAAATGACATCGTAGCAAAATATAACCCTTCTTCTCTTCATACCACTGGACATAGTAAAGGTGGTGCAGAAGCAGACCTTATCGCTGCAGAATTAGATTGTTATGCAACTACATGGGCTGCACCAAATCCTTATCGTATACTAAGTCCTGAAGCAAAAAAACGAGTAGATAAAGGGGAGATGGAAAATAAGGCTACGGATTATACACATGAGAATGACCCAATTGGTAACCACACTCAATTCGGTGCACCTCTAATTGGTAAGCAATACACAGTGAGACAGAACGATACAAAACAAGGACTTTTTACACGTTTAACTATGGACGGACACGGCAGAGATACATTTAGAGGAACATTTCATTCAAATGGAAGTCCCCTATTAAAATTAGAGCCTGAAGATATTATAAGACAAGCACAAAAAATCCAATTGCTCAGTAATCGATTATCAGATATCGCAAAAAATATAGAAGAGTTTCAAAGAAGAGAAGCTGAAGCGGTTCAAAAGTTGAAAAGTCAATTAAAATATGAAACAGGGCCAGGTGGGAAATATCATCTATTAGAAGCATACGAAATAGATGAAGCCATCTCACGAATTGCCAGAACGAAAGAAGGTGGAAATGACTATTTTCACGATGTACACATAGCAGAAGAATTAATTCATCTTTTAAGAAAAGAACAAAAAAGTTTAAGTAGATTTGGGGACGAAATTAGTGATGCAGCAAATTCACTAAGAGATAAAGACAATCAATTAGCAGGGAATTTTCAGTTTAGATAAGGAGATAATTATATGATGGATTTTATGGGGGAAATTAAAAAGATAGAAAAGCAAATCGAAAGTGTTACAGGAGATTTAGCGGATCAGGTTGTTGAGGAGTTACAAGCTGCTAAAAAACAGATTGAAAGAGAAATGCAGCGTATGATGTTAAAAACAGAAGTAGGGTTTAAATCAATAGACATTATAAAAGAAGATACATATGCTCTTCAAAAAAACATAGGGGTATTTCATGAATTACAAACAAGTCTAAGAGATATAGCAGCAGAACTAGAGAAAAGTTTCGAAAGTAAAACTGGTAGTAAAATAAATGAAACATTAAAAAAATATGAAAAACAAATTAACAACAACATTTTTAATGAGCATGTTCACTTAGCAAACAGTTGCGGAAAAAAATAAGGGAAATAGAAAAAAGTCCTCTTAATATAGGACTCTTTTTTTGTTATTCCTGAAACATTGCCTTCTCAACAATTCCCTTAATATCCTCAATTCATATAACAAAAGTATACATTCAAAATCCTATAAACAAAGAGGTCGAAAATCTATGAATAAAAACCACATATTATTGATGTCCAACCCATTAGTAAGATTCAGGCTTATCGACAATTGCAAAAAGCCGGAGATTTTGCCAATGTAGAATCCATTGGTACTCACACCATGCGAAAAACCTTCGGCTATTGGTTCTATAAACAAACAAAAGATGTTGCTATGTTACAAGAAATTCTTAACCATAGCACACCACACATCCCCCTGAAATATATTGGAATTAATAAAGAAGAAAAAGATAATATTCTTGATACATTTCAAATTTAATTCACTTAAAATTACTATTTCAATCATCATAAAAAAGACCTTTTATTTTAAAATAAAAGGTCTTTTTTTATAAACATATATGTATTAAGATTTATATTTTTTTACTGTACAAGGAATAGTTACAATGTACAAATCTATAGCATAGATTGTAACCCAGATACCTTTACCTTCAGCTTCTAACTTTTTATCTAGTTGAGACAAATGCTCTGAAACTTTTCTTTTTCCCCATCTTCTAGGAAACCATTGAAAAACCTTAGGAACATTATATTTTTTATTATACCAAGTATTCAATCTCCAAAAAATGAAAAAAACCAAAACAATAATTATGATGCGAAAAATGTCAGAATATGAAATTCCTAAAACCATATTATATTTTCTCCATTTCCACTAAAACTCAGATAATTTACTTCTTAATTCTAATTCATCCTCTGTTTCGAAACCCTTAAATAATAAATGAATTATTTGATTATGATTAAAAAACACATTATATTCTTTTGATAAATTACCATGAGGATATGGACAAGAAACATAATCGCATAATTTATTATCAGCTTGTTGTTGCTTTCTTCCATAAATCATAAGAGGTTGATTAATTTCTTCTATAAGAGCTACAGAACCAATTGGTAATAATTAGCCTCCAATTGGAAAATAAGGGACAAACAAGGACAATCTACTCAGCTACCCTAAGATTTTAATGGTTTAATATTTTGATTTTCAAGTTTGCCTTCACAAATTCCTGTTAACACTGATAATAAGAAAAACAGGCCGTAACGGGCGATCAATTTGATCATAAAGGTCATACGCTTCGCCAAGTGGAACATCCGAATCATGTGGTTGTTCACCCTGTAACAATTACTACCAGCAAGTAGAAAACGTTTGGATAAATAAAAAGCAAATAAATTATTAAAAGATTGTAACCCCTACTATAAGAAATACTATTATTACTAAAGGAAGAATGATAATCATAAAGGACACTATTATTGTTAATAATGCTTTCCATGCTGAAAATTGGTGTGCTTCTCCTAAACATTTTAAGGAAATAATGATTGTCCAAATTCCAATAACTATATCGATTATGGCAAAAATAAGAAACAAAATCGTTAAAGTTATGCTACTCTCCATTTTCGGTGTCTCACTCGTAAAGTTTTCTATCCCAAACAAGAAAAATGAAGGCACCCAAACTAATATAAGAGAATAAACGTAAGGGATATAAGAATAGGCAACTGAGTAACGTGTTTTTTCAAATGTACCTTGTCCACCAAGTTTTTTTGCCACCCAATTAAATAACGCTGGTAGCAAAAAATAATAAATTAAGAAAGCAACGAAGGTACCGAATATAACCATTGAGATTATTGAAACTGGACTACTTATTGAATCCGCCATATTTTTAGAAGATGCTCGATCTAAAGTCTGTACGAATGAGCCTAGTAAAATGAGTAAAAACACATTCTTAGGTTTGGATATAAAAATTTCTTTCATTGTATCACGTGGTTTTGTCCAAATGGAGAACCAAGGATTAAGCGCACGTTTAAATTGATTTTCTGGAGTTTCCATATAAAAAACATTCCCCTTTCTTAAAACATATTAAATATAAATCCCTAATTATCCCAATTATGTACATATAAATATTAAAGCATAAATAGTCGATTATTTAAATGTAAATATTCAATCATTTAATTTCATCTGAAACTTAGGGGGAGTTCTTCTTAGCAATTACCTCTATATTTTCTTGCATTTTTAACTATGGACTGAGTAGTTACTTTCATTTTTGAGTACCCCACATTCTTTAATACATTGGATAAACAGTTATAATCTTACCATTAATAAGAACAAACCTAATTTCCATTCCTTGAGATGTTTTACCAGAATATAACCTTCCACCTATACATCTTTTATCGCTATAAGCCTCGTGAATGGCTTCCATAAGAAGAATGCGATTATATACTTGAAATGCAACAAATTCTCTTTAAAAGCCTATACGTATTTTCCCTCCATCTTCTATATGCTTCCGTAAATAATAATACTTATGGAGTTCTATAATCATATAAAACAAAACAAACGAAATCACTGTGCATGCAGACATAAATACAATGGCCCCCATCTGTTGTGTTGCAATGCTAAGAATTATATTAGCAATTAACTGCCCCGATCCCGCTGCAATAGTTGCTACTTTTACACCACCAGTTCCTTTCGCTGATTTTGATTTTTTTCTTGGTTCCTGAAGTTTTTCAATATGATTTTTATAAAAATAATACAAAGCAAAACCATACAAACCAAATGAAAGAATAAAATAGATGGGAGTTTGTAATTGTAACACTTCATAAGCATATTTTTGAGTTATAACCAATAATCCGACTGAACATATGGCGCCATATACTCCTCGAAATAGGGTG
This sequence comes from Bacillus sp. FDAARGOS_235, assembly GCF_002073415.2. Taxonomy (NCBI): domain Bacteria; kingdom Bacillati; phylum Bacillota; class Bacilli; order Caryophanales; family Bacillaceae; genus Bacillus; species Bacillus sp. FDAARGOS_235. The sequence continues at coordinate 2,014,507 of NZ_CP020437.2, forward strand.
TATTGTAATTGTCGTTTCCGAGGATTGATAGCAATCCATATCGCCCACAAATTTAAAAAAATAACTGGAGGAGTTACTATATATACATAGAGTAATTGAAAAGGATTTGCGAACGCAGGCAAAAGAACAAACACGTCTGCCCCCAAAAGGACAAGAACAATTACGTGGACTCTTATTTCATTTACAGGATAAAGAGCCATATAATGTGCAAAAGCTTTCTTATTAAAATCTATACTTTTTTTCATGTTAATTAAACCACCTCGCTACTGTTCCAATCGGTAAAAGTTTCATAGCTATTTATTCTCCTTTTTTTAAATTTATCCATAATATTATGAGCAACTATATTCCATAGGAAAGAAAGTACGGTAACAAAAAGTACAGCTAAAGAAAAATAAATCCTATCCTTCCATGTATCATGTACAATCACGCCCAATATAATCATTATTAACGCACCAACACATATAACTATTTTTGAAAATTTTCGCATTCTATTATCTCGATTCCTTCTCAAATTTAAATGAAACTCCCCCGCCATAACCGTTAGGTGAAGTTGCGGAAACCCTGATTCTTCACCTGCGCGGAATCTATAACCATACCCGCCTATTATAATTTCACCTTTAATACATAATGAGCAAAATATATATTGGTTAATTTCACCAAACGAATTATAATATATTATTCCGAACTTTTAAACAATTTATCTTTCTATTGAATATTCTACTTTTACTTGCTTTACAAGATTTTATGCAAAAGAGACCACCAAAAGGCAGTCTCAAAACTCAATCCTATTCCCCATCCCGCACTCCACCGCTTTCTCATCCAAATACTTCGCGACGATAATATCTACTACTGCCAAACCAAATGATTTGAAAATAGTAATCTCTTCATCATTTTCGCGTCCAGTTTTTTCCCCGCTTATGATTTGTCCAAGTTCAGTGTGGAGATTGCTAGTTTTATCGGAATTTGGAGGTCACCTGTTTCTAGATCACATTCAATTAAGCAATCCTACAAATGCCTCTTCTTCCTCATCTATAAAACCTACAAATATAATTTCTTCGATATCCTCATGGTTAAATACAAATGTATACTCAGGATTAATGTATCCTTCTGGATAAAAACAGCCAATATAGTCATACATCACAGGTTCTTTAACCATAAGTTTTTGTTTTCTTCCATAAATCACAATTTTCTTCGTCCCACCTTTTAATAGAACAATAGAACCATTTGGTAAAAACTTTTCTTTAGAAAATGGCATAATTACCCATCCTCCCTTTATCTAAATGTAATTCTATATTCATGATGTTGCTTCTCCCTTTTCTTTTCCGTAGTCTTTACTGACTATAGGAGAACCGCAATTATATACTTAATATTCAATACAGACTCTTTAAAAGGTTTCATGTGTTCTACCCCCATCTTCTATACGCTTCCTTAAATAATAGTACCTATGGAGTTCCATAATGAAATGAAACAAAATAAACGAAAGCATGGAGTATACACACATTAATACAATTGCTACCATCTTTTGTGTTACAAAACCAAGACTGATATTAGCAATGAGTTGACCCAATCCTATAAAAGCCAATACTCCGAAGCCAGAATTTTTTTTCGATGACTTTGATTTTTTGATTGGTCCCTGAAGTTTTTTAATATGATTTTTATAATAATGATTCAAAGCAAAAATATACAAACCAACTGAAAAAACAAAATAGATTGGAGTTTGTAATCCTAACATTCCATATGCAAACTTTTGGGTTATAACTAATAATCCTACTGAACATACGATGCCAAATACCCCACAAAATAGAGTGTATTGTAATTGCCGCTTCCTAGGATTTATAACAATCCATATTGCCCACAAAGTACACTGAAATACATTGGTATCAATAAAGAAGAAAAAGATAATGTCCTTGATACATTCCTTATTTAACCCCAAAATATTTAAATATTAAAATATTAATACTATAAAAATTAACTCTCTACTTCCCATCAAAATTATGGTAATCCTATTAAACGTGGGGTTACCCCTTCTACCTTTGCCCATTCAAACGAGCATTCAACTAACATTTGATTCTTACACTTAATTTTTAATAAACCTTCTTCTATCGTATTTATTTCAAAATAATCAATTATATTTTCTGTCCCTAAACCTTTTATTGTTAAATTATGAATAATAAAGAAAGATATCTCTACATAAATTACATACCACTTATTCCATCGTTTTGGCTTGTTTTCAACATTTTCCTTTGTCATCAATTGAATAACTAAAGTAGGACCATCTCTTTTAAGACGCACATCTAATAACTCTGATTCTTCAAACTTTGGTATTTTCCCCAAAATACTAATTAGCGCTTGTGGATTTAAAAATTTAAATTGATCAATCATTTTTATACTCCCTATTTTTTATTTCTCTTCTCAAAATAATAATGATCCCCCATACCATCTACCTGTCCTGTTCGTGTATTGTATTCAGGTCTTACATTATGATGCGGTGACTGATCTCCAATTCCACCTTCTCCAAACTTATGACCCTCTGAATGATCTTGAATTATAATTTAATGAATACGATTAGTTATATAACTGAAAATAAAATTGTTAAACAAATGTTGAGAAATATCAAATTTCAATTTCCGTTATATTCTATTCTTGCTATTATTTAACGTAAGACTATTCAGAAAAGGAAGGGATCATATGCATGTTCCAGTGAAGAGGAATGAGAAGGTTACAAAGTTACTTAATGACTGGTATCAATTAATGCTACAACAACAACTTTCAAAAGTAATAAACTTAAAACAAGAACTTGATGAATATATTAAAATTTTAAAAACTGAAGAAAACGCAGAACTACAAGACCAAAACCTATTATTATACTACTCTCTATTAGATTTTCGTTTTAAAACACTTACCGATAGATTCAGTATCAATAAAAGTAGTTTTGATAAAATTGATTCTTTTGAAACTCCGACCGATGGTTTCTTAGCTTATTATTATCATTTTTATAAAGCGGTACATTTCATGATACTCACTGACCATAATGAGGCACAAAATCATTATGAAAAAGCTGAATCTCTTTTGAAATATGTTTCCAATGAAATCGAACAAGCTGAATTTCAATCTAAGTTAGCTTTGTTTTACCATAACACCTACGAACCACTTTTAGCTATTCGTTATGCAACTACTTCAAAAGATATCTTCTCTAAACACCAAGGTTATGAAAGTAATGTAGCTTCTTGTGAAAATACAATCGGAATGAGTTGTGTATCTCTAAAACAATTTGAACAAGCCGAGGAACATTTAAATTCTGCATTAAACTTATTAAACAAGAATAACGAAGAAACATTAATTTCATTAGTCCGCCACAATTTAGGTTGGTTATATTCAAGTCAAAATCTTTCTGAATCAGCTATTCGTCACTTATCAGAAGTAACAGAGAAAATTCCTAATCATTTTAAAGCTATTTTCCTACAAGCTAGAGAATATTCTAAGTTAGGTGAAACAAATATTGCCTCTGACCTAATTGAAAAAGGTTTAAAAATTTGTTTAAACCTAGAGAATGAAGAATACACGCATCACTTTACCATTTTAAAAGCACTAAATAACAATGCTTCTATTGAAGAATTAAAAAGAGTAACTATTGCAGGTATTTCCTATTTCAAAAGAGAAACACTTTGGGATTATGTAGAAGAATATGCAGAACTGTTAGCAACTAGATTACATACTGCGTGTGAGTACCAAACATCTAGTGACTATTTCTGTTTAGGTCTTGAAGCAAGAACAAAATTATTAGCTAAAGGGGCGTTAAAGTAATGAAAAAGCTTGGTTTAACGGTAATGAGTTTAGCTGCTACAGGTATTATGTCTTTCGGATTAAGTACTATTCCTGAAACACAACAAACAGCAAAGATAGAGAACGTTAATAAATTACAATCAACACATGGAGAAGGCTGGTCACCTCAAAGACCTGACTTAGCGTATAGTCACGGTAATGGTGGCGGTGCACCTACTTACGATCATGGAAGACCGCCTGCACCACAAGCTTAATTGTTTCGCAAAGAAAGTCATACTACTTGTATGGCTTTTTCTTTATTTTAGTTACTTAAGCCCTACATTTTTATCTAATTTGCTTTTGCTGGTGTAGAAGAGGGAAAAGATATAGAAGCATAAAGTGAAACTTTAATCAGCCCTTACCAATCGGGCTGCCCGTTAATGCGGGATAAAAGAAAACCGCCTGAAATGATGTGTACTCGAATAGTAGTACATAAAAAAATACAAATAACAATAAATTAAATCTCTTTAAAACAAAAAGGAGATGTCCCAGGCATAGTACTAGGACATCTCCTTTACTTATCTAAATTTCTAAATTCTATGCAGCACTATCAATTAAACAATTATTAGATATATCTTCTATCTAAAACATCGTATTATCATTAGCTGCTTCACTTGGAATCTCTTGAATTACATCCCAGTGTTCGACAATCTTTCCATCCTTGATACGAAATATATCCACTATAGCAACTCCCTTATCTTGAGAATTAGTACGAGAATGTACATGAAGAGCAACTGTATCCCCTTCAGCTACTACACGTTTAATCTCTGCAGAGGAATTAGGATTTTTAACAAAATTCTCCTTAAAGAAATCCATGAAGGCTTTTCGTCCATCAGCAACAAAAGGATTATGTTGCTTATAATCTTCGCTAACATATTTAGGGATAATATCGATATTATGTTTGTTAAAAACTTCATTATAGAAATCAACTACCATATTTTTATTCTTTTCATTTTCTTTCACTTCTTTTGATACAGAAGCAACATTCTCGCTCTTTATTGAGTTCCCTGTGTTATTACCGGTGGAAGCTTGATATACCAAAGTCGAAACTACTCCTAAAATAAATACAGAAATAATTGTTATGATTAAATTTTTCTCTAATTTCATATATATCTACCTCTTCTACTTAAATAAGTTTTCTTCTATAAAAAGTTTGAAGAAGGAGAAACCTTCCCCAAAATGTAATGTCAGGGGTAATGTTAGGAATTTCATTTATCCTCCCCCCTATAAAAGGCATATCAGAAGCGATTAACTCTAACTCAATACCTCATTAACAGTTGCACTGTCCACAATTTGAATAAACTTCTTAACCTTATCTTTCTCATCAAACTCATAAAGGTGACAAAAATCTGCTACAAATGACTTCCCTGTAGCTTTATATGTTCCACTATATTTTCCATACACGATAACAGTATTGTTATTAAAAGTATAAATTTCATCTTTAGCGCTATAGTCATCCCATTCTGTGCCAAGACGTTCATGTACGTTTTTCACTACTTCATCTGGACCTATATAAGTACCTGCATATGGAAACCCAGCAGCTTCTGTCCAAGATACATTTTCACTTAAATACGTTTTGAACGCATCCAATTTCCCTTCGCCAGTTAACACATACGTTTCATGTAATAGTTTTTGATATTTATTCATATCATTACCCCCAAGGCATTTCTTTTGTTACAACTTTTGCACTTAATTCTAATACACCTTTATTTGCATAGCCTGGATATGCTGCTTCAAGTTTTGCCACAAAATCTTTTGAAGTTCCGCTTTCCTCAGAAGCTTGAACCGCAGTTCTTAGATAATCCATTGTCGCAGTAAGTGCTTGATTATTTAGGGATTTTTCAATTGATCCATGGCTAGGTACAATTATGTCAGCATTTAATGCTTGTAACACTTTCAAGTTCTCAATCCACGCCTCCATCGCCGCTTTTGAGCTAGTATCCGCTAAGAATACATGTATTTCGTTAAATACATCAATACCACCAATTAATACTTTCAGCTCTTTATTAAATAAGCTAGTTCTGTAATAATCTAAGCCTACTAGTTCAAATGTTAACCCCTGAAAATTAATCGTTTTTTCTTTAAACACTTGAGGTAATACCACGTTACTTGGTGCATTTTCTCCAAGGGCATCTTTCCAAACTTTTAATTTCCCTAAGACAGAATGAACAATATGTTCAACAGTAGACTCTGTAGCATACGCTATAGCTTCTGGGTAAGCAGCTTTAATGCTTTCTAATCCAAAGTAGTAATCAGGATCCCCATGAGTAATAAAGATTTTATCTAAAGATAAGTCGTTTTTTTTCAGATACTCAACAATTTCTTTCGAATCAGATTGAGTAAATTTTGAGTTTATTAAAAATGCATGTCCTGCTTTCTCAACTAATGTTGCTGTGACCATAAAGCTTTTTTCGTCCGAACTAAACACCGTTAATTTCACATCTTTTTGATTTGTATCGATTGTTTTAAACATAGTATGTTATTCTCCTTTTGTTAAAGTCATTAACTAATTATCATATTTTTATCTTGTTCCGATAAAATCTCCCACTCCCATTTATCTGAAAGTGTAATAGTACTGGCGAATATTCCGGAGATGAATGTCAGGTGGCCTAAGATAACATGTTTGCTACTATAGCCTAAATTTTCTTAACATAAATTTTTAAAACGCGCTTCAATTTTATCCGGCGTCATTACGCCACCACCAATAGGAATAATTTGATTATCCTTTTGTAAAAGTAATGAAGGGTAGCTATTAACACCAAGCTGTCGAACTTTATTGAAATCATTTTGGACATCTATTATTGTTTCTTGAGCGTTTAAACGTTCTAATACTTGTTCAAGGTCCAAACCATGCTCGATTGCAATCTTGCGATATGTTTCCGGATCACTCAGACTTCGGCCCTCATAATAAAACGCTTTTTGCATAGCCGAAGTGAATTCTAATACACGGTCTGGCGCTAATGAGCGTAAAGCTGAAAAACCAATTGCAGCATCTTTCGAATTCATTTTAAAAGTCCCTTCCTCCACCAATTTTTGATATGAAGGACCAAATTCAGCACCTGTAAGTTGATTAATTCTTTTATTTCCTTCTTCTATATATGAGAAGTTTTTCATTGGTAAATTATCTAAAAATAACCCTCCACATAAAACCGTTAATGGCACTTCAGTGTGGTTTTTGTAAAATCCTTTAATACTTTCTGAAAAACCATAGCACCATCCACAATATGCATCCCATACGTAAATAAGATTATCTTGTTTCGTCTCCATTTAAATCTCCTACCTTTTTTTATTATCCAGCTCAACTAAATTTTTGGTTTATATAAGTACATCTTTTTATACCTTGTTCTTTTTTAGATACCTTACTATATTTCCCCAAAACTAATATTTCCAAAGAAAGATCCACCAAGGTTTTTAACAAAAGATAACGTTGCACCTTATTGCCCCGTAACAGAAAATACTAAAGCTTGGAATATGCATTGATTTGAATGTGTTAGTAACTTTCTACACCGGGTGGCAACGTATGGACCACCATCCTTAATTAAATATATAAATCATATTTTTAGCAGCTATTAGTTGTAACTAAATTGATTACATCTTTATGTAACTATTTTAGTTACAACTAATATAGAAGTCAATTCTTTTTTCCGAAAACATTAAATTTCTACATTAATCTACAACCAATCCCACTCTTTACAAAAATATATCAACGATTATTCAATTATATCGATCGTAACTCCGAATATATCAACGTTTCGACACAACATATCGATTTACCGACAAATTTCGCGCGCACTACCTCCTAAACTACCAACCAATCCCACTACAGAGAAAAAAGCACCAGGTCCCCCCGATGCTTTCCACACTCTAAAACAAATGACAAGCCACCTGATGCCCTTTCGCAATCTCAACCATTTTCGGTACTTCCTGTGCGCATTTTTCAGTGGCGAATTTGCAGCGCGTTCTGAATTTGCAGCCGGATGGTGAGTTGAGCGGGCTTGGAACTTCACCTTGCAGAATGATTCGTTCTTTTCCTGCGTTTTTTGGGTCTGGTTCTGGCATGGATGAGAGTAGTGCTTGTGTGTATGGATGTGCCGGTTTTGTGTATAGGTCTTCGCTGTCGGCAATTTCTACTATGTTTCCTAAGTACATGACTCCGATTCGGTCTGATATGTGTCTTACCATAGATAGGTCATGTGCGATGAATAAGTATGTGACGCCTGTTTCTTCTTGGATGTCTTGCAGCATGTTTACGACTTGTGCTTGGACTGAGACGTCGAGTGCTGAGATTGGTTCGTCACATAGGATGAAGTCCGGTTTTACAGATAGTGCGCGCGCGATGCTAATTCGTTGTCTTTGGCCTCCGCTAAATTCGTGCGGGTAGCGATATAGGTGTTCTTCTTTTAGGCCAACTTTTTTGAGTAGGTCTAGAATGATTTCTTTTCTTTCTTCGGCTGTGTAAGAACCGTGAATGTTCATCGGTTCGCTAATAATTTGGAATACATTCATTGCCGGGTTTAATGATGCGTATGGATCTTGGAAAATGATTTGCATTCGTTTTCGATATTCTTTTAGTTCACTTTCCTTTAAACTTGCGATATCTTTTCCATCAAATAAAACGTTACCTGAAGTGACATCGTGTAAGCGAATGATACTTCTTCCTGTCGTTGATTTTCCGCATCCAGATTCTCCTACTAACCCGAATGTTTCACCCTTTTTAATAGTGAAGCTTAAGTCATCGACTGCTTTTAATTGCTCTGTTTTTCTGCCGAATAGTCCTTTTTTAATAGGAAAATACTTTTTTAAGTTCCGAACTTCAATTAAGTTTTCTTCATGCATGAAAATCACCTACCGCCCTATCGTTTAGCCAGCACATGGAACGTCTTTCGTTTCCGATTTCAAAATATGGTGGACGTTCTTTTTCACAAATGTCCATCGCATGCGGGCAACGCTCTGCGAACGGGCAACCTTGTGGTGGGTTTAATAAGTTTGGTGTTACACCTTGAATCGGAGCGAGTCTTTCTTTTAAGCCGTTCGCTATTTTGGGCAGAGAGTTTAATAGCCCTTTCGTATATGGATGATTCGGCGATTGGAAAATATCAAGTACAGGTCCTTCTTCCATAATAAGTCCGCCATACATAACGATAACGCGTGTACAGTTTTGTGCGACTATTCCTAAGTCATGCGTAATAAGAAGTAACGCCATGTTCGTTTCGTTTTTTAAGTTTTTCATTAAATCTAGTATTTGTGCTTGTATCGTTACATCAAGTGCTGTCGTCGGTTCGTCCGCAATGAGAAGGTCTGGATTACAAGACATCGCCATTGCGATCATAACTCGCTGCTTCATACCGCCGCTTAGTTCATGCGGATATTGTTTTACCCTTTCTTCTGGTGAAGAAAGACCGACTTGTTTTAACAAGTTGATCGCGATCTGCTCTGCTTCTTTCTTTTTCACTTTTTGATGTCGTATAATTACTTCCGTCATTTGCTTCCCAATTTTCACGACTGGATTTAGCGCCGACATTGGATCTTGAGAGATAAGTGAAATTTGATTTCCTCGAATAGAACGCAATTCTTTTTCAGATTTAGAAAGGATGTTTTCATTATGAAAAAGAATCTCTCCTTCTTTCACTTTCCCTGGCGACGTAACGAGAGACATAACGGACTTTGCCATTACACTCTTTCCGCTTCCAGACTCCCCAACGATACCGACTACTTCTCCTTTATTTAAGCGGAATGTAACGCCGCGAACTGCTTCAACTTCGCCACTTTCTATGAAAAAAGAAGTCTTTAAATTTTTCACTTCTAGTAGTTTTTCAGACACGTTTCTCACTCCTTTCACTTAACACGTTAGTTTTCATGTCCAGCTCCTTTTGGCGCGAAAGCTTTCTTAAGCGCTTCACCAATTACGTTAAAACTAAGTACCGTTAAAAGGATAAGAAATCCTGGGAAGAGTGTTAAATACCAAGCTTCACCAATATATCCTTGCGCATTGTTTAGCATGCTGCCCCAAGAAGAATCTGGTTCTCTAATACCTAATCCTAAGAAGCTAAGTGATGATTCCATTAAAATCGATGTCGCAATAGTTAATGTCGCGGCGATTATAATGGTTGATAAAATGTTAGGAATGATATGTCTTACAATTATCATGAGTGATTTTTGTCCTGATACTTTTGCGTATAAAACGTACTCTCGCTCTTTTACAGATAACGTTTCTGCCCTTACGATACGCGCAGTGTCCATCCACGTTAGTAATCCAATAATAAGAACTAACGTCGTAATTCCTGGTTTTAAATACGCATTTAATAGTAGCATTAAAAAGAATGATGGAATTGACATAAGTACTTCAACAACTCGCATTAAAAAGTTGTCTAACTTTCCGCCAAAATATCCGCTAATTGTTCCAACTGCAGTGCCGATTGTAATAGAAACAACCATCGCAAGGAAACCGACCGCAAGTGAAACGCGTCCGCCATATAACGCCCTCGTTAAGTAATCCCTTCCATAATCATCCGTTCCGAAAGGATGACTTAAACTCGGTTCTTGTAAACGATCTGGAATCGACATTTTACTAGGATCGTATGGCGATACGAATGCAAAAATTGATGCGATCGTTAAAACCGAAAGTATAATAACTCCCATTACTACAAACTTATTTTTTGTAAAACTACTTTTTATCGTTTGAAATCTCCTATTATTCATTCCAAATCACCCCCTCATGCGAATGCGCGGATCTACTACGCCATATAAAATATCAGCAATTAAGTTACCGAGAATTAACATGAATGATGATAGTAATGTAATTGCCATGATAATCGGATAATCAAATCTAAAAATAGCATTTACCCCCAGTGAACCAAGTCCTGGCCATGAGAATACTGTTTCCGTAATAAACGCTCCGCCTACTAAACTTGGAATCGATAATCCGAAAATTGTAATGATCGGTATTAATACATTTCGAAGTACGTGATTAAATAACACTGTTTTCTTTGAAGCGCCGTACGCATATTGAATTTGTACATATTCTTCTTCTAATTGCTGAATCGTACTTGAACGAATATATCTCATATAAACAGATACGTTTTGGAACGCTAGCACCATGCAAGGTAAAATGCCGTGTTGCACAATATCCCAGACAGAATCTTTACCTACGGTGCGCATACCCATACTCGGAAGTAGGTTCAATTTTAAAGAGAATAAGTAGACTAATAGTAGTGCAAACCAGAAAACCGGCATAGAAATACCAACGTATGAAATAAAGTTTATAATGCGGTCAAAGTATGAATTCTTTTTCACACCTGTAAATAATCCAAGTGGTATTGCGATTACGAATGAGACGAGTAAAGATGATCCCATTAACCCAATTGTTGCAGGTAACCTTTCTACGATAAGGTCTAAAACAGGACGATGGTTTTGAAGTGAGTAACCAAAGTTTCCTGTTAAAATGTTTTTCAACCATAAAAAATACTGCACGTAAATGGGTTGATCTAGTCCTAAACTTTTGCGAATACGCTCCACGTCAATTGGACTCATATTCGGCGTGACAAAGTTTCGAACCGGATCCCCTGGCGCTAATTTTATTAATAGAAAAGAAATAATAGAAATAACAAATAAAAGTGGAATTGCATTTAAAAGCCTCTTTGCAATTACTTTATACACAAACTTCCCCCCTCAGGATAAAGCTAAACTTTAATCAGCCTGCACCAATTAGGCTTTAACGGACAATCCGACGACTCCCGCCCTACTTCCTCGCATTCATCGAGTTTTGAAGCGGGAGTCTTACTGCCCGTTAAAGCGGGATAAAGAAGCTGATTTCCACCAGCTTCTTTACTGTTTCTTATTTCACTTCATAAATCTTAGATAGATCTTCAAACATTGTGACAGGAATTGCTTTCGCTTCTTTTAATCCATCAAACTTTTTATCTACTGCAATAACTGCTTTCGGATAAGCGATTGGTAGATAAGGTACGTCTTCTCTAGCTGTCTCTTGAATTTTATGGTATAGCTCTGCGCGTTTTGTTTTATCAGTTTCAACTGCAGCTTCTTCCCATAGCTTATCGAAGTCAGCATTTTTATAACGTGCATAATTGTATTCTGCATTACTTAAGAATAAGCTCTTATATGAATCTGGCTCAGGTCCCATAATGTAACCACCAAATGTAATGTCATATTCTTTATTCTCTTTATCTAAGCCTTTTTCGCTTGCCGCACTAGCATCTAATGCATTTAGTTCAACTTGTAAGCCAACTTCTTGTAATTTTTGTTGTGTATATAACGCTAAGCTTTCCATAATTTTATTATTCGTTACATACATAACTCTTACTTTTTCTTTATCTTTCACGCCAGCTTTTGCTAATAAATCTTTCGCTTCTTTTTTATCATACGTATAGTCTTTAATATCTTTCGCATAATACATAGCGTCTGGCGTTAAGATTGAATTTGCTGGTTCTGCAAATTCACCTGAAACGAATGCTGAGTTAATCATTTCTTTTTTATCTAACGCATGCGCAATTGCTTGGCGTACTTCTTTTTTCTTCATCAAATCTGTATTCATGTTATAAGATAAGTAGAATAATCTACCTTCAGGGAATGTCACCATTGAGAAGTTCCCAGTGCTATCTAATTTCTTAAAGTCTTGCGGCTCAATCATCTTCATGTTGATTTGACCATTTTGCAGTGAAACATTTGCTGTATTACGGTCTTTTACAACGCGGTATACGATAGAGTCTAATTTAGCTTTACCACCTACATAATCATCGAATCGATCTAATGCAACGTACTCATCTGATTTATACTCTTTAAACTTAAACGGACCTGATCCAACAGGCTGTAAGTTTTTCGTACTCTTCGCTAAATCTGCTTCCCCTTCAAATACATGTTTCGGAATTGGGAAGAAATCATTCATTACACCTTCGAAAGATGCACTTACTTGCGGTAAAACAAATTGAGTCGTTAACTCATCTACTTTTTTCACCTCAAGCGGTTTTCCTTTAAAAATAAAGTTTTCACGACTTGAGCTATTTTGCTTCTCATCTAAAATAGATTGGAATGTAAATGCTATATCGTCTGATGTAATTTTCTTACCATCATGCCATTTTAAATTATCTTTTAATTTCAACGTCCACGTTAATTGATCTTCTGAAGGCGTAAAGCTCTCAGCAAGAACAAACTTTTTCTTACCGTCTTCCATGTGATATAGCGGCGCATATAAAGCTTGCTGCACAGTTAATGACACACGATCGTTCGCATAAAGCGGATTCATCGTATCTGGATTATCGCTAACACCAATCGTTAACGCCCCTCCATCTTTCGGATTCCCTGACTTACTAGTGCCCGCTTGCTTCGAAGAATCTTTTTCCCCAGAACAAGCCGCTAATGCAATAAATAGTATTAGGACAAATGGTAATGCAAATAACTTCCGTTTCATCTTTCGGCCCCCCTCGAACTGTTTATACCCATAAGAAAACTCGGAATTAATCCCGAGTTTTCTTATAAGTTTTAAATTACCACTACCAGTATGTATTGTCAAACTTTTTCGCAAAGGTAGAAAGTTTGAAATCTATTAATAGAAACAAATACCTCCCACAAAAAAAGACCACCAAAAGGCAGCCTCAAAATTCAATCCTATTCCCTATCCCACGCTCCACCGCTTTCTCATACAAATACTTCGCAACGATAATATCTACTACGGCCAAGCCAACTGATTTGAAAATAGTAATCTCTTCCTCATTCTCTCTACCAGCTTTTTCACCGCTTATAATTTGACCAAGTTCGGCGTGTATGTCGCTAGCTTTAAATAAACCTTCTTTTATTGGCACTTGAAGATCGCCCGTTTCTTCTAATGCTGCTTCTTTTGATTCGACTACTACTTTGTTTGCGTTCGCGATGGCGTGAGATGGTAGTTCTTGCATGCTCGGTCTGAATGAACCGACGGCGTTTATGTGGACACCTTTTTGTAGTTTTTCTGAGAAGACTGGTGTAGATGCATTTGTTGTTGTGACAATGATGTCTGCTTCGCTTATCGCTTCATTTGGATTTCTATAAACGTAAGCAGGTTTGCCGAATGTCGTTTGTATATGTTGCACGAATGCATACGCTTTTTCTTCCGTTCGATTGTATAAAATGACCTTTTCGATATTTCTAACCGCTAATACTGCTTCTGCAATTCCTTTCGCCTGTTCACCGGTTCCAATAATACATAAAGTTTTTGCGTTATGACGAGCTAAATGTTTTGTTGCTACTCCTGATAAGGCACCTGTTCGGATCATCGTTAAGTACGATCCTTCTAAAAGTGCGAGTGGTTCTCCCGTTTGAAAGTCTGATAGCATTACAATCCCGTTTATCGTTTTCTTTCCTATCTTTTTGTTCTGCGGGGCGACTGTTACTACTTTTAAGCCGAGTGCCTCAAGTCCTTCCGCTACTGAAGGCATAATTAATGCCGTATTTTGTTCGCTTGCAAATGGTAATGAAGTACGTATTGGTGTGATCGTTCTTTCTGCGGAAAATTCTTGTAAAGCAAGCGCCGCGTATGCAATGACTTCGTTCATATTTACTAAGTTTCTTTGTTCGTTTGCGCTTATGACTAGCATATCTTTCCACCTCCTCCTTCTATCCTAACAAAAATCCCCGATTCAAATCATCTCTCGGATCTAATACAAACTGATGAAATCCTGTAATAAATGCCTGCCCGGTTACTTTCGGAACGATTGCTTCATATTGAGCTACCTCTGTTACAGATAATACTTCTCCCACAAAATGACCATCTGTGATACATTCGTGGATAAAAGTTTCTCCCTTTTGTAAGGCACCTTTTTCAAAAAGAGTTGCGAGTCTCGCAGAAGTTCCTGTGCCGCAAGGAGAACGATCTACTTGCCCGTCAGCAAAGATTGTCACATTTCGTAAAGTAGCATCTTTTTCTTTCGGTTCATCTGAGAAAATAACACCGTATATTCCTTTTAAACCTTCTTCCAATGGATGTTTTACTTCCATTTGACTTTCAATATCATGTTTAATTTTTCCGCCCCACGTTTGAATAGCAGGTAAGTCTTTGAAATCGACTTTCAAACCAAATTCTTTACTATCCACTACAGCATAAAAGGCTCCACCAAACGCGATATCTACTTGAAATTCATAGTTATCTATTTTGATAGGAACGTCTTTTTTATATACAAACGAAGGAACATTTTCAAATGATACTGACTCTACTTCACTCCCGTTAAACTTTGCGTACGCAATAACTTCCCCGGCAGGGCTATCAATAATGAATTTTTGCTTTTCACCAGTCACTTCAAACATACCTGTTTCAATTCCTACTGTAATAACAGCAATAATGCCGTGGCCGCACATCGTACTCCAGCCTTCATTGTGCATAAACAAAACACCAAAATCAGCGTGAGCACTTGCAGGCGGTGTAACGATACAACCATACATCCCGTGATGCCCTCTCGGTTCATACATAAGAATTTCACGAAGGTGATCCAAATGTTCCATACAGTATGCGCGTCTTTCTAGTTGCGTTTCTCCCTTTATCTCTGGCACGCCGCCCGTAATAATTCGAAGCGGTTCCCCAGCTACGTGCGCATCAATAGTTGTGTATATTTTGCTAACCTTCATTTCTATCTCTCCCCTATATATTAATACTATTTTCATTGCAAGTATCATGCCAACGGATAGAGTATAAAGTGAAACTTTAATCAGTAGGGAGTTTGTCCATCCCCGACTGATTATTAGCCCACACCAATCGGGCTTTTACGTGCAGCCCGATCCCCACCTAATTTCTTTGCTTTCGCTGAATTTTGAGGCGAGGGTCTTACTGCCCGGCGAATAGCGGAATAAATCTGTATACATTTTTCAAAAAAACATACACTACTGTCTACTTTTTTATACAGTAAACAGTTGGTGACTATTAGCCTCCAATTTAGCCCCACACTCACCAAACCTCAAAACAAAAAAAAACCCCGAAAACCCTGGGGGATCCATCAAACCCTCACCGCCACCAAATCCGGCACTTGCTTAGCAATTTCCTCACCAATCTTTATACTTGCCGTTGCAGCTGGAGATGGTGCATTACAAATATGTAGAGAATTGATGCCAGGAATAATGCAAAAGTCATCAACCATATTTCCGTTTGATAAAATAGCTTGTGCCCTTACCCCTGCATGTGTTGGCACGATATCTTTCTCTGTTAGTTCTGGTATGAGGCGCTGTAAGCTTTTTAAAAATGATTGTTTACTAAATGAGCGCACCATCTCTTTTATGCCTTCTTTCATATTTGGCATCGCCATTTTCCAAAAGCCTGTGTATGTCATTGTTTCCATGAAGTCTTTCATATTAAAGTCCGTTTTCGTATAACCTTCGCGCTTGAAGCTTACTACTGCGTTTGGTCCTGCATGTACGTCTCCGTTTATCATTCTTGTAAAATGAACACCTAAAAACGGGAATTCTGGGTTTGGAACTGGATAAATTAAATGTTTTACAAGATGGCGTTTTTCTGGGACAAGTTCGTAATATTCACCACGAAACGGAACAATTTTCATATCAGTTAATATACCTGTCTTTTTCGCAATGCGATCACTATGCAAGCCAGCGCAGTTAATGAGAAATTTCGTTTTAAATGTGCCTTTGTTTGTCTCAATTGTTACAGCATCTTTTTTCTCAGTAATACGCTCTGCGGTTGTTCCTAAGTGTACTTCACCGCCGCTTTCTTGAATTAAGCGAGCAAACGCATAACTGACTCCTTTATAATCAGCAATCCCGCAAGAAGGAACACGGATGGCCCCTAGTCCCTTTACATGAGGTTCAATTTCAGCTAATTCTTCCTTATCTATTTTTGAAATGTGTAAATCGTTTTGTAAGCCTCTCTCATATAAGTTATGTAAAAGGGGAAGTTCTTCTCTTTCTGTAGCGACAATTACTTTTCCGCACATGTCATAAGCGATGTCATTTTCTTTACAAAATTGAACCATAGCTGCATTTCCTTCTTTGGCAAACTTCGCTTTATAACTCCCTGGTTTATAATAAATGCCAGAATGAATTACTCCGCTATTATGTCCAGTTTGATGGTGTGCAAGTTCCTTTTCTTTTTCAATGATCGCGACTTTCGCACGAGGGAATTTTTTCGTTAAAGCCATTCCAGTTGATAGACCAACAATTCCTCCGCCAATAATTATAAAGTCATACACTCTAATTCCCCCTTAATCGTATAAAGTGAAACTTTAATCAGTGGGGTTTCGTCCATCCCCACTGATTATTAGTCTTCACCAATCGGGCGTTTACAGGCAGTTAATCTTCCACCTAACTTCTTTGCTTCAGCCGAATTTTAAGGTGGGAGTTTTACTGCCCGGCAAATAGCGGGATAAAAGGCAGGTCTATTCAAAAGACCTGCCGTACATATTATTTAGAAAAACAACCGCGCTGACGCATGAGTTCTCTATATAAATCTTTATTCTTCTCAAATGCAGCTCTTCCGTGCATCCAAAATAAATTGTTTAAAAGAACTAAGTCACCAACTGGTAATTTTAATGCATGTGTTGCCTGTGAGTTTTCAACTGAATAGGATAAGTCTTTCAAATAGTTTGCTTGTTCCATATTATCTGGATAAGCGAACTGATCAATAAAGCAAATACATGGTGCGTTATTTATATCAAAAAACGTTTCACGATAGACGATTTCTTGCGCATTTTTACTTGGTGGTGCTTTATACGTAATTTTAACAGATGCGAGTGAATGGTTTCTAAATTTTTGAAGATCTTCCCAATCGTCTAAATGTAGTAAACGAGATTCTCCTCCTACTGCATTTTGCTCTTCCATTTTCATCATAAGAAGCCAATCTGTCGGTTCATCAACGAATGTACCGTCCGTATGAAGTGTAAACAATCGGTACGCTTGACGAAGGTAAGAATCACTACTATCCGTATCTTTCACATTAAATCTTGCATAATACGTTCCTGTCATTGCATCGAAGTTTGGTGCCCCAATTAAATGTGTTATTGCTGTTGCAAATTTCACGTAATCTGCTGGATCTGCCGTTTCACCTTGCACCCCAATTGTAAATCCGCCCGTTTCACGGTCATGAATAATGCCGCGAATGTTATCCATAAATGATTGCCCAAAAATCTTTCTCATTCCATCAGCAAGATTAAACCGTAAATACGGAATGTATTGTAATGACTGCTCTGAATGCTCTTTTACCTCTTCAAAAAACTGCTTAAGCAATTGCTGATTTAACATAATATGATATAAACGTTTATGCTCCGGATGAGGAATAATTTCATAACCCTCATATTTTTTTGCAAACTTCATCTTCGTACTTTGTTCTGTAATAATCGACATTTCAATTCCTCCCTAAATGAAATATGAAGAACGTATTGACGCTTTTTACAGACAGTTATCCTTATCTTCTTATGCCGAGATTTGGTCTTACTGCCCTAACAGCAAAAAGCCAGTCATACGCACCACGACAGAAAATCGTAGAAACGTACAACTGGCTTATCATTACGAGTGTCTTTAATCTCTTAAAGTACAATAATAATAGACAGTTCATATGAAAACATGTGTAAACAGGAAAACAAGATCGAATTTAGAGAAGGCTAATTTCTCGAATGGACCTTATTAATTAAATAATAATTCTAAATATTCTAACTGTCAATTCGTTTTTTATTATTTCCTCGACATACTTTACACATTTTATAAATCCCCTTTTTTCGCTTCTTGTTTTACAACTTGAATTTCTTTTCACGTATTCATCTTACTTACTCCCAAATAAAATAAGCCAGTCGCATCTCTTTAAAGGAAATACAACTGGCTCTCATTTATCGTTATAAACTAGACATTGATTATAAATTTGTTTCCTCGTACTCTTCCACAGGCTTTTCATCATTTAAATAACTTACATATTGGCGATGCAAATCTTTGACCGCACTGACGATAGCATTTTGCGCTTTTCCTTGATAATGATCTGTAATATCTTGCACAATTTCTTCAATACCATCTCGTAAACTATGTCCTCTTAAAATTTGGGCGACGAAGCCTCTCCCGTGCTCTGTTGCAAGCGTACATGACGCTTCAATAATGACATGATATTTATGATCTGCTTCAATTGTAATTGTTAACGTTTCGTACATACTGCGAACCGCCATCCCTTTCGGAAGTCTCGAATGTCCAGCCATGAAAAAAGTTCCTTTGCGCATATTTCACCCTCCGTTACTATGTTAAAAGCCAGAAAAGCATCGTATACAGCTGCATTGAATTTTATTTACTCCCCTTATCCTTCTAGCTCGTACTCCTGCTAAAGAAGCTCAAGTGGAAAGAAGTTACTCTCTTCATTTTCAAATATAAATCCGGGCTTACAGCGAGGCTACTCACTGCCATCCGATACTAAATTAATCATAATGTAAATAAACTGAATATTCAATATTAATTTGATAAGAAAGTTCCAAATCCCCACAACATATACTGTTCAAAAGAAAAAAGGAAGTGGTCTCATGTATTACGGAACAAAAGGCTGGTACGTAGCTGAACTTAAAAAGTTAGGTGTCCGCTATCATGAAGGACGAAAACTAGAAAGTTACCGCGGACACGTATTGCGCAATTTATTAATCGCACAACAAGAGAAAACGAAAGAAGAGCAATCTAATATCGATTGATTCTCGAAATATATTAGCGGTTCAACATAGTATATCGACTTATCGACAAATCATCTCCCCATTCCACCAACCAATCACACATTCATACAAACCAAAAAGGCCACCCTAACGGGTGACCTTTTTTCTTATTCACAAACAAGAATTTGTCTAGAAAATGATCCTTTTCTTGTGATACAGCGGTCTGTAATTTCAAATCCCGCTTCATGAATCATGTCGTCCATTGTTTCCATCGTGACAACGACTACTTTTTTTGCGATACGGCGCGCACTTGAAAGAATCGAGAGTTGATCTTCTGGTGTTGCGTGCGTAAATAGGTCGTATGGCATATCGATAATTGCGACGTCGTAGTTCTCAGTAATTTCTTCAATTGGGCCTTTTGTTACTGTTCCTTCAAACCCGAAATGTGCGATGTTTTTTCTCGTTCCAAGAACTACAAGTGGATTTATATCTCTACCAACGATGTTAATCCCCATAGAAAGTGCTTCTACCACTACTGTTCCAATGCCACAGCACGGGTCAATTGCTCGTACTCCATCTGGGTTTGGTACAGCGATATTTGCGACAGCTCTAGCAACACGTGTGCTCAGTGATGTCGAATAGCTATGCGGTTTTTTTATGTGATGATACCAAACTGGATCACTTTCTACATAGTGCCCGAAGTACCAACGTCCTCCAAGAGGAACAATCCCGAATACGCGCTCTGGATTACGAACGTCTGCTTCTCCTTCAATATGCATACCGAGGTCTCGTTCAATAAGGCGTCTTTCCCCATATTCAATTTTATTTTCTTTACCAAGATCATTGATTTTAACGAAGATAACTTTGAATGTCGCTCCTGCTAAATCAATTTGTTCCACTTGTTCTAAAATGCTTTCTAAGTCGTCCCCTTCATACATAACCTCAACGCGCTCTTTAATAAACGGACTTCTACTCGGAGCAATCTTGACTTCACTTTTCAAAATATTAACGTGAGACTCCATCCCAAAGAACGAGCGCATTTCCAAGTAACATAAAGCACGCTCCTCTTCGCGAAACGCATACGTATATATACATGCAGGTGTTTTACTATGATTACTCAATCTATTATCATCCTTTATCGTTTAAAATTGTTATGATCACAATTACTCGAATATTTTTGTATATAAAATTAAATGATATCATATGCCGGAAATAAAGAGAAACCTTTCTAAATCCTTTCGCAAATAAAAGAGACTGCCTATTGGCAATCTCTTTATTTTTAATAACAAAAAGAAGATACATTCTGAGCTTGTTCTTCCTAGTAATCTAGCATACTACCATAAGTTGCTTCTCCTAATGTATCATTTGAAATTGTCCTTAACATATACATTCCCTTCCTCCAAAGGAAGCTTTTTCTGATCAACCCGTTTCGCTTTTCCCGTTTCAAGATCGGTTTGGAAAGTCGAAAAATACCACATTCCTTCTCCATTATCATAATTCCCAATAAGAAACTTCCCTTTATCTAAAGCTTTAAAACAAGTTCCTGTAATACCAAAATCATCTTCATCGATTTTCACTTCGAGCACTTTCCCTCTATGAATGTAAAAAGCTTTCACTGTTGAAAAATTAGAAGACTCACGTTGCAGTGCTACGAAAAAATCTGGTGTACCTTTACTTACAAATCCATTTTTTCTAGACGTATTAAATACAAACTCTCCAATTTTCGCCTCTTGCAAATATAATATCGCGCTTGTAGATTGTAAGGCAAGCTGATATTCACCTTTATATATTTGATCCCCTTCTTGTGCACCAACCCAAGGTTCTTTTTGCGCTTCATGTTGTTCATTATTCGAAAAAACATGCAAAGTATACGCTTCTCCCTCAGTAGAATTCATTAAAACAGTGTAGCGACTTTGCACTTGTGGATTTATTTGTGACCCTTGTATTTTTCTACTCTCTTTTTTATTCCCCTGGGTATCCTCTACCTTCGTCACTACTTTTTCATCTGAACCTTCTTGAGCACATCCACTTAACACTAAACTTACAACGATACTCCCCATCAATAATTTCTTCATCTTGCCCCCCTAAATGAAAAGCTGATTAAAAATAATATTTTTAATCAGCCCACTTTATTTTCTATGAAATTAGTCTTCAATTAAATTAGACATTACATACGCATATACTAATGATTCTGTATGTGCAATGGAACTCTCATGCGTACGTTCAAAAGCGTGAGAAGAATCAATACCGGCTCCAATTAATGCATGTTTCACATCAAATCCAGCGCGAATCGCAGCTGATGCGTCAGATCCGTAGTACGGGTAAATATCTACTTTATATTCAATATTGTTCGCTTTCGCAAGTTCAACTAAATGTTTACGTAATGCATAATGGTATGGACCACTAGAATCTTTTGCGCAAATAGATACTGTATATTCATCAGATGTTTGTCCATCACCTAACGCTCCCATATCAACTGCTAAATATTCTACAGTTTCTTCTGGAATGTTAGAGTTTCCACCGTATCCAATCTCTTCATTATTAGAAATTAAGAAATGCGTCGTATATGGTAATGTTACATTTTCATCTTGCAATCTTTTAATTAATTTTAATAGAATTGCTACGCTTACTTTATCATCTAAATGACGTGATTTTATGTATCCACTGTCTGTAATTTGAACACGCGGATCGAATGAAACGAAGTCTCCTACTTCAATTCCTAATTCACGTACTTCATCAGCTGAAAAGACACGCTCATCAATACGAACCTCAATATTTTTCTCATCGCGTTTCGCTTCACCTGCATCTTTATATACGTGTACAGATGTTTGATGCATTAAAATCGTTCCTGTATACGCCTTACCGCTTGACGTTTCAATTTCGCAATATTCCCCTTCTACAGAGTTCCAGCGAAATCCGCCAATCATAGATAAACGAAGACGACCGTCAGATTTAATTTCTTTTACCATCGCACCTAACGTATCAACATGAGCAGTTAATAAACGATGTTGATCATCATTTTTCCCTTTTACCGTTAAAATAAGAGCGCCTTTATTATTACGCTTCGTCTCTACGTTCCACTCACTCACATAGTTTTCAATGAAATTAATAATTTTCGCCGTATTTCCAGATGGACTCGGAATAGAGACAAGCTCCTTAATGAGTTCCATCGTTTCTTTCGTATGATGTGCCATTGTCGTTTCCTCCTCATTTTCTCTATTATTCAGTATACAAAATTTGCTATGAAACCTCTACTTATATGGTCTAATTTTCTAAATTATAGTAAAATTCTCTTTAGTATGTAAAAAGGAGCTACAAAATATGAATATATCAAAAAAATATATACACATTGCACTCATTTGGTTTTTAGCATCATTACTTTGTTTACAAGTTTCTTATGCCGTTCATACTACTACTACTTCTATTACAATCGGCTGGGGATTAACGGCTATCTTCTTCATTATTAGCTTCATTGCAGCAAAAAAGCATAGCGTTAGTGAGTAACGCTATGCTTTTCCTATAAAACTATTCTTCTGAAACATCTAATAAATAAATCCCTCTTTCAAATCCACCGTGCTCTTCTTTTTTTTGCTTACGAAGGCGTTCTACGTCTTCAATTGTTGCTCCTTCTGCACGCGCTAATGACATAATCACTTCCAGTGCATCCGCAAGAGAATCTAACGCATGTTCACGCTCTTTCATAGAAGCAAATTCACGAACTTCTTCCGTTCCAATTTTCGCTAAAGCTTGTATGTATGCTTGGCCTGTTAATTTTTGTGCTGTATATGTTTTTCCAGACATTAATATTTTCTCTGGAACATGGTCTCTTACTAACTTGTTATAAGTTGACATCATTCATCCTCCTATGTTCAATAACACCCGAGCTCTGCTTTATCCCGCATTAACGGGCAGTAAAACTCCCACCTCAAAATTCAGATGGGGCAAAGAAGTTAGGTGGGAGATCAACTGCCCGTAAACGCCCGATTGGTTCAACTAATAATCAGTGGGGGATGAACAAAACCCCCACTGATTAAAGTTTCACTTTATAGAAAAACCACTCTTTTTTCACACACGCACTTAACATATCAATTCCTGATCCGTGTGCCCTTACATGCGGGAAGAAATAGTGCTCTGATTTTTCTTCTTCATTACCATATAAAGTTTGGTACTCATCTGGAATCGCTTCTTTTTTCACATCTTTTTCTTTCGTCACCCCGCCAGAAAACGCAACACTTGGATGCCCTTCAAAAAATAATGCAGTTCGTACAGCCATAGATGGTGTACTGTGCAAAGCATAATATACAAACAAAATTATACCGGTAATACCTATAATTTTTTTCATGTATGACTCCTAAAAAAAAGTGCTAACACAATTATACTAAAATGTGTTAGCACTTTCTCCCTTTTATCCCGAATTAACGGGCTAATAATCAGTAGGAAGTGAGCAAAATCCCTCACTAATTAAAGTTTTACTTTATTCCCCTTTAAATGCTGGTAGACGTTTTTCTAAAAACGCAGCAATGCCTTCTTTATGGTCAGCTGTTTGTCTCATCGCATATTGACCGCGTTTTTCAAGCTGCAGCGTCTGTTCTAAATTAGAGCGATTGACTTCACATAAAATTTGCTTCGTTTGAATCATCGCCTTAACCGGTTTTTGTAACCATTCATTAATTTTTTGTTTCACAGCTGTTTGGAAGTCCTCGCTGATTACTTCATCAATTAAGCCGATATCTAACGCTTCTGTTGCTGATAATTTCTTGCCTTCCCAAATAATTTGCTTCGTCATATTTTCACCGACGCGCTTTTGTAGGAAGAAATGACCGCCACCATCTGGAATTAAAGCGATTCCAATAAAGTTCATCGCAATAACTGACGATATATCTGCCATCACATAATCAGCAGTTAATGCAATACTTAATCCAAGACCAGCAGTTGGTCCATGAATTGCACTAATCACAAGCTTCGGCATCGTATATAAAGTTACAACGACTTCAGAAATGGTATTCATAATACCGTCAAACTTGCTTTCATCATTACTTGAAAGCATCGATTTAATATCCCCACCCGCAGAAAAACCACGGCCGTTCCCGCATAGCACAACAATATGCGCAGAACTCTCCGCTACTTCTTTCAACTTTTGTAATAGCTCTTTTAACGTTGGCTCATCTAATGCATTTAACACTTCTGGGCGATTGACCATCACCGTTGCTACGCTTCCTTCATATTTCACAACCACAGATTCTGTTTTACTCGTTACTTCCATCATATACCCCTCTTTTCTACATAAAGATTATACTTATATAATTATAGAAAACAGGTAAAAAATCCTTCTTTTTTCTTAATTTTCTGTCTAATAATCTCGCAATTTGTATATATCCTGTATAAAACATACCATTTCGTTAAAAAATATAGCAATCAAAGTCGTTTTATCCATACCTTTCATCTATCTATCATTACAATGAAATAATGTCTTCTTGCATGTACTGCTTAAAAACAAATATTGAAATTCATTCGCCTTACTATAAAGTGAAGGCTTTTACGGTCCGCAGGGCTTCCACCTAACTTCTTTGCTCCAGCTGAATTTTGAGGTGGGAGTTTTACTGCGCGGTAAATAGCCGGATAAAAAGGTATTTATCCCCTCACTCGGGTGCTGAAATAAAAGAATGAAGAAATGGAGGAACATATGGTTAATAAGTTGAAACAGACGGATAACTACTTCCCACATTTCCTACTGCTATTCATTGTGTTTCAACCAATTTTAGATTTACTAACATCTTTTTCAATCTATGTATTACACATGAGCGCAACAGTCGGAATCGTAGTCCGTTTCGCCTTTATGCTTCTTGCATCAGGGTATCTACTTCTTCATCACAAACAACAAGGTGCGAAAAAATACATTCTCTACTTATGCTTACTTGGAACTGTACTCACAATCGGCCTTGTTAATAATTTAATGGTCAAATCTCCAGTTTCTTTCGGAGAAGAAGTGAAATTCATTTTAAAAAGTGTATATCCAATGGTACTACTGTTTGGGTATATTATTGCTCTTAAAGAGTTAAAAAATAACGAATATGCGTTTCATAAAATCATTATCTATTTCTTATATGCAACGTTAATTTTGAGTATCTCAATTATTGTGGCAATGTTGACTAGTACAGATTTCCCAAGTTATCCGAACTCAAAGATCGGTTCAAGGGGATGGTTCTTTGCTGGAAATGAGTTAAGTTCCATTTTCGCCATTACGTTCCCCATCGTTGTCTTGTACTCAATTCATAAAACAACTTCTTTCTCGAAAATCTATTACTGGATTCCAACTGTACTTGCGATGTATGCAAGCATTATGATTGGAACGAAAGTAGGCTATGGTGCCATTGTTATTACACTTGGTATCGCTCTTTTTTTCTTATTCATTGAATATATTATTCATCGTAAAAAAGAAGGAAAAGGATTCACATATCTTGTAAATACAATTGTTGTTGCTATCGTATTAGGAGGTATACTCATACTTACACCATATACTCCTATCGCCAAAAACATGAGCATCCATTTACAAATATATAAATATAAAAATCCAGTACAAGAAGGAGAGGTAACGAAAGAAGAACGTGAGCAGGGTGAACTAACAGACTCTGAAATGAAGAGTTTAATTTACAGTGATCGTGACAAGTTTTTAAACGTATACAAACAATACTATAAAGACGCACCACTATCTCAAAAACTATTTGGAATGGGCTACGCTGGTAACTATACAACTACACCTAAATTAGTCGAAATGGATTTCTACGACCTATTCTTTGCGTTCGGCATTGTTGGATTCCTTATGTATTTGCTGCCGCTTCTTTATTTCGGTATTAAAATATTCATTCGCATCATCACTAACTTCAAGAAACTATTAAATGTAAAACATATGCTACTAGCTAACACACTCGTCTTATCGCTCGGCATCGGCTTTATGTCTGGTCACGTATTAACAGCACCAGCCGTAAGTATTTTCTTCGTTGTTATACTTGCTTATATGATTGTTGACTTGGGAATTGAATAACAAAAAGAAGGTACTCTGAAAAGTCCGTTATACTGGATTTTCGAGCACCTTCTTTTTATTTCATTCGTGTTTTACATACTCTAAATTTTCTTTTGCGATATTTTTATTATACCGTCTAAACACCTAAAAACTTCAATTTCTCTTTCTGTTCGTCGTTCGCCATTACTACAATTGTTTTTTCAATACTTGGATGTACTTGTTCAAGCGTTACACTCGCTCCAGCTTTATTTGACTGCTCAACAAAATTTAATAATGCCATCGCTCCTGACACATCCATATAGCGCACATCTTTCATACGTAAAACAATCGGTGACTTCACATCTTGTAAAGTAGTAAAAATACGATCTACTGATAAGAAAGAGAGCGGTCCTTGAATCGTATACGTTGCTTCTCTTTCTTTTACAATCGAAGTTTTACGTTCTTTACATTTCACAATGTATAGGATGAAGGAAAGAATAATCCCGAATGCAACAGCGATCATTAAATCAAACTTCACTGTAACGATCATCGTTACGAGCATAACAATAACATCACCTTTTGGCGCTACATGCATTTTCTTCATGCTTTCCCAATCGAACATTCCAATACCCGTTAAAATTAAAATACCTGATAATACAGCAAGTGGAATGTATTGTACGACTGAACCGAGTCCCATAATGAAAATAAACAATATAACACTATGCATACTTGCCGAAAGCGCCGTTTTACCGCCACTTCTTATATTAACGATAGATCGTACAGTCGCCCCTGCACCTGCTAATCCGCCGAACAATCCGCTCATCATATTACCGATACCTTGTCCGACAAGTTCTTTATTACTTTTATGACGTGTACCTGTCACATTATCCATTACGACTGACGTTAATAAAGAGTCAATCGAACCTAATAAAGCAATACTAAGCGCTGGTAAAATAAGTTCTGCTAATCCTGTTCCACTTAAAGATGGAATATGAAGCGTAGGCATCGCTTCTGGAATCGTTCCAATCTTTTCAATTACTTTATTTAGTGAAAGATTTCCGATAATCGGTACCTTCACTGTAAGCCCTTCTAACAATGAAGAAAATAAAGGCAACAACGCAGTCACACCGACTAACGCAACTAAACTAGATGGAATGGCCTTAATCCATTTTCCAGAAACAATCATTACAATGATCGTTAATACTACGAGCAGAAAACTATTTTGCACGTGTTTTATTTCACCTAAAATAATAATCAATGCAATACCGTTCATAAATCCTGAAACGACAGGATACGGAATATATCGAACGTAAGAGCCTAGCTTACATACCCCGAATAAAATTTGAAAAAGTCCCGCCATCATAAATGCTATAAAACTCGCCTCTAACCCGTGCGTCGCAATAACTCCTGTCGCGATAACCGTAATCGGTCCAGTTGGCCCAGTAACCTGACCAGGTGTACCACCAAATAACGCTGCGAATAAACCTGCAAAAATGGCACCATACAATCCGACCAGTGCTCCTTCAGACGTTCCCGTTGCCGCAATACCAAACGCAATGGCAAGTGGCAACGCAACAATCGCAACCGTAAATCCTGCTAAACATTCCTTTGCAATTTTTTGAAACATAAAATAACCACCTTCATATAAAGTCCACGTTCCATTGTACACCTAAAAAGATTTATTCGTTAGCGTACTTTTTACAGTCTCGTGAAGTAAACGTATTCAATGAAAAGTTTCCCCCTTACCTTTGGAAACAATTGCAACTATGCTATAATGAACAAATTAAATCTTTTACTATATACTTGGAGGCACTATGCTAACTTTTGAAGAAAAATTATCGATCATTGAATCTTTCCCTGAATTAGAAAGAAAGAACGTATCATTAAAACGCGTAAACTTTCACTTTGAAGAAAGTCGTTTAGATAAAAAGAACGTTGTATATCATTTACACCCAAATGGAAACGGATTTGTATATGCAAGCGGTATTAAAGGTTACAAAACGGACGATAAAGGTATGATTAACATCCGTGAATTTTCAGCGGAAGAATTACGTTCAGTAATTGAGCAATCAATTGAACTATTATCACAAGAAGAAGTAGTAATCCCTGCAGAACCTGCGAAAGAAGAAGAATGGCATAACGAAGATGGTCATATTCTTACTCTTATATCAGAGGATGACATGTGGAACGTTTATGCTGGCGTAAACTTAGACGGTACATTCAACTCTTATCCAGAAGCAGCGGAATACCTTGATGAAGAAGGTTTTTCACGTAAATAATAAAAATGCCTTTCCAAATTGGAAAGGCATTTTTATTATTTTTTCGTACCTTTTAACGACTCTCTCAACACAAATTTCTGCAGTTTCCCACTCGCATTACGAGGAAGTTCATCCACAAATAAATAATGACGTGGGCGTTTATAATCTGCTAATTCATCACTTTCTTTACAATACTTTTCTAAATCAGCTTCTGTGATTGTTTCATCTTTCTTTACAATAACGGCTACAACACGTTCTCCCCATAATTCATCAGGTTCACCAAGCACTGCAACATCTAATATACCAGGGTGACTATGGAGGTAATCTTCAATTTCACGAGGATAAATATTTACACCACCGCTAATTACCATATCATCCACGCGATCTGCAACGAATAAATAGCCGTCTTTATCAAAGTAACCTAAGTCACCTGAATGATACCATCCTTTATACAGCGATTTTGTGTTTGCTTCTTCACGATTATGATAGCCAGCCATCATAGTCGGACCGCGCAAAATAATTTCTCCCACTTCATAAGGAGGTAATACATCATCTGGCTCTGCAGGTGCATCTTCGTTCGGCTTTACAATACGAATTTCATGGCTAAAACATGGCGTCCCTGCTGAACCAGCTTTCGTAATTTGATCCTCTTCCACGAGAAACGCAACAACTGGCCCCATTTCTGTCATTCCGTATATTTGGACGAGATCAATATAAAGACGTTCTTTACATTCCTTCACTAAAGCCGGTGCCATTGCTGCTCCGCCATATATACCAATTTTCATCGAAGTTAAATCATATTGGGATAAATCTTTTTGCAGCAACATATTCCACATCGTCGGTGCTGCAAAGAACGTTGTAATCTTCTCTTCTTGAATCGTATGTAATACTGTTTCAGTATCAAAGTGATGCAAAATAACATTCTTTCCGCCAACTTGAATGCGCGGTATAATCCCAGCATTCAACTCACCACAATGATATAAAGGTGCTACTACAAGCCCGACACTATCCCTGTTATATTTTAAGAAATACGTACAAATCATACTATGCTCAGTCATTTCACGATGACGATGCAATACGCCTTTCGGATGCCCTGTCGTACCGCTCGTATAAAGCATAGAGCAATAATCCATTTCATCAATTTCGATATCTACTTTCTCAGAAGATGCTGCATTTACTTTTTCATGGTAGGAGCTTGCATAGGAAGGTTTATCGTCTTCTACATACCAAAAGGATGTATTTGGAAAATCCCTTTCAATCATAGCAACAGTTGACTCAACTGCTTTTTCAAAGACAACTACTTTCGAGGATGCGTCCTGAAGAATATAAGATACTTCTTTCGCTTTTAAGCGGAAATTAATTGGATTAAAGATTGCACCAATTTTTGCACAAGCTAAGTAAACGTTTACAAATTCACGACAGTTATATAAGTAAACAGATACACAATCTCCCTTTCTTACTCCCTCTTCTAATAGAGCGTGCGCCGTTTTATTTATTTGTTCATCCCACTGTTTATACGTCCAGCGAATATTTTTTTCTGGTTCCACTAACGCCTCTTTATTCGGATACTTACCAACAGATAAATCAAAAATTCTCCCTATCGTCATGTACATGCCAACAATTTCCCCCTTTTCTCTTTCATAAATCTATCATTTCGTCTATAAGTAGACATTGTCCTCTATAAAATTGACTAATTTTTCTGATTATTATCGACATAGTTTTACAAATGGAGGTATGTTTTTATTCACTTCTCAGTAAATAAAATTATATCGGCGTTTTTTTGAATATATCGACCGCAACTTGAAATATATCAGCGATTTTTAAAATATATCGACCGCAACTCAATATATATCAGCGATTTTTTGAATATATCGACTTACCGACAAAAACTGACAAAATAAAACGAAACTTTAATCGGGTTTTTACAGGCAGCCTTCCCCCCGCAAATAGCCGGATAAAAAAGAGACTGTTCCAAATCGGAACAGTCCTCTTATGCTTAAACAAACAGCTCTTCTAAAATTTTCAGTTTATCTTCTGTATATTTTACAAAGCCATCGTTATATGATTTTGGATCTTTCGGATTCGCGAAATGCGTAATTGCGCCCGTCTTCGGATGAACAAACTTACTTGAAGCACCACAGCCAAGCCCGATAATCGATTGTACTTCTTCCATTATGACAATGTTGTAAATACTTTCTTGCGTAGGCATTGCATAACCAACGTTCTCTAAGTTACCTAAAATATTCTTTTGACGATATAGGTAATATGGTACGTAATTATGCTTTTGCGTCCACTCTTCTGCTTCGTGCATCATCGCTGTAATTTCTTCGCGACCAGCTACTTTATATTTACGTTTGTTTTGCGTCATTTCAGAAGCACGTTTAAATGATAACGTATGAACTGTTAACGATTCTGGCATTAACTTTTCTGTCTCATCTAACGTGTGCTTGAAGATATCTAGCCCTTCACCAGGAAGACCAATAATTAAGTCCATATTAATATTGTTCATTCCCATTTCACGAGCTAAGTGATACTTCTCAATTGTTTCTTCTACAGTATGATGACGCCCAATTGCTTTTAATGTCTCTTGATGGTATGACTGCGGATTAATACTAATACGGTCAATATTCCATTTATTTAACACTTCTAGCTTAGCTGGCGTAATTGTATCAGGGCGACCTGCCTCAACTGTTACTTCACGCACATTTTTCACATCTGGGAACGCTTCATACATTTCTTCATACAGCATATCCATCTCTTCTGCTGTAATACTTGTCGGTGTACCGCCGCCGTAATAAATCGTCGTAACTGTTACACCTTTTTCTTTTAAAAACTTACCAATTTCACGAACTTCATAATGTAAACCACCTAAGAATGAATCAACAGAGCCTTGGCGTCCGTTAATTGCATAAGCCGGGAATGTACAATATGCACATTTTGTTGGGCAGAATGGAATACCGATATAAATACTTACTTCCTCTTTCAAACGGTATAAATCCGGAACTACCGCTAATTGGCAATCCACAATACGCTGAAGAAGTTCAATTTTCTCTTCATGAATTAAATAGCTTTCACGAAGCTCTTGATGCGCTTCTTCTTTTGACATACCATTTTGAAGCATTTTATGAAGAAGTTTTGTCGGACGAACTCCTGTTAAAATGCCCCAGCTTTGTTCAAGACCAGTTAACTGCTGAAGAACAGAAAGATATACATAAGAAACAACGTGCTTCACTTGCTTCATACGCTCTTTCTCATCTGTGAAAGCAGATAAATCTTTTGCGAACGTTTCTTCATACACATTTCCAGTAGCAACATCTGTTAAACGAGCAGATGCTTTCACATTCTCTTCAATGTGTATATCAACGATAAGATTTGCTTCCTCTTGTTCAAATCCAATCGTACTATCTTCAAAAAATAAGCCGCCAATATTTTGTAGCGGACGTAAAAAACGATCATCTTGTAACGTTTTAATTGAAATTAACAACATTATCACCTTTTCATTTGCAAACTCTCTTTAGTTTACTTGAAGGGCGTTTGCAGGTCAATACAGAAGGTTTTACCTTATTCCTTCTATTAATAACTTAAAGGCATAAGAGATAACATTTCTCTTATGCCTTTTATACATCTATTAACTATTTTTAGTCATAAATCTTAAACGTATTCCTAATAACACAAGAACAAAACCAACGAATGGGAGATAGTTCATATCATGTCCTGTGGCTGGAAGTTGTTGATTATTAGAAGAACCTTCCCCTTTTTCGGGTAAGTTAGGCTTCTCTGTTCCTTCACCTGGTGTTTCTGTTCCTCCACCTGGTGTTTCTGTTCCTCCACCTGGTGTTTCTGTTCCTCCACCTGGTGTTTCTGTTCCTCCACCTGGTGTTTCTGTTCCTCCACCTGGTGTTTCTGTTCCTCCACCTGGTGTTTCTGTTCCTCCACCTGGTGTTTCTGTTCCTCCACCTGGTGTTTCTGTTCCTCCACCTGGTGTTTCTGTTCCTCCACCTGGTGTTTCTGTTCCTCCACCTGGTGTTTCTGTTCCTCCACCTGGCTCTTTTTGATTTGTAATTTGAAGTTTTATAACTTCAATTTTTTGATTAGAAATCGTAAACTTAACTTCCTTATTAGATAAAGTGTATCCTTCTGGAGCCTGTACTTCTTTTAAAATGTAATCTCCTGGTTCAAGTTTCTTGGAAATTGCTTTACCATTTTTATCTGTTGTTAATTTGTCTATTTTCGTTCCGTCTTTCAAAATTTCAAAAACTGCGCCTGCTAATATTTTATTTGTATCATTCGCATCTACCTTTGTAATTTCTACTTGACCTGTTATTTTTTCTTTCACTTTTTCATTCAATACTTCTTGTTTTACTAATTCATTTGCTACGATGTTTACTTCTACTGTCACTTCCAGCGCCTTATAACCTTCTGGCGCTTTCGTTTCCTCTAACGTGTATTTTCCTGGCACTACGTTTTCGAATTTCACAACACCATCTTTATCTGTTGTTTTCATTTCTCCAACTACTTGACCACTTTCGTTTTTCAGTATAAATTCTGCGCCTGCTAGAACTTTTCCACTCTCTGCATCCTTTTTGATTACTTGTAAGCTTCCTAGTTCTTTCGCGTTTTCCACTTGTACTTGTACTACTTTATTTGCTTCTACAACGACTTCAATTTCTTCTTTTAACAACTTATATCCTTGTGGTGCTTTCGTCTCTTTTAATGTGTACTTCCCTGGTTCTAATTTCTGAGAGATTACTTTACCTGTTTTATCTGTTCGTAATGTCTCTACTTTTTTACCATCTTTATACACTTCGAATTCTGCGTCTGATAATACTTTCGCTTTATCATTCGCATCTACTTTTACGATTTCGAATTGACCTGTTACTTTTTCGTTCGTCACTTCTTGTTTTACTACTTCATTCGCTACGATGTTTACTTCTACTGTCACTTCTAGCGCTTTATAACCTTCTGGCGCTTTCGTTTCCTCTAACGTGTATTTTCCTGGCACTACGTTTTCGAATTTCACAACACCATCTTTATCTGTTGTTTTCATTTCTCCAACTACTTGACCACTTTCGTTTTTCAGTATAAATTCTGCGCCTGCTAGAACTTTTCCACTCTCTGCATCCTTTTTGATTACTTGTAAGCTTCCTAGTTCTTTCGCATTTTCTACTTGTACTTGTACTACTTTGTTTGCTTCTACAACGACTTCAATTTCTTCTTTTAACAACTTATATCCTTGTGGTGCTTTCGTCTCTTTTAATGTGTACTTCCCTGGTTCTAATTTCTGAGAGATTACTTTACCTGTTTTATCTGTTCGTAATGTCTCTACTTTTTTACCGTCTTTATACACTTCGAATTCTGCGTCTGATAATAGTTTCTCTTTATCATTTGCATCCACTTTTACAATTTCAAATTGACCAAGGCTCTTACTATTCGTTACTTTGACATCAATAACTTTTTCACCGTCAACTGTTACATGAATTACTTGTTTTGTTAACTCATAACCTTCTGGCGCTTTTGTTTCTTCTAACGTATATTCCCCCGGCACTAGTCCGTCTACTTTTACAATTCCAGACTCATCTGTTGTAATTCCTTCTTTTACAACATTTCCTTTCACATCTTTCAATGTAAATTGTGCGCCTGCTAAACGTTTCGTTTGATCTTTATCATCCATTTTAATAATTTGTAGAGAACCTAAGATTTTTTCGTTTTCTGCCTCTATTTTTACTACTTCTTTCTCGTTTTGAATTGTTACTTTCCATTCTTTATTAGAAAGTTTATAGCCCGTTGGTGCTTTCGTCTCTTTCACTGTGTATTCACCTAATGGTAATTTCGGTGACATCACTTTTCCACTCTCATCTGTTTTCAGTTCCGCTACCTTTTCACCATCTTTATACACTTCGAATTCTGCACCTGATAATACTTTCGTTTTATCATTCGCATCTACTTTCACAATTTCGAATTGACCTGTTACTTTTTCATTCGTAACTTCTTGTTTTACTACTTCATTTGCTACGATGTTGACTTCTACTGTCACTTCCAGCGCTTTATAACTTTCTGGCGCTTTCGTTTCCTCTAACGTGTATTTTCCTGGCACTACGTTTTCGAACTTCACTACGCCATCTTTATCTGTTGTTTTCGTTTCTCCAACTACTTGACCACTTTCGTTTTTCAGTATAAATTCTGCGCCTGCTAGAACTTTTCCACTCTCTGCATCCTTTTTGATTATTTGTAAGCTTCCCAGTTCTTTCGCGTTTTCCACTTGTACTTGTACTACTTTATTTGCTTCCACAACGACTTCAATTTCTTCTTTTAACAACTTATATCCTTGTGGTGCTTTCGTTTCTTTTAATGTGTACTTCCCTGGTTCTAATTTCTGAGAAATCACTTTACCTGTTTTATCTGTTCGTAACGTATCTACTTTCTTGCCATCTTTATACACTTCAAATTCTGCGCCTGATAATAGTTTCTCTTTATCATTTGCATCTACTTTCACGATTTCGAATTGACCTGTTACTTTTTCAGGGATTTTTTTATTCAACACATCTACAGTAATTACTTTATTAGCCTCTACATTTACAGGAACTGAACTAGATGATAGTTCATATCCTTTCGGGGCTTCTACCTCTTTTAATGTATATGTTCCAACTGGAAGTTGTTTTGATAAAGCTTCACCTTTACTGTCTGTAATAATTGTTTCGACAACTTTCCCATCTTTATCGATAACATCAAATTTTGCACCTGGTAGAAGTTGACCAGATTCATTATCTTTTTTCAACAATTTAAATTGGCCATTTTCAACTTTTTTCGTATTCTTCATAACAAGTTCAATTACGTTTGTACTATCAATTGTTACTTTTACTGGTGTATCAACTTTTATATATCCTTCTGGTGCACTAATTTCTTTTACAAAATAATCACCAAGTGGTAAATCTTTTACTTCCGCAATACCCTTTTCGTTTGTTGTAACAGTAGCCACAACAGTATTATCTTTGTCTATAACATCAAATTTTGCGTCTTTTAAAACAATGTTTTCATCGTTTTCATCAACTTTTTTAATTTGTAAATTTCCTTTTTCAGCTGCTGGCTTATTCCACTTTGGCCAGTTAAATTTAAAGTTATGAACCTCAAATCCATCTCTTTGGTGTAATCCTCCAACATAGGCTTGTCCATTAATAGAACCACCTTTTGTCTCTACAACTGCATTAGGTGCAAACACACTACCTACTACACCATAACCTTTAGTTGTTATCTTTGTAGCATTAGGAAACACCCAAATTACCTTACTAGCTAACTCAGTAAAAGATGAATTAGGGTCGTATGCTTGAGATGTATTAATTAAGTCTGTTGCCATCCCAGTATTTCTTGTATCATACAAAATTGCACCGCCACCAAAACTCACTTCTTCTGCATCTGAATAAATAACAATGAAGTCTTTATTCTCTACATTTGGAAGATAAACGTCTTTTACATCAAATGTTTTCTTTCCCGTTTGGCCTGAAGAGACATAAATATTAGGGTTGTTTACATCTTCACCGATTCCAAAGCTCATATTAAGTGTTGGCTTATCAGTGTGTAATTGGCCCGCATCCCCGATTACACCATCAACGTCTTTTCTAAATTCTTTAAACTTAGCATCAATCTCCGCTTGCTCTTTATAAGAGATACGGTCATATGACGTTTTCATTGCGCCATCTGGGTCACCGTCTTTTGTCATGGCCACTGTTCCATCTTGAATAATTACTTGTCCTGCTCCCGCTTTCGTAAATTGACCGCCTAGTAATAATGATGGATATCCTTCATCTACCCAAGTTGCTCCAGCTAAGTTATTTGCTCCAGTTGCAGCCGCTACGACTGTATAACTTGATGCGTTCATATTTTTCTGAACAGCCATCGCACCTTCAATATCCGCACTCGTTGCACTATGATCTCCAAAAATGATGGCGTTGTAATAAGATACATCACCTAAACCTTTTAATTCTGTTGTAGCTGCCTCTGCTTTAAATGGTAAATGGATTAAAAAATTCATACATATTAGTAATACAACTATTAAACTACTACTTAACTTTTTAATTTTTTGATTAAATGATTTCCTCAAGAAATTCATTCCCCCTTTTAAACTTCCTAAAATCATAAAAAGAAACACATTTCATATGTGCCAGATCTTACTCACATTAACTTAAAATAATCCATTTAAATAAAACAAAGAAACGCTACAACTAATTAATAAAATTACTACAATTCATTTTTGAAATAATACGTGAACTACACTATCATGCGGAAATGTTTTACATACGGGAGCCCAATAAAATTTATCTGAAGAATATTTCATGTGGTGTAACTATTTTGGGAACATCATCCACTTTACATTAGTTTTCTAAAGGATTCAAGTGAATTGTATAGATTTCATACACAATTCACAACCTAAAACGCTTTCATTCCTTTTAGTAAGTTCAACAAAAAAACGTAGCCACAAAGCTACGTTTTTCTTTCATCGTTTCGGTGTATTTTTATGGTTTTTCAAAAACGGAAGTGGGAATTGCTTACGGAAATGCTCTTTAATCATATACTCTACACCGTTCTCACTATTTGAACGTGTAATCCAATCTGCCGCTTGCTTTAACTCTACAGGCGCATTCCCCATCGCTACCCCGAGTCCAACGTTTTCAATGACCTCTAAATCTTCCATGCTATCCCCAATCGCAACCATTTCATTTAGCGAAATATTTAAATGCTCTCCAAGCAACTGTAATCCGCGTAACTTTGATACATTTTGCGGCAAAATTTCTATTCGTTTTGCGTCACATTCAACATACTCTATATCTTGGAATGCTTTTCTTAGCGTAATTAGCCCTCTTTCCTTTTCACCTTTACTATGGAAAACAACATCAATTTTTGGTGCCGCTACCGGATGATCACGAAGCGCATCGCCTAACGAATCTACAAATTGAACTGGATAAAATAACGGATCTGCGCTTGATAATACAGTACGCGCAATTAAGTTTGGTGTATTTCTCTCCCGGTTTCCGATTGAAAACCGCTCATGAGAAATGCGTACATTACAATCAAAGTGCTCTAACACTTGCACAATGTTAAAAGTCTTCTCTTCAGATAATCTTCTTTGAACGTAAGGCTTATCTAACGTTGCTGAAACGAAAGCACCACCGTGTGTCACTAATATAGAATCTAATTTTAACGCCTTTGCTACTTTATGAGCGGATTGAAAATTACGGCTCGTAAATAATGTAACGTATACATCTTTTCTTTTCACAAATTCAATTGTTTCTCGTAATCCTTTTGCGATTTTTCCGTTATTGTATAGTAGTGTCCCATCTATATTAAGAGCTAGTAAGCGATAAATCATGTCGCACTCCCCCTCTTCGCTGTTGTACTCTATCCATAATTTATGAAATAAATGTAGCAAATAGAACGAGTTAGAATTACTACTGAAAATTTGGTTTACTATATACATATACACTCAGTAAAGGAGATAGTACAATGCAGGCACCACCTTCTTTTTACGAAGGCGACACGTTAGAAGTCGCAAAGAAATTACTCGGCCAAAAACTCGTTCATATTGTAGACGGAATAAAACGAAGCGGCATCATTGTGGAAGTAGAAGCATATAAAGGCCCAGATGATAAGGCCGCACATAGTTATGGCGGCAGACGAACGGATCGTACAGAGGTCATGTTTGGCGCACCGGGGCATGCTTACGTATATTTAATTTACGGTATGTATCATTGTTTTAACGTCATTACAGCGCCAGTTGGCACCCCGCAAGGCGTTCTCATTCGAGCGCTTGAACCTGTAGATGGGATTGAAGAAATAAAACTAGCGCGCTACAACAAAACAGACATTACGAAAGCACAGTACAAAAATTTAACAAACGGTCCTGGCAAACTATGCCGTGCACTCGGAATTACTTTAGAAGAACGCGGCGTATCATTACAAAGTGATACGTTACATATTGAACTCGTTCCAGAAGAAGAACATATGTCATCACAATATAAAATAACAGCAGGACCTCGTATTAATATCGACTATGCAGAAGAAGCTGTGCATTATCCGTGGCGGTTTTATTATGAGGGGCATCGGTTTGTTTCAAAGAAATAAGCGATATCAACGATTTTTCAAATATATCTATCGTAACTTACAATATATCAACGATTTTTCGAATATATCTATCGTAACTTACAATATATCAACGGTTCGACAAGAAATATCGATTTATCGACAAATAATAACATTACGAATAAAAGAAGACTGTTCCAAAATGGAACAGTCTTTCCCTCTTACTCTGCACCTTCCGCAGTCGCAATATCATTTTCTAAGTTTTCTCTTGATAATTCAGCCGCCATAAAGTCAGCTGTTTCTGGAAGTGCTAAATGCATATGAGCTTTTTGACAAATTTGGATCGTACAGTTTTCTATAACATAGTCGAAAACATGTCCGCCCCCGCGAATTTCATCATCAATGTAATGTAAGTGGAACCCAGCTACACCAATGCCTTGCGCGTAATCTGGTGTCCAAAATCCAGCTAGTGTACCTTCTGTATTTTTAAACGAAAAGATTGGTTGTGATTTCGTCACTTCAACGAGCGGTGTATACGGTTTTTCTTGTCTTGGAACAGTTCTCGTCCTTACTTCACGGAACGTACCGTCCATTCGAATAGCGTAGAATAAGTTTTTACTCGGCATTAATTCATGTAATAACGCTTCAACTTCTTCACGATTCATCGGACGCTCTACCGTATAACTCATTTCTTTTTCAAAAAACGTTACAGTCGCAAATGGCGTTGTTTCTTCTGGCTCTACTTTTTCTGCTGAACCGTCTGAACGTAAATGATAAAATTCATTATCAAATGCAATCATTTCACCATCTAATTGATCAAATGTGCCGATGCCAAAATCACCATGTTCTTTTAGTTCCTCAAAGCTAATCACACCATCATATATACCATCTAATAGCGCAAGCATTGTAGATGTTTGATATACTTCATTACTCGTTTTCGTTTTTTTTGCATCAATATCAATTAATTGCGCAACAGTCATCTCAAATCTGCCTCCATTAGTTTAATTGGTTTGGTAATAATTTTTCGCTTAATTTAATGTTGTCACGATAGTCAATTGGAATATCAATAATGACAGGACCATCTGCTGCTAATGCTTCTTTTAATACCCCTTCTAATTCATCAGGCGTGTTAACACGAAGACCTAACGCCCCGAAACTTTCTGCATATTTCACAAGATCAACATCGCCAAATTCTGTAGCTGATGTTCTACCGTATTTCATCATTTGTTGGAACGCAACCATATCATATGTACCGTCTCTCCAAACGAGATGTACAACTGGTGCATTTAAACGTACCGCTGTTTCTAACTCCATCGAAGAGAATAAGAAACCACCATCACCTGACACGGAAACAACTTTTTTTCCCGGTTCAACTAAAGTAGCGGCAATTGCCCAAGGTAGTGCAACACCTAACGTTTGCATACCGTTACTAAATAATAGTCTACGTGGTTCATAAGAACGGAAACATCTCGCCATCCAAATAGAATGGGAACCGATGTCACACGTAACAGTTGTATCGTCACTAATTAAAGAACGAAGTGTGCGAATGACTTGAAGCGGATGCGTAACACCTTCAGAAGCGCGGTTTGGAACTTCTGCTTGCTCTGATAACTTCGCGCGTAATCGTTCTAACACTGCTTCTGATTCCGTGCTTAATACAAGTTTCGGTAATTTTTCTGCAATGCTATTTACAGTTAAAGCGATATCGCCAATTAATTCACGCTCTGGTTGGTAATCATGATCGATATCTGCTTGATGGTCATCAAGATGAATGATCGTTCTGTCCCCAAGTTTATTCCAAAATTTCGGATCGTACTCAATTGGATCATAACCGATAGAAATAACGAGATCCGCTTCTTCTAGTAAAATATCACCTGGTTGATTACGGAATAATCCAACGCGGCCGAAGAAATGATCTTCTAACTCACGTGAAATTGCACCAGCTGCTTGATACGTTTCAACGACAGGAAGTTCTGTATCAGCAATTAATTCACGAACAGCTTTCGTCACTTCATTTGTGCTCGCTCTCATACCGAGTAAAATAACTGGTAATTTCGCTGATTTTATTTTTTCTACCACATATGTAATATCATATGTGGGAGCGATTCCAAGCTGTGGCTTAGAAAGCGCACCGATAGACTCTACAGTCGTTTCCGCAGTCATAACATCTTGCGGAAGACTTACTAAAGTTGCTCCCGGATTTGTGGAGGTAGCACTTCGAAATGCATTTGATAGTGCTTCTGGTACGTTATCCGGATGCTCTACTTCTACGCTATATTTTGTGATTGGTTCGAATAGTGCAGCATTATCCATAGATTGATGGGTACGTTTTAATCGATCCGTACGTGGAACTGCACCAGCTAAAGCAACAACGGGATCACTCTCCGCATTCGCAGTAACAAGACCTGTCGCTAAATTTGATGTCCCTGGTCCTGAAGTCACAAGACACACACCCGGTTTCCCTGTTAATCTACCAATAGCAGCTGCCATAAATGCTGCGTTTTGTTCATGACGACAAACGATTAACTCTGGTCCTCTTTCTTGCAATACATCAAATACAGAGTCAATCTTCGCTCCTGGAATACCGAAAACATGTGTAACACCTTGTTTAATTAAACAATCAACAACAAGATCTGCTCCTTTTGTTTTTGTCTTCACGTCGTTTGCTTTTACACCTGTACTCATCAAACTAATCATCCCTTTATTTCATAATGTGTGTAATAAAGATTTTAATTTCACCTAGTTAATTAACGTGGTGAAGTATCATGTATCATTATATTACAAATGCATTATTTTTCCAACAATATGAATTTGACAGTATTTTGACAACCCTTAAAGAATACGCTTACAATTAATTTGTTTTTTAAAATAACATTTACTTTTAAACTTAATTCCCTAAACAAAAAAGACGCCCCATAAAGGAGCGTCTTCCACTATTACGCTTGTTGCGCGCTATATAATTCTTCAAGTGGCTTCATGATAATTTTGTTAACGTCACCGATTACAACGTTTAGGCGTTGCTCAGTTTCCATTAATTTTGTAATTTTAGCATCTTGTTGAATGCGAGCTACAACTTCTTGTGCTTGTTGGTTGTCTTCTTCAGTGA
Source organism: Bacillus sp. FDAARGOS_235 (assembly GCF_002073415.2). Taxonomy (NCBI): domain Bacteria; kingdom Bacillati; phylum Bacillota; class Bacilli; order Caryophanales; family Bacillaceae; genus Bacillus; species Bacillus sp. FDAARGOS_235. The sequence goes on from NZ_CP020437.2 coordinate 2,056,363, forward strand.
TTTCTTGGCCTTGCATCATTTTTTGTTGTAGGCTAAGTTGCATCGTACGGAACTCTTCAAATAAGTTCTTTGAAGCTGCATCTCCTTGTACTGCCGCATAGCTCTCTTTTAAAGTTTTGAAGTCTTCGTTTTCAGCGATTGCTTTTTGTAATTCATATGCTACATCATGAATGTTTTTTGTCATTTTATTTTTCCTCCTTTAGAAGGCTAGCGCTTTTCGCTCACACTGCCTTTTAAGTGCATTTACATACGCACCTCTTCTTACCATATCAAACTATGCAAGAGATGTGAAGAAATTTCACTCTTATTTCTATGTACTTATCTTTACTACCTAAGGAACAACAGTAACAACCCTTGCACGAGTCCAATCATTCCGCCTAATAAGGCACCTAAATACGTAATCATTTTCAGCTCATTTTTTGTAATGGACAGAACTAAATCTTCTAGCCTCTCTGTTGAAAATGTAGACACTTCTTGCTGGACAATTTCCGCAAGATGTAGATTATTTAGTATGGTCTCTACATTTTCTGTCCCCCACTTCAAGCCTTTCGTTACTGCGCTTGGAACCACTTTTTCAATGATTGTTTCTCGAACTGGCGCACACACTTGCTGTACCGATTGGTTTAAAAACTTACTCACTGTTTCCTCAACTTTAACTACAGACAATATGGAGCTTACAATCATTTCTTTTTCTACAAACGTTTCTAATTCTTTTACATCTCTTCCCTTTAACTTTTCCCACTCTTTTTGCAGTACATTAGTTAAAAGCTTTTCCGTACCATCTTGACCTAAAAATTTAATCACTTCTGGCTGCACACGATCCACTACACTTACATTCCCTAGAAACATCCCGACTAAGTTAAGTAATGTTCCACGAGAAGCAAAGAAATCATCAATCATTTTTGAAAGGCGCGCTTTCCCTTCTTCACTTTCAAAAAATTCAATTCCTCGCTCTAAAATAAAAGCCGAGACATTTGGAATTGCATTCTCTATTTTTTCATGTACAGAATGAGGTAGAGCTTGTTCCCATGTATATGTATAGTACTCCGCTAAAAATTCCTGAACTTTTTCTGTAATCACATGCTCGATTTTCCCGGTCGCCTCTTCTTCTACATGTGCTATATTCCATTTTTCTAACATATGTCGCAGTGATTGTTCATTCGTAATGACTTTATCCACTTCCACTTGCACCCAGCGAATTAAACTTTTTTGAAACTCTTCATTTGTTAGCTTTTTTCCGATTCCTTCTGGCGTTAACAAATGCTCGACTACCATTTTCCCTAATTGAACAGCAAGCTCATCACGTCGCTTCGGAATTAATCCAGGTGTAAATGGCAATTGAAACTTTCCAATATAAATAGGACGATGGGGACGAAATAACATTTTTATCGCTAAGTGGTTCGTATATCCTCCAATAATCGCTCCGAGCCCTGTCGTCGTTAACATATTCAACCATATATTCATTACAATCAACCTTTCGCTTCTCCAAAACTATAGCATATCATCATACGGACAAAAGTATAATGGTATAAAAAAGTATTTGCAATATATAGCTTCGCCTATTATGCCAACACTTTGTTAGTAAAGGAGTGATTTCGTTGGTTCTCGGTATTTTAACTTCCCGGCCTCATTATGAGCAAACTTATTACACCGAAATCGCCAAACGCGCTCGGCTTTATCATAATGTCGTTGCCCAGTTTACACCATTTTGTATTGATCCTAAAACAGACCTTGTTTCTGGTCTTATTTATGATACAGATACAGGAAAATGGAAAGAGCAAACATTCCCTATTCCTTCTTATATATACGATCGTTCTTCTTTTAACGAGGATACAGACTTTGAAAAAGCTAAATCAATTATTCATTCATTACACAACCGTCCTTCCACTACCTTTTTAAATAACACACTTATTGACTTAAGCGAACTACATGATTTATTTCTTACTAATAAAAAATTATCTCCTTATATACCAAAATTTGAAATAGCAACGATACAAAACATTTTCAAACTTTTATTAAAAACAAAAGATATTATTATACGTCCTACTCATACACATTCCAATGAAAGTCTGTACCGGATCGCTTATAAAAATAAAACGTTTCATATCGATACAATACATGACGCATATCATAATTCTACTCCAATCAAACGGACAGATGAGTTTATATCTTGGTACACATCTAACATACAATCAACACGTTATATCACCCATACGATGCTACAACCACCGAATCAACTAACGTATCCACTCCACATTCGAACCATTTTGCAAAAAAATAAAGAACAAAAATGGAACGTTATCGGTCAATTTATACAAAAAAGCTCATTTCCGAACCAATTTTTACTTTCCGTAACGGATGATTCCTCGCTGCATTCATTATCAAAAATTAAATATGTACTATCTAATACCGGTGTGCAACTATTACAAGACGCTTTACACGACATTATAAATGAAGTGTTTCAAACATTAGATCAATCTTATTCTTCTTTATTCGAACTAGAACTTTCCACAATTATGGATCAAAAAGGGGCGATTTGGCTTATGTATGTCAACACGATTCCCCCTTACGAACGTTACATTCATCATAATGATTCGTTAGCTGAAAAGATCTTTCACGGACCACTAAAATTTAGCCGCTTTACACCATAACGAAAGGAGGGAATCCCATTTTGAAAGAGCACATATATACATTAAACATTTCAGATGAGCATCCAAATAGTATTACTTTACCTTACATTTTTTCTATTACACCACCTATTACATCCCTTTCCTTCGGCAGACGCCATGTTGCAAGTGAAGAGGTAAAAATTCATTATTCCTTTACTCGTGAAATTATGATTGGAAAACGAATTGCAGAAAAACTTTTACTCCCTCATTCCACTACCATTCATGCCTTTACACAAAATGAAACAATTATTTTCGGACCATTAGTCGGTATTTTCACAACTGGTTTTAACGATGACTCACCTATTCCTTTAGGAAACCGTTCCACATCTCTCAGTGAGTTACTAACACCACCATTTACATTACGACCGTTCGTATTCGTTTTTGGCGTTCAACATATAAACTGGGAAGAAGAAACGATTGATGGGTATTTCTTTCAAGAAGGAAAATGGCTAAAGAAAAAAGTTCCTTTGCCAAATGTCATTTACGATCGACTACCAAATCGTAAAGCAGAAAATTATAAACCAATCGTTAGAGCAAAAAAGAAATTAGAACATGACTATAACATTCCATGGTTTAACCCAGGATTTTTTAATAAATGGGACGTTCATCAACTTCTCATGAAGGACGATTCAATTGTGCCTTTATTACCAAACACAGAGACATTTCAGCACTTCGAACAAGTAGAACGGTTTCTTGGCACATATAAATCAATTTACATGAAACCGATACACGGTAGCTTCGGAAGAAATATTCATCAACTATTTTATTCTCAAACAGAGAATTGCTACTACTGTCGTTATCGCGAAAATGAAGAGAATAAACTAAGAAAGTATCAATCATTAGAAACACTTCTGAACCACGTATTAAAAGGACATGATTTAAAGAAGTTTATCGTACAGCAAGGTATTTCTTTACTTCGCTTCGACGGGCAACCTGTTGATTTTCGCATTCATACAAATAAAAACCATTTCGGTAATTGGGTCGTCAGTGCCATCGTCGCCAAAATTGCTGGCAAAGGTAGCTTAACAACACATGTAAATAGCGGTGGTGATACAAAATTACTACAAGAACTTTTTCCAGATTCAACGAAACAAGTTCAAATTGAAAATAAATTAAAACAAACAGCCTTGCAAATAAGTTACGCGCTCGATGGGCAAGTAACTGGGAACATTGGAGAAATCGGTTTTGATATCGGTTTAGACACAAAGGAAAATCCGTGGCTATTTGAAGCAAACTCAAAACCTGGGCGAACTGTATTCCAAGATGAAAAGTTAAAAGAACAAAGTGAACTGACGCGCCAATTATTTTACGAATATGCTATCTACTTAACTGAACATTCTTTGCGCGATGCAAAAGAAAAAATGTCCCAAATGAAATTAGGGACTTCATCAAACACCGAACATATCCCTTCTCCTATGATTCACTCACAAATACGAAAACAAAAACTTCCACCTCATTCATAAGGTGGAAGTTTTCTATTTACACAAGTTTTACTACAACCTCAGTTTCCACGTTACATACTCCGCAATAAAAAATATGATTGCAATATTCTTGTGAATGATTATGTGTTAATCCATCTACCTCACTTAATAATTCCTGATCCATATACGCACTATAATCGTCTATGTAATCTACAGTTTTCCCATAATCTTGGAGTATACCTTGGCAATTTTGACAAGAATAGGTTTGTGATTCGAATGCGTTGCAAAGCGGGCAAATCCCCATCATGATTCCTCCATACATTATCGTTTAACATCATTTAAAGTTCTTTCTTTTTAGGTTGCAGAAAGCATCTAGCCATGAGTAGATACGGTCAGTTCCTTTCTTTCCCTTTCCATGCCCCATCCCTAGTTAAACCAGAAATGAGAAGTTAATGCCTTTTTAGTTTTTATATTACTAAGCTGCAATTGTAATGTATCTCACTTTCATAAACCATCAATAAAAAGCTAATTATTAGCCCTAACATAGTAGGGTTCAAAGAGAACACCATATTTAATATCGCTCTTAGTTTAGCCTTCTTTCTTAAAAATACAACGATTACTCTTATTTCATAATTTACGAAATCACTACGTTTTTTTGACAAAATTTACAAATTATTATTTTGTATATCTTTCTAGGTAACATCCATACTATGAGTACAAACTTAATTACCGATGGATTAGCGCCAAACGGGGCGATAATATCTGGTTCAAATCCAGCTAGTCCAACCAAAAAAATTTTTATAACTCTAAGGAGGATATATTCCTATGGCAAACCAAAGTTCTTACAATCAATTAGTAGTACCAGGAGCAACAGCTGCAATCGATCAAATGAAGTACGAAATCGCTCAAGAATTTGGTGTACAATTAGGAGCAGATTCTACGGCTCGTGCTAACGGTTCTGTTGGTGGAGAAATCACAAAACGTCTAGTTGCAATGGCTGAGCAAAGCCTTGGCGGATTCCAAAAATAAATATATATGGCAAAAAGGTCTCAAGGCATATGCCTTGAGACCTTTCTTAATTATTGAAGCATTTGTAAAAATTTCTTCGTGCGTTCTTCTTTTGGATTTGTAAATACATCCTCTGGTGTACCTTGTTCGACAACGACACCGCCATCCATGAAAATAACACGATTCGCAATTTGATGAGCAAAACGCATCTCATGCGTTACAATAACCATCGTCATGCCTTCTTTAGCAAGTTCTTTCATTACCTTTAGAACTTCTTGAACGAGTTCAGGATCAAGTGCTGACGTCGGTTCATCAAATAGTAACACTTCCGGTTCCATCGCAAGCGCGCGAGCAATTCCAACGCGCTGTTGTTGTCCACCTGATAATTGGAACGGATATAAATCCACTTTATCTGCTAAACCAACTTTTTCAAGGAAGTAGTTTGCTTTTTTCTTCGCTTCTTCTTTCCCCATCTTTTTCACTGTAACGAGCCCTTCCATTACATTTTGAATGGCTGTTAAATGCGGGAATAAGTTATGATGTTGGAACACCATTCCTGTTTGTGTACGAAGATTTACAATATCTTTCTTCGATACTTTTTGAGCGAAATCAAGCTCTTTATTGCCGATACGAATGCTACCAGCGTTCGGTGTTTCTAGAACGTTTAGGCAACGTAGAAACGTCGTTTTACCAGATCCAGAAGGTCCGATAATAACAACAACCTCGCCCTTCTCAACTGATAAATCTATATGCTTTAGTACGGTATTATCTCCGAAACTTTTTTGTAAGTGCTGAATTGAAATCATAAAAACAAAAACTCCTTTTGTAAAAGGATTATTTTAATGTGTAGCGTTCTGAACGCTTTTCTAACATCTGTTGTACGATTGATAATAAGAAACAAATAACCCAATAAATAAGACCTGCTTCAAAATAAACAATTAAAAACTCATAGTTCATTGCCGCAATTTCCTGCGCTTTTCGGAACATTTCTGTTACTAAAATTAACGATGCTAATGAAGTATCCTTCACTAAGCTAATAAATGTATTCGAAAGTGGCGGAATTGATACGCGCGTTGCTTGCGGTAAAATAACACGTTTTAATGCTTGTGGATATGTCATCCCAATTGTATAAGCTGCTTCCCACTGTCCTTTCGGAATTGAAAGGATAGAAGCACGAATAATTTCAGATGCATACGCACCAACATTTAATGAAAATCCAATAACTGCTGCTGTATATGGCTCAACTTCAATATTAAGAGTTGGAAGACCATAGAAAATAATAAATAACTGTACAAGAAGTGGCGTTCCGCGAATGATAGATACATAGATACGAGCAATCCATTGTAAAATACGACTACCTGAAATACGCGCGAGCGCTGTTAACGTCGCCAGTATAATTCCGATAATGAATGTAATAAGCGTTAATGGAATTGTCGTAAAGACAGCTTCCTTCAGCATAGGCATGAAGGAAGACTGCATAATATCTATCCAAGTAGACAATCGATCTGAAACCAATGCACTACTTAGATACATTTTCACCGAACCATTTTTTCGCTATTTTGTCGTACGTACCGTCTTTTTTCATATCTTCTAACGCTTTATCTACTTCTTGTACAAGCTTATCGCTACCTTTACGGAATAAGAATCCACTTTGTGAAGCTTCTTTTTCTGTATCTACAATTTTAATTTTTGCATCTTTTTTCGTTTCTAAGTAGTTTAATACTGATAACTTATCATTAATTGTGAAATCAACACGGCCAGTGTTTAATAATTCTGCCGCTTGGCTAAAGCCTTCTACGTTAGTAATTTCCGCACCATTTTTCTTAGCAATATCTGCATAGTTACTTGTTAAAGATTGCGCTGCTTTTAACCCTTTTACATCAGCAAATGTAGCAGGTTTATCTTTATCTTTTGCAATAACTAATACTGCTGAAGATGAAACGTATGGTTTAGAGAAATCATATTTCTTTTGACGATCTTCACGAATACCAACTTCGTTCGCAACCATATCGAAACGCTTCGCATCTAAACCAGCAAGTAAGCTATCCCATTGTGTTTCTTTAAATACAGGTTTTACACCTAAACGTTTTGCAACTTCTTCTGCTAATTCAACGTCAAATCCAGTTAATTTATTGCTTGAATCGTGGAACGTAAATGGTGGGTATGTACCTTCTGTACCAATTACAAGTTCACCGCTTTGTTTAATCTTTTGTAATGCGTCTTGACTAGCTGTATCTTTTTTCTCTTCTTTACCGCAGCCGGCTACAATCCCGATCGCTAATGTAGTTACTGCAAGCACTGAAAATAATTTTTTCATGATGGTAATCCTCCAAGTATTCTGATAGGAATTTAAAAACTATATTGATTGTATGCAATCTTGAACAATTTTTCAATGAAAATGTTCTTATTTAGTTTATCCTTTTTCTTCATAATCAAACAAAATGGAAAAATAACGCTACATACAAAAAATAAGTAACATTTTTTAATATAGCATTAATTGTAGGAAAGGTAAAATAATACTTATTATTATGTACCTTTATCGCCGACATTTTGCCAACAAAAAAGAACTTGCGACAATCGCAAGTTCTTCCCCGCATTAAGCGCTCTGATTCCCTTCCATTTGCGTTTTGTACATATCATAATAACGCCCACGCTTTTTCATTAATTCATCATGAGAACCTTTTTCTAAGATTGTTCCTCTATCGAGTACAATAATTTGATCCGCACTTTTAATCGTTGAAAGACGGTGAGCGATAATAAACGTCGTTCTCCCTTTTTTCACAACTTCTAGCGCTTGTTGAATCATTGCCTCTGTCTCTGTATCAATACTAGATGTTGCTTCATCTAAAATTAAAATGGCTGGATCAAAAGCGAGTGCTCTAGCAAACGATATAAGCTGACGTTCTCCGGTTGAAAGTGTACTTCCTTTCTCCGTAATTTCTTCGTTTATATTGTTCGCAAACCTTTCCGCACCCACATCACGTAATGCTTTTACGATGCGATCTTTTGAAATTTTTTCGTTCTCTAAGCTTACATTGGAAGCGACCGTCCCGCTAAATAAAAACGGATCTTGTAATACGATTCCCATATGCTCACGAGTTGCTTGTTTCGGCATTTCTTTTACATCGTGACCGTCAATCGTAAGCTTTCCTTTTTCAAACTCATAAAATTGAAAGAGTACATTCATAATGGAACTTTTTCCTGATCCAGTATGACCGACAAGTGCTACTGTCTCGCCTTGTTTCGCTTCAAAAGAAATATTTTTTAGCACTTCATCTTTTCCATTATAAGAAAACGAAACATTATCAAACTTCACATTTCCTTGCAAGCGAGGCATGCGCTCTTCTTCCACTGCCTCTCCCTTTTCCTCTAGCAATTCGAAGACACGCTCTGACGCAACGCGCGATTGTTCTAAGTTAGCAAGCTGATTTACCATATTTGTAATTGGTGAGAACAATCTCGTTAAATAATCGACAAACGCATACAGTATCCCTAGAGAAATGATGCCTGAAGCACTTAATGAAGCTCCCCCAAAATACCAAATCACACCTGTGAAAGCGATATTTCGTAATACAGACACTAAGTTATGCGAAGTTGCTGCATTTAAATTTAAAATTTTATTTTGATACTTAAAATAATCGCCATTTAATTCTTCAAACTCTTTTTTCGTTTCACGTTCTTGACGGAACGTTTGAATAATTGGCATCCCTTGAATCGATTCATTCACTGTACCGTTAATATCGGATAAACGTGAACGCATTTTATGATTGTATACAGATGCATACTTTCTATATAAAATCGCCCAAACAATTAAAATCGGGATAATTAATAAACAGAACGACGCAAGTTTCACATCGAGTAAAAATAGCGCTGCAAATATCCCGATAATATAAATGATACTAGAGACGAATGTCGCAAGCACTGTTACGTATAAATCCCGAATCGCCTCTGTATCATTCGTTACACGCGAAACGATTTTCCCTGCTGGTAAATGATCAAAGTACCTGATCGGTAACGTTTGAATATGAGAGAAGACGTCTTCCCTCATAATTTGAATAATTTTGTTTGCTGCCTTCTGTAAAAAAAACTGCTTTCCATATGCAAATAATGACACAATTACTAATAGAGCAAAATAGCCTCCACCAAGTAATAGTAGGGGGTTTATTTCTGGCTTATAAAACGCAAACACTTCTTCCTTCGTTAATGCTTTCGCTTTATACACTTGCACCGCCTTACCATTTTGAATGGTAATCATATCCCCTTTCACAGAACGTGACCCTTCAATATTTACTTTATTTGGTACAAAGTAATATTGAAAACCGACTTGCATCACGCGTACTTCTTTTCCTTTTTTCTCACCTTGTTCAAAGCGATCACTTCGCTTATAATAGGCGCCATTATATGAAACAGCATCTTCACTCTTTTCTGTCTCATACCAAGATTTTTCTATCGCGACGATATGATCGTCAATCATCGTTTTAGCGACGAACGGACCGGCAAGCTCAGCGATAACGAAAATAAATAACATCGCCATCGCTGCAAAAATCGTCCCTTTTACTTTCATCGCATATTGAAACAATCGTTTTGAAACACTCATATTTTCACCCCACTATCCGCACTCTCATTTTCACCTTGTTGTCTTTCAAACTGCTCAGCATACCAGCCTCCGTTTCGAAGTAACTGGTCATGCGTGCCTTCTTCCATAACTTCGCCGTCATCCATAACGAGAATCCAATCTGCATGTTGTACGGCAGATAAACGGTGCGTCGTAATAATCGTCGTCTTTCCGCTTCTTTCCGTTCTTATATTTTCAATGATCGCCGCTTCCGTACGAGCATCGACAGCTGATAACGAATCGTCCAAAATTAATATTTCTGGATTTTGAATAACCGCTCTCGCAATCGAAATCCTTTGCTTTTGCCCTCCTGATAACGAAACACCTTTCTCTCCAACGAGCGTTTCTAATCCTTCTGGTAAAAACTCTAAGTCTTTTGTAAACGCAGCAATTTCAATGGCTTTCTCGAGCTCTTCTTCAGTCGCTTCCCTGTTTCCGAATAAAATATTTTCCCTCGCTGTTTTTGAGAATAAAATGTGCTCCTGAGGTACATATCCAATCCACCCGAGTACATTATCACTCGTCATTTTATCTAATGTCACATCAGAAACTGCAATATCCCCTTCTCCAAGCGGATATTGACGAAGAAGCTGACGTACAAGCGTCGTTTTTCCGCTTCCTGTTTTTCCGACAACCCCTAGCGTTTCTCCTTGTTTTAATGTAAAAGAAACCTTTTTTAAATTTTCTTCAGATGATGAAGGATAGGAAAAAGAAACTTCATCAAACTGAATATAATCAGGCTCGTGTACAAGCTTTGGATTTTTCGGATTCTTTACATCCGGTTCATATGCTAACGTTTCATTCACACGATCTAACGAAGCATTTCCTCTTTGCATAACATTAATTAATTCGCCAATTGCAAACATCGGCCAAATCATCATCCCTAAATACACGTTAAAGGAAACGAGCTCACCAAGTGTCACCTTTGATTGAAATACAAGGTATGCACCATACACTAAACCAATTAAATAACTAAGTCCGACAAGCATTTTCACAGTTGGTTGGAATAACGCATCGATTCTTGCTACCTTCATATTTTTTTCGTAGACGTCATCTCCTAAATGATGAAATCTTTCCTGATCTGCGTTCTCTTGTACGTATGCACGAATCACCCGCACGCCAGCAATTGATTCAAGTACTTTATCATTCATATCACCGAACGCATCTTGCGCAACTGTAAACCTTTCATGCAATTTCTTTCCATATATATTCATCGCATATGCCATAATTGGCAGCGGTATAAGGGCCGCTAATGTAAGCTCCCAACTTATTGTAAATCCCATCATAAAAACGATTGTAAGCATATATAAACTAGAATCTACAAGCGTTAATATACCGAAACCAGCTGTCATAGCGATTGCTTTTAAATCGTTTGTTGCTCTCGCCATTAAATCGCCAGTACGATTTTTTTGATAAAACGTCGGTGTCATCTTGAGTAAATGCCCCATAAATTTCGAGCGCATCGTCTTCTCAAGTACGAACGCACCTCCAAATAATTGATGCTGCCAAACAAAAGTAAGGCCATATCCAACTATCGTAACTCCTATTAAAATAAGAATAGACTCCATAATTGCTGCATTCGTTAACGTTCCTGTTTTTATATTATCAATCGTAACCCCTAGTACTTTTGGGGGAATAACTTCAACTATATTTACAATTAAAAGCGCACCAATTGCGATACTATATCTCTTCCAATGCTCTTTAAAAAACCATCTTAACTTTAGTAATACTGAAAACAATGTAACCTCTCCCTTCTCGTTTTCGTTTCACTCTCATTTCTTTATCCGCTATCCAAACCAATCACATTTACATTTCGTAACCCATACAATCTCATCACATTTTTCCACCTTCCAAATTTCAGTTTTATAGTAACCATACAAAGTATGGAAACAAGCAAATTGGACAAAAAAAAGCATACCGTCGCTTGACGATATGCACAAGAATGCATAAAAGCGTACGTTACGATATACGCAACGTACGCTTTTTATAAGACAAAAATGCCCTATATATCCGTACGGGTTGCGTAATGATATGAATGTTTTCTGTTATTTAACAGAGCTAAGCCCATTACATTTACGATTACAATCATTACGCACACCCCTTTCATTTATTTTCCATTTATTATCTTACAACTATATTGAGTATTCTGTCAATTGTTTTTTTCGTTATAGAGTAAGATAGTCTTTTATCACAAAAAAATGAAGAATGGTTCATAACACGATAAATAAGTTAGAAATAAGGGAATCTTCTGTAAGAAAGGGCATACAAAATAAAAAAAGAATAAGAAATCGTTTTCACAAACATTTCATTTGAAAAATATTATCAAACCCCCTACAATCACCTTATACTCACTCTTACAAGTTGCTATTTTAGGAGGACTAATCATGACAACTAGCAATACGTACAAATTTTATTTAAACGGAGAATGGAGAGAAAGCTCTTCAGGACAAACAATCGACATTCCATCTCCATACTTACACGAAGTAATTGGTCAAGTACAAGCAATTACTCGCGGAGAAGTAGATGAAGCAATTGCATCTGCAAAAGAAGCTCAAAAATCATGGGCTGAAGCTTCTCTACAAGATCGCGCAAAATATTTATATAAATGGGCTGATGAGCTCGTAAATATGCAAGATGAAATTGCCGATATTATTATGAAAGAAGTCGGTAAAGGATATAAAGATGCGAAGAAAGAAGTTGTTCGTACAGCTGACTTCATTCGTTACACAATTGAAGAAGCTTTACATATGCACGGAGAAAGCATGATGGGCGATAGCTTCCCTGGCGGAACAAAATCAAAACTTGCGATTATCCAACGCGCACCACTTGGTGTTGTATTAGCAATCGCACCGTTTAACTACCCAGTAAACTTATCTGCTGCAAAACTTGCACCAGCATTAATTATGGGTAACGCTGTTATTTTCAAACCAGCAACTCAAGGTGCAATTAGCGGTATTAAAATGGTGGAAGCACTTCATAAAGCTGGCCTTCCAAAAGGTCTTGTAAACGTAGCTACAGGACGCGGTTCTGTAATTGGTGACTACTTAGTAGAACACGAAGGTATCAATATGGTATCGTTCACAGGTGGTACAAACACAGGTAAACATTTAGCGAAAAAAGCTGCAATGATTCCACTTGTATTAGAACTTGGTGGGAAAGACCCTGGTATCGTTCGTGAAGATGCTGACTTACAAGATGCTGCAAACCATATCGTAAGCGGTGCATTCTCTTACTCTGGTCAACGTTGTACAGCTATTAAACGTGTACTTGTACACGAAAACGTAGCAGACGAGCTTGTTGACTTAGTAAAAGCGCAAGTAGCTGAACTATCAGTTGGATCTCCAGAACAAGACAGCACAATCGTTCCATTAATTGACGATAAATCTGCTGACTTCGTTCAAGGTTTAGTTGACGATGCTGTTGAAAAAGGTGCAACAATCGTTATCGGTAACAAACGTGAGCGTAACTTAATTTACCCAACATTAATCGACCACGTAACAGAAGAAATGAAAGTTGCTTGGGAAGAGCCATTCGGCCCAATCCTTCCAATCATCCGCGTTTCTTCAGATGAGCAAGCAATTGAAATTGCTAACAAATCAGAGTTCGGCTTACAAGCAAGTGTCTTCACAAAAGACATTAACAAAGCATTTGCAATTGCTAACAAAATCGAAACTGGTTCTGTTCAAATTAACGGACGCACAGAGCGCGGACCTGATCACTTCCCATTCATCGGTGTAAAAGGTTCAGGTATGGGCGCACAAGGTATTCGTAAGAGCCTTGAGTCTATGACACGTGAAAAAGTAACTGTATTGAACTTAGTTTAATCTTATATAGAAGCTGATCTAGTTTTAGATCAGCTTCTTTTTATTTCACGAGTTGTTTTTCCATAGGTAAATTCACACATTCTACAGAAATTTCATATCCTAGCCAACGCTCAGCAATATGTTCAAATGATAAAACAGAGCCTGTTGTAAAAAATCGATGCTTCGGATTCAAATTGTCAGACAGGATTCCTTTGTGCTGTAAAATTGTGCTTAATTCTATCGCTGTTTCTTCTGCAGAACTAATAATCGTTACATCTTCTCCTAGTTCCTTTTTTATATAGGACTCTAAAAGTGGATAATGCGTACACCCAAGAATTAACGTATCTATATCTTCTTTCGTTAATGGCAGTAAAGCTTGTTTCACTTGCTGCGTTACATATGCTGTATCTTCTAATTGATTTTCTACAACTGTAGCTAAAGTCGGGCACGCGTGACTATGCACTTCCAAATATGTATCAAGCTCGTGTAATGCTTTTTCGTACATATTAGACTGTATCGTACCTACAGTTCCAATTACTCCGATTTCCCCTTTCTTTGTCACTTTAATTGCCGCTCTTGCTCCCGGATGTATAACGCCAATAACCGGAATAGACAGTGCTTCTTGCAGCGCAGTCAATGCAGCAGCTGCAGCAGTATTACATGCTACCACTAGCGCTTTTAACGGAAACTGTTTGAGGAACTCAACCATTTCAAATACGAAAGATTGTACCTCTTCTACACTTCTTGGCCCATACGGACAACGCTCATTATCACCAATATAATAAATGCTCTCTTTAGGCAATTGTCTTATAATTTCACTCGCAACTGTTAATCCCCCAACTCCCGAATCTAGCACACCTATTACTGAATGTTTATGACATACAGACATATACTTCATCCCCTTCTCAATCTTCTAGCGTCAATAACATTTATTATATTATGAAAATTCAATATTACATAATAATCCCTCTCTCTTTTAATCACAAACTCTTCTCTATAATCTGATTATTACTATATCCATTGACGTATAAAAATACATTTGTTACTCTTAAATACGTTAATTTAATATTTAAATCCTCATTCGTATCTCGGTGAGGTAGAGGTTGCAGTCATTAAGAGTATCATTTCAGGAGATGTAGTGGCATTGATGAAGAAATGGGAAAGGAATGATTGCCGAAGTAAGTCGTGTCCACCATGCACACTTGCTGGGTCTGCATTTAATAAGTGCAGAACTGTCACAAACGTTTCGTTTGTGGAGAGCTATCGAGAGGTATGTCGTGGGTTTCTTATAAGATAGAAAGCATGTAGCGGCAGATTACGTGCTTTTTTTGTTTTGTTTGGGACTTCTCTTCTCTAATCGGAAGACATACATATCTCCTCGCTTGACTTGGTTATACTAACTTTGGAGGTATTTTCTATGCAACAAAAAAAATGGGGCTTTTGGGTACTAACAGCTTTCGTTGTCGGTAATATGGTTGGCGCTGGGATTTTCATGGTGCCAAGTACATTGGCACAAACAGCAAGCCCACTCGGTGTCACTTTAGCTTGGTTAACAACAGGGTTTGGTGTTTTAATGCTAGCTCTTGTTTTCGGTAATTTAGCAATTCGTCGTCCTGATTTAACGACAGGACCACAAAGTCATGCATATGCTTTATTCTCAACACCAAAAAAGAAAAAAATGGCTGGTTTCAGTATGGTATGGGGATATTGGGTTGCAAACTGGGCAAGTAACGTTGCTATTATTACATCTTTCGCGGGATATTTATCACTCTTCTTCCCAATTATGAAAGATACACGACTACTATTTTCAATCGGTTCGTTTAACATAGAAGTCGGAAAACTAATTACATTTACGATTTGTTCCATCTTACTTTGGGGAACTCATATTATATTAACTAATGGTGTAAGCGGAGCTGGAAAGCTAAACTTCTTAGCAACAACAACGAAAGTGACTGGATTCCTTTTATTTATCGTCGTTACGTTATTTGCATTCGAAGCTTCTAAGTTTGGACAATGGTACACACCGATGATCGATAAATCAGGTGTATCACATGGTCTTCTTTCACAAGTAAATTTAGCCGCTCTTACAACGCTTTGGGCGTTTATCGGAATTGAATCAGCCGTTCTTTTATCAAACCGGGCTGTTTCTCCAAAAACGGTAAAACGGGCAACAGTTGCGGGATTACTTATTACAGTTGCAATTTACTTAGGAATTACAATTTTAACAATGGGTGTCCTTCACGTTGATACATTACAAGCTTCTGAACGTCCGTTAGCAGATGCACTAAATGCTGCAATGGGTCATGGCGGCGGGAAACTGATGGCATTACTTGCTCTTACTTCCCTATTCGGTTCTATCTTAGGCTGGATTTTATTAAGCTCAGAAGTACCGTATCAAGCAGCAAAAGAAGGTTTCTTCCCTTCCTTCTTCACAAAAACAAATAAAAAAGGAAGTCCAATTTACTCATTACGATTAACAAACATTATGTCGCAAGTATTCTTATTCTCAACATTATCAGGAACTATTGCGGAAGCTTATACATTCGTTATTACCGTATCAACACTGGCCTACCTCATTCCATATCTCGTTTCACCGATCTTCCAGTTAAAATTAGTCGCAACTGGTGAAACGTATAAAAATGAAATGCGGGCAAGAATTACAGATGGTATAGTCGCAGTGATCGCACTTTGCTACGCACTATGGGTTATAAAAACCGGTGCATCCGATATAAAAACGTTCCTTCTCGGAATTGGTTTATTCGTAATTGGATTTGCTTTCTATCCATTAATGAATCGTGATCAGAAAAAAAATAACGAAAAGAAAAACGGGCAAGTTGCATAACGCAATTTGCTCGTTTTTTCTTTTGTAAAACATATATAATAGAACAAAGAGGTGAAAAACATGTCAATTGAATCACTATGGAGCAGTCGCTTCCAACAACATATGCAAAATATCATTACATACTTTGCACGTATGATTAACGGTTTATTATATAGCTTTATCTTTATTTCATGCGTTGGCGCATATTATTATGCTCAGTTTCTAAAAGCATCTCCTTCTAAAGGAATATCTCTCATACTCATAACGACCGTTCTTACATTTATTATAATGAGATGTCCCATTCGCACCTTTATTCAAAAACCTGATGCTGTCTATTTGCTTGCATTAGAAGAGAAACTAACATCTTATTTTAAAAAATCTCTTCTATATAATTACATCATTCAGATTTTCCCATTATTATTTACGTTCCTTATTCTCGTTCCGCTGGCTATGCAATCATTACAATTAACTGTACCGTTCTTATGTACAATCTTTATCGTTTTAATGATTACGAAAGCTTGGAACCTGTACATATATTGGATGTGGCGTGATAGCCATGAAAAAAACATATGGTTCATTATTCGTATTGCTTGTAACGTCCTAATCATTTACATGCTATTTTACTCGGCACATGTTCTCATATTAGGCGGATTGCTCTTACTACTTGCTTTCCTACTTCTATATACGAAAAAACAGCCTACAAAACGAATACCGTGGGATTACATAATCGAGCAAGAAGAAAAAATGGATGTTCGCTTTTATCAATTTGCTAGCATCTTTACTGATGTTCCGCAACTTAATAAGCAAGTAAACAAAAGAAAATGGCTTACAAATTGGATTGAACCTTTATTACATAAAAAACGAGCAACTTTCTTCTATTTACATACACTAGCATTTTTACGCGGGAATGATTATTTCGGTATATATATTCGCTTAGGGCTGATTGGTGCCTTCGCCTTATATTTTATACCAAACACATACGTAAAAGGCGCTATCGCATATATCGTCCTATATATGATTTCTATGCAGCTTCGTTCCCTCTGGAAATATTTTTTGGGAAATATTATTGTAGCATTGTATCCGATTGATACTGAAAAACGAATGAATCAATTTCTTCGCTTAATCTTTATATTACTAAGCATTCAACTCATTGTATTTTCGAGTGTTATACTCATTGCTACAGGTCAATTACTACATACCTTGATTATTATGATAATCGGGGTAATCTGGATTAAATTTATTATTGTACCAAAAACGAAGCAACGTGTTTCTTCGTTTTAACGAAAAGAATTATCTTAAAAGCCAAGGAGAAAATAAATTATCTCCTTGGCTTTTTTATTTTTCTTCCTCAAACAACCGATATTTTATGATTTTTACATACAAAAACGATAATACATGTTTACGTCCTAATAAAAAGGGTATTTATTAAATTAACAGGGCAAAGGAACTGGAGGGAATGAAAAAACATGAATTAAAGTTTCACTTTATAAAAGGCATTGCTCAAGGATGATTCTGGAACCGATACTATAATATAAGGAGCTGACTGCAATGAGTAAAAAAATTGCTATTTTAATAACGGATTATTTCGAGGATACAGAATACACAGAGCCAGTAGAAGCTTTTAAGCAAAAGGGATATGAATTAACAACTATTGAAATGGAAAAAGGTAAAACGGTACACGGTAAGCAAAGAAAAAGTGAAGTCGTAATTGATAAAAGTATTGATGATGTTTCCCCAGAGAACTTTGATGCCCTCTTCATACCGGGCGGATTTTCCCCAGATATACTTCGTGCAGATGAACGTTTTGTTCACTTTAGCAAAACATTTATGGATGCGGAAAAACCCGTTTTCGCTATTTGTCACGGACCTCAGCTACTCATCACTGCACAAACACTTGAAGGACGCGATGTGACTGGATATAAATCCATTGAGGTCGATTTGAAAAATGCTGGCGGAAACTTTCATGATAAAGAAGTAGTCGTATGCCAAAATCAGCTAGTCACAAGTAGACAACCGGAAGATATCCCCGCTTTTATTGAAGAATCGTTGCGTATATTAGGATAGCTACTTTGGTTAACCTCTTTTATTTGTATGAAAAACAAAATGTAATCAGTGGGGGATTTATTTCATCCCCCACTGATTATTAGTTCACACTAATCACGTGTTTATGGGCAACCCGACTCCCACAAATACACCTCTTATCTCACTCTAAAATTCCCAATCACTATTCATAGGCAGTTCTCATATAGTGAAAATGACTATATAATTCCTATCCATAAGTTAAATCATGATTTTACACATATATAAATACAAAAGATGGGAGCCTAACTATGAACAATACTCCACCTTCAACGCCCCCAAATCCAACGGAAACGAATAATAATGAAGTGAGCTTACAAACGTTACGCGTCATTGGGCTTATTGTACTGATTAGTGGCTACATATTAGTAGCACTTTCTGAAGTAGGAACGTTAAAAAATCTTTTACTACAGCCGAATACCACTCCAAATTTAGCTGAAGTTGATCCGTTTTAAAAATGGTATAAAAAGCGCTCCTCATTATAACTGGTTCGCTTTTTATATCGTTTCACTTTATCCGATCTGAGAAACCTTCCCTTCATCTTGATATTTCTCTTTCCCTATCGCCTTCATAAATAATAAAATACTGCTCATACCAACAATAAAGTACAGAGCACTCATGCCCCAAGATGCAATAAATGAACCTAACATAACACCTAATGCCCCGTTCATTTTCGCCATTTGAAAGACCATCCCGTTAATCGCCATATAAGAACCTCTTGCCTCATCCGGCACCATATCTGCCATAATAGATTGACGCACTGGCACATACATCATCTCGCCTACCGTTTGGAAAAGCCCTGCAATTAATAAAATCGATAAGCTATTGCTCGTTCCGAGTATTGTAAATCCAATTGTATAAATGAATAAACCTACATATAAGATTTTCAAATCGTTGAAGCTTTTCAGCATTTTAATAAGGAGTGCCGAACATAACACAACTAAAATTGTATTCTCTGCTGAAATCCAGCTCATCATTCGAATACCTGTTAAATCAAACCTCACACCATTCCCAAAGAAAAAGTGCACCGTTTCAAATTCCTGCTGCA
The DNA here is from genome assembly GCF_002073415.2 of Bacillus sp. FDAARGOS_235. Classification (NCBI taxonomy): domain Bacteria; kingdom Bacillati; phylum Bacillota; class Bacilli; order Caryophanales; family Bacillaceae; genus Bacillus; species Bacillus sp. FDAARGOS_235. The sequence goes on from NZ_CP020437.2 coordinate 2,075,827, forward strand.
AACGTACTCCTAAATAATTATTAACCTGAAACTCTAAAGATAATGTACATATACTTGCTGCACAAAAAATTAAAAACGCTCTATCTTTTATTACGACTTTATAACTATCCGCCATATCTTTTAATACATTTTTCTTCTCCACCGTTTTTCGTGCTACATACACTTCTTCCATATATAGAGCCATCACATATAAAGTAATAACTGCAATAACTGTTAATCCAATAAACAATTGTAATCTATAGTTTTCAAACAATAGTCCTCCAAATATCGCTCCAATTGCAATGGATAAATTAATCGCCCAGTAGTTAATGCTGTACATCACTTTTCGATTTTCTGGTGTACTCACATCAATTAACATCGCCTCTGTCGCAGGATTCATAAGACCAGACCCTAAACTATTCACTAACATAAAGATAAATGTTAGCCACGGTGAATCTACATAATCTGAATTTGCAATCCCCATACAAGCGATTGAAATGACTTGTATACTTTGACCGATAATCATTACTTTTTTACGACCAAGTCGATCCCCAACATATCCGCCGTATAAACCAATTACTAATGAAGCAATTACATTAATAAGTAGCAACGCACCAGCAATTGCACTACCTAATTTTATTGAAAAATAAATCGCCATAAATGGAAAAATCATCGTGGATACAGTACGTGTTAAAAACGAAGTTATAATTCTAATTTTTATATTTCGATGCATACTCCAAAATCCCATCGTTTCCCCCTCCTTATGCTTACTTATTTTACTTTGAAAAAAAGGAAGAAAAAGGTTAGAATATTCTAAAGAGTTTCCCCTTTTATGATAGAAGGAAGTGTATATATGAAAATTATGGACTATTACATTAGACTAAGACTACATGCACAAGATCAACAACATATGCGAAATAGCTTACAAGAATTAGCGGATGTTTTATATTGCAGTACTAAAAACGTAAAGATTGTATTAAAGAAAATGAGCGAGGAGCAATTAATTAACTGGACTCCAGGGCGAGGCCGCGGGAATAAAACGGAAATTCTATTTATACATAATTTCGTAGAAGCGATTGAGTCCTATACAGATGAACTGTTAGCGCAAGAAAAATTAAAAGATATCTTTCTTCTTTTAAAAGAACCCCTACCCCTTGCACTTCAAAAAAAGATAGAAAATAAACTACATCATCATTTTGGATACGAACCTTCAAATGATATGTACGACATATTAAAGATTCCTATATCGAGAAAGATATTTCCATTAGATCCGGCTTTTGTGGCTGTAACTACAGAGAGCCATCTTACGAGTCAAATTTTTGATACGTTAGTCGTTTATAACGATGTTACTGAAAAAATGGAACCACACATTGCGCATACGTGGGAATTAAGTGAAGACGGGCTTACGTGGACTTTTTATTTACGAAAGGATGTATATTTTCATAACGAAACAGTTTTAACTTCTAAAGATGTACGATTTTCATTTGAAAGACTAAAAGAAATTCACTCTCCTTTCGAATGGTTAACAGAAGAAATTGTTCAAATTGAAACACCATCACCATTGCAAATTCGATTCCATTTGGCAAAACCAAATTTATTTTTCTTACACTATGTAAGTTCCATACAACTAGCAATTTTACCGCGTGATGTGAGTATCCAAAATCATCATTACATAGGTACTGGACCTTTCAAACTTGCTCATTACTCTGAAGATAATATCGTGTTCGAAGCGTTCACTCATTATTTTAAAGAGCGCGCGTTATTAGACCGTATTGAATTTTGGGGTATTCCTGATCATGTACAAATCGATGCTGATTATGAACTACCAAATGAAGAAGAAAATGAAAGGCATAATATACAAATAGAAGAAATAGGTTGTATTTATGCTAGCTTCAACTTAAAAAAAACCGGTCCTCATCATGACATGTACTTTCGAAAGGCTTGGAGAGAACTATATGATGTTGAAACGATAATTCGTAGCATAGAAGGTAGACGAACAATTGCTGCATCAAGCTTTTTCCCTGAAAGAAGTCGCCAAGTTCCTAATAGGTCCTACTCTTTAGAAAAAGCGAAAGAGTATTTGAAAAAGAGTACCTATAATGGAGAAACGGTACATATTTATTTCTTCGCATTTAAAGACAGTGCAAATGACGCACATTTCCTAAAAGAACGTTGCGAACAATTAGGAATACGCGTAGAACTTCACCCATTTCTCGTTTCAGATTATATGGATTGTTCTATTGATCAACATGCTGATATTATTTTCATGGGAGAAGTATTTGCTGCCGATCATGAACTTGCATTCTTAAATGTATTTAAAAATAAAAGTTGCTTCGTAAACCGGTTCATGGACCCGCACTATGAAAAACAAATTAACTGTTTGCTAGATACATTTTTATTAGAAGGAAATAAGGAGAAGCGCTACGAGCTCATGTATGAAATCGAAGAATTTTTACAAACAGAACACATCATTTTATTTAACTATCACGTTTTAAAAAGAAAAACATATCCTTCTCCTTTAAAAAACGTAACGATTGATTCATTCGGTTGGGCAAATTTTGCAAAGTTATGGATACAGCCATCCATGTCTTAAAATGTGAGTCATTATAAAAGGAGAGGAACTATGAAACACAACCTAGAAAAAAGACTTTCCTATCTATACACAGGTGAGTTATTTTCAGTCATTACTTTTATCTTCACAAGTTACTTACTTAATTATGCTTATCCTACATTACATTTATATTCCCTATATTCTTTTTGGGTCTCATTTCTTCTTTTAGAGTTTATCTTATTACAAGGAGTAATTTACTGGTACGTAAAGTGGAAACGACTAAAAAAAGAGAAAACATCTGTTACGCCCATTAGGATGATTCAATATTTAAAAATACTTAAAAAGATAAATATAGCATTCATTATCACGGGATTTATTACGTTTACTATTGATTTTGTAATTTGGTATCCCCACTTACCTTTAGGTGGGCTATCATTCACCCTATTTATTTATATTTTTGCATTACTTGAGTACATTAACTATTATCATACTCAGCTTTCATACGATAACATCTCTGATATGAAACATTTAATCAAATCAAAAAAACTAAAGCAGTCCTGTATAAGTAAAGATTTTCAACGTATTTCATAAAAGAGAAGGTACTACATCCTTAGTAGTACCTTCTTCACAATACAAACTATTATTGAATTACTCCATCCAAGTGATTTTTCAAGTTCAATAAATATTGCTCAATATCCGGATTCTTCACCACATCATAACAAGCAAAACTCTTTAACGGACTCATGCCAAGAAACTTTTGTACGCGATGTAAGTGACTAAGCGCTGACTCTAAACTTTCTCCTTCAAAAAACTTCGTCTTATCTCCAAATGCTTTTTCAGGTGCATTCCAAGTTGTAGAAAACATATATTGCTTCTCTTTTAGTAAACCACCTGTTCCATATTCATCAGCACCTTTAAAGAACAAACCGTATTCATACACTTCATCCATATATGTTTTAAATAGTCCCGGTACACTAAACCAATAAATTGGTGTTTGATAAATCACAACATCCGCCCATAAAAACTTCTCTTGCTCTTCTTTAATACTATAGCCATCTTGAATCGTTGTTGTTTTCACATGATGATTCTCGCTTAATACTGTTACCATATAATCTACTAACGTTCTATTTAATCGTCCTTCTTTCGTACCGTATTTCTCATGTCCATTTATAATAAAAATATTTTTCATCGCTTTTCTCTCCCCTATATGATCTACTCTTCAGCTATTAAGCCCAGTTGCTGCTTCAGCGTAAGATTATCTTCTAAATGCCAGTCTTCCGTGATCTTTCCGTCTTTCACATGTAACATATCAATTGCAAAAAAATTGATTTTCTTATCATTATGCGTTCCCGTAAAAGAAAGACGAGCTGTTACTTTATCACCAACGACTAATAAATCTTCAATCTCGCAATGTATATTAGGAACGACTTTACGAAAATTTTGTGCCGCAACCTTTAATCCTTCAGTACCTTGCGGACGACCTTTCGGTAATGTATTATCAAAGAAATTTTCCGTAACAGTATGCGGAATAAGATTCTCTTTACCTGTATCCCAAAATGCATAAAAACGCTGCGCTGCATGAACCATTTCTGTCGCTTCCTTTTTACTTAATGAAGAATCAATTGTCATTGCTTTTGGCTTTGGCATTTCTTTTAATAAATGAATTTCAGTTTTTTCTTCCACGCCGCATGCTACAAGTACAATACAAACAACAAACAAACTAAGGAACATAAACAATTTTTTCATACTCATGGAAATCACCTCCTCTTCATCTAAACCCTTTTTATTTCATATTGCTATTGTATATGCACTAACTTTCTTTATGGAAGTAGTGATATTTTTTTCATATAGTTACCAAAAGTATAGTTTTGTGATACTATAAAGCAAATTCATTCAAAAAATTTTTATGGAGGCTAGTTCCATGAACAATATAGATTCAGTTGTATTAACGAAAGGTTTACCTGGCATACCTTGTCCTATCGCTAAAACGCTTGACGTAATCAGTACAAAATGGACGTTTTTAATCATTCGTGACCTTCTTATTGAAGGAACTTTACGTTTTAGTGATTTACAAAAATCAATGGACGGCATCAGCCCAAAAACATTATCGCTTCGCCTAAAAGAATTGGAAGCACAAGGGATTATAACGCGAAAAGTATATCCAGAAGTTCCGCCCCGCGTAGAGTACACTTTAACGGATAAAGGAAAGCAGTTAGAGGGGATTTTTATTGAATTAAAGCGGTTTGGATTAAGTTTATAAACGAAAAGCCCCTTACCATACAAATAGTAAGAGGCTTTTCATTATTCACTACATTACTTCGCAAAACTTTCAGCTAGCTGTTTCTCTCTCCACATAAATGTAATGCCGAGACCAACGATTAAAACAACTCCTGAAAATGCATATGGATAATGAATATTCATATCAAATAATATTCCGCCCATAGCAGGTCCTGCGATATTTCCTAAACTCGTATACGTTGAGTTCATACCAGCAACAAATCCTTGCTCTTTTCCAGCTGCTTTTGATAAAAACGTCGTTAAAGCCGGACGAAGTAAATCAAATGCTAGGAAAATGAAGCAAGTAACGAGCAGTACAACCCAATAATTAAAGACTACAGTTGAAACGAAGGCTAACACTGCCCCCACAATTAAACATATTTGAATTAACACTTTTTCACCAAACATGTCAACTAATTTTCCAAACATAAATACTTGCACAACTACCCCAAAGATTGAACTAATTGTAATAATTGCAGCAATATCTTTCGGCGTGAAACCAAATTTATGATCAGAAAACAGACTAAACACAGTTTCATATGCCGATAAACCGAATGCAAGTACAAATACGATAATAAATGCGATTGCATACATTGGGTTTAATGATTTCTTTAAATCTCCAATAAAGCTTGATTCTTTCGTATTAGAAGAAATTTCTGCAAGCTCTTCTTTCGTTAACGGTTCTTTTAAAATAAAGATCGAAATCACACATGCTATAAAGGCAATCACTGCTGCCACAAAGAACGGCACACGTATTCCGTATTCTGCAATAAACCCGCCGATTCCAGGCCCTATAATAAATCCAGTGCTAATAGCTGCTGAAAGATAACCCATCGCCTTTGGTCGTTCCTGAATCGATGTAATATCCGCAACATATGCTGTAACACCCGGCATAATAAACGCAGCACTAACTCCGCCTAACACCCTCGCTACATAAAGCATCCACACATCTTTTCCTAATCCAAAAAGAAGCTCTGAAACACCAAAAATAAATAATCCAATGATTATCATTTTCTTCCTACCGTAAAGATCGACCCAACGACCTGTAATTGGTGAAGTTATGAGCTGAGCCATTGCAAACACTGCAACGAGATAGCCCATCGTTTTACCTGTTAAATTCATATCATTCATAAAGGACGGCATAACCGGAATGATTAACCCAATCCCTAAAAAAGCGATAAATATATTGCTTAAAAGAATGACCAATACCATCTTTTGTTCTTTTATCGGTTTCTTCACTTTTTAACACCTCTTCCCGCAAGTTCCTCTCAAAAAATAATGCCCAAGAAGCTTTTTCTTTATCCTACTATTTTTGGGCTAATAATGAGTGGAGATACCCCACTCATTAAAGTTTCACTTTATCTTTCCACACATACATAAATACAGGGTGAATGACTATCATTCAGTTTTTCGTAGAAATGAACCTACCTTCTTAAGATAGGTTCACCTAACTGTTTTGTCCCCATTAATGCGGGCTAATAATCAGCAGGGCATGCCCTACCAACTAAAGTTTCCCTTTATTTCTTTATATGTAGTGCATGTATTAAAAAATCTAGTACTTCTGCCTTTTGAAGCTCCACTTGCTCATCATCTTTATGATCGTATAAATAAACTTGTTCCGCTGCTGATTCAACAAGAGCGATAAATAACTTGGCTGTTCGCTCTGCGTGAACCGAGTCACGAATTTCACCAGCTTCTTTTGCCTCGCTTAAAAATTCGCTTAGCCACATATAAAGAGGCTCATACACAGCTTCCCATTCTTTTATATGTTCAGTAGATGCAAGGCCCGCATACATTAATGCTTGTATTTCACGATATTCAGCTATAAAGTTAAATACTGCATCTATTACTTGCTCAACTTTACTTGAAAAAGATGCATCGTTCTGTACTTTTTCTTTCACTGCAAGTATCATCTTCTCAACCATCACTTCTGCTATTGCAGGCATAACAGATAGCTTAGAAGGAAAATATAAATAGAAAGTTCCTTGTGCAATGCCAGCCAATTTCACGATATCAGAAATCTTCGTTTTTTCAACGCCCTTTTCCTGAAACACTTCAATAGCTGCATAGACAATTTTTTCTTTTTTATTCATCATCTAAACCCTTTCACACTCATATTGAATGACTGTCACTCATTTTATAAAATAACTAGCTGTACTGTCAATCATCATGTACTTTCATAATAAAAATCTCCCAACAGATCGTTAGGAGATTTAGCTTTAATATCCTTTTCTTATGAAAGGGCCTTTAATCCCGTAACTCCACATACGATAAGAGCTACGCTAATCAAACGTGCCTTACTTTTTGATTCACCAAACAGAAACATATTTAATAAAACTGCGCCTGCTGTTCCAATACCAATCCAAACCGCATAAGCCACACTTACTTGTAAGAACAAGAAAGAAGTGTATAAGAATGCGAAGGACGTTGCAAATCCACCTATATAAATCGCTCCATTTGCTAACGTCTTATCTTTACTATACATTTTAAGTCCTATCACACCGACTATTTCACTAATTGCGGCACAAAATACGAAAAACCAACCCATTTTTAAGCAGCTCCTTTCACAATTTCTTCCGCGGTTTCTTCTTTATTATCAGCCAGTTTTAAACCGATAACACCCGCTACGACCATCACGATAAAGAATAGTTTCCCTACACTGAAACTGCCGCCGAAAAGGAATACATCCATTAGGAAAGTACCTACCGTACCAGCTCCGGCAAACACAGCATATACAGTCCCTGTTGCAAGATGTTCGCACGCTTTAGAAAGAAAATGAAAATCAACAGCAATAACTCCTACAATAACACCCCAATGCCACCAAGTATGGGCTGTATTAAAACCGAACACCCAAAATATTTCAAAGATACATGTTAATATCACATATAACCAAGCTTTATTTTTCATATCTCTCACCTTCTATTATTATATGACTGACCGTCAGTCATTTTTAATTTAAAAAATATAATCTCACGCAAACTACTATTTAAAAAAAACAATATCAGCCTCATTTATCCTTATATTTGTTCAGTTATTAAAAATTACTTATCTACACCCTTTCATAATAAATGACTGAATGTCATTCATAAATTATTTTACACGAATAATTTATAAAATGTCAATACCAACATTCCATAAACAATTTAACTACTTGTAATACTTTACATTTTTAGAAACCGTAAATTGCTTAACTTGATGGCAACAATGTCTCTTCCTCCATCAATCAACTTAATAAAAATCGGTACTCATTATTGTTAAAAATGTTATTCTTTCTTTATTAATAGGGGGCTAGCGTAAAAAAGACACCCTCACAGGTGTCCTTTTCATTATGGAAATCTCTTAAAATACATTTCTATTTAAAAACCTTTTGTTACATCATAATACCGTTATGTTTGAACGTATACCATTTTCCATTAATTAAATGTTTTCCAACTGCCATGTCACCGCTAGACTGTAAATAATACCAATTTTTATTTTCTTGTAACCAACCTGTTTTCATTGGGCCATCTTCAAAGTAATACCATTTCCCTTTATTGCTAAACCAACCTTGTTCACTTGCACCAGATTGATCATTAAAGTAATACCATCCTTCTTCTAGCTGTTTCCATCCTGTTAGCATTGAACCATCTTCATTAAAGTACCAAACCGTACCGCCTTCAGCTAGTTTCCCTTTTCGCATAGCACCAGTGTCATCAAAAACATAACGCTTTCCGTTTTCTTCTAACCAGCCTTCGTTCCAGTTATTTTCTGTGCTTTTCATTGATCCATCTGTATTTAAGTAATACCATACGTTATTATTTTTTAACCAGCCTGTTTGCATGACACCAGATGCATCAAAATAATACCATTTCCCTTTCACTTGTGCCCAACCTGTTGCCATAGCGCCATCTGCATTATAGTAAAACCATTTCCCTGTATAAGGCCCACTTTTAATCTCTTGCCAACCTGTAACCATAGTTCCATCTGCATTAAAAGTGTATGTTTTTCCTCCTATAGTCCTACGGCCATCAGACATGTAACCATCTTTGTCAAAGTGATACCATGAACCATTGATTTTTTTCCAATCTTTAGCCATAGAGCCATCTTCGTTAAAATAATGCCAAACTCGAACTTTCTTCCATCCTATTTGCATTGAACCATCTTCATTAAAATAATATGTTTTTCCTTGAATATTTTTCATATATGTAGCCATCATGCCTGTTTCATCAAAGTGATACCATTTTCCATTAATATTTTTCCAACCTATAGCCAAAGAACCATCTTCATTATAGTACAACCAGTATCCCGTCCCTTGAAACCAACCACGTTTTTCTTGAACTTGCTCAATTGTATCCGCTTTCTTTTGAGAAACTACATTTTCTTCTGCATGAGACACTGCTGGTATGATAAACATTGAAGACATTAAAATCGGCAAAATAACTTTCTTCATTTTCCAAATCCCCCAATTAATGAATATTTTTAGTTTTTATTTCCACAAACAGAATTGTATTACGTTAGTTAAATATAGTCAACAGTTTTTGTAATGTAATTGTAATATTTTTTATATATTAGAAACATATGAGTTTTTAATGTAATTATAATTACATAATCGTTATAATTAATCATCCATTTTTTCAAGTAATTCATTCGTTCCAAATATCAAAAAGATAAAAAGTATGGATTTCATAGTAGTCAAAACTTTGAGCGTATACATGAACTTTTTAATACTGTTATAATTTTAGTTAAAACAATAGTCTTTCAAATTTTTAATCTAGTTTAATAAAATCAATATTCCGTCAATAATATTGATAATACGATACTTTCTCCACTCCCCCTTGGAGAGATCCCTTGAATGGAGCAGTTAGCTTTTGCTAGCTGCTCTTTTTATTTGTCCGCACACTATGATGAAATACTCATAGATCAAATCCATTTTTCATCACTTAACAGGAAACAGCGTATTTTTTAATCTATGTATTTTTCAACGAGTCTTTGTATGCAATGATTTTATTTTCAAGCATCTTCTCTGTAACTTCTAAGTTTTCTCTTTGAATCTGAATAGATTTCCTATGATCTTCTAGGAGCTGCAAACGAGCTTCAGTTGTATGCTCCCCTTCTAAATATAATCTAGCGTATTCTCTTATTTTCGCTATTGGCATTTGCGTTTGTTTTAACTTCATTACAAACTGCAACCACTTTATATGTGATTCTTCATACAGTCGATTTCCATTTGTATCGCGATTTGCAATTAGTATGTTCTCTTTTTCATAATAACGTAATGTATGTGTGCTCACTCCTAATAATGTAGCTACCTCGCTAATTGTGTACATACTCATACTCCCTCCGCATGCCATTTGCCCTCATATATTTTGCGTTCTTATCAAATTTATAAAAAACATTTGACTTAGAGTATACTCTAACAAATACAATCTAACCATAAATGAATTTGAACTTAGGGGGATTTTATATGAAATATACTGTTATTACTGGTGCTAGTTCTGGAATTGGCTATGAATCGGCTTTAGCCTTTGCATCTCGTGGAAAAAATATAATACTTGTAGCTCGAAGAAAAGAAGAATTAGATGGATTAAAATTGAAAATTAACGAAATGTATCCGGAGTTAGATGTTGTCATTCGAAGAACTGATTTATCCGTCACGGAAAATGTTTATAAACTTTATGAAAGTCTCCAAAGTTTCCAGATTGAAACGTGGATTAACAACGCAGGTTTTGGTAATTTTGCCTCAATTGCTGAACAAAATTTAAATAAAATAGAAACGATGTTGCATGTAAATATAGAAGCACTAACAATACTCTCTTCCCTTTTCGTTCGAGATTATTCAATGATTGATGGAACACAGCTTATTAACGTTTCATCAGGCGGTGGATATACGATTGTCGCTAATGCTGTTACGTATTGCGCTACGAAATTCTATGTAAGTGCATTTACAGAAGGATTATCTCACGAACTGAAAGAAAAAGGTGCAAAATTACAAGCAAAAGTTTTAGCTCCTGGTGCAACTGAAACAGAGTTCGCGAAACGATCATTTGATATTGATGAATTCCAATACGATAATGTTGTACCAAAATTCCACACTGCAAAACAAATGGCACAATTTATGCTCGACCTTTATGATAGCGATAAAGTTATAGGGCTTGTCGATGGTTCTACTTATAACTATGAACTTAAAAATCCCATTTTTAATTTTGCAGTAAGAAAAACAAATTCAAATTCTTAACAACATCTCATTTCTACCTAAAATATAGATACCCACTATTTCTTAAATAATAGTGGGCTTTTTTCTCTCTAAACATTTCACCCAACATACCTAATCATCGCCACTTCATCACAATAATCAACTTTTGGACAATGCCTGCAATCAATCCACACTTTCTCTGGCAACACTTCCTTATTCACAAAATCAAACCCACACTTTTGAAAAAATTCCGTTTCATATGTTAAAGAAATTACCCTGTTCACTTTTATCTTTGCCGCCTCATTCATAACATGATTCACTAACATACGCCCTATCCCTTTCCCTGCATATGTATGCGAAACTACTAAAGATCGTACTTCTGCAAGATCCTCTCCTAATACATGTAAGCCAGCAACTCCAACGACTTCCTCTCCTTCTTTCATAACATATAAACATTGCAAATATTGATAGAGAGACAAAAGAGAACGCGGTAAAACAACCCCCTCTTTTGCATAAACTTCAATGAGACTATAAATTTCTTTCACATCACTCGTAACCGCATTACAGATTTTCATATTATATCCCCTTGCCCCCAATATTAATATTTATAACTTTAAATGAATTTTAATACATAATTTTATATAATAATACATCTCTCTTTTCTTCTCGTCAATCACTTTATACAAACAAAAAACCAAGCAATCTAATCGATGCTCGGTTCCTCATTTCGTATCGGCAATACCGTCGAATATTTAATTTCACGCAGTGCTAAACTTGTCTGTATCCGTGTAATACCAAGCTTGTTCAACTTTCTAATAAACTGCTCCAGTTCTTTACGATCACGATTTGCAACTTTTAATAAATAATCATATTCCCCTGTTAAACAATGACATTCTAACACTTCAGGCATCGATTCTAATTCTCGTTCTAGCACTTCAAGCTTTTCATACTGATGAATATTCGTACTCATAAAAATGAAGCATAGTAAATCAAAACCGAGCTTTTCTTGATTTAAAATTGCTACTTGCTTATCAATAAAACCTTCTCCATCTAACCTTTTTATTCTTGCATGCATCGCAGCTGGAGATAAATTAACACGGCGTGCAAGCTCTGCATTACTTACTTGTGATTCTTTCTGCAATATATCTAAAATTTGTACATCCAAATCATCTAACACTTTAATAACAGATGACTCCATTATAATTCCCCCTTTTTTCTTACCGATGATTATTCGAAAAAACATCCCTTAATTCAAACGAAACTGAATATTATTCTTTAAGATACAAACGAAACGAAATGTTTTATTGATTTTTAACCATTACACAAAAGAATATATTACACAATAAAGAAAAATGCTAAAATTATTTACAATTCGTATTGATTATAACAAAGGGGATTTTAATATGCCTTATTTTTATGTCTTTTTACTATTATTAACGAGCTTATTATGGGGAGGGAATTTTGTCGTTGGGAAATCTCTCGTCGATCATGCCTCGCCGATGACACTGACGAGTTTAAGATGGATCATTGCGATCGTTTGTTTATTACCTATGGTATGGTTTAAAGAAAAGAAAATCCTGCCACCGCGCGCTGCGATACTACCTTTAATACTGATGGGGATTTCAGGAGTCGCTCTCTTTAACATCTTTCAATTTTTAGCATTAGAAAAAACATCCGCAACGAATGTGGGTCTCATCTCTACATTGAATGCAATTTCAATTGCACTATTTTCGGTATTATTTCTAAAAGAAAAAGTAAATACACTTCAAATATTATCCATGACCCTTTCATTCTTCGGGGTTATCCTCGTTCTATTAAAAGGTGATTTCTCACTTTTATTTTCACTACATTTTAATAGCGGAGATTTATGGATGATTGCGGCAGTTTGTATTTGGGGGATATATTCTGTGTGCAGTAAATGGGCAACAAAAACAACTACACCACTAATGGCGACGTTATATTCTGGTATTTTCGGCATTATTTTATTACTGCCATTTAACATCGGTAACTTCACTGTTTCAAATATAAATACATCATTCATTACATCGCTTTTATATACAGGAATCATTTCAACAGTACTTTGTATGGTATTTTGGAACATTGGTGTACAAAAATTAGGAGCTACAACATCGGGAATTTTTCTAAACTTCAATCCGATTTTCACAGCTATTTTAGCATTCCTTTTCCTAGGAGAAGAATTAACATGGATACAAATTTTAGGTACAATTGTCGTCGTGACAGGATGTTATTTATTTTCTCATTTCAAAACAGTTGCTGTTCAGCCAACTAGAGCTTTACTGCGCAAACATTCTTAATCAAAAAAACATCGCCACCAAAGTGGCGATGTTTTTATTTACCTTTCATTTCTTTCACATACTTCTTTTCTTCTTCTGGCGATAAACGTTCTGTTGCCTTTCCAGTATCACCACCTTGAATTTCCCACAAAAAGTTATGCTCCTCAACCGTTTGTGAAAAATCCCCTTTCTCCCAGCGCTCCAAAGTAGCAAGTAACTTTGATTTATTTTTAAAATTTGTACTGCTTTCTACCGCTTCCTTCGCACTACGAATTTCCTTATTTGTCATTTCAATAAATCCCCATTTTTCAGAGGATTTCACTTTTTGATGTACCATCCTATGCATGGTAGAAATAATTTCATCTTCACTAGCTTGTTGCTTCTCTTCCTTTGCTTTCTTCCCTTGTTGCCCCGTTACATTTTGTGCTTTCAGACTCTTCTCCTCTTCTTCTATATAATTAAGAAGTTTCGTAACACCGAATACAGCTCCTATTGCAATTACAATCATTGTAATTGTCCCTATAATCCATTTTTTCATATTATGTATTCCCCATTCCCCTAATAATCACATAAACAAATGGAATCGCCTGCGCACAGCCGATTCCATTTGTTTCCTTATTATATTTTAAACCTTCATCGCTTCTCGTACAATAAAACTATCCACATATTGCTTAAATTTTATAATTTTCCCATTTTCAAGCTGCCATATATGAACAAATTCTGCTTCAAACAATTTTCCCGTTTCTTTATAAACTCCTGAATAAACACCTTCAGCAATAATTACATCTTTTCCGTTTACTTCATGATACATATTTACACTCGCTTTATAATCATCCCATTCTGATCCTAAACGACTAAATACATTTTCCATTATATCCTCTGTACCTATATACGTTCCGCCGTACGGGAAACCTTTTGCCTCTGTCCATTCTATTTTTTCAGAGAGGGATTCTGCTAAATGTTTTGCATTCGAAGAAGCTGATCCTTCATACGTACTTTGAATAATTTCTAAATTTGATTTAAGCATAGTAATTCCTCCCTCGTTTATTTATTCTTCACACGAGTCGTAACTATTGTAGTTACAACTTGTGTAAAAAAATATGCTAATTCATTTCATTCTTAACTTAGTTATTGTAACTATTATAGTTACAATAACTCTTTAAGTCAACAATTTATAAATAAAATTTACTTCGTTTTCATTACTTTCTCTTTTAAGAAACGATCTACATATCCTTCTGCTTTTACAACGAATAAATACGCACCCATTGATAATAATGCAAGATCTAATTCATATCCTGGATTCTTGCCATCTCCTAATAATCCTGCTGCTCCATTTACCTTTACGATAGCTCCAGCTAAAATAAGAGCGAATAACAATCCTACATATCGAACACCTAAACCGATAATTAATAATATACCACCAACTAATTCAACTGTCGCTATACCATACGCAAGGCCACCTGGTAAACCGATACTTGTAAACCATCCTGCTACGTTATCTATACCTGATTGAAACTTTGCTAAACCGTGTGCAAAGAACGTAACTCCTAACACGATACGAATAATTAAATTCCCAATATATTGATTCATTTTGAACTCTCCTTTTTGTTTTGTTATGGTGAACATTTATTCACAAGACAAAACAATACGGTATTTCGTTTCATTCGTCAAATGCTTTTTTTAAAGAAAACAAAAAACATTATCCGTTTTACGAATAATGTCTTTTATAAAATAGCGCTAATTCA
Source organism: Bacillus sp. FDAARGOS_235 (assembly GCF_002073415.2). NCBI lineage: Bacteria > Bacillati > Bacillota > Bacilli > Caryophanales > Bacillaceae > Bacillus > Bacillus sp. FDAARGOS_235. Next base: position 2,090,845 of record NZ_CP020437.2, read on the forward strand.
AGCTTTTACTCAATCGCACAGAAAAAGTTGAAACTTTTTTCCAGCACCAATATAAGGCAATAACAGCACGTCCTCTTCCACAACCATTCCGACAACATTCACCTTCTCATCTGTAGGCAAATCATTTATAACAACTTGCATCTCCCCGGCATATCTACCGTACAATTCATTATCAATTGTGATACTGCCTTTCTTTCTTGCGATTGCATGCATCGGCTGTAAAATCACTTTATTTCCTTCCCTTGATTCTACTGAGCGAATGACATCACGTGCTGGGTCTAATCTATTTGTATGCACTTGCTCTACTACTTTTAATACTTCATTTTCATTTATAAATGACTCATATCGCAGCGGAATAATCCCTCTACTCGCGCTCGCAATTTCTTGTACACTTTCTAAACTAGCACTTATATCTCCAATCAACACTTTATCGACATCACAATCTTGAACAAGTTCTAAAAACGCTTCAAGCGGGCGCATATTGCGGTGCTTTTCTAACGTTGGTAACCCTTCATATAACGGGCCACGTTTATCCTCATCTCCCGGAATAAATGCCATCGTTGTTATTCCACACGCATGTAAATATTGATTTTGCTTTTGTAAGAAGGACCTTGCTAGTCCTGTTTCTGGACGCGGATAAAAATTATGCCACGCTTCAACATTCTCTACCCGTATATTTTCCGCAAGTAACTCTTCCCAGAAAGATTCTGTAATCGTACTCGCATTTAAAGCTACTTTCATCTTATGAGATACACGCGCAATTTCCTTCGGCGCAATGCCATAATCCATTCGTAAACCAGTAATACCAAAGCCCAATAACACTTCCACATTTTCATACGTTATTCCTAAATGATTTAACGACTTTGGAGATATATCCACCATTAATTCCATTTCATTTTCGAGAGCCTGTTTCCCTAATGTTTGAATTAACTCTTTATACGTATCTGGATCATCTTCCGGAATATGAAGTGATGTAAAAATAGATGAAAATCCGTTTTCCTTCGCTATTTTTAGCCACTCTTTTTGTTTGTCTGCTTGCCCTTTTGAAAGATAAATTGAAACTCCTATCATATGAATCTCCCTTTCTATGAATAGAAAAAGAGAAAGGAATCCCTTTCTCTATATGTTTTCTGCCATTTCTTCTTTAAATCCGAAGAAGTACGTGAAGATAAATCCGAAAGTATATGCAATGACTAAACCTAAGAAATATAGTAAATATTTATTATCAGCAATTAACGGGATTAAAGATAATCCTGATACGCCAATTCCGAGTGAAGCCGTTTTCATAACTGCTTGGAATGCACCCCCGACAGCCGCTCCTAAACAAGCAGTGATAAAAGGTTTTCCAAGTGGTAATGTAACCCCGTATAATAACGGCTCACCAATCCCTAAAAACCCAACTGGCAATCCACCTTTAATTACGTTACGAAGTCGTTTATTTTTTGTTTTCACATAAATTGCAATCGCTGCGCCCACTTGACCGGCACCAGCCATTGCGAGTACTGGTAATAAAGGTGTTACGTGCGTTTGATTAATAAATTCCATATGAATCGGTGTTAAACCGTGGTGTAATCCGACCATAACGAGTGGTAAAAACGTTCCGGCTAGCACTGCTCCAGCAAATGCCCCACCAACATTTAAAATTGCGTTAATACCGCTCGTAATACCATCAGATAAAAATCCCGCTGCTGGCTGAATCGCTAACATCGTTACTATACTTACAGCTAATACAGTAATAAGCGGTGTTACAATAATATCTACTGCATTCGGCACTGCTTTTCGTACTCTTCTCTCAACTACTACCATAAGCCACGCTGCAAAAATAACTGCAAACAATCCGCCCCGCCCAGGTACCATTTCCTCACCAAATAATTTCACATTTGCCATCGCCGGATTGAAAATTAAAATACCCGCAATCGCCCCAAGAACTGGTGTCCCGCCAAATTCTTTCGCTGTATTCCAACCGACTAAAATCCCTAAAAATGTAAAGATACCGCCGCCAATAAGTAGTAACATTTGTAGCCATGTAGCATTCGGATCAGCACCGGCGTTTTTCGCAAAGTTAGCAACTCCGTTTATAATCCCTGATGCAACAAGACCAGGTATTAACGGAATAAAAATGTTACCTATTTTTCGTAAAAAGTTCTTCACTGGTGTATTATTTTTCTTCTTCATCTCTGATTTAATCTCTTGACCAATATCTTCAAGATGATGATCTGCAACCTCACCAATTCGCAATCCTGTTAAAACTTCCATTGCAGCTGCTACTTTATTTACAGTTCCTGGACCAACAACAACTTGAAGTGTTTCATCTTCAATGACGCCCATAACGCCTTCAACCTTTTTCAAAAGATCCATATTCACTTTACTTTCATCATGAAGCGTTAACCTCAGTCTCGTCATACAATGAGCAATGCTACGAATATTTTTTATTCCCCCAAGTTGCTCTGAAATTTCTTTGGCCATTCTCTCTTCTTTCTTCATAATAGAATCCCCCTCCCTATTCTTATCGTTTCACTTTATAATGCTTTCTTCACAAAGCCTTTCGCTTCTTTTAGTTTTTCTAGTGCTTCCCCATACTCACACTGTAGTAATACCATAACGATAGCAACTTTCACATTACGATTTGCTTTTTCGTAATACTCTGCTGCTACTTCACAACTAACTCCTGTTGCTTCCACAATAATTCGTTTTGATCGTTCTACTAACTTTTCATTCGTAGATTGAACATCTACCATTAAGTTTTTATATACTTTTCCTACACCAATCATTGACGCTGTTGAAATCATATTGAGCACTAATTTTTGCGCTGTACCAGCCTTCAAACGTGTTGAGCCTGTTAATATTTCTGCACCTGTCTCCACTTCTACATTGAGTTTTGCATACTTACTTATTTCAGCATTTTTATTACAAGAAATACTCGCCGTACTTGCTCCCACACTATGTGCGTATTTCAATCCGCCAATTACGTAAGGGGTTCTTCCACTTGCGGCAATACCAATCACTGTATCTTTCTCGTTTAATCCAATACTTTTCAAATCTTCTTCTGCTAACTCTTCGCGATCTTCGGCACCTTCCACCGCCTTAGTAAACGCTTTCAATCCACCTGCTATAAATCCTTGCACCATTTTATCATCTGTTCCAAATGTTGGTGGGCATTCAACCGCATCTAGAATACCTAAACGACCACTCGTACCAGCCCCAATATAAATTAATCGGCCCTCTTCTTCAAAAGATTTAATAACAGTCTGTACGACCTTTTCAATGTGTTCTATTTCTTTTTCAACTGCTAACGCAACAGTTCTATCTTCTTCATTCATACTTTGTAACACTTCTTTTATACTCATCTCATCTAGATTCGTCGTTTTCTCATTACGGTGTTCTGTCGATAAATTTTCTAACATATTGCCACCCTCTTCGAAATTATATTTCACACTTTTATTATAACTTTAAGAAACTAAAAATCAATAACTCTTTCTTATTTTATGAAATAAAATTTCACAACGTGACATATTTGTGTCAAAGTTAATAAAAAAAGATGAGTCCCCTCATCTTTTCTTCTACTTCAACTTCCGTAACCGCAAAGCTTCTTCTCGCGTCTCCATAAATTGATCCAGCACTTTATTGCCAATTCGATTAAAAGTAATCACATATAAAGCATCAATCATATTCAGTTGCGTCATTCTCGAAGCAATACTCGCAATACGATGATCTTGCTCTACATCCGGCATACAAAGGCGAATGTCCGCTTCTTTATATAAAGGTGATGATTGGTCAAGTTTCGTAATTCCGATAACAGTTGCACCTTGTCTCTTTGCATATTGCGCCATTTCAAGCACATCTTTCGTTCGCCCAGATGTTGAAATCGCCACAAATATATCGCCTTCTTTTAAATTCGTCACAAGCGGCAACATCATATGAAAATCAGATAGCATCATCGCTGTAAATCCGAGCCGTGTAAATTTATACGCCCCATCCATCGCCGGTGTCGCTGACCCACCTACGCCGTAAAATAAAATCTTATCCGCATTTACAATACGATCTGCAGCTTTCTCAAGTTCCTTCTTATCTATCGCCGTAACACTTGCCTCAATTGCAGCTTTATTCACATACGTAACTTTATTAAACAAATCATACGGTCCATCTTCCTTATTCATCACTGAAAAATCGTTAATATTATAATCAGCAATTGTTAATTCACGAACGAGCGCTATCTTAAATGCTTTAAAGCTTCCAATACCGATTGTTTTACAAAAACGTACAACACTCGCCTCACTCGATCCCGCATTTGTAGACACTTCTTTTGTCGTTAAATTTGGAACAATCTCTGCGTTCTCCATTATGTACATGGCAACCTTCTTTTCAGCTGGTGAAAATTGGTCCATATTATTTTCAATTTTAAATAGTAATGTTGAAGCTTTCACTATTTAACCTCCACTTCTTACGGTTGCGTATATTCTCTAATATCATTTGTATCATATAGATAAAAACCATCATTACCAGGTGGATGATGAACAATTACAGTTCGATCCCCTTTTTTATATGACGTTATTTCACCTTCAGATCTCTGTTTTTCCCATCCATGTATCCAAACTGCAAAGTCAGGTACAAAAGCAGTGTACTTATAGTCTTTCGGTTTTCATCTTCTACATAGGAAGAAAAAATAGAAACTGGAAAACATTTCACTTTTGATTCTTTCCATGCGGTAAATGGTATACATAGTGCAATAAGTATGATTACGCCTATAACCTTCCCCTTCGTAATCTTCACACATCCCTCTCCTCGTCCACATCATATACATAGATTTTACCATACTTACAAACCTTCTATGCTACAGGACCATTGCTTTTTAGAATAAAAAAAGAGCTTATCTACGTCAGATAAGCTCTTCTCCTCTATACAAAATACTTCTTTAAAAGTGGCGGTGTAATAATCGTCGTCAATATAACAACAATAACAATCGCTGTGAAATTTTCTTTCGCTAATAAATTCGCCGTAAGTCCATTTGCTGCGATAATCAGCGCTACTTCTCCGCGTGACACCATCCCTGCACCAACACTAATAGAAGATTGGAGGTTGAATCCTGTCAGTCTTGCTCCTAAACCTGATCCGATTAACTTTGTGAAAATCGCAACGAGCGTCATAATGATAATGAACCAAAGCTGACTCCCGATTCCTTGAAATGTAATTTCCATTCCGATACTTACGAAGAACACTGGTACAAATATCGCATAAGCAATCGGTTCAATTTTATGTTCCACTTCATGCTTATACTCCGTTTGAGAAATGGCAATTCCTGCTGCAAATGCTCCAATAATACCTGCAATTCCCATCATTTCACTGTAATACGAAAAAGAGAAACAAATAATAAGAGCTGCGCTAATTAAAGCTTCTGTTACGCGAAGCGGCACAAGCATTTTCATAATCCAAGGAACGACTTTCCATGCGATAAAAACAATACTTACAAAGAAAACGATTTTCTTTACAATGACAAGTGTTATATTCACATCTTGCGTTCCTAAAAAGCTCATAACAAACGCTAATAAAATAACGACAATTACATCATCAAATACAGCAGCACCTAAAATCGTTGTACTTTCTCTCGTATTCATCTTCCCTAAATCTCTTAGCGTTTGCACTGTAATACTAACCGATGTTGCACAAAGTAATAATCCTAAAAAAATGGCATGAGATTGCATTAATCCAAACAACAGTCCTGTCACATATCCACCGATGAAAGGAAAAATAATTCCACCAGCCGCTACTGCAAACGACGATTTCAAATTCCGATTTAACTCTTCTAAATCTGTTTCAAGTCCCGCCATAAACATAAGTAGCAAAACACCAATTTCACTAAGCTCATCAATAAGTTCTGAACTATTAATAATACCTAGCACCGCAGGACCGATAATAATACCAACAAGTAATTTACCAAGTACAGAAGGCTGACCGAGTCTAACGCTAATATCACCAGCTAATTTCGTACAAAGTAAAATGACGACAAGTTCAAAATAAAATAACATAGCATCTTCTCCTACTATATAAAATAAATCTATTTGTTAACCCGTATCCATTTCCGCACATAGTTTCCCCTATTCATCCGGATTTTATTTGTTAAAGTTTTATTTGACAAAATATTCTGAATTATAATAAAGTTAATCCAGAAACTTTAAAAAACTACATACCATAACTGTACCTCCATTTACTTACGTACTCTTTTCTAATGGGCTCATACTATATTCGCAGTTATGGAAATGAAAAACGGGGGGAGAGTCCAAAATGAAGTCATTATTACGAAAAAAAGCGCTCAGTACTGAATCACCAAAGCAACTAGATAGAACATTAACTGCACTCGATTTAACGTTTTTAGGAATCGGCGCCGTAATTGGGACAGGAATCTTTGTATTAACGGGTATTGTTGCAGCAAAACATTCTGGTCCTGGTATTATGCTATCATTTCTTATCGCTGCATTTACTTGTGCTTGTGTAGCCTTTTGTTATGCTGAATTTGCTTCTTCTATACCTGTCTCAGGAAGTGTGTATACTTACGCATATATGACAGTCGGAGAAGTCGTCGCCTTCATCGTCGGATGGTGTTTAATGCTCGAATATTTACTTGCCGTTGCAGCTGTAGCTGTTGGGTGGTCTGGTTATTTACAATCTTTACTACAAGGATTTAACATACACCTTCCCGCCATAATCGCCTCGGCCCCCGGTGTTGGAAAAGGTGGTATCATCGATTTACCAGCTGTCTGTATTTTACTTCTTATTACTGGCCTTTTAAGTTTCGGTATACGTGAAAGTGCACGCATTAATAATATTATGGTTCTTATTAAACTAGCTGTTATCATTGCCTTTATCGTTGCAGGCGCAAAATATGTAAAGCCTGAAAATTGGACACCGTTCATTCCATTCGGATACGACGGTATTATTACTGGAGCTGCCACTGTATTCTTCGCCTTTTTAGGGTTTGATGCAATCGCAACCGCTGCAGAAGAAACGAAAAAACCACAGCGTGATTTACCAATCGGCATTATCGGTTCCCTTCTTATTTGTACTGTTTTATACATGATTGTATCTTTCGTTTTAACAGGCATGGTTCCTTATACACAATTAGATGTTTCTGATCCAGTTGCATTTGCATTGCATTTCGTTGGTGAAGATACAATTGCAGGGTTACTCGCTGTTGGTGCGATGACTGGAATGACAACCGTTCTCTTAGTCGTTATGTATGGACAAGTTCGTGTTTCATATGCGATGAGCCGCGACGGTTTACTTCCAAAAGCGTTAGCACGTGTAAATAAAAAAGTGAAAATCCCTTTATTAAATACGTGGATTACTGGCGTTGTTGCCGCTTTATTAGCAGGACTTTTAGACCTACATTTACTCGCGAATTTAGTAAACATCGGTACGTTAACAGCCTTCACATTCGTTTGCTGTGCTGTACTTATTTTACGAAAAACACATCCTGACTTAAAACGCGGATTCCGTACTCCTTTCGTACCTGTACTACCAGTTGTCGCAATCCTTTGCTGTTTATATTTAATGATCAATTTGTCTAAAACGACATGGATTAGCTTTGCAGTTTGGCTTATAGTCGGCTTATGCTTCTATTTCTTCTACTCTAGAAAGCATAGTCATTTAGCTACTGAAAAAACAAATGATGAGACGAAAGAAGCATAATAAAATAGCTCGCCGATGAAACGGCGAGCTATTTTCCTGTTTTATTATGTTTTCTCGTTAACGATTGTAAAATGATGAATATGCCGATGTAAGCTGTAAGCGATGCCCAATTCCCTATTGGTGTAGCGTATTTAAAAACTCCAATACTTACAAGCAATAAGAAAATAATCACCTAATATATAAGCTTCCACTTTTGCATAGCTTCCCTCTTTACTTCGTCTCCTTCTTTTTCTTCCATGCATTTACACTATCAAAGAAGAAATTAATAAATAACGTGCCTAAACCCGCTAATAAGAAAGTCATTAAAAATAGAATCCATATACTTTTATCTTTTAATAAATAATATCCTACAAGGAGCACAACCGCGATCCATACATATTCAAGAATTCTTTTTAGCTTTTTCTGTTCCAAATTATTCGCTCCCTCTTTCTATACTACTTTTAGTATAACAAAAAAGAAGCCTATCATGATAAGCTTCTTTTTCTTCTCTCTTATTTGTTCATGCTTTTTTCAACAAGTGAAATCGCATGCTCTATCGTACGATTCATCGTTTCTACCTGTTCGTCTTTCACTTTCGCATCTTTTAATACAGCTTCTGCAACTGTAATTTTTTGTTGTAATGATTTCACTGAACCGTCCGTTACATTCGCAGCTTGCGCTTTCTGTACTACAACTTTTGCAGATTCAATATTGATTTTTAATTTTTCTTTCGGTGTTTTTGGTTGCTCTTCTGCTACTTTAGATTGTACAAAGGTTACATTAGCTGTTTTTAATTCGTTATACGTTTGAATAATTTGTTCCCCAGTACTTCCGATATTTTCAAACGCTTGCTTTGCAGTGTTATAGCTTTTCTCTAGTTCTTGAAATGCTTCCTTTGAGTATTGACCTGGCTTATCACCAAATTCATATGTACCAGCTAACACTGCTTTTACTTTTCCTAGCTCTTCATATAACGCGTTTACTTGCTCTAACTTCGTACGATTAAAAAACTCATTGTACGCTGCTAATACTTCTGAAGAACTTAATGCTTTACTATATAATTTTGCTAGCGCAATTTGACCATTTAACGAAATGCCACCATTTCCATTGCTATCTGGATCAGCTCCAAATGCAAACGGTACGTTCGGATGATACACTTTTCCTTGAGCTGGTTGGCTATTTATTTTTTTACCATCTACATAAATTGCTATTTCACTTCCGTTATACGTTCCTGTTAAATGATATGTTTTGTTCGCTTCTAACTGAACGCCAACACGTTTATAACTACCACCAATATGAGCCCACAATTCAACATTTCCACTTCCTGTAGACTCAAAACCAATTCCACCACTCTCTGTATTTTGCAAAATACCTTGTCCACGAATTTCATTCATTGAAAATACAGTTTCTAACGTAAATGCATTTGCTACTTTTTCTTTTTGGGCTGCTGAAAACGGCAGATACCCAAATGTATTTGCTTTCCCGTTTAACTTCATAACATTTTTTTTCAAAGCTTTATCATATTCAATAGTCACATTACCCTTCACACCACCTTTTGTAACAAATGGTGAATTGTCTTTAAATGTACCATCTGCAAAGTTCACATCGAAAACATCAGCCTTTGGCACTTTTACATTCGGATCGATATTATCTTTTTTCGTAGTAATTTCTGCCGTTAACGGCTGCACACTTTCATTGCCAAATGAATCAATTGCGACGACTTCAAGTAGGTATGTTTTCCCACCATCTAACCCTGCAAGCGTAAATGTAAGGTCTTTCGGCACTGGGTCACGGTAAAACTCTGAGAATGCTAATAACTTATTTTTAATCTCACCTGTTTGTTTATCCTTCGCTTGTACACGATAAGAATGGACAAGAAGGTTGTCCAATGCTTGCGGGAATGTTACTGTTGCTGCGTTTTCTGTTACATTTGATACAGCAAGCTTTGCATCCTTAGCGAAGTATGGCTTTTCTTTATCACGATTTTCTACATGTGTAAATGTTTCTTTCTTTGCTGGCAATTTAATTTTCCAAGGCTCACCTGTCCAAGCATTCGTATGGAAATCACGACGGTTAATCGTTACCTCTTCATCATCTACTTCTACTAATAAACCTTGGCTTAACGTACTAGCTCCTGGCGGGATATTTCCTTGTACTTTACCGCCTTCAACTTCCATATAACTTACAGAAGATGTACCAACAGACGTAAAGTCTTTTTGATGAATTGATCTTGGATCATCTAACGGATAATGAGAATGACCTGAAAACGTAATGACTTGTGGGTATTCTTTTAATACTACATTAATTTTCGTACTATCTTTCGTTCCCCACTCTTGGCTACCGTATACTGTATCTTTAATATGTTGATGTAAAAATACGAAAATCGGCTTTTCTGGATCATCCTTTTGCGCTTTTGCCATTTCTTCTTTTAACCAGTTAATTTGCTTGTCTGAATAATATCCATGAGTTGTCCCATCTTCCGGAGACATAACAAGGAAGTGATACCCTTTCACCACTTTATGATAATAAATCGATTCCATTCCTGTTTTTTCTAAGAAACGCTTCTGCGCTCCATCTACAGATAAGCCGTTCCAATAATCATGATTACCGAGAGAATTCATTCGTACCGCATCTTTATTTGCATTTTCATTATACACTTGCATGAAGCGATCATATTGTTGTACCGATCCTGAATCAGTAAAATCTCCTACAATTACAAATGCATCTTGTTTTGGAGCAAGTGTATTAAACTGTTCAATCGCTCTTTTCCAGCGAAACGTATCATCCGTTCCACTGTTTTTAATATGTACATCACTTACAACTGGAAAAACTAACTTCTTCTCACTCTGCATCTTTTCTTGTTTCTTCTCTTCCGCTTTGACTGATGTACTCCATGGAAATGATACAAACGCCAATACAAAAATCATTAATAATCCAATAAGACCTTTTACTTTTCTTAAAGCAATTCTGTCCACGTGAATCCTCCTCATAATAATTGATTCATTACAAGGGCTATTTTATCTAAAGCATATTAATGTCGTTTAAATCACAAATGAATTTTATTAGATTTTTGTAAATATACAGTTAATTATAAATTAAGTCCCACATTCCTCGTACTATTGTATACAACCACCTTTTGTCTAAAAGATTCTGATCATTCTTTTCCCATGTCTATTCACATATACTCTTTTCTATAACATGAATGATACGTTAAGATGTAAGCCTATTAGACAATCTTAATTTTTAACATTTTCTTCTTTTCTTAACACATCGGCCATGCTTCTACATTTAATAGTAGTAAAAGACAACTTAAAAAGGAGGGGTTGTATTGAAGAATAAAAAAAATATTGGCTGTTTCGCTCCTTTATCTATCATTTGTCCAGACCCTTGTCCACCGCCCCCTCCTCCAAATCCAAGTTGCGAGCTAGTAACAAATGAATTTGCAGGGAATTTCCTCATAACTAATAGCACCATTCCCTCTGCCAAAGATGCATTACAATCAATGATACTATGGCAAAGTGATGGGATACTCCTTATATCAGGTACTGTCTCGGTTTACAATAGTACTAGCAGCACTGAAGCAATTACAATTCAAATCGTTGGAGCAGTAACTAATATTTTCACTGTGTTTCCTGGCAATACAATATCTTACACAGGTAAAGGTTTAATATCCGTTAGTATTATTAATATACAAAGTAATTCTTCACTATATTTAGAAGGCAAGTACTGTTGCCAATTTACATGTTGCTTATAGAATACCAATTTCATTACTTCCTCAATAAAAAAAACATACCCTTTACGGTATGCTTTTTTATGAAATCGGATAACGTACTGTAATACAAAACTCTCCTTGACTAACAGTTGTTCCTGTCGTAGTAATTCGAATTGTAGTAAAATATCGTATAGTGAAAGTACCGCTACTTTGCGGTTGAACAGTAATCGTATCAACTACTGTAGCACCTACTAAAAAATCAACAGTAATTGGATTTGCGCCTACATCATATTTCACATAACCCGAACCATACACTTCTTGCGTAATATTATTCGTATATACAATTTGAGTACCAGCACCTGTAATAGACCAGTCTGTACATACTTGATCTTGTACAAGCGTTTTATTAGAACAACAAGACAAACTGGAACTTCTCATTCCCATTTTGATCCTCTCCTATTCTGCTATGAAAGTGGATAACGTGTTGTAATACAAAACTCTCCCTGATACGTTCCAGCAGGTGTTGCCGGTAACACAACTTGTATACTATCAAAGCGGCGATACGTAAAAGCAATACTCGTTCCTGGGTTTAATGTTTGTGTATCAATTGTAGCCCCAGCAGAATCAAGTGCTTCTACAGTGATTGGGCCCGGTCCAACATCATATTTCACAAAGCCAGTACCAATTACATTTTGATTAATATTATTTGTATAGAGAACATTATCAATTGCTGTTGCAACTACAGTAGCAGACCACGGACTACACACTTTATCTTGCACATAATTTTTATCTGGACAGCAAGTTAACGCTGACCCTGAGCACTCACAAGACATAGTTGTTTCCCCTCTCTCTTTTATATTCCCTATATGTGTATGTCCTTTAGAGTCTTTTGCCTGTACTATTCATCTATTTTCAAAAATTAATCAAAACTCAATGCTAATAACTAGATAGATTCCGTTTTGTTTCGTTTTTTCATAAATTTATAGATAAAGATACTAGCCACGATAAGAAGAACGCCTCCTAATATCAGTAGCATATATTGTCCAACAATATCCGCTGCTTTTTCCCAATGCGGACCTAATTTCATTCCTACATATATATACAAAGCCGTTAACGGGAACATCGCTACAAATGTATATATGCTAAATTTCCATATGTTCATTTTCGCCATACCACATGGAACGGAAATAAGTGTTCGAACTCCTGGAACGAAGCGTCCAACAAATGCTACAACCGGTCCGTATTTCTCAAAGAAATCATCTGCCTTTTGAATTTGTTCTTCCTTAATGAAGAAGTATTTTCCGTATTTTATTAATAGAGGACGACCACCGTAATAACCGAGTGCATATAACGTTAATGGTCCTGTCGTTCCACCAAGCGTTCCAGCTAATACAGCTAGCCAAAAATTCATATCTCCCTCGTACACCCAATATCCAACCATGGGTAAAACTACTTCTGCTGGAATAAATTCAAACGTTAATGCTAACACAACTCCAAAATAAGAAAACTGCTTTAAAAACTCGATTATATCTAAAATAATTTGCTCCATTCTTTTAACTCCTATCCAATATTTACATTATGCTTTTCTTGTAATTGCACTGGTGCCATTTTTACAATTCGATTCAAAATGAATAACACAATTCCAATATCATCTAAAATACCGATAAACGGCAGGAAGTCTGGAATTAAATCAAGCGGCATCGCCACATAACCAACTAAAAAAGCAACAGATAAAATTTTCTTCTTTATTGAAACCTCTTTTGAAGTGAAAAAGTCAAATAGGAATGGAACAAACTTGCGGACATGAAATACAACTCTTAATCTACTAATAAGTTTTTTCATTTTTTATCTCCTCTCTTTGTATACAAAAAGGCCCCTACCAAATATGGTAAGGGTCCTAAAAAAGACAATAAGGGGCCTGTACCATTGCTGGTAAAGGTCTCACTAACAACGAAACGTTGCCAATAAAGCCGAGGGTTTCTCCCTGTAATGACGACTTTACTGTAATAAGTTACTCCCCTTTATATACACAATTTTATACAATCACATTAAAATATTTTAGAGGGCTTGTCAATACATTTTATGACTCGAACTATCTAGCTTACCCTTGACTAAAAATAAAAAACGTATATGAAATTTCTTACTATCTCATAATAAACATACTTATTTTTTTAAATGAAAGGAGAAATTTCATATGCATACCGTATGGAAAGGTGCACTTTCACTTGGGCTATTAAATATAGGAATCAAACTATATAGTGCCGTAGAAGAAAACGATATAAAGTTTTTAAGTCTCCATAAAGAATGCCTAACACCTATTAAATATAAAAAGTTTGCTCCTGATTGTACGGATGAAGAAATCGATGATAAAGATATTGTAAAAGCCTATGAATATGCACCTCATAAATACATCATTATTGATGAAAAAGAATTAGCTGAGCTGCAAAAAGTTCATGAGCCACGGTCCATTCGTATTATATCTTTTGTCCAAAATAGCGAAATTGATTCTGTTCTCTATGACCGTTCTTATTTTATAGGCCCTACGCCGGGACACGAAAAGTCATATTTATTATTAAAAGAAGCTCTTGAACGTACGAATAAACTTGGTCTAATTCATATTTCTATCAGAAAAAAACAACACTTAGCTATTATCCGTAGCTTTGAAGATGGGCTTATGTTACAAACCATTCATTACCCTAATGAAATTCGCAATATAACAACTACACCTAATTTACCAAGTAACGAAGATCATCCTATTCAAAAACAAGAACTCACCGCGGCAATCAATTTAATTCATCATCTTACAAATCCTTTCGAACAAGAGCTATTTAAAGACGAGTATAAAGAAGCTCTTACCGAATTAATCGAAAACAAAATTGAACAACAGGAAAAAACTGAAACAATCTCCCCAGCTCCAAACATCATCAATATTATGGAGACATTACAGGCAAGTATTGAGCAAGCAAAAATAAAAAGAGATAATAAAAAAGAACAAGAGGCCAACTGAAATCGACCTCTTGTTCTTTAAAGTGGATTACATTTTGGCATCTCAAGTCCAGATGATTGTGCTAACTTTAATAAATAATAACATTCCTCTCTTGCCATATGATCTGCCATTCTCGCTGATAACGCACTTAATATTTCATTCGATAACTCCATCTCTTCAACCTCATGGAGAAAATGCGAAAATAATTTTAACTCAAGTGAAACATCTTTTGTAAACTTCTTTAACGCCGGAAAATGATGAAGCTCTGTCCGTAAATACCCCGTCATCTCAACTGCCTTTAAGTAAAATTGTTCAAAGTGCTTCTCGAATTCTTCGCTTTTCTCTTTCAATCTTTTTTCAACAAGATCTAATCCACCAGAAATAGACCCTGCATGACCAGCTGCATCTGTTAACCAAACGAGATGATAATGTAATTCATGAAAAACAGGCGGAACTTCTCCTTTCTTTAAAAACTCTAACACCGTTATATACTCTTCTACTTCATTTACCATATGATTAATAAAAGTCGGCGTAAAATGAATAGTAATTTTCCCCTCCAACTGTTTCTGTATAATATTTAATTTAAACGTTCGTATCTCCTTAGCAGCTCGCTCTGCCTCTTTTGAGAATGCAATGAGATTGACAGTATGAATTTTATTTAAAAAGCCTGTAAACGTCTCAACAAAATAAGTAGCTTTCTTTATATCTTCCTTCTCCTTTGGAGCTAACGCATCAAGTAAAAATTGCGCATGATCACTAAGTACCTTTAGCCAAAACTTATGCTCAAACAACGCACTTTCTTCGTAATTTCTCCCCATCAAATCGCCTCCCTATGTTTCTTTCTATCACTTGAACTTTATATCCATCTGGGTCTTGTACTACAATACTCTTCTCACTTTTGTTTTCTGTATATGCAATTTTATAAAACACTAACCTCTTCTTTAAGTTCTCTATGTTAGAAATTGAAAACATTAGAACATCAACCGCATCCGTAACACTCTTCTCACGCCCACCCAAACTACGATTCATTACAAAACTAACTCTCATTGAATCAGCATCATACCAAACCCCTGTTATATCTAATTGAGGTCTCTCTGAACTGGGGCTTATTCCTAAAATCCCTTCGTAAAAATACAGCGTTTCCTTTAAGTTCTTTACTTCTAGCACAATGAAATTCTTTACATTCTCCACATTCATTCCCCCTGTACTTATTACTTTTTTATATGTGTCATAAATGCCTGTTATGTCTGAATACAATACGTAGTGATGAAGAGTTAAGGAGGTTTATTCATGAATAAATATATGAGAGCATTCGTGCCATACCATAGCCCTCAAGATCCTTGTCCTCCTATCGGAAAAAAATATTATTCTACTCCTCCTAATTTATTTTTAGGTTTTCAACCGCCAAATTTACCGCAATTCACACCAAAAGAGGCATTACAAAAAGGAACTTTATGGCCTGTTTTTTATGACTATTATGAAAATCCTTATAAAAAAGGGCGGTGACTACTGACGTGACTCAATCGCTACCAGAAGAATATTATCAACTTTTACTGGAGCTTCAAGAACTAGACTTTGTACTAGTTGAACTAACTCTTTATTTAGATACACATCCAGATGACACTGCTGCGATTAATCAATTTAATGACTTCTCCTATAAACGAAGGGTATTAAAACAAAAGATGGAAGAAAAATACGGACCACTTCAGCAGTTTGGAAATAGTTATTCTAACGCTCCATGGGAATGGAGCAAAGGTCCTTGGCCATGGCAAATATGAAGGAGAGAAAATATGTGGATTTATGAGAAGAAATTACAATACCCAGTTAAAGTAAGCACCTGTAATCCAGCCCTTGCCAAATTATTAGTTGAACAGTACGGTGGTGCTGACGGCGAACTAGCTGCTGCCCTTCGTTACTTAAATCAGCGTTATACTATCCCTGACAAAGTCGTTGGCTTGCTAACCGATATCGGCACCGAAGAATTCGCACACCTAGAAATGATCGCTACAATGATTTATAAATTAACAAAAGATGCAACACCGGAACAAATGAAAGCTGCCGGATTAGACGCACAGTACGCTAATCACGATAGCGCTTTATTTTATCATAATGCAGGTGGTGTTCCTTTTACTGCTACTTATATTCAGGCAAAAGGAGACCCCATCGCAGATTTATATGAAGATATTGCCGCTGAAGAAAAAGCGCGCGCAACATATCAATGGCTCATTAACTTATCCGATGATCCAGATATAAATGATAGCTTACGCTTTTTACGTGAACGAGAAATTGTGCATTCACAACGCTTCCGAGAAGCAGTTGAAATTTTAAAAGAAGAACGTGATAAAAAGATTTTCTTTTAACACACATATCGTAACGATATGTGTGTTTTTTTATATGTAAAGTTAAATCCTTCCTAATTAACATATAAATAGTATATTTATTCAATTTAATGCATTATTTTTTAATTTTTATAAAATTCCCTCTTGCTTTCTAGTCATCAGACCTTTAAAATAATAACAGTTACTCGACAAATTATTTGAATTTTCGACAAAAATACTCATTAGGAGGATTTTCTTTATATGCGTACAACTTTAAAACCAGCGCAAATACTTTCGATTAGTTTACTACTATTCGCAGTTTTCTTCGGTGCTGGTAATATGATTTTCCCGCCCCTTCTCGGTCTTTCTTCCGGAGAAAACATGTGGGTTTCCATTACAGGATTTATTATTACAGACGTCGGTTTATCTTTACTAGCTATCGTCGCTGTTGCCCTTGCCGGTGGTAGTTTTAACACTTTAGCAAGCCGTGTTCACCCAAAATTCGCAGCAGTATTCGCTATCATTATTTATCTTTCAATCGGCCCACTATTTGTTATTCCACGAACTGGATCTGTATCTTACGAAATTGGGATTGCACCACTTTTCCCAGATCAATGGTATTCTATGTTGGCTTTTAGCGCTATTTTCTTTACAGTCGTTTACTTCCTATCATTAAATCCATCCAAATTAGTAGATCATATCGGTAAAATATTAACGCCAATTTTACTTGTAATTATTGCAATTATGGCAACAAAAGCAATTCTTTCACCAGGATCATTCACAGAACCTATCGGTGACTATAAAGACATCCCATTTTTCAAAGGATTTCTTGAAGGGTTTTTAACGTTAGATGCAATTGGGGCGCTCGTATTATCAACGATTGTTGTAAATGCAATACGCCAAAACGGTATACAAGATAAAAAATCCATCGCAAAATATACAATTATTTGCGGAAGCATTGCTGCCCTTTTCTTAACAATTGTTTATTTCTTACTCGGTTATATCGGGGCTTCAAACGGAAACTTAGGACAATTTGAAAACGGTGGTCAGCTATTAGCTACGATTATGTATCAATTCTTTGGGACAAGCGGTAATGTTTTATTAAGTATCGCAATTATTTTCGCTTGTTTAACGACTGCAATCGGTGTTGTAAGTGCATTCGCAAACTATTTCGCAACAGTGTTAACGAATGTTTCATACAAGAAACTGGTATTATACGTTTGTATATTTAGCTTCATCATTTCAAACCTAGGCTTAAGCTTATTAATTAAAATTACATTACCTGTATTAATTATTTTATATCCAATTACAATCATTTTAATTTTCGTATCATTTATTGATAAATATACGAAACGTAAACCTTCTGTCTATATCGGAGCAATGATCGCTGCATTCCTTATTAGCTGTATTCATGCACTTGATAATGTGGAAATGATTCCAAACTTTATCGCTAATATCGTACACACAATTCCTTTTTATAACTTAGGGATCGGCTGGATTGTTCCGGCAATTATCGGTGGTATAATCGGATACTTTATTCCGCAAACAGAAGCTGAAGGTGAAGTTTCTACGAAATAAAAAAAGAAGCAAGCATTGATTATGCTTGCTTCTTCTTTATTTTCACATCGTATGTTTAAAAGTAAATAACTCTTCTTTTGACTGCACAACAGATTGTTCTTCTTCTACAACTGGCTTCTTTATCTCTCCGCCTAACCTTACTTTTGACATCGCCTCTTCTATACTTTTTACAATCATATTTCCTGAAAAAATAGTAAGCCCGAAAAATGTAATTGGGACGAGAGGAATCCACGGATGCACTGTTAATGATCTAAAATAGACTCCTATTAACCCTGACCATTCATGTGTGTAAGAGTCTATTTCTTTTATCCCTATCGGTCCACCAAACTGGACTGTCCCTCCAAAAAACACCTCAAGTAACCCTAAATGAAGTAAAATGGTCAAGGTTTGAGTAAACTGTTGAAGAAATACAAGTATAAACGTCATATAGAGATGCGGAAAAAGATGCCTTATAACAATGTGCCTTCTCGATCCACCTAATATGCGCGCGGCATCAACAAATTCTTCTGTTTGTAATTTACGAACTTCCTTCGCAACATACAGTGCAATAACTGGCATCACAAGCATTACAAGTAATACAACTTGAAACGAAGCCCTTTCAAAAAAAGTTGTTGTTTCCTCTCCACTTCCAAATATATTCACAGCTTGAAGAAAGAAATACGCAATCATAACTGTCGGAATAACTGTGAAACTATCAAAAAAAGCCTCAATCTTTGAAAAGCCTCTTTTTATATATGTTCCGAGTATAACACCGAAAAACACACCTATTACCATTCTAAGTGCCGCAATTAAAATAGATATACCAATCGTCCACTTCGCGCCTTCAATGACTAAATGTAAAAGGTCATATCCTTTCAAATCTGTCCCGAGTAAAAATTGTAGTGAAGGTGAAAACGGTGGCACTTCTGGATTTCCATCCGCATCATATTGCAGTGTAACTTTTTTAATCTGTCCATCATTCCATATCGTATTTCCGATGCTCAAAAGAACTAATAGGAGAAGAAACCCAATGCTTATCCAAAATCTTTTATCGCGTTTTATATACGTCCACATATTATAATCTCTCCTTCATCGCAGCTGGAATGAGATAATGAAACAATTTAAATATAATAAAAATCGGAATATAAATAAGCAGCACACTAACGATGAAAACCTCAATCCTAATACCCTCATACGATTTCAAAAACATAAAAATACCACTCGTATTAAAAATCCATTCTATAATATATAAATTAGATAGCATAAAAAAAACATTCGTTTTCGCAAAGAAAAGTGTACTAAGCAACACATTTCGTAAAATATGACGATTTAAAATATGAAAGCGATTCAGCCCTTTCGCTTTAGCAAATAGTACATAATCTTTTTCTAGCTCATTTTCAAAACGAAGCACTAACATTTTTACAAACATAATCGTTGTCGGTATACTCAAACATAATATTGGCAATCCTCTAATCGACTCGCCTCCAATTGACGCAATTTGAAAAGGTAAAAAACCTGTTTGTTTAAAAAACCATATAACTAAAATTTGTGATACTAAAATAAGAAGAATGTCTGGAATGGATTCTAGGAAGATAAGAAATGATTTAATTCGATGTTGTATACGCGGTGAACTACTCATAATCATATAAACGATACAAAATGCTACAAATAATGAAATGAAAAAAGCGGCCAAAAAAATAACAATCGTTTCTTTATAATGGATAAACAACTGTGGGAATAAAAATTTATCTCTCACATATTGCAAATTGGAGAGATCCATTAAGTTCAAAAATACTTCTTTTAAACTCTTTATGTACTCTGATACATGCAGCTCAAATCCATAAAATAATTTCGGCAGTGCTCCTAAACAAATAATCCCCAAAATCGAAATAATAAATTGAATCGTCATTTCCATCCCATTCAAAAATACTTTTTTGACCATTTTTCCCCTTCTCTCTCTATGATTTACCCTTTAATTTTATTCTTAATTTTCTGAATTGTAAATATTCAAACGCAAAAAATCACTAGGTTATGATCCTAGTGATTCTTTATGTACATGTTTTTCTCTTTTCGCAAACGGCATATACACAATAAAACATCCAATAAGCGCTGCGAGTTCTAATGAAATAATGTAGTAAGGATGCGGTCCTAACATATCGAGTAATGAGGCAGTTTCTGGCTTATGAGCTAAAAACATATAATTTCCACCCGTTTTGTAATTCACAAACGAAACAATTGGAATCAATATGTTTAAAAATATCATTGTGCGTTTAATAGATTGTACTGTCGGACGATACCCTTCTACCCAGGTCATAAAGAGCGGTGCCCAAATGAGCAATACATGCGCAATGAAATATTCAATGAAACGAAAATGCGGAAAAGCATACTGCAAGTTTGGCGTTAAAATGGCTTGTGATGCACCGATAATTCCTGTGAAAAACACAATCTCATATATGCGATAACTTTTCGTTACAATCATAATTGACGCTAATAATAAACTAATCGTACATAACTCAAATGGTAATGAAGTGCCTAGGTCAAAAATCCCGGCTTTCCATTCCCACATATGAAGCCCAATTTCACTTCCTATAAATAGAAATGCAATCGCATATCTAACCGTTATATTCCACTCAATTTGACGTAATACATCTTGGTATTGATATAGAAAAACGATCCCCACCAACATAATAAATAATATAATGGCATGTTGCCTTGAGTATGGAATAAATAGCTTTAATGGATGCGCACTAAAATAAGTTTCCATCTTCCTTCCTCCTCTCCTTCCTACAATATTATTGTAGGAAAGAAACAACGAGTCAATTCATTTGCTTAAGCTAGGACAACCTCTACCTTACATTTACATATTCATACCTTACAAAACTGTAAGGTTATTGTAAGCTAAAACGATTTGTCAGATTCTTCACCTCTTCTATACTTAATGTAGATACTAAAACGAACGAAAAGGTGATAAATAGATGAAGAAGAAAAATAAAGTGTTAATTACTAGTGTAGTAGCAATCGGAATTGCAGCTGGATCATACTTTGCATTTGCTGGTGGTGGTTCAGATGTTGCAATGGCATATAGCAGTTATAAAGTAACAGAAAAACAAATCGAAAACGCGCAAAAATTTGGCGGTGAAGTTATTCCAAACGGAATTGAAACTATTTCATTTGATCCAACAAAAGGCACGTATGAATTAGCGGTTAAAAAAGGCGATGAAGTGAAAAAAGGGCAACTTCTGTTTAAATATAATGACCCCACTGCTAAACAAGGTGTAACGGAAGCAGAAATGCAAAAGAAAATCGCACAAAAAGAAGTAACATTGTTCCAAAAACAAATCGATGCAGCGAAACAAAAATTACAAAAAGATAAAAATGCAGGTCTTCCTCAGGAAGCATTAAAAGCATCGGAAGTCGAAGTGCAACAATTAGAATCACAACTTGAAATGAAAAAGTTTGAAGTTGAAAAATCTGATGAAATGATTAAAGCAGCAAAAGAGAAAGTAAACACTCTTTCTGTAACAAGTCCTGTTGATGGTGTAATTGATGATATCGTGAAAACTGCTGATGAAAAAACAGGTATGAGTGGCATTACTCTTCGTCATGCTGGTCAATTTAAAGTAAAAGGTCAACTTTCTGAATATGAGCTTGCTAGTATGAAAGTTGGGCAAGAAGTAACTGTTTCATCAAAAACGGTCGCTGGTAAGACTTGGACAGGAAAAGTAACGGAAATTGGTTCTACACCATTAAAGAGTATAGACGAAAATAAAACTGTTTCTAACTATCAATTCACTGTCACATTAGATAATAGTGAAGAATTACAAAACGGCTTCCACGTTTATGTAACAAGTAAATCTGGCGAAGCAACTGGTACAATTGTTCCGAAAAGCAGCATCGTGAAAAAAGGTGACAAAAATGTTGTCTTCGTTGTAAAAGATGGTAAAGCGAAAGAACAAGCGATTACTGTCGAATTCGAGACAGATAGCGAAGCAAAAGTTTCTGGAGTGAAAAAAGGAGAACAAATTATCTCTAAACCTGAAAAAGACTTAAAAGATGGTATGGAGGTTGTCGCCCAGTGATTAACTTAAAAGGCATCACGAAATCCTTCCAAAATGGTGCAGAGTCCGTTCAAATATTACACGGAATTGACGTAACACTAAACCAAGGAGAATTCACTTCTATAATGGGACCTTCTGGTTCTGGTAAATCAACTTTAATGAACATTATCGGTTGCTTAGATAAACCAACGACAGGTGCGTATGAATTAGCGGGACAAAATATTTCAAACATGTCTGAAACCGAACTTGCACGCGTTCGTAATAAAGAGATCGGGTTCGTATTTCAAAACTTCATGTTATTACCAAGACTTACAGCACTTCAAAATGTAGAACTACCTCTTATTTACGCTGGAGTCGATAAAAAAGAAAGACGTGAACGCTCATTAGCCGCTTTAACAAAAGTTGGTTTAGCAGATCGAGCTACTCACTTACCGAACGAATTATCCGGTGGTCAAAAGCAGCGTGTTGCCGTTGCCCGTGCAATTGTAAATAACCCAAAATTCATTTTAGCTGATGAACCAACGGGTGCACTTGATACGAAAACGAGTACACAAATTATGGACCTCTTTTACGAATTAAACAAACAAGGCTCAACAATTATTATGATTACCCATGATCGTGAAATCGGGGAAGCTGCAGCACGTCAAATTGTAATTCGTGACGGAAATATCGTCCAAGATTGGAGAGGTTAATTTTGAACACGAGTGAAAATATACGCATGGCCCTTTCCTCTATCTTTGCTCATAAAATGCGTTCTATATTAACAATGCTAGGTATTATTATTGGTATTAGCGCCATTATTACTATCATTTCAATGGGTGATGGTACAAATGCAAAGTTTAAAAAAGAATTAGGCCAAGGAAAAGATACAGAAGTAACGATTTACTACAACAACCCTGATTACGGAACTGATAGTGCCAAAATTACAGCTGATATGTTAAAACGTCTTCAAACTGTGCCAGGCGTTAAAGATGTTTATCCAGATGTAAGTATGAAAGTAAAAGCATCTTCTGGTTCAAAAGATGTCTCTCTTGATTTAAGAGGTGGAACAGGCGCCTTCATGACAGATGCGAAAATAAAATTAGTTCACGGTCGTGAATTAAATGATAGTGAATTAAAGCAAGCGATTCCTGCTGTTATTTTAAATGAAGAAGCTTTCAATAAATTATTTAACGGCTGGGAATCAAATTTATACACTGACATAAAAGGAAAGCCATATAAAGTAGTCGGTGTGTATGAAACGAAAAATGATTTCGGAATGGCTATGTCAGAAGGTTATACATCACTTGAAAACGCTCCTGTAATCTCAGGAGTAACTGAGTATGACTCTGTAAGATTAATATTAACTTCACCAGCAGAACGTAAAAGTGTAGAAAAACAAGCCGCTTCTGTTTTAAACGATATGAAAGCTCCTAAATTTGAGCATAAATTTGAAGCTCAAGATATGGGTGAATTTACGAAGCAACTAGATGAATCAATCGGTATGATGAAAATGGTATTCGGTGGTATCGCTGCTATTTCATTACTTGTTGGTGGTATCGGTGTAATGAACATCATGCTTGTATCTGTAACAGAACGTACACGTGAGATTGGTATTCGTAAAGCACTTGGTGCAACACGCGGTAAAGTATTAACGCAATTCTTAATCGAATCTTGTATTTTAACAGGACTAGGTGGTTTTATCGGATTCATGCTCGGTATTTTCTTCGCTTGGATCGTCTCAATCTTTGCCGGATGGCCACTTGTTATCTCAAAAGAACTTGGACTTCTTTCAGTAGGTATTTCAATGCTAATCGGTATTGCATTCGGACTACTACCAGCTAACAAAGCTGCAAAACTTGATCCAATTGAATGTTTACGATATGAGTAAATAAAAAACGTAGGAGTGTACACTCCTACGTTTTTTATTTACCTATCAAATTGTGTTTCTTCTATTATATATGTTTCACGTTACAACTATCTTTCTAATACTCTTCATTCTTTATAGATACTCGGGCTATTATCGAATCCTATTATTGCAAAAATAATATGTAATAGACAAAATACAAGGCGTAATTTTTTCCATGCATCGACTTATTTTGTAACAATTCTATCGATATTTCATTAAATTTCACCTCATTTATATATTTCCACAGTCAAAAATATTATTATTTTATAACTAAATTTTCGTTTCGACAGTAAAACACACCATTTTTGTAATACTGCAGAAAACAATTAGAAACATTTCTGTAATATTATTAACGTTATAGAAATTGAAATACCACTCATTTTATGTTTCACACGCTCTAATCCTCCAAAAAACAATAAGGAAGCGCTATCAGGTTATTTATGGAATTATTACAGAATATTAATGCCCCGTTACGAAAGCTTTGTAATTTTATGTTTTTCGCAAATAAGAAAATAATGGTTGCTATAATGAGGTCAACGAAAACAAATGCAATGGAGGCTATTATGAAAAAATTTATGGGTATAGCAACAGCAGCGGTTTTTGGTCTTGGGATTTTCACAACATCTGCTAAAGCAGAAACAATCGTAACGACTGACGTACTAAACGTACGAGAAAACCCAACTACTGAATCAAAAGTTGTAGGAAAATTATTAGATGGATATAAAGTAAATGTTTTACATACAGAAAACGGATGGTCAAAAGTTAAATTGAATAGCGGTAAAGAAGCTTTCATAAGCGCTGACTATACGAAAGATACTTACTACGTAACAGCAAACGTATTAAACGTACGTGCTGGAGCAAACACAGACTCAGAAATTCTTGGTAAGTTGAAACAAGATGATGTAATCGAAACAACACACGAAGTGCAAAATGACTGGATTCAATTTGAATATAACGGAAAAACAGCTTATGTTCATGTTCCATACTTAACAGGTAAAGCACCAGTTAAAGTTCAACCAGCAGTTAAAGTTGAAAAAGCAATTAAAGTTCAAGACACAGCTAAAGTTCGTGAAGCAGTTAAAGCTGGTGAAGTAGCTGAAACTCAAGCAAAAGCTAAAGCAGAGGAAGCAACTAAAGCTCGTGAAGTTGCTGAAGCTCAAGCAGAAGTTAAAGCTCAGGAAGCAGCTAAAGCTCGTGAAGAAGCTAAGGCTCAGGCAGAAGCTAAAGCTCAGGCAGATGCTGAAGCTAAAGCAGAGGAAGCAGCTAAAGCTCGTGAAGAAGCTAAAGCTCAGGCAGCAGCTGAAGTTCAAGCAGCGGCTAAGGCTCAAGAAGCAGCTAAAGCTCGTGAAGCGGCTAAAGCTCAAGCAGATGCTGAAGCTCGTGAAGCAGCTAAGGCTCAGGAAGCAGCTGAAGCTCGTGAAACGGCTAAGGCTCAAGCAGAAGCTAAAGCTCAAAAACCAGCCACACAAAAACCTGTTGCAAAAGAAACTGAAACAAGCACACCATCATCTTCTCGTGAGTTAAGAGTTGTAGCAACAGCTTACACAGCAGATCCACTTGAAAATGGTTATAAAGCAGGCGACCAAGTAAAATCAGCTTTAGGTCACAACTTAACAGCAAATCCAAACATGAAACTAATTGCAGTTGATCCAAGTGTCATTCCATTAGGTTCAAAAGTATGGGTTGAAGGTTACGGAGTAGCAATCGCTGGTGATACTGGTGGAGCTATTAAAGGAAATAAAATCGACGTTTTAATGCCAGATAAAGGCACTTCAAGTAACTGGGGACGTAAAACAGTTACAGTGAAAATTTTAAACTAATTACTATAAAAAAAGAGTCAGTCTCATTGTTGAGGCTGACTCTTTTTTTTACTCTATTAAACTACTGAAAAATGTCACAGTAAATGAAATTATATCAACGATTTTTCAAATATATCTATCGTAACCTACAATATATCAACGATTTTTCGAATATATCTATCGTAACTTATAATATATCAACGATTCGACAAGAAATATCGATTTATCGACAAATTTTTACATTAAAAGCGCTTTACTATTAAAAAGGCGTTCCAAAATTTAGAACGCCCCCTATCTTCCCTATTCCACACAAGTAAACTGCGTCCAAGCTCCTACATAATCTAGTAAGAATAACTCTTCTTCTGCAATTGTACCGACAATGTTTTTCCGTTCATCTATCGGCATTTCTTTCAAGATGATTTGCAGTTCACCTTTATACTTTCCGAATGAGTTATTACCAATTACAACTTGCCCTCTTTCCTGTAGCACACTTTCGCGCACCGGGAAGTCATAGTCTTTGTACTTTTTACGCACTTCTGTAGAACGTACCATATATTCTGTTATGTCGCCGCGTCTTACGTGTAATTCTTGCAGCGTCGCTTTCTTCTCTACTTCCGTTGCTTCGTCTACAAAGTGTACCTTTAGCTGTAACATGTAACGATTTAAGTTTCCTAATTTCTCTAACTCTTCTTCACTCGCATAAGCATTTCCGATAATGACATCATCAATTAGCCCTGTTGCCCATAAATGCTTCGCTTGTACTTCAATTGGTAAATTACGATGCTCTTCTAACGTACATAAACCGTCGTTAATATCCCATGGACCGATGTTTGCGGCATTTGATGTAATAAAGGCTGCACTGCGAATACCGTGCTTTTTAAAACGTTCACTACATCGAATGAAATAATCGTACGGAAGACCAGTAAACTTTTGTGGATAAAAATTATGGCAACCGATTAAAGCTGATTTATTCGCTTGATGCGAAAGAATATTTTCTAAGTACGCAATATCGTTACTTACATTTAACTCAATTTTTAAACCGTACGGATTATTCGTCATTTTCGCTTCCGTTAATCCGTCAAAACCTACATCTAAACGAATACCGTCTGCGCCTAATTCTGCGAAAAATAATAGATTGCTATAACTAATACCAAGCTGATCAAACACAGCTGGAGCTACATCTAAAATAACTTCCATATTGTTATCTTTTGCGTGATTAATAATCTCTTTAAATTCAGCTACAATTTCTTCTTTTGGACGATTCACAGATAACAAACAAGTAAATATTCTTGAAAAACCGTGTCGTGCCGCTGCGGAAATATAAGCCATATCTTTTTCTTTCGTTGAATGCTCTGGATAAAGTGAAATTCCTAATTTACGCTCCATGCTTTTGCATCTCCTTCACACGTTGTATTAATGCCATGCTCGTAAATCTATATTTTGCAGATAAACATGTTGCACATAAAATTGTCGGTACAATAATTACGTACGGTGAGTGTAGACCTAAAATTACATATGCACCCATTGAACAACCGATAAACAAAACTGATACGAGTAGTAAAACTAATAAAGATTTACTTTGTACCCATTTCGAATAATGAGCAATGCATTGTCCGATCACAAATGTAATTAAGATGATAATTGCTCCGAGCATTCTGTTTTCTCCTCTCCTGCTATTTGTTGTTTCTCATACATTTTGAAGAATGGATAGTAAATAATAAATGAGATTACAAAGTTAATAATTACAAGTACGCCAGCCATAATTGTCCAGTCCGTACTAATCACTGCTGCAATTGGCGCTAACATCGTAAATGGCAACTTCGCCATCATAAGTGGAATCATACCTGAAACAACTGCGAAATATGATACCGTCGTTGTAACTAACGGTGTAATAACGAACGGAATAATTAAGATTGGGTTCATTACAATCGGTGCCCCGAAAATAATTGGCTCGTTAATATTGAATAAACCTGGCACGAATGATAATCTACCTAACTCTTTTAAGAACTTAGATTTAGAGAACATAAACATAATGACTAAAGCTAACGTTGAACCCGACCCACCAATCCATACGAACCATTGAATAAATTGCTCTGTAAATAAGTTTGGTAACTGATGTGCATTTCCTGTAGCCGTGAACACTTCCATATTTTCAAGAATTGCTGAATCCCACATCGGACGAATGATTGGTCCTAAAATCGCTGGGCCATGAATACCGAATGACCAGAAGAACACGATTAAAAATACTGTTAATAGACCGCCGAATAAATTGTTTCCTACTAATACTGACTTTAATGGTGCAATTAAATATGTGATTGTTGTATTTACATCAAATTTTAAACCGTAACGAATACCCCAGAATAAAAGAATAACAACTAAAGTTGGAATTAATGCTGCAAACGAGTTTGCAACTGCTGGTGGTACACTTTCTGGTAATTTAATCGAAATATTATGCTTAATCATAAAATGATAAATTTCTACTGCAATTAATGCAGTAACAATTGCGCCGAATAAAGACGTGGCACTTAATGTTCCTACTGAAATGTATCTACCCGCATCAATAACACCTGGTACAGCTTTCGTAATTTGAATTGGTTCAACTGATGCTAATAAAAAGGCGAGTACAGAGAGTAACCCTGCGCTTAATTGATTGAGCTGATAAAAATTAGCGAGCGAAGCCCCTACCCCAAAAGCTGCGTATAATGCCATTAAGCCTACTGTAAATCGGAATGGAATATCTAAAATATGACGAAACGGTGCAATCCACTCCATATATGCATCAATTGGTAAGTTTAAAAAGATAACGAAAAATGATCCGACGATCGTTAATGGTAATGTAGAAATAACCCCGTTTCGAATTGCTAATAAATGTCGCTGTCCTGCAATCTTTTGCGTTGTTGGCATAATCTTCTGTTCCATAAAACTCATAAACCCATTCATCAATAGCCCTCCCTTTGTTCAATATAACCAAAAGTTATAACATTATAATGTTTATGTTTAAAAAAATATAATTACGCTAAAACTAATTCTTCTGCCTGCTTAAGTACTTTCAAACCGTCACACATGCCATAATCTCGTTGGTTTATAATAGCAACTGGTATATCGTATGACTTTGCAAGAAACGCTACGGCCGGAAATAAATATTTCACTTGCGGACCAATTAAAACGACATCTGCTTCCTTAATTTCAAGCTTCACAAGTTCTGAATCAACTGCCTTAATTTTATAATCCTTCCCTTGTTTCTTCGCCTCTTCTTGCATTTTTCTTACAACCATACTCGTTGACATACCTGCAGCACAACATAATAAAATATACATATTATACTGTCACTTTCTCTTCCACACGTTTATGAAGAGCGATAAATTCTTCAGCAAGTTCTTTCACTGTAATTGCATTCATTAAATGATCCTGTGCATGCACTAACAGTAAACTTATTTCTGCATGATTTCCTCTTGCTTCCTCTTGAATTAAATCCGTCTGAATACGATGAGCTGCTGAAATTTCTTCACTAGCAAGTTCCATCTTTTCACTCGCATTCTCAAAATCTCCTTGTCTTGCAAAAGCGATTGCTTCAAGCGCCGCGCTTCTCGCGTTGCCACCATGTAAAATTAACGCAAATGGAGTTTGCATATCAGTCATTTTAACTTCCCCCAAGCTTTGTTTTTCTATATGTTCATCTTATTATGAAAACGCATACAATTAAACATAAAAAACTTCCGTTATGTAACGGAAGTTTTTATATACTTTTTCAATACGATAATAAAATCTCTTGAAAACCTTCAATTAATTCAGCCTGAGTTAATTTCTCTATCGTATTCTGATTAGACATAATATCATATAAAAAATCATAAAGCCGTTGCAAATCTTCATTATTATTGCGCTTCACACTAAATAAAATAATCAATTGTACTTTTTTATCTCCCCACTCAACAGCCTTATCAAGTGTACAAAATATCAAAAATGTTTCCTCACTTAATAACTGCATCGGATGCGGAATCGCCACTAAATTTCCAACCGCTGTCGGAGATGTATTTTCTCTTTCCATAACAGAAGCATAAAAATTTTCTGGCACATAGTTTTTCTCAGCGGCTTTCTCACATAAAAATTGAATAACTTCTTCTTTCGTAGAAGCGCTACGATTTAAAAAGATTAAATCTTCTTTTATATATTGCTGCACACTATTATTCACATGCGTAAACAATTGCTGACCAATCGATTTAATCTCTTTATCATCAAATATTGAGTTCACTTTTATAACTGGAACAGGCAAACCACTAGGTATATGAATCGTACTAATAATACAATCTATTTTGTCTTTATAAAGGTCTTCTACTTTCAATTGATAATAGCCTGTAATACCTACAATCTCTAATTTATCTCGAAACTGTGATAAAATTTTATATTTTAATAGTTGTGCACTCCCTTGACCAGTCGCACAAACTAATAAACATCTTTTCTTTTGATTCTGCTCCTGCAAACGGCTCATCGCTCCGCCGAAATGAATAGCAATATAACCAATTTCACTTTCAGGGATCGATTCACCCGTATATTCACCGATTATATCTCCAACGAGAACCGCAATTTCAAAAGCATACGGATAATTCTTTTTCACTTCTGCCAAAAGAGGATTTCTCGTATTTAACTTATACTTCAAACGATTTAATAACGTTTTTAAATGAACACCAAATCCAAATAATAATTCTTCATCATAATAAAAAATAAGATTCCGTTCTTCCGCTACTTTAAAAAGAATATGTTGCATAAATGCATATATATCTTTTCCTAATAGTTCTTCTACATTTTCATAGCGATCTCTCGCTGTAACAGCAGTACTTAACAAATGCACCGTCACATATAATACTTCTTCTTCTGGAAATAAAAGTTTTAACTCTTTCTCTAAATCTCCTAAAATCTGCTTCGCAATTGTATATTCTTTCTTTATTATAAGTTCTGATTGCTCCACATGCAGTCCTGTCATATAATGTTGACTTTGACAACGCTTTAATGCGATTGCAATATGAATAACTAGATTATCAATTTCTATATCAGATAAATATATTGTTCCACCCTCAATATACTTTAATATAATTGAACGAATGAGTGATATATGAGGTAACGATACATATGTATCCGTCTGCTCAAATTGCTCATGAAACGGAGTATGTTCATAACGTGGTAAACCATATTGTGATAAACAAGAACGAATATTAAATTCCTCTCCCACAATACGTATACCATAATACGGTCTCTTTTCAATTTGCAATGTATAGCGACCGCATATATCTGTAACATCTTTCATAATTAAATTTACAGTTGATTTACTCACGTAAATTTCTTCTGCTAACTGCGAAAGCTTCACATATCCTTCTGTCGTTAAAACACGTTGTAAAATATACGCAACTCTTTCTTCATAAGAAGTTGGGATCTTTTCCGTCTGTTTTTGAAATAGACTCACACAAAACTCTTCAAATATCTTCGTTTGTATAATTTCTAGTTCATATCCAGTCCCTCTTTGCGATTCGATTTTCGCTCCGTTTTCTTCCAATATATCATTTAATAATTTTATATCTTTTTGAATCGTCTTCGTTGATACATGTAATCGGTTCGCTAAAAAAGCTCGATTTAACATCGATTTCTCTTCTAAAAACTCCTCTAAAATAGAAATTAATCGCTGATGCACCTTTGTCATAGCTCTTCCTCTCGCTCTTTATATATAAAGGGGGAAAAGCTACTGAAATCAGTAGTTTTTCCCCTTTATATTCTCTCTATTTCTTTAATGTAAATCCGAATTTATCCCAAGCATGTAAATAATCTAGTAAGAAAATCTCTTCTTCTATAATTCGACCAACTACATTTGTTTTTCCTGTATTCACCATATCTTTTAATGCAATTTGTAATTCACCTTTATACTGGCCATATTGCTCATTATCAATTAAAAGATCGCCACGCTTAATTTCACGCGTATTATGAGGTTTAAACTCTTCTTTTTTATATTTCA
Organism: Bacillus sp. FDAARGOS_235; assembly: GCF_002073415.2. Taxonomy (NCBI): domain Bacteria; kingdom Bacillati; phylum Bacillota; class Bacilli; order Caryophanales; family Bacillaceae; genus Bacillus; species Bacillus sp. FDAARGOS_235. The sequence continues at coordinate 2,122,823 of NZ_CP020437.2, forward strand.
CACGACTTTGTGTAGAACGAATCATATATTCAGATACATCCCCGCGATAAAAATGAGGTTCTTCTAATACGATAATTCTTTCTAAATTTGTCGTTGTATCGTATAGTTCTATATCAAATGTTTGTTTCTCTTTATTTAACGCACCTAGTGCTTGTAATTCTTCTTCTGAAGCATAAGCGTTTGCAATGATAACATCATTAATTAATTCTGTCGCAAATAAATGCTTCGCTTGCGTTGTCATCGGTAATTCACGATGCTCTTCTAACGTACATAAACCTTCTGTTACTGGCCAAGGTCCGTATGTTGCATCAAATGATGAAATAAATGCAGCTGTTCTCATGCCGTAATCTTTAAATTGTTTCGAGCATGTAATGAAATGATCGTATGATAACCCCGAATAGCGGTGCGGATAAAAATTATGACAGCCAATTAAATTTTCACGATTTGGTCTATGACTCATAATGTTATCTACATACTTCGTACCATTGCTCATATTAATCTCAATTTTCAAACCATACGGATTATAAGTCATAATTGATTCTTCTAATCCTGAGAAACCAACATCTAAACGAATACCGTACGCACCTAATTCATGGAAGAATGATAAATCATTATACGAAATACCTAATTGTTCAAAAACAGATGGACTAATATCAACTAATACTTGGAACCCTAATGCATTCGCATGAGAGATCGTTTCTTTAAATTCTTCAATAATTTTCTCTTTTTCTCTATCCACAGATAGTAAACATGTGAACACACGTGTAAATCCGTATTTACTTGCTAATGTTACATATTCCTTATCTTTCTCTACCGTTGAATGTTCTGGATAAATAGAAATACCTAATCGTCTCATATGTACACGCCTCTTTCTTCATTGTTTTGTAAACCTTTTCAAATATATGTAGTAAAAAAGTATATATCCCCTTCTCATTCACTACCTTTTGAATCCGCTTTCTTTAAAGAAAAAACAATTTCTATCATTCATAACAACTACAAGTCTATACATCTATACTTTACATCTTTTTTTCATAGTTGTGTAGCGTTTACACAAATTTGTCAGTTTTTCATTTTAAAAATTGTTATCCGCTTTCAAGACACCTTCCTTGACTGCTACATTGACCAATACATATACTCAAAAGAAAAGAGATAAAGTGAAACTTTAATCAGTGGGGGTTTTGTTCATCCCCCATCGATTATTAGCCTTCACCAATCGGGCGTTTGCGGGCAGCAGGGCTTCCACCTAACTTCTTTGCTCCAGCCAGATTTTGAGGTGGAAATTTTACTGTCCGCAATTAGCGGAAAAAATGTATATAGGGGATGAATATATGGGAGAGGCAATACTCGTAAAACGAGAACCGTTATGGACAAAAGAGTTTGTTGCTTTAATTTTTGCAAACTTATGTATGTTTTTAGGGTTTCAAATGTTAATTCCAACTTTACCTGTTTATGTGAAAGAAATCGGTGGCACAAGTTCAAATATCGGATTGGTCGTCGGTATGTTTACCGTTGCGGCACTTTTTGTTAGACCGCTAACTGGAAACGCCTTACAGAAATTTAATAAAAAAATCATTTTAATGATCGGTACTGCTATTTGTTTACTCGCTATGGGCAGTTACCTTTTCGCCTCTACCATTTTTCTCTTGCTTGCCGTTCGTATTTTACACGGAGCTGGCTTCGGTATTACAACGACTACATATGGAACTGTCGTTTCTGATTTAATTCCAGCAGCTCGCCGCGGAGAAGGCATGGGATATTTCGGACTTTCTGGAACCATTGCAATGGCTCTCGGCCCACTAATCGGACTATGGCTTATGCAAGCATATAATTTCAACGTTCTTTTTTTATGTGCACTTTCATGCACAATCGTTTCATTAATTTTAACGAAACTACTTCAAATCCAAAAAACGAAACAACCACCAAAACAATCATCTGGTACTTTTCTCGATGGATTTATTGAGCGCAAAGCTTTACTTCCTTCATTATTAATATTATGTATTACATTAATGTACGGAGGAATCGGCAGCTTTATCACACTATTTGCTACCGAAGTTGGCATTGCTGATATTAGTCTCTTCTTTTTATGTAACGCGCTAGCAATCGCTGTAACTCGTCCATTTTCCGGAAAGTTATATGATGCGAAAGGCCATACATTCGTCATCATTCCAGGGGTTATTATAACGTTCGCAGGTATTATTTTATTGTCGTATACAACGACAATTCCGAGCTTAGTTATTGCGGCAGCCTGTTACGGAAGTGGCTTCGGAGCGATTCAGCCTGCGCTACAAGCATGGATGATCGACCGAGTAGCACCGCACCGACGAGGAGTCGCAACAGCTACATTCTTCTCAGCATTTGACCTTGGAATTGGTGCGGGAGCGATTATTTTCGGATTCATTGCACATTTTACAAACTATGCGACTGTATATCGTTATTCTTCCCTATTACTTATTGCTTTTCTGTTCATTTACATTACAAGTATAAGAAAACAAAAGCACGGAGATAAAAATACAGAAAAAGCTGCTGGATAATTTAGCGGCTTTTTTTCTTGCAAAAAAAGACTACTTAATAAATATTAAACCCCATGTTGGCTTTATAAAACTACATGCATTTCCCTACATATTTTTTTAACTATCATCAAAAAATATACAATGAACTTGTAGAAGATTTCTTTGATATACAATTGAATAATACTATTCTAAAAAGTGTGATTTCTTTACAAAAACACTATTTACAAAAGACGAAAACCATTAAAATACAGCTGTTTCTTTAAAGAATTGTAAACTTTTCACCTCTTTGTAAATTTAGTGTAAATTTTACTAGCAAACCGTTTACAGTGCCTCAAGGTTTAGTTAATAATTACATCGTACATGAAATTTAAGGAGTGGAATGCGTGGAATATAATGTTCAAGAAATGATCTTCCAATTCATTGGTGGATTAGGTATTTTCTTATTCGGGATTAAATACATGGGCGATGGACTGCAACAAGCAGCTGGAGATCGTCTTCGCGATATTTTAGATCGTTTTACAACGAACCCACTTATGGGTGTACTAGCAGGTATGTTAGTTACTGTATTAATTCAATCAAGTTCAGGAACAACCGCTTTAACAGTCGGACTTGTAAGTGCCGGATTTATGACATTAAGACAAGCAATTGGTGTTATTATGGGTGCGAACATCGGTACGACAGTTACTGCATTTATTATCGGGATTAAAATCGGAGAATACGCTCTCCCAGTTATGGCAGTTGGAGCGATTTTACTATTCTTCTTTAAAAATAAAAAAGTACATTCTGTAGGTCAAGTTGTATTCGGTTTTGGTATGTTATTCTTCGGTTTAGAATTAATGAGCGCAGGTATGAAACCTCTTCGTTCATTAGAGGCATTCCAAGATTTAATGATTAGCATGAGTGATAATCCAATTTTAGGAATTATTGTCGGTACAGTCTTCACTTTAATTGTACAAAGCTCAAGCGCAACAATCGGTATTTTACAAGAATTATTCGGTCAAGGTGCAATCGATTTACAAGCTGCCCTTCCTGTATTATTCGGTGATAACATCGGTACGACAATTACAGCAGTATTAGCAGCAATCGGTACTTCAATTGCAGCAAGACGTGCAGCATTAGTTCACGTTATCTTTAATATTATCGGTACCATTATCTTTACGATTATATTGATACCATTTACAAATTTAATTCAATATTTCCAAACGTCATTAAACTTGAATCCAGAAATGACAATTGCATTTGCACATGGAACATTTAACGTAACGAATACAATCATTCAGTTCCCATTCATTGCAGTATTAGCCTGGATTGTAACAAAAATTATTCGTGGTGAAGATGCATCTATTAACTTCAAACCACAACATTTAAATCCAATCTTTATTGAACAATCTCCAGCTATTGCTTTAACAGAAGCTCAAAAAGAGATTATCCGTATGGCGGAGTTTTCATTAGATGGATTAAAAGAAGCAAACCAGTTTTTAAATACACAAGACAAAAAACACGCTAATATGGCTACTCAATTAGAAGGAGCTATTAACAATTTAGATAAAAAAATTACCGAGTATTTAGTTTTACTATCAGAAAAACCACTTTCATCAGCAGATTCTGAGAAGCATTCTGTTTTAGCTGGTGTTGTTGGAGATATTGAACGTGTCGGTGATCATGTAGAAAACCTTGTAGAACTTGTAGATTTCCAAATTTCAAACCGCGTTTCACTATCAGACGACGCACTAACTGAATTAAATGAAATGCTTGAATTAACAATTTCAACATTACAAGATGCAATCAATGCTTTAACAAACTTTGACACTGAACTAGCTCAAACTGTTATTGCAAAAGAACGTAAAATCGACCAAATGGAACGTGTTCTTCGCAAACGTCACGTAATACGTCTAAACGAACGCAGCTGTTCAGGCGATGCAAGCATCATCTTCGTTGACATGGTAAGTAACTTAGAGCGTATCGGTGATCACGCTGTAAATATCGCTGACGGTGTTTTAGGTGAACAAGGAAAAGTCAATTTAAAACAATCATTATAATAGGAAAGAGACGCTCAAGTTAGCGTCTCTTTTTTATTTCATATTTACAACTGTTCTTCCTTTTAACTTTCCTTGCAATATGAGCGAAAACTTCTCATCTAATTTTTCTAATGTACATTCTTCTGTATAAGATAATAGTTCTAAGTTTTTCCACTCTGTCGCTAACAATGCCCACACTTCTCTTCTCATATCTACTGGACATTGTACGGAATCTATTCCTACAAGGCTAATACCTCGCAAAATAAACGGATATACTGTTGTGTGTAATTCATGCCCTGCCACATTACCACATGTCGTTACACAACCGGCATATCGTACCAATTTCAATACTGTTTCTAACATCTTTCCGCCCACAGTATCGATAACCCCGGCGTATATTCCTTTAAGCATTGGCCTTCCTGATTCATCACTCAACTCTACACGCTGAATTACCTTCTTTGCTCCTAAACGTAGTAACATCTCTTCTTCTTCCAATTTCCCTGTTGCTCCGACTACGTTATATCCTAACTTACTTAAAATACTAACCGCTACACTACCTACACCGCCCGTAGCACCAGTTACTAAAACATCTCCCATATTAGGCATAATTCCTGCTCCAATGAGCTTATATACCGATAGTGCAGCTGTAAAACCAGCTGTCCCATACATCATACTTTCCTTCAAAGACATTCCTTCTGGTAAAGAAACAATCCAAGATGATGGCACGCGAATATATTCTCCGAATCCACCAGACGTATTCATACCTAAATCATACCCCGTTACAATAACTTGATCCCCTACCTTAAAGGAACCATCTTCACTACTCACAACTTCTCCTGCAGCATCGATTCCTGGCGTATGAGGATATGTTCTCGTTACACCTTTATTACCAGTAGCTGAAAGCGCATCTTTATAATTTAATGAAGAGTAATGAACTCGTATTAGCACATCTCCTTCAGGTAAAAGATTGATTTCTCTCTCGACAAGCTTTCTTTCAAATTGATTATTTTCTTTTTCTTTCACGACGATTGCTCGGAATGATGTATGACCCATTATGCTCTCTCCTTCATCCGTAAAATTCTTCTTTATTATATAGAAGAAATAAGTAGTACTACCAATTTCTTATTGGCTATATTTCAACAAATCTTACTTCTCTCTCACTTTCTCACAATATATATTTTCATTTCTACTAAAAAAACATATACTTATCCTACATCTGAAAAATAACATATAGAAAATCTGACTTTTTATAAATAAATTGAATTTTTACGAAATGTAAATGATTTGTAATGTTTTTTTTCGTCAAATTTCATTATAATAAGTGGATGTGAGTGTCGTATTTCAATCCAAATGAAGGAGTACAAGAAATGGAGCAAAACCCATCTTTGCAAGAAAATACACGCAATAAACCGAAAAAAAGTAAGAAAAAAACAAAAATTATTATAAGCGTCATTCTATTCTTTTTAATAGTAGGAGGCGGTTATACGTGGTTTTTAGTAAATAAAGCATCTTCTGCTGTTCGAAATGCCGCACACGATTTAGCACGCGGTGATAAATCTGATTTACGTGATAAAGCTGTAAAACCTATTACGAACAATGTCTCTGTCTTAATAATGGGTGTTGATGAAAGCGATGTCCGAGGAAAAGAATATGGTGAAGCTATAAGAACAGATGCGCTGTTGCTTGCAACTTTTAATAAAGACAGCAAAACTGTTAAACTATTAAGTATTCCACGTGACACATATACTTACATTCCAGTAGAAAAGAAAAAAGATAAAATTACACACGCTCATGCATTCGGTTCTGCTAAAAACGGTAAAAAGGGTGGACCACAAGCAAGTATCGATGCAGTTGAAAAATTAATGAATGTTCCTGTCGATTACTTTGTAAAATTTAACTTTAAATCATTTATAAAAATTGTCGATGATTTAGGCGGCATTGAAGTCGATGTACCTGTTGAATTTTCAGAACAAGATAGTAATGATAATGCCGATGCAATTCACCTGAAAAAAGGTGTCCAAAAGTTAAATGGCGAAGAGGCTCTTGCTCTTGCTAGAACGCGACACATCGATAGTGATGCAATGCGTGGGCAACGTCAACAACTCGTTATTGAAGCTATTTTAAAGAAAATAACAAACGTTGGATCTGTAACAAAAGTTGGCAACATCATTGATGATATTAACGGACAATTCGTTACAAACTTAACATTCGATGATATGCTTTCATTCTATAAATATGGCGCAGATTCTTCAGTTGAAAAGTTACAAATTCAAGGTGATGACTGCTATATGGAAAAAGGTGATGATACATGTAGCAAATCTGCTGGTGGCGGTCGAACATATTACTACAATCCAGATAAAAAAGCACTAGCAAATGTTACGAACGAACTTCGTACTCACCTTGGACTACCTGCCTATACAAAAACTGACTTTGATTCGAAAAAAACAGATTCAGAGAAAACGAAAGACACTAACTCTGAGAGAACAAAAGACACTGACTCTGAGAGAACAAAAGACACTAACTCTGAGAGAACAAAAGACACTGACTCTGAGAAAACAAAAGACACTAACTCTGAGAGAACAAAAGACACTAACTCTGAGAGAATAAAAGACACTGACTCTGAAAATACAAACAAACGTGAGTCAAGTAACAACAACCATAATGATAATAACAATGAAGATATAAAAACATCATCTAATAACAATGAATAAAAAGAAACCGTACTCTATGGAGGTAGAGTGCGGCTTCTTTTTTCAAACATAAAAAATCAGAACTTTCCAACTATCTTTTTTAATATTTTTAAATTATAATAAATAATAGTAATCTATTCCAATTATCAGGGGGCTCATACATATGAAAGCTGCAGTAAAACATAACATTTCAGATTTTAAAGACTACTTAAAATCCAACGATATATACATGGAAGAAAATATAGATAAAAATGATGGTTCGGTGCATTTTTCAGTAGGATTAGAAACAGAAGCTGGCGCAAAAATTCAACTTATCGCTGCTTTCGAAAATGAAAATCCGACTGTGGATATATACTGCTTCAATGTTGCTCACGTACCTGACGAAACATCAACAAATGACATTTTACATGTCATCAATGAATTAAACACATCTTACCGATTTGCAAAATTCACACTAAATAAGCAAAATGCAATTGATATTTCGACATCTCTTGCATTCTCAGAACCAAACTTTAATCCGGCACTTGTTTTTGAGCATACGAGAATGCTGTATAAATTAGCGAACGACGAATATAAAAACTTAATGAAAGTTATTTGGGCATAAAGTAAAACTATAATCAGTGACGTTTTACTACCCACAATTAGCGGGATAAACAAAAGGATGGGCTGCAAGCAGCACCATCCTTTTACTTCGATATCATATCAACCCACATTTTAACAGCAGTTCCTACAATTAAAGTGGACAATACATATTGCAGTACTTTTTGATTTAGCCTCTTCCCGACTCGTGCTCCAAGTGGCGCAGCAAATATACTTGCAACCGCAATAATTAGAGCTGGAATGATAACTACTTGCCCAGTAATCACTTTTCCTGTAGTAATCCCTATTGAGGAAATAAACGTAATAGCGATAGATGTTGCGATCGTCATGCGCAGTGGTAATTTTAAAATAACTAGCATAATGGGAACTAAAAGGAACGAACCTCCAGCTCCTATAATGCCTGAAGCTCCCCCTACAACGAACGCTAACAAGCTCGCTAACCATTTGTTATACTTCACGTCTCCACTATTATTTTGTTTCGGTACAAACATCATAATAGCTGCAATTGTAGCTAATGCTGCATAAACAACATTCACTGTATGTTCCTCTAATATGTTAGCACCGAAACTCCCTATGAAGCTTCCTATTAATATACTAGCTCCCATATACATAACTAACGTTTTATTCATGTCATTACTTTTTCGGTATGCCCACGCACCTGCAAAAGTTGCAAAGAATACTTGTACCGCTGTAATACCGCTCACCTCATGTGCAGTATAACCAGTAAACCCTAGCAATACTGGAATGTAAAAGATCATCGGATAATTAATAATCGCGCCGCCAATCCCAACCATTCCTGATATAAACGATCCTATAAACCCAATTATAAAAAGTAATACGACTAAGCTCACCTTACATCCCCCGCCTTCTTAAAAGAAGGTGATTTAAATGAATAAGTTTACATTCCCATCCGAAGCATCTGCTAAATATGCTCCTACCCCAGCAAACTCTACCCCTTCCATAATCTCTTCCTCTTTTAACCCTAATAAATCTACTGTCATTTGACAAGCTACAAGTTTAATTCCTTGTTCTTTCGCCAAATCAATTAAATCCGGCAAAGGCATTGCGTTATGTTTTTTCATAATGCCTTTAATCATCTTCGGCCCCATGCCAGCAAAATTCATTTTGGATAATCCCATCTTATCGGCACCGCGCGGCATCATCTTCCCAAATACTTTCTCTATAAAAGTCTTCTTTACTTTCACATGCTCATCTTTTCTAAGAGCATTCAACCCCCAAAAAGTATGAAATATAGTCACTTCTTGATCATAAGCCGCTGCACCATTTGCAATAATATAGGCAGCCATCGCTTTATCATAATCTCCGCTAAATAACACGATTGTCGTTTTCTTCTGTTGTTCCATTTTGTTCCTCCTCTAAATTACCTATAGGGGTATTTAATTGTTTATAAAAAGGCTCAAATCTTTTATCTCTATGCTATATGACTTTACCTTCCCAAGCTAACATACCACCTACCATATTGATCACTTGAAAACCGTAACCTTCTAAAAATTGAACTGCTCTTGCACTTCTTCCTCCCGAGCGACAAACGATAATGTATTCATTATTTTTATCAAGCTCATGCATTCGAAACTCTAGTAAGCCTAACCTAATATGAAGCACGCCTGGAATTTTCCCTTCCCTCACTTCTTCCACTTCACGAACATCAATTACATGTATCTCTTCATTTCGTAACAATCTTTCCTCTACTTCTCTCGCTGTAATTTCTTTCATCTTAATATTCCTTTCCTTACAAAGCGTTCATACCACCTGAAACATTTATAATGCGCTGAAATCCTAATTTCTTTAATACTTTTGCTGCTTGCTTACTTCTCATCCCACTCTGACAAATAACGATTACTTCCTTATTCTTATTTAATTGATTTGCCTTACTAACTAACTCATTTAGCGGGATATTCTGAAAGCCCTTCATATGGTTCCCTCTATATTCGCCTACTGTACGAACATCGATAAAGTACTTCCCCTGTTTTCCCACTATACTTTTTAATTCTTTTCCATTTATATTTTGAACACCTTTCACCGGTAAGAACCGTAAAATAACAAACCATGCAGCCAATACAACGAAAAGCGTACTTACTATTGTGTTCATATAACTCCCCCTCTACATTTATAAAATTATTTCTTTACTACGCCTTCTTAATCCAAAACTTTAGTACATCGCTTTCTTCTGCATGCTTTACGATGTCATGACCAGTTTTGTTTGCCCACGCTGGAATATCCTTAATTGACCCTTTATCCGTTACATGTACTTCTAACACTTCGCCCGATTGTAAAGTATCCATCGCTCTTTTCGTTCTTACAATTGGCATTGGACATGCTAAATCTTTCGCATCTAAAACTTGTTTTATATTCATCATCTATTCCTCCAATTTGTTATTAATTATGAACTGCACAGCGGTTTGGACCAATCTCCATTTCACGTTCTTCTTCCACACTCGGATGAATTTCCCCCATATTCGTTTGACGAATTTCTTGATAAGCATTCGGCTGAGGTGGTAGATTCTCCGTTACAATTTTGCGAAATTCATTCTCATCTTTCATATTTAACCCTGCATTCACTTCAAACAATTGTTTTAAATTAGCACTCACAACCCCATTTTCATCCATTTCACTTATTTTTGAATAATGAGCTGGTAAAACAATTAACTCTTGAGATAATTCCTTATAGCGCTTATATAATGTATTTCGTAAATCGCTCACCCAATCTTCAGCCTTACCAGCAAGATCTGGACGCCCGATTGAATCTACAAATAAAATATCGCCCGATAATAAATAGGAATTATCTACAATAAATGATGTACTCCCAATCGTATGCCCTGGTGAGTATAGCGCATCAATTTCGATTTTGGTACCCCCTACCGTAATAACAGATCCTTCTACAAGTGGTTCGTATAAGAAAACGACTTCCTCCGCATCTTTTGGAGGTAACCAATACGTACCACCTACTTTTTCAGCTAACTTACGACCGCCAGAAATATGGTCTGCATGTAAATGTGTATCCATTACATTCGTAATAGTAACTCCATGCTCTTCCGCAAACTCCTCATATGATTCAATCGTTCTTACTGCATCAATAACTGCTGCTTCACCGTTAGAAACGACCATATAAGATAAACAGCCTTTTCCAAGACGATTAAATTGATATATACTCCCTCCGCCCTGTACATCTCCTACTTTGAGCGGCTTTACATATTCACTCCAAGCTTTCATCCCACCAGCTAAATAGGAAACATCGTTGAAGCCAGCATCCAACAATTGCTCCGCGACAAACTGCGAAGAACCTTCTTTTGCACATACGACTAAAATCTCTTTCTCTCTCGGTAATTCATCTACAATATGGTCTACACCATCTAACAAGTCAAAATAAGGTTTATTAATAGAAGAAACTTGTTTCCCTTCAATTTTCCAATCTTCATAATCCGTCTCATTACGAACATCTAAAATGAATAACTCTCCGAATAAAACTTTCTCTGCGACATCTTTTGCTTGTAACGGTTTAACATTCATTTTATTACCCCCATAGGTATATTTTCGTTCAAAAAAAATTTACTTCTCTATATTCCCTTGCCACCCTAACATACCAGGAATGACATTTTTCACATTTGAAAAACCTTTCTCTTTCAACATTTGGCAAGCTACATCACTGCGGTTACCAGTTCGGCAAACAACATAAATTTGCTTCGTCTGATCTAACGATGTACTGTCTAGTTCACCTAGTGGCACCGAAATAGCAGATGGAATATGACCAAAAGCAAATTCTGCTGCTTCGCGAACATCTAATACAATGCACTCTTCTCCGTGAGATAATATATCCTGTAATTCCGCATTCGTAATTGTATGAGGATATTTCACAACTTCATTCACTTCATGTTCATGCGCTTTCCTCACATAATGCATCAATATAGCACCCTCGTGTTTCGTCCCGATATATTGATGCCCTATTTTATTCGCCCAACTTTGTATATCTACCGTAGATCCTTTATCTGTTGCCTCAATTTCAATCACTTGCCCTGATGCCAATCCTTCCATCGCCTTCTTCGTCTTTACAATAGGCATCGGACAAGCCAAACCTTTACAATCTAAACTCATATCCACTTTTATACTCATTATCGATTCCTCCATATTTCACATACTTATACCTGTAGGGGTATATTAAAACGTTTTTGAAAATCTGTCAACACTTATGTTTGACAGATTATCGGCTTTTTACAAGTAATTGAACGGCTTCTTTAATTAACTCTTCATTTGAACCATTGCCACTTTCAAACTGTTCACGCAAACATTGCTCTAAATTTGTTCCAACAACTAATCCAATTGTACGATCTAATGCAGAACGAGATGCCGTTAACTGTGTAATAACCTCTCGGCAATCTTTTCCTTCTTCCATCATACGAAGCACACCGCGCACTTGGCCTTCAATACGTTTTAATCTATTTTTCATATCTTGATTGTATTCCATTCTATAATCACCTCATTACCATTATGTTACTACTTATATCTTATAACAATATATTATACCCTATAGGGTATCTTGTAAACCCCTTAATTTAAAATTTTTAACCTACATGTGAAAAAAGACATAAAGTGAGACTTCTATCCTTATTTTTTGTAGCCTATACAAAACTGAATTTCACGAGCAGCAATCTCCCACCAATTTTTAAAATGGGAGACTCACTGCCTGTAACTATTAAGATAAATTTCAATATACAATACGGTCTGGTAATACTGTCCCGTATAATTTAAAGCCACCATCTACATTCTTTACCTTATATCCTTTTTCCATTAACATGCGCGCTGCAACATACCCTCTCATACCAAGTTGACAAGTAATATATATATCTTTATCTACCGGAACTTCGTCCAAACGATCTCGTAATTCATCTAACGGAATATTAATAGAGCCTTTAATCATTCCCTGTTTTAGTTCATTTGGCTCTCGAACATCAATGAGATATCCACCATTTTCAACAATACGATCTATTTCATACCATTGAATCGTTTCTACAAAACCATCTACTATATTACTTGCCGCATACCCCACCATGTTTACTGGGTCTTTTGCAGAAGAATAGGGCGGAGCATATGATAATTCTAAATCTGGTAAATCGATTACAGTTAAATTTGCCTTCATTGCCGTTGCAATAACATCTATACGCTTATCCACTCCATCACGCCCTAAAGCCTGTGCCCCATAAATTTTTCCGCTTTCTTCATTAAAGATTAATTTTATTAGCACTGGCGTAGCATTCGGATAGTACCCTGCATGAGAATTTGCCTGTACATGTACTACCTCATAGGGTATATTTAATCGTTTTAATATTTTCTCATTTACTCCAGTCGAAGCAACTGTTAAATCAAAAACTTTAGCTACAGAAGTTCCCATCGTACCTTTATATAAAGAATCCGTATGACCATGAATAATATCTGCTAACATGCGACCTTGACGATTAGCTGGCCACGCTAAAGGAATCATCGTTTCTGTTTCTGTAACAAAATCTTTCACTTCAATTGCATCACCAATTGCATATATATGGCGGTCCGATGTTTGGAATTTCTCATTTACCTTTATCGTTCCTCTAACTCCTAGTTCTAATTCTGCATCCTTTGCTAAACTACTCTCTGGTTGCACACCAATTGCTAAAATAATCATATCTGTCTTTATGATTGAACCACTTTTTAAACGTACAACAGTCCCGCCCTCTTCTAAAGCATCTACACCATCTTCAAAAACAAGCTCAACATTGTGATTTTTCATAAGCTCATGTACATATGCTGCCATTTCATAATCGATCGGTGGCATCACTTGATTTGCCATCTCTACAAGAGTAACATCAATCCCTCGTTCTCTTAAGTTTTCAACCATTTCAACACCAATAAATCCGCCACCAATAACCGTCGCATGACGCGGTTTCTTCTCATCAATATACGCTTTTATACGATCTGTATCAGGTACATTTCGTAACGTAAACAGCGCCTTCGCTTCTTCAATACCCGGAATAGGTGGAACAATTGGTTTCGCCCCTGGTGAAAGGATTAACACATCATATTCCTCGTTATATGTTTCATTTGTAGTTACATTCTTTATAGTAATTGTTTTCTCTTCTTTATTAATCTTTACCACTTCACTCAATACACGTATATCTAAATTAAAACGCTTTGACATCTTTTCAACAGTTTGTACTAATAATTTTTGTCTTTCTGTAATGACACCGCCAATATAGTACGGTAATCCACAATTTGCAAATGAAATATATTCACCGCGCTCCACCATAATAATTTCATCTTCTTCACTTAAACGACGAAGCCTTGCAGCTACTGATGCCCCGCCCGCAACTCCGCCTACTACTACAATTTTTCTAGACATATTTCAAACCTCCATATTATTTATTATTCAATTTCCTCATCCATCACACATAAAACCTATACCTGTATGGGTATATGATAAAATATAAAAAATTTAATTTCAATACATATATCTTTCTTTCACAAATTTGAAACAAATAAAAAAGAACCTAGATATCTCCAAGTTCCTTTCTATATGATTAAGTCAATGCCTAAAGGCAGCATAGTATGAGTTCTGACTTATTTTTGGCGGCTGAATTTCATTTACGAATGAAATAACCTATCGTTCCATTGTTATAATTCTTATAATCTCTTTGCAAAATTATAATCCATATCGCCACCTAACGCTGCAGCTGTATCACCAGTTTCTCTAAAATCATGTGTATAAATTTTCTCAAATGAACCGAAATCTACTTGCTTATAAAATTCAAAACAAGGGAATCCATCATGTTCTCCTTGAATATCGATACTACCATCCCTTTTCACACATACAGTTAATACATAGTCCACAGGAGGGGCATACATATTTAGCGGATTACTAGCACTTGCACTCATTTTGAATTGCACACCGTTAGAACTCCATACAATATGAGTACACACAATATTTTCAGTACTCGCTTTTCCTGTTCTTTTATTCACAGAACCGTCTGGATTAGTAACCTTCTCTGTCGTAATACCCGTATTTGCATATGAAAACACTTCTTCTTTATAAAAATCCACTACAACCTCTTGCTCCACTCTAGAGCGCATAGTATTTACCGCATGTGGTGTAAATTCACGTGAATCACCTTCAAATTGGATTACTTTTCCTGTTTCCATATCCTTCTTAGCTTCCGTCCAAGGCATTGGAATAAATACACTCGCTCTAATTTTTACGATATTAGTCATATGAAACCTCCATTAATTCTATTTAAATACATCATAATTTGTTTTATCACTATAATTTAGTCAACTTGATTGACTGCATTGTGTATAGTACAATGAATTGCACTTATAGTCAATTTAATTGACTATAAGTGAGGAGGTTATATACATGAATCATCAAAAATTTAACGAATTAGATCTGACATCACTTTTATCATTATCGTTCAGTACATTAATTACTGAACTACATGACAGGTTAAGTAAATTGGGATTTGAAGATATTAGGCCCGCACACGGTTTTATGTTCAAACGCATCCTTCCTAGTGGAGCAACAGGTATTGAACTAGCTGAATATTTAGGGGTTTCCAAACAAGCTGTAAGTAAAATGGTGGATTCTCTTGAAAACAGTGGTTATGTCACGCGCAAAACGCACCCTACTGATAAAAGAGGTAAAATCATCGTTTTAACCGAACGTGGTTTGTCAGTAATGAAAGCAAAAGAAGAAATAGTAGCTGAAATAGAACAGCGATGGATTGAAAATATCGGTGCGGATCGAATGCAATTGCTAAAAGAAGATTTGACAACATTCGTTACTACAAAAGATGCAGGAAAATTATCATCCAACATACGACCTGTTTGGTAAATAAAAACTCTATATAAAAAAGAACGGACATAGCATGCTATGTCCGTTCTTTCCATCACACATACTTCCGATGCACCATCTTCCCATCATAAGAAAACACAACGCCCTTACTCTCCACAATGGACTCCATATGCACCGTTCTTCCCCACAACTGATGAAGATATGGCAATACTTTTTCTAAGTATTTTAAATCGAGCTCGATTCCTTCGTAACTATGTTTAATGTATAATTCTCCGTTCTTTAAGTAGTCTCCATCTTCTACTACTAAGTACGGGAATCCACCATTTGTCCGCATATTTACGAGCTGATCACGTACATGTTCCCATTCTTTATCAATTACTTTATATTCTTTTCCTTGGCGCTGGAATAAGTACATATCTTCTCTCATTACGAGTTCTTTATTTAAGTAGTTTCTTAGGAATGATACGTCCCATTCAATTTCGCGTACTTCAAACATTTTCTCTCGACCAGAACCAGGCTTCACACCACGCCTTTTCATTTCTTCTGTCGGGTTGTTGTAGCGTTCTTCAATATCTTCAAACATTTTAATACCGAGGTAGTATGGGTTAATGCTTGTTTTTGATGGCTGAACGACACCTGCATTTAATTTTGCGAATTCGATTGCTTCATCAGATGTTAAGTCCATTTCACGCAGTATACGTTGATGCCAGTAGGAAGCCCAGCCTTCGTTCATGATCTTTGTTTCAAGCTGTGGCCAGAAATATAACATTTCCTCACGCATCATCGTTAATATGTCTCGCTGCCAATCTTCAAGCTCACGGCTATATTCTTCAATAAAGAGTAGTAAATCTTTCTCTGGTTGCGGTGGAATCTTCTTCTTTTTGCGTATATTCGATCGTTCCCTCTTTTTATTTCGATCATCTAAATTCCATAAATCATCGTATTGTGATGCTTTTTTCTTTTCCACTTCTTCCTCTTCTAAATCATCAATACCCCATGCAAGTTTCGGACGCATAAGCGACGGATCAATATGCTCTTGAATGGCAAGTACGGCATCTAAAAATGTTTCTACCTCTGCCTTTCCGTACTTATGCTCATACGCTTTCACACGGTCCGCTGTTGCGGCCATACTCTCTACCATATCCCGCTTCGTATTTGAAAAACGAATATTATTTTTGAAGAAGTCACAGTGTGCTAAAACGTGTGCTACAATTAATTTGTTTTGGATTAAAGAGTTCGTATCCAATAAAAATGCGTAACATGGATCAGAGTTAATAACGAGTTCGTATATTTTACTAAGTCCTAAATCGTATTGTAATTTCATTCTGAAAAATTGTTTTCCAAAACTCCAATGTGAAAACCTTGTCGGCATCCCATATGCACCAAATGTATAAATAATTTCCGCTGGACATATTTCATAACGCATCGGATAAAAATCAAGCCCAAATCCAGTCGCAATTTCCGTAATTTCCGCAATCGCATATTGCAGTGCTTTATCGTCACTTGCTCTCATTATTTTCCCTCCTTACACTTTCCCTTAAGAAAGTGTATGATGGAGAACAAGCTTTCATGAGGATTGATTGCATAATAAAAAGACACCCTCGTAAAAACGAGAATGTCTCATCTATTAATCTTCAATAATCTCCATCTTCTCCGTAATCGGTGTACGAGCTTTTCCTTCTGGCGCTTTTTCGAAATAACCAATATGAAGAATTCCAACGATACGTTGGCCTCTTGTTAAACCGATTCCTTCTATAAATAATGGATTATAGTTTAATCCACCTGATTTCCAAACACAGCCTAAGCCGCGTTCCCAAGCAAGCAATTGGAAGTTTTGCATAAATGCGCATGTTGCAGCGTAATCTTCGTCACGCTGAATTTGACGCGGATCTTCATTCATATATACAACGATTTGTGCAGGTGTGCTTAAGAAACGATCAGATAAAATTTTACCGCGTTTCGCTCTTTCTTCTTCTGTGAAAGAGTTTAATACCGCATCTACTAATTTCTTACGGCCGTCCCCAATGTATAATTTACAATTCCATGGCTCTCGGTGTTTATGATTTGGTGCCCACGTTGCATCGTTTAATAGTTCAATTAATAATTCTTTGTCTACTGCTTTATCTGTAAATGTACGAACAGATCGTCTTTCTTTAATAACATTTGCGATGGAAGTATATGTAGTCATATTTTTCTCTCCCTTATTTTTCATCTATATGTATAAGTTTGTTATTGATATTGATTTTCAATTTCGATTATAACCTAGTTTTTCACTATTAATCAATGTTTTATGTTGGAAAACATATAAAAAACTTCTTTTTCTACTGTGAATAAAAAAACTTAGCTTGTTCACAAGTTTTTCACATTTTATGGAAATGATATGTGTAAAGTTTTCCACATTATCCATCTAGGAGGAGTTTACATGTACAAAAAAATCGCAGTAAGTATGACTATGGCCGCATTATTATGCGGGGTATCTACCTTCCCTGCTTCTGCTACCACGCCAAAGGAAGTTGCAATGCATCATCATAAACCTATTTCAGAAGAAGAAATGCAGTCGCTCGAAAAACTCGGCTATAATAAACATGAAATTTGGAAAGCTGCCCACATTGCAAGAATCAGCAAAAAAGAAACTAAGGACGTTTTAGCTTACTATAAGCAAAATAAATCTTGGGAGAAAACCGCACAACATTTCGGTGTAGATCCAAGTAAGCTTAAAAAGCATCATATGAATAAGGAAACAAAAAAAGCATTACTGCAACAATTAGCAACGATGCAAAAATCCACACCAGATGGACTAAAACAAAAAATGAAAGAATATAATATCGGCTTACGTCAGCTCACGGTATTAACAATCATCTCTCAAAAAAGTAATACCCCTCTTGATGATGTACTAAAAATGAAAAAAGACGGTATGGATATTAAACAAATCGCGGAAAAATTAAATGTTAAAAGAGAAGATATACGAGCAGAGATGATTAAATTAGTGAAGCTTATTAAAGAGAAGCAAACAAATTAACACGCAAAAAAGGAAGAGGTATTCACTGCTCTTCCTTTTCTTTATGAACTTTCAACTTTGAAGTATAAATTCCCGTCTTTCCCAAAAACTAACATAAACAAATGATGTAGTAAGGGGTGAGAAAGTGTTTCGTTTATCGTCTAAAAAGAAGAAAAAAACAATCTGTTCCATTCCAGAGTTTATCCTCACTATGAAAGAATCTAGTGATTTCGTTTCTTATAACATCGTAGAAGATGGGACACTATGTTTGTTTTATTATAAATCTACAGCTGAATCACTCCTCATTAATCGATTCATTTTAACACCTATAAAAAGAGAATTGGATCGCATTGAAAATATAAGTGACATAGCAAATATCGTTACACTCGAAGGGATCATCACCAGTCCTTCTATTGATGATATTCGTGAAAAATTATTAGTTGGGTATGTACTCATACAGATAACAAACGATTCCCAAGCAGCAGAATATGCACTTATTCGTGCTGAAAGTTCAGTTTTAGGTACACGATTATATAACGATACCGAAAATGAATATAGTGTAATCGGTCCAAAAGTCGGATTTGTTGAAAATATTGATACAAATACACACTTACTTCGCCGAAATATAGTAACAGAGCAATTAGTTTTCAAAGAAGTTATAGTTGGCTCTATATCAAAAACAAAGGTTATAGTTGCTTACATCGAAGGCATTACAAATGAACAACACATCAATACTGCAATGCAGCGCTTACAAGACGTTGACTTTGATGTTCCTTTTGATGCAACTATGATTGAACAGTTTATTAGCGATAATAGTAACTCACCCTTCCCTGTTCTACTACCTACAGAGCGGCTAGACCGCTCGGTGTACGCATTACTGAATGGAGGCGTTGTTATTTTAACAGACGGTTCACCTTACGCATTAGCTGGACCAGCGACGTTACTTGATTTCTTCGTCTCGCCAGAAGATTATTATTTACCATGGATTGCAGGCTCATTTCTTAGATTAGTTCGTTTTTTTGGAGCAGCTTTCTCTCTATTTTCTTCAGCTATTTACACAGCTGTATTAACATATCATTATCAAATGATTCCTGCAGATTTACTTGGCCCTATTATTTATTCTAGAGCCAATGTACCATTTCCACCTGTTTTGGAAGCTCTTTTTTTAGAAATTACAATTGAATTACTGCGTGAAGCTGGAGCACGCTTACCGACTAAAGTCGGCCAAACAATTGGTATTGTTGGAGGAATTGTAATTGGGCAAGCATCTGTTGAAGCTGCTTTAACGAGTACGATTTTATTAATTGCGGTTGCATTATCTGCGCTTGCTTCTTTTACAACACCGACAGTAAAAATGTCTTCTACAATCCGGATATTACGATTTCCTCTTATCATTTTAGCTGGAGCGTTTGGTGGCGTTGGTCTCATCGTCGGATTTGTATTCATATTAGCTCATTTAATTCGCCTTAAATCACTCGGATCACCTTATTTATTACCTTTATATCCATTCCGCGGTTTAGGGACAGCAGAAGGACTCCTTCGTTTGCCGTTTAGTCAAACTGCTGGGCGTGCCTCTTTTCTGAGACCAAAAAAGAAATGGCGCTATGACCCAAACAAAGCGAAAGAAAAACGTGACGGTGAAGAGAAATGAAAAATATTTTATTATGCTTTTCCATTATCATTTTAATTTTTCAATCTGGTTGTACAGAAACAAATATAGTTGATACACAGCGAATGATTCACGTAGGTGGATTCGATATAATGAAAGATAAAAAATTTCGCGGGACAATTTTATATCCCGATTACACAAAAGGAGTACAATCGAAACCAGAAACTCAATCAACTCATGCAGGTACAATTGAAACTATATCGTCCCTTCTAAACGCAAAATCGCCACATACGATCGCTATAGGTCAAATGCGTGTTGTCCTATTTGGGAAAGCATTTGGTGAACGTGGAATTGGAGATGTTATTAACAACTTACAACGTGACCCTAACATTGGCCGCGATGTACAGCTAGCACTGGTAGATGGTTCAGCAGAAGAATTACTTAAACATGTTAAAACAAATGGATCACTTTATCTATCTGATTTACTGGAGCAAAATATAAAAAACGAGACAATCCCGCGGACAGCTTTAAATATTTTTTTATATAACTTTTATTCATCAGGATGCGATCCATTTCTTCCTTATATTAAAGTTGATGAAGACAAGTCCGCTTCCATTAAAGGACTCGCTTTTTTAAAAAAGGATAAAGTGGTTATGTACACCGATAAAAAAGAATCTTTTTTATTAAAATTACTTATTAATCCAACGAAAAATGGTCGCTACGAAGTTCCAATACGTCAAGGTAAGCATAAAGGATTGATCGCTACTCAAAACTTATCTGGAAAAAGTGTTTGTTCTCTTTCGCAAAACGGTGATATTCCGAAAGTTAACATTCACTTAAAATTAAATGGACTCATAAAAAATGCTCCCGACTGGCTTGATTTATCTAAGAACGAAAATGTAACTTACGTAAAAAAACATGTAGAAAAAACGCTTGAGAAACATTTAAACGAATTAATAAAACAATTCCAAGAAAAAAAAATTGATCCAATAGGTATACGAGAAGAAATTCGTAGTCATTCAAGAAAATGGACTATAAAACAAATTCAAGAAATGTACCCTAATGTAGACGTTGCTGTTCATGTGCAAATCAATGTCGTGCAATCTGGTATCGGAGAATAGTGGAGGTGCTATAATGGCTGAACAAGATAAAACACATACTGTTTCCCCTTATTTCACATTCCTTCTATTACACTCCCTTCAAATTGGAGTAGGTGTGTTAGGGTACCAAAGAATTATTGCGCAATATGCCGGTTATGATGCTTGGATTTCTCTTATTATCGCTGGTATTGCAACTCATATCGTTTTATTTTGTATGCTTAAAATGTTAGAAAAAGATAATGATTTAATGAATATTCATACGACATGTTTTGGAAAGTGGATTGGAACATTTTTTTCCGTATGTTTTGCCGCATACCTTCTATTATTTTGTCTTACTGTTCTTCGTACATATATTGAAGTCATTCAAGTTTGGGTCTTTCCTACAATTAAACCGTGGAAATTAACTTTACTATTTTTACTTGTAACTTATTACATAATTAGAGGCGGCTTTCGTTCTGTAACAGGAATATGTTTTTGGGGTGTCATAATACCGATTTTCGTACTACTTTTCTTAGTTTTCCCAATGAAATACGCACATGTCCGTAACATTTTCCCAATTCTCGCTCATTCACCTTTAGACATTTTAACTTCAGCGAAAGCATCTGCATTAGAATTTCTTGGATTTGAAGCAATCCTTATCTTTTATCCATTTATTAAAAAAGGAAAATCGTTAAATAAATGGGCACATAGCGGTATTGCTTTTACAACCATTCTATACGTAATATTAGCGATTGTGTCCCTTATGTACTATAGCCAAGGGCAACTACATCATACAATTTGGCCAACATTAACGATGCTAAAAATAATTAAGGTTCCTTTTATCCAAAGGTTTGAGTACATTATTATTTTCTTATGGTATCTAATTATTTTACCTAACCTTTGTTTAACGATTTGGTCTTCTTGTTGCATTACTAAGAAATCTTTTCGCATACCATTTAACATTACACTGCCATTTTTTATCGCAACTATATTTATTTCATCCTTGTATTTCACAAACCGCGAAAGTATCAATACATTGAATACAGTACTGTCTCAAGCTGGTTTATATATTGTATACGCTTATATCCCAGTCTTATTTCTATTCCATTCATTGCGGTGGCGCTTCAAAAATAAGTCGAAAGAATCTTCACCCGACACACCATGATATTTGATACAATTTGATTAATACATGTGTAAAGGGGACAAGCGTATGAAGAAATATGTATTTTCTTTACTTGCAGTACTGAGTTTAATTCTTGCTGGATGTGGAGCTACTAGTACAAATGAAAAAAAATCATCTGAATCAAAAGAAGAGCATGACCATGCATCGCACACGCAGCAAGCTGACATTCAAGAAAAAACAAAGGGAGTCGACACACTTCCTGCCTTCCTAGACAAGCTTGATCCACAAATGAAAGACATTTACACTGTCGCTGGACAAAATGCAGAGCTATTAGATTGGATTCCATGTTACTGCGGTTGCGGTGAAAGTGTAGGACATAAAAACAATAAAAATTGCTTTATTCGTGAAATTAAGAAGAATGGTGAAGTTGTTTGGGATTCCCATGCAACGACTTGCGTCAATTGCCTAGAAATCGCAGTTAAATCAGCTACGATGAAACAAAAAGGAAAATCAACGCTTGAAATTCGTAACTATATTGACAATAAATACAAAGAAGGCTATGGCAAACCAACACCTACGCCAATGCCAAAAGCTTAAAAAACGAGGAAATACCTCGTTTTTTTTCATTCACTTTTTTTCTTAACAAATTCTTTCAAGTGTATTTCTCCTTACTTATCACACACTATATATAACTCTCGGTAAGGAGGGTACACAGTGCAAACATATAACGACTATGATAAAGCTCTCTATTACACGTATTGCTGTAATTGGGATAAATTACTCGTTCTCATGGTTCAGACGAACGATCAATTATTTTCTAAGCGTATTGAGCATTTTTTACATGCTTATCAATACAGTAAAGAGCTACCAGAAGTTGATAAACAATTGCAGCTCCTATTTCAATATATTGACCACGCATCTCAAAAGTCACATGTAGAAGAAGTAGAGCAAATTCAAATGTAAAATATAGCGCTATTCTCTTTATGAGAATGGCGCTTTTTAAAATGTTGATATCAATAAATGTTTCTCCTTATAAAACTTTTATTGATAAACATATTTTTTCTTTCTTTTCCCTACTACTTCATACTATAATTTAGTATGTAACTATTATAAGTGAGGTATAAAATATGGGACGAGAAAAAAAGCAAGAATATGCTTTACTTACTGCATGGGGAGCTTCATTTATTGCTACATTAGGAAGTCTATACTTTTCCGAAATCATGAAATTTGAGCCTTGTGTCCTTTGTTGGTATCAGCGTATTTTTATGTATCCATTTGTTTTATGGCTTGGTATCGCTGTCGTAAAGAAAGACTATCGCATTGCAAGTTATTCTTTACCAATCGCAAGTATTGGTGCTTGTATTTCTTTATATCACTATGCAATTCAAAAAATCGCAGCATTTTCAGCTGCTGGGGCAGCTTGCGGCCGCGTACCTTGTACGGGAGAATACATAAACTGGTTCGGCTTTGTGACCATCCCGTTTTTAGCACTTATCGGCTTTATCACAATCGCTGTTTGTAGCTTTATCGTAATCAAAAACAAATAAGGAGATGAAAGAATGAAAAAAATGCTTATATTTGGCGGTATTATTATTGCCTTGTTTGTAGCAATTTTCGCTGTCACACAAATGGAAGAAAAAAATGCTTCAACTAGCCAAAAAATTGATAATGCTACTGGTAGTCAAACAGATGGTGCTGACTACTACACAAATAAAATCTCTCTTTCAGATCTCCAAAAGAATTTAAAAGAGAAAAAAGAAGAAACAGTATACTTTTATCAAACATCTTGCGTTCATTGCCAAAAATTATCTCCTGTCGTAGTACCTATGGCTAAAGACTTGAATGTTGATATGAAAGTTATGGATATTGAAAAATTAGATGCTCCTTGGGATGAATATAAAATTCAAGGTACACCAACAATCATTCATTTTAAAGATGGTAAAGAAGTGAGCCGTATTAGCGGCGAACAATCGAAAGACAAATTAAAAGAATGGCTTGAGCAAACGAAGAAATAACGAGAAAAGGAAACTCCTTCTACACATGAAATGGGCGTAAAACCTCACACTAATGTATAAGGAGGGGGTTTTATGCCAGAAGTAAAATGCTCTGTTTCCAATTGCTCATTTTGGGGACAAGGTAACTTTTGTCAAGCAAGTGCTATCATCGTTCAGCCTGATGCAGATGAAGCTGGTCAAACTGAAAATGATTCGTATACAAGCGCGGTTTTAACAAACGAGACGTTAGAAAGCTCTGTAGCAACGAGTGTAGAAACTTGTTGCCATACATTTAAACCAAAATATTAAACATAAAAAGCATACGATGAATCGTATGCTTTTTTACATTCCCCTCCAAAAATCATGCATGATAAAAAAGTACAAAATAACGAGGACAACCGTCCCACATAGGGTAATGCGCCTATATATACTCTTTTCTCCTTCCCTTGCTTTTACAAAAGCCCAAATAAATCCGAAGAACAATATTAAATCAACATATGGAACATAAAAGGAAAAGACGAGAAACGCATACAAATACACAATGAATAAACAGGTCGTTACTAAGAAAACTTTAAATGCAAATTCGCTTTTCATAATGTAACCGCCCCCTATCTGTATTGTATTATATTCAGCAAAATACAATAGTTGCAGTTAAACTCCAAGTAGAAATAAGCTACCGCCTATAAAACGGTAGCTATTACGGAACATTGTATTTCCGTTTATATATATTACTTAAAGTCGAAGTAGGAATTTGCTCGTAACGAATTTTTTCTCCTGTTTCATCTACAATATACAAATTGTTTCCTATATAATATATTCCATTTTTTCGTTTTGAGTACACCGTATATCTTTCATTCGGCAATACCGTTTTCACTTTTGTTAACTGCCCATTCGGTTCTTGCCAATATATATCCGCGCGATCTACTAACGTAAGTATTCCTATTTGCTCTTCTTCTACTTTACGACCATTCCAACTCACAACACGATAACCAAGTGTATTTGCCTCATATTCCGGACTCATATGAAAACGAGAAATGATTACTTTTGTTTGTAATTGTACTCGGTCATATAACCATTGTATATCCTTGTCATGCATGCGAATACAACCATTTGATTCCCTACTTCCAATCGTCCATTCCCGATTTGTCCCGTGAATCGCATATTCCTTTTTATCTAGTCCAAGCCACCTCGTACCGAGAGGGTTGTTTGGTGCACCACCACGTATCTTTTTTCGATGGTATTCTTTATTTTTATATTTAGTTATAATACAAAAATTACCTTCTGGCGTAGGTGTACGATCTCTTCCAGTCGTTATCGGAAACGTTCTCGTATAGTTTCCTTCTTCAAAGAAAGACAGCTGATTCGTCGTAAGATTAACTAATATTAAATGATCTGTATTAGCAAAAACGCTAGCTGGTAGGCAGAAAAATAGGATTACGATAAACAATACTTTTTTCATCTAAATCCTCCCTAGCACTAACATCATAATAAATGCAATTAGCTTTACTTTGCTCTTATAAATGAAAACTATCCATTTACGATAACGCCTCCGTTTACATGTATCATTTGCCCCGTAACATAAGATGAATCGTCCGATGCTAAGTATACGTATGCTGGTGCTAATTCATATGGCTGACCAGGTCTTTGCATCGGAACATTGCTTCCAAACTGTGACACTTTCTTCTCACCAAAGCTCGATGGAATAAGAGGTGTCCAAATCGGGCCTGGCGCAACACCATTTACACGAATTCCTTTTTGCACTAACGATTGAGAGAGAGATCTTGTAAAAGCAACGATAGCTCCTTTCGTTGCAGAATAATCAATTAAAGTTTCATTTCCTTCATATGCAACGATAGACGCCGTATTTATAATGACATCCCCTTGTTTGAAGTGAGAAAGTGCTGCTTTCGTAACGTGAAAATAAGAAAAAATATTAATACGGAATGTTTTTTCTAGCTGTTCTGCTGTAATATATTCTAGTCCTTGCTGCGGATATTGCTGTGCGACGTTATTCACAACAATATTTAAACCACCTAACTGCGAAACAGTCTCTTCCACAATATCTTTACAATGTTGTTCATTACTTAAATCTCCCGGTAGTAATACACACTTTACACCTTCTTTTTCAACACGTTGTTTCGTCTCATTCGCATCCTCCTCCTCATCTAAATAAGCAATTGCAATATTTGCACCCTCTTTTGCAAAAGCGATGGAAACAGCTCGTCCAATCCCGCTATCTCCCCCTGTAATTAACACATTCTTCCCCTTTAACTTTTCACTTCCCTTATAATTGGGATCTTCAAACTGCGGAAGTGGATTCATTAATGATTCAATACCAGGCTGTTTATTTTGATGTTGGGCTGGCATTGTTAAAAAGCTTTTTTGCTGTGGCATAACTTCCTTCAGCTCCTTTTCCTTATCATGTGCACAATAAAAAATTACAATTCACACATAGTTTTACGATTAATATTCGAATTTAAGACACAAAATATGAATTGTTGTAAACTTTTTATACAAAACTATTGCAAAATAGTTAAAAAACGAATATTATATATAACTGTTGTGAAAATTATTCGTAAACAGAAAGGATGTTTATATGTTTAACCTTTCAAAACATAAAACTTCTATTAAAACTGAAATTATGGCAGGTATTATTACCTTCTTAACAATGGCATATATCATTGTCGTAAACCCTGTCATCCTTGGGGATGCAGGTGTTCCATTTGAACAAGCATTTACAGCAACAATTATCGCTGCTGTTGTCGGAACATTATTTATGGCGATCTTTACAAACTTACCAATCGCAATTGCACCAGGTATGGGATTAAATGCTTACTTCTCTTACTCTGTTGTAAAAGCTCATGAAGGCATGACTTTCGCAATTGCATTCTCTGCTGTATTCGTAGCAGGTATGA
Source organism: Bacillus sp. FDAARGOS_235 (assembly GCF_002073415.2). Taxonomy (NCBI): domain Bacteria; kingdom Bacillati; phylum Bacillota; class Bacilli; order Caryophanales; family Bacillaceae; genus Bacillus; species Bacillus sp. FDAARGOS_235. The sequence continues at coordinate 2,150,190 of NZ_CP020437.2, forward strand.
TTTTAATTTTGTTATCATTCACATCTTTCCGTACAAAATTAATGGAAGCCATTCCTGAAAACTTAAAACACGCAATTACTGCTGGTATCGGACTATTTATCGCCTTTATCGGTTTACGTTTAACAGGTATCGTTACAAAAAACGATGCAAACTTAGTTGGACTTGGTGATCTTCACTCTGCTCCAGTTCTACTAGCATTAGCTGGACTTGGAATTACAATTGTCCTTATGTCTTTAAATGTAAATGGTGCGCTATTTATCGGCATGCTATTAACTGGTCTTATCGCTTTCTTCACAGGACAATTAACGTTCTCAAACGGTGTTACATCAATGCCTGGATTACCAGAAGGTATTATCGTATCAAATCCAATTACTGCTGTATCTGATGTAATTAACTACGGATTATACGGCGTTGTATTCTCATTCTTCCTTGTTACACTATTCGATACAACAGGTACACTACTTGGCGTTGCGCAACAAGGTGGATTTATGAAAGACGGAAAGCTTCCAAAAGCAGGACGAGCTCTTCTATCTGACTCATTCTCAGCAACAATCGGTTCTATGTTCGGAACAACACCATCAACAGCTTACATTGAATCTTCTGCTGGTGTTGCAGCTGGTGGCCGTACTGGTTTAACAACAGTTACAGTAGCTGTTCTATTCGCATTAGCAGCTTTCTTTGGACCATTAGTGAGCGCTGTATCTGGTGTATCAGCTATTACTGCACCATCACTAATTATCGTTGGTAGTCTTATGATGGGTTCAGTTCGCCACATCGATTGGGATTCATTTGATGAAGCATTCCCAGCATTCTTAGTAATCTTAAGCATGCCACTTACATCAAGTATCGCAACAGGTATCGCACTTGGATTTATTTCATACCCACTTATGAAAGTGGCAAAAGGTAAATTCCGTTCTGTTCACCCACTTGTGTATGTATTCGGAATCTTGTTCGCTTATCAATTGATATTCTTACCACATTAAAATCCCTCTTTCTGAGGGATTTTTTATTTTCAAAAAACATTTGACAACTGTACAGAATCATGGAATAATTCAAAATAGTTAAATATTCGATGTCTTATCAAGAGCAGGTGGAGGGATGAGCCCTACGAAGCCCGGCAACCGACCCATTTATGGGCACGGTGCTAATTCTTACAACACGTTGTGTTGAAAGATAAGAGTAATATGATAAGACGTCTTTTCTATATGAAAAGGCGTTTTTTATTTTCACTCCCTCCCCTCTCTTCTTAGTTTAGGAGGGATTTTTTTATGAAAAAATTGTGTTCCATCGTACTTATTTTTCTATTACTTACATTGACGGCTTGTACAAATGAACAAGATGCTATCTCTTCACAAAAGCAACAAACGGTGAAAAAAGTAACTACAACAGTTGAAAATCATTTACAAACAGAAATTCCAAAGCAAATAAAAAAGCCATTAAAAATCGCATTAATTATGCAAATGTCTATCGGAACTTTTTCCTCTCAATATATTGAGGGCGTCAAAAAACAAGTCGAGCTATTTGGCGGTAGTGTACAAGTCTACAATTCTGATAACGATTTAGCAAAAATGGCTGCAAATTTAGATACTGCTATTAATTCAAAAGTGGATGGTATTTTAATTGATCATGGCCGATCTGAAGCATTAAAACCTGGGGTAGAAAAAGCGTTACAGGCGAACATTCCCGTAGTCGCGTTTGATAACGATCTACGCTTACCAGGTGTAACGATTATTGATCAAGATGACTATAGTCTTGCATGGAAATCATTAAAAACGTTAGCAGAAGATTTGAATGGACAAGGAAATATCGCAGTCGTATGGGTTGGCGGATTTGCTCCAATGGAACGTCGTAACGTTATCATTGATGCTTTTTATAAACGGTATCCAAATATAAAAGAAGTTGCGCGATTCGGTACTGCTAGTAATAACACACCACTTGATACACAAACACAAGTAGAAGCTTTACTAAAAAAATATCCGAAAGAAGGAGATTTACAAGCCATTTTCGCTTCGTGGGATGAGTTTGCTAAAGGAGCTGTTAAAGCACTTGAACAAGCTGGTCGTACAGATATAAAAGTATACAGCATTGACTTAAGTAATGAAGATTTACAACTTATGCAAAAAGAAAACTCACCTTGGTCTGCTACGGCTGCAACGGATCCAGCTGAAGTAGGGAAAGTTCAAGTACGATTCTTATACAAAAAAATTGCCGGTGAACAAACGCCAGATATTTATTCACTAGAACCTTATTTAGTAAAGAAAAATAGTTTACCAAAAGAAAATATAACAATGGATCAATTATCAAAACATATAAACGGTTGGGGAGACTCGAAAGATGCGTATTCTCCTTGGATGAAAAAATTAGAGAAGGAGAAAAAATGATGACATTCTCTCTTCAAAACATTACACATTCTTATCATGCCGCTACACCTGTTCTAGAAGATGTTTCTATCCATATTCAAAAAGGAAAAGTTCATGCCCTACTAGGAATGAACGGTGCTGGGAAAAGTACTCTACTGAAAATAGCAACTGGTGAAATTCAACCAGTTGCTGGCGATATAAAAATTGATAATCAGTCTGTTTCCTTTCCTTCGCCACGCGATGCAAAAAAGCACGGTATTTCTTTCGTAACACAAGAAGTAGACCACGGACTTATTCCGGGATTATCTGTATTAGAAAATGTACTTATCGATCATTTAGCAATGCAAAATAAAGTACTATTTTCAAAGTCAAAATTAGTCGCACTCGCTAAACAACATTTGCAAACTGTACAGGCTGATTTAAATATTTTTGAAGATGTTTCAAACTGCTCATTACATGAAAAACAATTACTTCTTATCGCAAGAGCTTTATCCAACAATACAAATTATCTTTTATTAGATGAGCCTACTTCTTCTCTTGGACCGAAAGAAATTGAAACCTTCGGGCAACTATTAAAAGATTTAACATCAAAAGGAATTGGCATCATCTTAATTTCTCATCGTTTATCAGAGATTCGAAATTTCGCGGATGATGTAACTGTATTACATAATGGTAAAGTCGCACTTTCTGATGCGATTACAAAGGTTACAGATCAACAAATTGTAGAATCGATGACTGGAAAACAACTTACACTTCCTATTAATGCAGCACCAAAACGAGGGAACGAAGAATTCTTTAAAGTACAAGAACTTCCATTACACAAAAACCATTCTCCCCTTTCTCTCACCGTACGGAAAGGTGAAACTGTTGTGATATACGGATTAATTGGCAGTGGCAAAACAACACTTGCTGAAACGTTATTTGGTGCTCATCATACTTATCACGCAGAAATAAACGGTCAAAATATAACGATTAAAACACCGCGAGATGCGATTAAAGCGAAAATCGCACTTGTACCAGAAGAAAGAAGAAAACAAGGCGTATTTCTTTCGGAAGATATTATAAGCCACACGAATTTACACCAATCAGGTTGGAGACGAAAACAAACCGAATTAAATAATGCTACTGCGGCAATTTCTTCTTTCAGCATTTCACCGAATGACCCAAAAGCCTTTATTCATTCACTTAGCGGTGGAAATCAACAAAAAGTCTCGATTGCAAAGTGGCATGGATTCAAACCGAATCTCTTTCTTTTAGACGAGCCAACTAAAGGTGTAGACATAGCTGCAAAACAAGACATTTTTCAATTCATTCGTAACATTACTGAAAACGGGAGTTCCGTAATTTACTTCACAGGAGAACAAGATGAAGCACTACATATCGCTGATCGCATTCTTATACTGGCAAACGGAGAATTTGTAGGTGAATACTTACCAAACGAACTATCTCCTGAACAGCTTTTACATTTATCTGAAGGGAGTTATTCCATTGAATCTCGTTCATAAAACAAAAACTAAGAAACTATATTTACCTACTCATCTTTTTTATCAATTTAGTACGATTGCTATCATTATAGGTGTTACAATTTTCTTCTCTATCGTCAACGATTCTTTTTTAACGTACAACAATATTAGTGATATTTTACGCTCCATTTCTATCGTAACGTTACTTGCAATTGGTGTTACCTTTACATTAATTGTAGATGGGTTTGATTTATCAGTCGGCTCTACCGCTAGTTTAGCAACCATTGCAGCCGCTTCCTGTCTCGTTTTATATCGACAAGAACTATTAGTCACACTCCTTGTTCCTATTCTTTGTGGGCTATTAGTTGGATTATTAAATGCACTACTCGTTATCCGAATTAAACTACCAGATTTACTAGCTACATTAAGTATTATGTATATCGTGAATGGACTACACTTAACATTTTCAAAAGGATCTTCTATTTATGAAGGAATGTCTGGTGCCAAAGGACATTTTATTCCATCCTTTTTATTTATCGGTCAAGGTTCTGTCTTAGGAATTCCAGTCCCTGTCATTATCATGCTTATTGTCGTTTTGATTGCATATGTATTTTTAGAAAAAACAACGTACGGTCGTTTCTTTTATATGACAGGTGGGAATCGAGAAGCTGCTAGACTAGCTGGTATTCCTACTGATCGTTACCGTGTATATGCCTATATGATTAGCGGTTTACTTGCCTCTATTGGCGGAATTATTCTATGTAGCCGCGTTGGCACAGGACAAGTTTCAGCTGGCGCCCCATTATTAATGGATGCAGTTGCCGCTGCCTATATCGGTTATGCAATGTTCGGTGCTAAGAAACCAAATGTCATCGGAACATTTCTTGGTTCCGTATTAATCGGGATCATATTAAACGGCCTTACAATGATGAACGTTCCTTATTATGCACAAGATATCATTAAAGGCAGTATTTTAATTGCTGCTTTAGCCTTTTCATTTATTAAAAAGAAGCGTAAATAAAGTGAAGGCTTTTACGGGCAAATAGCGGGATAAAAAGTAGCGCATCGAATTCGATGCGCTACTTTCCTTTTGCAACAATCACACGAACTACTTTCAACGCAAGGAGCAGAAGACCGTTCGCTATTGCTATAACACCTAAGAAGATTGCTATCATCAGCTCTCCCATTCCATTATTAAATACATAAATAATAGAAGAAATGAAAACCTCCTCTACGACCAAACTAATTAAAAGAGGTTAGAAACCTTTAATATTTCTCATTTACCTGTAATTCTTTACTATACTTTTGAATGAACACTGATGAAATAATCATTACCATTCCTATACTAAAACCAATAAGCTGATCTAATAACATTTCATCATGCATGAGCAAACGAAATAAAAATACACCACCAAAAATAAGCAACATAATAAATCCAGTATGTCTAAGTCCTTTATATACATTTTCCATATGTATCACCTCTCTACATACCTTTATCCATATTATACCATATTACGAAAATTTGTATAACCAACATTCGGTATTGAAACCACTAATAAAAAAGACTGCAGAGAAATTCTTCTCCGCAGCCTAATATTTATTTTTGCAAAAACGCCTGTAAATCTGCAAATTGTCTCTTTGCATCCTCATAGCCTTGCTCATATAAACTTTGTAATTTTGCTGTATCTTTTTCCATACGATCTACTTGAAGTGGCACTTCTGGGCGGATCACAAATAAATTACCCGCTTGCTCTTCTTTTTCAATGTAGTGCAGCGTTTCGTTATACACCTCATAACGATTCAGCATCGTGTTAACAAGGTTCGGATATTTTTTATAAGCTTTCGCTGCAACCCATCCAAACTTTGATTTTTTCTTTGCGTAACCATGATTTCTCGTTAAAATAACGACTGATTTTTTAAATCCGTCTTCTTGCGCTTTACGAACTGGAATCGGATCAGAAATCCCGCCATCTAACAATTGCTTACCGCGGTAATTTACTACTGGTGCAATGAAAGGTAATGAACTAGATGCTTGTAATAAATTTAGCGCATCATCATTCGTTCCCTCTTTTTCAAAGTAAATAGATTGTCCTGTTTCACAATCTGTTGTCCCTACAAGGAAACGCTCTGGACTATTGAAGTATGTTTCAAAATCAAACGGCACATGCTTTTCTGGAATTTCATGAAAAATGAAATCCATATCGAATAGTTGACGTTTTTTCCACAAGTTTTTATACGATAAATATTGTGGATGTGATGCATAATCAATATTGACTGTTTTATTTCTATTTCTTTGTCTGGAAAGATACGACGCTGCATGACAAGCACCAGCCGAGACACCAATCACATATGGAAAATATAAATCTTGTTCCATAAAATATTCTAATATCCCGCCCGTATATACACCACGCATACCGCCGCCTTCTAATACTAACCCCGTATTTTCAAGCATGTTACTCTCTCCTCTATATATATTGACTCTTTAATTATTCACTATGTTAAGTATCTTTTTCTATTATATATGAGTTCTTTCAGAAATTATATTCAAAAGGCTTGAGAAAAAAGTATTTTTTCTTCCAATTATATTTCCAAATGATCAGAGATATCCTTTATAAACCTTTGAATAAAATCTTGCTCTTCTTTCGTATATCCATCTAAAAGTAACAGCCACTTTTCTTCCGCTTGTTTATGCAACTTTTCATGAGCTTTATATATTTCATTTCCTCTTTCCGTTAAGCGGAAGAAAATTTCTTTTTGATTATCTAACATTTGCATCTTCTCAACGAACTGCTTTTGAAATAACTTTGTACAAATTTTAGAGATCGCGCCCTTCGTCATTCCCATTTCTGTCGTAATAGCCGTTACATTCATGAGACCATTTTGTCCGATACACTCGATAACATGTAACTCAGATAAAGACATACCACTTACACCTGTTTCACGAAGAAACTTCTCATTATTTTCTTTCAAATGCTCTTCTTTTTTATGAAAAAGTGTACGAATATCCGAAATTATTTCCATTTGTTTCGCTGTACGTTCCAATCCATTCGCCTCCTAAGTTTCCAAAGAAACAATTTAACTATATACCATTTTAAAATCATTTCTCCATCTTTACAAGTGAGAAAATCATGTTAAAATAAATTTAGTTTCCTAGGAAACTAAAAATAAGGAGGTTAGCATTATGGAAAAAACCAAACTGAATTTCATTTTATATGTTGTCTGTATGAGTGCCTTACTCAGTTCCTTCGCTCAAAATATTTACACACCGATCTTACCGATGATTCAAAATTCGTTTCATACTTCTCTTTATCTTGTAAGTTTAACCGTTTCACTTTTCACATTCATTCTTGCGATTATGCAGCTCATATACGGACCTTTAATTGATACAAAAGGAAGAAAATCTGTCCTTATCCCTAGTTTAATTATTAGTACAATCGGCTCAATTGGTTGTGCTTTCTCACCAAACATTTACTTATTTCTATTTTTTAGAGCTGTTCAAGCTATAGGAATAGCGGCTATACCTGTAGTTGCAGCAACGATTATCGGTGATTTATTTGAAGGAAAAGAACGCGGAGAAGCGATGAGCCTTTATCAAATGTTACTTGCTCTCGCACCTGCGATCGGCCCTCTTATAGGTGGTTATCTCGGCAGTATACACGGCCACTTATCTGTATTTCTGTTTTTATCTACAATTGGCATCATATTATTAATTATAAACATTTCACTACTTCCAGAAACAAAACCAAATGTAATTAAACAACCTAAAGTAAAAAAGAATTACTGGCTTATCTTAAAAAATAAAACTGGATTTTCTATTACACTTATTGGCTTTATTCAATTTTGTATGTATTTCTGTTTCCTAGTTTTTTTGCCTAGCATATTAACAAATATATATCATCTACACGCAAGTGAAATTGGTCTTATGTTTGTACCAATGTCCCTTTCTATTATGTTAGGAAGTTATTGCTACAAATTTTTGCAAAAACAGTTCACAACAAAGCAAGCTTTATTCATCACTAGTTTCTTCAATATTATATGTATCACTTTATTCTCTTTAGCATATAGCAACAATATCCCAACCGTCATTATCGTTACCTCTTTATACGGTTTTAGCATGGGACTTTCTATGCCAACTCACACTACTTTATTAACGGAAGAATTCGTACAAGAACGCGCAACAGCTATCGGTATGTACAACTTCATTCGCTATTTTGGCATGGGTACAGGACCTATTGTAGGTGGGTTTCTTTTATTTAATCAAAATTACTTTTGGATTTTCTTTATAGGAGCAGTTACGTTTCTACTTATAGTTTTATACGCAATAAAAATGTTACGTTTCTCTACCGCACAAAAGGCAAAATAGAGCCCCCGAAAGGTGGGCTCTATTTAAGCTCTTTGATCCGCAACAATATGAATATCAATATACTTTGTTTGTCTCATAATTTCATTTACAATAGAACCTTTTCGTATTTCTTCCCACCTTGTTCTTGCAGATTGTCCAAGTAAAATTTGCGTCACTTGTAATCTTTTTGCGACTTCAATAATAACATCCGCTGGTTTTCTCCCTTTCGCCTCTTCTAATACAAAACTCGCATCAAATTGATTGGTTAACGATTTCCACTCTTCAATCGTCTGCTTTTTTCCAGCTGAAATAGAATCTATATTTTCCCTCTCAACGTTTAATACGTACAATTCAGCATTTAACCGATCAGCCATGCGCCATCCCCGTCTTATTAATTTCTCCGCTGTTGAACTGTATTGTACACAAACGAGAATTTTTTCTTTTACGCCAATTGGTTCTATTACTGTTTGGCTAATTTTCTCGTCCATATCATCAGCAACTTCTCGAAGTGATAATTCCCTAAGTGCCCCTAGATTATTAAGCGTAAAGAAATTTTGTAAGCTCTGCTGAATTTTTTCTTCCTTATATATCTTTCCATCTATTAATCTCTTCCTTAATACCTCAGGCGTTGCATCAACGAGCTGAATTTCATTTGCTTTTTGTAAAATAAAATCTGGAATACGTTCCCGTACTTTTACATTCGTAATTTGAGCTACAATGTCATGAACGCTTTCTAAATGTTGAATATTAAACGCAGATAATACAGATATACCGGCATCTAACAATTCTTGCACATCCATGTAACGCTTCTTATTTTTAGACCCAGGAATGTTACTATGTGCAAGTTCATCCACTACAACTACTTGCGGGCCACGCTTTATAATTCCTTCTACATCAAGTTCATAAAATACTTTTCCTTTATACTCTATTTCTTTTAAAGGAACTTTTTCTAAATCAGCAATTGCTTCTTCCGTCTCTTTTCTACCATGTGTTTCAATTAAACCAATTACAATATCAATGCCGTCTTTTTTCATCTCTCGTGCATCAAAAAGCATTTTATAACTTTTCCCTACGCCTGGGGCAGCCCCTACGTATAGCTTTAATTTTCCACAATTTTGTTGACGAATGTATTCTAAATATTCCTCTGGCGTTCGCCTTTGAAACGTCGGTTTATAATCATCCGCATACAAAACACTCACAACCCTTCTTGCGAAACAACACTACCTCAATCCGTTAGATTGAGGTAGTACTGTTACTATTTCATTAATTTCTGTAATTCTAAGTTTAACTTTAAGACGTTTACGCGATCTTCTCCAAATAAACCGAGGGCAGCACCTTCTGTTTGTTCCTTAATCAATTGATTTAACTTTTCTTTCGGAATATTCGTTAATTTAGAGATGCGATCTACCTGCACAGACGCTGCCTTTGGACTAATGTCAGGATCAAGCCCTGAACCTGAATTCGTCACTAAGTCTATCGGTACTTCTGTAACTGGAACGGTTGGATTTTGTTTCTTCCAGTCTTCCATACTTTTCTCTACTCGTTTCTCTAAATCTGGATTAGACGGTGCATAGTTATTTGAACCAGATGCTTCTGCTTTATATTCTATACTAGAGACACGTCCATGAAAATAACGTGGATCTGTGAAATTTTGACCGATTAACTTCGAACCAACTATTTCATCCTTATCATTATATATAAGACTTCCATCCGCATTATCCTTCATTACCGCTTGTGCAATACCAGTTACAATAAGCGGGTATACGAGGCCGCACAAAACTAAAAATGTAAAAGTAATACGAATAATTGGTGATAGTATACTTTGTTTCTTCGCCATCTTTTTCCCCTCTTCCTTATATGAACAAGCCGACAATCATATCAATTACCTTAATTCCAATGAACGGAACGATAACCCCGCCAAGCCCGTAAATGAGTAAGTTTCTGCTAAGCAATGCATTAGAGCTCATCGGTTTATATGCGATTCCTTTCATCGCTAATGGAATAAGTAATGGAATAATAACAGCGTTAAATATTAATGCTGATAAAATTGCTGACAGTGGTGACGTTAATTTCATAATGTTCAATGCTTCCATTTGCGGAATCGCAAGTGTGAACATCGCTGGAATAATTGCAAAATATTTTGCTATATCATTCGCAATACTAAACGTTGTTAACGCCCCGCGCGTCATTAACAATTGCTTACCAATTCCTACAACCTCAATAATTTTCGTTGGATTCGAGTCTAGATCAATCATGTTCGCCGCTTCTTTCGCTGCTGTCGTACCACTATTCATCGCTAATCCAACGTCGGCTTGCGCTAACGCCGGCGCATCATTTGTACCATCACCTGTCATCGCTACAAGCTTCCCTTTATCTTGCTCTGCTTTAATAACTGCAATTTTATCTTCTGGTTTACACTCGGCAACGAATTCATCTACACCTGCTTCTTTTGCAATTGTTGCTGCTGTTAATGGGTTATCCCCTGTACACATAACCGTTTTAATCCCCATCTGACGTAATTGTTCAAAACGCTCACGCATACCAGGTTTTACCGTATCCTTTAAATAAATTAAACCGTAAATACGATCATCTACTGCCACTACAAGTGGTGTTCCACCCTCTTTTGAAATGAAATCTGCTTTTTGATTCACATCTTTTGGAATCTTTCCACCTTGTGATCGAACCCATTCAATCACGCTACCTACAGCACCTTTTCTCACTTTCGTTCCGTCCTGTAAATCGACACCACTCATTCTTGTTTCTGCTTTAAACGGAACGAACTCCCCTTGTTCTGCAAGTTCTCGATTATATGATATAGATTTCGTTTGCACATATTCTATAACAGATCGGCCTTCTGGTGTTTCATCTAAAACAGAACTAATAGCAGCCCACTTTCCAACTTGCTCAATCGTTTCATTTCCTACTGGAAGCAGTGTATGTGCCATTCGGTTCCCGAAAGTAATCGTACCTGTTTTATCTAAAATAATTGTATTAATATCGCCCGCAGCTTCTACTGCTTTCCCTGACATCGCTAACACGTTAAATTTTGTCACCCGGTCCATCCCAGCTATACCAATTGCCGATAATAACCCACCAATTGTCGTTGGAATTAAACAAACTAACAATGCTACAAGTACAGCTGTATCAATTTGAAACCCTAAATAATTCGTGAAAATTGGCAACGTCACAACAACGATTAAGAAAATAAGCGTTAAACTCGTTAATACTGTATTTAAAGCAATCTCATTCGGCGTTTTTTGACGAGCAGCCCCTTCTACTAATGAAATCATTTTATCAATAAATGATTCTCCAGGATTACTTGTAATAACAATTGTAATCTCATCACTTACGACCATCGTTCCGCCTGTTACGGAACAAAAATCGCCACCCGCTTCCTTTATAACAGGGGCTGATTCTCCTGTTATTGCAGATTCATCGACAGACGCTAACCCTTTTATTACTTCACCATCATTTGGAATCATTTCCCCTTGTTTTACGATAACAACGTCACCTTTTCTCAGATCAGTTGCTGAAACTTGAACAATGTCTCCATTTTCTTTTACGACATTTGCAAACACATCTTTCTTCGATTGTTTTAAAGAATCGGCTTGCGCTTTACCACGGCCTTCAGCTAACGCTTCTGCAAAGTTAGCAAATAAAACTGTAAATAATAGAATGAGAGAAACTGTTATATTAAACCATCCTGGTACACTACTAGAACTGCTTGGGAGAAAAGATAAAATGAACGTAATGATAAACCCAATTTCCACAATGAACATAATCGGATTCTTTATCATTACTTTCGGATTCAATTTCGCAAAGGATTGTTTCATCGCATGCGTCACGATATCACGATCCAACGTTTTCGCTTGTCTAACTTCATCTTCTACAGCATGTATTTGTGAATCGTTCAATTGTTTTTCTTTTACTACTACCGGTCTCATTATTTACCCTCCATTACTTCAATGTAAGAAATTCTGCAATTGGGCCAAGTACTAACATCGGGAAAAATGTTAATGCACCAACAATTACAATCGTTCCAATAAAGATTCCTCCAAATAAACCATTATCCGTACGGAACGTTCCGACTGTTTCTGGTACTACCGTCTTCTCTTTCAATGAAGCTGCTACAGCTAGCATCGTAATTAAACTGAAATAGCGTCCTAAAAACATAACTAAACCAGTCGTAATATTCCAAAACGGTGTATTATCTGCTAATCCTTCAAATCCAGATCCATTATTCGCAGCTGACGATGTGTATTCATATACAACTTGCGTTAAACCGTGAAAACCGGAATGAGAAATCGCATCCGTTCCTAAACTTGTTGAAAGAGCTAATGCAGAAAATCCTAAGATAAGTAATGGATGAAATAGAATCGTTACTGCAATTAATTTCATTTCCTTACCTTCAATCTTTTTACCTAAAAACTCTGGTGTTCTTCCGACCATTAATCCAGATATAAAGACTGCAATAATTGCATACATAATAATATTAATAAAGCCCGCTCCAACACCGCCGTATACTGTATTCAACATCATATTTACGAGTGGAACTAAACCGCCAATTGGCGTTAACGTATCATGCATCGTATTAACGGCCCCTGTTTCAGCAGCTGTCGTTACTGTTGCGTATAGTGAAGAGAATACTGTTCCAAATCGTACTTCTTTCCCTTCTGTACTTCCTTGTACATGTTCGATACCCATTCCATTTAATGCCGGATTCCCGTTTAGTTCAGATGTCGTAATCGTTATAAATCCTAGTAAAAACACCATGAATAGTGAAACGAAAAGGATACGCCCTTGTTTTTTATTTCCTACCATTCGTCCGTACGTAAATGGAAGTGCTGTTGGTAATAACATCATAAGCATCATTTGCAAAATATTACTCATTTGTCCTGGATTTTCAAAAGGATGTGTAGAGTTTGCCCCGAAAAATCCACCGCCGTTATTCCCAAGTTCCTTAATAGAAACGAATGATGCAACAGGCCCTCGTAAAATACTTTGTTTTGCTCCATCAATCGTTTGTGCTGTAACCGCCCCATCTAACGTTTGTGGTACACCAAGTGCGACAAAGACTAACGCTGCAATAAATGCGATAGGAAGAAACACTCTCGTTAACGCCCTCGTAAAATCAACGAAAAAGTTGCCAAGTTCTTTTCCAGCAAGTCCTCTTATAAAAGCCATAACAATCGCTAACGTCGTTGCTGGTGCCGCAAACATTAAAAATGTAATCCCGATTAATTGTGATAAATAAGATAAACCATTTTCACCGCTGTAATGTTGTAAGTTTGTATCAGCCATAAAACTAATCGCTGTATTAAAAGCGAGCGTAGGCTCCATCCCTTCAATATGCGCTGGATTTAATGGCAATACACCTTGTAATCTAAAAATGAAATATACAACGACAATCATAAATCCGTTGAGTAGAACTAATGATAATGCATACTGTTTCCACGTTTGATTGTATCCTTTTACACCTGTAATTTTAAAAATAAGTTTCTCAAAAGGCCCGAATACTTTATCTAGCATTTTGCTACCTTGAAAGGCTTTCTCTAAATAAATCCCCGTTGGCTTTGCTACTAAAATAAACAAGAGCATTGTAATAATGACTGCAATCCAAATCATAATGAATGATTCCCCCTAATTAAAACTTTTCTGGATTTAATAATGCGTATACTAAGTACACCGTAATCGCTGCAACAATAACCGATAAGGCAATCATCATGATTGCTTCCCTTCTTTCACAACTTTATCTGACCAACTTGCAAGACTTGCCATCGATGCTACTAATACAACAAAAATTCCGATCATCACAACATCTAACATAACAATCCCTCACTTTAAATGTTAAAATTTACCATTAAAATATTAAAAAAGAACACTGAGCTCTACTCAGTGTTCAAAAAATGAACAACAAAAAGTAAACCTCCTCTCTAAACGCTTACGAGGTTAGCTGTCGGATTCGGGCCTAAAGAGTAGCCCTACTTTCAAAACTGAAAGATTCACCCCAAGTGACGATGCACAAAATTGGTTCCCCCGCTCCATTTCTGGAACTCAGCGATTTTAGGTTTTTTTTTGGAAATTTGATAAATGATTTATGAGAGTAAATATACTCCTCTATATTTCACTTGTAAAGAGGTAAATTACTTAAAATAAGAAAATATTACGCTATTTAAACGCTTACATTACGTATTATTAATATTCTTTCATCTGTTTTCTTGTCTTTTCTTTCTTTTTCATAGAAATGACCTTTTATATATAAAAAAAGAGCGAATGTATATAAGCACCCCACTTAGGCACACTTAACATTCGCTCTCGTTTTCATTCAGAATTTATTTACCACATAAAAAAGCACGTAAATTTCTCCCACGGATATAAACTTGTGATAATTCTGCATGTAACTGCTCATACTCGGTAATATCCGCCTCTAAATACAAAGCATCTTTTGATGGTAATAAAATATATGGCCCTGGAAAAATAGGATCAATCTGTGCCAATTCTTGAACCCTCTCGATCGATACCGCCCAACGATTTGCTATATCTCCAAATAGTAGTACCTTCATCATTTCTTCCCCCGCCCTATTCAAAAAATAAAAACGAAATATTATCACAGTTCGTAAACACGACAAATTTAGCTCCAATTGTTTCATAGAGCCGCGCTGGATATCGTTTATTCCTTGTAACAACAGTAATAGGCGCTTGAAAAGAAAAACGAATGTGTTCTGTGAAGAAACTAACTGTTGGAAGCTCATCCCCTAGTAAAATCACCTTCTTAATTCGTGTGCACATACTAGTAAAATCTTTCTCCTTATTACAGCTATAAGCTGATTCAAACCCATAATCTCTAACTTCAGCCGCTATCTCTTCATTGGCTGTAAAAATAATTAACTCATGCTGAAATGCTACTAGCTCTCTTAAACTCTTTACCTTGTTTTTTTCTCCAACACAAATAAGTGTTAGTTCCATGTACCTCATCCTCCTTAGCATAAAAGAATTCAAACGTAGATTGATATTCCCCTATACTAATCGGATCGATGAAGTGATGTATCCATCATGGCACCGTCCTCTCTCAAAACGCTTACGAAGTTAGCTGTCGGATTCGGGCTTTGAGAGTAGCCCTACTTTCAAAACTGAAAGATTCACCCCAAGTGACGATGCACAAAATTGGTTCCTCCGCTCCATATATTTGGACTCAGCGTATTACAAAAAATGTATTCTGGCTGATATATTACTCTTGTATTTTGAAAAAGTAAACAAAAAAAGCCAGTTGTAAAACTGGCCTTTTCATTCTTCATGCTTATGCTTTATTCAATTTATACGCAAAATGATTCGTTGGTCCATGACCACTACCAATATTCAATGGCTCTTCAATTGCTATACTAATAAATCGTTTTGCCTCTTGAACTGCTTCGTCCATTGAGTATCCTTTCGCAAGTCCAGCTGTAACTGCTGAAGCAAATGTACAGCCACTTCCGTGCGTTTGTTTCGAAGGAATTCGTTCACTTCTAAATTCAATAAACTCTTCTCCATCAAAGAGTAAATCAATTACTTCATTACCTTGATATTCCGCATGTCCGCCCTTCATAAGCACATATTTAGCACCTAATTCGTGCAATACTTTCGCAGCTTTCTTACTATCTTCTATATTATGAATCTCCATCCCAGTTAACACTTCAGCTTCTGGAACATTCGGTGTAATAACTGTTGCTACTGGTAATAAATATTCCTTTAATGCTTGAACTGCTTCTTGCTGTAATAATGATGCTCCGCCCTTTGCAATCATAACAGGATCTAGCACAATATTATTCCAACCAAATTTCTTAATCTGTTCTGCCACAATTTGAATAATTTCACTACTAAATAACATTCCTAGTTTCACTGCATCTGGTGTTAAATCCGTACCAATTGAATTCAGCTGTTCCGTAATACCTTCTAACGGAACAGGATATACCCCTTGAACGCCAAGCGTATTTTGAGCAGTAATTGCCGTAATAACCGTCATCCCATACACACTAAGCTCTTGGAATGTTTTTAAATCCGCTTGAATACCAGCACCACCGCCGCTATCAGATCCTGCAATTGTTAAAGCTTTATTCACTTCCATCTCACTCATCCTTTTCTATCCAAAATAGCGATGATAAATCGTCTTTGCTTCGCTTATATCTTTCGTTCCATGTACAAGTACACGGCCATCTTTGAAGGCAACTAACCTCTTTTCTTCAACAGAGAAAGATAGTAAATATGGATTTACATTTAAATTATTCACACGGCCTTCTAGTAGCTGTTTATATTGTTCAAAATCCATTTCTTCTTTATGAGGTGGTCTAATTTGAACTGTATTTCTCCCGCATAAAACTGCTGTTTTCGATGTGTTCTCTTTATTTAAATACGGATATAATGCATTCTCTCCGCACGAAGGACAATTATGTTTGCGAAGTTTTTGCACATTCATACAGGAATACTCATTCTTCCACATATCAAACGATACAAGTCCATCTCGAAGTGATTTATAATCTTCTACTAACAGTTTAAGAGCTTCTGTTACTTGATGAGAAACGACAAGAGATACAGCAGGTGATATAATACCCGCTGTATCACATGTCGCCCCGCCAAGCGGAATCGATTGTAATAAACATGATAAACATGGTGTTTTACTAGGAAGAATTGTGTAAGAAAGACCGTAACTGCCTACACATGCACCATAAATCCATGGAATAGAATATTTTTGTGCTATATCATTCACAATAAAACGTGTTTCAAAATTATCAGTCGCATCAATCATTACATCAACGTTTGTAACAAGTTCTTCTAGCTCCTCAGCTGTTACATCTTGAACGAGGGCCTCTATTGTTACATCACTATTAATCTCTTCTAAACGCTTTTTAGCCGCTATAGCCTTCGGAAGATTATTTTTCACGTCGCTCTCTGCATACAATTGTTGTCTTTGTAAATTACTCCAATCGACATAATCACGGTCAACAATTGTTATCTTCCCAACACCAGCTCTTACAAACATTTCTGCATTTGCACTACCAAGTGCGCCTGCGCCGATAATAAGCACATGCTTTTCTCTTATCTTTTGCTGTCCTTCTTCCCCAATTGGAGAAAATAGTTCTTGGCGAGAATATCGATTATTCAACTACACTCATTCCTTCTAAAGGACTGCTTGCAGTTGCACAACGTTTACGTGCAATACGCCCCGCTTCAAAGCCTATGCGACCTGCCTCAATACCTAACTTCATTGCGTATGCCATCTTAATAGGATCTTTTGCTCCTGATACAGCCGTATTTAATAACACACCATCTGCTCCTAATTCCATCGCAAACGCTGCATCAGCTGGGCTACCAATACCTGCATCAACGATAACCGGTACTGTCGCTTGTTCAATAATGAAGCTTAAATTTAACGGATTTACAATACCAAGCCCTGAACCGATTGGTGATGCTCCTGGCATAATTGCATGCACACCTAGTTCTTGTAATTTACGTGCTAATACAACATCATCAGATGTGTACGGAAGTACGATAAACCCCTCTTCTAGTAACATTTCAGATGCCTTTAACGTTTCTACTGGATCAGGTAACAACGTTCTATCATCACCAATAACTTCAACTTTGATCATGTCACAAAGCCCTGAAGCTTTTGCTAATTTTGCAATACGAACAGCTTCTTCAGCATTTTTTGCTCCAGCTGTATTTGGTAATAACGTATATTTTTTCACATCAAGCTTCTCTAATAAATTAGGTTGCTTTGCATCAAATATATCCATACGACGTACTGCAAACGTTAAAATTTCAGCTTCAGAAGCGTCAATTGCTTTTTGCTGTACGTCAAAATCAGGGAATTTCCCTGTTCCTAATAAAAGTCTAGACTGAAATGACAATGGTCCAATGTTTAACATAATCAACCGCCTCCTACGAAAGTTACAATCTCAATTTGGTCTCCATCAAAAACAGATGTATCTGTATGATCATCTTTTTGTAAAATATCTTTATTACGCTCTACTACAACAATTCTGTTATCTAACTCTAAATGTGTAAGTAACTCAGCTACTGTTTTTACACTCTCTGGTACTTCAATTTGGTTACCATTAATTTTTAAATTCAAACTTCCATCCCCTTTCTAAACCGTTTTAGAAAGCAATGAATCTAGCAAGTGATTCTCCTGCTTTCCTTCTATTAAATCCGCCATATATTGACCAGAAACAGGGCTTAATAAAATGCCGTTTCGATAATGGCCCGTACAAGCATATAAACCTTTTATTTCTTCATGTTCTCCCATATAAGGAGCTTCGTGATTCGATTGTGGTCTTAATCCTGCCCATGCGCTTTCCCACTCTGCTTCTTTTAAAGCTGGCAATATTGTATAAGCACGCTCTAATATAGAAGTAATGCTTTCCGGTTGTACAGTTTTATTAAACGTATGCGGTTTCATCGTTGCTCCAATTACGTAACGTCCGCCGCGCTTTGGAGCAATATAAAATCTTTCTTGGAAAATAGGTGCCTTTAAAAGTGGTTTTCTACTTCTTACCGCTACTACTTCTCCTTTAACTGGATATGTACCCCATTCGCGGTGAAAATGACCTAGTAACTTCGTGCTCCATGAGCCACCGGCAATCACCACTTTTTCGCATGTGATTATACCTTCGCTCGTAACAATACCAGTCACTTTATTATTTTCAATACGAATATCAAACACTTCTGTCTGTTCATATATATCCGCACCGGAAATTGATGCAGAATGCGCGAATGCTTTCGTAAGCTCTGGTGCAATAACGTGACCATCTTTCGGATAATATACCGCTCCTATAATGGATTCGGATAGAAATGGCTCTTTTTCCCGTAAATGGTCTCCCGTTAGAAAATATGAATCTTCACCTGTTTTCTGTTGCCAATCCATAATGTGAAGAATTCTTTCCTTCTCATCTTCGTTTTGTGCAATACGATATATCCCTTTCTCCTCATATCCAATATCAATACCCGTCTTTTCACGTAAAACTGTTGCAAGTTGTGGAAATATAGCTCGGCTTTCTCTAGCAAGTTCAAATAGCGGGTCATACGCATCCCATTCTGCTTGAACACCAAGCAGGCCAGCAGCTGCTTTAGAAGCTTCTGATGCAATTTTTTGCTTCTCTATAATTGCTACTTTATGTCCTCTTTCTGCTAGAAAATGTGCAACTGAGCTACCAATTACACCACCGCCAATAATCGCTACATCATACTTCTCACACATGTTTTTCCGCCCACTTTCTTATTGATTCCTTATAAGATTTCGCTTTGCTATATGGGTTACTACTACTTACAATTCCGGACATAACTGCTATACCGCTTACACCGTTAGTAAGAACATCTACTGTGTTTTCTGGGGTAATTCCTCCAATCGCTGTAATCGATATAGATAAACAGCTTGCAATGTCTGAAATTTCTTCAAGTCCTCTCGCTGGCACACCTTTTTTACAATCTGTCGGAAATACATGACCATAAACGAGTGAATCCGCTCCATTTTTAAATGCTACTATCGCTTCCTCTAACGAGTGTACTGAATAACCGACATGCAAATAAGAAAACTTTTCTTTCACTAACCTTACATCTGCGCTTCGGTATCCTAGTTGAACACGCGGAATGTTTAATAAAATGGCAATATCAATTCGATCATTTATAACAAGCTTAGATGCTGGAAAGCCTTTTTTCAAAAGACTTTCCACCCCTTCATATAATTCCTTCGTACTTTTCTCACGCTCACGAATATGCAAATAATCAATCTCACTCTCAATTTGCATCGCTACATTCACTAACTCTTCGAATGGCATATGGCCATTTGAGATTACATGGAGCTCATTTTTCATATTCATTCGCCTACTTTAAAATGTTTTCGAATAATTCATCGGCAGGAACAATTTCTTTCGTCATTCCTTTGTCTTTCAACCATTTGTTTTGTTTCTCCCATGACTCTTTTGAATCTGATAAAAATGGCTCATCTTTCGTTTCCATCTTCTCTAATAAAATTTTCATGCTTTCTTTTTCAACTTCTGGTACAAGCGGGAAGTTTTCTTTTTCTTGATGATCTAATAAAATATTTAATGCTTCATCAGGGCTTTTCTTCATAAAGTCATACCCTTTTTTTGCCCCACGTAAAAAGGCTTGCAATGCTTCTTTATCTTTTTTCAACGTTTTATCACCTGTTACGAAAACAAGTTCATGATAATTAGGCACACCATATTCTGCTGGATTAAAGTACGCTGGTTCATGACCTTCATGACGCATAACAGGTACTTCATGGTTAATGTATGCTCCTGTTACAGCATCCACTTTTTTCGTAATTAACGCTGGTACTAAATCAAAGCCAACATCAACTACTTTCACCGTATCAGGATTACCACCAGCTTCTTTTATCATCGTTTTTAAATATGCTTCACTTAAAGGAGTTCCAGAATATCCTACTGTTTTTCCTTCTAAATCTTTCGGTGATTGAATACCTGCTGATTTCAGCGATACGACATGATTTAACGGTGAACGTACGACAGCTCCAATTGATTTCACTGGAATTTGTTCATTTGCTCTGGCCATAACAACATCTGGCTGATAATACAAACCAACTGTCACTTTCCCTGCTGCAGCTAAAGTTAATGGATCAGTTGGATTAGAAGGGAATTTTATATTTACCTTTATTCCTTCTTCTTTAAAGTAGCCTTTTTCAATTGCTGCATAAATAAAGCTATGTACCGCATTTGGGTACCAATCGAGCATAACCGTTATTTCTTTCTCTTTTTTACTTTTATCTGATGCTGAATTACTCGAACATCCTGCAATCATTGCAACTAATAATGTAAACACAAAGATGCGTTTTAAAAATTTCATGAATGCTTCCTCCAACTAATGAATTTCTTTTCTAATACGGAAATAAGTATGACGAAGAAAATAGCTAATAATGATAACAATACAATGGGTGCAAATACACCAGCTCCATCTAACTGTGTCATCATTCTCTTACTGAAATAACCAAGCCCAGCTTGTGCACCGAGCCATTCACCGATTGCTGCCCCAATTACACTAAGCGGAACTGCAATTTTTAAAGCTGAAAAAAAATAAGGAAGAGCAGACGGTAACTTTAACTTAAGAAAAACATCTTTCTTCGTTGCTCCATATGTAACTAAGAGCTCCTCCCATTCTTTTTTCGTACTACGCAGTCCGTCATACGTATTGACCGCAATAGGGAAAAACGTAATTAAAACTGTAACAACAACCTTACTCCAGATGGTATATCCAAACCATAAAACGAAAAGCGGAGCAAGCGCTGTAATGGGAATCGTTTGTGAGGCAACTAATAATGGATAAAATGCCCTTTCCATCCATGTACTCGCATTCATTAACATCGCTAGCCCTACACCTAATACGATAGAAATAACAACACCTATTAAAACGACGTATAACGTTGCCGGTAAATGAACCGTAAATAATATGTCTTTTAGTTTCCATATCTTCATTACAATTGCTGACGGTGACGGTAAAATGTACATTTCATCTACAATTCTTGCTCCTATTTCCCACATAACGAGTAAAATGCTAGAAAGTGTAATGGCAGGAACTAATTCTTTCAATCGGTTCATCATACGAGTACCTGCCTTTGTAACATACTAAGAAGCTCATCTTTCAGCGCTAACACATCCGGTTTATATAAATCTTTTCGTGTTCTGTTATGATCAAGCGGCACAATCCGTTCAGTCAAAGTAGTTATCGGCTGCTGTTCCACCACTAAAATTCGATTCGAAAGAAACAACGCTTCTTCCACATCATGAGTGATAAATAAAATTGTTTTTTCCCACTCTTTCCATTGTTCAAACAACCATTCTTGCAAAGATGCCTTCGTTAAAGCGTCCAATGCGCTAAACGGTTCATCTAGCAATAATATCTCTCCGCCTGTTAATAATGTTTGGATAAAAGATACGCGCTGCTTCATACCACCAGATAAATCTTTCGGGTATTTTCCCTCGTATCCTTGTAAACCAAATTTATGTAACAGTTCCTTTGCCTTTACTTGTGCTTCTTTCTTCTGTACACCCTGACATTCTAGTGGCAAAGCAGCATTCTCAATAATTGTTCTCCACGGCAGGAGCATATCTTTTTGAGGCATATACCCTACAGGATGACTTTTTGTTTCTGTCAGCTCTATCCGTCCAGTACTAACTTCTTCTAAGCCTGTAATAAGGCGAAATAGAGTACTTTTCCCGCAGCCACTTGGCCCAATAATGCTTACAAACTCTTTCTCTTGTATAGAAGTATTTAATTCATCGATGATTGGCTTCTCATCATAATGAAAAGAAACATTATGAAACTGTAGTATGTTCTTGCTCCTCAAATCCCCACATCTCCTTACGATAGGACATATCCCAGAATAAATATTCAAATCGACTGGAATATAAGAAAATCTCCTCTAATCTTTCTAGCTCTCGCTCTGACTTTCCAATTGCCATTTCATCTAATAAATCTATTAACCAAATACAAAGGTTACCGTATTCTTCAGAACTATATCCTTGAATCCACTCACCAAAGAACTCATGATCTCTCGCTCCAGGAATATCATTTAAACGCTTTCCAATTTCCCAATAACTCCACATACATGGAAGAAGTGCTGCTATTAATTCCGCAAGTGTGCCATTTTGAGATACAGACATCATGTAATTTGTATAAGCTAAATTTTTAGCAGATGGTTTTGCTGATTCTATCTCCTCTATAGAAATTCCAAGCCTTTTTGCATACTGTTTATGGATCGTCATTTCTCCATTTAATATTCCATCAATTTGTTCAGCAAATTTTCCCATTACTTGTGGATTCGTTGCCTTTACAACACCGATGGCATATAGCTTTGCATAATCTAACAAATATAAATAATCTTGAATAATGTAATACTGAAACTTATCTTTTTCTAACGTGCCATCCCCCATCCCTACTACAAATGGATGATTATGACTCATCTCCCAAACTGGTTGTACAGCTTCTAACAATCTATTACAAAATTTCATTTCTATTTCCCCCTTCAATATATGTATCTAAATAAAAAACCACTTCTATAATCAGAAGTGGTTACAACAAATAAAATTATAGTTTATTCGTTGTTCCACTTCCCTTCGCTAGTATTACCTAGATCAGGTGTTGTAAGGGTTAAGGATTATTCCTCTCTCAGCACGAAAAGCACCCCTAGTGGTTTCAATATAAAATTTTCAAATAAAAAAGCCCCGTTTCTATACGCAAAGAAACGGGGACTCATCATTAGTGTCCGAATTGCTTCCCTACGCTAGCATAATCTAGATCAGGTAATGAAAAGGATCAAAGACTTAAGGTCTTACTCTCAGCTGGCAACACCAGCTCTCCTAGCAAACTATAAAATTATCACTGTCAGTATAACACCCTAATAAGACATCATCAACTGTTTTAATTTTCTCAATTGTCAACGAAATTACAGAGTTATATAATAATTATTATTCTATTTCGTAAAATAAAATACCAATTAATTCCATAAAAAGGAATCATTATCCTGAAAAAATTTATTTTTATATTGATTTCATATTACATTTATGTGAATACACCCACTATATTATATCTTTATACTATAATAAAATTACAACTAACTATACAACTAGAGGAGGTCTCTATTATATGAATATGAAAGCTACAGCTCTAACAGCAACTACTGTCGCAATCGCCTCATTACTTCCTTCTATGGGCGAAACAAATGTACAAAAAGCAAACGCTGAACAATTATCTAATGTCAAAACTGGATATGTCAAAGTCGATCAAGTAGCCTTACATAAAGAAGATAATACAAATAGCACATCCCTTGATACAATTCGCTTTAATACGAAAGTTAACATACTTAAAACAACGAAGGATTGGTATAAAGTATCTGTTAATAATAAAGTAGGCTATGTACAAAAAGATGCTATTCTGCAAAAAAACAAACTTCAATCTACTAATCAATACATCGTCAATGCTAATGCATTGAACGTTCGCTCTGAACCTAATTTAGAATCTTCCATTTTAGATGTATTACCAAATGGTAAGTTCGTGACTATTCAAGGAGAACAAGGCGAATGGTATAAAATTTCACATAACGGTCAAACAGGTTATGTACAAAAAGCATTCGTATCTAATGGTTCGCAGCCCTTAGTAAAAGGAATCACAGTTCAAAATGATACGAAATATACTGTTGCAACACCTAAATTAAATGTACGTAACAATGCTAGCACAAATGGTACTCTACTTGGTTCTTTACAAAACGGTACACAGATACAAGTAGTAGAAACAGTAGGAACTTGGTATAAAATTCGTTTTGGCACAGGATACGGGTATGTGGCCAAACACTATGTGGTACAAAATCAACAGCAATCACAAGCTCAAACAGCTCAATCTTCAGCTATTCCAGCAGTTTTCAAATTCCCTACCCAAGGAAAAATCAGCTCAACCTTTGATATACGCTGGGAACAAATGCATTATGGAATAGATATTGCAGCACAAGGTAACGTCTCCATTCAAGCTGCCGCTGCAGGTAAAGTTATTAAATCATATTATTCAGCTAGTTATGGCAATGTAGTGTTCATCGCCCATCAAATAAACGGGAAATTATATACAACAGTTTATGCTCATATGAAAGATCGCACTGTACAAGCTGGTGATCAAATACAAACTGGACAATTACTAGGTCATATGGGTAACACAGGTCATTCATACGGACAACACCTCCATTTCGAATTACATAATGGAGAATGGAATTTTGAAAAAACAAATGCAGTAAATCCACTGCCGTATTTAGTTAGGTAAATTGTATGCCACGCAATATACCTCTCTTCATTGAATACTTAGCCTTTTTAGGTTTAATCTGTTGTTTAATAATTTACAATACAAACACTGTATTTTTATCTATTATCATTGCTTTTGTTGCTCTAGAAATTATGATGGAGTCATTTCAAGTGCGACTAAAGCAAAAAGTTGCCCATGTTTATAATGCTATTTTTCTATTAAGTGCCCTTATAACAAATGTTATTAGTAATGGCTTTTATTTATCTACTATAATTCCCGTATTCTTTATGGCTGTTTTATTATTCATAGCTAGATACATTAATGTCCCTAATAATAAAAAACATGAACAAGAAGCTTAGAAAGAGGAGACACTGTGTACCAATCTTTCAAAGATAACACAATGAAATATATATTGAATTTATACGGAAAACTAAATACTTTTTTTGGTATACAAGGAAGTTATACTGCACAACTTCTCCTATATGGAATGCTATTTCTCATCTTAATCACTTTCTCCTTGTTTTACTAACAAAAAAGGATCTCACATAACATTGAGATCCTTTTTAATTTATATTAATTTTTCATATGTAAAATACTGTTTAGCCACAAGCATATTTTTCATAAATAAAACTAAGATTATATTTTTTCTCTAAACCCATTCTTTGTTCATCGTCACACCAATAGAAAAGAATATCATGAATCGTCGCATAACGCTTATTTTTAAGAAATAGTTTAAAGAATGATGGTAAACAATCATGTAATTGTATAAATATATAATTGCGTAGTATTTCCTCTTTATATTCAATGCCCTTACAAATATACAGTAATTCTTCACAATAATATGCATGCTGTGGAACTTGAATCATTTCGAAAAATGGCACGTATGATAATAACTTTCCGATAAAATGGTTATATCGATCCATTATACCTATTGTCATATGTTCCATCATTTCTTTCATCACATATAAATAATCATCTACATGAGTTGTCTTTAGTGGATCTAATCGATCTGAAATTTGAGAAAGTACAGCTCTTTGACAAGCTAAAACTACTTGACTAGGTCCATAATATGATAGAAAATCTGTACACTTACGATACTTTCGCAACAAGTCATGTCTATATAAATCATACACAAAAGTATTACAATACATCGCTAGACTCATCATATCACTATTCAGCTGCTCTTTTGACTGTGCTTTAGCCCTCTTACACATATAGAAGAATGTAAACTCTAATATTTCTTTTTGAGATAATAGATGTTTACAATTTGTTATACATTTCTCATTAAATTTAACTCTATCCCAAATTTCTACATCCCCATCTGTTAATTCCCCGACACGATATTTAATAACTAAATAGTTTAAAGCAACTGCTTGTGTCAAAAGATCCCATGTTTCATATTCCAATGAAGTTTGGACAAATTCAGCTAGCCCTTGTGTTACCATAAAAGTATTTGCCTCTTCATACCAACCAATCTCTTGACATAAACGAAGAATACGTACTAAGGTTGGAATTTCATCTTTATGAAACTGTGGTAAATTCTTTACTCTATTCATTCCATAAACGATAACTGCTGCTAAATTTTCTTCTTTATAAAATTCTTTTTCTTTCCATGCTAATATAGTTCGCTCTTTTCCTTCACCTTTTGGGTGACAAGGTACAAGTAAAGATAATAATTCAGCAAAATTATTTGGTTCTATATATGTATCTGTAACCAAATTCCAATTTGGATCGCCCTGTACAGCCCTCATATAATTCCCCTTCCCTTTTTATCCCGCTATTTGCCGGGCAGTAAGACGCCCACCTCAAAATCCAGTGAATGCGAGGAAGTTAGGTGGGAAATAAAACTGCCGATAAAAGCCCGATTGGTTCAACGAATAATCATTGGCGGATGGACAAAACCCCCAATAATTAAAGTTTCACTTTATCTACGTAGGAAATATTAATTCATTATTACAACACTAAAAATAAATATTGTTATATTCAAAACCTATCATAATACTTATATCTATCAGTATATCACTTTTTCTCTTATTTAAAATTAGGAATGAAAAATTTAAATAAACTGTCGAAAACCTTAACTATGTACTTATTATATAATGTCTCAGATACATCACGCTAATATATTAGTTTAATCCACATATACTAGAATAATGTATCTGATTTTTATCCATCATTTATCCCACTATTTGCGGACAATAACACTTTCACTAATTAAAGTTTAACTTTATTCCGTACGTTCCGAGATTTCACTTAAAGCGAACCCAGCTTGATCATCTGCCGCTTCTCTTATAGCTAAATCACCTAATGCTAGCATCCCGACAAGTTGACCGCCCTCAACTACTGGCAATCGTCTAATTTGATACTGTGCCATTAATTCTGTAGCTTTTTCAATAGAATCATCTGGAGAAACCGAAACAATGTTTGTCGTCATTACATTTGTAATTTTATTAGACCCAGGATGTTTTTCAGCAATCCCTCGAACAACTAAATCTCGATCAGTAACAAGCCCAACGACTTGTTCATTTTCAAGAACAGGAATCAATCCAACTGATTCTTCCTTCATTTTTACAGCAGCCTCATATACATTATCTAACGGTGTACAATGTACAATATGAGTACTCATAAAGTCTCTAACTTGCGTCATTTTTTATCTCCTCCTTTTAATACATACCATAGTTTTTCCTAAATCCCTTTATTTATTTGAGGAAAATAAGATGATAAAAAAGAGGATTATACACAATAAAAAAGAGCCAGCATATTGCTGACTCTTTCTTTATGACCCGTACGGGATTCGAACCCGTGTTACCGCCGTGAAAGGGCGGTGTCTTAACCACTTGACCAACGGGCCATGGCTCCGCAGGTAGGACTCGAACCTACGACCGATCGGTTAACAGCCGATAGCTCTACCACTGAGCTACTGCGGAATAAATATATGGTGGGCCTAAATGGACTCGAACCATCGACCTCACGCTTATCAGGCGTGCGCTCTAACCAGCTGAGCTATAGGCCCATATACTTTACAGGGGCAGTAGGAATCGAACCCACACTGGAGGTTTTGGAGACCTCAGTTCTACCTTTAAACTATGCCCCTAAATGATGCCGGCTAGAGGACTTGAACCCCCAACCTACTGATTACAAGTCAGTTGCTCTACCAATTGAGCTAAGCCGGCATAAAAAAAATGGTGGCTCGGGACGGAATCGAACCGCCGACACGAGGATTTTCAGTCCTCTGCTCTACCGACTGAGCTACCGAGCCAACATAAATGGCGGTCCCGACCGGGGTCGAACCGGCGATCTCCTGCGTGACAGGCAGGCATGTTAACCACTACACCACGGGACCATTTGGTTGCGGGGACAGGATTTGAACCTGCGACCTTCGGGTTATGAGCCCGACGAGCTACCGTACTGCTCCACCCCGCGACAATATAATATTTTAAAAATGGAGGAGGTAGAGGGATTCGAACCCCCGCGCGACTCTCGCCGCCTGTCGGTTTTCAAGACCGATCCCTTCAGCCGAACTTGGGTATACCTCCATGAAGGAAAAAAAATATTTTATTATTATATGTAGCTAAACCATTTCAAAAGAAAATGGAGGAGGTAGAGGGATTCGAACCCCCGCGCGATTCTCACCGCCTGTCGGTTTTCAAGACCGATCCCTTCAGCCGAACTTGGGTATACCTCCGAGACATATAATAAATAAAGTGGAGCCTAGCGGGATCGAACCGCTGACCTCCTGCGTGCAAGGCAGGCGCTCTCCCAGCTGAGCTAAGGCCCCATGTTTTTGGGAAAATCGGGAAGACAGGATTTGAACCTGCGACCCCCTGGTCCCAAACCAGGTGCTCTACCAAGCTGAGCCACTTCCCGTTAATAAAAGCGCGCCCGAGAGGAGTCGAACCCCTAACCTCTTGATCCGTAGTCAAACGCTCTATCCAATTGAGCTACGGGCGCATATGGTGCCGAGGGCGGGGGTCGAACCCGCACGGTGGTCACCCACCGCAGGATTTTAAGTCCTGTGCGTCTGCCTGTTCCGCCACCCCGGCATGTCATATTGAAAATTGGAGCGGAAGACGGGATTCGAACCCGCGACCCCAACCTTGGCAAGGTTGTATTCTACCACTGAACTACTTCCGCAAGACATGTTATGAGATATTTTATTAAAAGTGCGGGTGAAGGGAGTCGAACCCCCACGCCAAAGGCGCTAGATCCTAAGTCTAGTGCGTCTGCCAATTCCGCCACACCCGCATATTTTATTGAAAATGGTGAGCCATGAAGGATTCGAACCTTCGACCCTCTGATTAAAAGTCAGATGCTCTACCAACTGAGCTAATGGCTCTTAATGGCTGGGCTAGCTGGATTCGAACCAGCGCATGACGGAGTCAAAGTCCGTTGCCTTACCGCTTGGCTATAGCCCAATAATTAAGAAATGGTGGAGGGGGGCAGATTCGAACTGCCGAACCCGAAGGAGCGGATTTACAGTCCGCCGCGTTTAGCCACTTCGCTACCCCTCCGACATAAATGGTGGAGGATGACGGGATCGAACCGCCGACCCCCTGCTTGTAAGGCAGGTGCTCTCCCAGCTGAGCTAATCCTCCATTTGCCTGGCAACGTCCTACTCTCACAGGGACAAGGTCCCAACTACCATCGGCGCTAGAGAGCTTAACTTCCGTGTTCGGTATGGGAACGGGTGTGACCTCTCTGCCATCATTACCAGACTATATTCATTTAAGACAAGAATCATTTTAACTTATTCAACTTTTAAAGTCAATAAGTTTT
Source organism: Bacillus sp. FDAARGOS_235 (assembly GCF_002073415.2). Classification (NCBI taxonomy): domain Bacteria; kingdom Bacillati; phylum Bacillota; class Bacilli; order Caryophanales; family Bacillaceae; genus Bacillus; species Bacillus sp. FDAARGOS_235. The sequence continues at coordinate 2,179,925 of NZ_CP020437.2, forward strand.
TTATATTCTTTCAAAACTAGATAACATTGCTTCATATTATATGGTTAAGTCCTCGATCTATTAGTATTCGTCAGCTCCACATGTCACCATGCTTCCACCTCGAACCTATCAACCTGATCATCTTTCAGGGATCTTACTAGCTTACGCTATGGGAAATCTCATCTTGAGGGGGGCTTCATGCTTAGATGCTTTCAGCACTTATCCCTTCCGCACATAGCTACCCAGCTATGCCCTTGGCAGAACAACTGGTACACCAGCGGTGCGTCCATCCCGGTCCTCTCGTACTAAGGACAGCTCCTCTCAAATTTCCTACGCCCACGACGGATAGGGACCGAACTGTCTCACGACGTTCTGAACCCAGCTCGCGTACCGCTTTAATGGGCGAACAGCCCAACCCTTGGGACCGACTACAGCCCCAGGATGCGATGAGCCGACATCGAGGTGCCAAACCTCCCCGTCGATGTGGACTCTTGGGGGAGATAAGCCTGTTATCCCCGGGGTAGCTTTTATCCGTTGAGCGATGGCCCTTCCATGCGGAACCACCGGATCACTAAGCCCGACTTTCGTCCCTGCTCGACTTGTAGGTCTCGCAGTCAAGCTCCCTTATGCCTTTGCACTCTACGAATGATTTCCAACCATTCTGAGGGAACCTTTGGGCGCCTCCGTTACACTTTAGGAGGCGACCGCCCCAGTCAAACTGCCCACCTGACACTGTCTCCCGGGTCGATAAGACCCGTAGGTTAGAATTTCAATACAGTCAGGGCGGTATCCCACCAGCGCCTCCACCGAAGCTAGCGCTCCGGTTTCAATGGCTCCCGCCTATCCTGTACAAACTGTACCAAAATTCAATATCAGGCTACAGTAAAGCTCCACGGGGTCTTTCCGTCCTGTCGCGGGTAACCTGCATCTTCACAGGTACTATAATTTCACCGAGTCTCTGGTTGAGACAGTGCCCAAATCGTTACACCTTTCGTGCGGGTCGGAACTTACCCGACAAGGAATTTCGCTACCTTAGGACCGTTATAGTTACGGCCGCCGTTTACTGGGGCTTCAGTTCAGAGCTTCGCTTACGCTAACCCCTCTCCTTAACCTTCCAGCACCGGGCAGGTGTCAGCCCCTATACTTCGCCTTACGGCTTCGCAGAGACCTGTGTTTTTGCTAAACAGTCGCTTGGGCCTATTCACTGCGGCTTTCCGTTAAGAAAGCACCCCTTCTCCCGAAGTTACGGGGTCATTTTGCCGAGTTCCTTAACCAGAGTTCTCTCGCACACCTTAGGATTCTCTCCTCGCCTACCTGTGTCGGTTTGCGGTACAGGCACCTTTTATCTCGCTAGAAGCTTTTCTTGGCAGCGGGGAATCAAAGACTTCGCTCCATAAGGAGCTTCCCCATCACAGCTCAGCCTTCACGATAAGCGGATTTGCCTACTTATCAGCCTAACTGCTTGGACGTGCACAACCAATCGCACGCTTCTTCTATCCTTCTGCGTCCCTCCATTGCTCAAACGATAAAGAGGTGGTACAGGAATATCAACCTGTTGTCCATCGCCTACGCCTGTCGGCCTCGGCTTAGGTCCTGACTAACCCTGAGCGGACGAGCCTTCCTCAGGAAACCTTAGGCATTCGGTGGACGGGATTCTCACCCGTCTTTCGCTACTCATACCGGCATTCTCACTTCTAAGCGCTCCACCAGTCCTTCCGGTCTGACTTCACTGCACTTAGAACGCTCCCCTACCACTGATACCATTGGTATCAATTCGCAGCTTCGGTGGTGTATTTAGCCCCGGTACATTTTCGGCGCAGAGTCACTCGACTAGTGAGCTATTACGCACTCTTTAAATGGTGGCTGCTTCTAAGCCAACATCCTAGTTGTCTAAGCAACTCCACATCCTTTTCCACTTAATACACACTTTGGGACCTTAGCTGGCGATCTGGGCTGTTTCCCTCTTGACTACGGATCTTATCACTCGCAGTCTGACTCCTAAGGATAAGTCATTGGCATTCGGAGTTTGACTGAATTCGGTAATCCGATGAGGACCCCTAGTTCAATCAGTGCTCTACCTCCAAGACTCTTACACTTAAGGCTAGCCCTAAAGCTATTTCGGGGAGAACCAGCTATCTCCAGGTTCGATTGGAATTTCTCCGCTACCCACACCTCATCCCCGCACTTTTCAACGTGCGTGGGTTCGGGCCTCCATTCAGTGTTACCTGAACTTCACCCTGGACATGGGTAGATCACCTGGTTTCGGGTCTACGACCACGTACTAAACGCCCTATTCAGACTCGCTTTCGCTGCGGCTCCGTCTCTTCAACTTAACCTTGCACGGGATCGTAACTCGCCGGTTCATTCTACAAAAGGCACGCCATCACCCATTAACGGGCTCTGACTATTTGTAGGCACACGGTTTCAGGATCTCTTTCACTCCCCTTCCGGGGTGCTTTTCACCTTTCCCTCACGGTACTGGTTCACTATCGATCACTAGGGAGTATTTAGCCTTGGGAGATGGTCCTCCCAGATTCCGACGGAATTTCACGTGTTCCGCCGTACTCAGGATACATTCAAGAGAGAACGAAGTTTCG
>NZ_CP020437.2:2185000-2395000 GCF_002073415.2 Bacillus sp. FDAARGOS_235
ATGATATAAATTAGCCGTAAGAAACGAATCAATCCACATTAAAAAGTAATTCGAACGAACAATTTCCTCCCCCATCAAAAATTGCACTTTATACAAATAATACAATCTCACCAAAAACATTATCTTAAGATTGTTGTTAGAATTTTTTTACATTTAATTAATGAAAAATATCCATTTTTTGTTATATAGTAAGAAAGTGCCCACAAAACTATAAATACTAATGGAGGAATTATCTTATGGATAGGTTAACAAAATTTTCATTAAAAAACCGAGCTGCTATTATTATCATGGTTTTTCTCATTTCCATACTCGGTGTTTATTCCGGCTCTAAATTACCTATGGAATTTTTACCAAGCATCGATAACCCTGCAATAACTGTCACAACATTATCTCAAGGGCTCGATGCTGAAACGATGACTAAAGACGTAACTGATCCCCTTGAAAAACAGTTTCGTAATTTAGAACATATTGATGGCATCATTTCCTCCACACACGAAGGATTATCACGCATCGACATTGCATATACATCCAAGGCAAATATGAAAGATGCAGCACGCGAAGTCGAAAAAGCAATTAATACGATTAAATTACCTAAAGATGTAACTAAACCTGTAGTTAGCCAATTAAATACTTCTATGATTCCACTCGCTCAAATTACCATTCAGAAGCAAAATGGATTTTCAAAAGCTGACGAAAAACAAATCGAGAAAGAAATCGTACCACAACTCGAAAGCATTGATGGTGTTGCCAATGTCATGTTTTTCGGAAAATCAACTTCCGAATTATCCATCGTTCTTGATCCTAACAAACTAAAAGATAAAAACGTAACATCAGAGCAAGTATTAAAAGTTGTACAGGGAAAAGAAACTTCCACTCCCACTGGAGCAATTACTGTTAATAAAGAAGAATACAATCTTCGTGTCATCGGGGAAGTAAAAAATATAAATGAGATTAAAAACATCACCGTAGCACCTCAAGTGAAATTGCAAGATATTGCTCAAATTGAACTGAAACAAAACTACGATACAATATCACACATAAACGGAGAAGAAGGAACAGGATTAATCATCATGAAAGAGCCGAGTAAAAACGCGGTTGCAATTGGAAAAGAGATTGATAAAAAAATTAAAGACATAAGTAAGCAATATAAAGATCAGTTTTCTATTAAACTTTTAGCCTCAACTCATGAACAAGTTGAAAATGCTGTTACTAGTATGGGAAAAGAAGTAATCCTTGGCGCAATCGCCGCTACTCTAATTATCTTAATCTTTTTGCGTAACTTCCGAACGACACTCATCGCTGTTGTCAGTATTCCATTATCTATTTTATTAACACTCTTTTTACTACACCAATCTAACATCACACTTAACATTTTAACTCTCGGTGGCTTAGCAGTTGCAGTTGGACGTCTCGTCGATGATAGTATCGTTGTCATTGAAAATATTTTTCGCCGTTTACAAAAGGAACCTTTCTCTAAAGATATTATTATCGATGCAACGAAAGAGGTTGCCGTCGCAATCACTTCTTCTACTTTAACAACGGTCGCTGTTTTTTTACCTATCGGCCTCGTATCAGGAGTAATCGGAAAATTAATGTTACCTATGGTATTAGCAGTTGTATATTCAATCCTTTCTTCTTTAATCGTCGCATTAACAGTTGTTCCACTTATGGCTTTTTTACTACTCAAAAAAACAAAGCATCGCAAGCCGAGCTCTTCACCACGATATGTAGCTACATTAAAGTGGGCTCTTTCTCATAAATTTATTATTCTACTAACTTCATTTTTATTATTTGCGGGATCAATCGCTGCATATATATTACTACCAAAATCGAACATAAAGTCCGAAGATGATACAATGTTATCCGTTAATATGACGTTTCCAGCTGATTATAATTCTGAATCTCAAAAACAAAAAGCCTTTGACTTCGAAAAGAAACTACTCTCTAATCCTGATGTAACAGATGTTATTTTACGAATGGGATCTAGCGCAGAAGATGCACAATGGGGGCAAACGACTAAAAATAATCTTGCCAGTATATTTGTAGTCTTCAAAAAGGGGTCTAATATCGACCAATATATTAAAGACTTAAAGAAAGATCATAAATCTTTTGAACCTGCCGAACTTGATTATATAAAAACGAGTTATTCAAGCTCTGGTGGGGGTAACAATTTACAATTTAACGTAACTGCTACTAACGAAACGAATCTAAAAAAAGCCGCTAACATCGTCGAAACAAAACTAAAGAGTATGGATGCTCTCTCTAAAGTAAAAACGAATTTAGAAGACTCTAAGAAAGAATGGCAAATTCATATTGATCAAACAAAAGCCGAACAATTAGGTTTAACCCCAGAATTAGCAGCACAACAAGTAGCATTCCTTATGAAGAAATCGCCTATTGGTGAAATTTCAATTAACAATGAAAAAACTACTATTATGATAGAGCACAAAAAAGAAAATATTAATAAACAAACAGATATTTTAAACGCAAACATACTGTCACCTATTAACGGACCAATTCCTTTAAAGGACATTGCAACTATTTCAGAAAAACAACTTCAAACAGAAATTTTCCATAAAGACGGAAAAGAAACAATTCAAATTACTGCTGAAGCCTCAAGTGAAGATTTAAGTAAAGTAAGCGCAGAAGTAAACAATGCGATAACCAACTTAGATTTACCTAGTGGAGCAAAAGTAAATATCGCCGGCGCCACTGAATCTATGCAAGAGAACTTCACAGATTTATTCAAAATCATGGGGATTGCAATTGGGATTGTATATTTAATTATGGTTATCACCTTTGGGCAAGCGCGTGCTCCTTTTGCAATTTTATTCTCCTTACCATTAGCTGCTGTCGGTGGTATTTTAGGATTAATCATTTCAAGAACACCTGTCGATATAAATTCTTTAATTGGCGCATTAATGTTAATTGGGATTGTCGTCACAAATGCAATTGTATTAATAGAAAGAGTGCAACAAAATCGAGAAAATGGCATGGAAACAAGGGACGCCTTACTAGAAGCTGGGTCCACGAGACTTCGTCCAATTATTATGACAGCTGTAACAACAATCGTTGCTATGCTTCCTCTCCTATTCGGTCAATCTCAAGCAGGGAGTATGGTATCAAAAAGTTTGGCAGTTGTTGTAATCGGCGGTTTGGCAGTTTCAACTGTTCTTACATTAGTAGTCGTTCCTGTTATGTACGAATTACTGGATAAAATCGGTAGAAAAAGACGTTCACGCAGAAAAATCAGTACTTCTACAGAAACACCTGATATTTAAAGTAAAAAGGCGTTATCTTCACGAATGAAGATAACGCCGTTTCTTTACCTACCCATATAATCCATCCTTCTTTTGCGCATATCGCTCTATAGGTTGACCAAAGTCTACAATAAGATATTCGTTATTTGAAGGTCTTTTACTCCCCCCTTTATATCCATTTCTTCTATATTAAAATACAAAAAGAACCCCCTACTTATAAATAGAGAGTTCTTCTTTATAACTTATGCCGCTTTTACCTTCTTCGTCGTTTTACTTTTTCTTTTCGTTCCTGTAAAACGCTTATGCAATACAGATGCTATCAAGCGTGAAATAACATTGAATAGTAATACCATAATAATTAATACAGCTGCAGATTTTGTCGCAATCAACTTCGCATCCGGGATAATCCCTTCAGAATTCAACTTCCAAATATGAACCGCTAACGTTTCAGCTGGTCTAAATGGATTTAAAGGATGCGCAGGACTTGAGAAGTCCGCTGCTGAATTTAAAATTGGAGATGTTAAACCCGCTGTGTAAATTAATGCCGCTGCTTCACCAAATATACGGCCAGCCGCTAAAATAACACCTGTAATAATTTGCGGTAATGACGACGGGATAATAATACGCGCGATCGTTTGCCACTTTGTCGCACCTAATCCAAGACTCGCCTCTTTTACATTATGAGGAACTTCTGAAATCGCATTTTCACAAACACGCGTTAAACCTGGTAAGTTTAAAATAGTTAAAGCTAAAGCACCACCCATTACCGTGTATCCCCAGCCTGTCATTGTAACGAACACTAACAAACCGAATAAACCAACAACAATAGAAGGTAAAGACGCCATTGTTTCAATACATAAACGAACAAAACTTAAAAATCGACCTTGTTTTGCATACTCCGCTAAATATATTCCAGCACCTAATCCAAGAGGAATAGATATAATAAGCGTTATAACAAGCATATAGAAGGAATTGAATAACTGCGGACCAATCCCACCACCAGCTCTTGTATTGCTTGGTTCTCCAAACAAGAAATTAGGATCCCAAAATCCCCATCCCTTTTGTAAAATTTCAAACACTAAGAACACTAGTAAAGCTACAACTAAAGCCGCAACCGCATAAAAGATACCTGTCCAAACTTTATTTACCGTTCTTGCATTCATTATTATCGCTCACCTCTTTGACCAATCGCTCGAATTACTAAAATAAACAGGAATGAAATAACAAGCAAAATCATCGCTAATGTCCATAGCGCATTGTTCCAAGCCGTTCCGTTCAATGTATTCGTCATATCCATTGTCAGAATACCCGTTAACGTTGCTGTTGGACTATATATTCCTTCTGGTAATTTAATCGTGTTCCCGATTACCATTTGAACCGCTAACGCTTCACCAAAAGCACGCGCTAATCCTAAAACTATACCTGTTAAAATCCCCTGTTTTGCAGCAGGAACAATCACTCGACTAATCGCTTGCCATTTCGTTGATCCTAGACCATAAGAAGCTTCTAAATAATCAAATGGAACAGAGCGTATTGCATCAGAAGCGATACTAGCAATAGTAGGTAATATCATAATACTTAGGACAATAATACCCGCAATTAAACTAAAGCCCACTCCTCCAAACGAATCACGTAATAGTGGCACTAAAATCGTAACCCCTAATAATCCGTATACAACTGAAGGAATACCAACTAATAGTTCTAAAACAGGCTTCAATACTTTATTTCCGAACTTCGGCGAAATTAAATTCATGAATATAGCAAGAGCTATAGCAATTGGCGCACTAATAATAACTGCACCTATCGAAACCAATGTTGAACCTATAATAAAAATTACAGCTCCGAAGGTTCCTTCGTCAGCATTCGGATTCCATTTTGTCGATGTTAATACCTCAGTAAATGAGATACCACTTTGCGTAAAAGATTGAATTCCTTTACCACAAATAAACGCAATAATAGCTAATGTAACTAAAACAATAAAAATACCACAAAACGTAACGAGTGATCTTCCTATATATTCACTCTTTACGTAATTTATTTGTTTTTTCCCCTTCATCACAGGACAGACCCCACTTCATAAATTGAAATGAACAGGACTGACCTTGCAGCCAGCCCCATAAATTTTATTACTTATTTAATTTAGACATCGGAATGTAACCCATATCTTCTACTTGCTTTTCGAAATCTTTACCTTTTACATAGTCAATGTAAGCTTTTGTTGCTTCTTTTGCCTCACCTTTTGTTACCATGTACTCGTAAGACCAGAATGGATATTTACCAGTAGCGATGTTCTCAACTTTTGGTTCAGATCCATCAATTTTAACCGTTTGTAGCGCGCCTTTTTTCTCACCAACCATGTAAGACATTGCTAAGTAACTCACTGAACCTGGAGTAGAGTTAATCGCTTGCTCTACAGCACCATTAGAATCTTGTGTCGTACCAGTTCCATCATTAATTTTCGCGTCTTTCATCACTGTCTTTTCAAAAGTAGCACGTGTACCAGATGAAGCTGGACGGTTAATTACGTTGATTTTTTCGTCTTTCCCGCCAACCTCTTTCCAATTCGTTACTTTTCCAGTGAAGATATCTTGTACTTGTTGTACTGTTAAGTTATCAACTTTTACATCTTTATTTACGACAAGCGCGAATGCGATACCCGCAACTTTGTTATCTACTAATTCTTTTGCTTTATCAGCATCTTTTATTTTATCTCCAGATGGAACATCCGAATTACCAATTTGTACTGCACCAGATGCTACTTGGTTAATCCCTGTTCCACTACCGCCACCTTGAACTTGAATAGAAACTTTTGAATTTTTCTCCATGAATTTCTTTCCAGCTTCCTCTGCAAGAGGTTGAAGCGCTGTAGAACCTGCAGCTGCAATCGTACCTGACAATTCTTGTTTTGCATTATCGCTTCCTTTAGCATTATCTTTACTAGCTGTATCTTCTGCTTTCCCACATCCAACTAATGCTCCTGCTACCACTAAAGCTGCTAAAGAAAATTTAATACCCTTTTTCATAACCATGTCTTGTACCCCCATTTGGATTATCACTTTTCACATTCGTCTACTTTTTTCGAACACAAATTCATTGTAGGACAACAATATTATGTGAGTGTTAAGCAATTTTTAATTTTAAGTAAATGGCGATAATAATCCTAAAAAGCTAGGAATCCCAACATTTGTAGTTACAGAACCCAACAAAATCCACACTAAACGAGCTGTAATGTAAATTTATTCTTAATAATGTAAACTCAATGTAAATGTTTTTCTTTCTTTTCACCTTTTAGTTAAAAATACATTTACAAATCCACTATATTTTTAACTTTTACAATCTCATTTTATTTACATTAAACAGAATTTCAGTATTTTTTTTTAGTACAACTAAATAAATTGGAACAATTCTAAAAATAATTGAATATTTTTAAAGTACTAATTGACAGCATCATTCAATGTAGTCTACTATATTAGTAGCAAAAAGTTTACCTAAGGAAACTTTTTAAACTTAAACTAACAATATAGAGATGAGGTAACTTTTATGGTATCGGCTAATACAAGACCACTTTCTGCATTTAAAACAGGAGAGTTTGTACAAATTGAGAAGATACAATTAGAAGGAACTATGAAACGACGTTTATTAGATCTAGGGTTTATCCCTGGGGCAACGATTAAAGTATTACAGCGCAGTCCACTTGGAGATCCGGTCGCTTATCAAGTAAGCAATACAACTATTGCACTGCGTAAAGAAGAAAGCTCCCTTATTTTCGGGGTATTAATAGGAGATGATTTCAGATGAGCAACCACCGTATTGCTTTAGCTGGCAACCCGAATACCGGGAAAAGTACATTATTTAATACTTTAACAGGCTTAAAACAACATACTGGAAACTGGACGGGAAAAACTGTTTTAAAGGCCGAAGGGGAATATGAACATAACGGAAATAAATATACATTAATAGATTTACCTGGAACTTACTCACTATATTCAAATTCTGCGGATGAAGAAGTGGCGAGAGATTATATTATCTTTGAAAAGCCAGAAGTCACTGTAGTTGTTATAGACGGAACTGCTATGGAGAGAAATTTAAATTTAGCACTCCAAGTGATGGAAATGACGAGCAACGTAGTTATTTGTATTAACTTAATTGATGAAGCTGAGAAAAAAGGCATCGTTATTGATGAAAAGAAATTAGCAACATCACTCGGTGTACCGGTAGTAAAGATTTCAGCTCGAAACCGAATTGGTATCGGGCATTTACTAAATGTCATCGCTAAAGTAGCAAATAAAAAAATAATTCCAACACCAATTAAAATTACTTACAGCGAAAAAATCGAAAATATGATTCAGGAATTAGAACCACAAATTTATAAAGTGTTCGGTGATGTGTATCCAGCACGCTGGATTGCGTTACGTATATTAGATGGGGATAAAAATTTCTTAACTACACTTCAAAAACACCATAATGAACCACTTGTAAGGGAGGTCGTAATAAATGGAATCTCACTCAGCCAGTAAAGCTCTTCCATTGGACTATATTATTCAACATGCACAAACACTATCAAAAGAAGATATACGAGATGATATTGTCGGAGATATTTACCGAACATCTGCAAGCATATGTAAAGAATCTGTTCAATATACAAATACTGATAAATTGTATCGTTCTGAAAAACTAGATAAAATTTTCACATCTCCAATTTGGGGATTTCCAATTATGCTAGGCATTTTATCTATTATCTTTTATCTTACAATTGCAGGCGCTAACGTACCATCTGATATGATTGCTGAGTTCTTTGGATGGGTCGAAGGATATTTAACATCTTGGTTCCAAGCAATGCATTCACCTGAATGGTTACATGGTATTTTAATACTTGGTTTATTCCGTGGTATCGGTGCTGTTATTAGCGTTATGTTACCACCTATGGCAATCTTTTTCCCTATGTTCGCACTATTAGAAAACTACGGATACTTACCACGTGTTGCGTTTAATATGGATCGTTTATTTAAGCGATCTGGTGCTCATGGTAAACAATCTTTAACAATGGCAATGGGATTCGGTTGTAATGCAGCTGCTATTATGTCAACGCGTATTATCGAATCGCCACGTGAACGTATGCTTGCTATCTTAACAAACAACTTCGTTCCATGTAACGGTCGCTGGCCTACGTTAATTTTAATGGCTTCACTATTTATGGCTGCTGGTTATACAGGTAGTATGCAAACATTTGTTACCGCTGGCGTTGTAGTTGGAATGGTTGTAATTGGTGTTATTATGACGTTAACCGTTTCTTGGGTACTATCGAAAACAGCTTTAAAAGGCGTTCCAACTCACTACACACTTGAGTTACCACCGTACCGTAAGCCAAAAATTTGGAATACAATTGTACGTGCAACACTCGATAAATCCATCTATGTTTTAAAACGAGCTATAGTTGTAGCTGCTCCTGCGGCTGCATTAACTTGGTTACTCGCTAATATTTTCATCGGTGACACAAGCCTGCTTATGTATTTTGTAAACTTCCTAGATCCATTCGCTAAAATGTTAGGACTTGACGGCTTTATTCTAGCTGCATTCATTCTTGGACTACCAGCTAATGAAATTGTTATTCCGATTTTATTAATGTCTTACTTATCAACTGGATCTTTAACTGAAATAGATGATTTTAATCAGATTAAAAATCTATTCTTAGAAAACGGTTGGACTTGGTTAACAGCGTTAAACACAATGTTGTTCTCCCTTCTTCATTTCCCGTGCGGAACGACACTAGTTAACATATATAAAGAAACAAAAAGTGCAAAATGGACATTCTTATCGTTTGCAATCCCTACCGTTATCGCCATTGTTGTTACATTCCTCTCTACACAATTGGTACATTGGTTAGGGCTTGTATAAAGTGAAACTTTACTCATTAGGGGCTTGTACACGCCCTCACTAATCAGGCGTGTACGGGTAGTTGACTTCCTATCTAACATCTTGTTCCCACCGAATTTTTTAGGTAAAAGTCTTACTGCCCATTAACGCGGGAAAAAACAAAGCATACATAGAAGGTATCCCCCTCCACATATGCTTTGCGCGAAAGAAACCTGAAAATCATTCAGGTTTCTTTTTTTCTTTCCACGGCTGCGCCCCATACGTTGTGAGTTTTTTATGGATGAAGTATATGGTTCCCGGAAGAACCGCCATTAATATCGTGCAACTAATTCCTAATCCAGTAAACAACTTTCATCACCTTATTTCACTCTCTTCGGTAAAGCTGAGCCTGAATGTTCAATTATCGGATGAACATGAACAGTAATTTCAGCATCACTAAAATAATTCTGACCTTGATCCCAATTCTTACTTATTTTTTTCCACTCTTTATAATTATGTCTCTTATACACTTCCCCTAATTCTAATACATCTACCTTATATTTTTTTTGAACAAGCTTAATCGATTTTTGGATGCGTTTCTCCATTTCCTCCGAAATATCCTTCTCTAAACGCTTTTCATTCAACACCTTTTTATGATCACTAAAGTGCAACTCCGCCAATGTCCCTTCCAGAGATATGTGAATATCAAATTTTGGTTTTGTAGCATTCGTTGTAGATACTTTAATTTTCCGACGCAGCTTATGAATTTCATATGTAATAAGTTGATCCTTTTTACGAATGGTAAAAAAACCTCCAATTTTTTTACCTATTATATAATTCATCCCTAATGTTTCTTCCCCCCCAAAAATACCTACACACTTATTATCCTTCCCGCGAAACAGCGCTGCCCCGTTCATTTGTACCCCTTGTTTTGTTAGTTCGAGAATAGGTAATACAAAACTCCGATTGGAAATCATCTTTTCCTGGACTTCACCAATTCTTGCAGCCTCAATCATTTGGGCATTTTTCGGAGGATGTTCAGCTAACATATCGATATACTGCGCTGGCAAATTTTCAGGCTTGGCACTCTGCTTTAAAATAGCTTCTGCATTTTGCTTAGAAACGAACAAACGAATATTCCTTCTCATTTCATGATCGCGAATATATACATCTAACGTATTTTGCAAAACATATGGATTCGCTAGTAAATCTTTAGAAAAAATAATCACTTGTATATGCGGAAAGAATAATGAACGACTAATTTTTTTGGCGATAATTCGGATTTGCTCAAAGACACTATCTGCTTTCGCACTAACATTAATATAATTTTCGCCATCTCCATCACCTTGTCCACCTTGTTGCGACAATTTACTGGGGAGTACCATCTGATACGTCCCTTTCATAATTGGATTTGCTTTCTTTGCCTTTACAATATCGTAAGCTGCACCTACTACAAATCCTCTTTCTTCTATTTCTTCTAACTCAGAGCACCCACTTATAGATCCAGCTAAAACCATAACCATTATTATTTTAAGAAGGTGTTTCATTTTTACCATTCCTTCTTTTTATTTTATATACAATAAAAACTAACAAAGGCGCTAACACGACAAACCCCATATCTACCCAAGCTAAATAAGTCCCATAACTTGACAATTCCTTCAAATTACTAGGTATCATATTCACCATAAAAATAATCGGGGCACTTACAAAAATGAAAATATGCTTCTTCACTTTCGGAAACATAGCACAAAATAATAAAGATGCGACGTCATAATACATTGCTGTCGTGTTATAAATAGTAATAATCCAAGTAGTAAAAAAAATTGCATCAAATCTTTCTAAAAACCCTCCACCAATCTCAATCTCTTTCCCTAATTCAATTGTTGGATATGTCAATCCACGTGTTGTCATATATGTAAAAACACTAATACAAGTTACATAAATTAAAATGTATGACAATACGTTCACCATCACTGCTTTTGCAACTGCCATTGGCGCTTTTTTCGCTGTTTTATCGTTCAACAACACAGCATAAAACAGAGCTACCTCAAATCCGATGAATGTAAAAATAGAATTTTTAACTCCTACAGCATATTGACTGACATTCGTTTGAAAAGCCGGTAGTAAATTATCTATTTCCATTAAGTTCACATTCAATAAAGAAAGAAGCACTATCGCAATTAAAACAATTGGCAAGAATAGAACATTTAACCTTAATAAAGCCGCTCTCGATCCAGCTACTCCATAAATAACAACTAATAAGAAGAAGAAAGACAATAGCTGTATTGGTGTATCACTAAATAAATATGTTTGTGAAATAACCGCAATCATTCGCGATTCATATGCTGTCAAAGCTGCAAATGTTAATACTAAGATGCTACTAATTGTGTATGCAACAGGTTTCGTCAAATGCGCACTCGTATATTGAACAAAGTTTTGTTTTGGGAATAAAATAGCTACCCTCGTTACAAACCAACCTAAAACCGCACATATCAATCCACCCAAAAGTAAAATAATCCAACCGTCCGAAAATAAAGTTTGATCAGCAATATCTCTCGGCATAGACAATGCCCCTATACCAATAATGGTTGACGATACCGCAAACCCAATTTCCCGAGATCCAATCTCTTCATCGCCATACTCAAATGGTTTCAATTATTTTCGCTCCTTTGGACGTATTGTAGAATCTTTTGTTTGCAAATATTCCGGTCTCTCTTTCAACATCGATTTTGGCATACGAATAAGTTCTTCTTTCCAATCTCTATAAAATGCAGGAGCAATAGGCGTTGTATAAGGAATACCAACACTCTTTAAATTCGTAATATGAATCGCAAGTGAAATAAGAGCTAAAATGATTCCGTACAATCCAAAAGCAGTTGCTGCTAATACAAAAACAAAAAGTAAAATGCGAAACGTAATTGTAATGCTATATACAGGCAGTGAAAATGTAGCAATTGCAGTAACTGCAATAATAATAACTAAGAACGGGTTTACAATTCCTGCATTCACCGCCGCTTCCCCAATTACAAGACCGCCTACAATCCCAATTGTTTGTCCCATCGGTTTTGGCAATCTAATTCCTGCTTCTCGTATTAATTCCATCGTTAATGCCATCATTAATGTTTCAATATATGCCGGAAATGGTACCCCTTCTCTGGCTCCCGCAATAGAATAAGCTAGTTTAGATGGGATAAGCCCTTGATGATATGATACAAGTGCTACATACATAGCTGGTAGCAAAACTGCCATTATACCAGAAACCATCCGTAAAACTCTCAATAACGTTCCAATCACCCAGCGCTCATAATGATCTTCGACAGATTGAAAAATATCAACAAATACAAGTGGAGCTATAAGAGCAAACGGTGATCCGTCCACCAAAATAGCCGCCTTTCCTTTCGCTAATGAAGCCACAATATTATCAGGCCTTTCCGTATTTAAAAACTGCGGAAAGGGTGACAAATTATTATCTTGAATTAATTGCTCAATCGTTCCCGTCTCAAAAATGACATCTGTCACTATGGATTGAAGACGCCGATCTAGTTCTTTTACAATATACGGGTTAATAATATCTTCTATATATACTAAGGTTACTTCTTTCTGCGATCGTTTCCCCATAATATAAGATTGAAACCGTAACTTCGGATCACGTAAACCACGGCGAATTAACATTTTATTTACATTAATATCTTCATTTAACCCAACTCTTGGTCCACGTATTAAATCTTCTGTCACTGGAGGCTCTAGACTTCTTTTCTCCCAAGCTCTACTGTTAACAACAATAGCCGTTTGAATATTATCAATTAATATAACTGTATCTCCCGCTAAAATCGCATTTATAATATCCGGAAATGTTGTTTTCATACCGACTTCTGCGATAGAAATAAAGCGATCCAATAACGTTTGAACAATAGCTGCTTCTTTTTGTATTTCTTCATATTGAAGCGTACGAACTACATATTTATAAACATTATCCTTATCTGTTAACCCACATAAAAAAATAACAGCGCAGCGCGTTAAACTGCCAGCAAGAGCAACTTCTCTAATTGTTAAATCATTAGGTGAACCTAACTCATCTCTTATTTTCTCCATAACTTCAAACAAGTTACCTTCTAACTCTAACAATTCCCCCACCTAACTTCCTTTTCAACAAGTTTTTAGTTAGATTCCGCTAATAGAAGAAAATATATACAAAAAAGAGCTATCTCTTTTCAAAGATAGCTCTCGTGCACAGGTTATTTTTCTACTATTATATTGTCTGTTTTTATAGATACTCTTTTCGTAATCCCACTCACTACAAACATCACAATCATATTCATTAATAATGCGATTATACCTACGTTTAAATCTTTTATATACTGCGGGAAACTCGGAAACATCGTAGCTATAGTAGAACCAGATAAAGTAATATATGCAACAACTAACAGACCAATCGCCATTCCTACAATCGCCCCTTGCTTCGTAATAATTTGACGCGGAAACAAACTACATACAAGTGCAGGAAAAAGTTGCGTTACAATACTGTATCCCATTAAAAGGAGAGCTCCTATTGTTTCTCCTCCTTTAAATGTAAATAAAACTGCTATAAACGTTACTACAGGCACAAATAATTTTGCTACTTTGGCCACTTGTCTATCTGAAGCAGATGGGATCATCGTTCGGTAAATATTTTTCGCTAACAATGTAGACGCGGCCATAACAAGCATGGACGCTGGAACTAATGCCGTTAATACCCCAGCACTACCAATAATTCCAATAAACCAAGGATCAAAAGTTTGTAAAGCAAGACGGAATAATGAAAGATCTACATCTGCTCCCTTTAATCCAGGAACTTGCAGGATAGCAGCAAACCCTGCAAAAAATACGAAAAGTAAAACTAAAGAGTACAATGGCATAATTGCCGCATTTTTACGAAATACTTTTTCATTTTTAGCAGAGAAAGCAGAAGCAAATGTATGAGGCCACATATAAAAACCTAGGGCCGTTAATATAATAGTAGAAACAAACCAAGAAATACTCATCCCTTCTTCAGGTAAAGATAAAAATCCTGGTTTCGCAGCTTCTACAGCTTCGAACATCGGCTGAAACCCTCCGTAATAATGATACGGTAAATATATACCTAAAAACATAACAATAAACAGGATCATAATGTCCTTCAAAGCGGCTGTCCAAGCTGATCCATGTATACCTGAAACCATTACATATATAGTTATAACAATAGCACCAATCCATACTGCAACAACAGGTGATACCCTTCCATAAGAAGCTTCTGAAACGATAATCCCCAATCCCTTCAACTGTAAAACAAGATATGGGATGATGGAAACAACACCAACAATTGAAACAATCAATCCAAGCGCTTTACTTCTATATTTCTTCGCAAAAAAATCTGGCTGTGAAACAAGGTTATGTTCTTTCGCATATTTCCAAATTGGCGGTAATAAGAAATACGATAAAATATAAGCTAGTGCGCCATAACCTAAAATATAAAAAGTAGGCGCTCCTTTACTATACGCCCATCCACTTCCTCCTAAAAATGTGAATGTCGTATAAATTTCGCCTGCCATAAGGAGAAATACGAAAATCGTTCCAAATCCTCTTCCTCCAACTGACCATTGCTCTAAATTCATATCTTTTCCACGCTGCGCCCGAATACCTAAAAATAGCGCTAGAAATAAGAATAAAATAATGATAAATAATGCTGTCATTCCATATCCCCCTTATTAGCAGGATCGAATACGTACACAATACCCATACAAAGAGAGGTAATAAGCACCGATAATAATACCCAAAATAATAAAAATGGCATCCCTAGTACGTAAGGAGTGACCGAATTTGCAAATACTGGTCCAACTACTAAACAAAGAACGGGAATAAGTGCTAGCACGTGTATTTTCTTCATCTCATTCTCCTTTATTTATGAAATTCATAATGGATGATACAAACACTTCCACGCCAATCGACAGTGCATCTTCGTCAATCGTAAAACGAGGATGGTGATGAGGATATATAATCCCCTTCTCTTTATTTCCTGCTCCGATAAAAAAGAATGTCCCTGGTGCCTTTTGTAAAAATGCTGAAAAATCTTCTCCAGCCATCGTTGGTTGTAAACGAACAACCCTGTCTCGTCCATAAAGTTGCAATGCCGTGCGTTCAATAAGCTCTGTAACTTCATAATCATTTACAACTGGTCGGTATCCATATTCATAAGAAAATGTATATTTCGCTCCGTAAGATTCTGTAATATACTTTACAATCCGTTCAATCTTCCCCTCTGTTTCTTCTCTCAACTCATGTCTTAAACTCCGCACTGTTCCTTCAATTTCCGCTTGTTCTGGAATCACATTATGGGTTGTCCCGGCATGAAATTGCGTAACAGATACTACGAGAGAATCTAACGGATTCGTGAGGCGAGATACAATTTGCTGAAGTTGTGAAACAACTTGTGTACCTATTGCAATACTATCAATAGTTTCATGAGGGATTCCAGCATGCCCACCCTTGCCCTCAATCGTAATTTTAAAAACATCCGGCGCAGCCATTGCCGCACCATAAATTACACCTATTTTACCAACCTCTAACGATGCCCACAGGTGAGCACCAATAATATAATCCACACCTTCCATTACCCCCGCTGCAACCATTTCCTCTGCGCCACCAGGAAAATTTTCTTCTGCATGTTGGAATAGAAAACGAATCTCCCCTTTAACCTTCTCTCTTTCCTCTACTAACTTATGTACCACACCAAGTAATATCGCCATATGTCCATCGTGACCACATGCATGCATCACACCTTGATATGTCGAAATAAAATCAAAATCATTTTCTTCATGAATAGGAAGAGCATCCATATCAGCCCGGACCGCAATTGTTTTACCGGGCTGTTTACCTACTAACTTTGCCATCACACTATATTGAGTCGGTCGTGACACTTCTAAATATGGGATTTTTTGAAGTATGTCGAACACAAACTGCGATGTTTTCTCTTCTTGAAAAGATAACTCTGGATACTTATGAAAATGCCTTCTCCACTCAACCAACTGATCTTTTGACAAAACAAGTTCCTTTGCAACATCCATTTCTCTTCTCTCCTTCTTCACCAAGTTAAATGTTATTATAACGCGAATTATTAACTTTTAAAAGAATATTCCGAATTTTCCGTGTTATAGACTTAAAAATAAAAAGCCATCTAAAAGATGACTTTTTCCTTATTACAAAATAGTAATTGCTTGTTTTCCCATTTGCTCCCAAGCTTTCTCAAATTCCGCTCGTGGAACAGCCAAACGTGGATTGTTTTTAAGAGGATCATTTACATATACAAAGTTTTGATCATATCCAATTACTACTGCACTATGCTCATAATATGTAATTTTCACTTCACCTGAACTCGTATTCCATGTTTCAAAACTACTTTCAGCTAGTGGCTTAAACGTTGTATTAATAATGACCCATACTGGAGATCCAGAACTAATTACTTTATATATATCTTGCATGTCTCTACCTGTTAAATTAATTACTTTTTCAGGAACATATTTTTCTGCTAAATTAAAGATTGGTTGATTATATACACCATATCCAGGTTCAGCCTTCGTATAAATGTTTCCAACGAACCCCTCATAAGGATTTCCACGCAAACCATTTTGTTCAAATGGAACACGATGGATTTCGCTAGCAAGCTGCATCTTATCTACTTGTACACCTTTATATTGCAGTAACATAGCCAAACTTGTCACTTCACATCCACGAGGTAATTCTGGTAATTGTTTTATAAATGGAACATCTTCAATCATAGCTGATTCTTTCATTTCAGATAGAAAATCTAAGCGTAGCACTTGCGCCTTTTGTATAATTTTATCTTTCCCTATAAAAAACGCGGCCGCAAGTATAATCCCAAAAACAAAAAGATATTTTAACTTTTTCATTATAAACAAAACTCCATTAATTATTATTTTACAGACACAACTCTTATCATTGTACCCTTCTTCTAACTAGTTTGCTAGAAAGATTCTGTGAATTATTATTCACATTTATATCGTTATAAAATTCTAATTATTTTTAATAAAAAGAAAAAACGATATACTTTTTCGGAACATTTTGCTAAAATCGAAATTATTAACATAGTGAAGATATCACCTTGTTAATAAACATTCTTAGAGTATTTAGTCATAGTTCGTTTTTTACATACTCAATTCATTTCATAACAAATAAATTGAGTATGTGTCACATCCCCCGCTAATGATTAAACACTCAGAATGAAAACCAGTTAATACATACAAGAAAATAACGGGGTGAGGGGCATATGAATCAACAAGTAGAACAAACAAATTTAAAACGTACAATGAAAAGTAGACACTTATTTATGATCGCACTTGGTGGCGTTATTGGAACTGGACTATTTATGGGATCTGGTCAAATCGTCCATAACGCTGGACCTGGTGGTGCAATTCTTGCATTTTTAGTCGGTGGATTTGTTATGTATTTAACGATGTTATGTCTTGGTGAATTATCCGTTGCTATGCCAGAAGCAGGTTCGTTCCAAAGCTATGCAAGCAAATTTATTTCACCTGGTTTTGGATTTGTTGTCGGTTGGATGTATTGGTTAAATTGGGCTGTTACAGTTGGAGTAGAGTTAACAACTGTAAGTATTTTAATGAAACGATGGTTTCCAGACGTTTCTTCGTGGATTTGGTGCGTTACATTTGCAGCAGCACTTTTTCTTGTGAACGCTCTATCAGCAAAGGCATATGCAGAAACAGAATTTTGGTTCGCAAGTGTAAAAGTTGCAACAATTGTTATTTTTGTCGTACTTGGTGGTGCAGTTATGTTTGGTCTACTAGACTTTAACGGAAAACCCGCTCCAATGCTTCACAATTTCACTGAAAATGGCGGGCTATTTCCAAATGGTGCATTAGCTGTTCTTCTTACGATGATTACAGTAAATTACTCCTTCCAAGGAACAGAATTAATCGGAATTGCTTCAGGAGAAAGTGAAAATCCTGAAAAAACAATTCCAAAAGCAATTAAAAACACAATTTGGCGAACTCTATTCTTCTTCGTCCTAGCAATATCAGTTGTTGTAGGGTTACTCCCATGGCAAGAGGCTAATCTAGTCGAAAGTCCATTTGTACTTGTATTTGATGTAGCTGGTGTTCCATATGCAGCAGACATTATGAACTTTGTTATTATTACAGCCGTATTATCCGTAGCTAACTCTGGTTTATACGCAAATTCTCGTATGCTTTGGGCGATGGCAAAACAAGGAATGGCAAGTCCAGCTTTTACGAAGTTAACTAAAAAAGGGGTACCACTGAATGCACTCATTTTCAGTCTTATTTTTGCAAGCCTTTCTTTATTAACAAGCGTGTTTGCGGCAGATACTGTCTTTCTAGTTTTAACATCTATTGCAGCAATGGCGGCCGTTGTCGTTTGGATGTCAATCGCGGCTTCACAGTTTTTCTTCCGTAGAAATTTCGTAAAAAATGGCGGCGACATAAATGACTTAAAATATCGTACACCGCTCTATCCAGTAGTTCCAATCGTAGCGTTCTCACTCAACTTTATTACATTTGTTAGTTTAGCTTTCATTCCAGATCAGAGAATTGCTCTTTATTGCGGAATTCCATTTATGATTATTTGCTACATTTTATACCAAGTTAAATATAAAAAAGTTGTCACATTTGAACAGAAAAAAAGTATAACTCAGGGAATAAACTAAATATACAAAATATTCAGCTATCTTTCTTATAATAAGATAGCTTTTTTCTATTTATTGGATATCTTGGTATAACTTTATTTATCTTAAAATTTTCACAATCACGTTTTTCTCTGGAAAATAGTTTACAATATAATCAAGTTACAAATGATATTCACCTTAAAAAGTGTGCATTTGTGTCTATTTTTTAACAATATCTCAAAAACTATTGCCTTCTATAAATTAATAGGTTTATATTGTTTTATTGGCATAGTTTCAATCCAAGGAGAAAGGAGATTTTCAATCGTGCAACTAAAGAAAGCATTTTGGAAGTTGGCTTCGCTTCTTCCGTTATCATTACTTCTGTTCCTCGGTGGCTGTGATAAGAAACTCGCAGTATTAAATCCGCAAGGACCTGTTGCAAAAGCACAGTATGATTTAATTGTTTGGTCATTCTTGCTTATGTCATTAATTATCGCAATTGTATTCATCCTGTTTACAGTCATCTTGATTCGTTATCGTGAAAAACCAGAGAATATGGACTACGAGCCACCTGAACAACACGGTAACACATTATTAGAAATTATTTGGACGCTTGTTCCTGTTATTATCGTTATCGCATTATCGATCCCAACAGTAAAAGCAACTTATGCTTCGGAAGAGGTTCCGGAAGAGTCCAAACATATTAAACCAGTTGAAATTTATGTTACATCTGCAAACTGGAAATGGTTATTCAGTTACCCAGAGGAAAAAATTGAAACCGTTAACTATTTAAACATCCCAGCTGGTGTACCAATTCAATTCAAACTGACTTCTGTCGGCCCAATGAATGCTTTCTGGGTACCAGAACTTGGTGGTATGAAGTACACAATGGATGGCATGATTATGGATCTTTATTTACAAGCTGATAAGCCAGGTTCTTACCTAGGCCGTAGCGCGAACTTCTCTGGTGAAGGATTCACTCACATGGAGTTCGAAGTTGAAGCAAAAACAAAAGAAAAGTATGACAAGTGGGTAAAAGAAGTACAACAAACTGCTCCTAAACTAACAGAAGATAAGTACAACGAAATTGTTAAACCTGGTGTAGTTGGTCGTATGACATTCTCTAGTCATCACTTAAGTTATGTAGATCCAAAATCACTTGAATATTGTGATTACAACTACTACAAAAACAAAAAATAATAGCTATTATTCCAACAGATTGGAGTGAACACAGTGAAGCTTGATGAATTCTTTGTCACAGGTGACCCGATTATTTACGGTGCAGACGCTTCTATCGTTCTTGTGACATTAGCAATCATTTTCGTACTAACAAAGTATAAAAAATGGAAGTGGCTTTGGGATGAATGGTTGACAACTGTTGACCATAAAAAAATCGGAGCCATGTATATTATTTCTGCGGTTATCATGTTATTCCGTGGTGGTATGGATGGTTTAATGATCCGTGCACAATTAACATTCCCAGAAACAACTTATTTAAACGCTGAACACTATAACGGAATCTTTACAACACACGGTACAGTTATGATTCTTTTCATGGCGATGCCATTCGTTATGGGATTAATGAACCTTGTAGTACCATTACAAATTGGTGCTCGTGACGTTGCATATCCGTTCTTAAATGCTTTAAGTTTCTGGTTATTCTTTGTCGGAGCAATGTTATTTAACATCGCTTTCGTAATCGGTGGTTCTCCAGACGCTGGGTGGACTTCTTACTTCCCAATGGCAGGTACAGAGTTTACTTCTGGTGTAGGAAATAACTACTACGCAATTGCATTACAGATTTCAGGTCTCGGTACGCTAATGACCGGTATTAACTTCCTTGTTACTATCTTAAAAATGCGTACACCTGGTATGACTTTAATGAGAATGCCAATGTTTACTTGGTCAATCTTAATTACAACAATTATCATTATTTTCGCTTTCCCAGTATTAACAGTTGCTCTTGCATTAATGACATTTGACCGTCTATTCGATGCTCACTTCTTTACGATGGCGAGCGGCGGTATGCCGATGTTATGGGCCAACCTGTTCTGGGTATGGGGTCACCCTGAAGTATATATCGTTATTTTACCGGCATTCGGTATTTTCTCTGAAATCATTAGTACATTCTCACGTAAACGTCTATTCGGTTACAGTGCGATGGTATACTCAATGGTTGCAATTTCTTTACTAAGTTTCGTCGTATGGCTTCATCACTTCTTCACGATGGGTGCAGGTCCAGCGGTTAACTCATTCTTCTCGATTTCGACAATGGCGATTTCGATTCCAACCGGGGTTAAGATCTTTAACTGGTTGTTTACACTGTATAAAGGACGTATTCGTTTTACAGTTCCAATGCTCTGGTCATTGGCATTTATTCCAAACTTCGTAGTCGGTGGGGTTACAGGGGTTATGCTTGGAATGGCAGCAGCTGATTATCAATACCATAACAGCTACTTCCTAATTGCTCACTTCCACTACGTATTAATCGCAGGTACAGTATTCGCTATGCTTGCTGGATTCACATTCTGGTATCCAAAAATGACTGGTCATATGTTAAATGAACGCCTAGGTAAATGGACATTCTGGATCTTTATGAGCGGATTCAACATCTGTTTCTTCCCAATGTACTTCTTAGGTTTAGACGGTATGACTCGTCGTATGTACACTTACTCTGAAAGTCTTGGATGGGGATGGCTAAACCAAATCGCATCTGTTGGTGCGGTAATGATGGGTATCGGCTTCCTACTTCTTTGCTACAACGTAATTTGGAGTGCACGTCACGGTGAACGTGACACAACTGGAGATCCATGGGATGGTCGTACACTTGAATGGGCAACTCAATCTCCTGTACAACATTACAACTTCGCGAAGCTTCCTGAAATTAAAGAAGCTGATGCTTTCTGGTACATGAAAAAACGCGGAGAAACAGTTACACCAGCAGCAGAAGATTTAAAACCAATTCACATGCCAAGTAACTCTGGTGTGCCTATTATTGCGTCTTTATTCTTCGGTCTTGCAGGTTTCGCATTAGTATTTAGCTGGTTCTGGCTTGCAGCAATCGGCGGCGTTGGTATTTTAGCTTGCTTAATCTATCGTTCATTCGATTACGACGATGGTTACTACGTAAGTGTTGATGAAATTAAAGAAACAGAACATATAGCATGAGAGGTGAAATGACATGGCGGCTTTAGATAAAAGCTTACCTTTGGAATATCAATCCGAACAAAGCAGATTGAATATCCTAGGATTCTGGATTTTTCTTGGGGCTGAAATTATGCTGTTCGCAACACTTTTCGCCTCTTATCTAGTCCTTGCTGGTCGTACGGCAGATGGCCCAACTCCAGCACAACTGTTTGAACTTAAAACGCTTTTAATTCAAACATTACTACTTTTAACAAGTAGTTTCACATGTGGTATCGTAATTCACGAAATGCGTAAGCACAACCAAAAAGCAATGCTTGGATGGTTCATCCTTACATTACTTTTAGGTGCAGGTTTCCTATTCTTTGAAATCGAAGAGTTCATTATGTACATCGGTGAAGGCGCAACAATTCAAACAAGTGCGTTCCTATCTGCATTCTTCGTTCTTCTTGGAACGCATGGTGCCCACGTAACAGGTGGTATCATTTGGGCAACTTGTGTTATTATCCAAATTTTAAAACGAGGTTTAACACCAGTTACAGCTCGTAAAGTATTCATTATCAGCTTATACTGGCATTTCCTTGATCTTGTTTGGGTCTTTATTTACACACTAGTTTACTTGAACGGGATGGTGGCGTAAATGGGTCAAAATAACAACCAAGCAAACGGGCATGCGCATAGCGGATTCCCTTGGTCACACGTTTTCGGATTTATTTTATCGCTTGCACTAACGTTTCTAGCGTTATACGTGGCACTTTACACAACATTACCACTTTCAACAGTCTTAACAACTATTATCATAATGGCTGTTGCGCAAGCTTTATTACAATTAATTATGTTCATGCATTTAAAAGAAGGAGAAGGAAGAGTCCAAATTCTTACAATGATATACAGTTTCTTCGTTGCAACTGCAACAGTTGGTTTAACTGTATGGATCTTCTTCTCAATGTAATGTACATGAAAAAGACTGCTGAGATTCCTCAGCAGTCTTTTTTTATTCCCCCTCCCCTATTACATCCACATTACGGCATTAACAGCAGAATCATGAAAAATATACTTATTATGACAAATGTTAAGAAAACTCTTTCTTTATGAAATCGAATCCATATGCGTTGATTTTCTACCTATTATATGGCTAAATAGGTACTATATTTATTTGAAGGGAGAGAACGCAATGGAACATCATACTTCTGTTCTATCACTTATGGTTGTAGTTGCAATCGCGTTTTTCGTTCCCCTTTTGTTACAACGCTTTAAATTAAAAGCACTTCCTGTCGTTGTTGCAGAGATCATCGCAGGAATCTTTGTAGGTAAAAGTGGGTTTAATATTATTGAGCCAGATATGTGGCTCCAAGTTTTATCAACACTAGGATTTATCTTCCTCATGTTTTTAAGCGGGTTAGAAATTGACTTTTCTATTTTTAAACAAAAAGGGAAAAAAAGTACGAAAAACGAACCGAACACATTCCAAGCAGCAAGCATTATTTTCTTGTTTATTTTCATCTTATCTTATGCCCTATCATTACTATTCGTATGGCTAGGATTTGTAGATAATGCAATGTTCATGACTTTAATTATTTCAACTATTTCTTTAGGTGTTGTCGTACCAACATTAAAAGAGAATAACTTAGGAAAAACCGCAATCGGACAAATCATTTTATTAGTCGCTGTTATTGCAGACTTAGTTACAATGATTTTACTCGCCGTATTTGTCGGATTAAATTCTGAAAGCGGCCAAAGCATGTGGCTCCTACTCCTTCTATTCGGAGCAGGTATTATCATTTACTTTATTGCAAAACGCTTCAAAAACATCCCATACTTAGATAGCTTAAAAGCTGGTAGTGTACAAATTGATACTCGAGCTGTTTTTGCACTTATCTTAATTTTAGTAGGGTTATCTGAATCTGTTGGTGCAGAAAATATTTTAGGTGCCTTCTTAGCAGGTGTACTCGTATCGTTATTATCACCAAATGAAGATATGGTTGAAAAACTTGATTCCATCGGATACGGTTTCTTCATTCCTATTTTCTTCGTAATGGTTGGTGTAAATCTAGAAGTCTGGTCTATTTTTAAAGAACCTTCTAGTATGCTAATGATCCCAATTTTAATTGTAGGACTCTTTATTTCAAAACTTTTACCATCACTCGTCCTACGTAAATGGTATCCGCGTAATATCGTACTCGGAAGTGCCATCTTATTAACATCAACACTTTCCTTAGTTATTGCGGCGGCACAAATTGGTGAAAAACTAGGAATCATCAGCCCAAGTTTATCCGCTTCTCTTATTTTAAGTGCAGTTATTACTTGCATTTTTGCACCTATATTATTTAAAAAGATGTTCCCAAAAGTGGAAACACCAAAACCGAAAGTATCTATTATTGGCGCGAGCAGAATTACTCTTCCATTATCACTTGATTTAAAACGAGAAGACTATGATGTAACGCTATATATGATGCGCCAAAATAAAATAAATGATGAGGAAGCGAAATCACATGACTTCCCTATCGTGAAATTAGATGATATTACAATTGAATCATTAACTGAACGAACAGCATTTGATGCAGATCGCGTTGTCGTTGCAACAAGTGATGATGAACAAAACTTATTATTAGCAGAACATGCGAAAGAACTAGGTGTTGAACATGTCATTGCAAGTGTAGAAGATCCACTTCTACAAGAAAAAGCAACACAAGAACATATCGCTGTATTCTCGACTATTAACTCTACACGGATTTTATTACGTGCTCTTATCGATAAACCGAGTCTCGTTCGTTTAATTACAACAGCGAACGAAACAGTACGTGAAGTTGAACTACGTAGCAATAAATATAACGGCATCGAGCTTCGTCGCCTTCCATTTTTAGGTGATGTACTTGTCATCCAAATTTACCGAGGTAATAAAGCATTAATACCGCATGGTGATACGAGGTTACAACATGGTGACACACTGCTTGTAACAGGTTCAAAAGAACATATTAATACACTAAAAAACATATTAGAATAGAAAATGCCCCTCACATAATTGAGGGGCATTTTTTTCCATTCTATATGGTAAAATGTTACTATCACATATTATGGGGATGGATCACATGATGTCTATTGTAACTTTAGCTCTATTATTATTAGCGGAAGTACTCGTTGCTATTATTCTCATCGGTGTTAGCATTGAAATTTGTAGTTACGGCTGGAAAAAATCAACTGGCGTCAAATATACTTGTCTCTTGCTTTCGCTCCTTCTTGGAACCGCTAGCATACTCGGACTTTTCGCTGCACCTGCCTATTTCTTTATACAACTAACAGAAAAAGGCTTATAAGGAAGGATGTTAATATAATTACCGTGAAATGTATTGATGCATCTGAAACTTGCGTATTACGTCAAAAATTTTCACACCCGAATCAAACAGTAACAGATTGTAAATACTCTTCCGACTACGAAGCAGATACCTTTCACTTAGGTGCTTTTCTAAGCGATGAACCGATTAGTATCGCTTCCTTCTCAAAAAAATATACCCTGACTTACCAACAGGTGTTCATTATCGACTACGTGGAATGGCAACATTACCTAACTTTCGAAACAAACACGCTGGAAGCTCCTTAATTCAAAAAGCGTAACAAGTCTTGCAAGAGCGTAAAGCAAATATTTTATGGTGTAATGGCCGAATTACTGTAACTGACTATTACAAGCGCTTAGGCTTCTAGGAACATGGTGTAATCTTTGAAATTGAACCGATTGGCCTTCATAAAGTATTGTATATAAAAAGATATAAGAAAAGCTTTCCGCAATACGGGAAAGCTTTTCTTATATTTCAATCTTCACTTTTTATTTTTTTCATATATATGTATATAAACAAACTAGGAACTAAAAAACAAGCAACCATAATAAGTCCTGTCATACTAATTTCCTTTATCGAAATATCTGGTGTTACAATGATACAAATAGCTAAAATCCCAATAATAATACCTACCGGAATGAATAATAGTTTCATAAAATAGCTGCGTGATACTCCGCCCGTATGCTCATACACTTGCACCGAATTTTTTAAGTTTAAAAAGTTAATACCTATTATCCCGCACATAAATACCATTAATAAATCCGAAATACTTTCATATCCTGCACCTTGCAAAACATAGCGATAAAAAACAATACCTAGTATGACGATATTTTGTAAGATGAAAACGAGTCTAATATGTTTTAGCCCCTCAATCATTAAACGTTCATCTTTCACGATTCTCATCCCCTCACTCCTCTTCCTCCCAAAATAAATCATTTAATGTTTTATCTACCGCATAACAAATTTTCAAACATAAATCTAAAGACGGGTTGTATTTCCCCTTCTCAATTAAACTAATCGTTTGCCTTGTAACGCCTACTTTTTCTGCTAATTTTTGCTGTGTTAAATCTAACTGAACACGCGCGACTTTTATTTTACTTACAGCCATTCATGTTCCTCCTCTACCTTAATTGTAACATATATATTCCATTAAGTAATTTATATTTTGCGTAATTAATTTAATTTTCACTTTCCCCCGCTATTTGCGGGTAATAAACCCCTCACTAATTATAGTTTCACTTTATTATACACAAAAAAGGAGCCTCTCATAAGAAGCCCCTCTTCTATATCTATATTATAAGAATAAATGACATCCAAATAAAATTGTAAATAAGTATAGTAACGGATGTACTTCCATCCCTTTCCCTTTCACAATCTTTAAGACCGGATACACTAAAAATCCGATTGCAATTCCATTCGCAATACTAGACGTTAACGGAATACCTACAAAAATTAAAAATGCTGGTAATGCATCTTCAAACTCATCCCAATTAATATCACGAATACTTTGTGCCATTAAACTACCGACAATAATTAATGAAGGAGCTGTAATAGCAGCTACACTTGATAAAGATGCAATTACAGGACTGAAAAATGCCGTTATAATTGTTAGTCCAACAACTACAATACCTGTTAATCCCGTTTTACCACCCGCAGCAATACCAGCTGACGATTCAATTGTCGCTGCTGTTGGGCTTGTACCAAAGATAGAACCTGTCGTTCCGCCAATCGCATCTGCAATAAACGCTTTACCAAAACGTTTCTCTGTATTATCTGTAATTAAACCTGCTTGTTTAATTAAACCGAGTAATGCACCTGTCGTATCAAATAAAAGTACAAGTAAAAATGAAAATACAACACCATATAATCCATACTGAATTACATCTGAAAAGGCATTGATTGGATTTGAAACGATAATACCCTCTGGTAAATGAGGCATCGCTACAATTTTATCCTCAAACTTCAGTTGCCCCGTAAAGAAGGCGATAATTCCTGTCACAATCATACTAATAAATAATGCACCACTCACACGTAATACCATTAATACCGCAGCTAAAATTAAACCAATTAAAGTTAAAATAACGGCTGGTGAATGAAAATCACCAATCGTAACTAAATTAGATGGATGATCAACGATAATTCCAGATAGACGTAATCCAATAAAAGCAATAAATAGTCCAATTCCACCTGCAATTGCATGCTTTAAACTATCAGGAATTGCGACAATTAACTTTTGCCTAAATGAAGTGAAAGATAATAAAAGAAAAATAATACCTGTTACAAATACTGCCGAAAACGCAATGACATATGTAATCCCCTCTGCCTGTTGAACAACAGAATAAGCAAAATATGCATTCATCCCCATAGCTGGAGCAATAACAATTGGATAGTTAGCTAAAAACGACATACATAGCGTCCCAATAACTGTCGCAATAATAGTTGCCGTAAAAGCTTGATCAAATGGTACACCTGCATCAGATAATATTTTCGGATTGATGACAAGAATATACGCAAATGTAAAAAAAGTTGTGATGCCAGCTAAAAGCTCTTGCTTCACAGAAGTGTTATATTGTTGTAATTGAAACATGCTTATGTACCCTTCCTACATCTGAATTATTATCACACATTCTTTTCTTACTAGTATGTGAGAAAATATAATACTTAATCTTAACAATCAATAAAAAGAAGAGTCAATATATTCTCTAATAGTGAGAATTTTAAGTTTAAGTCTGACAACTTCAGATGTAGTACAGTTCTTTTATGATTATTTTTGTAGCATAACAGATAGAAATGTTTTATAATTTGAAATAGTTAAATATTTAGGTAGCTCATTCTACAAGGGGGATTCTTCTTATGCAGCACACAAACAAATCTGGAACTTTAAATCGAGGTTTAAAAGAACGACATATTACTTTAATGTCACTCGGTTCAGCTATTGGCGTTGGACTATTTTTAGGATCTGCTTCTGCTATTAAACTAGCTGGTCCTTCCATCTTACTAGGTTATATGATCGCTGGACTCGTTATTTTTTTCATTATGCGAGCGCTCGGAGAAATGGCAATTGAACAACCGGTTGCCGGTTCTTTTAGTAAATACGCTAATGATTATATCGGCCCACTTGCTGGCTATATTACTGGTTGGAACTACTGGTTCTTATGGGTTGTTACTTGTATGGCTGAAATTACGGCGGCTGGAATTTACATGCAGTACTGGTTCCCAGATATCCCGCGCTGGACTTGGGCACTACTCGCTCTATTATTAATGAGCGCTTTCAACTTCTTATCAGTAAAAGTATTTGGAGAACTTGAGTTTTGGTTTGCTCTCATTAAAATTGTCACAATTATCTGTATGATAGTAGTTGGAGCTGGCATTATTTTATTCGGATTCGGAAATGGTGGTATCGCTACTGGTATTTCAAATCTTTGGTCACATGGTGGCTGGTTCCCAAATGGATTTTCCGGATTACTACTCTCCTTACAAATGGTATTATTCGCTTATTTAGGCGTTGAACTAATTGGTGTTACAGCTGGTGAAGCTCAAAACCCGAAGAAAACACTCGCAAAAGCTATCGATAACGTATTTTGGAGAATCCTAATCTTTTACGTCGGGGCATTATTCGTTATGATGGCAATTTATCCATGGAACGAACTTGGTGAGAAAGGAAGTCCATTCGTATTAACATTCCAACAAATCGGCATTGCAAAAGCAGCAGGTATTATTAACTTTGTCGTATTAACAGCTGCACTTTCTTCTTGTAACGGTGGTTTATTTAGTACAGGGCGTATGCTATTTACATTGGCACAACAAAAGAAAGCTCCTGAAAGATTCGGTCGTTTAAATAAAAATGGGATTCCAAGTCAAGGAATTGTAGCAACGGCTATCGTTTTACTTGTTGGTGTTATATTAAACTACCTTGTGCCTGCAAAGGTGTTTACATGGTTAACTAGTATTTCAACTTTCGGGGCAATTTGGACCTGGGGAATTATATTAGTCGCTCAAATTAAATTCCGTAAAGGATTATCAACTGAGAAAAAAGACAAGCTAACGTATAAAATGCCTTTACATCCATTAAGCTCTTACTTCTCACTTGGCTTCCTTGCACTTGTACTATGTATAATGGCGTATTCAGAAGATACACGAATTGCATTAATCGTTGGCCCAATTTGGCTTATTGGCTTAGCTATCGTGTATTACATGAAAGGGTTTCATAAGATTGATGAAACACCTACTTCAAAGATTAGTTAAACAATTTATCCCTTCCTTATTAATTGGAAGGGGTTTTTTATTGTCTATATAAATATTTCTCAACAAAATTCACGGTATTTTTACAATTTTTTAATATTTTTTACGTTTTCTGTCTTTATTTTTTCAGAAAAATAAATTACATTATTAAAGCACATATATTTATTATTAGGGGGATTCTTCTATGAAGAATAAAAAATGGATTACATTTTCTTTAGCAACAGCAATTACACTTAGTATGGGGAGTTCGTTCATACCGTCTACTTATGCCGAAAGCTCTGTAGACCCAGCTCCTGAAATTGCTGCAAAGGTTGTAAATCAAAACAATGGGAAGAAAGTATTATTTGATAATACGCACGGTCAAACTGCAGGGACAGCTGACTGGGTTATTGATGGCGGCTTTTCTGATTTCGGAAACGGCATTGCCCAAAATGGATATCATGTAAAAGAACTTCGTAAATCAACACCTATTACATACGAAGACTTAAAAAATTACAACGTGTTTATCGTTCCAGAGGCAAATATTCCTTACAAAAAATCTGAACAAGATGCAATGTTACAATATGTAAAAAATGGCGGCAGTATCTTCTTCATTGCCGATCATTATAATGCAGATCGTAATAAAAATCGCTGGGACTCTTCTGAAGTATTTAATGGATATAGACGCGGTGCTTGGGAAAATCCCGCAAAAGGAATGTCTAACGAAGAAGCAAACTCACAAGCTATGCAAGGAGTAGAAAGTTCCGATTGGCTATCTAATAATTTTGGTATTCGCTTCCGTTACAATGCACTTGGTGATGTTTCAGCTAAAAACATTGTTTCGCCTGAACAATCATTCGGAATTACACAAGGTGTTTCATCGGTAGCAATGCATGCTGGTTCTACTCTAGCAATTACAAATCCAAAACTAGCAAAAGGACTTGTTTATCTTCCAGAAAACCCATCAAAATGGAATAACGCTGTTGATAGTGGTGTTTATAACGGCGGTGGCGTTGCAGAGGGTCCATATGCTGCAATTGCAAAAGTAGGACTTGGAAAAGCTGCCTTTATCGGTGACTCTTCTCCTGTTGAAGATGCTACGCCAAAATACGTTCGTGAAGATTCTGGCCAAACAAAGAAAACTTACGATGGTTATAAAGAAGAAAACGATGCTGTTTTACTAGAAAATATCGTAAATTGGCTATCGAAACAAGAGACATTTACAAGCTTAGATCAAGTAAACGGTTTACAACTTGATTCACCTACTGCTTTACAAACATTTGAACAACCAAGCTTATCAACAGAGCCACAACCAGAACCTTGGAGTGCACCAAACGCTGGTTATCAATGGTTTAATACAAATACATTTAAACCTGGTTCATACGGATATAACGGCGCCGTAACAGCAAACGATTATGTGATTACACGCCCTAGCATTCTACCAAACAATGAAGTGTTCCAAATAAAGATTCAAGTAAACAACTTATTACCTAATACAACTTATAATAACTATTCTTTAGGTATCTTCACGACTGGCGGAACACAGGTAGCAAAAGTCCAAAATACAAACGGCACTTGGCCATCTACTTTCGGATATAGTAGCGCCTTCTCATTCACAACAAACAGCTTTGGTTCCGCTGAAAAAATTGTGAACGTACAACTTGATTCAAATACAACTGGACAAGCAACACTTCGTCTACGCCAAAATACAACTGCTAAATATAATGAAGCTGTAACGATTAATAAGAAGTAAAAGAAAAGGCAATCCACATGCGGATTGCCTTCTTCTCATTTCTCTTCTTTTGAGAAAAACATTCTGGAAATGACGATACCTATACTACCTACAATTAAGAATAACACTGCCCTGATCATCATTGAAACTTCTGGTAAGTCTAGAAGGAATAACTTTCCTATCGTTACTACTAAAACAACTAAGCCAGCATACAATATTTCATTCATATTTTTATTCCGTCCAAGCCAAACTGCAAATAATGCATATACCATCCATAATAACGATACTGATACGCTTATTATACTTCCATCTGTAGAAAGAACTTCGCCAACTCTAGTAATTGTAATAAATACAATGACCATGAACCAATAGAGAGCTATAGAATAAACATATTTTCCAAAACTCGTTAATACATCTTTCGCTCGTTTCATGCAATAATAAAATGTACCTATTAAAATAATATGAGCAACAAACCCAGCTGAAACAAAATGATCAAACGGGCTAAAAATCGTCTGTACCATTCCAATCGCATAAATAGTGGCACTTACATACAGTTTAATTTGTTGTTTTGCTTTAATAGAAGTAACCATACCGAGAAAACCTTGTAACAATAATACAATTGCTGCATTCACTAAACTGTACTCGTATAAAATCGCTAAACTAAATGACCCCATTGCAAAACCAAATAAGAGATTTGCAAATATAGACTGTTTATTCTTCCTATATTCAAGTACAAACATAACAGTATGCACGAGTGCACTTATGACCAATCCCCACGTAGTAAAATCAGGTATTTTTACAATAGATAAAATAAAGAAAACGGCATTTGTACTAAATATCGCTACTCTTGCTTCTTGTATAAACTCTCTCTCTGAAAACATATGCCAAAATAACAGCAAATGAATTACACCATATACAATCGTTAACTGTATTTGCAAATTCTCTACTAATATCGACATAACAGCAAAGAAGACAAACAGGACAATGGCAGCAACAACATAAGAAATCATATATAAGTACTTATAACGATTTTTCAACGCATACCATAATAAACTAAGTGTTAATATCGTCTCATATCCAAAGAAAATATAAGGATTCGGAGTCGTACTATTTAACAAGAACGGAACGAAGAAAGCTCCGACCGCTACGAAGATAGTAAGGTATTCCGATTGATACTTTTTCGCTAAATAAATCCCTAAAATAACCCATACAATATTACAGATAAACGCAATACTTGCTGGAATAAATCCATATAAATAATGTGCCGCAAACGTCGTTAAAACAATGCCTGTAATACTTCCTCCAGCTAATACTAACCCTAACGCTTGCCGCTCTCGTTTAATTTGAATATCCCCTATATAATACAAACCGATAGATAAGGCGATACCAAACACAATTCGTATCGCTGGTGTTAATAAACCAGCATCTACCCCTGCTTTAAATAACCAAATAACCCCAAGTAGCATAATACCGACAAATATACGCGGCAACCATGTTTGGCAAAACTTAATAATATTGAATGGTTCCGGTTTAAAAGCAGATATATTTACTTGTTTTTCCTCAACTTTTTGCACGGGCTCTTTGATCTTTACTACATCTTCTTGTAATTTTTCATCTATTATCGTTTCGATATATACTTTCTTTTCCTTACTAACATGTTGCTGAGCGTTTTCTACTTCTATTTCCCTTTGTTTTGCTTTCAACTCAAAAAGTGCTTCTTGCATCGTTTCAATTGTAGTTTCGAGTGCTTCTATTTTCTTATTCAAATCTTCCTTCATATGCTCCCCCCTCACCATTCATTCGAAACCTATATATTACCAATTATCTTTATCATACTCTTAGTCTATTCATTTTTAAAACTATTTTTCCAAAAAAAGAAAGGTGTTTTCCCATTATAGAAAACACCCTTTCACTTATTTGTCCTTATTTATCATGATACTAACGATTACACCAATACACACACCTACAAGAGCTGGAATGATCCATCCTACACCTTCTGTATAAAACGGAATATACTTCAATATTGGCGTCCACTGATTCGTCATCACATTTTTATTTAAAATATCGATTGCACTAAATACCGCTACAATCAAAATTGTAACAGGATATATGCACACATACTTCCCAATATATTTATGGAATAACCCTAAAATAATAAGCGTTAATGCAATTGGATAAATAAATCCAAGAATCGGTACTGAAACTTTTAAAATTTGTGTTAACCCTAAATTAGCTAAAATCATACTAATAAAGCTCAATATAAACGCCCAAACTGTATACGATACTTTCGGAAATACACTTGTAAAAAACTGACTACAAGATGTAACAAGTCCAATTGAAACACATAAACACGCAATAGTAAAAATAAGGCCTAACAAAACTACTCCGCCTTGTCCAAATAACGTCGTCATCACTTGTGCTAACACATTCGCCCCATTATTAAACGTACCTAACGAACCGCTAATTGAACCCACATATCCGAGGATGACATAAATAATAGATAATAAAAGACCTGCTCCAATACCAGCAATACTCATATATTTCGCTAAGCCTTGATCATCTTCAATACCTTTTGCACGTAAAGCATTTGCAATAACAATACCAAAGATTAAAGCCGCTAGCGCATCCATCGTTAAATATCCATCTAAAAATCCTTGGAACATAGGAACTTGTCCGTAATTTCCAGTAGCCTCTTTCACACTACCAACTGGTGTAAACATAGTTTTTATAAAAATAAGTGCAATCATACATAATAATAAAGGCGTTAAAACCTTCCCAAATAAGCCCATTAATTTAGATGGCGATAAACTTAACCAGTAAACAAAGCTAAAGAAAACGATCGTATAAACTAGTAAAACTACACTACCCGATTCTGGGAATAACTGACCTGGTCCCATTTCAAATGCTAGACTTCCTGCACGTGGTATACCAAGACCAGGTCCAATAAATAAGTACACAATACACGGAAAAATAATTGCAAATGAAGAATGTACTCTACCCGCTAACGTTTGAAAGCTTCCTGCTTTTGCAACAGCAATAACACCTAATATCGGAAGACCTGTTGCTGATATAATAAAACCTAACAGCGCAATCCACACGTGTTCTCCTGCTTCATATCCAAGGAAAGGCGGAAAGATAAGATTCCCCGCTCCAAAAAACATAGAGAATAGCATAAGACTAATAAGTAAAATTTCTTTTTTCTGTAACAATTTCATTTCTTTCTCCTTCTTCAATTTCATCTCTTGTGAAATCAATTCCACATATAGAAAAACGCGATAATCCGCTTCCTTACAAAGAAAACATAGTCCATAGTCTATCACAAAAGAAATGCCCATTCTATAGCTATTTCCCTTTTCCAATTTCTTCTGAAAAATCAACCTTTCCCCGCATTAACGGACAGTAAGACTCCCCCCCTAATAATTAAGCTAATAACCGGATATCCAGTGGGAATCAAACTGCCCATAAAAGCCCGATTCGTTCAACTAATAATCATATTGGAATAAAATCTTCCAATATGATTAAAGTTTCACTTCATTGACTTATAATAGTTAATAAAGTAAAATATTAAATATACAAAATTATTAACCTTGTTTTTGTTTGTGTCAGGAGGAAAATAACATGGAATCAGCGATACAACTAGAAAAAGAACAGCAAAGAAAAAAGAAACATCCTCCAGGTTTATACTTACTCTTCTTTACAGAAATGTGGGAAAGATTTAGTTACTATGGATTACGAGGATTATTAACATTATATTTAACGACAGCTTTAGTAAGCGGTGGTCTTGGGTTTAGTCCCGCATGGGCACTCTCCATTTACGGATTTTATACTGGAGCCTGTTATTTCACACCAATGATTGGTGGATACTTAACAGACCGTTTTCTAGGTAGAAGAAAAGCCATCACAATTGGTGGTATAACGATGGCAATCGGTAACCTTACACTATTTGCCTTGCAAAACCAATTAGGCCTATACCTCGGATTAGCGCTTATTATTATCGGTAATGGATTCTTCAAACCGAATATCTCTACACTGGTTGGAGAATTATACGAAGAGAATGATCCAAAACGTGATAGTGCATTTACCATTTTCTACATGGGTATTAACGTTGGGTCATTTTTAGCTCCACTCGTTTGCGGATTTTTATCAGAAAATTTATTCAAAACAACAGTTGATGGCGTTGTACATTACGGATTCCGTTACGGTTTCTTAGCAGCTTCAATCGGAATGATCATTGGACAAATTTTATTTACAACACTATCAAATCGCTTCCTTGGTGATATCGGTAAAAAACCAACTCGCGATTTGCAAACAGCTGCTGGACAACCATCAGTAGGAGATACACCGTTAACAAAAAAAGAAAAACAACGTACCGCAGTTATCGTCATTTTAACGTGCTTCGTTGTCTTCTTCTGGGCTGGTTTTGAACAAGCTGGTAGTTCATTAACACTATATACAAACAAATTTGTAGACCGCTCTGTGTTCGGATGGGAAGTTCCAACATCTTGGTTCCAATCGGTCAATCCATTATTTATTATTTTACTTGCCCCAGTCATTTCAGCATTATGGGCAAAACTTGCAACTCGCAAGCGCGGGGATTTA
The DNA here is from genome assembly GCF_002073415.2 of Bacillus sp. FDAARGOS_235. Taxonomy (NCBI): domain Bacteria; kingdom Bacillati; phylum Bacillota; class Bacilli; order Caryophanales; family Bacillaceae; genus Bacillus; species Bacillus sp. FDAARGOS_235. The sequence goes on from NZ_CP020437.2 coordinate 2,220,815, forward strand.
AAAATCCCAACCAAAATGGGACTTGGTATGATCTTACTCGGTATCGGTTATATCATACTTGTTATCGCTACATTAAAAACAGGTAGTGACGAACATAACATTACGGAAAAAGCAAACTTACTATTTATCGTCTTTACGTATCTTTTCCATACGTTAGGTGAGCTATTCTTATCACCTGTCGGACTATCAATGGTTAGTTCTCTCGCTCCAGTAAAACTTGCTTCTTTACTAATGGGTGTATGGCTAGCAAGTTCAGGTATCGCCAATATTTTAGGTGGACAACTTGCAAGCTTCACAACTTCACTTGGATATGCTGAAGTGTTTACTGTTATCGGCGCTGTAGCGATTGTTTTAGGTTGTGTTTTATTATTAATCTCTAAAAAACTAGTAAAATGGATGGATTAAAAAAAAGATGAGGAATTTCTCCTCATCTTTTTTATGCCTTCTTACCTTTTTCTATTGCTTGCTCATACAACTCTTTATGTTCTTTATATTCACTTGGCACGAAACTCTTATAGAAAAATGAAAACCAGCTGTCTCCCTTTTTAAATCCTTCTTCTCGAATTTCCGTTGCTTTTTTATTCGATTTAAATCCTTCAGTAAACCATTTTTTTAATGAGCCATTCTTTTCATACTTGGCAGGAATCTTCAAATCATAGTTTTCAAACGCATACTTATATCCAGCCTTTTCTACTGCCTTTTTTGTAGACTTATAGCCTTTTTCATACGCTGTTTCATATGACTTCACGTATACATCTTTCTCATTATTTCCAGGATTCTTTTCAGCTAGTTCCTTACCAGCCTTTTCCCCTAGTTCAGCTTGCTCTTTTTCAATTTTTTCTGTTCTCTCTTTATTTCCCACTTGGAAACCTTCTGCAAAGATCTGCTTAAAATCTGGAGTAATTTGACTATCGTCCATCGTCTCTTGTGCTAAGCCCTGTTCTTTTCCTTTTTCAAAATGCGTTTTCTTCTGCTCTTCTAAAGACCAAGTAGTAGTATAAGCAGTTGTAAATGCTTGTTTATATGTATCTGATTTTCCAGCTAAATGTACTTGTACGTCATTTTTCCCTGCTTTAAAATCAGTCTCTCCATTTTTTTCGCCTTCAAGTTGACCTTTCTCCATATCAACTTGGCGCTTAGCTTCCTCTTGCTTACGTGCCTCTTCTGCTTTTCTTTGTTCCTCAGCTACACGTTGTCTCTCTTCTTCAGCTTTACGCTGTGCTTCTGCAGCACGTTGTTTTTCAGCTTCTACAGCACCATTATTATTTTGGCTAGGAGCTGGACTCGTTGCACCACTACTAGAAGCTGGTTTATTGTGATAATGATATTCCCCGTACTGTAATCCCCATTTTTCACAGTTTGTACGACACGTATGTCCACCATTCGCATCTGTACGTCCTGGATGCGCATAAGCTGAAATTGGAGCTATCAATAACGCTACACTTGTTGTTAAAAGAAGTTTCTTCACCTGTTGTCTCACTCTTGTTCCTCCCAAAATTTAGAATTCTAACTTTATTATACATAAATAGAAGGATTTTTAAATACAAACTAAAATATTCTATTATTTCTCAAAAGTAGTAAAAAAGAAGGTCAACTCTTTAAAGAGTTGGCCTTCTTTTTTATTTCTTCGCCTTCGTTCCTACTAAATCACCAGCTACAACATAACGCTTAGAATTATCTTTTACAGATACACATGTAATAAGCGTTATCTCATCTTTCCCATGATCTTCTACAACTTCCCATTTATCCGGAGTTACTTCAGATACACCAGTAACAGCGTACTCATATTCATTTTCATTATCATATAAATAAATTTTATCGCCTTTTTTCAAAGATGCTATATCACTAAATAAAACACCTTTTTTAGACATGTTATGCCCTGCTAGTGCGTAATTCCCTTTTCCCATTACTTGATTTTCTTTTACTGTCGCTGCACCTGATAACAGGTTTTTCTCAGTAGAAGATTTTAAAACAGGAATTTCTAATGAAACACTTGGAATCGAAATACGACCGATTACTTGTTTTTTATCTAACGATGCATTCGCTACTTCTGCCAAGTCTGGTTGATTAATTTTTGACGCATCTACAAATTCTGTCTCATGCTTTTCATAATCCATCTTTTGAACAGCTTGCACATTTTCAGTCTGTTTCTTTTCAGCCTTATATCCATCATAAAATGGCTTTCCAATTAAAACCCCACCTACAACAAATAGAAGGATTGCTACTATACTATAAATTCTTTGCTTATTCATATACAATTCCTTTCCCTTACAAAATCTTACTCTATATAAAATGATAAAATAATATTGCTATATGTACAAGTATAAGCTGAAAAGAAACCTTCTTGCCGATGCAAGAAGGTTTCTTTTTAAGCAATTTTATTTCGATATAAAGACACGTGAAAAATCGTCATCTGAATAAAGTAGATACTAAATGCAATATATATCGGATATGCAGGAACATATAGAATAACAATTGGAGAAAGAGTTAAAAACCCAACCGCACAAGGCAACACATACCATAATGACATAAATGTAGTACGACAAGCCTTTTCTGTAATTGCCTTTTCACGCTCATCTTCTTGAGGAAATAATAGTGGAAACATCCAATACGAGAGCTCTTTATATTTTTTCTTTTGAATTTTATAAAGAACCGTCGATACAATACCAAATGTTAAAAGTAATCCGAGCGGTATTAAACTTATTGAAACTTCAAATGGTACTCTCTTCGTTTGAATAAAATTAGCGACTTCAATAGTAAAATAATACAACTCAATAAAAGCCCAACCTGCTAATACCATTAAAAGTACATTTAGCATATAAGAAAATACAAGTCTATTCATCCTCTTTCCCCTCCTTATTTAAAACAAACACATCTTCCATCTTTAACTGGAACACATCACAAATCGTAAGTGCCAATAACAACGAAGGAACGTAATCCCCTTTTTCAATTGCAGCAATTGTTTGTCTCGTCACTCCAACCTTCTCTGCTAATACACTTTGCGAAAAATTGAAGCGAGCCCTTAATTCTTTCACTCTATTTAAAATGGTCAATTTTACCACCTCTCACCATCATTGTATGCTATCCTTAACAAAATGTAAACTCAACTTAACATATTTTTTACAAAAAAAATCCAACTTTACGTATTGTAAAGTTGGATTACGTGTTAGTTTAAAATTGTAACTTTAACATTTTTTCTGCCCCAATTACTAGATGAAGCTTTATCAGGCATTAAAACATCGATTTTGTGACCTTTAATTGCGCCACCAGTGTCTGCTGCAATTGCTTGTCCATAACCTTCAACATATACAGTAGAACCTAATGGAATAACACTTGGATCTACAGCAATTAATTTCATTCCTGGGTTTGCAGTTAGATTATAGCCTCCCCATGCAGAATACACTTGTTGGCCTGGTGCATAACCATTTTCAGCTGGATCTGCTGTATAAGCTGTTGCATGTACATATATTTCTCTTCCACCAGCAGTTGGCTTCGAAGGTTGTGCAGGTTCTACCTTCGAATTATTATTCGCAACAGGTTCAGCTGGTTTATTAGCTTTCTCTTGCTTTTGTTTTTCAGCAATTTCTGCTTGTGCTTTCACTAAAGCTTCTTGCTCAGCCTTTGCAGCCGCTTCTGCTTTTGCACGCTCTTCTGCTGCAATTCTTGCTGCTTCTTGCTCACGAGCAATCGTCTCTTGTACTGCCTTCATATTTGACTCAATTTTAGCTTTTTCTTCTGCTGCTAAATTAAGTTGGCTTGCAATCTGATTGTATTTAGCTTGAACTGTCTGTAAGTTATCTTGACGTTTTTTCAAGTTATCTTGCAAATCAGCTTGCGCTTTTGCTAATTTTTGTTTGTCTACTACTAAAGATGCTTCTTTTTCGTCAATTGTTTTCTTATCTTCTTCAATTTGACGAAGATCTTGTTCTTGTAGACGTAAAATTTCTTTATCAGCTTCTAAAATAGTAGAAACTGCATTCATACGTTGTAAGAAATCTGCAAAGTTTTTTGACTCTACAACAACTTCTACTACTAAACTTGTATTTGAACTGTTTTGAACAGAAACCATACGTTTTCTCATAATATCTTTACGAGCAAGGACTTTATCCTCTAAAACGACAATTTCATTCTTTTTTTGCTCAATCTGCTTATGTGTTTCATCGATTTTACGTTGAATAGCAGCTTGATCCTCTTTATTTTTTGCAATTGTATTATTTAAGTTATGTAGTTCGTTTTCAATACCTTGAATCTCTTTACTAACAGCTTGCTTCTCTTGCTCTTTCTTCTGCATATCTGCATCGTTTTGCTGCAATTGCTGTTGCATGTTGTTAAGTTTCTCGTCGTTTGACTCTGCTTTTACAGCGACTGTACTAGAAAGACCGATAATTCCTGCTAATACTAGACTACTGATTCGCTTAAAATAGTTCATAATCCGACTCCCTTCTTATACAGTTATACATGATTTATTTTACAGTTTGTTTACAATACTATTAAATACAGTTTATTTTTCATGACAAAAAATAGGGAATTATAAATAAAATGTAATAGATTCTTAAATATTTAACAATTCCTATATTTAAAAATTATAAAAGATGCTAAAATCCAAATATAGAGAAAATATAACTTCCAAAGGCGGTTGAAATAAATACATGTTTACTCAAAAGAAATCACTCCAACATAAAATTGATCAATTAGAAGATCGTATAAAAGAATTAGAGGCAGAATTAAAACAAAAAGATATTGAAAAACAAAATATGATTTCTTCTATCCATGACCGTGTGCAAAACGTCGTTCAAGAGCATCAACTTGTAAATAACCAGCACCATACACTCCAAAATTTAATTCAGCAATTAAACTCGTGTTTTGAAAATGTTTCAACACGTACAACAAATTCTAATGAATTAAATAGTGAAATGTTACAAAAAGAACAAAGCTTAATTCAGTCTATTGAAGAGATTATTGACTGCTCTAATGAAGGAAAAGAATCTGTTCACCGTTTACTTATTGTAATTAATAAATTAGGTGAACAATCTCAGCGCACGTCTAACAGTATGAATCATTTAAGTGAACGCTCAAAAGAAATCGAACAAATTGTAGAAGTCATTCAAAACATTGCAGCACAAACAAATTTACTTGCGCTAAATGCAAGTATTGAAGCAGCGCGTGCTGGAGAGCACGGTAAAGGGTTTGCGGTTGTTGCCAATGAAGTAAGAAAACTAGCAGAAAGTACGGCAGAGAGTACAAAGAATATTGGCAACTTAACGAAAAAAATTCAAGAAGAAATTGAAAAAGCATACGAAAACACAAAAGATAATTTACATTTAGTCGATGAAGGTGTAGAAATGAGTGCCGATACAAACGCTAGAATCGAAAACATTTTAATTATGATTCAAACGTTACAAAATGGTGCTACAAATGTTATTCAAGCAATTGAAAACCAAAAATCTTGTAATGATGATATATTAAGAGAATTTGCAAACACTCAACAAATGTTCCAAAAATTAAATACTACTATTATGAACCATATTCATGATGCAGAAAAAGTCGATGTTCAATTGACTAATGGTCTTCAAGAAACAGTATCTTCTCATTAACAATAAAAACCCCTTATATCGCTATAAGGGGTTTTTATTATATTTCGAATATTTATTTCTTCCCAATATTCATCTATATCTTTGTTATAATGGGAAAGTTGTTTCTTTAGACTAATTAACAAGGAGGATGTTATGGAACAATTTTACTACATTTTAAAATACTTAATTCTTGGTCTGTTCCAAGGACTAACAGAACCAATTCCGATTTCTTCAAGTGGTCACCTCGTTTTAGCACAACATTTGCTAGGACTAAAAATAGAAGGATTTAGCTTTGAACTACTTGTTAATTCAGCTTCATTACTAGCTGTATTACTTATTTATAGAAATGATTTAATTCGTCTAACAAAGAATGGTCTATCTTATATATTTACAAGAGCAGAAGATGCAAAATCAGATTTCTTCTTCATTATTTACCTTGTAATTGCAACTATTCCAGCAGGTGTAATTGGCGTTTTATTTAAAGATTATATCGACCAGTACTTAAAAGGCGTGAAAATGGTTGGGATTTCCCTTCTTATTACCGCTGTCGGTCTTTGGATTATTAGAAACTTACGCGGGCGTAAAAATGATGGTGACCTTTCTATGAAAGATGCAATCATTATCGGATTAGCTCAAGCTTGTGCACTTATCCCTGGAATTAGCCGATCTGGCGCTACAATTGTAGCAGCGATGTTACTCGGTATGAAGCAAGAGACCGCTCTTCGCTTCTCATTCTTACTATATATTCCTGTTAGCTTAGGTGGGTTATTGCTAAGTATTACAGATATTGCTAAAGATCCTAATTTAGACACATTATTCGTACCATATATCGTTGCGTTTATAGCAACATTTATCATGACATATATTTCATTAAAATGGTTTATGAACATTATGGCAAAAGGAAATTTAAAATATTTCTCTTTCTATTGTATTATCGTAGGGGTACTTACTATCATTTTCTTATAAAGTAAACTTACAAATTTAAAGCGAGTCATTCTACTACACTAAGATGGCTCGCTTTTTTATACTTCTATTAAGTTGAAGTGCCTTATTTACTTTAAATTTTCAGAATAGTATAATATTAATTATGTTCCTACTAATAAAAATCCGTCTTCTTTACTACTATTATAAAAGAGGTGTTCCTATGTTTATTGTTACTAAACTAATTCATATTAAATATGGCTATGAGAATGATTTACTATATTCACTTAAACAATATTATCCATCAACTGGAACAAATGGTTTTATTAACATAGAATTTTCACATATGCATCGTACAGATGATGGAGCAAAATATATGGTCCGTATGTTATGGAAAACACAACAAGATTACCATGCGTGGCTTTCTCAAAGAAACGAAAATGAAACTTGGAAGCACAAAATGCAAAACTATATCCTTTCTTCCACATCCAATGCTACTTATATGCATTAAACTTCACTCGATATTCCTAAGGAGCTTTTCCTAATATAAAATGATAAAACCCTCTTACCTTTTCTCATCCAGTAAGAGGGCTTCCCTTATTTATAAACTTTCTTTTCTTGACAATACAAACGAATAACATGTTTATTTTGTTGAAATACATCATGCGTTAGGCGGATAATAATAAAATTTCGTTTTGTTTGATCATCATGAACAAAAACCTGTTCTCCCTCTTGAAAACGCCACACACTTTCAAAAGTTGTAATATGATCCCCACTTACAGAAAAAAGCTCATATCGCATATCTTGTACCCTCTCTCAACTTATAATAATCACAATATCCTTATATTAAATTTAGTATAACTTAATTCCATTAAAATTTATAATTTTTTCTATTTCAAAATATTTTAATTTTGTTTTAAGGTTCTTTTAACGTTATAATGATAAACGAATTTTCATTGAAAGGAGCCTCATTTTGACTGCATATTTATTTCCAGTAAAAACAGCATTTATTTTATTTCCTTTTTTAGCAATGTTTCTCTTAATACCTTTTTTAATATTTAACTACCGAAAGTATGGTTATTTAAATAAATGGCGTTCATTTATTTTGTACTCATTATTACTTTACTTATTAAATGCCTATTTTCTTGTGATTTTGCCGTTACCACAAACATATGATACTTGTAGCCTACAACCGGCTAATACGCAGCACATGCAACTATCACCATTTTATTTCATACAAGAAATTAGTAATCATACTTCGGCAATTTTAACGAAACCAGCTACTTATTTCTATTTATTAAAAGAATCTGCGTTCTTACAAGTAGCATTTAACGTTCTATTAACCGTTCCATTCGGTGTTTATTTACGTTATTATTTCCGACGTAGTTTCTTACAAACAGTTTGTATTTCTTTTTGTCTTTCACTATTTTTCGAACTGACACAGGTAACTGGACTATACGGTATATACAATTGTGCATATCGCTTATTCGATATCGATGATCTATTTTTAAACACATTAGGCGGCGTAATTGGTTTTATCATTGCACCAATATTTACGTACTTCCTTCCGAAAACAAGCGAATTAGATAGTCATATTGATTTAGAAACGAAACCAGTTGGATTCGTTCGTCGTCTTATCGCTATGCAAATTGATTGGCTGTTCTTATCTATCGTCGTTCCTGTCATTAAAAATAAAGGAAACTCTCTATTTATTTCTAATATCCAATCTTACACAAATGTATACGAACTCCTTTTCATTACATGTTCAATCTTTATTTACTTTATTATCATTCCATACTTTACAAATGGAAGAACGATAGGAAAAGCGTTGCTTCGTATTTACATTAAAGGAAAATCAGATCGTATTACGATGAAGGAACTATTCATCCGTTACGGTATATTCTATTTCGTTTTAGGTGGAATCAATTATATTCTTTCTAGTAGCTCTATCTTAAATTTTACAGAGCCTTTAGTATTACTAGTTATACTGTTATTCCAATTCGTAATTAACGGCATATTTATTATTCATGTTTTCTTACATGTATTTAGCCGTGATAAGTTACTATTCTACGAGCATATTAGTCAAACAAGAAATGCGATTATACTAAAAAAAGCTGACAAGTAATATTTTGTCAGCTTTTTTTCATAATCGTAAATAACTTTTCTATATAAGGGTTTAAAAACATTCCTGTTTCATCTAGCGACTTCCTCATTTTTAGAAACGAATGCAATTCTGGATATATGTTTTGTAACTTTTCGTATGTTAACGTATGCATTTTCCCCCAATGTGGACGACCTTCATATTTCAGAAAAATTTTCTCCACTTCACCAAAATAAGCGGCATACTTCATACCTTTATACATATGAACGGCGATATATGCCGAGTCCCTTCCATACGCTGGACTAAGCCATATATCATCACCTTTCACGTAGCGACATTCAATCGGGAAGTGCACCTTATACTTTTTCTTTTCAATAAGACTTGAAATTTCTTCTACAACAGCTCTCATATGCTTTGAAGGGACACTGTACTCCATTTCATAAAATGGAACCGTACGTGATGTAGCGAACACTTCATAGCTTGGGCCAATTATTTTTGTGTTTGGTGCAGCCTTAGCTGATAATCGACTTACTCCTTTACTTATGGAAGGAAACCATTTGCACCCTTTAGATAACAAAGAGAACATCCTATTTTCAAGTAACTCCACCTTTAGTTTATGCCATTTTAAATCAGTTCCTTTACTCGTTGTTTCATTTGTAAACTTCACCTGTACTTCATTTGAATAAGGAAAAACAAAAAACTCAAAATGACGATTCTTCTTATATTCTTCTAGCTTGTTCATTACAGTAGATAGTGACTGTTTTTCGCTTTCATAAACGAGCGAATATGATGGGATAATCTTTAATTTTATCTTTACGATGATACCTAGCATTCCAAGCGATAACTGAAATGCTTTCCAATATTCGACGTTCTCGGTTTCTGAACAAACTATACTCTCACCTGTTGATAAAACTGTCGTAATCTCTATAACTTGTGTTGATAAACTCCCAAAGTTAACACCCGTCCCATGCGTCCCCGTACTAATTGCTCCTGCAATAGATTGTGAATCAATATCCCCTAAATTTTCTTGTGCATAACCTTTTTCTTCAAGTAACTTCCCTAGGTCATGTAGCTTTGTTCCTGCCCATACTTCGGCAACCATCTTCTCCGCATCAATATTCACAATGCCCTTCAATTCGTCTAAAGAGACTAAAATTTCTTCTGTTTGCACGAGAGGCGTAAACGAATGCCCTGAACCGACAACACGAATTTTCTTCCCTTTTTTTTGTGCAAGCTCTACAACTTCTACTACATCTTGTATAGTTTCTGGATACATCGTATAATGCGGCGTTCCTTCTACATTCCCTGTCCAATTTCTCCATTTTTTCCCCTCTATAGAAAGCATTGGCCATCCCCCCGATATGTTGAATACTCCCCAATAATCTTCCCTTGTTTCACACGATACAGAATTGGAAAACGCTCACATAATTCTCCAGCTTTACTATGACGAAACAATATAGAATCTCCTATATCCACTCGCTCCTCGCCGTTATAATGAACGGGAGTTTGTGCTTCACCAGCACCTTCTAAATCTAATAGTTTTGCACCATCTGGTCTCCAAACCTCAGGCTCTTTATCTTTACCAACTGCGCCTGAAGCAATATATCCACCACCTAGGCAAGTATAGATAAACGGAGCTGGTTTACGTACAACTGGTAAAGCAAATCCGACAGCTGGATGAAATTGTACTTCTTTATAATAGTCAAACAGTCTAGGGGCATAAAAAGCAGAACCTACTGTAATCTCTGAAACTGAGTTATCTTGCTCAGTTGTTTTTATACTTCCTGTTCCCCCCCCATTTACAAACCTAAGTTCAATACCAAGGTTTTGTATTTCTTTCACGATACGTCCTCTTCTTTCTTTAACTTCTAACACTGATTTCTTCTTTAAATAAGAAATTACTTTACTTTTTATCCATTGATTCGGTATATAATCTCCAACCCCAGCAATTTGAGCTTCATATCCCATTACACCATCTAGTATTAAAAATGATGAGTCCTTCACTTTTTCTACTATTTCCAGAGCGCTCCGCACATCTTTTACCGGGGATCTTTTTACACCAAAATGAAATTGAAAAAAACGGCTACTCATATCAATATCCAAACAAACACGAAAACACCCTTTAGACTTCTCAGCAATTTTTTCTAAATAAACAATATGGTCTTCACAGTCCACCATACAAGTTATAATAAGCCCTTTCTTTGTTAGCAAACTAATTTCATATAAAGCCCTGTCATCATAAGCTGGATATCCTAATAATAAATCATTAAATCCTTGTTCAATTAAAAACAAAGCCTCTCTAGGTGAAAAACACATAATACCTTGAAATCGGTTGTTTGTAGCTAAAATCCGTTTCATAATTGGAACGGATCGTAATGATTTACTCGCTATTCGAATCTTTTTATCGCCACTTAGCTCTATAACCGATTGAATATTTCTTTCTAAAGCTACTTCATCTAAAAATGCACACGGTAATGGAACTTCTTTAAAAATTCCTCGATCCACATTTTTCGCTCCTCTTCTATATATGTCTTATACATATTGGAAAGAAAGAGTGATTTTCCTGTTTGCAAATAAAAAAAGTTTCTTCTTTACGAAGAAACTTTTTTGACTACTTCATAGAAATAGTAGCCTCTACTGGATAATGATCAGAGTAATCATTATACGTATATTTTTTAAACCATGATGTAACAGTCCATTGTGGAGATTTCGGCTGTAACACTTTATTTTCTATATGCGATGGGTTCGCATGATCTTTACTTGCAATAATATAATCTAAATACTCGGCAGGGCTATCGGGGAAATTGTATTTCGCAATACTGTTTGTCGTCGCATCCCAAGTCGCTGTATGTCCAGTATAAGATGGAATAGAAGCATGTAATGTTTTAAACATAGATGCATACTCTGAATCACTATTATTCTCAGCGTTTATTTTATTTACGTTCATATCTCCACCAATTAACACATACTCGTTATTTGGTATATTTTTATTTTTAATAAATTCTTGAATTTCTTGTAGCTGTTTTGTACGTACAGATGCAGGTGAAGTTTTTCCACACATACTATCTTCAGCTTGTAAATGCGTCCCAATTACATGAACAAAACTATCATTTCTCTTAATTTTCGTGTATACAAATCCTTTATTTGATAAATTATCTGGTCCGCAGCCTTTTTCGAATACATATTGAATTTTTTCAACGATTGGCCATTTACTCACAATCGCAACGCCCCCATCTTCAGGAGTCGAAGATGAATAGTTCCCTAATGTTTTATCCCATTCGTTTCCACTACTACGACCTAATACCGCCGTTTGATTTGGATATTCTCTCTTCAAATTTCCTAACAAACGATCTGAGGCGCTATTATCAAACACTTCATTTAATATAACAACGTCCTGATTCTTTATATAACCTGCCGCTCCAATTAAATCAGCACGCTCACTTTGTCCCCAATTCGGATATAAGTTTGTTGATAGCATGTACACGTTATGCGTCATTACTTTTAATGTATTATTTTGATTTGTAGGCGTTTCTGCTTGAGCTGAAGATCCACTATATAAAGCTCCTAAACCAATTCCAAAGCTAAGTACACCTTTTAGCAATTTACTTTTCACGTTTCATACCTCCATGTGTATAGTGATAAAAAGGCCAAATACTCTATTCTGAGATTTGACCTTTTTTAAATACTTAACGATTTCCGTACGTATCAAACCAAAGCTGGATGTATCCAGCAGTAACACGTTGTGCATCCATTAAACGCTTACCTGTCATTGGTGTAACTTCAGCGCGCCATTTATCTGCATAATCTTGCGATACAGCAGCTCTCACGAACCAATCTTTCGTATTATCATTTACAATGCCAGCGTAATCCTGTTTCGCAGCTACTGCCGCTCCATGAATCCAATCTTCTGGATTTGTACCTTTCCAGTTCCAATATCCATTTCCATCCGTTACTTTGTAATTATCTTTTATCGTATCTACAAAGTTTTCATATTTAGAATGGAACCCTTGTGGATACGAAAGATTTGTAAAGTTTGCCGCATGCATCGGTTGGTTTACATCTCCTAAATAATGAAGAGATAATCCTAAATAGAAGAATGCTTGTTTCATATCTTTATTTTTGTATGACTCACCAGCTAATTTAAAATATTTAGCTCCAGTTTCCTTCGCCTGCTTTGCATATGGAATATACGTTTTCCCGTTATCAGGGTCATAGAAGTGTGAAGCAAATGTGCTATTATCATAATAAGGATTTTCATAGTCAGCAGCATAAATACCGTTCTCTAACTCCGTACGCCATTCATTTAATAGTGCAACTCGCTCTTGTTTTACAAGTGTTGTATTACGAGACATAATATCCATTGCACGGTTTACAATCCATAAATGAGAGTTTACACCTTCTTTATGTTTATCTTCAGCAGACCAGCGCGGAATAACGCCTACTCTCTGTCCTCCATCGTTTTCATGAGCAAACGCAACACTTTGTAACGGTGCTACTAACGTAATAGCTGCTGCTAAGGCAAGAACTTTCTTTTTCATCTGAAATCCTCCATTTTATAATTAAATTATTGTAAACATTTTGCTAGGATCCTACGATGTCATCTGGTTAACCTATGACTAGAATATCCCACCTTTCATAAAAATTCTATCAATAAATTAAAATATGCAAATGTTCATATCATTATAACTTTATACATAGTGAATATAATGAATGAATGCACTTACATTGTAATAAATTATTGTTAAGCTACTGCAAATACTTGTCTAAACTAATGTAAAAAAAGAGTAAAGCAATTACATGCTTTACTCTTTTCTTCTATTCGATAATATACTTGGTAGTTGCACATTAACCGCCAACTTATGAATAAATCCAAACACTAATCCAATCCCGATAAATATGTATAGTATCGTAAATATCTTCCCAAAATCAGTTTGAGGACTAAAATCTTTATCGCCTACAGTTGTCAGTGTCACAACACTAAAATATAAAGCATCAAGGATACGTAATCCCTCCACTGTGCTATAAAAGATTGTACCCGATATTAAAGTCAAAATTGTTAATACGAATAAAACTTGAAATTCTTTATCCTTCCACGCTCGCAAACAGGCTCTTAGCATACGTTTCAATGTTAAAAAAAACGAAAGCATCCAACTTTCCCTCCCAAACAAAAGTACATTTAGTCAAAGGAAAGTCTATCACCTTTCCGTATAGAAAAAAAGTAGCCCTCTTCTATTTCTAGAAAAGGGCTACTTTTTTCAATTCTTTATTATTTAGGTGAAACAAGAATTTTCACTTGTGTTTTATCTTTTACAAGTGCTTCAAATCCTTCTTCAACAACTTGATCCACTGTAATTTTTTTCGTAATTAATTTCTCTGCTTGAATTTGACCAGAGCTAATTAATTTAATAACAGCTGGGAAGATGTGACGGTATCCAAGAATACCAATAACTTCTTTTTCTTTTAATACAAGGTTGTTCGGAGTAATTGTTGCATCTTTTTCCCATACACTAACAATTACTGTTTGTCCTTCGAAACTTGTACTTTCAATTGCTTGACGTAGTACAACTTCAACACCTGTTACTTCAAAACTAACATTTACACCTAAACCGTTTGTTAAGTTACGAATTTCTGCTAATACATCTTGAGTTGCTGGATTTAATACGTAATCCGCACCTGCTAATTTCGCTAACTCTTGACGTTCTTTAGAAAGTTCAACTGCGATAACAGGAGTTGCTCCTGCTGCTTTAGCTGCTTGGATAACAAGAAGTCCAATTGGACCACAACCAAATACTGCTACAGCTTCCCCTTCTTTTAATTTACTTTGACGTACTGCATGAACTGCTACTGCTGCTGGTTCTACAAGTGCACCTTGTTCATACGTCATTTCATCTGGAATATGATGAACCATATCTTCTGGTACTACTGTATATTCAGAGAAGCCACCGCCGTCTCCACCAAGACCGTGGAAAACAAGCTGTTCACAAACATTGTAATGTCCATGTTTACAAGCTTCACATTTACCACAAGAATAAATTGGTTCTACAACAACGCGGTCTCCCACTTTATGAGATGTAACACCTTCACCAATTTCAACTACCTCACCACTAAATTCATGACCTAAAATAACAGGTGCTTTCACATGTGTTAATGGGTGCTCTTCTGTCGGAATAAAAATTGGCCCTGCTAAATATTCATGCAAGTCTGTCCCGCAAATACCACACCATTTAACTTTAATTTTTACTGCTCCTGGTCGTACAGTTGGTTCTGGTACTTCTTCTACTCGTACATCACGTTGATTATGCCAAAGTAATGCTTTCATTTTAAACATCCCTCTCTATGTATATACTTAACCTGGTGAAGTTTACAAATCTATTATAATACTTATATCCATATATTTCAAAAAAACAATCTCACTTTCACTAAATTTTAACAAATAACGTTCAATATTTTGTCACTTTGTACTTTTTTCCACATCTGTTAATTCAATTTCATTGCAGTTGAAATTAGCAGTATGCCATAATAGCATAGGAGAGGTGAATATCGCTTGAAATATTTTATTTACTTTATTGTTATCGTAGCTTTTTTAGATACATTTTCACAATTACCTATTATGAGTACGTTCGCTCAAAGCCTTGGAGGAACTCCTCTTATTATTGGGCTAGTTGTCGGTATGTACTCATTTGCTAATATGATTGGTAATATTATTGCTGGAGCTGCCGTCGATAAATTTGGTGCAAAAAAAATACTTTATATAAGCATGGGATTTACGAGTTTCATAGTCTTGTTATATACCGTTGTTCAAAGTGGTGAACAACTATTAGTTGTGCGCTTTATGCACGGTTTTAGTGACGGATTTTTAATTCCTGCTGCCTTTACATTTTTATCAAAACAAACAAATTCAGCAAAGCAAGGTAAGGCAATGGCTCTATCTGGTGCTGCTGTTGGAACAGCGGCTATCGTAGGTCCTGCTTTCAGTGGCATTATGAAAGCGACAGCTGGAATAGAATGGGTTTTCATTACTATTTCTATTTTAATGGTTCTTGGTACAATCGTATCTCTATTCTTCTTACCAAATAACGTGTCAAGAAAAAATACATCAAGAACACAAATGATGAACAAAGAAGATATGTTTGAACTATTGAAATCAGAACCGTTATTACAGGCATATATTGGTGCTTTCACTCTAATGTTTTCACAAGGAATTGTCACATATATGTTACCAGTAAAAGTTGAGGCATTAGCACTTAAAGCATCTACAACAGGTATGATGCTAAGTGTATTCGGAATTACCGCTATCCTCTTCTTCTTACTTCCAACAAATCGTATTTACGATCGATTTAATCGCTCAAAACTAATGCTAATTGGTATTGCAGTAATGGCATTAGCGTTATCTTTACTTGGATTATTCGCAACAAAAGGC
The DNA here is from genome assembly GCF_002073415.2 of Bacillus sp. FDAARGOS_235. NCBI lineage: Bacteria > Bacillati > Bacillota > Bacilli > Caryophanales > Bacillaceae > Bacillus > Bacillus sp. FDAARGOS_235. The sequence continues at coordinate 2,236,830 of NZ_CP020437.2, forward strand.
ATGCTCTTTATCGTTATGATGATTTATGGCATTGGATTCGCTATCCTTTTCCCATCGATAAATGCATTACTTGTTGAAAATACGACAGATGATAATCGCGGGAAAGCCTTCGGATTATTTTATGCATTCTTCTCATTAGGAGTTGTTGCTGGTTCCTTTACAGTTGGAGCAATCGGGGCATCACCTAGCGTCAGCTTCATTATCGGAACTGCATTCTTATTAACCTTTGCCAGTATGATTTACGTAAGAAGCAAAGTAAAAAAGACAATGATGGGTTAATTCCATCATTGTCTTTTTTTAAAATGCATATTGATATAACCCATAATATAACGGCAAAGTTGGGATCACACCAATTAATTTGAATATAAAAGGTAGCGGTTCATCCTTCTCTTCATATAAACGTAAAATAAAAACGGCACTCAAAGCCCAAATAATGCTAAACACGAAGATGCATTTCCAAACGATTGAGGTTAATATTTCTACATCGAAGACAAAACCAAATAGCCCTATCCACGTAATAATGGACACTACAAAATCAAATTTTTGAATTGGTGTTTGAAACATCCCTCTTATTAATGAAGTAATAGTTAATATCGCTACAATTACTAAATAAATTTTCCACAACATAATGATAAGCTCCTGTTCAATTTTTCACTTTCAATAAACCATACTTAATAAATAAGCTGGCATTATATTTTTCATAGAAATAATACAACGGATAACAAAATAAGAAGAAAATAAGTACGGTTGGTACATTGTCTATAATAGAAAAATATTTTCCTAGCAATTCTTTAATGCTCTCACCAATCATAATAAACAGTGGGATTATACAAATTGCCGCTAATATTAAACATGGCGTTATCCTTATTTCTTTCAGCTTCACCTTACAATGTGGACACCTTAATGAAAAAAGATGTGGGATGTCGATAATATGTTATGCAGTAATATTTCCTTCACACTGTGGGCATACAATTGTTTCTTTCATTTATAACTTCTCCTTTCTACTCACAAAAAAAAGCTCTATCGAATAGAGCTCTTTTTTCGCCTAATATAGATTACTTTTGCGTATAACCAAGTAATACTGTAAATAAGCTTATGTATAAAAGCAATACTACTTTCTTCCTTAAAAAAAGAAACTGAATAAATACCGACGATACTTCGACAATTTCCTCGGAAATATTTCCTTTCCCCACATAATTTGATACACTACATATGAACAGACACTTGTATTACATAAACTAAAATAATAACTTACTGTACAAATTAAAAAGCACATTCTCCATATGAAGAATGTGCTTTTATTTTATTAACGCTTAATCCAAACAGCACCTGCAGACTTATCCTCTGCTTGTCCAACAACTTGGAATTTAAGACCAAGATTTGGCACTTTTCGTCCTGCATCAGCAATTTGCTTGTTACTGTATACTTTTGAATCATCAAATGTTGTAACACCTTGTAATCCAGCATAATTAAACTGTCCACGTGTTAATGAATTTACACTCCATGCTGGTGTTTGATCAAATGAAAATGCAGCGTCTGCAATTTGCATGCCTGTATTACCGTACGCTGGTTTCCCGTTCAAATTACCAACAAACGCTTCTGGATGAGAGTCTACAACCCCAAGGAATCCTTCACCTGGATGCACCCCAACCCAGTTATCTTTGAAACTATCATCTGCATACCAAACGACAAGACCTGTATTGTATACCGGACCTCTTCCTGCTTTTAATCCATTATCTGATCCAGCGTAGTTTCTCCACTCTAAATAATAATAATGAGCTTTCTTCTCTGTCCCATCAGAAACAACGAATCCATTTAACTGCATTTTTGACTGTCCTTCTGCATCATCAGAAAACACATCTTGTCCATCAACAGTTACACTTACATTATCCATCGCGAAACCTTTATATGTTACAGCTGGATCTGTAATGTAGTCGAATTGTAGTTTCACTTTCTTCCCTTTAAATTGACTTAAATCGTATGATTTATCAATCCATTTCCCATCTGTTGTATCTTTATCTCCTTGTACTACTTTTTCTCCAAGTCTATCAATTAATGTTTTTGTGCCATCTTCTGTTACTGCATGTACTTCAACAAAATCGCACTCTGCTTCTAACTCATAATTTGCTTTATAATCGAATTTTGCATTTGTTCCTTTTGTTAAATCAAAGAATGGTGTCTCTAGTGTTGTGTGCATATCATCTCCTCTTGTACTATAATATGCATGCTTTCCAAACTCAGGTTTAATCGTTTCAACACTCTTACCTGGCAAATTAACACGTACAACACCTGGACGATTTGATTTCGTAACACTTTGATCAATATATGTAGGAATTCCTACACCACGCTTAATTTTATCGTAATCTACTTCTAAAATTTTCGCCCAGTTGCCACCCATATTCTTTTGTAAGAAGTCTTTATTTTGTGGTGAAAAACTAGTCGGCTCTGTTCCTGCAATTTTTCCTGTCCAACTGCCTCCACTCATTAATGACCAAGCTTCAACAGGTGAACCATTTCCAGTATATTTCGTATCATATTCATCCGGTAAACCAAGGTCATGTCCAAATTCATGTGCAAACACACCTACAGCGCCATCTTCTGGTTCAATTGTGTAATCATGCGCTGCTACTTTTCCACCAAAGTAATCTACCTTTGATTTTGTCCCTTCAATCGCTACTGGATCTGTAGCTAATTTTGAACGATGTGACCAAATTGCATCATCACCTAATTTACCGCCACCAGCTTCTTGACCAACACCAGAATGAATTACCATTAAATGATCAATTACACCGTCAGGTTCATTTTGATTCCCATCGCCATTTGTATCATATCTATCGAATTGATCGAACTGAGATAAGTCTAACCCTTTCTCAGCAGCTGCATGTAAAGCTTCCTTCACTAAATCACGTGCACCTTTTGGTCCTTTATTATCGTGACCACTGCTACCATCAGCTCCATAATCAGATGCTTTTCCTGGAACAGTTAGCCACTCCGTTACATATCCGTCTGTCGTATAGCTACCGCCAGACTGCTCTTCATAATATTGTTTAAACGTTTTTACTTTCGAACCATCAAATAATGTATAAGGCTCATTACCAAACAACATCTTTTGATAATGTTCTCTACTAAAGTCTTTCGAATACATATAACCTGGTGTTTGATCAATATTATTATGTTTATAATCACTAAATTCAACGAGTAGCACTAATACTTTATCAGATCGAACAGATCCCTTATATGGAGCTTGCTTTGCCTTAGAAGTTGGAACTTGTCCATTCAATTGCTTTTTATTTGGTTCCGGCTTTTGCTCAGGGCTAACATTTTTTTCAGCCTTCTTTACGTTCTCCTTTTCTTCCATCTTCTTCTCTTTTACCTTTTTCACGAAATCAGATGCTTCTTTTGCCGTATCCTCTGGAAGAATTTCTTTATTCGCTTGATCTCCTTGCTTCTTTTCAATATACTGCTCGACAGCTTTTTTCGTCTCTTCTTTAGAAGATGCTGGATTAATTGTTCCTCTTTCTTTCAGCGCTTCCGCTAAACGATCTTCTTGAATTAAATTGTAATCAATTGGTGTTGTAGACACATTATCTTTTTCTTTCGCTGGCGTTTCTGCGTATGCTAACGGAGCACTCATTACAGATGTACATCCGATAATTGCCGCAATTGCTAACGTTGATAGTACTTTAAATGGAGCTTTTCTTTTCATCCTCTGTCTCTCCTTTTATAAAACTTAAAATTCAGATAAATAAGTGCATTTAAATCGAAATCCCCGCTTTCTACCCTCCCTATATAAAAAGGCATAATTCTATAAACGTTAAGCTTTCTGTTATAGAATCATGCCCTCCAGTTTTCTGGTCAGACCCTCTATCTCTTTATCCCACTATTTGCTGGGCAGTAAGACTCCCACCTCAAAATTCGACGAACGCGAGGAAGTTAGGCGGGAGATAACTTCCCGTAAAAGCCCGATGGGGGATGACCCCCCCACTGATTAAAGTTTTACTTTATATCGAAATATAAAAAACAAAGAGTGATTTGTATATATTAAATAGCTTATATTAAAAATTTAAAAGACAATATGCAAAATTGCATGAAAATTCCTTCAAATAAAAAAAGAACCCTAGTCAATTAAACTAGGATTCTCGATTTCATATTATTTCTCTTGTGTTTTTTCCCAATCAGCTAAGAATTTCTCAATCCCTTGATCTGTTAATGGGTGCTTCACTAATGAAGCAATTACGTTTGCTGGGATTGTTGCAATATGTGCACCATTTAGTGCTGCGTCAGTTACGTGAACGCTGTGACGTACAGATGCTGCAATGATTTCTGTTTCAATGCCGTGAATTGCAAAGATTTCTGCGATTTGGCGAATTAAGTCCATACCGTTATGACCGATATCATCTAGGCGACCTAAGAATGGTGAAACGTATGTCGCACCAGCGCGAGCTGCAAGTAATGCTTGAACTGCTGAGAATACTAATGTAACGTTTGTACGAATTCCTAAATCTGAAAATGCTTTTACTGCTTTTAAACCTTCCGTTGTCATCGGTACTTTTACAACAACGTTTGGAGCAATCTTCGCTAATTCTTTTCCTTCTTCAATCATTTTATCAGCTTCTAAGCTAATTACTTCTGCACTTACAGGTCCTTCTATAAAGCTGCAAATTTCACGAATACGCTCATGGAAATCTACGCCTTCTTTTGCTACAAGTGATGGGTTTGTCGTTACTCCAGCTACTACGCCTAATGCATTTGCCTCTTTAATTTCGTTAATGTTTGCTGTATCAATAAAGAATTTCATTTGTTATTCTTCCTTCCTAATTTTCATTTTATATTTATTTATTTTTTTTAATAAGCTCTAATTCAATCGGAATAGATTTGTCCACTTTTTTACCTTGTGTTATTTCTTTTGCTGTTTGCATCGCCTTCTCTCCGATTAATTCCGGTTTTTGAGCGACTGTTGCAGCCATACGCCCATCGTTAACCGCTTTCACAGCATCGTCTGTTGCATCAAATCCAACAACTACTACATCCGTTTTCCCAGCAGATTTTAATGCCTCAAGTGCCCCTAATGCCATTTCATCGTTATGAGCAAATACCGCTTTAATATCGCTATTCGCTTGCAAAATATTTTCCATAACAGATAAACCTTTTGCACGATCGAAATCAGCTGCTTGTTTTGCTACTACTTTTAAAGACTTATCAGCTACGTTATGGAATCCTTTCCCACGCTCACGAGCAGCTGAGGATCCAGGGATTCCTTCTAACTCAGCAACGTTCGCTCCCCCGCCAACTAATTCACGAATGTAATCACTAGCCATTTGACCACCTTCGATATTGTTAGAAGCAATGTGCGAAACAACTTTACCTGAATTCGCAACGCGGTCTACTGTAATAACAGGAACATTCGCTGCATTTGCCGCACTTACTGCTGAAGCAACAGCATCTGAATCGGTTGGATTAATAACAACTACGTCCACACCTTTTTGAATTAAATCTTCAACATCGTTCGTTTGCTTTGCTGCATCGTTTTGTGCATCAACAGCAATCAATTCAATGCCACTATCTTTCGCTTTCTTTTCTGCACCTTTTTTCAAAGTCACGAAAAATGGATTGTTTAAAGTTGAAACAGAGAATCCAACTTTAATAGTTTTATTTCGACCTTTATCGCTAGAATCCTTTGCCCATTCTGGTGGTTCCATTGAACAACCAGCAGTAATGACCATAATACATGCAACGAGTATAAGTAACCATTTCTTCATGAACTGCCCCTCCATTACGCTTCTTTTCGACGATCAATTAATACAGCTAGTAAGATTACAAGTCCTTTTACAACTTGTTGGAAGAAAGAAGATACACCTAATAAATTTAAACCGTTATTTAGTACACCGATAATAAGTACACCGATGAATGTACCAACAATCCATCCTCTTCCTCCAGAAAGACTTGTCCCTCCTAATACAACTGCTGCAATTGCATCTAATTCGTAAGAAGTACCCGCAGTCGGCTGTGCTGAATCTAATCGTGATGTTAAGACAATACCTGCAAGCGCTGCCAAGATTCCGGAAAGACCGTAAATCATTACTTTAATTCTCGTAACATTAATACCTGATAGTGCTGCTGCTTCTTCATTTCCACCAATTGCAAATGTACGGCGACCAAATGTCGTTTTCTTCAAAATGAAGTACAGCACTGCGAAAGCGATCATCATTGTAACAGCTGGTACCGGAATACCAAGAAAATAACCGCGGCCAAACATTTGGAACATTAAATGATCACCAAGACCAGTGATCGGACGTCCGTCCATATAAACAAGCGTCAACCCACGAAAAATAGTCATTGTTGCTAAAGTCGCAATAAATGGAGCTACTTTTCCTTTCGCAATGATGATACCGTTTACAATTCCCATTACAAGACCAGCAAGTAGTCCAACTGCCATTGCAAGGAACGGGTCCATGCCACTTGCCATCATTCCAGCAACAAGTGCACTTGATAATGCTAAAATAGAACCTACCGATAAGTCAATACCCCCTGTTAAAATTACAAAGGTCATTCCGAATGCAATAAGCGCATTAATCGATACTTGACGCAGTATATTAAATAAATTTGGAATTTCAATAAATGCTGGATTTAAAGCTGTAATTACGACAATAATTAATACTAAACCGATTAAAGAACCGAGTTGTTGTAATACATTCCCCTTCTTAGCCATCCTTACTCTCCCCCTGTAGCTAGTGCCATTATAGACTCTTGTGATGCCTCATCTTTCCCTAAAATACCGCCGACTTTTCCTTCATGAATAACAAGAACTCGATCGCTCATCCCTAAAACTTCGGGCAGCTCAGATGATACCATAATAACGGCATCTCCTTGTTCAGTAAGCTTATTCATAATAGAGTAAATTTCTTTTTTCGCTCCAACATCCACACCTCTTGTTGGCTCATCTAAAATGAGTAACTGCGGATGAATACCTAACCATTTCGCAATTACAATCTTTTGCTGATTTCCACCAGAAAGAGATTTCACCGCTTGCTCTCCACTAGATGCTTTCACATTAAGAAGTTTCATCATGTCCTCTGTAAACTGTTGTTCTAGTTCGTTACTAAGGACACTTCCCTTTGAAAGACTTTCTAAATTCGGTAACGCTAAATTTTCTCGAATTGAGAAATCTAACACTAATCCTTCAGACTTTCTATCCTCTGTAATGAAAGCAATTCTTTGTCTAATTGCATCTATCGGACTATCAATCTTTACTTCTTGTCCGTTTATAAAAATTTGTCCAGAGTCTAAAGGTTCATATCCAAATATCGCTTTCATAATATCTGTGCGACCAGCTCCCATCAAGCCAGCTACACCAAGAATTTCACCTTTTCTAACTTGAAACGAAACATTTTCAAATTTCCCCTTTTTCGTTCCGTTACGCATTTCAAAAATTACTTCACCAATTTGACTATTTCGCTCTGGGTAACGTTCACCAATGCTGCGCCCCACCATCATACTCACTACTTCATCAAATGACGTTTCCGGAATTAATCTTTTCCCTACATATTCTCCATCACGCAAAATTGTAATAGCATCACATATTGAGAATATTTCTTCCATGCGGTGTGAAATGTAAACGAATGAAACCCCTTCTTTACGTAACTTATTTATAACTGTAAAGAGCGTTTCAATTTCACGATCCGTCAGTGCCGCAGTTGGTTCATCCATAATAATAACGCTTGCGCTTGTCATCAATGCTTTCGCAATTTCAATAATTTGCTGTTGTCCAACTGATAGCTCTCCTGCTAACATAGCACCTTTTACATGTAATCCTAGCTCCGCCAATTGCTGCTGCGCAATCGCGTTCATTTGACGAGTACGTAAAACACCTGTTTTCCCATACATTAACTCTTTACCGAGAAACATATTTTCAGCTACTGTTAAATTTGGCAATATGTTCAGTTCTTGATGTATAAATGCAATGCCGTACTCTTCCGCTTCTTTCGCATTTTTAAAAGTGCGTTCTTGCCCATCAATCGTGACTGTTCCACCATCTTTTGTATATACACCTGTTAAAATCTTCATGAGCGTCGATTTACCCGCTCCATTTTCCCCCATCAATGCATGGACTTCTCCTGCTTCAATCATAAACTGTGCATTCTTCAAAACAGGATTTCCACTGAACGCCTTTGAAATGTTTTTCATTTCAATACGCATTCTCATCACTTCCCTTTATTAAAAAATCACGCCTGCATGCAAAATTACATTGGCATAAGGCGTAGCCTCTCCTGTACGGATAATTGCCTTCGCTTTTTTTGTATTTTCTTTAAATTGTTCATGTGATACATATTCAAATGCTGGTTCTTTTAATTGCAGCTCAATCTCTTTATTTACTTCCGCATTATTGATAATGACTTCTTCTGCTAACGTCACTTTTTCAATTGCCATATCATCAGCTACAACTTGTAATACATCTAAAAAACTCGGCTTTCCAAGTTCAACAGCTAAATCAATTCGCTTTACTCCATCAGGAATCGGTAATCCGCAATCAGCAATTACAAGCGTATCTGTATGTCCGAGTGAAGCCAGGACTGCCGCAATCTCACTGTTTAATACACCGTGCTTTTTCATCCGACAATCACCTGCACTTCACGTACTCTATCTCTCATCGGCATACCGCCTTGTGCCCCAAGTTTTGTTACAGAAAGGCCTCCAGCAATATTCGCAAAACGAATTGCTTTTTGAAGCGTTTCTCCTTCAGAAAGTGCAACTGCTAACGCACCATTAAATGTATCACCAGCTCCAGTCGTATCCACTACATCAACAGCAATGCTAGGAATATGTAGAATCTCCGTACCATTATGGAAACGAACACCGTTAGAACCTTCTGTCATCAATAGTTTATTTGGATATTTCGCCAGTAAATCTTCAATTGGTGATGTAAAATCATCTAATACAATGCGGCACTCATGTTCATTTGGCGTAATATACGTTGCCTTTTCTAATATGTCTTCTGATAACACTTGTGCTGGCGCTGGATTCAACATAACTGGAATTTTATGTTCTTCGCAAATAGATAGAACATACTTTACTGTTTCAAGCGGAATCTCTAATTGTAGAACAACCATATCAGCTTTTACGAGAAGATCTTTTGAACGATTTACAACCGATTCATTCACAAGAGCATTTGCTCCTTGTACGACAACAATACTGTTATCCTCTTCTGCTAAAACGATATGAGCAATTCCTGTCGTTCTATCTGTAACCGGTACCACATAGTCGATAAAAACACGTTCGTTCTCTAAATTTTTTCTAACTACTGTTCCGTAATCATCATTTCCTACTGCTCCAACCATTGCTACATTGGCACCTAATCTAGCTGCAGCAACTGCTTGGTTCGCCCCTTTCCCTCCTGGGATCGTATGAAATGCTTCACCAATTACTGTTTCTCCTGCTTTCGGCCGTTTCTTTGAAACAGCCACTAAGTCCATTGAAATACTACCTACTACTGCAATATTTGGCATCTGTTTCATCTCCTTACTTCGTTGTATTTCTTTCTATAATTTTAATCGGTAAACGATAGTGTTTCTCTTCCAATGCATTTCCTTCCATTTGCTCTAACAACAACTCTGTTGCAATTTTCCCCATCTCATATATTGGCTGTGCAACAGTTGTAATAGATGGATACATCATTTCTGTTAAAGAAATTCCATCGAATCCGATAATTTGTAAATCGTCAGGAATAGCCATTCCTTTTTGAAGTGCAGCCTTTACAATACCAATTGCAATTAAATCATTCCCAGCAACAATACCATCAATATGCGGGTATTCTTCTAATAATTCCATTGCTACACGCTCACTATTTGCTGGGTCAAATGTACTCTCTGCAATCATATATGAAAGATTATTTTGCGTAATGATATCTACAAAACCTTCAAAACGCTCATTCGCTGTACTTACATCACGTGGTCCACGAATATGTGCAATATGTTTGCATCCTTTATCTATTAACAACCTTGTCGCATCCTGACTTCCTGCATAGTTATCAGCATATACAGTAGGAATACGCTCATTAAACATACGGTCAATCGCAACGACTGGAACTGATAAATTCATGTAATTTATACTATTTTGTGGATTCGTTGCTACAATAAATCCATCTACATTATTTTGTCTAAGTACATCAATGTATTGTTTCTCTTTTTCTAAACTTTCATCAGAGTTACAAAGGACAACTGTGTAACCTTGTTTATGTGCTACATCTTCTACGGCACGTGCAACTTCTGGAAAGAATGGATTCACGATATTTGGAACTACTAACCCAATTAAACGAGATTTTTTATTATATAAAGAACGCGCTACTGTACTAGGTTTATAATCTAGCATTTCAATTGCTCGTTCTACTTTCTTTAACGTATCCTCATGAACATATCCATTTTTATTTAACACTCTGGAAACGGTCGCAACAGATACTCCCGCTAATTTCGCAACGTCTTTAATCGTACTCATTCTCTTTTCTCCTCATTTCATGTAACCGTTTACAGAAAATAATATAACGCATTTATAAAAATACGTCAATCATTTCTCACAAAAAAGCTTTTAAGGTTATACTCAAAAAAGCATCGCCTAATGGCGATGCTTTTTCATTACGAATATGATACAGTTTTTTCTTGTTCTTCTACAGCAGGCTTTTCAGCATCTTTTTTACGATCCGACAGTTTAATTTTCTGTAAGAAAATCGTAAAAATAGCGCCTACTACGATAAATACTAATCCTGTTAAGAATACAGTATGAAGTGAGTCTACTAAAGAATTTTTCAAAATTGGTACGATACTGTTAGCAAATGCTTCTGGCATTTGTTTTAATGCCTCTGGACTAAATAGCATCGAATATAAACCTTGTGGGTCTGTATGAATCATATCTTTAAATTTTGTTACCATTTGTCCCGCTTCTTTCGGGAATGTATCTAATACAGGTACTAACTTATTTGTTAATGTTGTACCTGACGTGTTATTCATAATTGATCCTAAAATTGTAATACCGAATGTCCCACCGATTTGACGGAAAAACTGACTTGATGATGTTACGACACCAAGGTCTTTTTTCGGGAAGCTTTCTTGTAACGCTAATGTTAATGTCGGCATTACAAGACCCATTCCTAAACCGATAACCATCATATAAGAAGTTGCAGTCAGTTTAGTTGTGTGCATATCCATCGTTGTTAATAACCAGAAACCACCAGCCATAATAAGCATACCTGCGATAATTTGTGGTTTTACACCGACTTTTAATACAAGTTGCCCACCAATAATACTCATAACAATCATTGTAATCATCATCGGTGTCATAATCGTTCCCGACTCAGCAGCACTTACTCCTACAATACCTTGCATGAAGAATGGTACGAACATAATCGCACCGAACATTCCGATACTCATAAAGAATCCAATCGCATTAAGTATTGTAAACGTACGGTTTTTAAAGAAATGCATCGGTAAAATTGGTTCTTCAGCTTTCGTTTCAACGATAACGAAACTAACGATACCAATTACAGCTAGTGCAAATAAACCGATAATTTGCCAAGAATCCCATGCGTAATCTTTTCCGCCAAACGTTAACGCAAGTAATAAACTTACAACACCAAGAATCATCGTAAAGATTCCAGCGATATCAATTTTAATTGGTCCCGTTTGTTTATGTGATTTTAATCCCATTGCGATAAAGATTGTTGCTAAAATACCGACTGGCAAGTTAATGTAGAATACCCATCTCCAGTTCACTGCGTCTACAATCCAACCACCAACTTGTGGTCCAATTACAGAAGCAAGACCGTATAACGCACCAAAAATACCTTGCCATTTCGCACGTTCTTTTCCCGTGAACATGTCTCCAATAATAATCATAGCCATCGGCATCATAATACCGCCACCAAGACCTTGAATACCACGGAAAATAATTAATTCTGTCATACCATTTGCCATACCACATAACGCTGAACCAATCATAAAAATAACTAGCCCTGTTATATATACGTTACGACGCCCAAGTAAATCCGCTAATTTACCTGCAATTGGTACGACTGTCGTTGATGTTAACATATAAGCTGTTGTTAACCATGTCATTAAGCTTAGTCCGCCAAGTTCACCAACGATACGCGGCATCGCTGTACCAACGATTGTTCCGTCTAACGCAGCAAATAGCATCGCAATTACTAAACCAATTAACAACAACTTTCTATTTGTATTGCCTTGTTGCTCCATGTAATCTCCTCAATTCCTCTTATTTATTCTCTTTTTTCTCTTGTGTCCCGCAAATAATGGTTTCTAACTTTTCAAAGAGGCGCAACAAATCTTCTCGTTCTTGTAATTCTAATTGTGAAAAGTATTTTGCGATATGCTCATTACGAGCTGCCATCGCCTCTTTTACTGTATTTTTCCCCTTTTTCGTTAGCTCAATGACAACAACACGGCGATCATTATCATCGTGATAACGCTCTACTAACTCATGATCAATTAAACGGTCGATCATTACTGTAATGGCGCTCGGTTTTACATACATTTTCTCCGCCAATTGTGTCGCTCTTGAAGCTCCGTAATGATCTAAAATCTTTAAAATATAAAATTGCGGTGGTGTAAGTCCTGATGCTTGCATTTGTTCCAATAGCTCTGTTTGCATTTTCTTTCCTATAGCGAATGTAAGAGCTTGAATCTTATCAATATGAGTCATATCATTTGGCATGTTATCCACCTCTTATTTAAACAATAAAATATTTAACGTATTTAAATATTAATCCCACGAACAAAATCCGTCAATACCTTTTATTCATAAAAACGTTTACATTTTTGTCACAAAGTTGTATAATTTTCGTCGAAGTTAATATTGACAGTCACGGAGAATCGGAGTATACGGCTATGAATCATAAAAAAGGGAACTTTTTTATATTTCATGGCCTTTTTATATTCTCTCTGTCTTAAACGCTTCCAATTAATTAGGGGAGGATTTTCATTTTATGTTTTTCACACAATTATTTAAACCTGCGCCCCATGCAGAACGCTTACCAGCTGATCGCATTGATAGCGAATACCGTAAATTACGTTTACAAGTATTTTTAGGTATCTTCATCGGTTATGCAGGTTACTACTTTGTTCGAAAAAATTTTTCACTAGCAATGCCATACTTAATTGAACAAGGCTTTAGTAAAGGGGAACTTGGGGTTATCCTTTCAGCAGTATCTATCGCTTACGGATTAAGTAAATTTCTTATGGGTATCGTATCCGACCGTTGTAATCCTCGCTACTTTTTAGCAGCTGGGCTATTTTTATCAGGTATCATTAATATTATTTTCGGCTCATTTTCTTTCATTACAACGAGCATTATACTTATGTTTGTACTTCAATTTTTAAATGGATGGGTACAAGGGATGGGATGGCCTCCTTGTGGTCGTACGATGGTTCACTGGTTCTCTATTAGTGAACGTGGTACAAAAATGTCTATTTGGAACGTCGCTCATAACGTCGGCGGCGCACTTATGCCTTCTCTCGTTACATTAGGCTTATACTTCTTTGCAAATGACTGGAAAAGTATATTTTACTTCCCAGGTATTCTTTCAATTTTAGTTGGTATTTATGTATTAATTACGATGAGAGATACACCCCAATCTTGTGGATTACCTTCTATTGAGGAACATACTGGCGAATATCCATCAGGTGAAAAAGTGAAAGATCGCGAACGCGAACTTTCGGTAAAAGAAATTTTATTTAAATACGTACTAAACAATAAATTTTTATGGTACATCGCTATCGCGAACGTTTTCGTATATTTCGTACGTTACGGCGTTGTAGACTGGGCTCCTACTTATTTAGTAGAGGAAAAAAGCTTTACTCATAGTAGCTCACGTACAGCTTACGCTCTATATGAATGGGCTGGTATTCCAGGTACACTTCTTTGCGGATGGATGAGTGATAAACTATTTAAAGGACGTCGCGCACCTGCTGGTATTTTATTTATGGTCGGTGTATTCATTGCCGTTCTTGTTTACTGGCTAAATCCTGCTGGTCACCCAATCATTGATAGTATCGCACTTGTTTCCATTGGATTTTTAATTTACGGACCTGTTATGCTAATTGGTCTTCACGCACTTGACTTAGCACCAAAGAAAGCTGCTGGAACTGCAGCAGGCCTAACTGGTTTCTTTGGTTACCTAGGCGGAGCTACTTTTGCTAGCGCAGCTATGGGCTTTATTGTAGATGCATTCGGATGGGATGGCGGATTCATTTTATTACTTGTATCTTGCGTACTTGCAATGTTCTTCCTTGCCCTTACTTTAAATACAGGATCTGCAAAGTCAAAACAAGCTTAAACAAAATATAAATATGTAAACAAACATAAAAATAGCTCTTAGCGTTTATTCTATATGCTAAGAGCTATTCTTTATTTACAGCACTTTTCTTACTAGCTATAACAATCAATTCCTTCCCTACTATAAAATTAAAAAATTTGATGAAATACCTTTATTAATACAGCTAACGTAACAGATGCAGCAAATCCCCCTAAACAAATTAAGCTTACCCCTTGACTATATGATAAATTTTGAAATGATTTCATACCTTCCATCCTCCCTATCTCCCCTTTGATACTTTTATTTTACCAATGGGAAAATTTTCATAACATCGATTTTCCTAACAACAAACTTACAAATTTGTAAGTTAACATCTTTTCAACTTATATATCTAGTATTTCCACAAAAGGATGTCATTTATACATAAAAAAAGACCTCGGGTACCCCAAAGTCTTAGTTACGTGCTATTTCATTTTATTTTATAATCATTACTGGACATTTCACTCGTTTTGCTATTTTATGACTTACGCTACCAAGCATCATTTCTTGTAATGTATTTAATCCTCTGCTCCCAGCAATAACAAGATCTATATCCCCTGTATTTACATATTGAACGAGCGTATCACCAGGATCACCATGCAGAATCGTAAATTTATAAGAAATCTTCTCTTCCTTTAATAATCCTTCAATCTCTTTTAATTTATCTTTCCGACTAGCTGATATTGTTTCAAAATCTGTTTGTCCGTGTATAATATCTGATTTTGCTGTTCTATTATCTACGACATATACAATTTCAACATTTGCTTCTTCACTACATTTCGCAATATGTATTGCATGCTCCGCTGCCCGAAGTGCATGTTCAGAACCATCACATGCTAATATAATTTGTTTGTACATATGCTGAATCCCCTTTTCGTTATCCTACTCGTATTATATAATAAAGCCCCCTAAAAAGGAGGCTTTTAACTAGCAATTCTTTTATTATAAGTTGCTAAATTTGCAACAAGTTTTGAGCTACGTTCATTTAATCCCGTTA
This sequence comes from Bacillus sp. FDAARGOS_235, assembly GCF_002073415.2. Classification (NCBI taxonomy): domain Bacteria; kingdom Bacillati; phylum Bacillota; class Bacilli; order Caryophanales; family Bacillaceae; genus Bacillus; species Bacillus sp. FDAARGOS_235. Next base: position 2,252,183 of record NZ_CP020437.2, read on the forward strand.
TACTTACTTTCACACCACTTTGTTCATACTTCATGATAACTTTATCAATTGCGGCCACTGCTGAATCATCCCATACGTGTGCATGAGTAAAGTTCATTTCAATTTCTTTTACATCTTCATCAAATGAAAAAGCATTTATAAAATCTGCCGTAGATGCGAAGAATAGTTGGCCATGAATTTCGTATATTTTCTTATTTTCAATATATAAATGTTTCACGTGAATCTTTGCCATGTTGAATGCAAATAAAACAGCACTAATTACTGTCCCGATGATCACGCCTAATCCTAGATTGTGGGTGATAAGAACAACGACAACCGTTACGATCATGACGAACGCATTTCCTTTTGGCACTTTATGAATCGTCGCTACAGAGTTCCAATCAAATGTTCCAATTGAAACCATAATCATAACTGCAACTAAAGCTGCCATCGGAATATGAACAACATAATCACCTAAAACAAATAGTAATACGATTAAAAATCCGCCCGCTACAAATGTTGATAAACGCCCTCGTCCACCTGACTTAATGTTAATAACAGATTGGCCAATCATTGCACATCCTGCCATTCCTCCGAAAAATCCAGCAACAATGTTCGCAATCCCTTGTCCACGTGCCTCTTTATGTTTATTACTTTCCGTATGCGTCATATCATCTAAAACTGAAGCTGTTAATAATGATTCTAGTAAACCGATAATTGCAAGCATAACTGCATAAGGTAAAATAATCCCTAATGTTTCAAGTGTAAAAGGCACGTCAGGAATACTAAAGAACGGTAATTCTTTCGGCAGGCTTCCCATATCTCCTACTGTTTTCAACTGTAATCCGCTCATAAGTGCAATACTCGTCACAATAATAATTGAAATAAGCGTAGACGGCACAGCCGTTGTAATACGTGGAAATAAATATATAATTGCAAGTCCTAATACAACGAGTGCATACATTTGCCAAGTTGCATTTTTAAAATGTGGCAATTGCGCTGTAAAAACTAAAATTCCAAGTGAATTTAAAAAACCACTCATAACAGATTTCGGAACAAACTTCATAAATGAGCTCAGTTTGAACACGCCAAAAATAATTTGGACAATACCTGTTAATATTGTTGTAGCAAATAAATATTGCAAACCATGATCTTTAACGAGCGTTACCATTAATAATGCCATTGCACCTGTTGCAGCTGAAATCATTCCAGTTCTTCCGCCAACAAATGAAATGGTAACTGCAATACAAAAGGCGGCGTATAGTCCAACTGTCGGATCCACGCCTGCAATAACAGAGAAGGCTATCGCTTCAGGGATTAATGCTAAAGCAACGACAATTCCTGATAACACGTCCCCTCTCACATTAGAAAACCAGTCATTTTTTATCGTTTGAAACAAAATACCACTCCTCTACTCCTTTATAATTTGATTTTCTCCATAAGAAAATCTAGCCGACTGCACGAAGGCTATTATATAACGAGTAAAGGATATTATGCTATGTAAAAGTTTCCTAAAAAAAGACGCTATCTTCATAGCGTCTTTTCTCGTTTCATTAATGTCCACCGTGACCTTGACCACTCTCTTGGATAATCTCTAATCTCTCATCTAATATTCCTTGTGTTTCAAATGAAATATTACTCGTACTACCTAAAAGGAAGCCATGGTTATATGGTCCCAGTGTTGGGTCATCTTTAAACTTCGGCTGAATACTAGCAAGGAAGTCATAAACTGGTTGTGAAGCTTTACCTTCCCCCAGCAAGACAACAGGTGCGTGTTTACCCATATGTGAAAAAGGTGCTCCTGCAATTGCTAAGTCTGGTGTTTCGCTTGAAACAAATGACAAACCGTGACCTGGTTTTGTGAATCCCCAGCCGAATTTTGTTTTTTCATCTTTAAACTTCGCAAATGCGATAGAATTTTCTACTGGTGTCTCTCCACTAATACGCGTTACTTTCCCATATTTACTTAACTCTCGTTCTACTTCTTTTGAAACGATTTTCTCTGGTCCTAACACATATATATTCACTTTATCTTTTCTCATCTTTAACGCCTCAATTGTCGCTTCTGGCACTTTATTCTTTTCTGTATAGAGTAGTGGCTCTGGCATATGAGAAATCCAGTTTACAGCTGGTGTTGTATACAAACGTCCTTCTTCTTCAGACGAACCGACAATAACGCTATTTGGATAGCTTCCTGTTATATCGGCATATTCTTTATCAACATCTTTAGCAAATATAGCTGGATCCGTTTCTTTTATTTGCTTTACTTTATATTCTTTTAATTGCTCAAGGATAGATGCACCTACATCCCCCATCACCATAATTTGTGTTCCATCTTTCGTTCCGAGCGGATTTAATCGTTTTATTTCTTTTAACGTCATTTCAGGTACCTTTTCTTTTTCTATAAATAAAATCGGCCCATTATTCGGATGGTGAATAAGATCCGCACTCGCAATACCTAATTGCCACTCATTTACTGGTACTAAAATAATAGCGCCTGGCTGATTCTCTTTATGCGTTGCTGGCCATATCGTTTGCGAAGTTAGTACTGCCATTTGCAATGGATCATTTGTATTTAATCTCGTTATATTTTTTAAACTTGTTGTTAATAAATCATTAGATGCCCCTTTATTCATTTCTTTCGGCGCAGTTACCTCTTGATTCATTTTCATCTCTTTTTGCTCTGTTTTCTTCTCTTTTGTAGATTCATGATTTTTATGTTCCATATCATTCGTTTGCCCACATGCTGCAAGACCAACCGCTGTAATTATTGTTATCCCAAAAACTCGGGTCACTTTTTTCACTATACCGCCTCCGTATCAATCGTTTTCGAGCCAATATGATTACCTAAATTAGAATTTCACCTTTACAATAACAAGCAATTCTGAAGAAATTATGCAGATGCATGATAATCTGCACCATTTCTTCATGATTTTGCATTACACTTTAAGTAACGATTATAAATATGGAGGGCTCTCTATGATTGATATACTGCTCGTAGACGATGAACCGAGAATGCTTGAATTATTAACGCTTTATCTTACACCAATTGGATATAACTGCGTATGTGCGACTTCAGGAGAAGAAGCTATTTTACATATAGAAAATCGAAACTTTAAATTTGTTTTACTCGATATTATGATGCCAAAGATGGACGGATGGGAAACGTGCAAAAAAATCCGCTCATTTAGTAACATTCCTATTATTATGGTTACAGCTCGTGATCAAACAGTAGCTGTCGTTCAAGGATTAAAAATTGGAGCCGATGATTACGTAACGAAACCTTTCCATGAAGAAGAACTTTTCGCAAGAATTGAAGCCGTTTTAAGACGTACAAATGAACATAAACAAATCCAATATCACGGTATTGTATGGGATGAAACAAAACACTTCATTTCTGTCCATAATGAAGAACTCCTTCTCACACCAATTGAATTTTCTTTACTCGGATTATTTTTACGCCATGTGAACTACGTATTAAACCGTGATCAGCTCATCGAACGAATTTGGGGGTTAAACACAAATACAGAAGATCGCACAGTCGATTCACATATTCGTAATTTACGTGATAAATTGCGAAAAGCAAATTTCCCTATTGATCATCATTTAAAAACCGTGTATGGAGTAGGTTATCGATGGATTGATACTGAACAGTAAGGGGCAAAACGATGAAACGAATTTCAATTCAATTCGGATTTTATTTTTTAATTGTTACACTTTTAATTGAAAGTGTTCTCTTTATTTTGCTCTATTATAGTCTTGTAAACACTAGAGTAAATGAAGAAATGACAGCTTTATTAAAGCGAGGAAATAGTCATCGAGATGTACTTGAAAAATATTACGATGAGCAAACCATCTCTCACGTAGCATTAATGGAATCTGAAGCTGAAACAACTGTCGTTATTACAAATGCAAATAAAGAAATACTAGCTAAATCTAACGAAATAAACACGACTATAAACGATCATATTAGTAAAATGCAAACTCGAACAGACCATAATGGAGAGATTATAGAAAATCATTGGAAAACATCTAATTATATATGTACAGTTAGCCCCATTGTAGTAGATGGAAAACATGAAGGCTATGTATACATGTTTCTTGGAACAGAATCAATTGAAAAGTTAGTTAATGGATTAACGAAACAATTCATTATTGCTGGTGCCATCACGTTTCTACTCACAGTCATCACAATTTTCCTATTATCACGTTTATTAACAAAACCATTGTTACACATGAAACATGCAACTGAAAAAATGAGTAAAGGCGATTTGTCCGTTTCATTAACGACTACTCGAAATGATGAAATTGGTGAACTAGCATCATCTATTCAAACGCTCGCAAATGATTTACATTATATGAAAACAGAGCGAAGTGAATTTCTAGCAAGTGTTGCTCACGAATTACGAACACCGTTAACATACGTAAAAGGTTATGCTGACATTGCTTTAAAAGAAAGCACCCCTTCTGAACAACGTTTGCGATATTTATCAATTATAAAAGATGAGTCTGATTACATTACAAACTTAGTTCAAGATTTATTTTCACTCGCACAAATGGAACAACATAACTTTTCTATTCAAGTAAAGGAAGTGCATTTACACACCTTCCTTACTCGCATAGCTGAAAAAGTAAACGCCATGTATAAAGAAAGATATATTAAGGTTTCTTTCTCTTGTCCTCCTACACTGCTAGTAAACTTAGATGAACAGCGATTTGAACAAGTTATAGTAAACATTTTAAATAACGCTTATAGACATTCAAAAGAACATTCTCATATAAACATTTCTATTACAGAAGAACATAAACGTATCTCCATTACAATTGAAGATGAAGGCGAAGGTATTCCACCTGAAGACCTCCCTCACATTTTTGACCGCTTTTACCGTGTCGATAAAGCAAGAACACGATCTACAGGCGGAACTGGTTTAGGGCTATCTATCGTAAAAGAAATTGTAGAACTACACGGCGGAAATATTATTGTAACGAGCGAAGTCGATTACGGGTCTTGCTTTATAATTTCATTACCATCTATAAAGAAACACGACTACCATCAATAGTCGTGTTTTTTTATCACTTTACTTTATAATATAAATTTACAAATTGCCCAAAACGTTTCGTATCCGTTAAAGTTAAATTAATTTCCGGATTCTTCGCTTGAAATAACGGAACTCCAGAACCTAATATGTGAGGGGTAATCGTGACAACATATTCATCAATTAGATTATTCTTAAAGAATTCTCTCAGTAGACTCCCTCCACCGACCATCCATATTTTAGACCCTTCTTGCTCTTTCAACCTTTTCGTAAACTCCACTACCTCTTCATTTACAAAATCCACGTGTTCATTTGAACCTTTTTCTGAGTTAGAAAAAACATAACATTTTTTATCTACATACGGGAATGTTTCCATATGCTCTACTACATAATCATACGTTCTTTTTCCCATAATTATTGTATCAATCGTTTCGTACATTTCTGTATAACCGTTATCTCCCTCTCCTTCCGTTTCCATTAACCACTCTAAATCATCATCTTCTTTCGCAATATATCCATCTAAGCTCGCCGCAATAAATAAAACTATTTCACGTGACATATTTTTTCCTCCTTACATCTCATCTTGATAACATTATGATGTAAACAATATACTAACAATAAAACACGACAATTTATGTCATGTTTAAAAAGAAAAAAGGTGATACATTTGTCAAAAGCTAAACGCTTATTAGATATTCTTATATTTGCTTCTGCGAAAAAAACATTTACAGCTCAAGAAATAGCTGATGAATTTAATATTTCTGTTCGTACTGTCCATAGATACATTTTAGATTTAGGTGATATGGGATTACCCATTTACGCTGAACAGGGTCGCAACGGAGGATATAAAGTATTAACGAATAGAGTAATTCCGCCTATTTTATTTACCGAAGAAGAAGCAGTCTCCATCTTTTTTGCCTTTCAATCTTTAAGCTACTACAGAGACTTGCCTTTTAATACAGAAATCAATTCTGTTACTCATAAACTATATAGCTCTCTACAAAATGAGGCGAAAGCGAAAGTTGATAAAATACGTTCTTATATCGCCTTTTGGAATCCGAAGAGAACAATTGAGACACCACTTTTAAACGAAGTGTTAACAGCGGCTATTGAAAATAAAAATTTACACTTTCAATACGAATCTAAATCGGGGATAAAAACAAAACATGTTCATCCTATCGGTGTATATGCTCATGATGGGCTATGGTACTTACCGTCCTATGACTATGACAGGAAAAAGGTATTACTGTATCGCATCGATCGTATTCTTTCTATATTATCAACGGAAGAAAATGAGGATACATTCATGAATTTAGAAGAGTGGTTTGCCTCTAACTCTAACGTAGTACACAGTCCTACTCAGTTACATGTTTTACTGACAACAGAAGGCGTACGCCAATGTAAAAGCGTTCCTTATCTTGAGGAATTCGTTGAAGTAAACGAAGATGGGACAGGATATATACATTCAACAATTGATAAAGGTGAAATCCATTTTATTACGCCTTTATTTTATAGACTGGGAAAAGATGCACGAGTTTTAGAACCGAGAGAATTGATAGATGGTTTACGTATACGTGCGAAAGAAATTTTAAATATGTATGAAGACTAAAAAGCTGCTAAATATAAGCAACTTTTTAGTCTAGTTATTCCTATTGTTTTATTATTGACGAATATCGAACCACCAACGATTTTTCGCATTCATATTCTCCGTCCCACTAAACCCACTGTAACGGAAAGCATCAAGGAAAATTGAATCCAGCTTATCCTCATCTACAAAATAACCTAAGTTAACTTTTACCGTTTGTCCTGGTCGGATACTGCCAATATTGTAAAAGCTTTTCCCTTCTCCGTGAGGTTCTAAATAATCAACTTCGCCTGTCATAATATTTTTTTCCGCAATTCCATCTCTTTCAGCGTAGTTCCATGCATTACCTTCAGATTTAAGCAACTTTATGGATGGGTGCATATAAATTTCTTCCGTCGACTTTTTACCAATATTTCTCACTTTTGTTGTTAAGTAAACAAATTTAGGATTAACTAATTTTGATTCTACTAGTTTATCAATTGAATCTTTACCATTTCCGAGTTTATATTCATCCCGTCTGTATGGTAGCAATTCTCCTATCTGGTTTAAAGCCTTATTCTTGCTTAGTATTTCTAAGCCAAGTTCATTAAAGTTCTCTTGTTTAAAATCTTTGATTGAATCAAAGACTTCAACTTTTTCTATCACATATTCAACTTGGCTGTCATCCATCGTTATCGTGACTGGAACTTTTTTCCCTATATGAAATAGCCGTTTGCTATCTTTTTTCAAAGGAGTCACCTTAGTTTTTTTAGGTTCATCTGCTTTGCTAAAACGATTTTCATCATATTCTACTATATGTGATGCCTTTTCTTTTGACGTAGGCTCAAGTGAAATGCTCCCTAACACTTCCATCATTTGTTCTTCGTTTACATCGGATCCAATATAACTTTCTAACATAATCCCTTCTTTCTCAAAAAAGAGAAAGACCTTTCTGTCAAACATTACATTGTTGTTTCCTGTTTCTTTATGGACAATTACTGCTTTCCTACCATTTATCTCTTTTTCTTCGTAACTTTTCGAATACAGAGTTTGAAAATCTGTATTTTCCCCTACCCTCCGAAGAGCGAATGAAAATCCCCCCATTGCGTAGTTATCTTTAAATGAATATTTCATAGCACTGTCATCAATTGCTTCCATATTTTCTGGCAATTTACCAATCTTCAACTTATACCACTTATCACTCTTTTTCGAATCCTTATTTGTTACTGAAACATTTACTTCGTAATTTTGTTTTTGGACAATCATATTATAGACTTTCACTGCCCCAAAAACTGTTGTCGGCATGCCAATCAATAAGCAAGCAGCAGCGATTAACATACGATGTTTTTTACGCTTTTTCTGCGGTTGTCCATCTTTCAGCTGCATTTCCTCCATAAACAATTTCTTTTTGCGCGTATATGTATGTGAAAATTCATGCTGTTCTTCGAGTTTATCAAAATCATCTAAAGCAATTTTTTCAGCAAGTTCATATATTTCTTTGGAGTTCTTTGAATTCGTCATGTTGTATACCTCCTATCATATTTTGAACTCGTTTTCGAGCGCGTTCAAACTGCTTACGGACATTGGCCTCCGTTATCCCCATGACACTTGAAATTTCTTGATACGTTAAGTTATAGAAGACTTTGTACTTAAACACCTGTCTGTTCGATTCATTTAACTCTTTTAGCAATGTATCAATTTGAACCTCAGACATTTTACGTTTTTCCCACTCTTCAATATTTTCATCTACTGCTTCTATTGATTCTCTTTCATATTCTTCTAAAAATGTTTCATGTCGTTTATTTTTCCGGTAACTATCAATCGCCTTGTTTTTCGCGATCCTCAAAATGTAGCGTTTAAGCTCTTGAGTAGCCAAGCTATGGAGCTTTTCCAAGTTCTTATAAAGAGTAATAAACGTCTCTTGAACCGCATCTTCAGCCTGCTGAATATTATTTAAAATAGAATAAGCCACATAATAAATTTTTTGTTCGTACAACTCATATAGCTCTTCCATCTTTTCATAATCGTTGTTTGTAACTTTCATATAATTCCTCCTCTCATTCTATATAACGAATGAGCGATATACTTTGTGACACTGCAGCATTCTTTAATAGATAAAATTTAATAATAGAATAAACAAAAGCCCAATTTCTCTATTTTAACTGAGAAATCGGGCTTTTGTTTATTAGAATTTTCCTGACTGTCCCCTTAAGAATATCACTCTTACGCCTTTTCGGGATGCAGTATGTTCTCTATCGCTTCTTTTAACAATGTCTTTGTTTCTTCAAAGTTATGATTCTGTTTTTCTCCAGGTTGTACCGTATAAAACTCGGCAAACGAGCGCTCTTTATATCTCGGTACGACATGCATATGGTAATGCGTTAACTCATTAAAGATTCCACCATTTTGACAAATTGTAACTCCATCTGGTTTATATAATGACTTAATCGCTTTTACAATAAGCTTAGAAGCATCCATAATCGATTTTGCTACAACATCATCTAATTCGTCCACTTCTACAACATGATGCTTTGGCACAATTAAAATATGTCCTGGATAGAAAGGGGCATGATCTAAAAAACATGTTACATATTCATTTTCATATACTTTATATATTTTTTCCTCTTTGTTTGCTAATTTACACCCTAAACATTCCATTAAATTTCTCCTCTTTCTAAAACATAAAAACGTGAGAGCCGTAGTCTCACGTTTTTATGTTTCACCCTATTAATTCAATCGTTTCCGTAACCTTTATACTATCTTTTACAGATTGAACAATCGTACAATTTTTCACTGCAAGTTGCAGCGCCTTGTCCAACTGCTCTTCTGTAATGTTTTGTGCTTTGATTTTATAGTGCAAATGAACACTTTCAACTGGTTTTGATAAAGCTTCACTTCTACCAATTTCGGTTTCAATTGTAAACGTATCGTATGTAATACGTTTCTTTTCTAAAATTGTTCGGAAGACAATTGCACTACATCCTGCGATAGAAGAAACGAGTAATTGTAACGGTGAATACCCATTTTCTTTTCCAATCGCTAATTGACCGTACGATAAATCTGCTTCTATATCATCGTGTTTGATTGTTAGTTTCATTTGTTTTTTCCATCTCCACTTTCATCGGTTTCTTCCGTTTCTTACTCATATAATAATATATGTAGCAGAAAATGATAAATGGAATACCACAATATAACGCCATTCTTTGTTCAGGAATAAACGCTAAACTAATAACAACGATGCTATTTGTAATTAAAGCTAAAATTGGAACAATCGGGTATAGTGGTGTTCTATACTTTAAGTCCTCTAATTTCCCTCCGCCTTTTATATACTGACTTCTAAAACGAAGTTGCGATAGCGCAATAATGATCCAACTTGAAACAGCCGATAAACCAGCTATCGATAATAAGTACATGTACACTGTATCTTCTGCAAGGAAACTTGTGAATAGAGATAATCCAGCTACCGCAATCGTTACGACTAGCGCTGTAATTGGAATACCACGTTTATTTACTTTCTTGAAAGAAGTTGGTGCCATTCCTTCATTTGCAAGTGACCATAATATACGCGTTGCTGCATATAATCCTGAATTCGCTACAGATAATAAAGCAGTAATAATAACGAAGTTCATAATATCAGCTGCATACGGAATACCGATTTTATCAAATACAACTACGAATGGACTTTCAATTACGCCTGCTTCTTTCCAAGAAATTAATCCTACTAAAATCGTCATTGTTAAAATGAAGAATAACATAATGCGCCATACTGTATTACGAATTGCGCGTGGAATTGTTTTTTCTGGATCTTTACTTTCTCCTGCTGCAATCCCGATTAACTCTGTTCCTTGGAATGAGAAGTTAACCGTAATCATTGTAAGTAATACGGCAGCTAGTCCATTCGGGAATAACCCGCCATCGCTTACGAAGTTAGAGAAAAGAGGTGCCGCTTCTTTTCCGTCGTATGGTAAAAATCCTAGTAATGCACTACCACCAAGTAGAACGAATGCAATAATTGTAACTACTTTAATACTAGAGAACCAAAACTCTAATTCAGCGTAACTTTTCGCTGAGATAGCGTTTGAAGCATATAAAATAACTCCGAATACAAGACACCATACCCAAACATCAACAGTTGGAAACCATCTTTTCATCATTAAACCGATCGATGTTAATTCCAGTCCTACTGTTACTGCCCAGCCAAGCCAATATAGCCAGCCGATCATAAAGCCTGTTCCTGGTCCAATAAACTTCGTCGCATACTTTTGGAAAGACCCTGAAACTGGCATTGCTACCGTTAGTTCTCCAAGACAAAGCATTGTTAAATACATAATAAATCCGCCCACTAAATATGAAAGGATGGCCCCCCCTGGTCCAGCCTGATTAATAGTGTAACCTGAACCTAGAAAAAAACCAGTTCCGATTACACCACCAAGTGCGATCATAAATAAATGTCTACTCTTCATCGTACGATGTAATTTCTCATTTGTTGGTTGCTGCATCTTAATCCTCCCCCTACAAGTACCCCTATCTCTTTTTAAAATTTTCTGATAATAAAAATATACACGAAAGCGATTACAATTTCTATATAAAATTAACACTTTTCTGATAAAATAATATAAAAAATCGAATTATTGCAAGATTTAGATACTATTTAGAGGAAAATAAGGAGAAACAAGGGAAAAACCCTTACATATATTGTAAGAGTTAACGAAGCTCTAATCTTCTCGATAAAATTGATAAACTATAATTCACTATAAAATACATACAAGCCACTACTATAAAAGTCGGAATCATATAATTTACATTTTGCCCGCTAATAATTTGAGCATTATGCATAAGCTCTGGCAATGATATAACAACTGCGAGCGACGTATCTTTTAGCAATGAAATAAACTGACTAACAAGCGGGGGGACCATTCTTCTTAATGCTTGCGGCAAAATAATATGCCAAAGCGCTTGCACATACGTTAATCCTGAAGACCTTGCAGCCTCAATCTGCCCTTTTTCGATAGATAATAGACCGCTTCGAACAATTTCAGATATCATTGCCGCTTCAAATATTGTTAAAGCAACAATTGTAGCTGTTATAATTTCTAACTTCAATCCCGCTTCTGGAAGTGCAAAATACGTAAAAAATATAATTAAAAGTAGCGGTAAATTTCGAATCACTTCCACGATAACTCCTAATATTTGTGAAACGACAGGTATTTTCGTATAGCGCAATATTCCTATTACACTACCAATAATAAAGCTAAGTACAATTGCTACGAGCGCTACCTCTAACGTTATAAGTAATCCTTTTAACAAAAAGAGGATATGATCCCCTGTTATAGCTCCCTTAAAATCCATTTACACCGCCTCCTTTGCCAAGCGTTTTTCTAAATAACGCACTAGCATACTGAGCGGAATTGTTAATATTAAATAAAACATCCCGACAAATATATAAACATCAAACGTAACAAACGTCTTCGTTGAAATTAAATCTCCTTGATACATTAAATCAGCACCAGCGATAATTCCGAGTATGGAAGAGTTTTTTACTAAATTAAGAAATTGATTTCCTAGAGGAGGGATTACGATTTTCATCGCTTGAGGTAAAACGACATGGTACATCGCTCGCGTATAAGTCAATCCTGAGGAACGCGCTGCTTCCATTTGACCTTTCGCGACTGATAAAATACCAGCGCGAATAACCTCGGCAATAAACGCTGCAGTATATACCGTAAGCGTAAGTGTTCCTGCTACAAAACCATTTAAAGTAACTCCTATTACAGGTAAAGCGAAATAAAATATAAATGCAATTAATACGAGTGGAATATTTCTTACAAACTCCACAAAAGCTGATCCTATCCAGTTTAAAATACGAATCGGTGCAATACGCATTACTGCCAAAATTACTCCTAAAATAAAACTGCCTATTAACGCAATTACACTAGACATAACTGTATACTTAAAGCCTTCTAAATACATATCAATGTTATTCGTTAATATAGAAAAATCAGGCACATATTCTCCCCTCTTTCTTTACAAGAAGAGGATGAGCATCCCTCATCCCCTCACTCTTACTATTCACTGGGATTAAGCTCCACTAATTAAAGTTTCACTTTACTACTCTTGTTTTTGGCCAATCCATTTTTCATACAGTTTGTCGTACTCCCCACTCGCCTTCATATCTTTTAGTAAGCTATTAATCTCTTTCGTTAAATCATCTGCACCTTTTTGCACAGCAATTCCGTACGGCTCATCCGTGAAAATTTTCCCTACAACTTCATAATTTGAATCTTGTTTTGCCATTCCGTAAAGAATTGCATTATCTGTCGTTAAAACATCACCTTTCCCTGCTTTTAACCCCGTAAATGCCTCACTATAATTTTCAAATTCTAATACAGTCGCTTCTGGTGACTTTTGACGAATGTTATTTGTAGATGTTGAGCCTTTTACGGCTAATACTTTCACACCTTGTTTTATATCATCAATACCTTTAATATTGCTTCCTTTTTTCACAAGTAACGATTGCCCTGCTTTAAAATATACATCTGAGAAATCAACTTCTTTTTTACGTTCTTCCGTAATTGTCATTGTTGCGATAATTGCATCAATATCACCATTTTTCAATAGTGGAATACGCGTTTTAGACGTTACTTCTTTTAATTCTAGTTTCTTTTCATCTCCGAGAATTTTTTTCGCAAGTGCCTTTGCAACATCAACATCAAATCCTTCTACCTGCCCTGTTGAAGGGTTTTTCAATCCAAATAAATTCGTATCATTCTTCACCCCAACTACTAATTTCCCACGCTTCTTAATTTGCTCTATGGCTCCGCCTTGCTTCGTATTCGTTTCTTTCGCCTCATCTTTTTTACTTCCGCACCCGGCAACGACAAGTACGAATAAACATGAGAATACGATTAAGGTAAACAACTTTTTCATTTTAAGCATGAAATTCCTCCTTTAATGATTTAACACTCGGCTTAAAAATAGACGCGCCCTTTCTTGTTCTGGGTCTGCAAAAAATGCTGCTGGTGTTGTATCCTCAATAATTTGGCCCTCATCCATAAATAAAATCCTATCTGCTACTTCTCGCGCAAATCCCATCTCATGCGTGACGACAACCATCGTCATCCCTTCTTTAGCTAACGTTTTCATAACGTCAAGCACTTCTCCAATCATCTCCGGATCAAGAGCAGACGTAGGCTCATCAAATAGCATAATTTCAGGCTGCATCGCAAGTCCCCTAGCAATCGCTACCCTTTGCTGTTGACCTCCGGATAATTGATGCGGGTATACATTAGCCTTTTCCGGGATTCCTACTTTCTCTAAATAAAACATCGCTGTTTTCTCAGCTTCCTCTTTTGAAGCTTTATTTACTTTAATAGGCGCTAGTGTAATATTTTGAAGAACCGTTTTATGTGGATATAAATAAAAATGTTGAAAGACCATCCCGATATCTCGGCGTAATTCATTCATATCCGTTTTCTTATTGTGTACCTCTGTATTTTGTACAATTAATTCTCCATCTGTAATTGTCTCTAATTGATTTATACACCGAAGCAATGTACTTTTCCCTGACCCTGAAGGTCCAACAACTACTACCACTTCACCCTTTTGTACTTGCAGATTAATATCTTTTAAAACTTGAAAGTCACCATAATATTTATTTACATTACGAAACTCAATCACCATACTCCCCCCTTCCTCTAACAAAGCATGTACATTCTTTTTATATTCAAAAATAGGCAAAAAAATAACTTTCAGCTTCATTTTGTCCATAAAAAAAGAGCAAAGGTCGTTCCCTTTGCTCCTTCGTTCCTATCCTATTAAGATACTTCTTCTTTTTTATCTTTCCCATATTCATGCTCCCAGAAATCAGCATTTTTAATTCCTAATTCCTGCGGATCAAATACTGGATCTTTCCCTTCTTTCTTCTGCTTTTCATAGTCTTTTAAGGCGATCAATGCTGGTTTTTGTAGTAGTAAAATCGCGATAATGTTAACCCATGCCATAATTCCTACACCGATGTCACCTAAAGCCCACGCTGTTGCAGCTGTTTTTACACAACCATAGAATACGACTCCTAAGAATACAAACTTTAGTACGATGGACATCCAAGGACGGTCTTTATCACGATTTAAGTATGCAATATTCGTTTCTGCAATGTAGTAATACGCCATAATTGTTGTAAATGCAAAGAATAATAGCGAGATTGCGACGAAACCGTTTCCAAATCCAGGGAAAACAGATTCTACTGCTGCCTGTGTATAACCAGGACCCGGCTGTGCACCGTTTAATTTATTGACGATAAAGTTTTTTCCGCTTGCATCAAATACGTTATACATGCCTGTAATAATCATCATAAATGCTGTTGCTGAACAGACGAATAATGTATCAATGTAAACGGAAAATGCTTGTACTAACCCTTGTTTAGCTGGGTGTGATACTTCAGCAGCTGCCGCCGCATGTGCCCCAGTTCCTTGCCCTGCTTCATTGGAATAAATACCACGTTTTACTCCCCAAGAGATCGCTAAACCAATAATCCCACCAAAAGCTGCTTCTAATGCAAATGCACTTTTTAAAATTAACATGAAAGCATCTGGTAACTTTTCAATATTCATAGCTACAATTACACAAGCTACTAAAATATAACCAAGTGCCATAAACGGCACTACAACTTGTGCTACGTTAACAATTCGCTTAACTCCCCCAAAAATAATAAGCGCTAACGCTGCTACTAATACCGCTCCAGATACAGAAGTATTAATACCGAAAGCTGTTTCCAAACTTACAGCAATGCTATTTGCCTGAACACCCGGTAACAGCATCCCCGTTGCAAGAATTGTTGCCGCAACGAATACTAATGCATACCATTTAACTCCTAGCCCTTTTTCAATGTAATAAGCCGGACCACCACGGAATTGCCCTTGATGCTTCGTCTTATATATTTGTGCAAGTGTTGATTCTACATAAGCAGAACCTGCTCCTAGAAAAGCTACCGCCCACATCCAAAAGACAGCTCCTGGACCACCAAATGCAACAGCCGTTGCAACACCCGCAATATTTCCTGTTCCAACGCGCCCTGATAATGAAAGTGCTAACGCCTGGAAAGAAGAAACACCAGCATCCGATTTTTCTCCTTGAAATGTAAGCTTCACCATTTCTCCTACATGCCTTACTTGTAAAAACCTCGTTCGAATAGAAAAATATAAACCTGCTCCTAAACATAAATAAACAAGTGCTGGACTCCAAACAATATTATTGATCCAACTTACGATTGCTTCCAACATTCCCCCTCCTCATTTTTAAAGAATATTCAGAATATACATAAAATTATACGTGCATACCGAATCTATAACAATATTATTTTAATAAAATAAACATATTTTTGTATAAAAAAACAAAGTATATATTTATTTTATATACTTTGTTTTAATATGAATGTATTATATATTCACAATCGCTTCTCTTTTTATAATTCTTTCATAGAGTTGTTCAGCTAATTCTCTGAAATGATCTGGCATATCTTTCCCTTTAAATTTCTTTTGGAGCGTGCCATACAAACCTATATCACGTAAACGTAAAAATAAAGGTAACGATTCATACCAACTATCCGCCAGCCTGTGCTCATATTCGTACCCTTTTCTTAACACTTGTAACTGTTTACGAGCGAATGTCGTCTTTTCTTCCACTGTCCACGGTGTAAAAAGAACAGAGTAATAAAGAACCATTGCCAAATCATGAATGAAGTAATTATAGGCCGCATCATCAAAATCAAAGATTGTTAACTCTTTTCCATCATAGTGAAAATTGCCTGGATGAATATCACCATGCATAAGGCCGAATGTTTCTCTTTCAATTGGAAGAGCATTTATTTCCTCCATTAATACAGCTGCAATTTCTTTCACGTTCTCATCTTCTAATTCATTAACAATACTACTTTCATCCTCTTCCCACGTATCACGGTAGTCAGTTTTAGGGTAATTCATTGTAAGGCGGTGCAATTGTCCAATCGCTTTTCCCCACGCTTCAAAGTAAGCATTTCCCCAATATGGCGATCCTTCTCCTTTTACTTGCTCACCTTTTGCGTATGTAAATAAGGAAGCAAAAAAGAAAGTTCCATCCTCTACTACAATTTCTTCTACAAGATTTTGAGATGTTGAGTAAAGAGGTCCCGCTACCTTTGCACCGTTCTCCGCAACATATCGTAAAAAATCTAGTTCAGCCTCTACCTCTTTTTTAGAACGATGGGAAGAATGCGTTAAACGTAATACGTAATCTTCATCACTATCACCCTTCGCCTTAAAAATGTAATTTTCAAAATCTCCAAGTGGCTTTTCTTCCACCGTTACATGAAACAAACTTGCAGCTCTTGTTAAAATCTCCTTTGTAAAAACTCGTTCTACAGCTATTTCCATATGTATCCCTCCTATATATCTTCTTAATTCGACATAAATGTTAGAAGTACTGCTATGAATGTGAAAAGCTCTGTTATGACTACTATAAAAATGCGACCCCTACACATAAAAAAATCTAAAAACAAAAAAGGTTGATTCACTAAATCAACCTTTACACTATTAAAAATACTATTTCTCAATTCATTCTTATATATAACATTTACCTTTATTTCTCTTCACCGTTTGTCTGCATTGAATTGAAGGTCCAATTTAATTTCAATGAATCTCCTTGAAATACATTTTGTTCTTCATCATTATCTACAAATGTAAACATTACATAGAAAGTATCATCATCACCAGGAGCAAGTCCATTTCCTTCCCGGTCTACAACACCTTTTTGTACAAGATCAGGAATACTTCCATTTTGCGTAGCTACCTTTAACTCAGATAATGTAGTAGACCAAATTGGAACCTCATTTTTATCCAAATTCCATAAGAAATCAACACGGATATGATCACCAAAATCAGCATTTCCATTATCTCCTTTAGCATCAATAACACTATAATCTGTAAGAAGTTTCACGTCTCCTATCGCTAAGGTTCCTTTGTTAACTAATTGAAAACCGCGCTCCATTTCATCACCCGGTTTAATATTGTCGACATTAATAACAACTTCAGGATTAACACTCAAATCTAAAGTACCCGCTGCAAACGCGTTTTGTGATACTTCTTTATCACTAAAATACGCATATGTTCCCCCACCAATTAAAGATAGACCAAGCGCTGCAGTTACAACACCCATACCAAGTTTTTTCTTAATACTCATTTCACAAGCCCCCCTATTTTAAAGTTCAAACAACAACCTTATTTTCATCCCACAAACAATATTAATTAAGCAACTACCTTGCCCCATAACGAAAGCAAACTAGCTTTAAACTATTTTCTTCATGTACTCAAAAAGCTATTTTTTAAATAACCGGTAATGTTACAGTAAATCATTACCGGTCCGTTGTTAGCAAAAACCATTTTTTCTGTGTTCATTGCTTTATCGTTTAGTTTCCCTTAGAAGTGTATCCCCTTATTTTTTTGGCTCTAAACCAATCGAGCGTAAGATTTTCTCTAACGTCACTGGCCCTACATTTTCTTTCGGTTTCTGATTTTCTTTAGCATCTGGACCCTTTTTCAAGAAGTTTTTCTCAATAAAACGAATATCTGTTTCATCTACAACACCATCTTGATTTATATCTCCATCTTTTACAGATACTTTTCCTTTTCCATACGATAAAGCTGCTATTCTAGCATCTTGAATATCTACCATTTTATCGCCGTTTACATCACCTGCAAGGTTATCATCCATGTCAGCTCTAAAGTTTTGTCCCACTAATTCTCCATCCTGCATTTTCCCTATTTTTGTTGTTAATTTACTATTTAAATGACCTGGCATTTCTACGAAAATATCATATTCTTTATCGCTTACTGGGACACTATGAATTTCAAATTGCCCGTTATCACCAATCGTTCCTGTATATTTCTTTCCATCCTTGCCAACTGCGTACACTTTTGCTCCTAGTTTTGTATAGTCTTTCTTACCTAAATACCCCTCTTCATTCAAGAAAGCTTCCGGGCCAATATATCCTGTAACCGTTGAATGTTTCGAAACAATAGCAAAAGATTTATCTTTAAACGCAGGAATCTCAATGCCTTCAGATGCACCAGCTTTTGTATAAGAGAACTTATCTACTCCAAATGCAGTTAAATCATTAAAGTATTCATCGTTCGCCATCTCGAATGTAACATCTAAAAATGGTGTATCTCCATCTAATCCTTTAAATTCTTTTCCTTCCAATGATGCGCCAACTTTCACCTTGTTTTCCCAAGCTCCTTCTTCACTTATCTTCGGATCTTCTAATTTAAGGTTCAGTCCATGTTGTTTTACATATTCCGTAAGTGCTGGATTTGGTTTCACATCTGTAAATTTAAATAGCTGCTTGTAATAAAGAATTTCAAATGTACCTGACATAAGCTGTTTTACATTATTAAGATTCAAAGTTAACGTAATTTTCTCTCCTAATTTGATTTTATCTTTGTCATAACTTGGAACAGCGTATTCTGTCCCTTCCTTTACAAAGACGTAATCTTTATATCCAGTTGCCATATTCCCTGCAGTTGCAAGATCATATCCAAATAATTTTAGATTTAACGGCTCGTTTATTTCCTCTGGAAGTACTCCAAATTTAAAATCACCATTTGCTTGAATTGTATTCAGCCAACCTGATGGAAAGGCTGAGTTTTGATAATATACAATTTGGTTCGCTTTTTGATCATACTGCAAGCCTTTTGCCTTTAATGCATCTACTGTAGAATCATAAATATTACCATGCACCCATAATGCACGCTGGCCGTCTTCTTCTTTAAACATAGAATCATTGACTTCGTGTATACCAGGTTGTACATCCTTAAATTTCATTTCAGGTATTACATTATCAATGATAATGCTATCGCCTTTTGTATAAGATTTTCCTTCTTTATCATATCCAACGAAGTTCAATTCGTAATCTCCATCAGGCAACATAACAGGTTTATCCGCAATTGGATGAGCTGGATCTCCTGTGAATGGAAGTACATACCCTCCCATACCAGAAAACATCATATATTCAACATTCGGTGTTAGACTACTTGCATTAAGTGTACCAACGACTCCTAATGCCTTCCCTGTCTTTCGGTCCTTCACAACTGCATCAATGGTTTCAAGAGGACTATTTAATTTAAATGTCAACGGCGAACTTGGTCTTTCCATAAATGGATGGAATTTAGAAGCATCTGTTGCCATTGTATCTCTCAGTAAATCTACAGACGCAATCCCTTTTTCTGTGAATTTAACTGCAAATGGTACTTGATATACTTCTTTTTCATTGTTTTTATTTGAAATATGAATATAGCCCTCATATCTACCAAACTCAGCGTTTTCTGGAATGATAATTTCAGGACTAATTTCCTCTGATGCACCAGGAGCTACTTTAATAGAATCTGGTACGTTTAGCTTCACACCATTCTTCGCTGCATCTTGCACACCTACACTTGTAGGTGAAAATTCCACCTCTAATTTAAACTCTTTCCCATCTGTTTTACTGCTGTTCTTAATTAAAACTTTTCGACTATCTTTAATAGGCCCATTTTCAATTTGATTTTTATACCCAAATGCAATAGAACCTGTTTTTTCTTCAATTTCTACTTCTTCATCACCTACAACGTTTGATGTTTTATCAACAACCTCGATAGATGTATCTGCATGAACTGCACGATATGCATCAATTCGCCCTGAGCCCACCTCAAATACAGAACGCTCTTCTTTTAAGTCAACTGCGGTATTCATGAGTGCTTCTTTTACTTCAAATGGACTATAGTTTGGATGTTCTTGTAAAATGAGTGCCGCTACCCCTGCAGTATGAGGAGTTGCCATAGAGGTACCTGACATACGTCCATACGCTACCGGATAATTTTCTCCATCTTTTGGATCATTAATATATTCAGGAACAGTTGAGAAAATAGACACACCTGGTGCTACAATATCTGGCTTAATATCATCTGTCTTAGTTGCAGGACCACGGGAGCTGAAATCAGCTAAGTGATCTCCCTCTGTTTTTATATTACTTAGTTCCCCAAACGCTAACGACACATCTCCTTGTACAGCTTTTGCTTGTAATTTCTCACCATCTACTTTTGTTAGGCGGAACGATGGAATAGATGAAGTACTTTCCCCAAGATAACTTGTAATTTCACCATCTACATTGTTATATACGATTACCGCCTTTGCGCCTGCTTCCTTAGCATGCTTAATTTTCTCATCAAATGTAATCTCACCGCGTTGGATAAGAGCTAATTTTCCTTTTACATCTTTTCCTGTAAAATCATCTGATTTCCCGAGCCCTGCATATACAACTGATACGGATTGACCTTTCAAATCTTCAATCTTATCAGTAAAGCTTTTTCCAAGTAGCATCATCTTATCCACATGTAAATCACCTGCATCGACGGAAAACGTTGGGATCTTCATTGCAGCGTCACTGGCTCCAACTGTAATTGGAAGTGCCGCTGCACTAGGTGATCCAATGGTACCTTCTTCCGGACCACTATTACCTGCCGCTACTACTGTAACAACACCAGCTAACATCGCATTGTTTACTGCCACAGAAGTAGGATATAAAGGATCATTAATAGACGCACCTAGTGATAAATTGATAACATCCATATCGTCTTTTACTGCTTTATCAATCGCAGCAAGAATACCGCTTGTTTGTCCACTTCCATATGGACCTAATACGCGATATGAATATAAATCTACATCTGGAGCAACTCCCGTAACCGCGTAATCAACATTATTCTTTTTGTCTGCAGCGATTGTCCCAGCTACATGCGTACCATGGGATGTATAATATGCACTCCCCTCATAAATCTCAGGATATCCTCCAGAATTTTGCCAATCCTTATACGTTGTCTCCATTGGATCAGCATCATTATTAACAAAGTCCCATCCTTTTATTGAGTTCGGATCTATTTTGCTTGGATCTTCACCTTGCTTTGCACGATATCCTTTATATGCATCTTTCAAATCCGGGTGATTGTAATCAATACCTGTGTCCAGTACACCTACCTTAATTCCTTTACCTGTTATTTTTTCATCATGCAGCTTGTCTACACCAATTTGCGGTACACTATCTGCCATTTTTGGTTCAACAGCAGTCTTAGCTGTTTCTTTCGGCAAATCAATTTTAACCTCATGATCTTCCCATACACGCTTAACGATACCGGTACGAACTAAGTCTTCAATCATGTTCGCAGGTAACGAAATCGCTACACCATTAAAAGCATTCTTATATTCTCTTGTTATTTTTGCAGATTTTAAATTTGTCCCTTTCTCTTTATTCTTTTGAAGCTGTTCAAGCTCTGCTTTAAACCCTTTATGTGATGCCTCTACCTTTTGTTCCGCATTTGAAAGAGCTACCTTTTTCCCTTTAGCCGCTTGTTTTAATACCTCAATTTTGCTAGGTGCTTGCTTAAACTCTATAATCACATTCACATTATTAGGACTTGCTGTATTGATACCTGGCGAAATAACAAAACCTGGTTTTGTATCTAACGTTTTTAAGGCATTACGTTGTTCCTTTGTAAGACCTTTCAAGATAGCATTTGCATCATCAATTCCAGTTAAAGTAGATGTATTTACCTCTTCAGCTAAGACGTTATATGGAATTCCTTGAGACAATAACATTCCAGCTGTTAACGTTCCAATAAGAATCTTTCCAAATTTCCCTCGTTTCATATTGCATCTCCCCATTATTAATATTATTTTTTGAAACAAATTGATTCTTAACTTCCTATTTAGCATTGGAAACTCTATTAATCTTAATCTTGTGTATCATGAAAGATTTCCATCACTACTACCATCCCCATACCTCATATAGCTAATTACTCACTTTTCTCTTTCTATAAGAGCCCTCCATCATTTATTTCCAACAAAGGATTTTCACGAAATGAATTATTAACACGATTAAAATGTAATTCTATTTTTATTATTTCACATTTTGATTATTCTGAAAATTGAACAAAAGGAGTATCTTTTCTCTAAGGATTCTATACCTACATAGTACAAAAGAACTATCTTGCTATTTATTCTTTGTAATAAAGAATAAATAAACATGATAGTTCTTTTAAACATTTCCTATTTAATCCAACGGAACCAATTGATTTCGAACAGCATAAATCACCGCTTGCGATCGACTTTTCACATTTAGTTTTTTAAAAATTTTATTGATGTGAATTTTAACTGTTTTATCACTAATATATAGAGCTTCAGCGATTTCTTTATTACTAAGTCCCTTTACTAATTCAAAAAGAATTTCCTTTTCACGTTCCGTCAGTTCATTTTCATTTGATTCTAATTTCATTTTTTGCTGATGATATGTAATTAATTTTTTAGTCATACGCGGATGAATAACTGAATCCCCTCGATATAACATCCGAATTGCTGCTACTACCTGCTCCGATGATGAATCTTTCAATAAATAACCATCAGCACCAGCCTGGAGTGCATCCATTAAATATTCATCATGCTCATACATTGTAAACACAAGTACTCGACAATTCGGATAATTTTTTTTCACCAACTCTGTAGCTTCAATCCCATTTTTCCCCGGAAGATTAATATCCATCAAAATACAATCTGGTCTGCATTCTTCTACTTTTCCCAATACTCCGTCCCCAGAGCTAGCTTCTCCAACCACTTTCATATCAGATTCATCCTCTAGTATGTTCCGAATTGCGTCTCGTAAAAAAGCATGATCATCCACTACTAATATTTTAATCATTTTACGCACCCCTTGTTTGTGAATCTGGAATTAATAGTGTAATTTTTGTCCCTTTCCCTACAGAACTATCAATCTGTAAAGTAGCCCCTAATTGTTCAGCTTGTTCATTCATATGTAATATACCATAATGTGGCTCATTCTTCGTTTTAACCATAGACTCAAATAGTGAAAAGCCAATCCCATTATCCTTAACCCTTAAAAGCACGTGCTCACTTTGATAGCTAAGTAAAACATCAGTCTTGTCTGCTTGTGCATGTTTTACAATGTTTTGCAAACTCTCTTGTAATGTATCAAAAATAACCCTTTCTTTTGAAAAGCTAAGCGCACGTGCATGACCTCTTTCATGATATGTAATATCTAGTTCATATTCTTGTTTTAAAGATTTTATTTTACTTGCTATCGCCTGCTTTAGCCCTAATTGTTGTGTCGGATATGGTTTTAAAGCATAAATAGAATAGCGAACGTCTCCTAAGCTTCCTCTTAAATCTTTTATACTTTTCTCTACTATTTGCTGCATATCTTTTGGTTTATCACGGTATTTTTTCTGCGCGGATTCTAGTTGGAATATCACCCCGGCTAATGTTTGCGCAATACCATCGTGAATTTCACGGGCGATTCTATTTCTTTCTTCTAAGATCATTCTTTTTTCCTGTTCAGAAATCAATATCCTTGTTTTAACAACGTTAGCTAATTGGTTAGAAAATGTAGCTAACGACTGTACATCTTCCGGAAAGAAACCCGCATTTCTACTTTTCCCTGCAACAAACATTCCGACTAATTCATCATTTACTATAAGAGGAAAATATACAAGTGAGCGTATAACATTATCAAATATTTCATCTCCAGGAGCCGTACCAATTTTCCAATCATTAAATACAAGATTTTTAGAAAGTTCCTCAAACGCCCCATACTTTTCTGAATCATCAGATACATCTAGGCGGACTTTCCCATCTTTTAATAGAATATTCCAGTTCCCATCATCTTTTGTCCATATTACATATGCTTGTATGCCAAAAAAACCTTTAAGTGCTTGTTTAATATGTTTCAAGTTTCCTCCGGTTAATCCTCGACTAATTTCGGTCGTAATAAGAAATAACTCATATAATCGTTCCTTCTCCATCCTTATCCGTACAGAAAAAGAACTAATAACGGAAGTTGCTACAAGTGGAAAAAAGAAAAACAGTACTGTAATCTCGTTTACTTCCACACTATATGTACTAATTAATACGTGCATCAGTGCCGCATAAGAGAAACCAAAAGTTTCGCAAAGAAATACCGTTACAGTTTTTTTATACCACTGATAGATTAAATATGGCTGCGGAAGGAGTATCATTAACAAATCGTAAAAACGATTGTTGAAAAAACAAAAAAACACGCAAAATAATAACAAAGATATTAAATTTCCATACAGAACTGATATATCTATTTTGTTAATTAATAAGGACATACATTTGTTTGAAAACCATTCGGCCAAGATTAAACTAAGTGCATGCTGAGTACTATTAAATAACATTCTTTGTATCGGTGAACGGCGGTGCAGGTGAATAATTAGCGTAACGAGTACAATAGAAATAATAGTTATATGGATTCCAAACTGCCAACTCATAGCGTAAATTATCGGAAAGGTAAGCGAGCTAGTCCCTCTCCAAAATCGTACAGGAAAATACTCTGCAATCCCCATAAATATTAATAACAATATTAGTATTGTTGGATGAGAAGGGATTTTAATTTCAAGTAAAGATATAGTTATAGTAATCAAACCAAGAAAAGAAATAAAATAAAGATAAGAACTAGCAATCTTTTCTCTCATAAAGATAGAATTTACAGCTTTCAAAACAACCCCTTCTTTCTTTATAGAACTTTATTTTCTCTATTATCCAATAAAAAACCGGCACTGGCAAAATGGAAGAACCTCCACTAGCCAATCACCGGCTGTGTACTGCACCTAAAAAGGCAAGACACAATACTAATAGTATAAATTGCCTTTCATAAATTTCCTATTCATCGAATGATGTAATTATTTATACCGCTAGGCTTATCCTCTATAGTACAAAAGATTTATATCAACACCGCTAATCTAATATATACTTTCTTTCCATCCCCTACTTCTCATTTTCTTTAGTTTAAAAGATGACGTAACGTAACTTTCAAGCTACTTATTTTCAAATAATACAAGCATAAATTTCTCACAAAAAGCAAAAATTAACAGAAGCGACTTTATTCTAAAAGAGGTGGAAATTATGACAGAGCAAAAAGAACAACAAAAGAGTGAAAATCAAAAGCATATGTTTCCATCGCTTCCGGAAAATATTAATTACATTGAAAATAAACTCTGTCATTCAGATGATATAAAAAAATTAGATATCCCTTTTCAAAACGGAAAAGGAACCATTATATATCTCGAATCTTTAGCAGATCCAAATTTAATTCATCAATTAGCTCTCGAGCCTTTATTAACACGGTCGGATTTGGCTTTAGATAAAGCTTTTTCCACATTAAATATGAAAAAAGAAACGAATTTAAATTATGGGGTGCAGCTTTTATTACAAGGAAAGTCATTATATTTTCATGAACATGTTGATAGTTTTTGTATTTTCGAAACAGCTCTATCTTTAAAAAGAGATATAACAGAGCCGGATAATGAAGGCATTGTACGTGGACCACATACCGGGTTTGTAGAAGATTTAGCAACCAATTTAGCTTCTATTCGTAAACTCATAAAAAGTCCAAATGTCGTCGTTAAATATTTCACACTTGGTGAAGAAATGCACACGAAAGTGGCAATTGCTTATATTCAAAATATAGCTAATGACGATCTCGTTGCAGAAGTAAAAAGAAGATTGGAAATGATTAAGACAGACGCACTCATGCTACCAGGCTACATACAGGAATTTATAGAAGATACATCTTTCTCACCCTTCCCGCAGCAATTAAATACAGAACGCCCAGATAGAACCGCCGCTAATTTAATGGAAGGACGAGTTGCTATTTTATCTGACGGAGATCCAACAGCGCTCATCGTACCTGTTACGTTATTCGCTTTCTATCAATCACCTGATGATTATAATAATCGCTGGATTGTCGGTTCATTCGTCCGAATGATTCGCTTAGTGAGTTTTTTAATAGCCTTTCTCTTACCAGCTATATATATCGCAACAGTTGCTTTTCATCCTGATGTGTTGCCACTTGAACTCGTTTATACAATTAAAGCTTCATTAGAAAAAGTACCACTTCCCCCCATTTTTGAGGCTCTCTTAATGGAGTTAATTTTCGAGTTATTACGGGAAGCTGGTATTCGTCTGCCGAGCCGCGTTGGACAAACAATCGGTATTGTAGGCGGTTTAGTAATTGGTGATGCGATTGTAAAAGCCGGACTTGTTTCTTATACGATGATCATCGTTGTAGCTTTAACTGCAATCTCATCTTTTCTCGTTCCATCAAACGATATGAGTTCAGCAGTTCGAATTCTTCGTTTTCCATTAATGATTCTTGCTGCTATATTCGGATATGTAGGAATATCATTCGGTCTAATTATAACTTTCGTTCACCTATGTCAGCTCCATTCTTTTCATACACCTTACCTTTCTCCCCTTGCACCAATGCGGCTAAAGGATATGAAAGATTCTTTTGTAAGACTCCCAATTTGGTCGTTTTGGGAACGACCTCATGATCCAAAGCCGAAAAAAATGCAACGACAACATGTAACGAGAGAGGATGAGAACGGTGACAAACACGCAAAGTAAAATTTCACTTGTTCAATTTACTTTTTTCGTTATTCAATGCCAAATCGGGGTTGGTATCCTTTCTCTACCAAATCGTCTTCACCCGATAGCGAAAGGCGGTGGCTGGATTTCTGTTCTCATCGCTGGTTTTGCGATTCAACTCATTATTTTACTTATGTGGCTTTTCTTAAAACGATTTCCTGATGCTGATATGTATGAAAGTGTTTGTATGCTATTTGGTAATAAATTTGGAAAACTATTAGGTTTTGCTTATGTTTTTTATTTTACCCTTATCGGTATGACGGTTATGTTAAGTGCTTGTAATGTCATTAAAGTATGGATATTACAAGCAACTCCTTGGTCTGCCATTCTCATACTATTTACAATAGCTTGTTGCTATATAGCCTATAACACATTTAAAGTCATCGTACGGTTTTATGTCATGGCCTCTATTCTTATTTTCCCAATGGCACTGTTAATTGGACTTGGGCTCTCACGGGCTGACTTTTCTTATATTTTTCCCATTACAGAAGCTGGATGGTGGAATATTATTCAAGCATCAAAGGAAACAATTACAGCTATGTATGGTTTTGAAATTATTCTTATCGCTTTCCCAAAAGTAAATGGGACTGCTGTGGCAAAACTAAAGGCAATTTCTATCGCTAATGGATTTGTGACTCTCTTTTATACTTTTACTGTTTGGATTTGCTTTATCGTATTTAGTCCAAAGCAAGTTGAGCTTATTCCAGAACCAGTTGCTTACTTATTGCGCTCTTTACATATCGGGATTATAGACCGAACTGATTTACTATTCATACCAATTTGGATGATAACAGTTGTAGCTTCTATTGCTAGTTATTATTGCGCCGCTTCTATCGGAATTGGACATATATTCAATCTTGCTAATCATAAACAAGCTGTTCCAATCGTTGGAGTTATTGCATTTAGTGTAGCCTTATTCATAGATACACCTGAAGAATTAAAAGTAATTGCAACTTTCACTGATAAGTTCACCTATATTTTCATCGTTGTCCTCCCTCTTTTATTTCTACTTTATTCAGTAATAAGAAAGAAGAAAGGAGAACAGTATGTTCAAAAAAAGAGTTAAATTATTTTTTATATTATGTACTAGTTCATTCCTTTCTGGCTGTTGGGATCAAGAACCATTAAGAGAAGCGAGATTAGCTTATAGTATTGGATATGATATTACGGAAGAGAATAAACTACAGCAAACGCTTGAACTCGTAAAAAGTTCAAGCGGAGAGCAATCTTCATTCGAGAATGAAATACATTCAGCAAACGGGTATAACATACGGGATACAAGCGATGCCCTAAAAAAAAATGTGACTGGTAATATTCGCTACTTCAAATATGGTGTTCAATTGCTAGGAACCAAAATTCTAAAAAAGGGTATACTACCCTATTTAGATGTCAGCTTTCGGGACCCAACAAACCCAACTGCTTTAGTAAAACTTATTGCAGTAGAGGGTGAAACATCCGAGATACTAGAAAAAAAGAAAGTAGGAAATTTACTAATTGGAGATTTTCTAAAGAAAAAAGTGAAAAGCTTAGAAGATATGAGTGTATTTCCAAAAGAAACTTTAGAAACAGCTGCTACAAAAATGTTAGATCCCGGTAAAGACTTTACCCTCCCTTCTATAAAAATAAAAGGAAAAGAAGTAATTACAAACGGGTTAGCTTTATTTAACAATGATAAATTAACTGGGCATTTACCTTTGAAACAATCTGTTTTATTCGTATTATTAACCGGAAAAATGGGAACAAGTGCCCGTATAACCCAAAAACTTACTAGCGATGAATCAGAGAAAACATCTGATTATTTAACAATGGAAATTAGCAATCGAAAGTTAAAACGAGACTTAAAAATAACAACAGATAAAAAAGGAAATGTTTATGCTCACATTAAGCTCCAACTAAAAGTAATAGCACTTGAAGCCCCAAGAGATAATATTTATAAAATGGGAGAACGAAAAAAACTAAATAAAGACTTATCGAAACAACTTACGAAAGAAGCGAAAAAAATAACAAACAAACTACAAAAAGCAAATTGTGATGCTTTCGGTATTGGAAGACATCTTATTGCATATCATCCAGACTTATGGAAGAAAAAAAATTGGAATAAAGATTATGCAAAAGTAAAATTCAAACCAGAAGTAGACGTAAATATTTTGTATAGTGGTGTCTTAAAATAAAAGGTTGTATGCCGCGTGGGCATACAACCTTTTATTTCGTATATCGATATATAATTGATTCATATGGTCTTAAGTTAAGTTTTGTAATATCCTTGCTGGAATCTTTATAATTCGACAGTAGTACTTCTTGTTTCATTCCATCTAATTGAACATGGGCTGGTACAGAATACGTTATTTCTTCTCCATAGAAGTTATTAATAATAAGTAATACTTCATTATTTACAGTACGTGTATATGCCCAAATCTTAGGGTGATTTTCATCTAAAATAGCATATTCTCCTTCTGTAATAACATCGTAAGTTTTTCTAAGTTCAATTAACTTTTTATAATGATAAAATACAGACTCCTCATCTTGTAATGCTTTCTCTACGTTTATTTCTTTAAAGGTTTCAGCTACTGAAATCCAAGGGGTACTTGTTGTAAAACCACTATTCACCTCTTCATTCCACTGCATCGGAGTACGAGAATTGTCACGAGATTTTTGTTTTAAAATCCCTATAATCTCTTCTTTTAATAAGCCTTCTTCCTGCTTTATATCATATATATTTAACGATTCCACATCACGATATTGCTCGATGGACTCGAATTTAGGATTCGTCATACCGATTTCTTCCCCTTGATAAATATAAGGTGTTCCTTGCAGCATGTGCATAGCTGTCGCTAACATTTTCGCAGATTCATTTCGGTACTTCCCATCATCCCCGAAGCGTGACACGATGCGAGGCTGGTCATGGTTACACCAGAATAATGCATTCCATCCCCCGCCCTTTTGCATTTCAATTTGCCAGTTAGACATAATTTCTTTTAATTTAATAAAATCAAAATCAGCTTTCGTCCACTTATCACCATTCGGATAATCTACTTTCAAATGATGAAAACTAAACGTCATACTTAGTTCATTGCGCTCAGGGTTTGAGTATTTAATACAATTATCAATTGTCGTCGATGACATTTCTCCAACTGTAATTACCTCTTTCCCTTCAAATACATTTCTATTCATCTCTTGTAAATATTCATGAACACGCGGACCATCCGTATAATATTTACGTCCATCACTTGTCGCGGTACTTCCGTCATCGCTTAAGAAACGTTGGTCTTTTGAAATTAAGTTAATAACATCAAGGCGGAATCCTGTTACCCCTTTATCAAGCCAAAAGCGCATCATATCGTACACTTCTTCACGAAGCTTTTCATTTTCCCAATTTAAATCTGCTTGTGTCTCATCAAATAAATGTAAAAAATATTGCTTAGTCTTTTCATCGTACTTCCAAGCGGATCCTCCAAACTTAGACTGCCAATTATTTTTTTCATCACGCCAAATGTAATAATTGCGATATGGACTATTTTTATCTTCTTTTGCTTCCTTAAACCACTTATGCTCCGTCGAACTATGGTTTACAACGATATCAAGCATAATTTCAATGTCACGTTCTTTCGCTTTTTCTAGAAGCTCTTCAAACTCTTCCATCGTTCCGTAAGATGGATCAATGCTATAATAATCACTTACATCGTACCCATTATCATTTTGTGGTGATTGGTATATCGGTGTTAACCAAATATAATCCACTCCGAGTTTTTTTAAATAATCTAGTTTCTCTGTAACCCCTTTTATATCACCGGTTTCTTTATTGTAATAACTATTAAAGCTCTTCGGATAAATTTGATAGACTACACTTTTATGCCAATCCTTCATGTTTAACTTCCTCCTACTTCTGTTTAACTCTTTTCGCAAATAACCATGTTAACGTAAATGGGATTACAACTGCGATAATCATTCCTACAATAAACATTGGAATCGATTTCGGAATGATCGAAATAAATGCTGGCAATCCGCCAATTCCGATAGCAGGTGCTAATACACCATTTAATGTAATGAATATCGCTGCCACAGCAGATCCTATAATTGCTGCATAAAACGGAAACTTATTTCGTAAATTCACACCAAACATCGCTGGCTCTGTAATACCGAAGTACGCGGAAATTGCTGATGTCGATGCCATACTTTTATCATTTTGATTTTTAGAAATCCAGAACATTGCAAGTGCCGCACTACCTTGCGCAATGTTAGAAAGAGCGATCATCGGCCAAATAAATGTACCGCCGTGTTGTGCAATTAATTGTAGATCAATAGCAATAAACATATGATGCATACCTGTAATTACAAGTGGTGCATACAATGCTCCAAATAATACTGCTCCAACTACTGGTACTGTTTCATATACGCCTACTAATCCAGCTGTTAATAAATCTCCGATATGACGTGTAACTGGACCGATAATTCCTAATGCTAATACACCTGTTACAACGATTGTTGTAATTGGTACAACTAATAATTGAATTGCATTTGGTACATGTTTCTTTAAGAAAATCTCTACTTTACTCAATACAAATGCTGCTACTAACACCGGTAAAATTTGACCTTGATATCCTACCTTTTCAATTTGGAACAATCCTAAAATATTGAAGTACTCAATCTTTTGACCCTCTAAACCAGTCGCTGCTTTTCCATAATCCCAGGCGTTTAATAAGGCCGGATGCACAAGCATTAAGCCCATAACAATACCTAGTATTGGACTACCACCAAAACGCTTCGTTGCTGACCAACCGACAAGTGCTGGTAAGAATACGAATGCTGTATTGGCCATCATATTAATTAAATCCCAAAGCCCACCTAAATTCGGATAAACATCTAATAAATTTTTACCATCAAAAAATAAGTCCTTTGCCCCTAATAAATTGTTAATCCCCATTAGTAAACCAGCTGTTACGATTGCTGGTAATATCGGCATAAATACATCTGAAAATACTTTTACAAACTTTTGAGCTGGATTTAACTTTTGATTTCCAGAATCTTTCACGTCAGCCACTGTCGCTTCCTTCATACCTGCAAGCGTTATCAATTCAGCGTAAACACGATCTACATCCCCTGGACCAATTACAATTTGAAATATCCCAGCATTATGAAACGCTCCCTTTACTAATGAAACAGACTGTAATTTATCATTATCTATTTTACTTTCATCTTTTAAAGCGATACGGAGCCTCGTTACACAGTGCGCAGCTTGTTCAATATTGTCTTTCCCACCAATGTACTGCAACACTTCCTCTGCTGTTTTACGATAGTCTTTCCCCATATTCCCGTCCCTCTTTTCTTTTTTTGATACCGTTTACACTTACATATTAACTCGTATATATAAGTTAGTCAACACTCGTATATATGAGTTGATGTTTTTTTTATAAAAAAAAAGATGAAACGTTATTTCGTTTCACCTCTTTACTTTCTTCGCGCCACATCCGAAAAGTGAAAAATATCTAAGCGGTGACGTGATTCCGTATATTCGAACTGACTCCCATCATATAAATGAGTAAAGTTTTTCACAACGACAACATAATCTGTGCCATTTAAATCTAAATACTTTCGGTCATCATCTGTACACGGCTGCACTTCAATTACCCTCTGCGAATAACTAATATGTAGCCCTAATTCTTTCTCAATGTATTTATAAATTGATGCCATTGCAATTTCTCTCGTTAATCCTGGAATAAACTCAGATACAAAATGATTTATATCTAAAATTACTTTTTCTCCATCAATATTTCGTACACGTTTAATATGATCTATTTCTGTTTTTTCTTTCACGTTTAATAATTTTGCAACCTCTTTTGTCGCTTCTTCTTTCTCCATTTCCACGACTTCTGTAATACAATGACGTCCTAGACGCTCATTTTCTTCTTGAAAACTTACAATGCCACCGAAGTTAAACTCAATATTTTTTCGCTTTAATACAAAAACACCTTTTCCATGAATTTTTTGCACATATCCACGCTCTTGCAATAAATCTACTGCTTTTCTTACAGTACCTCGGCTTGCCTCATACTGCTTCATTAATTCTGTTTCTGATGGGATTTTGCATCCCTCTTTTAAGTGCTTATTATCAATAGACTTACTGATTTCTATATAAATTTGCTCATACTTACTCATCATCTACAATAGCCCCTTGTCACCTTCTAATTCTATATGTATTATACCATGCTACACTCTTCTGCCAATCTCTCACTTATTTTCCAGTACAAGAAAAATATAGGTAAATATTTAATCTCTAAAACGTATTTTTATAAAAGTTTTTATATTTTTCTTTTCATTCAAAAAAACATGTAGTATACTAACTTCAAAATCAGAGGAGAAAGGGAGCAAAGAACTATGCTTACTTATACAACAATTGTAGTTACATTTGCACAAAAACATCATCATCATACGTAACCCTTGAAACCTAGCGGAAAATTTACGCGTAGGTACAAGGGTTATTCCCGTTGTACCTACGCTTTGGCGAAGAGCCATGTAGGTATTTTTTATCTACATGGCTCTTTTTTTATTGCCAAAAAGCTAGTAAAAAATGATGTTTAAGCAAATCTTACTACAAAGGAGTTAACAAAAATGGAAACGAAAAAATGGGGATTATGGGTTTTAACAGCTTTTGTTATCGGGAATATGGTTGGCGGTGGCGTATTTATGCTCCCAGCAAATTTAGCACAAGTATCAGGTCCAATGGGTTCTACACTCGCATGGAGTATTACAGGACTTGGCGTATTTATGATTGCACTCGTATTTGGAAATTTAGCAATTCGAAAACCAGAATTAAAAGCAGGACCACAAAGTTACGCTCAAGCGATGTTTCCTTCAAAAAAAGCAGGTAAAGTTGCAGGGTATAGTATGGCGTGGGGATATTGGGCTGCGAACTGGGCAGCAACAGCATCTGTTATTATTTCCTTTGCTGGATATTTATCAACATTTTTTCCAGTTTTACAAAGTAAGCAAATTCTCTTTTCAATAAATGGATTTTCACTAGAACTAGGAAAAGGGTTAACTTTTCTAGTATGTAGCCTTATGTTATGGGGAATTCAATATATTCTTTCTCAAAATATTGATCGAGCTGGAAATATGAATCTTCTTGCTACCATTGCAAAAATTATCGGATTTACAATGTTTATTGTGATTACATTATTCATTTTCAACGCCTCTAATTTCGGAGACGGTCAAACATTTATGAATGAAGCTGGACAATCCATCTCGTTAGGTGGACAAATCAATTCAGCTGCTATTGCAACACTTTGGGCGTTTATCGGCATCGAATCAGCGGTTATGCTTTCTAACCGCGCAAAATCACAGCGTGATGTAAAAAAAGCTACAATTTTCGGCCTAATTATTGCTCTTATTATTTACATGTCAATTACTTTACTTACAATGGGAGCTCTCTCGCAAGAAGCTTTAAAAGAGTCTCAAAAACCATTAGTAGACGCATTAAATTTAGCAATCGGCAATAAAGGCGCATATATAATGGCGTTACTAGCACTTGTATCTTTATTTGGATCTACTGTTGGCTGGATTGTTGTTAGTTCAGAAGTACCTTACCAGGCTGCCAAAAATGGACTTTTCCCTAAGTTTTTCAGTAAAACAAATAAAAAGGGTAGTCCTTCAAAATCATTATTTATTACAAATGTGATGACACAAATCTTCTTATTCTCAACGATTTCTGGCACTGTTTCAGAAGCATATAATTTCGCTATCGTTGTAGCAACATTAGCTTATTTAATTCCATACCTTGTTTCTACTCTGTACCAATTTAAATTGGTTATTACAGGAGAAACATATGATATAATGCCAGGATCTCGAATAAAAGACGGGGTTATTACTACATTAGCATTTGTATACTCTATTTGGGTTATCAAAACGGGAACTGCTGATTTAAAAACGTTCTTCTTAGGAATTGGATTGTTTATATTAGGTCTTATTCTTTATCCCGTATTAATGAAAAACTCACAAAAAACGAATTAAAAAAAGAGAAGCTTTTAGCTTCTCTTTTCTATTAAAAATCCGTAATTAACTTTTCTTTTAACTCTCCTACGGATAAAGGTTTTGCATAATAAAATCCTTGTACATAGTCACAGCCCATGGATTGTAATAAACTTTCTTGTTCTACCGTTTCTACCCCTTCAGCAACTACTGCTAAATTTAAACTATGGGCAATTTCAATAACAGATTTTACAATCGTTCTTTCTGGCTGTGCATGATCATAATGAAATTCACGAATAAAATTACGATCAATTTTTACGATATCAAGTGGCAATTGTTTTAAATAATACAATGAGGAATAGCCAGTTCCAAAATCGTCTAAAGCAATTAATACGCCCATACTTCTTAATTCTTGTAATGTAGCGATAATATAATCAAAATGGCGAACAGCAATACTTTCCGTTATTTCTAAAATTAAACGATTCGGAGGAAAACCAGTTCTCCTTAAGATGCTACGTACAGACAAAATAAAACGCTTCTGCATTAATTGTTGTATGGATAAATTCACAGATAACCTTAATCCTTCTTGGTAATCCGGTAATGTTTTAAACAGGCGACACGATTTTTCTAATACCCAATCTCCTAATTTTATAATAAGTCCAGATTCTTCAGCTACTGGAATAAATTCGCTTGGTGAAATAGGCCCTTCTTCTGTCATACAGCGCACTAAAGCCTCAATGCCAGTATATTTCTTCGTTTTCAAATCAATGATAGGTTGTAATACTACATCTAATTCTTCATCACGAATTGCCTTTTGCAAAGCAAACTCGATTTTCATTCTACGATTTATTTTTGCACGTAACTCATCTGTAAAGAAACACGCCGCATTTCTTCCCTGTTCTTTCGCACTATACATAGCTAAATCCGAATTTTTCAATAGTGTTTCCACGTCTTGTCCATCTTGTGGATATGAACAAAGTCCTAGACTAGCTGAAATGTATACTTCATGACCTTCAAGCATAAATGGTGCCTGAAAACATGACAATACCGATGTCGCTAACTGCCGCATCTCATCTTGTGTATGTTCATTTGTTAACAGCACAAATTCGTCGCCACCTAGCCTAGCCAGAACATCTTTCTCTCCTAACACATAATGCAACCGTGAAGCAACTTCGCTTAAAAGTAAATCTCCTATCATATGACCTAACGTATCATTTACTAATTTAAAACGATCTAAGTCAAAGTATATTATGCCAAATTCCTTTTTCCCTGCAATCAGTTCATTAACAGTCGTTATTAGCTGTAATCGGTTCGGTAAACTCGTTAAAGCATCATGATATGCAAGTTCCCTATAACGGCTTTCACTCAATCGTAATCTCTGTTCTGCTTCTTTTCTACTACTAATGTCATTTCGGATCGCGATAAATTGATACGGCTCTCCTTTCTCGTTTAAAAATGGAACAATTGTGGTTTTAACCCAATAATATGTACCATCTTTTGCTTGATTTTGGATTTCACCTCTCCATACTTTCCCATTCAAAATACGCTTCCATAAGTTTTGAAAAAAAGTTTTCGGATGATATCCTGAATTTAAAATACGATGATCTTTTCCTATTAACTCTTCTCTTTTATATTTGGAGATTTCACAAAACTTATCATTTACATATGTAATAAGACCTTTTCGGTCTGTAATTGCAACAATTGAAGACTCATCTAATGCTAACTTTAAATCTCGCAATGAAGAGTCATATAATGCATGACCTCTTTGTTCTAGCATGCGCA
Source organism: Bacillus sp. FDAARGOS_235 (assembly GCF_002073415.2). NCBI lineage: Bacteria > Bacillati > Bacillota > Bacilli > Caryophanales > Bacillaceae > Bacillus > Bacillus sp. FDAARGOS_235. The sequence continues at coordinate 2,289,020 of NZ_CP020437.2, forward strand.
TCTCTCCTTGCTTCCTATCTAACTAAAACACAACTTGTTTCTTTTCATAGAAATAGAGATATTTCATTTTCTAATAATAACCCTTTACATACATCACATTTTGAATTATGCCGATTAAAATAACATAATATTATTTGTAAAAAAAAGCAATATAATACCGTTCCAATTATAATTAGTAGCTTCTCATCTCCCTAATTAGCTTGCCTTATTATACCGCATTCCTTTAACTTGCTCTATGCAACCCTTGTTCCTACTCATTCCACTCGCGTCTAACCTCTATGCTTTTTAATAGCAAAATAGACATTAGAACATACTATATAACTATTCACGAATAATAATATAAAAGTTTAAATTGGTATATATGTTTTTGAATTACAATAATAAAATATTAACATATTTTTACCTTTATTTTGGAAGTATTTCATAAATAAATATAGTATTAAACAAAAAAGAGGATAACCTCTTTTTTGTTTAATACTGATATGGTATTTGCTGATAACCTGGGTATGGAACTGGATATGGTGCTGGATATGTTACTGGGTACGGTGCTGGATAATAACCTCCACTTGCTGCACCCGTTAATGCACCTGCTGTAAGCCCACCTAACATACCTCCCGCAAAACTTCCTGGGAAAACTCCGCCTCCCCATGAGCCGCCTCCACCCCAGCCCCATCCACCACCGTGATGATGATGGTGATGATCATAATGGTTGTGTCCTCCATGATGATTATGTCCTCCATTATGATGGTGTCCTCCATTATGATTGCGATAATACACTCCGTTATTTTCTATATAATTCATTATTCACCTCTCCCTTTCAATTTCCTCACTTTAATATTGTATGAATAATACGGATCTTGTTGGTAATCTGGATAATAAGCATAATTCGAGTAATATGGATAACCAAATCCTCCAATTGGACGACCATACATTTTATTCATCCCTTTTGCTATATAAAGTGAAATTTTAATCGGCGCGGGCTTTGTCCCTCCCCCACTGATTATTAGCCCAAATCAATCGGGCATTTATGGACAATCATTTCCCGCCTAACTTCCTTGCACTCATCGAATTTTGAGATGGGATTTTTACTACCCAGCAAATAACGGGATAACAACGTAACAATATACTGTATGTAGGACAAATGCGGAAAGTATAGGACAAATGTCTATATTTTGTAAAAAAAACAAAACACTTTATAATAAGGATGTCAGATTATATCTTCTATTTAAGAAGTCTATATTTAAGAAAGATTAGAGGAATTATATAGAAATGAAGAAACCTATCGTTCAATTATTATTAATATTTACAATCGTATCTATCGTTCTTTTCCTATTAAATACATCGGTTATTTCGTTATATACGTTTGTCGGTGCTCTATGGTCCATCACAATCGTAGGAATTTCATTCGTTATTTTTATAGAAAATAGATCTCCCCAAAGTACTTTAGCTTGGTTTTTAGTATTAGCACTTCTTCCCGTTGTAGGTGTACTTTTATACTCTATTTTCGGGCGTAGCCGTTGGAGAAGAAAAAAACATCTCCATCGTTCAGAAGAACAAAGAAAATTATTCCGCGAAATATTAGAAGGAAGACGACTAGAATTATCACTCACAGTCCCATTACATGAACGTTCCATACATTTAACAGAAGTCGTACAAAAATTTGGAGGCGGGCCTGCCGCAGATAGAACAACGACAAAACTTTTAACAAACGGCGATCAAACCTTTTCAGAAATTTTGCAAGCAATCGAGAATGCAAAACATCACATACATATTCAATACTATATTTATAAATCTGATGAGATTGGTACAAAAGTACGAGATGCTTTAATACAAAAGGCAAACGAGGGTGTTATTGTACGCTTCCTTTATGATGGACTCGGAAGTAATACGTTAAGACGACGATTTTTACAACCTATGAAAAAAGCTGGAATTGAAATTGTCGAATTTGACCCTATTTTTTCAGCTTGGTTACTGGAGACAGTTAATTATCGTAATCATCGTAAAATCGTCATTGTAGATGGAGAAATTGGTTTTACCGGAGGGCTTAACGTAGGTGATGAATATCTTGGTCGCTCAAAAAAATTCCCTGTTTGGCGTGATAGTCATTTAAAAATAGAAGGAAAAGCATTGTATAAATTACAAGCCATCTTTCTAGAAGATTGGCTTTATGCGTCTAGTGGATTGAATACTTATTCTTGGGATCAATTTATGAATAGACAATACTTCCCAGGAAAAGAAATTCTGGATGCAACAGGTGCGGTGCAAATCGTAGCAAGTGGACCAAGCTCAGATGATAAAAGTATTCGTAATACATTACTAGCTGTTATGGGCTCAGCCAAAAAATCTATTTGGATCGCTACACCATACTTTATTCCGGATCAAGAAACTTTAACATTATTACGCTTAAGTGCAATATCTGGCATAGATGTACGCATTTTATATCCTGGTAAGAGTGATAGTATTATTAGCGATCAAGCATCTCAATCCTATTTCACTCCACTTTTAAAAGCCGGTGCTTCTATTTACAGTTATAAAGATGGATTTATGCACGCAAAGATTGTACTCGTTGACGATAAAATTGCAACAATCGGAACAGCAAATATGGATGTACGTAGCTTTGAATTAAATTATGAAATTATTAGCGTACTCTATGAATCAGAAACCGTTCATGATATTAAACGCGATTTTGAAGAAGACTTTAAACACTCTACTGAAATTAAATGGAACTCATTCCAAAAAAGAAGTATCAAAAAAAGAATATTAGAGTCCTTTATGCGACTGATTTCTCCTTTACTATAAGCAATCAATGTGATATTGATTGCTTTTTCTTTTATATTTCCCCCTTCTCCTTTTCTTTGCATACCATATTAAAACAAGTTATCATAAGATGTATTACTTTATGAAAATAATGTTAGGTGGGAAATACATGTTAGAACAATTTCATATACATTCTGATTTAAAACAGCAGCTTTCTACAATTCATGAAAAGAATAAACAAGAAGCTGGTGAAAATGCTCATTTAATCGGTACTAAAATATATAAAGCATCTGATAACAGCATTATCGAAGATGCTATTACGGCACTTCTTCTTGGCAAAAATATTCTATTAAAAGGACCAACTGGTAGTGGTAAAACGGTACTAGCGGAAACTCTTTCTTCTTTATTCCAAAAACCAATGCATAGCATTAACTGTTCTGTCGATTTAGATGTGGAAGGTATTTTAGGATACAACACATTACAAACGAAAGACGGAGCATCTGAAGTTACGTTCGTTAACGGTCCTCTTATGAAAGCAATGAAGAACGGTCACTTCCTATATATTGATGAAATCAATATGGCAAAACCTGAAACGTTACCACTTCTTCACGGTGCACTAGATTACCGTAAAATGATTACAAACCCATTTACACAAGAAGTTGTATACGGTGATGACGAATATCGCGTAATTGCTGCGATTAACGAAGGTTATGTTGGGACAAGTGAACTAAACGAAGCATTAAAAAACCGTTTTGTTATTATTGAAGTTCCTTATATTCAAGGTGACACATTAAAAGAACTATTACTATCTGAATCAAAATTAAATGATGTTGCAACAATTGAAAAGTTCGTTGCATTTGCAAGCGACCTTATGCCTTTAGCTCGTGATGGGCGTGTAAGTGAAGAAGCAGCAAGTATTCGTGGTATTATCGACGCATGCGATTTAGGTGTATATATTCCTGTTATGCGCGCTATTGAGCGAAGCATTATTGCGAAATTAAATGATGAAACAGAACAAATGACTGTCCGTGAATTAGCAGAAAGTTATTTCTTTGAGGGATAATTCATGAGACAAATTTTTAGTGACAAAAAAATTGATGCGTCGCTGTTTCTACAAATGGAAAACTTAATGTATGCCCTTCTAAAAGAAGACGATGCCTATCTTGAATATGGCTATAAAGCATACTACGACGAAATTGAAAAAAAGGTTGTCATTAGTCACTTTTGGGATGATCGAAAAGAAGAAGATACAGTAATCGGATTAAAAAGCGAAGTGTTCTTAAAAGCACTTGGTAATAAACATTACTCGGACATGGCTTTAATTCGTTCTTACGCGATTGAATTACAAGAATCGCCCCTAAAGAAGTTCTTAACACAATTATTTGTTCTATTAGAAGATTTACGTGTCGAGGAAATCGTAAAAAACTTACGACCTGGCACGAAACATATTTTTAAACGCCGAAAAGAAATGTACCGCAATTACTTCGGCTCACAAAATGAAATAAACCGCGTTCGTAACTATCACGGTGATCGTCTATTTTGTCTATGTTACCTTTCATTAACGAGCGATAAATATGAAATGTTTACTAATGAATATTTCGAGCAAATTGAAGTAATTTTGCATGAGACATTCCAAGCCCATAATACCGAAGATATTATGTATATCGTTGAGAAAATTCGCTACCGCTTAGAGGAGCTTCTTGAAAATGATATGCTTAACAATTATTTCGGACATGCTCCGCTTTATTTATCTGTCATTGCAGATGAAAAGAACTGCCGCGTTGAAGATTTAGCAAATGATGATACGCAGCTCATAGATGACGATGACAATAAAAACAAAATGGATGAAAGCTTCTCCACATGGCATCGTGAAAATAAAAATAACGAAAACGAGAACTTTTTACGCTTTGAATTAGAAAGCGGAACAAAAACAAACATGATGGGTGATACTGCTCGTGAATCAGAAGATGGCGATCAAGCACTTGGTTCTGTACAAGGTACTTCTCAAAAAAGTACACAATCCAACTTTGATGGTGCTGATACAGAAGAAGCAAGAGCTTCACACGCTTCTAGCCAAAGCGAGGGTGCATATGGTAAGTATAATGTAGGTGCCTCTCATACATTTAAAGAAGCTCGCAAATCAAATCCTGACGAGAAAAAAGATTACCAAGCTATCAAATCAGTCGTTAATAAAGATGTAAAAGAATTAAAGAAAATTATCGAAAAAACGATTGAAAATAAAACGAATGCAAATAGTGATAAATACTACGGAAGACTTCGGAAGAAATTCCTTCGTATTTATACTGAAAAGCAGCCGCGCATGTTTTATAAAAAAGGACAAGAATCGCAAGAGCTCGACGTTGCATTCCAACTATTAGTGGATTGTTCTGGTTCTATGTATAACAAAATGGAAGAAACGAAGAAGAGTGTTGTCTTATTCCATGAAGCGTTGAAATCTTTAAAGATCCCGCACGCTATTAGCGGATTTTGGGAAGATGCTTCTAGTGCTAAACCTGAAGATAAACCGAACGTTATCCATGAGGTTGTAAATTACAAAAACTCAACGTTACCAAACGTTGGTCCAGAAATTATGCAACTTCGTGAAGAAGAAGATAACCGCGACGGATATATTATTCGTATCGTTTCTGAAAAGCTTGCGAAAAGACCAGAAAAACATAAATTTCTATTAGTCTTCACAGACGGTGAACCTTCTGCCCTAGACTATCAACAAGACGGAATTTTAGATACGCATGAAGCTGTGAAACTCGCTCGTAAAAGTGGTATGGAAGTAATCGGTATCTTCATCGAAGAAGGCGAAGCGAAAGAAGCGACTTATCAATTAATGAAAAACATTTATAATCATCACTTCTTAGTTGCAAATCATGCTGAAGATTTAAGATTGAAGATTAAACCACTACTGAAAAAGCTATTACTGAAGACGATTGAATAGAAAAAAGGAGCCTTTTGGCTCCTTTTTTTCGTTCAATTACTTTGTTTCTGGTTGAAACTTGTATGGAATGGCTACTTCTAACAATGACTCGAATCCTCCATCGTAGAATGGGAATCGTTCATTTGCGATTGTTCGCTCCACCCACTCTATCGCAGAAATTTCTCCCTCATCTTCTGCATGTAGCTCGCCCGTTAGTACTTTCGCTCGAAATGTAAAAAGTAGTGCATGATTCCCGGATTCTTCAAAGAATTTTTCATTGATTGCAACAAGTCCACCTGCCATAGCAGTTAAACCTGTCTCTTCTTTTACTTCCTTTACTAGAGCTTCCTCTAACGTTTCACCCTTTTCAACAGCCCCGCCTGGCAATGACCAAACGTTTTGTTCTACATTATGTACCATTAATATTTTATCTGTTTCTTCGTCATGTATTAGTGCATATACGACATCAACTCTTTGCATGTTATTTTCCCCCTCTCAAAAAGAATGAAGAGCCGATTCCTAAGAATCGACCCTTCCTATTAATTCATCACTAACTCAGCTGTGAGCTTTTTTTTTAACTTAGCCAACATGTCCGTTGTCATTTTGTCTAAATCGTATTCTGCTTTAAAGCCCCACTCTTTCATTGCTGCTGTTGCATCAATAGAGTTTGGCCAGCTATCAGCGATTGTTTGACGAGCTGGATCTACTGCGTAATCCATTGTAAACGTCGGAATGTGTTTACGAATTGATGCTGCAATTTGCTCTGGCTCGAAGCTCATTGCTGTAATGTTGAACGCATTTCTATGCACTAGCTTACTTGAATCAGCTTCCATTAATGAAATGATCGCTTGTAAAGCATCTGGCATATACATCATATCCATGTACGTTCCTTCAGCAATGTATGAGGTGTATGCACCTTTTTTAATCGCCTCATAATAAATTTCAACTGCATAGTCAGTTGTTCCGCCTCCTGGAGGAGCTACGTAAGAAATTAAGCCTGGGAAACGTACACCGCGCGTATCAACGCCAAACTTTTGATGATAATAATCACATAGTAGTTCTCCTGCTACTTTGTTTACCCCATACATCGTAGTAGGACGCTGAATTGTATCTTGTGGCGTATTATCTTTCGGCGTTGATGGACCGAATGCACCGATAGAACTTGGCGTGAAAAACTTACAGTTTAATTCACGAGCTGCTTCTAATGCATTTACAAGTCCACCCATATTTAAATTCCAAGCAAATAACGGATTTTTTTCTGCTGTTGCTGAAAGTAAAGCTGCTAAATGAATAATTGTATCTACTTCATTACGCTTTGCAATATCATGTAGTTTTTGCCCATCTGTTACATCTAACGTTTCAAATGGACCAGACGTTACTACTTCACTATCTGTTTCACGAATATCTGTTGCAATAACGTTTGATGCGCCGTATACATCACGAAGTTTCATTACTAGTTCAGAACCAATTTGCCCTAAAGAACCGGTTACTAGAATTTTTTTCATTTTCCCCACTCCTCATTTGCAAGCTATTCAAAAGATGTCGTTACTTAAATGATGCCCATTTCTTTCCCTACTTTTTCATATTTAAGAATTGCTTCATCTAGCATTTCCTTCGTATGAGCTGCTGTAGGCATATTACGAACGCGTCCTGTTCCTTTAGCTACAGTTGGGAACACGATAGATTTTGCGTATACGCCTTCTTCATTTAGACGTCTACTAAATTCTTGTGTTAATACTTCATCACCAATAATACAAGGTGTAATTGGCGTTTCACTTTCTCCGATGTTAAAGCCAAGTTCTTTTAACCCTTGTTTTAAATAGCGACCATTTTCCCATAAACGATCGTGTAACTCTGTGCTTTCCATTAAGATTTCAATTGATCTCATGCAAGCTGCTGCATCAGCTGGTGTTAATGCTGTAGAGAATAAGAATGGACGTGAACGAACTTTTAACCAATCAATTAAGTTTTGTTTCCCTGCTACATATCCACCAATTACCCCAATTGCTTTTGATAATGTACCAATTTGGAAATCAACTCTATCAGAAAGACCGAAGTGCTTCACAGTACCTGCACCTTTTCCAAGTACCCCTGAACCATGTGCATCATCTACATATGTCATTAAATCTAGCTCTTCTGCAATCTCAACAATTTCTGGTAATTTTGCAATATCTCCATCCATTGAGAAAACACCGTCTGTAATAACCATTAATTTATTGTAAAGACCTGATTCTTTCGCCGCGATTGCTTTTTGGCGTAAATCTTCCATATCAGAATGTTTATAAACGATGATTTTCGCTCTTGATAGACGACTACCATCAATAATAGATGCATGATTTAATTCATCTGAAAGAATTGCATCATTTTTATCCATAACAGCTGAAATCGCTGCCATATTACAATTAAATCCTGATTGATAAGCAATTGCTGCTTCTGTATGTTTAAACTTTGCAATTGTTTCTTCTAATTTAATATGCAAATCTAAAGTACCGTTAATTGTACGAACAGCTCCTGCTCCAACACCGTACTTATGAATTGCACCAATCGCTGCTTCTTGTAAGCGATTATCAGTCGCTAATCCAAGATAGTTGTTTGAAGATAAGTTAATATATTCTTTGCCGCCAATTGTAATAATCGGTCCATTTGGACTTTCAAGCGGATCAATTACGTTATAAAGCCCCTTTGATTTTAAATCCTCTAAATTTTCTTCTAAAAATTTCGCAAGTGTTTTACTAGACATCGTGAAGCCTCCCATCGTTCATGTAAGCGGATTATTGTCTTAATAGTTCTAATAATCCCTCTACTAGCTTAACACGTTTTCAGAATTTATTATAGAAAAATAGTTTAAAGAAACCGCTTACAAATTTTAATTATATATGATTCATTACAAGAAATCTATCATTTACATTCCATATTTGATAGAATTAAAAAAATATTTAGGGAGGCTTCAAACATGGCATTTACAGAATCTGATGTATATAATAACGAAGCGTTTTTTGAGCAATATATGAAACGAAGATACCGCGAAAATAGCCCCAATGAATCCATTGAAAAGCCAGCATTCTTTCAACTCATTGGTGATGTAAAAGGAAAACAAATTCTCGATTTAGGTTGTGGCGATGCTAAGTTTGGCGAGGAATTATTAGAAAACGGATGCCACTCTTACACTGGCATTGAAGGCTCTCAGCTTATGTATGAAAAAGCTAAAAAACAACTAGAAAATAAAAATGGATCTGTTCATTTGATAAACCTCAAAGATTATACATACTCCCCATCCACTTTTGATTTAGTCACATCTAGACTCGCTTTACATTATATTGAACATCTTCATATCATTTTTCAAAATGTGTACAAAACTTTAAAAACAAATGGAACCTTCATCTTTAGCGTTCAACATCCTGTTATTACCTCTTCATTTGAAAGCTTGCAAACGAGTGGTAAAAGAACGAGCTGGTTCGTCGATGATTATTTTAAACTAGGCAAACGGGTTGAACCATGGATTGACCAAGAAGTTATTAAATATCATCGTACAACGGAAGAGTATTTCACATTATTACAGCAAGCCGGATTTACCATTATAAATCTAAAAGAAGCTACACCAAATCAAACCTATTTTCAAAGTGAAGAGGAATATGAACGACGTTTACGAATTCCCCTCTTTCTATTATTTTCTTGCAAAAAATAAAAAGACGATGAATCCCCATCGTCTTTTTTCGTTATCTCATTGCTTGAGCAACTTCTTTAACTAATCGTCTTCCTCTTCCGTGCGGGATACATAGTGGTGTTCCAAACAACGGATCCGTACTGATTTGACACTCCATACGGAATACATCCCGAACTAACTTCTGGTCAATAACTTCTTCTGGTTTACCTTGTGCATATATTCGTTTATCTTGAATAGCTACAATGTTGTCTGCATAACGGCATGCCAAATTCAAATCGTGTAATACCATAACAATTGTTCGTTGCTCTGTTTCATTTAATTCGAATAATAAATCTAGCACTTCAATTTGGTGAGTCATATCTAAATATGTAGTTGGCTCATCCAGTAAAATAATGTCTGTATCTTGTGCAAGCGTCATTGCAATCCAAGCACGTTGACGTTGCCCACCTGAAAGAGCATGCACATCCCGCTCAGCAAATTCTGTCATACCTGTTGCTGCAAGTGCCTTCTGTACCATTTCCTCGTCTTTTTCTGACCATTGCTTTAACCAAGTTTGATATGGATAACGTCCTTGCTTTACAAGTTGCAATACTGTAAGCCCTTCTGGTGCTTGGGGTCCTTGCGGTAAGATTGCCATTTGACGAGCAATTTGCTTCGTTTGCATACTTTGTAACGCTTGATTATCTAACAAAATATCACCATTTGTTGGCTTTAATAATCTAGCTAGTGAACGTAATAAAGTTGATTTTCCACAACCGTTAGAACCGATGAAGATTGTAATTTCACCTTTTGGAATTTCTAAATCCAACTCATCGATAATAATTGTTTCACCATAGGACAGCGTCAAACGTTTTGTCTCCAATGCTTTTTGCATATTCATCTCCCTTTATGAATTCCGACTTTTATAAAGTAAATAAATAAAATAAGGTGCACCAATTGCTGATGTAAATACCCCTGCTGGAATTTCAAGTGGTGTGAAAATTGTGCGCCCAATTAAATCCGCAGCGAGTACTAAAATTGCACCGACAATAGCTGCAACTGGGAGTAATGCACCGTATAAAGAACCAACTAATCTTCGCGAAATATGAGGTGCCATTAAACCAACAAACCCAATCCCTCCGGCAAAGGCAACCGCCCCACCAATTAAAGCTGTACTAAGTAATAACATAAATACACGCGACTTCGTTAAAGGAACACCAAGTCCTACCGCTATATCATCCCCTAGCTCTTGTGCATTTAAATGTCTAGCAGCGATAAAGGATATTACCGTTAAAATGAGAACCCAAGGCGCAAGTACCATCACATTTTGCCATGAAGAGCCGTAAACAGTACCTGTAATCCATACATTTGCTTGGCTCGCTTGATAAATTGGTGCTAATAACATAAATAACGTTGTTGCCGCTTTCGTTAACGCCCAAAATCCAACACCAATTAAAACAAGACTAATCGGTGATAAGCCATCATTTTTCCATGCAAATAAATATACAAAAAGCGCTACAATCGTCGCTCCAGCAAAAGCTGCGAGCGGCATATAATGAATGCTTACTGTTAGCGCATTGTTTTTATCACTAAATATAGCTAAAAAGAGTACAACTGCTACGCTTGCACCACCTGTAATTCCAATGATATCAGGGGAAGCAAGCGGATTTCTAACGAGCCCTTGTAAAATACAACCTGCTACAGCAAGTGCAATTCCTACAAGGATCGCAATTAAAATACGCGGCATACGAAACTTATTTACAACCATATTTGACATCGCATCGCCATTTCCAGTAATCGCTTGCCATACGTCATAAGGAGCAACCTTCATATCTCCCATACCTGCACTTGCAAAAAATAATCCTATTAAAATTACTAATAAACTCACCAAGACGAGACTAGCTCGTTTATACATTAAAAACGAGAATCCATCTTTTCCTATACGAAACGGGATATACTTCTTCATTTGCTAAGCCCTCTCTTACGTGCAATATAAATAAAGAATGGGGCCCCGATAAATGCTGTCATAACCCCTACTGGTACTTCTTGTGGCATAATGACATATCTTGCGGCTATATCCGCTAAGATTAATAGTATTGCACCTAACAATCCGCTATATGGCACTCTCCATCTGTGGTCAACTCCAACAAGAAATCTGGCAAAATGCGGAGTTACAATTCCTATAAATCCTATTGGGCCAGCAACCGCAACTGAACCACCCGACAACAATACAATAATGAGTAGTACGAATGATTTCATTAAAATTGTTCGTTGTCCGAGACCTTTTGCAACATCTTCTCCCATCATCAATGTATTTACTTTTCCTGCCATCATAAGAGATGCAATCCATCCTACTAATAAATACGGGAATACAGATAGTAAAATTTCTATTTTTCTTCCTTGTACAGATCCGGCAAGCCAAAACAATACTTCTTCCATTGCCTTTTCATTTAAAACAAGCAACCCTTGTGTTAATGATGAAAATAAAGCACTTATCGCGACACCTGCTAATGTTAACTTAAGAGGAGTCGTCCCTTCTTTTCCTAAAGAACTAGAAGCAAATACAAGTACAGCTGCAATTGCCGCTCCTAAAAAGGCAATCCACGTGAAAGCCGATAATGACGTCACAGAAAAGATAACAATTGCTACAACTATGAAGAACGCAGCGCCTGAATTTAATCCAATAAAATCTGGTGAAGCAAGTGGATTCTTAGTTAAAGTTTGCATAAGACAGCCTGCAATGGCTAAACTAGCACCAACACTAGCTGCAATTAACGCCCTAGGCAGACGTACATTTTGAATAATAATATGTTCATTGGAACCATTAAAATGGAAAAAAGCATCCAATGCTAGTTTCCAACTCGTATTTGTATATCCAAAAATAATACTTCCCCAAATACAAATAACGACTGCAATGATTCCAACAAATAATCCAATCCATTTTGCTCGATTTGTTTTTAATAACATGCAGCGTTTCCCCTTCAATGTATAATGATACGTTGTTAGTGTATTTCAACTTAATTCTCATTGTCAACGGAAATGAGAATTATTTTCATCCATATGTATTGACAATCAAAAGATAAAGGCTTAATATCATGCTTGCTATTGAAAAATATTCTCAACATGTAGGGGGTACATAATGAATTTCATGCGGAAGAAATCGTTTACATTATTTGTATTTTTACTAGCATTTTCAATGCTTTTAAGTGCTTGTGGAAAATCAAATAACAAAGAAGAATCTACAAAAGAAGATAATAAAAAAGAAGTGGTTACTGTAGAACATGCAATGGGTAAAACAGAAGTTCCCGCTAATCCAAAACGTGTAGTTATCTTAACAAATGAAGGAACTGAAGCTTTACTTGAATTAGGTGTGAAACCAGTTGGTGCTGTAAAGTCTTGGACTGGTGACCCATGGTATCCACATATTAAGGATAAAATGAAAGATGTAAAAGTTGTTGGTGATGAAGGACAAGTTAACGTTGAAACAATTGCTTCTTTAAAACCAGACTTAATTATTGGTAACAAAATGCGCCACGAAAAAGTGTACGAACAACTAAAAGCAATTGCACCTACTGTGTTCTCAGAAACATTACGTGGTGAATGGAAAGATAACTTCAAATTTTATGCAAAAGCATTAAATAAAGAAAAAGAAGGCCAAAAGGTTTTAGCTGATTACGAAACACGTATGAAAGATTTAAAAGGCAAACTTGGTGATAAAGTAAATCAAGAAATTTCTATGGTACGCTTTATGCCTGGTGATGTTCGTATTTATCACGGTGATACATTCTCTGGTGTTATTTTAAAAGAACTTGGATTTAAACGTCCTGGTGATCAAAATAAAGATGATTTTGCAGAGCGTAACGTATCTAAAGAACGTATTTCGGCAATGGATGGCGATGTATTATTCTACTTCACATTCGATAAAGGCAATGAGAAAAAAGGTTCTGAACTAGAAAAAGAATATATAAACGATCCTCTATTTAAAAACTTAAATGCAGTAAAGAACGGAAAAGCATACAAAGTTGACGATGTTATTTGGAATACAGCTGGCGGTGTAATGGCTGCTAACTTGCTACTAGACGACATTGAAAAACGCTTCGTTAAATAAATTTATTCTAACCAGCTCCCCTCTTTTATGGAGCTGGTTTTTTCATTTCACTGAAGTGTCACATTATTTCATTTTGTATTTTTATTCCCAATATGTTATATTATAAAAGTAAATAGAATATATTTTCTCTATATCAGAATAAATATTTTAATCTAAATTTTCTGATTAATCACTATTTTAAATTCGTTTAGAATTCAATTACTACATTTGAAAACGCTTATTATCGAGTTTTCAGGGCAAAATACAATAACGGTTGAAGAAAATAGAACTTTTTCAGAAATTTTCTTTCTATTTCCATATAATTCTATTGACTTCTAAATATTTTGTAAATTAAAATGATTACATAAATATCCGTTATACAGGATTAGGGGGAAACAAAAATGGATGCAGCTTTAAAATTAGACAAAGCTGGAGAGCAACAATCACCAAAAAAACATCCACCAGGGTTATACTTGTTGTTCTTTACAGAAGCATGGGAAAGATTTAGTTATTACGGAATGCGTGGCTTATTAGTTCTTTATTTAACAACGAGCTTAGTAAGCGGCGGTTTAGGCTTTGATAAAGCAGTTGCAGTTCAAATTTACGGTATTTTCACAATGCTTGTATATTTCACACCTATTATTGGTGGCTGGTTAACTGACCATTTCATTACGAAACGACACGCCATTACTATTGGCGGTATCATTATGGCGATTGGTAACTTCGTACTATTTTCAATGAATACGAAAACTGGACTATTTTTAGGATTAGGATTATTAGTTATCGGTAACGGATTCTTCAAACCAAATATTTCGACTTTATTAGGTCAATTATATAGCGACAACGATTCTCGTCGTGATAGTGCCTTCACTATCTTCTACATGGGAATCAACTTAGGAGCTCTTATCGCTCCATTCATTTGCGGTTACTTCGCAGATTACAGATACGGTTTCTTAACAGCTTGTATCGGTATGATTATTGGGCAGATTGCATTTAACTTATTAGCACCTCGTTACTTAGGATCAGCTGGAACAACAGTTGTGGGGAAAAAATCTAAAGAACACAATGCAAAAGCTGTTGAGAAAAAACCTTTAACACCACAAGAGAAAAAACGTACTGTTGCAATTTTAATTTTAACTTGTTTCGTTGTATTCTTCTGGGCAGGATTTGAACAAGCTGGTAGTTCTTTAACACTTTACACAGATAAGTTCGTAGATCGTACAATTGGTGGATTTACAATTCCAACACCTTGGTTCCAATCTGTAAACCCATTATTCATTATCTTATTAGCATTACCAGTTTCTGCATTATGGATTAAACTTTCAAAAACAAAAAATGGTGATTTAAAAATCCCTACAAAAATGGCTTTTGGTATGATTTTACTAGGAGTCGGGTACTTAGTTTTAACTTTAGCTGTTCTAAAAACTGGTAGCGATGAAGGTAACATTACAATGAAAGCAAACTTACTATTCATTGTATTCACTTACATGTTCCACACAATCGGTGAACTATTCTTATCACCAATTGGATTATCTATGGTAAGTGCAATCGCTCCTGTTAAATTAGCATCATTATTAATGGGTGTATGGTTAGCTGGTACTGGCTTTGCAAACTTATTAGCAGGACAATTAGCTGCTTTCACTCAATCTTTAGGATATTTAGAAGTATTTGCAAGCATCGGTGTTATCGTAATCGTACTAGGATTAGTACTTCTTATGTTCTCTAAGAAAATTGCACATATGATGGAATAACAAAAAGACGCTTCTAAAATTAGAAGCGTCTTTTTTATTATTTCTCCTCTAAAGCCGTCACGTCCACATGAACGCTCTCACCAGGATTAGATACGTCATACACTTGGGCACTCCCCTTCTGCTCATCACAGCTCTCAATCCATACTGGTACGCCCTCATATGTAACGTCAATTTTACTTGAAGAAGATAAGATTTGTTTCACACGTTGCACATCCATACTACTATCCCTCCTTTTGCTTACTACACTCCTTTCTATTTTTTCTTTTCCTTTTAGAATATATTCCGTAAGGCAGCATGTTGATTGATAGTCATTTCTTCCTCACTTGTTAATATTTACTCTCTCGCTACCTTTCTGACAAATAAAAAAAGACGTATATTCCACACGTCTTTTTCCATAATATTCAAATTTTAAGAAAATAATGTTTTTACTACTGCACTTACTTTATCATTATGGATTTGATAATACACTTCTAATCCTCGTCTCTCAAAGCGCACTACCTTATTTTGCTTTAACTTCGTTAAATGTTGTGAAACCGTTGATTGCGGAATTTCTAATACTTCCTGTAGTTGTGTTACATTACACGTTCCACGTTGCATTAGTTCCATTACTAGGCGTAGACGCAACGGATGCGCTAACGCTCTTAACATTTGTACATCTTCTTCTGAAATACGACATTCGAATTGATTTTGGCTCATAAAGTTCCCCTCATTTTCGTTTTTATTTTCTTTTTATTTATTTATATATCTGTTCTTATATTTCCTGTTACGACATAACTTTATCAACCTATAACGCTGAAAATTTTTTCCACCTTTATCAGCATAGAATTCAGGAAAAAATCCTTACTGATTTTGAATATTATACTATATGATATAACGAAAAAGCAAAACAAAGGGCTACAAATACTTTGCTTGCAAACGTTGTTTTATCAGGCTTTTTGTTATATTTTCACCTCATTGAAACGCAAAGTAATGATATTGTAAAATACCGTCTATAATTGATAAACTTCCGTAAAGTAGTTGGAGTATACTTAACCTCTTTGTTACACTAAAAGGAATTTTCAGTAAAAAGAGATGCTCTAGTATTAAGAATTTGCTTCTTATTTTTTATTCATATTACATTTGGCTGGAATGTTATTCAAAACCTCATAATGAAATAAACCACTCCTTCCCCAACTAGATCAAACAGGACAGATAAGTGCAATATATCAAACTTTATATTCGATACAAAAGACGGCATCTACTATACACCTATTGGGACAATGACATATGAACAAAATACTCACTGAATAAAGTTTCACTTTAAAAAGCGCACTCAAATACATTTAAGTGCGCTTTTTGTCTACTTTATGAACAAAGCTTTCTTTTAACACTATTATGGAATAATTATACTTTTTTACGTTGACAATAGTGTTGAAGGAGAATATACTAAGCATGTAAGTTGATTGTGAATTGTTTCACAAATAATGTGAATTTCTTCACATATAATAGATAGGAGTTGTCATTATTATGAGTACTTGGACACAAATTTATGACCCATTAAACAACATTTGGTTATCTGCACTAATCGCAGCACTTCCAATTTTTTGCTTCATTATTTGTTTAGTGGGATTCAAAATGAAAGGTTACATGGCTGGGCTTTACAGTGTAATTGTTGCTATTATTCTTGCTATATTTGTTTATAAAATGCCTACAACTGCAGCAGTAGCATCTGCCGGATTTGGTGTTTTATCTGGATTTTATCCAATTTGTACTATCGTTATCGCAGCTATCTTCCTTTACAAATTAACTGTTAAAACAGAACAATTCAATGTCATTCGTGATAGCATTTCAAGTATTACAAATGATCAACGTTTACAAGTATTATTAATCGCTTATTCTTTCGGCGCTTTCTTAGAAGGCGCAGCTGGTTTCGGTGTTCCGGTTGCTATTACAGCTGCATTACTTGTAGGTATGGGCTTTAATCCATTAAAAGCAGCGGGCATTTGCTTAGTAGCTAATATCGCTGGTGGTGCTATGGGGGCTATGGGTATTCCAGTTACAGTACCTGCACAATTAACTGGAATAGATGCATTAACTGTCGGTCGTCAAGCAGTTTACATTTTGCCATTCATTAGCATTGTTTTACCGTTCTTACTTGTTTCAATGGTAGATGGATTTAAAGGCATTAAAGAAACTTGGCAAGGTATTCTTGTAAGTGGTGTTTCTTTCGCAATTACTCAGTTCGTTGTAACTTACTTCTTAGGCGCTGAACTTACTAATATTTTCGCAGCAGTCATAAGTATGGTCGCTCTTGCATTATTCTTACGTGTTTGGCAACCAAAATCTTCTGCTAAAGAAGAAAAACAAGAAGAAAAAGAATCTCATACATTCAATCAAATTTTATATGCTTGGTCTCCATTCGTATTCTTAACTGCATTTGTAACAATCTTTAATTTAAAACCAATTAAAGCTTTATTTGCTCCGGATGGTCCATTAGCAAACTTAGTATTTAACATTCAATTCCCTGGTCTTCATAATCAAGTTATAAAAACTGCACCAATCACAAAAGCTGATATACCTTTCGCAGCGATTTTCAAACTAGATGTATTCTCTTCTACAACTACTGCGATTGTATTAGCAATTATCGTTTCACTTATCGTTTACCGTGTAAACGGCAAAATGATTAAAGAATTAATGATTGAAACAATAAAAGAATTAAAGGTTCCAGTATATACAATTTGTAGCGTTATCGCTTTAGCTTACGTAGAGAACTACTCTGGTATGTCATCTACACTTGGACTTGCATTCTCTTCTACTGGAAATGTATTCCCTATTCTTTCTCCAATCTTAGGATGGATTGGCGTATTCATTACTGGTTCAGTAGTATCTAGTGGTTCACTATTCGCACCACTTCAAGCAGTAACTGCCGATCAATTAAACATCGTCCCATCTACTCTCGTTTCATTAAACGTAGTTGGTGGCACAATAGCAAAAATGGTTTCACCACAATCCATAGCAGTTGCTTGTGCGGCAGTTGGACTAGTTGGTAAAGAATCTGCTCTATTTAAAACAGTGATGAAATATAGTTTAATCTTCTTAGCTATTATTAGCTTACTTCAATTAAATGCTGTATTTAATATCTTTTAAAAATAAAACACCGATCCAAATAGATCGGTGTTTTTTCACATTACATCTTCTTATTCTTTAATAAAGAAGCACCAGCAATTTCAGGATGCGTCATTTCGAATGGATCTAAAATAATATCCAATTCTTCTTCTGTCAGTACACCATGTTCTAAGCATAACTCCCTAACAGATTTCCCTGTTTCAATCGCTTCGCGAGCAATGCGAGATGCTGCTTCATAACCAATGTGAGGGTTAACTGCTGTAATAATTCCAACACTTTTCTCAACATATTGCTTCAGCAATTCTTCATTTGCTGTAATTCCTTTAATACAGTATTCTCGGAATACACGGAATCCGTTATTCATAATACTAATAGATTGAATTAAATTAAATACAAGCACAGGCTCCATTACGTTTAATTCTAATTGTCCTGCTTCTGAAGCCAAGCAAATTGTATGATCATTACCAATTACTTGGAAAGCAACTTGATTAATTACTTCTGCCATAACTGGATTTACTTTACCTGGCATAATAGATGAACCTGGTTGGCGTGCAGGCAATTGAATCTCTGCTAATCCGACACGTGGCCCAGACGCCATAATACGAAGATCGTTTGCAATTTTAGACATATTCATCATACATACTTTTAATGCTGCAGATACTTCTGTGTATGCGTCTGTGTTTTGCGTTGCATCAACTAAATGCTCTGCGCCGACAAGTGGGAATCCGCTAAATGTTCGTAAATGTTTTACCACATGTTCAATATACGTAGGATTTGCATTTAATCCCGTACCAACAGCTGTCGCCCCCATATTCACTTCATATAAATGTTGACGAGACTGTTTAATTCTTTTTATATCACGCGCAAGCACGCGGCTATACGCTTCAAATTCTTGTCCAAGGCGAATTGGCACTGCATCTTGTAAATGTGTACGTCCCATTTTAATGACGTGATCGAACTCTTTTGCCTTTGTACGGAAAGCAGCATGAAGTTCTTCCATTGTAATAAGAAGCTCTTCTAACATCATAAGAGTTGCAATATGAATTCCCGTTGGAAACGCATCATTTGTTGACTGAGCCATGTTCACATGCGTGTTTGGGCTAATTTTCGCATACTCACCTTTTTCGTATCCCATACGTTCTAATGCTCTATTCGCAATTACTTCATTTGTATTCATATTAATGGAAGTTCCAGCACCGCCTTGAATTGGATCCACAATAAATTGATCATGGAACTTTCCATCAACAATTTCTTGTGCTGCTTCCGCAATTTCTTGCCCAATATCTTTAGCTAAATAACCGGTATCCATATTCGCAAGTGCCGCCGCCTTTTTCACAATTGCCATTGCCGTAATGAGTGACGGATGAATGCGATATCCTGTAATTGGAAAGTTTTCTACGGCACGTAATGTTTGTACACCATAATAAGCTACACTTGGTACTTCCTTTTCACCTAAAAAATCTTTTTCTATACGTATATCCTTCGTTGCTATCATTTGCATCACCTATACTTTTTCATTCTAAATCCTTATCTAAAAAATCCGCCATCTCAAAATACGAGTATTATTCAGAAGAATTTTTCAGTATCCACCTTCACTATATAGCACCTTTTTTGAAAGCGCAAACATTTAATTTTCTATATATCCTTTTTATTAAAGTTTATAGAAAATCATTCTTCTACTTTCTTTATCTCAACTCGTTTAATTTGATGCATATCCTTTTCAAGGACTTTAAAATAAAAACCATGTTTCTCAATAACATCCCCTTCAGCAACGACTTGTTTTTGTACCATGATCCAACCACCAATTGTATCTACATCATCAGCAACCAAATGTATGCCAAATAAATCATTTACTTCACTAATAAGCACTTTTCCCTCTACAATTTTACATCCTTCGCTTATGTGTTCGATAGGCGGGTGTTCATCTTCATCGTATTCATCTCGAATTTCTCCAACAATTTCTTCTAAAATATCTTCTAGCGTGACAATGCCTGCTGTACCACCATATTCATCATATAATACAGCTAACGGAATTCGCCTTCTTTGCATTTGTAATAGCAAATCATGAATTGGGATATTTTCTAATACTTCAATAACTGGCCTTGTATATGGTGTAATCGAGCACTCTTCCTCTCGATTACCATCCATATAACGAATAAATAAATCTTTTACATTAACCATTCCGATAATCTCATCTTTATCTTCACCAAATACAGGATATCTCGTATATTTTTCTTGCGCAATTACTGTAATATGTGTTTCAAACGGCTCGTCCTCATATAATCCTACAACTTCCGTACGAGGTACCATAATTTCCTTTGCTACTCTATTATCGAATTCAAAAATATTATTTACGTATTTAAATTCCCTTTGATTAATCTCTCCGCTCTCATAGCTCTCCGATAAGATTAACCTTAATTCCTCTTCTGAATGAGCTACTTCATGTTCAGAAGCTGGATGTAATCCAAATAAACCTGTTACAAGCCTTGCTGAACCATTTAAAGCCCAAATAAACGGATACATAACTCGGTAAAAATAAATAAGTGGCTTTGATAATAATAAGCTAACTTGCTCTGACCTTTGTATAGCTAATGTTTTTGGGGCAAGTTCCCCAATAACAACATGTAAAAATGTAATCACTGCAAAGGCAATAATAAATGAAATTGTACTAGCAATGGCAGGAGATAATTGTAACTTTAAGAACAATGGCTCGAGTAAATGTTTTATAGTTGGCTCTCCTAACCACCCGAGCCCTAACGCAGTAATCGTAATACCTAACTGACATGCTGATAAATACTCATCTAAATTTGCAGTTACTTTTTTAGCAGCCAATGCACCTCGTCGTTTTTCAGTAACGAGTTGATCAATGCGACTGCTACGCACCTTAATAATTGCAAACTCAACAGCCACAAAAAAAGCTGTTAATGCAATAAGAATGGCTACCATCAATAATTTTAAAATATCCACATATGCCCTTTAGCTTTCTTAGCTAAAGTTACACCTCCTTTTAAAAAGAAGTTTCACTTTAGTTTCTTCAATTATTAGAAAGCAACCCTATATAAAATTCACCAATTTTCAAACCTCATATAATTCTAAAGGTAAACCGTCAGGATCTTGGAAAAAGACGAATTTCTTCCCCGTTATTTCATCAATACGTATCGATTCCGTCTCAACACCACATTGATTTAAATGCGTCACAGCTTCTTCTATATTTATAACTGCAAATGCTAAATGTCTAAGACCAGCTGCTTCTGGAAAACTTGGGCGCTCAGGCGGACTTGGAAATGAAAATAATTCTATTTGATACTCTTCTCCTACACATAAATCCAACTTATAAGAATCGCGTTCCTTTCTATATACTTCATTTATCACTTTAAAACCTAATATTATAGTATAAAAATCCTTTGACACTTCATAATTCGAACAAATAATTGCAACGTGATGCACTTTACATATATTCATGATTTCTCTATTCCTTTCTTTACCAAAGATGCATATTCTCCCTTGAAATGAAAAACATATATAGCAGAACATCTCTTTTAGGGGGCTTACTATGAAATTTATCACTTTTTTTGTCGGACTTATCGTCGTTTTCTTCCTTGCTTATATTGCTAGCAATAATAAGAAACACATTAAATTCAAACCTATTTTCATCATGCTTATTATACAGTTAATTTTAACCTATTTATTATTAAATACAGAAATTGGTCTCATACTTATTCGGTTCATTTCCAGCCTTTTCACAAAGCTACTCGAGTATGCTGCTGATGGTATAAACTTTGTGTTTGGCGGTCTTGCAAATAAAGGTGAGATGTCATTTTTCCTTACTGTATTATTACCGATTGTCTTTATTTCCGTCTTAATTGGTATATTACAACATTTCAAAATACTACCATTTTTTATTCATTGGATTGGTTTCTTTCTTAGCAAGATAAATGGTCTTGGGAAATTAGAATCTTACAATGCCATCGCTTCCGCTATTGTCGGCCAATCAGAAGTGTTTATTACGGTAAAAAAGCAATTAGCACAAATTCCAAAACACCGTCTTTATACACTTTGTGCATCAGCCATGTCAACAGTATCTATGTCTATCGTAGGTGCCTATATGACGATGATTGAACCTAAATATGTAGTAACCGCACTCGTTCTCAATTTATTTAGCGGTTTTATTATCATACTCATCATTAACCCTTACGACGTTAAAGATGAAGAAGATATTTTGGAAATAAAAGGTGAAAAGCAAAGTTTCTTTGAAATGCTTGGCGAATATATTCTTGATGGTTTCCGAGTAGCCATTGTCGTTGGCGCCATGCTCATCGGATTCGTAGCATTGATTAGCTGCATTAATGACCTATTCCTCATTATATTCGGCATCACTTTTCAGCAATTAATCGGCTACGTATTTGCACCTATTGCATTTCTTATCGGTGTACCAAGTTCTGAAATTGTCGCAGCTGGTAGCATTATGGCAACGAAGCTTGTAACGAATGAATTTGTAGCAATGATGGATCTTAGTAAAATTTCCAATAGCCTTTCTCCCCGTACAGTTGGTATCATTTCTGTTTTCCTCGTTTCTTTTGCCAACTTTTCTTCTATTGGAATTATTTCCGGTGCAGTAAAAGGGTTAAACGAAGACCAAGGAAATGTTGTGGCAAGGTTTGGGCTTAAATTACTATATGGAGCTACTCTCGTTAGTATTTTATCTGCAATTATCGTAAGTATTATGTTGTAATTAGGTAAAATTTTATCATTTTCTTATCCCTATCTTTTGTATACAATAACGAATAGGTGTCTTATAAAGTGAAACTTTACTCAGAGGGGACTATCCCCCTCTGAGTATTAGCCTTCACCAATCGGGCTTTTACGGGCAGTTAACTCCCACCTAACTTCCTTGCATTCGCTGGACTTTGAGGTGGGAGTTTTACTGCCCGTTAATGCGGGATAAATAATCAAGACATCTATTTTTTATACATGTACAATCGCTTTTATTTAGCGTAAAATATTTTTTATGTGTTTTAATACACCTAGATGTATACACTTTGATAGTTTTAAAGGAGAAAAAATGATGAAATCCGACACAAACAACAATATGCGAGCCAAAAAAGGACGCTCAAAGAAAAAACGCCTACTTTGGTTCCTTCTTATTCCATTACTAATTGTAGCACTTGGAGCAGGAGGTTACTCCTTCCATATATACAGTAAAGCAAAATCCATTTTAAATAACGCTTATTCTGAACTAGGTCGAGGAGATAAATCCAACAAACGTGAAAAAGCAGTTAAACCTATGACTGATAACATTTCCGTACTTATTATGGGTGTTGATGAAAGTGATATTAGAGAAAAAAATTATGGAAAAGCAACTCGTACGGATGCGCTATTACTTGCAACAATTAATAAAAACGATAAATCCGTTAAACTTGTAAGCATTCCACGTGACTCACGCGTCTACATTAAGTCACGTGATAAATACGATAAAATTACACATGCACACGTATTCGGCGGTGTAGACAGCACGATTGATACAGTAGAGAACTTTTTAGACGTTCCTGTTGACTACTACGTAAAATTTAACTTTAAATCCTTTATCAAAATCGTTGATTCCCTTGGCGGTATTACTGTCGATGTTCCTGTTGAGTTTACAGAACAAAATAGTAAAGACGAAGCAAATGCAATTCATCTTAAAAAAGGACGTCAACATTTAAACGGAGAAGAGGCACTTGCACTAGCTAGAACTCGTCACATCGATAGCGATTATATGCGTGGTCAACGACAACAACTTGTTTTAGAAGCTATTGCCGAAAAAGCACTATCTCTTAATTCCATTAATAAAATCGGTGGCCTACTAGATGCTGTCGATAATGATTTAAAAACAAATTTAACTTTTGATGATATGATGACAATTGCAAAAAATTCAATGGATTCAAGTTTAAAAATGGACAAATTTCAAGTGGAAGGTACAGATAAATATATAGATGGTATTTATTATTACGTTCCAAACGAAAAAAGCGTCAATAATATATCGACAACACTTCAAGAACATCTCGGTGTTACGAATAAAAATGAGCATAAAAAATTATAATAAAAAGGCTGCTAGATTTTTCTAGACAGCCTTTTTATTATAATTTTCAACAAATTTTTCATGCATATTGTGACAAAAAGAGACAATTATTACAACAGTGTAACATTTTTTATAAAAACATTACACACGCAGTGGAAATAATAGTATACTAGAACTTACATACTGTTATTTTCATCATTTTTATACAAAAAATGTAATACATATATTTATACACAAATTTCTGGGGGGAAATAAATGAAGCTAAGTAAAATACTGATCGGTTCTGCAATTGCAGGGGGCATATTACTTTGTGTAGGCGGTATTGGTGGATATCAATATGTATCCAAATTAAATAATCAATTAAATAACACCGCATTACCAAATACTAAGTTTGAAGGTATTTCTCTTGCTGGAAAAAATAAAGCAGATATTCAAGCAATTATTAATCAAAAAATAAATGAATTAGATCAAAAATCTCTTACCTACATATTCCAAGATGATAAACAAACTTACATATGGAAAGATTTAGGTATAAATTATAAAGAGAAAGATATTGTAAACAAAATCTTTAAAGAACAAGAAGGAAACGTAATGAGTCGTTACAAAATGCGGAAGCAAGCTGAAAACGATGAATTAAAACGTGACTATAAATTAACACCACAATTAAATACAACAGCTTATGAAACCTTTATAAAAGATAAATATAATGAAACATTAAAAAATCCTGTTAATGCAGAATTAAGTATTGAAGGCTCTACTGTAAATGTTAGCCAAAGTCAAAACGGAGAAAAAATTGATAAAGGCAAACTACGCGATTTAACAAACGAAGCTATTACTACTGGTAAATCAGATGTTACATTACCGGTTACATTAATAAAACCAGAACGTTCTACAGAAGATATACAGAAAATGGGAATTAAAGAAGTCATTGCTGAGTACTCTACTCCAATGGCTGGCCGTAATGGTAATCAATCCTTTAACGTAAATAAATCAGCTAATACTTTAAGTGGAGTTATTGTAGCACCTGATGAAACGTTTAGTTTTAATGGCCGTGTTGGTGTAACTGATGCTGCACATGGTTATAAATCTGCCGCAGTATATTCACAAGGTAAAGTTATACAAAGTGCAGGCGGAGGCGTTTGCCAAGTCAGTAGTACTTTATATAGCGCAGCTTTAAGGGCAGATTTAGGAATTGTTTCTCGAAGTAATCATTCTATGCCCGTAAATTATTTACCACTTGGGCAAGATGCAGCAGTGGCAGACTATGGTCCGGATTTAAAATTTAAAAACAATACAGGTAATCATATTTATATTCAAGCATTTTCAAATGGAGGGAGTATTACTACACGCATTTTCGGTACAAATACTGGTAAAAATGTTGAAGTTTCTTCTCAAGTAATTAGTAGAACTAATGATAAAATAACAGCGGTTACGTATAAAAAAGTAACACAAAACGGCGAAGTACTATCAAATGGACAAATTTCAAAAAGCGTATATAAAAGTGCCCCAAAACAATGAGATACTATCAAACGGACAAATTTCAAAAAGCATAAAGAAAAAGGCGTGATCTACTCACGCCTTTTTCTTTTGCAGTAATAGTAAAAAAGTTTCAAGATGATCCTTCGTTTCTTCTAAAGACCATATACGATTCCCTTGCTTCGCAGCCAGTACGCACGCTTCTTCCCACGCGTTCTTGTTCTTCATATATACTAATTCATCGCGTAATTTCAAAACAATTTCTTCATCTTCTTGCTCTATAAACTCTGCCATCACGCTTACTATTTCATCCTCATGAATACTTAACGTACAGTATGATTTAAGAAAGTATTGTAATGTCGTATACATATGTACTCCCCCTTCTTATTTGTCAGATGGATAAGAAGTAATAATCTTATATCCTAAATCTCCTGACTTATCTCTCGCTAAAACAGTAACAGTTTTTACTAACTTATCTTTTACATTCATATTTTTCTTTATTACCGTTTTCCCGACCGGGAATGAATGAGTTGTATTTAATACGAGACGAGCCTCTTTAGAATTTTTTAACCAATCTTGAATTTCTTTATCATGTTGCTTCAAACTATCTTTTACAGCTTTCGTCGCTGTTTCTTTATCATAATATGTACTTGCCGCTGATACTTTATCTGTCTTCAAACGATTCTTCAAATCCTCTTCTGATTTACCTACATGCCTTTCAATCGTATGACCATTTTTAGGCGGCCCTTCCATTTCATCTAAAATATTATCACTAATTTTTTCTACTGACGTACCTTGATTCCCTGTTTGTTTCTCAGTTTTTTGTTCTTTTCCTGCACATCCACTTAAGATCAGCATCAATGCCAGTAAACTACTGAAGAAAAGACTACTTATTCGTTTCATCATATCACCTCTTCCATGATTATTATCGTAACTTCACTAAAAGTCAATTTCACAACGAAAAAACACATACATTTTTTAAACCCTTCAGCTATTTTGCTATGTTTACCACTCTATCTTCATCAAACCACTATTTTTCACCTACTTTAAAATATACCCCTGTGATTTTCTAATTATTTCCCGAATTAAAATACCATTTAAAACACTACATAAACCCTTTAAAAACAAGGTTTATGTAGTGTTTTTCAACAAATTAAAATATACCCCCTTTTTTGTATACCCAATACCTATATACCGTATACAAATGCCGTTCTGTCAACGTTTTCTACATTATGTAAATTTCTCCTTGCCTATCCATTCGAAATATGGTGTAATGCAAAAAAAGATAAAGGATTTTATAATATGGCAGAAACGATTCAAAATTTCCTAACAGAATACTATTCAATCGCAATTCCACTTAGTATCTTAATCAATATCATCATCAGTCTTTTAGGTTTTATCCCTAGCATCTTTTTAACCGCCATTAATATACAGCTATTTGGCGTTACAAATGGCACACTCATTTCGATCGCAGGCGAAGCATTAGGCGCTATTATCTCGTTTTATATTTATCGCATAGGCCTTCAAAAGTTCACTCACGATAAAGTAAATAAGTATCCAAAGGTAGAGCGTCTTCTTTATGTAGAAGGTAGAGAGGCCTTTCTACTCGTTCTATCGTTTCGATTGATACCTTTCATCCCATCAAGTATCGTGACTTTATTTGCAGCTCTAGGGAAAATGTCATTACTCTCCTTCAGTATTGCCAGTACAATAGGTAAAATACCGGCCTTATTGATTGAAGTATATTCGGCATATCATGTTATGAACGGAACAAATGAAGCGAAGTGGATTGTAACAATCGCAGGTTGCATTGGATTGTTCTATTTGTGGAAAAAATGGAGAAAAAAATAAAGAAGGAGCCTATGCTCCTTCTTTATTTTTGAAGTATTTTATTAATATCTATCCCTTAAATCCTTAGTTTACACCAACAGCACTAAATGATTGCTTCACTGCATTTACTTCTGCAGAGCTAGCACCATATAAATCCGCTGCAGCTTGTACTGCACCAGCACGAGCTTGACTAAATGTAGTAGATTGCGTGAAATACTGTGTATTTGCACGGTAGTAAATCGCACCTAATTTATCTTTACCAATACCAGTTACAGTTACACCAGAATGCGTACCGCCATTTGCTAATAAATAAGCTTGCTTGTTAATAATACCACTGTTCGTATGAACCCCACCGTTATCACTAGTACCAGTGTAACGCTTAGAATAATGGTCTGGGTCACCATATTTCGCTGGATCACTCATAGAGCGAAGTGCATCTCCTGCTTTACCAGGCGTGTAAATATCTTCACCAATTTCCCAATCTGGATTACGATTATCATAGTATTCTACTAAAGTACCAAAGATATCAGAAATTGCTTCATTTAGCGCTCCTGATTCATTTTGATAAATTAAATCCGAGCTATTTTCCGTAACAGCATGCGTTAATTCGTGACCAATTACATCAATTCCACCAGATAATGAAGTGAATGTTACACCATCACCATCTCCGTATACCATTTGTGAACCGTTCCAGAATGCATTATTATACTTACTTCCGTAATGAACTGTTGATTTTAATGGTGCTCCTGCATCATTAATAGAGTTTCTATTAAATGTAGCTTTATAATAATCATATGTTCTACCAGCATAGAAATGAGCATCTACTGCTGCTGCATCATACGCTGCATTGAAAACATTATCTGTATCTGCCCATAATGTTCCCGGTAATGTTGAACGGTTTTTCGCATCATATGTGAAAATTGTTGCCCCGCGCGTATTATCTTGCAAGTAGTAAGATGACCCAGATAACGTTGTATTAAGCGATTTCGTATCTCCTAATACACCTTTACCAGTTCCCACTTTATTCGTTCCTGTTACTGGCTTTGCAGCAGCTTTTGCTTCCTGTTTAGGAGCATCTTGCTTAACTGGTGACTTATCTTCATTTGTTACATGATCAAGTTTATTATATTTATTTAACACTTTACCGCTGTCTGCTTCAATGAAATAGTAGTAGTTTCCTGGGCTTGGATCTAAGAAGTTTAGATTTACAACGTATGCATATGTTGTTTCTTCACCGTTTTGATATACATATAAGTCCGCTTTTGGTTCTACCTCATATTTCGGTGTTACACCTAAATCTTGCTGCGCGATTGCAATCGCTTTTGCGCCTTCAATCTTATTTTTATTTTTCAACTTTTCTTTCTTGTCTAAATCAGGTGCAACTGTTCCAGACAATACTTTTAAAGAACCATCTTTACTTACGTGAGCTACTTGAGTAGAACCCCATACAGGTACTCCTTCGTAAACTTGTTGCATACGTACTACTGTTGAATCAGTTACAGCATCTTTTTTCACTTGTTTCACTTTGAAAGAATCTTGCGCACTCTTTTCCCCTAGCTTATAATCACCTTTTGCTGCATTTAAATAATCAAACACAACAGATTCCGCTTTCTTGCCAGTTGCTCCAGTTAGATCACCAGAAATAAACTCAGGCGACTTCACTGTCTCATTGTACTTCTTCGTAGAGAGCACATTTTTTGAATCTGCAAACGCAGAGCCTGTCCCTCCAAATGTAGTAACTGCCATTCCTGCCGCTAACACTAACGCTAAACTTTTCTTTTTCATGAACCTTCCCCCTAATAAAAATTTTTTTGAAAAAGAGTAGTTTCATATTAGCATTATGTTTCCACTATTAATATACTAAAAATTCAAATAATTATTTTCTCAAGTTTTGTAGAATTTTGAGGAACAAATATTGAAAAAACCCTTTCCGTTAGGAAAGGGTTTTTTTTATAAATTAATTTGTTCAACTGTTTTAGCTTCTTGCCCTAGAGTATCCGGCTTCCAAGCATACTGAATATCCAATACTACAGCTGCAATTGCCATAACCACAAATGTTCCTGCAATTAACTTTTTCATACTATCCCTCCTCTTTATTCTTCTAATAAAGTAATTGCTAATTTATAATAGCGATTACTTTCTTTAAAATCTGAGCATTCTTCTAAGTATTCAGCTAGTTCTAAGTATACTTTCTTTAAATCTTTTATATTTTCCTCTGTTTTAAAGAAAGGAACTACTTCTGTTTCTAGAAATTTTTTATAGAGGTCTCTTTCTTCAAAATATTTATATCTTAAATTTAACAATAAATATAACATCCCTTTGTATCTCTCATCTTTCCTTGCAGCAAGGATACCTTTTTCAATCCATTCAGCCGCTTCCTCAAGTTCTCCTAATTGAATACACTGCAACGAGAGCTCATACATGGCATCAATATAATTCATATCCTCTTCTTTTTTATATTTTAAGCATTCTATATAATACTCTTTCGCCTTGGCATAATTTTTTTGTCGGTAGTACAGATAACCAATATTATTTAAAGCAATAGAAAGAATATTATCTTTATCAGCAAAAGAAGTTGCTTCTCTTATGATATGATTATAGATTTCCATAGCTTCATTATATTGTTTTTTTCTAGTATAACTAAACGCAATTAAAAACTTACAATTAATTATATTTCTAAATTTATATTCGCTTTTAAAACCTTCTAATGCCACATTAGCAAAGTATAATGTCATATGATCTATTTCCATCTGACTATATGTCAATGCTAAATTATAATATATTCCTGTTTCATAATATCCTAACTCTTTCGCCATCGATTCTGTTTTTAACAAATACTCTAACGCTTGCGTATATTTGTACTGCACAGAATATAATAATGCCTTATTATACGTATATAACATCTTCTGAAAAGGCGAGTATTTCTTATACACTTTCTTCAATCCGTCCAATTCTTCTTCAACAGCAGGGAGATCCCGCTTCATCATTAAATAACGTGTATACAGCAGTTTATAATAATTTATAATTTCAAAATCCAAAACATGCTTCATTTCACCTTGCAACTCTTCATATATGCGTTCTACTTGTTGCTTATCCAAATGAACTAGTGCATTCAACCATTCATCCAGCTTCCCCTTCACATCTTCTTCTACATCTCTTAAATCCGTTACAGCAATCTCTAATCTTGCGCAGAGCAATTGTAGAATTTCTTCTGATGCTTCGATCTTTCCATTTTCGATCTTACTTAAGTATGAGACAGAACAAATGCCCTGACATAATTCTTCTTGTGTCATTTTTTGCTGTAGCCGTTTATAAAAGACTTGTTTGCCTATTTTTTCTAATGTTTGTTGCATTGTCCTCCTCCATTCTCATTACCCCCATTACTCTAATAATACATAAAATTTAAAGAAATATAAATTGATAAATGTTAATTTTCTAAAAAATATGCATTATTTCATTTTTTTCTCTCTTGACTTCACATCAATATCTCTTCTTTGCTACGAACGTCGTAAAATTGGTATACTATAACCAAATTACGGAGGTGTTTTCGCAATGAATTATTATAAAGACGATAGTTATGCCTTACATACAGATTTATATCAAATCAACATGGCTTATACATATTGGAAAGATGGTATTCATAATCGCCGTTCTGTTTTTGATTTATATTTTCGAAAGCTTCCATTTGAGAATGGCTACGCTGTTTTTGCTGGTCTTGAAAAAATTGTAGAGTACATAGAAAATTTCAGTTTTACCGAGAGCGATATCGCTTATTTAGCAGAATTACAATTTGAAGAAGAATTCCTTCATTATTTACAAAATATGAAATTCACTGGGGTCATTCGTGGTATGCAAGAAGGTGAAGTTGTATTCAATAACGAGCCTTTATTACGTGTTGATGCACCACTCGGTGAAGCACAAATTATTGAAACTGCCCTTTTAAACATTGTGAATTACCAAACATTAATTGCAACAAAAGCTGCTCGTATGAAGCATGCTGCAAATAACGATGAACTTTTAGAGTTTGGCACAAGACGTGCTCATGAATTTGATGCTGCCCTTTGGGGAACACGCGCTGCCTTTATTGGCGGTTTCTCATCTACAAGCAACGTTCGTGCTGGAAAACGCTTCGGGATACCTGTAGCCGGCACACATGCTCACTCTTTCGTTCAAGCGTATCGCGATGAATATGTCGCGTTTAAAAAATACGCTGAAACTCATAAAAAATGTGTCTTTCTCGTCGATACATATGACACATTAAAATCTGGTGTTCCAAATGCGATTCGTGTTGCAAAAGAATTTGGAGATCGTATTGATTTCTATGGCATTCGTCTTGATAGTGGTGATATGGCTTATTTGTCTAAAAAGGCAAGAATATTACTAGATGAGGCTGGGTTTACAAATACAAAAATTATCGCTTCTAGCGATTTAGATGAATACACAATTATGCACCTTAAATCTCAAGGTGCAAAAATTGACGTATGGGGTGTTGGAACAAAATTAATTACATCCTTTGAACAACCAGCATTAGGGGCTGTTTACAAACTAGTTGCGATTGAAGATACTGACGGGAAATTAAATGACACGATTAAAATTTCATCTAACCCTGAAAAGATTACAACTCCAGGGCTTAAACGAATTTATCGTATAGTCAACAGGGTTAATAATCATGCTGAAGGCGATTATATTGCGTTAGATTCTGAAGAGCCTGAAAAAGAAGAACGCTTAAAAATGTTCCACCCTGTTCACACATACATAAGTAAATTCGTAACAAACTTTGAAGCACGTGAACTGCATAAAGACATTTTCGTTAACGGTGAAAGAACATACGAACTACCAAGTATATTAGATATTCAAAAGTATAACGAACAGAGTCTCGCTCTATTTTGGGAAGAATACATGCGAACTTTAAACCCCGAAGAGTATCCTGTCGATTTAAGCCAAGAATGCTGGGATCATAAAATGAATTATATTCAAACTGTTCGTGAACAAGTTGAAAAAAACATACAAAAATAAACAGAGAAGTTTCCTCCTTCTCTGTTTTTTCAATACTATATGAATATTTGTAAAAAATATATTAAAATAACAAGGTGAATATTTTTTATTTGTAAAATTTAATATTGCGTTATTAAAAACTAAAATAATATTTGATATTATTTTATTGAGTCACTTTCAACAAAATAACCGATAAAAAAGAGGACGCAATTGCGCCCTCTTTTTATAAATCTTTCACTCGTAGTACACGCATTGCATTTAATACTGCAATTAACGTCACACCCACATCTGAGAAAACAGCTTCCCACATTGTCGCTATACCAAAAGCACCAAGTAATAAAACTAATCCTTTTACACCTAATGCAAATATAATATTTTGCCATACAATACTTCTTGTGCGTTTTGCAATTTTAACAGCTGTTGCAATTTTTGAAGGTTCATCAGTCATTATAACGATATCTGCAGCTTCAATCGCTGCATCCGATCCTAAGCCACCCATAGCAATACCAACGTCCGCTCGTGCTAATACTGGCGTGTCGTTAATACCATCACCAACGAAAGCAACTTTTTCTTTTCCACGCTTAGCCGCATCAATTTTTTCAATCTCTTCTACTTTTTGTTGTGGTAGTAGTTCTGCGTGAACTTCATCTAAACCTAATTCTTTTCCAACAGCTTCACCAACTGCTTTTGCATCCCCAGTTAACATCACTGTCTTCTTGATACCTAGTTCTTTTAACTTTTGAATCGCTTGTTTTGAATCCTCTTTTACCTCATCTGAGATAACAATATAACCTGCGTATTTACCATCTACAGCAACGTGAACTAATGTACCTACTGTTTCTGGTTGCTTAAATTCAATATTTTCTTTTCTCATTAATTTAGCATTACCTGCGAAAATTTCTTTTCCTTGTACTTTTACAACTGTACCATGACCAGAAATTTCACTATAGTCTTCAATAGCATTTTCATCGATTGATTTTCCATATGCATTTCGAATAGATTGTGCAATTGGATGATTTGAATATACTTCTGCAAACGCTGCATACTCTAACAGTTCTTCACTAGTAGTACCTTCACTTGGCTCCATTTTTGTAACTTTAAAGACACCTTTTGTTAATGTACCTGTTTTATCAAAGACGATATATTTCACATCATTCAATGCTTCTAAATAGTTACTTCCTTTTACTAAAATCCCACTTTTGGATGCACAACCGATACCTCCAAAGAATCCAAGAGGAATGGATACGACTAACGCACATGGACAAGAGATAACTAAGAATACTAACGCTCTATAAATCCACTCGGAGAATGTAGCACCTTCTAAAATAAGCGGTGGAATAAACGCCATGATCGCTGCTGTAATAACTACAACAGGAGTATAGTAGCGCGCAAATTTCGTAATAAAGTTTTCTGTCGGTGCTTTTTTACTACTTGCATTTTGAACTAAATCTAAAATTTTTGATACAGTAGATTCACCAAATTCTTTTGTAACTTCAATTGTTAATACACCATTTTGGTTTACAAAACCACTTAATACGTCATTACCAACTTCTACTTCACGCGGTACAGATTCACCTGTAAGTGCTGAAGTATCCATCATTGATGTTCCCTCGACTACTTTTCCGTCTAATGGTACTTTCTCACCCGGTTTTACGATAATATAATCGCCGATTTGTACATCTTCCGGTGATACTTGTTTCGTTTCATTTCCAACCTTTACATTCGCATAATCAGGGCGAATATCCATTAATGAAGTAATTGATTTTCGAGAGCGATTTACTGCAATACTTTGGAATAGTTCCCCTACTTGATAAAATAGCATTACCGCAACAGCTTCTGAATATTGTTGAATTGCAAAAGCTCCTACAGTTGCAATTGCCATTAAAAAGTTTTCATCGAATACTTGGCCGCGAGTTATGTTTCTTACCGCTCTCCAAACGATATCTCCACCTATTAATAAATACGCAAGGACGAATAATGGAATTGTTATCATTTGTGGTAAATCAGCTAAGGCAGCAATTCCTGTCAAAATTCCACCGACTACTAATCGCCCTATCATCTTTTTCACATTTGCTTCACCATGGTCGTGACTATGTCCGTGGTCATGGCCGCTCTTTTCTTCACGAACAACTTTCACATCTGGTTCTAACTTTTGAACGACATTCTTTATATCTTCTACAGTCGATTCTAACTCTCTTTTATTCGCAACTTCTACTCGTAATTTCTTTGATACGAAATCAACAGTTGCTTCTGAAACTGTCGGCATTTCCTTAACTTTATTTTCAATCTTCATTGCACAGTTCGCGCAATCTAAACCTTCTAATATAAAAACTTCTTTTGCAGCTTTATTTTTTTGCTCTTCTTGCACTTTAATATGTGGTTCTAACTTTGTAACAAGCTGTTTTGCTTCTGTCACAACTTCATTTTCTTTATTTTGTGCTGTTTCTAAAACCATCGTCTTTGTTGCAAAGTTTACAGAGCAAGAATTTACTCCTTCTATATTCCCAACGCCTTTTTCAATTTTCATTGCACAGTTCGCACAATCTAAACCTTCTAACATCAGTTTCTTTTTCACTAATGCTTCTGCCATCGTTCTCCCTCCTCGCGTTTTTATTCTTCCTCGTTTACGTGTTCAAACGCTTGCTCGAAGATATGAATTACGTGCTGGTCAGCTAACGAATAATAAACGACCTTTCCTTCTTTACGATTCTTTACAAGTTTCGCTTGCTTTAACACACGTAGCTGATGTGAAATAGACGATTGTGTCATTCCTAATAAATAAGCTAAATCACAAACGCACATTTCAGCTTCAAATAATGCATGTAATATTCTCGTACGCGTACGGTCACCTAATACTTTAAATAGTTCTGCTACTTTACTTAAACTTCCATCAGTCGGAATTGTTTGCTTCACTTGATCCACGACTTCCTCATGAATTACCGTTTGAGAACAAGTTTCCTGCGGTGTTTCTACTTTATTTTCAGCCATTATAGCTCACCTCTTTAATTGAACATATGAACAACTGTTCATATATCTTATACTTTTATTATATGAGCGCCTACTCATATGTGTCAATAAAATCCGAAAGATTTTTTTGACAATTCCATTCATATTTCAACATATACATATCAATATTCTCCACACCTATCATACTCTTCATACAAAAAGGATACACGAAAACTATCGTGCATCCTTCTCTTATTTCCCCTACATTAGCTACCCGTAAAAGCCCGATTGTTGAAGGCTAATAATCAACAGGAGATGAAGAACCCCCACTGATTAAAGTTTCACTGCATCCACAATT
This sequence comes from Bacillus sp. FDAARGOS_235, assembly GCF_002073415.2. Classification (NCBI taxonomy): domain Bacteria; kingdom Bacillati; phylum Bacillota; class Bacilli; order Caryophanales; family Bacillaceae; genus Bacillus; species Bacillus sp. FDAARGOS_235. The sequence goes on from NZ_CP020437.2 coordinate 2,324,955, forward strand.
AACGAAGCAAATTCTAATGTACCATCTTGATTTCTATGATCAAAACGTTTCGAGCGATAAATAAAACCATCTTTCTCATTCCAATCATTATAATGAAACTTACCATTCTCATCACAGTATTCTAAAGTCCTAACTTGAAAACCTGCCGATTCAAACATGGACGTGATTGTTTTATAGTTATGAACGATTTTATGACTTGCTGCTGGATGATCTAATGGCCCTGGTCCACCTACTTGTACACCTTGCTGATATTCTTCATCTGGGAAAAATGCATCTGGCACTGCACAACGAATATATCCACCCTCCGTTAAAAACTCATAACAAATTTTTGCAGCTTCGATTCCTTCTTCGTACGATAAATGCTCCCATACATGTTCCGCTAAAATTGCTGATAAAGAATTAGGTTGAAATTTATCAAGCCAAGTTTCTCTTCGCAATAAATTTAATTCTTCTTCATTCGTATGTAACCAACCAGGGTTATTATTATACTCCTCTGCTCCAACAACCACTTTCGTTTCTAGCATTCCTCTTCCTCCCCTTTTTTCATATTCCGACATAAAAATTCGACAATTTAACATTTATTTCCTTCCTTATCCAAAAGAAAAAGCCTTGTGCGCTCCCTAGACGCACAAGGCTTACTATTTTATATCCCTTTAATTAGCTTGATCTAAATTATCCTGCGAACTTCCATCGTCTTTTAAATGACTATGTTTTTTCGAATAAACAAAGTATACAACTACTCCAATTGCTAACCAAATACCGAAGTATATCCATGTTGTTAATGGTAAATTTACCATTAAGAATAGACAACATGCAATTGAAATAATCGGTAAGATCGGTACAAGTGGTACCATAAATCCACGTTGTAATTTCGGATGCGTTTTACGAAGAATGATAACAGTTACACCAACCATGGCGAATGTTAATAACGCTCCAATATTCGCTAAATTCGACAATTCTTTTAAATCGATAAATCCAGCAATTAAAGCACTACCAATTCCTGTTAACCAAACTGAAAATGTTGGCGCTTCAGTCTTCTTGTTAATTTTCGCAAAAGATTTTGGTAATAAACCGTCACGGCTCATTGCGAAGAATACACGTGTTGTCGCATAAATGTAAGCGAAAATTACAGCCATAATACCGATTACAGCTCCAATAGCAATTACACCAGCCACTTTATCTTGTCCTACAACTTCTAACACATATGCCATAGCTTCAGGTACATCTAATTCCTTATAAGAAACCATACCTGTCATAACGAGACAAACTACAACATAAATGATTGTACAAATAACTAACGAGGCAATAATACCAATTGGTAGATCACGTTGCGGATTTTTTACTTCTTCAGCAGAAGTTGCTAATGCATCAAATCCTAAGAAAGCAAAGAATACTGCTGCTCCCCCTGCGAACACTCCACTTAAACCGTAAGGTGCAAATGGTATCCAGTTTTCTGGTTTCACGTAGAATACACCAACTGCAATGAATAAAACAACAATACCAATTTTAATTAATACCATTATGTTATTCACACGCTTACTTTCTTTTGTACCTCGTGATAATAACCAAGTTATCACTAACGTAACGATAACTGCCGGTAAGTTTACCATACCACCTTGCGCTGGAATCGTTAGCAATGCTTTTGGGATTTCAAGTCCCAATCCACTCACTAAATTATTGAAATAACCCGTCCATCCGCCAGCTACTGCGGCAGTCGTTACGACATATACGGATAACAATGTCCATCCCATTAAATGAGCAACAAACTCACCAATTGTTGCATACGAATATGTGTACACACTACCTGAAACAGGGAGTGTAGATGCAACTTCCGCATAACATAAAGCTGCAAATCCACAAACAATTGCTGCAATCATAAATGAAAAAATAACTGCTGGACCAGCATCTCTTGCTGCTACTAATCCAGTTAATACTAGAACTCCTGTACCAATTATCGCACCAATTCCTAGCATTGTTAGGTCGAATGCCCCTAGCGTTTTCGTTAAAGTTTTACTTTTACTTTCCCCTAACAATTGCGTAACGGATTTCTTTTTAAATAGGTTGGCCACGATGAATGCCCCCTTTTGCCAAGAAGAGCTAAGAGGTATTATCTCTTAGCTCTTATCATGTTGTTTTATATATTGTTCGATTTTGTTTTGTATAATGCTTCTATTAGCAAGATACTGTTTCTGCTTCTAATAATTCTTTAGCACCTTTGTACTCTACACCGTGAGCTTCTGCAACAGCTTCAAATGTTACATAGCCATCTAATGTGTTAATACCTTTTAATAATGCAGTGTTGCCTAGGCAAGCAGCTTTGTAGCCTTTGTTAGCAATTTGTACTGCATATGGTACTGTTACGTTTGTTAATGCAAGAGTTGATGTACGTGGAACCGCACCTGGCATGTTTGCAACTGCATAATGAACAACACCGTGTTTTTCGTAAGTTGGGTTATCATGAGTTGTAATACGGTCAGTTGTTTCGAAAATACCACCTTGGTCAATCGCGATATCTACAACAACAGAACCCGGTTCCATTGATTTAATCATTTCTTCTGTTACAAGTTTTGGCGCTTTTGCACCTGGGATTAATACTGCACCAATTACAAGATCAGACTCTTTTACAGCTTCTGCAATATTGTAAGGATTAGACATTAAAGTTTTTACTTGGTTTCCGAAAATGTCATCTAATTGACGAAGACGTTCTGCACTTAAGTCGATGATTGTTACATCCGCACCTAGTCCAACTGCAATTTTAGCAGCATTTGTACCAGCTTGTCCACCACCGATAATTGTTACTTTACCACGTTTAACCCCTGGAACACCTGCAAGTAAGATACCTTTACCGCCTTTGTTTTTCTCAAGGAACTGTGCACCAATTTGTGCAGCCATACGACCAGCTACTTCACTCATAGGTGCAAGTAATGGTAATGAACGGTTTTCTAATTGTACTGTTTCGTACGCAATAGCTACTACTTTCTTCTCGATTAAAGCTTTTGTTAATTCTGGTTCTGGAGCTAAGTGTAAGTATGTGAATAAGATTAAACCTTCACTGAAGTGTTTGTATTCGCTTTCAATTGGTTCCTTAACTTTCATAACCATTTCCATGTTCCAAGCTTCTTCAGCTGTATCAACAATTTTTGCTCCAGCTTCAACATACTGAGCATCTGTGAAACCAGATCCTAAACCTGCACCCTTTTGAATAAATACTTCGTGATTGTTACGAATTAAATGTACAACACCAGCTGGTGTCATTGCCACACGGTTTTCGTTGTTTTTAATTTCTGCTGGTACCCCAATACGCATAATGAAATGCCCCCTTATAATTAACAGAAAAAAGAAAGTCTTTTTTCTTTTTGTAATAATTAATAACTTATGTCCTTATTCTAGCATAACTTAAAAGTTATGAAAACGCTAACATATCATTTTTCTAAAGTTTATATATTTAGAATAGTGTAAATATATAAAACATTGATTCTATTAGGAAGTTCGTTCTATTTCATTATCTATTACTCTATTTTTATTATATCCCTTCAAAATAAGCAGTAATCATTTATTATTTGACAATAATATAACAATGTAAAAACTCCAAATGAAGACGTATACATATACAGTTATTACTTTACACAATATTTTAGAAATATATTCTTTTTACAAAAAACAGCTGCTGGCATTTAGCCAGCAGCTGGATAACTTATAAATAACTTTGAAAACAAATCATCTGTTGTTTCAGTAATTTTATCAAACAGATCACTTTCTTCCGCTTCTTGCTCTTTTAACTCCTTAATTGTTTCACGTGCATCTTCAGGATAATCGGTAATGATACCATCTACGTTTAACTTATAATATGCCTTTAAACTCTCCATATCATTTACTGTCCATACGTAAATTGGCTTATTTAACTTCCTTGCTTCTTTTACTAATTTCTTATTTAACATGTATTCTTCTGCTACATAAAAGTCAGCTTTTACATTCTTTAAGTTAGCTCTACTTGCATACAGTATATATCCTACTTTTATATCTGAATTTGCACGCTTAAACTCTTTAATGAGTGGATAGTGTAACGTTTGAATTACACATTGCTTCTCAAATTCATTATCTTTAATCGCTTTTAATACTTTATTTACAAAGTCTTTTTCGCCCCCATGAAGCTTCACTTCAATATTGAGTTTGATTTTCCCCTTTGCAAGCTTAATGATTTCATCAAGTGTACTTATTTGTCCTGAAAATCCATCTTGACTAAGAGTAAGCTGTCTTAATTCATCCATCGTTAAATCTGACACATGCACATTGGCATTTGCAAGACGCTTTAACTTCAAGTCATGTATAACCGCTAGCTCACCGTCTTTCGTTTGTAATACATCTATTTCAGCGTAGTCTGCTTTTGCATCAATAGCACCTTGCACAGCTTCTTTCGTATTTTCTACCCCTTTTGATATATATCCGCGGTGCGCCATAATAATCGGTTCTTTATACGAATTTGAAATAAACGTTACAATGAAGGCAACGACCATTCCGGCCGTAATAATCCCTACAATATATACACTAATAAATTTCCAGCGATGTTTTTGAAAGAAACATTTATCTGCTTTCGTTTTCGAATAATCTAATCCTTCTTCTAATAACACATCTTCAACCGGAACCTTTTGTAAGTACAATCTTGTTATAGCCATAATATAAAATGGTGTCACAATAAAGCTAAATAAATACAATGTACTTGTTAGGAATACAGAAATCGTTGATTCGGCTAATAACGCAAATGTTCCTTCCGGGTTTGTAAATTCATACACACCCCATAGGCACAATAAATATATTCCAAAAAACAAAATATAAACAATCCCTATTGAAATGAAAAATCCTACTAAAAAGAATAGTACTTTAAAAAAGCTTTCTTTTACTAAAGCTGCACTTTTACGCGCTGCTGTGCGAAACGGCTTTTGTTCTAAAACGACAATAGGTAGAACGAAAATCCAGCGAAGGTTCAAATACGCAACTACGGCAAAGAACGTGTAATAGCCTACTTGTCCCATCGTCGTTTTAAACAGTTCTCCTGTAATAAAGTTAGGAATTTGGATTTGCGGAATTAATGCCGTTTCATATCCCATATTTAAAAGAGGTAATAATACGACAGCATATAAAATAAATCCTGGTAAGCAATATGTGAAAAGCGTAGGTAAGTACGTTACGGTTTTATATAAAATCGGGCGTAATTTCACCTTTTGTCTTTTATGAGCGAAATACGAAATAATAATAAGCACCGCAAATTCCGTAAAGATAAGAAACAGTGCTAACAAGGATAAAATTACGATTGCCAAAATGCCGTATGGTGTTTTCAAAAATGCTAATAATTCATCATTTGTCGCATTTGCGTAACCACCAAAATACAATAATTTATTAAAAATGATCCCAAACAGTGGAACAAACACAATCGCTGCTAACAATTTATAAGCAAGTTGAAAGGTTAATACATTCCAAAAAGCAAATTTTACTGTTTGAAAGGAATGGCTCATTACTCCTGGTATAGATAGTCTTTTACGGTGTTGCATATATTCCTCCACATTCTAAAACGATATTTGAGATGGATTCCACATTTCCATTTCTAATCCATCTTTTTAATAATAATATATTCCGCTTAACATGAACACTCTTATACATACAATGAAAAAAGTGATGGCTATTTCCCATCACTTTTTCATCTACTCTATTTTTTCTCTAATCCTTGCCCAAATGCTTTCAAAAAGCTAAAACCGAATGTAATTGCTCTATTGATATCTGGATCTTTTAATACTTTAAAGAAATCCATCACTTTTGTTTTTTTACCACTATTTAATTCATCTGTTGCAAATTGCAATCCAGTAACTAAACTCGATGTGATTTGTTTTGTTACCTCTGGGTCAACTGAAGATAAAGCCTCTCCTGCCCCCATCATATTGTTCAGTGCATTTTTCACTGGTTCACGATTTAATTGCTCAACAGCAATTTTCGAAACATCTTCTTTCGCAGCAAGTAAACTAATTGCCGCATCTAAAATACCAGCTTTCTGTAATTGCGCTAGTAATTGCATCGTTTCCTCGACTGCTTCACGGTTATTCGCTAACTCCGTGAACAGTTCCTCTGCTAATTGCTGTTTCTTCTCTTCTTCTGTTACAACTTTCTTTTTAATTAACGTAATTTCTTTTGCCACTATCTCCGCCCCCTAGTCCACAAGTGATACGTATTGTTTTCTTTGCCACTTTTGCTGAATTTCAACACCATTTTGTGGATGGCGTTTTTTATCTCGCGGGTTTGAAGATGGTAATGGACGATTTCCTTTTTCACGTAATACGCGCAGTTTCACCATCGTTTGTTTATAAGCTGGTGTACACGTATAAATGTCTGTCGCTGTTCCTGTTAAAATATTAATAGCCTCTTCATTTACTGTCGCATGCATTGGTAAATATAACTCATTTCCCGTTACACGGTCTGTAACAAGTGCTTGTACTTTAATCTTTCCGAACGGCGATGATAATTCTACAAGACCACCATCTTTCACATTACGCTCTTTAGCAAGTTCAGGTGAAATTTCAACGAATACTTCAGATACTTTAGATAAAATACCAGCCGACTTATTCGTCATATTCCCTTCATGGAAATGCTCTAGCATACGACCATTATTTAATAGTAAATCATACTCATCCGGCGCCACAACTGGTGGTACCCATTCATCTAATGATAAACGAGCAAGTTTATCTGGGAAGTTAAATCCATCTACATATAATAGCGGTGTATCGCTACCATCATGGCTACCCCAACATAAACTATTCCATCCTTCTAAACGATCATATGTTGCCTGAGAATATAACGGTGCAAGCGATGCTATTTCATCCATAATCTCACTTGGGTTTTCATAATTCCAATCTCCGCCTAGTGCACGAGCTACTTTTTGTAAAATCCACCAGTCTGGTTTTGAATCACCAAGCGGCTTCAATACTTCATATAATCTTTGAATACGACGTTCTGTATTCGTAAACGTCCCTTCTTTTTCTAAGCTCGGTGCTGCCGGTAAAATAACATCAGCAAAACGAGCTGTTTTTGATAAGAACATATCTTGAACAACAAGGAAATCTAAATTCTCTAAAATATGTTGCACATGGTTCGCATTTGAATCTACTAAAGCCATTTCTTCACCCATAACATACATACCGCGCAGTTTTCCTTCTTCCGCCGCAAGTAACATTGCAATATTATTTAATCCTGGCTCTTTCGGAATCGTCGTACCGTACGCTTTTTCAAATTTAGCACGGAGCGTATCATCAGATACCGCTTGATAACCTGGAAGCCAATTCGGTAAGGTCGCCATATCACAAGCGCCTTGTACGTTATTATGTCCTCTTAATGGGTATGCACCTGCACCAGGACGACGGTAGTTACCCGTAACAAGTAATAAATTTGAAATTGCAGCTGAAGTTGTACTACCACCTGTATTTTGAGTTACACCCATTCCCCAAAGTACACAAGTACCGTCTGCTTCATATACCATACGAGCCATTTCTTTCAGGTTCTCTTTAGAAATCCCCGTAATTTCTTCTGTGTAATCAAGCGAATACTTTTCTAACATTTTGCTATATTCATCAAAGTTCTTTACATTTTCAGCTAAGAACTTTTTATCATGCCAATCTTGATCGATAATATATTTCGTAATACCAGCAAGCCATACATAATCAGTTCCTTGACTCGGATGAACAAATATATCCGCACGCTCAGCCATTTCATGTTTACGAAGGTCTGCTACAATTAATTTTTGTTCGTGTAATTTATGAGCACGTTTCACACGCGTCGCAAGTACAGGATGTCCCTCTGTCGGATTCGCACCAACGATAATAACAAGACCTGCTTCAGCGATATCTTTCACTGTTCCAGCATCCCCACCCATACCGACAGTTTTAAATAAGCCGTCTGTTGCTGGAGATTGACAATAACGGGAACAGTTATCTACATTATTTGTTCCATATATTTGACGAGCTAATTTTTGCATAAGATAATTCTCTTCATTCGTTACTTTCGAAGAAGAAATAAACCCAAATGCATCGCTGCCGTATTCTGATTTAATATGCTGCATGTTAGATGCAACAACTTCAAGAGCTTCTTCCCAAGAAGCTTCAACAAACATATCTCCTTGGCGAATTAATGGCTTTGTAATGCGATCTTCACTATTTACAAAGTCCCATCCAAATTTGCCTTTTACACATGTAGAGATACCATTAACCGGTGCATCTGAAACAGGTTGTACTTTTAAAATATGACGGTCTTTCGTCCACACTTCAAACGAGCAACCTACACCGCAAAATGTACAAACTGTTTTCGTCTTTTTAACCTTCGTCTTGCGCATCGCAGATTCCACTTCTGAAACTGCTAAAATACTGCTATATCCTGGCTCTACATCTTTTACAAAATCAATCATCGGATCTAACACATCTGGTTTTAATCCTGTCATAAACCCAGCTTCACCTAGCATTGTTTTTTCCATTAACGCATTACATGGACAAACTGTTACACATTGCCCACAACTCACACAAGACGAGTCATTTATACTTACACCATTGTCCCAAATAACACGCGGGCGGTCTAAATTCCAATCAATCGATATAGTTTCATTGACTTGTAGGTTTTGACATACTTCTACACACTGTCCACAAGCAATACATTGATTGGGATCATACCGGTAAAACGGATGTGACATGTCCACTTCACACGCACTTACTTTCGGTTCATACGGGTATTTCTGTTCTTCAATTTCCATCATATGCACTGTATTATGCACTTTACAGTTACCATTATTGTTATCACAAACAGTACAATACAATAAATGGTTCTCTAATATTCGATCCATCGCCTCAGTCTGCGCCTCTTTTGCGCGCTGCGACTGTCTTTCAATATGCATACCGTTCTCTATTTGCGTTGAACAAGCACGCATTAACTTCCCATCTACTTCTACAATACATGTATCACAAGTTTGAATTGGATCTACTTCTGGTACATGACAAATTTGAGGATGTTCCAAGTTACTCTCGTTAAATAATTGTAGTATCGTCTTTTCACCTGATGCAGCAAATTCTTTACCATCAACGGTTACACGGACTGTCTGTTCTGCCATAGTTTCCCCACTCCTTACAACCAACTGTACAACACGTTTATGAATCCGTTTTCAAAAAACAAGTTACTGTACATATTTTTGAAACGCTCTGCTGAAATCCTTTTCTTATGAAGTCGATTCTTGATGTTATAAGGTATAACTACGAAAGCTTGAAAATGTCACTATTCTACAGTTCTATTATATCGTACATATACAATAATAACCAAAATAATCTGTGATTTCCCTGCTAATAGGTGTTTTTATTTTTTCAATGTTTTATGATAAATGTGGGAGAAAAATACATATAAAAGGGGAATTTAATATGGAGTTTACGCAAGAGACATATACGATTGTACGCTATCAATCTGGCTCATTTTCAAAACAAGTTGATGAGATTGTTACAGAATCTCCTATTACTATTAAATTAAATGGTGAAGAATACGTAACAGTTGTATGCACACCAAATTACATTGAAGATATGGTAGTTGGTTTTTTAATTTCTGAAGGAATTATTTCTTCCTATAAAGATGTTGAAGAAATATGGGTTCAAAAAGAGAACGGAATTGTCCATGTAAAATCATCAAAAGTGAATCCACTCTATCAAACTTTATATAATAAACGATACATCACTTCTTGCTGCGGAAAAGGTAGACAAGGTTTTATTTTCGTAAACGACGCCGCAAAAGCAAAAGATTTACATGATATACATGTAAAAATTACTCCTGAAGAATGCTTTTACTTAATGAATGCCTTACAACAATCTTCCACTACATTTCGCCAAACCGGCGGTGTTCACAATACTGCGCTATGTGATCGAAACAATATCCTTATATCAAGAATGGATATCGGGAGACATAACGCATTAGATAAAATATACGGCTATTGTTTACGTAATGATATATCTGTTAAAGGAAAAATTATCGCATTTAGCGGACGTATTTCATCTGAAATTTTACTCAAAGTTTCAAAAATCGGCTGTGAAATTGTTCTATCCAAATCCGCTCCAACAAAACTAGCCTTGCAACTTGCTCATGACTTAGGCATTACAGTCGTAGGATTTATTAGAAATGACTCTTGTAATATTTACACACATCCAAAACGAATTGATGGCTATCAATTGAATGTTTAAAAAATAACTCCTCGATCGAGGAGTTATTTTAGTTATAAAAATGTAATATATTAAGGACTTGAATAGTTAATAAAGTTAATATATAATTTCATTACACAATTAAATCAAAACATTGTAGCATATATCTTTTCATTCTTTTACAAATTAAAAGAGACTGCTAAAAAACGCATACTCAATCTTATAAAAGTAATGGATTTATTTGAAATCCACCAAGGAGGTTACAACTATGGAAATTCGCTTATTAACAACAGAGGACGCAGAAATATATTTAAAAGTTTGTATGGAAGGTTTAACGAAGAACCCGGAAGCTTTTAGCTCTTCTTATGAAGATGTTCTTAAACATGAAAATCCTGTAGCTGCTATGGCAAAAAGATTAAGCAATCCCGATAAGTATACTCTAGGTGTCTTCAACGATAACGATTTGATTGGTATTGCTACTTTAGAAACAAAACCATTCATTAAACAAGAACATAAAGCAAAAATCGGCTCCGTTTTTGTTTCCCCAAAAGCACGTGGCCTTGGGGCAGGACGAGCTCTAATTAAAGCAATTATTGAAAATGCCGATAAATTACATGTAGAACAACTTATGCTCGATGTTGTAGTTGGTAACGATGCCGCAAAAAAACTATATGAGTCATTAGGTTTCCAAACTTACGGCGTGCAAGAACGTTCATTAAAGCACAACGGTCAATATTGGGACGAAGAACATATGGTTTTATTCTTAAATGATTAATACTTCAATATAAAGTGAAACTTTAATTGGTGGGGGTGTCTATCCCCACTGATTATTAATCCACAAATAGCGGGATAGTTTTCCCAAAGCATCTTCTTATTAAGAAAGATGCTTTTTTCATTACAACAATGTAATCTTCATGTCACCTTTATCGATCGTACCAATCCTTTCCATTCATTATACTAAAAATATAAAATGAACGAACAGCATTCAATTGATATGTAGAGGAGAATGTGACATGAAACAAAAAAAACGAGCTATCTTTTTAATATGTGCTACAGCAATGGTAACTTCTGGATTAGCAATTTTACCTTGGTTTATTATATAAAAATATGCCTCTTGATAAAGTAGAACTTTAATCCAGGAAGTCATTCCCCCACTAGTTATTACTCCACACCAATCGGATAAAATAAAAAAAGCTGATTGCTTGTTAACAAGTAATCAGCTTTTATATATTATAAAATCCCCAAAATTTTATTTACGCAACTTATAATAATAATCATAGATACGGCAACACACATTACAACCGTATTACGATCTTGCTTTTCTTTTTTTGAAATTTCTTCTTTTGGATTCATGTGTATTATCTCCTTTTAAAAAAAGTGTGAGATAGGAAATTTTTCTTATCCGATGCGAGGTGAATACGAAAACCCTCTCTATCTCACATACACAATAGAATGGAATTGTCATTTTATAAATAAAATGACATGACGTTATGTCGCAACATAGGGTATTTGTGTCGCTACGTTTTCTATTATAAATAATAGTTGTGCAAAACTAGTGCATTTTTTATGTCAATTGCCCTGAGCGAAAAAATCAGCCATCCATTCAATCACATAAAAAGAGTTTTTTATTATTTTCATGTAAACTATACAAGTAGAATGAATAGTTTGGGGTGCACAAGATTATGGTAAAAATTTTATTAGTAGACGATGAAGAACGTATGTTACGATTGCTAGATCTTTTCTTAAGCCCTCGCGGCTATTTTTGTATGAAAGCTAAATCTGGCCTTGAAGCGCTGGAATTAATCGAGCAAAAAAAATTCGATATTATTTTATTAGATGTTATGATGCCAAATATGGATGGATGGGATACTTGCTATCAAATCCGTCAAATTTCCAACGTTCCAATCATTATGCTAACAGCTCGTAATCAAAATTACGATATGGTTAAAGGCCTTACTATGGGAGCAGACGACTATATCACAAAACCATTTGATGAGCATGTATTAGTCGCACGAATTGAAGCTATATTACGCCGGACAAAGAAAGATGGCTTTGTTAGCTTCAATGGTATTGAGTGGGATAAAACGAAACATACTGTCACAGTGTATGACGAAAAAATCTCACTAACTCCTATCGAATTTTCATTACTTGGACTGTTTTTACAAAATACAAACCGTGCTTACAGCCGAGATGATTTAATCGAAAAAATTTGGGGCTATGAAACAGACATCGAATATAGAACGATTGATTCGCATATTCGCAATATCCGTGATAAATTACGTAAAAAAGGATTTCCAGTCGAGGATTATTTAGAAACCGTTTATAAAGTCGGATATAAATGGAAAAGTGAATAATTATTTAGGTCAGTGGAAATATCATACCACTGACCCTTTATTATGAATAAGGTATGGTGGGAAAATGAGTAAACTTTCACTTAAAATTGGGACATACTTTTTAATATTAGCTTTATGTATTGAAACAATTGCTTTCGTATCCTTTTACAAAAGTATTTCAAAAATGCGGATTACAGAAGAAACAGGTGCTCTATTAGAAAAAGGCAATCGGTATCGTGACAAAATTGTAAACCGCGCAAAATGGAATGAATATTCTAAACAAAAACCAAACACCGAACGACCTAAACGCCCTTGGTATCAAGAGTTCACTATCGAGCATGCAGCTGAAGAATTAATTGGCTCAGAATTAATTGCTAACACCGATACCACTATCATTATAACTGACAAGAACGGCAAAATTATTTCCACCTCAGAACCCGTAACAAAGGAAATGCAAAAACAACTTATTTGCAAAACGAAAAATATCCCCCAAAACGGGGTGATCGTAGAAAAAAACTGGAAAAAATCGAAATTCATCTCTACAGTAAGCCCACTTGAAATAACTGGATTTCAAGGTAACTTACATATGTTATTAAAGACATCTTTTTTAGAAAATATGTTAATTAAACTCATGGACCAATTTCTTATCATCAGTATTTTAACAATTATTTTAACAACGATTTCTGTTTTTGTTTTTTCTCGAGTTATTACAGAGCCGCTTATAAAAATGAAAAGAGCGACCGAAAAAATTTCAAAATTAAATAAGCCAATTCAATTAGGAATTAAACGAAATGATGAACTTGGAAGTTTAGCAAAAACGATTGAAGATTTATCGAGTGAACTTACGTATATGAAAAAAGAACGAAATGAATTCCTCGCTAGTGTTGCTCACGAATTATTAACTCCATTAACCTATATGAAAGGTTATGCAAAGGTAGCAAAGAGAGACTCTTTAACGAAAGAAGAACGCGAAGAATATTTACAAATCATTGAGGACGAAACGGATAGTGTAACCGATCTCGTACAAGATTTATTTATGCTTGTACAATTAGAACAACACCAATTTGTTATTAAAAAACAAACGATGCTTCTTCAACCATTTTTAGAAAGAATGGTTGAAAAAACAAAAACAACATTAACGAACAAACAAATGCAACTTCATGTATATTGTAAAAACGATTTAGAAGTTTGCATAGACGAAAGACGCATGGAACAAGTTATGTTAAATTTATTGCATAATGCTTATCAGCATTCACCAGAAAACACTACTATAACAATACGTGTACTAACGGAAGCAGATTATTTTACAATCAGTGTACAAGATGAAGGTGAAGGTATTCCAGAAGAAGATATCCCGCATATTTTCGATCGCTTTTACCGTGTTGATAAATCCAGAACAAGGGCTACTGGAGGAAAAGGTATCGGACTGGCTGTTGCAAAGGAAATTGTAGAATTGCATAACGGTTCCATTCTAGTAACAAGCCAATTAGGAGTGGGGACAAACTTTATAATCGAGATTCCTTTTGAATAAGATGCGTGTGAAAACACCAGTAGTAGTAAACACTACTGGTGTTATTTTGTTCATAAAATCTGCCCTTAGAAGCTAAGCTTTTGAAATTATTCTTATTTCAATATAAAATAAAGTGAAACTTTAATCCATGGAAAGGTTCACTCCATGGATTATTAGTTGAACCAATCGGGCATTTACGGGCAGTTACCTCCCACCTAACTTCCGCGCATTCGCCGAATTTTAAAATTGGAGCCTTACTGCCCGCGAATAGCGTGGTAAAGGTACATTTGTCAAAGATCTGGAGGGTGATATAATTGGATATCCATGTATTAACAAAAGACGAAGCAGAAATTTACTTAGAACTTCGCGTAGAAGGATTAAAGCAAAACCCTGAAGCTTTCAGCTCTTCTTATGAAGATATTATTAATAAAGAGTGTGCTATTGAATATAAAGCACAAAAACTAGCACAAGACGAAAACTATACACTAGGTGCATTTAAAGACGGAAAATTAATCGGAGTTGCTACACTGGAAACGAAACCATATGTAAAACAAGAACATAAAGCAAAAATTGGTTCCGTATATGTGTCTCCAAAAGCACGCGGACTTGGAGCAGGAAAAGCACTTATTAAAGAATGTCTTGAGCTTGCTAAATCTTTAGACGTAGAACAAGTTATGCTTGATGTTGTTGTCGGAAACGATGGTGCGAAGAAACTTTATGAGTCATTAGGCTTTAAAACGTTTGGTGTACAAGAACGTTCACTGAAATATAACGGACAATATTGGGATGAAGAGCATATGGTCTTATTCCTAGATGAAAATAAATAATAAAAAACATCCTCTCATATATGAGGATGTTTTTTTACTTTTTTATAAACCATGCCTTATTTAATAATTGAATCGCTTTCGCAATTTCTTCTTCTGATAAAATCGCAAATCCAAGTAGTACTATATTTTCAGGTGCAGTACCGTCTTTATAGTACGTAGACACAGGGTATATTTTGATACTATGTTTCGCAGCTTCTTTAATTAATTCTTTTTCCCGCATTCCATTATGCACCTTTAATAAAATGTGCAATCCTGAATCTTCTCCTATCACTTCAACACGATTTGAGAAGTACTTTTCTAGTTCAAAAACAAGTCGATCTCTCTTCTTTCGATAGACGACACGCATTTTATGAATATGTTTTTCCCAATATCCTTCATTTAAAAACCTTCTAATCACTTCTTGGTCCATTCTTGAAACACTTTGTGTATAAAATAAATATTGTTGTTGATACTTTTTAATCAATTTCTTTGGTAACACCATATAGCTCATCCGTAATGATGGCAACAATGCTTTCGATAGCGTCCCCATATAAATAACTTTCCCGTCTGTATCTAACCCTTGCAGTGCCGGTATAGGTTTTCCCGAATAGCGAAATTCACTATCGTAATCATCTTCAATAATATACCTACCTTCTTCTTTCTTCGCCCATTGTAAAAGCTGCATCCTTCTCGTGATAGGCATAATCATTCCGCATGGGAATTGATGGGATGGAGTTACAAATACAATATTTGCATCGCTATTTTCTAAATCTGCCATACAAATTCCGTCCCTGTCTAAAGACAACATTTGAACCTTCTCTTCTCCCTGTTCAAAAACAACCATTTTCCTATGATAACCTGGGTTTTCAACTGCATAATTACTTCCTTTTAATAATTGAAACAGTAATTTCACTAATATTTGTGTTCCCGCTCCTAATACGATTTGACTAGCTGCACAACGCACACCTCTAGATTCATACAAATAGTTCGCAATTTCTTCTCTTAAGCTCCATTCTCCTTGTGGGTGACCAAGAAAGAGCAACTCATTATTATGAGGCTGCCATACATCATTTATAATTTTCCGATACATGTTGAACGGAAAAGCATTTGTATCGACTCCTGTTTGTGTGAAATCAAATTTATAATCCCTCTCCTGAAAGGGTACTTCTTCTATTCTCTCTTCGTTTTCTTCTACATGAACCATTTGCTCAATCTTACATACAAAATAACCTTTTCTCGAAATTGATTCAATATAACCTTCTGCAAGTAATTGCTCGTAAGCTGCCTCTACTGTATTTTTACTTACTTGTAAATGTGTTGCTAACTTTCGCTTAGCCGGTAACTTCGTAAAAGATAGAATCGTTCCATTTTTAATTTCTTTTTTTATATACTCATACAACTGCACATACAATGCCTTCTTACTATTCATATTTAAATTAGGCGTTAATTCTAACATAATATCTGACCCCTTAATAAAACTAAAATCTGATACTTTTTACAGTACCAGATTTTATATATAATTCCTTTTATCATGTCACACAAAAAAAATCAAATACTAAAGAGGAGATGCATGATCATGAACAAAAATAGACGTATTGGACTCATTATGATTATTACAGGAGCCACATTATGGGGATTATCTGGACCGATGATTCAATGGCTATTTCAACATACGAACGTATCATCAATTGATTTTTTAACAATTCGCTTGTTGCTTGCAGGAGTATTTATTTTGTCTATCTTACTAATAAAGAAACAAAACATATTTCAAATTTGGAAACATCCTAGACATTCTATACAGCTTATTATTTTCTCTATTCTTGGCATGCTCGGCGCGCAATATGCCTTTATCGAAACAGTTCATATTAGTAATGCTGTCACAGCAACACTCTTTCAATTTCTAGGCCCTGTTCTTATTACAATGTATGTTGCATTTCAGAAAAGAAAATTCCCTGCTTCTATGCAACTACTTGCAATTATAACTGCGCTAACAGGAACATACTTTATTATTACAAATGGCTCAATCGAAAATATTGTTTTATCTAAATCAGCCATTATTTTCGGACTATTAACGGCAATTGGATTTGCATTTTATACCCTTCATCCAGCTTCTCTCATTAAAGAATGCGGAACAACTGTAGTAATTGGTTGGGGGATGTTAATCGGAGAAATTGCACTACTTATTTATAATCGTTCATTTGGATGGAATCAATTTTCACAAACTCTTACACTAAAAACTTTTTCTATGCTTATTCTTATCATTATTAGTGGGACCCTTTCTTTCCTTCTTTATATTGGTAGTCTTAAATATTTAGCAGCAACAGAAACAAGTATTTTATCTAGTATTGAACCACTTGTAGCAGCCATCGTTTCAATCACTTGGCTAAATGAATCGTTTGGATCATATCAATTATTAGGCGGCGTATGTATCGTTCTGTCTGTTATTTTTTTGACGATGCCTCAAAAAGAGACCGAGCCAACCTACACAACTGAACAAATATAAAAAAATGTCAAAAGAGGTCGTACAAAACTTACGACCTCTTTTTATACTTTAAAGGAATTGTCCCGCTATCTAGCAAATACAATTACACTAACAATAATAATTAGGAGCGTGGCACCATGAAAAAAATCGGAACTATGCTACTTTTCTCCTTTCTCATCACTGGATGCACACAGGCTCAACCTGATTCAAAAGCACTAAAAAAAGAAGCCATAGTAACATCATCATCTCAGGTTAACGCACCTTCCTTTTTTCATCTTAGTGTTTTAAAAGATGTAAATTGGGAAGAAGCGCCCTCCTTCGTAGACGGAAAGATACCTTTAAAGGGGATTGAAAGAAGAATTGCAATTGCTGATACATCTATTGTCGCAAATGAACAAAATGAAATTATGTGGTACTTTCTAGATCCTGAAATACCAACTGGAAATGTATCTATTATCGCGCTAAAACAGGGATCTGTAACTCCAACACCAATACTCTATCAACAAGAAACTTCCAAACAAACTTGGACTACTTCAAATACAATCGATTCTACTACAAACGAACTCCCTCTCACTATATCGCTACCTTCATCCGGATTATGGGTATTAAATATATATGTGAATGAAAAATATTATGATCAATTTGTAATCACTGTTGAGTAAGTTGTCAAAACTAATCTACTTCCTTGCATCCACTGAATTTTGGGCGGGATAAATAATGCGGGAGCACGAATAACTCTACACTTCTTCATTATTTTGATTTCTTACCTCAAAAAAGCAGTGCCTTGAAGGCACTGCTTTTTACTATTTATAACTTGGCATTTTCGTAATTTGTGCCACACCTGAATCTATGGCTGCTTTCGCTACTGCTTCTGCAACATTCGGAACAACTCTTTTATCTAATGGATTTGGAATTACATAGTTCGCACTACGCTCTTCGTCCGTAATTATGTTAGCGATCCCATATGCTGCCGCTAATTTCATCTCTTCTGTAATATCAGTCGCGCGTACATCTAAAGCACCACGGAATATACCAGGGAACGCTAATACATTATTTACTTGATTTGAATAATCAGAACGACCAGTTCCAACTACAGCAGCTCCAGCTTCTAATGCATCTTCTGGGAATATTTCTGGAATTGGATTTGCCATTGCAAACACAATCGCTTTCTCATTCATCGTCTTTACAAATTCTTTCGTTAATACGTTAGGCGCAGATACGCCAATAAAGATATCAGCCTGATGAATCGCTTCTTTTAATGTTCCACGCACATATTCTCGATTTGTCTTCTTTGAAACTTCAATTTGCGCTTCGTTCATCCATGTTTCACCTTCACAAACAATACCTTCTAAGCTAACTAACGTAATGTGTTTTACACCAGCTTTTAATAATAATTTTCCAATTGCAATTCCTGCCGAACCCGCACCGTTAATAACAATTTTCACATTATCCATTTGTTTACTTACAACTTTTAATGCATTAATAACAGCTGCTAAGACGACAATAGCTGTTCCATGTTGATCATCATGGAATACAGGGATATTCGTTTCTTCTTTTAATCGTTTTTCAATTTCAAAGCAACGTGGTGCTGCAATATCTTCTAAATTAATACCTGCAAATGTAGGTTCTAAATTTTTCACAAGGGTAACGATTTCATCCACATTCGTCGTCCCTAAACATAACGGGAAAGCATCTACATTCGCAAACTTTTTAAATAAAATACTTTTCCCTTCCATAACAGGCATAGCCGCTTTCGGTCCAATATTCCCTAAACCAAGTACTGCTGTTCCATCTGAAACAACTGCAACCATATTCCCTCTTGCTGTATAGTCATACGCTGTTTCTTCATCTGCTGCAATTGCTTTACAAGACTCCGCTACACCTGGTGTATAAGTCAGGCTTAAATCATCCGCTGTATTAACTTCTACCTTACTTGTAATCTCAATTTTCCCTACCAACTCTTTATGCAATAACAATGATCTTTCATTAATTTGATTTTCTAACATACTTATAATCTCCCCTTAATTTGACAAGCTAGCTATATGAATATAGCTAGCTTGTTTGATCATGAAAACATTGTTAATAAGATTGTCGCTGTTACAACCATTGCTGCCCCGCCTAAACGCGTCGAAATTTGTGCGAAAGGCATTAATTCCATACGATTTGAAGCTGATAAAATAGCAACATCTCCAGTTCCGCCTAAACCGCTATGACATCCAGTTACAATTGCTGATTCAACTGGATACATTTTCATCACTTTTCCTATAAGAAAACCTGATGCTACCATTGTAAGAACAACCGATGCACAAACAACAACATATCCCACTGAAAGAACTGCCGCTACGTCTTTTAACGGAATATATAGCAATCCTAATCCGACCATTAACGGCCAAGTTAAATTCTTTGAAATAAATTTATATAAATGGAATGCTCCTTGCTCCATTTTTGCTGGCATTAGTTTAAAGTATTTCACAAGTGCTGCTGAGAAAATCATAATGATTGCCCCAGGAATACCGATGAACTTAGAAGCAAACCCTCCGAAGATAAAGAACGTACATGCAATTAATAAACCTGCTCCCATTAATGAGAAATCAATTGGCTTCTCTGTATTTTGTTCTTTTAATAATTCTGCTTGATTGTCTGTTTTCACTAATACACCATTACCACTAAGCTCAGGTCTCTTCTCGCCTAAACGCTTCATATACCCTGCACTCACGATTGCAAACATATTCCCAATAATAGCTGCCGGAATAAGCTGTGATACGAATGTTGCTGATGATTCATTTAAAATGTCACTGTATGCTAATGACAATGGTAAAATCCCTTCTCCAATACCACCGCTCACAATTGGTACGATAATAAAGAAGAATGTATGCTTCATTTCAAACCCGAATAGTGAACCGACCAATAATCCTACTGCTACAGAAGCTAATGTTCCTACTACTAAAGGAATAAACATACGAACGAAACCTTGCACTAACACTTTACGATTCATTCCTAAAATACTTCCGACTACTAAACAAGAAATATATAAATATAAAAAGTTCGATTTTTTCATTAACATAGTCGCAGCTTCCATTGAAGCTGGATTCATCCAGTTAAAAAATACAAGTAATGATGGAATAAATAATGAGAGAATTGCTGGACCACCGATATTTTTTAAAATTGGAATTCTCATCCCAATGTCACCTAAGAAAATACCCATGATCATAATAACTGCAAAACCACCAATCATGTCTGCTGGCAATTTATTATATACAGATGCCCCATAAATAATAGCAGCCAATACTACATATAACGGTAAAGGTATAACACCGATTTTAACGTTCATAATTTTAGAAGCGAAAGATTCATTTTTCAATTCATTTCCTTCAGCAAATGATACCGCTTCCACATTCTTTTGAATTCCCATATGGCACCCCCTTGTTTTCTTAATAACAATATTAAAACGCTTTCAATAGTAAAAATAGTTTTTGTAAGTTTTGTAATTGGTTTTGTAATTAAAAAAAGTATAAGCGACTTATAATAAGTCGCTTATACGTAAAAACCTATTTTATTTTGATCAACACATCTTAATTTACTTACAGGTCTTCCCACATGCTGATACACCATTTCGTTTTCTAACACTCCAATTTCAGTCAAAAACATTACATACTTTCGAATAGAAACTCTTGAAATTCCTACTAATTGTGCCATTTCATCTGTTGTAAACGCTCGTCCATTCAGCGACTCGATCTTCTGCCAAATTAATTGCAACGTTTGCTTCGTTAATCCTTTCGGGAGCTCTTTATTGACAGTAGGCTCTCTTTTTTCTTTTTGTAAAATTAACGAATCTAATTCCGATTGACTAATTTTTTGTTGTTCTTTCATGAAAGTAAGTTTTTCTCGATATATAGTTAATGCATCTTTAAATCGTTCAAATGTAAATGGTTTAATTAAATAATCTACTACGCCATATTGTAATGCTTTTTTAATACTCCCCATATCATGTACAGCTGAAATCATCATAATATCGATTTCTTTTTCTTGGTTCCGAATATACATTAAAAGCTCAAATCCAGTCTCTTCAGGCATAAAAATATCAAGTAAGACTAAATCTATTCGTGATTTCTCTAATACTTCTATCGCCGATTTTACTGAGTTAACTGCTTGAACAAGTTCGAATCCTCCTACTTGCTCTAAATAATGTGTATTTAACATTGCTACCATCGGGTCATCTTCTACAATTAAAACTTTAATCATATTTGCTTCTCATCCCTACCTTTAGGTATTTCAATTGTTATCGTTGTTCCCTCTCCTAATAAGGAGGAAATGTGAATCTCCCCATTTATTCGCTGTATACTTTCTTTTACAAGATACAAACCATAACCGCGATTATCCCCTTTTGTGGAATAACCTTTTGTAAATAATGCATCCACTTCGTCTTCTTCTATACCTTTCCCCGTATCTTGCACTGTAATAGTTAATGTATTCTGATATTGCACCCCAATTTCAACTTGTTTCTTTTTGCAATGTATCACTGCCTCTAATGCATTATCTATTAAGTTCCCTACAATCGTAATAAGTTCATGAGTAATACTTTCATCATATATTTCCGGCAAGTAAGAATCTTCACTTATAATTAACTTAATATTTTTCTCCCTAGCATAGCTAAGTTTACCTAGTAAAAAACCAGCAAATACTGGACTTTTTATTCTTTTCATAACTCCACCAATTTCATATTGATGCTCTGATACCATGCCACTTATATATTTTTGTAATTCTTCATATTGTTTCATATGTGTAAGCCCTAATACAACATGCATTTTATTCATAAACTCATGAGATTGTGCCCGTAATGCTTCCGCATATAGCCTAATACCAGTTAGTTCCTCTGCTAGTTTTCTAATCTCTGTTTTATCACGAAATGTTGCAATTGCGCCAACTATTTCTCCTTTTACATATAAAGGAACACGATTCGTCACAATCGTAATTCCGTAAATATTTTGTTCTTCGTTTAATTGTACCTCTCCCGTTTGCAATACTTCTTTTATACGCGAATTCGGCATATATAGCTCAACGTCTTTACCTATAAAATCTTCTTCAAGTCCACTTTTTTTAAATAGACGTTTCGCTTCATTATTAATTAACGTTACTCTCGCCTCTTTATCTACAGCAATAATGCCTTCCTTTACAGATTGTAACATCGTATTTCTTTCTTCAAGAATTTTCGCTATCCTGTGCGGCTCAAGACCGAATAAACTTTTCTTTATATGTCTAGCTAGCAATATTGCTCCTATAATTCCGACTAGTACTCCAACTCCGACACCGATATAAATAATATGTCTACTTTCCTTAACTCTCTCTTTTACATTATCTGCCGAGATACCAACGGCTACCGCTCCAAGTTGTTCACCTGTTTCAGAAAATATAGGTACAAACACTCGCATTGAAATACCTAACGTTCCTTCTGCTAGCGATACATGTTCCTTTCCTTTCAATGCAGGCCCTTCATCTCCTCCAATAAAATGATGACCTATTTTTTGAGGGTTTGGATGTGATTTTCTTATTCCATTCATATCCATAACTACAATAAATTGAACACCTGTGTTTTTTAATATTCTATTTGTATACGTTTGAATTGCAGAAGTATCTGCTTTTCCAATCAAACCATCGATTACAATCGAATCATTTGCCACAATATGGGCAATCGTTTTTGCTTTCTCTGCCTGGCTATCCTCCGTTGTCCGCTCTACATTATGACTAATTAATATATCTGTAACAAGTAAAGAAAAAATTACAACTGTACAAACTAGCAATGTAATCGTTTTCCATAAATTCCATAGTTTTTTTCTTTTTTTCATCCCACTAATGACTCCCCTAATTGCTGAATAGAAAAATAAGTAAGGTGATATTATTTTCACCTTACTTATTTGCTGTTATTATACTTTAAATTTACTAGTCATTGCTTGTAGTTCTTCGGCCATCTCAGCTAAGTTTTGCGAAGCTGAACTAATTTCTTCCATCGAATTTACTTGTTCTTCTGTTGACGCTGCAACACTTTGCATACTAGCTGTATTTTCTTCTGCAGCCGCTGCAATTTCATCAATAGCATTTGTCACTTCATTTGCATCTCCAGCGATTCTCCTCGTTGTTTCTACCATTTGATTAACTTGAGAAACAATATGAGTAGTAGAACTTAAAATTTCTGTAAAACTTACTTTCGTTTTTGTTACAACATCTAAGCCTTGTTGAACTTCCCCACTCACATTATCCATTGCCTTAACAGTATGTTCAATATCAGCCTTAATTTCTGCAATTAAATTTGCAATCTCTCCAGATGATTCTCCTGATTGCTCTGCTAATTTTCTAACTTCATCGGCTACAATAGCAAATCCTCGTCCCTGTTCACCTGCTCTTGCTGCTTCAATAGCCGCATTTAAAGCTAATAAGTTTGTTTGAGTTGCAATGTTTTGAATTGCTTCAGAAATAGCTCCTACTTGCTTTGACTTCTCATCAAGAAGTTTAATAATAGCATCTGAATCGGATACCGATCTAGAAATAGACTGCATTTGTTTTGCGGTTTGTTCAACTAAATCTTCTCCCTCTTCAGCTCTTTCTCGCGCATGTAATGAGGAAATAGAAATTGACTCTGCGCTTCCAGTTACATCTTGAATTGCTGTATTTACTTGTTGTAATGTAGCCGCGCCTTCTTCAACACCTTGGCTTTGTGACTCAGCCCCACCTGATACTTGTTCCATTGCAATTGTAATTTGATCTGTCGCATCATTCGCTTGCTGTACGCTCGCTGTTAACTCTTCTGCCGATGCTGCAACATGCTCTGCCGAAAAGCTAATTTGGGTAATCACATCTTGTAAAGACGTAGACATTTCATTAAATGAATTCCCTAGTTTCCCTATATCATCCTTGGAGTGGATTGTAATTTTCTCGGTTAAATCTCCCTTACTAATTTTATGTGCCGATTCAGCTATTTTTCGTAATGGCCTTGTAATAGAATTTGTAATGAAATAAATTAATACACTACCAAATGCAATAGCGATAGCTATGACAATCAAAGTCTTATAAAACACTGGACTGGCAGCTTGCATAATTTCTTCGTCAAACATAACTCCAACTATTTTCCATCCTGTTTTCTCATTTGTTGCAAAGATTAAATTCTTTTTATCATCTTGTTCTGTATAAGATACATTTCCTTGTTTGTCTTCATAAATTGGTTTAATCCAAGGATCAGTAACCTTTGAACCAGGCTTTCTAGACGGATGACTAACAATTTGCTTATTTTGATCTAAAATAACTGCATAGCCTTTTTCACCAATATTAATCATTTTTGAAATCTTTAGGATGTTATCCAAATTCAAGTTAATACCTATAACACCTTTACCATCTTTTACTTCTTTAGCAATTGTTACTACCATATTTTTTGTAGATGCCGATTGATACGGTGCAGTAACAATTGCCTTTCCTTTATTTTCCTGCGCTTCTTTATACCATGATCTATCTGTTGGATTATAGCCATCAGACATTTGAATAAATGGTTCTCTTATAAACTTCCCCGTCTGCGCTCCAATATAAATACCTTCTACTTCTGGATGAAGCTTTATATATTGTGCTAACTTCGTTCTTACTATTTCTTCTTGTCCATTTGGATATGTATCCTCTGTTAAGATGTCTGCAAAGTACGTCGCATCAACAAATTTCTCTTCTATATTTTGAGAAATAACAGTATTTAAAACTGAAATATTCTCCTTTGCTTTATCTGTCATTTGATGTTCAAAATTTGTTTTGGCAGTTTGATATGAAACACCACCGATAATAAGTCCTGGTATAGTTAAAATAATAAAAAATGAAATGATTAATTTTTTCTTGATACTCATACATTTAACCCAGTTAAATATATTTTGCATAATAAGCCTCCTTTATGTAATGTGAATACTTGTGTAATTTTATACAATTAACATACATAAAACAATATATAATGATAAAATGTATTTTTTTCGTCGATTATGCATTTTTATATATTCACTACTTCTAAGCATTTTAATCATAAAAATAAGAGAACTTTAGCATTATATATGCTAAAGTTCTCTTATTTCTTAACAGCTTCTATTCTAAACAAAACACCCTACAAAACTTTTCTTATAATTCCTTAAACCTCTATCCTTCACCTTATAGCTATATTGTTAAAACTCTCCGTCCTAATTTATTTAGAGCTCTTTACATAACTAATTGCCTGACTCCCCATTTGCACCCATGCCTGTTCAAAGTTTTCTCTTGGTACTTTCACATCTAAGCTATCATCAAGCGGGTCTCGAATATATACAGATTCCTTATCGTACCCAATAAGTACAACACAATGTTCATTATATGTAATAGAAACATCCCCACTATTTGTTTTCCATGTAGTAAATTCATCTTCATCTAAAGGAGCATATGTTGCATTTGTAATCATGACTACCGGTTGCCCTGCTTTTACACTCTTATATATTTCCTCTATACTCTTTCCTGTTAAATCCACAGCTTTATTAGATAAATATTTTTTCGCTAACTGAAAAAGTGGCCCATGATATACACCATAGCCGGATTCAGAAAAGGTATAAATATTTCCTACAAACCCTTCATTCGGATTTCCGCGTACACCATCAACCATAAAATCAACTTTTTTTATTTCATTTGCTAATTTCATCTTATCTACTGAAACGCCTGCGTATTGTAACATCATTGCTAAACTTGTCACTTCACACCCTCTATCCAGCTCTGGTAACTGCTGAATTAAAGGCACATTTGATAAGAGGATCTTTTCATCATTATTACTAAACTCCGTTCTTTTTCCGCTTTGTATGAAGGATGTTAATTTCTCCATATACTTTGTGATTCCATTTGTATATACACTCCATACTGCTACGCCAAGTAAAGCTATGCATATATACCACTTCAATTTTCGTATCACTCTCACGCCCTTTTTAATTCGTTAAATAAGAATAAAACGCGTCAGCATCCGTTCGAACCATCGGTACAAAATTTAGTTCTTTTCCTTTTTCAGGCTGATCTCTTTTTATTTTTTCTGCTAATTCTTGAATGTTCATATTCATTTTGTCCATATTAAGCTCATCTGCCAATTGTAGCACTTTTTGTTCATTAATTTCTCTTAATACTTGATATATATCTTTACCATACAAATCAATATGATATTTTTTTGCTTCTGCCTGTACTTTTTGTTCGTACACTTCTTGCGCTAACTCTTCTATCTCTTTTCCTTTTTGAGAAATATCTAACTTTCCTGCTTCTTCTCTTACTTTCGTTCCATAAATTTCTTCCGCAACCTCTTCTATTTCTTTTCCTTCAGTCGAAACGCCTAATTTCTCTGCTTCCTTATTAATTTTGATTGCATTGATTTGGCTTATTAAATCCACAATCGATTTGTTCTCTACAGATATCCCTAAGTTTAACGCTTCTTGCTTCACTTTTGTTTCATAGATTTCTTCTGAAAGAATTCCAACATCTTTTCCTTCAATCGAAATTCCTAACTGTTCTGCTTCTCTGCCTACTTCTGTTTCATGAATTTCTTTTTCTAGCGTAATTTGTTCTTTTCCTTCCGTTTCAATACCTAATTTCTCTGCTTTTTCTTCTGTATTTATTACATGTATCTTTCCATTGTTTAATTGCTCTTTACTGCGCTGCGCATAGTCTGTCTTTCCTTTCGATGTTTCAGAAGGAGAGGCACCGCCTAATATACTTAAACTCATTACTCCAATAGTGAATACCATCATCATTTTCTTTTTCAAAATTAATTCCTCCCTCTTATACTTTCTTTCCCATCATTCCCATAAAGTGAAACTATACTCAATGGGAAGCTTCATCTTCCACTGAATATTAGCCTTCACCAATCGAGTATTTCCGGACAGCCCGACTCCAGCCGAGTTTTACTGTCCAGAAAATAGCGGGATCATTTTTTAAATACTATACATACATCTCATCACTGCCTGAGATAACATTATGATCGAGAAAATTTACTCACATACACCTCTATAATCTCTTCTTCATGTAACAATTTTTCTTTATGCAATACATAATATAAATAGTTTCTTAACTTTCCCTTAAAAAAAGACGACCTTGTAAAAACAAGATCGTCTTCTTACTTATATTTTTTGATTTTTAGGGAGAACTACTTCAAAACAAGTACCCTCTCCCCATTTGCTCTCTACTAATATTTTTCCGTAATGCTTTTCTACAATCCACTTGGCGATTGAAAGACCTAATCCAGCTCCCTCTGATGTACTCCTTGCTTTATCCCCTTGATAAAAACGATCAAATAATTTTGGGATATCCTCTACTTTCACGCCTATCCCATCATCTTTCACCTGTATACAAATCGAGCTGCTCGTTTGCGTGCAATCAATTCGAATATGACCGCCTTCATTCGTATATTTCATCGCATTATCTAACAATATGACCATCATTTGATGAATCCGTTCTCTATCACCCATAAAAGACATGTTACGTTCTACTTTTAATATCATCTCTTTTTCTTGATAAGAAGCAATTTCTTTATATGGATCTACTATTTCTTCTAACAATTTACCCATTTCAAATGTTTTTTTATCCATCTCAATTTGATTTGAATCCGAACGTGCTAACAACAATAAGTTGCTAACTAGTTTCGATAACCGCCTGCATTCTTTAGATATTGTAGAAATGTCCATCGCTTTTTCTTCTATCGTAGCGGAGGGGGACTGAAATAACACATCCGTCTTTGATTGAATAACTGCAAGTGGCGTTCTTAATTCATGCGATGCATCGGAAACGAACTGCTGCTGTTTCTCCCATGAATTTTGAATCGGTATGAGTGCTCTGCCAGCTAGGAAAAAGCCGATACCTATTGCACAGAGACTTCCTATACTACAACCTATCACGAGAATTAAAAATAAAGTATTTAACATTCCTTCTTCCGCTGTTATATCTCGCACGATTTGAACTATTTCTCCATCTTTTTGAAGCGAAAATGCTCTAAAATATCGTCCTTGCACTTCAATATCTTGCAAATCCTCTAACTTTTTTGGAGAAAACTTTTCCAAATTCTCTTCAAAAATAGAACGGAATTTACGATTATCGCCCTCTATTTTCACTATTTTCCCATTCCAAGTTATTCTAGTTACCCGCGGATCTCCAATTTGGATTTTCTCCATGCGTTTTCTTGGTGGTATTTTAACATCTAGTTTTTCTCCATACTGAGCCATCATTTTTATAGATTGATCCACTTCATTATAAATACGCTTATATGTGTACGAATAAACAATACTACCTAATACTCCTATTAATAGGATAAATACTAATGAGTTCACTATAGTCAGACGAATGCGTGTTTTTTGAAACATACTTCCTTTTTTCATTTCTCTTTTAATATATATCCAATACCACGAACAGTTTGAATATCTTTCTGATAACCGAATGGCTCTAATTTTTTACGTAAATGATGCACATACACTTCTACAATTGCTACTGTCGTATCTGAATCAAATCCCCAAACACGATCGAAAATTTGTTCACGCATTAAAATCTTTCCGCTATTTTGAATGAGATACTCTAAAAGCTCATATTGTTTTAATGTCAGCTTAATATCTTGTCCCTCTACTTGAACATCTTTATCTTTTCCAAACAATTCAATTCCTTTATATCGAATTGTCTGCTTTGTTGTTAAACTACCACTTCTGCGTAATAAAGCACGAATTCTCGCCTTTAGTTCTGGTGCTTGAAACGGCTTTACGATATAGTCGTCTCCGCCAAAATCCAATCCTTTCACTCGATCTTCTAAAGAATCTCTCGCTGTTAAAAACAGGACTGGCGTTTCAATTCTTTCATCACGTATTTTTTGAATTACTTCAAACCCGTCCATTCCTGGCATCATCACATCAAGTAAAATTGCATCATAAATGTTTTGCATTGCCAAAAACAATCCATCTTCTCCATTTAACGCTGTATCTACTTCAAATTCATCACGCAAAATTTGTACGATAGACTCTAATAACGAAGCATTATCTTCTACTACAAGTAAGCGCATATTCTCACCTTCCATACTATAGTTCAATTCTATTTATTATTACATTTCTGCTCTTCATAACGAAAGAATGTAATCCTATTATGTAATTTCATTTTCAACTATTTCCTTCTAAGTTTTTGCTAGATATAAAATTTTGAGCCTTTATTATAAAAACTCTTTCTTAAATTTTGCTTAATAAAAAATTGAAAGAAATAAGATTCCCCTTATCTCTTTCAATTTTTTACTACGTACACCTTTTTACTCGGCAACTCCAAACAATTTAATTGACCGCCATACACAGCCCCGCCATCAATTCCAATAATACGATTACTACCAAAATATACTCCGCAATTCTCACTACCATGAAGCGTTTTTGTTTCCGTATGGCCAAATACAACAACCTTTTCGCCACTATATCCACTATGAAATTCATTACGGATCCACATTAACGTATATGGTTCAGATTCAGAAACTCGTTTCATTGGCTCAACACCAGCATGTACAAATATATACTCTTCTGTTTCAATGTAATGATCTAATTCTTGAATAAATTTTACATGTTCCTCTAATACGTGAGATTGTAAAATTGGCTTTTGGAAGTCCCCTTCATTAACTGCAATATCTTCTTCTACAAATCCATAGCTATATAACGTTTTATCTCCACCATTTCTTTTTACCCAATGGTTCCATGAGCGTTCCTCATCTGTCGTTAGCGCTTTAATCATCATATCTTCATGATTTCCCTTTAAAACGAATGCTCCTTCTTCTTTTAGCTCTTTCACCTTTTCAAGTACAGCACGTGCATTCGGACCACGATCCACATAATCCCCTAATAGAATTAATTGATCTTGTTTTGCGTTGTATTGTATTTCCTCAAGTAACTTTTTAAATTTATCAATCTCTCCATGAATATCACTAATGACAAGTATCCTATTCATTTTTCTCCTTCTTTCTAAATAAAGTTATTTCTAATTATAACTTTATTTAAAGGAATTTTCTGAACTCAACTACTAGAAAGTATTATTATTACAAATGCAGCTAATTTCCTTACAACACTGTAAGTCTCTTGTCATTCAATTCGATAGTTGTAATTACTATATTTCCTTATACTAAAAGTAAGAAATGAAACAAAAAACAAGGAGAGATGAGATATGAAAAAAGTGATGGAAGTTGTAGTAGCGGTGGTAGAGGTTTTCGTAAATGGTAAGCAAGTTGCAATGGAGTTAAATAAATAATGAAAAGGACAATATTCATTCTAGACCCTTTACTCATATAAAAGAGATAAGAGTTCATCATTTCTTTGATCCCTTATCTCCCTATAAAGAAAGCCGTATCCCTTTAGGATACGGCTTTCTTTTATTTTTGGCTCGTACGAGCTGAAATGCTAATCGCTCTATCTGTTGCTTTTGCAGCTTCATCCAACGCTTCTTTACTATTCTTTCCGTCATACATTGCTTCTAATGCTTTTACAACTGCATCTCGTGATTCTGGGAATACACTAATTAATGCACCTTGAGTTGCTGGAGATTGCTTCGTCGCTTGTAATTGTTCTACTGTTACTTTTAACTGTGGATATTTTTCATATTGCTCTTTTACTAACGATTCATTATATGCATCTGGATTAATTGAGAAATATCCTGTTGCAGTATGCCATTTTGCTTGTACGTCTGGCTTCGTTAAATATTTCATAAAGTCCCATGCACCTTGCTGCGTTTCTTCTGAAACCATATTCGTCATCCATAATGATGCACCGCCAATAACAACACCATTTCGCTTTGAATCTTCTGGATACGGAATATACGAAACACCTACATTAAACTTAGATGCATCAATTAAATCACGAACACCTGCTGAAGAATCTAAATACATAGCAACTTGTCCAGATTGGAACGCGGCACGAATATCATCCCAACTTGCTCCATACTTTCCTAGTGCACCAGCTTTATTCAATTCATCTAACATTCCAAATACTTTCTGTCCTTCTTTACCGTTAAATACCGCTTTCTTTGCAGCATCTTTACGGCCATTTTCATTATCTACATATAAAGCCCCTTGTGTCGCTAACAATTCTTCAAAGAACCAACCATAATTGAGCATAGAAAATCCATATTGTTTTACATTTCCGCCTTCTTTAAACGTTAACTTTTTCGCGGCTTCTTTTAATTCAGCATATGTTTGTGGAGCTTTCTCTGGATCTAACCCAGCCTTTGCAAAAGCATCTTTATTATAAATTAATACTGGCGTAGATGAATTAAATGGCATAGAATACATTTTTCCATCAACTGAATAATAATTTGTAATTGCTTTTTCTAATTTTGATGTATCGTACTTATCTTTTTTAATCCAACTATCGATAGGCGTAATCTTTTTGCTATCAATCATATATTTCGTTGTAATTTCACTCGATTGAACAAGAGCTGGAGCTTCTTTCGTAGCAGACATCGTTTTAAACTTCGTTAAAGACTCTTCGTATGTTCCTTGAAACTCTGCCTTTATCTCGTACTTATTCTGCGATTTATTATAGTCTGCAACAAGCCCATCTAGTACACCTTGTGTTTTTCCACCCATCGCATGCCAAAAACGAATTACAGTTTTATCACCATTTTTTTCAACTGGTGCTACTTTTGCCTGCGCTTCAGGTTTCCCCTCTGTTTTACTATTTGAACAAGCAGCCCCAGTTAATGCCATTGTGGCTGCCATTAAAAGAGCAGCACTTTTTTTCAATAAACTCATCTCAATCCCACCTTTTCCTATGTATGCTTATTTAATTGCACCTTTTGTTAATCCTTGTTGTAATTGCTTTTGCCCTAAAAATAGTAAAATCAACGTTGGAATGACGATAACCGTAACACCGGCCATTACGCTTCCCCAATCAGTTGCAACTTCTTGAGATTGAAGTTGCTTCACACCAATTTGAACTGTTCTGACTTTTTCATCAGTGGTCACTAAGAGCGGCCACAAGTACATATTCCATGTTGTTAAAAAGCTATATACTCCAAGCGTAATAAAACTCGTTTTACAATACGGAATTACAACGCTGAATAAAAACCTTACATTTCCAATCCCTTCAATAAAAGCAGCTTCTTTCAATTCATTCGGAAGCGTCATAAAATGTTGGCGTAATAAGAAAATACCGAAAGCTGTTGCAAAAAATGGCACTGTCATCCCAGCAAAGCTATTGATCCAACCAAAGTTTTGAATCGTTAAAAAGTTCGGTACCATCGTTGCTTCCCACGGAATAAGCATCGTTGAAATAAACAAGAAGAAAATTACGTTTCTCCCTTTAAACTGAAGAAAAACAAAAGCATAAGCTGCTAAACTGGATACGATAAGTTGTCCAATCATAACAATCGTCGATACAATTAAACTGTTGTACAAGTATGTAAAAAGCGGTACTTTTCGAAAGATATTCATAAAATTATCGAAAGTAAATTGGGTCGGAAATAACCTTCTCATTTGAATATCATCTGGTGTCATAAAGCTTATTAAAAACGCATAGAGTACAGGAAAAAACACCATTACTGCACTAATAATGAGCAGCATGTATAATAGGAAATTTTGTTTCCACTGTTTAACGATCATTTATAATGCACCTTTCTCTCAGCAAACTTAAATTGAAGTAATGTAGCAATAAAAATGAAAACAAATAATACCATCGCTTGTGCACTTGCTGTTCCAAATTGATGATTCACAAATGCCTCTTTATAAATCGAATACACAATTAAATTCGTTTCATCATTCGGTCCACCGTGCGTTAAAATATCAATTTGTCCAAAACTTTGGAATGCACTAATTAACGTTACTGTCACGATAAAGAATAAAGTTGGTGATAGCATCGGTAATGTAACGCGGCGAAGCTTATATAAATAACTAGCACCATCTATAGATGCACTCTCATATAAAGACGTATCAATATTTTGCAAACCACCTAATATAACTAAAAATGCAAATCCTGTATTCACCCAAACCGTTGTAACCGATACAGAAAACAGTGCCCAGTCCGGACTCGTTAACCATGCGATTGCCGGAAGATTCATAGCGGCTAATATATTATTAAATAACCCTACACTTGGATGAAATAAAAATAGCCAAATCACTGCGCTAGCAGCTACTGATATTCCCATCGTTGAAGAAAAGAGAACACGGAACAATCCAATACCTCTTACTTTTTCATTTGCAATTAATGCAAGAAATAAGGCGAATACAATACTAGTAGGCACTGTATATAAAACAAATAATAAAGTTGACTTTATACTTTTGTAGAAAGCAGGATCAGAAAATAAATATTGATAATTTTCTAAGCCAACGAAAAGATTGGCTTCTCCGTGTATATCTGTTAAATAAAAGCTATAGTAAATCGTCCTAAACAATGGATAGAAAAGAAAAATTGAAAATAACAAAATAGATGGAGCCAAAAACAATAATCCTATTCTTAAATCTTTCGTTCTGCCCCATAAACTCTTCTTTTTTGACACTGCTGTTTGAACTGGTAACTTCCCTACTTCAATCATTATTTCGCCACCACTTTCAACTCTTCTTCAGCCACCACTTTTAATCGTTCATTCTTATTTTGGTGAAAGAAACATAGTTTTTCTTGCGAGAATAATAATTTTACTTTGTCACCTTTGTTCAGGATTAACTGTCCGATGACTTTCGCACTCCAAGTTGTTCCATTTACCGCAAAGTTTAATATAGACTCATTCCCTAATACTTCTACAGATTGCAGCGTAACTTCTTGTCCTGCCTCAGACAATGCAATATGCTCAGGACGCATACCTATTCGAATTGTCCCTGCTGGTAATTGCTTTAACTGTCCAATAGATAATGGAATTTGCAATTGCCCTATATGTAATACGCCTTTTTCTTTATCCACTTCTCCATCATTTATATTCATAGAAGGAGAACCTATAAAACTTGCAACAAATTCATTTGCTGGTTCGTTGTATATATCAAGAGGTGTTCCAACTTGTTGTATACTTCCTTTATTCAAGACCATGATACGATCTCCCATAGTCATCGCTTCTATTTGATCGTGAGTAACGTAAATCATCGTAATTCCGAGTCGTTGCTGAATTTCTCTAATTTCAATCCTCATTTGCGCACGTAATTTCGCATCTAAATTCGAAAGTGGTTCATCCATTAAACAAATCGGTGCTTGACTCACGATCGCCCTGGCAAGCGCAACACGTTGTCTTTGTCCGCCTGATAATTGGCCCGGTTTCATTTTCACATACTCTTTCAGCCCTACCATTTCAATAGCTTCTATTAATCGTTTTTGTCGCTCTTCTTTTTGTACCTTCCTTACCTTAAGTCCAAATAAAATATTTTCTTCTACAGTTAGGTGTGGATATAATGCATAATTTTGAAATACCATTGATAAATTACGGTCTTTCGGCTCTAAATTATTTGCAACACGTTCATTAATCATTAAATCTCCCGAAGAGATTTCTTCTAAGCCAGCGATCATTCGTAGTAATGTACTTTTTCCACATCCCGAAGGTCCAACTAAAACGAAAAATTCTCCCTTCTTAATATGAACCGATACATCTTTAACCGCTGTCTCTTCCGCATTTATATATATCTTTGAAACATCTTTCAATTCGATCACAAGGTTGCACTCCTTTTTTCTTCTTGTATCCATACTTCATAATGACTCGTTGAAATCGCACTTGCTCCCGCACGAATGGCAATTTCCGCATCTTCCCGCGTTTGAATCAATCCACCTGCAATAATAGGAAACTCTATTTTCTCTGCTAGCTGTTTTATAATAGAAGGCATAATTCC
This sequence comes from Bacillus sp. FDAARGOS_235, assembly GCF_002073415.2. Lineage (NCBI taxonomy): Bacteria > Bacillati > Bacillota > Bacilli > Caryophanales > Bacillaceae > Bacillus > Bacillus sp. FDAARGOS_235. The sequence continues at coordinate 2,360,103 of NZ_CP020437.2, forward strand.
AGGCATAATCTCTACCGCATTTGGTTTAGTCGTTTTACAATTTTCAATTGATTTTGTAAGAGATAAAGTATCGACAATAAAAATTCGTTGAATCGTTTTTAATCCAATTTTATTGGCATTTCGAATTGTCGAACCTTTTGTTGAAATAATACCTTGTGCTCCGATAACATCTTGAATATACAAAAGGGCTTCCTCTGTGTTCGTATTTAAGCCTTGTATAAAATCACAATGAAGAAATACATCATGTCCATGTTTCTGTAATTCGTATACACGCTCTGGTAACTCCAGCATTGAACCAGTCATAAGAAAAACTGTTTTCGGTAATTTTTTGTATGCTTTATACCCTTTCCAATCCTTTATCATCGCGATATGAGGTTCTTTAAACATTTATTCCACCTAGCTTTTCTATTTTTATCCAAACTAAAAACACCTACTTACATAGAACACCCTTCTCCTTATTTGAACTCTAGGGAATAGAGCACACCTAAGAAAGTGGCACGTTATATGTAAGCGGGTGTTCTCAAATGTTCTCTACCCTAGTTATTTTGTTACCTTTACTATATTACGCATTTATTAAGTCAGTTTTGATAAATTGTTAATTAGGTGTTAATCGAATGTTAATATTCACCATATTGTTTTTTACAATAATCCAGATATATGAATAAAATCTAACAGAACACAACAATATTTACATTTCAATCAATATGTAAATTCATTCCATAGTTAATAAGTTTTAGTTTTCTCGCCACTGCTTGTGAAGCACAATTATCCCAAGAGGTACTATAAAGCGGAATACGTTTTTCTTCTTTTATTGACATTTCCCAAGCTTTAACGACATCAGCACCATATCCCTTTCCCTGGAAGCCCTCTACAGTTTCCACACTTGCCTCAGCAGCTATAGGCGTACTTCTTGCACTGCAGCATATAGAAACGACTTGTTCATTTTCAACAATTGCAAAATAAGGTTGCCTCCATTCCATCTGTTCTATTAGATTAGGAAAATTTTCTCGCATGAGCTCTTTATTCTTCTCTGTTATTTGTATCACCCTAGTCGGCTCATTTGAATTATTTGGAAACATGTAAGCAGGACCCATCCAAATATTCTCTACCGTTCTCTCTTCATTTAATACTTTCATGATCTTTGCTATCTCTATGTGATTTGAACGTTCTCGAATTAATTTCTCAATCTTACTTATTATTTCACCATCCAAATTACAATGATATCTCGTTATATTCCCTTCACGAGTTTTGCTAAGAAAAAAACGTGGTGCTTTCGGATTTCCCTGTTCATTTACACTCTTTATTCTTCCCACTTGATTATGAACAAATAAAACCTCTGCCTGAATTACTATTAACTCAAGTTCTGAAAATCGCATTTATGCCCTCCTTCATTACCCTGTGTAGCCTCCATATACCATCCATTCATACTCTATTTTCTGATGTTCAAAACAAAAATCCCATTTAAATACACATTACTGAATCAATCATACTAAAATGACTTCTTCATTCTGTCTATCTAAATGGGATTATTTCGTACTCTTTATGTCTTTTTCTTATTATTCCACCGGTTGTGGTTGCGGCTGCACTACTTCATTCGCACCAGCTATTCTCAACACATTCGCAATATCTTTAAAACCTCTTTTTTCAGCATATTGCAGCGGCGTAATATTTTCCTTATTGGCCATATTTACATCTGCCCCGTGGTCAATAAGCATTTGAATTACTTTCTTATGGCTTTCACTACCATTTCCCAATACAATTGCTTCTATTAAAGCTGTACCACCACGTTCATTTTTATAATTCACATCAATATCTGTATGCTCTAATAATTCTTTAACAACCTCTACATGACCACGCTCAGATGCAGAAATGAGTGCTGTGCCACCTGACTTAGTCGTTTCTTTCGTATTAACTCCTGCATTAATTAATACTTTTACAATATCCGTATACCCTTCTCTACTTGCATAAAGGAATGGATTGCTTTGTTTCTCATCTTTGACTTCAATATTTGCACCTGCACCAATTAATGCTTTAACTGTCTCTACATGATTTTGGTACGTTGCTGCAAGGATAGGGGTTTCTCGGTTGTCACCTTCTACGTTTATATTCGCTCCATCCTGAATCAACTTCATAGCTGTCTCTGTGTCTCCAAGAGTCGCTGAAAGTAACAACTGTTTGTCCAGTAAATTTATACTTTTTTCTTCTTTAACTTCTTCTTGTTCTTTATGCTTTTCTTTTTTCTTTTCGTTTTTCACATGAACCGGTTTCGATTCTGGTTCCTCTTGCTTATCGCAAGCCACTACCGTCATTAAAAGTCCTAATAACATACATAATAAAATTTTTTGTTTTCTCACAACTACAGCTCCTATGAAAGATAATGTTTTCTTAACCATTCCTCCATCACATACAATAACTCTTCTTGAGTACATTTATCCATAAGCCCTTTATATTCCTTCTTTAATCGGATTATCTTAAGCTTATCCTATGTTTCTCAACCTATTGGAATGATACGCCTGATGGCCTCATCATTAACATTATGAAGCAATTAGTTTAGCACGTTTTAACCGCATTTGTATACATTTCTAAAAAGTACATAAAGTGAAACTTTAATTAGTGGGGGTTTTGTTCATCTACCACTAATTATTAGTTGAACCAATCGGGCTTTTACGGGCAGTTGATCTCCACCTAACTTCTTTGCTTTCACTAAATTTTGAGGTGGGGATCTTACTGCCCGTTAATGCGGGATAAATGATTGCTTTAGGTCACTATACTCCATTGTAACCGTTCTTCTAAAAATTTTACACCTTTTCTATATTTGCACCTGAGTAATGCTAGAAAAAGACAACTATATAGTTGTCTTTTTCTAGTATTAATGATGCCCACCGTGATTCCCTGTTTTCGGTTTCCCCATCATTTCTTTATTCATTTCCCATTTATGCTCTGCTAGCTCTTTATACGAAAGAACCTTACCCTTATAGTTAGATACAAAGCTCTCTGCATCTTTTTTATTTTTAAATGAAATGACATTATAAGCCATTGGTGTCGTTATTGTTTTATCATATACGTAAGTAGCGTCTTCTAACGAAACCCAATCTTTCGAATCATAATCTCGAACAAATTTTTCTTTCGTCTTTTCGCCTGGATTAATCTCCATCCATTTATACATACAACCAATATCATCAAACTTTAACGCTTTTCCATTTTCTAAAATGATTTCTGTTGCAAATTGATTATCCGTTACCCCAATTTGGCAAATATCACACTTATCATGTTTCTCATCAATTGCCACAGCTGTTGTTCCCTTTTTCCCACACCCCACTATCGTAAATAAGAAACATAAACATATAGCAAGCACAACATACTTTATTCTCATCACTATTCCTCCCTAAAAACCGTATACTCCACAAGGAGAATATCAAAAACTTGTGTGGGATTTGTGAAAAAACAATGTGCTTTTTGTAATATAGAAAACAAAAAAGATGTGTAGCTATTTCTACACATCTTTCATCATTCACAGCCTGTAATTAATAAATCATCTTCTAACTTAACTAATAATGTATCTGTATTAATTTTCTGCCCAACTTCTACATTTACTAATCTTATATTTCCACTGATACCGACCGCGACTTTTTCAAGCTCACCATTATTTTTTCGGACCATCATTAATTTTTCCCACTCATATACATAAGAAGATTCATTAACAAAAATCTCTTCTATCTTCCCCTCATAAGAACTATAAACTTCTTCTATTCTCGTTTCCATTCAAAATCTACTCCCTACTTCGCACTTCACTATTTTCACCTTATTCTATCACTCTTGTTAGAAGTAAATTATATTTTTAAAAATTCAAAATTACCTTCGTGAACAATATGACCAAAATAAAAATTATGCTTCTAATGGTGTTATTTTTCAAATTATTTACCATTTGGATAGATGCTTTTATGATAAACAAAAAACATTGTTCTGAATTTTTACTTTATTTTGAAAGCGCAATCATTTTTTTAAGGGGGAGATCGGATGTTAGCTCTACTTGGATTTGCAATGGTATTTGTCTTTATGTTTTTAATCATGACGAAACGTATGTCAGCATTAGTAGCATTAATATTAATTCCAATTACTTTCGCATTAATTGGCGGATTTTATGCAGACATGGGTCCTATGATGTTAGAGGGCATTCAAAAATTAGCACCTACCGGTATTATGCTTATGTTTGCCATTTTATATTTTGGAATTATGATCGATAGCGGTTTATTCGATCCTGTCATTAGTAAAATATTAAAATTTGTAAAAGGAGATCCTTTAAAAATTGTTGTTGGTACAGCCATTCTTACTATTATTGTTTCATTAGATGGGGATGGAACAACAACGTATATGATTACTGTTTCCGCAATGTACCCATTATATAAACGTCTCGGAATGAATCCACTTATATTAGCTGGGGTTGTTATGTTAGGGGCAGGTGTGACAAATCTTACACCTTGGGGTGGACCAACTGCTCGAGTTATGAGTGCACTTGGACTAGATGCATCAGAGCTCTTTACACCACTTATACCAGGAATGATTGCTGGTGCAATTTGGGTAGTTTTCGTTGCCTACTATCTTGGAAAAAAAGAAAGAAAACGTTTAGGCATTATGGATGTGCAATATTTAAAACAAATGCAAACAATGGATGAGCAAGCTGCCACAGTAGAAGCTGCCGTGCATAAACGCCCTAAACTTCTATGGATTAACTTTTTATTGACCGCTACATTACTTGTCTGTCTCATACTAGAAGTTATGCCGTTACCTGTTCTCTTTACAGTTGCTTTCGCTATTGCTGTTATGATTAACTATCCAAACTTAGAACAACAAAAAGAACGTATTGCCTCTCATGCAGGAAACGTATTAGCTGTTGTTTCACTCGTATTTGCTGCTGGAATTTTCACTGGTATTTTATCTGGAACAAAAATGGTAGATGCAATGGCTCAAAGTGTAGTAACTCTTATACCAGATGCACTTGGACCACAGTTGCCAATTATTACAGCTCTTCTTAGTATGCCGTTCACATTTTTCATGTCCAATGATGCATTTTACTTCGGGGTATTACCTATTTTAACGAAGGCTGCTGCTACTTATGGAATTAGTGCAGCTGAAATGGGACGCGCTTCCTTACTCGGTCAACCCGTTCACTTATTAAGTCCTCTTGTCGCTTCCACTTATTTATTGGTCGGAATGGCTAAAGTTGATTTTGGTGAACATCAACGCTTCACTTTATTGTGGGCCGTTGGAACGACAATGGTGATGTTGATTACTGGAATTGTAATTGGGATTATTCCAATATAAGACGCAAAAAACAGTAGAAGAAATAAATCCTCTACTGTTTTTGTTATGAAGAAACGAGAAAATACCTTCTCTCTGGTCTCCCTACACTTCCATATATAAGCTCTGCATGTACTTTCTTCCCAGATATTAAATACTCTAAATAGCGTCTCGCTGTTGATCGACTTACTCCAACCATCGAGCTTAACACTTCTGCGGTAATTCCTTCTTCATTAACTGTTAACATATGCTTTTTTATTTTCGCTAAAGTTAAAGGATCTATTCCTTTTGGAGCATATTCAACTGTATTTCCCTTCACACCTCTTTGAGACCATAAGTGTTCAATTTGTTCTGTAGATAATTGATTGCTTTTCTTTAACTGCCTAATCTTTTTTTGATAACTTTCTAAACTCGCTTTAAAACGGTCAAACATAAGTGGTTTTACGATATAATCAGTTACTCCACCACGTAAAGCATGCCTTACTACATCAGTTTCCGATGCAGCTGTAATCATAATAATATCTGTATCATGCAAATTATGCCTAATATATGTGACAAGTTCTGTTCCTTGTATATCAGGTAAGTACACGTCTAATAAAACGAGTTGTGGCTTCACAAGCTCTAGCCATTCCTTCGCTTGTTCCCCAGTCGTTGCTGTTCCAATTACTTTAAATCCTTCCATTTTTTCAGTAAAACGCCGATGAATGTCCGCAATCCGAATATCATCTTCTACAATTAATACTTCAATCTCCTCATCCATTACAACTCGCCTCTCTCTTTCGGTAATGCAATAATGAACAACGCACCACCTAAATCCCCTTTTTCAATTGCAATGCTTCCATTTAAATCTTCTACTAACTCTTTCACTTTTGCTAATCCATATCCTCGCTTCTCTCCTTCTTTCGTTGAAAAGCCTTTATAAAATATGCTAGTAATTATTTCATCATGAATCCCTTGCCCCGAATCTTCCACTTCAATTAATATTTCTTCTCCGATATCTGTTACAAACATTCTAACTTTCTTATCATGCTCTTGATTTTTTTCAATTGCTTCAAATGCATTCGTAATTAAATTCCCTAAAATCGAAACGACATAATTACTCTCAATATGCGGACTTAATGTTTCTAAACTACTTTCTCGATCTAGTACAAAATCAATCTTCAACTCTCTTGCCCTATTATAAAATCCAATTAAAATTCCACCTAGCCATGGATTTTGAATTCGCTTCATAATAAATTGAACAAAATCTTGATATACCGCCGTCTCCTTATGAATGAGCTCTAGAGCATCTTCATATGACTCTAATTGGATAAGACCTGAAAGCGTATACAATAAATTGTTGTATTCATGGGTTTGTGCTCGTAACGCCTCTGTATATTGCTTCGTCTGAGATAATTCTGCTGTTAACTGGTCCATTTCAGATTTCAAACGTAAGCTCGATACGACGCCGGTTACTTTATTATTTACTTTAATAGGTAGACGATTAGCAATAACAGCCTGCCCTTTTATATTTAATTGACGATCAAACTGTTCTTCACCAGTTTGAAGTACATCTAGTATGGATGAATTAGGAATTATATTTAAAATAAATGATCCAATGATATTTTTTCGGTTGTCTAGTGAAAGAATATCGTAGGCTGCTTGATTGACTAAACTAATCATGCCCTTTTTATCAATTACGATAATCCCTTCTCGTACAGATTGAATCACTGTACTATGCTCTTCATATAAAGATGAAATTTCTTCTGGTTCCATCCCAAACATCATTCTTTTTATACTTGCAGCTAAATATATGGAACCGATTATTCCCATTAACAAACCGATTATTGTAATCCAAAATACACGCTTTCCATACACTTCTACCGCTCCATGAATATCATCCATTGAAAATCCAACAGATACTACACCAATAATTTTATTATCCTGATTACGGATTGGAACTTTTCCGCGTAAGGAAGGTCCTAATGATCCCGTTGCTTTCGAAACGTAAGATTTCCCTTCTAATAGCACTCCTTTATTATCTCCACCAACCATTACTTCTCCTATTTTGTCTTTCTTGGGGTGTGCATAACGAATCCCTTCCTTATTTCCAACCACAATAAAATCAGCATCTGTATCAATTCGAATTTTTTCTGCAATCGGTTGAATAATAGAAGCTGGATTTTCTTTTTGAAAAGCTTCCGCGATTTCCGGTATAGCTGCAACTGTTTTCGCAACATGCAAAGCTCTTTTACCAATTTGCTCTTCTACTGTTTCAGATAATATGTAGTAAAACAAATAACTTGTTAACAAAAGCACAACAAGAATAAGTGTACTAATAGTTAATGTAATTCTCGGTTGTAGTTTTAATTTTTTAAATTTCAAAACCATTCCCCTAACATGGATAAAGATAGAATTTAAAGAAAATACAGTTTTTTCAATTGTTAAACTTAATCATAACACGGTTACTACACATTTCTTTATTTTTATCTCCATAAAAAAAGAAACGAAGTAAAATTACTACCTCGTTTCTTAATATTTTTTATTACACTTTAAACTTGCCAATCATCTCTTGCAATTCTTCTGCCATTTGTGATAAGTGAACTGCTGCTCCATTAATTTCATCTACTGAAGCTAATTGCTCTTCAGAAGAGCCAGCAATATTTTGAACACTTGCTGCATTTTCTTCAATCGTAGCTGCAATTTCATTAATAGATGCACTTACTTGTTTGGCATCTACCGTCATTTGTTTCGCTACTTCTACCATACTATCAATTTGCACAACTGTATCATTTGTAGATTTCAATATTTCAGCAAAGCTTTGCTTCGTTTCATTTGCAACTACAAGACCTGATTGTACTTCTGTTCCAACTTGATTCATAGAGCTTACCGTTTCTTTTATATCAAATTGAATCTCTTTCACTAGTTTTCCAATTTCCGTAGAAGACTGTCCTGATTGTTCAGCTAATTTTCGCACTTCATCCGCTACAATTGCAAATCCTCTTCCTTGCTCCCCAGCTCTTGCAGCCTCAATTGCAGCATTTAATGCTAATAAATTTGTCTGCTCTGCAATATGTTGAATCACTTCCAGAATTGCTCCGATTTGTTTCGACTTATCATCTAATAAAGCAATGACTTTATCTGAATTTGAAACTGACTCATGAATTAATTGCATTTGATTCACAGTTTGCTCAACTAACTTCCCACCATCTTCAGCTTTTTTCTTCGTATACATAGAAGCTGTTGATACTAATGAAGAACTATCAGCAACACGCTGAACTCCTTCTGTAACTTCTTCTAATAACGTCGCTCCTTCTTCAACTTCTCTCGTTTGTATTTCAGCCCCACTCGACACTTGCTCTATAGCTTGTGTAATTTGTTCTGTCGCTTCACTTGTCTGCTTCATGCTAGCTGTTAATTCTTCTGAAGATGCTGCTACATGACTTGCTGAAATATTTATATTGGAAATGACATTATGTAATGATGATGCCATCTCATTAAAACTTTCTCCTAACTGCCCGATTTCATCTTTAGAATGAACTGTAATAGATTCTGTTAAATCACCTTCACTAATTTTCCTAGATGATAGAACAAGTTGTTTTAACGGTTTAATAATAGAAGCAATTATGAAGTAAATTAAAACCCCACCAATCATTAATGAAATCCCAATAACAGTTATCGTTTTATAGAAAATAGGTTCAGCCGCTTGAATAATTTCTTTTGAAGGCATTATCCCCGCTATTTTCCATCCAGTTTTCTTATTCGTTTTAAAAGTAATGTTACGATCTTCACCATCTAATGAATAATGAAAATCACCAGCTTCCTGTTTATAAAATTCCTTACTAAGTTTCTCTTCTAACTTCACACCCGGCTTCAGTGTCGGGTGTGCGACTACATTTTTATCTTGATCAAATATCGCTACATAACCTTCCTTACCGATATTAACCATCTTGGAAGTAGTTACAATATTATTGATAATTAAGTCAATCCCAAGAACGCCACTTTTATCCTCATTTTGTTTTGCCAGTGTGATAACAGTATTCCCTGTCGTTTTTGACTTATATGGAGCAGTTACAATTACTTCTTCGCTTTTTTTCACTGCCTCTTTATACCAATCTCTTTCTGTAGGATTATATCCTTCCGGCATTTGAATTGCCGGTGATTGAATAAATTGCCCGTTGCTAGACCCAGTATAGATAGCTTCCATTTCCGGATGTAACTTATTATATTCTTCTAGTTTATTTTGGATATTTTGTATTTGATCCGCTTGGTAACTTGATTGTGTAAATAATTTCGTAAAATAAGTTGCATCTACTTTTTTACTATCCAATTCCTTATTAATTACATTATCCAAAATTTTTATATTATCTTTCGCCGAGTTTAAAATCGTTTCATTAAAATTTGTTTTCGCCTGCTGATAAGACGTCCAACCAATTACAATACTTGGAAGAATTAAAATGATAATAAATGACACAAGTAACTTTGTTTTTAAACTACTACTCCTTAACTTCCTTTGAAACATATTTCTACCCCTCCATACCGTTTTACATGCAATAAATTACAATTAATCTATTTATAAAAATTATAAGATATAAATAAATTGACGAGACTCTCTATTTCTTTTTACTCATCATTCTAAATTTAAAGGATTATTGCATACTTACTTCATTCTATAAAAATTAAATAATTAAAACAATGTATAAAAATGTATATTATTCGAAATATTATGATTCACAGAAGAACCTCTAGCACATGCTAGAGGTCCTGCCTACCTTACTATTCTTTATCTTTTTCTACTTCTTTTTTCTTATCTTCTACTACAGATACAACCGGTTTATCACTTGATAATTGTTGTACCGCTCCTTTTCCTGCAAATCCTTCTAATAGCTCTTTTAAGTCAATTCCAGAAGAAGCTTTTAAAGTTTCTTGCATCGTTGCCATTAAATCGGTCGCATAGCCCGCAACTTTTCCGGCCCCGCTATTTTTACCACCGCCGCCTGTATCGACAACTGTGATTTTATCAATGTTACTAAGCGGACTTGCAAGTTCCTTCGCATAACTTGGAAGCATTTTAAGAACCATATCCATAATTGCCGCTTGACCATATAATTCAAATGCTTCTGCAATTTTTTGTTTCGCTTCTGCTTCTGCTAAACCTTTTAACCTAATAACATCTGCCTCTGCTGTACCTTGTGCTTTTTGTACTTCCGCTTTCGCTTGACCTTGTGCTTTCTCAATCTCTGCTTTCGCTAAACCTTCTACACGAACTTCTTCTGCACGTGCTCTTGCTTCTGCTTCAATCTTATATTGATCCGCATCTGCTTTTTTCATTTGTTTTACTTTTTCCGCTTCTGCTGATTGTTCGACAGCATAGCGATCTGCATCTGCTTTTTTCTTCACTTCTGCATCATATTGCTTTTCACGACGTGCAATCTCTTTTTCTTCTAATTCAATTTGCTTTTCACGCTCAATGATTTTAACGCGCATTTGCTCTTCTGTAACACCTTGTTGCGCTTTCGCTTGTTGTAATTCGTAAGAAAGGTCCGCATCTGCACGAGCTTGTTCTTGATCTCTCTTATAGGACTGCACTTTTAATTCCTTATGTTTTTCAGCTTCAGCGATTTGTGCATCACGTTGATATTCTGCTTCTTTTGCTTCTTTCTCAGCACGAGCTTTTTCAATTCGTGCCTCTTTTTCACGCTCTGCATTTGCAACTGTTGCATCACGCTTAACCATTGCAATTTGCGGCTGTCCAAGCGCATCTAAGTATCCGTTTTTGTCCATTATTTCTTTAATTGTAAAAGAAACGATGCGAAGACCCATCTTCTTTAAATCTGTAGAAGCTACTTCATGCACCTTTTGAGCAAATTGCTCTCTATTACTATACGCATCTTCTACTGTCATAGAAGATAAGATAGCACGGAGATGCCCTTCTAAAACTTCTTTTGCTTCTATTTTTAACTCTTCCGTTTCTTTTCCTAAATATTGTTCAGCTGCTGTAGAAACTTCTTCAATTGTCGATCCTACTTTAATAATAGAAACACCATTTACTGTAATTGGTACACCTTGTTTCGTATACGTATCACGTGTACCAACTTCTAATTTGTAGTTTAATAGACTTAAAGGCTCTGCTCTTTGCATAATTGGAACTACAAAAGTACCGCCACCGCGAATAATCTTAATCTTCTTTCCATCATCAGTGGTAACAACATTTTTCCCACCACCAAGCCAGTTCCCTGTAACAATTAACGCTTCATCTGGACCAACTGTTCGATACTTCGTAATGAATACTAAAATGAGTAGAATTAAAATTGCGAGTAAAACTCCACCGACAATTAATGGAATCGTCATGTAAATTCCCCCTTATAATTTTGGTTTCTTTAAAGAATAAGCGATGTTTTGTACAAGCAAAACACCATCTTGAACTCCCTCGATAATAACTTCAGTTCCTTGTGAAATATCTTTCTTTCCAATTGTTTTAGCTGGGATTGCATTACTTCCAAATTGGGAGGAGATTAATACTTCACCAAATCCTTCTGTAGGAATTGTCGTAATGACTTCTCCCTTGCAACCAATGAATTCATCCATACGTTGTACGGTATTTTGTTCTGCTTCTGCAATCGGTTTTAAAATTAATATTTTCATTATGAAAACACCGATAAAAGATATAGCAAATGAACCAGCGAAAATAATAGTACTATTAAAGGAAAATAAATATTCTCCTATATAACTAAGTCCACATAACATAGCGAAGAAACTAAGTAGTAAAGTAACAACGGATACAGATCCGCCCCCAAAACTAAATATTGATTCAAATATATCTCCAAAGAAAATATAAATAACAGTGAGTATAGTAGCAATAATAAATCCATATAAATAAATTGTTTCAAGTGGATAACCAAACAAGAACATTTCTTATCCCCCTTTCTTAAACAATCCCTTTTTTGTTATGTGTATGCCTCACCTCTTTCAAAGATTATTAATCTCAATTTTCAGTTATTTACCCTTTAAAGAAAAACCTGTAAGACAGGTCTCTAAAAAAGAACAGGAGAAACCTATTGTGACAGGCTCCTCCTAGAAAATAACCGATATATTATATATCTATATAATACACTATTTTCCACAAAAAGTAAAGTTAAACATACATTGGAAAAGCACTTATTTTAGTGATAATGAGTACGTTCCATCGCCATTATCATATTTATATACATACAAGTAATACTTACCTGGTTTTGCATTTAATTTTGCTTCTATATGATTTCCATTAGCTTGACCGTAAGCAGCATAATTTTGCATATCTGATTCATGGTGAAGTACCCACGTCATCCCAATTCCATACTCATTTAAAACAGAAATATCGATATCTTTCGCTGATGCTACATTAAATGTATAAACATCGGTGTGATCCCCGCCGATAAGGCTACCTTTTATAGTAGTGTTTAGTCCGATACGATTTGCTTCCTCTTTACGATTATTTGGTTCAGATTCTGTTAAACTTCCATCTTTAATCGTAACAGTTGTTTCACTTCTACTCTCTTTTCCTTTATCATCTTTTACTCTTAACACTACTTTATAAGTTCCTTCTTTTTCATATGCATGTACTGGATTAACTTCTGTACTTGTTCTTCCGTCTCCAAACTCCCATGAATAAGAAACGATTTTTCCATCTTCGTCGTTTGATCCATCACTTTTGAATTGAATTCCTTCTTTTACAAGCCCATTATAAGGACCGTTTATATGAACTGTCGGAGCTTTATTTTCTCCGTCATCTTTTGCGATACCATGGAAGACTACGTCATATTCAAATTCATTGGAACTATTCACACGGTAATTGACGAAATATGCTGTAACCGTTTTGTAGCCGCTCCATTCTTTTTGCGCCAATTGTTCTAAAGCTTCATTTACTCTTTTACCCATTGCATTCCAGTCTTCTGATTCACCTTTTGTTACACTACCTGTAAACGTACCTTCTAATGTAAATGTATTAAAGAATTGAGACTCGTGTTTTGTCATTTTTGCATCTTTCATAGACAACGTCTCACTAATTTCTTTCTTCACTTCTGTTAACGACTTTGGTGCATGTTCAGCTAAATAATCATCTGCTACTTCCGGTACAGTGTACTTATCTTGATTATTAATTAACTGCTGCATATACTCTTGATACTCTTTATTTAGCTTAGAATCTTTACTTAGGTTTTCACGATATGCATCATAATTTTTCACGTCATTCGCACGAATTAAATCTTGAATTTTATCAAATGTTTCAAACTGATGCGTATATAAGTAAGACTGCAATGCGAACGAGTAGTTATAGAAATCCCAAGAACCATATTTAGCAAATAGTGTGCGCTCTGCTGTATAACGGCTTGCAGGATCAGATGATAATCCGCTAATGATGCTCTTTCTTGGTACAACGTTATTCGTACGAGTAGATCCTGCGAAAAACTCTGCATTTCCTTCTTGGAACCAAGTTAACCTTTCATTTTGATACATATCTCCTCTTCCAAATAGACCTGGTACTTCATATCTTCCTTGCAGGTAATGAGTAAATTCATGACGGAATAACTCTTCTAAACTATAAATACTTTGCTCTGGTGTACGCTCATATGTAAAGAATGTACCTGTCTCTTCAATATAAATTCCACCATTGTTTGTTTCATATCCATACAATTGTCTATTTAACTGATATTCATCTGGACTATTATAAATTACAATCGTTAATACATCATCCGCATTTCCTGGCTCTAACGCTTTGTCATTTCCAATTACACGATGATACTGTGCCTTTACTTCCTTCGCAGCCCAATATAGTCTCTTAATTTTTTCTTCTGATACTTTATCTCCTGTTTTGAACACAATTGATCCATCGTCGAATGTATACGTTTTTGGTAAGTATTGCTCTTTTCCTTCTTTACGTATTTTCTCTAAATCTACCGTATTCCCGCTATAATCTTTCCCATTATAATTTGTTGTAATTTGTTCTACCGCAACAAAATACGGTTCACTTAAACGCGGATACATATGCATCGCTTGTGTAACAACCTCTAGTCCTTTATTTGGATTGCTATGAAACTTCCCTAAACGGCTAGCAAAATAAATTCCATTATTAACGAGCCATTTATTTTCTGACGTTACTTCATTTAGAAGAGCAATACGATTTATTTCATTAATAAACCCATCTACTTTTCCATACCACATCGTTTCATTCGCTTCTTTACGGGCCTCATTTAAGTAAGACTGTATATCATAATCAATGCCTTGCATCATATCGTATACAGCTTGTCCTTTCATACGATCGTCTACATATGCATTAAAATTATCATTATATTGTTTTAAAATATTCGATGCGTATTGCACTGTTTCAACATCACTTGATGCATTACTAATTAATTTACCGTATGCAGATACTACTGTATCTTGCTCATTTGTTCCAAGCTTAAAGTTTGGATTTTTTGCGATTGCTTTTAAAGCCGGTAAGCATTTGTCCTGGAAGCTTCTTTCATTTAAAGCGCTTAATTCATTATTATAAAATGCAAGATAAAAAGCTGAACGTAACACTTCAGTAAACGTTTGAATTCCTTTTGAATCATCTTTCGTAAATGTACTACCTCTATGAGCTAATTCATCTATAATGACTTGCATTTTTCCGTTATCTTTATAAAAGGCTTTTGCATCTTCATTAAACTGGAATAAGTCTGTAATTTGATGCCACTTAATACTGCCTAACGTTTCAACTAACTCTTGATCATTCATTTTGTTTAAATCAGCCATTGAATAGCTGTCTTTAGCTTGCTTTACTGCCAAGTTCCTCGTAATAGATGCTGGTCGCTGTGAAAAATCTCCTACTTTTAAACGTTCTTGAAATGATAATGTTTCTTCGGCTTTAGAAACGTGTCCGATCTCATCTACTGGTTTTTCAATTCCAACTGGTTTCGAATGCAATACATTATATGGCACCTTTTCTTCTGCTGATACATTCGTTTGAATTGCCCCTAACGATAGCGCCATTGTACTAATACTAAGCATCATTTTATTAATTTTTGATTTCTTGTTCATATCATTGCCCCCTATTTATATATTCCATCCACGAAATTAACATATTATCCGGATAAAAAGATATAAAATGCAATATTTCATATTATTTCTTGATACAATTTGAACGTATCGTGAACGAAAAGTACTTATAATTTTCGCTACAGCTTCTCCATTATTTTATTGATTAAAACATCCTCGTATCCATATCCTTCCCCTATTCAAAAAGACCTTATCATAAGCATATTTCAACATGAAATTGCTATGATAAGGTCTTCTCAAATAATTATATATTTTTTTGTAATAATAAGATAAAACGTTATTTATTTCTTAAATACTCTCTTTCTAAATACAAACATACTTAATGTTGAAAGAACAAATGCTAATCCAGAAAGTAAACTCGATGTGTTAGCTTGACTACCAGTTGCTGCTAAAGACTTCTGATTTTCCTCTTGCTTATTAACTTGTTGCTTATTTGAAACTTTTTCTTGCGTACTCTCTTGTCCTACCACCTTCACCGGCCCAACTTGATTATCCCCTTTTGGCTCTTGATTCAATCCAGTTGTTGATTCTTTTACCTCTTCTTTTGTACCTTCAACTTCTTTTACTGGTTCTTTCACTTCTTCTTTTGTACCTTCAACTTCTTTTACCGGTTCTGTCACTTCTTCTTTTTCAACTATATTTTGGATTACCGTTCCGTTAAAACTTATACTAATTTCATCAGAATCTAAATCAAATTTATATACCTTTTCACCTGGGGTACTCCATTTTATTACTCCGTTATTAAGCGTTCCGCCCTCACCTGTCATTTTGATATTGTCAATAGCTTCTCCTTCTAAGTCATATACAGGAACTTGAATTTCTTCATTTACTTTTGCTTCATCTAAAATGATTGTTTGTCTCCCGACATCAATTGAAAACCACTGCCCTAATTGTATTAGCGGTCTTACATCACAAATCTCATTCCCTGCTAAATTCAAGCTAAGTAAGTCCAGCATTGAACCAATAACCGTTACATCTTTAATATGATTGTCTGCAAGATTTAACCACTGTAAGTTTTTTAATGAAGATAACGGTGTTATATCTTCAATTTGATTATGAGATACATTCACAATATTTAATTGTTTCAAATTTGAGATGAACTCAATATTTTTCAAGCCTACTCCTTCTAAAGTGAGGTTTTCTAAGTTCGTCATGTACTCTAAACCTGTTACATCTTTTATCTCTTTTCCTTTTTCTTTAAGTATCTCTAATGTTTTAATCTGTAATAAATCTTCTTTTGTTATAGGAGCGTTTAAATTCTCTCTACCTAAATTCTCTTTATTAATATGTTGTTGTAAATGTTTATCCAGGATTACATTTTGACTTTCTTTTTGTTTTTCAACTATTTTCTGGACAACCATCCCATTAAATCTTATTTTACTTTCACCAGAGCTTGTATCTAATCTAAATTCATATGTTTTTTCTCCAGGACTATTCCATTTTATAAATCCATTATTCAGAATGGCCCCCTCACTTTTTAAATTGATATTTTGAAGTGGCTCCCCTTTAAGATTGTATATTGGAATTTGTATTTCTTCATCTACGCTTGCTTCACCTAAAAAGATTTTTTGTCGTTGAATATCAATTGAAATTCGCTTACCCAATTCCTCAACAGGCCTTACGTCAGCAATTTCATTCGCTCCTAGGTTCATCTCATGTAAATCTGTTAAATTACTCAGCGGTGATATATCAGAGATATAATTCTCTTCTAAATTCAGTACTTGTAATTTTCCTAATTTAGATAATGGTGATATATCTTTTATTTCACTATCAGCAATTTCTAGTTCAATAAGATTACTCATTTTACTAATAGATTCAACATTACTAATTTTATTGTTCCCTATCCATAATAGTTCCACATTACTTAATTGGTTAATTCCAGTAAGATCACTGATTTGATTATTGGCTAAGTATAACTGTTTCATAGTTGATAATGTAAATAATGGCTGGATGTCTTCAATGTTATTCCCAACTAAATCTAATGTTTTAATTTTTTTCATTTTACTTAATGGTGTAAGATCAGAAATTTTATTATCTCTTAAAAAAAGCATATTAATATTCTCTAACTGCTCAATTGGATGAATATTTTTAATTGGATTAGAAGTTAAATCTACGTACTTCAAATCTCTCAGTTTCGAGATGGCTGATATATCTGTTACATTAGATTCTCTTAACGTCAACTTCTCTAAATTTGTCATATGTTCTAAACCAGCTATTTCATTTATTCCTTCACCTGAATAAATGGATAATGTTTTAATCTTTAATAAATCTTCCTTAGTTATTGGATCATTTATATTTTCTCTATTTAAATTATGCTTATTAATATGCCTTTGTAATTGCTTATCTAATATTACATTTCCGCTTTCATCTTGTTGTTCCACTTTATCCTCTCTATTTTCCTTTTCTGGAACATTGTTTTCTAAATTTAAAGCATTTACTTCAAACTGCACTTGATATTTATTATCATAGGCCATCGTTGGAATATAAATATGCATTTTCATATTATATCTTTTTCCCAATTCCCCAACTTCAAATTGAATAACCTTCGTTCCATTTTTCTTTTTGTCTTCTGATATAACCTTTACATCATGAAACACACCAGGAGTATGAATATCCTCTGTTTTCAAGTATTGGAAGAAATCGCTATCACTTAACGTTGCTGTTACAATTTTCTTTCCATTCTCAATTGTTAATTTCGGATCCTTTATATAAACAGCTGCCATAGACTCTTCATTCGTTTTATCTTTATATGCTTTAATAACAGCGTCATATGTACCATCTTCTAAACCTTGTCCCGTTTTATTCGCCTCAATTGCTACCGCCGCTAAAGCAGGTGTCGAATACACAGCAAATGGAAGTGATAACGCCGCCGCTATAATCATTGCATTTATATGTTTTTTTTTATTTTTTTTCAACTTTACATCTCCTCCAATATATATAATTCAAAATGTAATCATTTCTTGAATAAATGATAATGATTTTCATTATCATTGTCAACTAAAAAAATAATCCCTTTTAAAAGGGATTATGCCATTTTCTCTCCTGATTCTTCTTTAAAAAAGCTCTTCATCGCATGGAATACGTCTGCTTTTTGCTTTAAAATATAATATCTAAAGTTCTCATCTTTAATATTTTTATAGGCTGACATAAGCGTACTATGGCGGTTGTACTGATTCACTTCCCCATACCCAAACATATTACATTTCTTCATCAGCTCCTCAACAAGCTTTACACATCTCGCATTATCTGATGTTAAATTATCACCGTCTGAAAAATGGAATGGATAAATATTATAGCGGTCTGGTGAATATTTATTATCGATAAGCTCTAATGCCTTTTTATACACGGAAGAACATATCGTTCCGCCACTTTCTCCTTTTGAGAAAAATTCTTCTTCTGTAACAACTTTCGCTTCTGTATGATGAGCAATAAATTCAATATCAACTGTTTCATACTTTGTACGTAAAAATCTTGTCATCCAGAAAAAGAAGCTACGTGCCATATACTTCTCCCATATTCCCATCGATCCACTCGTATCCATCATCGCTAATACAACAGCTTTTGAATCTGGCTTTAACACTTCATTCCAAGTACGGAACTTTAAATCCTCTTGGTGAATTGGATGGAAAGATGCTTTACCACGCATTGCATTTCGTTTATATGCAGATATCATCGTTCGTTTCTTATCAATATTTCCCCATAGTCCTGTTTTTCTAATGTCATTAAATTCAATATGTTCAATCCGGTTTTCATCCATTTCTTTTCTCTTTAAATTAGGAAGCTCTAGCTCTTTGAAAAACGCTTGCTCTAATTCTAAAATAGAGACTTCAGCTTCATAATAATCTTCTCCAGCTGCATCTCCTGCACCTTGACCTTTTCCTGGGCCTTTTTGCTTTTGACCACCTGATCCATCTCTCGCAACGACATCACCAACTTTGCTATCACCAGTTCCTTGCCCAACGTGTTTGTTTTTATCATAATTGTACCGAATCTTATATTCATCTAAAGAACGAATTGGTATTTTTACAACATCCTTGCCATTAGACATAACAATGCTTTCTTCTGTTACAAGATCGGGTAAATTATTCTTAATTGCCTCTTGTACTTTTTCTTGATGGCGCTGTTGGTCGTCATATCCTTTGCGATGGAGGGACCAGTTTTCCTGTGAAATCGTATAATTTGGTTGATTTTCTTCGCTCATTCCTTTCCCTCCTTACTGTAATTGTCTTTCTCTATGAACAGCAATCTATAAATTTTGTTCTATAATGTTCAAGCTAAAATATTTGAAAGGTAACTGCCCATCGAAAATCACCCCATAAACATATATAACGTTTTACATACAATACTCCGAGCATCCTAAACAAAATTTTGCCACTCACATAATAGAAAGAAATATTCAGCCTCTGATAAGAAAGAAACACAATGCATTGTTGCACACATTTTCACTTTGCAACATATTGTATTGTGTTGGCTTTTTTCGTATGAATGGTTGGTTACTCTATCATATGCATATTGTAAAAATAATTGACAATAAATTCATGAAATTGCATCTTAATTTATTATATTTGGACAAGGTATGACACTTTACACATATGAATGGATAATAAAACGCTGTCCCGCAAAAAACAAGAGACAGCGTTTTGTTATCAAACTATCGATTTAGCAAGCTACCTACATAGCGTAATAATTCATTTGCCGAAGAAGAATTATAGCCATGCTCATCAATTAAACGTGCAACAACATCGTTGATTTTCTTAAGCTGATTTTCATCTGGTGTTTTCGTTGATGTTGTGATTTTCACGACATCTTTTAAATCAGCAAATAGCTTCTTCTGAATCGCTTCGCGAAGACGTTCATGCGAGTTATAATCGAAACGTTTTCCTTTACGCGCATAAGCAGAGATGCGAATTAAAATTTCTTCACGGAATGCTTTCTTCGCGTTTTCTGAAATTCCAATTTGTTCCTCAATTGAGCGCATTAGTTTTTCATCTGGGCTCATTTCTTCACCTGTTAATGGATCACGTAATTTCGATTTATTGCAATATGCTTCAACGTTATCTAAGTAATTATCCATAAGTGTCTTAGCCGATTCTTCGTATGAATATACGAATGCTTTTTGTACTTCTTTCTTAGCAATTTCATCATATTCTTTTCTTGCTAATGAAATGAAGTTCATATAGCGCTCACGATCTTCATTACTAATGGATGGATGCTGGTCTAATCCATCTTTTAAAGAACGAAGTACGTCTAGTGCATTAATAGATGGTACTTCTTTTCTAATAATTGTAGAAGAAATTCGGTTAATAACATAACGTGGGTCAATACCGCTCATACCTTCATCTTGGTATTCCCGTTGCAATTCTTCTACATCAATCGCATTATAACCCTCTACCATTTCACCATCATATAAACGCATCTTTTTGTTTAAATCAATATCTGGACGCTTCGGATCTTTTAAGCGAGTTAAAATTGTAAACATCGCTGCAACACGAAGTGTGTGTGGTGCAATATGCACATTCGATACATCACTTTCATGAATCATCTTCTCATAAATATGTTCCTCTTCACTCACTCGTAAATTGTATGGAACTGGCATTACAATAATTCTTGAATGCAATGCTTCATTTTTCTTATTTGCTATAAATGAGCGATACTCTGTTTCGTTCGTATGCGCTACAATTAATTCATCTGCTGAAATAAGCGCAAACCTTCCCGCTTTGAAATTACCTTCTTGCGTAAGCGATAATAAATGCCATAAAAACTTCTCATCGCATTTTAACATCTCTTGGAATTCCATCATCCCTCGGTTCGCCTTATTTAATTCTCCATCAAATCGATACGCACGAGGATCTGATTCTGAACCATATTCTGCAATTGTTGAAAAGTCTAGACTACCTGTTAAATCGGCAATATCTTGTGATTTTGGATCAGACGGGCTAAATGTACCAATCCCTGTACGACGATCTTCCGAGAAGAAAATACGCTCTACAACTACATCCTCAATTCTTGACCCATATTCTTGCTCTAGACGCATTACATTTAATGGTGATAAATTCCCTTCAATTCTCACTCCATACTCATCAAAGAAATCATCCCGTAAATGATGTGGAATTAAATGCAGTGGATCTTCGTGCATCGGGCAGCCTTTAATTGCAAAAATCGCTCCACGATCTGTACGTGAGTATGTTTCTAATCCTCGTTTCAACATCGTAACTAATGTTGATTTCCCTCCACTAACAGGACCCATTAATAATAAAATACGTTTTCTAACATCTAATCTTTTTGCAGACGGATGAAAATATTCTTCAACAAGACGCTCTAGTGCATCCTCTAGTCCAAACAGCTGATTACTAAAGAAATTATATTTTCTTCTACCATCAACTTCTTCGATTCCGGCATCTTTTATCATATTGTAAATGCGAGAGTGTGCTGTTTGAGCCACCCATGGTCTTTCTTTCACAAGCTCCAAATACTCCGCAAACGTACCTTCCCATTGTAAACGTTCTTCTGCTGCTCGATGCTGTTCAATCTTTTTTAGAATATCCATTATAGCTCCTCCCCCATCTCCTTGTTCAATCGGATTATTATAAAAGGTATGCTAGGATGTCCTTAAACATTCTTTAAATCAAAACGAAATATATAGTAGTGCTATAAAATTCTCTCCAAAATTCAAAGAAAATTCTGTATAATATAGGTATTAAAGTTTTCACACTGCTATTCATTATAAATAAATTCTTTTCTTCTAAGAACCTTACATACATTTCAATTCATAAATAGAATTCGTAAATCGAAAAAGTAGGGGGAGTATTAATATGAAATTATTATTAATTTTAGGTGTATCACTCACATTTCTTACAGCTATTTTCACATCTGGTTACAACGATAAACCAGGTACACATAAAAAGTGATGTGCTTTTAGCACATCACTTTTTTCTTTATACATCATGTATAATACATATTTTCCACATCATATTTTGATAAAGGGCGACTATAATAATAACCTTGTACAATTTCTACATTTTTTTCCTTCAAAAACTGTATTTGTTCTGCTTTTTCTACTCCTTCTGCAATTACATTCAATTCTAATGTATGAGCTAAATGAATAATTGCAGCCGTAATATTCGTATCACGTTCATCTACATGTATACCTTCCATAAAAGAGCGATCAATTTTCAAAGTATCAATTGGATATGTTTTCAAATAACTTAAAGACGAATACCCTGTTCCAAAATCATCTAAATGAATCTTTAAATTTTGTTCTTTTAATTGTAGCAACACTCTCTTTGATATGTCTTTATGTATAAGGGCTCCTTCTGTCACCTCTATCGCTAATAGATGAGCTGGTACATTGTACTTATTTAAAGCACGTGTAATCATCTCTATTAATGTAATAGATCGAAAATGTCTAGCTGAAATATTAACTGCAATCGGAACCACTTCATACCCTTTATTTAACCATTCACGTATTTGCTGACACACTTGATCTACTACCCACTCATCAAGCTTAATAATAAAACCTGTTCTTTCTGCCAGTGGAATAAATTGATTGGGAGGGACAAATCCTAATTCTTTATTCTCCCATCTTATTAAAGCTTCCATACTAGCTATTTTTTTCGTTTCAATATTAACCTGCGGCTGGTAATATAAGAAAAATTCATTTTTCTCTATAGCACGATGTAACTGATTTTCCATTACAAACCTTTTCTCACGTTCACAATCTAATCCTTTACAATAAAAATGATAATGCCCTTTTCCTTTTTCCTTTGCTTTTTCCAAAGCAGCATCAACTCTTTGAAAAAGTATTTTTTCATCGGCTCCATCTGTTGGTGCCATTACAATTCCAATTGATACACTTAAATACACGTCCTCTTCTTCAATTACAAAATGTTCACTAATCTTTTCTAATATGTTTTTTGCAACTTCCTCTACATATTCTTTCGTTATATTTTCTATTAACATAACAAATTGGTCATCATGTTCTCTAAATAAATGCATACCTTCTATTTCTAGATTGCTTAAACATTCTGTAACTTTTTGTAATACTTTATCTCCTTCTTTATGACCAAATGTATCATTAATAAGATGAAATTCATCCAAATCCATGAAAACTAGTGCAAGCTCTTTATTTTCATTTAAAAACTCATTTAGCTTGTTTGTGCATGAAATTCTATTCATTAAACCTGTTAATTGGTCATAATAAGCTAAGTATTCCGTCTTCATCTCATTTAATACTTGCCTTGTAACATCCCTCGTAACAATATACACCCCAACAATTTCACCGTTCACAATAATCGGGATCGTTCTCAAAGAAATATATAGTTCATATCCTTCTTTATGAACATATTTCTTTGAAACAATTTGTTTTGCTCTCCCCTGTAAAGCTTCCTTAAATATAATTTGAAAGTCTTTTTCATATTCTTTAATAATAAAGTTAAAAATAAAGTTATTATTTAACTCTTCATATCGGTATCCAAATATTTCATACGTTGCCGGATTAGCATATGTAATTCTACCTATAGAATCTATAGATATAATGGAGTCATTATTATATTCTAGTAATGACTTAAATAACATTTGTTTTTCCTCTATCTCTGCTTTCTCCTCAATCTGAGCTGTAATATCCCTTGTAATACAAATAATAAATTGACATACCCCTTCTTCATCGTATACAGGATTAACTGAAGACTCATAATGTAAATTACCAGTTGGGAAACTGATTACATCACAAAATGTGTGTGCTCTCGCCTCTCTCACCACTTTTGTATATTGCTCTTGTAATATTTTCACCTTATCTCCTGATAACACTTCTGCAAATGTTTTTCCGTAACATTCTTCACTTAATCCAGCATAGTCCATCCCTATTTTATTTATATAAATATATTTAAAGATCTCATCATCAATAACTTTCACAATAAATACTAAATCTTGAATAGCATGTAATAGTCCTTGTCTTATTAAATCCATATCTATCATACTTAAAAAGGTATTTTGATTGTTATATTGTTCCTTCATATTTATCTCAACCCGTCTTATCTATTTTTAATCATATATCCCATTCTATATGAATATGTACCTTTTTTAAAATGTATGACTACATATTATTTTTATTTATAAAAAAAGCCGCCTAATGGCGACTTTTAATAAACGATTTCTAAATCTAATCCTGGATAATTTTGTTGACGAAACGCTTCATAAATTAAAATTGCTGCTGTATTAGATAAATTTAATGAACGTACTTTATCCGTCATTGGAATACGTAAACAATGATCGAAGTTTTCTTCGATTACATTAGCTGGTAAGCCATTTGTTTCTCTTCCAAACACGAAATAATAATCCTTCTCACGTTTGCTATAATCAAATGCTGTATGAGCTTTCTCACCATACTTTGTTAAATAGAAGAATTCACCGTCTTTATTTTTCTCATAAAACTCTTCAATTGAATCGTAATACGTAACTTTTACGTGCTGCCAATAATCTAATCCTGCACGCTTTAACATTTTGTCATCCGTTGAAAACCCAAGCGGTCTAATCAAATGTAATTCTGTTCCAGTTGCTGCACAAGTACGTGCAATATTTCCTGTATTTGCTGGAATTTCTGGTTGATATAAAACAACATGTACACCCACGCGATATTCACCTCTGTTTTTTGTCTACTACGTATTATACCACTTGAACGAAAAATCTCTACCCATTAATAATATGAAAGAATTTATATTTCATTTGTGGTGTGTATTTACTAGAGTCCTCATAACTCCAATAACGCCGCCGGCTATTTGCTGAATGTGCATTTACAAGTGGCATACCATCTGCGTCTTTTGCTACTACAATCGTCGTATGATTCCACCTACCGTCATCTTCGAAATCGTAAGCAATGACATCACCAAGAATAAGGTCTTCCGGCTTTTCTACAGTTTCTCCTCGCAGGCCAACTGTAGAACCTGACAAGTACCAGTAAAAAGAGTGTGCGACAGCCCAGCTCCAACTCCACTGGTTCTCCCTTTGCCACCAACCTTTACGAATATTAGGATATCCGTTCATTGGTACTTCTCCAGTATGAAGACATTGAGAAATAAAATTTGTACAATTATCAGGAAAATTGCGATACACTGGGTTTCGATCATCCCACCAACGCTCTGCATATTTTACTGCCTCTAAACGATTATACTGATAAGAACCGTATTTCTCTTTCGCAACTTCTCTTTCTAATGTCTCACCTATTCCAATCTCTTCTGGCACTTCAATAGCATAATCACCTATTATCCGGCTATTATTTAAACAAACTCTTCGTTTTAATTGTTCCTCTTCGATATAAAATAATTCTTTATGCTTAATTAAATATTTAAAATGTACTTGATAATCAATTTCTTGATAATCACTACTATTTAGCTGTCTAATGAAAGAAACATCTGCTGTTGCTTTCACTATATCTGCACTACGTTTTTGAAACAATTGTTTCTTTCTTTGTGCTAGTTGTAATAAATCTTTAGCAATACCATCCACATTTGTTCGTTTCTCTGTTACATATGCTAAAAACTGTTGTACTTGTGTTTCAATATTTTCTTTTACAACCATTTCATCTCCCTCCCATATTACAATATGAAAAAGGGAGATATTATCTACTCTTTTTTCTGCGCTAACAATGCAAGCCCGCGATTCATTTCATGAAGAACTTCTTCATCCTTTTCACGTTCCATCGCTTTCTCAATGGCTTCGCCTACTCCATCTCCACCAATTTTCCCAAGTGCCCACGCTGCTGTTCCGCGTAGCACTGGTCTTGGATCATCTTTCATAACACCGATTAGATCAGGAATTGCTGATGCTTCTTTAAAATGCGCCAATGCTAAAATCGCATTTCGTTGCAATGGCTTTTTACCTCTCCATGACCCTGACATAATCCCATATTTCTCTTTAAAATCACGATTACTAATTGTTAAAAGTGGTGTTAAGAGCGGTTTAACTAATTCAGGATCTGGCTCCATCTCAGGATGATTATGAAAATCCATTCCTTTATTTTTTGGACACACAGTCTGACACGTATCACATCCATATATACGATTTCCTATTTTATCGCGATATTCTTCAGGTAGGAACCCTTTCGTCTGTGTTAAAAAAGCAATACATTTCTTCGAATCTAACTGTCCACCCTGTATTAAAGCACCTGTAGGACAAACATCAATACATTTTGTACAGCTTCCACATTGATCTTCTATCGGCTGATCTGGTGGAAATGGAACGTTTGTAATTATTTCTCCCAAGTATACATACGAACCAAATTCAGGTGTAATAATAGCGCAGTTCTTACCACTCCATCCGATACCTGCACGTTCTGATACAGCACGATCGCTTAACTCACCTGTATCAACCATTGACTTCACTTCTATATCTGGAAGCTTTTCAATTAAATATGCCTCTAACTTTTGCAAACGATCTCGTAAAACAAGATGATAATCTTGTCCCCAAGAGGCACGACAAAAAATCCCACGGCGTTCTCCACGTTTACTTAATGGTGCGTTTTTTAATTTTGAAGGATACGCTAAAGCAATCGCAATAATTGATTTTGCACCTGGTAATAAAAGCTGTGGATTCGTTCTTTTTTCTATATCAGACTCTTCAAATCCAGATTGATAATTTAATTGTTGCTGCTGGATTAACCGCTGCTTTAGCTCCTCAAATGGGGAAGCACTCGCAAAGCCTATTTTATCTATACCAATTGTTTTACTATATGCAATTACATCTTGCTTTAATTGTTCAAAATCCATTCTTAATCGCCTCCTCAGATGAACCCATCCCTTATGTAACGACTATATTGGTTAGCAATTCACTTTTGGAATACTATTCTTTACTTCTATTTTCGCATACTATTACGCTTTTCAAACATTAAAAAACGCAATGCCTCGTTTATCTCAGAAACGAAACACTGCGTTGATCACAATTTATTAGAAAAACATTAAATAAAATTTGGAGCGGGTGAAGAGAATCGAACTCTCGACCAGAGCTTGGAAGGCTCTTGTTTTACCACTAAACTACACCCGCGAATATGAAATACATATAAGATATTAGAATAACTTATGTAAAGTAGTATAGCATGTAAAAAAAACGGAAGCAAGAATTTTATCGAAAAAAGTCGAAAAAGTGATGAGAGACCTCATCACTTTTTCAATTCTTTATCAATCGCCTTCTTCATACTATCGAAATCAGGATTTGCAAGATTCCCGTTTATATATACTGAAGGAGCACCTTGAACTTTTAACTTTTGAGCACGATCTGAATCTTTACGTACTTTTTCTTTTATTTCTTTACTGTGTAAATCTTTTTTAAACTGTTCTACATCAACTTTTGGAAGTTTCTCTTTCACAATGCTAAGAAGTAATTCTTCTGTAATCCATTCTTCCGTATCTTTCTTTTGACTTTGATAAATCTCATCATAGAAAGTCCAGAATGAATCTTTATCTTGTTTATAAATTGCTTCACCAGCTGCTGCGCCTAAATCAGAGTCTTTTCCAATAAATGGGAAGTTAATAAAATATAACTGCACTTTACCTTTATCAATATATTCTTCTTTTAATCGTGGTAATACCGTTACATCCCAAGTACGACATGCTGGGCATTTGAAGTCTCCAAATTCAACTACCTTAACCGGAGCATCATCTTTACCTAAAGATTGTTGCGTAGAATAAGCAAACATCTCATTCCCTTTATCTTTTTTGTCATTTATGATGCTATACGCAATTGTTCCGATTACAATCAATACTGCGATAGAAAAAACTACACCAAGAGCCATGAGTTTATTTGATTTCATATACATTCCTCTTTAAATTCATATTCTGTATACAGCATTGTACACAATACACATAATATCAACACTTATATACGTCACGCAATGAACACGCTCACATAAATTACAAAAACACAATAATTGTGACGATATTGTGTCACAATTTGTCACAATTTATTCAAAAAAAGAAGCTCCTATGCAAGAGCTTCTCTTAACTTACTGCTTTTTCACGCGCATTATTTAACATCGACTGCTCTGTTTTTATATCATGGCGAATTACTAATTTCTCACTAACTGCTTGCACATACTCATCATGATTGATATATCCTTCTTTTTCCATTAATCTCAAAACTACATTTCGTCTCTCGACCGCTTTATCATAATTTTGCGCAGGTGAGTAATAAGCAGGTGCTTTCACTACAGCAGCCATCATCGCACTTTCAGCCAACGTTAATTGGTTCACCGTTTTACCGAAGTAAAGGTTGGCTGCTTTTTCAATTCCCCATGCTCCTTCTCCGTAATAAATATTACTTACATACAATTTTAAAATTTCATCCTTCGTAAATGTACGTTCAATTTTTTTTGTATAAAAAATCTCTTTCCACTTACGAGAAAATGTACGTTCATTCGTTAAAAAAGCATTTTTCGATAATTGCTGTGTAATTGTGCTTCCTCCTTGCACAACACCACCAGCTTTTATATTCTCAACAGACGCCCTAATAATTGCTATATAATCTAAACCATTATGATGATAAAACCTTTTATCTTCTGTCGCGATAAATGCATGTGTTAATGATTCTGGCACCTCTAACTTAGGCGGTACATGTAATTTACTAATATCACTTTTCTCGATCATTATATTTCCAACGAATAATAACGTACAACTTAACAATAATAATAAAATAATGGCTTTATAAAAGAATTTAGTCATTGGATTTAATGCAACTTTTTGATGATAGTTCACTCTAGATAATACTCGTTCTTTCATCTTGAACACCTCTTTTCCACACAGCATATATATCTCTTAACTTAAGAATACCTTGTTGTAAAAAAATATCCCATCGATTTCTCTTACACCTACCTTACATCATTGTAAGGTATAAAAATGTATTGTATCACAGTCTTTTTTTATCTACTATTCATCTGAAATATTGAATATACATTATTTTAAAACATTCATAACAAACAGCAGCGTAGAAATTAAGAGCGTTATACTTCCTTGATTCCACTTTATTCTTTTATTATATCATCTATAAATTTCTATTTTTAAACATCTAGTAATCTAATTATATATGATATATCATAATTATACAGAACTAACGTTCTCGAAATCAATACTAGCTTTATTATCATTTTGACCTTTTTCTGAAGTAATATACATAAGAAAAGGGTAGCTATTTGAGATACACTCAAATAGCTACCCTTTTCTTACAACCTGCCTATAAGGTTATATGGCTGTACTTCCCACGTTTCGTATGGGATGAAATGCGTTGCTCTCATCGCATCAACTGTTCTTGATTTCATATGAGGACGCGTTATATACTCATCGATGTTCTCTTCATTTAAAGCAATAAATTTAGCCTCTTGTATTTCTTCAGGTTGAATTTTTATATCACCACTCACATATGCCACTTTAAACACAACAGCTAAAATATGCATAGAAGCATTATAATAGACCCCTGTAATTCCGATAGGCTTCACCGATAATCCTGTTTCCTCTTTTATTTCCCTACAAACAGCTTGATCGAGTGCTTCTCCTTCTTCTACCTGTCCCCCAGGCATTTCCCACGTATCCGCTCGCCAATGTACTTTTGTTAAAAGCACCTCATTCTTTTCATTTGTTAAATAGCCTGCTACAGCAACGATATGCTTTGGTGTTTTATGCTCCATAGAAATACCTCCTAGAAATACAATCATTTAAAATACTATCTATGATCCTATTCCATAACTATAACAAAACACCTTTAAAACCTTATCATCTTAATTATTTCAATAAAAAAGACCCAGTTCGTTAAACGAAAGGGTCCTTTTTTATTATTCGCCTAAGTCTACGTTATGGTAAACTTGTTGTACATCTTCTAAATCTTCTAATGCATCAACCATTTTTTCAAATTGTACTTGAGCATCTTCAGGAAGTTCTACATCATTTTGTGCAAGCATTGTTAATTCTGCAACTGTAAATTCTTCAATACCAGCATCTTTAAGTGCAGATTGTACTGAGTGGAATTGATCAGGTTCAGCATAAACGATAACAGAATCTTCTTCTTCTAGAATGTCACGTGCATCTACATCTGCTTCCATTAAAATTTCAAGAACTTCATCTGATGTTTTACCTTCAAGACCGATAACAGCTGTCGCATCGAACATG
The DNA here is from genome assembly GCF_002073415.2 of Bacillus sp. FDAARGOS_235. Lineage (NCBI taxonomy): Bacteria > Bacillati > Bacillota > Bacilli > Caryophanales > Bacillaceae > Bacillus > Bacillus sp. FDAARGOS_235. The sequence goes on from NZ_CP020437.2 coordinate 2,390,597, forward strand.
TAAGCTACAGAACCATTTACGCCCATGTTACCACTGTTTTTGCTAAATGCAGCTCGTACATCTGCTGCAGTACGGTTTACGTTATTTGTAAGTGTATCTACAATTACCATAGATCCATTTGGTCCAAATCCTTCGTAACGAAGCTCATCATAGTTTTCTTCTGAACCGCCTTTTGCTTTTTCAATTGCACGATCAATAATTGTTCTTGGTACATTGTATGTTTTCGCACGCTCTAATACAACTCTTAACGTTTGGTTTGATTCAGGATCTGGCTCGCCTTGTTTTGCTGCCACATAAATTTCACGTCCAAATTTCGCGTATATACGGCTTGTATTTGCATCTTTTGATGCTTTTTTGTCTTTAATGTTGTTCCATTTACGGCCCATACTTTCCACTCTCTTTCTCGTTTTAAATCTACATAAAAATATTAATATGAAATATAATGTGTATTCAACACATTTTTAAAAGAAATATAAAAAGTTCACTTTTGATTCATATTACAGACATAATATAAATCATTATCATTTTGTTCTTTCGACAAGTTATATTATACATGAATTTTTACGTTTATTACGAATTTTAGCATCACATAATATAATTTAACAAAAAAGACTCTAACATTTCTGTTAGAGTCTTTTTACATCGTCGATACCGATTGTCCGGGCCGCACCGACACTCCCAAAGGAACACGATTTTGAGTCTTTCTAGGTGACATTTATATAGTTATATAGAGTGTTCCCCCTAAAATCCTTTATTTTAAAGTATTTTAAAAATTTTGAGCTTCTTTAAACATGATGAATTAAAATGAAACGAAGCCAAAATGGAATCACAATAAATAACTGATACTTTTTACTTTCATTTCTCTCTTGATTAAAATTATCATATTTCATTTATTACTTTATTTCCCGCTAAACAATAAGTAAAAGGGAAAAATTACCACAACCTCCCCCTAATTACTTTTTATTGCTGTATAATTAAAACAGGAAAATAATTTTGGAATTCAAAGATTTGAAGGATGGGAGAGAATTATGACACATTTAAATGAAAAAAAAGCACATGGTCTTAAAGGGATAGGAGAAAAGCTAAACCCAACTATCTATCAAGTGAGATTCATGAAATTAGATGAACCAATTCAATTTGAGTCATTCCCTAAATTAAAGGAATTAGGGGAATGGTTGAGTACTTCAACGCAAATGTGGTCGTGCCACTCAACTATGTACAAGTACAACAGAGAAGAGTTTGAAAAGAAGTTTTTAGAAATTACAAAGTTAACAGTTGATAATGTGCTAATATCTACTGGTGGTGTCGGATTTAACTTCATGTCACCAGGGTGGAGAGATTCTCTATAAAATGAAACACTAAAGGGATAAAAATGAATGTTCATTTTTATCCCTTTAGTGTTTCACAGTTTGCTTTAACTGTATAGCATGAGCTTTGATAGTATTAGTCCTTATTTTGTAGTGCGATGAAAACACAAAAAAACTCTACACAACTAGTGTAGAGCCTTGATGTTACGCCGTTCGTGATACCGATGGTCGGGGTCGAACCGACACTCCCGAAGGAACACGATTTTGAGTCGTGCGCGTCTGCCAATTCCGCCACATCGGCACAATAATAAAGGCGGCAACCGGATTTGAACCGGTGATAAAGGTTTTGCAGACCTCTGCCTTACCACTTGGCTATGCCGCCATATTTAATTTAATTGGAGCAGAAGACGGGATTCGAACCCGCGACCCCAACCTTGGCAAGGTTGTATTCTACCACTGAACTACTTCCGCAAAAATGGCTGGGCTAGCTGGATTCGAACCAGCGCATGACGGAGTCAAAGTCCGTTGCCTTACCGCTTGGCTATAGCCCATCGAATTCTTACTTAATTATATGTAAGTATCAATTAGATTATTTGTAATTTTTAAAATAAAAATGGGGCGACTGATGGGAATCGAACCCACGAATGCCGGAGCCACAATCCGGTGCGTTAACCACTTCGCCACAACCGCCATGTTGTGTAAATATATTTGGCAGGGGCAGTAGGAATCGAACCCACACTGGAGGTTTTGGAGACCTCAGTTCTACCTTTAAACTATGCCCCTATGTAAATGGTGGAGGGGGGCAGATTCGAACTGCCGAACCCGAAGGAGCGGATTTACAGTCCGCCGCGTTTAGCCACTTCGCTACCCCTCCGAAACTTACATGGTGCCGGCTAGAGGACTTGAACCCCCAACCTACTGATTACAAGTCAGTTGCTCTACCAATTGAGCTAAGCCGGCGTATTGTATTAAGATAAATGGTGGCTCGGGACGGAATCGAACCGCCGACACGAGGATTTTCAGTCCTCTGCTCTACCGACTGAGCTACCGAGCCTTATTAAAAAAATGGCGGTCCCGACCGGGGTCGAACCGGCGATCTCCTGCGTGACAGGCAGGCATGTTAACCACTACACCACGGGACCATTTGGTTGCGGGGACAGGATTTGAACCTGCGACCTTCGGGTTATGAGCCCGACGAGCTACCGTGCTGCTCCACCCCGCGATAATACTATTCATATAAAATTTATATGGTGGAGGATGACGGGATCGAACCGCCGACCCCCTGCTTGTAAGGCAGGTGCTCTCCCAGCTGAGCTAATCCTCCAAAGTGGTGACCCGTACGGGATTCGAACCCGTGTTACCGCCGTGAAAGGGCGGTGTCTTAACCACTTGACCAACGGGCCAAATATTATAAATCCTTATGGCGGAGAGCAAGGGATTCGAACCCTTGATACGCTTGTGACGTATACACGATTTCCAATCGTGCTCCTTCGGCCAACTCGGACAGCTCTCCAATGGCTCCGCAGGTAGGAATCGAACCTACGACCGATCGGTTAACAGCCGATAGCTCTACCGCTGAGCTACTGCGGAATAATATTGCCTGGCAACGTCCTACTCTCACAGGGACAAGGTCCCAACTACCATCGGCGCTAGAGAGCTTAACTTCCGTGTTCGGTATGGGAACGGGTGTGACCTCTCTGCCATCATTACCAGACATTATTCTTTTGAGACAATCATTATTATAACTTATTCACTTTAAAAGTCAACAAGTTTTTTTATGTTCTCTCAAAACTAGATAACATTTGCTACATATTATATGGTTAAGTCCTCGATCTATTAGTATTCGTCAGCTCCACATGTCACCATGCTTCCACCTCGAACCTATCAACCTGATCATCTTTCAGGGATCTTACTAGCTTACGCTATGGGAAATCTCATCTTGAGGGGGGCTTCATGCTTAGATGCTTTCAGCACTTATCCCTTCCGCACATAGCTACCCAGCTATGCCCTTGGCAGAACAACTGGTACACCAGCGGTGCGTCCATCCCGGTCCTCTCGTACTAAGGACAGCTCCTCTCAAATTTCCTACGCCCACGACGGATAGGGACCGAACTGTCTCACGACGTTCTGAACCCAGCTCGCGTACCGCTTTAATGGGCGAACAGCCCAACCCTTGGGACCGACTACAGCCCCAGGATGCGATGAGCCGACATCGAGGTGCCAAACCTCCCCGTCGATGTGGACTCTTGGGGGAGATAAGCCTGTTATCCCCGGGGTAGCTTTTATCCGTTGAGCGATGGCCCTTCCATGCGGAACCACCGGATCACTAAGCCCGACTTTCGTCCCTGCTCGACTTGTAGGTCTCGCAGTCAAGCTCCCTTATGCCTTTGCACTCTACGAATGATTTCCAACCATTCTGAGGGAACCTTTGGGCGCCTCCGTTACACTTTAGGAGGCGACCGCCCCAGTCAAACTGCCCACCTGACACTGTCTCCCGGGTCGATAAGACCCGTAGGTTAGAATTTCAATACAGTCAGGGCGGTATCCCACCAGCGCCTCCACCGAAGCTAGCGCTCCGGTTTCAATGGCTCCCGCCTATCCTGTACAAACTGTACCAAAATTCAATATCAGGCTACAGTAAAGCTCCACGGGGTCTTTCCGTCCTGTCGCGGGTAACCTGCATCTTCACAGGTACTATAATTTCACCGAGTCTCTGGTTGAGACAGTGCCCAAATCGTTACACCTTTCGTGCGGGTCGGAACTTACCCGACAAGGAATTTCGCTACCTTAGGACCGTTATAGTTACGGCCGCCGTTTACTGGGGCTTCAGTTCAGAGCTTCGCTTACGCTAACCCCTCTCCTTAACCTTCCAGCACCGGGCAGGTGTCAGCCCCTATACTTCGCCTTACGGCTTCGCAGAGACCTGTGTTTTTGCTAAACAGTCGCTTGGGCCTATTCACTGCGGCTTTCCGTTAAGAAAGCACCCCTTCTCCCGAAGTTACGGGGTCATTTTGCCGAGTTCCTTAACCAGAGTTCTCTCGCACACCTTAGGATTCTCTCCTCGCCTACCTGTGTCGGTTTGCGGTACAGGCACCTT
>NZ_CP020437.2:2400000-2620000 GCF_002073415.2 Bacillus sp. FDAARGOS_235
TCCTCCATAAGGAAAATCAACAATCTTACCACATTTTTCACAAATCACATGATAATGTTGACTTGTAACATAATCAAATCTACTTGAAGCGTCTCCATAAGTTAATTCCTTTACAAGTCCAACTTCTTTAAATACACGTAAGTTATTATAAACAGTTGCAACACTCATATTTGGAAACTTACCTTCTAATGCTTTATAAATGTCATCCGCTGTTGGGTGCGTCATAGATTCCACAAGGTACTCTAAAATAGCATGACGCTGTGGAGTAATGCGTACACCCGTATTTTTCAGCATTTCTAGCGCTTCTTTTAATTCTTCTTTGACCACCGTCATGCACCCCGATTCTATACGGATTATTATTTTATAATTCTTATAAAGAGTGTACTCCTTTTCTTATAAATCGTCAATATTTCTACTATAAGTATGTGGTTTATTTTTGTATATAGCCTTATTCTTATGTATCTTTCCCCAGTTTCTATACATTTACATAGAAAAAAGTGCGACATAATCGCACTTGGAATACTATCATCTGAGGAGGTATGCCCTACACTTCCACTTTATGTAAGACGATAAAATATGTATAGACACTTGCCTTACTTCTATATATTTTACCTCCACTATAGGTTTACTTTATATAAGAAAGAACGTCCTCGGTATGCCCTTTTACTTTTACCTTACGCCACTCTTTTACAAGTTCACCGTCTTTATTAATAAGAAATGTCGAGCGTTCGATTCCCATATACTCTTTCCCGAAGTTCTTTTTCAATTTCCAAACATCGTACAATTCTGCCACTTTATGATCTTCATCTACTAAAAGTGTAAATGGAAGTTCATGCTTCTCAATGAATTTCAAATGTCTATTCGCTGAGTCAGGGCTTACACCAAGGATAACCGTATCCTTCTCTTGAAATAATCCATATGCATCACGAAAATCGCATGCTTCTGTTGTACACCCTGGGGTCATATCTTTCGGATAAAAATATAGAACTACATTTTTCCCGCGAAAGTCAGCTAAGCGAACTTGTTCTCCGTTACTTCCTTCTAACGTGAATTCCGGTGCCATTTCTCCTACTGTAATCATTATTATCACTCCTTATTGTTTCTTTTACTATATCAAATGCGATCTTATTTTTCATTGTCTATTACAGACCTCATCACAAAAGCAAACGGTAATGTATATCCAATTAGTGCTTCTCCGATTGCAATCCATCTCCCTATTCCAATCGGAGCTATATCACCATATCCAACGGACAATAAAGTGACTGCACTAAAATATAAACAAATTTCAACAAGCTGAAAAGAATGAGCGGTCAACCTTTCACCATCTTCTTTCAAAACTGTAAAACCCATTTCCTCTAATACAACATAACTTAATCCAAATGCAATCAGTACTGTTGTATAAATTAAAAATAACGAGGCTAAATTATATAACGAAAAGAAACGTTTTGAATCTGAATACGAACTCCATAATAATTGGACACTTCTTAAAATAGCTACTGCTGCAGTTAATAGAATAAATCCCCATAACATGTCCTCCACCTCATTTTATATGTATGAGATGGGCGGCTGATTTATCCCTTTGAAACGAACAAGCTTCTATAATTAATTCCCCGCACCACGATATCGTTTTACCCCTTGATTCCAGAGAGTAATTGCAATAGTAAAGCAAATGACACCAACAATTGGCGTTGCAAATGCATAGCTATTCCACTCTGTTTTTCTTAAGAAGTACGCCGCTGGGTATACTCCAACAAATGCAAATGGTAAAACAAACGTTAAAATGAAACGAATTACACGGTTATAAATATTAACAGGATAGCGGCCGTAATTACCTATGTTATACATAAGCGGCATAATGGAACTTTTCGCATCCGACCAAAAACCAAGGCTCGCAAGCGTAACAAATATCCCGCCGTACACAAGCGCTCCTCCTCCTACCATCAGTAAGAATAGGAAGAAATCATACCAGTAAAAGGATAAATTTAGTTCTACTGCTGCGTATCCCATTACAATAATTCCTGTAACCGCTCCAATTAAAGATTCAAGTTCCATTCTTTCTAATATAATTTGAAATAAGCTATGAATTGGTCTCGTCAATACACGATCCATTTCACCTTTAATAATGTAACGATCATTAAAGTCCCATATGTTAAAGAATGCTGAAAAAATGGCAAACGGTACTAAAAAGAAACCATAAATAAAGATGACTTCTTCTCGGCTCCATCCTTTTAATGCTTGTGTATGCCCAAATACTACGAGAATAAAGATTAAATTAACCGCTTGTAGTGATAAATCCGAAAGTAATCCGACGATAAAATCGCCTCGATACTCTAATTTAGTTTTTATATATTGGCTTGCGTATTGCAAAAATAATTTTATATATAGCATCCTATCATCCCCCTTGTACAATTAGACGTTTTCTCGCCGTTTTCCACATGAGTACAATTGGAATAATAAGTATAATTGCCCAAATTACTTGAAATAACAAAGCTTCATATAACTCACTTCCCTGTATACCTTCAGAGAAAATCATACTCGGAATATAACTAATTGCTTGAAACGGTAAAAACACCATTGCTTTTTGGGCCCATAATGGATAAAAACTAATCGGTAATAATAAACCAGAAAATAAATCAATCACAACACGTTTTGCATACATAATTCCACTATTATTAAATAAGAAGAATGTAAGCATTCCCGTCATTAAGTTTATTTGTGTATTAATGATAAAGCTAAATATTAACGATAAGAAGAAATATAACCACGTTTGAAAATTCGTTGTAATTTGTAATGAAAATAACAAAGTAACGATGACCATACCTGGGATTGAAAAGAACGCAAAACGAAATATCCCTTCGCCAAGACCTTGCATAACTTTCATTCCTAAATAGTTATATGGACGAATTAGTTCTACCGCCACACGCCCTTCTTGAATCTCCATCGCAATTTCTCTATCGATATTATTGAAATAAAAAGCACGTGCCATCCATGCGATCGCAATATACGTAGTCATTTGCGAAATAGATAAACTTTCAATATTCTCTTTCCCGCTATAAATCGCTTGCCATAAAAAATAATACGCACCGATATTAATCGTATAAATTAAAATCCCGCTGTAATAATTTGTACGATAAGCAAGCATCATTAAAAAGCGAATGCGAATCATTTCAATATACTTACCCATGCTTAATACCTTCTTCATAAATGTTACGAATTATTTCCTCTGTAGACACTTCGTTAATTTTTAAATCTTTAATTTGAAAAGCTTGTACTACTTTAGAAATAAGCATTGAAATAATAATTTCTTCATTCGGTATTTTTGCAACCCACGCATTTTCCTCTTTCGCTTTTGACCAAACGACTTGACTATCTGGCATAACCATCGATAACATCTGATAAGAAACTGGAGCGACAAATTGAAAATGGATTTCCTTCTCTGCTCCCCACTGTGTGCGAAGGTTATTTAAAGAACCGTCATACATAATATTTCCTTCATCCAGCATGATAACGCGCTCACATAAAGCTTCAATGTCAGTAATATCATGTGTTGTTAATAAAATTGTTGTTTTATAACGTTCATTCATCTCTTTTAAGAATTCACGTATTTTCAATTTCACAAGAACATCTAGCCCTATTGTTGGCTCATCTAAAAATAGTAACGGTGGATTATGAATTAATGCTGCCGCTAATTCACAGCGCATCCTTTGGCCAAGAGATAACTTTCGGACAGGCTTATCTAATAAAGGACCAATATCTAACGTTTCGATTACGTGCTCCATATGTTCCTTATACTGAGTGTCTGAAACACCGTACACTTTCTTCAATAAACGAAACGATTCTTGTACCGCAATATCCCACCAAAGCTGAGAGCGCTGACCAAAAACAACACCAATTGTTCTCACAAATTCTTCTCTTTGTTTATGTGGATTCATTCCGTTCACCGTGATTTGCCCTGAAGTCGGAGTCAAAATCCCTGTAAGCATTTTAATCGTCGTTGACTTACCAGCACCATTCTCACCAATATAACCAACCATTTCACCTTGCTTCACAGTAAAAGACACATCATTTACTGCTGGTACTATTTTATAATTACGATTTAATAAATCGCGAAATGCACCCTTTAATCCCGGACGACTTGAATAGGCTGTAAACTCTTTACGTAACCCTTGTACCTCAATTACCGATTTCATAATCGGACCCCCTTCCTAAATGTCACAACGAATAGTTTACCCAACTGCTCCTTCTATCACAAACAATACGTCTTTTCTAAAAACATGTTAGAATAATACATAGATTTTTGTAAGGAGATGAATTGTAGTGAATTTCACGAAATCAGAAGCATTACATAAAGAAGCTTTAGAACATATCGTTGGTGGTGTTAATAGTCCTTCTCGTTCTTTCAAAGCAGTTGGAGGCGGTTCTCCCGTTGCAATGGAACGTGGAAAAGGTGCTTATTTCTGGGATGTAGATGGAAATAAATATATCGATTATTTAGCAGCATACGGTCCTATTATTACTGGACATGCTCACCCCCATATAACAAAAGCAATTACAACAGCTGCTGAAAATGGTGTACTATACGGAACGCCAACAGCACTGGAAGTAAAATTTGCAAAAATGTTAAAAGAGGCAATGCCTGCATTAGATAAAGTCCGCTTCGTAAACTCTGGTACAGAATCCGTTATGACAACCATTCGTGTTGCCCGCGCTTACACTGGTCGCACAAAAATTATGAAATTTGCTGGTTGTTACCACGGTCATTCCGATTTAGTACTTGTAGCAGCTGGTTCTGGTCCTTCTACTCTTGGAACTCCTGATTCAGCTGGTGTGCCACAAAGTATTGCACAAGAGGTTATTACCGTTCCCTTTAATAATGTAGAAACTTTAAAAGAAGCGTTAGATAAATGGGGACATGAAGTAGCAGCTATCCTTGTAGAGCCAATCGTTGGAAACTTCGGTATTGTAGAGCCTAAACCTGGATTCCTTGAGAAAGTAAATGAGCTTGTCCATGAAGCTGGTGCATTAGTAATTTATGATGAAGTTATTACTGCTTTCCGCTTTATGTACGGTGGTGCTCAAGACTTACTTGGCGTAACACCAGACTTAACTGCACTTGGTAAAGTTATCGGCGGCGGACTTCCAATTGGCGCTTACGGTGGTAAGAAAGAAATTATGGAACAAGTTGCCCCGCTTGGACCTGCATATCAAGCTGGTACAATGGCAGGAAATCCTGCTTCTATGGCATCTGGTATCGCTTGTCTAGAAGTTCTTCAACAAGAAGGCGTATACGAGAAATTAGATGAACTTGGCGCAATGCTTGAAAAAGGAATTTTAGAGCAAGCTACAAAACATAATATCGATATTACAGTAAACCGCCTAAAGGGTGCATTAACTGTATACTTCACGACAACTACAATTGAAGATTACGATGCAGCCAAAAATACAGATGGTGAAATGTTCGGTAGATTCTTCAAACTTATGCTCCAAGAAGGTATTAATTTAGCACCATCTAAATATGAAGCATGGTTCTTAACGACAGAACATACACAAGAAGATATCGAATATACAATCGAAGCTGTTGGAAGAGCATTTGCTGCTTTAGCAGACAATAAATAATACTGTCATTACAAGGAAAAAAGAAAGGTTACCTTTCTTTTTTCCTTTTTTCTATTTCATAAATCCCGCATTAATAGTATAATTATTCATAATTATCTGTTTTATATTCTTTTAGATCGTTATTATCTCTGTGTACAAGGTGATTTACACCTTAAATAGTAAGATTATTCAATCTTTTACAAGAGGGGGGATTGACGGATGCTCAATAAAAAAAATACATGGACACCGTCTTTATTTCGAGATTATAAAAATGCAGAACATGATGCGTGTGGAATCGTTTCCGTTATGGAAAAAAGAAAAATTCCTACAAAAGAAAATATCGACCTTTGTATACAATCACTAATCAAAATGAACCATAGAGCTGGTTTCATCAATGGCGAAGGCGATGGTATTGGAATCCATATTGATGTACCAAAAGTACTTTGGAACGAAAAATTGAAAAGTAGCGGATATAATCCAACGATTGTGGATCATCCCCACTTTATCGTTGGACATTTTTTTCTAAACAAAAAAGAAAATATTGTTGACTTAAAAAATTACATTCGTACGCAATTAAACAATGAAAACTTTACTATTATTTTCGAAAGTGATGATGTAATAAATTCCGATGCACTCGGTCCACTTGGTAAACAGGAAGAACCTTTATTTTGGCAAGTTGCCCTTATCGCTGAAAATGAAGTTAAAAGTATTGAGCAAACATTATTTGCTGTAACGATAAAAATAGAGGAAAACGAAGCGATTCACGTTGCTTCATTAAGTCGTGATCATGTTGTATATAAAGTTCTAGGTGCTGGAGATACACTTGTTGCCTATTACAACGATTTACAACACCCACTTATCGCTTCAACTATGACATTAGGACATAATCGCTATTCTACTAATACATTATCTAATTTTTTTCGTGTACAACCATTTAGCATTCTCGGACATAATGGTGAAATTAATACAATTGCCAAATTACGTGATCAAGCCGAAATGATTCATGTACCACTAACGGCAGGGGGAAGTGACTCCCAAGATTTAAACCGCACCTTAGAGACTCTTCTTGTTCAATATAACTACAGCTTATTTGAAGCGATGGATATACTATTCCCACCAATTATTAATGAAATAAAACTATACGAAACAAACTTACAAAACTTATACACTTATATAAGAGAAGCTTGGGGACATTTCGCACAAGGACCCGCTGGCATTATTTCACGCTATAAAGATGAAGCTGTATTCAGCGTCGATTCCCTTGGCCTACGACCAGTATGGAAAGTAGAAACAGAAAGCTCTTATATTTTCTCTTCTGAACCTGGAGTTGTATCACCAACCGAATATGTAGAAGAACCGAAACCACTCGCTCCTGGAGAAAAGGTCGGATTAAAATGGAATGAACAAGATGAACTTGTTCTTTATGAATACGACAAATACCAAATTGAAGTATATAATCGTTTCCAAAAACGAATCGATGTTAACAATTATCATTTAAACTTATCTATCCCTGAAGCGAAAGAAATCCAAGGATTATGTGATTCTGTTCAAGTTGAAACGAAACAGTACGTTTCTTTCGGGTGGGATCGAGAGCATATTCAGCTCCTTGAACAGATGGCAACAAAAGGAGTTGAGCCAATTCGGTCACTTGGTCATGACTCGCCACTTGCTGCACTCGATACGGATAGACGAAATATTGCTGACTTTATTAAGGAAAGTGTAGCCGTTGTTACAAATCCAGCAATCGATCGCGATCGAGAGGTCGAACACTTCTCCACACGGACGATACTTGGAGAGCGTCCAAGTTTATTAAGCGGCGCTAAACAGCCATTTGTAGTTGAGATGCTTTCACCAATTATTTTAGAAGGAAGTGTTGCACAATCTATCGCAGAGGAATTGCACACAATTACGTACGAACAACTTATACAGTTGTTCGTTACACATAGTTCTATCGCTACAATTTCTGCCACCTTCAGTCCGTTAGAAACTTTACAATGCGCATTAAATCGAATTAGTTCCGAAGCGATAGCTGCCGTTAACAATGGTGCTTCCCTACTATTATTAGATGACGCAAAAGCTCATCTAAATGAACAGTTATGGATGGATCCACATTTAGTTACCGCTAAAGTACATCAAGTATTAAGTGAAAATAAATTACGCAGAAACTGTTCTCTCGTTATACGTTCTGGTGCCCTTCGTTCCTTACACGATATCGTCACACTATATGGATTAGGAGCAGACAGTATTAATCCATATTTATTGTTCGCGACCGTAAATGATGGATCAAAAACACCAATTATGAATCTGTATAATGCACTTAATAAAGGACTAGAGAAAGTCATTTCAACAATTGGAATTCATGAGTTACGTGGTTACGGCCGCCTCTATTCCTCTATCGGATTACATGAGGAAATCGCAAATATATTACAAATTACGAATTTCTTCGGTTCAAATGATTTAGCTTTTTCACTTGAATCGCTTGCTAAAGATGCGAAATCGCGGGCAAATGATTATAACAACCCTAAAATTAGAATGCGAAAATCATTTCATATATTCCCACGGATTTGGAAAGCAATTGGTGATGTTGCAAAAGGAAATTCTTATGATGATTACCGCGAAAAGTTAAGTGAATTAGAAGACAATAATCCGATTGCAATCAGACACCTTGTTCAAACGAAACAAACAAAGCATGTCGTTCCGGCTGAAGAAGTGTCTATTAGCATTCAAAATCATGATTTACCGTTTATTATTAGTTCCATGTCATTCGGTTCTCAAAATGAAATTGCCTTTCGTGCATATGCAGAAGCTGCCGATCAGCTAAATATGATTAGTTTGAACGGTGAAGGCGGCGAAATTAAAGATATGATTGGCAAATACCCAAATACACGTGGACAACAAGTTGCATCTGGCCGATTTGGAGTAAACGCTGAACTACTAAATTCATCAAATTTAATTGAAATAAAAATCGGTCAAGGCGCAAAACCTGGCGAAGGCGGACATTTACCAGGTTCTAAAGTAACCGCAAAAATTGCTGAGGCACGTAACGCTACAATTGGATCAGATTTAATTTCGCCTTCTAACAACCATGATATTTATTCGATTGAAGATTTAGCTCAAATGATTACAGAAATTAAAACGGCTAATCAACTTGCAAAAGTAGCCGTAAAAGTCCCTGTCGTTCCTAACATTGGAACAATTGCTGTCGGTATCGCTAAAGCTGGCGCTGATTTTATTAACATTAGCGGATTTGACGGCGGAACAGGGGCTGCACGTATTCATGCATTACAACATGTAGGTCTTCCAGTAGAAATCGGTGTTAAAGCTGCTCACAACGCTCTACTAGAAGCAGGTATGAGACATAAAGTAGAAATTTGGGCAGATGGTGGTATTCGAAGTGTAAATGATGCCTTAAAAATCATGCTTCTTGGAGCAAACCGTATTGGGTTTGGTACATTATCAATGATTGCCATCGGCTGTACAACTTGCCGTGGTTGTCATCTAGATACTTGCCACGTTGGAATTGCAACACAAATTGAATCTGAAGCACAAGCGAAAGAACATGGATTACGCCGCTTCGTCCCGCGCGAATTAGAAAGCGCAGTTGCTGGCCTATTAAATTTATTCACCACTTTCGGTTTAGAATTAAAACGGTTAACAGGGCAACTCGGTTATACAAATTTACAAGAAATTGTCGGGCGTTCCGATTTATTAGAACAAGTTCGAAGTCAAGATTTGTTAGAGTTATGTAATTTACTACAAACGATAGAAAATTCAACTGTTACAACAAGAGTATCTGTGGAAGAAAAACAATTTGAAACAGTGCATTCTCCTCACTCAAAAGAATTAGTAGGAGTTGGCGTAGAGCAACGAGTCATGGGCGGTTTAGAATCTTGTTATCGCGTTCGTAGTAAATTATATGAAGATACAAAGCTTGAACCACTTACATTAAAGTATACAAATGGCTCTGTTCCTGGAAATGGATTAGGCGCTTACAATAGTGAAAACTTATTTATACACGTAAATGGCGGCGCACAAGATGGCATTGGCAAAACTTCATTTGGCGGTGGCATTTATATAACGAAAGCAAAAGGTAAAAATGGAACATATTATAATGGGTCTGTCGGAAAAGGATTTGGATATGGTGCACAAAAAGGTGCATTATACGTGCAAGGTAACGCCGACGCTCGTGCTGGTATTCGCCTTTCTGGAGCAGACATGATAATTGGAGGGAGAATGACAAAACCACTCCGTGAAAAAGAGCAAGGAAATATAGGATCATACTCGAATATTAAAGGTTTCGCTTTTGAATATATGACAAATGGGCGGGCTCTTGTTTTAGGAGATCCTGGTCCATGGATCTGTGCTGGTATGACTGGTGGTGTTGTTTATTTACGTCATGATTCAAACTTAGGTTTAACAGAAAAAGCCTTAAAAAGAAGAATCGCAAAAGGTGCAAATGTTACATTACAATCAATTAGTAAAAATGGTGTGCAAGATGTAACTGAACTATTGCTAGATTATATTCGTGTATTAAATGAGCATGAGCAATATGAGGAAGTTGCTTTGTTAACCCCGTTACTAGATGATATGCAGCAGCAATTTTTTGAAATTATCCCGAAAAAGGAGCAGGCTGATCCATCTATCTCAACTGAGTGATATATACCATTTTTATTTTCAATAAAAAATTGACGAAGTATACTTCTCATAGTAATCTATAGTAACAATTTGAAACCTGCTGAAATTCAGCAGGTTTTTTTACTAAAAATTAATGTTTAAAAAGAATTAGGAAAAAATTATAAAGTGAAACTTTAATCAATGGTGGTTTTGTTCATCCCCCACTGATTATGAGCCCACACCAATCGGGCATTTACGGGCAGCCCGACTCCCACCTAACTCCTTTGCTCTAGCCGAACTTTGAGGTAGGAGTTCTACTGCCCGCAAATAGCGGGATAAATGAATCTTAATTTCTTTTTTTATATCACTAAAATATCACTTGCTAACATATTGTAATGAATGTATAGTATCATGTTGTACATTCATTATGACAAGAGAAAGGATCTTATTAAGGGTATGAAACTTGGTGCTCGCATTTTAAAAACGGGTATTGCCATCACATTAGCTTTATTTGCTTGTATTTTACTTCACTTACCGAGTCCGGTATTTGCGGGAATCTCAGCTATATTCGCTGTTCAACCGTCTGTATATCGTTCATATTTAACTGCACTTGAACAAATTCAAGCAAACGTAATTGGTGCGGTATTCGCTATCGTATTTGCTACTGCTTTTGGACATAATCCTTTTATTATTGGATTAACATGTATATTAGTAATTGCTCTTACATTACAATTACGATTAGAAAACACAATATCAATTGCTTTAGTAACAGTTATCGCCATTATGGAGTATCAAGGCGAAGATTTCTTTAGTTTTGCCTTACTTCGCTTTGCGACGATTATGATCGGAATTATTGCGGCTTCAGTTGTAAATTTAGTGTTTATGCCGCCAAAATACGAAACAAAGCTTTATCATCGTATCGTTGATAATACAGAGGAAATTGTGAAATGGATTCGAATGAATAGCAGGCAAGCTTCTGACTTTACAACGTTAAAAACTGATATTGATCGTATGAAAGAAAAAATGATCAAACTAAACCATTACTATTTGCTGTATAAAGAAGAAAGAAGCTACACGAAAAAAGTACAGTTCGCAAAAATTCGTAAGCTCGTTTTATTCAGACAAATGTTAGCGACGACAAGCCGTGCTTTAAGTACGTTAAAATCATTACATCGCACTGAAAATGAACTGCGCTATATGCCAGAAGAATTTCAGGAATCTATTCAAAACGAACTTGACTCATTAACGCATTATCATGAACAAGTTTTATTAAAATTTATTGGTAAAGCAAAGAAACAACAATCCGTTGAGATGCTTGATGAAGTTGAAACAGGTAAACAAGAATTAATTGATATCTTTATGGAGTATCAAAACAAAGATGATGAGGAAGCATATAAAACATGGTTACATCTATTCCCTCTTATTTCTTCAATTATTAATTATAGTGAAGAAGTAGAGCATTTAGATTTACTTGTGGATAGCTTCTACACATACCATAAACCAGAAACAGAACTCCAAATCGACGATAAAAAAGAAGACGAATAAAAAACAGCTCCTTTTACGCTAAAGGAGCTGTTTCTGTTATATTTTGAAGTTGATATAAATTGTAATAGAATCCCCTTTTTTTCATTAACTCTTCATGAGAACCTGTTTCTTTAATTTCACCATCTTCAATGTAAATAATTGTATCAACATGCGTAATCGTTGCTAATCGATGTGCAATTATAATCGTCGTCCGATCAGCAGCTAACGTTTGAAGTGCCTCTTGAATATACCGTTCGTTTTCTAAATCTAAAGCAGAAGTTGCTTCATCTAATATAAGTAACGATGGATTCTTTAGAAATACTCGCGCAATTGCTACACGTTGCCTTTGCCCACCAGATAACTTCACACCACGTTCTCCAACAACAGTATTGTAACCATCTGGTAACTCTATAATAAAATCATGAATTTGCGCGGCTTTGGCTGCTGCAATCACTTCTGTCTCTTTAGCTTTCGGATTTCCATATAAAATATTAGCTCCGATTGTATCGCTAAATAATAAATTATCTTGCAGTACAATTCCAATATGGCTACGTAAATTTCTCATATCATACTTTCTTACATCTATCCCATCTACATAAACTGACCCTTCCGAAACATCATAGAAACGCGGAATTAAACTAGCAAGAGATGACTTTCCTCCCCCACTCGCTCCTACAAGTGCTACCTTCTCTCCTGGCCGCATAGTTAATGACAAGTTATGTAATATCTCTTTTTCATCTGCATTATAACGAAAAGACACATTATCAAATACAATTTCTCCATTTAATTTTTTCGCTTGTACCGCATTTGGCACATTAACAATATCGTACTTTTCATCTAACAGTTCAAACACTCGATCCATCGAGGCGAAAGATTGCGTTAATGTTGTAGATGAATTAACAAGGCGGCGAAGCGGACTATATAAACTATCCATATAACCAACAAAAGCTACCATAGTCCCTAGCGTTAACTGACCTTGAATTACTTCATATGCTGCAAAACCAATGACAAGTAACGGGCCTAAATCAGTTAAAGTATTTACTGCCGAAAATGTTCTCGCCGTCCAACTTGTATGCGTTAATGCTTTCGTTAAAAATTCATTATTTCTTTTTTCAAACTGCTTACCCTCATACTCTTCTAATGCAAAGCTACGCGTCACTTGCATTCCTTGAATACGTTCATGTAAATAACCTTGCATAGTTGCTAACGCTTGTGAACGTTCTTTCGTCAATTTTCGAAGACGTCCGAAAAAATATTTCACCGCAACAACATAAATAGGTAAAATCAATAAAGCAACAAACGTTAACTTTATGTTCATAGAAAACATAACAATAATAGCAATCGCAATTGTCGCAGTATCTAGCCAAACATTCATTAAACCGGTAATTACAAAATCCTTCGTTTGCTCTACATCATGGATTACACGTGAAATAAGCTCTCCTGTTTTTGTATTCGAATAATAACGCAAGCTCAATTTTTGCAAGTGACCAAAAATATGTTTCCGCAAATCATATAGTATTGTATTCGCGATACGTTGCGCGAAATATTGACGATAATATTCAATCGGTGGCCTTAATACTGCAAAAATAAAAAAGGCTATCCCAATCGCCGTTATTAATTGGGACGTTTTATCTTGAAGTGAACCCCCACCTTGGATTACATCGTCGATAATATACTTTAATAACCATGGCATAATAAGCGGGATACCGAACTTAACTAGACCGATAACAATTGTAATAGCAATAAGCCATCTATATGGTTTAACAAATTTTAAATATCTTTTTATACCTTGCACATAATCCCCCCTCTAATAGGACAAACCTGCCGGGAAATCCCCTGCAGGTTTGTTTTAATTTCTGTACATTAAATATCTCTCATACCACATATCTACGAAATCTGGTGCAAATGGACCTTTTCTTTGATGAATCCACTGCGTTAAATGTGCTACATTTCGCTTTAAAATTGTATCAATAACAGGTGGATATTGCATGATTTGACTATGCTTTTCATACTCATCTTCATCTAACAGTGTATATGTCATATCTGGATACACTTTAATATCTAAATCATAATCAATATACTTTAATGCTTCTGAATCATATGCAAAAGGAGAACTTAAATTACAATAATAATATACGCCCTCTTCTCTTAGCATCCCAATCACATTAAACCAATAGTTTGCATGAAAATAACAAATTGCAGGTTCCCGAGTAACCCATGTTCGGCCATCTGATTCTGTAACTATTGTTCGATCATTCGCTCCAATTACAAGACTCTGTGTCCCTTTTAAAATCGTTGTCTCTTCCCACATTCTATGAATGGAGCCATTATGTTTATAACTATGTATTTGTACTTTTTCTCCTTCTTTGGGAAATGCCATATATGCTCCCTTCTTTCAACTGCAAATGCCCTTCTTAAATTAAATCAACTATCCTTTGAACTGCATTCACTTTTTTTCTATTATAACTTTTTTGTCGAAATTTTAAAACTAAAGCGACAAGACTCTATTTTTTACACTGCATGTTTATTGTTGAATACCATATCCCTACTGAGGCTTTTCCTGACTCATTTATAAATAAGGAAATAATAACAGAAAAAGCCCTTCCTTATTTTCATGTTAAGAAGGACTTTTCATCTTAAGGTAAGAACATATCTTATCCTAAATTTGAAATCATTTTTTCAGTTTTAAAAGATTTAATCACACTATTCGTTTGCTTTTCGAATTTTTCATGTAATAGTTTCAATGCTATTTCTGTTCTATATATTTCTTGGCGAATAAAATGTAAGTCTTTTTTATCGCACGTATCCTTTTCACTCACTTCAATTTGCTGATACTTCTCTAAGTGTGATTGCAATTTTAACAGCTCATCCATCGTTTCCAATTGCTCTCCTACCAACTTATCAAAATCCTTCATTACTTACCCCCTTTTAGATTTATTCATTAGTTATTATTCCTAATTACATATTTCTAATCTTTAACTTCCTTCTCCTTTGACTACATTTGTTGACTTATTAGAAGTTATGTCGTTCACTTTCTTTTCATTACAATGACCCGCACACAAAGAAAACACTTCTCTCGAATTGGAGAAGTGTTTTTCTTTCATTACTCGTTTGAACTAGAAGATTGTGATTGTTTTGCAGCTGATTTTGCATTTTGTTTTTTCACAGCATGCACATCTGTTTCAGTTGCAAATTCTGTACCATAACTAGCGTTTGCACTTTGTGCACCAGAAGCTTGTGCTTTCTTTGCTTCTGATTGTGCGTTTGCTTGTTTTACTGCTTGTACATTTGTTTCAGTCGCAAACTCTGTACCATAACTAGCATTTGTACTTTGAATGCTAGCACCAGAAGTTGCCTTGTTATAACCTTGTTGTTTTTTACTCATCTTTCTCACCTCCACAATCAATAATGTAACCAATTCAACCAGAAACTATCCGTAATTTTCTGTTGAAAAATTTCCGCATATATCTCTTAATACTCATTCAAACTATAGGGTACGGAGGTGGAAATATGTATATAGGACGCGATATGACTGAACTAACGATGATTTCAAAAAATGAATGGAAAGAAGATGAATTAGCTTATTTTCATCATTCATTACAACAGATTTTGCCCTATTTAAACGCAGAAGGTCAAAGTATTTATAAAGAAATTGTAGTAGAAATTGAATCAAGAGGTGGCTTACAAGAAGGTGATGCCAGTTGGACTCATGGGACAAAAATTTCTTACGATTAAAAAAGTGTTCCCAATCTAGGGAACACTTTTTTTGTTTATTGCATTGTAATTTTCTCAACACAACTCTCATAAATCGTACGATGCGATTTAGAGAAAGGTAACTGCTCAAATGCTTCTTTCGATACAAACTTTAATGTATCTGTTTCAACAATATCACCAGTTACTTTTCCGTAAAATACGAATATATCCCAGGTGCGATGCGTAAACGTATGTTGCACATTCATTGCGTACTCATCAATAGAAATCGAAAGCTCAAACTTTTCCTTCATATAATCTATAAGCTGTTCTTTCTGACTTCGAATCCCTTCGCCAAGTTCAATATTCGGAAACTCCCACATATTAGCTAATAATCCGCTACTTGGACGTTTATTAATAACGTAACGACCATCTTCAGTTTGAAGTACTCCTGCAACAAGCGGTACCATTGTAGGAGCTTTCGCTTTACTTTTTACTGGTAGTTCTTTTTGAACACCTTCAGCATATCCCCTACAATGCTCACGTACAGGACAAAGTAAGCATGCTGGATTTTTAGGAATACAAATTAGTGCACCTAATTCCATCAAACCTTGATTAAAATAAGATGGATTTTCAGCTGAAATAATTTCGCGCACAATCTCTTCAAACACTTTTCTAGTTTTCGGTTTTGCAATGTCATCCCATACTGATAAAATACGGGATAACACGCGCATAACATTTCCGTCAACTGCTGGCTCTGGTATACCATATGCGATACTTAAAATTGCACCTTTTGTATATGGTCCCACTCCTTTTAATTTTTCAATTTTCTTTACATCACTCGGTACTATCCCGCCATATACTTCTTTTACCTCTTTTACAGCCGTGTGTAAATTTCGTGCTCTAGAATAATACCCTAAACCTTCCCATGCTTTTAATACTTCTTCATCATCAGCATTTGCTAAAGCTTCCAGCGTAGGGAACTTCCCCATAAAATTTGCGTAATATGGTTTTACAGCTTCTACCCTTGTTTGCTGTAACATAATTTCCGAAACCCAAACACGGTATGGATCTTTATTTTTTCGCCACGGTAAGTCGCGTTGCTCTTTTTCAAACCAACCAATTAAATCATTTTGAAACTGCTCTATGTTAAATTTTTCTAATATTTCAAGTGTCAAACTTGATCCCCCTCATTTTTTTGCATATACGTACTATTATAAAGATTTTTAGGAAAAAATTTAAGTAAGATGACATAGGAAATAGAAGGCAAAGGACTTGAGGTATCGAATAAAAAGAGTTACATTAATAAAAAACGGAGGTGGATTTCTATGGACACAGCCACTCACCTTGTTATGGGTGTCACTTTAGGTAGTTTGGCAACATTAGACCCAGCTATAGCGCAAAGTGATATTGGACCACAAGCAGTTATGCTCGCTACAATTGCTGGTTCCAATATTCCTGACATCGATACAGTTTTAAAATTGCGTAATAACGCTAAATATATAAGAAATCATCGCGGGGTTACTCATTCCATTCCTGCAGTAATTCTTTGGTCATTCCTTATAAGCGGCATCTCTTTCGCCTTCTTTTCAGACGCTCCATATCTTCATCTACTACTTTGGTCATTTATAGCTGTCTTTCTTCACGTCTTTGTAGATATTTTCAATGCCTACGGTACACAAGCGTTACGGCCTTTCACAAAAAAATGGGTCGCACTCGGCATAATTAATACGTTTGATACTGTGATTTTCTTTATCCATATACTTGCGATTGCTTGCATGCTCGTAGGTTCCCATAAAGGATATACAGCCTTAGCTGCATATATATTAATGATTGTTTACTATATCGGACGGATTATGATGCATAGAAATATAAGAAGCGTTGTACACAAACGTTTCAAACATGTTGAGAAGATCATCATTTCTCCTTCTTATCGATTTTATCATTATCATTTAGCAGTCGTTACGACTGATTATTACTACGTTGCGAGATGGCATCGTGGTAACATTATGATATACGATAAGTTCGATCGGGTACCGTTCCCAGATAACGCTATTATGAGAGCTGCTAAACAAGATGAAAACATCTCGGCCTTCTTATCTTTCTCTCCTGTATATCGTTGGGATATTTTTGATTATGATAACTATTACGAAATTCGATTCATTGATTTGCGCTATCGAAGTAAAGATTATTATCCATTCGTTGCAATCGTTCAGCTCGATCAAAATTTAAATATTATTAATTCTTATACCGGATGGATTTTCAGCGAAGAAAAACTTCGAAAGAAACTGGAATTGCTTCCACATTAAAAAAAGCGACTTTAGTCGCTTTTTTAATGTTTTAAATGGTCTTCTTGATTAATTAAATGGCTGTATTTCGGATTATTTGTACGCATTTCATGAAGACGCGCTCCATGATTATTAATCCATGTTCTTACTACTTGCTCAGTCATTTCCTCACCTTGATAACGACCTGATTTCGCATAAGTTGTTTGAAAATCTTCCCAAAGTAATTCAACCCACGCACGAGCTTGTCCGTAAGAAAGCTTGTCATTCTTGTCTAATAATTCTTTCGTTAATGCTTCATAAATATCATTCATGTTCTAATCTCCTTTTACCTATTTATCCCTTCATTTCTAAAGGATAGTTTCTTCTATTTTGCACATTCTATAAGTGATACTTCTTAAAGAGGTATCAACTGATGATGAGGAGGGCGTTCGCAATGGGTAAACAAGCCGAATTTTGGTCTGAGTCAAAAAACAACAGCAAAATCGACGGTCAGCCGAAAGCGAAATCACGCTTCGCTTCGAAACGACCTAACGGCACAATTAACACGCACCCACAAGAACGTATGCGTGCTGCAAATCAGCAGGAAGAGTAGTAGTACAGGTACAGCCTAAAAAATTAACTTCCTACACGAGGTGATAAAGATGAGCTACCGTGATCGTTTAGATAGTCGTTCTGAATTATTTAACCATACGTGGACTCGTCCGAAACATGCGAAAGCGCAAGTTAACGGACAGACGCAACAAACCCAGTCTCTCATTATATTGGCCAACGAGTGTAAAAAACGCCAATTTTAGAATCTCCTATCTCCTTTAACGCCTACCAAAGATGAAAACCAGAGAGATATTCGCTCTCTGGTTTTTATTTTTCTTGCAACAAGGAAATTGGTATCCCAATCTCTTCATTATCATTTTGCTTATAACCCCAAGCAAATACCCCATTGAAGTACGTAATTTTAAATAATACACCAGGTTCTTCTACTAATTCATATGTCTCACCAATATGGAATTTGTTTATATCAGTCATGTAAGCACGGGCCATAGCCATCTTTCTCATTAATACATCGAATTCATTTACAATTCCAAGTTGCTCAGCCTTTACTGCTTGCTCCTTCAAAGCGCCAATTTCTTCTCTAAGCTCATGCTGTGTCATTTCACTGTAGCGTTTTGGCATATTCATCTTATTATTCCCCTCATCCCTCTTCACTTTTCATTTGTAAAAATATCTCTATTTCATCAATAGAAAATCCTTTTCGATATAACGCTTGTTTCATCTTATTTTCGAATGTCCATCCATCATACTTCCTATATTTCTCATAATATTTATTCCCATGATAGTGTAAAGCTTCTTGTTGCTTTTCGTCATCTTTTTCGTCTTTCAATTCTTCCAAACAAATTTGAATCACATCTCTAGAATATCCTTTACGAACAAGCATTTCATCTAACTTTAGCTTCATTTGTAAAAATGAATGCTTTTGATAAGATTTTTTCTTTTTTTCTACAAGAATCAAAGCATTTTCAATTTGCTTCTCCTTTGGATACTCTTGTAAACTATGTGTAATGATTAGATCCTGAACGCCTTTATTTAACAGCTCTCTTTTTATAACAGTTGGACCTTTTCGATTCACATTACTTTGCGTTCGCGTATATAAAATGGCATACTCTTTATCATTAATATATCGATCATGTAATAATTTCGAAACGACTTCAGAGATGATGGCCTGTCCCACTTCTTTTTTTCGTAAAAAATCTTCTATTTCTTGTTTCGTTCTCATTTGATAGGATAAATAGGAGATTGCTTGTAAATATGCTTTTTGTACCTCTTCATTGAACAAAATATTGCCTAACTCTATTTCATCAATTTCTAAACCTTTTTGTAATCCATGTTTCATTAAAATTACTTGATCCACACTAAATCCGTACTCTTCACCTTGACCTTTATCAATATAAATATTAAATCGCTCTTTCGATCGTTTTTGCACTTCTATTTTTGTAATGACAGCCATACTCTCACCTCTCTATTATTTTAACATAGTCAAGGAACATTTTTGCTTTTCAAGAATATATATAATGAGGAGGAAATAATTATGAAAATTGCAATTTCTGGTGGTACTGGCTTTATCGGCAAATATCTATCTACTTTTTTCATTCAAAAAGGATACACAGTCTATATCCTTACCCGAAAAAATAAAATTGAAACTTCAAACCCTAACCTTCAATACGTGCAATGGACACCAGATTTACCTACTTTCCCCCTCTCTTCTATTGATATAGTTATTAATCTAGCTGGAGAGTCAATCAATAGTAGATGGACAAAAAAACAAAAAGAAGCAATTTTAAACAGTAGAATTCAAGCGACAAGAGGACTTATTAAACAACTACAAACACTCAGCACAAAACCACATACATTTATTAACGCAAGTGCTATTGGATACTACGGAACTTCTGAAACAGAGTCTTTTACCGAGCAGCAAGAAACTCCCGGAAATGACTTTTTAGCAGAAACAGTATTTTTATGGGAGCAAGAAGCATGTAAAGCACGTTCTCTTGAAATCAGAACAATATACGCAAGATTCGGAGTCATATTAGGTGCAGACGGAGGTGCTCTTCCAAAGATGCTACTTCCCTATCAATTTTATATCGGAGGCACAATTGGATCTGGAAACCAATGGTTATCATGGATTCATATAGATGATGTCGTTCGCATGATTGATTTCATCATACACAAAGAAGAAATTAATGGTCCTCTTAATATTACAGCCCCGTTACCTATAAGAATGAAGGAATTTGGAGAAACCATGGCAACTATAATGAGAAAACCTCATTGGTTACCTGTCCCTTCATTTATGCTTCACGCTTTATTGGGTGAGATGAGTATACTTGTACTAGAAGGGCAACATGTATTACCTAGTAAAGCAATTGAACATGGGTACCAATACACATTTCCGACAATAGACCATGCATTACAAAATATACTTTCGCATACAATGTAGTACTTCTAAAACACAGTTTTACAAGGGGTTCCCTTTCAAAACTTTCATTTTCTAGGATTCAGAGCATTACTACACAAATAACCTTTCAGTTACTTTTTCTTCAATCACATTAATATTGTAAAGTAACAGAAATGAGGTACCTATGAAAATATTGCTCAAACAAGCCATTGTGTATCCTATTACATCTCCCAAGTTTCAAGGTGATGTACTCGTTATAGGAGAACGAATTGCTGAGGTCAAACCTTCTATTCAGCCTACTCAAGATATGACCGTTATAGATGCGCGAGCTCTTCATCTCTTACCTGGATTTATTGATGTCCATACTCACCTTGGTCTCTATGATGAAGGCACTGGTTGGGCTGGAAATGATGCTAATGAAACCTCTGAAGTTTCAACACCACATATCCGTTCTTTAGACGGAATCCATCCTTTTGATATCGCATTTCAAGACGCTGTACAAAACGGGATCACAACTGTTCACGTTATGCCTGGGAGTCAAAATATTATCGGCGGTACTACTTGTGTAATAAAAACTGCTGGAACTTGTATTGATCACATGATTATTCAAGAACCTGCTGGTTTAAAGATTGCCTTTGGAGAAAACCCTAAAAAGGTTCATAGTAATGGAACGAAAGAGTCCATAACACGCATGGGCATTATGGGGTTACTTCGGGAATCATTCTATGAAGCACAGCACTACGGGCATGAAGCTGATTTTCGAATGCTCCCTATTTTAAAAGCATTACGCCGCGAAATACCGGTACGTATCCACGCTCACCGTGCTGACGATATTAGTTCTGCTTTACGCTTTGCAACAGAATTCAATCTTGATTTACGTATTGAGCATTGTACAGAAGGACACTTTATTGTTGAAGAGCTTTCAAAACACAATTTAAAAGTTTCAGTTGGTCCCACTCTTACACGCCGGTCTAAAATCGAACTAAAAAACAAAACATGGGATACTTACCATATATTATCTAAAAATGGAGTAGAAGTTTCTATAACAACTGATCACCCTTATACACCAATTCAATATTTAAATGTTTGTGCCGCTGTCGCAGTAAGGGAAGGGTTAGACGAGAAAACTGCATTGGAAGGAATCACTATATTTCCAGCGAGAAATTTGCGTTTAGAGGATAGAATTGGAAGCATTGAGGTTGGAAAAGACGCTGATCTCGTGTTATGGACACATCATCCTTTCCATTATTTAGCCAAGCCTGTACTAACTATGATTGACGGAAAAATAATTTACAAAAAAAATAAAAAAAACTAGTTTATTTTTTTGACTAGATAAAGTATTATACGATTATAAACTGAATGAAACCATAATCAATTTGTGTCGTGATTATCATTTTCAAATTGATGAATGGGGAAGGCAAATGGTGCGCCACCAGCGTTATAAACTGGTTCTAGTGGGTTCGATTCCCACCCCGAAATTTTTTAAAGATTGATATAAAAATTTCGAGGGTGGGGTGCTTTTTCGTCATGCTACCCTCGTGTGAGGAGGAGTTAGTGTGTTGAAAAAACGCGACTTACACGACAGCCACGTTCTATACGAGTTAATGGTGGATCCAGCTGTCTTCCCTTTTGTGCGTCAAAAGGCTTATTCTTATGAGGAATATTTATTTTTAACGAAACAAACCATTGAAGCCGAAGAGCGTGGAGAGTTAATTTCACGCACAATTTTAGATGAATGGGGTAACCCTATCGGAACAATTACTTTATTTGATGTGCAAGAAAAAGCTGGATTCCTTGGAACATGGCTTGGAAAACCATACCATGGCAAAGGCTATAATAAATTGGCGAAAGATTCATTTTTTAGCGAACTTTTCTATGAGTTAGATATTGAAACCATCTTTATGCGTATTCGCAAAATAAATATTCGTTCTATTAAAGCTGCCGAAAAACTACAATATGTGAATCTAGCAAACGAAACGAGAAAAGCCGTTTATGATGAAATTAACGTAAATGAAGAAGTATATAATCTATATGAAATTCCAAAAGATCAATATACACTTGCAACAATGCGTGATACAACATTCCAAGACGCCCACCACTTAAAAGAAGCGTAATCTAAATTTTTAGAAATAATAATTAATCATTAACCGTTTGGCATATATGTATATCACCCCATGTCTTTGGAAACGATAGATAGTGACTTTAGGACACGAGGTGATTTGTAATGGATAAAAAGAAACGTGACAAAGCGAAAAATACATTATCTAGTACACAAGAAGTTCTATATCAACGAGAATTTCGAAAAGCAGATCGTGCAGCGGGATATCGCTCAAAAAGTATTTAAAGTGAAAATGAATAATTAGAAGTTTTCCCCCCTAATTATTCATTTTCATTACATAATTTTCCCGACTGACAGAAATAACCTAAAAGAGTTCCCTTATACATAAGGGAACTCTTTTGTTGTGGACAACTTTATCCACAACATCGATATGATTGTGAATATTTTTCTAAAAACTTTGATATTTTTATATATTTTCGCACATATCAACTACTGGAATTGTGGATATTTTTCTAAAAATTGTGGACAATGTGGATATAGTTGTTAATATTACGACTTTACCGTCTAATGAAAGCGCATCCCTTTGTGGATAAAGTGAAGGCTTTTACGGGAAGCTATCTCCCACCTAACTTCCTCGCATTCGCCCAATTTCGAGATGGGAGTCTTACTTCCCTCAAATAGCCGGATAAAGGAATCTTTACAATAAAAGGAACCCTCTTTAAACATATAAAAGAGGGTTACATATTAAGTAAATGATTCTGCAAGAGCAGGTGATTTCATAGGTATATGATTCGGCTCTGCATGATTTTCTTCCAAAATTGTATCCACGATATGACATGCCGGTTCAGGACGATAAATATTTTTCATTGCTTCTTTCATTTGGAGAAGCTTCATATCATCTTGTAATAACGCCTCTGTTTTTGCAAAAACCTCACTGTCATCACGGATTACAACTGCAGCTCCTTTTTTTTCAAAATACAACGCATTTTCATTTTCTTGTCCTGGGACAGGCTTATATAAAATGACAGGTACTTGTAATGCTGCTGCTTCGCTTAATGTAATACCACCTGGCTTCGTAATCATACAAGAAGTAACACGGAATAACTCATCAATGTTTTCAACATAACCAAATACTTTTAAAGCATCCGAATTTTGTTCCTGTAATCCTAATAAATCCTGTTTTAAAGCTTCATTTTTTCCGCAAACGACAACTACTTGTAAATTAGGTACGGCCATAAATGACTGGCATAGTTCTTTTACACTTCCTAGTACCCCATGAGCACCTGCTACAATTAGTAAAATCTTTTTATTCTTACATAACTGATACTTATTATATATAATGTCTTGATTTATCTTTAGCTCAAAACTATTACGAATTGGAATTCCAGTTTCAACAATTTGTTCCGCAGGTACACCAATATCAACCATCACCTTTTTCACGTGATCAGTTGCTACAAAATAACGATCTACTTCACGATGAATCCATATTTTATGCACACAAAAATCCGTCAACACATTATAAACAGGGATTGAAATACCTGTTTGCTTTTTCAACTCAGGTACAGCTATGATTGGAAAGGTATTAATAACGATATCCGGTTTCTCCACTTGTAAAAGTGATTTCAAACGTTTCCTTCCAAAATTTGCGTACCAAGATGCTATTTTTTTATCATAAATTTTTTCTACCCCGTAATAAAACAAACGATATAATTCTTTTCCTATTGTATAACTTTTTAAATATAAATATTTTGTAATGTCAGTTATAAATGGATGTGATTCTCCAAACAAGTCGCATACAATTACATTTTCAATTCCTTTTTGGCGAAATGTTTGTTCTAATGTTTTCGCTACTTGCACATGACCATTACCGTAATGTGCAGTTAAAATTAAAACCTTGGGGTTTTTTATCAAACAAATCCACTCCTAGCTTTTTGTTTCTCCATATTGCATATACGACAATAGGAAAAACATTTTCCTTAAACATTACATACTTGGATTCCAATATTCCCCTGTTAGCTATGTACCTGTCGTGGATATGCAAAGCATATAAGATTGACCCCTTAATCCTATCCGTGCTCATATCTTTACATTATACTTTCCTATAAGAGCTTTCGCAATAACTTACAAATGTTCTCTATTCCATGATACTCACTCTTTTACTTCTTAATTCTTTTTACTATTTTGATTTCCCTTTACAATTATGTAAATTTCTCCACTTATTCCTTACAAAAATATGGATATTCTTTTTTCAGTATACTCTTTTCTATATATATACTCTAGGTTTTATTGTAAAGAAAGCAAAAAGTCTAATCCAATATTTGGATTAGACTGCTTTTAAAATATGTCTCGCTTGTTCTACATTTTTTTCCGTAGGTGGTTCTACATTTGCGAGTGGATATTTATGCCCAAGCGCCTCCCATTTATATACACCAAGCTTATGATATGGTAGCACTTCAACTTTCTGAACATTAGACAGACTTTGAATAAAGCTAGATAATTTTTGCAGATCCTCTTCATTATCAGTAACACCTGGAACTAATACATGTCGTACCCAAATCGGTTTATTCTTATCCGATAAATAACGAGCAAATTGTAAAATATGTTCATTTGATTTCCCTGTTAATTTACGATGTTTCTTTGAATCAATATGTTTCAAATCCAATAAAACTAAATCTGTATAATCCATTAATTTATCCAACTTTTGCTGGAATTCTGGCTCTTCAGAATAACAACCTCCAGAAGAATCAATTGTTGTATGAATTCCAACTTCCTTACATTTCTTAAATAATTCAATTAAGAAATCTAACTGTAATAATGGTTCTCCACCACTAACTGTTATACCGCCTCCAGAAGCTTCAATAAATGGAAGGTAACATGTCACATCCTGCATTACTTCTTCAACTGTTATTTCTTTTCCTTTACCGATCTCCCACGTATCAGCATTATGGCAATATTGACAACGTAATAAACACCCTTGTGTAAATATGACATAACGAATCCCTGGGCCATCAACAGTACCACAAGACTCTACAGAATGTATTCTTCCTTTTACCATGTTACTTCCTCCTTTATTGAAACAGCCTCCCTCCACTACATATTAAAAGCGGAGGGACACTTTTTTCACTTACATGCTTTCATGCATTGTACGGTTAATTACATCAATTTGTTGTTCACGAGTTAATTTAATAAAGTTAACAGCGTAACCAGATACACGAATTGTTAATTGTGGATATTTTTCAGGGTGCTCCATTGCATCCATTAATGTTTCACGATTAAATACGTTAATATTTAAGTGATGTCCTTCTTTTATTGCATAACCATCAAGCATAGATACTAAGTTGCGTACTTGTACATCATCTTCTTTACCAAGTGCTTTTGGAATAATAGAGAATGTATTGGAAATACCATCTTGTGCATCTTCATATGGTAATTTAGCTACAGATAATAGTGATGCTAATGCACCTTTTGTATCACGACCATGCATTGGGTTTGCGCCCGGTGCAAATGGTTCTCCAGTACGACGGCCATCTGGAGTATTACCAGTTTTCTTACCGTATACGACGTTAGATGTAATTGTTAAGATTGACATTGTATGAACAGAATTTCTGTATGTTTTATGCTTACGAAGTTTATTCATAAATGTTTTCACAAGATTTACTGCGATTTCATCTACACGATCATCATTGTTACCATATTTAGGGAAATCACCTTCAATTTCAAAGTCAACTGCAATACCATTTTCATCACGAATTGGTTTTACTTTTCCGTATTTAATTGCACTTAATGAGTCTGCTACTACAGACAATCCTGCGATACCTGTCGCCATTGTACGAAGAACATTTGTATCATGAAGCGCCATTTCAATACGCTCGTAGCTATATTTATCGTGCATATAGTGGAT
The DNA here is from genome assembly GCF_002073415.2 of Bacillus sp. FDAARGOS_235. Taxonomy (NCBI): domain Bacteria; kingdom Bacillati; phylum Bacillota; class Bacilli; order Caryophanales; family Bacillaceae; genus Bacillus; species Bacillus sp. FDAARGOS_235. The sequence goes on from NZ_CP020437.2 coordinate 2,426,619, forward strand.
AACGTTTAATGTATTTAAATATAGACCTGCTAACCATTCCATTGTCATATCAAACTTATGCATAACTTCTTCATAATCTAATACTTCAGAAGTAATTGGTGCGTACTCAGGGCCAACTTGAGCTTTAGATTTTTCATCTTTACCGCCGTTAATCGCATATAGTAATGCTTTCGCTAAGTTTGCACGTGCGCCGAAGAACTGCATTTGTTTACCGATTCTCATTGCAGATACACAACAAGCAATACCGTAGTCATCACCGTAGTCAGCACGCATAATGTCATCATTTTCATATTGAATTGCTGATGTTTTAATAGACATTTTTGCACAGTAGTTTTTAAAGTTCTCTGGTAATTGTTTAGACCAAAGAACTGTTAAGTTTGGTTCTGGAGCTGGTCCTAAATTATCTAATGTATGCAAGAAACGGAATGAGTTCTTTGTTACTAATGGACGACCATCTAAAGCCATACCACCGATAGATTCAGTTACCCAAGTTGGGTCACCAGAGAATAATTCATTATAATCAGGTGTTCTTGCGAATTTCACAAGACGTAATTTCATAATGAAGTGATCCACGATTTCTTGTACTTCTTCTTCTGTTAAAGTACCATTTTCTAAATCTCTTTCAATGTAAATATCTAAGAATGTAGAAGTACGTCCAAGACTCATTGCAGCTCCGTTTTGCTCTTTAATTGCTGCAAGATATGCGAAGTATAACCATTGGAAAGCTTCTTGTGTATTTGTTGCTGGTTTAGAAATATCAAAACCATGAGAAGAAGCCATTTGTTTTAATTCTTGAAGTGCACGCATTTGCTCAGATAACTCTTCGCGTAAACGCATTGTCTCTTCGCTCATTACACCACCAGTTAAATTAAAATCAGCTTTTTTCGCTTCAATTAAATGATCTATACCATATAGCGCTACTCGGCGGTAATCACCGATAATACGTCCACGTCCATATGCATCTGGAAGACCAGTAATAACACCTGATTTACGAGCCGCTTTCATTTCTGGTGTATATGCATCAAATACACCTTGATTATGAGTTTTACGCCAGTCTCTGAAAATCTTACTAAGTTCTTTATCCATTTCGTATCCATAAGATTCACAAGCTTGTTCCGCCATACGAATACCACCATATGGTTGTAATGAACGTTTAAATGGCTTATCAGTTTGGAAACCGACTACTTTTTCAATATCTTTATTTAAATATCCTGGTTCATGTGATGTAATAGAAGAAACAATTTTTGTATCCATATCAAGAACGCCACCGTTTTCACGTTCTTTTGTTGTTAAATCCATTACTTGATCCCAAAGTGTTTTCGTTGCTTCAGTTGCTCCCGCTAAGAAAGATTCGTCCCCTTCGAAAACGTTTACATTATTTAAAATGAAATCGCGAACATCAATCTCTGCTTTCCATTTTTCACCTTTAAAGTTTTCCCATGCGTTTTTTACATTTTCTAATATTTGAGTCATCCTAATCTCCTCCATTTTTGATTAGTACAGGAATAAGATTTTTTATATAACAGCTTACACACTTAGAATACTACTTTTTTGCGAAAGTGAACGAAATAGTTGTGACATGTTTGTGAAAAGTTGAGCAAACTACTGTATGCATAGTGTTAACTTCACTCAAAAGTCTTTATAATTAACCCTTTCTTTAATTGTATTTTTTTGGTACCCTTATATACGAGTCCTATTTTGTAATATAAGAACAATACCCATTGTAGAGCTGTAATACTCTTATCTCCTAATCTGTTATAGTTTTTATAACGGAACAAAAAAGTGTACATATGTTGTACACTTTTTTTGTTACCTATAAAACATCTCTTTTTCTATTTCCATCATAGAATCCACCTCGACTGCCCTTTAATGCAATTAATTGCTCTAATCCTTCGATATGATCACCAATAATTCGAAGTACAGCTGGAGGATGTCCTATTTTTGCAAAATGTTCACTGGGACGAATACGGTTCATTTTATCGACCTCAACACGACTGACACATGCAATTTCGAATCCTGAAAGAACAGCTTTCACTTGCGCTACACAAGGTGACAGTAAAGATCTATATCCTATTGCTTTCAAACACGTCCTACTAAATGCATTAGGTACGGCAATAAGAGAGCCTACTCCTAAATCTTTTCTATCACAAGCTAAATTTAACGCATATTTAAATGCAGTTACGAGATGAAGTGGTACTCTTAAATCTAAATAATGATTTAGATCATTTAATGCGACATCTTGCCCATCTGCAATAGCTTTTGCAAAAGGATATAGCTCACTAGCTGGAATAACAAAATCACCGTCTATAAATAACACAATTTCTCCTTTTGCAAAATAAGTTCCAAGCGAACGCCCCACATCGTTTCCGAGTGCTTCTTTATATATAATTGTTGTTGCTCCTTTTTCTTTTGCAATTGTTGCCGTTTTATCTGACGAACCATTTACAACAACGATGATTTCAAAAGGTTCAATTTTACGAAGCTCCTCTATAACGTTTCCAATTGTTTTCTCTTCATCTTGTACAGGAATAATTACCGATAATTGCTTTCCTTTATACAAATTAGATGTAACGCCCCATCCTTGATAAAAATCTTCAAAATTTAAAGTATGATAGACACTCTCTCTTTTCCGATTTCCATCATAATATCCTCCACGCTCATCGCTGCCTATTATCCGCTCCGCTACAGCTTCTATATGGTCACCTATCATTCGTTTTTCAGCTTGTGCAAGATCTGTGCCATATGCTGCATGCTCGAGTGGCCGAAATTTATTCGGCGTAATAACGTCAATTGCACAATGACGACTAATTTTCCATTTACTTTGCGCTAAGCGTAAATGAGCTACAATAGGATTAACAAAACATTCATATCCAATACTTTGAACGACTTCTTTCGTCAACGCATGAGGTACAGATAATAAAGAATCCATTTTTAATTCTTCGCGCTCTAACATTGCATTTAATATTTGGCGCCATACTGTAACGGAATGTGGTTTTTGTTTTTTTAAAAATAATGCATCCAAATTATTTAAAACGATGTCAGCCTGATCATGTAAAATCGGATTAAGAAATAATTGCAATTTTGAAGTTTGAATAGCGAAATCTCCATCTATAAACAGTAATACATCACCTATCGCATGTTTTGCACCAACTGCGCGGCCAACGTCGTTACCAAGTGACTCTTTATTCTGAATTACTCTACATCCTAAACTCTCAGCAACCCCTTCTGTACCATCATTACAACCATTAGCTACTACAATAATCTCTACTGGATTGAATGGCTTTACCGATTTAATCACGTCTGAAATCGTATCCACTTCATTACATACGGGAATAATAACCGATAATGACTTAGCCATTGTTTTCTTCACGAAACCATTTAATAGTTTCTTTCAATCCTTGTTCCCACGTTATTGTCGCTTGAAATTGAACAAGTTCTCTTAATTTTGTTACGTCTGGTCTTCTATTTGGAATTTCCTCAAAACCATGTGGATATACTTTTTCAAAAGGAACTTGTACAATTTTTGAAGAAGAATTTGTTAGTTTTTTGATTACTTCTGCTACTTCTTTAATATTTTTTTCATTCTCAGAACCTATATTAATAATCTCACCATTTACATTCTCATCCATTGCTCGAATCGTTGCCTCTACTGCATCACTTACGTACGTAAAGCAACGTGTCTGCTTTCCATCGCCATATACGAGAATGTCTTCACCTTGCAAAGCCGCCCGGATAAATCGTGGGATTACCCCTGCATACGGACCATCTTTCGCTCTTGGACCATAAATATTAAAATAACGAACAATCGTTACCGGCAAACCTTCTAATGCGTATCCTAAACATAATGTCTCTTCTAACGTTTTACAAACTGCATAACTCCAGCGTATTTTAGAAGTTGCCCCGTATAATCGATCTCCTTCTTCAGAGAAAGGTGGCTTGCCCTTACCATATACTTCTGAAGTAGACGCAAAGACTACTTTTTTCTTGCCTTTTAATGCTGCTTGTAAAATGTTTCTCGTTCCATCAAAATTTGTTTCAATGAGTTCTATACTTTTTTCCATTGTCGTTTTAACACCTAATATTGCTGCCAAATGGAATACTACCTCGTGTTGATTTACTAATTCATCGATTGCCTTTTTGTCTAAAACACTGATTGGAATAACTGGAATCTCTTTCATTAACTCATTATGATATTTATTTTTCCCTTTATAGAAGTTATCCACAATTGTGACTCCATAACCTCTTTTCACTAATTCTTCAGCTAGATGTGATCCAATAAATCCTGCTCCACCTGTAATTAAACATTTCTTACTCATGCACTCACCTTCTTTATAATTCCACGTGTATCGATTACTCGCTTTATTCTTTTAAAAAGCTCCCAATCGATATTAGAGTGATCAGTTAAAATTAATATACAATCTGCTTGTTTAACCTTTTGTTCATCCAAGGAAACAGATTGATACACCCTATCTCCAATTTCCGCAGAAGAAATATATGGATCATGGTATTCTATCTCGTATCCTTCTTTTATTAGTAATTGAATAATTGGCAATGCTGGTGATTCTCTCAAATCATTTACATCTTTCTTATACGCAATCCCTACAATTAAAACCGTTGCGGGTGATTGCACCATGCCTTTTACCTTTCCGACTATTTTCTCTGGCATTTCTTCATTAATTACATGTGCCGCCTCAATTAATTGACTAATAGCCCCATTTTTCTTTATTCTCCATTGAAAATATAAAGGATCTACAGGAATACAATGTCCTCCTATTCCTGGTCCTGGCCAATACGGAGTAAATCCAAACGGTTTTGTAGATGCAGCTTCAAGCGCCTCATAAAAATTAATATTCAAACTTTCACATAGCATATTTAACTCATTTACTAACGAAATGTTAACTAAGCGCTGAATATTTTCAAATAGCTTACACATCTCCGCTACTTTTGGAGAACTAACAGGAACAACTACATCGAAGATAGTGCTATACAAATCCTGTACCTTTTGTTTACATTGTTCTGTTTGTCCACTAATAACCTTTGGAATCGATTGAACTGAATATTGACTATTTGCCGGATCAATTCTCTCCGGTGAATAACCAATATAATAATCCACTCCTACCTTTTTACCAGTTTGAGAAATAATAGGAATGATAACTTCCTCAAGTGTACCTGGATATGTGGAGCTTTCAAAAATGAAGGTTTGTCCTTTTTGAAGGTTTTGTTGTATATAATGCGAAGCTGAAATGAGAGCACTTAAATCCGGTTCTCTTTGCTCATTAATTGGAGTCGGGACAGTAACAATAACATAATCACTCTTTTGGAGCTCAGTAACACCTTTATCTGGTGTATTTACTAGTAAGCTTTTTTTAGTTAATAAACTTTGTAACTCTTTAGAAGAAACATCTGGAATATAACTTTCTCCTTTTATAATCGATTCTATTTTCCTAGTATCTTTATCTAGTCCAAGTACTGTATGTCCTCTTTCTGCGAAATGGACCGCTAAAGGAAGACCAACATACCCTAATCCAATAATAGCTACTTTACTACTAGCATTCATCTGTATTCTTTTCTTCCTTTCTCAATTGTTGAATAATATCTCTATCCCGTTCTCCATCTGTAAAACTCCCGCGTTCGTCTGTATATTGTAATAGATAAGCAATCGCCTCAAGTTGATCACCGAAAATACGGTCAAATGCTGGAATACGTCCATTAACAAATCCATGTTGCTCTGGGCGTACTCGATTTGTTTTTATAACATCTACAAATTGTACTGCTGTAATAGAGAATCCCTCCAAAATAGCTTTCATTTGAGCTAATGGCGGGATAATGAGAGAGTCATATCCAATTTTATCTATTACCTTCTTATGCATAGCATGTGGCACTGCCGTTAGTGAGTTATTCCATAAATCTGGTCGTTTCGCTACTAAATTTACAAAGTATTTTCCCATACTAATTGGATCCGCGGGATGAAACATATCTAATAAACATTGCAAATCATTTAATGCCATATCACTCCCATCTTCAATAGCATGCAAAAAGGGAGTTAGTTTTTTTGCCGGAATAGCAAAATCACCATCAACAAATAAACAAATATCAGCTGTAGCATGCATGGCTCCTATCGCTCGCGCTACATTATGTCCAAGCGCCTCCCCGAATTCAACAACAATAACATTCTCTAGCTGTGCCTGTTTAATAGTCTCGATATCCGCTCCATTCGCAACAACAATAATTTCATCTACTCCTGCTTTTTTCACTTCTTGTATAACAGATTTTATAGTCATCTTTTCTTCTGACACTGGTATAATCGCACTATATTTCGCTTTTTCCTTCTTTAATACAGCTGGTTTATATTTCCCTATAAACTCTCTATCTCTGTTTCCCTCCGAAAAACCACCGCGTTTACCATATATTTCAATTACATATTGCAAAGCACGTAAATGATCACCCATAATACGACTAGTCGCTTTCGGATAAGGAGAACCAGGTGATGTTCCCGTATGCACAGGACGAACCTTATTTGTATGAATTACATCGACCGAAGCCATATCGACAATATCTACTCCTCTAGACATCGCCATCGCTTGAAATAATGCTGGATCTGCTAAATTCCACCACCCAAGTTTCTCAATAACTTCCCTACTCATCGCATGTGGAATTGCGATTAAAGATCCAACAACAAGCTCCTTTTTATTCAAATAGCGATTCAGTATGAATTTTCCAACTGTCGTATAATGTGGTCTCATCTTTAAATAAACCGACCATGTTAAATTATTCACAACAATTTGGTGCCCCTGCCGAATCCCTTTCACGAAACATTGTAACTCTTTACTCTCAATAACGATGTCACCATCTAAAAACAAGACAATTTCACCTTTTGCTTCTCTTGCTCCAATTGCCCGTCCCACATCATTGCCAAGAGAATGTTTATAATAAATCACATGACAATGATGTTGTATTGCTATTTCTTTCGTCCCATCTGTCGATCCATTATCTACTACGATAATTTCATACGGCTTCAGCTTCTCCACTTCTACTAAAACTTGAGATAACGTACTTGCTTCATTATGCGCCGGAATAACAACTGATACTCTCATACTTGTATCACGCTTACCCTTCCAAGCGAACATAGGCAATAATAGGAGTACGCACAATTACATCTTCCGGTGGTCCATAGGAAGGAGAAGTACGAACACTTACTGCCCCGTCTGTCACAGATAAAAGAATGCCTGCAACAATTTCTACAGCTGTCACAACTTGCACTAACTCACCAACATGGTTACGCAGTTCATCAGTAAATAACATATATAACTCTCCTTTCTTACACTTCTTTAATTGATATAATACTTGTAAATGGTAATAAAACTTCAGTTCCTATTCCTTCTTGCAGTATTAAGAAATCGTCGCCAACTGCTACAATAACACCTGTTAACTGCCCAACCGTCACAGTAATTTCGACGTTTTTACCTAAATATTGCTTTGCAATTTCTTTAAACGGTGATGTATTACATTCTTTTAAAATGTTACAAATAATCGATTGAAATTGACTTGATTTAATAAATTCTTCTGTAGCTTGCTTAGAATTTCTTTGAATAAATCTCGCAAAATTTTGCGAAAATAAAAGTCGTTCCACAGCAGGCAGTAACTTGTCATCTAAAAAATAACCTAATTGTCTATTAAACAGTCGGGATAATTTATGCCAATATTTTCTGAACAGACACATACACTTCTCCTCCTATTTATTTTTAAAATATAAAAAATACATTCATACATCTTAATGTATACAAAGCAGGCTTTTTATGTGATAGGTAAGACATACATTTTTCAAAGAAACAAGAATTTTTAACTAAATAAAAAAGATAGACGGTATCCCATCTATCTTTATAAGTATTTTAATTTTTAATTGTAACAATGGCAGCTGTACTGTAATAAACCGCTCGTGGTAATTCTGCCTGTTCACTGATAGAAGCTGTAACAAGAGAACCACCGCTTGCCGAAAAATACTTAACAGCTTCTAACGGAATACCATCTTCTTTCACATCAATATGCGTGCCATCTCGCCAGTCTATTTTCTGCATTGTTGCTGAAAGGTCCCCAGTCACTTTACCAAATTCTTTACCATCCACCCCTAAAAAGATCCATTCCCATTTTGTTAAACTTAGTACTTGTTTCAACTCCCCAATTTTCTTTCCATCCATATTCGAAAAAATATAGAAGTTGCGTACTCCCATATTCTTTTGAACACGCAACAATCTTTCTCCTGAGTGATTATATAAATAAAATTGTTGCTTATGTAGTCCCTTAAAAAGAAAAGAGAGTACAGCTTGCCATACACTTTGAATAACAAAATCATACTCTTCTTTTAAAAAACCTACTGTATTTCCTTCTAATCCAAAGTACGTTATTACTTGAAATATCCCTACCTCTTTCCGAACAACAAATTTTTGTTGCTCAAGTAATTCAGAAGTCTCTATATTATAATTTTCCTGTTTAAGTATTTTTGATCTTCGTTTTTCTATAAAGCTATATATTAATAATCCAATTGCTGGTAGTAAAATACCTATTAATTGCAGATTGTCTTTCTCTGAAGTGAATAGCATCCCTTTTTTATATTCCATCACTAATCCAATTGCAACGATAATCCATACAATGACAGATACAAAAAAAATACGTTTCGCATTACGTGCGTGATGCTTATGTATACTCATATCCCGTCCCCTTTTCCATTTATCCCGCTATTTGCCGGGCAGTAAGACCCACACTTCAAAATTCGGCGAAAGCAAAGAAGTTAGGTCGGTGATCGACTGTCCGTAAAAGCCCGATTGGTGAAGGCTAATAATCAGTGGGGGATGAAGAAAACCCCCACTGATTAAAGTTTCACTTTATTTCATTATCCCATTGCACATACACTTCCTCAAGAAAAAAAGACTATCCAAAAAAGACAGTCATTTACACTTCAATATTTCGTAACATCGTATAAATATCGTTATTCACTTTACCAAATGATTTAATGTTATTTTGAATGTTAGATAATAAAACAACATATACACTACCATTTTTACTAAAACCATTTAAACAATTCCAACCTGGCATTACACCATGATTTGAATAGCTTCCTGGATCTACATACCAGCCAAATCCGTAATCTTTTTTCACAGCAGTAAACATTTGATTATAACTCTCTTTTGAAATTAATTTTCCAGAGAAGAGTGCTTCATTAAATAAATATAAATCATGTGCGCTCGTATATATATCACCACAACCATATAGTTGTGACATGCTCGGAATATTAGGTGTTGTCATATTGTTATTCACTATTTTATAACCCGTTGATGGGAATCTTGTTTGTTCCAACGCTGTACCAAAACCAGAATGTTTCATACCCGCGGTCGCAAAAATATGCTGTTTTATATATTCTTCGAGCGACTGTCCACTTACCTTCTCAGCAATGTAAGCAAGTATAGAATAGTTTGAATCAGAATACTTCCATTTCTCTCCCGGACTCCCAATACGCTTTTGCTTTCCTATTCGTTTGATCAATTCTTCATGAGAAATATCCTCTGTCCCCTGCTCATACTCTGGAATTCCCGATGTATGTGTTAATAGATGTTTTAACTGTATGCTATTACCTTGAGGAAAGTCTGGAATATACTTTGTAACTGTATCCTCTACTTGTAACTTATTTTGATCTTTTAATTGCATAATAGCAGTCGCTACAAACGCTTTTGAAATAGAACCAATATAAAAGGTCGTCTCTGAATTATTCGGCACTTGATTCTCTTTATTAGCCATGCCGTATCCTTTATTCACAAGAACTTTCCCATTCTTCACAATAACAGCTGTTCCACTAAATCCCATGCTCTGTAAATATTGATCCAATTGAGCATTTTCATTAATTTCTTGAGGTGGTCCCTCAGCAGGCTTCTCCACAGCTTGCGCTTGCTTCACTTGTTCTTCCTGCTCTTTTTGTTTTTGTGCTTCTTGCTTCTTTTTTTCTTCTTCTTTCTTTTTTAGCTCTTCTTGTTTTTTCATTTCTGCTGCCGCTTTTAAAGTTTCCTCTTTCTTATTAAGCGCAACAATTTTTGTATACATGAAATATACAAGTGATAATAGTAAGACGAGAATGATTGTTCTTTTTATGTATACAATCGGCCGACGTGCTTTCCCATTTGCATTATTTTTTTCCTGATCCATGATTGCCTTTTTCCCCTTATTTACCGATAATTTACTTTTAATTTCCACCTATATTTTGGATAATCTATTCTATAACATCACTACTTTATCACGCACTGTACATATAACCAACCTATATGTACAAAAAAGAAAAAGAAAATTTACAAAAGTAAGATTCCCGTTAAATTTTTAACATAAAAAAAGAGGATATCCTCTAAAAACTGATATTATCAGTCTTTTTGGATATCCTCTTATTTAATTATTTATACGTGTTTTTTCATATCATCGGCAACAGATTCAACATTTGTACCTACGATAACTTGTACACTTGTGTTACTTAATTTCATAACACCTTTCGCACCCGCACGTTTTAATGCAGCTTCGTTTACTTGACTAGCATCTTTCACTTGTAAGCGTAGACGTGTTGCACAGTTATCAATAACTGTTAAGTTGTCTTTTCCACCTAAAGCTGCTACGTAAGTTTCACCAATTGAACCTGCAACTGGTGCATCACCCTCTTCAACTAACTCATCGTCATCTTCACGACCAGGAGTTTTCAAGTCAAACTTCTTAATTAAGAAGTAGAATACTACAAAGTAAATTACTGCGTAAATTAAACCGATTCCCGCTAGCAATACTGGTTTCGTTGCAATACCAAAGTTTAAGAAGTAATCAATTGCACCGGCACTAAATGTGAAACCATCGTGAATGCCAAGTGATGTTGTTACGAATAAAGAAATACCTGTTAACACGGCATGAATACCATATAATACTGGTGATAGGAACATGAATGAGAATTCAATCGGTTCTGTAATACCAGTTAAGAATGAAGTCAATGCTAGGCCACCTAACATACCTGTAACCATTTTACGTTTTTCTGGTTTAGCAGCTGCAATCATTGCGAAACATGCTGCTGGTAAACCGAACATCATAACTGGGAAGAAACCAGTCATAAACATACCTGCTGTTTTATCCCCTGCAAGGAAGCGAGCAATATCACCATTTACAACGTTACCTGCTGCATTTGTAAAGTCACCAAATACGAACCAGAAGTATGTGTTCATTACATGGTGTAAGCCAATTGGAATTAATAGACGGTTTAATAAACCAAATAGACCTGAACCAACTGCACCTAAATTAACAATTCCATGAGCCAATGCATCGATGCCATTTTGAATTGCTGGCCAAATTTGTGCGAATAGAATTCCTAATATTAGCATCACAACCGATGTAACAATCGGAACGAAACGTTTTCCAGCAAAGAAACCTAACCATTCTGGAAGTTTAATCTTATGGAATTTATTATAAAGGAATCCTGCTATAACGCCGACAATAATACCACCTAAAACTTTCATATCCACTTTAGTCGATAATTCGGCGGCCTTAGATACTTGTGTCATTGTATCTGCCAGCTTAGATGGATCTATATTTGCGCTATTACCTATTAAATCTTGAACTTTACCTAATTTATCTTGTAATTCTACAGTAGAATATCCCTTACTAAGTGCATCAATACTGTTTTTCATAACCAGATAACCAATTGCACCTGCAAGACCTGCTGCACCACTACCATCAACTGAAAGACCGATTGCAATACCAATTGCAAAAATAAGTGCTAAATTATCAAAAACCGCTGCGCCGGCCTGTGCCATAACAGGAATATCAAATACATCTGGTTGCCCTAAACGAAGCAATAATCCTGCTGCTGGTAGTACGGCAATTGGAAGCATTAGCGCTTTACCAATACGTTGTAAAAACTGCAACATTTTAATTCCCCCTATCAAATTTATGAAATCGTTATCATTATAAGTACGCTTTAGAAAACGCTTTCTATTTACATAACCATAATAACATATAGTTGTATAGATGTGTAGTTTTTATTTCCGAACTTTTTATGGATAAGTTTTCTATTTCCAAACTGTTATATAAAAGGGGAATTCTCCTCTTTTATTACAGAATAATCTAAACTAAAGACCCACTATAGAACATGTAACTTTCGTTTTATCATTCCACTTTTTCATGTTATTATTTATTTCCGAGCATATCGGGAAAAGTAAACTTAGTTAATTCGAAATAGGAGCGGTGGTACTATGCAGTGCATTGAAACAAACAACTTACAACAGTTGTTAGAACAAGTAAAACCATATACGAAAAAAGGAAAACTTGCTACTTATATCCCCGAACTAGGAAATGCAAATCCAGACGATTTAGGGATTGCCATTTTCCATAAAGAAACAGAATATATCCATGCTGGTAACTCACAGACATTATTTACTCTTCAAAGTATTTCCAAAGTAATTACACTTGCACTTGCACTTTTAGATCGCGGTGAAGAATATGTATTTTCTAAAGTTGGAATGGAACCAACTGGTGACCCATTCAATTCTATTATTAAGTTAGAAACGACAAGCCCATCTAAACCTCTTAATCCAATGATTAATGCGGGAGCATTAGCTATCACAAGCATGTTAGCAGGACAAGATAACGAAGAAAAAATGGAGCGTATCCTTCATTTTGTACGGGAAATAACAGATAATCCTACTATTAATTATTCTTCTAAAGTTGCCAATTCAGAATTAGAGACGGCTTACTTAAATCGTTCACTTTGTTACTATATGAAACAAAATGGAATTATCGATTGTGATATTGAGGAACTTATGGATTTATACACTCGTCAATGTGCAGTTGAAGTAAACTGTATTGATTTAGCACGTATTGGTTTAATTTTTGCAATGGACGGATATGATCCATATAAGAAAAAACAAATTATCCCTAAACATATTACGAAAATCTGTAAAACATTTATGGTTACATGCGGTATGTATAACGAATCTGGTGAATTTGCAATTCGTGTTGGTATCCCTGCAAAAAGCGGTGTAGCTGGTGGTATTTTCGGTTGCGTAAAAGGCGAGTTGGGTATCGGCATTTTCGGGCCAGCTTTAGATGCAAACGGAAATAGTATCGCTGGTTTTAAAATTCTTGAACTTCTTTCTGCTCAAGAAGGTTGGAGCATTTTTTAATTGGGCGGTATCCTGCTAATATAGCAGGATTTTTTTACGGAAAATTCATTGTTACTGGTCATCAATATCCTTACAAAAACAGTACTGAAAGTTTCTCTTTATTATGCATATTTGCTCCCCCCTCCTGAATAGTATAGTACAACCTAGCGCTATATGTGGAGGTGTAAAAGATGAAACTAATATTTCAAATGGCGAAACAACCTGTTCTTGAAAAAACAATTGTTCTTTTTATATTGAGTATTGTAGAAAGCTTAAAGCTAAAAGTTGTTTCACTCGACGAAGCTCACCGATACATATTCAATTTAGAAGTACTTGAACTATTAATGGATCGAAACATCGATGATCAAGTACTAGAGCTTATACATTTCGGAATGGGACTCGAAGATATTCATCATGTACTCCCTGAAGAACTTGAGCATAGTATTGAGGAACTAAAATGGCTTTGTATCCAAGTTTTAAGTGAATATAGTATGCACGAGGAATCGGAACAATTAATTGAAGATATACGCTAAAAAGCACCTTTGTAGGTGCTTTTTATGTTTATTAAGAAATAAATATCCGATGTCGATATATGAAATTTATTCAAGTATTTCCGAGGAAATGCTCGAACATTGCCTTTCTATGTTTACAACAACTGATCTATCCCAATAAGAATTAATAATACGCCTGCAATTACCGTCGCCCATTTCCCTAAGTATTCCGCTAAAAATCGTTTTCCTATATATGAAAAGCCACTAATACAAATGAAACTAAACACCCCAGAAATACATGCCGTAAGCCACAGATTCAAATTTGTTACTCCAGCATCAAACCCACCTGCAATATTATTAATAGATAATGCCACCCCTAAAACAAGAGCCTCAGAAAAACTAATTGTTTTCGATCCATCAAAATCTGCTTTTTCTGGATCACGTAAAATCCCCAAAAGTACACTACCATCTTTAGATTCTATGGTGTCCTTTTTACTCAAGAAAGGCTGACATAAAATAAACACTCCGATTATCCCTAAAACAATTGCTCCAATCAGGTTTGCTGTAAACTCTGAAATAAATAATGCGATCCAATTCCCCAAAAAACCAGCTAATAAAGTAAATAAAAAACCAAAAAATGCGATGATAAAATTGTTAAACCACGAAATACGAATTTTACGAATGCCATATGCAATCCCAACACCTGCATTATCTAAATTAGAAGCAATTCCGATTAAAAGAATTGAAAATATACCTGCCGTACTCATAAACAGTCACCCCTTTTTCTCACTTCTCAATGCATATTATGAAAATGTTGAGCAACTGTGCCTGTCTGTTTCATATACTTGTAATAAATGCTCAACATTTTTTCAACAATAAAAAGGGGTGCCTTCACTATGCCTAAAGAAAACCCAAACGATCGTCTTGGTAAATTAATCAAAAAGCTTTTAAAAGAACGTGCCTTATCCATGCGCCAACTAGGAATACTTACAAATATTGATCCAGCAACAATCTCAAGAATTATGAATGGTAAACAACAACCAAAACAAAAACATCTACAAAAATTTGCAGAATGTCTGCAAGTTCCGCCTCAATTGTTATTTGATGAAATGTATCCTAATTCTCCTCACATAAATAAAGAAAAGACGGATATGTATACATCTCTTGATACAATTCAGCAAACTTTACAATCCTCTAACTTATTCGACTTCGATTACACAACAACTCGCGTAAAACAAGAACTTGAAACTTATGAACGCTATGCTCAAACAACAGAAGGTGAAAAACGTATTCATGAAAGTTTTTCAAGCAAGTTAGAACAGATTGATAGTGCAGGCCCTTTCATTGAACAATTAACAGATATGTATCAACAATTTTGTAATGAAACCATTTCAAAAGAAGAACGTGCAATTCTTGGGGGTGCATTACTGTATTTCATTTTATCGACAGACATTATCCCCGACTATCTCTTTCCAATTGGCTATTTAGATGATGCAATTGCTGTTGAATTAGCAAAAGAGAAATTAATTGAACTAAAACGAAAGACATAGAAAAATAAAGTAAAACTTTAATCAGTAGGGGTTTTGTTCATCCCCCACTGATTATTAGCCTTCACCAATCGGGTTTTTATGGGCCGTTGATCTCCCACCTAACTTCTTTGCTTTCCCTGAATTTTGAGGTGGGGGGCTTACTGCCCGGCGAATAGCGGGATAAAAAACTATTTCAGCTGTTGTTTAAGTTCAACTCTGAAATAGTTCACTAAAAAATCGTACAAGTTGCAGACCCGTACGATTTCAATATACAAATCTATTTTTTCGTATGACACCATTCATATATGAACGCCGTTATTACTTTTGTAAATTCAATTAACTGTTCAACTTCAACTTTCTCATTTACAGAATGGGCCTCTTCTAGTGTACCTGGCCCATAAATAATGGCGGGGATATGAAATTCACTAAACCACCCACCATCCGTTACTGTTGCAGACATATCTAAAATTGCATTTTTAGATAAAATAGATTCATGTACCGCACTAAGAGTTTTTACAGCTACATGTTCACTATCTACTTCTAAAGAAGGAAAAATTTCACCACGATCCACAATCATCGACTCTCCGCCCCACTTAAATTGCGGTGGATTTTCACTTAACCATGGATCAGCAGCTGCTACTTTTCTTATATACGCTTCTATTTCTTCTATTATTTGTTCATGCGTTTCGTTTGGATAGAAGTGTACTGTTATCCACAATCGGCACTCATCAGCAATAAACGCTGCATGCCGGCCACCTTCAATAACAGCTGGATTAATTGTTGTTGTTCCCGATGGATAGCCTTCATACGTTTTCATGACTGCCCAGTGGCGCTCCAGTTCTTGTAAGCTTTGCACAATTTTCATCATTTTTTCAATTGCACTCGCTCCAAATAGACGTCCTCCGGCATGAATCATTTGTCTACGTGTTGCATCATGAAACGTTCGCGGGCTTTTCACAGTAATCCATCCAGTAATTACGCCCCCCTGTCCTTGCATATGTAAATTGCTCGTATCCACTACGACTGCAAAATCAGCATCATAACCACGTTTACAACATTGAAGTGTTCCTGCTTCTCCTACTTCTTCTCCAATTACTGATTGAAATATTAGATCACCCGGCAATTCAATTCCCGCTTCTTCTAAAAGCTGAATAGCAAATAAGGATCCAGCTAATCCACCTTTCATATCTGCCGCGCCTCTTCCAACTAACCAGTCGTCTTTTATAAACGGCTCAAACAGATTTGTTTCCCATGCCTCATCTATCGACACTTCAGCTACATCCATATGTCCATTAATAATAAGACTTTTATATGTCCCGCTTTCCGTCCCTTTTTTTACACCAACAACGTTCGGGTCATTCGGATATACATCCCATTTATCAATACTAAAATTTCGTTTTCTTAGAAAATCTGCAACAAATTCTTGTGCTTCATTTGTATTTCTCGCTGGTGGCGCTGGTGTTTCAAAACGAATTAATGTTTTTGTAAGTTCGAGCAATTCCTCTTTCCTTGAATCTATTTGTTTTAACAACTGCGAAATTTCTGGATTCATCGCTAATTCCCCTTTGCATACGTAGTATGTTTCCAGCTTTATTTTCACAAAAAAAGAGACTGTTTACAATTTTACAGTCTCTAAATGACTCACTATTATAAAGTGAAACTATAATCAGTGGGGAGGTTCATCCCCCACTGATTGTTAGCCTTCACCAATCGGGCGTTTACGGGCAGTTTATCTCCAGCCGAATTTTGAAGTGGAGTTTTACTGCCCGTTAATGCGGGGTAAACTTTCTAATTCAGTTGTGTTTGTCTTTTCAATATGTTCTACGCTACTTCTCTTATTTCTGGTAGCGCGATAAAACAGTAAACAAACAATCATAAATGGAATACCACAATATAAAGCCATTCTTTGTTCAGGAATAAAAGCCATGCCAACAATTACTGTTAAATTTAATACTAACGCAAGAAGTGGAACAAATGGATACAATGGTGTTTTAAATTTCAAATCCTTAATATCTCCGCCCTGCTTTACGTATGTCCTTCTAGCTAATAAGTTAGATAAAGCAATCGATGCCCAAACTAATATTGCTCCGAACCCTGCAATTGAAAGAAGCCATAAATAAACTGTATCTTCCGCATAAATACCTGATAATAATGAGAGGCATCCTACAATCGTGCTTACAATCAACGCATAAATAGGAACACCGTTTTTAGATAACTTACCAAAAATCGGGCTAATCATTCCTTGATTAGACATAGACCATAGCATACGGGAAGTTGCATATAATCCTGAATTCGCAACCGATAATACCGCTGTAATAATAACAAAATTTATAATATCAGCCGCATAAGGAATACCAATTTTATCAAATACGACTACAAATGGACTTTCTATTACGCCTGCTTGCTGCCAAGGAAATAGTCCTGCAAGAATAAAAATAGATAGTACAAAGAAAACGAGTATGCGCCAAACTGTATTATTAATTGCCTTCGGGATCGTTTTCTCTGGATTTTCACTCTCACCAGCTGCAATTCCAACTAGTTCTGTTCCTTGGAAAGCAAAATTAACTGCAATCATTGTAATTAAAATTGCTGATAATCCATTTGGAAACAACCCTCCATAATCAGTAAAACTAGAAAACATCGGTGCTGGTTCGTTTCCTTTCATATCTAGAAAACCGAACATCGCTGCCCCGCCCAAAATAATAAATGCAATGATTGTAATTACTTTAATACTTGCAAACCAAAATTCAACTTCCGCAAAACTTCTTGAAGATAACGCATTAATAGCAAAGAGCAGTACTGCGAACACTACACACCAAATCCATGACGGTACATCGGGAAACCAGCGTTTCATCAAAATACTAACTGCAATTAATTCAATGCCTATCGTAGCAGACCAGTTTAGCCACGACATCCAGCCGACTACATAACCCGCTGCAGGCGAAATGTGCTTTGTTGCATACGTTTGATAAGATCCTGCATCAGGCATTGCAACCGCTAACTCTCCTAGACAGAGCATCGTTAAATACATAACAAACCCGCCAACAAGATACGCTATAATCGCTCCTCCAGGTCCAGCTTCATGAATTGTATAACCAGATCCTAAAAAAAGACCCGTACCAATAACCCCTCCGAGTGCAATCATAAATATGTGCCGACTTTTCAATTCCCTTTTTAATCCTTGGCTTTGATCCATCACATAAATCCCCCCTTTTCATTTTTTAAAACCCATTAATTGTAAGCGCTTTTAAAACTCTTCATCGTAAAATTAATTATTAAAAAGTGCAAAATACATATCACTTATATTAATCACTACCTGTTATTAAAAGGTCATCCCTTACTGTTATTAATAGTTTTTGATCAGCGATAGCTTGTCCTTCTACCACTTCTAAAGATTCGATATAACCACTGATGCCTACCTTAATTTCTACTTTCTGTTTATCTATCGTTTCAATTAACGCTAATTTCTCCCACTCATATACGTAAGAACTTTCAGTAACAAATAATTTCTCTACTTTCCCGTAACAAGGACTATACACGCCTTCTATAACCGTCTTCACTTAATAAATTCCTCCTCTTAATTAATTTGCACTGAAATGTCGCATACCCTATGAAAAGTTCTAATTCATCCACTCCTTTCATTTAAAGATTTCAATTATTATTTATGCAAGATACGTACCAACCTCAATATCTATATAAAAATTAAGATTTCGTACAAAAAAATCTACATAACCGCAAAATTTTTCTATCATTTAAAAAGTTTTGAAAGAAAATAGCAAAAAAATTTTGCGATTTTATGAGAATTTTAATAAAATTATAAAAAGTCAGTCTTCATAGGGTGAAACGAGGAGAAGATGATACATGCATACAGAAGAAATTAATTTTAAACAAATTATTGAAATGAATGCGCTATATGAAGCTTTACTCAATGAACTCGATATCGGGATTCATATTATTAATGAGGAAAGTAAAACGATTATCTATAACCGCAAAATGATGGAAATTGAATCAATGAACCGCTTAGATGTGCTATATAAAAGTCCCTTAGAGGTATTTGCATTTGAAGAAAATAAAAATAGTACTCTTATAGAGGCATTAAAATTTGGAAAAACAAAAAAAAATATAAAACAAACGTATTTTAACAATAAAGGACAAGAAATTACGACGATTAACGATACTTTCCCTATAATAGAAAATGGAAAAATTAAAGGTGCTATTGAAATTTCAAAAGAGATTAGTCACTTAAAGCAACCAATAAAAATGAGCCCTTCTCGAAAACAAAATACTAAATTCACCTTTGACCACATAATTGGTGATTCTGGAGCTATTCAATCAATCATTGCAGAAGGAAAGAGGGTAATTCGTACATCCTCATCTATACTTCTTGTAGGAGAAACAGGGACTGGCAAAGAACTATTTGCACAAAGTATACATAATGAAAGTCAGCGTTCAACAAAACCGTTTATTTCACAAAATTGTGCAGCTATACCTGATACCCTAATGGAAAGCTTATTATTTGGTACGAATCGAGGTGCCTTTACAGGAGCAATAGATAAATCTGGTTTATTTGAAGAAGCAAATGGTGGGACTTTGTTGTTAGATGAAATCAACTCATTAAGCCCAACGCTTCAAGCTAAGTTACTACGGGCTATACAAGAAAAAACAATACGAAGAATCGGAGGCGCACAAGAAAAAGAAATTGATGTTCGTATTATAGCAACTATTAATGAAGACCCTCTTGAAGCTATTGCACACAATCGGTTAAGAGAAGATTTATATTACCGATTAAGCGTCGTTACTTTATGTCTTCCACCTTTACGGGAACGAAAAGAAGATATTCCAGCTCTTGTTCAGCACTTTATCGAAAAGTACAATATTCAATTCGGGCTCAGCGTAACGGATGTAGATGTACATGTAAGAGAATTCTTTTATGTATACGATTGGCCCGGAAACGTACGAGAATTGGAACATATAATTGAAGGTTCAATGAACTTAATAGAAGATGAAAATATCATTACAGCGTTTCATATACCCACTCACTTTCGCGAACGAATAAAAAAAGAATTCAATATGCAACCTTCACTAACTAATTACAATGCTGATACACCTAAAACTTTAAAGCACACGATAGAAGAAATAGAAAAAAACTACATCACTCAAATTCTTAAAGAGAATAATGGTAATATCTCACAAGCAGCAAAATTTTTAGGATTGAGTAGACAAAACTTACAATATCGAATTAAAAAACTTCATTTACAAATATGAAATGAACCTTTCTCCAATCGTAGAAAAATTGGTAAAATGTGTTAAACTAAACATATAACATGCTAGAAAGGGGCGATATATATGAGTAATGATAAAAAATTAAAGTTAATACAATACTTATACTTTTTCCCTACTATTCTCTGTATGATGTTATTCATTAATGCCGATGTAAGCAGCTCTCCTTATGCAAAGCTATTAGGAACAATTTTCGGCTCCTTTGCAGCTATTATGCTTGCTGCTTTTTGGAATTTGAAAATACGTATGAAGAAAGAGAAATCTTCTTAACAGCAAAACATAAAAAAATCGAGCCTACACAGCTCGATTTTTTACTGATTAAAACTCAACACTCTCCAAATACAAACCACTTGCCTCAGCAAGACAATTAATTTGATTGCGCTGTTTTTCCTCTAAAATGTTCGGAATTGCTTCAGCATCTAATTGTCCTAATCCAACTTCAATTAATGCTCCAACAATTTTTCGCACCATATTATGAAGGAAGCCGTTACCACTTACTCTAATTTGTACAAATCCTGCCTCTTCAGAAACCTCAAGCGTATATACTTCTCGAACCATAGACTTTTTCTTAGATTTTGCATTTGAAAAAGCAGTAAAATCATGTGAACCAACTAAATGTTTCGCAGCTTTTTTCATGCTTTCCACATTTAATTTTTTATTCACGTGCATGCTGTGTTTACGCATGAATGGGTTCGTATGCTCTTCATTCCAAATCTTATAAAGATATGTTTTCGCCTTAGAGTTGTAACGAGCATGGAAACGATCTGGCACTTCTTCCACACTTGTAATACTAATATCATTTGGTAAATATTGATTTAAATACTTTTTCACTTTATGTTCCACTAACTTCTCATCACTCTTAAAGTTAGCCACTTGATTCAAAGCGTGTACACCAGCATCCGTTCTACTACAGCCGATAATTTCAATTTCTTTCCCGACCATTTCAGATATGACACTCTCAATTTTCCCTTGAATCGTATTATCATTATTACCGAGACGTTGCCACCCTTTATAACGCGCACCGTCATACTGAATCGTTAATTTATAATTGTGCATAGTATTCTCCTTCATAGAAAATATTCCCTCATATCGTGAGGGAATATGAATAAACTTTACTTTTTAACAAGTCTTACTACATTTTCTACATGAGCTGTATGTGGGAACATATCAACTGGCTGCACATATTCCACTTCATAACTCTTCATTAATGCATTCACATCACGTGCTAACGATGAAGGATTACAAGATACGTACACAACTCGTTTCGGCTGTACTTTTAAAATTGTTTCCAATAATTTATCATCGCAACCTGTACGTGGTGGATCGACAACAATTACATCTGGACGCCATCCTTCTTTTACCCACTTTGGTAACCATTGTTCAGCTTTACCTGCTTCATACTTCGTGTTTGTAAATCCGTGACGTTTCGCATTTTTTCTTGCATCTGCAATCGCTTCTGGAATTACATCCATACCACGTACTTCCGCCGCATCATTCGCAAGCCAAAGACCAATTGTACCAACACCACAGTACGCATCTACAATTTTCTCATTCCCTGTTAAAGCAGCTGCTTTTTTCGCTTCATCATATAAAACAACCGTTTGCTCTGGATTCAGTTGGAAGAATGCACGTGCTGATAATTCAAATGATAAATCACCAAGTGTTTCTTGAATTACTTCTTTTCCAGCTAATTTAAATGTTTTGTCGCCAAAAATAACAGATGTTTTACGCCAGTTTACGTTTTGCATAATTGATTTAACAGCTGGCATCTGTTTTTGTACTTCTGCAATAAATTGTTCTTTATTTGGCAGTTCTTCTTTTGTTGTAATAAGTGTAACTTGTACTTCCCCTGTTTGAACTGCAGTACGTGTTACAATTGTGCGTACTAAACCTTTTTGTTTTTTCTCATTGTAAATAGAAACATTTAGTTTTTCTAATATACGTCTTACAACTTTTGTCGCTTCATTCGTTGCTTTATGTTGAATCATACAATGGGCAATATCAATTAACTGATGTGAGTTTTGTTTATATAACCCTGTAATAACTTTCTCGTCTTTACGCCCCACTTGTAATTGACTCTTATTACGATAATGCCATGGATTTTCCATACCAAGCGTCGGACGAATTTTCTCTTCCAAAGTGTTATTCATGTACTTCTCAAATGCTTGTACAACGATATCACGTTTTTGATTTAATTGTTCTTTATAATCTAAATGTTGTAGCTGACAGCCACCGCACTCCTCATATACTGGACATGGCGCTTTCACACGATGTGGTGAAGCTTTACGAACCTTTTTCACTTTCGCTTCAGCGAAGCCACGCTGAATTTTCGTTGTCTCAGCAACGACTTCTTCTCCTGGTAATGCCCCTGGAATGAAAACAACTTGTCTCTTAAAATAACCAACGCCTTCTCCGTTAATCCCAAGACGTTTAATTGTCACAGGAAACGTTTGACCAACTTCCAACTTACTCTCATGTTGCTTTTGTATCATGATTACACCTCTACTCTATACTTTTCCATAAATATAACGCTGCATAACTGCAGTATGGTTCACACTCTTGTTTCACGTTTTCTAAAAATGCATCATCAGGTTTATCATCTAATTGAAATACACCTTGCACTGCACGCTGAATCCCAATGTCCGCTTTCGGAAACATATTTTTCCGCCCAAGCCCAAACATTAAAAAGTTTTGCACTGTCCATGCACCAATTCCCCTAATTGGCAACAATTGTGCTGAAACTTCTTCTTCCGTCCCAGTTTCTATACTCGCTAAATCTAATGTACCACGGGCAATACGTTCTGCTAATCCTACTATATATTCAGCCTTTCGCTGACTAAACTTCTGCTCTCTCAATTCTTCTATTGAAATATTTGCTACTATTTCCGGAGTAGGGAAAAAGAATACACCGTTCTTCTCTGTTCCATACCGTTTCACAAATTGTTCTGTTAGCACAGTAGCAAATTTCAAATTTATTTGTTGGTGAATGATACAGCGAAGAAGACAAGCAAAATAATCAAATTCTAAAATAATTGGAGTATAAGCATATGTTTCAAATAGTGGACGTAATGATGTGTTTAAAAAATGATTTTGTATATCTTGAAACGGTTCATTCCAATGAAAAATGGCCCTCATTCGTTTCATGACTTTCTCCGGATCTCCTGTCTGACTAGAAATCCAAAACTGTGGATTTTGAACAGTACCAATCCCTTGCAAGCGAACAACAACCTGTTCCTCGTCTATACAAAGCGGGACATAAATGACTTTCTCATCTAATTGAATGACGTTGAGAGGATCAAAAGATAAACGTTTTAATACTTCTTCAAAATGATACGGATACTCTAACGTAACATGTTCGCTCCACATACGTTTCCCCATCCTTTTTACACATCATTATAGCATGAGAAAACCGCAAGCATACATGCTTACGGTTGATTGCTTTTCACTAAGTCATCTAGACTTTTAAAATGATACCCTTTCTCGCGCAAATCATCAATGATTTTCGCAAGTGCTTCTGCATTATCTTTTGATATTGCATGAAGTAATAAAACAGATCCTGGATGAATCATCGTCATTACATTGTTATGCGCATACTGCCACCCTCTTTGCTGATCCACTTTCCAATCAAGAAATGCAAGTGACCAAAATACATTATAGTAGCCCATTTCTTTCGTAAGAGCTAATGTTCTTTCACTAAATACGCCGCGCGGAGGACGTACATATTTCACTTCTTTTTGCCCTGTTACTTTTTTTATTTCCTCTGTTACACTCGTTAATTCTTCACGAAGTTTTGCATCGTTTACTGCTGTAAAATCTGGGTGACTCCAAGAATGATTCCCAATAATATGCCCTTCATTTTTCATTCGTAACAACAAATCTTTTTGGGTTTTAATATAATGCCCTGTTACAAAGAAAGTGGCTGGTACCTTCTTCTCTTTTAATACATCTAAAATCTGGCCTGTATAACCATTTTCATATCCATTATCAAATGTTAAATAAATATCTTTTTTCTTCGTATCCCCTAAATAAAATCCGCCATTTTTTTGTAGCAATTCTGTATAAAGTTTCCCTGCATCTGGTACTATTTCATTTTTAGGACGCGGAATTCCCCAGTTATGTGGAGTGTTTGTATAAGCCAATGTTGAAACTGGAACAAGTGCCATCATAATTGAAAAAATGAGACCTATATATAACCATTTATATTTCATAAATAGTCTCCTTTCCATATATAATCGTACCTGTAGTTTCTGTTTCTCTGCTTTCTTTCATGCTGAACATGTTTTTCTATATATACCAAAAAAATGCACCTCGAATCATTCGAGGTGCATTTTTGTTTACTTAAATACTGGCTCTTTAAAGCTCGCTAATTTTTCAAGCGATGTTTTATCAACATCAGCATGTAAACTATTACCATGAGAGTCCATCGTTACAACTGCTTTAAAACCTTCAATACGTAAATGCCACATTGCTTCTGGAATACCAAATTGTAAGAAATCAACATCTTTCACTTCTTTAATACATTCCGCATAATATTGCGCCGCACCACCAATTGCGTTTAAGTACACGCCGCCGTGTTCTTCTAATGCTGCTAATGTTTTTGCACCCATGCCGCCTTTACCAATTACAGCACGAATACCAAATTTCTTCATAATATCCCCTTGGTATGGCTCTTCACGAATACTTGTCGTTGGTCCTGCTGCTTTAATTTGCCAATTGTCATTCTCGTCTTTCACTACAACTGGACCACAGTGATAAATAACTTGTCCATTTAAGTCTACTGGACAATCGTTATCCATTAAATGTTTATGGATTGCATCACGACCTGTATACATCATGCCATTAATTGTTACAACATCACCAACGCGAAGTTCACGAATTTGCTCTTCTGTAATTGGTGCTTGCAATACAATTTCACGTTGCTCTGTTTTTTCTTGCACTTCTTGCTCCAGTGTATCGTCGCCTTCTTGATATAGCCAATCCATAATTTCTCCTGTTTCAGGATGGATTTTTACACCAAGGCGGCGATATGCCCAACAATTATACGCAACAGATACGTAGAAGCTAGCTGGCAGGCGATTATATACGCCAATTTTACAACCAAGTAAAGTTGTTTCTCCGCCGAATCCCATCGTACCAATGCCAAGCTTATTCGCATTTTCTAATACATATTCTTCAAGTTTTTGTAACTCTGGTACAGGATTGATGTCATCTAATGTACGGAATAATTGATTTTTCGCTAATTCGTAACCTGATGTTCGGTCTCCCCCGATACCAACACCAATTACACCTGCACTACATCCTTGACCTTGTGCTTGATATACAGCATGAAGAAGGCATTTACGAATTCCTTCTAAATCACGGCCTGCGCGTCCAAGTCCTTCTAATTCACACGGTAAGCTATATTGAATATTTTTATTCTCACAACCGCCGCCCTTTAAAATTAAACGTGCATCAATATAATCTTTTTCCCATTGCTCAAACTTAATAACTGGTGTACCTGGTCCTAAATTGTTTCCACTATTGTCTCCAAAAAGAGAATCAACAGAGTTGGGACGAAGTTTACCATCTTTTGTCGCCCGCTCAAGCGCACTATAGATAGCTTCCTTCAGTTTTAATTGATTCACACCAACTGGTGTATAAATTTTAAAAGTTGGCATCCCTGTATCTTGGCAAATCGGCGAGATGTTATCATCTGCCATTTTAATGTTATTCGTAATTGTGCCAAGTGCCATCGCTGAACGAGTCCCTGCGTTTTCTCGCTCTTTCGCTTGTTGAATCGCACGACGAACATCTTTCGGTAAGTTCGTTGACGTTTCAACAACTAGTTGATACATGCTTTCTTGAAGCTTTTCCATTGTTACTTCCCCCTCAATTGTGAACGCTACCAAAACGTTACGAGATGAAAATTCCATCGTTATACTCTTCAGCCCTTTATTTATCCCGCATGAACGGGCAGTAACACTCCCACCTCGAAATTTGACTAGAGCAAAGAAGTTAGGTTGGAGCCCTGCTGCCCGTAAACGCCCGATTGGTGAAGGCTAATAATCAGTGGGGAATAAACTTCCCCACTGATTAAAGTTTCACTTTATTTCATGCTATTAAAGTATAAATGAGATTTTTCACAACTTGATTATACCTTTTTTTCTATATTCCTTCTATTATCCGTACAGAAAAAGGCTACCAATTTTGTATTGGCAGCCTTTTTAATATATTATTCGTCTTTTTTAAATTGCTCACATTTTAATTCTAATTCATCTAACATCGCAAGAAGACGATCTACATCTTCTAACTCTACTTCTTCAGGTTCAATTGTATCAATTACTTCAATGAACATATTTAAACGCTCTTTTAAATATACTAATTGTGTATCTTTATCTTGAATTGCTTTTCCCATGAAGGCACTCTCCTTTTAATTCGAGTTGCTTTTATTATACCGCAAAAATGATTGCTATGGGCATGAAATTTCATCAATTTTGTCACGATTATCCGCTATAATGTAAGCCCTCTCTCTTTTTCCGCTAAAAAGTTTCACTTTATAAAAAGTACATATTCTTCTATTATAGAGAATGGACAAATTGTTATTTCAATAGTCAAAGGAGTATTTCATATGACGATATCACAAAAAATGAAGCCGATTACTCCTTCTTACGATCCATGGGAAGCGTATATGGACCTTGAAGAGTACGGCAAACTACTATTAACAAACGTTGAGTTTACAACGACAACGTTATGCAATATGCGTTGCGAGCATTGTGCTGTTGGTTACACATTACAGCCGAAAGATCCAAATCCGCTTCCGATGGAGCTTTTATTAAAACGATTAGATGAGATTCCTCATTTACGTTCTTTAAGTATTACTGGCGGAGAACCTATGCTTTCAAAGAAATCCGTCGACAACTATGTAACACCACTCTTAAAATACGCTCATGAACGAGGCGTTCGCACTCAAATCAACTCAAACTTAACTATAGATTTAGCACGTTACGAACAAATTATTCCTTATTTAGATGTGCTGCATATTTCTCATAACTGGGGAACAATTGATGACTTCGTTGAAGGCGGATTTGCAATGATGGAGCGTAAACCTACTTATGAACAACGTGCAAAATTATTCGAACGAATGATTACCAATAGTAAAGCTCTATCCGATGCAGGTGTACTCGTATCAGCCGAAACGATGTTAAACAAAAGAACTCTACCACACATTGAACATATTCATCGTCAAATCGTTGAGGAAATGGGTTGTAAACGTCATGAAGTGCACCCAATGTATCCAAGTGACTTCGCTAGCACACTTGAAATTTTAACAAAAGACGAAATTCGAAAAGCTATTGAACATTTATTAGAAATTCGTGACGAAAATGTATGGATGTTATTTGGAACATTACCTTTCTATGCATGTAGTGATGATGAACGCGATTTAGCTACATTTAAGAAATTACATGAAAGTAAAAATGTAACTGTACGTAATGATCCAGATGGCCGTTCTCGTTTAAATGTAAACATTTTCGATGGAAATATTATTGTGACGGACTTTGGTGATGTTCCGCTTCTAGGAAACATACAAACAAATACATTACAAGAAGCATATGAGAAATGGAGCGCTTCAAAAACAGCAAAATCATTAAGCTGTCATTGCCCTGCGGTGAAATGTCTTGGACCGAATGTTCTTGTAAAAAACAGCTACTATCCAACAGAAGATTTCTTATCAAAAAAATCAAACCTTATGTTATAAATAAAAACGTCAGCTTATATGGGCTGACGTTTTTTTATTTCATTGCGCATGCGACGAGGAAATAAATTTAAAAAACAAATGATCATGAATTGGAATAGCTGCTCCAATTCCTTGAGAGGTAACATTTTTTACAACAAGTCTTTTTTGATTTCCTTTTAAAACAAGGTACACTTCTCCAAACGTTACTTTTCCTTTTTCATTTACTGCTGGCGTATAAGCATATAAATATCCAAGTTGACTCGGACTAATATTATACACACGCTCATGTCCTGTACCATAACCAATGGTCGTTTTAAATGAAAGTGGCAACTGTACTTTTTCAAGCGCTTTTAGCAGCATCATTTTTTTCACGTCTGTAGCATCTTTCATATCTGCTGTTAAATCGCCTTCAATCGTCTTTTGAGTTTCTTGCTTATAACGAAGTGGATATAAGCGATCTCCTCCTCGATTATCGTACACATTACGATTCACTTGTTTATATTCCCAATTAATCGATGTATCTACCGATTCATAATTTAAAGCCCATTGACCTAAATAAATTTTCGCGCGGTACCCTACTGCAAGCGGTGCATTTGAAATTGTCGTTTCATTAAACATCCGAATTAAGTCCGGATTTTCAATTTTAATATTTGCTGTTTTCAATAGTTCTTGAGCAAATTTACTAGGCTGCAAGCGCGGCAAATCTTGCGCATCGTTTGGAAACGTATTGTCTTTTGAAATATTTAAAACAGATGAAGGCATTTTTGTTTCTACCGTTGTCTTTGCAAAACTACTGTTAGGAAATAATAAAATAAACGAGACCATGGCTGAAAGACATATGCTGTATACTCGTTTCACCTGTCTGGCTCCTTCCTACATAAAGGTATATATACTACTTTGTTTATTGTTTTCTCTGAGCACAATTGTTATGCCTATTTTTCATAATAAATAAAAACCAATTCCCATAATGACGTACGCAGCTAATAAAGTGCCTCCTTCAAACCAGTTTGTATCCCCATCATTGGAGATTGCAATCGTTAAGAAAACAGCTGTAATCATGGACACAAGTTCTGGTATTGTAAACACTAAAGGCATCCTTTGTACAAAAAACATAGAAAGCAATACTAATACAGGAGCAACAAACATCGCAATTTGTAATGTAGAACCTACTGCAATTTCAACTGCAATATTTACTTTATTTTTATAAGCCATAATAATTGCAGATGCATGTTCCGCTGCATTTCCAACAATTGCAACGATAATAACCCCTATAAATAACTCTGACCAGCCAAATGACTTCGCAACCGTCTCAAATGTATGCACGAGAGCCTCCGACACATAAGCTACTGCAATCGTCGCTATCGCTAAAATAAGGAGTGCTTTACCTTTCGACCACTCTGGCTCTTCTTCATGCACTACTTCGTCACTTTTATGTTGATATACACCACGGTGCGTAACTAACTTAAATAGCAATGCAGCAAGGTACATAATAATCATAATAATAGATACGCCAATACTTAATTGATACGTCTTTCCCGCATCCATCTTCATTGAAAAAATTTCTGGAATAACAAAGGCTACGACAACAGCAAAAATTAATAAAGCTGAATTATGTCTTGCGTCGTAAACATTAAAGCTTTGTCTTTTATATTTTAATCCACCTATAAAAAAGGACAGCCCTCCTACTAATAGTAAATTTCCAAGTACAGAACCCGTTAACGAAGCTAACACAACTTCAATTAATCCTGCCTGAAGTGCGAAAATTGAAATGATAAGTTCAACGGCATTACCGAAAGTTGCATTTAATAATCCACCTATTCGAGGTCCAGAAACAATTGCCAAACTTTCTGTTGCTCTCCCCATAAACCCCGCTAATGCGATAATTGTAATGCAATATACAGCAAACATAATCGTTTGAGGCCAATGCATTGTTTTTCCGAGTACAGAAAGTGGTACACCTATAAGTGCTACTATAAGAAATATTTTATTAAACATGCTTTCCATCCTTCCATCGTATGTATTTCTCCTCATCATTAATATTATTCTTCTCCTAACTTGTCCGATTTCATCACAATTACGTTTAAAAAATCAGATTGAAGAAAACAGTATGAAAGATATTTAATTTATCTTGTTTAAACGGAGAAAATTATAAATTATGAAAAGAGGTTAAAAGTATGCACTTAAAAGAAAAAATTGCAACGATTATTCAAGGACAAAGAACAGGTGTGTTATCTACTGTACGTAATGAGAAGCCACACAGCGCTTTTATGATGTTTTTCCATGAAGATTTTGTACTATACGTTGCAACAGATCGACAATCAAAAAAGATAACAGATATCGAAAACAATCCAAATGTACATGTACTGCTTGGACGAGAAGGAAAAAAATTAGATGAAGATTATATAGAAGTTGAAGGCTTAGCTTCAATCGAGGAAGACTCAACATTAAAAAACAAGTTTTGGAATAATAGCTTAAAACGCTGGTTACTTGGTCCTGAAGACCCTAATTACGTATTAATAAAAATCAATCCTGACACAATTTATTACATCGATGGTGCAGGTACGACGGAGCCCGAGTTTTTACGACTATAAAATAAAACAAGCCCCCCTTAGGTGGGCTTGTTTTGTCGAAAAATTCTTCTGAAAAAAACAATAAAATAGGTGGAACTTTCTAAAGATTCTGTTATATAATAGCAGTAACTTAAATAAACTGTATTAAAACAGACTGAGAGGAGAAATAAAATTGATGAAAAGAGAAGAACGTAAAAACATGATTGAGTTTATTGAAAAGAAAAAAGGAATTGAGCGTGACGAATTATTGTTTATGACAGACGATGAAGTAGAACATATTTATAATGTAACTTACTTTTTATATGAGGAAATTGCAGAGTAGTATAATAATCCCCACCTTATTAAAAATATAAGGTGGGGATTATTTCGTTATTAATACATGAGAATGATTTTCATGTATAATAATGTAAGATTGGAGGAATTTTACTATGAGCTCATGGCTATTATTCGCACTATTATCAGCAATTGCTGCTGCCCTTGTATCTATTTTTGGAAAGATTGGTTTAGATGGAATCGATGCCAATGTTGCTACGACAGTTCGTTCTATTATTATGGCATTATTTATGATAGGCGTTATTATTATACAAGGTAAATTTCAAAATATCGGCGACGTACTGCTAAATAAAAAAGCACTGCTATTTATCACATTAAGTGGGGTTGCAGGTGCTTCGTCATGGCTATTTTATTTTCTTGCCTTAAAAACAGGAAAGGTCTCTCAAGTAGCCCCTATCGATAAATTAAGTGTAGTGTTTTCTATTATTCTTGCGATGATTATACTCGGTGAAAAGTTAAACTTTATGACTGGTATCGGTGTAGTCTTTATTACAGCTGGTGTACTATTTATTGCTTTCAGCTAAAAAAACCGCTATTAGCGGTTTTTCTTTTTCTTTATGTAAAACCATACAATGCATGTAACAACTGCTGAAATGATTAAAATCCATATTCCATAATGATGTAAACTATACTCGACAAATCGCCACTTCTCTCCTAACTTCCAGCCAAGTCCGATAAAAACACTTATCCAAATGAGCGCACCACCGTAAGCGTACAAGCAAAAACGCCAAAGTGTTAAATTCGAAACCCCAGCAAAATATGCTGTTAAATGACGTACTCCTGGTATAAAGTAACCAATCATTAAAAGAAATGGACCGTATTTTTCAAATAAAACATGTGTTTTTTCAATGTGATGTTCTTTAATTCTAACTTTCGGCCCATATTTTTTTAAAACAGGCAGACCGAGTTTTAAACCTAATATGTAACTTAATGTAATACCTAACATCGCACCCGCCATCCCACTTGAAAAAGCAGCAGTTCCTGACATAACGCCTTTTGAAACATTATAACCAACAAAGGTCAATAAAAACTCGTCTGGTATCGGTAATCCGACAATCCCACCAGCCAATGCTATAATAATTCCAAAATACCCATAATGCGCGATTAACTCGCCAATATGTTGTTCCATTCGGAAGACACATCCTATGCACGATCGTTATTCCACATTTTGCCCGTTCTCTCTTTAAGACAAACATGGTATACATATTCACTATACATTGTTTTTATAATGAACTCTACTTCTACCCATTCTTTTAACAGCGATCAAGTGAAACTTTAATCAGTGGGTATTTTGTCTATCTCCACTGATTATTAGCCCACACCAATCAGGATTAAAAAATAAAAATTCATATGCTTGTTTTTTTGTTACAATAAAGGAAAGCTACTTTTCGCAACGGTTTAACTCTCAAGAAAAATGATACATCTAGCAAAAACATAGTTTGGTCTATATAATACAACTTCTATCTATTAAAAAACATGTACCCTTTTACATACAACATCATTTTTCTAAATTATACAGGGGGGAACGAACATGACCATTGAAAATCAATTTATCCAAAAAGTTTACTATAAAACATTTTTAACAGAAGAAATTTCTACTCCAGTATCGGAAGTACTCGGTGAAGCATACATAAATGAATCTAAAAATGAATTCTCCAACATTTCTAATATTCGCTTTGCTCAAGGTGAATTTTATTATCAAAATAAAGATTTTGAAGCAGCCATATTTAAGTGGGAGAAAGTAAATAACGACCTTGAACTTTGGGCAACCAAAAATATTGCTGATGCCTATTTTGAACTCGGATTCTTACCAAAAGCAGAAGAAATTTATCAATCTATTCAAACTGAAGGTACAACTCTTACGATGGAAGTTTCCTTGCAACTTCTTTCTCTTTATATCGAGCAAGATCGTTTAGGATTAGCTTTTAAGACGATTAGTGAAGCTGTGGCATTTCAACCAGACTATCCGAATATTACTGCAATCGCACGTTCTTTCTATGAAAAACAAGAAGATTGGAACAACGCTATCGAACTTGCAGTTCAAGAGGGAATTCGAACAAAGTCATTACATTGGTTCGATACTTTAATCCATTACGTAAACCAAGGATTTACTAAACAAATCAAACCAGAATATTTCTATGATTCTTTAAAAGCTTTATATGCAATTGACCAAGTCCAATTTAAAGAGTTTGTTATTGCCCTTTGGAACAGCTATCAAAATGAACCATTATACCTTTCTTGGATCCAAAGCATGAATCATTTATTTTTACATATTGAAACAGATAACAATGACAATTGGAATGAAATTTCTATCCGCTACCAAGAAACATACTTTGCATTAATTACTGGCGATCATTTTATGCATGAATTAAACGGTCTTGTTCCTGATTTATTAACAAATTGGTTTAGTTTAACAAAAGCAAAGGATTCCTTACTTGTTTCTGCCGCCGTATTAGCATGGAATGAAGTTGCACCTACAACTTTAGAATCATTACTCGTAAAAAGTGCTGGAGCCTTACTTTCTAATTCATCAGCTGAAACAAATGTAGATATGGAAACCGTTTCTCATCTATTCGAAACAATTGCTGAATGGGCCGAGAAAAATGATGTAGATTTAAGTCATCAATTTACGCTACTCGTCCATGAACTATGTGATTTACATGTTAATAAACTACTAATAGCTGGAACAAGTGACCATGATAAAGCGTCATTCGTTAATTCAATATTAGGAGAGAACATCTTAACTGAGACTTTAACAGCTCCTATTCTATTTAAAGACGATAGTCAAACTGCAATAACGGAATTCAATGATCTAGATGTAAAAAACATCTCGAACTTTGATGAAGTCCATCAAATAATGGATACATCTTCCCAGTCAGAACTTGAGAAAAAATGTATAGAAATTAAGTTACCAAGTAGATTTTTAAGAAAAAATAAGTTTGCATTTCTTGTTACACCATCTGTTCAAGGACAATTGGATAAAAACAGCTCATACTTTGAATACTTACAGGCAGCAGAGAGCCTTATTTACATATTAAATTCTGCCTCACCATTACATGGCGAAGAACTTGATACATTACTTTATTTACGTGAACAAGTGCCAAACTTACAAATTCATTTCGTATTACACACAAATAATACGACTACCAATGAAAATCTAATTAGTAAACTTACAGTCCATTTCCCAAATGCAAAATTCTTCCCGTACTCTCCTTCCCAAGAGAGTAGCCAGCAACTTGGGGATGTAACAGAGTCCATTCTCTCTAATCTTGCAGAACGTGACATAGAGAAAGAACGTATAGAAAAGCTAATATGGTTTACTCAAAAGACAATCGCTTACCTTGTAAATGAACGTGTAGAATTAGAACATACATTAGTGAAATCAGTACGCTGGAATAAACATATATCTGTAAAACTTAATGGATTTATTAACAATCTTACCGCTCTTGAAAAAGACAAAATCCGTTCTATTACAGAATCTTATCTTTTAACGAAAGAAGAAATTACACAAGATATACATTCTCAAATTCCTGAATTATTACAGAGCTGTTCTGACCTTGTTCAAGAAGATAGTGATTTCAAATTAGTTCATGAAGAATTAAATGCTGCGATGAACGAACGAATTGACAAACATGTACAACAAGTGCTTCTTCCTAAATTTACTGGGTCTATTCAAGACTGGATTGAAACAGCACATAATGAATTTATTCAAGCTCAAGCTTATTTAGATGAAATGAGTGAAACGTTCAATAAATTATATAAAGAAGAACGTATGAAACTTCCTTGCGATTTCAAATTACTAGATGATTGGCATCGAGATGTCGTACGAATGACAAATAGAATTACAGTAACGAACATCAACATTTTATTACGCTTCACACCGACACAATTTTTCTTAAAGAGTGCCGGAAAATTATTTGGTAATATGCAAAAAAACCAATCTATGCTCGCAAACAAATATAAACAATATATTGAAACGGAAGACTATACAGAAATTGCCCAAACAATTTCAAAACAATTCTTCCTTCAATTTGAAGTATTTGAAGGTGCACTAGAGCGTGATATCATGATGTTCTTTAAAGATCCACTTAGCGTATTGAAACAAAATGTAGAAGCCGCTCAACTTGAAATACAAGAAGACGAACAAACATTAGCAACGCTAAGAAGCAACCCAGAAACTTATCATGATCCTTTAGCATTATTTAAACTACAACTATTGCAACACAAATTTGTTATAAGTACTAACCAAAACAATGAAGACGTCTTTGTATCTAACGAGTCTCCTACTGTTTAACATAAAAAACCAAGCAAACTGAAATTTGCTTGGTTTTTTACTTTAATTTATTATTTTCACATGTTCAAATGGATAATAAATTGCCTCTAACTTTCCTAATACATCTGCTCTATCAATAAGTCCTAAACCATTTCTACTATCCCTACTGATTAAGCGATTATCTCCCATAACAAAAATCTTATTTTTAGGGATTGTAATAGGTCCAAAGTCCTCTGTTAAATTCATCAGTTTTTTTTCAGCTTGTTTTTTATTACTATGCAAATACTCCTCATTTTTCACCTCATGATTCACATATAATTGGTCATTTCTCATCTCAATTACATCACCCGGTAACCCAATCACTCTTTTCACATAAAAATTATCCGTCTTCACAACAATAATGTCTTCTCTACCATAACTTTCAAATTGCTTTGCCAACTTATTAACAATTATCTTATCCCCATCTTGTAACGTTGGCCTCATAGATGCTCCTTTTACAGTTGTAGGGAAAAACAAAAAGATTTTTGCCAAAAACGCTAATAAACATGCACTTGCAATTATTCCAAAGAACTCACGCAAACGTTTTTTCTTTTGCATCATTCCACCATCTCATTGTCTTTTTATTTATATTATAAATACTTCAGATAGTTGTTTTCCATAAAATTATAAATTATATAATTATGATATTGAAATTTTAAAACGCTATTCCTTACAAGTTTATTATTTTGATATATCATATTTTATATTTATTAAGCAGAAATTTTCCTATGAATTTTACACTTAACAAATACTAAAACTAATTAAACAAATATATTAGAATATCAAAGAAAAAGATACTCTCAAAATAGTCTATCTACTATTTTTGAGAGCATCTTTTTATAGTCCTACATATACAATACACATCTGAGCAGCGACATATGTAAACCAAATCCAAAGTGGTTCATACTTCAGCTTGCGGCCACCAATATCTGTCACACCAATAATAAAATCAGAAATCACAAACAGCAAACCACCAAGCGCTGGTATCCACCATATTCCTGTATTCTCATAGTATAAGGCGAATGCAAAGCAAGCCATTCCCCCAACCCACAAGCCGTAAATTAGGGCTCCTATCGTAAACAGTTTGTCCTGTTTTTCATTTCGAATAAAAAAGAACCACCCTATAATTAGAAAGAGTCCGTATACGAGTAAACCAATCCAAAAACCATTCCATGAAATACCTGTTTGCAAAAATGCTTTTACATAAAAACAATGGGCAAGAGCAAAAGTAACCATCCCTCCAATTAATCGATGGCCAAAGGGAATCAAACCTGCCATAAATAAATCTCCTAAAGTCGATAAAGTCATTCCTAATGCAACCCAGCTGCTATACTCTATCGATGGATCTTGTAGCCATATCCAAATCGCACTACCTGTTAAAGAAAAACTAAGAATAAGACGAACTGCTAAAGGTAACGGCATATTTTCTCTTGTTCTTTTTGTCTGTCCTATTGCATAAATTGCTCCTGTTAAAAAAATAATTATTTGTCCGATTAACACAATGTAAAGTACATTCATAATATGTTCTCCTCAATAAATGCTTTAATGTATCTTTTTTCGTTATATATAGTCTGTTCTCCTTTTTCTACATAAAAAAAGAAGAACAATACTGTTCTTCCATTTTAATCGCTTTTTTGTTCTCTACGCTACTTGTTTTTTTTGCTCCATTTTCTGCTTAGCCGGGGTACGATTTACGACAATGATTCCCGCTGCTACACATGCTAGACCGAATAATACAAATGAATGAATTGCTTCTCCTAAAATCATGCTCGATAATAACACACCAAAGACAGGTATGAAGAACATATACATCGAGACTTTTCCTACTTTGTTATACTTCATAATTGTATTCCATATACAAAATCCCGCTGCCGATAAGAACGATAAATATATGAGCATAAGTATCGTATATAGGTTAAAAGTAA
This sequence comes from Bacillus sp. FDAARGOS_235, assembly GCF_002073415.2. Lineage (NCBI taxonomy): Bacteria > Bacillati > Bacillota > Bacilli > Caryophanales > Bacillaceae > Bacillus > Bacillus sp. FDAARGOS_235. The sequence continues at coordinate 2,463,942 of NZ_CP020437.2, forward strand.
ATGGCATCGCTCCAACTTGTAATGCACCTATACATAGTAACCCAACTGATCCAAAAATCATTTGGTATGCTGTCATATACCCAATATCTAACGTTTTACTACCCTCTTTTGCTAATATATTTCCATACGAATACATCATCGCTGCCCCAAGAAGTAATAAGCTACCTATTCCAAAATGGAATGATAAACTTCCATCACTCGGTACATTCACTAAAATGACACCACAAAATCCGATTGATACGCCCATTATTTTTCTCATATTGAGAGCATCATCTTTATATAAAAAGTGTGCGAGTAAAATTTGAAAGAATGATGATGTTCCTGAAATAATCGCTCCTTCAATTCCTGAGCTATAACTCATTCCAATATAAAAACATATATATTGAAGAAAAGTTTGGAACAAACCAATTTGAACTAACTGCTTCCCTGTTCCTTTTTTGAACTGCATATCTTTTCCTAGCGCTTTAAAAAATAATAAGAGCATTATACCAGATAAGAAAAAGCGATAACCAGCAAATAATATTTGTTCTCCGACTTCTTGTGGCCGAATCCCAAGTTCAGCATAGCTTAATTTAATAAAGGGAAATGCGCTTCCCCATAAAAAGGTTGCTACTATCGCAGCAATAAATACACCAATCGGATGAGTAAAAAATTTCTCTGTCTTCACTTGTTGTCTTCCTTTCCGATCTTTTTATGAACAATATTCATATATACCAAAGGAACTGTAAAAACACAAGTTTTCGGTTTATACTTGAAACAAAAACATATCATCTCTCAAAAACATATGCTATACTATAGAATAATTACAACATAATAACTATTAAAATCAGATTTAACAGAAATGCTGCTATCCGTTACGGATGGCAGCTTTCGTCGTTTTATAGGGGTTTCGATTTTGATTCTTTTTCTCAATAAGAATTTGAAAGGGGCGAGTAATAATGAACTCGGAAGTAAAAACATTACCATCAAAACAGAACGTACCTAATCCATCTTGGATTCAAACACTAAAAAAGCACTATGAACTTATATTTGCAATCTTATCTGGTATTTTCATTTTAGCTGGCTGGTTATTCACAAAAAATGAGGCGATAAGTGTAGGTATTACTTTCTATATCCTCGCTTATGTAATTGGAGGATTTGCAAAAGCGAAAGAAGGCATTGCAGACACAATTGAAGAGAAAGAGCTAAATGTTGAAATGCTCATGCTCTTTGCTGCTATCGGTGCTGCCATGATTGGCTATTGGGCAGAGGGTGCTATTTTAATCTTCATCTTTGCGCTAAGTGGTGCAATGGAATCTTATACGTTAAGTAAAAGTCAAAAAGAAATTTCAGCACTTCTTGATTTACAGCCTGAAGAAGCATTACGTATTTCAAATGGAACCGAGGAACGTGTTCCTGTTGGAGAATTACAAATTAACGACATTATTTTAATTAAACCCGGTGAACGTGTTCCTGCTGATGGCACAATTCATAATGGTGAAACAAATATTGATGAAGCTGCTATTACAGGAGAACCTATTCCGAATGAGAAAAAATTCGGCGATGAAGTGTTTGCTGGAACTGTGAATTTACGTGGTGCTATTGAAATTACAATTACAAAGCCGAGCGATCAAACATTATTCCAAAAGATTATTCGTCTCGTTCAAAGTGCACAAAGTGAAAAATCACCATCACAACTATTCATCGAAAAATTTGAAGGAACATACGTAAAAGGTGTACTACTCGTTGTTGCGCTTATGATGTTCGTTCCTCACTTCTTACTGGATTGGAGTTGGAATGAAACATTTTATCGCGCTATGATTTTACTTGTAGTCGCTTCTCCTTGTGCACTAGTTGCAGCTATTACACCCGCAACTTTATCTGCAATTTCTAACGGAGCGAGAAACGGTATTCTCTTTAAAGGCGGCATTCATTTAGAACGTCTAGCTTCAGTAAAGGCGATTGCCTTTGATAAAACAGGAACATTAACACAAGGAAGACCTACTGTAACAGATGTATATGTTCGAGAAGGTATAGCAGAAAGTGAAGTACTTTCTATTACAGCATCAATTGAAAGTCACTCTACACATCCTTTAGCTGAATCCATTGTTAAATATGCAAAACATGCTTATGATATTTCGATAAAAAAACCCGAAAACGTTGAAGATGTAACTGGTTTTGGATTAAAAGGAACATTAGAAAATAAAGCTTATAAAATTGGTAAAGCTGATTTTATCGGGGAAGAAACAAAGACATTTCATAATGGTATTTCTACCTCCCTTGAAAAAGAAGGGAAAACTGTCGTTTATATAAGTGATGAAGATGGTATCCTTGGACTTATCGCTTTAAAAGATACACTCCGCCAAGAAACCATTGCTGCTATTCGCGATTTACAAAGCATTGGTGTGGAAGCAATCATGATTACTGGCGATAATGAAGAAACCGCAAAAGCCATTGCTGCTGAAAGCAATATAAAAGAATATTATGCATCCTGTTTACCAGAAACAAAAGTTGAAACGATTAAAAAGTTAAAAGAAAAATACGGTACAGTAGCAATGGTCGGAGATGGTATAAATGATGCACCCGCGCTCGCTACTGCTAGCATTGGTGTTGCAATGGGTGAAGGAACAGACGTAGCTTTAGAAACTGCAGACGTTGTACTTATGAAGAACGAATTGTCTCGACTTTCCCAAGCCATCCGTTTATCAAAACGAATGAACCGTATTGTAAAGCAAAATGTAGTATTTTCTCTAGCTGTAATTGCACTGCTAATCTGTTCAAACTTCTTGCAATTTTTAGCTCTTCCATTTGGTGTTATTGGGCATGAGGGAAGTACAATTCTTGTCATTTTAAACGGGTTACGATTATTAAAAGGAAACAAATAAAAACGGGTCCCTCATAGAGGACCCGCTTTTTTTAATGGTAGCTATTATGCCCGTTCGCACTACTACTTGTTTTATGCTTCGGATGCGAACTGCTCTTTTGTTTATTGTTGTTTTTATTATTGTGGTTCTTTTTATTATTACTCATGAAATATCCCCCCCTGTTCCTTTTTATTATGGAACAAGAGCTCATTATTCATTACGGGAATTATTGTCACCCGTTCTATAGTGATGGAGTAGACCATTAATTTCACCGCCAAGTAAAATTACCCATCCAGTTAAGTAAAACCATAACATTAAAATAATAATTCCACCGAGACCACCATATGTATTGGCGTAATTCGCAAACTTATCTACATAATAAGCAAATGAGTACGATACCACAATCCACCCTACAGTAGCAAATATTGCTCCTGAAATGACTTCTCTTCTTTTTAACTTTCGATCTGGTGCAAATGTATATAAAAAACTAAACAAGGCAAATAGTACGAAGAAACTCGCTACTAATCGTGTAATACTCCATACGTAAGAAAAACTATCCGATAAACCAATTGCTTTAAATACCGCTGCCCCAATCACTTGTCCGAACACTGGGACAATTAGAGCAAACACAATCATAAAAATGATGGCTAATGTAAACACAATTGATAAAGCTCTTGTTTTAATAAAGGAACGTGTTTCGGTTACATCATACGCACGGTTAAAAGCATTCATAACCGCATTTACTCCATTTGAAGCAAACCATAGCATCGACAGTAAACCAAATGATAATAAACCACCATTTTGCTCATTTACAACTTTATCTACGTTTACTTCAATTAAGTACATTGCATCTTCAGGTACGTACGGTTCTAATAAATTGAGCACACTTTCTGTTTGAAGGTCAATAAATCCAAGAAGCGTAATTAAGAAAACAAGCCCAGGAAAAATAGCAAGTAAGAAGAAATAAGCGAGCTGTGCTGCCAAGCCCGCTACATCATCACGCATCGTCCGATCGTATAAATCTTTACCGAACGAATAAGTGCGATTTCTTCTTACCTTTTCTAAAATTTTTCTCATATATGTTTAAACGCTTTTCTTCTCTTCTTTATCTTGCTTTAACTCAATGTACGCTTCAGTTTTTTTTTCCTCTGCATGTGAGTCTTTCATAAATAATTCACGTGCTTCTTTCATACCACCATCTTCAGCAACTACTGGCTCTTCTTCTGCTTTAAGCTCATCTACCTTTGGAGATACAGCTTGAATTTCAATCGTTTCTGGCTTTTCTTCTCGCTCAATTTTTTTCTTACTAAAAATTTCTTTCGTTTCTTTTAACGTCTCTACAACTGACGGCGTCAATTTTTTAATTTCTGCTACTTTCGCTTTCACTACATTGAAATCAGCAAGTTCGCGTCCTTTATCTGTAACAGTTTGCACTTTTTCTTTAATCTTTGCATTTTCACCAATTTCAATCATCTTTGTTTTTGCTTTTTCAGCAGTGTTTTTTACCTTTTCACGGTTTTCTTTCTTTAACATGGATACAGCTACACCTGCCGCTACACCAAGCGCAATGTTTCGAGCAATATTATTTTTCTTTGCCATATTCCTTCACCCTTTCATTTCTTATGTTAGAAAGTATTTCTTTCTAAGCTTCCTCATATTCCTTGTTCATTTCGAATGAAAGCTAATAGCTTTGCACACCCTTCTGTTACAAGGTCATACACTTCTTGAAAGTTCCCTGTATAGTAAGGGTCAGGAACGTCTGTCCAGCCACCGTCTGGAACAAAGTCGGACAGCCTACCAATATAGCCTCCAGTTTTACCTAAACTTTTTAAATCTGCTATATTCTTGTTGTCCATGGCAATAATATAATCAAACTTTGTTAAGTCTTCTTTTTCTACTTGCCTTGCTTTAATTCCTTCAAAAACGACTTCATTTTCTTTTAAAATTTTTTGTGTTCCTTTATGTGGCGGATGACCAATGTGCCAATCTCCAGTTCCTGCAGAATCAATGACAATTTTCTCTTCAAGTCCCTCTTTTACGACAAAATCTCGAAAAATCGCTTCTGCCATTGGAGAACGGCAAATGTTCCCAAGACAAACAAATAATACTTGAACCATATTTTTGTTTCTTCCTTTCTTGGTGCATTTCTTAATATATACTTATAGTATAAACAACCAATTATTAAATATAAAGGAAATCCCTACTAATTTAATAGGATTGAAAAGATTCATTAACGAAAATGATAAAAAAATGTTAAGATAGCCTTATGTTATTTTAAAGGGGGACACTTCGGTGGATTTATCCGTAAAGTCAGAAGAAAACGTTGAATATATGGTCGAAGCTATTAAAGAAAAATTACGTATGGTTAATGCTGGAGCGATGAGAGCTGCTAGCTTTAACGAAGAAATGTACGAGGACTTACGTGACATCTATGAGCATGTTATGAAACGTGAAACATTCAGCATTAGTGAAATGCAAGCTATTACAGAAGAATTAGGTACATTAATTAAAAAGTAAAAAAGCCTCTCTTATATGAGGCTCTTTTTTATTTCCAACAAATTCATGACAACTCTTCTCTTTTCCTCAACCAACTGTAAAATATTGTACAATAGAAGTAGAAGCTCATCTTAGATTTTTTCTCCGTACATACTACTCACAAATAATAGCAACACTACCATTGCTAACTGTTTTTACTGGAGGTGCTTACTTATGAGCAAATGGTACAGTAAGACGAAAGATCAAATATTAACGGATCTTAAAACAAATGAACAAAGTGGTTTAACCGCTGACGGTGTAAATGAACGCTTAAAAAAATTTGGTTCAAATGAATTAACAGTAAAACAAAAACGTACTTTATGGCAGCGGATTTTTTCCCAAATTAATGATGTCCTCGTATATGTTCTTCTTATAGCTGCCCTTATTTCTGCCTTTGTAGGTGAATGGGCAGATGCAAGCATTATCGCGCTCGTTGTCATATTAAATGCAGTTATTGGTGTCATCCAAGAGTCAAAGGCTGAGCAAGCTTTGGAAGCACTAAAAAAAATGGCAACACCTAAAGCTATCGTAAAACGAGACGGCGAACTAAAAGAAATTCCATCTGAACAAGTCGTTCCAGGTGATATCGTCATGCTCGATGCTGGACGTTATATACCATGTGATTTACGACTTATCGAAACAGCAAATTTAAAAGTTGAAGAATCTGCTCTAACTGGTGAGTCCGTCCCTGTTGATAAGGATGCACTTTATCATCCTTCTATGCAAACTGATGAACAAGTGCCACTGGGCGATCAAAAAAACATGGCCTTTATGTCGACGCTAGTAACATACGGACGTGGCGTTGGTGTTGCTGTTGAAACTGGTATGAACTCACAAATTGGTAAGATTGCTACCCTTTTACATGAATCAGATGATGATATGACACCACTTCAAAAAAGCTTAGCACAAGTAGGAAAATATTTAGGCTTTGTCGCTGTAGCCATTTGCGCTATTATGTTTCTCATCGGTTTTTTACAAGGACGCGATACGTTAGAAATGTTTATGACTGCAATTAGTTTAGCTGTAGCGGCTATTCCTGAAGGACTACCAGCTATCGTTTCCATCGTTCTTGCAATTGGCGTGCAGCGTATGATTAAACAAAACGTTATCATTCGTAAACTACCAGCTGTTGAAGCTCTCGGGTCTGTCACAATTATTTGTTCAGATAAAACAGGTACATTAACGCAAAATAAAATGACCGTTACTCACTTTTATAGTGATAACACATACGCTCAGTTAGAAAATTTGAATGTAAATAATGATGTACACCGTCTATTGTTAGAAAATATGGTGTTATGTAATGATGCGTCTTATAGTAGTGAATCCCAAACTGGGGACCCTACTGAAATTGCCCTTCTCGTTGCTGGAAGCACTTTTAACATGCAAAAAGATCATTTAGAAAATAAACATGAACGTGTTAACGAGCTACCTTTTGATTCTGATCGTAAAATGATGTCAACAGTGCATACATACGATGAAAGCTACTATAGTATGACGAAAGGTGCTATTGATAAACTTTTACCTCACTGCACCCATATCTTTATAAATGACAAAGTTGAGGTCTTCACAAATTCTGATAAAAATCAAATATTAGAAGCTGCCGGGGCAATGTCTCAAGAAGCTTTAAGAGTACTTTCATTCGCATTTAAACAATATAATGCGAATGATGTGGATATTAATCATCTCGAAGAAAATCTCATCTTTATCGGTCTTGTCGGTATGATTGATCCACCACGCACAGAAGTAAAAGATTCCATTACAGAGTGTAAAAAAGCTGGTATTCGTACAGTTATGATTACTGGTGATCATAAGGATACCGCCTTTACAATTGCCAAAGAACTTGGTATTGCTGAAGAAAAATCTGAAATTATGATTGGAACTGAACTAGATAACATTTCAGATACAGAACTAGCAAACAAAATTAATCACTTACATGTATTCGCTAGGGTCTCTCCAGAACATAAAGTGAAGATTGTAAAAGCATTACGTGCGAAAGGAAATATCGTTTCTATGACTGGTGATGGCGTCAATGATGCTCCATCTTTAAAACAAGCAGATGTTGGCGTAGCAATGGGCATTACAGGGACAGATGTTGCAAAAGGCGCAGCAGATGTCATTTTAACAGACGATAACTTCTCATCTATCGTTAAAGCCGTTGAAGAAGGCAGAAATATTTACCGTAACATAAAAAAATCGATTCTCTTCCTACTCTCTTGTAACTTCGGAGAAATGATCGCTTTATTTTTAGCTATTTTACTTGGCTGGGCGACACCATTACGCCCAATCCACATTTTGTGGGTTAATTTAATTACCGACACACTTCCTGCATTGTCACTCGGTGTTGATCCTGAAGATTCAGATGTGATGAAAGAAAAACCACGACGTGCGAAAGAAAGTCTATTTAGCGGGAGCGTCCCTTTTCTTATTTTCAATGGTGTTGTAATTGGATTTTTAACGTTAGCAGCCTTTATCGTTGGGGCGAAACTCTATGCTGGAGATACAAACTTATTTCCACTTTTCCCAGAGCAAATTGATGAAGATGCTCTATTACATGCTCAAACGATGGCATTTGTCGTTCTTAGTTTTTCTCAGCTCGTTCATTCATTTAACTTGCGTTCAAGAACGAAATCGATTTTCTCAATTGGGATATTTACAAATAAATACTTAGTCTTCTCACTTCTTATTGGTGTTCTTATGCAAGTATGTATCATCTCCATCCCTCCTCTAGCGAATATATTCGGTGTACATGCATTAACATTACGCGATTGGGGATTTGTTCTCTTGTTAAGTATCATTCCGCTCGTTGTGAATGAAATCATTAAATTAGTTAAGAGAAACTAAAAGGCAATGAGGACTGTTCCTCATTGCCTTTTCTTTATCCCACTATTTTCCCGGTAGTAAAACTCCCACCTCAAAATTCAGCTTGAGGTGGGAGATCAACTGCCCATAAACGCCCAATTGGTGAAGGTTAACAATCAGTGAGGATGAACAAAAACCCACTGATTAAAGTTTCACTTTATCCTTGTAATTCTTTTTTGATGTTTTCTGTTAGTGTAGCCATGCGCTTACGACTTTCTTCACGCTCACGTTTATTTTGCTCTTCAATTTGTTGTGTTTCTTGCATACCTCTTGAAATAATGTTCCAAGTTTCTTCAAGTGTTTCCATCTTAATACTAGAAGAACCTGATAATCTCGCTACTTCCACACTTTGAGTTGCGATATTTTGTGCATTTTTCTTCAGTAACTCATTTGTACGACGATCAAGTTCAGCCATAGAATCTGCAACAAGCTTTTGACGTTTCGCATTTACCGCTTGAATGATACCATTTTTAAAGATAGGAATCGTTGTAATAAATGCTGTATTAATCTTACCGATTAATTTATTGTTACCACGTTGAATCATACGAATTTGTGGTGCTGTAAGTAGAGCAACCATACGTGCCTTTTCTAAATCATCAATACGTTGCTCTAAAATTTCAACAGAGTTTTTAAGTGATTCTAATTCAATACCTGCTAGTTGATCATTATTACGTACGCGCTCTTCATACATCGGGACTAACTCTGTATTTAAACGCTCTAATAACATTTCTCCTGCCACTACGTACTTTTCTAAATCTAAATAATACTTTAAGTTTTGCTCATACAAGCCATCTAACGTACCAATTGATTTTTTCATTTCATCTTGATACTTCGTAATTTCTACGTATACTTTATCCATTTCGCGACCCATTGTCTGATACTTACTAAAGATTTGTTCAATCATTTTATCTGCTTTTTTGAACATACGTGAGAAGAAACCACTTTTCTCTTCCGCAAAATCTTTACTATCAAACCTGTCCATAATTTTACCAAGCTGTTTTAATAATTCACCAGAGTCTTCTATTTTTGATAAAGACATTGTATGTAAAATTTGATCAGCGAAACGTGAAATTTCCATAGACGGTTCTTTTCCAAGCTCGATTAATTCTAACTGATCTTTAATATCTACCGCATTATAAATACGTTGTACTTCCGCATCTTGTCTAAGTTGTAAACGGACATCTTGTGCGGTTTGCTCATTTAATTCTGTTTTTGAATCTAGTACGACTGGGTTATTCATATGGTATTCTCCCTTTCCTTATAAAAATGGACGAAATAGTCCTTTTATTGTTTGTGATAAATTTTTATAGGCTGATGAACCATGAAACTCAAGATCAAAATTAACTTCCTCAAGCCAATGTGAATCAAATGCGCCTGCTTCAATATACGGTTCAATATCGTTTCTCCCCGTTGGATTGAAATGGAATACATCTACTCCAATTTGATTTAAAAATAGTAGTAAAACAGCATCGGAACGAGTTAATTCTCCACTCTTCTCATTATTAAATATAACAATTTTCGGTACATCTTGTGAATAATCAAATTTCTCAAGCTGTTCTAAAATATTCGGTGGTATTTGAGAGAGCTGCGCGAAAACATATAGTGCTACCTCTTGTTTCATCTCTTTCCCAACTGGTTTACACATTTCACTTTCACACGTATGGATGATTGCCTCTGCAATACCATGCTGTAAACCTTCCGGTAAACGCTTATGCGGCCACCAATGGCTATTCATAATTAAATCCGGGTGTAACTTTCCTCCGCGGTCCAATGCATCTCGGTAATGATATTGGAAATTCGCTTTTTGTTCTTTCGTAAACGGGAATGTATTAATTAATAAACTGTTATCGAATGATGTAACTGCCTTTAATCGTTGAAAATATTCTTTATCGTTCTTTGAAACGCCTGATATTTTTGCAAATAAAGAAGGGATATAGATGTGTTTATTTTCAACAAAGAATGTTGGGCGTACAAACGACTTTTCTTTCGTAATTAAAAAGAGTTCATCATATGTCGTTTTTAATGTACGTGCTACAGGTGTATACGAACGGAATTGCCACGGCTTATACAGTAGTGAATTATCATGGTGAAGTACTTGCTCAATTTCCTTTGAAGCTTGGTACGCTACTGTTGCGACGCGTTCGCGACGACGATCGGGAAATGGTTCAAGAGAAATACGGCTTGAATGAGACACAACAAAAGTTCTTCCCGCTTCATCGATATTCTCAAAGCCATCTTTTCCTTCCGGGTGATAATAAAGTACATCACAGCCGAGCATAATAAGAAAGTATAAGAAATATATACGACTTTCCTGTGCATCACCATACCAAATGATACGCGGCATTTGTTTCTTATAATTAATCGTAGAAAACCACTTCGTTACATAATTCTCACTTAACTTAATCATATCGATTAAGAAACGACGGAATCCTTCTGTCTTTAAAGATTGATTATGTTGTTTCTCATACAATTTCAATACAGAAATAAACGTCGTATGTATATAATGTTGCAAATCAGGATTGTCTACTTGCGGTAATAGTTGCTTTCCAGACAAATGGGCTACAAGCCTATTTACTGTAAGTCCATTTGGTGCTTCTTGATGTAACGCAAAAACCTCTTGAATATGACGCAGTTTTTCGGAATCAATCACCTTATTTAAATTTTGTTCATGCAAAACCTCAATCCCTTTTGCTTCACTATAATCAAATAAATCATTGAAATATTCATCTACATCATTAGGAACACCAAGAATACGCGTTGCTATATAACTAAATTTCATTTCATTCTCTGTCAGTTCATATTGTGGGCGTTTTTCTAAAAGCGCTTCAAATTGTTTTAAATCTGATTCTTCTTTTAATGCACATGGTTGAAGTGTAAAACGTGAAAACACAACAGTTCACCTCCAAAAACATTTACGTTTTTATAAAGTCTCTCTTCTATTATAAACTATTTTTAGTTATAAAAAATGGGCGCTCGCATAACGAGCAAACCCATTTCAATTATTTATGATTATTTTTAGTAGCTGCAACTTCTTCTTTAGCCTGTCCAGAATTCTTCATGTAGTGAATTATAAATGTTGCTCCAAATGCTACAAGTAAAATAATAAAGAACAGTGTATGACTAATGTGAATATCAATTAGAGACAATAACATTTTCGCTGCAATAATTAGAATTAAAATATACGCTGTTGTTTCTAATTCTGGAATACGCTCTAACAATTTTAAAAATACGCCAGCAATACCACGCATCATTAAAATACCGAGCATTCCGCCTAATAGTAAAATCCAAACTTCATTTGATACACCAAATGCAGCAAGTACGCTATCTACAGAGAACGCGATATCCATTAATTCAACCATCGCAACCGTTCCCCAGAAGACACCGAACATTCTAAAGAGAATACTATTTTGATTCATACCATGAGCTTCCTCTTCTTCACTTGCACCTTTACGCTTATCAATAAAGTATTTCACTGATAACCAAGCAAGGTAAAGCGCACCAAGAAGTTTTACCCACCATAATTTAATTAAGAACATTCCAATTCCAATCGCAATAAAGCGGAACACATAAGCTCCAATAAGTCCGTAGAATAATGCTTTTTTACGTTTCTCTTCCGGAAGATGTTTTACCATTACCGCTAACACAAGTGCGTTATCAGCAGATAGTAACCCTTCAAGTACAACAAGTGTACCAATTAATCCCCAAGATACTGGATCTTGCAACACTTTAATCCACATATCTAAGTCGAAAAACTGAGCATACGTATTAATGATTTCTTGCAAAATGCTCATCTTACCTTTATCCCCTATTCTTTGCTAGATTTATAGAAAGGTCAAAAAAAGGAAACGAATGTCGTTTCCCTTCTTATGCATCCAAGCCATACGCTCTTACAAGCGCACCTAATCCACCTTGGAAACCGCTTCCTACTGCATTAAACTTCCACTGTCCATTATGACGGTATAATTCACAAAAGACAACTGCTGTTTCAATGGAGAAATCTTCCCCTAAATCAAAACGAAGAACTTCTTCGTTTGTTTCCTCATTCGCTAAACGAACGAATGCGTTTCCGACTTGTCCAAAGTTTTGATTACGGCCTTCACCATCATAAATTGTAACTGTGATTGCAATTTTATGTACATCTGCTGGAACTTTCTTCAAATCGACAACAAGTTGCTCATCATCGCCTTCACCTTCACCTGTACGGTTATCTCCTGTATGCAGAACAGATTCACAAGGAGACTGTAAATTGTTATAGAAAATAAAATCAGTTTCCTTCGTACATTTTCCGTTCGCATCTAATAGAAATGCCGATGCATCTAAATCGAAATCAGATCCACCATCATAAGATTTAATATCCCACCCAAGACCAATTACCGCTTTTGTTAAACCAGGGCTTGTCTTACCTAAATCGATCTTCTGTCCTTTTTGTAACTGAATAACCATTTATATTCACCTCTATATTTTAATCTTTAAAAATATATCCATCAGTAAACATGCGTTTCACCGATGGATATATAAATCTATTACTCTACATCTAAACCAAAGTTATTACATAGAGAACCTAATCCACCTTGGAATCCACTTCCAATTGCATTGAACTTCCATTCACCTGCATGACGGTATAATTCACCCACTACTACCGCTGTTTCAATAGAGAAGTCTTCTCCTAAATCGTAACGAATTAATTCTGCATTTTTCTCTTCATCTAGAATACGTACGAAAGCGTTAGAAACTTGTCCAAAGTTTTGGCTACGGCCTTCTCCATCATAAATTGTAATTGTGAAACAAATACGTTCGATGTGAGCAGGAACATTTTTCAAATCTACTTTAATTGATTCGTCATCGCCTTCACCTTCGCCTGTGCGGTTATCTCCTAAATGCTCTACAGCACCATTCGCACCTTTTGGATTATTGTAGAAGACGAAATCCTCTGCGCCTGAAACTTTACCATTCGCACCTACTAAGAAAATACTAACATCTAAATCGAAATCGTTTTGTCCGTCATAACGATTCGTATCCCAACCAAGTCCTACAAGAACTTTTGAAAGACCTGGATTCGTTTTTGTTAAATCTACCTTTTGTCCCTTTTTCAACGAAATTGATGCCATATACAATTCCTCCTCGGTTTATTTTATTGATAACGTGATACAATCTCACTTAAATTTTTATCTTGTGTTCCTTCTCCAACCGCTGAAAACTTCCACTCACTTCCGTGTCGGTACATTTCTCCTGCAATTAGAGTCGTTTTGCCAGCATAGTTATCTGACAAGTTATAACGTGCTAATTCTTCACCTGTTTGCGGGTTTTGAATACGAATATATGCATTACGAATCATCCCAAAATCTTGACGACGATTTACACAGTCATAAATATTTACAACGAATACTAAACGATTAATACGGCTCGGAACTTTATGTAATTCTACGAAAATTGTTTCGTCGTCACCAGCGCCTTCACCTGTTAAATTATCTCCTGAATGAATAATACTACCACAAGTAGAAAGTTTGTTTCCAAAGTAAACTAAATCATTTTTATTTAAAAAACGCTCTCCTTCTAACATAACAACTGATGCATCACAATCTACATTTGGTTTACTTCCAAATAATGAAGACAGAAACCCACCTGATTGCCCAATTGGATCCCAGCCTAAGCCAACCTGTAGTTTTGCTACTCTCGGTTGTCCTTTCGTTAAATCGATCTTTTGTCCTTTTTCTAAAATAATAGGCATGAAGTTTCTTCCTTTCTACAAAGCATTTTCCTAATCGGAAAATATTGTATTCTTCTCTTATATTGTAGCATTATTTATCTATTGAGAAAAAGAATAAATTCTCAATTATATGAAAACACCTATATCATTTATTTATATTGATGTAAGAAGTGGTAAATCGAACCAATCACTCCTGCGTGATTACGATTTTGTGCGATTTTAATCTCGCAATTACTATAAATCTCAGGATTTAAATATTTTCGTACCTCTTCCTTTACTTCTTCTAAAAATCGATTACCTCTATTAGTAATCCCTCCACCAATAATAATTACTTTTGGATTGAAGATATAAGCAAGATTACTAATTCCAATGGCTAAATGTTTAAAGAATATTTGAACGGCATGTATAACTTCTTTATCCTTCTGATCATATAATTCAAAAATTTTTTCACCGTTCCAATTCCCGCTACCTTTATACTTCCGCACAAGAGAAATTAACCCTGAAATCGAGGCAACCTCTTCAAATTGTTTCCCTTCGATCAACATATTGCCCCATTCACCAGCACTAAATGAATGACCTCTGTACAGTTTTTTATTAATAACAATAGCTCCCCCTATTCCCGTTCCAAGGGTAAGCATAATGCAATTATTTTCATTTCTTCCAACACCTTGCCACATCTCTCCAAACAAAGCACAATTGACATCATTTTCAATGGATATAGGAACTTTTAATACAGCTTGTAATCTATCAATAATAGGAATACCAGCATAGCGTGGAATATGATCCACGCCGCCAGTTATGATTCCTCTATGAATATCTACAATTCCGGCTGTACTAATACCGATTCCAGAAACAACATGTTCATTCATTAATTGCTCCGCCAAGCTAATAATTTTTTGAACGATTTGTTCCCCACCTAAATGGGCCTCTGTTAATGTAGTTTCGTGATTTAGTAATATCCCAGATTTTGAAATAATCCCATATTTAATCTGTGTACCACCAATATCAAATGCGATATATTTTTTCACACTGTCACTTCCTCTAACATTATGAACTTCACTTTTCTGCATTGAAATGATGATGTTTTCCTTTAATAAGAGTTCACAAGATTTACAGATCCAGCTTTTACGTAGACACTGTTGTATTCTTTATTATCCGAAACAATTTCATAATACGATCCTTGTGGTGTATTAACTGTTTTCTTAATGGCTACCATAATGTTGCGAGATGTCATTCCAGTCTGACCTTCAGCCATACTTTTGAATATCGGAGAACCTGCCGTTAACGTTCCAAGTCGATATTTATTTAAATCTTTACTTCCATTCATTGCATCAATTCTATACATAAGCGAGGCAATTTGCTGTCCCCAATTTTCATCACTTGCATACATGACGTTCATTCCTTGTGCCTTATCTCCTAAGTTTCCACCATTATATGTATTTCCACTTGGATTTAAGTAATGCTTATCTATATATGCCGCACAAAAATCAATACCTTCTTCCCATGTTTTGAATCCAGTTGCACCATTATATGGATCTGAATCTACCGCTCTAAAGCCAAATAAATTTTTCTTATCTTGCGCGATACGACTTGTTCCCCATCCTGATTCTAAAATTGCATGTGACACTAAGTAACCGGCATTCATCTTATATTTCTCTGCTGCACTTACAAAATATTTTCCTAATCCAATAAGTGGACTCTTTGCATTCGATTTACGTAAGAAATTATCAATTTCATCTCCTGTATAAGTAGATGTTGCACGAAGTGGCATATACTCAAAGTATTGATAACTATCTTGTCCTCCAATTTGCTTCTTATCAAAAGCCTCGTAACGCTCTCCTTCTTTTAAATGTTTCGGAGCATTACCAATTTGATACGTTGCATGTTTACCATTTTCCGGATTGTATACATAATGATATAACTTGCCATTTTTAGTTGCATAATACGACGTTTTCTCACCAGTCATTGTCGGATGTAATGTAACATCATTTATATTCACATAACCTGTCATACCATCAATTTGGACATGAATACGATCATCAACAGCTTTTACAAATTTCAGGTCAGCTCCACCCTTTACATATGTGAGCTTTTTACCCGTCGTAATATCATAAATATTAATAACACCATTTGCACGAACGAAACCTTGCTTCATATTTACAACTTTACCGTCACTTTTAATGTAAGCATCTTCTTTCATATTCTGCATAATTTGTGTTGCTTCCGCTTCATTTGGTTTTTGAACCTTTTGTGATGAGGTAACAATTTCATAAGAAGACGAACCTTGTTTAACTTTTAAGAACTGTAACGAAACATACCCCTCTCCGCCATTAAAACGGATTTTTGCCCAGCCATTTTCTTTTCCTATGATCGTAACAGTCTCTCCATTTTTCAAATGACCGACAGCTGCCGCACCTGTTGATGGACCTTTACGTACATTTAATAAAGACGCATTTACAACTGCTCGTTCTTCTGTTACCTGTCCAGGGTTTGTTGGGTTTGTTGGATCTATGGAATCTTTACCAATCGTTATAAACTCTAACGACACATACCCTTCTTTTCCTTGGTAATTGATTTTCGCCCAGCCATTTACTTTTCCTAGTACTGTTACTTTTTCACCATTTTTTAAGTTTCCTAGAACCGAGCTACTTGTATTCGCCGCACTTCTTACTCGGAGACTTGTCGCATTGATCGTTCCTACTTCTTGCGTTCCATTCGTAATGTCTTCCGCTGGCTTTTCTTCTTGTTTTCCTGCTTCTAACTTCACAAACTCTAACGACACATACCCTTCTTTTCCTTGGTAATTGATTTTCGCCCAGCCGTTTGCTTTTCCTAGTACTGTTACTTTTTCACCATTTTTTAAGTTTCCTAGAACCGAGCTACTTGTATTCGCCGCACTTCTTACTCGGAGACTTGTCGCATTGATCGTTCCTACTTCTTGCGTTCCATTCGTAATGTCTTCCGCTGGCTTTTCTTCTTGTTTTCCTACTTCTAACTTCACAAACTCTAACGACACATACCCTTCTTTTCCTTGGTAATTGATTTTCGCCCAGCCGTTTGCTTTTCCTAGTACTGTTACTTTTTCACCATTTTTTAAGTTTCCTAGAACTGAGCTACTTGTATTTGCCGCACTTCTTACTCGGAGACTTGTCGCATTAATCGTTCCTACTTCTTGCGTTCCATTCGTAATGTTTTCCGCTGGCTTTTCTTCTTGTTTTCCTGCTTCTAACTTCACAAACTCTAACGACACATACCCTTCTTTTCCTTGGTAATTGATTTTCGCCCAGCCATTTGCTTTCCCTAGTACTGTTACTTTTTCACCATTTTTCAAGTTTCCTAGAACTGAGCTACTTGTATTTGCCGCACTTCTTACTCGGAGACTTGTCGCATTAATCGTTCCTACTTCTTGCGTTCCATTCGTAATGTTTTCCGCTGGCTTTTCTTCTTGTTTTCCTGCTTCTAACTTCACAAACTCTAACGACACATACCCTTCTTTTCCTTGGTAATTGATTTTCGCCCAGCCATTTGCTTTTCCTAGTACTGTTACTTTTTCACCATTTTTTAAGTTTCCTAGAACCGAGCTACTTGTATTCGCCGCGCTTCTTACTCGGAGACTTGTCGCATTGATCGTTCCTACTTCTTGCGTTCCATTCGTAATGTCTTCCGCTGGCTTTTCTTCTTGTTTTCCTGCTTCTAACTTCACAAACTCTAACGACACATACCCTTCTTTTCCTTGGTAATTGATTTTCGCCCAGCCGTTTGCTTTTCCTAGTACTGTTACTTTTTCACCATTTTTTAAGTTTCCTAGAACCGAGCTACTTGTATTCGCCGCACTTCTCACTCGGAGACTTGTCGCATTGATCGTTCCTACTTCTTGCGTTCCATTCGTAATGTCTTCCGCTGGCTTTTCTTCTTGTTTTCCTGCTTCTAACTTCACAAACTCTAACGACACATACCCTTCTTTTCCTTGGTAATTGATTTTCGCCCAGCCATTTGCTTTCCCTAGTACTGTTACTTTTTCACCATTTTTCAAGTTTCCTAGAACTGAGCTACTTGTATTTGCCGCACTTCTTACTCGGAGACTTGTCGCATTAATTGTTCCTACTTCTTGCGTTCCATTTTTAATCGTTGCATCTGATGTTTTCGGTTGTTCCGGCTTTTTTATCTCTTCTGTGTTGCCATCAATTTTCACAAACTCTAACGATACATACCCTTCTTTTTCTTGATAGCTTATTTTTGCCCAACCATTCGCTTTTCCTAGTACTGTTACTTTTTCACCATTTTTTAGGTTCCCTAAAACCGAGCTACTTGTATTCGCTGCGCTTCTTACTCGTAAGCTTGTTGCATTGATTGTTCCTACTTCTTGTGCTCCATTTTTGATTATTGGTTGCAGTTGCTTTTGGCCAGAAGTGTCAGGTGTTTGAATTGCATCTCCAAATTTTAAAAACTCTAAAGATACATATCCCTCTTTTCCTTTATATTCAATCTTTGCCCAGCCGTTCGCTTTTCCTAATACCGTTACTTTTTCATTTTTTTGAACATAGCCAATCATTGAACTACCTAGAGTTGGACTATTACGTACATTCAAACGAGTTGCCGTAACAATTCCCTCTTCTTTTTGTCCATTATTAATCGTTAATTGTTGTTTTTGTTCAACGTTTGGATTTCCATTCGAAAATCCTAAAAATTGTAATGTGACATACCCCTCTTTTCCATCATGAGAAATTTTAGCCCATTCTTTTTCCTTACTTAAAACTTGTACATTTGTTCCCTTTTTTACTGTTCCTATAACTTTCCCTTGAGTTGTAGGTTGTTCACGTATATTTAAATTTGTTGCATTTACTGTCGCTAAATTATCACTTTCTGCAAAGGCATGCGTCGAAATAAAAGATGTTGCTGTCGCTAGAAATGTACCTGTTATTATTTGTTTTGTTGTTTGTTTCATAATTTTTTATAAGAATATAAGAAATCCTATATTCTTCAGCCCTCCCTTTTTTATTCTTCTTACTATTAATCTTAACATATCATTCCGAAATATTTATTTTGAATATCTAAATATAGCCATAAAATTTGTGAACATCTTATCTATATAGTTTTTTGCATAAAACTATATCTCCTATGAAATATTACAAAGGGATGTATTTTAGATGGAATATTAATTTTTCAGGAGGAAAACAATGACGAAAATCTTCATTTTAGCATCAACACTTTCTTTATCTTTTTTTAGCGGCTTGAATATCGGTAATGCAGCCACGGAAAACTTCTCTCCAACAAACGCTATTGTACAAAACAGCGATCATTTAGCAGAAGGAAACTCAAAAGATAATAATAAACCTCCAGGAAGCAACGGTTCTGGTGGTAGCGGTTCTGATGACAGCGGTTCTGGTGGCAGTGGTTCTGGTGGTAACGGTTCTGGTGGCAGCGGTTCTGGTGGCAGCGGCTCTGATGGCAGCGGTTCTGGTGGTAACGGTTCTGGTGGCAGCGGCTCTGATGGCAGTGGTTCTGGTGGCAGCGGCTCTGGTAGCAACGGTTCTGGTGGTAGCGGCTCTGGTGACAGCGGCTCTGATGGCAGTGGTTCTGGTGGCAGTGGTTCTGGTGGTAACGGTTCTGGTGGCAGCGGCTCTGATGGCAACGGTTCTGGCGGTAGCGGTTCTGGTGACAACGGTTCTGATGGCAATGGTTCCGGTGGCAACGGTTCTGATGGCAGTGGTTCCGGTGGCAACGGTTCTGGTGGCAGTGGTTCTGGTGGCAACGGTTCTGGTGGCAACGGTTCTGGTGGCAGTGGTTCTGGTGGCAACGGTTCTGGTGGCAGTGGTTCCGGTGGCAACGGTTCTGGTGGCAGTGGTTCTGGTGGCAACGGTTCTGGTGGCAGCGGCTCTGATGGTAATGGTTCTGGTGGCAACGGTTCTGGCGGTAGCGGTTCTGGTGGCAGCGGCTCTGGTAGCAACGATTCTGGTGGCAACGGTTCTGGTGGCAACGGTTCTGGTGGCAGTGGCTCTGATGGCAGTGGTTCTGGTGGCAGTGGTTCTGGTGGCAACGGTTCTGGTGGCAGCGGCTCTGGTAGCAACGATTCTGGTGGCAACGGTTCTGGTGGCAATCGAGTTAAGGGCGATAGCAGTTCACAAGGTGGTAACGTAAAAGATAATGCGACAAAACAAGGTGATAAGTTACCTAATACTGCAGCACATTATCCTGCATCTATTTTAATAGGACTTTCAACATTCCTAATTGGTATGTTATTGTTTATTCGCCGTAAAAATGCAAAATAAAGACCAACATCCTTCCATCTAAAAAATACATGAAACCAATATAAAACTAAAAAGGGCTTTGGATTGCAGTTTATTATGCAACCCAAAGTCCTTTTGGCATCTATCAGAAAGCGTATTAATATGCTTTTCCCCAATAGACCATGTGCTTTGCTTCTTTACTACAGCAAATACATTCGTCAGCTAAATGTTCTTGCTCAAAAGGCATACAACGTGAAGATACTCCAACTTCTTCTTTTAATTTCTCTTCACAAGCTAGTTCTCCACACCACATCGCCTTAATAAACCCTTGCTTTTCATCAGCTGCTTTTTTCATCTCTTCGAAATTCGTCACACTATACGTATTCTCATCGCGAAATACTTTTGCTTTATTAAATAAAGAATGATGAATTTCCTCCAGTAATGATAGAATGCGTTCTTCTAATTGATCCATTGATATACATTCTTTTTCTTTCGTATCTCTTCTTACAAGTACAACTTGATTCTTTTCAATATCCTTTGGACCCACTTCTAATCGAATTGGAATTCCCTTCATTTCATACTCATTAAATTTCCAGCCCGGTGTTTTAGTGCTAGCATCTATTTTTACACGCGCAACCTTCTGAATACGTCCTTGTAACTCTGTTGCTTTTTCTAACACACCTTCTTTATGCTGAGCAATAGGTACAATAACAACTTGTACTGGAGCGACTTTTGGCGGCATTACAAGTCCGTTATTATCACTATGGACCATAATAAGTCCACCTATCATTCTCGTTGATACACCCCACGAAGTTTGGTGTACATATTGCCACTTACCGTTACGATCTAAAAACTTAATATCAAATGCTTCAGAGAAATTCGTTCCAAAGTTATGAGATGTTCCTGTTTGAAGTGCTTTTCCATCATGCATTAAACTTTCAATCGTATAAGTTGCCTTCGCTCCTGCAAACTTTTCTTTTTCTGTTTTTTGTCCTTTAATGACTGGTATCGCTAAGTATTCCTCGCAGAAAGAGGCATACAGATTTAAAATATTTAACGTTTCAGCTTGCGATTCTTCTGCCGTTTCATGAATCGTATGGCCTTCTTGCCATAAAAATTCAGTTGTACGAAGGAATGGTCTCGTTGTCTTTTCCCAACGAACTACTGAACACCACTGATTATATAACTTTGGTAAATCATTATATGATTGAACAATCTTTGAGAAATGCTCACAGAATAAAGTTTCCGATGTAGGACGTACACAAAGTCTTTCCGCTAACTTTTCATCCCCGCCATGCGTAACCCATGCTACTTCAGGAGCAAATCCTTCAACATGATCCTTCTCTTTTTGCAATAAACTCTCTGGGATAAACATTGGCATATACACATTCTCATGACCAGTTTCCTTTAACTTTTCATCCATCACTTTCTGCATATTCTCCCATAAGGCATAACCGTACGGACGCAGAATCATACACCCTTTTACACTTGAATAGTCAACAAGTTCAGCTTTTTTTACAATATCGGTATACCACTGCGCAAAGTCCTCTTCCATCTTCGTAATGGCTTGCACTTGTTCTTTTGCCATAGTCAGTCTTCCTCCTTTTAGAAAATACAAAAAAGCCCGCGCCCCTAAATAGGGACCGAGCTTTGCCGGCGTTACCACCCTGATTCATACACAAAAATTGTATATGCTCTCTTTTTGATAACGGGAATTTCCCGCTGCATATGCAGAACTCAAAGGTAGGTTCCATATCGCCCTTTAAGAATCTTTCAGCCAAACGGATTCTCTCTCTGCAAAAAAGGTTGGACATGTACTAGTCCTTTTTCAGCGTTATAACGAAATAAATTTGTTGATTATCATAATACAAATTCTTTTTTAAAACAATAGCTAATTTTCTTATTTTTATATATTCTTTTCATTTTTTGTAGTTTTATACGTAGCTCTTTCGAACGATTTTCACAAGTTGATGTGCAACCATACCGATAAGTGTACCAAGTAGAACGAAGAAACAAATAAATCCATATCCCATTCCTTCCCACCCACCAATAGCTATCATTGTTACAGGAAAGAAAGCTAAACAAAGAAGTACTAAACTAAGTGAAAATATAATATCAAACTGTTTGTCTGGAAAACGTTTCTTTAGTAAATATGAAATAGCAAATACTAGGAGAATCGTGATTCCACCAATGATGTAAAAAATACCAAATCCATCTAGCCAGTCCATAGTATTCCCTCCTTTCATTCAATCCCTTATACTTATTATATGTTTAATTTTTCTGAAAATAAATAATAAATTTTATTCAGAAACATATTTTTATTACTAGGTATTAATAGTAATATATAAGAATAGGTTTTATATAATTAGGAGGATTACTTTATGGATAAAGCATTAACTAATCGTGTCATTATTTTATCATTCGACTGTTTATCAGCTTTAGATTTTCCTATACTACAAAAATTACCTAACTTCCAATCTCTAATAAAAAAGGGCGCGGTTGTAGAAAAAGTAGAACCAATTTATCCTTCTGTAACATATCCAAGCCACTCAACAATCGTTACTGGAAACTACCCTAATAAACATGGTGTTGTTACCAATACTTTACTTCAACCAGGACGTGAATCACCAGATTGGCATTGGTACCGAAAATCGATAAAAGGAACAACATTATATGATGAAGCACGCAAAGCAAATTTAACGACAGCAGCCCTTCTTTGGCCTGTTACTGGAAGAGCAAACATTGATTACAATTTACCGGAAATCTTTCCAAATAGACCGTGGCAAAATCAAATTTTAGTTTCATTATTTAGCGGTAGCCCGCTATACCAATTAGATTTAAATCGACGGTTCGGTCATATACGAAATGGATTATCACAACCTGAACTCGATGATTTCGTTCTTGCTTCTGCTGTACATACAATCCTTACAAAAAGGCCTAATGTCATGTTTGTGCATTTCACTGATTTAGACACACAAAGACACTATCATGGCTTTGAATCTAACGAAACAATAGCAGCTATCCATAGGCACGACGAACGTCTAGGAAAAATTATTCATGCATTAAAAGAAAGTGGAATATACGAAGAAAGTACAATTATTGCCCTTGGTGATCATAGCGCTTTAAGTGAAAACAAATCAATTCAATTAAATGTGCTATTCCATCAAAAAGAGCTTATATCTCTAAATAAAGAAGGTAAATTAGTAGACTGGAAGGCCTACTGTCAAAGTTGCGACGGTTCTGCCTATGTATATGTGAAAGACAAAAACGATACGGATACCATTCGGGAAGTACAACTACTTCTTGAAGAACTGCTTCAAAATAAACAAAATGGCATTGAATTTATACTTCATGATGAAGCGGCGAAAGAATCCGGTGCAGATGGTAATTGTTTATTTATGTTGGAAGCACAAGAGGGGTATTATTTCACTGAAAATTATACCGGCGATTTTATAAAAGAAATTACTAAAAAAGATGTTACTTCTAGTAAAAAATATACATTTGGAACTCATGGTTACTCCCCAACAAAGCCTAACTATGAAACAATTTTTATCGCTGCTGGAAAAGGTATTCAAAGCGGCGTTACAATCCCGTATATGAGACTTATTGATGAAGGTCCGACTATCGCAAGATTACTCGGTTTGCACTTAGGCGAAACAGACGGATCCATTATAGAGGATTTACTACAATTGTAAAGAACTGTGTATATATGTAAAAGTTATGTAAAAATCATCACTGTTTCTCTTTTTATAATTTTTATTTTTGTACACTGTTAGTAGAACAATTTAAGGGGGAACATTATATGAAAAAAATGTCCAGACAAGAAAAAAGCTGGATATTATATGATTGGGCGAATTCGGTATATTCGCTCGTCATTACAACTGCACTATTCCCAATTTACTTTAAAGCAGCTGCAAAAGAAGCTGGACTATCTGGTGCAACTTCAACAGCATATTGGGGATATGCAAACTCATTCGCTACACTTTTAATTTCTATACTTGCTCCTATTCTCGGCACAGTTGCTGATTATAAAGGGTTTAAAAAACGATTTTTCACATTCTTCTTTGGACTCGGCATCGTATTTACAAGTATGCTAGCAGTCGTCCCAACATCCCAGTGGTACTTATTACTAGGTTGCTATATGCTAGCACTAGTCGGTTTTGCTGGAGCAAACATTTTTTATGATGCATTTTTAGTAGATGTTACCTCTAAAGATAGAATGGATCGAATTTCTACACGAGGCTTTGCATTAGGCTATATTGGGAGCACAATTCCTTTTATCGGTTGTATCGCTCTTATTATTCTTGCTCAAAAAGGCACTATCCCTTTATCAGTCGGCATTGCCAGTCAAATTTCATTCGCAATAACAGCTCTTTGGTGGGGATTATTTACAATTCCAATGCTAAAAAACGTAGAGCAAACACATTATATTGAACGCCATCCAAGACCAATTGCAATGAGCTTCAAACGCCTTGCTGATACTTTTAAAAATATTAAAGAATATAAAACAGTCTTTATGTTCCTAATCGCCTATTTCTTCTACATTGACGGGGTCGATACAATTATTACTATGTCTACCGCTTACGGAACAGATCTCGGTATTAGTGCAACGAATCTATTAATCATCTTATTTGTCACACAAATTGTAGCTTGTCCATTCGCTTTATTATACGGAAAATTATCAGAAACATTTACAGGGAAAAAAATGCTATATGTTGGTATTATTATTTATATCATCATTTGCACATATGCCTATTTCTTAAAAACGACACTCGATTTCTGGATTTTAGCAATGTTAGTTGCCACTTCTCAAGGTGGTATTCAAGCACTTAGTCGTTCCTATTTTGCAAAACTAGTACCTAAAGAATCGGCAAATGAATTCTTCGGATTTTATAATATATTTGGCAAGTTTGCCGCGATCATGGGTCCAGTATTAGTCGGTGTTACAACGCAATTAACGGGAAAAACAAACGCTGGTGTCCTTAGTATTATCGTATTGTTTATTATAGGTGGATTCTTATTAACTAGAGTTCCTGAAAATGATACACCCGTTACACCACCTAATCCGAAAACTAAAACGCTATAAAAAGAAGATCCCCTTCACACAAGAAGAGGATCTTTCTTTATTTTTAACGATAACGCTTTACAAGTAAAAACTCTACAGCTGGCTTTACAACTCTAGCGGCACATAACGTAAGTAAAAGCGGTATATCATGAAAATCTATCCATTTATTAAAACCTACCGATGCGAAAAAAAAACCAAAAAATAAATACAATGCGTACATAATATGTAACATTTGCACTTGTTTTTCATACATGTTTTTCTAAATCTTTCTTCTCCTCATTTGCCCTTCAACATTATGCGATGCTACAAATAAATAGTGCATACCAGTTTACTTGAAGTTCAATTAACCAATAGTAAAGTGCAAATGCTAGCATACTTATAACTACTAATGTCGTAACTAAAAGACTTATTTTCTCTTTCCCCTACAGCTTATACAAAAATAGTTTATCAACAGTTGTTCCCAATACTTCCGCTAAACGAAAAGCTAACGCTAAGCTTGGATCATATTTATTATTCTCAATTGCATTTATCGTCTGTCTTGATACGCTACACTTATCAGCTAATGCACCTTGTGAAATATTATTTTCAGTGCGCAATTCATAGATTTGATTTTTCACATCGTTTCTCCTAACCTGTAAAATTATTTTTACAACATCAGTATATAGTTGGTACATTTCATTGTCAAAAGATTCCCATAGGAAAAGGGAGCAGTTCTGCTCCCTTACAATAGCTATTTCGAAGCGAATGAATTCGTTAGTTCCTCTTTATTAGCAACATCTTCTTTATCTAGTTGCATACGTAAAACCGGCCCTATCGCTAATAAAATAAGTGACATCGCTATACAAAATACAATAACTAATGAAGTCATTTCCTTCAATCCTCCAGCTAGTGATGTTCCAATTAACATTGCCCCCATAAACATTGGTAAAATGGTTCCATTCACTCTTCCAATCATATTTTCTGGTACAAGTTGAATCATAAGCGTACCGACAACGATATTAACACAAGCTAAACAAATACCTGTTCCAAATCGCATCAAACTAGTAATCCAAAATGATGTGGACAACCCTTCGACTAAAAATGAGATTGCTAATATACTCATACCAAATACAAACATCTTTTTCGGATTTACTTTTGAAGCGAAAACCGCAGCAACAATACCACCGATTAGCATACCTATTCCATCCGCCGCTGCTAAATATTGAACTGCTTCCTTTTCCATTCCAAGACGTTCTATTACAAGAAACACCTCTAATGGATTCGTTAATCCAACAGCTAAGCCCATAATTGTGAAAGTGATCGTAATCATACGTAAATTTTTCGTATGAAGAACGTATTTCCATCCTTCTTTTATATCATTTTTTAATGATTCCTTCACTGCTTGCTCTTGTTCAATCCATTTCGGTAAAAATGAAAGGGCGATAGCAGATAATAAAAATAAAATGATTAAACTATATAGTGACGTAAATAAACCAAGTTGTGTATACACAAGCGATCCTACAACTGGTCCGAAAATCATAAACAATGACTGTAATGTTTGGTTAAATGCAATCGCATTTGCTACCTGTTCTTCCTTTACATAGCGCTTAAATATGCGTGAAGATGAAGGCTGAGAAAACTGACCTACAATTGCGGAAACGAGTGTCGCAAAAAATATTGCCTGCCAGTAATCAATCTTTAACAATAAAACAATCCCTATAATAGACAGTACACTTAACACATCCCCAGCAACCATTGTTCTTTTCGGGTTCCAGCGATCTGCTAACGCGCCACCAATGAAAGAAAAAATAAAAATAGGTGCATATTCCATGACCGATAATAGTGACACTGAAACTGGATCATTATTCGTCCGCTCCATTATGAAATACAATAGGGCCATATTTCTGATCCAAATCGCAAATTGTTGTAAAATATCGGATGCCATAACGAGCATAAATGCTCGATTTTTAAATAAAGCTTTCATTTCCGCTCCTCCTTTTATAAACCGACCATTCGGTCTAATTCGTTTTAAAAGAAAAGCCGCTGACTTATTATTCAGCTGCCATCCCTTTTAACAATACATCTATTGCCTTTTTATAAACTCGCTTTAACTCGTTATAATCTAGCTCATAGTAAAGCACTCCAAGCCCTGATAATAAGCCATGTACAATATACATCAAATCGCGCGCATTTTCTTCACGAAACTCTCCAGACTGTATACCTGTTTCGATTAATCTCTCAAACATAACATATGATTCTCTAGTTAAAGCTAATAATTCATCTAGAACCTCTTTGCTCACAACTTGGCTCATAGAAAATTCCTCTATTGCACTCGAAATAGGTTGTTGTATATCCTCTACATAATATTCTGCGAGACCATATAATTTTTCAATACTAGTACTATACAACTTCTCTTTTTCATTCCATTTTTCAAGCCAATCATACGTATGCTGTTTTACTACAAATAAAAATAATTCTTCTTTACTTTTAAAATGGTAATAAATACTCCCTTTACTTCGCTCTGTAATTTCACAAATATCTTCCATAGATGTGGCTGCATAGCCTTTTTGTGAAAACAGATTTTCTGCTTTGTATGCAATTTCCTTCTTTATCTCTTCTGCGCTTTTTCTCATACTCACACCTCTTTAAACCGACCGTTCAGTCTAATGATAACAAATGAAAAACCTCTTTCGCAAGAGGCTATATTCCTTATTTACGAAAACGTACTTTCAAACCAAGTTCGGATCATATGTATCGTTCCAAATTTAAATCCAAGTTTAACAAGAAATACACCTCCAGCAACTAATAAAAACAATGCTACTTTCCCTTTATTTTTCACTTTCGGTTCCCTTCCCATTTCCATTCTCCTTATCATGTTAAAAATATTAAACAAACGTTTATTTAACTGTTAGTGTGCGTATGTAAGCCAACTAATCAAACGTTTGTTTAAAAAAGAAATACGCCTATATAAGGCGTATTCTTATCAATCACCGCCACCACCGCAACTACCTCCACTATCTCCTCCAAAAGACCCTCCACAGTCATGTGAACTGCTATCATGTGAGCTGTCATTATTATCAGATCCAGCAAAGAAAAAAAGCGGTGATGAGTTATTAGACGAATTATGTATGTTATTTTGTTTCGTAAGGTTTACTTTCTTTTTGTTTGATCGAACAGCTATTACAATTATTCCAATGACAACAAATAATAGTATGACAATAATAAATTCCATATAAAAACCTCCCTAATTCTCGAATAATTGAATGGTTCTCTCTAAATTTTCAAGTGAAATAAAGCGCGATTCACGAAGGATCTCTTTTCCATTATGAAATAACAAAATTGTCGGCCCTGTAAATACTGCATATCGCCCCGCAACTTCTTGCATGTCTTGTAGTAATATCTCTATTTTCTCTACGTAATCATAATTCTCTAATACGTAATTTACTTTCCTTAACATGACATCACAAACACCACAATTTTCTGTTTTAATAAATAGAAGTACTAATTGCTGTTCTTCAATATATGTTGCTAATTCTTCTATCGTTTCAAATGTATTCATCTTATCCCTCTTAACTTAATTTAAGAAATGCTGAACTATCTTTCTCTTTTCCATTACCTGCTGAAAACACAACGTTTTTGCTGTTAACCCTTCTTGTAATTTTTTCCTCTCTACTTCATCATAACAGCAAGCAATTAAATCTTCTATTTTTAATATATCTTTTGTAATTCCATTTTTGCTGGAATCATTCCCGCATTTTTTAAATTTTATAGCTCATCCTTAACTCTAGAGGTACCATTAAAAGATCTTCTAATTGTAGTGGTTTTCCTTTTCTCGAAATATAATCCAGATCACCATTCCAGATTGCTTGTCGAACCTTTTCTTCAGCAATGTTCAAAAACACATCCACACTATCCTCTCACTTACATATTTTTACTATTATTTTATATGAAATTTCACCATCTTACCACACCATTACAAGTTGACTTCATACAATTTTTTCTCAAATTTATTTATAATAAGCTATTTTCTTCCTCACCGGTCTTTCATTTTCATATGCAGTTTGTATTAAAGCCTTTTTGTATTGAGAAAGTCTTTCTTCATACAATAAAGCGTTTACACTAAATCTTACATTTGTTACGATTTAATCACCTCAGCTCCCTTGTATAGACTTCGTGATGTCTGATCATTTTTATCTAGACGTTTCATACGTCTAGATTCACTTTGATTTATCGGCAAATGCCTTTAAATATATCTTTTACCTTGAAAGGGGAAATGACTATGAGGTCAAAAAAATTCACATTACTATTGCTATCTCTACTACTCTTCTTACCTCTTTTTCTCGCAAATTTTATTACTCCAAATCTCGCATCAGCAAATTCACCAACGCAAAACCAAAAAATTATTGGGTACTTTCCTTCGTGGGGCATCTACGGACGTAATTATCAAGTTGCAGACATCGATGCATCAAAGCTCACTCATTTAAACTATGCGTTTGCTGATATTTGCTGGAATGGAAAACATGGAAATCCTTCTACACATCCCGATAATCCAAATAAACAAACATGGAACTGTAAAGAATCTGGTGTACCGTTGCAAAATAAAGAAGTTCCTAATGGTACTCTCGTATTAGGTGAGCCCTGGGCTGATGTCACAAAATCTTATCCAGGATCAGGTACAACTTGGGAAGATTGTGATAAATATGCCCGTTGTGGCAACTTCGGAGAATTAAAACGACTAAAAGCTAAATACCCTCATTTAAAAACCATTATTTCCGTCGGAGGCTGGACTTGGTCTAATCGATTTTCTGATATGGCAGCTGATGAAAAAACTAGAAAAGTATTCGCAGAATCAACAGTCGATTTCCTACGTGCATACGGATTTGACGGCGTCGATTTAGACTGGGAATATCCAGGTGTTGAAACGATTCCTGGTGGTAGTTACCGTCCTGAAGATAAACAAAATTTCACGCTCCTTCTTCAAGATGTCCGAAATGCTTTAAATAAAGCCGGTACTGAAGATGGAAAACAATATTTATTAACAATTGCTTCAGGGGCAAGTCAACGTTATGCCGATCATACAGAGTTAAAGAAAATCTCTCAAATACTCGATTGGATTAATATTATGACATATGATTTCCACGGCGGTTGGGAAGCAACTTCTAACCATAATGCCGCATTATATAAAGATCCGAATGATCCAGCAGCTGATACGAAATTTTACGTAGATGGAGCTATTGACGTTTATAAAAATGAAGGTGTACCAGCTGATAAACTCGTATTAGGCGTACCATTTTACGGACGTGGTTGGAAAAGTTGTGGAAAAGATAATAATGGGCAATATCAACCATGTAAACCAGGTAGTGATGGCAAACTAGCATCTAAAGGTACTTGGGATGATTATTCTACTGGTGATACGGGTGTTTATGATTACGGTGATTTAGCAGCGAATTACGTAAACAAAAATGGTTTTGTACGCTATTGGAATGATACAGCTAAAGTACCTTATTTATACAATGCTACTACAGGCACATTTATTAGCTACGATGACAATGAATCTATGAAATATAAAACAGATTATATAAAAACGAAAGGTTTAAGTGGGGCAATGTTTTGGGAACTTAGTGGTGACTGTCGCACAAGTCCAAAATATAGCTGTAGTGGTCCAAAATTGCTTGATACGTTAGTAACCGAATTACTTGGTGGACCTATCAGTCAAAAAGATACTGAATCACCAACGAACGTAAAAAACATTGTGGTTACTAATAAAACCTCAAGCTCAGTCCAATTAAGCTGGACTGCATCTACTGATAATGTAGGAGTTACTGGGTATGAAGTTACTGCTGGGGAAGAAAAATGGAGTACAACATCAAATAGCATTACAATTAAAAATTTGAAACCTAATACGGAATACACTTTTTCAATACTAGCAAAGGACGCTACCGGGAATAAATCACAACCTAATTCTATTCTTGTAAAAACTGATGATGCTAACACAACACCTCCTGATGGTAATGGTAAGGCTACATTTTCAGTTACTTCAAATTGGGGAAGTGGCTATAACTTCTCAATTGTAATTAAAAATAACGGCACAAGCCCTATTAAAAACTGGAAGTTAGAATTTGATTATAACGGCAATTTAACACAAGTTTGGGATTCTAAAATTAGTAGTAAAACAAACAATCATTATGTAATTACAAATGCCGGATGGAACGGTGAAATTCCTCCTGGTGGATTCATTACAATAGGAGGTGCAGGAACAGGTAACCCTGCCGAACTTTTAAATGCCGTTATTAGCGAAAACTAGACGTAACATTCTTTAATTGTTTCACTAAAGTTTGAATTTAGGTTTGAATAATCTTTCCTAAATTCAAACTTTTAATTTTGCGAAAAATCACAAATCAAAATTACAATAACCTATTATAATTATATTTAGTTTTCAATATGAAGTTTGCGTGAAGTTCATCTGAATTTTACATGAATTTCCTTTAATTTCTATTGTCTTCCCATACTAATCACCTTATTCTTTATATATAGGAATAATTTTCATTCCATTTCAAGCTATCTATATATACAAAAAGATAGTTGCCTATTAGGGAAAGGCGTCTAATATTATTATAAATATAAACATAATCGCAGAAAAAGCACGCTTATAAGCGCACCATAAGAGTGCTTCTTCATACAATTCTCATGTAAGAGTTCTCGAAAATCATGTTAATCACAAAGAAAAGGCCGTAGCTTATATAAGCTACGGCCTTTTCTTTGTGATTATTTTTAAACGTTCCATTCTTCGATATTCCATACTTTCGTTATCCACGTTTCATAGAAAGAAGCTCATGTGAAACGATTAAAACTGTTAAAAGACTTTTTCTATTTTTTCATATAAGGAGCTAATACACTTAAAATTTCTTCCTTATCCTTCTTTAACTCCAATGATGTTAACATATCCATCGTTCGAGGACGAGGTAATTTCACTTGCACTTCACCAACTATTGATGCTGGTCTTTGAGATAAAATAAATACGCGATCAGAAAGTAAAATTGCTTCATCTAAGTCGTGTGTAACCATAACAATTGTTTGCTTTTCTTGATGCCAAGAATTTAAAAGCCAACTGTGTACTTCCATTTTTGTAAATGCATCTAATTTTCCAAAAGGCTCATCAAGTAGCATAATCGGCTTCTCACATAAGTATGTACGAAGAAAGCTAATTCTTTGGCGCATACCACCAGATAATGCATCAGGATAATGATCCGCATATTCATCTAACTCAAACTGCTTTAATGCTTCCATTCCTTCTGTTAACCTTTGTTTTTTAGATTTCCCCTCAATTTCTAATGGAAGAACAATATTTTGTAAAGCCGATCGCCACGGTAATAATAAATCTTGTTGTGGCATATAGCTTACAACATCTTGTTTTCTCACATGTTCCTCATTATAAAATACCTCTCCACTCGTTGGCTCTTCAACACTCGCAATCATATTTAACAATGTGCTTTTCCCACAACCACTTGGACCGACAAAAGAGACAAACTCTCCCTCCTGTATAGAGGCACTAATATTTGCTAATACATTCTTTCCATCGAAAGATTTCACAATATCTTTTATTTGTAATCCGCTCATTTTTCACTTGGAAGGAATTCATTTGTAAAAGCATCTTTTACATCAATTTTCTTTTTAATAACTTTGTTGTCGTATAAGAAATTCATGTAATTCGTCCAAACTTCTTCCTTCTGTACTCCCCACGCTTTTGCATCATCTTGATACTTCGTACTTAACCACTTTTGACTTTCTTGTACTAATTCCTTATTCACATCTGGAACAGCTTTAATTAAAATATCAGCAGCTTCTTTCGGCTCTTTAATTGCAAAATTATAACCTTCTGTCGTTGCAGTCATAAACTTTTTCACGAAGTCTTTATCTTGCTTCGTATGTTTTTCACTCGTAATAATAACAGGACTATAGAAATCAAGCGCTGGATCTAAGTCTTTCACCATAATCGTATTTAACTCTTTTCCTTGACGCTTCGCTTCAATGCCATCCCATCCATAATAAATCCATTCAAAGTCCGCATCACGACCGATTGATTTGAAGAAGTCTGTTTGTCCTAAGATAATTTTTTCGACTTTATTAAAATCAGCTTGATGTTTCTCCATAATTGTTTTTAACGTTGCTTCTTCTGCTGGTCCTCCCCAGCCACCATAACGTTTACCTTCAAAGTCTTTCGGTGACGTCATATTATCTTTTTTTAGTGATGCAAAAGCAGAGGTATTATGCTGAATAATTGCACCAACAGAAACAACTGGGATTCCTTCAACACGAGCTAATGTTACATTTTCCTGTGCGCTTATCGCAAAATCTGCTTTCCCAGAAGCAATCATCTGCTCTGCTGTGACATTATCACCAGGCTGGATAATTTCTACATCAAGCCCTTGTTTTTTGTAATAGTCTTTCGTTTTCGCTACATATAAGCCAGTATGATTCGTATTTGGAAACCAATCTAAAACAACTTTTACTTTTTTATCTTTACTTGCACTTTCTTCTTTCTTCGCCGGATTACACCCAGCCACACTTACTGCTAATAAAACAGCTAACATAATTTTTAAACCTTTTTTCATTTTCTGCCGTCCTTTCTATATATCCATGGTGCTGTTATTCTTGCCATAAACTCCACGATAAAATACAGACATAATGTCACCATGACGATAATTGCTGCAACACCAAATACTCGAGCAGTTAAAAAGGATTTTGTAGCTCTCGTAAGCATAACCCCTAACCCTTCACTTGCACCGAGCCATTCTCCGATAATTGCCCCCATCACGCTATATGTAACTGCAATTTTTAAACCCGAGAAAAAGTATGGGAGCACTGCCGGAAACTTTACTTTCTGGTAAACTTGCCATTTCGTTGCTTTCATTGTTTGCAACAATTTCAACATATTTTTATCTACAGTTTGAAAACCTTCTAAAATACTAAGCGCAATTGGGAAGAAACAAACGAGTATGACGACCATTACTTTCGGCAACATCCCATATCCAAACCAAATAATAAATAACGGTGCAAGTACAACGATTGGAATCGTTTGCGAAATAACGAGCAACGGATTTATTAAAATACGAAATAAAGGTATCACGTCCATAATAATTGCAATACTCGTCCCAAGTAAAATCGCAAAAAATAGTCCGATTATAACTTCCTGCAGTGTTTGCATCGTATTTGGTAATAGTAAATCCTTCATTCCAATTAATTCTTGAACAATGGCAGAAGGCTTTGGTAAAATCCACGGTTCGATTTTAAATAATGAAACAGATCCTTCCCATATCGCAATGAGAAGGATAAGCCAAATTGTTGTAATAAGTTTAGATTGCTTCTGGTTTTGCATATTCATCACGGTACTTCCAAACCTTTTCATCTATCGTTACACCAGTGCTTGGACGATAATGGATTTTAATAGAAGTAATCACTTCTTCAGCTCCAGCATCGACGCAAGCTTGCTGCGCACGTTTCACGACATCAAGAAGTACATCTAATTCTCCTTCCAACGTTGTTTCCATTGCTCCTACTTCATAACGAACTCCCGATTGTTGTACAACTTCAATTGCTTTATCAACAACAGAATATACATCTTTTGTTTTTGCTTGCGGTACTACTGAAAATGACATTGTAACTTGTTGTGACATAATAAAATCCCCCTTATAAAATATGTTTCCAAAAAAAGAAAAGGCTTTCCTACCATGTAGGAAAGCCTTGTATACAAGTTATTCTATAATAACTTATGCTACATCACTTTAAAGTAACTCCCTACGCTGGCATTATCCAGATCAGGTTGAGGGTCGATGTATACTTACATCCTCTCAGCCAATTGGCTCCCCGGTTCTTAATTCGTTCTCATTGTAGCATGATTTATTTTATTGAACAAACAAAAGCGTACATAATCATTTCATTACTTTTGGAAAATATCCAACTTTTTCACCATGAGCTAATAACAACTGAATAAATTCTTTATTAATCGCTGGCACTATCAGCTCTTTTTTCTTAGTCCATTCATTTGTTCTACGAGTACCCATGACAATTTCAGATTGCTGTGCTCCATCTCCTGCAACTTGAGAAGCAATTAACTCTGCTATTTCTTCATTTCCTTTTGCTAATTCAAGCCCGATATTTACATATTCCGAAAGTGGAACCATTTCAAGATTGTATCCACATCCCTCAATTAGCTTTATAAAATGTTCAAATTCAACTTGATGTGGATGACAAATATGTAACGTCTCTCCTACAATTTTTGGATCTTGTAAATACGATACAATCGACTTACTGGCAAAGTCAATTGGTGTAAAATCAACTTTCCACTTCACATTTGGTGCCTTTCCAATTAGAAGCATCGTTTTAATAAGACGATAAAATGCATTTCCTTCAATGTTTTGTTGGAACGAACCCGTTTCTGAATGACATGCTAGGTTACCTGCACGATAAATATTCCCTCGTATGCCGCTCTTCAAAGCTTCACGAACAAGATTTTCCGCCTGTAGTTTACTATCGGAATACACATTCTCTAACTCTACATTATAATTGAAATCACCTGTTTCCATATATGTATCCCATTGCTCTACCGCTAATTCTATCGGAATACCAATTGTAGAGATAAAGTGGAATGTAGCACCATTCTCGGCTAACGCTAGCATACGGCTCGTGCCTTGGACGTTCACATTTTTAAATTGTTTTACATCTCCAAAATGTCTTACATCTGCACCGCAATGAATTACCGTATCGACCTTAGAACTAATTAAAATAAATTCCTCTTCGCTCATCCCAAGATACTCTTCTCCCAAATCACCAGGTACAGCCTGTATACGCTGTAACCACTCTTCACATATATCATTAAAGTAGCTTGTTAATGTATCGATAATTCTTTGTTGCACATCTTTCGTCGGTCTTACTAAACAATAAATGGTAGCAGATGTATCTCTCAATAATTCATATAATATGTGCGACCCCAAATAACCAGTAGCTCCAGTTAAAAAGACATTTGAGATGTTAGTGTCTTCTAAAACATTCGAATAAGTAATAGTATTCGGTTCGTGAATCACCTTATATTCACGAAATACTTCTTCTGTCTCTACTTTTACTTCTCTCTCAATTCTAGCTAATCCATATATCGTTCTTTCTTTAAAGAAATCTTGAATTGTTAAATGTGAAAAATCTTCTTTTAACAATGTTAAGACTCTCAATACTTTCAACGAATGTCCACCAATTGTAAAGAAATCATCATGCACTCCAATTTTTGAAATTCCTAATACCTCTGCCCAAGCTTTCGCTATCTGTTTCTCCGCTTTAATAGAAGGCGCGACATATTCCTGTAGACGAACCGGCTCGTACTTTTCTTCTAATTGAGCTAACTTTTTAACATCAACCTTTTTATTTGGTGTAAGTGGTAGTTCATTAATATAAATTAATTTAGATGGTACCATATAATCCGGTAACTGCTCTTGTAACTGATAAACTAATTCTGGTATTTCCTTTTTGTTCAAAGTTGTATAGAATGCGATTAAATATTGGCTACCTTCCTTGCTCTTCTTAGCAAAAACAGCATTTTCTTTTATATTATGATTTTGAGAAATTTTACTTTGGATTTCTCCTAGTTCAATACGATGTCCTCTAATTTTTACTTGATCATCTTTCCGATGTAAAAACTCTATATTTCCATCCTCTAGCAACTTAACGATATCACCCGTTTTATATATATTAACTATAGGATTAAAGGGGTTCGGAATAAAAGCTTCAATTGTTTTATTAGGCTTATTAAAATACCCTTTTGCTAATCCTACTGAATCTATATATAATTCACCAGGTACACCAATTGGACAAAGATTCATATTGTCATCCAAAATCATAACTTGATAATTAGCACATGGTTTACCAATGGGAATACTCGCAACATCCTCATTTAACTGATTAGGTATTTTATAGGTTGTCGTCACTACAGTACATTCTGTCGGTCCGTATACATTATGAATTTCAACATTTGTACTTATTCTTTCTCTCCACAATTTA
Organism: Bacillus sp. FDAARGOS_235; assembly: GCF_002073415.2. NCBI lineage: Bacteria > Bacillati > Bacillota > Bacilli > Caryophanales > Bacillaceae > Bacillus > Bacillus sp. FDAARGOS_235. The sequence goes on from NZ_CP020437.2 coordinate 2,501,202, forward strand.
ATAACCTCTACAGGCAACATTTCACCGCCAATCGCAATTCTTTTCAGGGAAGCTAGCTTATATATATTTTCTTCTGCTAAATAAGTTGCTACTTGTCGAACAAAAATTGTCGCTAATGCCAAGATCGAAGTTGCTTTCACTTTATAGATTGCATTTGCAAATGCTTCTACAGACAATCGCTCTTCCTCTAATAATACATACAAGTTTCCTCCGCAGAATAAAGAAGCAAATGACTCCCATACAGAAGCATCGAAACTAAAGGAAGGAAATTGGGCAAATACATCCTCTTCTGTCAATTCATATTGCTTTTGCATCCAAGTGTACAGATTAACAACGCCTCTATGTGCTAACATCGTTCCCTTTGGATTCCCTGTTGAACCAGATGTATAAATCATATAAGCTACATCATCACAATGAATAGACAACTTTACATCTATATCTTCATAAGTTTCACTATCATACATTGAAACTGTTTGAACCCCATCACATGTTATAGGCGTCTCTTTCATCAATATAACTTTCGCTTGGCTATCTTGAATAATGTACTGTATTCTACTTTCCGGATAATCTGGATCAATCGGAACATACGCTGCACCAGCTTTTAATATAGCTACCATACTTACTACTGTGTCTATGCTACGTTTCATAAATATTCCAACATAGTCTCCTAATTGGACGCCGTTTTTCATTAACATATGAGCTATTTGATTACTTTTTTTATTTAGCTCCTCATAAGTTAAAGTACCTTCCCTTGAAGATAAAGCTATACGGTTTGGAAATTGAGTAACAGTATTATAGAACATATCGACGATACTTTTCTCAGGATATACTGCTGTCGTATCATTCACTTGACTATAAAGTGCCATCTCGGCCTCTGTAACAACATTAAAATGTTTTATACATTTATTAGCATTTTGTGATGTATAAATTAAAACACCTTGTATTTGTTGTGCATAACGAGTAATCGTTGTCTCTTTCCAATTAACACTATTAAATATCATTTCTACACTTTGCATATTTTTATTGAATACAAATTGTAACGTATTCTTGTCTTGTAGCTCATAATACGTTTCACCAATAATAATAGGTGACATTTCAGATGAATCATTACTATTTTGAAACGCTACTATTTCTCCCTCGTTCATTTTTTGGATCTGTTCCACTTGCTCTACAATCTGAAAGTTCAAACTTTCATAGGAAAGATAATTAGAAACTTGAATAGTAATAGGAAATAAACTTCCTCTTGTATGGTAAAGCACGATAATGTGCTGTTCTTTAGAAATATGATACAACCACGTTGCAGTTGCTCCTATTAAATCTACAATATGAGTCAATTTTGGAAATGGTATAGTTTTTCTTTGTATTCCAAACTCTATCTTTTGCGCATCTTTAGGTATTTGAATACTCCCTTCTACTTTCCCTAAAAATTCTTTTACCATCTCATTATAAGAAATCGCTAATTTCATATTTATGTAAATTCCTCTCCTAAATATAATAAAGGTGTGAAAATTCACACCTTTATTATCCCGTATTAACGGGCAGATTTGTTCAACTCACAATCAAAGGGGGCTGCCCCCCTGATTAAAGTTTCACTTTTCCTTATTCGCTTTTAAACTCACCAATTAGCTCTTGTAATTCCTGAGAAAGCCAACTTAAAGAAGTCGCTAATTCTGCAATATCTTGTACTGATATTTCTTGCTCCTTCATGCTTTCTTCAACATTACTACTACTATTCGCATAAGTATTTGCAATATGTGATAATTCATTTACGACTTGAACGATATTCTGGCTATTTTGTAAAATATCACTCGAATTGCCAGAAACAGCTTTCACTTGATTTTTAACAGATTGTGCTGATTTCGAGATTTTTTCAAAGAAAGCACCACTACTTTGAACAAGTGAAATTCCAGATTCTACTTCTTTTGAACCTTTTTGCATTGAAACTACAGCCTCTTCTGTTTCAGCTTGTGTTTCACTAATTAATTTTGCTATATCTTTCGCTGACGTTTCAGTTTGTTCTGCTAATTTACGTACTTCATCAGCAACAACTGCAAATCCTCTTCCAGCTGCTCCAGCACGCGAAGCTTCAATAGAAGCATTTAAAGCTAATAAATTTGTTTGATTTGAAATACCTGTAATTACAGTTACAATATCACTAATTTCTTTTGATCTTGTTTCTAATGAATAAATAATAGAAGATAAATCTTTCACTGCATTTTGGATTAAACTCATTTGATTAATAATTTGTCCAATCACTTCATTACCTTCAATTGAATGTTGCTCCATACCTTCTGAGGCAACCGCAACTTGTTCCGCAGCTCCAGTTATCTCTTCTACCTTATCTTCCATTCCATGCACAATTCCTAAGCATTGTTGGACTGAAGTTTCTTGAGACTGTGCCCCCACTCTTAAACCTTCAATAGAACTTGCAATCTCTTGAACTGCCATGCTATTTTCCTCGGTGCTTGCCGACAATTCATGTGAAGAAGAAGAAACTTGCTCAGCGGTCTGCCTAACTTTATCTATAATCCCTTTAAATTTCTCAATCGTATCATTGAAATAAACATTAATAATTCCAATATCATCTGGTCTTTCTTTTAATTTAATACTTAAGTCACCTTCACCAATCTTACGTAATCCCTCTCGTAAATCTTTTAATGGAGCTAACGAGTTACGTACGATAAAGAATTGAGCAATAGTCGCGATTGCTAATGAAATAATAATAAAGAGTAAACCCTGTATCAAAAAATTCTTCTTTGTACTAGGAACGATAGAAGCATCTAAATCAGCCGCAACAATTGCAACAATATTGTTTTCTCCATCTTTAATTGGTTCTAATATTGTCACCCACGAACCTAATTCATCTTCATATACTTCTGTCATTTGGGCCTTTTTCGTATCCATCACTTTATCATATGCATTCATCCAATGAGTCGGTTGTTCATAATAATCTCCCGACTTTACAGGCACCGCATTTGCTAACTCTGTAGTCAAACCAACGATTTGTAATTCTCGTTTTTCATTCGGCTTTGCCCCTGTAACATACGTTTGTCCCACACTTTTTAAACCTTTTGTCACTTCATCTAATTGCTCTGTTAACTTTTCTTTTTTTACTCTTTCAGTTGTAGGATCTTTCGCCATATCTTTAACTAATTCTGTATCCAAGTCATGTACTACTATCTCTCCTGTTTCAATAGACTGCCTTTCAAATAAAGACATCATACTATTTTGAAACAAATTGAAACTTAACGCGCCCATACTTCCAACAAGCGTCAAAATAACTAATACAGTTAATAAGACGTTCTTTTGAAGAAACGATAACTTATGCCAATACTTTTTCATCAATATTCACCTTCCTTAATTACTTAAAACAAAAAAACAAAATATATGAATATTTTGTTTAAAATGATTCTCAATATGTTCGAGAATAAAAAAAGACCAATGTAAAAAGCATTGGTCAAGACCAACCCTATCCGTCCGGTAACTGGCTAGCATAGCCTCTCGACCTTAGCCCCTATAGTTTTGCGCCCTCATGTTTCCATCAGTTTGCCTTTCTCGCTGAACGAGTTGAACGATATGGGAGTTCTATGAGAATTAAATTATTCTCTTTCCAAGGTTACAACATTTAAATTAAAATGTCTACTTATTTAGAGATATAAATATAAAATTCTAATGTATTATTTTTTCGAAATAATTTAACAAAATACGTGAATGTTACTTTTTTTATGTTATATAATAAAAAACGTATATAAATCAAAGATCCCTTCGGATATTTCACTAATTTTCATTTAAATTAAATTATTCGAATATATCTTAACTTATGAATTTCGGAGGTAATTTATCATGTTTTGGCTACAATTTCTTACCTTATTACTCTGCATTTTTATTGGTGCACGCCTAGGCGGAGTTGGCTTAGGAGTAATGGGCGGAGTTGGTATGGCAATACTCGTTTTTGTCTTCCACTTGCAACCAACCGCTCCTCCTATCGATGTAATGCTTATGATTTTAGCAGTAATTACTGCTGCTGGTGCTTTACAAGCCGCTGGAGGAATGGACTATCTTGTGCATCTAGCTGAGAAAGCTTTACGAAAAAATCCAAAGCGCATTACATTTTTCGCTCCAATTGTTACTTATTTATTCACACTATGTGCTGGCACTGGTCACGTTGCCTATTCTGTACTTCCTGTTATCGCAGAAGTCTCTCGTGAATCAGGAATTAGACCAGAACGACCAATGTCAATTGCCGTAATTGCTTCTCAACAAGCAATTACAGCTAGTCCCATTTCAGCTGCTACAGTTGCCCTTTTAGCAATGTTAGCTGACTATAAAATTACTTTATTAGATATTTTAAAAGTAAGTATCCCTTCTACTTTCATCGCTTGTATGGTAGCTGCATTCGTTGCTAGTAAAATGGGGAAAGAACTAAATGAAGACCCTGAATACTTAAAACGATTAAAAGAAGGTATGATTCCTAAGCTTGAAGAGAAAAAAGAATTTGTAGGTGTAAAAGGCGCTAAATTATCAGTTATTCTTTTCCTAGTAGGAACTTTCCTTGTCGTACTTCTTGGTTCATTTGAAGCACTTCGTCCAGGATGGATGGTTGACGGGAAGCTAGTTCGTCTTTCCATGCCAAACACAATTGAAATGGTTATGTTAACCATCGCAGCTCTTATTATTATTTTCTGTAAACCAAATGTAGAAAGCATTGTGTCTGGTAACGTCTTTAAAGCTGGAGCAACAGCGGTTGTTGCTATTTTCGGTATCGCTTGGATGGGAGATACTTTCTTTAACGGAAACTTAAATATGATTCAAGGATCAATTCAGCACTTAGTTACAAGTGCACCATGGCTATTTGCTATCGCATTATTCATTCTATCTATTTTACTGTACAGCCAAGCAGCAACAGTTCGTGCCTTAATGCCACTTGGACTATCTCTTGGTATTCCGCCAGCATTACTGATTGCTATGTTCCCTGCAGTAAACGGATACTTCTTCATTCCAAACTACGGAACAATTGTTGCTGCCATTAACTTCGACCGCACTGGTACAACAGGTATCGGTAAATACGTTTTAAATCATAGCTTCATGATTCCCGGCTTAATCGCAACCTTTACTTCTATCGGAATTGGAATGCTCTTAATTTCAATTATGTTTTAAATAAAAAGCACAAACCTATAATTTAAAAGGGTTTGTGCTTTTTTAATTAAACGTTTGTTTAATTTTTTCAATCAATAACTTCTACAACATACCCTTTCTTTTTTAAACCACTCAATATTTCTTCAATATGATTTCTATCTTTCGTTTCTAATGACAAGTGCAATTGCGCATATCCTGGAAATACCTTTGTACCAATCCGTTCTAAATGTATATTTAATACATTCGCTTCAAAATTTGTTACAATCTCGAGCAAATGATGCAAATAGCCTGGCTTATCTTTAATCATTGTCGCGATGTGAATGAAGCGTCCTGCTTCAACCATTCCATGCTCAATAATACGCGAAATAAAGTTTACATCGACATTTCCACCACTTAGTACGGATACGACCTTTTTTTCTTTTATTGGGACTTTGTGATAAAGCAAAGAAGCTAATGAGCTCGCACCAGACCCTTCAACCAACAATTTGTTCCGTTCAAGAAGCATTAACATCGTTCGTGCAATTTCCATTTCATCTACACAAAACACATCATCCACATAACGTTGTACAAGTTCAAAAGTCAAATCACCTGGCCTTTTAACCGCGATTCCATCCGCCATAGTTGGCGTCGACTCTACTGTTATTACCTTCTTTTCCTCAAGTGACTGTTTCATTCCCGGACAAGCAAGTGTCTGCACCCCATATATTTTCACTGATGGCTTTTGTTCTTTAATTGCCATCGCAACTCCTGCAATTAATCCTCCACCTCCAATAGGACAAATAACAGCCTCTACATCTTCCAGCTGTTGTAATATTTCCACACCGACTGTACCTTGACCAGCAATTACTGCTTCATCATCAAATGGATGTACAAATTTCGCTCCTGTCTTCTCTTTTAAATCTAGTGCATAAGCTAATGCATCATCAAATACATCACCTTGTAATTCTACATGTGCACCGTACTTTTTTGTCGCAAGTACCTTACTTAACGGAGCACCTTTTGGCATCACAATCGTACAAGGAATACTAAGCATATTACTAGAATAAGCGACTCCTTGCGCATGATTTCCAGCAGATGCCGCAACAACACCATTTTCTAAATCACCTTTCTCAAGAGAAACCATTTTATTATAAGAACCACGTACTTTAAAAGAGCCTGTCTTTTGTAAATTCTCCAGCTTTAAATACACTTCATTCTGTGATAACTCACTAAATGTACTTGAATAATCTAATGGGGTCATATGTACAATGCCCTTCATTTTCTCATAAGCAGCTATAATATCCTGAAATACAATCATGCCTTCGCCTCCGAAACAATATATGTTTATACATACTAGTTTAGGCGGCATATTTTGTTTTATACGACAAAAGACCACGTAGTATTTTCATACTACATGGTCTTTTATCTACAAACACTTATTTACTTCCCCAGCTAATCGCTTCGTACTTTCATACGCAGAATCCGCTAGACTAATTGCAGAAATAACTGAAACACCATCCGCACCCGCTTCTATAACGGCAGCAGTATTTTCAATTGTAATCCCACCGATACCAACAATCGGCACTGTAATTCCTTGTTCTCTAAAATGAGCTAAACCTTTCGTTCCTTGAACAGCTTTCGTATCTTTTTTCGTACTCGTTGGGAAAATAGGGCCAACTCCTAAATAATCAGCTCCGTTTTCAATCGCCCATTTTGCTTCTTCAATTGTATGTGTAGATACACCGATAATTTTATCTCCCATCTTTTCACGAACAGATGTAATCCCTTCATCATCTTGTCCTACATGAACACCATCTGCATCTAATTCAACGGCCAATTCTACATCATCATTTACAATGAAAGGAACACCATATTCCTTGCAAAGCGCCTGCAATTTCTTTGCAAAACGCACTCTATCCTCTCCAGTTAAAGTCCCTTCTCCCTTTTCACGAAATTGAAAAAGTGTCACTCCACCGTCTAACGCTTCTTTCAATATAGCTAACGGATCCTTCATGCAATTATTGCTTCCCATAATAAAATACACTTGTAATAGGTTAGACATTTTCTTGGTTTCAATGCGCATCATGTGTTTCATCCCCTTACTCTAACTCCTCAATCTTCCCATACTTCTCAATATCACCGGAAGTTGTATTCGCTAATTGATTTAAAAATTCAATTTGGAAACTACCAGGCCCTTTTTCTACCGTCTTAGCAGCTGCTAGTTCCGCAGCTACACCATAAAATGTTACTGCTGCTACTGCTGCCTTTACATAATCTTTTTCTACCGCAATAAATGCTCCTATTACAGAAGTTAGTAAACAACCCGTTCCAGTAACCTTTGTTAAAATAGAGTGACCGTTTCGAATAAGAATCGTTCGCTCTCCATCTGTAACGACATCTTCTTTTCCAGTAATGACCGCAACTGTATTCAATTCCTCTGCTGTCTGTTTTGCAATATTTACAACATTGCCATTTCCAGTACCAGCATCTACCCCTTTAATTTCCCATCTCTCATTAATAACGTTAGCTACTTCAGCTGCATTCCCACGAATTATCGCTAGATCTATTTCAGCTGGAATATGTCTCGCAACTTCTGTTCGATACGATGTTGCTCCTGCGCCAACAGGATCAAACAATACTGGTACATCATTCGTATTAGCCGACTTACCAGCAAGTAACATCGCTTCTACTTCCTCGGGACGAAGTGTTCCCATATTTAATACTAACGCTCCCGCAATGCTAGCCATTTCTGCTACTTCTTCTTTTGCATACGCCATTACAGGCGATGCCCCTAGTGCTAACAAACCGTTCGCTGTAAAGTTTGTTACAACAACATTTGTAATATTATGAACGAGCGGATTAGATTCCCTCACTAAATCCACTACTTTACTAATTTCTTTCATATTCATCCTTTTCATCTCCTAACTATAATGATGGGAGATACACAAAAAGGCACTTTGCGCGTATGCAAAGTGCCTGAACATGTGCTTTTACACTCTCCCTACGCTGGCATTATCCAACAGGTTCAAATGGTCAATGACGGATTAGTCATACTCTCAGTTTGCATCCACAAACTCCCATGTGTTTCTTATTCATCTACTTCAAAGTCTACTCTTATTCTAGTAAAATAACAAGTTCTTTACTTTTCCGTATAAAGTGAAACTTTAATCAGTGGGAGTTTTGTTCATTCCACTAAAACAGCTCAAACCTCGAGCGAAACTGAATCTCAAGAAAATGTATGCTATATTTAACTTATGGAAATTTGAAAGGATGTTTTTAATATGTCAAAAAGCGTTGTAATCGCTGAAAAACCTTCCGTTGCGCGAGATATTGCTCGTGTACTGAAGTGTGATAAAAAAGGAAACGGTTATCTTGAAGGTAGTAAATATATTGTAACTTGGGCTTTAGGTCATCTCGTTACATTAGCAGATCCAGAAAGCTATGATGTGAAATATAAAAAGTGGAATTTAGAAGACTTACCGATGCTACCGGAGCGTTTGAAATTAACGGTTATTAAACAAACTGGTAAACAGTTTAATGCTGTGAAAAGCCAGCTACTTAGAAAAGATGTAAATGAAATTATTGTCGCTACAGACGCAGGTCGTGAAGGCGAATTAGTCGCACGCTGGATTATCGATAAAGTTAAGTTGAATAAACCAATTAAACGTTTATGGATTTCTTCTGTAACCGATAAAGCAATTAAAGATGGTTTTGCAAATTTAAAACCAGGTAAGGCATATGACAATTTATACGCTTCAGCAGTTGCGCGTTCAGAAGCTGACTGGTATATCGGCCTTAACGCGACTCGAGCTTTAACAACTCGCTTTAACGCTCAACTAAATTGTGGTCGTGTACAAACACCTACTGTTGCTATGATCGCTAGTCGTGAAGATGAAATAAAAAACTTCAAAGCTCAAACTTACTACGGTATCGAAGCTCAAACAACTGATAAGTTAAAACTAACTTGGCAAGATGCAAACGGTAATAGCCGTAGTTTTAATAAAGAAAAAATTGATGGTATTGTAAAAAATCTAGATAAACAAAATGCCACTGTTGTGGAAATTGATAAAAAACAGAAGAAGTCATTCTCTCCTGGTCTTTACGATTTAACTGAATTACAACGTGATGCAAATAAAAAGTTTGGTTACTCTGCTAAAGAAACATTAAACATTATGCAGAAATTATATGAACAACATAAAGTGTTAACGTATCCTCGTACAGATTCACGCTACATTTCATCTGATATCGTTGGAACACTTCCAGAACGTCTAAAAGCGTGCGGTGTCGGGGAATATCGTCCGTTAGCACATAAAGTACTACAAAAGCCAATTAAGCCTAATAAATCATTTGTTGATGATAGTAAAGTAAGCGATCATCACGCAATTATTCCAACAGAAGGATACGTTAACTTCTCATCCTTTACAGATAAAGAGCGTAAAATTTATGATTTAGTTGTGAAACGTTTCTTAGCTGTTTTATTCCCTGCATTCGAATACGAGCAACTAACGTTACGCACAAAAGTTGGTAATGAAACGTTCATTGCACGCGGAAAAACGGTTTTACACGCTGGTTGGAAAGAAGTATACGAAAATCGCTTTGAAGACGATGATGTAACTGATGACGTAAAAGAGCAGCTTCTACCTCACATTGAAAAAGGTGATACATTAGCTGTAAAGTTAATTATGCAAACATCAGGTCAAACAAAGCCTCCTGCACGATTTAATGAAGCGACTTTACTTTCAGCAATGGAGAATCCTACAAAATATATGGATACGCAAAATAAACAACTTGCTGATACGTTAAAATCGACTGGTGGATTAGGCACTGTAGCGACACGTGCAGATATTATCGACAAACTCTTCAATTCATTTTTACTTGAAAAGCGTGGTAAAGATATTCACATTACATCAAAAGGCCGTCAGTTACTTGATTTAGTACCAGAAGAGTTAAAATCTCCTACACTAACTGGTGAATGGGAACAAAAACTTGAGGCTATCGCAAAGGGTAAACTGAAAAAAGAAGTCTTCATTTCTGAAATGAAGAACTATACGAAAGAAATTGTTTCTGAAATTAAATCAAGTGATAAAAAATATAAACATGACAACATTTCAACGAAGTCTTGTCCAGACTGTGGTAAACCAATGCTAGAAGTAAACGGCAAAAAAGGAAAAATGCTCGTTTGCCAAGACCGTGAATGTGGTCATCGTAAAAATGTATCTCGTACAACAAACGCTCGTTGTCCACAATGTAAGAAGAAACTAGAACTACGTGGTGAGGGTGAAGGTCAAATCTTTGCATGTAAATGTGGCTATCGCGAAAAATTATCGACATTCCAGGAGCGACGTAAAAAAGAATCTGGAAACAAAGCTGATAAGCGTGACGTTCAAAAATATATGAAACAACAGAACAAAGAAGAAGAACCATTAAATAACCCGTTCGCAGAAGCATTAAAGAAATTAAAATTTGATTAAACAAAAAGGTTCCTACCGGAGGTAGGAACCTTTTTTTAGTGAATGATTTTACTTCCTTTTGCATTCTCAACGAATTTTTCACTTGATTTATTAATTGGTGTTTTCAGTAATAATGCAGCAACAATCATAACTACTACGAAAGCACTTAGTACAAGTAAATCTCTCGTTACGATATCCCAAAGCATTCCACCCACTGTTTCACGAATTGCACTAATTGCATACGTGAATGGTAAGAACGGATAAAGTGCTTGGAAGAACGCCGGTGTCATTTGAATTGGGAATGTTCCGCCCGACCCTGCTACTTGCAGTACAAGTAAAATGATCGCCATCGATTTCCCAACGTTTCCGAAAATAGAAACGAGTGAGTATACGATACAAACGAAGACTCCACCAATAAATAAACTAAATAACACAAACCAGAATTTATCGACTACGTACGTACCGAGTAAGAATATATCTCCCATTGATACGATAAACGCTTGTGAAAGACCTATCGTTAAGAATGTTAATAAACGTCCGAAGTAAACTTCATGGCTCTTATAATTTGCGCCCTCTTCATGTACTTCTACTGTTAATAATGAAACCATTAATAATGCGCCTACCCATAATGCAAGCACTGTATAGAATGGTGACATCGCTGAACCGTAGTTCGGCATCGCAAATAATTTATTCTCTTTTAAATTTACTGGATTTGCAAAGTAATCACTTTGCTTTTCAACATCATTTTTCAATAGGCGTATGATGTCTTTTAAATCTTCTTCAGATTCAAAATCACGAATTTTATCTGCTAATTCTTTAATCTTTTTCTCAGTCTCCGGCATTTCGGCTTTAATGTCTGCTAATTTCTTTCTACCGTCTACTAAGCCTTTTGATGAATCTTCTAGTAATTTTTTAACATCTGGAAGCTTTTTGTCTGCTTCGCTTAAAATTTGAGTTGTGTTTTTAGACATACGTTTCGTACGTTCAATTGCTGTATTAAAGTTTGGAACGATTTCTGAATCATATGTTGCTAAGAAATCTCCTAATTGAGCTGAGGCATTTTTAGTTGCTTCATTAATACTTTCTACAACCTCTTTTGTAGGCTTCTGTCCATTGTTAATTAATGTAGTTGCCTTATTTGTTGCATCTATACCTTTTTGAACAGCATTTTGTGCTTTATTCAATTTTGCAATTCCATTATTAAGGTTTTTGTCACTATTTACATCTGCTAATACCTTATTTGTGCTTTCTAGAACCGGAATCGCATCACCAATTAGATTCTTAGTAGCTTGTAATTGACCATTTAAATCGTTTAAATATACTTTTGTGCTATCTAATCCATTAACACCTCTATTATTTACGTCTGCTATAATACCTTCAAAAGTATTTTTTGCCTTATCATATTCATTTTTCACAGTATCGTATGCTCCATTTGCATCAGCTTTCGCTTGATCAACTGTGCTAACTGCTTTTTTATAATCTGCTACAAATGTTTCATTATAATCTTTTTCCGCTTGATCAATTAATCCATTTGCTGCATCTAATTTTTGATTTGCTGCATCTGTTACATCTTTCTTTACTTCTTGTCCTGTACCAATAACATTTACAATATCTTTAATACCGTTGTTTGCATTTTCCATACCGCTTTTCAGCTTAGTTAAGCGATCCACTCGCCCTTGGAAAAAGCTTTGACCAAAATCAGTCGTAGCCGATTTTTGAAGTTCAGTAAATACATTAATAAGGTATGCAACACTATCTGTACGACCTTGAAGATTTTCAGAAACCGCATTAAGATCTTGCTTTGCCTTTTCTGGATCAAACTGACCATTTTGCAATCCGTTTACAACACTTTTCCCGTATGTTGTTCCTGCACGTGCCGAGTTCAAAACATTATTCACTGTTTGATTAATATTTCTTGCAATATTTTTATAACCTTCATCATTCAACTTTGAAAGGTCCGGACGCGCTGGAAACTCAGGTAATCCCTTCATACCAGAAAGGTCTATCCCTGGATTCATTAAAAAGTTCGTAAACGTATTTGCTTTGTCCATTACATCTTTAGCCGTTGTTAAATGATTTCGTATCGTCCCAGGAGCATTTTGCAATGTTTGATCGTTGTTTGCAAAGAACTTATCTAAATTCCCTAACGCTTCTTGCCCATCATTAATAACACTTTCTACAACCGGTAACTCTTTTTGTGCTACTTTCACAACATCTTCTGCTCGAGTCGCATCATCTAACGCCTTATCCATAAGTGTATTCATTTCTGGGAACTGCGCTTCTAACTTAAATACAAGATCTTTTACTTTCTCGATGCTTGGTAAGTTTGTTTCTAAATCGATTCCAAGGTCATTGAAAATTTTAAAAATCTCACCGTTTGCTGTTTTAACAAAGTTTTTACTAATTTCTTCTGTAATACCTGATGCACCTTTTGCTGTAATTTTCGGTGCAATCGCATTTACTTTTTCATTCACATAGTAATCCAGTTCTGGTTTCTTTGGATTTTCATCCAGAACAGTTGCAATTTTTTCAGAGAAGTCTTTCGGAATCGTAATGCTCGCATAATAATCCCCACGCTCAACTCCGTAAATTGCTTGTTTTTCATCTACAAATTTCCAGCCAAGATTTTTGTTTTTCTTAAGAGAATCTACAATCTCGTCCCCGATATTGATATCTTTCCCTCTTAAATTAGAGCCTGCATCTTGGTTAGAAACTGCAATGGGAACTTCTTTTGTATTTCCATATGGATCCCAAGAAGCTTTAATGTTAAACCATGCATATAACGATGGTAAAATCATTAACCCTAAAACAATAACAATTGCAGCCCAATGTTTAGCTACATTCCGTAAATCTGTCTTATAAATACGCCAAATTTGTTTCATAGAAGTTATCACCTAATTATATATTTTTCCTTCTTTAGAAAATGATACATACATTTTGCAATTATATCACTTTCTACATCGTGGATTAAACGAAAACACACTATTTTTTCCATTAAATATTTCACTTACTTCATTATATAACGAAGTAAAAAAAGTATGCATACAAAATGACCAAATTAGTTTTACATTCAATAATAACAAATATATAGGAAATGTCATAAAAAATACAAGTATTTTCTCTTGGAAATACTTGTATTCCTAAAAAAAATCCTCACAGCTTTTATTACCTGTGAGGATTTCTTCTATTATATATCTAATTGAACCTCTACACCGAAATGATCTGAAATTACATTTCGGTTTGTACCATTAAAAATAACTTTTGAAGAACGAACTCTTTTACTTTGGTTACACACTATTAAATCGATTCGCAAATTATGTTTATTTTCATCCCAACCAGCAATCTCGCCTTGGACAGTTGTTCCTTCATCCTTCTCTATCGCTAGTTCGTATGTGTCGTACAAACCTTTTTGCATCAAATATTCATAACCTTCACCCTGCAAACGAGCATTATTATTAAAATCCCCCATTAAGAAGGAAAGCTCATTGCTATCTACACGCTCCATCAAACGATCGACTTGACCTTGGAATGATTCTTCTTCATCATTCCACCAACCTAGATGGCAAGAATAAAACGTTATATCCTTACCATTATAAGCAATTGTTGCACTTACAATTTTACGTGTTTTCCAATACGTTGTATCTTTATTTTCTGATATAAAGAACGTATCTTCTTTTATAATAGTATGCTTTGTTATAATCGCTAATCCTTCTTCGTACACATCATAACCAATATGAGAGAAATCCCAAGTAATATTGTAATCTTTTACATGTAACGCTTTTAACTCTTCTAATAGTAAAAGTCCAAAATTATCTTTTTTCTTGTTACCGCATACATTTTCAGCTTGTATCGACTGACTGACTTCTTGCAATGCGATGACATCGTATTCTTCTTCTTGAATGACTTTAGCAAGATATTTTATCTTTTCCATTTGATTCTCTTCTTGCCAAGAGTGACAGTTTAAAGTTAGCAATTTCATATTATTACGCACCTAACATATCTTGAATGTCTGACTTTAATACGTCAGCTTTCGGACCATATACTGCTTGTACACCTTTATCTTTTACGATTAGTCCTAAAGCACCATTTTGTTTCCACTGCGCTTCTGGTGCAACAACATCTAAATCTTTTACTGTTACACGTAAACGCGTCATACAAGCATCTACGTCAGCAATATTTTCTTTTCCACCTAATAAATCAATAACTTTTGTTGCTAATGAACCATCTTGTACATTTCCTGTTCCTTCTGATGACTCATCTTCATTATCAATATAGTTACCTGCACGTCCTGGTGTTGGTAAATTGAACTTTTTAATTAAGAAATTGAATAATGTAAAGTTAAGACCGAAGAATACTAATGAAACGATAACGAAATTGATTAAATCTCTTGTTAGTCCTGCATTAACCATCATCGGTGTACGAGTAATTAACTCAATAAATCCAAATGCGTGAACACGTAAGTTGATTAAATCTGCTAATGCAAATGCAAGTCCTGTTGTAATAGCATATACAACATATAGTACTGGTGCAATAAACATGAACATGAATTCAATTGGTTCTGTTACACCTGTTAAAAATACTGCTAATGCTGCTGATAAGAACATTGGTTTATATTTTGCACGTTTTTCTTTATCAACATTACGGAACATCGCAAAAGCAATTCCCATTAACGCTGCTGTTGAGCCGATAACTTGTCCAGCTTTGAAACGAGCTGGTACAACGTTATTTAATAAATCGTTATATGCTTTCGTATCTCCACTTGCTAATAAATTATTTAAGTCTGTAATCCATGCAAGCCATAATGGATCTTGTCCTGCTACAATTTGTCCAACTTTTGAGCCAGTTAACATCGTATATGTTCCGCCTAGCTCTGTGTAATTCATCGGAATCGTTAACATATGATGTAATCCGAATGGTAATAATAAACGTTCTAACGTTCCATATACAAATGGCGCAACAACTGGCGCACTATCTTTAGATGCTGCAATCCAGCGACCAAATTCATTTAATCCACTTTGGATAAATGGCCATAAAAGTGATAATACAATCGCAGTGACTGTAGACCAAACAATTACAACGAATGGTACGAATCGTTTTCCATTAAAGAATGCTAATGCCTGTGGCAGTTTATTATAGTTATAGTATTTGTTATATAAAGTAGCTCCTAAGAAACCTGTGATAATACCTACGAAAACTCCCATGTTTAATGCTGGTGCACCAAGTACAGAAGTAAAGTAATCTTTTACAACTAAATCTCCTGCTAATACTGAAGAAACTGTCGCTTTTGAATCCGCTAACATTTGAGCGTTTACGCCAAATATTGCTCCTGTAATTCGATTTGTTAAGACGAATGCTAATAGTGCTGCAAATGCACCACCTGCGCGATCCTTCGCCCAAGATCCCCCAATTGCTACTGCAAATAAAATGTGTAAATTTGTAATAATTGCCCAACCGATGTCTTCCATTACACGAGCAATAGTATGAACTGCGTTAATATCCCCAGCAGACATTCCAATTAGCTTACCGATGGAAATCATTAAACCAGCTGCTGGCATTACAGCTACAACAACTAATAATGCTTTCCCGAACTTTTGCCAAAAATCAAAAGACGTAATTTTCATCTGTTCTTCCTCCCCTTTATTTATAACAACATAATGATTTAAATTATAATTTCTGTTTCTCTTATGAAAACGATTCCTCATATTGCTTTATCTTTTTTGTTACGCAACCGTTTTCATAAATCTATTTTAATAAAAGCGTTTTCACATTGCAATAGAAATTTATTTTTTTTCATAAAAAAAGATGCTCAAGGAGCATCTTTTTGTATTATGAAATGCGATAAACCCTTGTTTCATAAGGTTTTAACGTGATTGTAGTTAATTGTTCATGTTCCGCAACTTCATAGTTATTTAAAAGCAAACGTTTGCGTTCTAGTGCGAATAAAGGCTCATTATACACAGCTTCCTCTTTTGAGATATTACTAATTACAATGACTTTTTCATCCTGTAACGTACGTGTATATGCATAAATTTGTGGATCGTCCTCTAAAAGTAAATCGTACGTACCATAATTCAATACATCGTGCTCTTTTTTCAAGGCAATCATTGTCTTATAGAAATTGAAAATAGACTTTTCGTCATTTTTTTGCTTTTCAACATTAATTTCTTCGTAATTTGGATTCATGCCAAACCAAGGTGCATTTGTTGTGAAACCAGCATTCATCTCATCGTTCCACTGCATAGGTGTACGTGAATTATCACGGCAAGAAGCCCATATAATTTCCATCATATCTTGATGTGATACGCCTTCTGCAATTTTCTCTCGATATAAATTTTTAATTGCTACATCATCGTAATCTTCAATATTTGGTAACTGAACATTTGTCATACCAATTTCTTGTCCTTGATAAATAAACGGTGTACCGTGCATAAAGAAATACATCGCTCCTAGAGCTGTTGCACTTTCACGCCAATATTGTTTATCATCTCCCCACGTTGAAACGATACGTGGCTTATCGTGATTCTCGATATATAAAGCATTCCATCCTTTATTCTCTAATCCTTTTTGCCATTTCGTTAATACCTTTTTCAATCCTACAACATCAAGGTCTTTCTTCTTTTCTGCATCCCATAAGCTTAAATGTTCAAACTGGAATACCATATTGAATTTACCTTGCTCTTCTCCAACCCAAAGCTCAGCATCTTCAATCTTAACGCCATTCGCTTCACCAACAGTCATAATATCGTACTTAGAAAATGTATTTTCTTTTAACTCTTCTAATAAAGGTTGAATACCATCCACATTCATATGTTTATCAAAAGATGGTACATATTTTAATTCTTTTGGATTTGGCATATCGTTGAAGCCATCTTCTTTTTTAATATGGCTAATTGCATCAACACGGAAACCATCAATTCCCTTATCAAGCCACCAATTAACTGTATTGTATAACACTTCACGAACTTCTTTATTCTCCCAGTTTAAATCTGGTTGTTTACGTGAGAATAAATGTAAATAATATTGTTCTGTTACTTCATCATATTCCCATGCCGAACCATTAAAAATACTTTCCCAGTTGTTTGGTTCCGCACCATCTTTACCATCATGCCAAATGTACCAATCACGCTTCGGATTGTCTTTAGATGAACGAGATTCAATAAACCATGGATGTTCATCACTCGTATGATTAATAACTAAATCAATAATAAGCTTCATGTCACGCTTATGAACTTCATCTAATAAAGCATCAAAATCCGCCATTGTACCAAACTCATCCATAATATCTTGATAATCACTAATATCATAACCATTATCATCATTGGGAGACTTATACATTGGACAAATCCAAATTACATCTATACCTAAATCTTTTAAATAATCCAGCTTTGCAATAATACCTTGTAAATCTCCAATACCATCACCATTTGAATCCATAAAGCTTCGTGGATAAATTTGATAAGCAACTGCTTCTTTCCACCATGTCTTATTCATAGTCATTCTCTCCTTTTGCATCCCATCGGAAATTTTATGCAAACGTTTTCGTAACACTATCATAACAAAATATGAATAGTTTGCAACTGTTTTCATTGAACTCTATGTAGATTCCTTATTCTTATGCTTTATCCCGCTATTGGCCGGGCAGTAAGAACCCCACCTCAAAATTCAGCGAAAGCAAAGAAGTTCGGCGGGGATCGGGCTGCCCGTTAAAGTCCGATTGGTGAAGGCTAATAATCAGTGGGGGAGGAACAAAACTCCCACTGATTATTAGCCTTCACTTTATTTATTTCTCACAAAGGTAAATCTCATTCTTACCTGCTCTTGTCCACGCACGTTACATACGCTTTTCATATATTAATAAAAAGCACTGCTTATTTTAGAAAGGAGTGATAAATTGAAACAAACAAAATTAACAGGTCGTATCGTTGTTCCCTCAGATCCTGACTATGACGTAGCCCGAATAAATTTAAATTTAAGTATTCCAAAACTCCCTTGTATTATTGTTTTTTGCCAAAATAAAAATGATGTGTGTAATGCCTTAAAATGGGCACGTGAACGTCATATACCATTTCGCTTAAGAAGCGGACGTCATAGCTATGAAAATTTTTCTCTTTTAAATAGAGGACTTATTATTGATGTGAGTGAAATGCATCGCATTACTGTTAATACAAATAAATTAACAGCAACAATTGAAGCTGGTGCAAATCTTGGTACGGTTTATAAAGAACTTTGGAATTATGGTGTTACAATACCGGCTGGTACAAGTGCAAGTGTTGGAATTGTTGGATTAACACTTGGTGGTGGTATCGGTATGCTTTCACGCTTATTTGGATTAACATGTGATCAATTAGTAGAAGTTGAAATGGTACAAGCATGCGGTAAATTGGGCGCAAAAATCATTCGTGCAAACGAACAAGAAAACCCTAACTTGTTTTGGGCGTGCCGCGGCGGTGGTGGTGGAAACTTCGGAATTGTTACTTCTTTAACTTTTCGAGTACATCCTATAAAAAATGTATCAATCTTCTCCATCACATGGGAATGGGAAGATTTTATCGCTGCATTTCAAGCTTGGCAAAACTGGGCGCCTTATATAGATGAACGTCTCACTTCATCAATTGAATTATTCGCAAAGCAACAAAATAAAATTGAAGCACAAGGTGAGTTTGTTGGCTCTCCCTCTGAACTCCATTCCTTATTATCACCGCTTCTTGAAACTGGTACCCCCTCTCTCTTTATAGATGAAGTTCCTTATATAAAGGCTGTTGAATTTTTTAACAGTGGCAACATCCCTGAAAACTTCAAACGGTCCGGTTCCTACGTATATAAACCTATCCCTCTTAAAGGCATTCAGATTATGCAATATTTTCTTTCTCATGCACCAAATAAAGATGCGAGTATTTGGCACCAATCGCTCGTAGGTGCTGTGGAAAATATTTCGCCTACTGAAACAGCTTATTTCCATCGCAAAGCAATTATTGCGCAAGAATACATTACCTCTTGGAAATGCGATGATGAAGAAAATCGAAATATACGCTGGGTTAAAGATTTAAGAGAAAGCTTATATCCTTATACACTAGGTGATTATGTCAATTGGCCCGATATCGACATTAAAAATTGGCAAACTAGTTACTATGGCTCTAACTTTCACAGATTACGTAAAGTGAAAACTATATATGATCCTTGCAATGTTTTTCGTTTTCAACAAAGTATCCCACCCTTTCATACGTAAAAAAGGGGATAAAATAAAAAATCATCCAATATGCCGTTACCTCGCAGCATGTTGGATGATTCAAGTTGATTTTCTATATCTTTTCAAATTATTGCTCCTACTCATAAACTTTCAATTACGGATTAATTGTATTTCTCATCATTTTTATGCAATGAATGTAATTTAATATTTGGTACTTTATCTTTTTCAATACCGCTATTATAAGCAACAGGAATTTGAAATTCCAATTGTTTTGTCTCATGTTTTTGTAAATAGACTGGTTTCGGTACTGGATAACTTTTGGAAGTTTCTGTTGCATTATCATATAAAACAATTTTTAATGCTTGTGAATGATTACGATAATTTTTTAAAGTAACAATGCACTTTTGTTCAATATCCCCTCCATTCTTCTCCATTCTACATTGACTATCTTCTTTTTTATATTCTATCGCCTCTACCCCTGTTTTTCCTGCGTAGTACCATGTTTTATTCAATGTCTGGAGGATGTTATTTAGCATAAACGGCATCATTAAAATCAAAATACTAATGCCTACTACTTTTATCTTATTCATTGTTCTAAATGTACTAGATTTCTTTTTTACTAACCATTTTACAAATAATATAAATGCGATTACATGTAGTATGAAAGAAACGATTACTATATTTGAGACTTTATAATCCATATAAGTATATGTATATACCGGAACATTAAAGAAATTGAATAGTTTTTCCCCAATTAATTCATTATCGTTTGGAATTTTTAATAATAACAAAACCCCTATACTGTAACAAATATCTACTAATCGATCATACTCAATTCGGACCATTCTTTCTCTCCTTCCCCTTACTTTTTTATTATCGATTTTAGCTATTATTACCATGCTATACAATCTTTTTATAGAGGGTAACGTAAAAAAGCTCCTTATAAATATATAAAGAACTTTATTAATATACAGTATGAATTAGAAAATCCATATGCAATTTTCACATAGAGACTTCCTCAAAATATGTTGGATTATGTATTGTAATTTTCTTATCCAGAATCGTAACAATACTATCGTTTTTTAATTGTTTTAATACGCCGCTAACCGTCTCTCGAGACGTACCAGATATTTTCGATATTTCAATTGTTGTAAGTGGGCATGAAATTACAATCGTTTCGCCACTCTGTTCTCCTAAATCTTGCATTAAATAATTTAATGTTTGAATGACTCGATCTTGTGCATTAGGAATTGTAATGTTTTGCACTCGATTTTCGTTTAGTTTTAATATTGATGATAATTGCTGAACAACGTACATTAATTGCGTCCTACTAGATTTCACCATATCTTCAAAAATTACTGTCGGAATATAATATACCTCTACATCTGTCATCGCTTCTGCCGTATAGTTATATCCTCTGTCTGTAAACATACCACCATAAGGAAAAATAGAATACCGCTTTACATAGTCATCATATAATAAATTTCCACTTTGATTTACCCGCTCTAACTTTACAAAACCATCTAACATGAAGTAAATTCTTTCTCTTGAATCCCCTTCTAAAAATAAAAATTGACCCTTTTTATAAGTTCGCCAATAGACAAACTCCGTCAAACCTTTCAATTTCTTTTCTGTTAAATGAGCAAATAATTCAAATTGCTTTAAATCTTTAACTACGTTCCGTCTATTCATAAGATTCCCTCTCTCTTGCTGTATGTTGGAGCGAAAAATCAAGAAAGCGTATTCAAATTAAATTTTATCATAACTAACTTATATATTCAGATTTCATCATGAAAACTTTATGAACAATGATTACAAAAAATATTAATACATAAAAAGAATGAAGTTACTAACTCCATTCTTTTTTACTAATAAATAGCGTACATAATTATTTAAACATACATGCATACATTCTGTTTAGAAATAATAGTACCAGCTTTTTCTTCTAGTGCTTCATATACTTTTTCTAAAGACGTAATAATTGTTTTTCTTTTTGGATTTGTATTAACAAAATTAATAGCAGCTTCAATTTTTGGAAGCATACTTCCCGCAGCAAATTGTTGTTCTTCCATGTATTCTTCTAATTGATTCACTGTGACATGCTCTAATTTCTTTTGATTCAGTTGATTATAATTTACATACACATGATCAACTGCAGTTAAAATTACGAGCGTATCGGCATCTACTAATTCAGCTAATTTCTGCGCAGCGAAATCTTTATCGATAACCGCTTCAGTTCCTTTTAACCCTTCTTCAGAATCAATTACTGGAATTCCACCACCACCAACAGCTATCACTATATTTCCATCCTCAACTAAAGAATTAATTACTTTATGTTCATGAATACTTACAGGCTTCGGTGATGGAACAACACGTCTCCACCCTCTGCCAGCATCTTCTTTAAACACTGCTTTTGTTTCTTCCATTAATCTTCTGGCCTCTTCTTCTGTATAAAAAGGACCAATTGGTTTAGTTGGATTTTTAAATGCCTCATCTTTTTCATCCACGACAACGCGTGTTATAACCGTTGCTACGTCTTTTTTTATATTCCTTTTTTTCAATGCCTTTTCAATCGCATTTTCCATCCAATATCCAATCATCCCTTGGCTCATTGCACCACAAGTATCTAATGGCATTGCAGGTGTCTTTTCCGTTTCTGCAGCTTTTTGCTGTAATAAAATATTTCCCACTTGTGGACCATTTCCATGCGCAATTACTATATCTACATCATTTTCCATTATTTTCACAAGTTGTTCCGCTGTTTTTTCTAACGCTTCTTGCTGTGCTCCCGCAGTAGCTTTTCCAGACTGTATCGCATTTCCCCCTAGTGCAACTACAATTTTTCTTCGTGCCATATTTCAGCCCTCCAGTTGATTTCGATTTCACAACGCTTTATAAAGTAATACTGCCTGTAATTAATCCATAAATCGCAAAGAATGCTAAAGCACCAATTGCTACCGATGATGCTAATTCCACTCGAGTAAATATTTGCTTCGAACTCTTTTGCCTTTGAACATTGTAAAAAATAAAAATACCTGGCGCATATAAAGTCATTGTTAATAATAAATACTCTAAACCAGCTGCATAAACTAACCACACACCGTACATACTTGCTATCAAACCAATTATTATATTTTTATTTCGATCCGCTTCTTCAGACTTTAAGCTATGCTTCAGTTGATAAAATGCTGAAAAAGCATATGGGATTAAAATAGCTGAAGATGCTAATGAGAATGCAAAGTTATACGCCTGATCGGAAACGACGAATGTTAATAAGAACATTTGAATTAAGCCATTTGTTATCCATAATGAATTTATTGGAGCTTTATTTTTATTTTCTTTTGCAAACCATTTTGGAAATACTCCGTCTTTAGCCGCCAAATACGGAATTTCAGATGCGAGTAAAGTCCAACCTAACCAAGCACCTAATACAGAGATAACTAAACCTAAATTAATAAAGATAGCACCCCATTTTCCAACAACACTTTCAAATAAATAAGCCATAGACGGATTTTTTAAATTAGCAATATCTGCTTGCTGCATAAGTCCAAGAGACAGTAATGTAATTAAAATGTAAATGATGAGTGTACCAATTAAGCCAATAACCGTTGCTTTCCCTACATCACTTCTATTTTTTGCTCGACTTGATAAAACAACAGCCCCTTCTACCCCAATGAACACCCATAAAGTTACAAGCATTGTACTTTTAACTTGGCTGCCAACTGCTCCCCATGAAAAAGAACCAGTTTGTCCCCAAAATCCATCTAGGAACGTATCAATATGAAACGCGAAGATTCCTATAACAATAAATACAAATACAGGTACTAATTTTGCGATTGTAGTTACTAAATTCACAAGTGCTGCTGATTGAACTCCACGTAAAATTAACATGTGAACACACCATAATAATACGCTTGCACCAATAATGGATGCTACATTTTGACCGCCCTCAAAGATTGGGAAGAAATACCCTAATGAAGAAAACAATAATGTGCCGTAAGCTACATTACCAAGCCAGGCAGATAGCCAATATCCCCACGCACTATTAAATCCCATAAAATTCCCAAATCCTGCTTTTGCATAACTAAAAATACCACCATCTAAATTTGGCCGTTTTACAGTTAGATTTTGAAAAGATAATCCAAGCGCAATCATCCCAATTCCTGTTATAACCCAACCAATAATAATGGCTCCAGCACCAGCACCTTTTGCCATATCACTTGCTAAATTAAATGCTCCACCGCCAATCATAGACCCCACTACAAGCGCCGTTAATGTAAACAACCCTAATTTCTTATCTTCACCCATTCCACTCACCTCTCTTTAATTGCAATAACAATACGAAAGCAATAGTGAATGATAGTGTCTAAAGGAGGAGAAAGAAGAAAGGAAGACTCCCTTTCTTCTTTACTCCATGTTTCCTAAAGTAGCTGCCATAACCGCTTTAATTGTATGCATTCTATTTTCAGCCTGATCAAATACTTTTGAATGTTTACTGCGGAATACTTCGTCAGTTACCTCCATTTCTCTCAGCCCATATTTCTCATAAACTTCCTCACCATACATCGTTTCAACATCATGGAATGCGGGTAAACAATGTAAGAAAATCACGTTTTCATTCCCTGTTTCTTTAATCATTTTCATATTTACTTGATAAGGTTTCAATAACTCGACACGTTCAGCAAATTTTTCTTCTTCTCCCATAGACACCCATACATCTGTATAAATTACATCTGCATTTGCAACAGCTTCTTCCACATTACTTGTTATCATTACCTGTTCATTATATTTTTTTGCTAAATCAATTACTTCTTGCTCTGGCCATAAAGATTCCGGTGTACAAATACGTACATCCATTCCAACAATCGCTCCACCAACTAGTAAACTATTAGCAACATTATTTCGTCCATCTCCAACGTAAACAAGCTTCACATTTTTTAATTTCCCTACATGTTCTCTAATTGTTAATAAATCTGCAAGTGTTTGTGTTGGATGCCACATATCTGTTAATCCATTCCAAACCGGTACACCAGAATTTTGTGCTAAAGATTCTACAGTTTCATGATTAAATCCACGAAACTCAATTCCGTCAAACATACGTCCTAACACTTTTGCTGTATCCTCAACGGATTCTTTTTTTCCAAGCTGAATATCACCTTTCCCTAAATATTCAGGGTTCGCACCTAAATCTGTACATGCTACTGTAAATGCACATCGCGTACGAGTAGAGGTTTTTTCAAATAATAGCGCTACATTTTTACCTTCTAAATAATGATGTGGGACACCGTTTTTCTTTTTCTCTTTTAATTCTGCTGCTAAATCTAGAAAATATAGCAATTCTTCTTGTGTAAAATCTTTTTCAGCTAGAAAACTTCTTCCTTTTAAATTTGGTCTAGTCATTAACATACTTCATCCCTACTTTCTCCGTTATTTATACTAAATATCTTTACGAACAATTGGCATACTCATGCAACGTGGACCCCCACGCCCACGAGATAATTCCGAACTTAGCACCTCAATGACTTCTATACCATGTTCCCGCAATAACGTATTGGATACATAGTTGCGATCATATGTAACAACTACACCTGGCGCAATTGCTAATGTATTAGAACCATCATTCCATTGTTCACGAGCGGAAGCAATTGCATCTCCTCCTCCACAAGGAATAAGAACTAATTCACTTAAACCTAATACCTCTTTTAATGCTTCCATTAAAGAAGTGCGATGTGTAATTTTAAGAGTTTCCACATCTGGACCTTTTTCTAAAATATAAATATTCATATTTCCTTTTGGCCCTTGAATGGCTGGGTGAATTGTAAACTTGTCATAATCAACCATTGTAAACACTGTATCTAAATGCATAAATGCTCGGCATTTTGGAATTTCTATTGCTAACACTTTCTTAATTTTATTTTGTCGACTAAAAAGATTTTTAGCTAAACGTTCAATTGCTTTAGCTGACGTACGGGCAGATACTCCAATTGCAATTGTTTCTTCATTTAAAATTAGCTCATCGCCACCTTCAATTGGAAACTTATAATCACGATCTAGCCAAATTGGCACATTGTGATTTGCAAATCTTGGATGATATTTAATGATGTACTCCATGAATAATGATTCACGTCTACGCGCCGGTTCTCTCATCTTATTTATCGTTAATCCATCGCCCACGCTAGCTGCTGGATCACGAGTAAAATATAAATTAGGCATTGGGTCTAAGTAAAACGGATAATGATCTTCCATTAATTCATATAAATGTGTCTTCTTACTTGTTTCAATCTCGTTTTTCCGTACACCACCCATAATTTTTTGAATTAATTCTTCATTTGAAAAGGAAAGTAAATATTCTTTTAAAGTTTGATGTGCAACATTTACGTCAGCCTGTCCTTCTTCTAAAATACGATCAACAAATTCTTCTCGAAGTTTTTTATCTACTAATGCCTCAGCAGCTAGTTTTTCTAAATAAAGAACTTCAACACCCCGATTGCGTAATGTTTGTGCAAAATAATCATGCTCTTTTTGAATAATTGGTAAGTATGGAATATCGTCAAATAATAATTGTTGCAAATAATCTGGCGTTAAGTTTTCCACTTCTTTACCAGGTCGTTTTAATAAAACTGTTTGTAATTCCCCAATCTCTGAAGTAACATGTATCGGATGCTTCATTTGTTGTACCTCCTTTTAAATATGTTTGATGTCTTACAAGTACATAATAAATGCTACGCGCCTTCATCTTTGTGAAAGCATCCACATTATCATTGTGAAATATTAAACAAGTTATTTTTTTAAAATCATATGAATTTGTATTTTTATAACACTTCATCCCGATTTTTCAATAAAAAAACACATATATTACGCATATATGTTGAATATTTAACTTCCGTATTTAAACAAAAATCCTGTTTTTAATTTTTATTAAAAACAGGATTTTGCATCTAAATAATTAAATTTAACCTTTCTTCTAAAATCTCCCTATCTGATTTTGACTGAGAAATGATAAGGCATGTATCATTTCCACATACACATCCTATTTTTTCTTTCCAATCTAGCTCATCAAACAAAACACCAATAACATGTGCATTACCGGGTAATGTTTTAATAACCATTAATTGATCTACACAATCAATTTTTACAACAACCTCTCGTAATTTTTTCTTTAACTTTATATCAGTTTGTAAATGCTCTTCTGAGAAAAATTTATATATCATTAATCCTTCTTGAGAAGGTACCTTCGTTAAATTTAACTCACGAATATCTCGAGAAACTGTAGCTTGTGTTACTAATACATCTTTTTTTGCTAACAATTCTACTAATCTTTCTTGCTTCTCTATTTCATACTCCTTTACAAATTGTTTAATTAATCGTTGTCTTTTTTCTTTTTTCATAAAAGACACCCCTTTTAATATTATAGCTCGCTATAATTTTCATCCGAAAGGGACAGAAAAGAATGTTGCGGAAACGTTCATAGTTTAACTGTAAATATTAAATCAAACTAAATAAAAAAGAGAAGAACAGCATTCTGTTCTTCCTTTTACATTGAAAACCGTTCAATTGTTTGTTTTAAATCCGCTGATTGCTTCTCTAAGTCTTTTAATAATTGATCGATTGCTATCATATTTTTAGACTGTTGCAACGTCACACGTGCCACTTCTTGTGAACCAGCTGACGTTTCTTCCGCAATTGCTGCTACAGCCTTTGTTTGTGCTCCTGTTTGATAAATGTGATTCACTTGTTCATTCATATAATTACTAATTTGCTTAGTTGCATCGGCTACTTCCATAACACTTGATGACATTTCTTTTAAAATTAATTCTGTAGCTTCTCCGCGTTTTGCCTCTTCTTTAGCTGTCTTCACCTGCTCTGTCATTTTCAATGCGACTTGCTGTACTTCATCTTGCATATTCCGTAATAACTGCGATATGTTTCTTGCGGAATGATCACTTTCATCAGCAAGTTTACGTACTTCTTCTGCTACAACCGCAAAGCCCCTTCCATGCTCTCCTGCACGAGCTGCCTCAATAGAAGCGTTGAGTGCTAATAAATTTGTTTGGCTAGCAATCTCACTCACAACAGAAACAATGTGTTCAACTTGTTTCATTCGCTCTTCTAATTTCTGTACATTTTCCATCGAATCTTCATTTTCTCTCGCCAATGTTTGAATACCTTGAATTAAAGAAGTAAAGACACGTGTACTTTGTCCTAAAGCTTGAACCATTTCTGAAGACAACTCGTCAGACTGTTTTGCTTTTCCTTCTACTTCATTTGCAATAGAAGTCGTTGTATCAACAGTAGAAACGATCGCTTGAATCGATGCTGCTGATTGCTCGGCACCGGAAGAAATCTCCGCAAGGGTTTCAGACACACCTTGTGCTTGCTTTGTCGCTTCACCTGTTTGTTTTCTAATTTGCTGAACTTGATTATTTGTATACGAAAATGTAGTATCGATATTTTTTACCATGCCCCTTAAGTTCCCTAGCATCATATTAAATGCAACACTTAAAGATTTTATCTCATCATCGGTCTTTGGCAATGGGACATCTTCACGAATATCACCTTCAGCCGCTTTCCTTGCTGCTTCTTCCAACTTTCGAAGTGGTTTAATTAAAAATATTGCTGCCCCATACGCTAAAATTCCAGACCATACTACACCTAATAACATAACGATAATATTATAAACAGTTTGACTTACATAACTTTGAAAATAATCATATATAACGTAAATGAAAATTAAACTTGTTGAATATGTAATGAAAGCTAGAATTGTAGTAAATAACATAAGCTGTATACGCAAGCCAAAGGAAAATGTTTTTCTTTCTTTTCCCATCTCTTCTTTCCCCCTTCTTATAAGCAATATAAGTACTACCTATATATTATTATCCATATTTTCGTTATAGAAAGATATAGTGATTTTAAAAATCATTATTTCTTTGAATATTAAATCCCCTGAAAAAAATAAAGGATTCTGACAATTTATGACTAATAACAGAAATAAGGGGCAACATTTGTAAAATATATTTTTGACTGGGGGTTTTGTATGATTCAAGTTCGAAATCTAGTAAAATCATTTGGCTCACTTGATGTTTTAAAAGGAATTGATTTAGAAGTAAAAGAAAAAGAAGTTGTTGTTTTAATCGGTGCCAGTGGTTCCGGCAAAAGTACATTACTTCGTTGTCTTAACTTTTTAGAAATGTACGATGAAGGTGAAATTCACTTACAAGGTGAACGAATTGATCCAAAGCATTCAAATTTAAACAAAGTCCGTGAAAATGTCGGTATGGTTTTTCAACACTTTAACCTCTTTCCTCATATGACCTCACTAGAAAACATCATAGAAGCACCTATTCACGTAAAAAAATTGGAAACAGCAGACGCGAAGGACGTTGGGAATCAACTCCTACAAAAAGTCGGCCTACAAGATAAGGCGGATGTAACTCCTCACCTACTTTCAGGTGGTCAAAAACAACGCGTTGCGATTGCACGAGCTCTTGCTATGAATCCTAAAATTATGCTATTTGATGAACCTACCTCAGCCTTAGACCCTGAACTCGTTGGAGAAGTATTGCAAGTTATGAAAGAACTTGCTGAAGAAGGAATGACAATGGTGATTGTTACTCATGAAATGAATTTCGCAAGAGATGTAGCTGATCGCGTCATCTTTATGGATGACGGAAAAATTGTAGAGGATGCTCCGCCAGCGCAATTCTTTTCAGCTCCATCACATGAACGAGCAAAACAGTTTTTACGTAACGTTTTATAATGTAACTTCTATTTCAAACGTAAAGAAATACATTCATACGGTGCACAACTAATTGTCCAAATAAAATATCTCGATAACATACTTAAAACCATCCGTATGATCAATATATAGGAGGGGTCTTATGAAAAGAAAACTATTAACCATTGTTGCGAGTATTACACTATGTACATCATTCATACTGGGAGCCTGTAGTAAGGAAAGCTCGACTACTTCATCAAATGGTGAAAAGGAATTTCGTTATGCGATGAGTGGATTATACAAACCTTTTAACTATAAAGAAAATGACGGAAAACTTGCCGGATTTGATGTAGAAATAGGTGAGGCGCTCGCGAAAAAGATGGGAATGAAACCCGCTCCTATTACAAATCCGTGGGAAACGCTAATTCAAGGTCTACAATCAAAAAAATATGATGCGATATTAGGAAGTATGGCCATTACAGAAGAACGATTAAAAGCTGTTAGTTTCTCAAACCCATATTATCGCTCTGGTGCCCAGATTTTCGTAGCTAAAAAGAATACGTCTATCTCTTCTCCAGAAGATTTGAAAGGAAAGAAAATTGGTGTTGTAAAAGCTAGTACCTTTAAAACTCTTGTTTCAAAACATACAGATCAAATTACAGAATACGATAGTGATATTACCGCTCTTATGGACTTAGAGCCTGGGCGTGTGGACGCAGTAATCACTGATCAAATGGTTGGTCTTCGAATGATTAAAGAAGGTAAATCAAATATAAAAGAAGCTGGAAAACCATTAAATCTTGATGAAATGGGAATTGCTATTCGCAAAGATGATAAAGAAATGGTTAAAAAAGTAAATAAAGCTTTAGATGAAATCATTAAAGATGGTACGTACGAAAAGATTAGTAAAAAATGGTTTGGTCGTAATATTCTTGGAGAAGAGGCAAAAACGAAGTAAGTTAACTATTCAAAGATTCCATAAATCATGCCCCACTTTTTATGTGGGGTATTTCATTCCCTACTAAAATCTATACACTATGAGGTGAAACGCATGTTTGAAATTTTTATCTCTACCTACCCCACACTCTTAAAAGCTACTATTGTCACATTACAATTAACATTAACTTCCCTAGTACTCGGCTCATTAATTGGATTACTATTCGCTTTCTTTCGAATCTCTAACAATAAAGTTCTAAATAGTATCGCTCATGTCTACATCGCCATTATTCGTGGTACACCTTTAATTGTTCAAATCGCAATTCTCTATTTTGGTATTACATCTGTTGTTGTGTTCACCCCTTTTTGGGCAGGAGCAATTGCTTTAGCAATTCATAACGGTGCATATATTACCGAAATTTTCCGTGGATCCATTCAATCCGTTGACCGTGGACAATTAGAAGCTGCTCGCTCTTTAGGCATGCCTTACCCTTTGGCGATGCGCCGAATTATATTACCACAAGCATTTCGTCTATCTCTTCCTCCTCTAGGTAATCAATTTATTATTGGATTGAAAGATTCCTCACTTGTTGCTTACGTAGGACTGTCCGAATTATGGGGATCGGGTTTATCAATTGCCGCAAGTAACTTCCAACAATTAGATACATATGTAATCGTTGGTTTATATTATCTCGTACTCGTTCTCCTATTTACTTATTTTGTTAACCTTTTAGAAAAACGATTACAGCGCAAAGAGACAAACTCTATCCAAGTCCATACAAAGAATAAAAAAGAAGTTTCTTTATAAAAAAAAGCAAGCCTGAGATGGCTTGCTTTTTCACTGCAAAATATATCAAATTTTACTGATTTACTTTTTTAATACTCTCTTTTTCTTCTATATGTTCCTCACGATATGAAATATTATGAGGGTCTAATCCATTTCCTAAAGAACCGTAGAAATGTTCTCTATGCGGATCAACTAATTCACTTCCGTGATAATACACACGTGGTGTATTCCAAAGTGCTGCCAATGCTTTTGTCATCGGCATTTCGTGATAGCGTTCCGGCCACATTTCTTTAATCTTCTCTTTTACTAACGGATAGTATTTAGAGCTCATAGCAGGGAACAGATGATGTTCTGTATGATACGAGAAATTGAAATGTAAAACGTCTACCCAGCGCGGCACTGTTACTGATAAACAGTTTGCTAACGGATCATTTACTGGAACAATTGGATTTAAGCGGTGATTTGTTGCGATATATGCCATTACAATAAAGTTAGCAATTAACAACGGAATCACATATGCAAATAACCATTTTCCAGGTCCCATAATAAATAATAAACTAATCCAAACTGTCCAAGGCAAAAGAAGTTGAAGCCATACAGATTTTTGATTCGATGACTTAAATTCTTTTATAAAATGAAAGAACATTCGAGTTGAATGCAATGTAAATTGAATTGTTAGTGACAGGAAACTAAAGAATGAACGTACATGAAGAGGCATACGATATACCCAACTTAAAAACTTACTTTTTTTAAGCTTCTCAAGTGTCGGCCATGCATCTGGATCATTCTCTTCATGCTGTGTATGAACATGATGAGTTGCATTATGCCACTTTCTCCAAAGTTTTGGTCCTGTTGATAATGGCATAAATGCAATCGCGCCTAAAAAATCACGAAGCCATGCCTTTCTTACAACAGTTCCATGTAAAATTTCATGCCCTAAAAATCCAAGTGAAGCAAAACATAATCCAAGAACAATCGCAATTCCTAGATTCGCCCACACATTCAATTCAAATACACCAATCGATATTAACCCCGCCAATGCCACAAGCAAATAAGCCAGTCCACCAAATAAACGAGTAGGCACTGGTTTAAATGCTTTTTTCGGCAAATGTGGTGATACACGTGCTGCATACCACCCAAACGTATGAAGCTCCTTCATCCTTTTGCTCCTTTCTTATGCCGCGCCTTGCGCAACTTACATATATCAATTCTTGCTTCCAGATTGATTTTACTAGATGATCCAAAAAGCATCTATTATAAGGAAAATATACTCACTCTATCGTCACTTATTTTTCGCTTTTATTATCAATGAAAAACATTTCTCTTTTTACTCTCTATCAACCTTTCCACATGATGAATCATAACAATAGAATTTCTATATTGTCAACACCTTTTATGACCTAGTAATAAAAGGTGGTTATATTTTTATAATCATACTTTATTTCACTAAAGAAAATGTATAGATTCCATAAGGATTTACCCACTATATATAGACATTTTCTTAAACGCCATAGACTCTATCTCATTCAATAACTCCCTATGTAATCAACAAACAGAATCACTTGAATTTAGTTTTATATAAATCCTACCACTTCATAATGCCCCATCTAATTAATTATATTAAAATAATTTATAACCTCTTTTAATAAAAATAGACTACTTCTAAAACAACACACATGAATTTCATATATTATGGAAATATTAAAAGGAAAATTGTTCTAAAATCAGGAGGTTTCCGCAATGACAAGTGATACATTTCCACAACTGCCGCTATCTTATTGGATTGAATCTACTCAGTTTCCTACTTTCCCTCGTTTATCCGAAAATATAAAGACAAAAGTTGCTATTATCGGTGCTGGTATTACAGGTATTACTACTGCCTATTTACTTGCAAAAGAAGGCATCGATGTTGTTTTAATTGATTCTGGTCGTATTTTAAACGGAACGACTGGGCATACAACAGCAAAAGTAACAGCACAACATGATCTTATTTACGATGAATTAATAAATCATTTCGGTGTGGAAAAAGCCAGGCTTTACTATGAATCAAATAATCATGCTCTACAATTCATAAATGACACTGTGCAAACATATAAAATCGACTGTAATTTTTCAAATGAAGATTCATACTTGTATACAACTACTGATAACGGTTTAAGAAATTTATCGAAAGAATATGAAGCTTATCAAAAATTAAATATACCTTGTGACTATGTTCAATCTCTATCGATTCCTATTCCAGTACAATCTGCACTTGTAATGAAAAATCAAGCGCAATTCCACCCCCTCCTTTATTTGAAAACACTTTTAGAAAAGTTTGTGGAGATGGGAGGAAAGGTCTATGAACAAACAACAGCTATGGATGTGGAAAAAGGAGATTATCCACAAGTAATTACAAAAGAGGGGCATCGCATCACTTGTGAATATGTCGTCTCTTGTTCTCACTTTCCTTTTTATGATGCGAATAGCTTTTTCTTTACGCGAATGTACGCAGAACGCTCCTATGCTCTTGCAATAAAAGCAAAAACAGATTATCCAGGTGGCATGTATTTAAGTATTGATGATCCAAAACGCTCCTTACGCTATATAACAAACAATGGAGAAAAGTTGATTTTGATTGGCGGAGAGAGCCATAAAACGGGACAGGGAATAAATACGATGCTTCATTATGAAGCACTCTATTCTTTTGCTGAAGCAACTTTTGGAGTAGATGAAGTTCCCTATAGATGGTCAGCGCAAGATTTGATTACGCTAGACAAGCTCCCTTATATCGGACATATTAACGAAAGCAATCCAAATATATTTGTTGCAACTGGATATCGCAAATGGGGAATGACAACAGGAACTGCTGCAGCTCATTTACTGAAGGATTCCATTCTAAAAGTCCACAGCCCATATAAAGAGCTGTTTGCACCATCACGCTTTCATGCAAATCCAGATATAAAAACATTCCTTTCTCAAAACATTGATGTTGCTAAACATTTAATTGAAGGGAAACTTGAAACTGCATTACGTAAACCAGAGGATCTTGAAGTTGGCGAAGGATCCGTTGTACATGTCAACGGTAAACGAGCAGGTGCTTATAAAGATAAAGAAGGAAAACTACATATCGTCGATACGACTTGTACACACCTCGGCTGTGAAGTTGAATGGAATAACGGTGATTGTACTTGGGATTGTCCTTGCCACGGTTCTCGTTTTTCAATTGATGGCGATGTTATGGAAGGGCCAGCAGATCAACCATTAAAACGAGTTGATAACGAATAAAAAAACAAAGAAGTTCAACAAGAATCCTGTTGAACTTCTTTGTTTTTCATGACACCTTTTCATATAAATTTCGACATAAGAAGGGGAATATTAACAGTAAATAAAATAATATATTCATCTACAAATAAAAGGGGTGAATACTATGCAACCTTCTGCTCCACCTCATCTAGAATCTACAGAAACTATCTTTTCAAGCTCTATTACAAAACTTGTTGTTTTTATTTGTTGGCTCGCCATTCTAGCTGACGGATATGATTTAGGTATTTACGGTGCCGTTCTGCCAAAGCTTTTAGAAGACAACAGCTGGGCACTATCACCAGCTCAAGCTGGAACAATTGCCAGCTATGCTCTATTTGGGATGTTTATTGGCGCTATTCTAATCGGAACCATTACAGATTTAATTGGACGAAAGTGGACACTTATATGCTGTTTAGCTCTTTTTTCTATCACAATGGGCTTAGCTGCAATTGCTCCTTCTCCTGAATTATTTGGGCTATCTCGATTTATCGGAGGAATCGGATTAGGCGGTGTTATCCCAACGGCTTCCGCACTTACTGTTGAATATTCATCAAAAAAACGGCAATCTTTTATTTATGCTCTTATGTTTACCGGCTATCCTTTAGGTATCGTGTTAGGTGCTATTTTATCCATGTTTATGTTAGAAGATTTCGGATGGAGAATTATGTTTGGCATCGGAATGATTCCGCTACTCCTCATTCCTTTCATTATTCTTTATTTACCTGAGTCCATTCAATTTTTATTATCGCGGAATCGACAAGAAGAAGTGAACAAAATTCTTAATCGCTTTCAAATTGAATTCCATGTAAAAGATGAAATTTCTGAAGCACCATCTAATATACAAAAGAAAAATGGATTTCTTACGTTATTCTCAAAAGAATACATAAAAGCAACGCTACTTTTTTGGATCACTTATATAATGGGAATGTTTTTAATATACGGTTTAAATACTTGGTTACCACAGATGATGCGTCAGGCAGGATATCCTCTTGGATCTAGTTTATCATTTCTACTTATGCTAAATATTACTGCAGCTATCGGCGCATTATTTGCCGGGGCGATTGCCGATCGTATAGGAGCAAAAATTGTTATTAGCATCTCCTATCTTATGGCAGCCATATGTATTGGACTACTAACAATTAAACCCTCTGTTACAATCATTTATCTTTTAATTGGTCTTGCTGGAATTGGATCAGTTGGTATTACTCAAATATTAAATGCTTATGTAACACAATACTTCCCATCACATATACGAGCTACCTCCTTAGGCTGGGGACTTGGACTTGGCCGAGTTGGTGCAATTGCTGGACCTATTCTTGTCGGTATTATTATGACAATGCAATATGACTTAGCATGGAATTTTTACTTATTCTCTTTTGCAGGTCTTATCGCAGCTATATCTGTTTTCTTTATTCCTACAAAATAAAGTGAAACTTTAATCAGTGTTGTGGTGCATCCCCAGCTGATTATTAGTCCACACCAATCAGGCGTTTACGGGCAGTAAGGCTCCCACAAATAGCGGGATAAAAAAAGAGCACAAATTTACTTGTGCTCTTTTTTATTTACTTCAAACAACATATTTCTAAATAGTGTATTCAAACTCTCAATATCAATCCCTAATCCCTTTTCAATCCCTTTCACGTATTGCTGATAATAATCAATTTGTTCTTCTAAAAATTGATTTAACACTTGAATTTTCAATCCAACATCTAATTCCGTACCCGCTTTTTTCTTTATTAACAACTTCTCAATCTCATTCAATACACTACGTTCTATAGATAGTTCTGTAATCAATCGATTAAATTCTACTGGAGGTAATGTCCCTTTCTCTTCTAGCCACTGACAAGCTAAAATAGGACGTAATACATAAAAGTACTTTTTCAACTTTACATTCTCGCCTTGCAAAAATTCACGATAATTTTTTGAAGCCATATGTAAGTAATGATATATCGTTGCTTTTGGATCAAAATTCTTTTCACTCATTTGCTGAAGCTGCTCTGGAAAGTTAGAGTTTTTCGAATAAAAAATTGGTGATCGAATCCACTCAAGTAAAGCTGGGTTTGACTTTCCAAACAGTTGTAATGCCTTTTTAATATCCCAGCCACTTATATCTAAATCATCACTAATCGGATACTCAATTACATCTCGTTTATCATGAATTGATAAATACCACTCTACCGGATGCATATAAACAAATCTAACATCATAATCACTATCTTTCGATGGAAATCCCCAAGCACGACTCCCTGATTCCACTGCAAATAAGATTTTCACATCATTCTCTTT
The DNA here is from genome assembly GCF_002073415.2 of Bacillus sp. FDAARGOS_235. Taxonomy (NCBI): domain Bacteria; kingdom Bacillati; phylum Bacillota; class Bacilli; order Caryophanales; family Bacillaceae; genus Bacillus; species Bacillus sp. FDAARGOS_235. Next base: position 2,537,966 of record NZ_CP020437.2, read on the forward strand.
TTCAATTCTTGCTAATTCCGCTTTAATTTTCTCTCTCATTTCATACCCTCTCCATTTTTTGATTATTTCCTTGGAAATTCGACAAATATATTACTAAGCTTACTACATACTAAAATAGCTGTCAGAAAATTCCCGACAGCCTACCAAAATCCCTTATTTTTTACTTGTTCTTTTCTGTTACACTAACCGCAATTCGTTCAAACTCTTTTTGAATTTCCTCTTTATATGCATCCACTTTTGAAAAATCCATAGCAGCAATATAAATTCGTTCTAATTTATCACGAACTGATTTTGCTTTTGCTAAGAAAGACATCGCCTCATTCATTTTTGCTTTATATTGAATGGAAACGTCACGAATTTCTGTAGCATACTTCTCATCCGTCCCCGGTTTAACAATAAGAGCATACATATCTATAATCTCATCACCCACGCGACTTGGAAAATATTCATGTGGTGCGGTACTATCAAAAATTGCAAATCCTAATTCTCTTACAATAACCATATCAAGACTATTCGGGTCAAATCCGCAATGATATACTTCAACGTCAAAACCTTTTTCTTCTGCTGCCTTCGATAACTTTTTGAGCATTGTTGATTTTCCAGAGCCCGGGCGTCCTTTTATAAAATAACGATGTGGCAATCCTTCTGTTAAATTAGGAACAAAATCAACTGCTCCTTTCGGTGTAGCTGCTCCTAAAAAGCGATGTTTCACAAGCGATTGTTTCCCTCCTTTATCTGTAAATAGCTTCTGAATCAGCTGATCTGTTAGTTCATTTGCTTTATTAAAATCAATGTTATTAATATATATTTTCTCCCACTCATCATGTATAATTAGCGCCTCGTGAAAACAAGCGTAAGCAGTTTGAAAAGCTTTGCTTGCTTCTGAAACAAATCGTTCAATTTCCACCTTCTGCTTTCTTAATTTATCTGAGTCCCAAGCAACCCCTAAATTGATATACTCCTCAACAACTCCTGGCATTTTTGGCTCGATAACATGCGGAGATGTTCCATCAACAATTCCTACTTTTAGCTTCGGGATAATTACACCATCAACCGATTTATTATCGGAAGAACAATGCAAAAGCTCAATATCATATCCTTTTTCAACCCATTCACGACCTATTGCCTTAATTAAAGAAGATTTTCCCGTTCCTGGACCACCCTTTAAAATAAACAACCTATCTAGCCCTTTTAAATTCTCTTCGTATAAATTATGAAATCCTCTAGCTGTATTACCACCAGCATAATAATTTAACACATTCCCTGTCACTGCACTCACTCCTTCGCAACAGTCTACTTACATAAGCTACAATATGCGAGCAACTTTATTTGGGTGAACACCTAATTTGTATTGCATGAAAAAAGGAAATGAATTACAATTCTAAATATCATGAATATTTCGAATTCCGAAACTGAATAAACCTTTATCAAGAGAGGCAGAGGGACCGGCCCTTTGAAGCCCAGCAACCTCAGTTTATAAGAACCGAATAGGTGCTAATTCCTGCAAAATGCATTGCATTTTGGAAGATAAAACGCAACTAGTATGTAAAGCCCATCTTTCTTGATCATGAAAGATGGGCTTTTTATTATTTGAAAAACATATATTGGAGGTATTTAAAATGAAAGTAATTGATCTATCACAAACGTTTGAAAATAATATGTCTCAATTTCCCGGAACACCAACAATCCAACTAGAAGCCATTACAAGCGTTGAAGAAACGGGATATCAAGTTACAGATTTCCATTCGGTCGTTCATGTCGGTACACATTGCGACGCTCCTGCGCATTTTATTTCTGGTGCAACAACGATTGATCAATTGCCCCTTGATCAGTTTGTAGGTGAAGCAGTTCTCATCGATGTCACTCATGTTCAAGAGAGAAAACTCCCTAAAGAAGTATTGCATAATGCCGACATAAAAAAAGACGATATTGTCATTTTCCATTCTAATCTATCTAATAAATGGAATACAGAAGCTTATGAGAAAGAAGCATTTTATCTTTCCGAAGAATTAGCTGAAGAACTAGTTGAATTAAAAGTAAAATCAGTCGGTTTAGATTTTATTTCTCCCGATGAGGTAACGACAGAAACATCACCCATTCATCACATACTGTTAGGCAATAATATTTTCTTAATTGAAAACTTAACAAATCTAGATGCTATTAAAGCGAAACGTTTCTTTTTCTCAGCAGCACCTTTAAAAATTAAAAATAGTGACGGTGCTTTCGCAAGGGCATTCGCTGTTATTTTTTAAAATATGGACTACAAAAAAGCAAAGATCATCACTGACCTTTGCTTCTATATTTTTTATTTACATTAAGGAAAAATTGTTCCAACCGGGGACGTACCCAAGCTAAATAATCTTTCTCTTTCTTCTTTGTACAAGCTATCTCTTCCCCATCTACCATTCCAACAAGTTCTAGCTCTAACAGTTGCCTCGTGAATGCTAGTATATTTACTTCTTCTGCTGGATACTCTTCTTTTAATTTCTCCTCAATTTCTCCCAATAAAAAACCGTCACGCATCATTGCCAATGCATCAATCCAAAGTGGCGGCATTTCATATTTTTCTCCTGTAATTGTATCTTTTACAATATAATTCTTTTGCTCTTTTCGAAATTGAATCGTGTGTAAGCATACAGTCGAATTTAATGTTAATTCCATCAATACCACCTCTTTCATCATATCTGCATAGAAAAAAGGATGCGCGGGCACCCCTTCTTTTCTTTTCATAACACTACCGAACCGTTACATGAGTAACCAATCTCATGTCGATATTTTCCTCCATTATAAACGAAGTATTTTATAAAAAAAACCCTTCTTGAAACATTTTATTAAATGTTTATATTTACACAAGAAGAACACTTTTCTGAAAAATATTTTCTTCTACTTCGCTACATCGTCGGTAAATAAATTTCCACTTTCGTTCCCACACCCATACTACTTTGAATCGTGATACTCCCTTGATGTTCTTTAATAATTTTATATGTAATCATTAAACCAAGCCCTGTACCATTCTCCTTCGTTGTGTAAAAAGCCTTTCCAATCTTCTCTAATTTTCCTGCCTCTATACCAAATCCTTGATCCTCGACAGCAATACACAAATACCCCTTAGTTTTTTCATATGCCCGAATATGAATATCCCCACCTTCTGGCATTGATTCTATTCCGTTTTTAATAATATTTAACAACACTTGTTTTAATTGTTTATCATCACCGTTTATAACGGGTAAGTTTCCATCTATTTGCAAATAAACTTTCACTTTATATTGACTCGCATAACTTTCCATTAACTGCACAACATATAAAAGGATTTCCCGTATGTTACACCATTCATAATTTGTTGGTTTCGGTTTTCCTAATAACATCAATTCGCTAACAAATCCGTTAATTCTCTCAATTTCTTGTAACATTATTTCATAGCTCATCATATCTTCAGGGTTTCTTTCTTTTTGCATTTGCGTAAACCCCTTCAAAGCCGTTAATGGATTTCGGATTTCATGCGCAATTGTTGTAGACATAGTCCCAATTACAGCTAAATTTTCCGTCTCTTTCATATTGTTCATCATTTCAACAACCGTTCTTACATAAGATTGAAATCGTTTCAACAAAGAATGTGAAATAATGAAATAGAATACACATAAGACAAGCGGAATCACAACTTTTAGATCTTGTAGTATCAATGTAAAAAGTACGTACTTTCCAATTACACTAAAGGAAACTAAATAAAAATATTTTCTGTTCACGAAAACCGGTGCAAATAAAATTAATAACATTTCTACCATACTACCATGTTCAAAAGCTCTATCCGTTCGCAAATAAATCATTAAATTATTTATAAGATTGATAAACATGTAGCCAAATAAAAATAAATATTTTATAGAATATACATAACCTCTTTTTTGAAGATACATTGAAATAGGGAATAATGCTATTACAAATATATATACGCCTATCCCAAGGCTTCCTTCTGGCCATCCTACCGTTGTTCCATTAATATTCATAGCAGGATATACAAAATAATATATAGCGTCATATGAAAAAAATATAATATAGAATAATAATATAAATACCTTTAAAGCTTTTCTTTCTTCATAAATCAAGCTCTTGTATTTGTTCATATAAAAACTCCCCTTGATCGATACGAAAAAAAATCCCCACCGTTATCTCCTTAAATTATAAGTATGAAATTGCTTTCAGGGCAATACGTAACCTTATAATACTAAAAAGGAAGGAGACTTCTCCTTCCTTTCTAGTCACAACTTATATCCATCTGACCCTATCATGTAGCAGTCCATCCGTAAAATCATTATGCCCTATTACAAAATCCTTCATATATAAATTTAAATATTCACCGTACTTACTTTCTGTATTTAATAATAATTCCTCGACATAATAAGCACCTTGTCCAAAGTGATCTAAAAGTAAACTACACAAACCTGCATAAATTCCGCACCCTACTTGGAAGTAAGTTGCATTCGTTTTATATTTATGAAAAACTTGGCTACTATTCATTACGTTATACATATACGTCTCGCCATTTTCATAAACGAGTAATACACCTACTAGATCCTCTCCTGCAACCTCTTCTTCCGCTGGATTGAATACTTTACGATTCCAGTTCCATAAATCTTCTACCTTATCTAAGTTCTGTCTAATTACATTTGTTGTATACTCATTAATTCGGTAAAGAAAACCAACTTCCATGTTGAAATTTTTCCCTAAAATTAAAACTTCCTCATGTGGCATTAAGCAACCATAAAACTCTCTTTTTCCTAACTTCACTTTATACTCTGAAGCATATACATCCTCATAAAAATAAAGAGGACGATGATGACTCATATACATCGGATAACTCCATATCGCTTCGTCTAGAAATCGCTCTACTGCCCATGACGTATAAAGTGTATACGGCTTTATAAGTGCCGTATCATTCAAAAACGACGTATCATGTTCTACAATATAGCATGCTTGTGGCTGTTCATTCGGCCGTTCTTTCATAAGTTCAACAACCATCCATTGAACAACACCTGGATTCATACCTGAACCTATAATCGCTTTTGTATTTGTAAATTTTTCTTTCTCTTTCTCAAACCTCGTATATCGTTCCGTAAGCTGAAATCCAAGTAAACTATCGTCCTGATCTACTGCCTCATTTTCCAAAGCTGAATTAATATAAAAGATTCCAAGTTCATTACAACAGCTCAGTACCCTGATCGTATCTGCACCCGAAACATCAATAACAACACTCGTACTTTTTTCTGTTAAATGCTGTTTAAATTTCACTACATCTTGAAGGTCTATTTCATATAATGACAAATGACCTTTCAAATTTGGAAACAACTCATCATAATAAGCCCTATCTTTTTGTTTTATATCAACCAAATGAAATGTAACATTCTTTATCACTTCATAAATTGGATCTTTTTCATTTGCTATCGCTTGATTTAAAATTGCTAAAACTGCCTTCGCTGCTCCACCAGCACTACCAAGTAATGTAATCGATAACGAATTTGGAAACGGCTCCACAAATAAAACCCCTTTAGTAAATTAGTTGAGCAGTTCTTCCTCAAAAAATAAATTGAATACATCAAAAGGTGGCTCGTACATATTTTTTATAATTTAGCACAAGATTGCCTCTTCAAAAATCATACTAACATAATTTATATTCAATTCATTTTTCCCCTCATATCCAAATCGAACTAAACAAACAGGCCCGACCTTTCCTTCTGCATATAAAAGAAAAAGCCAGCCCTTTCAACTAGCCTACGGACAATGGACAGATTTTACATGTTGAATATTCACATACATTTTTGCATCACGCGCTTTTAATATTTCAATATGTCCTTCATCGATCTTCGCCATTTTTCCAATTTTATTGGATTCCTCACCTAAATCGAACACCATAATCTTTCCATACATTTTAATAAGTTGCTCCTCAAACGTTCGAGCTAACGTAATATTTAATGGATTTACGGGGAGTTCATTTTTATTGAGGGAATAAGGCACTTGGTTTTCTTTATACGGAATTAACCATTTTAAGTGCTTTAAAGATATATATACAGTTTTATAGACTGGACTATAAAAAACAATATAATCGTTCATTACACTTGTAACATATCCATGTATTGGAGCATTACCTGCTACATAAATTTCTGTGAAAATCCCTTTAGATGTGCTTAATACTTTCCTCAAAGAAATTGAAGGAGATTCCCTTTTAATTACAGAATCTACATCAGGTTTTAATATTTCTTCATCATATGGTCTTAAAAACTTATAATATTGGATATGATATAAAGATATATATACGTAGTCTTGTCCATTGTAAAGAACAACAATATCATTTCCTACATCGATTAATACGCCTTTAAATCTCTTTTCACCAATTAATTTAACATATATATTTTCTCCAATACTTTTGTGTAACTCATTCATCTATATCCTCCTTCCTATGAAATTACAATTTCCCTTTCTTTTATTCTAAAAATAATCAGGGGCAATGTTCTGTTTTTTAATAGTAAGAAACCCTTTTTCATATATCCAAAAATAATTACAGAGAAATATGAAATCATTCTTCATTTTCAATCATAATGCCCCTTTTATTTATTAAACATTATTCTTCTTCATTCTTTTTGTTTTTAACTATTTGACTCACACTCTTAATATGGGAATTAATCACATAAATGACCTCATCACCATTAACTAGTGTAATATTTCCATCATGTATATCACTTAATAAACCTTCCACACACTCTGGTCCACCACGATTAATCTTTATCCATTTATACTTCAAGTCATTTAATGCATCTAAAAAAGTATCTTCTTCCGCATAAAAACATGAACCATATTCTCCTTGTGCCTCTTTCACTTTTCTGACTAGACTCTTCACATGTTTCAGTTGATAATACACTAATTCTCCATGAGGTAATTGTAGTGTAAGGTAATCTTTTCCTAACAATGACAGTACACCTACTCGACTTTCCGGTCCACGAAGATTTACTTTTACATTCTCACCAACTAAACCTTTGATTTGATCACAGCATAATACACTCTCCAATTTTGTACCCTCCTTTCTTATTATCTTCCTCTACTTGATTGTCTTTGTGCACGAGCGCGACCTGAATTATTGCTGTTTTCATTACTTTTCTCATCGCTACTCTCATCACTACTCTCTCCACTTACTGGTGCATTATAATTAACACTCTTAATATGAGATAGTGCAATTAATACAACTTCTTCTTTAATAATCAATGTTACATAACCGCCAGAAACATCTTGTAAAATACCTTCAATTTTCTCTGGTCCACCACGGTTAATTTTCACCCAGCGGTATTTGAAGCTTTGAAGTAGCGTTTCAAAGTCTTCTGCAATGTCTTCTTCCACCCATTCTAAATCACCTACTCCACCATCTTTCGTATTTTGGGTAATGCTTTTCAGATGGCGAAGCTGGTAGTAATGGCTCTCTCCTTTTTCATTCTCTAATCCGAAGTAGTCCGCACCTAATGATACTATTGTTCCTTTTTGAGATTCTGGTCCACCTCTGTTCACTCTTACATAAGATCCAATTAAGTCTTTCAAAAAATCCCAATGAAATAAACTCACGAGAAAACCCCTTCCATTAATTTATAAGCTTTTGCACTGATAGTATATGTATCTGTACAGGTTACGTTCTCTATGTTTGTCCTAGCTCGAAAAAAATATGCTTTTAACATGGTAGACTACTACCTATCAAAATTCTAAGAAATCCTGAGGGCTCCTTAGGATTTTGATGTCTTTAGATAAAAAAATCCCGTATGAAGATACATTTCTGCATATCTTCATACGGGATTTCCTAAAGTTTAGTCTTCGTCTTTAACGTCCATATCTTCTGGAATTGGTTCGTTTAATATTTCTTCCACTAATTGTTTATATTTCTCCATTTGTTCTAAATGCGTGTTGAATTGTTCTTTATTTAATAAATATTGCTCTCCATCGAATAGCGCACGAACTTTCTTTTGCTGAATTAGCTCTTCAATATACGATTTTGGTAAATTCAAATACTCCGCAGCTTCTTCTATTGTTATATACAATGCGTTCATTCCTTTATTGTTTTTTCATATATACTGTATCTTACTTTATTTTTGTAAACAAATAAAAAAGATTTTGTAAATGCAGTTTAAAAAGCAGGTAGAACCATTCCATATATTGTATAATAATATAGTAAGTATTTTTTTAAATATAGAATGGTATCACCCATTTACACAAAGGAGAGTTAACATATGGCTACTCGTCACATCATTACAATGTTAGAAAAAACATTACAAGTTGAAACAGAAAATACAACTTCTCATTTAACTACATCTTTATCTGATCGTATTCTTTCTCAAGGCGTAGCAATACACGAAAACAATTGTTATCATACAATTGGTGAATGGTACAAAAATCATTTCTTATTCCAACAAGATGATTTTCTATGGGCTAAATATGCTTTCTACGACGCATATTGTGAAGCGATAAAAAAACAAGGCCATCTTACAAAACGCGTTCGTCAAATATTAGAATCATTGGCTCGAAAACATGGAAAACAATACATTGCTTCTATACTAAATATGCCATTTCCTAATGAACGAGCAAAAGGAACAGCGTAAACAAAACATAGATTCATTGTTTTCTAGACTGATTTACAAATAAAATGTTCATGTCATATGAACTGATGAAACCGGTGTCATAATAATGATTGAAAATATAGTAAACAGGAAAACCCCCATTTACATCTCTCGTCTATTTGAATAGAGAAGTAAATGGGGGTATACTTGTACCTTTATCCGGCTATTTGTGGGTAGTAAAAGCCCGATTGGTGAAGGTTAATAATCAGTGCAGGATAGCCCCCACTGATTAAAGTTTCACTTTATTATTTCATCATTTGCTTTATCAATTCTCGATTTCGTTTTTTAAATACTTCATTATGCGAAGAAACCATTCCGTACTCACTTGCATCTGGCTGAATAAATTGTTTCGCTTTATTCACAGCATTTCCAGCATCTTGGAATGCTCCCGCAATTAAATGCAATTTCCCATCATGTTTCAAAATATCTCCCGCAGCATATAATCCATCTACAGAAGACTCACTATTTGCATTACCTGCAATATAAAAATTATCTATAATCGCAACGTCCAACTCACTATTTTCTAATAATGTAATGTCACGTTCATATCCATGATTAATAATAACTTCATCAATAGGTAAATGAGAAACTTCACCTGTCTCATGATTCGTTAATTCTACATATTCAATCGCTTCATGATTATCACCAGCAATTAATTTTGTAATCGATGTATTCAGAAAACACTTCGCTGAGCTGTTCATTAGCTGTTTTACTTGTGCTTCATGACCAGATAATTCTTCTTTTCTATATGTTACATACACTTTTTTCGCGATTGGTTCTAATTCGTTCGCCCAATCAACGGCAGAATTTCCTCCACCAGAAATAATGATCGTTTTATCTTTGAAACGCATTAAAGATTTAACTGTATAATTTAAATTCGATACTTCAAATCGCTCCGCACCTTCAATCGATAACTTTTGCGGTTTCAATATACCGCTTCCAGTTGCGACGATAATTGTTTTTGAAAAATGTTCTTCGCCAGTACTTGTTTTTAACGTAAAAGTTCCATCTTCATTACGAATAATTGATTCTACTTTTGTATTTAATACAACTTCCGGCTTAAATGTTAGCCCTTGCTGTACAAGTTGTTCAATTAATTTATCACCTGTAACTGGCAATAGCCCTCCTACATCCCAAATCATCTTCTCCGGATAAACATGTATTTTTCCACCTAACTGTGGTTGAAATTCTATTATTTTCGTTTTCATCTCTCTAAGTCCACTATAAAAAGCTGAATAAAGCCCTGCAGGTCCTCCGCCTATTACAGTTACATCAAACAATTCTTCTCGATTCATTCGTGCTCACTCCTCAGCTATCAATCATTGATTATCATTCTCAATAAAATATAACCTGTTTCCGCAAAATTTACAATCAAAATTACTATTGACAATACACCTATATAAAATTATATTATTTAAAGAATCAATAGTGATAATCATTATCAATTTGTTAATAATTAGCAAATTGAGATTACATCTTCTTTCATTAATATGGTTAATACTATATTGTGAAATCTCACATTCAAGATTTTTAATAAATTATTTTGCATTACCACTACTCTTTCAAAAAGATTGCAGTTAAACAAATTATTGTATACACATACATCTACGTTAAAGGAGAAAGACGATGAAAAAGTTATTTATTTCACTAACAGTTCTTTTCGTTCTTGTTATGAGTGCTTGTAGCAACGGCTCTACAGACAAAAAGAATGATGCAAAAGGTAGTAAATCAGAAACAATTACATACCAATCTGAAAATGGTAAAGTAGAAGTTCCTGCAAATCCAAAACGCGTTGTTGTTTTATCATCATTCGCTGGTAACGTAATGTCATTAGGCGTAAATGTTGTTGGGGTAGATTCATGGTCTAAACAAAACCCACGTTTTGATAGTAAACTTAAAGATGTTGCTGAAGTATCAGATGAAAATGTTGAAAAAATCGCTGAACTAAATCCCGATTTAATCATTGGTTTATCAAATATTAAAAATGTTGATAAGTTAAAGAAAATCGCTCCTACTGTAACATACACTTACGGAAAAGTTGATTACTTAACACAACATTTAGAAATCGGTAAGTTATTAAACAAAGAAAAAGAAGCAAAAACTTGGATTGATGATTTCAAGAAACGTGCACAAGAAGCTGGTAAAGAAATTAAAGCAAAAATTGGTGAAGATGCAACAGTATCTGTTGTTGAAAACTTCAATAAACAGCTTTATGTATACGGGGAGAACTGGGGCCGCGGAACAGAAATTCTGTACCAAGAAATGAAATTAAAAATGCCTGAAAAAGTAAAAGAAAAAGCTTTAAAAGAAGGTTACTACGCATTATCTACTGAGGTATTACCTGAGTTTGCTGGTGATTACTTAATCGTAAGTAAAAACAAAGATACTGATAACTCCTTCCAAGAGACAGAATCATACAAAAACATTCCAGCAGTAAAAAATAATCGCGTATACGAAGCAAACATGATGGAATTCTATTTCAATGATCCACTTACATTAGATTTCCAACTAGACTTCTTCAAGAAAAGCTTTCTTGGTAAATAATACAAACATGAGGAATTCTTAATTTAAGAATTCCTCTTCCTTTATTCTATGAACAGAAAAGATGTGAAACGAATGACAAAAGATCATGACAATCCACGTTCTATAGCTTTTACATACAAACTAATTTTGAGCATAATTGCATTCTTTCTAATTTTTATGGTTGCAATGGTATTAGGGGCTGCAGATACTTCTATAAAAGACGTATGGTTAGCACTCACTTCCTCGGCTCAAGGAGACAAAATATCTATTATTCGTGAAATACGTTTACCACGTGAAGTTGCTGCTATTTTTGTAGGGGCTGGACTAGCCGTTTCTGGGGCAATTATGCAAGGTTTAACACGAAACCCCCTTGCAGACCCTGGCTTACTTGGGCTAACGGGTGGCGCAAATGCTGCACTTGCACTAACACTTGCTTTCAACCCTTCCATAAGCTATCTGTACTTAACATTAGCTTGCTTTATCGGGGCTGCGGTTGGGGCAATTATGGTATTTGGAATTGGTATGGTGAAAAAAGGCGGACTTTCTCCTCTTCGAATTGTATTAGCAGGTGCTGCAGTTTCAGCATTTCTACTCGCAATTTCAGAAGGAGTCGGCATTTACTTCAAAATTTCACAAGATGTATCACTTTGGACTGCTGGAGGGGTGATTGGAACTACTTGGAGTCAATTGAAAATTATTATTCCAGTCATTTCAATAAGTATCTTTATCGCTATCTTATTTGCAAGAAAATTGACAGTCCTTAGTTTCAGTGAAGAAGTTGCTGTTGGACTCGGTCAAAAAATCATTGTTATTAAAACAATTTTGTTTATCATTATTATCTTACTTGCTGGTGCTTCTGTGGCGCTTGTCGGAAATATGGCATTTATCGGTTTAATGATACCTCATATGGTGCGTCCTATTGTTGGTCCAGATTACCGATTTATTATTCCGATGTCAGCAATTGCTGGTGCTTCCTTTATGTTACTTGCAGACACAATCGGACGTACAATTAATGCTCCGTATGAAACACCCGTTGCTGCTATCGTCGCAATTGTAGGATTACCATTCTTCCTATTCATTGTTCGCAAAGGAGGAAAAACATTCTCATGATGCCATCTATTTTAAGAAAACAACGTCTTATTATACTCGCATTACTTATACTAACTATTACAACCATTGTAATTGGAATGGGACTCGGTTCAGCATCTTTATCTTATGATCGACTACTCCCAACGCTAATGGGACAAGGTTCATTTAAAGAAGAATTCGTTTTATATTCTTTAAGACTACCTAGAATTATCATTACAGTATTAGCTGGTATGGCACTCGCTTTATCAGGTGCTATCCTTCAAGGCATTACACGTAACGATTTAGCTGAACCTGGTATTCTCGGGATTAACTCTGGTGCTGGTGTTGCTGTTTCTATTTTCTTTTTATACTTTCCAATAGATGTAGGTTCATTTCTTTATTTACTACCAGTCGTTGGATTTATCGGGGCTTTTCTTACAGCTGTTTTAATTTACGTATTTTCATATAGTCAATCAACAGGGCTTCAGCCAATACGATTAACATTAACCGGTATCGGTTTTTCATTTGCACTATCTGGAGCAATGATTGTCCTTATTTCATCTGCTGATCGTATGAAAGTCGACTTTATCGCCAAATGGATTGCCGGAAACATTTGGGGAGATGATTGGATCTTCATTTTCGCAATGCTCCCATGGTTAATCGTATTAATTCCATTTGTTTTCTATAAAGCAAATCGATTAAACATTTTAGCATTAAACGAACCAGTCGCAATCGGCGTTGGAATTGAAATTGAAAAAGAACGCAGATACTTATTAATTGCAGCCGTTGCACTTGCAGCTGCAGCAGTTTCCGTAACAGGAGGAATTAGCTTTATCGGGCTGATGGCTCCTCATATCGCAAAATCTTTAGTAGGCCCAAGACATCAAATCTTCATGCCTATCGCCCTTTTAATCGGCGGATGGCTATTACTATTAGCAGACACAATCGGACGAAACATCGTTGAGCCTAACGGTATTCCGGCAGGTATTGTCGTTGCTTTAATTGGTGCTCCTTACTTTATGTATTTATTGCTTAAGAAAGCATAAAAAACACCCTCAAGAGTGCAATCTTGAGGGTGTTTTCGTTTCATTCTACTGCTGCCCATATCCTTCAAACTTCTTCGCTAAATTCTCCATCTCATCTTCTGGCAATAACTTCGGTTCTCCGACGCTTTTCGTTTGATAATAAATTTGCGCACAAAACTCAATTTCTTCCGCAACAGTAAATGCCATTTTTATACTATTTGCACCTGCAATTAAACCGTGGTTCGCAAGTAATACTGCACGGCGATTAATCATGCCTTCAAAAGCAGCCTCTGCTAATTGCTTCGTACCAAATGTTTCATACGGTGCACAGCGTACATTCGGGCCTGCGAAAGCAATTAAATATGAAACAGCCGGAAGCTCCCACCCTAATGATGCAATCGTCTTCGCATAAGGTGAATGTGTATGAACGAGCGCATTTATATCTTCACGATTCCTATAATAAATAAGATGCATATCTAGTTCACTTGACGGTTTTCTCTCACCTTCTACTACTTCACCATCTAAGTTTAATATAACTACATCCACGGGCGTTGTTTCATAATAATCTAAACCACTTGGGCTAATTGCAACTAGGCCTTGTTCACGATTGAAAATACTAATATTTCCGCCGGTCCCCTTTGTTAAACCGCTAGAAATCATTTTCCTTCCGTACGCTACAATTTCTTCTCTTTCTTTTTGTAATAACATATACATCCCCCTAAGTATGAAGCTTATGATGACTGACTATATACCTATTTACTAAAATAGATTTTTTAAATTCTCCGTAAACGGTGCCTTTACAATCCCTTTTTCCGTAATAATTGCTGTTATATTTGCATGTGGCGTAACATCAAATGCTGGATTGTATACTTTACTTCCTTTCGGAGCTGAATATTGTCCGAAACGATTGATTACTTCAGAAGCATCTCTTTCTTCGATCGGAATTTCGTTTCCTGTCGGTGTGTTTAAATCAATTGTCGGTGTTGGTGCTGCTACATAAAACGGAATGTTATAGTATTTAGCTAAAATAGATACGCCTAATGTTCCAATTTTATTTGCTACATCACCATTTGCTGCTACTCGGTCACAGCCGACGATTACCGCATCAATCTTCCCTTGTGACATGACCATAGCTGCCATATTATCGGTAATGACTGTTACATCAATTCCCGCTCGCTGTAGTTCTAATGCTGTTAACGTTGAACCTTGTAATCTAGGTCGTGTTTCATCAGAGTAGATTTTAAGGTCCCATCCTTTTTCTTTCGCTAAATACATTGGAGCTGTCGCAGTACCATACTTAGTCGTTGCTAACGCACCTGCATTACAATGAGTTAATAATCCCATGCCATCATGGAATAATGTTAATGCATGTTCTCCAATTTGACGGTTAATTTCTTCATCTTCTCTATGAATCTCTTTTGCCTCTTCTAACAATCTATCTTTCAACCGTGCAATCGATAAGTGAACATTATCTATCGCTACACTTTCCATTCTTTCCAGCGCCCAAAATAAATTTACTGCCGTCGGTCTTGATGTTGCTAAATATGCACATACCCTTTTTACTTCTTCAATACATCCTTCTACCGTACTTTCAGCAAATTCCTTTACCCCTAAATACACACCATACGCTGCTGAAACCCCAATCGCTGGTGCACCTCGCACTTTCATGACTTGAATTGCATCCCACACACTTTCAGCTGTTTTGAAAGATTCATAGACAACTTCGTTCGGTAATAACGTTTGATCTAATAAAACTAAAGCATCATCTTTCCATTGAATTGGTATTAATTGCTCTTTCATCATTTTCTCTCCTTACTTCGCGCTATGAATGGACTGTTTTTTTAACATTTCTACAAAACTCGTACCTGTTTTATATTGATTCGCTCGTAAAATAAACTTCTTCGCTACTTGAAGACAAATTCGCTCCGCTCTAGCACGTGCTTCATCATTCTCAATACAAGTAATATCCTTTACTTTTGCTAATCCAACAATACGACGAATTAACTCAAGACCCGTCACTGCAGCTGTATCCTCTAACACAGATTGTAAATATACGCCATTAAAGCCTTCTTCCTTCGCCATGATTTCTGTCACATGAATATCCCAAGCAACTAAAAACTTCTTCTTAAATAAATCAATTACCTCTACCATCGTCGTTTTTAGCCAATCCATATACGTATCTTTCTCAGTTCCAGGTAGCATCGTTGCATCTGCATTCACCCAAGCAAATATTAAATTCGCCATTACATTCCCAATGTCATATCCCATAGGTCCATAAAAAGCAAACTCAGGATCAATAACTTTTGTAGAATCACTTTTTACGAAAACAGAACCAGTATGTAAATCACCGTGAAGCAACGCCTGCGCATTCGTCATAAAAGAAAACTTAAGTTTCGCTACTTCCATACGAAGCTCTTTATCACTATAAATATGCTCTCTAATCCATCCTTCATTTAATTGAAATAACTCATTACGTTTATTATGATTTGTAAATGGTTCAGAGTATACGAGGTCCTCTGTAATCTCACATAACTCTGGATTTATATAATTCTTCACAAGTTCCTTCTTCTCTTTATGATTCATTACAACATCTGATGTTAATAGAAGAGTATTTACCATAAAAGTAGTTAAATCTTCAGCAAGCCTCGGAAATATTTGATGATTTATAAGTGCTGTACGTAATATTGTGTGATCTGATAAGTCTTCCATCACGCAACAATTCATCACACTATCAAACAAATATACTTTTGGAACAAGCCCAGGTGCTAACTCCTCCTCTAACTGCAAAACATCTGATTCTATACGAATACGATTCGTCGACAACTTAAACTCATCTGAAATACGTGCTGTATTCCCGGCCTGCTTTACGATGACAGACATGGTCTCTTTTTCATCCCAAACGCGGAACACATAATTTAAATTACCATCACCTATTTCTTTACACTGTAACCCCTTTGCATGTTCAAACTTAGATAATTTCTCTTTCACATATGCAATCACATCTTTATCTTCCATTAAAAAATACTTCGTGAACTTAGACATGGTTTCCCCTCCCACACTAATTGTAAGCGTTTTCTAAAGGCTATAAAAAAATAATAGGTTGAATGTTTTTCATCCTATATTATATATTCTTCTTTTTGAAAGATATATCTAGATTTTATTATATCTTGTTAGCACTTTGAGTCAATGTTTCTAATTATCATTGCAATATACTTCCTAATTATATATTTGAGCGGACAAAAATTGTTCAAAAAGATTCCGATTCATTTTATTTTATTTATCGCACAATTCTTTGTAAAATAGAAATAAGCAGTTCCTTTTCAAATCTACAACTTCTAAGAAATATCTCCTTCCTAAGAATTTATACTTACACCATGTCTCTAACATACACACTACTCTTTCAAACACTCATTGAAAATTTATGACATGAAAATTACCTTTTCATTCCCTAACAACCTTAATTGAGAATAAATATTAATTAAATTGGTATAAAGTTGGTTTATTCTCTTGACAAAATAACCACTTCTATATGATAATTAATATCGAATTAGAATTATTATAGTTAATTAAAAAATATATTTTATGAGCAAACTATTTTTTGATGCTCAAAACCAACATTTAGGAGGAAATTTAATATGTTATTAATCGGCACAGAAGTAAAACCGTTTAAAGCTAATGCTTACCATAATGGAGAATTTATCCAAGTTACTGACGAAAGTTTAAAAGGAAAATGGAGTGTAGTTTGTTTCTACCCAGCTGACTTCACATTCGTTTGCCCAACTGAACTTGAAGACTTACAAAACCAATATGCAACTCTAAAAGACTTAGGCGTTGAAGTATACTCTGTATCTACAGACACTCACTTCACTCACAAAGCATGGCATGATAGCTCAGAAACTATCGGTAAAATCGAATACATTATGATTGGTGACCCAACTCGCACAATCACTACAAACTTCAACGTTTTAATGGAAGAAGAAGGTCTTGCTGCTCGTGGTACATTCATCATCGATCCAGACGGCGTTATCCAATCTATGGAAATCAACGCTGACGGTATCGGCCGTGATGCAAGCATTCTTGTTAACAAAATTAAAGCAGCTCAATACGTACGTAACAACCCAGGTGAAGTTTGCCCAGCTAAATGGCAAGAGGGTTCTGCAACACTTAAACCAAGCCTTGACCTTGTAGGCAAAATCTAAGGAGTTCGATCAAAATGATACTAGATGCAGATATAAAAACACAACTATCCCAATACCTTCAGTTAATGGAGAACGATATTTTACTTAAAGTTAGCTCAGGAGACGATAATGTATCTAAAGATATGTTATCTCTAGTAGATGAATTAGCTACTATGTCATCAAAGATTACAGTAGAAAAAGTTGAACTAGAGAGAACACCAAGCTTTAGTGTAAATCGCCCTGATGAAGACACTGGTGTAGTATTCGCTGGTATTCCATTAGGACACGAATTTACTTCATTAGTGTTAGCTTTACTACAAGTTAGTGGACGTGCTCCAAAAGTTGAACAAAAATTAATCGATCAAATTAAAAACATTCAAGGCGAATATCATTTTGAATCTTATATCAGCCTAAGTTGTCATAACTGTCCTGATGTTGTACAAGCTCTTAACGTAATGAGCGTTCTTAACTCTGGTATTACACATACTATGATTGATGGCGCTGCATTCAAAGAGGAAGTAGAAAGCAAAGACATCATGGCAGTACCAACAGTTTTCCTAAATGGCGAATCTTTCGGAAGCGGTCGTATGACACTTGAAGAAATTTTAGCTAAAATGGGTAACGGTCCAGATGCATCAGAGCTTTCTGATAAAGATCCATACGATGTTCTTGTTGTTGGTGGCGGCCCAGCTGGTGCAAGTGCAGCAATTTATGCAGCACGTAAAGGCATCCGCACTGGTATCGTTGCTGAGCGCTTCGGTGGTCAAGTAATGGATACTATGGGTATTGAGAACTTCATCAGCGTAAAACGCACTGAAGGTCCTAAGCTAGTAGCAAGCCTTGAAGAGCACGTAAAAGAATACGACATCGATGTAATGAATCTACAACGTGCGAAACGTTTAGAGAAAAAAGAACTTATTGAAGTGGAACTTGAAAACGGCGCTATTCTGAAAAGTAAGAGCGTAATCGTTTCTACAGGTGCTCGCTGGCGTAATGTTGGCGTACCAGGTGAAGCTGAGTTCAAAAATAAAGGTGTAGCATACTGCCCACACTGTGACGGTCCATTATTCATCGGAAAAGATGTAGCAGTTATTGGCGGAGGTAACTCTGGTATTGAAGCAGCTATCGACTTAGCAGGTATTGTTAAGCACGTAACTGTTCTTGAATTCATGCCAGAATTAAAAGCTGATGCTGTATTACAAGAGCGTCTTAACAGCTTACCAAACGTAACTGTTCTGAAAAACGTTCAAACGAAAGAAATCACTGGTACTGACAAAGTAAACGGTATTTCTTACATCGATCGTGAAACTGAAGAAGTTCATCACGTTGAATTACAAGGTGTATTCGTTCAAATCGGTCTTGTGCCAAACACAGACTGGTTAGGCGAAACAGTTGAACGCGCTCGCGGTGAAATCGTAACAGACAAGCACGGCGCTACAAACGTACCAGGAGTGTTTGCTGCAGGTGACTGTACAAATAATCCGTACAAACAAATCATCATCTCTATGGGTTCAGGTGCAAACGCTGCTTTAGGCGCATTTGATTACTTAATCCGTAACTAATAAAAAAAGCAGGTGCCTTAGCATCTGCTTTTTTATTATCCTAACGTATACACTAAAAACCTCTCATTCCCATTCTTCTCATAAGCACCTGGCAATCTAACTTCTTTCTTTAGCTCAAACGCAGTCTGATTTTCTAAGAAGAAAATATAGTCCTCAGAAGGATAATATAAAATAATACCCACTTCTCTCCCCGTTTCTTCTACTGAAAGCAAAATGTTATTGACTACATTCATAAACACTTGCACAGAAAACGGATTAAAGAAATAAAACCTATTATCATGTGGATCAATCTCATATTCCTGCGCTAAACAACATTGGAATTGAATTTTCCCCTTACTGTTTTGTGCCTTTCGTGCATAACGATCTCTATTATCCATCGCTTCTTTATAAAACTCTTCATTCATTTCAATTCCAACTACTGAAGCACCACATTTATGATGCATATAAAAGTTTAATCGCCCTTTTCCGCACCCAAAGTCTACAATTCGGTCGCTACTTCGTATTTCATATTGATTCAATAACTCATCTAACCCGCTATACGGCGTCGGTTCATAGCGGTGATAATGCATAGACTTGTTAAACCCTTTTTGCTCACCGACTGTTTTTATATGTAAAACTGCATCATAATATTGTTCGTTCATTCGTTTTCTCCTATTAAAAAATGGTACTTATTATTATACACCATGTACTGGAGGCTCATTTTTCATCAAATTAATAGGTCCGTGAAATTATACCAACGATTTTCTTAATATATCTATCGTAACTTCAAATATATCAACGATTTTCTCAATATATCTATCATAACTCAAAATATATCAACGGTTTTTCAAATATATCGATTTACCGTCAATTCACGATAAAAAAACAGGAGCTCTCTAGCCCCTGTCTTCTAACACTTTCAATACAGTTTGCTTCAATATTTCTACCCCATCCATAATACAACTATGATCAAATCTCATATACGGATGGTGTAATCCAGGTTGTAGATCTGCTCCTAGTCCAAGCATGACAGCTTTTAAATGTGGTCTCTTCACTGTGTAGTAATGGAAGTCATCGCTTCCTGTCGTATAAAGCGGCCCTGTGCATTGCTCTTCTCCATACACTTCGAGAATGCCTTTACGCATGTAACGCTCCGCTTCTTCTGACACCTCTGCTCCTGGAGCAAGATCAATCCATTCGTATGAAGTTTTCGATCCCATTGATGCGGCTGATTCTATTACATGCTCTATCTTTTTCTTTAATTCTTCTAATAATGTATTATTCTCCGCTCTTACATCTAAGCTAAAATGGCCGTTACCTGGAATGATATTTAAATTATCTCCACCAGCTTGGCACCGCGTCATCTTCACTGAATATGAACTTTGTGGCGGCAACCATATATTTTTCAAACCGATATTAATCATGGAAATGACATCAATTGCATTCACACCTTGGTGTGGTCTTGCCCCATGTGCATCCTCCCCATGAATCATACCCTCTAGAAATCTTGCTGCTCCGTGACGAATAGATGGGGCTGCTTGTTTCAAAGATAATTCTTCGATTGGTCGTAAATGGACACCGAATAAGAAATCAGCATCATCTACAGCACCTTTCTCTACCATCTTTAAAGCACCATTTCCCTTCTCTTCTGCCGGTTGAAAAATAAATCTAACCGTTCCACTATCCCATCTCATATTTTTCAATTGTAAAATAAGCCCCATTACAATCGTCATATGAGCATCATGACCACACGAATGGTTCGCTTTAAATTCTCCATCTACTTCTTGCCAAAGTGCATCCATATCAGCACGAATCGCAATAACCGGGTTCCCATTTCCAATCTCAGCGATTACGCCTGGGCAATCATCAAATGTTTTATATGAAATTCCTTCTTCTTTTAAAAAGTTAGTAATATAAGCTGTCGTTTCATACTCTTTCCAACTTACTTCAGGGTTTTCATGTAAATGCTGAAAAATTTCCGTTAAACGCTCTTGTAGTTCTAATGTTTTCAAAGCTCCATTCTCCTTCCCAAATTACAAACCATTCAGGTTAATTATACTTATGAAAAACAGATGTTTTTATGAACATATTGAATTTTAAGAAAAAAGTCAATTGTTTATTTTTAAACTTTTTAAAAGCTTACTCTGTATCTATATTACAAACTGAATAAACAACTAGAATATTCCTTATTTTCTGTTCTTTGTTGACGCTTACATATATTTTTAGTTATCATAACCTAATAACCGTCTATTTTACGACAATTCTAAAAAATACAAACAAACATACGTAACAAGGAGGAAATTTATGAAAAAAGAAATACCTTTTGGAATAGCGATTATCCCTATTATCATTACCGTTGCAGTTATGATGGTTACAATTGTTGTATTAAAACAAAGCCCTCACGTTCCACTTATTATCGGTACGACCGTTGCTTCTATCGTCGCTTGGCGTTACGGTTACAAATGGAATGATCTTGAAGAAGCAATGTATAAAGGGATTCGTCTTGCATTACCCGCTATCGTCATTATTATTCTTGTTGGCTTAACAATCGGTGCTTGGATTGGCGGTGGAATCGTCGCAACAATGATTTATTACGGTTTAAAACTTTTAACTCCATCACTATTTTTAGTATCCATTACCATTATCTGTTCTATCGTTGCATTAGCGATTGGTAGCTCTTGGTCTACAATGGGAACAATTGGTGTTGCCGGAATGGGCATTGGTCTAAGTATGGGTATTCCAGCTCCAATGGTTGCTGGTGCCATTATTTCAGGCTCTTATTTTGGCGATAAAATGTCACCGCTTTCAGACACAACAAACTTAGCCGCAGGATTAACAAATACAGATTTATTCGCACATATTCGTCATATGTTATTTACTACAATTCCAGGTTTAATTATTACTCTTATCGTCTATGCTTTCTTAGGAAGAAGCTTCGGTGATAACAATATTGATGCGCAAAGCATCGATCAAACATTACAAGTCTTACAACAAAACTTTGTTATTTCACCTTTCCTATTAATCATACCCGTAGCCGTTATGGTATTGGTCGCTAAAAAGGTTCCTGCCATACCAGCCATTCTCGTCGGTATTATTTTAGGATTCTTATCACAAGTCTTTATTCAAGGTGGTTCTGTCTCAGCATCTGTCGGTGCACTCCAAGCTGGATTTGTTATAGACACTGGAAACAAGCTAGTAGACGAACTATTTAACCGCGGTGGCTTAGATTCGATGATGAATACAGTCTCTATGACAATTGTCGCTATGACTTTCGGAGGAGTATTAGAACATACAGGTATTCTTCGCTCAATTGTAAATCAAATTTTAAAGTTAGCAAAATCAGCAAAAGGGCTTATCGCTTCTACTATCGCATCTTGTTTTGCAACAAACCTTACTTGCTCTGAACAATATATTTCAATTGTTGTTCCTTCAAGAATGTATGCAAATGCATACACAGAAAAAGGACTACATTCAAAAAATTTATCCAGAGCATTAGAAGATGGCGGAACATTAACTTCTGTCTTCGTTCCTTGGAATACGTGCGGTGTATTTATTCTCGCTACACTTGGCGTAGGTGCATTTGAATATGCCCCTTATGCTATTTTGAATTTCATCGTACCTATTATCTCAATCATTTATGGTATAACAGGCTTCACAATTGTAAAACTATCAGACATTGAAAAAGCAGAACTACTAAAGAAACAAAAAGCGCAACTAGAAGCTTAAAAATAGCGGTAAATTCAGTTCATATAGTGCGCGAGGTCGCCCTTGTTGATAGGGCATTTCCTCGCCGCAAATATGAGCATACCCGTAATCAACTAATTTTTTTAACAATCTTTCTGTCGATCGCCGGGTCACTTGTAAGTACTCAGAAAGGTCAGCTGCTGTAAACTTCAATGACGGATGCGATTGACTAAATTGAATGATTTTTGACAAGTTGGCCGGACTAAGCTTCGTTTCTTTCGCTATTTTCATTAGTTCCGGATGATCATTTTTCAAACTTTGTACTCTCTGTTCTTTCGGGAACGGACCAAATAAATCTTTATCACTTGTTAGTATATAAAAACAACGATCTATTGGATTATTCTTTGCAAAACTTTGAGCAATTTTTGCATTTTTCTCCGCCTCTTTCACGGTTTTTCCATAACCAAATCCAATAGCTATCGTTCCTTCTACGCTCGCAAACAAGTTATGTATCGCATTTGTCTTAATAATCGATTCGATATCACCACGAGTTGTATACAAAATGCATGTCATTTCATCCACTTGTTTAAATGAACCACGTAGTTCTTTTGAAATGACATCTAGTTTTTCAAGCAAACTCGTTCGTAATTCTAAGGAAGAAATAATACAAGCACCAACAGTAGCTGAATAGCTTTTTGCTAACTCAGCTTTTATTTTTGCATCTTTTAGCCCATGTATAATGGACTGTGTTGGATCAATCATACGCTCTGAAGGAACACCTATTTTTTGAAGCTCATCGTAAACAGCGTGAATACTAGTTAAAGCTAAATGAGCCTCTCCGGATTGATATTTAGCTACATGAAAATCAATGACTCTATTTATTTCCTCTTTACTCCACAACATATTTTCATAATCCAACACTTGTGGCTTTTCTTTTATACCGATATCGCGGCATACATTTGTAATAAACGAACGGTCTACTAAATCGATTGAAATTTTATGTGGTTGAATACCTTGATGATATATGACAGAAAGAAGTGAAGATGCAACCGTTGTCTCATCTTGCTGTAAGTACGTACTTGGAATTCGTAATTGTTCTCTTATTTCTTTTGCCATATAATAAGGTAAGGCACCTGAGAAAAAGATAACATCACAAGGCTTTAAACCCTTTAATAGTTCAGAAGATTCTGCCGGATTAAGGTAAACATATGGATCAATTTCTATTTCTTCTAATTTATGAGCAATAGGGAAAAGATTCTCCATAAACTCCTTTGAACCGACAACTGCAATTTTTATTATCATTTTCTCTAACTCCTTATTATTAATTAACGACTATTTAACGTCAACTATATCGAATGTATAAAACTATTGTAAACAGGAAGGGGTTTCTATTCAATGAAAATTACAGCTATTCATCTTTACGCAATTCGTTTACCGCTTCGCGATCCGTTTGTTATTAGTTATGGTTCTTATTCTGATATGCCTTCTGTTATCGTCAAAATGGAAACAGATGAAGGCATTATCGGTTACGGTGAGGGCGTTGCTGATGATCACGTTACAGGCGAATCATGGGAAAGTACTTTCCATACTTTAAAACATACACTTGCTCCTGCGCTCATCGGGCAAAATCCAATGAATATTGAGAAAATACACGATATGATGGACAATACAATTTACGGTGTGCCTACTGCGAAGGCCGCGATTGATATTGCTTGTTTTGATATAATGGGCAAAAAACTAAATCAACCTGTATATCAATTAATTGGCGGACGCTACCATGAAGACTTCCCTGTCACTCACGTCTTAAGTATCGCCGATCCAGAAGACATGGCTGCTGAAGCTGCTTCCATGATTCAAAAAGGTTACCAATCTTTCAAAATGAAAGTCGGTACGAATGTAAAAGAAGATGTAAAACGTATTGAAGCGGTACGTGAACGTGTAGGAAGTGATATTGCGATTCGCGTTGATGTAAACCAAGGATGGAAAAATAGCGCCAACACATTAACGGCACTTCGTTCATTAGGTCATTTAAACATCGACTGGATTGAACAGCCTGTTGTCGCAGACGATATTGACGCAATGGCTCACATTCGTTCTAAAACAGACCTTCCGCTTATGATTGATGAAGGATTAAAAGGTTCTCGTGAAATGCGCCAAATCATTAAATTAGACGCGGCTGATAAAGTAAATATAAAACTAATGAAATGCGGCGGCATATATCCCGCTGTAAAACTCGCTCATCAAGCAGAAATGGCCGGCATTGAATGCCAAGTTGGATCCATGGTCGAATCATCCGTTGCCTCTTCCGCAGGATTCCATGTCGCTTTCTCGAAAAAAATCATTACGAGCGTTGAACTTACAGGTCCATTAAAGTTCACGAAAGACATCGGAAACTTACATTACGACGTACCATTTATTCGCTTAAACGAAAAGCCAGGACTCGGCATTGAAATAAATGAAGATACATTACAAGAACTAACCGTCTTTCAAGACGTTGTACGCTAAAGGAGGACTAACGCATGACTGTTCTATATGAAGGAACATTAAAACAAAACGAACAACCATTTCACGTTACATTACTATCAAGAAAGCACATCGAACAAATTTTATCATTACAAAACATTATAGTTGAAGCGTTGGAAGATAAAAGTCGTTTACAACCACTCTCACAAGAAGAATTTCAATATATTCTAGAAGGAAACGGCATGATGATTGGCGCTTTTATCGAAAATGAACTCGTCGCATTTCGTGCTCTACTCGTCCCTCCTATCGACGATGAACATTTAGGACTCGATATCGGATTACACGAAAGCGAACTACAAAGAGTTATCTATCAAGAAATCTCAAACGTTCATCCGAACTGCCGAGGAAATGGGATGCAAAAAACATTAGCAAAAGTCATTATGGAAGAATTGCAAAAAGAAGATAGCAAATATGATTATGTATGTTGCACCGTTGCTCCTTTTAACATTCCAAGTTTGAAGGATAAGTTTGCGCAAGGGATGGAGATTGCTGCGCTGAAAGAGAAGTATGGTGGTAGTATGCGGTATGTTTTTGTGAAGGAATTGCGCAGAGATAAAGAAAGAGATTGGACAGATGTTCAAAGTATTCTAATGAGTGATGCTAATGGACAGCAGGCTTTGCTTTCGGAGGGGTATCGTGGGTATGAGATGGAGAAAACAGCAGATACTTTCATTGTGAAGTTTGGGCGATAATCTATATGCTCGAAAAAAGGGGATGTCCCTTGTGACATCTCCTTTTTTCGATCCTTTGAACAATTTTGTGGTAAATGAAATTATATCAACGATTTTTCGAATATATCTATCATAACTTACAATATATCAACGGTTTTTCAAATATATCTATCAAAACTCACAATATATCAACGATTCGACAAGGAATATCGATTTACCGACAAAAATCGATATTCCTAAATCGTCATCTTCCAACTAGATAACGCTAACCAATTCTCCATTTCCTTATAATCAGGCATTATCTTTCCGACAAGGCGCCAAAAAGAACGATCATGATTTAAATGAACCATATGGCACATTTCATGAACAACTACATAGTCAATCACTCGCTGTGGTGCCATCGCTAGCTTCCAATTAAATGTTAATTGTAAATTAGAATCACAAGTTCCCCACGTACGACTACTATCTGTAATACGAATAGATCGCGGTTTTGTTTTAAAATTACTTTGATGCGCTTTAATACTCTTCTCTACTAGCGCTTTACACTGCTTATAATAAAATCGTTTTAAAGCTTGTTGTATTTTCTCATCCTTAAGCTCTTTCACATAAATATGTAGCTTATCCCCTTCAAACACTGCATTGTCTTGCTCCATACTTGTATCTTGAGAAATCTGTATCGGATACGTACTTCCTAAATACAGAAATTCCTCTCCTTGATCATAATCTTTTTCCTGTGGTCCAAGCACTCGCTCCTGCATTTCCTTACGGGTTCTCTGAATCCAATCCCACTTCTCCTCTAGCAACTGGACTAAGTATTCAACAGGTGTCCCTTTTGGAGCTTGCACTTCCACATTTCCGTACGAATCTACAAAAAGACGCACGGACTTTTTCTTCTTATAAGTTATATGAAAATTAATTGTCTCACCTAAATATGTATGTATCATTTCATCACCTAGCGTATTATTTTACAAATAAAAAAGAGTAGGATACAAACGTCCTACTCTACTTATTATATCATTTACTGCTTTAACAAACTCATTATCCTCTATACTTTACAGCTAATCCTTTAATGAAATTCCTTGCGTATCTATCGCCGCACTCTTTGTAATTCTTATGGCCTTTCTTTCTTAATAAGGCGCCTAATTCTCCTTTTGTCACCGTAACTCCTACGCTATCTAATATATCAAGCACATCCTCAGTCGTTAACGATAGTGCAATTTTCATTTTCTTTAGAAGAAGGTTATTGGCACTCTCCTTGCTCTGTACAGGTGCCGGTTGTCCTGGTTTCGGATCTTGCTTTCCTCTTTTTAAAGTAATAAATCCATTTAAAAATGCCTCTAACATCATCATATCGCATGTTTTTACGTACTCATCTTCGATTATATCAGCATCTTCAGGTTCATGCTGAGGAGCTCTTTTTATTTTTGTAAGCATATCAACTACGTCTTCTTTCGTTACTTCCATCCCGCCAAGTTTAAAGATTTCCACCATATCTATATCTCTTATATCTAAAGCATATCTTACTCTCTTTAATATATCGTTGTTGCTCATTGCCATTGTTTTGCCTCCTGAAATATTGATTATAGTAATGCTTTTAGCATGTATAAATTAATGTCGTCAAGTTACTACTTTAACATTTTAGGGGGAGGTTTTGTAGTCTTAGGTGGATTAATGCTTTTGGGGATGATTTTAAAACAGCAACATATGTTGTTTAGGCACTTGGTATTATCCATTTATACCCAATTAAATTATTTAATTGGGTATAAAAATGCTGAACGAAATTTCGGACATGAGGACCCAATGCTAACAGAATATACATATGGAGAGTCAGGAGCTAATACCGAAAAGCTCCTAAAAGTACAGAAGGGAGATTCACTATTAATTAACACACTTGAAAATGGACTAACCTAATATAGGTTAGTCCATTTCTTTTTATGCAACTCTAATTTAGTGGGCAACTCAAACATGAATGTTACGCAAAATTCAGGTGAAATATATTGATTATGTTTACTTAGGTTTTACTTTTTATTTGCGTTACGGTTCACCGTAACTAATCTAAACGAGGTTATTATTTATTATTTGCATAGTTAAATTTTGCAAAAAAAGTCGTGCCTTCCGATCCTGTTTGAATTTCTATTTTTGCATTATGACGGGCAGCAATGGCATAACATATACCTAGCCCCAATCCAGTTCCATTATCTTTGGTCGTGTAAAATGGAGTACCCAGTTTCTCTAATACTTCAGGTCTGATACCTTTTCCTTGATCACGCACTGCAAGCACCACACAATTTTGACCTTCCTTGTAGGTACTGATGGTTAGAACTTGCCCTGTGCTCATCGCTTCTAAGCCATTACGGTATAGGTTTATTAATAATTGCCGTATCTCGTTACGATTTAAAAGTAATTCCGGAATGTCATTTGTATCGACTTGAATATATTTATTTTGATTATGCGTATCAATCTTTATTAAAGGAATCGTATCATGGATAATTAAATTTAAATCTAACATCTGCAAATCCGATTTCTTTGTATTACCCATTGAGAGAAATTCAGTAATAATAGAATTGGAGCGGTCAAGTTCTTCTATCATTAAATTAAAGTATTTATTATGTTTCTCATAGATGTTCTCTTCTTTTAATAACTGCAAAAATCCTCGTACTGTTGTCATTGGATTTCTAATCTCATGGCTAATACCTGCTGCCATTTGCCCTATTAAATCTATGTTTGATAACCTTTTCAATTCCTGCTCATATTGCTTTTTTTCCGTTATGTTTTTAAAAATACAACAAATACCATCATCATACGGGTATGCACTAACTTCGTACCAATATTCATCAGATATAGAAAGAAATTCGAAATGAACTGTAGTTCGCTCTGACATTGCACTATGAAATTCCTTATACATAACTGTGTCGACGCTACTCGGGAAAACCTCCCGTATATTCTTGCCTAATACATCTTTTGCTGTTTTTCTTTGTGGAAAATATTGATGCTTATTTACGTACGTAAATTCCCATTTATTATTCAAAGTAAAGAATCCATCCGTAATACTTTCGATCACACTTGTAACTTTTTCATTAGCAGCAGCTAGTTCTCTCGTTCGCTCTTCCACCATGCTTTCAAGTTGATCCATATATAACAAGTTTGAAAACGTAGGAGCTGTGGCATCAACGATAGATTTTGCCAATTGAATTTGGGAATTATCGTAATTATAAAATTTTCCCTCTTTACCAACAACAATTACCCCTAATACTTCTCCCATTGAAACCAATGGGATCATCAAAAGACCCTTACTATCTATATTTTTTGTTTGAATAACCTCTTGGATTTTGGCGTCATAGCTTTTTTCCATCCAATCCACTTCTGTCCAATTACAGTCCTTACTTAACTTCGTTGTTTTAATCGTTTTTTTGTCTAACGGGTCTAAAAGGTGGGCAGCCACGTTTTTACTCTCTAAAATCTGTCCTAAGTAAAAAAAACATTTATCAAAACTCTCCTGTATCGAGGAACACATTGATAAATCACGGGTAACATTTAGTAACAACTGCTTCTCGGCAATAAGGTTTTCCTTTTGTGTTAAATTATTTGCGTTTTGAATTGCGACCGCAGCCATATTTACATAAGCTTCAACACTTTGAATTTCTGAATCTGTTAAGTTCATTGGAGTTCCATAATCAAATAAAAAAACCAGACCAAATAACTCTTGCCCGAATGAGATAGGCAAGGCTAATAAGGACTTAATTTTGAACGCATCAACTGGTCTAGGATCCGGCCGATGATCCTTTGAGGTATCAGGAATATAGATCGTTTTTTTGGTTTCAATAACTTCTTTTGCCAGTAAGTCTATTTCAGGATCAATTACTTGCGTATCGAGCGTTACACCATTTATGGTCTCTGGTTTTCCTGCAAACCCTCTAAATGTTCCATCTTCCTGGGGTAAATAAATTCCAACAGCATTGCACCTAACAATCTCCTCTGATATCGCCATTGTTACACGCTGCAATACTTCACGTAGTTCTAATTTTGTATTTATTATTTTTGTTATATTCGCGAGCCTAGAATATCTCGCCTGATCACTTAACATTCACATGGCCTCCAATTATAGGCATAATAAAATAAACATGATAATATCAGTGAAAATCAAGATCAACCTGCCATTTCCGATTTTCTCCTGTATTCTTTTCTTCCCCCTGTTTTACATAGAATACCTCAATTACTTATGATACAGCTCACCTTAATTAAACTGAAACAAACGCTCATAAAATCGATACACCCCAGCAGCTCTAACTTTCAAAAGTTACACTGTTTCACTATCTCCAGCCGTGTTAACACTTGCCTCAAACTTATCAAGCAACGCACGCACCTCATCAGTCGATTTCGTGCTCATCAATTGATTTCTTAGTTCCGCAGCTCCAGGGAATCCTTTTACATAAATTTTGAAGAAGCGATGAAGTCCCGTGATTGAGCGTGGCAGTACTTCTGCATATTGATCTTGTAAATCAAGCTGTAGTCTTAAAAGATCTAAGTGTTCTTTACTGCTATGCTCTCTTGGCTCTTTTTCGAAAGCAAACGGATTTTTAAAAATACCTCGCCCGATCATAACGCCATCAATACCGTATTTTTCAGCAAGTTCCATTCCAGTTTGACGGTCAGGAATGTCTCCATTGATTGTTATTAACGTATTTGGTGCAATGCGGTCACGTAATTTTTTAATTTCCGGAATTAGTTCCCAGTGCGCATCTACTTGGCTCATTTCTTCTCTTGTACGTAAATGAATAGAAAGGTTTGCAATATCTTGTTTAAAAATATGCGTTAACCAATCTTCCCACTCACTTAACTCTTTAAAGCCAAGTCGCGTTTTTACGCTGACAGGTAATCCGCCCGCTTTTGCTGCTTGAATTAATTCTGCTGCAACGTCTGGACGTAGAATAAGGCCGCTACCTTTTCCTCTCGATGCTACATTCGGTACTGGGCATCCCATATTAATATCGATACCTTTAAATCCTAACTCTGCCATACCTATACTCATTTGACGAAAATATTCAGGATTATCTCCCCAAATATGTGCTACCATTGGTTGTTCATCTTCTGTAAAAATTAAACGGCCACGTACACTTTTCATACCTTCTGGATGGCAATAGCTATCCGAGTTTGTAAACTCTGTGAAGAATACATCCGGTCGGCCAGCTTCACTTACTACGTGACGGAAAACGACGTCTGTCACATCTTCCATTGGTGCAAGTACGAAAAATGGTCGTGGTAATTCACGCCAAAAATTATCTATCATTTCAAATTCAAATCCTCTCATTATGAATGCAATTTCAAACTCTCAATTTATAATTTGTGAAAATCAGCAATATTTATTTTAACTAAAATCGCTTATGAATGGTATTTTTGTAAAGCAAAAAGCAGATGGTATAGATTTTTCCTATATCAACTGCTTTTCTATTATACCAACTTAAGCCAAGCCACACACTCCACATGAGTCGTATGCGGGAACATATCAACAGGCTGTACTTCCTGTGTTTTATATCCGCCTTCTTCTAGTACTTTTAAGTCGCGTGCTAATGTTGCTGGGTTACATGATACGTATACGACGCGCTTTGGTTTCATGTCGATGATTGTGTTTAATAGCGCTTCGTCACAACCTTTACGCGGTGGGTCTACGACCATTGTGTCGGCGATTACGCCTTCTTTGTACCATTTTGGAATGACTACTTCTGCTTCTCCTACGCCAAATTCAGCGTTTGTCATGTTGTTTAGTGCTGCGTTACGGTTTGCGTCTTCGATTGCTTCTGGGACGATTTCAACGCCGTACACTTTTTTCGCTTTTTGCGCTAGGAATAAAGAGATTGATCCGATTCCGCAATATGCATCAATTACTGTTTCGTTACCATCTAACTTTGCGTATTCTAGCGTTTTATCGTATAGCACTTTCGTTTGTTCTGGGTTGACTTGATAGAATGAACGTGCTGAAATCGCGAATTTAATGTCACCGATAAAGTCATAAATATATTCTGATCCGTACAGTACTGTCGTTGTATCACCGAAAATAACGTTTGTTCGTTTCGTATTTACGTTTTGAACGATTGATTTTACTTCTGGGAATTTCGCTGCAATTTCCTCAATGATTGCTTTTTTGTTTGGTAATTCTGCTGTACGTGTAATGAAGACAAGCATAATTTCCCCTGTTACTTGTCCGTAGCGAGCCATTACGTGGCGTAGTGTTCCTTTGTTACGCTCTTCATTGTATGCCGAGATACCATGTTTCTCACAAATACGTTTCACTTCTTGAATTAATGCATCGTTTTCTTCTGCCTGAATTAAGCATGATTCCATATTAATGATGTCATGCGTTCCTTGACGATAGAAGCCAGCTACAAGTCCGCCTTCACGTTCCCCAATCGGTACTTGTGCTTTATTACGGTATACCCATGGGTTTTTCATGCCTAGTACAGGATGAACAGGGACATCGCTTAACCCGCCGATACGCTGCATAACGTCACGTACTTGTTTTTCTTTCGCTTGTAATTGTCCTTCATATGTTAAGTGCTGAAGCTGACAACCGCCGCACTGGTTGTATACTGGGCATTCTGCATCTTTACGATACGGGCTCTCTGTATGAAGTTTTATCAAACGACCAAACGCGAAGTTTTTCTTCACTTTAATAATTTTAATTTGTGCTTCTTCACCTGGTAGTCCGTTTTTAACGAAAATAGGATAACCCTTTATTTTCGCAACACCGGCACCATCGTGTGTTAAATCTTCAAATACTACATCTATAAACTCGTTTTTTTCAACTGGTGGCGTCATTTTTGTACTCATTTTCCGACCTCTCTTTTTCATAACACTGCGTTACATTTTATCATACTTATATGGTCTATTTCTATTGGAAGAAAAAAAGCTATTGACGATAGTTCTCTAGTAATGTTACGCTACTACTAATTTAATACGGACGATGTTACCTCATATATACTCGATAATATGGATCGAGAGTTTCTACCCGGCAACCTTAAATTGCTGGACTATGGGGAAAACTAATGAATATTAGCCTATGCGCAAAAAAGGACTCATATTGATTAGCTTTCTCTCATAGATGAAAGTGAATCCATATGGGTCTTTTTTTATTTTTACTTTTCTAAAAGGTCAGACATCTTACGTATGACATAAAACCTCTTTGTTTTATTTTTAGTAATATAACGAGCGTTTTATGTACAAACTTTATACGAACTTCTGAAAGGGGCAACTACATGCAATATGTAATGAGCATTATCGGTATTCTTGTCGTTTTAGGTTTATGTTTTGCTTTGTCAAACAACAAAAGTAAAATCAACTTCCGCGCAATTGCAATTATGATTGGTTTCCAAATTTTAATCGGTTGGTTTATGTTTGCTACAAAGGTTGGTCAACAAATCATTATTTTCATTAGTAAAGTTTTCAACAAACTAATTAAACTTGGTACGACAGGTGTCGATTTTCTCTTTAATGGGATTCAAAGAGATTTTGTCTTTTTCTTAAATGTATTATTAATTATCGTATTTTTCTCAGCACTACTTTCGATCTTTAGTTATTTAGGTGTTTTACCATTTATTGTTCGCGTTGTCGGCGGTGCAATTTCAAAAATTACTGGTTTACCACGCGTTGAATCATTCCACGCAGTAAACTCTGTATTCTTCGGTTCAAGTGAAGCGTTAATCGTTATTAAAAATGATTTACAGCATTTTAACAAAAACCGTATGTTTATTATTTGTTGTTCTGCGATGAGCTCCGTTTCTGCTTCTGTTACAGCATCATACGTAATGATGTTAGATGCGAAATATGTACTAGCTGCTCTTCCGCTAAACTTATTCTCAAGCTTAATCGTTTGTTCGTTATTAACACCAGTTGATACGAAAAAAGAAGACGAAGTGATTCAAAAATTTGATAGAACTCTATTTGGAGACAGTTTTATTGGCGCAATGATTAACGGTGCGCTTGACGGGTTAAAAGTAGCTGGGATCGTTGCTGCATTAATGATTGCTTTCATCGGTGTTATGGAAGTTGTAAACTACGTAATTAGCGCAGCTTCAGGTGCAATGGGACATGCTATTACGTTACAACAAATCTTCGGTTATATACTTGCTCCATTCGCATTCTTAATGGGTATTCCAACTCAAGATATTATCCCAGCTGGTGGTATTATGGGTACGAAGATTGTATTAAACGAGTTTGTAGCAATCCTTGATTTAAAAGAAACAGTTACAACATTAGCTCCACGTACAGTTGGAATCGTTACAGTATTCTTAATTAGCTTCGCAAGTATTAGCCAAATTGGTGCGATTGTTGGTACAATCCGTGCCCTTTCTGAAAAACAAGGAAGCGTCGTATCTAAATTTGGTTGGAAAATGCTATTCGCGTCAACACTTGCTTCTATTTTATCTGCGACAATCGCTGGATTATTTATCTAATAAAAAACTCCACCTTACTTCTATTTTTCTAAATGAAGTGTGAGTGGAGTTTTTTACTATCTTCTATATATAAACTACTCCAAAAAAACGTAAGACCCCTTTCCGAATTATTCCAAAAATGTATTCCCCTATATATTCTATGATGATATGATGGACAAGGGTATAAGTGACTATAATTAAAACACAATAGAAGGATGATAGAATGAAGAAATATACATATATCGCTTTACTTTCCTCTGCTATTCTCGTAGGTTGTAACACTAGTAATGCTAGTGATAAACAAATAAAAGAAACAACAGCGGAACAAGCAGTTGAACCAAAAAAAGCACAAGCAAAAACAGTAGAAATCCCTTTAACGCAAGGGGCTATCACATGGGATTCGTATGAATATAACGCACAAAACACCACGCTTTATACAAAAAACTTAAGAGATTCATTTAAACAAGTACGTTACAATATTTGGCGTACTGCCGATGGACCTGAAAGCAAACAAACTTTTACTTCACAAGAAAAAGATCGTGATTTTGCCCTCCCACTTCATTTAAAAACATTTCATTTAAAACGTGGAGAATTTCAAATTGAAACAGTAGGGATTAAAGAAGATAATACGGAAACAAATCTAGTAACATCTAAAATTACATTCCAGCAACATGTACCATTTTTGATGTATCATGCGATTGAAAAATACCCTGGACCAGGTGATGGTGATTACGGCTTATACGTACCGCCTGAACAATTCGAAAAACATATGCAGTATTTAAAAGATAACGGTTATACGATGCTCACATTTGAACGTTGGAATGATATAAACCGTGTTAATAAACCTATTTTTATAACAATGGATGATGGTCGAAAAAATAATATGAATGCTCTTCATGTTTTACAAAAATTAAAAGATGATACATTCCAACCTGCAGCAACTGAATTTCTTACTTCAAATGAGATAGACAAACCGAACCGTCTATCAACAGATGATATAAAACAAATGATAGATTCAGGTATTTTTTCTATTCAATCTCATACTGCAAATCATACAATGATGGCTCATTCAGGTAATTATGATGAGGAATTAAGCGGTTCTAAAGAAAAAATTGAAACTCTTACCGGTAAAAAGGTCATCGCTCTCGCCTACCCAGTCGGCTCTTATAATGACCCAGCTGTCGAAGAAACAAAAAAACATTATGAGTTCGCAGTAACTACCGATCACGGCAATCATATTACAAAAGGCACCCCAAACGAGCAACTCTTAATTAAACGCCATTTTGTAGGACCTGATATGTCAATGGAGAAATTCGCATCTCTTATAAAGTAAACCATAAGATATTTTAAATCTTACTAAAAAATGAAAGAAGAGATCTGTTTACAGTCACTAACCTATCCCCCATCTAAAAATGATACGATAAACAAGGGTAAGTCCCCACCGCTCTTACAGCGGTGGGGATTTTAAATATAAGTATGCAACATACTACACAATAGAAGGTGATTTTATGAGAAAATACGCAACAATTGCTTTATGTACGTCTGCTATTCTAGCAGGATGTAATACTAGCACTATAAGTCCAGAACCTAAAAAAGAGAAAAAGGTTCAAGAAGTTAAAAAACAAGAGGAGACTGTGCAAGAACAAGGTAAAATTTCTTATAATCCGATTACACACGATTCTACAAACACAAGTATCCATATTACAGAAATAAAAGATTCTCTAACCGAAGTACAATATAAAATTTGGCGCACTGCGGATGGAAAGGAACATGCTAAATCTTTTTCTTCTAAAGAAAAGGAGAAACAATTTACACTTCCATTTGACATAAAAGAATTTGAAGGAAAACGCGGTGAGTTCCAAATTGAAGCAACAGGAGTCAAGGAAGATGGAAAAATCATCTCACTCACAAAATCTGCTATTACTTTCGAGCAAAAGGTTCCCGTTCTTATGTACCATGCAATCGATGATTATCATGGACAAGGCATTAAAGACTTATTCGTATCACCTGCTAACTTTGAAGGCCAAATGAAATATTTAAAAGATAACGGTTATACATTATTAACGTTTGAACGCTGGGGCGATATTAATAAAGTCAACAAGCCAATTTTTGTTACATTTGACGATGGTATGAAAAATAATATGACTGCATTTCATATTTTGCAAAAACTAAAAGACGATACTTTCAAGCCGACAGCAACAGAATATATGATTGTTGATAATGTCGATGTTGAAAGTTCTCTCTCTACAAATGAAATAAAGGAAATGGTTGATTCCGGTATTTTCTCAGTGCAGTCTCATACAGCAACACATGCTGATTTACCGAAGATTACAAACTACGAAGAAGAATTAAAAGGATCGAAAGAAAAGCTAGAAAAAATAACAGGTAAGCCCGTTATCGCAATTGCTTATCCATTCGGCCATGTAGATGATAAAGTCATTACAGAAACGAAGAAATATTATCAATTTGCGACGACAACAAAGCCTGGAAAGTTCATTACGAAAGGTGAACCAGATGAGTTGCTAAAAATGAAACGTGTTCGTATACACCATACAACTACAGTTGAACAGTTCGCTTCTTCCATTAAATAAATGTGAGAGCTCAATACATTTTGAGCTCTCTTTTTACTTTATATTTATATATATTTTTAGAATTTTCTTGTATTATATATAGTAAGAAATCTTTCAAACTAAAGGAGATTATACATATGTCATTTGAACAAACGTTAGAGAAGTATGCTGCCCTTGCAGTTAATGTTGGTGTTAATATTCAACCCGGACAAACTTTATCAATTAGCGCACCTCTTGAAGCTGTACAATTCGTACGCCTCGTTACAGAAAAAGCATATAAATCTGGTGCAAAACACGTATATGTTGATTGGAATGATGAGACGTTAACACGCTTAAAGTTCGATCTAGCTCCTGAAGAAGCATTTGCTGAATTCCCTTCTTGGAAAGCACATGCTCGTGAAGAATTAGCAAAAGAAGGCGCTGCATTTATGTCTATCTATGCAGAAAACCCTGATTTATTAAAAGGTGTAGAAGCAACACGTATCGCAACAGCTCATAAAGTAGCTGGTGAAGCGATGAAAGTATACCGTGATTACGTACAAGCCGATAAAGTAAGTTGGTGTGTAATTTCTGTTCCTACGAAAGAATGGGCTGCGAAAGTATTCCCTGACGTAGCGCCAGATGAACAAGAAGCAAAGTTATGGGATGCTATTTTCAAAGCTACTCGTGCTGATTTAGAAAATCCTGTAGAAGCATGGAAAGAACATGATGAAACATTACATACAAAAGTGGATTACTTAAACGAAAAGCATTATAAAGCTCTTCACTATACAGGTCCTGGAACAGATTTAACAATCGAACTTCCAGAAAAACATGTATGGGCTGGTGCCGGTAGCCTAAATGAAAAGAACGTACCATTTATGGCTAATATTCCAACTGAAGAAGTATTTACAATGCCACTTAAAACAGGTGTAAACGGCCAAGTTTCTAGTACAAAACCGTTAGTATTTGCAGGTAATATTATCGATAATTTCACGTTAACATTTGAAAACGGACGTATCGTAGACTATAAAGCTGAAGCTGGTGAAGAAGCTTTAAAACATTTAGTAGAAACAGATGAAGGTTCTCACTTCTTAGGAGAAGTAGCTTTAGTACCTCATGACTCACCAATTTCAAACACAAATGTTTTATTCTACAATACACTATTTGACGAAAATGCATCTTGCCACCTTGCAATCGGAAATGCTTATGCATTTAACTTAGTTGGCGGAAAAACAATGTCTAAAGAAGAACTTGCTGAAAACGGAGCAAACGCTAGTATCACACACAACGACTTCATGATTGGATCAGCTGAGCTTGATATTGACGGTATTACAGCTGATGGCAGACATGAGCCTATCTTCCGTAAAGGTAACTGGGCGTTTTAAATTAATTACCATAAAGAAACACATTGGATAATCCAATGTGTTTTTTATTTATTTGGTTTCAATTCAAATTTTATCGTTCTATTCTCACGTGTAAACTCCGGCCTGTATGTGGCGATATATGTATTTTCTTTATCTACATCAAATCGCATGATGTCTTGGATTTTTTCATCTGGTGCTACCTTTTTACTAATGAAGCTATCATATTTATATTCTTTAAACTTTGTACCTTTCTTATTTGTAATCTCAAATTCGTAAAATGCAAAAGGTATTTCTTTTTTACTATTATTTTTCACCGTGAAAACAATCCCTAAAATATCATCTTTCTTTTTATCTATGGTGTAATCTGGATACCCTAATTGGACTGAATCGAGAGTTACTTGCAAACCATCTACATCTACTGTCTCACCTATTTTATAAATTTTTTCTTGAACGTTCTCTTGTTTACTTTCATTACTATTTTCAGTCTCGGTACAAGCACTTAAACTAAAAACTATGCCACAAATTAAAACAATTTGACTCACCTTTTTTAACATACTTTTTCCTCCACATAAGACAACATTTCATATGTATCATAACAAAACCCTTCACACTTTCTTGTCATATTTTGTCGTATTAATTGCTAACTTCACAAATAGAAAAAAGCTATCTTCTACACAAGATAGCTCTCATGATGCCGATGATACTTTAAGTCCAATTACACCTAAAACGATAAATAAAATACAACACGCTTGGAATAAGTTAATATGCTCTTTAAAGAAGTATATACTAATAATCGTAATAAGTAGTGTCCCTAGGCCAGACCAGATCGCATAAGCAATACTTAAGTGAATCTTTTTTACAACGATAGCAAAGATACTGAAACAAATACCATAACAAACGAAAATAAGTACACTTGGAACAAGCTTTGTTAAGCCATTCGATAATTTCATCGCAATCGTTCCAGCTACTTCAAAAATAATTGTAACAAGTAATAATAGCCAATATATCATACTGGAATCTCCTTCTCTGTTACCTTATAGAGATTCTAGTGTACTACTTATAATCCTAATGAAATGTATTTGATTTCTAAATATTCCTCGATGCCGAAATGACCGCCTTCACGCCCGATACCACTTTCTTTAAACCCACCGAACGGCGCTTGTGCAACTGACGGAAGACCATCATTTAAACCGATAATACCGTACTCTAGCGCTTCACTAATTTGGAACGCTTGGCTAATATCCTTCGTAAAAATATACGCAGCTAAACCGTATGGTGTATTATTTGCACGTTCAATTACTTCTTCAACTGTTTTAAATTTCGCAACTGGTGCAACTGGTCCAAATGTTTCTTCAGTCATACAAAGCATTGTATCATTTGCCAATCCAATTACAGTCGGCTGAATGAAATGTCCATCTAGTTCTGTAACCTGTTGGCCTCCATATAAAAGTTCTCCACCTTTTTGAACTGCATCTTCAATATGTTCTTGTACTTTTGAAACTGCATTCTCATCAATAAGTGGTCCTACAGTAGTTCCCGCACCGAATCCTTCTCCGACTTTAAGTTGCCCTACTGCCTTTTGGAACTTCTCTACAAATACTTCGTATACTTCTTCTTGAACGAATACTCGGTTTGTACATATACACGTTTGTCCTGCATTACGGAATTTCGAACCAATAACGGCTTCTACCGCTTTATCTAAATCTGCATCATTCATTACGATAAATGGAGCGTGACCACCTAATTCTAATGAAACTTTTTTCATCGTTTGCGCAGCGCTAGCCATTAACTCTTTCCCAATTTCCGTTGATCCTGTAAAGGACACTTTTCGAACGCGCTCATCTTCCATCCACGTATCAGCAATTGCTTTTGCACTACCTGTTACAATGTTTATTACACCTTTTGGAATTTCCGCTTCGTGTGCTAATTCAGCTAACTTCAATGCAGTTAACGGTGTTTGACTTGCAGGCTTTACAACTGCTGTACAACCTGCTGCAAGCGCTGGAGCTACCTTTCTCGTAATCATAGCCGCTGGGAAGTTCCACGGTGTAATAGCTGCCATAACCCCAACTGGTTGCTTCATAACTAAAATACGTTTGTTCGGATGAGAAGCAGGAATCATTTCACCGTATACGCGCTTCCCTTCTTCTGCATACCATTCAACAAAGCTATTTGCATAATTCACTTCACCAAGCGCTTCTGCAAACGGCTTTCCTTGCTCCTTCGTCATAATCGCTGCGATTTCTTCTTTATTTTCATCAATAAGTGTGAACCACTTTTTTAATTTCGTTGCACGATCCGCGGCTGTTAATTTTGACCATGTTTTAAAAGCCTCATGCGCCGCATCAACGGCTTGCTTTGCCTCTGTTATCCCGCCCTTTGGTACAGTTGCAAATATTTCTTTCGTTGCTGGATTGTTTACTTCGATTTGCTCTTGCAGTGTAATCCACTCACCATTTATATACATCGCTTTTTTCTCTACATTTACAAACGTCGATTTTTTATCCAATGTTTTCTTCCTCCTCTATGAACTTCTTAATCTTCCTAGTGGCAGCAGATTGACTTATTTTTA
Source organism: Bacillus sp. FDAARGOS_235 (assembly GCF_002073415.2). Taxonomy (NCBI): domain Bacteria; kingdom Bacillati; phylum Bacillota; class Bacilli; order Caryophanales; family Bacillaceae; genus Bacillus; species Bacillus sp. FDAARGOS_235. Next base: position 2,578,735 of record NZ_CP020437.2, read on the forward strand.
AAAACTCTGCTACTTTATAGCTTGATCCACATGTTTTATACGCTTTTAAAATAATATTTCGTTCCACTTCTTCCAACATTTTATAGAGACTTTGACCTGACTGTTCAACTGTTGATTCCTGCATTGCTATTGGTAAATCCTCTATCGTAACGACATCGTCAGCAGTAATAACAATTCTTTCAATTACATTCTCTATTTCTCTATTGTTTCCCTCCCACGGGTATCCAACAAACATTTGTAACGTACTAGGTGCTAACTTTACATCACGTCCGTACTTTTTATTAAAGTGCTGTAAATAATAATAAACGAGTGGTAAAATGTCTTCTGTTCTTTCCCGAAGTGGCGGAATTGAAATCGGAATGACATTCAGACGATAATATAAATCTTTCCGAAATGTTCCTCGTTTCACCATCTCACTTAAATCTCTATTTGTTGCCGCTACAATTCGAACGTCCACCTTTTTTAATTCTCTTCCGCCTATAGGACGAAATGTTTTTTCTTGCAATACTTGCAGAAGCTTCGCTTGAATTTCAAGCGGCATTTCACCAATTTCATCTAAGAAAAGAGTCCCTTTATGTGCTGACTCTAATAATCCCTTTTTCCCTTCACGATTTGCACCTGTAAAAGACCCACCTGAATATCCAAAAAGCTCCGATTCAATTAAATTTGTTGGCAAAGCCGCACAATTAATTTCATAGAAACTTTCATTCTTCCGGTGACTTACTTCATGTAGATGACGTACTAAGCGGCTTTTTCCCACGCCTGTCTCACCTAAAACGAGAACAGTACTATCTACCACAGATACTTTTTTAATCGTTTCTATTATTTTTTGCATAGCAATGCTTTTAAAAATAAGTCCTTCATGTTCATATGTTTCCCTTAATTCTTTTTTGTATGTTTTTAACTGATTATCCATTTCCTCTACCTTTTGTCGTAATTGATAGAGTTCAGTAAGATCTCGAGAATAACTAATCACTCTTCTTAAATTTCCCTCATCATCAAAAACTGGCCTCGTCCGAACATGTAAATACTCTCCCGATTTCGTCGTTTGAACGAGTTCAATCGGTCTCTTTTTTTCAATTACTTCTAATGTTGCAGATGGATAAAAGATTCCATCCTTTTGTAGTTCCTTTACATGTTTACCTACTAACTCTTCAGCAGCTAGTTGATAGTGCCTTTCGCATGTACTATTTACACGGACAACGATTCCCTGCTCATCTGTAACAAAAATTTCGTCAAACGCATATTCAAATACATCTTTTAAATCCATTAACACTCGTTCCTTTTCTGCAACCATCCTAGCCACCCCTAACTTCAAATCCATCGATTCACTTCACTACCTTTATTATAAAGTGAATTTTCTGCATTTTATATAGAGTCAGCTAGAATGTTTGCGATTTATCATTCAGTTTTTATACACGGGCGATATTTGCTTGCTCATAACAAGCTTGTAATGATTCTTCAATAATCGTTAAACCTTCCTCAAGTTGCTCACCTGTAATAACCAATGGCATTAATACACGGACAACATTTCCATATGTCCCCGCAGATAATAAAAGTAATCCTCGTTTATTTGCTTCCGCACACAAATTAGCTGTTAATATTTTGTCAGGCACTTTCGTCTTACGATCTTGAACGATTTCAAATGCACACATTGCCCCTAATCCGCGCACATCACCGATGCAATTATATTTATTTTTCATCTCTTGGAATCGGTCCATTACGACTTTTCCTAATTCTATCGCTCTATCATTTAATTTTTCTTTTTCTATTACATCCAGAACCGCTAATGCAGCCGCACATCCTAATGGACTTCCTGCATACGTTCCACCAAGCTCTCCAGGTGCAGACTCATTCATAATTTCTTTACGTCCAATAACACCGCTTATCGGTACACCAGCTCCTAATGACTTAGACACTGTAATTAAATCTGGAACGACATCATAATGATCAATTGCAAAGTATTTTCCTGTACGGCTAAATCCAGTTTGAATTTCATCCGCTACAAATAAGATGCCATGTTCTGAACAAATATTGCGTACTTCTTGAACAAATTTCTTACTTGGGACGATAAATCCGCCTTCCCCTTGAACCGGCTCCATAACAACAGCTGCAATTGTTTCTGGTGCTACTTCTGATATAAAGAAGTTCTTAAACTCTTCAATGATAAAATCATCGTACTGCTCTTCCGTTAACCCCTCTGGACGACGGTATTCATATGGGAATGGCGCTTTATATACTTCTGGAGCAAATGGACCGAATCCAAATTTATATGGCTTCACTTTACTTGTCATCGTCATTGTCATCAATGTACGCCCGTGGAAACCTTTAGAAAACGCAATAATACCTGATCTTTTCGTATATTTACGGGCGATTTTCACTGCATTCTCTACCGCTTCAGCACCACTGTTTAAAAATAGTACTTGTTTATCAAAACTTCCTGGCGCTAATGCAGCAAGCTTTTCCGCTAATTCAATATATGGCTCATACATCATGACATTAAATCCCGTATGAATGTATTGATCTACTTGTTTATGAAGTGCTTCTTTAACAGCCGGATGACAATGCCCTACATTAATTGTCCCTATTGCCCCAGCAAAATCAATATACTGATTACCATCAACATCTGTTACAAGAGCTCCATTTGCAGATTGTACAAACGTTGATATGCCGTTACTTACTCCTTTTGGTACTATATTTTGGCGGCGCTCTAATAAAGTTGCTGCTTTTGGTCCTGGAATTTGTTCATTTACTTTAGCAAATTTTTTTGTGTTCATTGCGTACCCCATCCTTTTCTTTACATTGTTTTCTCTTTTTATTGCAAAATACATGCCAACTTTCCGTTCTAGTATTCATCCTATACTCTTTGTATCCAGGCATAAAAAATAAGTCTATAAAGACTCATCAAGAGTCTTTATAGACTTATTTCCCTTGCATACTAGACTTTCCTTGTTCCCAAATAAACTCACCTGAATGAGAAATAAACTCACCAACAGATTCTACGACTAAGTCCGCAAGTGGTTCTAAAGTTTTACGGTCCCCCGTACCAGATAGTACTCCAATAGCATAACAATCACCACCGTTTTTAGCTAAATATAGATCGGTTGGCGTATCTCCAACGACTGCCACCTCACATGCCTCTAAATGAAACCTTTCACAAACGGATTCTATAATTCTTTTATCAGGTTTCTGTGCCGGAAACGTATCAGAAGCTACAATATAATCAAAAAAGGATTCTAATTGATATTGTTTTAAAAATAATTCTGTCGGCGCAAAATCATCAGCTGTAACAACACCTAAAATAAATCCTTTATCTTTTAAACTTTGTAAAATTCTTGGTAGATCTGCCGTCATTTTCATATAGGAACGATGCTCGTACATAAGCGAAAATAATTTTTCACTTACCCATTCATGCATCTCCTCTTCCTTAGATGACTTAATATACTTACAAAGCCCCTTTGCTACATCGAGGCTTGTTCCAGCCGCTAGTGCGCTACTTGGATGAACAAATACCCCATCCACACCAATCTCTTTTAATAAAGCTTGCTGCATTGACTCTGGTAATTGATATAAATTTATACATTCCGCTACAAGCTCTTCCGCTACTTTTATCCAAATTGAGTGAAAATCCATTAATGTCCCATCTTTATCAAATAGTATTGCTTTTACCTTCTCCATAGCACCCTACCTCTCATTTCTTATCCTCTTCAGTGTATCAATAAAATATGGATATAAAATAAATGAATTGTAAAAATACCATAAAAATCAAACTAACTTCCAATTTACAATTCTAATAAAAAAAGATGCCCTTACAGGGCATCCTCTTGATGTTCAGGAACAAATAATTCCAGACAATGATATATGTTTTCGAATTCCATCGGGGCATCCCCACCGTACTCACCATCTAAATTAATCATTAGTTTATCTGGTGAATGCACTTTAATTCGATTTGCTTGTGTGTATAGTACTTTCGGATTGTTAATATGTTCCCCACGCTGCGCTTGTGTTGCTGCTTTAATTAAATCAGCGATAGAACCTTTTTTCAGCACTAATAAGTCAAATAATCCATCGTTAATCGATGCATACGGTGCTACTTTTTCAAATCCACCAACTGAACGAGTATTTGTAATTAAAAACATCGTAATTTCTTCTTGTAATAACTTCCCATCATACTCGATTTCAACATATGTTGGATGTAATGATGGTAACATTTCTATTCCTTTTAAATAGTAAGCAAGTTGGCCTAATACTGTCTTTAGCTTGCTTGGTACTTCATATGTTAATTCTGTAATACGGCCGCCACCAGCAATATTAATGAAATATGTATCATTCGCTCTACCAAGATCTAAAGGAACTGTTTTCCCTTCACAAATAATATCGGCTGCCTCTTCTATAGCGCGAGGTACACCGATCGCACGTGCGAAGTCATTTGTCGTTCCAACTGGAATAATTCCAAACTTCGGACGATGCTCATGTCCTACTAAACCATTTACCACTTCGTTTAACGTACCGTCACCACCAGCGGCGATAACAACATCAAACTTACGATCCGCAGCTTGTCTCGCCGCTACAGTTGCATCTCCAGGACCAGTCGTCGCATGACAAGACGCTTCATATCCAGCTTGTTCTAATTTTTGTAATACTTCTGGTAAGCTCTTCTTAAATAGCTCACGCCCAGAAGTAGGGTTATAAATAATCCTTGCTCGTTTCATCATTTATTAGCACAGGAAATTCCTTATTCATTGAAAAAAAGAATACACCGAATTCTTATTCAGTATCCCTATGCCTACCTCCTCTCATCTTCCTATCCTTCTTTTATCCCGCTCAAACAGGCAGTAAGAACCCGATTGGTGAAGGCTAATAATCAACGGGGGATGAACACCCCCACTACTGATTAAAGTTTCACTTTATGTCTATCCATTCTTCCATAAAAATTTACATATAACGAATAATAATTATCTATTATTTCATGAGATGAAAAAAAACCTCTATGTCTAGATTTATCATTATTCCCACCTTTTTGCAACTATCATACCATAGTTGCTATACAAACATTTTTTCACTTTTGACAGTTAATCAAACGTTTATTTAAATTATTTTTCACCATTTAAACAAACGTTTGATTAACTCAGAAAAAACACCCAAATAAGGGTGTTTTTTCTGTTTAATCTTTAAGAATCTATACTATTTTAGCATTCAAAAATAAGAATCTCTCTCTTATTTTATCGCTTATTAATCTCTTCAAGTAAGATTTTGTTAACAAGCGGTGGGTTTGCTTGTCCTTTTGTCGCTTTCATAATTTGACCAACTAAGAAGCCAATTGCACGGTCTTTACCGTTTTTGAAGTCTTCAATAGATTGTTCATTATTATCAAGGATTTCTGTTACGACTTTACGAAGTGTACCTTCGTCAGAAATTTGAACAAGACCTTTCGCTTTAACGATTTCTTCTGGATCTCCACCTTTTTCAATTAACTCGTTAAATACTTTCTTCGCGATTTTAGAAGAAATTGTACCTTTTTCAATTAATTGAACCATTTTAGATAAACCAGCAGGCGTTAATGCAACATCTTTTAATTCTTTTTGTTGTTTGTTTAAGTATGCAAGTACTTCACCCATTAACCAGTTTGATGTTAATTTCGCATCTGCTCCATCTGTAATTGTTGCTTCAAAGAAATCAGACATCTCTTTCGTTAATGTTAATACGTGTGCATCATAAGCTGGTAATCCAATTTCAGCAACATAGCGAGCTTTACGTGCATCTGGAAGTTCTGGAATAGAAGCACGCACTTCTTCTTTCCACGCATCATCGATATAAAGTTCAACTAAATCTGGCTCTGGGAAGTAACGGTAATCGTCAGATCCTTCTTTTATACGCATTAAGATTGTTTTCTTCGTTGCTTCATCATAACGACGTGTTTCTTGTTGGATGATACCACCAGATAACAATTCTTTTTCTTGACGCACTTGTTCGTGCTCAAGACCTTTTTGTACGTAAGTGAATGAGTTTAAGTTTTTCAGTTCTGCTTTTGTACCGAATTTTTCTTGTCCAACTGGACGAAGGGAAATATTCGCATCACAACGTAGAGAACCTTCTTCCATCTTACAATCAGATACGCCAGTGTATTGAATGATTGATTTTAACTTCTCTAAGTATGCGTATGCTTCTTCTGGCGTACGCATATCTGGCTCAGACACGATTTCGATTAAAGGCATACCTTGACGGTTATAGTCTACTAATGACCCGTCAGCTGTATGCGTTGATTTACCAGCATCTTCTTCTAAATGAAGACGTGTAATACCGATACGTTTCTTTTTGCCATCTACTTCGATTTCAATCCAACCATTTTCTCCAATTGGCTTATCAAACTGAGAGATTTGGTAAGCTTTCGGATTATCTGGATAGAAATAGTTTTTACGGTCGAACTTCGTTTCCGTTGCGATTTCACAGTTTAATGCCATTGCAGCTTTCATTGCAAAGTTAACTGCTTCTTTATTTAAAGTCGGAAGTACCCCTGGGTATCCTAAGTCAATTACACTCGTTTGTGTATTTGGCTCTGCTCCGAATTCTGTTGGACTCGCAGAGAAAATTTTCGAATTTGTTTTTAACTCAACGTGAACCTCTAAACCAATAATTGTTTCTAAATTCATCTATGCTCGCCTCCTTACAGACTTGCTTTTTTTGTATGATAGTCTGTTGCTTGCTCAAACGCATGTGCAACGCGGTAAATTGTCGCTTCATCGAAGTGTTTACCAATGATTTGTAATCCAAGTGGCATACTATTAGCACCGAATCCACATGGAACAGAAATCGCTGGAACACCTGCTAAGTTTACTGGGATTGTTAAAATGTCGTTTGCATACATTGTCATTGGATCATCCACTTTTTCGCCCACTTTAAATGCTGGAGTTGGCGTTGTTGGTCCAATAATAACATCGTAGTTAGCAAATACATTTTCAAAGTCGTTTTTAATTAATGTACGTACTTGTTGTGCTTTTTTGTAATATGCATCATAGTAACCAGAGCTAAGTGCAAATGTACCAAGCATAATACGGCGTTTTACTTCGTCACCGAAACCTTCGCTACGTGTGTTTTTGTAAAGATCTAATAAGTTATTTACATTATCAGAACGAACACCGTAACGTACGCCATCAAAGCGTGAAAGGTTAGCAGATGCTTCAGAAGAAGATAATAAGTAATACGTTGCTAGAGCGTATTTAGAGTGTGGAAGAGATACTTCCTCCCAAGTTGCGCCCATACCTTCTAATACTTTTAAAGCAGCTAGTACTGACTCACGAGCTTCTTCGCCAACACCTTCGCCTAAGTATTCTTTCGGTACAGCAATGCGTAAACCTTTAACATCGCCTGTTAAACCAGCTAAGTAGTTTCCAACTTCAACATTTGCAGAAGTTGCATCCATGCGGTCAATACCTGAAATAGCTTGTAATAAGTATGCATTGTCTTCTACTGTACGTGTAATCGGTCCGATTTGGTCAAGTGAAGATGCGAATGCTACTAATCCGTAACGAGATACGCGTCCGTAAGTTGGTTTTAAACCTACAACACCGCAATATGCAGCTGGCTGACGAATAGAACCACCCGTATCAGAACCTAGAGAGAATAATACTTCTCCTGCTGCTACAGCTGCTGCAGAACCACCACTAGATCCGCCTGGAACGTAATCTAAGTTCCATGGATTTTTTGTAGCGTAGAAACCTGAGTTTTCATTTGAAGAACCCATTGCGAACTCGTCCATATTTAATTTACCGATTGTAACTGTGTCAGCAGCTTTTAACTTTTGCACAACTGTCGCATCGTAAATTGGATCAAAGTTTGCTAACATTTTGCTCGCACAAGTAGTACGAAGACCGTTAGTTACAATGTTATCTTTTACACCGATTGGCATACCGAATAATAAACCATTATCTTCAGCGCCGATCTTAGCATCTAATTCTTTCGCTTTCGCGCGTGCATTTTCTTCATCTAATGTAAGAAAAGCTTTTACGTTATCTTCAACATCCGCAATACGTTTGTAAGATTCTTCTACTAAATCCGTAACGGAAATTTCTTTGTTGTTTAACTTCTTATGTAACTCTGATACAGAATGATCAAATAATGACATCGAAATTCCCCTCCTCTATTCTAATACTGCTGGAACACGGATTTGATTATCTTTGTGATCCGGTGCATTTTTTAATACTTCTTCTACTGGTAAACCTTTTTCTGGCACATCTTCACGCATAACATTTTTCATAGTTAATACATGAGTTGTTGGTTTTACATCTGTTGTATCTAATTCATTTAACTGTTCTGCAAATGTAACTATTGCATCTAGTTGTTTTTGAAATTTTTCTGCTTCTTGATCAGTAATTGCAAGACGTGCTAAATGTGCTACGTGCTTTACATTCTCAACGGAAATTCTTGACACGGCTAGGCCACCTCCATAATATATCGTTCAATCTACAATACTATTGATGATACCAAATTTTCAGTACTTCAAGCAAGTCAACACATGGCACTTACGGCATTTTTACATAAAAAAAGAAAGGCAAACGCCTTTCTTTACAATTTACTCTTTATCTAACGGTTTATTTTTTGGAAATCTCTCGTTATCTTCTTCATTATCACGAATTGTTTTTTGTAATACAAAACAAGACATCGTTAAAAATAACGTTCCAATTAAATAGTACCCTTTTACACTAAGCGTTTCATCTAACGTGTAAATCCCAATTAGCATCCCTGAAAGCGCACAAACAAATGAAGTCCATGCTAAAAACGTGAACGCTTGCGTATTTCTTCTTCTCATCATTATCCCCCTTGTTAGATGCACATCCATTATAGATAAATATATTTACCGTTATGGATTTTTATGTAAAATTCTTTTTCTATTTATTAATCTATCATAAAAAAATGCCCTTTTAAAGATTGTTTTCTGTCTAATCTGAAAAATAAATTAAAAATATTGACATTTATTTCTATTCTATATAAAATAAAAACAAATATTACGAACCTCGAAATATACGGGAGTGGAATTAATTGTTGCAATATGAACACTTTTTAGACTTACTGCTGGATAACGCCAAGAAACTTTTCTATCCTGAAGAATGGGTAAGCCTTGATTTAACACTTTCCAAGACAGAAGTATTTTGTTTACTTTGGATGGAGCGAAATACAGATATTACAATGACAAAAATTGCTGACCTTCTTGATATACCGATGAGTACAACGACAGGTGTTGTAAATCGCCTTGTAAAAAAGGGGTATATTGAACGGTACCGTGATGAAAACGATCGACGCATTGTATTAATTCGTTTAACAGAAAACGGCGTAATGCTCGTTCAAGAAGTAAAACAAAATGCAGCCCATTACTTTAGCCTAGTGACAGAAGCATTGTCAGAAGAAGAAAAAGCATTCTTACTACAAATCTTCCAAAAAATTATGAATCACATTGCTACGTCACAGCAAAAAATAGAAGAAAAGGTTTCTACACCTAGAATGAAAAACATTCCGATTGAATAAAGTGAAACTTTAATCAGTGAGGGGTTTTCTCATCCCTCACTGATTATTAGTTGAACCAATCGGGCATTTACGGACAGTTGCCCCCCCACCTAATTTCTTTGCTCCAGCCGAATTTTTGGACGGAAGTCTTACTGCCCGTTAATGCGGGATAAAGCCCTAACTGGGTTTTTATTCACTTAAATACTTCGATGTTCGTAATATTCGATAACCGAAACAAAGGGGATAGAATGATGAGAATTATTTTGTATACAGGTAAAGGCGGCGTAGGAAAAACTAGCATTTCAGCAGCAACAGCACTTCAAAGCGCAAAACAAGGATTAAAAACATTAGTAATGAGTACAGATCCTGCTCATAGTTTAGGAGATTCATTTGGTATAAAGCTATCTTCTGAGCCATTAGAAATTCGCGAAAACTTGTGGGCACAAGAGATTAATACGATTTATGAAATGGAAAAAGGCTGGGGAAAGTTACAGAAATACATTACCTTGTTATTCACTTCCAAAGCAGCTGATGATATTACAACAGAAGAATTAACGATGTTTCCTGGTATGGAAGATTTAATTAGCTTACTTCGCGTGCTCGATTATTATAAAAAAAACACATACGACGTTATCATCATCGATTGCGCTCCAACAGGAGAAACATTAGCAATGCTTAGTTTTCCAGACATGCTCGGCTGGTGGATGGAAAAATTATTTCCTATTAAAAGAAAAGTTTTAAAAGTCGTTCGTCCTGTAGCTCAACCACTTCTTGGTGTCCCCCTTCCAACCGATGATATTATGGACGAATTAACAAATACACTTGAACAGCTTGGAGAAATGAGAGATATTTTATCGAACCGAGAAATAACAAGTATCCGCATCGTTGTAAATCCCGAAAAAATGGTCATTAAAGAAGCTCAGCGTAGTTTTACTTATTTAAATTTATACGATTATAACGTAGATGCCATCATGATTAACCGTGTCATCCCTAACACTGTCACCGATCCTTATTTTCAAGCATGGAAAGATACGCAAAAGAAATATAAAACATTAATTCAAGATAGTTTTCAGCCGCTTCCTATTTACGAAGCTCCCATGTTTGAACAAGAAGTTGTTGGTTTACCTATGTTAGAGCGTGTAGGCAATGCTTTATTTAAATCCGATCCCTCTCCTACTGAAGTGAAATTCAATGGTCGCACACAATATGTGAAAAAAGATGGCGATGAATATATTTTCGTTCTGTCCATCCCCTTCTCAAACAAAAGTGAACTTTCATTAAATCAAAAAGGTGATGAGCTTATTATTCGAGCCGGCTCTGTTAAACGTAACATCACATTACCAAAAACATTAACACACCTTTCTATTCAAGGAGCCAAGTTTGAAGAGGATGTACTAAACATTCGATTTGGAGGTGTGGTGCATGCATGAGGAATTACTACGAAAAGTAATTCGGACAAAAGTAAGAGTCGGTATGCGTATATTAGAAGAGCTACCTACTCCAATCCAGCAATCAGCTAAGCAAATGCTAAGTATTTTGCAAGAGGAGCTAGCTGCTTATCCGAAAGAACGAGAGCATCATGAAGATAATTTAAAAAGTATCATAATTGAATAATCATCTCTGTATAGAGGGCCTTTTTAGGCTTTCTATACTTTATTGGAGTGATATAAGTTGATAAAAAAACATTCCACTATTACGCTTTGGATCATTCCTTTATTATTTTTCATTCATAACCTTGAAGAAGCTTTCCAAATGCGACAATATCTTGCTAATCAATTTTCAATTCATCTTATAACTAGCCAACAATTTTTCATTGCCATTTCCATATTAACAATCTTCGTCGTACTTATCGTCTTTCTATATCAACTAAACTTCTTGTCTTCTATATACTGGATTATTTTTATACAAGGGGCCATTTTCTTTAACGCAGTGCAACATATTATTTTGTTTTTGATTTATCGCTCCTATAATCCTGGCGTAATATCCTCAGTTTTCATTGTTATCTTTTCTATTTTCTTTTTTTCATCCAAAAAACAATTAATTCATAAAAAGCAATTCGTAATTACACTCATTTTCAGCTTACTTTCTTATCCCCTTATAATTTGGATTACCTTACTATTCGCTAGCTGCTTTCAGTAATAAAAAAAGACCAGGAAAACTCCCGGTCCATCACTCTACTTAACAAACATTGGATTCTACGTTATACAAAATTGGAAGGTACAAAATTAGGGTTTTGTTTGTTAAGTAGATTATATGTTGAACGAACTAACAGCGGAGGGGTTCCTTCTATTAGTTCATTAAACCCAATGATTATTTTACGATTTTTTCAAGCTCCTCAAATGAAAGATCTACTGAAATTGAACCATCCTTTGTTTCTTTCTTAACTGCATCTGTTACTTCTTTTGAATGATATAATTCAATTACTTTTTTCAGTGTTGGATCGTCTTTATCTTTCGTACGAGCTGCGAAAATATTAATATAAGGCTTCGCATTTTCATTCTTTGGATCTTCTAAGAAAATAGGATCCTTCGCTGGATCTAATCCAGCTTGACCAGCCACACCGTTATTAATAACTGAAGCAGCTACATCTTTTAATACACGAGGTGTTTGCTGTGCAATAACCGGTGTAATTTTTAACTTCTTCGGATTTTCAGCGATACCACTTGGATCCCCAAATAGACCAAAATCTTTTTTAAGTTTCAATAACCCCGCTGCATCAAGAAGTTTTAATGCACGTGCTTGGTTCGTTGGATCATTTGGAATAGCAATTTCTGAACCATCTGGGATTTCATTTGCTTTCTTATATTTTTCAGAGAATAAGCCCATTGGTGCAATTTGTGTTGTACCGACAGCTGTAATATCTAACTTATGCTCCTTTTTAAATTGCTCTAAGAAAGCAATATGCTGGAATGAGTTTAATTCAATATCTCCATCAGCTAACGCTTTATTTGGCGTTGTATAATCAGAGAACTCAACCAGTTTAATTTTAATCCCTTCTTTTTCAGCTTTTTTCTTCAAAATTTCCCAAACGTCTCCATCCGTTCCAGTTACACCGACGCGAACTACTTTCTCTTTTGCTCCTGCACCTGTGTCTCCACCCGAGCAGCCGCTTAGTGCTGAAATTCCTACAATCGCTGATAATGCAAATGCTAAAATTTTCTTCATTTTCTTTTCCCCTCTTCCTTTTTATGATCTGCGTAAAAACACTTTCGCAAAGTAGTTTCCTAAATTTTGAGCTATCTGTACGAGAATAATAAGTAAAACGACCGTTACGAACATAACTGATGTATCAAAACGTTGATAACCATATGTCATCGCTAAGTCACCAAGACCACCACCACCGACAAGCCCAGCAACTGCAGAAAATTCAATTAAACCAACTGTCATAAACGTAACACCTAAGATCAATGGTGCTAACGCTTCTGGCACGAGAATTTCAAAAACAATTCTAAGTGGTGAAGCGCCCATCGCTTGTGCAGCTTCAATTACTCCTTTCGGAACTGAGACAAGATTTGTTTCAACCATTCTAGCAATACCAATAGATGCCACTAACGTCATTGGGAAGATTGCTGCCGCTGTTCCAATCGTCGTTCCGATCACGCTTCTTGTTAGTGGGCTTAAAGCTACTAAAAAGATAATGAATGGAACTGGACGAATTGTATTAATGATGACGTTAAGAATAGAAAAAACCCATTTATTTTCTAAAAAATTACCTTTTCTCGTTACATATAAAAGTAAACCTAGAGGTATACCAAGAATTATAGCGAATATAAGGGTTACAATTACCATTAAGAGGGTGTCCCCCGTCGCATCTAATATGCGAGGCCAAAATATACTCCAATCAACTCGCATGAGCTTCTACCTCCTTCAGCTTCACTTGCAGTCTTAAATGTTGTAATGCTTTTTGAATTTCCTTCTGTTCACCTTGCAATTCTACAAGAAGATTTCCAAATAGCACATTTTGAAGTTCAATAATATTTCCGTACAGTACATTTACATCGACGTTATAGTTTTTTGCGATATATGATAGTACCGGCTGTCCTGTCTCCTCACCAGTAAAAGTTAAGCGATAAATCTGACCACCATTTTGAATTTTCGCTAGAACACTTTCTGGCAAGTGGTCATTAATAACAGAACGTACAAAGTTTTGAGTTGTCTTTGTTTTTGGTTGTGTGAAAACATCAAACAGTTTTCCTTCTTCAATAACTTTTCCCTTCTCCATTACAGCTACACGGTGACAAATTTCTTTCACAACATGCATTTCGTGTGTAATAAGAAGAATTGTTAAATTATATTCACGATTGACTTTCTTTAATAAGTTTAAAATCTCTGTCGTTGTTTCTGGATCTAAGGCTGATGTTGCCTCATCACATATAAGTATATCTGGTGATGTTGCAAGTGCCCTAGCAATCCCAACACGTTGCTTTTGTCCGCCTGATAACTGCTCCGGATAATAGTTTGCTTTATCTTCTAGCCCTACAAACTTCAGCAGTTCATTGACTCTTTCTTTTATTTCATTCTTTGGTACTTTCGCTAACTTTAATGGATAAGCAATATTCCCAAACACTGTTCTTGAATTAAATAAATTAAAACTTTGAAAAATCATCCCAATTCTTTGTCTAAGTTTCCGTAATTCTTTCGTTGATAAGGATGTAATATCTTTATCATCTATTGAGATCGTTCCTGCAGTCGGTCTCTCTAACATGTTTACTAGGCGTAATAACGTACTCTTTCCAGCACCACTAAATCCGATAATGCCAAAAATTTCGCCCTTCTCAACTGATAATGTTACATCCTCCACAGCATGAACAGATTGCCCACCTGATTCATATACTTTACTTACGTTATTAAAAGAAATCATTTTCTTCCCTCCTATATGCTGTAAAAACTAGAAGTAGAGCTTTCGAGGTAAAATAAAAAGTGCTCTCCTTCTTATCAGTAATAAAAGATAAGAAGGAGAGCACTTATATGTACTCGTTCACATCTTCTCATCTTCCAAGCCTATAAAGACTTGCTGGAGTTAGCACGGTATTAAAAAACCCGTTGCTGAGGTATCGTAGGGCCAGTCCCTCCACCTCTCTGGATAAGAATGTATCGATTTAATTGTCGTTTAATTAATTCTCATTATAGAACTCAGAATAGTGAGAGTCAATACATTTTTTAGAAAAATATTAATTATTTCTTTATTAAAATTTTCAAATAAAAATTCATAATAAAATAGTAATCTTGAAGGTTATGTAAAATTCTTCTCCCTCATATTTTTTAAAAGGATTATTTTTTCTATGAATTGAATACTATTATTTGAATATGAAATCAGAGGAAGGTGAATATATGAAAACAGCTCTATTACTCGTTGATATCCAAAATGATTATTTTCCAAATGGAAAGATGGAATTGCGCAATCCGGTAGAAGCAAGTGAGTATGCCAGTGAGCTACTAAAACACTTTAGAATGAACGGCGGACCTATTTTTCATATCCAGCATGTAGCAATAAAAAATGATGCTACTTTTTTCCTACCTAATACAGAAGGTGTCCATATTCACGAGAATGTCCGTCCGCTTAGAGAAGAAACTGTTATACTCAAACATTATCCAAATAGCTTCCGAGAAACTAATCTTTTAGAACAATTACAACGTTTAGACATTGAACACATCGTCATATGCGGGATGATGACTCATATGTGTATTGATGCTACCGTAAGAGCTGCTTTTGATTTCGGCTTTCATTGTACCGTTATACACGATGCTTGTGCTACAAAAGATCTTTCTTTTAAGAATGCTACTATACCAGCTGTTTATATTCACAATACAATTTTGGCCAGTTTAAATGGAGTATATGCAAATGCAATGAGTACAGAGGAATTTTTGGTTACAAAAAAACACTCCATTCAGTGAGCAAAACCGAAAAGAGTGTTTCTTGTCAAACCATAGATTTTCTTTCAAATTGTATTATACAGGAAATTCTTAAAATGAATACTAAAAAATGTGACTAATAAATCAACTTTTCCCGTCACTTTATTTCTATTTACATGTTTATCCCGCTATTAATAGGGTTTAGCTCGTCCTCTTCGAATAATAGTAATATATGGGATTCTAATTTAAAAGGAGCTCTTCACATTCTGTGAAAAGCTCCTCTACTATTTCTTATAAAGTTTCAGAAGTAGTTTTTGCTTGCATGTGAAGTGCTAAGTAATCTGGGCCACCAGCTTTAGAGTCTGTACCAGACATGTTAAAGCCACCGAATGGTTGGTAACCTACGATTGCACCAGTACATCCACGGTTAAAGTATAAGTTACCTACGTGGAAGTCTTCACGTGCTTTTTCAATATGGTCGCGGTTATTAGAAACAACTGCTCCTGTTAAACCGTATTCTGTATTGTTTGCAATTGCAAGTGCATGATCGAAGTCTTTTGCTTTACAGAATGCTACTACTGGTCCGAAGATTTCTTCTTTCATTAAGCGAGCATCTTCTGCAACATCAGCAACGATTGTTGGTTGGATGAACCAGCCTTTAGAATCGTCTCCTTCGCCACCTGCTAGGATTCTACCTTCTTCTTTACCAATTGCAACATAGCTCATTACTTTATCGAATGCAGCTTGGTCATTAACAGGACCCATATTTGTACCTAATACAGCTGGGTTATCAACTGTTAATTCTTTTGTTAATTCAACAGCACGATTTAATACGTGATCATATACATCTTCGTGGATTACAGCACGAGAACATGCAGAACATTTTTGTCCTGAGAATCCGAATGCTGATGCAACGATAGATTTAGCTGCTAATTCAAGATCTGCTTCTTTATCAACAACGATTGTATCTTTACCGCCCATTTCAGCGATAACACGTTTTAACCAGATTTGACCTGGATTTACTTTCGCTGCACGCTCATAAATGCGGATACCTACATCACGAGATCCAGTGAAGCTTACGAAACGTGTACGAGGATGATCTACTAAGTAGTCACCAACTTCAGAACCATTACCTGGCACGAAGTTTACTACGCCAGCTGGTAAGCCAGCTTCTTCTAATACTTCCATGAATTTCGCAGCTACTACAGGAGTTGTACTAGCTGGTTTTAGTAATACTGTGTTACCAGAAACTAAAGCAGCTGTTGTCATACCTGCCATAATTGCGAATGGGAAGTTCCAAGGAGAAATGATAACACCTACTCCTAATGGAATGTAAGAGAAACGATTATATTCAATTGGACGGCTTTCTACTGGAATACCGTCTTTCAATTTCAACATTTGACGAGCATAATATTCCATAAAATCGATTGCTTCCGCTGTATCAGCATCTGCCTCATTCCATGGTTTACCTGCTTCTTTTACAAGGATAGCAGAGAACTCATGTTTTCTACGACGAACAATTGCTGCAGCACGGAATAAAATGTCTGCACGCATTTCTGGTTTTGACTTTCTCCAAGTTTGGAATGTTGCATCCGCTACTTGCATTGCTTTTTCAGCTAATTCACGGCTTGCTTTTGAAACACGACCAACAAGTTCCTCTTTATTTGCAGGGTTTACAGAAACAATTTTATCTTCTGTAGTGATTTTTTCTCCCCCAATAATTAATGGATAGTCTTGTCCAAGATAAGATTCTACTTTCTTTAAACCTTCTTCAAACGCTAATTTGTTAGCCTCTACTGAAAAATCTGTAAATGGCTCATGTTTGTATGCTACTACCATTCTTTTTAGCCTCCCCTTAGAAAAACGTTTACATTTTACAACATTATTCTACACGATAATTTAGATTTATTCAAATATTCCTAGACTTATATTTTAAAAATTAATAAATTTTTAAAATATAACAAAAAAAAGAGATTCATACATGCGTATGAATCTACAAAATATGAGTATATTCCAAAACATTTTTTCCGATCAATAATATAGTAACTAATAAAAATAAAGTCCTTACATATCCAACGCCTTTTTGAACTGCAAACTTCGATCCAAAATAAGCACCTAAAATCATTGATAATCCCATAATAATACCGTATTCAAAATGAATTATATCTAAAAATAAAAAAGTAATTAAAGATACGATATTACTAACAAAGTTCAAAAGTTTTCCAGATGCCGCTGCTTGAATAAAATCCAAACCTATTAATAAAAATGCAAAAATTAAAAATGATCCTGTCCCTGGTCCAAAAAAACCATCATAAAACCCTATCATTAAAATAACAAAGAAAAATATTAATGTTTTCCTTTTCGTCATCTTCTTATAGGTAGATACGCTTCCCCAATCCTTTTTTGCAATAATATAAATGGCAATAAACACCAACATTACAAGTACTAATGGACGTAAAATATCCGGTGGAATAAATTTTACCACTAAAGCACCTGCGACCGCTCCAATAATAGTTAACGGGATTAACTTTCCTACAATTTTAAAATCGACTTTTCCTGATCGAATAAAATAAATTGCACTCGTAAACGTCCCCATCGTTGCAGCTAATTTATTCGTTGCAATTGCCGAAGCTGGTGACAAACCGACAAACATTAGTGCAGGAAGCGAAATTAATCCTCCACCTCCAACAACTGAATCAATAAAAGCTGCTAAAAATCCGAATGCAATTAATAAAATAATGACTTGAAGACTTAGTTCGTCCATGACCTTTACCCCTTATCCCCTTATTTATAACATTTAAAATTATAACAAAATTCCTCAAGAAAAAAAGCTGTTCCTTTGTGGAACAGCTTTTATCTTTAATCTAAAATTTTTACGAGTGGCTCATCTTGCTTCGCTTCACGTATAATAATCGCTTCTGGACGTTCTACAGATTTAATCGTTACTTGTACTCTCATATAATTTGGGAAGTATTCCATAACAAGCCCTGCTACATATTGTGTAAAACCAATTATTTCCGCTTTTCCATTAAACTGGACAGGAATATCCAGCTTCATTTCTTTTAATTCCTCGTCTCTATACATACCAGTACCGATAACAGCGGAATAATCGCCTTGGAAATAATCGCTTAGTTTTGCTTTGAAGTTAGATACCCTTGCAAGATCTTCACGCTTATTGTCTGTTTTTGCTTGTTCAGACGGGAACAAATAGTATTTCTCGTTAATTTGTTTCCAATCTTCAACCGTTTCACTACCTTTTTCCACATTAGCATAAGAAACAAAGTTTCCTGGCACAAGTGCAGACTTTGGAGATTGACGATAAATCGCAAATGTAATCGGAACGTTTTTTATGTCGGGCTTTTTTTGGTGCATAACTTTCAAGATTTCTTGCGCCATTTTTTTCCCTTCAGCTAACATTTTTTCGTCCTCGATTTTAGCCTCACGCGGATAACCATGCTCTTCATTAAAATATTGAACAGAATTCATTGCTAAACCAACTACAATACCACCAAGTTCAACATCTTTATCGCCTTTTTTCACATAATAATTATGCTCTAAAATATTTGAAATATATATTGGATTTTTTTTATTTTTCACTTCTAGTGATTCTGATCCTTCGCCTAACGCTGGATTGAGCCCTATATTCGGAAATTTAACTGCATCTTTTTTTAATTTGCTCTCTAGTTCCTTTTGTTCGGCATCTGTACGCTTTCTTTTTACAAGCATTTTTACGGTTTGATCATCTAGAGTACTTCCACCTTTAAAGAAATAATCTTTCGTATTAAATGATTCTTTTGCAATACGCATTAATCCTGTTTCAAATTCATCTATATCAAGACGATTATTTAATCCCTGCACAACTAATCCACGTGCAGATCCTGCATCAAATGGAACAGTCGTCTTATAATATTCATCCGAAATAGCATACTTCGGAACGACTGCTTGCTCTTTTGCTTTCCCTGATTTCTCAGCCACTTTTTCATCTTTGTCGGCACCTGCGCTACAACCACTTACAAGTAGGCCAAGACTTAATACCGCTAATGCTATTTTTTTCATGGTAAGTTTGCACCTCTTACTTATTTAGCTCTTGTAAGAACCTCTCTTCATTCCAAACTTCAACATTGTGCTTCTCTGCTTGCGCTAATTTTGAGCCAGCAGCTTCACCAGCAACAACTAAATCCGTACTTTTACTAACACTTCCTGTTACTTTTCCACCTAATGCCTCAATCTTCTTCTTCGCTTCACTGCGTCCCATCACTTCTAATTTCCCAGTTAAGACGACAGTTTTCCCTGCAAAGTAAGATTCAACATTTTGTAAATCTGCACTTTTTATGCCTTTGTATGTCATGTTCACGCCATACTCTTTAAACTGTTGTAATAGCTCTAATACATCTTCATTATCAAAATATGTCACAACGGATTGCGCCATTTTTTCTCCAATTTCATTAATTGATTTTAGCTCTTCTTCCGTCGCTTTCACAAGTGCATCCATCGTTTCAAAATGCTCTGCAAATGTACGTGCTGCTTTCGCCCCGACATGGCGAATTCCAAGGCCAAATAATAATCGCTCTAACGAGTTTTCCTTCGAATTCTCAATTGCTTGTATTAAATTTGTTGCTGATTTTTCACCAAAACGCTCTAGCTGTAGTAATTGTTCTTTCGTCAATGCATATAAATCTGCAAACGTACGAATATAATCTGCATCAAAGAGCTGTGTGATGACACGCTCGCCAAGTCCGTCAATATTCATTGCATTTCTTGAAACGAAATGAATTAATCCCTCGCGAATTTGGGCAGGACAAGTTGGATTTATACAACGAAGTGCAACCTCTTCTTCTAAACGAACTAGTTCACTCTCACATGCCGGACAATGCGTTGGCATGCGGTATTCTTCTTCCTCACCAGTACGCTTATCAAAAATAACGTTCACAACCTCAGGAATAATATCTCCAGCCTTTTTCACAACAACGTAGTCACCAATTCGAATGTCTTTTTCACGAATTAAATCCTCGTTATGTAAGGAAGCACGACGAACGATCGTACCAGCCACTCGTACTGGTTCTAACTCTGCAGTCGGTGTTACAACCCCTGTACGGCCAACACTTAATTCAATGCCCGTTAATCTCGTTACAACTTCTTCAGCCGGGAATTTATAAGCAATCGCCCATCTTGGACTCTTTGCAGTAGTTCCTAGGCTTTCTTGAAGAGCAACATCGTCTACTTTTATAACGATCCCATCAATCTCATAATCAAGATTCGGACGTTTTTCCTGCCATTCTTCTACATAAGCTATAACCTCTTCAATTGTTTCACATGTACGGCGATTTGGATTTGTCTTAAACCCCAGTTCACCTAAGAAATCAAGTGATTCGCTATGCGATGAAATTGTTTTTTCTTCTACATTTGCAAGACCATATACAAACATGGATAGGTTACGCTTTGCTGCAATTTTCGTATCAAGTTGACGTATTGAACCTGCTGCCGCATTACGCGGATTCGCAAATACATCTTCACCGTTTTGCTCTTTTTCTTCATTTAGTTTAACGAATGAACGCTTCGGCATATAAGCCTCGCCTCGCGCTTCTAACGTTACCTCTTCATTTAATCGAAGTGGAATTGCTTTAATCGTTTTCAAGTTTTGGGTAATATCTTCACCTGTTATACCATCACCACGTGTTGCACCTTGAATAAAGCGTCCTTTTTCATAATGAAGTGAAACAGCAAGTCCGTCAATTTTTAATTCGCATATATATCTTACATTCGCATCATCAATTCCTTGACGTACTCTTCGGTCAAAATCACGCAAATCTCCTTCGTTAAATGCATTTCCTAAACTTAACATCGGTGACTTATGCGTTACTTTTTCAAATATATCAAGAACAGTTCCCCCAACGCGCACGGAGGGAGAGTCTTCACTCATGAACTCTGGATTCTCTGCTTCTAATTTTATAAGCTCCTGCATATTACGGTCATACTCCGCATCAGAAACAGAAGGATTGTCTAATACGTGATATTGATAGTTAAATGTATTTAACAAATCACGTAGTTCTTCTATACGCTTTTTTGCTATCTCTTTTGACATATCCTCATTCCTTTCCTATTGTTTCGTCACAGGTGCAAATTTTGCTAATAAACGTTTAACACCAATCGGGCTTGGGAACGCGATATCTAATTCTTTTGAATCACCTTCGCCTTTTACACTTACAACTGTACCGACTCCCCATTTTTGGTGGGAAGCTTTATCGCCTACTGCCCAGCCAATTTGCTCGCCGCCTGTTGTCTTAACAGCCGGACGTACGAAAGCTGAACGAGAGCGTGTTGTTGTTGCCGCAGCTCCTGTCGTTCTTCCTTTTGCACTAAACGAAGTTTCACGCTTCGGCGCTGTTTCATTTAATGGTTCCACCAACTCTGCCGGGATTTCTGTAATAAATCGAGATGCTGCATTCATACTTGTCCTACCAAATAAAGTACGCATTTGCGCATTCGATAAGTATAATTCTTCTTCTGCACGAGTAATACCTACATAAGCAAGGCGACGCTCTTCTTGCATTTCATCTTCTTCCATAAGAGAACGCGTATGCGGGAATATTCCTTCCTCTAAACCAACGATAAAGACTACAGGGAACTCTAGCCCTTTTGCTGAGTGCATCGTCATTAAAATAACTTCTTCACCAGCAGTTGGATCTTCATCTACACGATCAATATCCGCGACAAGAGCTAAGTCTGTTAGGAATGCAACAAGGCTCTTATCTTCACTTTGAGATTCGAACGTTTGCGTAACAGATAAAAACTCATCTAAGTTTTCTAAACGGCCTTCTGCTTCTAAAGAACGCTCATTTTTCAACATCTCGCGATATCCTGTTTTTTCAATGACTTCTTCTACTAATTCTGTAACAGATAAGTACTCTTGCATATTTACCCAGTTGTGTAGTAAACTTGCGAATTCTTTTACTGCCTTTGTAATTTTTGCACTTACACCAACATGCTCAATTTCATCAAATACAGCCGTTAATGAAATTCCGTTTTGCACACCGTAATTAATAATTTTATCGATAGAAGTCGCACCAATCCCGCGCTTCGGCATGTTAATAATACGTGCGAAACTAATCTCATCATCAGGATTCCCAATTAAACGTAAGTACGCCAAAATGTCTTTAATTTCTTTACGGTCGTAGAACTTCGTACCGCCGACAATTTTATAAGGGATATTAGATTTCAGGAAAATCTCCTCAACCATACGAGACTGAGCATTCGTACGATATAATACTGCAAAGTCAGTATATTTTCGGTTACCCATTTGAATATCATCACGAATTTTTTTCGCAACAAAATACGCTTCGTCCTTTTCAGTTGCAGCACGATAATACGAAATTTTGCTCCCAACTTGGTTGTCTGTCCATAATTTTTTCGGTTTACGATTCGTATTTTTTTCAATAACAGCATTGGCTGCATTTAAAATATTTTGTGACGAGCGATAGTTTTGTTCTAACAGAATAACTTGCGCATTCTCATAGTCTTTTTCGAATGACAAAATGTTAGAAATATCCGCACCACGCCAACGATAAATAGACTGATCTGAGTCACCCACAACACAAAGGTTTTTAAAACGTGTTGCTAAATGTTTAACAAGAAGGTACTGTGCTTTGTTCGTATCTTGATACTCATCCACGTGAATATATTGGAACTTGCGCTGATAAAACTCTAGTACTTCTGGAACACGTTCAAATAGCTGAATCGTTGTCATAATTAAATCATCAAAGTCTAATGAGTTATTTTTCAAAAGACGTTTTTGATATTCTGTATATACATCGCTCGTTAATTTTTCATATGGATCAGCGATTGTAATTTTTTTTGCATATTTATCTGCAGATAACAGTTCATTTTTCGCATTACTAATGCCGGCTAAAATAGAGCGCGGCTCAAATTTCTTCGGATCAATATTACGCTCTTTCATAATTTTTTTGACTACAGTTAACTGATCGCCTGAATCTAAGATTGTAAAGTTACGATTAATACCAATACGATCGATATCACGTCGTAAAATACGTACACACATAGAGTGGAACGTAGAAATCCAAATATCTTCTGCTTCTGGTCCGACAAGTGTATCAATACGCTCGCGCATTTCACGAGCAGCCTTATTTGTAAAGGTAATAGCTAGTACATTCCATGGCGCTACACCTTTTTCACCAAGTAAATATGCAATACGATGTGTTAACACACGTGTTTTACCACTACCCGCTCCCGCCATTAATAGTAGCGGTCCATTCGTTGTTTGCACTGCTTTTTGTTGCTGTGGATTTAAACCATTTAATAACTTATCCGTCATACTCATATACGCCTGCACCTACTCTCCTTTTACTGCTTTAACTGTTTTTAACGCCGATTTTATATCATCATAAATAACATTTCCAACAACTACTGTATCGGCATACTGCGCTACTTCTTTCGCTTGTTCTGCATTAGAAATGCCACCGCCATAATATAAATTAGCTTGTTTCAATTCTGCTTTTACATTTTTAACAAGTTCAATATCTCCATACGTACCGCTATATTCTAAATAGAATATCGGTAAATGTAATAGCTTGTCTGCTAAACGCGCGTATGCAATAACGTCATCTTCTGTTAAATCACATTTTGCATCTGTAAGCTGGGCTACTTTCGCTTCAGGATTTAAAACACAATACCCTTCCATGAAAATTTCGTCCCAGTCCATAATATCCCCAAATTCTTTCAATGCCTCGTGATGAACACCTGTTACCCATTCTACTTTTCGGCTATTTAATACGCTTGGGATGTAATAAAAATCAAAGCCTGGTGTGATTGCTTCCACATCAGAAACCTCTAACACGCAAGGAACTGCATATCTACGAATGCTAACTAGCATGTGTAATACGTTATCAATTGTAACTCCATCACTTCCGCCTACAATAACAGCATCGGTTCCAGACTCACAAATCATTTCTAAATGTTCATCGCTTAACTCCTTATTTGGATCAAGCTTAAATACATGTTTCCATCCGGAAATATCGTACATGAAAACACCCTTTCTTTTCTCTAGTTATATCTATGTCTGTTCAAAATAACAGTTAATTTGCATCAGGATTTTTTAAAATTCCTTTTAAATCTCCTCTTCCCTATTTGTTCAAAAAGAGGATCTAGTTTTAAACTTCTTTTTGTGCATTCTTTCATTATAACAAAAAAAGCTACTTACACACACGCCCATTCCAACATCTTTTTTAACGTCAAATGTTGGATTACATATCACAAAAATCACATGGAATACTAATAAAAGAAATAGTATTTGCTATTTCGAAGTTCATCAAAAAGGAGTGTTTTTCAAATGAAGCAAAACATCGGTACAATAAACGCTCTAATTCGAATTACACTCGGACTTATCCTCTTCGGTTGTAGTACAGCGAAACTCGTACGCAAACCGTGGTGCACTTGGTCTAAAGTTTTACTATGGATTGGTGCCATGAAAATTGCAGAGGGGATTGTTCGTTTCTGCCCTATTGCTGAAGTATGTAAATTTGGAAAATACATGAGTATGGGCGCATTTAAAATGCCTAGCATGAATTTTACTGAAAAAGGACATGCTAAAGAAGAAGTGAATCAAACTTCTACCCATGACAAACCAAAGTCAAATGGAAGTTACGACTCTTCTGACAAAGAGATTGAGTCAGCGATTGAAGAAATAATCCTGGCCAAACCGCTTTGAATCATTTGTCACGATGCAAGATGCTCTCAAAGGGACTTAGCTGCTGCAGTGGGCGGTTAAGTCCTCTTTATTTTACCACAAAACAGAACATACATTCTTTTTTCATCCCTAACACGTACATAAAAGATACCAAATAAAAAAATTCAGAAAATTAGGTGTGAACCCCTTGCTTAAAATGATATAAAAATGATATCATTTTTATATCAGGAGGCGATCATATGAAAGAAAAACAAGTATTTTATGTAAATGGGTTTCTGGGTGTTATTGGAATTTTAGTTTTAGCCGCTATCGGTGTATTTTGCCTTGTACAAGAAATGTTTGTAATAGCTATTTTAGCTCTCATATTAGCATCTGTTTTGGCTACAGGCATCGGTATCGTTCAACCGAATCAAGCGAAAGTTATTACGTTCTTCGGTAATTATTTAGGAACAATTCGTCAAAACGGTTTATTTTTAACAATTCCATTTGCATTCCGTCAAACTGTATCTTTACGTGTTGAAAACTTTAATAGTAAGAAATTAAAAGTAAATGATATTGAAGGAAATCCAATTGAAATTGCAGCTGTTATCGTATATAAAGTGGTTGATTCTGCAAAAGCAATGTTTGGTGTTGAGCATTACGATCGATTCGTAGAAATCCAAAGTGAAACAGCAATCCGCCACGTTGCAACAAAATATCCTTACGATAATTTCCAAGATGAAACTTGTATTACGTTACGTGGAAATACTGAGGAAATTTCAGAAGAGCTAAAACGCGAATTAGAAGCGCGTCTTGAAATCGCTGGTGTAGAAGTATTAGAAACTCGTTTAACGCATTTAGCTTACGCAACAGAAATTGCCCATGCAATGCTACAACGTCAACAAGCAAAAGCAGTGTTGGCTGCTAGAAAAGAGATTGTTGAAGGTGCTGTGAAGATGGCCAAAGATTCAATCCATATGTTAGATGAAGAAGGCGTACTGGAACTCGATGACGAGCGTAAAGCAAATATGGTAAATAACTTATTGGTTGCCATCGTTTCAGATAAAGGTGCGCAACCAGTTATTAATACAGGAAGCCTATATTAATAGGTTGTAAATAATAATGGCTAAAAAGAAAAGCTTTCCATTACGTATTGATCCTGAATTACACGCAGTCATCGAAAAATGGGCGAATGATGAGTTTCGTAGCGTCAATGCACACATCGAGTATTTACTTCGAGAAATGGCAAAGCAAAAAGGAAAATTGAAAAAAGATAAAGATGCATAAAAATCCCGCTGATTTCTCAGCGGGATTTTTTATACATTAACTTCTCGTCATCTCATGCCCAATTGCACGATATCCTATATCACTTCGATAAAATAGACCATCACTCTCAATTTTACCGATTTCTTTATATACTTTATCTTTTGCTTCTTGTAAACTATTCGCCTTGCAAGCAACAAATAATACACGGCCACCATTTGTTACAAAATCACCGTGTTTCATTACTGTCCCCGCATGGAAAACAATCACATCTTGCAATGTATCTAATCCGTTAATAACTTCACCTTTTTTATACGCTTCTGGATATCCTTTAGAAGCAAGTACAACACCGATAACAGCATCTTCTGACCATTGTAAAGTTAGTTCACTTTCATCTAACACAGCGTTGCATACATCAACTAAATCATTCTCTAAGCGAGGTAATACAACTTCCGTTTCAGGATCACCAAAGCGAGCATTAAATTCAATTACCTTTGGACCATCATTTGTTAAAATAAGCCCTGCATATAAAATACCTGTAAACGAACGATTTTCTTGGATCATCGCTTTAGCAGTTGGGTGTAATACTGTTTCAATCGCCTCTTGAACTGCTGATTCTGGAATTTGTGGTACTGGAGAATATGCGCCCATTCCACCTGTATTAGGACCCTTATCGCCATCAAAAGCTCGTTTATGGTCTTGAGCAATTACCATCGGATGTACATTTGTTCCATTTACAAATGCCATCAATGAAAATTCTTGTCCATCTAAAAACTCTTCAATAACGACCTTCTTACTTGCCACGCCGAATTTCACATCTTGTAGCATTTCTTTCACAGCTTGTAATGCCTCTTCAAGCGTCATTGCTACCGTTACACCTTTACCAGCAGCTAATCCATCAGCTTTAACAACAATTGGCGCACCAACTTTTTGAATGTACTTTACTGCTTCATCATAGTCTGTAAAAGTTTCGTATGCAGCAGTTGGTATATTATACTTTTTCATCAACTCTTTCGTAAAAGCTTTACTGCCTTCAATAACAGCAGCCGCTTTATTCGGACCAAATACGCGAAGTCCTTCTTCTTTAAAACGATCAACAATTCCATTCATAAGCGGAATTTCTGGCCCAACGAAAGTTAATTCAACATTATTCTCTTTGGCAAATAAAACTAATGCATCAAAATCATTTTCATCAATATCAACTGGTATTGCAACATCTCGCATACCTTCATTACCTGGTGCTACATACACCTTCTCCACCTTTTCAGATTGTGCAAACTTCCAAGCTAAAGCATGCTCACGCCCACCGCGGCCAATTACTAAAACATTCATATTTCATCCCCCAATAATTAAATAGGTACAAACTAGAAGCTATGCTCCTAGTTTGCTTTTTCATATCAATAGAAGTTTAAAAGGGAGGATCGAGAGAACCGAGCAGGTCGAGGCGCATTTTCCAAGAGGATACGGAGTATAGTTTTCCTACATGAGTACCGCACTGGCATTGCAACGACGACATGCGAAGATTATCTCGACCGGACCTTTTAGACATCCTCTATTAGTGTTTGAAATGACGTACGCCAGTGAACACCATCGTAATCCCATACTTATCTGCCACTTTAATAGAATCCTCATCACGAATTGATCCACCTGGTTGGATAATTGCTGTAATACCAGCTTTTGCTGCTTCTTCTACTGTATCTGGCATTGGGAAGAAAGCATCAGATGCAAGTGCGCTACCTTGTGCTTTTTCGCCAGCTTGTGTAATTGCAATTTTTGCAGAGCCTACACGGTTCATCTGTCCCGCGCCTACACCAACCGTCATGTTATCATTCGCTAAAACAATTGCATTTGATTTCACATGTTTTACAACTTTCCAAGCTAGTTTTAAATCTTTCCACTCTTGCTCTGATGGTTCACGTTTCGTTGGAATTGAAATTGTGTTCTCATCTAATGATAACGTATCTTCCTCTTGAACAAGAAGACCACCTTGTACAGAAGTTAGTTTTTTGCTTGCACTTGTCGCTTTTTCAATATTTACAGTTAGTAAGCGTAAGTTCTTCTTGCTTTGCAACACTTCTAAAGCTTCTTGCGAGAACGAAGGAGCGATAACAATTTCTAAGAAAATTTCGTGTAACTTTTCTGCTGTAGCTTTATCAATTTCACGATTTGCTGCAATAATACCGCCGAAGATTGATACTGGATCCGCTTCATAAGCACGAGTATATGCCTCGTGAATATCAGTTCCTACTCCAACGCCACATGGATTCATATGTTTTACCGCTACTACTGCTGGTTCTGTAAATTCTTTTACGATGCTAAGCGCTGCGTCTGCATCATTAATATTGTTATAAGATAATTCCTTACCATGTAATTGTTCTGCATATGCAACAGAAGAAGTTGCAGCAAATGGTGCTTTATAGAAAGTAGCCTTTTGATGTGGGTTCTCTCCATAACGTAAGTCTTGCTTTTTCTCAAACGTCACAGTTAACGTTTCTGGACTTTCTTCACCCATTTGTTCTGTTAAGTAGTTAGAAATTAACGCATCATATGCCGCTGTATGACGGAATACTTTCGCTGCTAATTTACGTTTCGTCTCTTCTTTTACTTCGCCGTTCTCTTTCAGTTCTGCTAATACAACATCATAATCTACTGGATCTACGATTACCGATACAAATTTATGATTTTTCGCAGCAGAGCGAATCATTGTTGGGCCACCAATATCAATATTTTCAATTGCATCAGCAAATGTTACATCAGGCTTAGCGATTGTTTCTTTAAATGGGTATAAGTTAACAACAACAAAGTCAATTGGTTGAATGCCTAATTCATTCATTTGCGCTACATGTGTTTCATTATCACGAACTGCTAATAGACCACCATGAATATTTGGATGTAATGTTTTTACACGGCCATCCATAATTTCTGGGAAACCAGTTACTTCAGAAATACCGATTACTTGTAAACCATTTTCTTCTAGTAATTTTTTCGTACCACCTGTTGAAATAACTTCAATCCCTTGTTCTAGTAAACCTTTAACAAATCCTACTACTCCTGTTTTATCTGAAACACTTACTAATGCACGCTTTTTCATT
Source organism: Bacillus sp. FDAARGOS_235 (assembly GCF_002073415.2). Lineage (NCBI taxonomy): Bacteria > Bacillati > Bacillota > Bacilli > Caryophanales > Bacillaceae > Bacillus > Bacillus sp. FDAARGOS_235. The sequence continues at coordinate 2,608,120 of NZ_CP020437.2, forward strand.
TATCCTTCACCCCTGGTTGTATGTTAGTTAACAGTTGGTTCTTTCACAGACTGAACAATTTGATTCACTGTATTTACGTATAATTTATGTTCAACTTGTTGAATTTTCTTTTGTAAGCTTTCTCTCGTATCACCTTCAGAAACAACTACTGCTTCTTGCGCAATAATTGGACCTGTATCCATACCTGCATCTACATAATGAATTGTTACTCCAGTTACTTTCACACCTGCTTCTAACGCTTGACCGACAGCATCTTTCCCTGGGAAACTCGGTAGTAGTGATGGATGAATGTTAATAATCTTCCCGCCATATGCTTCTAGTAAAGTTGGCCCAATTAAACGCATATATCCAGCTAAAATAACATAATCAATTTCATACTCTTCTAGCTTCTTTAATATTTCTTTTTCAAATGCTTCTTTTGACTCATATGCTTTCGCTGAAAAAGCGAAACATGGGATATGATGATAATGTGCCCGTCCAATAACGCGTGCTTCTGGTTTATCACATACTAATAAACTAATATCTGCATCCAATCTCTTTTCTTCTACCGCATTAACGAGAGATTGAAAGTTAGATCCGCTTCCAGAAGCAAAAACTGCTAATCTACTCATAGTGCTGTGCCCCCATTGAAGGTAACGCCATCCCCTTGTACAGTACGACCAATAATACGAGCTGTTTCTCCTTGCTCTTCAAGAAGACGAACAATATCTTTTGCATCTTCTTCCCTTACCGCTACTACCATACCAATACCCATGTTAAAAATATTGAACATTTCTTTCTCTTCTAGTTTCCCAACTTCTTGAAGCAAATTGAAAATCGGCTGAATTTCCCAAGATCCAAGTTCAATCTCAGCACCAATTCCTTCTGGCAACATACGTGGAATATTTTCAATGAATCCACCACCTGTAATATGAGCCATACCGTACACTTCATGTTTTTTCAATAGTTCTAAAATAGGTTTGACATAAATTTTCGTTGGTTTTAATAACTCCTCACCAAGAGGTAGTTCTAAGCGTCCATAAATGCGATCTAAAGATAGTTCTCCATCTTCTAGTAACACTTTTCGTACTAAAGAGTAACCATTACTATGAATACCGCTAGATGCTAAGCCAATTAATACATGACCAGCTTCAATCTTTTCACCTGTTACAATTTTCTTTTTATCAACAATCCCAACTGTAAAACCAGCTAAATCGTATTCTTCCGTAGAATACATTCCTGGCATTTCAGCTGTTTCCCCACCAATTAATGCACAACCAGCTTGGCGACAGCCCTCCGATATACCTTTGACGATGTTTTCAATTTTACTAGGTTCAGCTTTACCACAAGCAATATAATCAAGGAAGAAAAGCGGCTCTGCCCCTTGGACAACAATATCATTTACACACATCGCTACTGCATCAATACCAATTGTGTCATGTTTATCTGCCATAAAAGCGAGCATCAATTTTGTTCCCACGCCATCTGTTCCAGATACTAATACAGGTTCTTCTAATGCAAATTTTGATAGATCAAACATACCTCCAAAACCGCCTAAACCGCCTAGTACTTCTTTTCTCATTGTTGTTTGTACGTGTTTTTTCATGCGAGATACCGCTTCATATCCAGCTTCAATATCTACTCCTGCTTGCTTATATGCATTCGCCATCGTTATTTACACCTCGTCTTTTAATTTCTCCCCATCCAGGGCGGCCGTTTTTAAGAAAGAAGCTAGCTTCTACATCAAAAGAAGTAGAAGCTTTTTTCACTTTCTTATTTCATACTTTCTAAAAGCTCTTGCTCATAATCATAAAGAGCTGTTGGATAGTCTCCATTGAAGTAAGCCATACATAGGCCGCCATATTTCCCTTCATATGGACGTCCAATTGCATCTACTAATCCATCTTCACTTAAAAATGTTAAAGAATCCGCTCCGATCATTTCACGGATTTCTTCTACTGTATTATTTGCTGCAATTAATTCTTTTCTCGTTTGAATATCAATACCATAGAAACATGGATATTTTAGAGGCGGTGAAGCAATTCTTACATGAACCTCTGTCGCTCCAGCTTCACGAAGCATACGAACAATTCGTTTGCTTGTCGTTCCTCTTACGATAGAGTCGTCAATCATAACAACTCGTTTCCCCTCAACTACACCTCTTACTGCGGAAAGCTTCATCTTTACCCCTTGCTCTCGCAGTTCTTGAGAAGGTTGAATAAACGTACGTCCAACGTAACGATTTTTAATTAATCCTAACTCATATGGAATACCTGTCGCCTCAGCATAACCGATCGCAGCTGAAATACTAGAATCTGGTACACCAGTAACAACATCAGCTTCAATAGGAGCTTCTGCCGCTAAACGTTTCCCCATGTTTTTACGTGCTGCGTGGACATTAATACCAGCGATATTAGAATCCGGACGCGCAAAGTAAATGTACTCCATACTACAAATTGCATGATCTACTTCATTTGTAAAACGATCTACGTGAATTCCTTCATCATTGATGATAAGTAATTCACCCGGTTCTACATCACGAATGTATGTTGCACCTACTACATCGAAAGCACATGTTTCTGATGCTACAACGTAAGCATCACCCATCTTTCCAATTGAAAGAGGACGGAACCCATTCGGATCTAGCGCAACAATCATTTCATTCCCAGTTAGTAAAAGGTATGCAAACGCACCTTTCACTTTATTTAGTGCCTCTTTTACACTTTCAATTAAAGAATCTTTCGTACTACGCTTAATAAGATGTAAAAGTACTTCTGTATCTGAACTCGTTTGAAAAATACTTCCCTCTGCCTCTAATTCGCGGCGAAGCATTTTTGCATTAATTAAATTTCCGTTATGAGCTAATGCCATACTATGATCAGAAAAACGGAATAATAATGGTTGAACGTTAGCTACTTCACTTCCACCAGCCGTCGCGTATCGTACGTGTCCGATTGCTGATTTTCCGTTCAACCCTTCTAGCTCACCTCTTGAGAACACTTCCGATATTAAACCTAATCCCTTGTGACCGACGATTTTTTCCCCATTATTTACAACAATGCCTGCGCCCTCTTGCCCACGGTGCTGCAAACTGTGCAATCCGTAGTACGAAACTTGTGCCGCATTTTCATGCCCCCAAATTCCAAAGACGCCACATTCTTCATTTAACCCCTTTATTTCAGCAAGCATGGGATTGCCCCTTTCCAAGCCTGTCTCATTTCATCTACATTTGCTGTAAGTAATACTTCATTTTCTTCATTATGAATTGTTACTTCATTTGTATCTGTCACTGCTCCAACTTGAATTGCTTCGACGACTTTCTCGAACGCTTCTTTGTTTTCACGTTTTACAGTTAGAACGAAGCGAGATTGTGATTCCGCAAATAATACCGCCGTTGCTTCACCGTCTAATTTCACAGTAGCACCTAAACCGTTAGCACCAATTGCACTTTCAGAAATTGCAACTGCTAAACCACCTTCAGCAACATCATGTGCCGATTGAACAAGGCCAGCTTGAATTGCTTCTAATACTTGTTTTTGGCGTTTTAATTCTACATCTAGATCGATACTTGGTGATTGGCCGAAAATTTTGCCGTGGACCATTTTCTGTAATTCACTTCCACCAAATTCAGCTTTCGTCTCTCCAATTACGTACACTAAATCGCCAGCTTGCTTAAATTCTTGTGTTGTTACATGTTTTAAATCATGGACAAGACCAACCATCCCAACAGTCGGTGTTGGATATACCGCTTCACCACTACGCTCGTTATACATCGATACGTTTCCGCCAATAACTGGCGTTTGTAATGTGCGACAAGCTTCACTCATACCATCTACCGATTTCTCAATTTGCCAGAAGATTTCCGGTTTTTCTGGGTTACCAAAGTTTAAGCAATCTGTAATTGCAAGTGGCTCTCCACCAGAACATACGATATTACGCGCTGCCTCTGCTACTGCAATTTTACCGCCCGTTTCTGGATCTAAGTAAATATAGCGAGAGTTACAATCTGTCGTCATTGCTAATCCTTTTTCTGTACCGCGTACACGTACAACCGCTGCATCTGAACCTGGTGTAACAACTGTGCTTGTGCGTACTTGATAATCATATTGATCATATACCCACTCTTTACTTGCAATTGTCGGTTGTTGTAGTAAAGCGAATAACGTTTCTTTATAATCTTCTACTTGCGGTGTTTCCACTTTCATCTGCTGGAACTCAGCAAAGTATGCTGCTTCTTTTGATGGTTTATGATAAATTGGCGCTTCTTCTGCAAGAGCATCTGCTGGTACTTCAGCTACCATTTCACCTTTATGGAATAAGCGAAGCATTTTGTCTTCCGTTACTTTCCCCATCGTAACTGCTGCAAGACCATACTTCTCAAATAAATCTACTATTTCTTGCTCTCTACCTTTTTTGATAACAATTAACATACGCTCTTGTGATTCAGATAGCATCATTTCATATGGTGTCATTCCCGTTTCACGCTGTGGTACATCATCTAAGTACATTTCAATACCCATACCTGCTTTACTTGCCATTTCTGCAGAAGATGAAGTTAAACCAGCAGCTCCCATATCTTGAATTCCAACAAGTGCATCAGACTGAATAAGTTCTAAACATGCTTCGATAAGAAGTTTCTCCATAAATGGATCTCCTACTTGAACTGCCGGACGTTTCGCTTCTGAGCTTTCAGATAGTTCTTCAGATGCGAATGTTGCACCGTGAATACCGTCACGACCAGTTGATGCTCCTACGTACATTACTGTATTGCCAGCACCGTGTGCTTGCCCTTTTTTAATATCCTCGTGGTTAATTAAACCTACGCACATTGCATTTACAAGTGGATTTCCTTCGTAACATGGATCGAATTGTACTTCGCCACCAACAGTAGGAATACCGATGCAGTTACCGTATCCTGCGATTCCTGCTACTACTTCTTCGAATAAATATTTCACACGTGGTGATTGTAGTTCACCGAAGCGAAGTGAGTTTAATAGAGCTACTGGACGTGCTCCCATAGAGAATACGTCACGGATAATACCACCAACGCCTGTTGCTGCTCCTTGATATGGTTCAATAGCAGAAGGATGGTTATGGCTTTCCATTTTAAATACAACCGCTTGATTATCACCGATATCTACAATTCCAGCGCCTTCTCCAGGGCCTTGCAGGACACGCTCACCTGTTGTTGGGAACTTGCGAAGAACTGGTTTTGAATTTTTATAACTACAATGTTCAGACCACATTACAGAGAATAAACCTGTTTCTGTATAATTCGGCAAACGGCCTAGAATCTTTTCAACCATGGCAAACTCTTCGTCTGTTAGCCCCATTTCCGCATATATACGCTCTTCTTTAATTTGTGTTGGATTTGGTTCAAGCATTAACGACATATGTTTCCCTCCACTGTTTTAAGATAGATTGAAAGACTTTTAACCCTTCAGCACCACCAAGCAATTCATCTACAGCACGCTCTGGGTGTGGCATCATACCAAGTACATTTCCCTTTTCATTTACAATACCAGCAATATCTGAAACGCTACCATTCGGATTTTCTACATAACGGAATGCGATTTGATTATTCTTTTCTAATTGTTTAAGAGTTACTTCATCACAATAGTAATTCCCTTCACCATGTGCAATTGGAATATTGATTACTTCATCTTTTTCATATTGTGATGTAAACATCGTTTCGTTATTTTCAACACGTAACTGAACCGTGCGACACATAAATTTTAAGTTTTCGTTTCTTATTAGTGCTCCTGGTAGTAATCCTGATTCAACAAGAATCTGGAATCCATTACACACTCCTAAAATTGGTTTTCCTTGCTCAGCAGCTTTTTGCACTGCTTTCATTGCGTTAGCAAAGCGAGAAATAGCACCACAACGTAAATAGTCACCGTAAGAGAATCCACCAGGTAGTAAAATTGCATCATATTCATCTAAATTCTCTTTATCGTGCCAAACGTAATCTACTTCTTCACCAAGCTCATCTTTAATTGCATGGAACATATCGACATCACAGTTCGAACCCGGAAATACTATTACGGCAAATTTCACTGTGCGACAACCTCCTCAACTTCATAACGGAAGTCTTCCATTACAACGTTTGCTAATAATTTTTCACACATTTCCTTTACCTTTGCGTCAAGGTCAGATACAGATTTATCAATTGTTAGTTCCATGTACTTTCCGATTCGAACATCCTGTACTTCTGTAAATGAAAGACTATGAAGTGCCCCTTTTACTGCTGTTCCTTGTGGATCTAATACGCTTTCTCTTAACGTTACATATACCTTAACTTTATACATGTGAAATTCCTCCTAAACGTTTTAAAATCTCTTCATAAGCTTCTGTTAAATTTCCAAGATCGCGACGGAATACGTCTTTATCAAACTTTTCATTGCTCGTTTCATCCCATAAACGGCAAGTATCTGGTGAGATCTCATCCGCTAATATGATTTCTCCTTCTTCCGTTACACCAAACTCTAATTTAAAATCTACTAATCTTACACGACAGCTTGCGAAATGCTCAATCAATACTTGATTGATTTGTAGAGCCATATCTCGTAATACGCTTACTTGCTCTGGTGACGCAACATTTAATACACGAATATGATCTTCCGTTACAAGCGGATCTCCTAAATCATCATCTTTGAAGTAAAATTCTACGATTGGTTCTGCAAGTACAGTTCCCTCTTCCATTCCTAATCGCTTTGAAAGGCTTCCTGCAATTACATTTCTTGTGACAACTTCTAAAGGAATAATACTCACTTTTTTTACAAGTTGCTCTGTTTCAGATAACTTCTCAACAAAATGTGTTTTTATTCCTACTTCTTGTAACTTTCTGAACAATAAAGTTGTAATCTCATTGTTCAAACGACCTTTTCCTGTAATCGTCTCTTTTTTCTCCCCATTGAAAGCAGTCGCACTATCTTTGTACTCTACCCAAACCATATCTGCTGATTCTGTACGATAAATTCTTTTTGCCTTACCTTCATACAGCAATTCTAGCTTTTGCATTTCGCAAGCCCCCTGTAGTTTGAAAAATGTGAATAATATTTTTATAAAGAATGGCACAGAATGACTCTATTCTGTGCCATATAAAATTTTACGCTTCGTTTAATCCTAGGCGTTCAAAGATTGTATCAACATGTTGCATATGATGCTCATAGTTGAAGCATTCGTTAATTTCCTCTTGCGTTAATTTGCTCGTAATACGCTCATCAGCTTCTACAAGCTCTTTAAATTGTACTTGTGTTTCCCAAGCTTCCATCGCTTTAGGCTGTACGATATCATAAGCTTCTTCACGTACCATACCTTTGTCGATTAGTGTAAGCATTACGCGCTGAGAGTAAATTAAGCCGTATGTTCTTGTCATATTGCGTTTCATATTCTCCGGGTATACAGTTAAGTTTTTAACGATATTACCAAAGCGATTTAACATGTAATTTAATGCGATTGTAGCATCTGGTAGAATTACGCGTTCTGCTGAAGAGTGAGAAATGTCGCGCTCATGCCATAATGGAACATTCTCGTAAGCCGTCATCATATAACCGCGGATAACACGAGCTAAACCAGTCATATTTTCAGATCCAATTGGATTACGTTTATGTGGCATTGCAGAAGAACCTTTTTGACCTTTTGCGAAAGCCTCTTCAACTTCACGTGTTTCACTCTTTTGTAAACCACGAATCTCAACTGCCATCTTTTCAATAGATGTTGCGATTAGCGCAAGTGTTGACATGTAATGTGCATGACGATCACGTTGCAATGTTTGTGTTGAAATTGGTGCCGCTTCTAATCCTAAGTTTTCACAAACAAATTTTTCTACGAATGGATCAATGTTCGCGTATGTACCAACTGCACCAGATAATTTACCAACGCGAACTGTATCCGCAGCTTGTTTGAAACGCTCTACGTTACGTTTCATTTCTTCATACCAAAGACCAAGTTTTAAACCAAATGTCGTTGGCTCTGCATGAACACCGTGCGTTCTTCCCATCATAATCGTGTATTTATGCTCTTTCGCTTTGTTAGCTAAAATGCTAACGAAGTTTTCTAAGTCTTTTAACAAGATTTCATTTGCTTGTTTTAAGATGTAAGATAAAGCTGTATCTACTACGTCTGTAGATGTTAAACCGTAATGAACCCATTTGCGTTCTTCACCTAATGTTGGTGTTTCTGATACAGCACGAGTGAAAGCAACTACGTCATGACGTGTTTCTTTTTCAATTTCATAAATACGATCAATATCAAATGATGCATGCTCACGAATTTTTTTAACATCTTCTTTTGGAATATCGCCAAGCTCAGCCCATGCTTCACAAGCTAAAATCTCAACTTCTAACCATGCTTTAAATTTATTCTCTTCCGTCCAAATAGCACCCATTTCAGGGCGTGTATAACGATTAATCATCTTTTTCCCTCCAACAGTTGTTCTTGATGGTCCCAAATATGCAAACTCTTCGCTTTTTCTAGAGCGACTTCAATATTATCATTTAAAATATTAACATGCCCCATTTTTCGCTGCGCTTTTGCTTCTTCTTTTCCATACAAGTGTAAATAGCACCCGGTTAATCTATTCACTTGTCCTAGGACCCCTTCTATATGTTCGCCTAAAATGTTTACCATGACAACTGGTTTTAACAAATTTGTTTCTCCAAGAGGTAAATTACAGATTGCTCGAATATGTTGACCAAATTGACTCGTTTCACATGCATCCTGTGTATAGTGTCCTGAATTGTGAGGTCTTGGTGCTAATTCATTAATGTAAATCTCACCATTAGCTGTAGCAAACATCTCTACCGCTAGTGTTCCCACAAGTTCTAATTCATCCGCAAGTACCTTTGCGTAAGCAATTGCTTTTTGAGAAAGTTCTTCTGTAATGCGAGCTGGAACGATAGATTCATGTAAAATGTTATTCACATGAATATTTTCCGCTACTGGAAACACTTTCGTTTCACCACTTACACTACGAATGACAATAGCTGATACTTCTTTTTCAAAAGGCACCCATTTTTCTAGAATGCATTCTGCTTCATTCGCAAGATTTCGTGCCTTCTCAACATCAGCTTCACTTCTTAAAACAACTTGCCCTTTCCCATCATATCCACCTGTCGTTGTTTTTAAGACGGAAGGATATGATAACTCAGCAATCGCTTTAGTAAGCTGCTCTTGATTTTGAACTAATCTATACGTCGCTACCGGTAACCCGGCTTTTTCAATTGCATTCTTTTCTGTAAAACGATTTTGCGTTTTATTTAACAACTGACTACCTTGTGGTAAGTAAGCATGTTTTTCAAGCCATTGTAAACATCTATAATCAATATTCTCAAATTCATATGTGACAACATCACTTATCTCTGCTAAATGCTGAATTGCTTTTAAATCGTCATATGGTGCAACAATTTCAACATCAGCAACTTGTGCACATGGTGAATGCTTTGTAGGATCTAAAACAGCAATTTTATATCCCATCTCCTTAGCTGCCAATGCCATCATTCTTCCAAGCTGGCCGCCTCCAATAATGCCGATTGTTTTTCCAGGTAAAATGATTCTCGTCATACTAGCTCACTACCTTCACGCACATCTTTTTCAATCGCTTCTCGTCTCAATTCCAATGCATCATGTATATCATCATGGAATGATCCAAGTATTTGTGCAGCAAGTAATCCAGCATTTGTTGAACCAGCTTTACCAATTGCAACAGTTGCAACTGGAACCCCTCCTGGCATTTGGACGATGGATAATAATGAATCTAATCCGTTTAACGCTTTTGATTGAACTGGAACGCCAATTACAGGAAGATTTGTCTTCGCTGCAACCATTCCTGGTAAATGCGCTGCTCCACCAGCTCCAGCAATAATAACTTTCAATCCACGTTCACGAGCCGTCTCTGCATATTCAAACATATAATCCGGAGTCCGATGAGCGGATACAACTTTTTTCTCATACGGTATATTTAATTCATCTAAAATGTCACAAGCAAATTTCATTGTTTCCCAGTCTGACGTACTTCCCATTATGACTCCAACTAGTGATTTCATATTAGAATCCCCCCGATTCAAATAAAAAAAGCCTGAAATAGAACAGTTTCTCTTTTACTATGAGAGAAAGCGCTCTACTCAGGCATACGTATCCCTTGTGAATAGAAAAATACCGAGTGACTTTCCCTCATAGTCTAACGAATAACGGTCGTTAGGTAGAGACTTGCAGGCCATATCCCCGCGATTATATGAGGTCTTATATATTATTGTTTCTATGGCTATATTAACAATATTTTATAAACAATGTCAATAAATAATCGAATGTTTTTTTACTAGTTACCAATAACGTTCGTGTTTTAGTTATATTCAAAAGAAGAATTGCAACTATATGCAAGAAGGAAAGGGAATTAGAATATATATTTCTAGAGATCTATTTTACGTACAATTGTTTATATGGTACTTCAGTACATTTTAATAAAAGTATATAAACTCTTATTCTCTATACATCAATAGAACTTATATTATAGCGATTTAATTTTTAGGGGGAGAATAACCGTGAAAAAAAATAACTATGCTATTATCTTATTTATTTTTCTCTATCGCAGTAATTGCTATAATGATTGAATACTTATTTATATCATCCCATTTTTTCTACTCTCATTTTTTAAAATATATACTTATAATAGAAATAATGTTTCCTGTTCTTAAGTATTATTTTAGGGCAGTCGGAAAATCAGGAACACCAAAAATCATTGCCATTATTTTAAACAGTCTCTATTTCATTCTTTTTTCATTTTTGGCGTTATTAAATTTATGGATTATGACATTTGGTAAATAAAAATAAACACAAAAAAGACGAGTCATTCTGACTCGTCTTAAGCTTGCTTGGCGACGTCCTACTCTCACAGGGACAAGGTCCCAACTACCATCGGCGCTAGAGAGCTTAACTTCCGTGTTCGGTATGGGAACGGGTGTGACCTCTCTGCCATCATCACCAAACTATGAAGGCATATTCCTTCAAAACTAGATAACATTTGCTACATATTATATGGTTAAGTCCTCGATCTATTAGTATTCGTCAGCTCCACATGTCACCATGCTTCCACCTCGAACCTATCAACCTGATCATCTTTCAGGGATCTTACTAGCTTACGCTATGGGAAATCTCATCTTGAGGGGGGCTTCATGCTTAGATGCTTTCAGCACTTATCCCTTCCGCACATAGCTACCCAGCTATGCCCTTGGCAGAACAACTGGTACACCAGCGGTGCGTCCATCCCGGTCCTCTCGTACTAAGGACAGCTCCTCTCAAATTTCCTACGCCCACGACGGATAGGGACCGAACTGTCTCACGACGTTCTGAACCCAGCTCGCGTACCGCTTTAATGGGCGAACAGCCCAACCCTTGGGACCGACTACAGCCCCAGGATGCGATGAGCCGACATCGAGGTGCCAAACCTCCCCGTCGATGTGGACTCTTGGGGGAGATAAGCCTGTTATCCCCGGGGTAGCTTTTATCCGTTGAGCGATGGCCCTTCCATGCGGAACCACCGGATCACTAAGCCCGACTTTCGTCCCTGCTCGACTTGTAGGTCTCGCAGTCAAGCTCCCTTATGCCTTTGCACTCTACGAATGATTTCCAACCATTCTGAGGGAACCTTTGGGCGCCTCCGTTACACTTTAGGAGGCGACCGCCCCAGTCAAACTGCCCACCTGACACTGTCTCCCGGGTCGATAAGACCCGTAGGTTAGAATTTCAATACAGTCAGGGCGGTATCCCACCAGCGCCTCCACCGAAGCTAGCGCTCCGGTTTCAATGGCTCCCGCCTATCCTGTACAAACTGTACCAAAATTCAATATCAGGCTACAGTAAAGCTCCACGGGGTCTTTCCGTCCTGTCGCGGGTAACCTGC
>NZ_CP020437.2:2625000-2630000 GCF_002073415.2 Bacillus sp. FDAARGOS_235
CCTCTTCCTTATTTCATTACAACTTATCATTTGCGGACTTTTAAATATACAAATGGGCCCAAGAGTAAAAATGTCTTTATTTATTACCCTTATCTTAATTACAACTTATCTCTTCTTTTCAAGGATACAATTTATTCAAAATCACAAATCAATGAATACTAAATTAAGTCGTGTATTAAACGGAAATTTACAAACGAGATTATTCACAAGCAATGACCGTTCCTTACATCATATCGTTTTTTCAATAAACGAACTAATAGCTGAATTAGAAAAGGTTCGGATTGAAGCAAAAAGATACGAGGAATCTAGAAAACAACTTTTGTCTAGTATCTCGCATGATATCCGAACGCCACTCACCTCCATTATTGGATATATCGATGCTTTAAAAGATGGAGTAGCTGCTTCTGAAATAGAAAAGCAAGAATATCTTAAAATACTTTATATGAAATCAAATAACTTAAAACATCTAGTTGATGAAATATTCAATATGGCAAAGCTAGACGCCAATGAATTCCCACTAAAAGAAGAAGAACTCGACTTTTCTGAAGTTACTAGAGAAGCTTTAATCGATTTTTTACCTGAACTCTCAAAACATAATATCGAACTACAGGTTCTTATACCAGAATCTACTTGTCCTATCATCGCAGATCACCTTAGCCTTATGCGAATTATAGGTAATTTAATAAAAAATGCCATTTATTACGGAAAAGATGGGAAAACAGTAGGAATCGAACTACTAGAAACCAATACAGAATATGAACTTCTTATTTGGGACAAAGGCCCTGGCATTCCAAAACATGATTTACAAAACATATTTGAGCGAATGTACCGAAGCGAACAATCAAGAACCTCCTCTTTTGGTGGTAGCGGTCTCGGGCTTTCGATTTCTAAAGCGCTCGTGGAGAGAAATGGTGGGCATATATGGGTTGAAAGTATCCCATGGAAACGAACTACTTTTGGTTTTTCCATTCCAAAATACACTTCTTTTAAGAAATAGTTAAGAAATGATTAATATGCAGTTAAGCCTTCCTTCTTATTATGTAAGTAAGAACTTATAGAAAGTAGGTGTCTCCTATACATACAATTATAAAAACGACTAACCTTACTAAAGTATATGGCACTCAAAAATCAGTAGATAATCTAAATATTAATGTTCAACAAGGAGAGGTTTATGGATTCATAGGACGCAACGGTGCGGGCAAAACAACAACCATACGTATGCTACTTAGCCTTATAAAGCCTACAAGTGGAAATATTGAAATATTCGGAGAAGACTTATTTCAAAATCAAAAAAATATTTTAAGAAGAATTGGTTCTATCGTTGAGGTTCCAGGGTTTTATGAAAACTTAACTGCAAAAGAAAACTTATTAATTAATGCAAAGATAATTGGGATCCACAAAAAGAATGCCATTGAAGAAGCATTAGAAATAGTAGGCTTACAGCATGAAACAAAAAAGTTAGTAGGAAAGTATTCTTTAGGAATGAAGCAGCGCTTAGGAATTGCACGTGCTCTTCTCCACTACCCTGAACTACTCATACTAGATGAACCAACTAATGGACTCGATCCAATCGGTATTAAAGAAATGCGAAAACTCATTAAATCTTTAGCTCAGGAAAGAAATATAACGATACTCATTTCTAGTCACATATTAGTTGAAGTAGAACAACTAGTCGATCGTATGGGAATTATCCATGAAGGAAAGTTACTAGAAGAAGTTTCTCTTGATACGCTACGCAAAACCAACCGTAAGTACATAGAATTTCAAGTGAATAATGACAATAGAGCCACGATGCTATTAGAAAATCATCTTCAAATTTTTGATTATGAAGTACATGATGAAGGGAATATTCGTATTTATTCTCATTTTGGACAGCAAGGACACATAAACAGAACGTTCGTTCTTAATGATGTCGATGTATTAAAAATGGCGATGAGCGAAGACAGATTAGAAGATTATTTCACCAATCTAGTTGGAGGTGGAACAATTGGCTAATCTGCTCTATACAGAACTATTAAAATTAAAACGTTCCAATATGTTTTTAATTAGCATTATCGGGGCTGGTGTCGCACCCTTCTTAGTGGTCGTAGCGTCTTATATACACATAAAAACAAAACAACCTACTCCAACTATTTTGTTCCATCAACTATTCACCGAAGTTAACTTATATACTACTTTAATTATAGGATTCCCCTTATATGGGGTAGTGATTGCTTATCTGTTTACCCGTGAATATACAGAAGATACACTAAAACATTTACTAACTATTCCAGTCTCACGCATTAGCTTTATTATAAGTAAGTTCATCATTCTCTTTCTTTGGATTATAATGCTTACTTTAGTCGCTTGGACACTAACTTTATTATTAGGGCTAATAGGTAGCTTCCCTGGATTTAGTACCATCTTACTCTTAAGCTCTCTCGTAAAATTTTTAATATGTGGTGGACTTCTCTTTCTATTGTCTTCACCTATTGTACTATTAACCGTTGTAATGAAGACCTATGTACCACCTATTATATTAACGGTCATTATTACAATGATTAACCTTATGCTCGTGAACTCTAAACATAAAGATCTATTTCCGTGGACCGCTACTCTAGATATCGCAAATAACGAATTACAACCCACATATCCACCAGAGTATTCTTATATCATCATTGCAGCAACAGCAATTTTCGGATTTATTGCAACACTATTCTATTTTAAGAGAGTAGATATTCATTAATTTATAGGAGTGAAACTATGAGCGATATCATCATTGCCTTCATACTCGGTATTGTAGAGGGATTAGCAGAATTTTTACCTATCTCTTCTACTGGCCACCTTATATTAGTCGGACATTTATTAGGCTTCGAAGGAGAAAGAGCAAAGACCTTTGAAATCGTTATACAGTTAGGCGCAATTTTAGCTATTGCGATTTTATACTATAAACGCCTTGTTTCTTTATGTAATATTAAACCTCTTCTACGAAAAGAGAAAAAATTCAACGCATTCCATATATTTCTTGGTGTATTCCCAGCGGTAGTTGCTGGATTACTATTACATGGTGTTATTAAAACATACTTATTTCAGCCATATACTGTCGTCATTGGACTTGTAGCAGGAGCAATTCTTATGATTTTTGCAGAAGTAAAAAAGACAGAAGCAACCGCCTATTCACTGGATGATTTAACCTACCGTCAAGCATTAACAATTGGATTATTTCAATGCTTAGCGGTATATCCTGGCTTCTCTAGAGCTGGCTCTACTATTTCTGGAGGGTTATTAGCGAAAGTAAATTATAAGACCGCATCTGAATTCTCTTTTCTCATTGCTCTTCCTGTAATGGTTGGAGCTACAGGCTTAGACTTATTAAAAAGTTGGAAGTATTTAAGCGTTGATGACATCCCTATGTTTGCGGTAGGATTCATTACCTCTTTTATAGTAGCAATGCTAGCCGTAGTAACTTTTTTGAAGCTTTTAGAGAAGATCGGTTTAAAACCTTTTGCATATTATCGTATTTTGCTGGCTATCTTATTTACGCTGTTCATATTGCTATAGATTCATATAAGTCACATATTACTAAACTGATATTCAAGTTGGAATATCAGTTTTTTCTCTATTTCACCTCTAGTATTACTCACTTCAATATGGCATAGTTGTAATAAACCGCCCTTAATAATCCGAATATTCTTCAAACAGTTATATCCTTTACCGTACGACACAATTGGAAAATTAAAAATCCCATATATGGACAGAACGTGTTTACAAACCATATTCATTCCGCATATTCTCTTTCTTAATTCACAACACACCGATACAAATTTTAAATGCGTACAAAGG
Organism: Bacillus sp. FDAARGOS_235; assembly: GCF_002073415.2. Lineage (NCBI taxonomy): Bacteria > Bacillati > Bacillota > Bacilli > Caryophanales > Bacillaceae > Bacillus > Bacillus sp. FDAARGOS_235. The sequence continues at coordinate 2,628,823 of NZ_CP020437.2, forward strand.
CATACAAATAAGTAAATTTCTCAGGGATTATAAAAAGACTACATATTAATTAGAGTGAGGTAACGATACAAATGAATCCATTAGCACAAACATATTGGGATACTTATTGGGGAAACAATGAAAAACCAGCATCTGTTACAGCTTGGCAATTTGGGGATTCCCCTAATTATCTTGCACAATTAGTAATTGATGGTATCAAAACCGCAACATGCTCCTGTCACATTTTTTATGAGTTAGAAAATGAACCACTACCGACGACTAATGATTATAGTATTATACTCAATAGTCAGGATGAACCTGTAGCGATTATTAAAACAATAGAAGTAACTGTAACACCGATGAATGAAGTAAGCGAAGAATTCGCTATCGCTGAAGGCGAAGGAGATTGCACGTATAATTACTGGAAAGACACCCATGTTCGTTTTTTTACAAAGGAACTAAATGAGTTTGGTTTTACTTTTTCTGAAGATATGCTACTCGTTTGCGAACGATTTGAGCTCATTGATGTGAAAAATACAGCAGAACTATAATAAACAGAGCTTTACTGAATTTTCATGTTGCTATTTTTTAACACAAATAAGCTCGTTATTTATAGCTCAAGAAAACTACAGATAACGAGCTTATTTTATAAAACATAAAAAAGACGAGTCATTCTGACTCGTCTTAAGCTTGCTTGGCGACGTCCTACTCTCACAGGGACAAGGTCCCAACTACCATCGGCGCTAGAGAGCTTAACTTCCGTGTTCGGTATGGGAACGGGTGTGACCTCTCTGCCATCATCACCAAACTATGAAGGCATATTCCTTCAAAACTAGATAACATTTGCTACATATTATATGGTTAAGTCCTCGATCTATTAGTATTCGTCAGCTCCACATGTCACCATGCTTCCACCTCGAACCTATCAACCTGATCATCTTTCAGGGATCTTACTAGCTTACGCTATGGGAAATCTCATCTTGAGGGGGGCTTCATGCTTAGATGCTTTCAGCACTTATCCCTTCCGCACATAGCTACCCAGCTATGCCCTTGGCAGAACAACTGGTACACCAGCGGTGCGTCCATCCCGGTCCTCTCGTACTAAGGACAGCTCCTCTCAAATTTCCTACGCCCACGACGGATAGGGACCGAACTGTCTCACGACGTTCTGAACCCAGCTCGCGTACCGCTTTAATGGG
>NZ_CP020437.2:2635000-2650000 GCF_002073415.2 Bacillus sp. FDAARGOS_235
ACAATTTCTATACTACTTATTTATTAAAGGTGCTCAAGCAGATGACATTAACCCACATTTCACACAACAATATATAACTGGTGAAGAAGAATATGTGACCAATTATATATACTTAGAAAACTTCAATCAGGAAATGAAAGAATTAGAAAAGCGTTTCGAATTAAAAGTTGCACCAATAAATGAGTTCTCAACATCTTGGCATCATCAAACTCCCACCATGATTTATAAAGGGGATTTTAGTGAAGCCGATATTACGAATCCTTTATTCCCTCGCCATCCTACTTTCGAAAGTTTTTACGATACTGAGTGTATGCAGCTCGTTCAAACAATATTTCAAAATGATTTCGATACATATAGATATAGCAAAGAATATCCATACTAATTTCAGTCTATTTTCTTTGCTAAATATAAAAAGATACCTCATATATATAAGGTATCTTTTTAACATTTTTAATTATATAAAACATACTGTTTAACAGTCCCGACTCTACACCTTATTACCTTTTAATAGATTACGTATTTTTTGCTTATCCGCCCATCCTACTCCAATTAAAACTAGACTTGCCCCCATTATTACCCTCCATGTCAGAGATTCATTTAATAGGATAATTGAAGTAACAATGCTTATTAACGGTAATGCATTTAAATATAATCCACTTACTGATGCAGAAACTCTCTCTAGCGCTTTATTCCAGAACCAATATGCTAAAATTGTTGCTCCAATAACAAGGTACATTACACTAAATCCCGTTTTCCAAGTTTCAATCTTTGGGAAACCGTAATAAAGAATTTCTACCAAGGCAAACGGCAATAGAATAACAGCTCCGATAATTAAAGTTAATGTGGTAAATACCTCATTTGATAAATACTGTTCTTGTTTTGGTCGTTTTAACAAAACTGTGTAGAAAGCAAATAGAAAAGTGCTCAATAATATAAGTACATCTCCTATTAAAGATACTTCTTGATCAACACCTTTAGATGGAATCGTAATAAAGAGTACTCCTATAGCCCCCAATATAATTCCTATCCAATAATTCAACCGAATTTTCTCTTTCAAAAAGAATGCTGAAAATAGAATTGTAACTAATGGTAATGCAGCATCTATGATACTAACATGTAATCCACTTGTTAAAGAAATGCCGTAGGATGTAAACATAAAATATCCAGCTACACCGGTAAAAGCTAACAAACTCATTCTTTTCCATGGAACTTTTTTATGTACAACTGATTTTTGTAGTTGTTTAAATGAGAATAGCATACAAATTCCACCCGCAAAGAAAAGACGAATAAACAACAAAGTAAACGGTTGAATAGATTCTAACGCCCATTTCGTTGGCGCAATGGCTGTCCCCCATAATATAACAGCCACTAATAACATGCATATTTCTTTCATAATCCCCCACACCCATCAAAAATATATGTTAACTACCTTAATTATAGATTCAGCCTTATGTAAAACCCTAAAAAAACAAAGAGGTTATGTAAGAGTAAAAATTTTTTTGTTCATTTTACAACTAAATTCATGCAAAAGGTAATTCTTACCTTTAATTTACATTTAAATATATTACTTTATAACCTTCTTATCACTTTATATCGTTTCTATTTTATCTTTTTTCTTCTTTAGGACTATTAAAATTATAGATTATAACAGCTGATAAATAAAAATAAACATAAAAAAACCTAAGTCGAATCGACTTAGGTTTTTGCTTGGCGACGTCCTACTCTCACAGGGACAAGGTCCCAACTACCATCGGCGCTAGAGAGCTTAACTTCCGTGTTCGGTATGGGAACGGGTGTGACCTCTCTGCCATCATCACCAAACTATTGAAGGCATATTCCTTCAAAACTAGATAACATTTGCTACATATTATATGGTTAAGTCCTCGATCTATTAGTATTCGTCAGCTCCACATGTCACCATGCTTCCACCTCGAACCTATCAACCTGATCATCTTTCAGGGATCTTACTAGCTTACGCTATGGGAAATCTCATCTTGAGGGGGGCTTCATGCTTAGATGCTTTCAGCACTTATCCCTTCCGCACATAGCTACCCAGCTATGCCCTTGGCAGAACAACTGGTACACCAGCGGTGCGTCCATCCCGGTCCTCTCGTACTAAGGACAGCTCCTCTCAAATTTCCTACGCCCACGACGGATAGGGACCGAACTGTCTCACGACGTTCTGAACCCAGCTCGCGTACCGCTTTAATGGGCGAACAGCCCAACCCTTGGGACCGACTACAGCCCCAGGATGCGATGAGCCGACATCGAGGTGCCAAACCTCCCCGTCGATGTGGACTCTTGGGGGAGATAAGCCTGTTATCCCCGGGGTAGCTTTTATCCGTTGAGCGATGGCCCTTCCATGCGGAACCACCGGATCACTAAGCCCGACTTTCGTCCCTGCTCGACTTGTAGGTCTCGCAGTCAAGCTCCCTTATGCCTTTGCACTCTACGAATGATTTCCAACCATTCTGAGGGAACCTTTGGGCGCCTCCGTTACACTTTAGGAGGCGACCGCCCCAGTCAAACTGCCCACCTGACACTGTCTCCCGGGTCGATAAGACCCGTAGGTTAGAATTTCAATACAGTCAGGGCGGTATCCCACCAGCGCCTCCACCGAAGCTAGCGCTCCGGTTTCAATGGCTCCCGCCTATCCTGTACAAACTGTACCAAAATTCAATATCAGGCTACAGTAAAGCTCCACGGGGTCTTTCCGTCCTGTCGCGGGTAACCTGCATCTTCACAGGTACTATAATTTCACCGAGTCTCTGGTTGAGACAGTGCCCAAATCGTTACACCTTTCGTGCGGGTCGGAACTTACCCGACAAGGAATTTCGCTACCTTAGGACCGTTATAGTTACGGCCGCCGTTTACTGGGGCTTCAGTTCAGAGCTTCGCTTACGCTAACCCCTCTCCTTAACCTTCCAGCACCGGGCAGGTGTCAGCCCCTATACTTCGCCTTACGGCTTCGCAGAGACCTGTGTTTTTGCTAAACAGTCGCTTGGGCCTATTCACTGCGGCTTTCCGTTAAGAAAGCACCCCTTCTCCCGAAGTTACGGGGTCATTTTGCCGAGTTCCTTAACCAGAGTTCTCTCGCACACCTTAGGATTCTCTCCTCGCCTACCTGTGTCGGTTTGCGGTACAGGCACCTTTTATCTCGCTAGAAGCTTTTCTTGGCAGCGGGGAATCAAAGACTTCGCTCCATAAGGAGCTTCCCCATCACAGCTCAGCCTTCACGATAAGCGGATTTGCCTACTTATCAGCCTAACTGCTTGGACGTGCACAACCAATCGCACGCTTCTTCTATCCTTCTGCGTCCCTCCATTGCTCAAACGATAAAGAGGTGGTACAGGAATATCAACCTGTTGTCCATCGCCTACGCCTGTCGGCCTCGGCTTAGGTCCTGACTAACCCTGAGCGGACGAGCCTTCCTCAGGAAACCTTAGGCATTCGGTGGACGGGATTCTCACCCGTCTTTCGCTACTCATACCGGCATTCTCACTTCTAAGCGCTCCACCAGTCCTTCCGGTCTGACTTCACTGCACTTAGAACGCTCCCCTACCACTGATACCATTGGTATCAATTCGCAGCTTCGGTGGTGTATTTAGCCCCGGTACATTTTCGGCGCAGAGTCACTCGACTAGTGAGCTATTACGCACTCTTTAAATGGTGGCTGCTTCTAAGCCAACATCCTAGTTGTCTAAGCAACTCCACATCCTTTTCCACTTAATACACACTTTGGGACCTTAGCTGGCGATCTGGGCTGTTTCCCTCTTGACTACGGATCTTATCACTCGCAGTCTGACTCCTAAGGATAAGTCATTGGCATTCGGAGTTTGACTGAATTCGGTAATCCGATGAGGACCCCTAGTTCAATCAGTGCTCTACCTCCAAGACTCTTACACTTAAGGCTAGCCCTAAAGCTATTTCGGGGAGAACCAGCTATCTCCAGGTTCGATTGGAATTTCTCCGCTACCCACACCTCATCCCCGCACTTTTCAACGTGCGTGGGTTCGGGCCTCCATTCAGTGTTACCTGAACTTCACCCTGGACATGGGTAGATCACCTGGTTTCGGGTCTACGACCACGTACTAAACGCCCTATTCAGACTCGCTTTCGCTGCGGCTCCGTCTCTTCAACTTAACCTCGCACGGGATCGTAACTCGCCGGTTCATTCTACAAAAGGCACGCCATCACCCATTAACGGGCTCTGACTATTTGTAGGCACACGGTTTCAGGATCTCTTTCACTCCCCTTCCGGGGTGCTTTTCACCTTTCCCTCACGGTACTGGTTCACTATCGATCACTAGGGAGTATTTAGCCTTGGGAGATGGTCCTCCCAGATTCCGACGGAATTTCACGTGTTCCGCCGTACTCAGGATACATTCAAGAGAGAACGAAGTTTCGACTACGGGGTTGTTACCCTCTACGACGGACCTTTCCAGGTCGCTTCGTCTACCTCGTTCCTTTGTAACTCCGTATAGAATGTCCTACAACCCCAAGAGGCAAGCCTCTTGGTTTGGGCTAGATTCCGTTTCGCTCGCCGCTACTCAGGAAATCGCATTTGCTTTCTCTTCCTCCAGGTACTTAGATGTTTCAGTTCCCTGGGTCTGTCTTCCATACCCTATGTATTCAGGTAAGGATACCATACCATTACGTATAGTGGGTTTCCCCATTCGGAAATCTTCGGATCAAAGCTTACTTACAGCTCCCCGAAGCATATCGGCGTTAGTCCCGTCCTTCATCGACTCCTAGTGTCAAGGCATCCACCGTGCGCCCTTTCTAACTTAACCAAACTAAAATTAAAAAAATATGAGCTACACTGTTATCTAGTTTTCAAAGAACATACATTTATATATGAGAGATAGTTCTCTCAAAACTGAACAAAACGAAACACGGAAACTTATATTGATGAACAGCGTTCATCAATTCTCCATAGAAAGGAGGTGATCCAGCCGCACCTTCCGATACGGCTACCTTGTTACGACTTCACCCCAATCATCTGTCCCACCTTAGGCGGCTGGCTCCAAAAAGGTTACCCCACCGACTTCGGGTGTTACAAACTCTCGTGGTGTGACGGGCGGTGTGTACAAGGCCCGGGAACGTATTCACCGCGGCATGCTGATCCGCGATTACTAGCGATTCCAGCTTCATGTAGGCGAGTTGCAGCCTACAATCCGAACTGAGAACGGTTTTATGAGATTAGCTCCACCTCGCGGTCTTGCAGCTCTTTGTACCGTCCATTGTAGCACGTGTGTAGCCCAGGTCATAAGGGGCATGATGATTTGACGTCATCCCCACCTTCCTCCGGTTTGTCACCGGCAGTCACCTTAGAGTGCCCAACTTAATGATGGCAACTAAGATCAAGGGTTGCGCTCGTTGCGGGACTTAACCCAACATCTCACGACACGAGCTGACGACAACCATGCACCACCTGTCACTCTGCTCCCGAAGGAGAAGCCCTATCTCTAGGGTTTTCAGAGGATGTCAAGACCTGGTAAGGTTCTTCGCGTTGCTTCGAATTAAACCACATGCTCCACCGCTTGTGCGGGCCCCCGTCAATTCCTTTGAGTTTCAGCCTTGCGGCCGTACTCCCCAGGCGGAGTGCTTAATGCGTTAACTTCAGCACTAAAGGGCGGAAACCCTCTAACACTTAGCACTCATCGTTTACGGCGTGGACTACCAGGGTATCTAATCCTGTTTGCTCCCCACGCTTTCGCGCCTCAGTGTCAGTTACAGACCAGAAAGTCGCCTTCGCCACTGGTGTTCCTCCATATCTCTACGCATTTCACCGCTACACATGGAATTCCACTTTCCTCTTCTGCACTCAAGTCTCCCAGTTTCCAATGACCCTCCACGGTTGAGCCGTGGGCTTTCACATCAGACTTAAGAAACCACCTGCGCGCGCTTTACGCCCAATAATTCCGGATAACGCTTGCCACCTACGTATTACCGCGGCTGCTGGCACGTAGTTAGCCGTGGCTTTCTGGTTAGGTACCGTCAAGGTGCCAGCTTATTCAACTAGCACTTGTTCTTCCCTAACAACAGAGTTTTACGACCCGAAAGCCTTCATCACTCACGCGGCGTTGCTCCGTCAGACTTTCGTCCATTGCGGAAGATTCCCTACTGCTGCCTCCCGTAGGAGTCTGGGCCGTGTCTCAGTCCCAGTGTGGCCGATCACCCTCTCAGGTCGGCTACGCATCGTTGCCTTGGTGAGCCGTTACCTCACCAACTAGCTAATGCGACGCGGGTCCATCCATAAGTGACAGCCGAAGCCGCCTTTCAATTTCGAACCATGCAGTTCAAAATGTTATCCGGTATTAGCCCCGGTTTCCCGGAGTTATCCCAGTCTTATGGGCAGGTTACCCACGTGTTACTCACCCGTCCGCCGCTAACTTCTTGAGAGCAAGCTCTCAATCCATTCGCTCGACTTGCATGTATTAGGCACGCCGCCAGCGTTCATCCTGAGCCAGGATCAAACTCTCCAATAAAGTTAGTTTGTCTAGCATCTAAAAATAAAAATTGACGTTTCACGTTGTTTGTTTCGTTCAGTTTTCAAAGAACTACTTGGTCGCTCATTTGCGACTCCCTTATGTTAACATCTTCATGTTTCAATGTCAACTAAGTTTTTTGTTTCGTTTGTCGTTTTCTGCGTTATTGCATCGGCGACTTGTTCTATATTACACTTCTAATCCTTAATCGTCAATACCTTTTATGTTTTTTATTTTATAAATTATAAACCTCTTAATTTCTAATCCATCCCTAGAGATTCTAAAACTCCTTTAGTTAAATTAATAATCGGCAATTTATAACCTTTAGCTTAATACTAATACTTTTCTAAAGAATGAATGTCAGACTAAGTAAATATATATTAAGGGTAGTAGTGCACCCGAGCTAAAATTACCATTTCCCCCTCTCGCTTATCTCTAGGGGGATTATAAATAAAATACTTCCTTATCTTCTTTTCCTTTACTAAGTCGATAGAAAGGTAAAGAAATCTAATAAACTTAGGAGGCGTTATGAAATGCATGTTAATAAGAAAATCATTTATGTATCCCATGATGCCCATTTCCACGGAGCACAGCTGCTTTCTTTACATACTATTAAAGCTCTTAAAGAAAACTTCGATTACTCCGTCGCAATTATTTCTATTGGATCAGGCATTTTAATCCCCGATTTTCAAAAATATGGTCCTGTTTATTGCTTAGAGGAAGACTACCCCACGGAAGAAACGGTCGAATTATTAATAAAGACTTTATTATCACAAGACTATACCATTGCCATATGCAGTACGGTCATAAGTGGTGATATGGTTGCATTACTAGCTAGGCACAATATAAAAGTTATTTCGTTAATACATGAATTACCGCATTTAATACAACAGTACTCTGCCGAAGGAAAAGCTAGAAACATTGCTGAATCTGCTTACAAAATTGTCTTCCCTTCACAATACGTATATGAAAAATTCCTTACAATCACGCAATTAGATCATCAAAAATGTCACATTCTCCCTCAAGGTTTATTTAACCACAATCCTTATAAGAATAATATTACAGTGGCTAGAAATGAATTACGCAAAAAACTCAACCTGCCTCTAGATAGTAAAATTGTTTTAGGTGTAGGTTTCGCCGATTATCGAAAAGGAATAGATTTATTCTCATTTATTGCTTACTCAGTAAGAAAGGTTCATACTAATATTCATTTTATTTGGGTAGGGAGAACAGATGTTCACCTCATGGATACTCTATCACCAAGATATAAAGCACATTTCACATTAGTTGATCCTACTCCAGATATCGGTTTATATAATGCCGGGGCTGATTTATATTTATTAACCTCAAGGGAAGACCCTTTTCCAAATGTTGTTTTAGAAGCATTAGATACAAAGGTTCCTGTGATAGGTTTTAAAAATGCTGGAGGTTTTGAGGATGTTGTTACAGAAAAAACCGGTGCCTTAGTAGACTTTTTAAACTTACCAAAAATGGTCGAAAGAATATATGAACTTATTGGAGATGAAGAGTTACGCTTACAAAAGGGGAGCTTTGGCCAAGAGCTCATTGAAAAAAACTTTAATTTTCTTAATTACATTTATCAATTATTAGCGCTTCTCGAACATAATTACAAAAAAATAAGTGTAATTGTACCAAACTATAATTATGAACACTACTTACCTGACCGAGTCAGATCAATATTAAACCAAACCTACCCCCTTTACGAACTAATTTTCCTAGACGACGCCTCTACTGACAATAGCGTATCAACATTTGAAAAGCTGCTCTCAAAAGAAAATAAGCCTCATCTGAAAGTTCAACGAATTATTAACGAAAAAAACTCTGGTTCTGTATTTAAACAATGGATAAAAGGAATCTCCGAAGCAACCGGTGATTATATTTGGATCGCAGAATCAGATGACTTATGTGAGAAGACATTTTTACAAGAGGTGATACATGGATTTCATATAAATAACAAGGTTACCTTAAGCTACACACAATCAAAACAAATAGACGAACAAGGAAATGTAATAGCTGATCATTATTTAAATTACACAAATGATATCGATAAAGAAAAATGGAAAACCCCCTATTTTCGAAAAGGCATAGATGAAATACAAGATACGTTACTTATTAAAAACACTATACCTAATGTCTCAAGTGTAGTGTTTAAAAACATAGATATAAAAAACACAGAAAAACAACTAGCAAAATTTAAAATTGCTGGTGATTGGTTTTTCTATGTTTCCATCCTGCAAGAGGGACATATTCACTTTAATCCAAAGTCCCTAAACTATCATAGACGACATACAAATAGTGTAACGAAAACAGAAGATTCATATTCTCATTATAATGAAGTTGTACAAATGCAGAATTTCATTAAAAAGAACTTTACTATCGACGATATTTCTAAAATGAAGATGTATACATATAGAAAATACCTAAAAACATACTTGAACATTTAAAATTGGAAACTTCTACGTACGATATTGTTTTTTGTCTATCCTTTTTTTCTCATATGCCTGATACAACTTGGTTTCGTTGGCTTCAAACATTGTATAGTGCTGTTTCACCTGGTGGTTTATTCATTTTCACCACCCATGGGTATCAAAGTAAAAAATACTTTGGATTTCCAAATTTAAATGAACAAGGCTATTGGTTCCTTCCTTCTAGTGAACAATTCGATTTAGATGTTAACCAATATGTCCAAACGATAGTTAGCCCCTCTTACGTGTGTGACAAAATTAAGTTATTACCCTATAACCCTATCATTAAAAAATACACTGAAGGGTTTTGGTGGGATCATCAAGATCTTTGGGTAATAAAAAAAGAAATAAAATAATAAACCATGCTCTGCTTATATAAGTAGAGCATGGTTTATTATTTTTTACTATATAAGAACTCTTCAATCCATAACTTATTTAATCTAATTCCACTTTTGAAATCTATTTTAGGTTCCCAATTAAATTCTTGTCTCACCTTATCTATATTTAAAATGATTTTTTGAACATTTTCTTGTTTTGGTTTATAACAGATAAAGTCTACTTTTCTTTCTGTTATTTTCTCCAATTCCACTATAATTCGTTTTAAAGAAAGACCTTTGCCACTTCCTATATTATATACACAAGATTTCAATCGATTTAATTGTGATAGTTGTATAGTAATTTCAACTAAATCATCGATATAAATATAATCTCTAATAATCTCTTGTGGATTCCCGTATATATTAATCCTTTCATTACTAAGATGTTGGTACAAAAAACAATTTATTGCCCCAACTTTCTTTAAAGGATTTTGATATTTCCCATATGGATTAGAGTATCTACATACAACATAGTCGATGCCGTAGTTTCGCTTATAAAAATACAAATAATTCTCAAGCGAAACTTTTGTGATTCCATATGGAGAAAGTGGTTTCAACGGATGCTTCTCATCAATAGGCAAATATTCAGGTTCCCCATAAACTGTACCCCCTGAAGATGCTAATACAATTTTTTTAATACGAAAATCTTTAACACTTTCCATGAAATTAAGAAAAAAAAGGCTACTGTTAATATCCCCAAAAATATCTTCGATGGAAGTTGCTACATTAGACGTCGCAGCTAAATAAATAATAATATCCACATTCACTAAAGCTTTATATATATCTTCAACATTTTCTAAATCACCTGTAATAAATTCAACTTCATTTATAATATTTCGAGGGAAATTATTTATATGCCTGGAAAATACTTTTACATTTTGCCCCTGTTCTAATAAACCTAACGTGAGGTTAATACCAATGAAACTATTTCCACCTACTATTAAATAATTATTCTTCCTCATAATATCCTCTCTCTAGTAAGCAAATTTTTTACTCGTCACACCTAGAAATGCAAATACATGAACTCGATCATTTTTATTATTCATCCTCTTGTAATTGTATGCCCCTTATACATTTTCATTATCTTTATTTTATATTTTCATTTTAGAATCACTACCTTATCTAAAGTGTCCGAAAAAACACTCATAATATTTACTCATCCCCATGAATATAGTTTATTAATAAAAAATCAACCTTCTCTTCCTATATTTCCACTCGTGTATTCCATTTAAAGAAGCTTCTACATACACAAAACTCTCGAAAAAGGAGTACAGAACTCATGAAAAATATAAATCAAAAACTTTTAAACCACGTAATTCTACATAAAGATCGAATTCCACACTTCCATAAAGACTTTCCCCTTATACTATTTTGGAGTCATAGAAGCGGATGCACCACATTAGCTAATTGGTTCTTTTTTCAAATTGGATTATATACTGAAGCAAAGAAATACAATGACTTTATTCATTACTATGAGTTCTGGGTATACAAAAACAAAGAAAATTACATACCTGAGTTACAAAATGTTCTTCTAAAAGGGAAAAAAGATGTTTGTAAACTCGTACGAAATCCCTATACAAGGGCCGTTAGCTCATTTCTATTACTTGCTGACAATCCATATGCTAGCCCACAATGGGAAAGTATCCGAAAATGTTTTTATAATGACAAATATAGTAATGAAGGAATATCATTTAAACAATTTTTATATTACGTTCAAGCACTTGGTCCCAACTCCCTAGTAATGGATATACATTTTAGTCAGCAATATGTTCAGGGGGAAGAAGCCTTCATCCAACGCTACATACCTTTAGAAGATTTTAATAAGCAAATTCCCAAAATAGAAGACGAATACGGTTTAATTAAGTCCGACCTAGCCATACTTACGAATTCAGATCATCATCGCACTCATAAGATGATGTATGAAGGCAGCTATGCAGAACTTAGCATTACAGATGAAGCCTTCCCCCGATTTCCAACATATAAAAGCTTTTACGATAAAGAAACTATGGATTTAGTTACAGAAATATATGCACAGGACTTTGAAATGTATCCATACAAGAAAGGGATATTTTAAGTCTATACATTCTTCAATGAATAAAAGCGAATGTCTCGCATAGCATAAATTGACACTGTAATTCGCGCGAGATTATCCCTCAGCTGGTTATCCCCTTCTATCAATCGTACTTGTATGAGTTTCCTAATTTTCAGCCACTCTCTTTGATTCCTTTGATTGTTGAAGTGTGTCATACTATCCATCAATACATTGCATTTAAAACAGGAGTGATGTCATGTGGAAGACAATTTGAAACACAATACTGGGTACTGCGTTATTTGCGAGAAGGAAACTACATTTATAGAACATAATGATTGGCTTAGAGATCATTACTTATGTTCTACATGCCAATCTATACCAAGGCAGCGAGCTTTAATCCATGTTTTAAATACATTTTTTCCAAAATGGAATTCCTATAATATCCACGAATCCTCTCCTGGAGGAATTACAACTCAGCTACTAATAAAAAACTGTAAAAACTATACATATTCTCAATACTTTAAAAACTATCCTCTCGGCCAATACTTTCAAGGAATTAGATGTGAAAATTTAGAAGACATGACCTTCCCCAGTGAATCTTTTGATTTATTCATTACTCAAGATGTTTTTGAACATGTCATGACGCCAAACAAGGCATTTAAAGAAATAGAACGAGTATTAAAACCTGGTGGTGCTCATGTATTTACTGTCCCTTGGTATCATACACTCACAAAGACTGTGCAAAGAGCAAGAGTGAATAAAGAAGTAATTGAGCATATTGAAGAGCCCACTTATCATGGAAACCCTATCGATGAGAATGGGTCTTTAGTAACATTTGATTGGGGGCTAGATATGATTGAATATATTTACACACAGGCAAATATGTATACTACTGTTTATTTACAAAAGGATAGATCATTAGGGTTAGATGCTGAATTTTTGCATGTTTTTATTAGTACAAAAAAATCGTAAATAAATTTTATCATTATGTAATTTGGAGGTTTAACAAATGAATAATTTTAAGTTAGGAAGTGATTTTGATAACCTTGTTAGTCCATTATCTGACGTTGAACTTCTAAATCTATTTATACAAAGTTGCTCAGAAACAACAATAAACGGTGTACCCGTACCTATGTTCCCCCCTGAAGAAATCCAAAAACAATTTGTGGGTGCTTCCTATGAACACGCCCTATATGAAGCATATTTGTTTTATAGTCATATAAAAACATACGCTCAAAATTTAGGGGTTCCCTTGAATAAAGAAAGTAAAGTTTTAGACTTTGGTTGCGGTTGGGGACGAATTATACGCTTCTTGTTCAAAGATGTTCGGGATGAAAATCTGCTTGGGATTGATGTAGACCCCTTCATGATTACTCTTTGCAATGAAACATTAGGAAGAGGGATATATAAAACCGCAAGCCCACAACCTCCTGTAGAATTTATTCGTGACAATTCATTAGACATCATATTCGCTTATTCTGTATTCTCACATTTATCCGAAGAAACTGCAGAAAATTGGATAAAAGAATTTTCAAGAATTCTGCGTCCAGGTGGAATCTTCATCGCAACAACACAGGCACGATATTTTCTCGATTTTTGTCAACAATTCAAGGAACACCCTGAATTAATTCAAACAGGATGGCATAAAACTTTATCTCAGGCTTTTCCAGATATACATCGCGCTATCTCGGATTATGAACATGGGAATTTTGTACACAGTCCTACTGGTGCAGGAGATGTTAGAGATAGCAGCTTTTATGGAGAAACTGTTATACCTATGACCTATATTAAAAAGCATTATGAGAAGTATCTAAAACTGCGGGATTTTTTTGATGATGTAAACCGGTTACCACAGGCCCTATTTGTTCTCCAGAAAGATTAACTTCTTTCGTTCATAGTAATCCGCTTAATTTCATGATGAATGATACTTTTTATTTCAGACATATATATGAGAGCACCCAAGACTCTCGTATTAAGCAAACTATAAAACTAAATCCAATACGTAGCATACAAAAACAGTAAGAGAATATAAAATCTCTCGTTTTAAACTTGCTCCACAAAATCAAAAGTAACTTCCCACCACTTGAACTTCGAAGAACATAAGGGGGATATAGCTTGAAAATAATCGCTTTTTACTTACCACAATTCCATCAAATAAAAGAAAATGATCGCTGGTGGGGTAAAGGTTTTACTGAATGGACGAATACTAAAAATGCACAACCTTTATTTTCAGGACATTATCAACCTAGGGAACCTTATCAAGATTTTTATTATGACTTAACTACCCCATCCGTAAGAAAATGGCAAGCAGAAATCGCGAAAGCATACGGTATATATGGTTTTTGTTATTATCACTACTGGTTTAAAGGTAAGAGGCTATTAGAAACACCTTTTAATGAGGTACTTAAGATAGGGGAACCAGATTTTCCATTTTGCCTTTCTTGGGCAAATGAGCCATGGACAAGATCTTGGGATGGTCTTGATAAACATATATTAATGCCTCAAGATTATGGAGATGTATCAGATTGGAAAGAGCACTTTGAATATTTATTACAAGCGTTCCAAGATAAAAGATATATTCGTATAGATGATAAACCTCTATTCATTATTTATCGCCCGGGACATATTCCTGATTGTGAAAAAATGCTTAATTATTGGAATGCATTAGCACGAGAAAACGGGTTAAAAGGTATATACTTTACAGAAACATTAAACAGTTTTCCACTCCCTGATATAAATGGGTTCGATGCTAGCATTCAGTTTGAACCATTTTATACAATTGCCCATGATAGCTCTTCAGACATAAATAAAACAATATATGAGTCTGGTATGCAATTAAATGCTTGGGACTACGATAAAGTATGGATGTATATATTAAAGCGATTTCCTCCAAAGAAAAAAATATTCCCTGGAGCTTTCGTTGATTGGGATAACACTGCACGACGCAAAAATTCAAATAGCAGTATTTTTATAGGTTCTACTCCTGAAAAGTTCGCAATCTATTTAAGTAAGCAAATTCATCGTACTTACTCTCTTTATAACAGTGAGTTTTTATTTATCAATGCGTGGAACGAATGGGCAGAAGGAACCTACTTAGAACCAGATCAAAAATATGGATTTTCCTATTTAGAAGCGGTTAAAAAGGCAATCGATAGAGGTATGAAAGCATACAAAAAAGACGAGTCATCCTGACTCGTCTTAAGCTTGCTTGGCGACGTCCTACTCTCACAGGGACAAGGTCCCAACTACCATCGGCGCTAGAGAGCTTAACTTCCGTGTTCGGTATGGGAACGGGTGTGACCTCTCTGCCATCATCACCAAACTATGAAGGCATATTCCTTCAAAACTAGATAACATTTGCTTCATATTATATGGTTAAGTCCTCGATCTATTAGTATTCGTCAGCTCCACATGTCACCATGCTTCCACCTCGAACCTATCAACCTGATCATCTTTCAGGGATCTTACTAGCTTACGCTATGGGAAATCTCATCTTGAGGGGGGCTTCATGCTTAGATGCTTTCAGCACTTATCCCTTCCGCACATAGCTACCCAGCTATGCCCTTGGCAGAACAACTGGTACACCAGCGGTGCGTCCATCCCGGTCCTCTCGT
>NZ_CP020437.2:2655000-2657500 GCF_002073415.2 Bacillus sp. FDAARGOS_235
TGAAGCTTCAGCGATAGTAGCTAGCGTATCCACATCACTCAAGTTCTTTGATTCAGTAAAATATGCAAAAAGAAGATTTTCTGTAATCTCCTTTTCCTTCCCTTGATCCTTCGCAAACTTCGCTAGACGATGCGCATCAAAAGTGTTCGTTGGCTTCATCTCATCAAAATTAAAACTTAAACCCATACTAGCTGCATGATTTCCTAGTTGTACATTATTACGCTTAGCTTCTTCAATACTAATCCCATACTTTGATGCAAGCACTTCATTAATACTCGTTCCAGAGTAAACGGAAGTATTCGGATCTAGCTCAAAACTTTTAAACTCAACTTCAACATCCTTCTTATGCGGAAATTGCTCTAAAGCCATCTCTAATCTACGCTTCCCAATATAGCAAAATGGACATACAAAATCTGACCATACTTCAATTTTCATATTAACACCTCTTTAAAACCTAGTTTTCAATCATTGTAGCACTGAGATTAAGGAATTCAAAAGTTTTTGCTCTATTTCCTTCTATAGTACATACAAAAATATACTTATAGCAGAATACCTAATTAGAAAAAAACGATAATCAAAAGGGCAGACTATTCCCTCCGATTATCGTCTATAAAAATGAAACAACTTTAATTATGCCGGAATATACTTCTCTACGAATTTCCATACAGTATTCCAATATTTATTTGAATCTACTTTCTCCGCTTCCCCATGCCCTGCACCTGGAACAATTAACTTCTCTTTTTCTACTTTTGCAGCATTATACACCTGATCTAACATTTCAAAAGGAACAAATGTATCAGCATTCCCATGGATAAATAGCATAGGTGCTTTACTTTTCTCAACTTGTTTCACAGCTGAAGCCTCTTCTAAATCATATCCCGCCCTCAATTTAGTAACTGTATTGGCCGCATTCATAACAGGAAACTTCGGTAAGTGGAATAAATCTTTTAGTTGATACGTAAATTCATCACTAACAGTTGAGTATCCGCAATCTTCAATAATAACTTTAACGTTTGAAGGTAAATCTTCGCCTGAAGTCATCATTACAGTTGCTCCCCCCATAGAAATACCATATAGAGCTATTTCAGCATTAGGATCTTTCTTTAAAATTTGTTGAATCCACAGTAGGACATCTTTACGATCATGCCAGCCCATACCAACATAATCCCCTTCACTATTTCCATGTCCACGAAGGTCTGGCGCTATGACATTATAGCCTCGTTCATAAAAGTTCCGAATATATTTCGTCATTTCTGATGCTCTGCCATTATATCCATGAACTACAATTGCCCATTTATGACTAGATGATTCATTCATATATTCATAACCTTTTAAATTCAGCTTATCGAAAGAACGTATAGTTAATGTGTTCGGTTTATATTTCGATACAAAATCCGCATTCTTTTTTTCATTCGTAGCCAATACATCCCCCGATGCATTCACTGTTTCCGCCAAATGAGGGTTATCTTGCAAAAATTCTTTTTCTTGTTTCGCATTCAATGCGTAGTTATAAAAATAATTCCCAACTAACATATACGCGATTGTTAGAAGCACTAAAACTACTATAGTAATCATACCTATCTTTTTCATATTATCTCCTTTTTCCAAATTAAATCTCTTATGTTAACGTACCTCAAAAACAACTGTACTATTTTAACATACCGGTGAATCTTATCTATAAGAAATAAAATAGAAAATCTTAAATTACATATTAAAAATCACGAAAGAAACAGAATAAAACTTATATAGATATGTAACCAAAAATCTTAAAAGAATAGGGAGTTCTTTAAAATCCAGGTAGTATTTAGCATTGAAAAGAAGTTATAAAACACAAAAAAGACGAGTCATTCTGACTCGTCTTAAGCTTGCTTGGCGACGTCCTACTCTCACAGGGACAAGGTCCCAACTACCATCGGCGCTAGAGAGCTTAACTTCCGTGTTCGGTATGGGAACGGGTGTGACCTCTCTGCCATCATCACCAAACTATGAAGGCATATTCCTTCAAAACTAGATAACATTTGCTTCATATTATATGGTTAAGTCCTCGATCTATTAGTATTCGTCAGCTCCACATGTCACCATGCTTCCACCTCGAACCTATCAACCTGATCATCTTTCAGGGATCTTACTAGCTTACGCTATGGGAAATCTCATCTTGAGGGGGGCTTCATGCTTAGATGCTTTCAGCACTTATCCCTTCCGCACATAGCTACCCAGCTATGCCCTTGGCAGAACAACTGGTACACCAGCGGTGCGTCCATCCCGGTCCTCTCGTACTAAGGACAGCTCCTCTCAAATTTCCTACGCCCACGACGGATAGGGACCGAACTGTCTCACGACGTTCTGAACCCAGCTCGCGTACCGCTTTAATGGGCGAACAGCCCAACCCTTGGGACCGACTACAGCCCCAGGATGCGATGAGCCGACATCGAGGTGCCAAACCTCCCCGTCGATGTGGACTCTTGGGGGAGATAAGCCTGTTATCCCCGGGGTAGCTTTT
>NZ_CP020437.2:2662500-2682500 GCF_002073415.2 Bacillus sp. FDAARGOS_235
TCTCGTATACTCATCATGTTGTTCTTTATTTTCATATTTAGAATCTCGAAGTAATCGCAAGTAACCCATAATAGAAGTAAGTGGTGTACGTAAATCGTGAGATACATTCGTAATAAGCTCGTTCTTTTGCTTCTCTAATTTACGTTCCTTTTCTATATTATTCATAAGCTCTTCTGCCATATTATTAATATTCTCAGTTAAAGACGCAATCTCATCCTCACCCTTTTTCTCAATACGGTACGCTAAGTTGCCTTTTTCTATTTCCTTTACACCTTGTGCCATCGCTTCAATTTGCTTCATCTTTCTCTTTGTTATATAGAAGAAAGAGAAAATGAATACGAGTACACCAATTAAAAATGGGAATGGTCCTTCTACTTTATAATATACTACTTCCCCTTGAGGAATTCCGCTCACAAACATATATAAATTCTTACCTTCAATCGTAATAGGTGAGAAAGTAATAAATTCTTTTCTAGATCTTTCAATATCATTATTATTCGAATAATTGATAGCAAATGAAGTTGCATTACGAATTGTATTATGCAAATTAATTTGTTCTTCTTGCGCCTGCTTCGTTTTATACAAAACCTTACCACTCTCATCGGTAACTAATATTTTAAAAGCATCCTGCCTCTGCTCTAAATTTTCATTTTCTAGCTCTATCATACTTTGTACAGCATCTAATTTATTTGCATCAACCATCATTTCCGCTGTACTTTGTGCTTTACGATTAATTTGTTCCATACCATCTTTATAATTAATCTCAGCATGTCGACTAGCATCCTCAAAAATAGGAGCTACTATCTTCGTTGATACAAAGAGACCTAATAACGCACAAGCAGTAAACGCAGTAATAAGTTGAATTCGCACACTCCGTTTCACACTCTTCATTATTTTTCCAATTAATTCTCGAATTTTCCTAATATAAGTAAACGGATTAAATATCTTTTTCAATCTTATACCCCACTCCCCATACTGTTTTTATATATCTAGGCTTCCTTGGATTCTCCTCAATCTTTTCACGTACTTTTCGAATATGCACCATTACAGTATTATCAGACTGGAAAGATCGTTCGTTCCACACCTTTTCATAAATTTGCTCCGCGCTAAAGACCATACCTGGATTACGGGCTAGTAATTCTAAAATTGAAAATTCCCTCGGAGTTAGTTTCACTTCTTCTCCATCTACAATAACTTTATGGGTCGAAATGTTTATTCTCATCTCTCCAATTTCTAACTCGTCCTCATTTTGTATAACGAAACCATTCATTTTCATATAACGACGTAACTGGGATTTAATTCTCGCGATTAACTCTAACGGATTAAACGGTTTCGTTACGTAATCATCTGCACCAGTTGTTAACCCTAAAATTTTATCCATATCTTGCGTTTTCGCAGAAAGCATAATAATTGGCATTTCTTTCGCTTCTCTTACTTTCATACACATATGAATACCATCTACTTTCGGCATCATAATATCCAACACAACTAAATGTACTTCATTCTCTTCTAACATACGTAGCCCTTCTTCTCCATCTCCGGCCTGCAGTACTTTATATCCTTCGTTCTTTAAATATATTGTAATAAGTTTCCTAATTTCTTTTTCATCATCTACGACAAGTATTGTTTCCCCGGCCATAATATTTCCCCCATTCATTTTTTATCCCTAACTTCTATTATAGGAAAACTTCTGAAGAAAAACGCTCGGAAATCCTTAAGATTTTCTGAAGACGCAAAAAAGGTCTAGACTCCCCTTAAGTCTAGACCTTTCAAAAACCCCTTTATTTACGAACGTAGATGAAATACAGTACGAATAAAACTCCCATAACATACATAATCGGATGAACCTCTTTACGACGACCACTCACAACCATTGTAATTGGATAGAAGATAAATCCAATCGCAATTCCCGTTGCGATACTATACGTAAGCGGCATTGAAATGATAGTAAAGAATGCCGGTACTGCAATCTCGAACTTCTTCCAGTCGATTTCTCCTAAAGAAGAAACCATTAAAATCCCTACAATAATTAAAGCTGGTGCCGTTACAGCTGGTGTTACAACACTTAATAATGGCGAGAAGAATAGTGCCAGTAAGAAGAATCCTGCTGTTACAACTGCTGTAAATCCAGAACGTCCTCCCGCTGCTACCCCTGCAGACGATTCAATGTAAGACGTTGTTGTTGATGTACCTAAGATCGCACCAATTACAGTTGCAATTGCATCTGCGAATAATGCTTTTCCTGCACGTGGTAATTTATTGTTCTTCATTAATCCTGCTTGATTCGCAACCGCTACAAGCGTACCTGCTGTATCAAAGAAATCGATAAAGAAGAACGTTATAATTACAATCCCCATTTGAATAGTGAAAATGTCTCCGAAATGAGTTAACGCAGCACCGAACGTTGGTTCTAGACTCGGTATCGCCCCCACTACTGCTTTAGGAGTGTCAATTAATCCTGTTGCTACTCCTAAAATTGCCGTAAGAATCATACCGTAGAATACCGCACCATTAACTTTCTTAATCATGAAGATGATTGTCGTAACAACCCCAAAGATTGCTAGTAACGTTGTGCCCTTTGTTAAGTCCCCCAACCCAACAAGAACAGCATCATTTTTCACGATAATTCCGGCATTTTGGAATCCAAGAAAGGCAATGAACAATCCGATACCTGCTGCTACTGCAAACTTTAACTCCGATGGAATTGCATTAATGATTTTTTCACGAATACCTGAAGCTGTAAGAATAATAAAGATAATACCTGACATTAACGTTCCGGCAATTGCTGTTTGCCACGGAATACCCATCGTTAAAACTGCTGTATAAGCAAAGAACGCGTTAATTCCCATACCTGGGGCTAAAGCAATTGGATACTTTGCGAAAATACCCATAATTAACGAACCGATCGCGGCCGCTAATGCTGTCGCAACGAATACTGCACCTGGATCCATTCCTGTACCTGCTGGTAACCCTTTAACATTTCCAAGTGACAGCGTAGCAGGATTGACAAATAGTACGTAAGCCATAGATAGAAATGTCGTTAACCCTGCTATGAACTCAGTCTTATAATTCGTACCGAGCTCATCAAATTGAAAATAGCGTTTCATCCTACGTTTCCCCCGTTATATGATTACTCGCCGCATTTCACCCTAGCCCTCTTTTATCTATAAAAATAAAAAAGGCTTCCATTGCATATACATGGAAGCGTTCTATAAACAAAGACAAGTTTCCCCTCATCTTTATAAAAACGCCTCGTAGTCAAGCCATTTACGGTAGCTAGGTAGAAACTTTCGGGCCATATCCCCGATATTATACGACGGCATAATATTCACTTTTCGTTTGAATTACATACTCATATTAACTCTTGAAAGTATTTTTGTCAATTTAAAAACGAACAATTTTATAAAATTTTATATTTTCGTTCGTATTAATACTGAAAATAAAAAGATCCATCTATGCATAAGCAAAAGATGGATCTTTTTTATAATACTATTCCCACTCAATAGTTGCTGGTGGCTTACTCGTTACATCATACACGATACGGTTAACGTGTTTTACTTCGTTTACGATACGTACAGAGATTTTCTCTAATACGTCCCAAGGGATACGTGCCCAGTCAGCTGTCATACCGTCGATAGATGTTACTGCACGGATACCTACTGTGTAATCGTAAGTACGCTCGTCACCCATAACACCTACGCTACGCATACCAGGAAGCGCAGTGAAGTATTGCCAAATTTCGCGGTCTAAGCCCGCTTTAATAATTTCTTCACGTAAAATCGCATCAGATTCACGAACGATTTCTAATTTCTCTTCTGTGATTTCACCTAATACACGAATACCAAGTCCTGGACCTGGGAATGGTTGACGCCATACGATTTCATCAGGAATTCCTAATTCAGATCCTAATACACGTACTTCATCTTTAAATAACGTGTTTAAAGGCTCAATTAATTTGAACTGCATGTCTTCCGGAAGTCCACCAACGTTATGGTGAGATTTAATTGTTTGTGCAGTTGCTGTACCACTTTCAACGATGTCTGTGTAAAGTGTACCTTGTGCTAGGAAGTCCATACCTTGTAATTTAGAAGCTTCATCATCAAATACGTAAATGAATTCGTTACCGATAATTTTACGTTTTTGTTCTGGATCTTCTACACCTTTTAACTTGTTCATAAAGCGTTCTTGTGCATCCACTTTAATAACGTTCATATGGAAGCCTTCGCTAAATGTTTTCATAACACCTTCTGCTTCACCTTTACGAAGTAAGCCGTGGTCAACGAAAATACATGTTAACTGGTCGCCAATTGCTTTATGAATTAATACTGCTACAACAGAAGAATCTACACCGCCACTAAGTGCGCATAGTACTTTTTTGTCTCCAACAGTTTCACGGATCTTCTCTAATTCTACTTCGATAAAGTTCTCCATGTTCCATCCTTCAGAACAACCACATACGCCGAATACGAAGTTTTTAATTAAATCGTTACCGTGCTCAGAGTGACGTACTTCTGGGTGGAATTGTACACCGTATAAGTTTTTCGCTTCATTGCTCATACCAGCAATTGGGCAAGACTCACTTGTTGCGTCTACTACGAATCCTTCAGGTAAACCAGTTACTAAGTCACCATGACTCATCCATACAACTTGCTCTTCTGGAAGGTTCGTATATAATTTTGATTCGTTCTCTACTTTAAGAACAGCTTTTCCGTACTCACGGTGGTTTGCACGTTCTACTTTACCACCGAAGTGTTGTGTCATAAGCTGCATACCGTAACAAATACCGAAAATCGGTAATCCTAGTTCAAAGATTTTTTCATCACAATGTAATGCACCTTCACCGTATACACTATTTGGTCCACCAGAGAAAATAATCCCTTTTGGATTCATTGCTTTAATTTCTTCCGCAGTAATTGTATGTGGATGAAGTTCACTGTATACACCGAACTCACGAATTCGACGTGCTATTAACTGATTGTACTGACTTCCAAAATCTAAAACGATAATTGTATCGTGCTGCTTTTTCAAAATAATCACCCCAACGTTAGTTCTCGTATATAAATATTTTCACCAATTTGGCGAAAAGCATTACCAATATAATAAAAAAAGCCAGTCCTCCGCCTCTAGTCTCATAACAAAGAAAAGGCAGGGGTCTGGCTTTATAAAGAAAGATAGTCTCCGCTCTTTATAAATATAAGACACACTGCCTTCATAGTCAGGTTGTTTACGGTAACCCGGTAGAGACTCTCAAACCATATCATTGAGGATATATGAAGGATCGTTTTATATTATCTTCCTAGATTCTAACAATGAAGTGTCGATGTGGTCAAGAGAGAAAGCGACAAAATTCTACAGAAATTAATTTCTTTCCCACTAAAACACAAAAAACATTTCCATATAGAAATGTTTTTTGTGTTTTATCCTATTATTCAACTTTTTTCTGTTGTTTTCTACCCATTAATCGTGTAACACCATTTTTTATTACAAATACCCCGTATCCCACAAATAAAAACATAACGGGCAAAATGTCAAAACGATACCTAGTTTGAACTTCGACAAACAAATGAATAACCACATATCCACCAAACAAAATATATAAAAGAGGATATATTGAATCATTTCTTCTATATAATGAAATGGTACCAATCGCAAATATACAACATGTAATATACATAAGCCTTTCATATTTTGTCAGCATTTGTTGTAAGTGTGGTTTATTCAGTTCCCCCCACTCCAAAGCCCAACCAGGTGCATCATCAGGATTACTCCACATTTTTTCAACTTTCAATACAAGTAATTGACGAACTTTCTCTTTGTCCTTCAATCTGTCCTTGATCAAAGCAACGGAAGCATCATTTCTTTCCTTCCCAAGTTTAAATTGACTAAGGTAAACAACATCTGGCTGATTCCATCCACCAATCGAGTCATAATTGAATCCCACAACAAATTTCCAATATGGCATTTGGTTCGACAATGGTTTTTTCGCTAATCCCGTGTTCATTAAGAAAATACTTACAATTTGCATCACTAGAAAATATACAATCACTATTCCCACTAATTTTTTTACGTAGTTAAACGTTTCTTTTTTTCTAAACGGAAGTATCTTATAAATTAATACATAAACAAAAACCGCCAATAAAAAGAAACTTCCTAACGGTCTCATAATATTTCCAATGCTTAACAGTAACCCTGTTAAACCCCAACCGTATTTAGTTGAAAAACCTTTTGTAATTAAAACATACAGTCCTAAAAAAAAGAAAAAGGTAGAAATATATTGATTTGTTAATACAGAGCTATAGATAATATTAGGTATGTAAAACGCGTAAAATATTGCCGCAGTTCTCGCACTGTATTCATTAAAAATGGTTTTACCCATAAAATAAATAATCACGGCAGTACCTACGCTCCAAAAAATATTAAATAACTTCAATATAAACAGATGATTACCAAAAATTTTTATTAATATAGCCTCATAATATGTGAATCCCAATTGGTATGTCCAACTCATATAGTATTCATCTGTAATAAATGCAAAATTACCCTTTACAGCTTGTTGAGCACTTTCATACATTACAGAAAAATCCGAGATAGGTACTGTTTTTTCAAAAATGATCCATAACAACCTAATTGCAAAGGCTGTAACTATGAGAATGAGCAAAAATTGATTAACTGTTAAAAAACGATTTGCTAAAAATGATATTATTCCGAGCACCAAAATAGTTGCTACTATCTCCAGAATTAACACAGCGACCGAAGAATAGGTAGATTTCTCTATTTGAAATGAACTATAAAGTGTAATGATAAACATCGCCAAACCACATACTACTAATATTTTCGAAAAAATGTTTCTACCCAAATTTTCTTTAATCTGCATCATATACCTCACTAACTAGGCTACCGCCATCTTCTCTCATAGACAATAAGAACTAGGAGACTTATTATCTCGACTAAAAAATAAGAAAAATCCCTTTTGACTGTATCATAAATGTTAAAAGAATTATATATTCAATTGGAATTATATTGAATATTATCGTAATAAAAGAAGCTTGAATATTCCCCTCCATTCTCTCTCTAAACTTGCGACCTTCCAGAAACCTTTTATATACATCTTAACAACAAAAAAGACTACCTCCTTTTATCAAGGAAGTAGCCTTCTTCTAATTAACTATTTATACATTGAACAGCTTCACAGAGTGATGCTTATTACATCATTCCGCCCATACCGCCCATGCCCATGCCGCCCATGTCAGGCATTGCTGGTGCATTTGGTTCTGGCTTATCAGCAACTACAGCTTCAGTTGTTAAGAACATAGCTGCAACAGATGCTGCGTTTTGAAGTGCAGAACGAGTTACTTTAGCTGGATCTACGATACCAGACTCAAGCATGTTAACCCATTCGCCAGTAGCTGCGTTGAAACCAACGCCTACTTTTTCGCCTTTTAGACGCTCTACAACTACAGATCCTTCTAGACCAGCGTTGATTGCGATTTGACGAACTGGCTCTTCTAGTGCACGAAGTACGATGTTGATACCTGTTGCTTCGTCGCCTTCAGCTACGATAGAAGCTACTTTCGTGTATACGTTCATAAGTGAAGTACCACCACCTGCAACGATACCTTCTTCTACTGCTGCACGAGTTGAGTTAAGTGCATCTTCAATGCGAAGTTTGCGCTCTTTTAACTCAGTTTCAGTTGCTGCACCTACTTTAATTACTGCTACGCCACCAGCTAATTTAGCAAGACGCTCTTGTAATTTTTCACGATCGAATTCAGAAGTTGTTTCTTCTAATTGCGCACGGATTTGACCGATGCGAGCTTCGATTTGTTGTGTGTTTCCAATACCTTCAACTACAGTTGTGTTTTCTTTCGTTACAACGATTTTACCAGCGCGTCCTAAAGATTCAACTGTAGCAGATTTTAAGTCACGTCCTAATTCTTCAGTGATTACTTCGCCACCAGTTAAGATTGCGATATCTTCTAGCATTGCTTTACGACGGTCACCAAATCCAGGAGCTTTAACAGCCACTACATTGAATGTACCACGAAGTTTGTTCACTACTAATGTAGCTAAAGCTTCGCCTTCTACATCTTCAGCAATGATAAGAAGTGGTTTACCTTGTTGTACCACTTGCTCTAATACTGGTAAGATTTCTTGGATGTTAGAAATCTTTTTGTCAGTAATTAAGATATATGGGTTATCAAGAACAGCTTCCATTTTGTCAGAATCAGTAATCATGTAAGGAGATGCATATCCACGATCAAATTGCATACCTTCTACTACGTCTAATTCCGTTGTGAATCCTTTAGATTCTTCTAAAGTAATAACGCCGTCGTTACCAACGCGCTCCATTGCTTCAGCGATTAATTGACCTACTTCTTCGTCAGCCGCAGAAATAGCAGCTACTTGTGCGATAGAAGATTTACCTTCAATTGGTTTAGAAATCGCTTTTAATTCTTCAATTGCAGCAGTAACAGCTTTTTCGATACCTTTACGAAGACCCATTGGGTTTGCACCAGCTGTTACGTTTTTAAGACCTTCACGAATCATAGCTTGCGCTAATACAGTTGCAGTTGTCGTTCCGTCACCAGCTACATCGTTTGTTTTGCTAGCAACTTCTGCTACTAATTTTGCACCCATGTTTTCGAATGCATCTTCTAATTCGATTTCTTTTGCGATTGTTACACCATCATTTGTAATAAGTGGTGAACCGAATTTTTTCTCAAGTACAACGTTACGACCTTTTGGTCCAAGCGTTACTTTTACTGCGTTTGCAAGAGTGTCGACACCGCGAAGCATCGAACGACGTGCTTCTTCACTAAATTTAATATCTTTTGCCATAATAATTGACCCCCTTGGAATTTTTAAGATTTATATAATTAACCGATAACTGCTAAAATGTCACTTTCACGTAAAATCAAGTAGTCTGTACCTTCGTATTTTACTTCAGTACCTGCATATTTTGAGAAGATGATAAGATCACCTGCTGCTACCTCTAAAGCAACACGCTCACCATTTTCAAGCACTCGACCAGTACCTACTGCAATAACTTTACCCTCTTGTGGTTTTTCTTTTGCAGTGTCTGGTAATACAATACCACTTGCTGTTTTTTCTTCTGCTTGAACAAGCTCAATTACAACGCGATCACCTAATGGCTTTAGCATGAACAATAACCTCCTCATTGTGTTATGTAAATTTTTTATTAGCACTCGAGTCACCCGAGTGCTAACACACTTATAATAATAAATAATCTCAATTTCTTTTGCAAGTAAAAAAATCATAATTTTTTCGCAAATTACTATATATACTCTTCTATATAAAATCCTTCTTCTACTACCTTTACTATATGAATCGTTGTTTCCACTACTCGTATGTTACAATATGAAAGACACCCTAAGTTGTTTTCGCTACACACACAACTTTTTCCTGTCTTCTATTTTAATTTCCAATGCAGATTTACAAAAAAAACATAATTCGAATGAAAGTTTATATCGTAGGTAGCATATTACATGTTATCCTGCCTTATCTCATACACTAGAGTTAGAAAGGATGGTTAAACCATTTGAAGAAACAATATTGGTGGATTATCGTTACATACATTTTAATGCAATTGTCGGGTATTGCCGGATTACCACTTCTTCTGAAAACCGGACTATACGATAATAGAGGATTTACCAACGAGGAAAAGTTTCAACTAATAACCGGACATTGGTCTATTATTAGCTTTTTCATTGCACTATGCGTTGTAATTTGGTTACTTAGAACAGATATTCGTGACAGGCATTTAGATGCAATGCGCTCTTCTGTTCCAGCTACAATCGGGTGGATTTTTATCGGGTTCTTCTTAGCAATCATCTCACAAAGTATTGCAGGTATGATTGAAATGTATCTATTAGGGATTACACCTGGATCTGAGAATACAGACCGACTTATGGACATCGCAAGAACGACACCTTGGTTCCTTATTGTTATATCTATAATCGGACCTATTTTAGAAGAAATCGTATTTAGAAAAATTTTATTTGGTACACTTTATAAGAGATTTAATTTCTTCGTTGCTGCTATTATTAGTTCACTCGTATTCGCAGCGATTCATTTTGATTTTACTCACCTATTGGTATACACTTCTATGGGGCTCGTATTCGCCTTCTTATATGTAAAAACGAAACGCATTATCGTTCCTATAGCAGCCCATGTAGCAATGAATACATTAGTTGCCATTGGACAGATTTTCATGAGCAATGAACAAATTCAAGAAATGATTAAAGAAGCTGAAAAAATGCAAGGCTTTATCGGAGGATTTTTTGTATGAGAAACTCACCATTGTTCATGGCTGCATTGTATTTCCTTCTCGGATGTATCTTTACACGTTTCGCCATTACGAACGTGACAGATACAATCTGGAATATGTGGACAATACTATTTGCAGTTATGGCAACAATTGATTTTAATTTGGCACTTCGCCTTATATTAGTGAAATTCACAAAGAAAAAACAATAATAAAACGCAGAGGTCACCTCCTCTGCGTTTTATTGTGGATAATTCTTTAAAAAGTAAACAAGCGTTTGTAGCTCTACAGCTAAATCAATATGATGAATTCTTATATTCTCTGACACATTTAAGCGTGCTGGTGTGAAGTTTAAAATACCGTGCACGTTTGTTTCTGCCAATCTATCGGCTACAGATTGCGCTACTGTAGCGGGTACTGTTAATATTGCCACTTGTATATCATTTGATAACCTTTCTTCTAATTCATCTAAATGATATACAGGAATACCCCCGATTTCTGTTCCAACTTTCTCTTCACTAACATCAAATGCCATTTCAATTTTTGTATTATTGTTTTTCGTGAAATTATAATGTAAGAAAGCGGTCCCTAAATTACCTACTCCAATAAGCGCTACACGTGTTATATCATCTTGATCGAGTGTTTCACGGAAAAATGATAATAAATAATTTACGTTATATCCATATCCCTTTTTCCCTAATGCTCCAAAGTATGAGAAATCTCTTCGAATAGTTGCGGAATCAACCTTTACCGCTTCACTCAATTCGGCTGATGAAACACGTTGCTTACCAGAAAGAGATAAGTTTTGGATAAATCGATAGTATAGAGGCAATCGTTTAGCAGTGGCTTGCGGAATTTTCTGCTGATCCATATAACCTCTCCTCTCTTCCTATCTTTATTCATATACTTGAATCGAATACAGAAGTTTAGTACTTATGAATTTCCTTGTATAATAAAGAGAAGAAGTATTCTCTCTTTATTTTAAACTATACACTATTTTTAGTATGATTGAGAAATATAAACATGGCAAAGTTAAGAAATTATTTGAGGTGAAAACATTGATTTTATTACAAGTAAACGGGCTTTCAAAATTATACGGTGCCGAAACGATTCTTGCAAACATAAAATTGGAAGTGCAAACGAAAGATCGTATCGCTTTAGTTGGACGAAATGGAGCCGGAAAATCTACATTATTAAAAATTATCGCCGGTGAATTATCTCATGATGGCGGCGAAATTATAAAACCGAAAGATGTCTCAATTGGGTACTTAGCTCAAAATACTGGATTAGAAACATCATTAACAATTTGGGATGAAATGCTAACCGTCTTTACACACCTACAGCAAATGGAGACAAAACTTCGAAGGCTAGAGCAAGAAATGGGAAAAGAAGAAAACTTTTCAAATGCCGCTACATATGAAAAATTATTAGCTGATTATGACCAATTGCAATTAGATTATAAAGATCAAGGCGGCTATCAGTACGAAGCAGATATTCGCTCCATTTTAAGCGGTCTTGGTTTCCCTGTTGAAACGCATCAGACGACAATTTCTACGTTAAGTGGCGGACAAAAAACGAGATTAGCTCTTGGGAAATTATTATTAACGAAACCAGACTTACTTATTTTAGACGAGCCTACAAACCATTTAGACATCGAAACATTAACGTGGCTTGAGCAATACTTACAAGGTTATCCTGGCGCAATTTTAATCGTTTCTCATGACCGTTATTTCTTAGATAAGCTTGTTACACAAGTATATGAAATTTCGAATAAAGAAAGCAGACGATTTGTTGGTAACTACAGTAAATATTTAGACTTAAAATCAGCCCTATACGAACAAGAAATAAAGCGTTACGAAAAGCAACAAGATGAAATCGCTAAACTTGAGGACTTCGTTCAAAAAAATATAGCACGTGCATCTACGACAAAACGTGCACAAAGCCGTCGTAAACAATTAGATAGAATGGAATTATTAACCAGACCATTAGGTGACTCTAAATCAGCCTCATTCCACTTCGATATTGAAAAACAAAGTGGAAATGATGTTTTACAAGTAAAAGATGCAACCATCGGTTATGATGAGGATCCTATTATTGAACATGTAAATATGCGCTTAACTCGGGGAGATAGTGTTGCCTTAGTTGGACCGAATGGAATTGGAAAATCCACATTATTAAAATCCATTGTGAATAAGTTACAGCTATTACATGGAGATGTTGCTTTCGGATCAAATGTATCTGTTGGTTATTATGATCAAGAGCAAGCTAACTTAACATCTTCTAAGCGCGTTTTAAATGAACTATGGGATGAATATCCGCTTCAACCCGAAAAAGAAATTCGCACTATATTAGGTAATTTTTTATTCACAGGGGATGATGTACTAAAACCAGTATCTTCTCTTAGTGGTGGACAAAAGGCCCGATTAGCTCTCGCAAAACTTATGATGCAAAAATCCAATTTATTAATTCTCGATGAGCCAACGAACCATCTTGATTTAAATAGTAAAGAAATTTTGGAGAATGCTTTAATTGATTATCCAGGAACTCTTCTATTCGTTTCACATGACCGCTACTTCATTAATCGCGTAACGACTACAGTTGTCGAATTATCAACAGAAGGTGCGCAAGAGTATTTAGGTGATTACGATTACTATGTGGAGAAGAAAAATGAAATGATTGAACGCGCAGCATTTGAACAACAAGAACAGCAAGAAAATCAGGCACCTGTTCAAAAAACTGTAGCTCAAGAAAAATTAAATTATCTCGAAGAAAAAGAGCGTAAACAATTAGAACGTCAACGCACTCGAAAAATCGAAGAACTAGAACAAAACATCGTAAGCTTAGAAGAAGAAATTGCTACGTTAGAGGATCAGCTTTGCTTACCAGAAATATATGCAGATTATGAAAAGGCTAGTGAGATTACAACGAAAAAACAAACATTACAAGAACAACTTGAAGCCTGTATGGCAGAATGGGAAGAACTGCATATATAAGCTAATTTAAACAAAAAGGATGTCTCATCAGTCGAGGATTTTTGACTAGATGACATCCTTTTTATTTCCCTTTAGAATCAGTTTCGTAGTACATGAAATTATATCGACGATTTTTTGAATGCACATACCTTAACTTAAAATATATAAACAATTCGACAAGAAACATCGTTTTCCCGACAAAGATTGACAATTGCAGCAACCAATATGATAAGAGGAGGATTTTTCAAAAGTTTTTTAGGATATCTTCTCGTTTTTATTTCCCGAAAAAGAATTCATTTAAAGGTCAGACTTCATCCGTTTTATCCACAAGGTTATACACATATCCACCTTTATAAAATAAACATCAAAATAACTTTTCCACATTATCCACATTTAACAAAAAAGTTATTAACAGTTTATATACACAATAAAACCCACATTATCAACAGATAATATGGGTTTTATCCACAAGCTGTGGTTAATTTTGTGTATAACTATGCTTCAATATCTAAGCCTGGGTTTGCATTTAAAGCTAATGTCGCACGTTTTCCTTGTTCGTATGCAATTGTACCTGCAGCTGCAATCATTGCTGCATTGTCTGTGCATAAAGATAACGGCGGGATAATTAGCTCTATATCTTCTTTTCGTGCAAACTCTTCTTCTAGACGTGCACGAAGCCCTTTATTAGCAGCTACTCCACCAGCAAGAAGCAATTGCTTTACATTATACGCTTCTGCTGCACGAGATGCTTTCGTTACAAGTACATCAATTACACTCTCTTGAAAGCTTGCTGCTAAATCTTCCGGTGCAATTTCTATACCACGTTGTTTTGCGTTATGCACAGTGTTGATAACTGCTGATTTCAATCCACTAAAGCTGAAATCATACGAATCGGGTTCTAGCCATGCACGAGGCAAATCAATTGTTGGCTTCCCTTCATGCGCAAGGCGATCAATATGAGGACCACCTGGATACGGCATAGATAGCGTACGAGCTACTTTATCATATGCTTCTCCTGCTGCATCATCTCGCGTTTCACCAATCACTTCAAATGAACCATGTTCTTTCATATAAACAAGTTCTGTATGTCCACCCGATACAACAAGTGATAGTAGTGGGAATTGAACTTCTTTTACTAAACGATTCGCATAAATATGGCCAGCAATATGATGAACACCAACTAGAGGAATATCATGTGCAAAGGCTACCGCCTTCGCTGCATTTACTCCTATTAAAAGTGCTCCTACTAAACCGGGTCCCTCTGTTACAGCAATTGCATCAATATCCTCGAAAGTTATATTCGCTTCTTTTAAAGCTTCTTCTAACACAACTGTAATTTCTTCTACATGGTGACGGGATGCAATCTCTGGTACAACCCCGCCAAAACGCTTATGACTTTCAATTTGTGATGCAACGACGTTCGCAATGATTTCCGTTCCATTTTTAACAACTGCTACTGCTGTTTCATCGCAGCTTGTTTCAATACCAAGTATAATCGTATTTTTTTCCATTATATATTCACCCACATTACAAGACCATCTTCCTGATTGTCTGCATAGTATCGTTTACGAATTCCACCATTTTGAAATCCGTATTTTTTGTATAACTGCTTTGCTACTTCATTTGATACGCGTACTTCAAGCGTCATTGTTTTTACCCCTAGTTCTTTCGCTACGGAAATAACTTCTTTCAATAGGGCATCTCCTAACTTTTGACCTCGGTATTCTGGCAAAATAGCTATATTTGTGATATGTGATTCATCAATAATTATCCACAATCCACAATACCCGATTACAAGGCCATCTTTTTCTAGCACAACATAATGTGCATGTTCATTCATCGTTAATTCACGTTGAAAGGCATCTGCAGTCCAAGGAGTTGAAAAAGATGCTTCTTCAATAGCTACAATTTGAGCGATATCATCGAGTTCCATCTTTCTAAATATCATATCCATCTTCTGCAAGCTCCTACTTGTTTTGACTTTCTAACCACTTTGTTTCAGCTTCAGCTAAACGAAGGTAACTAGGAACAAATGAATGTACATCTTGTTCCTCTTTTTGTAACCCTAAGAAAGCTAACTCACTTGGTCTTGGATTATTTTTAGTGAAAGGAGCAAATACAGCTTGATTGCCTAAATGTTCTATAATTGTTTCTTTATGCAATTTAACATCGTTACCGATAAATAAAACAGGCTGTCCTTTATCTTTTAACATTTGCAACCAGTCTACAATAAGAATAATTCGATCTTCTTCTATTGAAGTTAACTGCTCTCCTTCATATGTATATAATCCAGTATAAATTTGTCCACGTCTTCCATCAAATAAAGGACAAATTAACCCACTAAAGTTAGCACCGTTTGCAGCTACTACTTCTAAACTTGATACACCTACGATTGGTATTTGAAGTGACCAAGCTAATGTTTTTGCCGCTGTCACACCTATGCGAACTCCTGTATATGATCCAGGTCCAGCAGCCACAACGATTTTAGTTAATTCTTTTGGTTTTACACCACATTCTTTTAATAGTTGCTCTACAGCTGGCATAAGGCGTACAGAATGGTTTTTTGTTAAATTTGTAATGATTTCCCCAATTACGTTTTCTTCCTCAATAAGGGATACACCCATTACGTAATTTGAAGTATCAATTGCTAGTACTTTCATCTTGTAATAGCTCCTCACATAATCTAATATAACGGTCTCCAACTGGCTCGAGTACAATTTTTCTTGTGTCATCTCCAGCATGGAATAAACTAATTTGTAACTTTTCATTCGGTAAATATGCTTCTATCAAA
Organism: Bacillus sp. FDAARGOS_235; assembly: GCF_002073415.2. Lineage (NCBI taxonomy): Bacteria > Bacillati > Bacillota > Bacilli > Caryophanales > Bacillaceae > Bacillus > Bacillus sp. FDAARGOS_235. The sequence goes on from NZ_CP020437.2 coordinate 2,678,549, forward strand.
TGAGCCCATTCTACTACCGTAATTCCTTCACCATAGAAGTACTCATCAAAACCTAAGTCTTCTTCACTTTCCGCTAAACGATACACGTCCATATGATATAACGGCAATCTTCCTTTATATTCTTTAATAATGTTAAAGGTAGGACTATTTACAACTCTTTTCACGCCAAGACCTTTTGCTAGCCCTTTTGTAAAAGTCGTTTTACCAGCTCCAAGATCTCCTTCTAAAATAATTACATCTTGTGCCCGGGCAAGTTCACCTAGTTTTTCTGATAATCTTTGTGTTTCCTCAGAAGATTTTGTTGTTACTTCATATTTACTCACAGACTTCACCTACTTTACTCACAATGTTCTCTGCTCTTTATTATACAGGTTTTGAATATATAAAAAAGTCCTTAGGAGTTGTCCTAAGGATAGTTTGACTGTCTTTATTAGTTTTTTGTTAAAACAAATAAAAAAATACGAAACAACTTGTTTCGTTCTTTTCTTTATATAAAATGGCGGTCCCGACCGGGGTCGAACCGGCGATCTCCTGCGTGACAGGCAGGCATGTTAACCACTACACCACGGGACCATTGGTTGCGGGGACAGGATTTGAACCTGCGACCTTCGGGTTATGAGCCCGACGAGCTACCGTGCTGCTCCACCCCGCGATGATATAAATAGCTTGGCGACGTCCTACTCTCACAGGGACAAGGTCCCAACTACCATCGGCGCTAGAGAGCTTAACTTCCGTGTTCGGTATGGGAACGGGTGTGACCTCTCTGCCATCATCACCAAACTATTGAAGGCATATTCCTTCAAAACTAGATAACATTTGCTACATATTATATGGTTAAGTCCTCGATCTATTAGTATTCGTCAGCTCCACATGTCACCATGCTTCCACCTCGAACCTATCAACCTGATCATCTTTCAGGGATCTTACTAGCTTACGCTATGGGAAATCTCATCTTGAGGGGGGCTTCATGCTTAGATGCTTTCAGCACTTATCCCTTCCGCACATAGCTACCCAGCTATGCCCTTGGCAGAACAACTGGTACACCAGCGGTGCGTCCATCCCGGTCCTCTCGTACTAAGGACAGCTCCTCTCAAATTTCCTACGCCCACGACGGATAGGGACCGAACTGTCTCACGACGTTCTGAACCCAGCTCGCGTACCGCTTTAATGGGCGAACAGCCCAACCCTTGGGACCGACTACAGCCCCAGGATGCGATGAGCCGACATCGAGGTGCCAAACCTCCCCGTCGATGTGGACTCTTGGGGGAGATAAGCCTGTTATCCCCGGGGTAGCTTTTATCCGTTGAGCGATGGCCCTTCCATGCGGAACCACCGGATCACTAAGCCCGACTTTCGTCCCTGCTCGACTTGTAGGTCTCGCAGTCAAGCTCCCTTATGCCTTTGCACTCTACGAATGATTTCCAACCATTCTGAGGGAACCTTTGGGCGCCTCCGTTACACTTTAGGAGGCGACCGCCCCAGTCAAACTGCCCACCTGACACTGTCTCCCGGGTCGATAAGACCCGTAGGTTAGAATTTCAATACAGTCAGGGCGGTATCCCACCAGCGCCTCCACCGAAGCTAGCGCTCCGGTTTCAATGGCTCCCGCCTATCCTGTACAAACTGTACCAAAATTCAATATCAGGCTACAGTAAAGCTCCACGGGGTCTTTCCGTCCTGTCGCGGGTAACCTGCATCTTCACAGGTACTATAATTTCACCGAGTCTCTGGTTGAGACAGTGCCCAAATCGTTACACCTTTCGTGCGGGTCGGAACTTACCCGACAAGGAATTTCGCTACCTTAGGACCGTTATAGTTACGGCCGCCGTTTACTGGGGCTTCAGTTCAGAGCTTCGCTTACGCTAACCCCTCTCCTTAACCTTCCAGCACCGGGCAGGTGTCAGCCCCTATACTTCGCCTTACGGCTTCGCAGAGACCTGTGTTTTTGCTAAACAGTCGCTTGGGCCTATTCACTGCGGCTTTCCGTTAAGAAAGCACCCCTTCTCCCGAAGTTACGGGGTCATTTTGCCGAGTTCCTTAACCAGAGTTCTCTCGCACACCTTAGGATTCTCTCCTCGCCTACCTGTGTCGGTTTGCGGTACAGGCACCTTTTATCTCGCTAGAAGCTTTTCTTGGCAGCGGGGAATCAAAGACTTCGCTCCATAAGGAGCTTCCCCATCACAGCTCAGCCTTCACGATAAGCGGATTTGCCTACTTATCAGCCTAACTGCTTGGACGTGCACAACCAATCGCACGCTTCTTCTATCCTTCTGCGTCCCTCCATTGCTCAAACGATAAAGAGGTGGTACAGGAATATCAACCTGTTGTCCATCGCCTACGCCTGTCGGCCTCGGCTTAGGTCCTGACTAACCCTGAGCGGACGAGCCTTCCTCAGGAAACCTTAGGCATTCGGTGGACGGGATTCTCACCCGTCTTTCGCTACTCATACCGGCATTCTCACTTCTAAGCGCTCCACCAGTCCTTCCGGTCTGACTTCACTGCACTTAGAACGCTCCCCTACCACTGATACCATTGGTATCAATTCGCAGCTTCGGTGGTGTATTTAGCCCCGGTACATTTTCGGCGCAGAGTCACTCGACTAGTGAGCTATTACGCACTCTTTAAATGGTGGCTGCTTCTAAGCCAACATCCTAGTTGTCTAAGCAACTCCACATCCTTTTCCACTTAATACACACTTTGGGACCTTAGCTGGCGATCTGGGCTGTTTCCCTCTTGACTACGGATCTTATCACTCGCAGTCTGACTCCTAAGGATAAGTCATTGGCATTCGGAGTTTGACTGAATTCGGTAATCCGATGAGGACCCCTAGTTCAATCAGTGCTCTACCTCCAAGACTCTTACACTTAAGGCTAGCCCTAAAGCTATTTCGGGGAGAACCAGCTATCTCCAGGTTCGATTGGAATTTCTCCGCTACCCACACCTCATCCCCGCACTTTTCAACGTGCGTGGGTTCGGGCCTCCATTCAGTGTTACCTGAACTTCACCCTGGACATGGGTAGATCACCTGGTTTCGGGTCTACGACCACGTACTAAACGCCCTATTCAGACTCGCTTTCGCTGCGGCTCCGTCTCTTCAACTTAACCTCGCACGGGATCGTAACTCGCCGGTTCATTCTACAAAAGGCACGCCATCACCCATTAACGGGCTCTGACTATTTGTAGGCACACGGTTTCAGGATCTCTTTCACTCCCCTTCCGGGGTGCTTTTCACCTTTCCCTCACGGTACTGGTTCACTATCGATCACTAGGGAGTATTTAGCCTTGGGAGATGGTCCTCCCAGATTCCGACGGAATTTCACGTGTTCCGCCGTACTCAGGATACATTCAAGAGAGAACGAAGTTTCGACTACGGGGTTGTTACCCTCTACGACGGACCTTTCCAGGTCGCTTCGTCTACCTCGTTCCTTTGTAACTCCGTATAGAATGTCCTACAACCCCAAGAGGCAAGCCTCTTGGTTTGGGCTAGATTCCGTTTCGCTCGCCGCTACTCAGGAAATCGCATTTGCTTTCTCTTCCTCCAGGTACTTAGATGTTTCAGTTCCCTGGGTCTGTCTTCCATACCCTATGTATTCAGGTAAGGATACCATACCATTACGTATAGTGGGTTTCCCCATTCGGAAATCTTCGGATCAAAGCTTACTTACAGCTCCCCGAAGCATATCGGCGTTAGTCCCGTCCTTCATCGACTCCTAGTGTCAAGGCATCCACCGTGCGCCCTTTCTAACTTAACCAAACTAAAATTAAAAAATATGAGCTACACTGTTATCTAGTTTTCAAAGAACATACATTTATATATGAGAGATAGTTCTCTCAAAACTGAACAAAACGAAACACGGAAACTTATATTGATGAACAGCGTTCATCAATTCTCCATAGAAAGGAGGTGATCCAGCCGCACCTTCCGATACGGCTACCTTGTTACGACTTCACC
>NZ_CP020437.2:2685000-2835000 GCF_002073415.2 Bacillus sp. FDAARGOS_235
GTGGTGACCCGTACGGGATTCGAACCCGTGTTACCGCCGTGAAAGGGCGGTGTCTTAACCACTTGACCAACGGGCCAATATGTATGGCAGAGAAGAAGGGATTCGAACCCTCGCACCGCGTTAGCGATCTACTCCCTTAGCAGGGGAGCCCCTTGAGCCACTTGGGTACTTCTCTGTATGGCTCCGCAGGTAGGACTCGAACCTACGACCGATCGGTTAACAGCCGATAGCTCTACCACTGAGCTACTGCGGAATAATGAAGACAATTTGTATCTTATAAAACTTCTCATCGTAAGTCAAGATGTTTTTTAACAATATCTTGCACAAACGTGACATGTTTATAATATACTGGATTGCGTTTTCACTGTCAAGATGTTTTCGCTACCGGTTTTAGTTTTCCCTTACACTTTCCACAGACATATCTTTTTGTATTTATTTGACGTCTTCTTACATATTGAAGCGAACACTCCATACATTCATACATATAAACCTTCTTTTCCTTCTTTTCCTTCTCTTCATTAATCATTCGCTTACAAAAACGTGGTGCACCTACCTTTTTTAATAGTTCACGAAAATCCCTATCCCGATGCTTATATCCTCTCCCTGTAATATGCAAGTGATAATGACAAAGTTCATGTTTAATAATCCCGACTAATTCTTCTTTACCATACATTTCATAATATCGATAATTCAGTTCGATATTGTGACTCTTCAATAGATAACGTCCACCAGTTGTACGTAATCTATTATTAAACATCGCTTTATGTAAGAATGGCATCCCGAAGTATCGTAGGGATACTTCTTCCACTAGCTGCTGAATTTCTTTCTCATGCATTCTCATTCCTCCTAAACAAAAAAATATTTTTACACTTTTCTCCCTTCCTATACATATATTAAATAGTACATATACCCATCCTCATTCAAGAAGCGTGGTTTCTAAAAATACGACATTAATAGAAATCCACTCATTAACCTCTCGTCAATAGTACCTTAACTACAAAGGTACATTTTTGAGAGTAGGATTATACAAGGAGGGATTCCTATGCCTACATGGCTAAAAAAACAAATGCAACGTGCATATTTTGAAAAAAACCGGTATCAAATTAAATTGCTAAATGAATGCTGGTTTTATTATAGCAAAATACATCAAAGCTCATAATCCATTACACTTTCTACTCCATAAAAAAAAGAGCAGTTTTATCTGCTCTCTTTTCTTACTATTCAATCGGTAACATAGATAATGCAACACGACCTTTTTTTGTATCAATATCATCTACCCATACTTTTACGATTTGCCCTACAGATACAACATCTAATGGATGCTTTACAAACTGTTTGCTTAATTTAGAAATATGCACTAAACCATCTTGTTTTACACCAATGTCAACAAAAGCACCAAAATCAACAACGTTACGAACTGTCCCTTCCAGTTCCATACCACGCTGTAAATCTTCTAATTTCAAAATCCCTTTTTTCAGAAGTGGTTTTGGCAATTCATCCCTCATGTCTCGCTCTGGACTAATTAAGGCATCAATAATATCAACCAATGTCGGCTCACCGATCTCCGTCTCTTGAGATAATTTAGAAACATCCACTCCCTCTAAACTCTCCTGCAAGTTCGGTTTCCCTACATCATTCTTCGATAACCCTAGACTCTTTAGTAGCAATTCGACATTTTTATATTGTTCTGGATGGATCCCTGTACGATCTAACGGATTCGCGCCTTCTAATATACGTAAAAACCCAATACACTGTTCATATGTTTTCGCGCCTAAACGAGGGATTTTCTTTAATTCAGTACGCTTCGTAAATTTCCCATCTTCCTCACGCTTAGCTACAATATTTTTCGCAACTGTTTTTGATAACCCCGAAACATATTGTAACAATGCAACTGAAGCTGTATTTACATTCACACCAACTTGGTTAACTGCTGTCTCTACCACAAATGTTAACGATTCATTTAATCTCTTTTGAGTTACATCATGTTGATATTGCCCCACCCCTACCGATTTAGGGTCAATTTTCACGAGCTCAGCAAGTGGATCTTGCAGGCGTCTTCCAATTGAAACCGCGCTTCTTTCTTCAACTTGGAAATCAGGGAATTCCTCACGAGCTAAATCGGAAGCCGAATACACACTTGCCCCTGCTTCATTTACAATAATATAGAAAACATCCTGTTTCACACTTTGTAATACATCTACTATAAACTCTTCCGTTTCTCTAGAAGCTGTGCCGTTCCCAATTGCAATCATTTCAACTTGATATTTATCTATAATAGAAAGAACTTTCTTTTTTGCATCATCATATTTACGAACAGGTGGATGCGGATAAATAACATCGATATATAGAACTTTCCCCGTATCATCTACTACAGCTAATTTACAACCAGTTCTATATGCAGGGTCTACGGCTAGCACAACCTTCCCTTTCATTGGAGGTTGTAATAATAAATTACGTAAGTTCTCAGAGAAAATATGTATCGCTTGTTCTTCAGCTGTTTCTGTTAATTCTTTTCGAATTTCTCTTTCAATCGAAGATTGAATTAATCGTTTATAGCCATCCTCAATCGCTAATTGTACATAATGCGCACTTTTTGAATCGTTATCACGGATTACTTTCTTATATAAGAAAGTTATTATCTCATCTACTGGTGGAACAACAGAAACTCTCAATATATCTTCTTTCTCACCGCGATTCATCGCTAATACACGATGCGGTACTACTTTCTGCAACGGTTCTTCATAACTGTAATACATTTCATATATATTCTTTTCATCTTTTTCTTCGTCTTTTACAACCGAAGACATAACACCTTTTCTAAAAGTAACATTCCGAATCCAACTACGATACGCAGCTTCATCTGAAACGATTTCTGCAATAATGTCTTGCGCACCTTGCAACGCCTCTTCTGCAGATTCCACTTCTTTTTCTGCATTAACAAATTCCATAGCCTTTTTAGCCGGATCTTCTTTTTTATATAACAATAACCATTCAGCTAGCGGTTCTAATCCTTTTTCTTTTGCAATCGTCGCTTTCGTTCTTCTTTTCTCTTTATAAGGACGATATAAATCTTCTACTTCCTGTAGTTTCGTTGCGGCAACAATATGACGGCGCAACTCTTCGGTTAGCTTACCCTTTTCACCAATAAGACGAAGAACCTCTTCTTTCCTATCTTCAAGCTGCATCATATATTGCCATCTCTCTAAGATTGCACGAATTTGCACCTCATCTAAAGAGCCTGTCCATTCTTTTCGGTAACGAGCAATAAATGGAACTGTGTTACCTTCTTCTGTTAATTGAATAACATGACGAACTTGCTTTTCGGTAAAGCCTAATTCTTTCACTAACATTTTCATTAACGCTTGTCGATTATCTACCATTTCCATATACAACCGTAACCTCCTCTATAATAAAAAAAAGTTGCCCTTCAAAGAGAGCAACTTAAACTGCCGATTTAAAAATCTATTAGTCCTAAACTAATTTGTAACGCTTCATCTACACGAATCATCATCACTTCATCCAAATGAGTGATTTTGTCCGTTAAGCGTTGCTTATCGATTGTTCGAATCTGCTCAAGTAAAATAACAGAATCTCTCTCAAATCCATACTTTTTCGCATCAATTTCCACATGAGTGGGTAATTTCGCTTTTTGAATCTGTGCAGTAATAGCCGCTACAATCACCGTTGGACTAAAACGATTTCCGATGTCATTTTGAATGACAAGAACCGGACGAACGCCTCCTTGCTCAGAACCAACAACTGGGGAAAGGTCTGCAAAATACACGTCGCCGCGTTTTACAATCAAAATATTACCCCCCGCTAACTAAGCGTTCTACCGTATGAGCTGCTTCATACTCTGCTAAGAAAGCTTCAGATGCAATACCAAGATTAATTTTTCCCATTTCAATGTACCCACGTCGCATTGATTCATGTTGGTAGCGTTTCTTCGTCTTATGTTGACGCAATAACAGTTGTGTTGCCTGGCAAATTAGTTCATGGCGATTCTTATTCTCTTGTTTTCCAATTCCGTCCAATTCCGTTACCATTTGCTTTGGCAACCGAACCACGATTTCAGTAGTTACACTTGATTCGGACACAAAAATACACCTCCACCGTCAACTACACACCCAAATATATATATGACACCTATTGTAATAATACCATTGTATGGAGCCTGTTGCAAAGACTTCCTTATTCCTTGCTTATGTTTTCCAATTCACAGGAAAAACATTCATCTTCTATTATTTTTCATCTTATTTTAAACAAGGAACAAAAGAATTCCTATGCAAAACTTATATTAAAAGTGATTATAAGTAAAAGCTTCTCATCAAAAAAGAGCATATTTTCCATCAATAAAAAGCTCAATTAAATGACAAGAAGCAAATTAGATGATCTTCTATATATTATTCAAATAATTGATGATTTCTACAACTTTACCATGTCGTATAAATATTCTCGGCACACGGAAACTAATCGTTGCAATAATTTCATAATTAATAGTCCCGGAATATTCAGCAACCTCTGTAGCGCTAATATATTCATCACCTTGTCGTCCAATGAGTGTAACTTTCGTACCAAGCGGGACTTCACAAGGAAGATGAATCATGAATTGATCCATTGTTACTCTCCCTACAATCGGTACTCTTTTACCATCCACAAGCACTTCAAATCCTTGTAATCTTCTAAGCCAGCCATCTGCATATCCAATCGCAACAGTTGCAATCCATTCTTCAGTTTTTGTTCGGTAAGTGACGTTATAACTAATTCCATCCCCTTTAATCACCTGTTTAATATGAGCAACTTTCGTATGCAGTGATAACGCCGGTTCTAATTTAAATGGTAAAAAAGGACGTATTTCTACAGATGGGGATAATCCATACATCGCAATACCAATTCGTACTGCATTAAATGTAATTCCTTGAAAACGTAAAGTTGCAGCACTATTAGCTGTATGGACAAATTTAGGATCCACTCCGAATTCCTTCAACCAACTTAACTGCTGCAAGAACGTGTTATATTGCTTATCAAAATACGAAGTCTCAACCTCATCTGCTGTTGCAAAATGCGTATATACTCCTTCTAACTCTAAAAATGGTGCACCTTCTAAACTCTTTAAGAATTCTTTTAATTCTTTGCGTTCGCGTATTCCAATTCTCCCCATACCACTATCAAAATTAATATGGAATTTCATTATAGATGAACCATCCCATAGTTTGATGGCTTCTTCCACCCATTCTTTTTGAAAAACAGTTAATGCTACATCATTTTCAGCAGCTACATTTATATCTCGAGGCGGGGAAGGACCTAGCACTAAAATTGGTACGGTAATACCAGCCCTTCTAAGAACTAAGGCTTCATCTAAAAAAGCAACTGCTAATCTTGTTGCACCTGCTTCTAATGCGGTTTTAGCCACCGGTACATAATCGTGCCCATATGCATTCGCTTTAACTACAGCAAAAATCTCAACATTACTCGGAATGAACTCTTTAATATGCGTAATATTGTTATAAATCGCATCTAAATCCACTTCCACCCAAGTATCACGGTAAAATGACGCTTCTTCCATAAATACACTTCCTTATACACGATATGCGAAGCTTATTCTTTTATATGCTTCTTTTATGAAATCCACCTTCAAACTAAGAAAAGACGTGGTGCACATATATCACCACGTCTAAGAAGTTTACTTCACCTGCTTCGCTGTAACTGAACGAGCTACCATTAACAACTCATTCGGCTCTAAACCTTTAGACACGAGCATATATTCTACTCCGTTATGTGACCACGTTACAGATTCTTTCGTCAATGCACCAATCGTAAACCCAAGATCAACCGGCTCTCCACTTACACTTACTGCTGACGAAGCCTCTGCAACTTTTGCCTTTTCTTGTATTAAGGTAAAGGATTTCTTATTTCCAGTGTATGTGAGTATCGTACGCTTGCCACTGTCTGTCTTCAACTCTTTTTCGTCTTTCAGAGTCATGCCTTGCGGCGTATCACGCGGATACAAAATAGCAAATGGTTTGTCTTCTTTCGCTGTTGTTTGAACATCTACTTGCGCTCTAGACATATTTTGTTTCGTATCAAATGCACCTTTATCAAATTTCGCATCGAATTTCACTTTAGAGAAATCTACTTTCACAAGAACATTTTGATCATTATCCATTAATTTCACCGAAACTGGTGTTAAATCGCTTTTCTTCAATGTAATCTCTTGTTTCGGTAACATATTTTGATGTTGATAGTTTGTTTTTGTTTTGAAAATATAATATTTATCTGTTTTCTCGAAAGTAAGGTTTTTCTTATCCTGCAAAATATCTCTTACAAGTGATTCATATAAATAGGCCTGGCTACTATTTTGCGGCCAATCACTTTGAAAACGGAAACTCTTATTAAGCGCTGGAGTTAATACAAATACCCCTTCTTCATTTCTTAAAATAATTTGGCTCTGATCTTTTTTTGCATTCTGTAAATTCACACGATAAAAAGAAGGTTCTTTATGCCAAATTTCCACTTTATACTCCTGAGGCTCATTCCCTGTTTTAATAGTTAATTTCGCTTCAGCTTGATAACTTTTCATCCCTTTCACTTTCGCTTCTAAATCTCTCACAACATCATCTTGTTTCTTTTCCATACAGCCCGCCAACACAAAAACGGTCAATAAACCGACAAGAACTAAAAACAGACGCCTTTTCATCACTTCAGCCCCTTTGCCCCTATAAATGAATGGAAGGTGTACCTTCCTTATCGCTACCTCAAATATATGAGACAAGGATATGAAATATGCAGACTAGCGTGACAAGCTTTCTAAAACAACTTGTGCAACAGCAAATTCCTTACTATGACTAATTGATAAATGAACAATATGCTCTGTATTTGCAATAAGAAGCGGCTTCCCTCTATCATCATTTTTCACTTCAATATCTAAAAAACTCACTTCTTTCCCGATACCAGTGCCTACCGCTTTTGAATACGCCTCTTTCGCTGCAAATCTTCCCGCTACAAACTCTGTAAGGCGACTCCCTTTCAGTTCCATAGCAACATTACGTTCACTTTCAGTTAAAATACGTTCCATAAATTTAAGCTTTCCATCTAGCATTTTTTCAATTCGATTCAATTCAATAATATCTATTCCAATCCCTACAATCATTTCGAAATCCCCTTCTTCTATTTAGCTTTCTTCTTTCATATTGTAAGAATAACAGAGAATCATTCTGATGCAAAAGGAGTGATACTACCAGCATGCTAATACGACCCACTCGCATTTCCTTAAATCCAATCATCCTCTCTTTACTTCTTATTCAACTATTCATGATGATGTTAGGCGACTTCTTTCTCTTTCCAATGGCAGCTAACAATGAATATATCACTAAAGGAGAATGGTGGCGTGTCATAACTTCTCTGCTCGTACACGTGGACTTACAACATTTTCTTTCTAATAGTATTTGCTTATTTATTCTTGGCTCTTCTATCGAAAAACAACTCGGACACATTTCTTTTATCATTCTATTTTTTCTTCCCGGTATTTCCGGAAATATCGCTTCTTATATTATTATGCCTCCTGAATACATTCATACGGGAGCATCTGGTGGGATTTTCGGGTTACTAGGCGCCCAACTATTTTTATTGTACAATCGATACCGCCCTTCACACTCAAAAGAAATTGCTATTTTCTCAATCATGATACTTATATTACTATTATTTACTTTCTTTAATCCTTTCGCCAATCCTATAAGCCATTTAGCAGGATTAATAACCGGTGGTATTTTAACTCCTTTTTTAACAAAAAAATTCGATGGTGCTGAGCTTATTTAATGTAAAAGCTCGCACCATCGATAATTTCCACATCTATTTGTTTACTTAAGTCTCTCATGAGTTGAAATAAAGACTCATCCTTCTGCTTCGCCTCAATCATACAATCAATTTGCCCAACACTTCCCTTAATCCTTCTTAAAAAAGATAAGAATGCATCAACATCAATAAAATCAGCGTGTGCCCTCGGGTCTTTCTCATCTCTAGGACTGGAGATATGCATTTTAACTGGTAACAAAGATGTTTCCCACGTATGAACAACACGCGCCCAATCTTCATGCCAATCTTCTCGTTCATTGTTCATCGTATGATGATGCAAATCAAACACGACCGGAATGTCTAATTTTTCTCCTAAATACAATGTTTCCGCTAGCGTGAAGGTTGTATCATCATTTTCTAACATGATCATTTCTTGAATACCCCTTGGAACGTTAGACCAATTTTCTATAAAGCGTTCTAATGCGAGCTCTTTATCTTTATAACCTCCTCCAACATGTAATACACATCGTTGCTTATGTGCAATCCCCATACCTTTTAACATTTTTTTGTGCATCTGCAAAGTTTTTACTGACTGTTTAAAAATACTTTCCTCCGGTGAATTTAGTACAACAAAGTGATCCGGATGGAAATCAATACGCATATTCATACGAATTGCGTATTCACCTAGCACTTTTAAACTTTCTTTTAATGGACGAATATAGTTCCACTCTAACAACTCCTCATGATTCGCTAAAGGAATAAGCTTAGAACTAAGTCGAAAGAAAGATATATCATGCCCCTTATTATGCTTTAATAACCGCAAGCAATTTTCCAAATTCGAATTAGCGATTCTTTCAAGTTTACGAATCGCAGCCTCTCGATCATCAATCCGTTGAAACTGTGCATATGTCATCGTTTGAGATGGAGATGCGTTCTTCAAATGCACACTCATCGCAACATACCCAAGCCTTACAAGCATATCGTACCTCTTTTCTACATGAGTTATTATGTAGTATGTACAATTTTAGAAATAAAAAAAGAGAATGCCAACAAAGGGCATTCTCTTTTTTTATTAAGCTTGTGGACGGCTATGATGTTTTCTTTCGCCGCGTCCATTTGAAGAAGATCCAGGGCGACCTTGACCTTCACCTCTACGACCACGGTTACCATCACGGCCACCATCACGATTGCGATCACGGTTACGACCATCGCCACTGCGTCCGTCACGGTTACGGTCACGGTTACGACCATCGCCACTGCGTCCATCACGACTACGATTACGGTTACCATCACGGTATCCGCCTCCGTTACCACCGCGTTTTTTAGAACCGCCACCTCTTGAAACAACTGGTGGTTCTGATGTTAAAGCGATTGGTGTTGTATCTGGCTCTTTTGTCATCATTTTTAAAGCAGCAGCTACTACTGTTACAGAGTCGTTCTCTTCTAACATTTCTTCTGCAATACGCTTGTAGTATGATAAGTTATCATTTTCAATTGTGCTTTGAAGTTTTTCAGCGATTAAACGTTGTTGACCTTCTAGTGCCTCGTCAAGTGTCGGTGCTTCCATACGGTCAACCTTACGTTTTGTTGTACGCTCGATATTTTTTAATTGTCCTGATTCACGTGGTGTTACAAATAACATTGCAATACCTTTTTTACCTGCACGGCCAGTACGACCGATACGGTGAACGTATGATTCTGGATCTTGTGGGATATCGAAGTTGTATACGTGTGTTACGCCTGAAATATCAAGACCACGCGCAGCAACATCTGTTGCAACAAGAACTTCAATAGCACCTTCTTTAAATTTACGTAATACAGACATACGTTTCGCTTGTGTTAAGTCACCATGAATACCTTCTGCTGCATAACCACGTAAGTTTAATGCTTCTGATAATTCATCAACACGACGCTTTGTACGACCGAATACGATCGCAAGCTCTGGAGATTGAATATCTAGTAAGCGCGTTAATACGTCAAACTTTTTCTTTTCTTGCACTTCTAAATAGAACTGCTGAATGTTTGGCATTGTTACTTCTTTTGCTTTTACTTTAATGTGTTGAGGCTCAGTCATGAAACGCTCAGCAATACGACGGATTGGATCTGGCATTGTCGCTGAGAATAATAATGTTTGATGTGTTTCTGGCACATCTGTTAAAATTGCTTCAATATCTTCAATGAAGCCCATGTTTAACATTTCATCCGCTTCATCAAGAACAACAGTCTCAACGTTTTGTAGGCGAAGTGTTTTACGGTTAATATGATCTAAAATACGACCCGGCGTACCAACAATAATGTGTGGGTGTTTTTTTAGAGCACGAATTTGGCGGTTAATATCTTGACCACCATAAATTGGTAAAATACGAACACGTTTATGTTTACCAATTTTGTATAGTTCTTCTCCAACTTGAATTGCTAATTCACGCGTTGGCGCGATAACAATACCTTGAACTGCTTCTTTACGAGTATCTACTTTATCTAATAGCGGTAATCCAAATGCTGCTGTTTTCCCTGTACCTGTCTGCGCTTGCCCAATAATATCTTTACCTTGCAATGCATGTGGGATTGTTTCAGCTTGAATCGGCGTAGCCTCTTCAAAGCCCATACTTTCAACAGATTGCAATAAAGATTCACTTAATCCTAATTCTCGAAATGTTGTCAATGTTACTTCTCCTTTTCTATCCTATACTTATCATTTAAAAAAAGGCATTTTCCGAATTGGCGGAAAAGCCCTTTTCCTGAATGCTCACGTATATAAACGGGCGTATTTCTACACGAAAATACTTTTAAACGTTATTACACTTTATCAATTATAAGTTTTGTATGTGCAAAAAGCAAACCCAACTGTTACCTTATTTTCATATTCAGGACTTTTTTTCTTCACTTTTATTTTTTAACATCCTCTGTAAGCGCTTATTATAAGTTTCTTCTATTTTCGTGACTATCATCCCTATTTATATTCACCAATTATTTCAACATCGTAATAACTTCTTCTAATTTCATACCACGAGATGCTTTAACTAATACAACATCGTTATTACCAACTACCGCCTGTAAATCTTTTACAAGCTCTTCTTTATTATGATAGGCCTTTACACGTTCACCAGGGAAATTAATTTCCGCTCCCTCAGCAATTTGAGCCCCTAATCTACCATATGTGAATACATATGAGATTTTTGCTGGGTCAATTAATTTACCTACTTCATAATGAAATTGAACCTCTTGGTCTCCAAGCTCTAACATATCACCAAGCACGACGATTTTTTGAGAAAAACCATCTAAACCATTCATTAAATGGAATGCTGCTTCCATAGCTGTCGGACTTGCATTGTAAGCATCATTGATAACTGTTAACCCACTATCCTTTTTTACAATTTCCATGCGCATACCTGTCATTTGAAGTGTTACTAAACCTTGTTTCATTTCTTCCCATGTCACACCAAAATGTTTCGCAATCGCCATGGAAGCAAGTGTATTATACACATTATGTTTCCCTAACACTGGTATATAGAATGAAATGTTTTCTTCTCTATTCATTTTAAAATGTGTGCCAGTTGCCTGTAATGTTACAGTCGTTGGATAGTAATCGTTTGCTCTGGCATCACCAAATGTTACTGTTTCCGTCGCTAAATTCATTTCAGGAACACGATTTGTTAATAATGGCTCATCTCCGTTATATACGAACACTCCGCCTTCTTGTAATCCTGCCACAATTTCTAATTTCGCTTCTGCAATTGCCTCACGAGAGCCTAAATCCATTAAATGCGCCTCACCAATGTTCGTAATGATAGCTGCATTAGGACGAGCTAACTTAGATAAGAATTCAATTTCTCCTCGGCTTGACATACCCATTTCTAATACAGCAACTTCCGTATTTTCTTCTAGGTTTAAAATAGTAAGAGGTAAACCGATATGGTTATTGAAATTACCTTCTGTTTTTTGAACTTTGAATTTAGTCGCAAGAAGGCTTGTTACAATATCTTTCGTAGATGTTTTACCGTTACTACCTGTCACACCAATAACTTTAACATCCAATTGATCGCGATAGTTTTTCGCTAACATTTGTAATGCCAATAGTGTGTCTTCTACAAAAATAACTGGAAGATTCTCAGGCGGATTTGCTACATCTTTCATCCATAATGTAGCAACAGCTCCATTTTCAACAGCTTTATCTACAAAAGCATGTCCATCGAAACGTTCACCTTGAATCGGAACATATAAATTTCCTTTTTCGATTTTTCTCGTATCAATAGACACTCCCTGTATAGTAATTCCCTCATACTGCTCTGCTAATCCCGTACCATTTATCATCTGTTCTACTTGTTTTAACGTTCGATTAATCATGAAAACACTCCTTACATAGAGGAAGCACTATTCCTTCGAATAGTGCCTCCTCCTTTTTTGTTATATTGTATATTTAATTTTTTGTTTTTCTTCGTGACGTTCAATCGCCAAACGAATTAGCTCTTCAATTAATTCTGGATATGGTAATCCAGTATGTTGCCATAATAGAGGGAACATACTAAACGGCGTAAATCCTGGCATTGTGTTTACTTCGTTAATATATACTTCTCCGTCTTTCGTTAAGAAGAAATCAGCTCGTGTTAAGCCTGCACCATCTAAAGATTGGAATGCAACAATTGCATCTCGCTTAATTACATTAGACTCTTCTTCTGTCATTTCAGCTGGAATAATTAACGCTGTATCACCATCGATGTACTTCGACTTATAATCATAAAAGTCCTTTTTCGGTACGATTTCACCTACAACTGAACATTTCGGTTCGTCGTTACCTAGTACACCAACTTCTACTTCACGACCTACGATATTTTCTTCTACAATAATTTTGCGGTCGAATTGGAATGCCTCTTCAAATGCACTCTCAAGTTCTTCACGATTTTTACATTTATTAATACCAACACTTGAACCAAGGTTTGCTGGTTTTACGAAGCAAGGATACCCTAACTTCTCTTCTACTTTGTCATAAGCTTCTTCGCGATTTTTTTCCCATGCACTACGAATGAAAGATGCATATTTCGCTTGTTTCAAACCAGCTTCTGCAAAGATATTTTTCATAACAACTTTATCCATACCGGCAGACGATGCTAGAACACCATTTCCTACATAAGGAATGTTCATTAATTCTAATAACCCTTGAACCGTTCCATCTTCACCATTTGGTCCATGTAGTAATGGAAAAATAACGTCGATAGCATCTTCCTCAGAAGTTGCAGATGGAATAATTTCCGTGCTTAATGATAACGGAGAAATCGAATTTTCTGCACCGCTCATTTTTAAAGCTTCAACATCCGTTACTTCACCTTCAATACGCTCACCGCGTACCCATTGACCTTGCTCTGTAATATAAATCGGATGAATCTCGAATTTATCTTGATTTAACGCTTTAATAGCAGCAAGAGCCGTCTGTAACGAAACTTGATGCTCAGCTGATTTTCCACCATATAATAAACCTAATTTAATTTTCGTCAATTAAATCACCCTAACCAATTGTTTTCATTTTTCTATTTTAGCACTTTTTATAAAAATAGGTAGTTCCTATTTGAAATAAAATGTAACTTCCACAAATAATTAAATGACACCACTTATTGGATTTCTACACTTTTCTATTTCATTTTCTTCACAACTACACAAAATGAAATGGCAACCTAATCTAGTTATGTACCTAAAATATGTAGAAATCCCCTTTTTGTGTATGTCACCTATTTTATTAAGAAGATTGTTTGGTTAGTGTGTCCTTTTGCCTTTGTTCCACAAGGCGATCTAAAGAAACGTATACAATACCTGCAACTAAACATCCTACACCTAAAATTGTAAATAAGAAATGTCCGAGTAATCTATCTAATAAAAAACCTCCAAGAAGTGGACCAAATGCACTTCCCGTAATCCACTGCAAACTCGCTGCTCCCATATAAGTTCCTCTCAAATGCTCAGGGGCCAAATTCGCTACAAACGTCATCTGTACAGGCGACATAATCATCTCGCCTAACGTATATATGGCATACACGAACATTAACGTCACTAAAATAATTGTAGCATTTGTATTAAATTCTCCAAACCACTTCGGTAACCACCCTATAAAAAACAAACCAATTCCAAACAAACACGCCCCGTATAACATCGTCTTTCCGACAGGTTTATCTGTCGCCCATTTTGAAATTTGAAACTGGAACAACACAACTAATAGTCCATTTAGCGCCATTAAATACGGGTATGGATTGTTAACTCCAAAAATATCCTTCATTTCATTATCAAAGTGAAGTGGTAACATGCCTTCTGTTTGAGAAAATCCCATAGAAATAATGATACCTGCTAACAAATAAATCATTAACGCCTTATCTCTCATTAAAACTTTCCAAACTGCACCTGATTCCTTCTCTGCATTCTCTTCTTTTTTATCTGCTGCTTTTGGCATTGTCTCCTGGATAAGAATTAGTACAAGTAATGCATAAAATAGCATCGTAGAAGAAGCAATAATAAACACAAGATTCTTTGACAACACCACTACTGATGCACCCATTATTGGACCGATTGCAGCACCTATATTGTGTCCCATTCGCAATAAACCATATGCTTCGGTTCTTTTTTCTGGCGCGGTCACATCTGCAACCATCGCTGATGCAGCTGGATGAAATAAAGAATTACTTAATCCTAAAAAAACAGATAAAATTGCATATGAAATAAACCCTTCTATAAATAAAAAACCGAGCATTAATAATGCATTACTTGCCATTGAAAATATCATAATCGGCTTTCTTCCATATATATCAGCAATTCTTCCACCTATAAGCGATCCAAAGCTTGCAGCAATTGGAGAAAGCGCCATAATAACTCCAACCTGTAATAAAGAATCTACCTTATCTTTTAAATATAATGCGAAAAAAGGCATTAACATCATCATCGCAATTCCATTCAATGTCTCACCGATAAATCGAATCCATACGTTACGATCCATTTCCCTTAGCTCACGCCATGTATTTTTCATATTTTCACCCCTTTAGTTGACCAACAATTATCTTATAATAGATTCAGAAAAATGTAAATTTTCAAATAAAAAAACCCATTCTAACAGAATTAGAATGGATTTTTCCACTTATAAATTCGCTACATCATCTTCTTTTTTACTATTATTTAAAACACTATGTTTTCGACTATATAAGAAGTAAACCGCTATACCGATAACCATCCATACTCCAAAACTAATCCACGCTGTCCCTGATAATTGAAGCATTAAGTATAAACAGAAAATTACTGTTAACGCTGGTAAAAATGGTACGAGTGGCGCCTTAAATGCTCTTGGTAAATCCGGATGAGTCTTTCTCATCACAATAACCGCAACAGCTACGAGTGCAAAGGCTGACAATGTCCCCATGTTTACAAGGTGTGCCAATACATTTAAATCTATTAATCCTGAAATCAATGCTGCAATAATACCCGTTGTCCATGTATTTAAAAACGGTGTTTTAAATTTCGGGTGAACCTTAGCCAGACGCTTCGGCAATAACCCATCACGGCTCATCGCATATGAAACACGAACTTGCCCATACATCATCACTAGCATTACAGTTGTAATCCCTGTGATTGCCCCTACTGAAATTACCCCCGCTAAACCATCTTGTCCAATAAATTGAAGTGCAAAAGCAACTGGATCTGATATATTCAGCTGTCCGTATGGAACAATTCCTGTCAGAATAAGTGAAACAACGATATAAAGAACTGTACATATTAATAACGATGCAATAATGCCGATTGGTAAATCACGTTGTGGACGTTTCACTTCTTCCGCAGCTGTTGAAACTGCATCGAATCCTATAAATGCGAAGAATACTGTAGCAGCCCCAGCCATTACACCATCTAAACCAAATGGCATAAAAGGCGTCCAGTTTTCAGGCTTCACATAATTAAAACCAGCAAAGATAAAAATAAGAACAACTGCTATTTTAATAAATACCATAATATTATTTACACGTGCACTCTCTCGAACACCCCTAGATAAAAGAGCTGTCATCACTAAAATAATTAAGACTGCAGGCAAATCAATTATTCCACCTTTTCCTGTGCCTGGGGCCGAAGAAAGAATGGTCGGAATATGAATCCCAAATCCCTTTAGTAAAGACTGAAAATAAGCGGACCATCCATTTGCTACAGCAGATGTAGCAAGTAAATATTCAAGCATTAAATCCCAACCAATTAAAAACGCGAATACTTCTCCCATCGTCGCGTACGTATATGTATATACGCTACCCGAGACAGGAACTGAAGAAGCAAATTCAGCATAACAAAATGCAGCAAAGGCACAGGCTAATGCGGCTATCGCGAATGATAATATAATAGCTGGTCCAGAATGTTTTGCTGCCACTACGCCTGTAAGAACGAAAATACCAGTTCCAACAATCGCTCCGATTCCAAGCATAGTTAAATCCAGTGCGCCCAATGTTCTCGCTAACGTTTTTTGCTTACTTTCTTGCATTAACTTTGCAATAGGCTTCTTTTGAAAAATTTGCTTCATCGTCCACTCCTCCAAGTTTTAAATTTTCTGAAAATTTTTAATTCGCTTTTTTATTTTACTCATAACACTTTTTCTCGTCAATACTTTTGTCGAAATAAGTAGAAATCTTTCGGAATATACAATATCCTTATTATTCTTTCTGAGAATCTTTCTATCACCTTATTTTGGTGTCATTATACATATTAAAGAGGCGTGCCCCTTTATTGAGCACGCCTCTTTTTGCTTATTTCACAGTATATGAACCATCTTCAATCCAGCTATACATATACTTTTCATCTTCCGTTTCATGTGCTTGTTTTACAATACGAAGCGGACGGAATGTATCTATCATAACGGCTAATTCAAGCGTCTCTTTTTTTCCGATACTTGCCTCTGTTTTCCCAGGATGCGGCCCATGAGGAATTCCGCTCGGGTGAAGTGTAATAGACCCTTCTTCCACACCTTTTCGGCTCATAAAGTTTCCTTCTACATAGTACAGTACTTCATCACTATTCACGTTACTATGATAATACGGTGCCGGGATAGATTCTGGATGATAATCGTATAAACGCGGTACGAAAGAGCAAATGACGAAATTATGCCCTTCGAATGTTTGATGTACTGGTGGTGGCTGATGAATACGGCCTGTAATTGGTTCAAAATCCTCCACATTAAAGACCCACGGATATAAATAACCATCCCACCCAACAACATCTAGCGGATGATGCCCTAAAACATACTTATGCATATATCCTCTCGACTTTGTCATTACGACAAACTCACCTTTCTCATCATATGTCTCTAATTTTTCCGGGCCACGAATATCTCTCTCACAAAACGGGCTATGTTCTAACAATTGCCCATATTCATTGCGATAGCGACGTGGTGTTGTAATTTGGCTATTCGCCTCTACAACAAGAAACTTAGTCTCTCCTTCATCTGGAATAACACGATAAATCGTTCCAATTGGGATCGTTACATAATCACCTTTTCTATAGTGAATCGTTCCGAACATTGTTTCGATTTTTCCTGTTCCATAATGAACAAATAACATTTCATCGCCATCGCCATTACGATAGAAATAGTCCATTTTTTCTGTCGGAGTCACTACTCCAATTAATAAATCCTCATTCCCAAGCATAAAATTTCTTCCGCTTACTGCATCGCCCGTTTTTTTATTTTCTTTCGTGCGAAAATGACGATGTGCAAGAGCTACATCTTCTTCATACTGCAACTGACAAGAATGAGATACTGCCGCATGACCTACTTCCGTTGGCATATAATGATGGTACAAAATAGACTGCGTACCAGAAAAACCTTTCGTTCCCATTACCTGTTCACGATAAAGCGCTCCATCTTTTTTACGAAATTGTACATGTCGTTTATGAGGTAGCTCCCCCATGTGACGATAAAACATGCCCATCACCTGCTTTCATGTCTTTTTTGACCGTATTACGTAACGTACCTAAACCAGTAATCGACAGCTCTACAACATCTCCATCTTGTAGCCACTCTTCTGTACCAAGTTCTAAAATACATCCTGTTCCTACTGTTCCAGAACCGATCACATCTCCCGGATATAAGGTCACGTCTTGTGAAGCACGTTCAATCATTTCAGCAAACGTATAGTAAATATCTTGGAAATTTCCCTTTGATAATAGTTTCCCATTCACGTGAGCAGTCATCTCTAAATCATATCGATTACCATTACGATAAATGTCTAATTCCTCTTTCGTAACGAGATACGCTCCTAATGAAGTTGCAAAGTCTTTTCCTTTTGCTGGTCCAAGCCCTACCTTCATTTCTGTTGCTTGTAAGTCCCTTGCACTCCAGTCGTTCATAATACAATAACCAAAAATATATTCCTCTGCTTGCTCACGAGAAATATTTCTTCCTTCTTTTCCGATTACACAAGCAATCTCTAATTCATAATCAAGCTTTTTAGACTTCTTCGGACCAATTACAAAATCATCTGGACCAATAACAGCACGATGGTTAGTAAAATAAAAAACCGGGACATCATACCATTCAGGTACAACATCTAGTCCTCTTCGTCCGCGAGCTGTTTTTACATGCTGTTCAAATGCATAAAAATCTCGAATGCTACCCGGATTAGGAATAACAGCTGTCAATTGTACTTCTTCTAAGGAATATATACCCTTGTTTGGATTCTTACTATTACGCAGCAGCTCTACATACTCATCCGCTTTCTCTAAAAAGGCGAGCATAGAGGAAGGGACTTTTCCGTCACTAGCAAGATTCATATCGATTACTTTGTCACCTTCAAGCCACCCAGCTCGCATTTCTTTCGAAGGGAGACGAAATGTAACAAATTTCATCATAATTCCTCCCTATGAAAATGAAATTTCCACCAGCAAAAGAATTCTTGCTGGTGGATACAAATCTTATAAATTTCCGCGACGCTCTTGTTCTCTTTCAATTGATTCGAATAATGCTTTAAAGTTCCCTTCACCAAATCCACGAGAACCTTTACGTTGAATGATTTCAATAAATAAAGTTGGACGGTCTACAATTGGTTTCGTAAAGATTTGCAGTAAATAGCCCTCATCATCACGGTCTACTAAAATCTTTAATTCTTTTAACTTATCAATTTCCTCATCGATTTTTCCAACTCGCGCAGTTAACTCATCGTAATACGTATCTGGTGTATCTAAAAACTCCACACCATTTGCACGAAGCGCTTCAACTGTTTTAACAATATCACTCGTTAATAAGGCAAGATGTTGTACACCTGCTCCATTATAGAATTCAAGATATTCTTGAATTTGCGATTTTCTCTTTCCATCTGCTGGTTCGTTAATAGGGAACTTAATACGACTTCCATTCGTCATAACTTTTGACATTAATGCCGAATACTCTGTACTAATATCATCATCGTCGAAATGGATCATTTGTTTAAAGCCCATAACATTCTCGTAATAACTAACCCACTCTTCCATTTTCTCAACGTTACCAACTACATGATCTACAGCAATTAAACCAGATTCTTCAAATGGAATATTAAACTCAACCTTTTGGAATCCTGGCATAAATGTTCCTTTATAATTTTTACGCTCTACAAGCGTGTGAATTGTATCACCATACGTACCAATAACTGCTTTTTTCAATGTACCATCCTCATCTGTTAACTCCTCAGGTGGAGCAATTGCGACGGCACCACGTTTCACCGCTTCCGAGTAAGCCTTATCAACGTCATCGACAAGTAATGCAACGTCTTTTACACCATCACCATGAGTTTTTACAAACTCTGCGATACGATTATCGCTACCTAGGGCCCCGGACACAACAAAACGCATATTTTTTTGCACAAGAACATAAGATACCTTTTCACGGTTTCCTGTTTCTAATCCAGAGTAAGCCACAATTTTGAATCCGAACGCTCTCGCAAGGTAATAACTCGATTGTTTTGCATTCCCTACGTAAAACTCCAAATGATCTACATCACGTACCGGAAAAAAGTCCTCCATTTGTGCAGCTAGCGTATCCATAGATTTTTGTTTCATAATCTCTTCATCCCCCTGTAAATAGATTAAATGGTCCATACCTAAAACCAACCGAAAACGCTTCCAACATCAATTTATAGAAATTAGTTAGCAGGCTAACAATTTCTGACCTTTAAAATTTTCTATCTTTTCTGTCAAATTCCTCTTTTTTTCTTACATATAAAATTCGACTTTTTTCTCTTTAAAGTAAGGGGAAAATATTCATAATTGAAGGTATATATGTGGGGAAAACAAAAAAGACTCCAACATATTAACTACTTACTAATACGTTAGAGTCTTTATTTTTTTTGAATAATTGTATTTATATTTCTCATACTAATATATTTGCAAGGAATAGAATAAATGATGTTAATATTACTGCTCCACCTAATGATCCTAATAAATCTGTTTTTGTTACTTGTAGCACTTGTTCACTGTTCATATTCCTCATTCTCCTTTCATTTTGTACAATTTAAAACTTTTATTATACTAATACGCTTGATAGAAATACGATTAATGCCGTTAACACTACTGCTCCACTTGCTGATCCTACGAAATCACCTTTTGTTACTTGTAATACTTGCTCTTTCATATCTTTCATTCTCCCTTCATTTATCTTTTGTTACAAAACTTCTATTATACTAATACGCTTGATAGAAATACGATTAATGCTGTTAATACTACCGCTCCACTTGCTGATCCTACGAAATCACCTTTTGTTACTTGTAATACTTGCTCTTTCATATCTTTCATTCTCCCTTCATTTATCTTTTGTTACAAAACTTCTATTATACTAATACGCTTGATAGAAATACGATTAATGCTGTTAATACTACCGCTCCACTTGCTGATCCTACGAAGTCACCTTTTGTTACTTGTAATACTTGCTCTTTCATATCTTTCATTCTCCCTTCATTTATCTTTTGTTACAAAACTTCTATTATACTAATACGCTTGATAGAAATACGATTAATGCTGTTAATACTACCGCTCCACTTGCTGATCCTACGAAGTCACCTTTTGTTACTTGTAATACTTGCTCTTTCATATCATTTATCCTCCCTTTGAATAAGTTTTCTATATGTAATTTCTAAGAAATGTTTTTTTCATAGTTTTTATGTTATCGTTACATTGAATTTGATAACGTAACGTTTGTAACATTAATGTAACATAACTATTATTACGTTGCAATATGATTACGTAAATTTTATTACATTTTTTTTACGTTTTTTTATAAACACCCTTAAAAACCCTATTTCAATGCATTTCCCACTACATTCACGTTTGTAACATTCGTGTAACATTACAGTCATAAACCTAAATATAACTATATTCCTCTCTACTTTTGTTACAAATCAAGGTGAATCTTTAATAAGTAAGATTGAATCTACTAGGTTTTCACTGGATGGTACACTATAGGACAAAATACTATCTTTCCAAGATAAGTTTATATGTTTCCTCTATATAACTATGTATAATAAAAACAAAGAGGTGGTCATTTTGAAATTAATCGCATTAGATATGGATGGTACACTACTATCATCTAATCTTGAAATCTCCAAAGAGAACTTACAAGCAATCCAAACTGCACAAGAAGCTGGACATATTGTAATGATTTGTTCTGGCCGCGCAAAAGAGGATGCTTTAAAACTATTGGAAGAATACCAATTAGCTCTTCCAGTTGGAGCAAGCAATGGGGCAATTGTTTACGTGGATGGAAAAGTAATTAACTCGCGTTGTTTACAAAACGATAAAGTGTACAAACTTGCAAAATTACTAGAAGCTGAAGGTTTTCCATATAAGCTATATACAAATAAAGGGGTTTACTCTCCTTCTACATGGCAAGATCAAGTGATGCAGGCATTCGAAGAAAACAAGCATGCGCTAGATGTTACATTAGAAGAACTCGAAAGAATTACAGAAAAACAAAAGAAATCAAACCTAATTACTGATTTCCAAAAAATCGAAGATGTTGTAAACAATCAAGAACTCGAAATATCTAAATTCTTCATTTTAACGTTCAATGCAGGTCATCGCGCCCAGTTATTAAGTATGTTACAAGAAGACACTGCTATTATGGTTACAGCATCTGCTCCTACTAATTTAGAAATTATGGATAAGAATGGCCATAAAGGAAATGGGCTACAGCAGATGGCAGCTCATTTTAATATACCAATTGAAGATACAATTGCTATTGGTGATAATTTTAATGATGTACCAATGTTAGAAGTTGCTGGTTTATCTGTTGCAATGGGAAATGCTGAAGAAGATGTAAAAAAATTATGTGACGTTGTAACATTAACAAACAATGAACATGGTGTTGCCCATGCAATCGAGCAATTTGTTTTAAAACAAACTTTATCTAGTAAATAAAAAAAAGACCCTTTCAACTTCTGAAAGGGTCCTTCTCTTTTATACATGATGACAAGCAACAAAATGATCTTCACCAACATTACGAAACTCTGGTACCGTTTGTGTACAAACATCTGTCGCAAACGGGCAGCGTGTATGAAAACGACAACCTGAAGGTGGATTTGCTGGACTGGGAATATCCCCCTCTAGTATAATTCGCTCCCGCTTCACTGTTGGATCTGGTATTGGCACAGCTGATAACAATGCTTTTGTATACGGATGAAGTGGATTCGTAAATAACTCATCACGCGGTGCCGTTTCTACAATCGTTCCTAAATACATAATTCCTATTTTTGTACATAAATGTTCCACAACACTTAAATCATGTGAAATGAATAAATAAGATAATCCCTTTTTCTCCTGTAACTCACTAAATAAATTAATGATTTGTGCTTGAATAGATACATCTAGTGCTGCCACAGGTTCGTCAGCTACAATGAATTCTGGATTTAATACCATAGCTCTTGCGATAACGATACGCTGACGTTGCCCACCAGAAAACTCATGAGGATACCGGTCAATATGATACGGAGCTAAACCACATAACTCCAATACTTCTATCACCTTTGCACGAACATTTTCTTTCGTCGCTAGTCCGTGAGCCAACATCGGCTCACCAAGTGCTTCTCCAATTCTCATTCTTGGGTTTAATGAACTAAATGGATCTTGAAAAACAAGCTGCATATTAGGGCGATGTTTTCTCAATTCCTCCTTGGATAAGGAATAAACATCGTGCCCTTTAAACTTTACTTCTCCCTCCGTTTTTTGGACGAGACGTAAAATTGTTTTTCCTATCGTTGTTTTTCCACTTCCTGATTCTCCAACTAGGCCAAACACTTCACCTTTATTAATAGTAAAACTTACTCCATCAACTGCCTTTACATGTCCAATCGTTCTACTAAATATGCCGCCCTTAATTGGAAAATACGTCTTTAAGTTTTTCACTTCTAATAATGGTTCACTCATTGTTCCGCACGCTCCTCATATAACCAGCAAGCTACTTTATGGTTCTCATCGTGCACATTCAAATTTGGTGCCTCTTCTTTACATATTTCCATACAATGCTCACAACGACCACTAAAATAGCAAAATTCACCTAAGCCAACTAAATTCGGAACTTGCCCTGGAATAGAATATAGTTTATCTATTCGTTTTCCCATTACCGGTTTTGATTTCAACAAACCTTTCGTATACGGATGTTTCGGATTTTGGAATATCTCTAGTACTGGAGCTTCCTCAATAACTTTTCCGCCATACATAACGACAACGTAATCAGCCATTTCTGCTACAACGCCTAAATCATGTGTAATTAATAAAATCGATGTTTTAAATTCCTCTTTTATCTGTCTTAGTAAGTCTAAAATTTGAGCTTGAATCGTAACATCAAGAGCAGTTGTCGGTTCATCTGCAATTAATAACTTAGGATTACAACTAAGCGCAACAGCAATCATAATGCGTTGTAACATGCCTCCACTTAGTTCATGTGGATACGAATGGACAATTTCATCCGCACGAGCTATACCAACTTTACGAATTAATTCGATTGCCTTTTTATACGCCTCATTTTTACTAAGTAATTCATGCTCTCTTAACGTTTCTACAATTTGTTCTCCTACAGTGAAGACGGGATTCAGCGATGTCATCGGCTCTTGGAATATCATCGCAATATCATTTCCTCGTAAACTACGAAGCTCTTTCTCTTTCATACCTAAAAGACTTTTTCCTCCATATAAAATGTCTCCACCTACTACACTTCCTGATTCAGCAATAAGTCCCATAATCGATAGCGCCGTTACACTCTTTCCGCAACCCGATTCACCTACAACACAAACTGTTTCACCTTCTCGAACTGCAAAGCTAACATGATTAACAGCCTTTACTGTTCCTTCTTCTGTCTGAAAGTGTGTTTGCAAATCTTTCAGCTCTACTACCGCTTTACTCATATTCCCTCACCTACCGTCTCATCTTTGGATCTAACGCATCACGAAGTGCATCACCAAGTAAATTAATTGATACAACTGTTATAAAAATTGCAAAACCGGGCGGAATCCATAACCACGGACGCTTTTGGAAATCGATTAATGAGTTAGCTGCACTAATCATATTTCCCCATGATGGTGTAGGCGGGACGACTCCGAGACCTAAGTAGCTTAGTGCGGATTCCCCTAAAATAGAGCCTGCAACACCTAATGTGGATACAACAATTAAGATCGGTAAAACATTAGGGATTAAATGATATATAATTTTCCGGTAATCTTTCATTCCTAACACATCAGCAGCTTGCATAAATGCTTGCTCCCTGAGTGATAAAATTTGACCTCTTACAAGACGTGCAAGTCCTGGCCAACCTACTAAACTTAAAATAATCATAATGACATAAAGACGATAATCAGATGGTACTTTCCATTCTGATAAAATAGCTCCCATTATAATAAGCAACGGCAATCCCGGCATCGACATTAAAATATCTGCAAGACGCATAATAATATTGTCGACAATCCCGCGATAAAAACCTGCAATAGCTCCTAATAAAGCTCCAAGTATAACCGATAAGACCATTGAAGCTAATCCAATTGTTAATGAAATGCGTCCTGCTTGCATAAGTCTTGTTAAAATATCTCTTCCCAATTGATCTGTACCGAGCCAATGTGAAAAACTAGGTGGTTTGTTAATTAAAGCGACTTGTATTTTCCCTGATGCATATGGCGAAAAGAGCGGACCGACAAAACAAAATAAAAACATAAACATTAGTGCATAAAACCCCACGAGTGCCATCTTATTTCTCTTTATTTTTTTAAGAGCCTGTCGCCATGGTGATGATTCATTTCTTCTCTTTTTTTCTTTTTTCTCTGTAATTGCTGTAACAGTTTCCATCTAATCCCCCCTTACTTCAACCGAATACGTGGATCGACAACTGCATATACGATATCAGCGAAAAAGTTTGAAACAATTGTTAAACAAGAAAGAAACATCGTAAATGCCATTAATACTGTATAATCACGAAAATTTAGTGCTTCTAATTGAATATTACCAATCCCTGGCCAGTTAAAAATTTGTTCAATAATAATTGCTCCCGAAAATAAACCTGGTAATTCAAATGCTAATAACGTAATCGCCGGTAATATTGCATTTTTTAACGCATGCTTATAAATAACAGTCTTCTCCTTTAAACCTTTCGCCCGTGCTGTTCGTATGTAATCTTGCCTTACAACCTCTAACATGCTTGTTCTAAAGTAACGAGTTAATGAACCCACACCAAGAAGAGTCAAAATAAATACTGGTAAAACCATATGCTTGGCAACTTCTATTACGTAAGCTAATCCAGTCGAATTACTCCCGACATCAATCATTCCGCCTATCGGTAATAACTTAAAGTCCACCGCGAACACCTTAATTAAAAACAAACCGATAAAAAATGAAGGAAATGACATTGCTGCAAAGACACCAATTGTTACAAGTTTATCGAATAAAGAATGTTGCTTCGTCGCTGAGAATACGCCGATAATAAGTGCAATTAGCCAAATAAAAAACAATGCAATAACAGCTACACTAAAAGAATTCCAAATAAATTTATTTAATAATGACGTTACAGGTTCCTGATATTGAAGCGAAAAACCAAAATCCCCTTGCAATGCATTACCTAACCAATGAAAATAACGCTCAACAATTGGCTTATTTAATCCATATAATTCCCTAAGTTCAGCTGCCCTTTCAGGTGTAATCTTTGGATTTGAATCAATATAGTCTCCTGGAAGAAGCGCAAACAGGAAGAAAATAATAATTGATGTTCCGAACAGTGTAGGAATCATTTGTAACAACCTACGAACGATATATGTTTTCACCCTTTTTCTCTCCAATCTTATGCCTAAAATAGAAGAACATTTTTTCAAAGCGGTACATTACTAACCGAATGAAAAAATGTCTTCTATTTATACATCCTTATCGTTATTTTTCAAATGATAAAACTGGTAAGTTTGCGCTAATACTATTGTATTTTTCAGAGTCAATTCCTTTTATATTCCCGTTATAACCAGTAATTGTTCTACGGTAGTTTAATAGAATTACTGGTGGGTCATCACTTAACTCTTTATATAATTCTTTATAAATAGGTTTACGTTTTTCAATATCAACTGTCTCAATACCTTTTTTAATTAACTCATCTACTTTCGCATTTTTATAACCAAGACTCTTATCATTGACACCAGACAAATATTCACCAGCTGTTTCACTCGGATCACTTGTAATCGGTGTCGAAACAGAAGCTAAATCATAGTCACCTTTATTTACCTTCGAAAGCATAGTATTAAAGTCCATAAATTCTGGATTAAATTCTACACCTATTTCTTTATAATTCTCTTTCGCAATTGGAATTAATAAATCACTATCTTTAGCCGAACTTGGGCCGAAATAAGAAAGCTTTAATTTTTGACCATCTTTTTCACGAACTCCATCCGAACCAACTTTCCATCCTGCTTCATCTAATAATTTTTTCGCTTTTTCTTTGTCGTATTCATATTTATTAACTCCTTCTTCCGTATAAGCCCAAGAAGTTGGATGAATTGGTACATTAGCTACCGTACCGTATCCTTTCAATGCTGTATCAACATATTTTTTACGATCTAATCCGTAAATAAGTGCTTGGCGAACCTTTTTATCCTTTAAGTACGGCTTATTATTATTCATATAAATATAACTAAATGACGCTGCTGTTTCGATTTGGATATTCGCAAATTCTAAACCCTTAGCCTGTTCAAGAATTTCATCACCAGTACCTAGGCCAGTGTAGTCAACCTCACCTGTTTGGAATAATTGAAGCTTCGTATCGCCAGAAGTAATTTTATAAATGAAGTTTGGAATTTTGGGTTTGCCCGCATAATAATTTTCATTTGCTACAAATCGAACTTCTTGCCCCGGGATATACTTTTCAAATTTATAGGGACCCGCAGCTATCGGTTTTCCATATAACTCTTTTAAGTAATCTAAACTTGTATTTTGTTTGTAATCTTTTCCGTAATAAGCTTTTGATAATACTGTACCACCTAAAACAAATATAGCTTGTGAATTAACTTTTTCAGTGGTAATTTTAATTGTTTGTGGATCAACAACTTGAATACCTTCAATAGAAGTTGCCTTTCCTTCTTTATATTCTTTACCACCTTTAACCGCATATTGAGAGATATCTATTTCACCTTCATATGCCTTATCATGTAAAAGCGTCAATGTGAACGCTACATCATCTGCTGTTAATGGCGATCCATCGCTAAATTTTAAGTCTTTACGTAAATGGAATGTATATGTTAACTGATCAGAAGAAACGTCCCACTTCTCCGCTAATTCCGGAATTGGTTTCCCTTGTTTATCCGTTGATACAAGAGATGCAAAAATCACTGAAGTCACGTTTCCATCCCAACCATTTTGTTGGAAATATGGTAAAAATACGCCACCAGGTTTACTAATACCAACTACTAGCGTATCTTTTCTATTCTTCGCTTTATCTGGTACTTTCGTTTTATCTGTCGCAGCGATCTTTTCAATTTTTATATTTTTTAAATCTTGTTGTTTAACCGGTTCTGTAGAAGCCTTATCTTCCTGTCCCCCACAAGCAGATAGCACAAGCGAACTACTCATTAATACCGAAAATACACCAGCCCATTTTTTCGTCTTTTTCTTCATTGTCCCCACCCTAACTTTTTTTTAATAATTACACCTTATGAACTGCTTGCCTTATGTATGCCTCCCACAGCAACATTTATAGCCAATCGGAAAAGTCGGTTTTAATCGTAAAAAATAGATGTTTTTGAGGGGTAACAATCTTATTCCGACTTTTCCGGTAGACTTTATGGTTAATAGCTTATAACTTTCAATATATTTTGTCAATTCTTTCTAAATAAATATTTTTATGGTTTTTTTCAAAAATATTGTCTATTTAATTTAGGAAACTACATATCGTTGTAGTTATCTTCACTTAACCCCTACTATAGCTTTTTTTATAAGTCCCTTTTCGTTTTCAATATGTATCGCTTCTAATGTTTTTTAGTTTATGCATCCACATTTTATATTAAAAAACATAAAAACTACTTCTATTCCTTCAGCATGAAACATAGAATACTAATAATCAATTACCAAAAAGGGGGCGAAAACATGGACAACCTATTCCAATATGTCCTGCACTACGTATTATTAACAATTATGATAGTCGGGGCGCTATTACTATTCCCTTTCTTCCCAAAATTCGTCCTCTTTTTAGCTTTTTTTATTATGCTCGGGATCGCTATTATCATTTCAACAAAAGAAGATACCACACAAAAAGAAAGCAGAGTTCAGCGCGTAAAGCTGTGACTCTGCTTTCTTTTTTATTTTCAATCTCAGATTTCCATCATACATACTTATGTCTCGGGAAATAATTAGCCTTTACTTTCGTAATTAATCCTATCGAAAATCTACTAATAACATATATATTTTGCCTCATCATTGCATATGTTTCACAACCTATACAAGATGCGTAACAAAGATTTACCCAAGTTACTGTTTCACGTGAAACACACTTTTTCATTTATCTCTTACAGTAAAATATAGTTATAAAAAAAGAAAGCTAATCCCTTCAGCAAAACTGAAAGGAATTAGCTTTCTACTCTTTACCCCACAATATTATCTAACTCATTATATAACTCCGCTCGTAACAACTCTTTTTTCGTTTTTTCTTCATACAATTGTTCAAGCATTTCAACATCAGCTACATGTTCCATTTTACATTCAAGTGCATATATATCTTCTTCTACACGCATTAACTCGGTTTCAATCCCCTCAATATTCCTAGCTTCTTTCTTTTTTACAGGGACTGTTTCAATACTTTTTCTCCCTTGAGGTTTCTGCCTTATTACTTGCTTCTCAATCCTTTCCTCCCACTTTTGACGAGCCCATGCATAGTTCCCTGCAAACTCAAATAATTTGCGTTCATCAATCCAATACGTCTTTTCAAATAACTTATTTAAAAAATAACGATCATGTGAAACAGCTAAAATCGTTCCATTATATTGCTCAAGAGCTTCCTCTAAAACTTCCCTTGATTCAATATCAAGATGGTTTGTCGGCTCATCTAAAATTAAAAAATTGATGTCTTGATACATAAGTTGCGCCAGTCTTAGCCTCATTTTTTCTCCACCGCTCAGTTGCGTTACATTCTTAAACACAGCTGGACCATAAAATAAAAACTTAGCTAATATATGTCTTGCTTCTCCCTCTGTTACAGCTACATACTCTCTGAAAGCTTCCAATACATTACTCTTCATATTTCCGTACGCATGCTGCGATAAATAACCAATTTTGACACTACTACCCATCCGAATTTCACCAGCATCTGGCTCTATTTCTTCTAATAGTAATTTTAGTAGCGTAGTCTTCCCTGTGCCATTACGACCAACGATAGCCGCACGCTCCTGAAAACGAACATGTAAATTCGCTTGTTCAAATAAAGGTTTGTCAGAAAAACCTTTACTCACTTCTTTCATTACAACAACATCTTTCCCGCTTCTCTCTTGCCCTTCAAACTGAAGTCCCATCTGTTTTCGTTCTAAAATCGGTCTCTTTAACTTCTCCATACGTTCTAACGCACGTTCCATATTTCTCGCTCTCTTATGCAGTCCTTCATTCGGCGGATTCGCTTGATTTGCCCATTCACGTAGACGCTTAATTGCTTCTTTCATTTTCTTTATTTTCTTTTGCTGTTCTTGATAAGCCTGAAACTCATGAAGCAACCTTTCTTCCTTCTCCTCAACAAACTGAGAATAATTCGTATGATACACGTGAATTTCTCCATCTTCTAAATCAAAAACTTTCGTTACAACTTCATCAAGGAAATAGCGATCATGTGAAATAACCATAACCGTTCCGGTGTATTCTTTTAAAAATTGCTCTAACCATTCGACTGCAAATAAATCCAAATGATTTGTCGGTTCATCTAATAGAAGTAAATCTGGTTTCTGCAATAGCATATACGCAAGGCTTACCTTCGTCTGTTCTCCTCCACTTAATTCTAGAAATGATCGGAGGAATAGTTCCGTCACTTGTAGACCATTTGCTACCTTCATAATATTTGCCTCTATTTCATAACCACCAAGAAACGTAAATTTTTCTTGAATTACACCGTACCTCTCCATCAATTTTTGCAAAGCAGACGCTTCCCGTTCCTCCGTCATATTTTTTTCTAAAACACGCATTTCTTTTTCTAATTCCTTTTCTACTTTAAAGGCGGAACCCAATACATCGTATACAGTCATGCCCTCATCAAACTTTGGAATTTGTGCGACATGACCAATACGTGTACCTTTCTTCATATGAACGGCTCCTGCATCCACATTCTCCATTCCTGTTAGAAGACCAAAGATTGTTGTCTTCCCACTACCGTTACGGCCAACTAAACCAACACGTTCACCATTCTTTATTTCAAGCGATATATTTTCAAATATGATGTTTCCACCAAAAGATTTCGTTACATTATTTACACTACAAATTGTCATTTTCCGTACTCCTTTCAATATAAAAAAACCATGGGAAAGAAACATTCCCCATGATTTTCGACATAGAAAAAGGAAGCCAAATAGCTCCCTTTTCACACGTTTATTAAAAATGGGTGAAGAGATTTCTATCGTTCAATAGCTACTATGCAATTGTTAAAAAAGGGCAGACGTATCCCGTTAACAATTACATCATGAAAAATCGCACGACAAAAATAGATAAAATCTAAAAATTTGGCACGCGCAGCTAAAGAACGTTTCATCTCATTCACCCCTTTCGTACGGAATTTAATACTTACTTCTTTATTATACTTCCCTATTTTATGTTTGAATAGTCATTTTTCTGAAAATAATGAAGATAGACTAAACATTTCAATAAGTGACATCAAATCTTACAAAACTGTTATGTTCACGTAATGGAAAGCGATAGTACGAAAAGATGCCTCCCTATACAATAAAGATGTAAACAAGAGAGACAAACAAAAGGAGGAAGCAATCATGATGAAAGAAATCGTAAAAGCAATCTTTGAGGTATTAGTGAACGGACAAGCAGTTGTAAAAGAACTAAATGAACTATAAAAAGGAGTGAAGAAATATGATGAACATGGTGAAAATGATCTTACACGCTTTAGTCGATGCAAAGGCAGTTAGCCAAGAATTAAACCAACAATAAAAAGGGGTTATATGAATATGAAGAAAGCCATTATTATAATCGCAAGTACAGCAATCGCCTTATACACAATAAAAAATAGAAAAACGAAACATAGTGAAAATACTCTATATTATCCATACACATTATTAAAGAAAAAATAAAAGACAAGATACCCTATCGTAATGAGGATATCTTGTCTTTTATTTTTCCCTATTCACTTTAAAGGATTTCCTCCTCCTTTCCCCGAATGTATTAAGCGGGATTTTTACACATATTTTAAAGGGGTATATACAAATGGATACACAACAACTATATTTTTTAAACGATATCGGTAAACAAAAACCAGAAAGCATTCGGAACAGAAGCGCTGCATGTCCATTTTGCGATAGAGAAAATTTAACGGATATTTTAGAAACTGAGGGCTCAATTATTTGGTTGAAAAATAAATTCCCTACATTAAAAGATACATTTCAAACCGTGTTAATCGAAACGGATAATTGTGAAGATCATATCGCAACATATACAGAAGAGCATATGCGAAAACTAATTCATTTCTCTATTCAACATTGGTTAAAGTTACAGGAAAACGAAGACTTTTCATCTGTAATTTTATACAAAAATCATGGTCCATTTTCAGGCGGAAGTTTGCATCATGCACACATGCAAATTATCGGAATGAAACATGTAGACTATCTCGAGAATATTGAAGAGGAAAATTTCCAAGGGATAATTGTTCAAAAAAATGAACGTATTGAACTCAATATTTCAGAGCTTCCTATTATCGGTTTTACTGAATTCAATATAATCATTGATGATATTGCATGTATAGATGAAATGGCAAATTACATTCAGCAAACTGTACGATACATACTGACAGATTTCCATAAAGGGTGTAGCAGTTATAACTTATTCTTCTATCACTTAAACGGAAAAATTATTTGTAAAGTTGTTCCTAGGTTTGTCGTTTCACCGTTGTATGTAGGATATAAAATACCACAAGTTTCTACAAAACTAGAAGAAGTGAACATACAACTAGCGCAGTACTTCACAAGGCAGGAAGACAAAAATATCCATAAAAAAATAGAGTAGGTATCGAAAACCTACTCTTTTAGTACACCTTTATTTCGATAGTATACGTTCTCTAATCCAACGTTATACTTCATATTGTTATCCGTCCACTCTGGCCCTAAATTCCCTGGCCATCCTGATGTATTCGCTACATATTTCAATAATGCAAAATCAGTCAAGCCTCTTTGCACCCCGCGCTTATATCCCTTCACCAAATGCGGCATTGCAATTTGTGCATTTGTACGTGGGTCTTTCAACTCTTCATCAGTTAAATGATCTGGCGCAAGTCCACCACCACGGTGCAATTGAAACAATCCGAATGAAGTTCCGTTGTCTCCAATACTTCTTGGATTCAATCGACTTTCATGTTCGGCAATTGTAAGAGGTATCCATTCTGGAAGATTTACTTTCTTTGCTTCCTCTATAATAATTTGTTTCATCTGTTTTGCTTCTTCTGAATCAACATAGCTTGTCTCTTTCACTAGCTTATCCATTCCTTCAGACTTTCCTTGGAAATATAAATACACCCCAAGAACGACTAAAAATCCTACAAAGAATTTCTTCACTACCTCTACCTCTTTCTCCGCTGAAATTTGTCCCCTTTCAGCCTTCCCTTTACAATTACCTATGTTCTATCATTCTCTTACTCTTTTATCATAGCAAATAACTATACATATTATCATCATGCTTTAGGCCTATTTTGTGAAAAAACATTTGGTAAATACGTGCAAAAATGTAACTTTCATAGACTATAACTTATTTTTTGTATATAATTGTAAATTGAATTCTAAATATAAACTAGGAGAATAATAATATGAAAAAATGGCTATTACTCTTATTCAGTTTACTACTATTAATTCCTGTCCCTATTTCCGCACAAAAAACCGAAAAGTCGAAAGTCCTTATTTTATACAGTTCAAATGATGATCAAATTACAAGTGATATCCAAATACTTAATACACAAGTAGGACATTTCACTAATGATATAACAATTAAAAATATAAAACAGTTATCTGAAGTAACTGATAAATCTTCGTATACACACGTTATTTACATGGGTGAAAAACAAGAAGAACTTTCTACTGAAGCAAAAGAATTTCTAGAAAGCTTCCCCGGACCACTACTAGTTTTAGGTCAAAACATAGAACAGTTATCTAATCGTTTTTCGTTCATCACACTTAAAAACGAAGATATAAACTCTGATAAAATTGAATATCCAACACGTAAGCTAAAGAATACATTAGAGGAAGAGAGATCAATTAAACAACTTGATACAAATGGAACAATTCTTGCCCATGCCTTAAGAGACAATAATACTTATCCATTAATTGTACAGCAAAACAATTCGTATTACGTTGCAACTTCCAACCTCTTTGATTGGATATCTTATTATATTGGCGAAAGCTTATTTTCTTATTTTCAACAAAAACCTGAAACTAATAAAAAATTAGCCTATTTACGCCTCGAGGATGTTCACCCAGCTGCAGATATAAATCAATTACAGGATATTGCCGACTTATTAAAGAAGAAAAAGATTCCTTACATGATAACTGTTATTCCTGTATATACAGATCCAGATACAGGTGAAACACTACATTTAAAAGATAAACCCGAACTAGTCGATCTTTTACGCTCTATGCAAGATGATGGTGCAGCAATTATTATGCATGGTTATACTCACCAATTTTATGACAGTGAAACTGGTGAAGGGTTTGAATTTTGGGACGTAAAAACTGATCAACCCATTCGTCAACCGAAGCATGAAAAGCCAAAAACAAAAGATAATTTCCCAAATATAGAGGCATATAACCAATATGTAAAAAAAGGTGAAGCATTTGAAGAAAAATATACGACAGATCATATTGAAAAAGGTATCCAAGAACTTGTAGATGCTAAACTATATCCTGTCGCATTTGAAGCACCTCATTACACAATGTCTCAAAAAGGTTATGAAATCTTATCAAAGTACTTTTCAACTTATGTAGGTCAACTGCAGTTAAGTGATACAACTTGGAAATCCATGCACTCTCCAGCGTATAGAAGTACACCATCATTTCTACATGGAATGAAATTAATGCCTGAAACAGTTGGATTTATTGAAGAAGATAAACCACGAGCTATTGCCCAAATGAAAGAGCGTGCTTTATCTGTTGCTAAATTATCCGATGGAATTATTGGTGCATTCTATCATCCTTACTTAGGTGTGAAACCATTAAAAGAAGTATTAAAAGATCTAGAGAGTATTCCAAACATAGAGTGGATTGATTTACAAAAAGAAACGAATGAAGTAAAAATGAAAGATATTCATATTACTACTAATAAAGACGGTATCCACGTTGAAAAATCAACTAGTGCAAATGACGTAATTGATTATATAAAACAATATGGATTCTTCCTTATACTTGGGTTCGTTATCATTGTCTTTCTATTATTATTAAGACGTGCGAAAAAATTAGAATCCTAATAAAAAACACTAAGCGAGCTGCTTGGTGTTTTTTAGGATTCAGTCAATCGATAAAAGCGAACTGTATTCTTATATATTTGTTCTGCAACTTTCTCTACTGGAATTTTTTTTATTACACTAACTTCTTCTAATACATCTTTAATCATACAAGGGTGTGTTATAGTATTCTCTTGAAATTCCCACGGTCCATCCGTTTCTACCATCATATATTCCAGTGGATAATACGAAACGATCTTTCTAATTTTCTCCTTATGTAAAACATCTGGTGTGATAGAAATATAATAACCATTCCTCACCATCCGTCCCATTGTCGCTTCATTTCCTTTAAACCAATGGAAGTGTGCACGTGAAATTTTATATTCTTCAAGTAAATCACATACAATATCGGCATCTTCATAAACTGCGTGTAATACAATGGGCAAATCATATTCACTAGCTAGTTCTATAAATCGTCTCAATATCGCCACGTATGAATCTATAGTAACCCCTTCATCTTCTTTCGTTAAATAATACGGCAAGCCCACTTCACCAATCGCAATGATTTCCTCAGCATGAGCTTCAATTAATTTGAATATGCGCTCACATTCTTCTTTATGAATCGGTTGCTCCGGATGAAATCCTATTGCTGGGTGTATGAAAGGGAATTTCTTTCCTAAAGATAAAGTTTCCTTACATGATTGATAATTCATAGATACCGCAATAAGCCCCTTTACCTCTTTACTATTTTCCAAATCTTTAAGTAATCTACTTTTCTCTTCATCCTTATATTGATCAACATGTATATGGCTATCAATCCACCTCATCTTTATTCCTCCATAAAAAAAAACAAGAAAGGAACTCCCTTCTTGTTTTATCATCTATATTATTTAACAATTAAGTTTGTTATGATATCAAATAATCCAATACATACTACAGCAACAGTAAAGTAGCTACAGAAATCTTTAATTGGAAACCTCACTACTTCTTCTTTACGCATCCCATTTTTCTCCCTTCTTACTAAATCCCTAACTATTTTCATCTATTTGTATCTATTATGCAAAAAATATGACAAATTTACTATCGAATTAACTTACGTAAACCTTACAATGTTGTAAGGTTTATAAAAAGAGCCCCATCTACATACAGATGAGGGTTATTAAAAAGTAGTTGGTTTTTCATTCTTCCTTACATTACAAACAGAAAGTAATACATTAGACTTTCTATTTATACTATATTAAATTTACTATCTTTTAACTATCGAATTACATTACAGAAGGCTTACATGTTTGTAAGCTATGCGTAATGTAATTCGATAGTTTTCCATATCTATATTTCGTACAATACAGTTAGAAAGTAAGCCAAATAAGAAGAACGCTCACATAACCAAATTACATTGCTAGTAGCTACTCTTCTTATACCTTTCACTCATGCTACTACAATGTACCCCCTTCCCCTTTATATAATAAAAAAAGCCTTAGCCCATATGGACTAAGGCTTTTTTACGAACCTCGAAATACCCCTACCTAGTATTTTGATTTTCGACAAAAAATAGGCAGGGGTATATTTCGCTATCTCATCGCTAAAAGTTTACTCTTCGCATTAATAGGAATATTTACAGCTTCAATTTCTTCAATTGACTCGCCGTATCGTCCTTTTGCGTACACTTTTAATGCTTCATCTCTCTTTAACATATGCTTAACAGTCTTCTTTATTTTTTGTTCTCTTCCACGTTCGTCAAATGCAATAAATTCATATTCATACCACTCATCACCAACATGCTGACCAATTGTATTCACAACCGTATAGTATTCTTTCGTCTTATAAAGCGGATTATATTTATCAATAACTGGTCCAAGTTTCGTAGGCAGTAACATTACTACTATCACTAGCATCGCTATTATAGTAGTGATCATTTTTTTCTTCACAATAAACATTCCTCCTCTGCAGGATATATATACATCCATTTTAAGAAGAAGCAATAAAATCTACTATTGAATCTCATTACATTACACTTACATTTTTGTAAGAATAAAAAAAGGTGAACGATTTTACTCGTTCACCTTTTAGCTCGCTTTAAAGCCCCCACCAAGCACATCACGCACATCATGAATAACAACGAAAGCATCTTCATCTACTCGGCTAATAACTTGCTTTAACTTAACAAGCTCTTGTTTATTAATAACAACATATAAAACTTCTTTATTTTTTCCAGTATATCCGCCGCGTCCTTCTAATACAGTGACACCGCGTGTCATGTTTTTGGTAATAGCCTCACGTATTAAATCTGGTTGATTTGAAATGATTGTAACAGCCGTTTTTGTATCCATTCCTTCTACAATGAAATCAATCACTTTCGCACCGATGAATACTGCAACAAGTGTGTACATCGCTTTTTCTTGTCCTATTATAAATACAGAACCAGCAATTACAACGATATCAATAATAAGTACGCCTTTACCAACGCTCCACCCTAAATATTGATTTGCTAACTGTGCTAAAATTGCCGATCCTCCTGATGTACCTCCAGCTTTGAACATACAGCCTAATCCGATACCTACAAACAAACCAG
This sequence comes from Bacillus sp. FDAARGOS_235, assembly GCF_002073415.2. NCBI lineage: Bacteria > Bacillati > Bacillota > Bacilli > Caryophanales > Bacillaceae > Bacillus > Bacillus sp. FDAARGOS_235. The sequence continues at coordinate 2,722,458 of NZ_CP020437.2, forward strand.
CAAATAAAGCTGCTAATAGCGTATCACTATTTACATGATACTCAATATGTTCTGTAACATATAAAAACAAGGATGTTTCTACAATCCCTAAAATCGTATAAACCATCGTTTTTTTATCAAAAAACTTATAACCAATAGCTAGTAAAACTGCATTTATAGCAAAGTTCACAATCCCTGGTGACCAATCAAATAAGTAGTACGTAACAACCGTTAAACCAATAATTCCACCTTCCGATAAACGGTTTGGAATTGCAAAGTAATTAATACCAATTGCGAATAATAATGAACCAATTGTAATTAGTGTTATTTCCTTTATACGTTGATTAACCATAATTCATACCCTCCCCCATTTGACATTGTATCACTATCTCCTAGAGGTTTAGAAGTGGTTTTTATTCCGCATTTTACCTCTTAAAGATCGAGATATTATGTTTAAACAAAGGGTTGATTAATTATTCATATTTTCTCTAACTGCACGAACAAATCGCTCCACATTCCCTTTCTGAATATACCTAGCTCTAACCCTTTCATGATTACAAGTAAATTCAAAATATGGACAGAGATCTATGTCATCTATATGCAAATACGGATACTCTTCAAATATTGCAGGGTAGCCCGAAAATTTCCCGTAAAAAAGGAGACGTCTAGTAGTAGCAGCGAAAATCCCATGCCGGTAAGCTACGGTAAAATCATCCTTCTCAAATATCCCTACCACAACAGCTAAAATCTTTTCGTCATCCTCTACATATTTTTTCATACTCGATAAAAGTTCATTCATGCATATTCCTCCAAATTCTATTCATTGTTTTAACACTTGAAAAGAATCCATGGATTATTACAGACCGGTTTAACTCTTTTATAAAGTATGAAACGCGTTTCCTGTCAAAGACATTTCAAAAAATAATCCGTTATGCGATTATACACATAACGGATTAAGACTAAACTGTAGAGCGTTCCACAAGTTCATACGGAATCTCCACCTTTTCTTGTTTATAACTCTCGTTGCTCACTTGCCTATAAAACATTTCAAAAGCGTTTTTGCCTATCTCCTTTAAATTTTGATCAATCGTTGTCAACTGTAACACTTGTGAAATAGGTTGATTATCAAAACCAATAATCGCCAAATCCTCAGGAACTTGAATACCTAACTTTTCAACTTCTGTCATAATCCCAATCGCAACTTCATCTCCTGCTACTATTAACGCTTCTGGGAGGACCTGCATCTCCTTTAACTTATGAGCCGCTCTCACACCATCTTCTAATGTAAAACATTCTGTAAAAATCCACTCTTCATTAACCTCTTCATCTATGGATTGTAATTGATGTTTATAAACATCAAAACGTTTTTGACTACTTGGCCCTAACTTCCTTCCCGTACAATAACCAATTTTTTTATAACCTTTTTCAATAAGATAATTCATTCCTAACTGAAAGGCTGCCGAATGATTTGTATATACACTTGAGATATTTGAAATATCATTATCTTCACAAGCAATTATTGTGCCGTAAGAAGCATACGGTTCTATCGTTTCCCAATCATTCGCACGCGAGCAAATAATAAGGCCGTCCAATTGTTTTGTTTTTAGCATATGTAAACTTTTCATTTCTTCTTTTTTATTGTAATTCGTTTGGCAAAGTAACACCCTGTAATTATGAGCTAACGCCACCTCCATCATTCCACCTACCATCGCATCAAAACACGGATGATTAATGTAAGGTAAAATTACACCAACAATATTCGTCTTCCCTTTGGATAAATGAACAGCGTTTGCGTTTTGTGAGTAATTCAACTTCTCAACTATCTCAATAACCGCTTTCCTTTTTTCTTCACTTACATATGGGTGATCATTTAGCACCCTCGAAACGGTCGTAACTGAAACTCCGGCCATCTTTGCGATATCTTTAATATTAGCCATACACTCACCTCTCCTTTTAACTTAATGAATTCCATGAACATATGTCAAATCTTCTCATCATTACACCTTCATTCGTTTTTCTTACAAAAGTGTAATTTTCCTGTAAGCTAATTCGATAGTGACTCTTCCCAATATCTTATACAATTAAGTCAGAAACAGGGCAACAACTATTCGAAAAGGAGCGGATTAATATGATGAACAAAATGAAGAACAACAAATTTACAAATACAATGGGCATGGTATTGTCCGCTCTTATCGATGCAAAATCTGTTGCTTCTACAAACAAGTAAGGAGAGATTATAATGAACAACATCACTTTTAACAAATTAGATTTTTTAGGACTAGCTAGCGGCTCTCTTCTTCTTACTGCTTTTATTTACGCTGCTACGCTTATATAAACTTTGTGTCCCCTTTCCCCTTTATATATAGAAAAAGACGACCGTCTATGCCCGGTCGTCTTTTTTACTTTTGTTTCGATTGCAAAGTTTCCTTTAGTTCTTCAAATTTTTCGTTTAATTGATCTGTCATCATTTTCATAGCCGTTTTTCGATCTATTTGTTCTCCGGCATCAATTTGAATCGGATCTCCAAAAACTAATTGCGCTTTTTTTCCTTTTATTAATTCTTTTACACTTGATGGACCAATATAAGCTGCCGGCACTAATGGAACGTTAGAACGCAGTGCAATCGTAACAGCCCCCGCTTTTAATGAAACGTCTTCTGTTGATCTCGTTCCACTTGGGAAAATCCCTACTACTTTTCCCTCTTTTAATAAACGCGATGGAATTTTTAATGTGCTCGGCCCTGGATTCGCACGATCTACCGGAAATGCATTTACATTTTTAAAGAACCAGTTTTTGAATTTCCCTTCAAATAATTCTTTTTTGGCCATGTAATGAATTTGGGTTGGATACATCCCAGTTGCTAACATTAAAACGTCCATAAAACTCGTATGTGTACACGCAACAACGTAAGGGCCGCCTTCTGGTAATTTCTCTCTCCCTTGTACTTCTACTTTCCCAGCCATTTTAAATATATATTTCAACGAAAATGTAATTGGTTTATACATTTGTTTCGTTCCTTTCTAAATATCCGAAGTATAATCATTTTCTTACAATGATTATAACACTAAGTTTTAGGAGTTGGTAATAAAAATAAGTATTTATTGTTAAATTTCAATTCTTACAAAAGTGTAATTTTCTTGTAAGCTAATTCGATAGTGACTCTCCCCAATATCTTATACAATTAAGTCAGAAACAGGGCAACCATTTGAAAAGGAGCGGATCGATATGATGAACAAAATGAAGAACAACAAATTTACGAATACAATGGGCATGGTATTGTCCGCTCTTATCGATGCAAAATCTGTTGCTTCTACATTAAACAAGTAAGGAGAATATATTATGCAAAATATCACCTTTAACAAATTAGATTTTTTAGGACTAGCTAGCGGCTCTCTTCTTCTTACTGCTTTTATTTACGCTGCTACGCTTATATAAACTTTGTGTCCCCTTTCCCCTTTATATATAGAAAAAGACGACCGTCTATGCCCGGTCGTCTTTTTAAATTTTTCTTTCTTTTAACTCTTTTAAAAGCTGTATCAGTTCAGCTTGTTGTTTTACCTTCTTACGACCATTTCGATTAATTGCTGCAAGCTCGCACGCAACTCCGACGGCGAAGAAAAACAATAAACTTTCTAACATGTTAAATCCTCCAATTGCCTATTAAACCGCTTGGCGTAATTGCTCTTCTTGTAAAACTTGCTTATTTATATTTTCTTCTTTTCTCTGACAAACGTTATTGCGAATAAGTGCTGCAATAACAAGTAAAGTTCCTACAATATCAAACATTGTTATTTGATACCCTTGTATCATCATAATAATCAAAGTCGTAACGGGTACAAAATTAATAAATAAAATGCCGTTAATCGATGATAAGATTTTCACACCGTAATTCCAAGCGAGTAGCGCTATGATTCCTGGTAATGTCATCATAAATAACAAATCATACTTCACGATAGAAATCGTTCCCATACTTGGGACTGGAACATACCCAAGCACCGTAATCATTACAGTTATAATTCCTGTGACAGTCGTACCAAATACACACGTCAATGTAGAATAGCGTAATGTTGACCAATCGCTACACGTTTGACCACCCATCGTATAAATAACCCAACCTACAACACCAATAAATATAAACGCTAGTGAAAACATGTTATCTTTCAATGTTAAAAAGAAACTCATATCACCTTTCGTAATAACAAACACAGCTCCTACAAAAGCGATAATCATGCTCGTTATCATATATTTTTTCGGTTTTATATGCTTATATCCCCATAAAATACAAATGGAAATCATCGGCATGAGTGCTTCCATAATGGAGGCTACCATTACACCTGATTTTCCCATTAACATTTGACCTAAAAATATGAGTACATTATATACAGTAAACGCCATCGTTCCAAAAAAGACGAGTAACTTTCCCCTTCCTTCTAAACGAAATGCCTGTTTTCCTTCTTTCATTAACAATAATATAATCAGTACTATCGCCACTGCTCCATAACGAATAAGTGAAAAATAAAATGGATCTATGTATTCTAGCGCATGATCAGCAACCGGAAACATCGCTCCCCATGACATACTTGCAATTAAACATGCCAAAGCTCCTATTACTATTTGACCTCTTCTCACCATAATCCCCCGCTTCTTTCTATTTGCACAAAGAGAATTGTAAAAGAAAAAACATATCACGTAAAACGATTCAAAATGATGTTAACTATCATTTATAATGATAGTTAACATCAAGGGGGAGCATACAATGGAATTACGAGACTTACAAATCTTCCAAAGCGTTGCCGATCGCGGTAGTGTAAGCGGCGCAGCAAAGGAATTAAATTATGTACAATCAAATGTAACCGCACGTATTAAACAATTAGAAAACGAGCTAAAAACACCGCTCTTTTACCGTCATAAACGAGGCATGACTTTAACAGCTGAAGGAAGAAAAATGCTCGTTTATGTTAATAAAATTTTGCAAGATGTTGAAGAGCTAAAACAAGTGTTTCTAGATAGTGAAACACCATCTGGTATATTAAAAATCGGTACAGTCGAAACAGTAAGTACATTGCCTACCATTTTGTCTTCTTACTATAAAAGCTATCCAAACGTTGATTTATCATTACAAGCTGGTCTAACCGAAGAACTTATTAGAGAAGTCCTTGACCATCAATTAGATGGCGCCTTTATATCAGGTCCTATTAAGCATCCACTAATTGAACAATACGATGTTAGTACAGAAAAATTAATGCTCGTGACACAAAATAAAGCTTTTCATATAGAAGAATTTACTACGACGCCCTTACTCGTTTTTAATCAAGGGTGTGGATACCGTACCAAACTAGAACGATGGCTTAAAGATGAAGGTTTGCTACCAAAAAGAATTATGGAATTTAACATATTAGAAACAATATTAAATAGTGTAGCACTCGGTCTTGGGATTACACTCGTGCCCCAGTCCGCGGTACAACATCTTTCTACAGCAGGTAAAGTACACTGTCATCCGATTCCCGAGAAATACGGTAGTATTTCAACTGTTTTCATACGCCGCAAAGATAGCTACATGACCAATTCAATGCGTAGCTTTTTAAAAACAATTGAAGAGCACCATCACATCAATATGCTTTAAAAGACATTCTTACACGAATGTCTTTTTTTCTTACAAAAGTGTAAGTCTCCCGTAAGATAATTCGATAGTTGTAGTTCATCATTTTCCCTATAATTAAGACATAAAGCAGGGCAACAACAATTCGAAAAGGAGCGGATACGCATGATGAACAAAATGAAATCAAACAATTTTTTTAACACAATGGGCATGGTGCTATCCGCACTTGTCGATGCAAAAGCAGTTGCAACTACATTAAACAAATAAGGAGAGATTATAATGAACAACATTACTTTCAACAAATCAGACTTTATCGGACTTGCAAGTGGAGCGACTCTTCTTACAGCTTTCATTTACACACTTGCTCAAAGTCTTGTTTAACAATTCGTTTCCCCAAACCCCTTTATATATAGAAAAAGCTGCTCGTCTTATAGACAAGCAGCTTTTTAGTTTGTTTCATATATAATTTGGCCTGTTTTCATAATATCGTATCCGCCAATCGCTTTTAACTCATTATGAAATTCTTCCGATTGCAGAATGTCTTTCATAACTTCAATAAGTTCTTCATTGTCTTTATTCTTCAAAATTACTAAATCATACTGTTCTTTCATTATCGGAATAAAGTCTACATTTACAATTTGCGAAACCTTTTCCGATCCTACCCCAACATCAGCTTTTCCGTTCGCAACTTGCGTGGCAACACCAAGATGACTCGATTCTTCCCATTCATATCCACTAATATGTTCTTTATTTAACTTTTGAATTCGTAATTGTTCATCCACTAGCACCCTAATACCAGAGCCTTTTTCTCGATTTACAAATTTTATAGAGGACCCGAATATGTCAGCCCATGTCTTTATTTTCTTTGGGTTTCCTTTTTGAACATAAAACCCCACATTTCTTGCCAATAAATTGATCATAATACACGGTTGTCCAACTAAAATACGTTTTACGTAAGGAACATTATAAGTACCCGTTTCACCATCAAATAAGTGTAAACTAACTACACTTCCTTCTCCTTGGTACATCTTCACTAAACTTGTTAAACTACCTTGATACGCTCTTAATACATTAGAATTTAGCAATCGATTTTCTATACGTTTTGCCAACATATCTAACGTTAGTTCTTGCCCGCTAATGATGCATGTATTCAAGATACTACTATCGTCATTCTTTACAGAAGTAACTTGTATCTTTCCTGTTTTCATTTGCTTTATATATTGTTCTAAATCCGCTGTATCAATGCGCATCTGTCTACCAACTCTATAAGAAGGAAGTTCTCCTTTTTTAATTAAGTCGTATACAGTTAGTTTTGATACTTTTAATCGCTTCGCTACTTCTTCCGTTGTGTAGGAATGATGATCCATAGACGATTCCTCACTTTCTTCCTTCATTGTAACAAAGAAAAGAATATTTCTCCTATTTTTTAAAAACAACCATATTGTTCAAATTATATTCAATTATAACTAGTTATAATTAGTTATATTTAGTTATAATTAGTTATGTCAAAACGAAAGGGGATTTTTTTATGAACAAATTCACATTACGATCTATTGGGGCACTTATACTTTCTTTCCTTCTTATATTTAGTGCTGCTTGTACAAGCGTGGAAAAGAAGGAGAAGTCAGTTGCTAAAGAGAGAAAAACAGTCGAACTGACTATATCAGCTGCTGCTAGCTTACAAGATGCATTAAAAGAAATTGAAAAACAATATAAAGAGAAAAAGCCTAATATTAAACTTTCTTTTAACTTCGGTGCTTCCGGTGCACTTCAACAACAAATCGAACAAGGTGCGCCTGCTGATTTATTCTTCTCTGCAGCAGAAGATAAATTCCAAACACTTGTTAAAAAAGGATTCATTAATGAAAAAGAAGGAAAAAACCTTCTTGGAAATGAACTAGTTCTAGTCGTCCCAAAAGATAGCTCTCTTACAAAAATTCAAGATTTAAAAGATGAGAAAATCAAAAAAATCGCACTTGGTACACCTGAATCTGTACCCGCTGGGAAATATGCAAAAGCTTCTCTCACACATGAAAATCTTTGGAATGACATTCAAAATAAAATCGTATTTACAAAAGATGTTCGCCAAGTGTTAACATATGTAGAAACAGGTAATGTCGATGCTGGTATTGTATACAAAACAGATGCTCTCATTTCAGACAAAGTAAAAATTGGCGAGACGGCAGCAGCTACTTCTCATGAACCAATCCACTATCCTTTAGGCGTTATAAAAGAATCGAAGCATAAGAAAGAGGCGACTTCATTTTATGAATATTTGCAGTCAAAAGATGCACAATCTATCTTTAAGAAATATGGATTTACAGTCCTATCATAATTGCCATGAGCTTTGATGATATTTTGTCACCTGTCTTTTTATCTTTACGAATAGCTGCATACGCCACCATTATCGTCACAATTTTAGGAACGATTATCGGTCGGTCACTAGCACGCTCCTCATGGAGATATAAAGTAATACTAGAAACTATTTTCTTATTACCAATGGTACTTCCGCCAACTGTAATCGGATTTTTTCTCATTATTATTTTTGGAAATAACAGCCCCATTGGAAAGTGGATAGAATCGGTATTTCAGCAGTCCATTATGTTCACATCTACTGCTGCTATCATTGCTTCTACAGTTGTCGCATTTCCGCTCATGTATCAATCAGCAAAAACAGGATTTTCGATCGCAAATGTACAAATTGAAGAGGGCGCTCGCGATCTCGGCGCCAGTGAATATCAAGTTTTTCTACACGTTACACTACCGCTTGCATTTCCTGCATTACTAAGCGGTATGATCTTAAGCTTTGTTCGTGCACTAGGAGAATTTGGTGCTACACTCATGTTTGCTGGGAATATTCCTGGCAAAACACAGACAATCCCAACAGCAATTTATATGGCCATTGATGCAAGTAATATGCAACTCGCTTGGACACTTGTAATTATCACTATCAGTATGTCACTCATATTTCTCCTATGTATTCAGCTCATTAATAAAAGAATTACTAATTCTTAAAGCAGCTTTCGACAAAAGCTGCTTTTTTATTTCTTAGGAAATAAAAAATACTATATAAAGTGACTGAATTTTACCTTTTATTTAAATATACATTCTATTTGAATTTACTTTCTAAAATAGGCAATTTCCTGTTATTATATGGAGGTGTTTGAAAAAATGAAGAAATGAAAACGCATTTATATCGTGAATTCTTCATCCTGTTTTAGCGATCGGTAATCTTCTACTCTATTAGTGGGGCATTACCGATCGTTAGAACGATATGTAATTATATTGGTATAGCAAACCGAAGGGAGTCTTGTAATGGACATTTTATTAGCGCTTCTTCCTGCAATTGCATGGGGAAACATCTTATTAGTAAGCGTAAAAATGGGCGGTGGTGCATATAGCCAAACGGTAGGTATGACAATCGGTGCTCTATTCTTCGCAACAGTTATGTATGTATTTACTCAACCAGCTTTAACAATGACAATCTTGATTGTTGGTTTTATTTCAGGTGTATTCTGGGCTTTAGGACAAGTAAACCAATTAAAAACAGTTGAAAAGTTAGGTGTTTCTACTACTGTAACGATTTCTACTGGTATGCAACTTGTTGCAACTTCTATCTTTGGAGTTATCGCTTTCCGCGAGTGGACTACTACAACAACGATCATTATGGGAACGATTGCAATCCTATTAATCGTAGTTGGCGTTGTATTCACATCATTAGATGATAAAGAAAATGCACAGCCACCAGGACAATTGAAAAAAGGACTTCTTACTTTAATTGTTTCTACTTTCGGCTATCTTGTATATGTAATTATTATTCGTTGGTATAACATTGATGGTTGGTCTGCTATTTTACCACAAGCAGTTGGTATGTTTGTCGGTGCGGTTGTACTGACATCTAAACATAAGCCATTTAACAAATATGCAATTCGTAATGCTTTATCTGGTTTACTTTGGGGAACAGGAAACTTATTCTTACTTCTTTCATTACCACGTGTCGGAGTAGCGACAAGCTTCCCATTATCTCAAACTGGAATCGTTATCTCAACATTCGGTGCGATTGTCTTCTTAGGTGAAAAGAAAACAAAACGTCAATTGATCTTTATTGCACTAGGTAGTGTTTTAATTATCGGCGGCGCTGTATTACTTGGTCTAACAAAAGCATAAACTTATATTCTATTAAAAACCCCTGAGGCATATGTGTCCCAGGGGTTTTTTCGATTTTAATTATTTTCTAAATATAATTATTTACACGCACTTGTCCTTTATAGTTCTTCTTCCACTCTAGCAAACCAGCTACACATATAAAGAGATTAATAACAGCTAGTATTAGCATGACATATAAACCAGTGGAAATATAAATTACAATGCTAACTACGTTATACAAAATCCATAAATGCCAGTTCTCTAAGATTTTTCGACTTAGCATAAATTGAGCTACTAATCCTAATACAGCATTTAAAGCGTCTAAATATGGACTTGTTGATTCTAAATGACGGACTTGATAATAGCCCCAACCAACCCAAGCAACTAAAATAAAAATTATATAAAAGGTCCACCCCTTTAAACCTAAACGGACAGTTGCTTTTACCTCTTCTTCCCCACTACGTGCAATCCAATAATACCAACCATATACATTAAATATAAATTGAAAGACTGCTAATACTGCCATTGCATATAAATCTTGTATAATGAAAATATACAGAAATAATGTAACAGTAATCATACCAAATAAAAAGTTGGATACTTTTTCTCTTGCTAATAACCAAACATTAACAATCCCCATAATCGATGCGAAAATTTCAATATAACTCGATTGAATGTAAAATCCAACCAATACGCAAATAATACTAGAAATGAGTAAAAAAAGTGGACTTCTAACCATATTTATCTCTCCCCAGATGTGTAATAAATTCCATATCACCAGTATAAGGAACTCCTCTTATTTTTATCATGAATTCCCTTATTCAAAAACCCCCTCATTATCTATTCCATATACGGTAAGTCTTTTCTTTTTACAAAATTCTCTTAAAAATGGTATCGTTTTTTATAACATATCTCTACTAGAAGGGAATAAAGGATATGCTTACTAAACATCGAATTTTATTTATTGGTGCCGGTCGTATGGCAGAAGCTATCTTCTCCGGGTTACTTAAAACGAGTAAAGAATATATCGAAGAAATTATCGTTTCCAACCGAAGCAACATAGAAAAACTAGAACAATTACAAGGGCGATATAATGTGTCCATCACTACAGACTGGAAGCAGCATATTACATCCGTTGATACGATTGTTTTAGCAATGCCACCAGCTGCACATGAACAGTTATTACAGGAGTTATCTCCTCTTCTAACTGAGCAATTCGTTGTGACCGTTGCTGCCGGAATTGGACCATCTTATTTAGAAAAACGGCTTCCTCAAGGGACACCTGTTGCCTGGATTATGCCAAATACAGCTGCCGAAATCAGAAAGTCCATCTCCTTATATACGACGGGACATTCCGTAGGTGAAACGCATCAAGAAACGCTACAACTCCTTTTAAAAGGTATTGGTACCTCACAGTTTTGTACTGAAGAGGAAGTTCATCAACTTACCGCCATTACTGGTAGTGCACCTGCTTTTCTCTATCACTTTGCTGAAGGTTTAATTGAAGCGACGAAAAACTATGGAATTGATGAGAAAACGGCAAACCACCTTGTCATTCAAATGATTGCTGGTTCTGCCGCTATGCTCCAACAAAACGAAGATCCAGCTATGCTCCGAGAACAAGTAACAACACCAGGAGGTTCAACTGCTGAAGGCTTAAAAGTTCTATATGAAAATAATTTTTCAGAAGTCATTCAACAAGCAGTTGAAGCAACAAATAAAAAAGCTAGGGGGAAATAATATGAATTTAACAAGTTTAAAAGACTATACAACATTACATAATGGTGTAAAAATGCCTTGGTTCGGTTTAGGTGTGTTTAAAGTAGAGGACGGATCAGAAGTAATTGATTCTGTAAAAGCAGCTATTAAAAACGGATACCGCAGCATCGATACTGCAGCAATCTATCAAAATGAAGAAGGCGTTGGTCAAGCAATTCGCGAATCTGATATTCCTCGTGAAGAGCTATTTATCACTTCAAAAGTATGGAATAGCGATCAAGGTTATGAAACAACAATTCAAGCATTTGAAACTACATTAGAGAAATTAGGCCTAGAATATTTAGATTTATATTTAGTACATTGGCCTGTAAAAGAGAAATATACTGAATCATGGAAAGCGTTAGAAAAGCTTTATAAAGATGGTCGTGTTCGTGCTATCGGTGTGAGTAATTTCCACATTCACCACTTACAAGACGTATTTGAAATTGCTGAAATTAAGCCAATGGTCAACCAAGTGGAATACCACCCTCGTTTAGCACAAGAAGAATTACATGCTTTCTGTAAAGAACATAACATCCAGCTCGAGGCTTGGTCACCATTAATGCAAGGGCAACTACTGGATCATCCAACATTACAAGAAATTGCGACAAAATATAGTAAATCAACTGCACAAGTTATTTTACGCTGGGATTTACAAAATGAAGTTGTAACGATTCCTAAATCAATTAAAGAGCACCGCATTATTGAAAATGCAAACATCTTTGATTTTGAATTAAGCTCGGATGATATGAAAGCAATTCAAGCTTTGAATGAAAATCATCGCGTCGGTCCAGATCCAGATAACTTTAACTTCTAGCAGAAAAACCACTGCCATGTGCAGTGGTTTTTTTCACTTTAAAAAAACTGAAAATTTAAACTATGTTTCATTTGATTGACACTTCATTATCCAAGGTGTAAGATTTTGAATTATCAAAGAAACACAAAAATTAATAAAATTCATTCGTTTACTCATTGTATCAAGAGAGGTGGAGGGACTGGCCCTTTGAAACCTCGGCAGCAGGTTCATTTTGAATACTGTGCCACTTCCTGCAAGCTTTATGCTTGAAAGATAGAATGAGGGACTTCGTTTATATACGGGTACATAACTTGTATGTGAAAATCCCTCTTTCTCAATCAGAAAAGAGGGATTTTTTTATTTTTCATTTCCCTCATCATCATCCAAACTTAATTATTTAGGAGGAAAATCAAATGAAAAAGAAGTTTTTACCCGGTATCGCATCAGTTGTAGGAGTAAGTATTTTATTAACTGGTTGCGGTAGTTATAAAAACGAAGCTAGCGGAGCAAATGCAAAAGACGAGGCATCTAGTAAACAGGTTTTAAACTTATCTTCACCTTCTGAAATACGAACAATGGATACAGCTCGTGCTACAGATACTGATTCCGGTCAAGTAATGAGAAACGTATTTGAAGGTTTGTATAATCTTGGTGAAGGTAACAAACCTGTCCCTGGCGTTGCAAAATCCCATGAAGTAAGTGGCGATAAAACGAAGTACACATTCCACCTGCGAGATTCAAAATGGTCAAACGGTACTCCTGTTACAGCGAAAGATTTCGTCTTCGCCTGGCAAAGAGCTGTTGATCCAGCAACAGCCTCTGAATATGCATTTTTATTCTTTGATATTAAAAACGCAAAACAAATTAACAACAAAGAGCTTCCAGCCGATCAACTTGGTGTAAAAGCAGTTGATGACCATACGTTTGAGGTAGAATTAGAGCGTCCTGTTCCGTACTTTATTAGCTTAACGGCGTTCCCAACATTTCTACCAATTAGCGAGGAATTCTTTAAAACACAAGGTGATAAGTACGCTTTAGAAGATAATACAATTTTGTATAACGGAGCTTTTACACTAAGTGATTGGAAGCATGAACAAAGCTTTAAATTTAAGAAAAACCCTACCTACTGGGATAAAGATACTGTCAAAATCGAAGAAATCAATTTCAACATCGTAAAAGAAAAATCAACAGAAGTAAATTTATTCGAATCTAAACAATTAGACCGTATAAAACTAACATCTGACTTCGTTGATAAATATAAAAAGGATGCTAATTTTAAAGAACGTCCGAACGTAGGGGTACAATTTTTACGTATGAATCAACAAAACAAAGTACTTCAAAACGTTTCTGCACGCCAAGCAATTGATCAAACGATTGATCGAAAGTCCTTTGTCAATACGTTATTAAATGATGGCTCTACACCAACCTTTGGTCTTGTGCCAAAAAACTTTGCAAAAGGTCCTGATGGAAAAGACTTCCGTGCTACAAACGGCGATTTAACAAAAGTTGATACGAAATCTGCACAAGAATTATGGAAAAAGGCAAAAAAAGAACTAGGTTCTGAAAAGATAACATTAGAATTATTAACAAGTGACGGTGACCTTGAGAAGAAGACTGGTGAGTTTCTAAAAGGTCAATTAGAAAAGAATTTAGAGGGCTTAACAGTAAATATAAAACCGCAACCACGTAAACAACAAGTTTCACTCTTATTAAAAGGTGACTACGAAATCGGAATTGATGGTTGGAGCCCTGACTTTGCTGATCCAATTACATTCCTTGAATTGTTTACAACGAATAACCCTTACAACTTAGATCATTACTCTAATAAAGAGTTCGACGAAGCAATTGAAAAGGTGAAAACTACTTTAGCTGGTGATGAAAAAGCCCGCTTTGATGCATTACTAGCATCAGAGAAAATATTATTTAAAGACTCTGTTATTGCTCCTCTTTACCAAAAAGGCGAATCTTATTTAGAGAAATCTTATGTGAAAGGCATTGTACAAGTAGACTTTGCAGGTCAATTAAACTTCAAATGGGCAAAAATTGAAAAATAAAGTGAAACTTTAAACAACGTATTTCCACCAACTCCCATTGTTTTTTTGACAAAATATATTAAAAGTAGATTCCTTAATATGAGTGAATCTACTTTTTTAATATATTATTCCAAGAAATTAACGCTTTGTTTTTATTATTGACATATAGTTCTTTCTGGTGTTAATATTCTAAATAATCAAAGAAACGAAATATTTAACCATCAAAATATAATGTCTACTATGTTGAAACATATAACGATACATTATAGTTCAACATGTATATACATATAGAACACATGATTACCTATAAACAAATATTTATACTAGGTTTTATCTCTTTCTATAGCTACTTCAAGACATGGACATTATGACGTTATGAACAACACATTTAGGGAGGAACGAACAATGAAGAAAAAAGTTGTACCTGTTGTTGCATCTGTTTTAGGGGCAAGTCTACTACTAACTGCTTGTGGGGGAAATAAAAATAATGCAAGCGGAGCAAAAGCAAACGATAAAGCACCTGATAAACAAGCAATTAACTTATCATTTGCTTCAGAAATTCCAACAATGGATGTTGCAAAAGCAACGGATGGGGAATCCATGAACGTAATGCGAAATGTTTTTGAAGGTTTATATGCAATGGGCGAAGATAATAAACCAATTCCTGGTGTCGCTGAGTCGGTTGACGTTAGTCCTGATAAAACAAAATATACATTCCATCTTCGTGATTCGAAATGGTCAAACGGTACTCCTGTTACAGCAAAAGACTTCGCCTTCGCTTGGCAACGTGCTGTAAATCCTGAAACAGCTGCCGAATACGCATTCTTATTCTTCGATATAAAGAATGCAAAACAAATAAATCAAAAACAATTACCACTTGATCAATTAGGTGTCAAAGCCCTTGATGACAAAACTTTAGAAGTACAACTAGACCGTCCTGTTCCCTACTTCTTAAGCTTAACGACATTTGCAACATTCTTACCAATTAATGAAGATTACTTAAAATCGCAAGGTGATAAATACGGTTTAGAAACAAATCATTTAATCTACAACGGTGCTTTCACATTAGATAACTGGAAGCACGAACAAGGCTTCCAATTAAAGAAGAATCCTAACTATTGGGATGCTAAAACAGTAAAATTAGAAGAAATCAACTTCAATGTCGTTAAAGATAAGTCTACAGAAGTTAACTTATATGATTCAGGACAAATTGACCGTGTTGCTTTAACTGCGGAGTTTGTTGATAAATATAAGGGCGATCCAAACTTCAAAGAACGTGCTGAAGTCGGCATTCAATTTTTACGACTCAATCAAAAAAATGAAGTATTAAAAAATCAACATGCACGCCTTGCTATTAACGGCGCAATGAATAAAAAAGCATACGTAGAAACAATTTTAAATAACGGTGCTGTTCCAGCTGAAGGAATGGTTCCTGCGAAATTTGCAAAGAGCCCAGAGGGCACTGACTTCCGCAAAGAAAACGGAAACCTAGTCAAAGATGATGTGAAATCAGCGAAAGAAAACTGGAAAAAAGCGAAGCAAGAACTTAGTACTGACAAAGTAACACTTGAACTATTAACAAGTGATAATGCTTTAGCTAAAAAGACTGGCGAATATTTAAAAGGTGAACTGGAAAAGAATCTAGATGGATTAACAGTGAATTTAAAGCCACAACCACGTAAACAACAGTTGAAATTACTATTAAGTGGTGATTATGAAATCGGAATTGATGGCTGGGGTCCTGACTTCGCTGATCCTATTACATTCTTAGATTTATTCACAACAGATAGTGCTTATAACTTTGATAAATACTCTAACAAAGAGTACGACGAGCTAATTCATAAAGTGAAAACAGATTTAGCTGGCGATGAAAAAGCACGCTGGGAAGCAATGAAACAAGCTGAAAAAATCTTATTACAAGATGGCGCTGTCGCTCCTTTGTACCAACAAGGTCGCTCTTACTTACAACGCTCTTTCATTAAAGGACTTGTAACAACTGACTTCGGCGGTGAATTTAACTACAAGTGGGCAGAAGTTGCAAAATAATAAGTACTAATAAAAAGGTATCCAATTGAAGGATACCTTTTTACTGTGTACTTCATTAATTACAAGGTCTCTTCCCTTTTTCATTTCTTTTATACCTATAGTGAGCCCCGCTACTAATTGTGTAACTAGTCTAATAAATAATAATGAGATAATATTTTCTCTAAATTAACTCCGGCAAATATTATTTTGTAATAGCCATTCGCTACGCATGTTGCGGGAAATAATCCCACATACAGGAATAAACATTTGTGTTAAAGAAATGCGAAGAAGACTATTGTCAACAATCCTCTTTTCCATCTTTTTGTATTGAACTAAAACTCATAATAAATATAAATGCAAATATCAAATATGTTTTCCACGTCAAAGAAGGTATATGCCCTGACCAAAGATAGCTAATTAAATAGTTAATTCCCATAATACAAGATGACGCTACTAAACTAATACTTATTAGTTTTACATATTGGAGCATACATTTTCTCCTTACCTCATTCTTTTTCCATTTCTTCAAATTGCAGGTTCATTGGCTCTTCTAGAAGAGTTTCATAAAAACTTTCTGCCAAATCCGTTACAGGAATTTTTCCATCCACCTCATCAAATCGAATACTATCTAGCCAGACACAACCTTCTCCTGATAATAAAACACCAAATGCAATACCAAGTGCTTCTTCTTTTATATCTAGTACAACCGAGTACGATTGCCAGTTATTCGTATTTTTAATTGGACGATTTTGCATGTTATCCATAGCAATCGGCTCCGTATTTTTTCCATCTACTCGCATCCACAATCCTGCCCAATCTTTTACATTCTCACTCTTAATAAATGCTGTTAAACGTAATCTCTTACCTACATAGTTATCCGCTCGAAACATTTGCATTAATGTTGAAAATCCTCCGTGCGTAACGTTCTCTTTTGCTTTTATATATGCAGATACTTTTCCTTGATGGGCAATTTCGTAATCTAAACCCATCTCATATTCAGCGGGATGACTTCCACTTAATACCCATCCTTTCGGTATACCTTTTTCCATTGAAATCCCCTCTCTTTCTATATAAAATGACTGGAAATACTTTCGATATTTTTTTGGTGGTAATTGAAACATTCTTTTAAAAGCTCTAGTAAATGCCTCTTGTGAGGAAAAACCGTATTGCACTGCAATATTAATAACTGCTCTTTCAGTCGATACCAAATCTTGTGCAGCATGAGTTAATCTTCTCTTACGAACATAATCCGTTACACTCATCCCAACATATCTTTGAAAGATGCGATGAAAATGGTACATCGATACTGCACTGTGAGATGCCACTCTTTCTGTTGTAAGCTCCTCATGTAAGTGATTCTCTATATATTCAATTGATTTTTTTATTATCTCTTTATATTCTTCATGCATTTTAGTCCCTCCCTCACAACTTCAATTTACCATATACATACAAATCGTTTTTGATTTAAATTGCGGATTAGCCCTTATGACTGCAGGATAATAATTTATTTTCAACACATACATAATTACATGTTTTTGGGAAAAACTTGTATAGAACGAATTTACATAAGGAGGAATTTATAATGAGAATTCTACTATCAGTTTTATTAGCTCTTATGCTAGTACCTGCATTAACAGGATGTAAAGCTCCTGCAAAAGAAGACACAACTTCTAATAAAAAGACGACTGAAGAAGCAAAAAATGAGGCTCCTGCAGATTTAAAACTAAACTTCAATGAATTCGATTTAAAGGCAGACTACCAAGATACAAAGAAAGACTACGAAGCAGACTATAAAAATGTAGCAGCTGATAAGAAAATGGAAGCAAAAATTGAAGATCATAAAGCAGATGTAAAATTAACAGGAGACGAGGCTATCACAAAATTAAGCCCACTTCTACAAGAATTAAAATTTGATAAAGATACTGCTGACCAAGAAGTAATCGATCAAGTAGTGAACGTGTTCAAACTTGATAAAGACTATCAAAAATTCGATTTAGAAGTTGTCTTCTCTGATGGAACGAAAAAAGAATATAAAAGAGAAATAAAATAAAGAAGTAGGCGGTTGCCTACTTCTTTATTTTTTAATTTTTGCGTACCTTAATTCTGGACTAGAACCGATAATGAATTGGACACCGGATACTGATGGTTTTTGTAAATATGAGGAACTTGGGAAAATAATTGGGATTAATGGTGAATCTGTAAACATAATATCTTCCGCTTTATGCAATAATTCAAAACGCTTATCCTCGTTTTGTTCAACTTTTGCTTCTTTTATTAAAGCGTCAAATTCTTTATTATGCCATTTTGCATAGTTATTCGGACCATCACCTGCATATAAATCTAGTTTAGTAATTGGATCTAATAAAGAGCCGCCCCATCCCATATAAGCTAATTGGAAATCACTTTGCTTGTATGTGTCGATGTAACTCTTCCACTCTTTATTTTCTAATTTAATATCTACTCCAAGATTTTTCTTAAACATTTCTTGCATTGCTTCTGCTACTTTTTTATGTTGTGTATCTGTAGTGAATTTTAATGTTACTTCAGGTAATGTAGACCATCCTTGTTCTTTCATACCTTCTTCTAATAATTTTTTCGCTTCTGCTGGATCAAATTTAACGTAATCACCTTTTTCTTTACGGAAATCACGGCCACTTTGTGTTTTTGCTCCTTCTGGAACGAATGCATATGCTTCTTGCGCATTATTTTTATACAATTTTTCAACGATAAATTTGCGATCAACCGCTAATGAAAATGCTTTACGTACCTTCGCATTTGTAAACGGCTCTTTTTCTACGTTAAACGAGTAAATATAAGATGAGAATCCTGCAACACGCTTATATTCTTTATTTCCTTTTTCTTTTTCAATCATCTCTTGTGGTAAACCACTTAGTAAATCTAATTCTTTTGATTTAAATAATTGATACGCTGTTTTAGAGTCTGGAATAATACGAAACTCAATTTCTTTTAGAGTTACCTTTTTATCGTAGAATTCTTTATTTTTTTGTACTGTAATTGCCTGGTTATGCTTCCACTCTTTTAACGTGAATGGCCCATTCGTAATTAACTCTTTTGGATCTGTTTTTAATTTATTATTATCATCAATTGACTTTTTAGATAATGGAATAAATAGTGAGCTTGCTAATTTTTGTTTAATAGAAGCAACTGGATGTTCAAGAGTTACCTTTAATGTTTGAGGATCAACGACTTGAATACCAACTTGTCCCTCTTCACCTTTTCCAGTATTGTATGCCTCTGCCCCTTTAATAAAATACATTTCTGTCGCATTCATAGAACCCGTTTTCGGATTTAATAATCGCTTCCATGCAAATTCAAAATCATTTGCTGTAATAGGAGAACCATCTGACCATTTAATATCTTTCTTTAAATGAATTGTATACTCAGTTCCATCAGCACTTACGTCTTCTTTCTCCGCTAATTCATTTTGATATTTCCCATCACTATCTTGTGTATATAAGCTTGAGAATAAATGTCCAATTACATAACCTGAAGTACTATCTGTCGCAATAGCGGAATCAAGTGTATATGGATCGCTACCAATATTCGTTACTAATCGATCTCCTTCTCCCTTACCAGCACTCGCCTTTTGCGTTTCTTTCTTACCGCAAGCAACAGAAGTAATTGCTAAAACAGTCATAATGACAAACAGTAAAAACTTCTTCATCCTACATTCTCCTTTAACCTGAAATTTTTGGTGTTGATGCTAATAATGTTTTTGTATAAGAATGTTGTGGATTATGGAATACTTCGTCCGTATTTCCAAATTCAACAAGTTCTCCTTTGTATAAGACAGCTACTTTTTCACATAAATAGTGAACCATCGGTAAATCGTGAGCGATGAATAAATATGTATAACCTTGTTCTTTTTGGATTTTTTGCAGCAGATGTACAATTTGAATTTGCAATGAAACGTCTAATGCTGAAATTGGTTCATCAAGAATCAATGCTTCTGGCTCACACAATAACGCTCTTGCAATAGCGATACGTTGACGTTGTCCTCCGCTAAATTCATGCGGATATCGATCAATATATCTTCTATCTAATCCAACACGCTCTAGCGCATCACCTGCTACTTTATCCTTCAGCCCTTTATCACCTAAACCGAATGAAATATAACCTTCCGTTACGCTATCGCGTACTTTCCAGCGCGGATTTAATGCAGCTGTAGAATCTTGAAAAATGAACTGTACTTTCTGTAAAAAATCTCGCTTATGAGCTGACTTCAGCGTGTGAACAACTTGACCGTTATAATTAATTTCACCAGACGTTGGACTCTCAATCCCCGCTATGAGCTTTCCAAGTGTTGTTTTTCCTGAACCACTTTCACCAATAATGCCAAGTGTTGTTCCTTTCGGGATAGAAAGTGATATGTCTTTTAACGCTGTGATTTCTTTACTTTTACTTCCATATATTTTCGTTACTTGCTTTACAGTAATTAAATCTGTCGTCATGAGGCATTCACCTTCTCTTTTGATTTCGCTTTATTATGCTCTAGAACATGCTGCCAACAATGTGAACTATGCGCCTTAGAATATGTTGTTCTCTCTGGGAAACGATGAATACATTCTTTTATCGCTACTGGGCAACGATTTACAAAAGGACAACCAAAGCTATTTAATGTTTCAATGGAAGGTGTCGTTCCTTCTATAGCACGTAATACCTTTTCGGAATCATCCATATTCGGAATTGCTTGTAATAAGCTTTTCGTATATGGATGTTTAGGAGAACCTATTACCTCCTGTATCGTTCCTTTTTCAACGACACGTCCCCCGTACATAACAACTACTCGATCAGCTACTTCACGCACAAGTGCCAAATCATGTGTAATTAATAAAATACTCGTATTTTGTTTTTCTTTCCTTTCTTTTAATAGCCCCATAATTTGTTTCTGAATCGTTACATCTAACGCTGTTGTCGGCTCGTCTGCAATTACAAGCTTTGGATGACAAGCAAATGCAATTGCTAAGCAAATACGTTGCCTCATCCCCCCACTTAATTGATGTGGGTATTGCTCAAAGCGTTTCTCTGCTTCATGTATCCCTAAATCATTTAGCAAGTTAATCGCAATTCCCTTTGCTTCTCTTTTCGATTTTTTCCCATGTTGCAAAATTACTTCTGTAATTTGTTTGCCTACCTTCATCGTTGGGTTTAAAGATGAAAGCGGATCTTGAAATATAAAGGAAATATCTTTTCCGCGAATTTGATTCCATTCTAATTCTTGTAAACTCGTTAATTCCTTTGATTGGAAAGATACATTTCCATCATCGATATGAATTGATTCTTGATTCAAGCCGATAATGGATTGTGCTGTAACACTTTTTCCTGAACCACTTTCTCCTACAAGTGCAACTATTTCACCTTCGTTAATAGAAAAGGAAACATGTTTCACAATTGCTTGCTTACTATTCTCTTTTTCAACGGCTAACGTTACGTTTTCTAAAGATAAGAGCTGTCCCATGTTTTTTCTCCTTTCGATTCCGTTTTACGATTTTTGGATCAATTGCATCTTGCAAACCATCACCAATTGCATTAAATGCGAACATAATGAGTGCAATCATGATTGCCGGGAAAAATAGCTGCCACCATTCTCCGCTCAATAATGTCCCGAGTGCATCATTCGTCATCGTCCCCCAACTTGCCACTGGTGATTGTACCCCAAGTCCTATAAAGCTTAAAAATGATTCTGAAAAAATAGCTGCTGGAATTGTAAATGATAAATTGACGATAATAATCCCTGTTAAATTCGGAATTAAATGCCCATATATAATTTTTATATGTGATGTACCTAATCGCTCTGCTGCAATAACAAACTCTCGTTGTTTTAAAGACAATACTTGTGCTCGAATGAGACGAGCCATTCCAATCCATCCCGTTAATGCAAGGGCGATAATAATGGTGAAAAGACCTGGTTTCATAACAATTAATAGTAAAATAACAATTAATAAATATGGGATGCCGTATAATACTTCAATTCCTCTTATAATCCACTCATCAATTAACGTTCCAAGGCAATTACGCCCTCTCACATATCCACTAAATCCACCAATTAGTACACCAAGCCCTATATCGAGGGCAGCTGCTACTAATCCAACTGTTAGTGAAATCTTCCCACCAGCCCAAGTACGTGCCCAAATATCTCTCCCTAGATCATCTGTTCCAAACCAATGTTCACTACTCGGCGGTAAATTTGTTGCCTCTTTTACTTGTTCACTCGCAGTAAATGGCGTTAAACTTTCGCCAATAAGCGAGAAAACAATAATTAGCAATAACGTCACTGTTCCTAAAACTGCGATTGGATTCGATATAAACTTACGAAACACTTCTTTCTTTCTGCTAATCGTTTGCTGATTTTTATTTATCGTTAATTCTTTTTTCTCTTCTTTCGTTAATAACTGTTCATTAATTTCATAAGCTCCCATTTAAATATCCCCCCTCCTTATGTAATAGAACGAATACGCGGATCAACAATGCGGTGAATAATATCTGTAATGAAAATACAAGTAATTAATAATGCACTATAGAAAATTGTTGTTCCCATAATCACCGGATAGTCTCGGTTAAAAATACTATCTACAAAATATTTTCCTAGGCCAGGAATTGAAAAGATTTTTTCAATAACGAAAGTCCCTGTTAAAAGTCCAGCCATTAATGGTCCAACAAATGTAAGTACTGGAACAATCGCATTTCGAAGAGCATGTCTTATAATAATCTTCTTAATTGGTATGCCTTTCGCTCTTGCTAGCTTAATATAATCACTCTGCAATACTTCGATCATATTAGAACGAACAAACCTTGTAATAACCGCAATTGGACCTAACGCCAATGCGAAAGATGGTAATACAGTATGTTCGAATGTTCCCCAAGACGCTACTGGTAAAAGCTCAAATTGAATAGCGAATACTTGTATAAATAGTGGTGCTAAAATAAAACTTGGAATAGAAATACCGAGAATTGCGAGCAAACTCACACTATAGTCAATTACTTTCCCATGATATAGAGCAGCAAATGTACCTGCAGCAATTCCGACTAACAATGAGATAACAAGTGCTTGTAGACCAATAATTGCTGATGGACCAAAGCCAGTTGTTATAATTTCTGATACACCTTGCCCGGTTGATTGAACAGATTCACCAAAATCAAAATGAACTACACCGTCTAAATAAGCAACATATTGATTCCACAACGGTTCATCAAGGTGATACTTCGCTCTCATGTTTTGAATCACTTCTTCAGGAAAGATTTTTGCATCTGATGAAAATGGATCTCCCGGAATGATATGCATAATTAGAAATGTCACTGTCGTAATAACCCATAGCGTGAACACCATAACTGATAATTTTTTAATTACATACACTTCAATAACCCCCTAAACATATATATTTACTTAGTTTTATGAACATACTTTTTCCATTACTCCCTTTTCTCTTTTTAGAATACAAAAAGCCTTGATCTTAAAAAATAAGATCAAGGCTTAATAAACAAAGGCCCATCACTTATCTTTCAAGACTTGCTTGCTGGAATTAGCACGGTGTTCCTATTACAGAACCCGCTGCTGAGGTGTCATAGGGCCAGTCCCTCTACCTCTCTGGATAAGTAAATTGCTATATTATTATTTGGTTCAAATTGTATATTTCGAATTATAATTCTGAAAAAATGAAAAGTCAATCAAATTGGATATATTTAGAAAAATCAGTTTTTAATGGGGCCATTTATCTAAATCGCAGTTTTTTGTTTATAATATAAAGAAATGATATTAAAGGAGCTATATGATGGATTCCTTACTTCTAGCGACTATAGGACTGCCATTAACAATTGTTATACTTGTTATCATTGGATTTTATAAACTTTTCATTAAAAAGAAAAGCATTACTTCTTTTTACACACCCTTCGATAATATTACCGGACAAACTATTTCCGAATTTCACGAAGAGCAGAAAGTGTTAGTATACGAAGATGAAGATGGTGATGGTAAGAAGAAAAAATAACCTTGCATGTGCAAGGTTATTTCTTCGTTTCTGTTTGAAAACGTTTATAGTATGTCGATGCTGTTGCAAAATTAATTTCTATATCACGAATTAATGATGAATCTTCTTCTTTAGCTAACTTCTGTAATTTTTTCATCGCTTGTTCCGATTCATTCAAGAAACCAACATATACCTCATGTTCTTGCTCTTTCGACTTCGGAACATGAATTTCTTTACGTATATTATCAATATTTTCTAACATGCTCGTTGTTACTTTTTGCACATCTTCTTTATATGCAGCATTCGTTATTTCCTTACCGCCCTTTTCCTTTGCCACTTCAAATAACTGCAGTGCTTTATTGATTTCTTTATTCATTTTTATATCATATTTTTCATGTACTGCGCTGTATTCTTTCATTTCTTCTGTTTGTTCTGTAGATTGCTCTACCTTCTCTTTCGGTTCTTTCGTATCTTTATTTCCATTACATCCCGCTAGAAGAATCATACTTCCCATTACAGCAATACCCAAAACCTTCTTCATCTCTTTTTCTCCTTTTATCTACATCTACTTCTATCTATAGTTTCTTTTATCTCCACTTGTTATTATACCGAGAACGCCCTACTTTTTACACTTAAGAGGATACCTTAATATATATACCAACATTTTTGTCACAGTATCGTCACTTTATGCAAATAACTTTTGCATCACCTTACAAAGCTGTATGAGTTATTTCAAAGAAATGAAAAAAGAGCTGATTCAAAAATATTTGAATCAACTCTTTTTTATAATTTAAGCTTCTAAATTTTGTCTTTGTTGCAGTTCAAAATGCTTTTCACTTCTTCTAGCCATAAATAGATAACATAATACAGCACCAATTTCACAAAGAGCTATCACAATACCCATCGGCAATGCCGTATTACTTCCACCAATACCTACTAATGGTGCAACAAGTGCCCCTGAAATAAACTGTAATAAGCCTAGTAAAGCTGATGCTGTTCCTGCCGCTTGTTTTTGATTTCTCATTGCTAACGAGAAGCCGGTTGTCGATACAACCCCAACACTTGATACAACAAGGAATAACGAGCATAAAACACCAATGAGACCTATTCCTAATACGATTGTAAGTAGTAGAGATAAGCCACCAACAGCGGCGATAATAATACCGGAAACAAATAATGTTTTCTCATTCACTTTTCCTGCTAAACGACCAGTAACTTGGCTGGCAATAATAATACCGATACCGTTAATCGCAAAGAATAAACTAAACTGCTGTGGTGATGCCCCGTATATATTTTGCAACACAAATGGTGATCCCGAAATGTAGGCAAACATTGCCGCTGTTACTAATCCTTGTGACAATGCATATCCCATAAACAAGCGATCTTTCAGAAGCTTTCCGTATGTCGCCAATGTTCCTGACAAACCACCTGTCTCTCTTTCTTCAGGAGGTAATGTTTCACGTAATACGAAAGTAGCCGAGATTAACATAAATACACTAATTGCTCCAAGAACGATAAAAACACCACGCCACGTTGTAAACTGTAATAATTGCCCCCCGATAATCGGGGCCAAAATAGGTGCTGCTCCGTTTACTAACATAAGTAGTGAGAAAAACTTCGTCATTTCAGAACCTGAGTACATATCTCTTACCATTGCACGGGATATAACGATACCAGCAGAGCCCGAAGCGCCTTGTAAGAAACGTAAAAGCACTAAAGTCCAAATAGACGGTGCTACAGCACAAAGTAATGAAGAAGCAACATAAATAATAAGAGCAATAATAAGAGGTTTGCGCCTTCCGTAAATATCACTAATTGAACCGACAAATAATTGTCCTACTGAAAGCCCAAGTAAACATGCTGTCAACGTAAGCTGCGCAAGGGATGCACCCGTTTGTAAATCATCCGTTAATTTCGGTAACGAAGGCAAATACATATCAATAGATAACGGCCCAATCGCCGTAAGTGTTCCTAATACAAGAATCATCCATAACCTGTTCATCTTTACAGGTTTATATATTTCGTGATTAACTTCATTCACTTTTTCCATTCACCCTTTCGTATTCATACTGAATCGTAACAATTATAGTTACAACATAAACATACGTCAAGTATAGCGCATTTTCCTCTTTCATAATGTAAAAAAAAGCGATAGAAATTCTATCGCTTTACTTTTTCAAGTTGCTATTTGTAAATTTAGATACGGAAGACATCGCCTCTCCTGTATCTAAGTATGTGATTTGAATTGGATCTCCCACTTCTGTAAACATAGCATATGGGAATTTTTTCGCAGGTATCATAAATACTTTTTGTTCATTTTCTAACAGTACATACACAATTGTATTTTCACCTGATTTTTCTTTATATACTCGCTGTACAATACCTTCTTTTTGCGCTTCTTTTCCACTCGAAGTTGGTCTAAATGAATCTCCACTCCCGCTTAGCGCATTTTTATAATTTTCAAGAGCTTCTTTTTGCGTCGAACCTGTTGCAAATATTTTTGCATTAGAAGCATAGATGACAGTATGGGCACGTACTAATCCCCCGTCATCAATAACAGGTACAATCCAAGAAGGTTTACCGTACACGTTATAAATAACCGGCATCGTTCCATGCCATTTCTCTCTTTTAAAGGAATTATCCACCACTTCTGAAGCAGCTGAACCATCCATAATTCCCTTTACTTCTTTTCCGTTATAGTAATACAACTTACCTGTACGTGCATCAATAAGTGAATAACCTAACGCAGAATCTACTCCTTCTTTTGGAGAGGTGAAATCAGTAAAGTAATATAGCGTTCCATCCTTACCGAAGATTGGTGTCACTCCTTCTTTCGTCCCCCACTCAGTCGGAATCTTCATATCAGTTTGCGAGAATTTTGTATTCCAAAATCCGTGAATATATTTACCGAAATACGTATTTAATGTAGATGCGGTCTCATGATTCAATACACCATCAACAAATTTAGGTGCCTTTCCTTTATCATATCTTTTCACTTCACCTGTTTGTGCATCTACTACAACAACACCCTCTACCTCAAATCCAGATCTCCCTGAAATAAATTCACCATATGTCATTGTATAATACGGTTTCCCTTTATCATCAACTTCAAATTTAGGTTTCCCTTTAAAGATTAAATTTGGTTCGGATTTTCGTACGACACGCTCTAAATTATTCCCGAAAAACATGCTTGGCACGTATTTCATCTTATAACCGAGATGCAGTTTCGCTTCGGCATCAGGGTTCGTACCTGACATCGTTACGTACCCTGGAATTGTTTCAGCTTTACGTGCTTTAAAAAATCCTGAAACTTCAATCGGCGCTACATATAAAGCCTCACCGTTTACCATTTGTGGCGTTAATTCTCCTAGCTCAAAATAAGCTACTTTCGGAATATCCCCAAATACTTTTTTCATCTTATTCTCCGCTGTCTTTGGCGGCACTGTAAACGGCTGATCATTTTCAGTAAATGGCTCTGAAATATCTTTCTCTACCTTAACAACAGAATCATATTTCTTTTGCGTGATTACTATATCGTGCAAATAACCAAAATAGCCGTAACTTGCAAGTAAAACAAACATTAGAAGACCTTTTAATGTACCTTCTAATTTCCCTATCTGATCTTGTGAAAATAAAACAAGCCCAATTAAAATTGCTACTGCAACAGAATAATGAGTAAGAATCGAATCTGCTCGATCATCAATTAGCCAAAAATATTCATAGATTGCAATACCTATCCAAAATAAAACAGGAATAACTAAAATGGATGATTTCTTACCCTTTACAACCTTCTCATCCCCCTTCTTATCCACTGCTCGAAGTTTACTACCGCTTCTTGTCCATGGAATCAAAAACAAAGTGAGAATAACTAAAACTAAAAATTTCATCAAAGGCAATGTCCCCTTTTCTTTTGTCTTCCCTTTTAGTATAACAAACAAAGGGTATTTAGGTAAAAATAGGAATGGTTATATTTTTTTACTACTTAATACAACTCCACTTACTACATATAAGATAGATGCAATATAAAAAATCGTACCAATCGTAAAGAAATCTACTAAATACCCCGTTACAATAATCGCTACTGCGCCTCCAATTGATGTCCACACATGGTATTTTCCAATCTCATAACCAGCCTTTTCCTGCACAACCTTTCGTGCTAACGACGTTTTCTCAGTATTACGCTGCACAGCACCTAAAACTCCCATTACAACTTGAAGAATATACACATGCCAGACTTCCGTTGCAATTGGAAAACAAAGCATTAATATCGCCATGGACCAAGCGTATATTATTAATAATTTTTGATCACCTACTCTATCAGACGCCTTCCCTACTAACGGATATACAAGTGCTGAAGTTAATGCAAATAAGCCATAAGCCCACCCAAACTGTGAGAAGCTATTTCCAACATTCCGAAGCAATAGAATGTAAAAAGGAAATACCATACTTCCTGCCATCATAATGATGCTTTGTGAGGCTACAAATCTTCTATATGTCATTTCGTATACTCCCTATAAAATAAATTCACAAATCTCTCTTCTGGATCCACTTCCTTCTTCTTCTGAAGAAATTCTTCTATACGAGGATATGCTTTCTTTAGCTGTTCTTTCGTTGGATAAGAATAATACGGTAAATAATAACTACCGTTATGTTTTAAAGTAACATCAATCATCTTCCGAATGACATCCTCTGTTTTCTTCACCTCACTCTCGGAGCGTCCTTGGTTAATTAAAAGCACCAGTGCAAACATATCATCTTTTGCATAGGATAAAACTGCATTTTCATTCTTTTCCACGTAACGAATCGTAATATTGAGCAAGTTCAGTTCTTCTTCACTTAATACGGCACGTAAATCATCTATATATTCCGTGAAGGAATCTATAGGCACAAAGTATTCTTGTAGCACTTCTGTAAGGTTCGGATTTTCATATTCCATAAAAGCACTATCTGATCTCATAACATTATTCCGCGTCTCAAACTGTCCATCTGTACGTTCAAAATAACTTCTTTGTATATCCCAAAATGTATTCTTTCCCCAATCACTATAACGTGATAATCCAAGCAAAAATTTCGGTGCAGCTATAATATTTTCTTCTTTTAATTCACTGTACTCTTCTCTCATATTTTGATTTTGTGCCAATGCATAATCCGTCACATACATCTCTTTTAAAAATGAGTTTGGAGCAACAGAAATACGTGCTAAGTGCATACGAACATTTTCTTCTTTTTTCACTTTCTCTTTGAAGTAAGACGTGTATTCTTTATAGTCTATCATTCTCGTATGCATTTCATATAATTCATCATCAGTTAGCTTTAATGTCACATCTAAAATGACACCAAATAACCCGTAACCACCGATGACATATGGAAATAACTCTGCATTTTCTTCTCTACTTATATTACGTACCGTGCCATCTGCCATTAACAATCTAAATGACTCTACTGTATCAATCAATGCTTCATGACGAATATCACGCCCATGTACATTTACACTTAATGAACCACCAACAGTAAAAATGTTTTGAGATTGCATCACTTGAACTGCAAGACCGTATGGATTAATTTTCTTCTGGATATCATTCCACGTGACACCACTTTGAACTGTAATCCGCTTCTTCTCTGGATCGAATGCTAATATTTTATTATACTCTTTCATATCAAGCATCGTACCGTTCGGATAGTACGTCTGTCCGCCTTGGCTATGTTGCATACCTGCAATAGAAATCTTCTCTCTAGAAACATTTGCATCTTGCACGACCTGTTTTAATGAACTTTCATCCTCAGCATGTTCAACACGTTTAATTTTCGTTGGAAGTAACTTTCCTACATCGCTCATAATGGGATGAATTAGTTGCTCTTTATATGTATTTACAGATGTTGCAAGCAACACTGTATAAGCTACAATGACCACCATCATCTTTCTTTTTTTCAAATGACACTCTCCTCTTCTACATCTTTTCCTCTTCATATTGTACCTATTTTCCTGTGAAGAAAGTATACAAAAAAGAGGGTCCTTATTTTAGGTCCCCCTCATCAAAACTGTTACTTTGCTGCTGGCAATTTTATTGGGTCAAACTTTTCGTACGACGTATATTTTGCGTTCGTAATAATGTGTGCTTTATCCTTGCCATTACTACTCATAATCATGTCTATCTTTGCTGATTCATATTTAAAATCTTTTGTAATGATATATTCTGCATCCACTTCTTCTATCTTCGCATTTTGTGCTTGTAACATTTTCTTCTGCGTTTCATCCATGCTAGTTAACATACTTTCTGTTTCTTGCCCTTTTAATGTAAATTTCAGTTTATATTTATCTCCGCTTTTCTCCATCTTCATTTTATCTAAAACTACTTCCGGTACTTCTAACTTATCTATAATATCTTGAGTCGCTTTCATTCCACCAGCGTTTAATTGCTCCTCTGGTACGGTTATAACTTCTCCTGTATTAGGGTTTTTTACCTCACCAGCAACTTTACCATCCACAGTATACACTACAACATCTGTACCGGAAATATTCATTTCAGAACGAGAATTCTTTGTCTTTGGCTCTAATTGCATCTTAGCCTTTAATATGTCCATCTCTGTTCCCTCAGCTTTTACGCCTACACCATATGTCATCGTTACATGCTCTTCATTTTTAAAAGCTTCGTTCGTTTTCTTGAAAACATCCTTCGCTGCTAATTCCTTTTCTTTTTGAACTGATTCTTTTTTCGGCTCATCCGTCTTTGCTGTTTTCTCATTACTACACCCTACCCCTAGACTGATTGCAAGTACTAAACTTGAAACAAAAATAATTTTTTTCATAATGTCGCCCCCTTTCCCAAAATAATATCACCTCTTTTCCTATGAAATCTATATAATTTTTAATCTATATTCTCTATATAGAGACATGTTTAATGAAGATTTTAAATATGATGTAAATAATAACAACTCATTTCAGGAGGTTATTATGAAGGCGATTATTTGTACACAATATGGACCACCAAACGTTCTCCAGCTTCAAAATGTAGAAAAACCTAAACCTAAAAAGAACGAAGTATTAGTTAAAATTCGCGCAACAAGTGTATCGACTGGAGATTGTAGAATACGTGGCTTTAATAGTCCCCTCTTATTTTGGGTTCCTATGCGGATCATATTAGGTTTTAGAAAACCGAGAAAACCTATACTCGGCGTAGAGTTATCCGGTGAAATCGAAGAAATTGGAACAGATGTAACTCAATTTAAAAAAGGAGACCCAGTTTTTGCATTAACAGAACTAAACCTTGGTGGTTATGCCGAATACACATGCGTGCATGAAAGTGGATTAATAGCATTAAAACCTACCAATGTGACATATGAAGAAGCTGCCGTTATTCCTTTTGGCGGAACTTCAGCATTGCATTTTCTGAGGAAGGGCCGTATAAAAAAAGGGCAACAAGTGCTCATATACGGCGCCTCTGGATCAGTAGGAACAGCTGCTGTACAACTTGCTAAATATTTCGGCGCGACCGTTACAGCTGTTTGTAGTAATTCAAATTTTGAACTAGTGCAATCTTTAGGGACTGATAAAGTAATTGATTATATGAAAGAAGATTTTACTAAACAGGGCGAGAACTACGATATTATATTTGATGCAGTTGGAAAATATAAAAAGTCTCTTTGTACAGACGCATTAATGCCTAATGGAAAATATGTATCTGTTAACGGAATGATGGCAAAGGTCAGTAAAGAAGATATGAACCTACTAAAACAACTAGTTGAAACAGAAAAGCTAAAACCTGTTATTGATAGAACTTACCGATTAGAAGAAGTTGCAGAAGCCCATACGTATGTAGAAATGGGCCATAAGAAAGGAAACGTTTCGATTACCTTAAAATAAAATATATTCAGAAAATAAAGTTGACAATTCCTTTTGTTAGATTTACTATTAGTACCATATTTAAAAACTACATATACATACTCTTATCAAGAGTGGCGGAGGGACTGGCCCGATGATGCCCGGCAACCGAGCTTATAACGTATAAGCTAAGGTGCTAATTCCTGCAAAACGAGTTTTCGTTTTGGAAGATAAGAGAGGAACCTATTTCGTCTATTCGGCACCTCTCTTATTTTGAGAGGTGCTTTTTATTTTGGAACGTATATTAAGGGGGAATTATAGATGAAGAAAGTATTATTGAGCATTGTAAGCGGAGCAGTACTATTATTAGGCGCATGTGGCGCAAATTCAGATAAAGATGTAAAAATATTAGACGAGAAAAAGATTACTGTCGGTGTAACAGGTGGACCACATGAACAAATTTTTGAGAAGATTAAAGAAGTTGCGGCAAAAGACGGTCTCGACATTGATATAAAAATATTTAATGATTACGTAGCACCAAACGTTTCGTTAGATGAAAAAAGTCTTGATGTAAATAGCTATCAAACGAAATCATATTTAGATGTATTTAAAGCCGAACGCAATATGAAATTAACTGAAGTATTTTCAACAGTAACATTCCCAATGGGCGTATATTCTAAAAGCTTAAAAGATGTAAAAGAATTAAAAGAGGGCGATGCAATCGCTGTACCAAATGACCCAACGAATGAACTTCGAGCTTTAAAATTATTTGAAAAAGCAGGGGTTTTAAAAGTTGATCCAAAGGCTACAGAAAAAGCGACTGCAAAGGATGTAATTGAAAACCCGAAAAATTTAAAGATTGTTGAATTAGAAGCTTCTCAATTACCAACGCAATTAAGTGAAGTGAAAGCAGCTGCAATTAACACAAACTTTGCATTAGGTGCAAAACTAAATCCAGCGAAAGATTCCATTTTCCGCGAAGGAAAAGATTCACCATACGTGAACTGGGTCGTTGTTCGTACTGAAAATAAAGATGATGCTGTTGTAAGTAAATTAAAGAAAGCTTATCAATCTAAAGAAGTAAAAGAATTTATCGAGAAAAAATTTGATGGTTCAGTTTTACCATCTTGGTAGGAGCTGACGATAATGATTGAATTAAAAAACGTCTCCAAAGTATTTACAACAAAAAAAGGGACTGTTGAGGCTCTTAAGTCTACTTCCCTTAAAGTAGAAAAAGGCGAGGTATTTGGAATCATTGGGTATAGCGGCGCTGGTAAAAGCACATTAATTCGCTGTGTAAATTTATTAGAAAAACCAACGACAGGAAACATCATCGTAAACAACCAAGACTTAACCACTTTATCAACAAAAGAACTAGCAAAAGCGAGGCAAAAAATCGGAATGATTTTTCAAGGATTCAATTTACTTAAAACTGTTACCGTTTATGAAAATATCGCATTGCCGTTACGCCTTGCTGGCATTCCAAAAGCGGAAATTGAAAAAAGAGTAGAAAAATATTTACGCATCGTGGATCTTTTTAACCGTAAAGATGCTTATCCAAGCGAACTTTCTGGCGGCCAGAAACAACGTGTTGCCATCGCTCGTTCACTATCACATGAACCAGAGGTTTTATTAAGTGATGAAGCAACGAGCGCATTAGATCCAGAAACAACTGATTCTATTCTTGATTTATTACTAAAAATTAATGAAGAAATTGGCATCACGATTTTACTCATTACACATGAAATGAATGTCATCCAGCGTATTTGTGACCAGGTTGCCGTTATGGAGCATGGATCTGTAGTCGAAAGTGGGACTGCGAAAGACATTTTTACAAATCCACAACATGTAACAACGAAGAAGTTTGTAAATAGCGCATTTGCAGCTAAAATTCCAGAAGAAGTACAAAAAGAACTACAAACTACTGGTGAAATTGTAACACTTTCTTTTATAGGAAGTTCTTCAGGAGAACCAGCACTAGCTTTCGCCACAAAACGTTTCCAAGTATATCCAAATATTTTATCCGGTAATATTACGCAGCTAAAACATGAGGCATATGGGAAACTTGTCGTTCATATGCAAGGTGAAAAAAATGAAGTAAACCGTGCTTTAGCATTCTTACAAGAGAGAGGTATCATCGTAGAGGGAGGGAAAACAGACTATGGAAAACAAGTCCTTTTTGGATGAATGGGGTGAAGTCATATGGGAAGCAACAATTCAAACATTTCAAATGACATCTATTTCATTACTTATCTCTATCCTTATCGCATTACCGCTCGGCGTTACACTTGTTTTGACGAGACCCGGTGGACAGCGAGAAAATAAACTTATCTATCCTATTCTTAATACAGTTATTAATGTCATTCGCTCTCTTCCATTTATCATTCTATTATTCTTCATTTTACCTTTTACGAAGTTCCTAATGGGAACATCCATTGGCGTGCAAGGTGTTATCGTACCACTTGTCGTCTTCACAGCTCCTTATATTGCACGCTTAATGGAGACAGCTTTACTAGAAGTGGATCGTGGTGTTATTGAAGCTTACCAAGCAATGGGAGTCTCTACTATAAAAATCATTTGGCACGTCATGGTTAAAGAAGCACGCCCATCTCTTGTGCTCGGATTAACGATCGCAACAATCGGCTTAATTGGCGCAACAGCGATGGCTGGTCTTGTAGGGGCTGGCGGGCTAGGGGACTTGGCATATCGCTTCGGACATTTACGCTATGAACCTGAAGTAATGTATGCAACCGTCTTTATTTTAATTATCCTCGTTCAAGGATTACAATCTTTAGGGAATGGTGTTGCACGAAGATTGAAGAAAGATTAGAAAGAAGGCATCTCACCGAAAGGAGATGCCTTCTTTTTACCTTTTAAATCCACCTTCCGAATGAATCACTTGTCCCGTAATCCACTCTGCTTCTTCACTTACTAAAAACTTTATGAGTCTAGCTGCATCCTTTGGCTCACCAATTCTGCCCAGAGGAAACATCGGCTTTAATCCTTGCTTTATCTCTTCAGTCATCCATCCTGTACTAGTTGGACCTGGGTTAATTGCATTCACTGTTATTCCTAAATGGGCTACTTCTGCTGACAACGTACTGGTAAGAGCATCAATAGCTCCTTTCGTTGTTGCATACGCCAGTTCTCCTGCCATAGGCCCTTGAAATTGCCCCGAAGTCATATTCACAATTCTACCACCAAATTTCTTATCAAATCCTCGGGCAAATTGACTACTTAACAATGTAGTCGCACGAACATTTACCATGTAATGCTTATCCAGCTCTTCAGCAGACAAATTAGAGAAATCATTATTCGTAGAATATGCTGCATTATTAATTAATATATGAGGGTAGCCTAGTTGTTCAGTAACCCTATTTATAAGCTCTTTCGGTGCATCATTTTGAGTTAAATCTAACTCCATGCTCGATACTTTAACACCTTTTTGTATTAGCTCTTCTTTTAATTGTATTTGTTCATTTTGCTCAACGCCCCAAGGCATCTCTTTATCGTAAGCTGTCCAATACGTAAAAAATATATCGTATCCAGCCTCTGCTAACTCTGTGCAAATAGCTGCTCCTATACCGTCTAGACGACTTACACCTGTAACAACTGCTACTTTATTTTTTAATTGATTCATCATATACTCCTCCAATTTTAAAGGACGCATATTTTATATGAGAGATATAAATTTCCCCACAAAAAAGATAGATACATAATAGGCCTATCCTTACCGAAGGAATGACTACGCCAAATATGCAGTCCTTGAATGATTTACAGATAGCTAAATAAACCCTCACTTATGAGAGAAAAATAATCTATCCAATTGCTAATCATTACAAGTTCATCCACATATCTAGTCTTTGCCTCCTTTTGATATATCTCTATTATTAGTCTATCAAAAAAGATGAAATGTTACAAAAAATAAAACAATTACTCACAACATATATTCGTTCACATTTCCTCCATTGTGAATTTATTCACAATGGATATATAATAAACATGTAAATACAATATTGGAGGGATTTCAATGGTTATCAATTTTTTAAGAACTGATAAACGTGCTACTTTCATATTATTACTTTTACGTCTTTACATAGGATATTCTTGGATTACTGCTGGAATAGGGAAAGTTTTAGGACAATCTTTTGATGCCAGCGGTTTCCTCAAAGGCGCCATCGCCCAAGCATCAGGCGATCACCCCGCAGTACAAGGCTGGTGGGCGGATTTCCTTCAAAACTTTGTTCTTCCGCACGCAGACTTATTTAGCTTTTTCGTACAATGGGGGGAAATCTTAGTAGGTTTAGGTTTAATTTTAGGTGGATTAACAAAAACTGCTGCATTCTTTGGAATCATAATGAATCTTTCATTCTTATTAAGTGGAACTGTTAGTGTAAACCCAAACATGCTTGTTTTAACTATGTTCATTTTAATTGCAGGTCATAATGCTGGACGTATTGGATTAGACGGTTATGTTTTCCCTAAACTTTTCCGGAAAAACAACCACGAAACATATAAATTAAGTAAAACTGCGTAGTAACAGTTTACTTTTAAAATATAAGTAAGAAAAGAGCCTAAGTATAGGCTCTTTTCTTACTTACTCCAAATTTAAACTCTTAACGAACCGCGAAACCCTCTAGCAGCATAATAGGAATCTGCTCCATTGTGGTACACAAAAACGTGTCCAAAGCGATAATCGCAAAATAGAGCGCCACCGAGTTCGCGAATATCTGAAGGCGTTTGTACCCAGCTTGATGATTTCATATCGAAATCCCCAATTTGTTGCAAATCTCGATATTGTTCTTCAGTTAATAATTCAATGCCCATAGCAGTTGCCACATCAATGACATTATTTTCTGGTTTATGTTTTTTTCTTGACTCTAACGCTTCAAGATCATAACAAAGACTTCTGCGGCCTTTAGGACTCTCCTTTGAACAATCATAGAAAGTATACTCGTCCTTCTCTTTATCATAACCAACAACATCCGGCTCACCGCCAGTTACTTCCATTTCATTAAGTGACCATAATTTCTCAGCATTAACATCCAGCTTCGCTTCAACTTTAGCCCATTCAAGACCTTCATGACGATTCATATTCTTCTCAAAACGAGCTTTCAATACTTTGAATAATTCTTCACGCTGTTCTACTGGTAACACATTTTTATTTTCTGTCATATTAGTCCTCCGAATTACATTTCCTTATAATCATAATGGTTTGCATGCAGTTTACAACAAATTATATAATTTGTTGTATCTCTTTTTCAACAATATGACCCGATTGTACAACGAAAAATCCCTGTACGAATATCCATTATATAGTACGAAAGCCCTCCATACTTTCTCCAAGAATATAATGTGAAAACCACATCAAGTTCTGCTTCATAATAGCTACTCTCATTCCTGGCTGATCAGAACTATATGCCATTCCTTTAAATATAATTAATTCTGTATCAACTTCCATATCTCTTAATCCTTCATATAGCTCATATGCATTTGTAGTTGGAATTCTTGCATCCTTTTCCCCATGTTGAATTAAGGTAGGCGTACAAGCTGATTTAATATATGTCATTGGTGATGTCTTCGTATAGATCCCCGGATCATTCCATGGAGTATTTCCTAAATACATTCTAATAAAGTAAGGGATATCTGTATTTACATAATGGGTACTCCAGTTCGTAATTCCGCCCCCAACTGAAATAGCTTTAAATCTACTACTAAATGTAGAACAGAAAGCTGATATATATCCTCCGTTACTCCATCCCATAACTCCTACTGTATCTTTATCTACAATCCCTTGATCAACTAGTTTATCCACCCCTGATATAACATCATCATAGTCAGCGATTCCCTGTTTTCTGTAGTTTGCTTTTAAGAATTCATTACCATAACCTGAACTTCCTCTGTAGTTTGGCTCTAAAACGATAAAGCCTTTTTCGATAAACTGTTCAATCGGATATTTCTCATTGAAGCTGTCTGAAAATATCGGAAAGGATGCCCAAGCCGGACCACCATGAATTACTACTAATAAAGGATATTTTTTATTTGAGTCAAACTCTGCTGGGGTTGATAACACACCCTCAATTTCAAGGCCATCTCTACTTTTCCATGAGATGATTTCCCTATTACTTTTAAGCTTGTCTTCGAAAAAGCTATTTTCATCCGTTATTCTTTTATCATCCAAATAGATTTCAAAGGTTTCATTTGTTATAGCCTTATTATAGGTTATATGATTTCCATCCTTTGTTATAGAGGCATCCATTATAAAGCCATCTACCTTGTCGCTTAATGCTTCCACAGTGCCATCTTCAGCTAGTAATCCAATACGATAATTCGTTTTATCCTGCCATCTAATTAAAATTCCTTTAGCTGTCCACTGTAATGGCGTAACCGTACTATCAAAATTTGTTAGAGGCTGAATTACCTCTCCAGTATTCATATCATATATCTCTAATGTATTATCTTGTATATGATTTCTATAGTAATCCTTCTCTCTTATGCTTGCTGAGTAACATATTTTATCGCCCTCAGGAGAAAAGCAGATGCTCGCTCCTAACAACGTATCTATATTCATCTTTTGTAGTTCCCCAGCTTCAACATCTAATATATATATATCACCATTCATATAATCGTTTAGGCTTGGTGTAGCCATACATACAACCTTTTTCCCATTATTTGAAATATCAAAGTTATGTATATAAAAATCCTTACCGTCCGTTAGTTGATAAACACCGCTAACCTTCCGTTCCTGTTTATCATTTTGTTTCACTTTTTCTATTTCAATGTAGTATAAACAATTATTCTGATGTTCCTTACCTACATGATGGAAATCTCCATATCGTTCCTTACGTTTCTTTATCTCCTCACATTCTTTTGACTGTGCAATATAATAAAAACCTTTACCAGTAGGCTCCCATTTGAAATTACTGACTCCTTCTTTCTCATCAGTAATTTGAACCTCACTATAGCCGTCTAGTGACTTAAAAAAGATCTGATTTTTCCCATCTCCAACAGGGCTAAGATATGCGATACCCTTAGAATCTGGAGACCATAATGGATGTGTACTATCTATATCTCCAATTGTTAATGGGTAACTCTTCCCCTTTTCCTTTTCATATATCCATACATGGTTTCTATATGTATTGTCTTTCCAGTTAGCTGTCTTTTTAACAAACGCTACATTTTTGCCATCATCACTTATATTTGTACTTGATAAGGCCGGTAATGAAATAATCTCTTCTATACTTAAATATGTTTTTTCTTTCACTTTCATTAATAAACACCCCTCGTCATGTCTAGTCAATTAATGCATCTATACTCCCAAGATTCCCGTTCAATTGGATCAGCTAGGTGTTTCATTCCAAGCTCTTCAGCAATAACAATCGTCTTTTCTTGTAGTAATAAAGAAAACTGTTCATGAATACTTAAAATATTACTAGAAAATTCAGATAAACAAAAGTGATTTCGTTCCAAATCCGATAAAGTGAACCTTTAATCAGTAGGGCTTCTGTCCATTCCCACTGCTAGTTCCTCGCTCCTCTTTAATCCACTTATCGATTTTAAATGTTCTCTTTCTTTTGGACACAAAAACACCCCTTTAGATAAAAATATCCAAAGGGGTGAGGCTTCACAAATTTATTTCAAATCTACCAACCTTCTACTCAACCGTAACAGATTTAGCTAAGTTACGTGGCTTATCAACGTCACACTCGCGGTGAAGTGCTGCGTAGTATGAGATAAGTTGTAATGGAATAACTGCTACTAGCGGTGCTAGTGCTTCGTGTACAGCTGGTAATACGAAGCTGTCTCCTTCCATTTCTAAGCCTTTCATTGAGATGATACATGGGTTAGCTCCGCGTGCTACTACTTCTTTCACGTTACCGCGAATTCCAAGGTTTACGTGCTCTTGTGTAGCAAGTGCGATAACTGGTGTACCATTTTCGATTAAAGCGATTGTACCGTGTTTTAATTCTCCTCCAGCAAATCCTTCTGCTTGGATGTAAGAGATTTCTTTTAGTTTTAACGCACCTTCTAATCCTACGTAGAAGTCTACGCTACGTCCGATGAAGAAACAGTTACGCGTTGTTGCTAAAAATTGTTTTGCTAATGCGTCCATTTCTTCTTTTTGATCACAAAGTTCTATCATTGCATTTGCTACAATTCCTAGTTCGTGTGTTAAGTCGAAATCAAGAACTTCACCTTTTGCTTTAGCAATGTCAGCCGCTAAGATTGAAAGTACTGCAAGTTGTGCTGTGTAAGCTTTCGTTGATGCAACCGCAATTTCTGGTCCAGCGTATAGTGGAAGTGTATAGTCAGCTTCACGAGAAAGCGTAGAACCAGGTACGTTTGTAATTGTTAATGCTTTATGACCCATTTCATTTGTTTGCACAAGTACTGCACGGCTATCAGCTGTTTCACCACTTTGTGAAATGTAAATGAAGAATGGTCTTTCTGTTAATAATGGCATGTTGTAAGAGAATTCACTTGCTACGTGTACTTCAACTGGTGTTTTTGCAAACTTCTCGATAAATTGTTTTCCAACAAGACCTGCATGATAACTCGTTCCACATGCAATGATGTAAATACGATCGCTATCTAAAATCGCGTTGCGGATATCTTGATCTAATTCAATTTCGCCATTTTCATCTTGATACTTTTGAATAATATTACGGATTACAAGTGGTTGCTCATCAATTTCTTTAAGCATGAAATGAGGATATGTTCCCTTTTCAATGTCACTTGCATCTAATTCCGCTGTAAACGGTGCACGTTCAATCGTTTCACCTTGTAAGTTTTTAATTGTAATGCTTTCTTTCGTTACGATTACGATTTCTTTATCCATTAACTCAATAAATTGATCTGTAACTTGTAACATCGCCATAGCGTCGCTCGCCACAACATTAAAGTTGTCACCAACACCTACTAATAGCGGGCTTTTGTTTTTAGCAACATAAATCATGTTTGGATTTTCAGCATCAAGTAATCCGATTGCATAAGAGCCATGTAAAAGAGATAGCGTATTACGGAACGCTTCTTCTACACTTAATCCTGTGCTCACTTGTTGTTCCATAAGCTGTACGATAATTTCTGTATCTGTTTCACTTACGAACGTTACATCTTGTAAATATTCCTTTTTCACTAATTCATAGTTTTCAATTACACCGTTATGAACTAGTGTAAAGCGCTTTGATGTACTTTGATGCGGATGCGCGTTTACCTTACTTGGAACACCGTGTGTAGCCCAGCGTGTATGTCCGATACCTACGCTTGCTGCTACGTTCTCATCTACGATTTCGCGAAGTTTTGCAATACGGCCTTTTTCTTTGTACACAACAACACCGTTCTCTGCTTGTACTGCAATACCTGCTGAATCATATCCACGATATTCTAGTTTTTCTAAACCTTTTAATAAAATTTCCTTTGCATCTTGTTCTCCAATAAATCCTACGATTCCACACATGTTTAGTCGCCGTTACAAATGCTTACACTGCTCTGCGAACATGTAACGACATAGTCCGATACCATTTTTATTTATACTAAAAAACGGATTACATATTGCTAGCCCTGTAAGCTTGTAACGGCTTTCACCTTCCTCTCGATTGGGTTTAAGTCCGTATATACTTATACAGCTAGTTTTCATCCGTTCCTTTTCTCTCATCACACTTTCACCTTTGTCCATTAAGTCACCTTAATGATTTAAGTAAAAGCTTGCGGTTATGATGAACAACCGGGAGTCATCCGCCGAAATCTCGATAAAACTCCACCTCGTCAACTACACTACTTGTAGTTCTGGCGCTTTTATAATTTACAACATTTACTTTGAGAAAAAGAACAAGACAATCTTATAACAAACATTATAAACCGTCAATGAAATTTTTTTCATCGTCTTTAAAACATATGAAAAAGGAGCACTTCTTGTGCTCCTTTTAAAATAAATTCAACAAATTATTAAGCGCCAACTTCAGCTTTAACAACTTCTACAATACGATGTACATATGCATTACAAACTTCTTGTGTCGGTGCTTCTGCCATTACACGAATAAGCGGTTCTGTTCCAGATGGACGCACAAGAATGCGACCATCACCGTTCATTTCTTCTTCTACAACACGAATAATTTCTTTAATTTTTTCATTTTCTAATGCTAATTTTTTATCTGTTACACGAACATTTACTAGTAATTGTGGGAATTTCGTCATTTCTCCTGCAAGCTCAGATAATGGCTTTTTCGTCATTTTCATGATGTTTACAAGTTGAAGTGCACTTAACATTCCATCACCAGTTGTAATGTAATCAAGTAAGATAATGTGACCTGATTGTTCTCCGCCTAAGTTGTAACCACCGCGTTTCATTTCTTCCATTACGTAGCGATCACCAACTGCAGTTTTGTCACTTGTAATATTGTTTGCTTCAAGTGCTTTGTAGAAACCTAAGTTACTCATAACAGTTGAAACAACTGTATTGTGCTTTAGTTGACCAGTTTCTTTCATGTACTTCGCACAAATAAACATAATTTGATCGCCATCAACGATGTTTCCTTTTTCATCTACAGCGATTAAACGGTCACCATCACCATCAAAAGCAAGACCGATATCAGCACCTTTTTCTTTCACTAATTCTGCTAGGCCTTCAGGATGCGTAGAACCTACTCCAGCATTAATATTCATACCATTCGGTGAAGTTCCCATTGTTGAAATATCAGCTTCTAAATCCGCAAATAAGTACGGCGCTAAAGAAGACGTTGCACCATGTGCACAATCTAAAGCGATATGTAAACCAGAGAAATCTTCTTCTACAGTTTGTTTAATGTATTGTAAATATTTTTGTCCACCTTCAAAGTAATCGCTCACTTGTCCAAGGTTAGTACCTGTTGGACGTGGCAATTCATCAACTTCTTTGTCTAATAAAGCTTCGATTTCTGCTTCTTGCTCATCTGTTAATTTAAAACCGTCTGAACCGAAGAATTTAATTCCGTTATCTTGTACCGGATTATGAGATGCAGAAATCATCACACCCGCTTGTGCGCCTAACGCCTTTGTTAAATAAGCAACACCCGGTGTAGAAATAACACCAAGGCGCATTACTTCTGCTCCAGTTGATAATAGACCTGCTACTAAAGCTCCTTCTAACATATGACCAGATACACGTGTATCACGACCGATAATTACTTTTGGACGATCTGTATCTTTTGTTAATACATAACCACCAAAACGTCCAATTTTGAAAGCTAATTCAGGTGTTAATTCCTCATTCGCAACTCCACGTACTCCATCTGTACCAAAATATTTACCCATTATGATTCGCTCCTTTTTCTTGCTCTTTTTGATTATCTACCGTTGGTTCTTGACTAAGTTCTTTATCTTTATCTTTGTCTTTTTCTTTGTCCTGGTCTTTTTCTGGATTAGTTTCAGGATCTTTTGGTTTTTCAGTTTGATTATCTTGATTATTATTTGAATCTGGTTGTTCACCATTACCCTGTACTTCTTGATCTGGCTTTTCTTTCTTCACAATAGTAACTTTAGCACTTTTTTGTTTTGGCTCTATTGAAATATTACCAGGACCGCTCACTTGAATCGAAACATCCTTCGTCCCTGGCGATACATTTTGCAAATTAATTACCGCTGTTATTTGAGCAGCTGTTATTTTATCTACTATACTTGCTTCTCCTGAAATATCAACGCTTATCTTTCCATCCTGTGGCGAAAGTAGCTGAGCAGTGACATCTTTAGAAACTCCATTTTTTTGAATCGAGACACCTTCAATTGTTCTAGTTTTTGTTTGTTTTACTTTTTGTACCCCTACGGAAACCTTCACTTGATTTGGTTTAGAACTCGTTACACCCTTTGGCAATAAAACAGAGGTATCGAATGTTGTAGACTCAGTCAATTGACTAAGATCTACTTCGACCCCCTCTATCGATTGTATATTATCCAAAATATCTTTTGGACCCGCTATCGTTACTTCTCTCGGTTCAACGCTAATATTTGTAACGGCCAATCCTTCTGGTAAACTCCCCTTTTTCGTATACGTTACAGGAACAGTTTTTTCCGTATTATTGGCCGTAGCTTGCGTCGCCACATTCAACGTTACACTAATTTTAGATGGACTTGTTCTTACATTTAAACGTTTTCCTTCTTTATTGTATAATGTAACTTCAGCTGTTTTTGTAACAGTTTTATTAACACCTTTTAAATCAATATACGCCTTAGCAGATGAAATACTTTCGATTTCTTCTTTCGTCCCAACTACCTCAACAGTATCAGGTTTAATGTTTGATTTTTCGAGAGTAGCACCCGCTGGCATTTGATCCTCATTTGATAACTTTAAGTCTACATGAACATATTTTCTCGCTTTTTCATGAAGAGTAACTTTAATTGTTGATGGCTGAACTGTTCCCTTCACATCATCTGGAAGCCCGTTCGTTTTCAAAGAAACTTCATAAGTCCCTTTTGGACTATCTCGCAAATCAACCGTTATATCAAATTGTTTTTTTGCTTTTGCTGTAGCAACTGCTGCTTTTGGGCCTTCTAACTTCACCTTAACGCCCTCTGCCGGAATACCACTTACAATATATTTATCTTCATCATACTTAAGGTTAATAGCATGATTAGTTAATGTTTCTTTCGTATCATTTGCGAAAGGTAATATACCCGATGTCGTATTCTTTTCAGTTAAAGTTGCGGACATAAAAAGCATACACGCCAATAGTAATGAGATTCCTTTTAAAAACCAATGATTCTCCATTAACTTATCCATGACGCTTTCTCCTCCAATTCCATAAAGACGAAGAAGTCGTTTTTTCGTTCCCACTAAATTCTGCTAATAACATATCCTTCAGTTGTTCTGTCTTCAAATCACGAT
Organism: Bacillus sp. FDAARGOS_235; assembly: GCF_002073415.2. NCBI lineage: Bacteria > Bacillati > Bacillota > Bacilli > Caryophanales > Bacillaceae > Bacillus > Bacillus sp. FDAARGOS_235. The sequence continues at coordinate 2,767,454 of NZ_CP020437.2, forward strand.
GCAACTTACCATTTTTCGTTAAAGAAATTTGGCCTGTTTCTTCAGATACAACTACTGTAATACTATCAGTGACTTCACTAACTCCCATTGCAGCACGATGCCTTGTTCCTAACTCTTTAGAAATAAAGGGGCTTTCTGATAATGGAAGATAACAAGCCGCTGCTTTAATTGTACTTCCTTGCATAATTACGGCTCCGTCGTGCAGAGGCGTATTTGGAATGAAAATATTAATGAGTAACTCCGATGATACATTTGCATTTAACGGAATACCCGTTTCCACATAATCACCCATTCCGGTCTCTTTTGACAACGTAATTAATGCACCAATTCTACGTTTTCCCATATATTCCGTTGCTTTTGCTATCGATGTTGCAACAATTTCAGGTTCATCATCCTCCTGAGTTCCAACACGCGAAAATAAACTTCCGCGTCCTAGCTGCTCAAGTGCTCTTCGCAATTCTGGCTGGAAGATAATAATAACGGCTAAAAATCCCCACGTTAATACTTGTTCCGTTAGCCAATAAAGCGTATGCAATTCAAGGAAAATACTAATCATCCGAACGACAATAATAACTGTAATCCCCTTTAAAAGTTGAACAGCTTTTGTCCCTCGGATTATAAGAATTAGCTTATATATAATAAACCATACAACGGCAATATCTAATACCGTACTAAGATATTTCAAAATGGTCGTATCTTCAAAAGGCATGCTAACCCTTCCTCCTACTTACGAGCAATTCTATCCATATATTGAAATATTGTTTTATGCTCTATCTGTATGTATTTCCAACAACTAGTTAATTATACCATACATGAAACAAACGACAATTACAAACAACCCCCTTTAGATCAAATTGGTAAGATGTCAAACAATCTTATCGTACAGTATAATATAAATCATTATTATACGTCTATTTTCAAATAAAAAAAGCAACTTCTCAGTTGCTTTTCTTACATTTATTTTAGTTTTTCACCGAATAAAGAACCCATTAAAGCAACCGCAGTTGTTGCCGTTCTATTTCTCTCATCTAAAATCGTATTTACTTCAACAAACTCAGCAGATGTAACAATATCAGCTTCCGCTAACATTTCCATCGCTAAATGACTTTCACGATACGATAGACCACCAATTACAGGCGTTCCAACTCCCGGTGCATCATGAGGATCAAGACCATCTAAATCTAATGATAGATGTACACCATCAGTATGAGATAAATAAGCAATTGTTTCTTCCATAACAGCCGTCATACCCATACGATCAATTTCATGCATTGAGAATACTTTAATACCTTCATTGCGAATAAAGTCTTTTTCTCCTTCATCCAATGCACGTGCACCGATAATTACAACGTTCTCTTTTTTCACCTTTGGATATGCCTCGTATAAGTCTACAAGCGTGGGATGTCCATAGCCTAAACTTGCTGCAAGTGACATTCCATGAATATTACCAGATGGTGAAGTTTCCTCCGTATTTAAATCTCCATGTGCATCATACCAAATAACACCTAAATTTTTATAATGTTTTGCCACACCAGCTAGTGTACCAATTGCGATACTATGGTCACCACCTAATACAAGTGGAAAACGACCTTCTTCTATAATATGATCCACCTTACTTGCCAATTCATTACATACAGTCGCAACTTGTGTAAGGTTTCTTAATTTTGTATTTTCATCAACTTCTTTTTCTCTCTCTATACATATATCTCCCATATCTTTAACGTTATATCCAATTTCTTCAATTCTTTCAATTACCCCTGCATAACGGATCGCGCTCGGGCCCATATCAACTCCACGACGCATCTGTCCTAAATCCATTGGAACTCCAATAACTGAGATTTCTTTTTTCATAGATAGTATCCCCCTTTTATGCCTTCACTAAATATTTTAAATCTTTTATATACTCTGACTCAACTCGACATTTTTCTGTATGGATATACAATTTATTCACTTATATTTATGTTGAAATCCAAATCTTAAGACCATTTTATGTATAAAGTTAACTTAATGAAACAACTGCTATCATTATTATTAGATAATAATAAAAAACACTTCTACATTTAGAAGTGTTTTTTCGATGCAATTTTCCATACTGCTGCAATATTTCTTGCTGTCATTTCAATATTCTCTTTTGCCATCTTATATGCCTCGTCTAGTGCCATTGGAAAAGGCGTAATACTAAATACTGCATCGATTCCCTTTTCGTAAACAACTGGATAATTTGGAGATACCGATCCTCCTATAGCAATCACAGGAATATGAAGACGTTTCGCTCGCCCCGCGACACCAACAGGAGCCTTTCCATATGCTGTTTGTTCATCTATTCTACCTTCACCAGTTATAATTAAATCCGCATCTTCTATATGCTTATCAAAATTTGTATGATCCAATACAATTTCAATACCCTTTCGTAAGCTCCCCTTTAACACTGCAATAACAGCTGCTCCCATACCTCCTGCCGCTCCTGCACCAGGTATTTCAGATACATCCAAAGATACATATCGTTTAAGAATAGTCGCATAATGCTTTAAATTCTCATCTAGCCTTTTCAGCATCTCTACATCCCCACCCTTTTGAGCACCAAACACGAAAGATGCCCCTCTCATTCCGACTAATGGATTATTTACATCACACGCCGCTTCTATCGTTATCTCCTTTAGGCGTGAATCCATTCGTGAAAAATCAATCGTGACAATCGAATGTAATGTTCCTCCAGATGGATCTATTGCTTCACCCTTTTCATCTATAAACCTTACTCCTAAAGCCGATAACATACCTGCTCCACCATCATTTGTAGCGCTTCCTCCAAGCCCCAAAATAATATGCTTAACTCCTTGGTCTAGCGCATGTAATATAAGCTCTCCTGTCCCTTTTGACGTTGTAATGAATGGATTTCGCTTTTCAACCGGTACGTGTTGTAGTCCAGATGCCGATGCCATTTCAATAAACGCTGTCTTTTTATCTGTAGAAATGCCATAAAAAGCTTGTACGCCTTCTCTAAGCGGTCCTGTCACATAAAGTGATACAACGCTTCCTCCTGTGGCATCAACAAGTGAATCAACAGTTCCTTCCCCACCATCTCCAATTGGTATTTTTACATACTCTGCTTTAGGAAAAATTGCTCCAAAACCTCTTTCAATAGCTTCACATACTTCTATAGCCTTTAGACTTTCTTTGTATGAATCAGATGCAATGACAACTTTCACAATTATCCCCCATCCTTTATTTTTACGTTTTCTTCATTTTAAACGACAAATATGAAAGTTGTCTTTTTAAACACAAAAAAAGCGTACATCATATGATGTACACTTTCTCTATTTATATGGAGCCTAGCGGGATCGAACCGCTGACCTCCTGCGTGCAAGGCAGGCGCTCTCCCAGCTGAGCTAAGGCCCCGTAGTAATAAAGCGGAAGACGGGATTCGAACCCGCGACCCCAACCTTGGCAAGGTTGTATTCTACCACTGAACTACTTCCGCGAAAATGGTGAGCCATGAAGGATTCGAACCTTCGACCCTCTGATTAAAAGTCAGATGCTCTACCAACTGAGCTAATGGCTCGTAAATGGCTGGGCTAGCTGGATTCGAACCAGCGCATGACGGAGTCAAAGTCCGTTGCCTTACCGCTTGGCTATAGCCCATTAATATTTACTAGTATGCTTATCTTCTCAAAAAAATAAACCCTCTCAGGTTATTTTAAAGAAAATGGTGGAGGGGGGCAGATTCGAACTGCCGAACCCGAAGGAGCGGATTTACAGTCCGCCGCGTTTAGCCACTTCGCTACCCCTCCGACATTTAAACATATATGGTGGAGGATGACGGGATCGAACCGCCGACCCCCTGCTTGTAAGGCAGGTGCTCTCCCAGCTGAGCTAATCCTCCAAAAGTGGTGACCCGTACGGGATTCGAACCCGTGTTACCGCCGTGAAAGGGCGGTGTCTTAACCACTTGACCAACGGGCCAAAAATTTAAAAACTTTTTCCAAGCTTCCAACCGGGGTTGAACCGGTGACCTCTTCCTTACCATGGAAGTACTCTACCAGCTGAGCTATGGAAGCATAATGGCTCCGCAGGTAGGAATCGAACCTACGACCGATCGGTTAACAGCCGATAGCTCTACCGCTGAGCTACTGCGGAATAATACAAGCCTGGCAACGTCCTACTCTCACAGGGACAAGGTCCCAACTACCATCGGCGCTAGAGAGCTTAACTTCCGTGTTCGGTATGGGAACGGGTGTGACCTCTCTGCCATCATTACCAGACTTTTATCATTATACACATTCTTTTCAGAATGTCAAAAGGAATTTTAAATATATATTCCTTCAAAACTAGATAACATTTGCTACATATTATATGGTTAAGTCCTCGATCTATTAGTATTCGTCAGCTCCACATGTCACCATGCTTCCACCTCGAACCTATCAACCTGATCATCTTTCAGGGATCTTACTAGCTTACGCTATGGGAAATCTCATCTTGAGGGGGGCTTCATGCTTAGATGCTTTCAGCACTTATCCCTTCCGCACATAGCTACCCAGCTATGCCCTTGGCAGAACAACTGGTACACCAGCGGTGCGTCCATCCCGGTCCTCTCGTACTAAGGACAGCTCCTCTCAAATTTCCTACGCCCACGACGGATAGGGACCGAACTGTCTCACGACGTTCTGAACCCAGCTCGCGTACCGCTTTAATGGGCGAACAGCCCAACCCTTGGGACCGACTACAGCCCCAGGATGCGATGAGCCGACATCGAGGTGCCAAACCTCCCCGTCGATGTGGACTCTTGGGGGAGATAAGCCTGTTATCCCCGGGGTAGCTTTTATCCGTTGAGCGATGGCCCTTCCATGCGGAACCACCGGATCACTAAGCCCGACTTTCGTCCCTGCTCGACTTGTAGGTCTCGCAGTCAAGCTCCCTTATGCCTTTGCACTCTACGAATGATTTCCAACCATTCTGAGGGAACCTTTGGGCGCCTCCGTTACACTTTAGGAGGCGACCGCCCCAGTCAAACTGCCCACCTGACACTGTCTCCCGGGTCGATAAGACCCGTAGGTTAGAATTTCAATACAGTCAGGGCGGTATCCCACCAGCGCCTCCACCGAAGCTAGCGCTCCGGTTTCAATGGCTCCCGCCTATCCTGTACAAACTGTACCAAAATTCAATATCAGGCTACAGTAAAGCTCCACGGGGTCTTTCCGTCCTGTCGCGGGTAACCTGCATCTTCACAGGTACTATAATTTCACCGAGTCTCTGGTTGAGACAGTGCCCAAATCGTTACACCTTTCGTGCGGGTCGGAACTTACCCGACAAGGAATTTCGCTACCTTAGGACCGTTATAGTTACGGCCGCCGTTTACTGGGGCTTCAGTTCAGAGCTTCGCTTACGCTAACCCCTCTCCTTAACCTTCCAGCACCGGGCAGGTGTCAGCCCCTATACTTCGCCTTACGGCTTCGCAGAGACCTGTGTTTTTGCTAAACAGTCGCTTGGGCCTATTCACTGCGGCTTTCCGTTAAGAAAGCACCCCTTCTCCCGAAGTTACGGGGTCATTTTGCCGAGTTCCTTAACCAGAGTTCTCTCGCACACCTTAGGATTCTCTCCTCGCCTACCTGTGTCGGTTTGCGGTACAGGCACCTTTTATCTCGCTAGAAGCTTTTCTTGGCAGCGGGGAATCAAAGACTTCGCTCCATAAGGAGCTTCCCCATCACAGCTCAGCCTTCACGATAAGCGGATTTGCCTACTTATCAGCCTAACTGCTTGGACGTGCACAACCAATCGCACGCTTCTTCTATCCTTCTGCGTCCCTCCATTGCTCAAACGATAAAGAGGTGGTACAGGAATATCAACCTGTTGTCCATCGCCTACGCCTGTCGGCCTCGGCTTAGGTCCTGACTAACCCTGAGCGGACGAGCCTTCCTCAGGAAACCTTAGGCATTCGGTGGACGGGATTCTCACCCGTCTTTCGCTACTCATACCGGCATTCTCACTTCTAAGCGCTCCACCAGTCCTTCCGGTCTGACTTCACTGCACTTAGAACGCTCCCCTACCACTGATACCATTGGTATCAATTCGCAGCTTCGGTGGTGTATTTAGCCCCGGTACATTTTCGGCGCAGAGTCACTCGACTAGTGAGCTATTACGCACTCTTTAAATGGTGGCTGCTTCTAAGCCAACATCCTAGTTGTCTAAGCAACTCCACATCCTTTTCCACTTAATACACACTTTGGGACCTTAGCTGGCGATCTGGGCTGTTTCCCTCTTGACTACGGATCTTATCACTCGCAGTCTGACTCCTAAGGATAAGTCATTGGCATTCGGAGTTTGACTGAATTCGGTAATCCGATGAGGACCCCTAGTTCAATCAGTGCTCTACCTCCAAGACTCTTACACTTAAGGCTAGCCCTAAAGCTATTTCGGGGAGAACCAGCTATCTCCAGGTTCGATTGGAATTTCTCCGCTACCCACACCTCATCCCCGCACTTTTCAACGTGCGTGGGTTCGGGCCTCCATTCAGTGTTACCTGAACTTCACCCTGGACATGGGTAGATCACCTGGTTTCGGGTCTACGACCACGTACTAAACGCCCTATTCAGACTCGCTTTCGCTGCGGCTCCGTCTCTTCAACTTAACCTCGCACGGGATCGTAACTCGCCGGTTCATTCTACAAAAGGCACGCCATCACCCATTAACGGGCTCTGACTATTTGTAGGCACACGGTTTCAGGATCTCTTTCACTCCCCTTCCGGGGTGCTTTTCACCTTTCCCTCACGGTACTGGTTCACTATCGATCACTAGGGAGTATTTAGCCTTGGGAGATGGTCCTCCCAGATTCCGACGGAATTTCACGTGTTCCGCCGTACTCAGGATACATTCAAGAGAGAACGAAGTTTCGACTACGGGGTTGTTACCCTCTACGACGGACCTTTCCAGGTCGCTTCGTCTACCTCGTTCCTTTGTAACTCCGTATAGAATGTCCTACAACCCCAAGAGGCAAGCCTCTTGGTTTGGGCTAGATTCCGTTTCGCTCGCCGCTACTCAGGAAATCGCATTTGCTTTCTCTTCCTCCAGGTACTTAGATGTTTCAGTTCCCTGGGTCTGTCTTCCATACCCTATGTATTCAGGTAAGGATACCATACCATTACGTATAGTGGGTTTCCCCATTCGGAAATCTTCGGATCAAAGCTTACTTACAGCTCCCCGAAGCATATCGGCGTTAGTCCCGTCCTTCATCGACTCCTAGTGTCAAGGCATCCACCGTGCGCCCTTTCTAACTTAACCAAACTAAAATTAAAAAAATATGAGCTACACTGTTATCTAGTTTTCAAAGAACATACATTTATATATGAGAGATAGTTCTCTCAAAACTGAACAAAACGAAACACGGAAACTTATATTGATGAACAGCGTTCATCAATTCTCCATAGAAAGGAGGTGATCCAGCCGCACCTTCCGATACGGCTACCTTGTTACGACTTCACCCCAATCATCTGTCCCACCTTAGGCGGCTGGCTCCATAAAGGTTACCCCACCGACTTCGGGTGTTACAAACTCTCGTGGTGTGACGGGCGGTGTGTACAAGGCCCGGGAACGTATTCACCGCGGCATGCTGATCCGCGATTACTAGCGATTCCAGCTTCATGTAGGCGAGTTGCAGCCTACAATCCGAACTGAGAACGGTTTTATGAGATTAGCTCCACCTCGCGGTCTTGCAGCTCTTTGTACCGTCCATTGTAGCACGTGTGTAGCCCAGGTCATAAGGGGCATGATGATTTGACGTCATCCCCACCTTCCTCCGGTTTGTCACCGGCAGTCACCTTAGAGTGCCCAACTTAATGATGGCAACTAAGATCAAGGGTTGCGCTCGTTGCGGGACTTAACCCAACATCTCACGACACGAGCTGACGACAACCATGCACCACCTGTCACTCTGCTCCCGAAGGAGAAGCCCTATCTCTAGGGTTTTCAGAGGATGTCAAGACCTGGTAAGGTTCTTCGCGTTGCTTCGAATTAAACCACATGCTCCACCGCTTGTGCGGGCCCCCGTCAATTCCTTTGAGTTTCAGCCTTGCGGCCGTACTCCCCAGGCGGAGTGCTTAATGCGTTAACTTCAGCACTAAAGGGCGGAAACCCTCTAACACTTAGCACTCATCGTTTACGGCGTGGACTACCAGGGTATCTAATCCTGTTTGCTCCCCACGCTTTCGCGCCTCAGTGTCAGTTACAGACCAGAAAGTCGCCTTCGCCACTGGTGTTCCTCCATATCTCTACGCATTTCACCGCTACACATGGAATTCCACTTTCCTCTTCTGCACTCAAGTCTCCCAGTTTCCAATGACCCTCCACGGTTGAGCCGTGGGCTTTCACATCAGACTTAAGAAACCACCTGCGCGCGCTTTACGCCCAATAATTCCGGATAACGCTTGCCACCTACGTATTACCGCGGCTGCTGGCACGTAGTTAGCCGTGGCTTTCTGGTTAGGTACCGTCAAGGTGCCAGCTTATTCAACTAGCACTTGTTCTTCCCTAACAACAGAGTTTTACGACCCGAAAGCCTTCATCACTCACGCGGCGTTGCTCCGTCAGACTTTCGTCCATTGCGGAAGATTCCCTACTGCTGCCTCCCGTAGGAGTCTGGGCCGTGTCTCAGTCCCAGTGTGGCCGATCACCCTCTCAGGTCGGCTACGCATCGTTGCCTTGGTGAGCCGTTACCTCACCAACTAGCTAATGCGACGCGGGTCCATCCATAAGTGACAGCCGAAGCCGCCTTTCAATTTCGAACCATGCAGTTCAAAATATTATCCGGTATTAGCCCCGGTTTCCCGGAGTTATCCCAGTCTTATGGGCAGGTTACCCACGTGTTACTCACCCGTCCGCCGCTAACTTCTTGAGAGCAAGCTCTCAATCCATTCGCTCGACTTGCATGTATTAGGCACGCCGCCAGCGTTCATCCTGAGCCAGGATCAAACTCTCCAATAAAGTTAGTTTGTCTAGCATCTAAAAATAAAAATTGACGTTTCACGTTGTTTGTTTCGTTCAGTTTTCAAAGAACTACTTGGTCGCTCATTTGCGACTTCCTTATGTTAACATCTTCGTTTTTCGATGTCAACTAAGTTTTTCAATTTCTTTTTTGTCGTTTTCTGCGTTTCCGCATCAGCGACGTTTATTAATTTACCATATACTAATCATTAACGTCAACACTTTTTAATAAAAAATTCTTTTTCTTACATAACGAATACATTCTTCTGCGTTAGCAACTCTTCGAAATAAACAAAAAATGATTTTATATCTTTCTTCCATCGCTTTTTTTACAACCTCATGAATACGCTCATCTTCAAAATCAAATAAAAGTTCCTCTAACTCTCTCTTCAATATGTATTCCATTTCTTTTTTCTCTTCTTTCGTCAACATAAGCCCAAGCAAATCATCACCTCAATCATTCCTTACAGAGCAATACAAGTTCCGCTCATTTTTACTTATCAAAAACAAATCATCAAAATCCTATCATTCATTATATCCACCACTTACGATATTAATCCCTTGTTCTCTTTTTTATATTTAAAGCATATATGTAACTGAAAAGGATTGGACAAAGGGGCGTAATATTATGTTTTTCTTTTTTATTACGAGCAAAAGAACTTTTAAACACATTAGCTTAATAGTGATACTTTCCTTATTTACAGCATGGCTACTCTTTTTAAAAACATATTCACATGAATCTGCTTTTTCAACTGCTACAGGTCCTAAGGTAATTTACAAAGGAGATACCGCTAAAAAACAAGTTGCGTTCACGTTTGATATTAGTTGGGGAGACAAAAAAGCGATTCCAATCCTTGAGACACTCAAAGAAAGAGAAATTAAGAATGCAACCTTCTTCCTTTCTGCTGCATGGGCCGAAAGACACCCCGATATCGTCGAACGTATCATGAAAGATGGACATGAAATCGGTAGTATGGGTTATAATTACACGTCTTACACTTCTCTAGAGCCAAATGAAATAAGAAGAGATCTTTTACGAGCCCAAGATGTTTTTACGAAACTTGGCGTAAAACAAGTCAAGCTATTGCGTCCACCTAGTGGTGAATTCAACAAAGCAACTCTTAAAATCGCAGAATCGCTCGGATACACTGTCGTTCATTGGAGTAATAATTCAAATGATTGGAAAAATCCAGGTGTAAATACTATCGTTTCCACTGTCTCTAATAATTTGAAGGGTGGAGATATTGTCTTATTACACGCATCTGATTCTGCTCTTCAAACAAATAAAGCTTTACCGCTACTTCTACAAAAGTTAAAGAGTGACGGATATCAACAAATATCCGTATCACAACTCATTTCCAACACAAGTACGAAAAGTGAAGATGTGAAGTAGTTTCTTTTCTGCTACCCTTTACACATAAATAGCTCTATTACCTTATCGAAAGGTAATAGAGCTATTTCCATCTCACTATTTCTTGTAGTATAACTATCGCTGCGTAAAAATTCAAAAGTACTTTTCAATTAAGCAGCTTTACTCGTTTTTCCGATTAAACGATGTAATATAAGTAACTGATATGCATTACATAATAAAAGTGGTATAACCATTAAATATAACCAATCTGTATCATTAATCCTTAGTGCTGGCACCCATTCAAGAATTGTTACAACAACCATAAAGAACAGGGCAGGCACAAATGCTTTTTTATTTGTTTCTTTACTTTTTATATAAGCAACAATCGCTCCAAACACAAATAATATTCCAGCAACAAGTATGTTATTCCCTAATGAAACTTCTCCATTTGCAATGAGTACAGATCTTAAATACACAAAATCGAATAAAACGAATGCAATAAAGAAGAGCTGGACTACATTCCATAAAGATGACGATCGGAACATACCTAGTCCAAAACGATGAATCGTTAAATAGGCAAAGAACCCCATTTGACTTATAACACTAAAAATAAACCCTACACCCATCAACCAGAAAGAAACTGCTAGAATCTCCTTTGCGTCGAAATTTTGAAAAAATTTATCGTACTTGTCCCACTCCAAAACAAACCCAATAATAACCGTGCTGACTCCACCAAGAAACAACGTCGTTAAAAATAGTCGTACCCACTTGCGGCTATTCACAACACATCCCCCATTATCCTTATATTTCTAATTAAATTGTATCAATGACAATTTCAAAAAGCTAGCCATGTTCATGTATAAATTCCTTAAAGATATTTATATTAAAAAGAGAGAACTGTGTTGAAAGGAGTTCCAACTTATGAAACGGATACTACTCGTTTTCGTTTCTTCTTTTCTACTTATTGCACTTGTAGCATGTGCACAAGGAAAAGAAACGAAATCCGAATTAGATTACGATCAAACAAAGAAAATGATTGTTGATATTTTAAAAACTGATCAAGGTAAGAAGGCCATTCAAGATGTATTAACTGATGAAAAAATGAAACAAGCACTCATACTAGATGAAACAGTAGTAAAGAAAACGATTGAAGATGCAATGGTATCCGACAAAGGGCAGCAATTCTGGGAAAAGCTCTTTAAAGACCCTGAGTTCTCATCGAAATTCGCTAAAAGTATGGGGAAAGAACAAACAAATTTAATGAAAACCTTACTAAAAGACCCTGAATACCAAGCAGGCGTTATAGAGATCATGAAAAACCCTGAAGTAGAAAAAATGATGTTGCAAACAATGAAGAGTAAAGAATACCGTCAATATTTACAACAAGTACTAACAGAAACTACTGAAAGCCCACTCTTCCAAGCTAAGATGATTGATATTATTAGTAAAGGTGTGCAAAAGGCTGAAAAAGGTGGCTCTGATAAAAAAGATGCAGGTGGCGAAGGTGGCTCCCAAAGCGGGAGTAAGGAACAACAGTAAAAAATAATAACTATAATAGTGAGTGGACAATATATATCGTCCACTCATTATTATTTTATTTTTGCGCGACAGCTGTTTTATCAATTACTGTTTCAGCTATCGTGCGATAAATAATCCCCGTTGTATGCGTATCTTCATATACTGAAGGAGCGAAGTCTTCTTTATTCCAATCAGGTTGTTGAAGTGGAATGCGGCCTATTACATCTGTTTGTAATTCGGCAGCTAATTTATCTCCTCCACCTCTTCCAAATACATACTCCTTCTCACCAGTTACTTTACTTTCAAAATACGCCATATTTTCAACGACACCAAGAATACTGTGTTCAGTGCGCAAAGCCATCGCTCCAGCACGCGCTGCTACAAATGCCGCTGTTGGATGAGGCGTCGTTACTATAATCTCTTTACAAGCCGGCAACATGGAATGCAAGTCTAGCGCAACATCACCTGTACCTGGCGGTAAATCTAATACTAAGTAATCTAAATCACCCCATTCTACTTCTGTGAAGAAATGATTTAACATTTTCCCAAGCATAGGTCCTCTCCAAATAACCGGTGCATTATCTTCCACAAAGAATCCCATTGAGATTACTTTTACACCTAGACGCTCCACTGGGATTATTTTATCTCCTCTTACAATAGGACGTTTTTCTATCCCCATCATATCAGGTACACTAAAACCGTAAATATCCGCATCAATGATACCAACTTTTTTCCCTAGACGAGCTAAAGCAATGGCAAGGTTAACGGAGACTGTTGATTTTCCCACTCCACCTTTTCCACTCGCAACTGCTAAAAATGTCGTTTTTGAATTCGGTGACAATAAAGATTCAATTTGCTCTTCTTCTTGCGGTGGTACAAACTGAGCTGATTCCTCTTCTGTAAATTCTGCAAAACGAAGTCCAACTGTTGCTGCCCCAAGTTCCTTCACTAACTTTACGATGCCCGACTGCAACTGCATTTGTTCCGCAGTACCTGTTTTTACAATTGCAATTTTAACACTCACATGTTCCTTCTCCGGCTTGACTGTTACCTCTTTAATTGCATTTGTTTCTTTTAACGTTTTATGTAAAAACGGATCTACAATCCCTTCTAACGCTTCCACTACTTGCTCTTTCGTTACCATAATTAGCCCAGCCCCCTGTATGAAAAATAACGTAATGTTAATTGAATTTATCTCTCTTTATCCTTGAAATAAATGCGTTTACATTTTCAGTATAACATATTTTCCGAAAACTTCGTTAACGAGAGAAACTCAAAAAATCCCCCTTATTCTGGAGGATTTCCTTTTTCCGTGAAATAACGTAATATACCTCGATATACGGCAGCCGCTACCTTTTGCTGATATTTTTCCGAATTTAACATATACCTTTCGTTCACATTCGATAAAAATCCAGCTTCAATTAAAGCGCCTGGTGTTTTCGCATACTTTAATAAATACACATGAGAAATCGTTTTAGCAGAACGGTTCGTATTTTCTAAACTCGTTCTCAATTCAGCTTGTATAAACTTCGCAGCACGTTCATTTTCAGTTAAAGAACGGTAGTAGAACGTTTGTGCTCCTTTAGAACCACTACTAGTTAATGCATTTAAATGAATACTTGCAAAGAAATCGACATCTGGCTTATTAATAATCTCCACACGTCTTCTTAAATCCTCTGCTTTACGTCTACTGTACGACTTTGTATCTTTGTTAGCTAAATCATAATCTCCTTCACGTGTCAAAATAACTAATGCACCTTGCTCTTGCAAATAATCTTGCACTTTTTTTGTAATTTCAAGAGTTATGTCTTTTTCTATAATATCCTTTCCACCAACAGCTCCTCCGTCTGGTCCACCATGCCCTGCGTCTAATACAATTACTTTCCCTGATAAGGGTAAATTCCACGCTCGCCACGATTTTGTAATTTGAAATTCTTGTTTGACTAAAAAAAACAAAACAACCGCAGCGAGCGCAAAAGAGATAATTCGAATTCTCTTCATACCTTTCCTCCTCCAGCTAGTCCCTCTAATTACTTATATGGGACAAGAGGAAAGTTTATGCTTGTCTTAATGTAGCTTTAAACGATATCTTCTTTCACCTTTTTCATATCCTTCCTGCCACCACAATCCGATAAACTGCTGACAAGATTCAAAAAGTAATTCCTCATCTTTTAACTTAATTTCTCGTATAGTCATACTCGTTAAAAATTGAAATAGTGTTTCCGTTAATTGTTGCTCTTCTTCTAAAGCCCTATATTTCACATCAAAGAACGATTCGCCATAATAACCAAACTTACTGTATCTCGCTCCTAATAAATAAGATTCTATTCCTAGTTCAATACAGTAATCTTCATACTGACGATGAAGCTCTTGCATGTGAAAGGCATCACGAATATTTGAACGCAACGTTTTTAATGATAATTCTCGTAGCATCTTCCGCTCGTATTTTAATTGCTTTTCTTTTTGTTTTTCTTTTAAGCTGACAATGACATTCATAGTACTTATAAAACCTCCCTAATACGTATTAGTCTAAACTTCTAAAGAAGAAGCATACGCGGGACGGTAGCACTAAAATATTCCAAACCTCAAAAATAAATAAGAGGAATTAAATATAAAAAAACCCCAACCAAAATGGTTGAGGTTTGTAGTTCGCAAAAATTAACGTTTTGAGAACTGAGGTGCACGACGTGCGCCTTTAAGACCGTATTTTTTACGCTCTTTCATACGTGCGTCACGAGTTAATAGACCTGCACGTTTTAGTGTTAGACGGTATTCTGGATCAGCTTTTAATAAAGCGCGAGAAATACCGTGACGAATAGCACCAGCTTGACCAGTGTATCCACCACCATTTACGTTTACAAGTACATCGTAGTTACCTAAAGTTTCTGTTGCAACTAGAGGTTGTTTAACTACTTCACGTAATGCAGCAAATGGGATATAGTTTTCAAAATCACGACCGTTAATGATAACGCGTCCTTCGCCTGGAACTAGGCGTACGCGCGCTACTGAACTCTTACGACGTCCAGTGCCATAGTATTGAACCTGTGCCAAAGTAAGCCCTCCTTTAATTAATTATCCGCGAAGTTCGTAAACTTCTGGTTTTTGTGCTTGGTGTGGATGCTCTGCTCCAGCATACACGTTTAATTTCTTAGATACTTGACGTCCTAAACGTCCTTTTGGAAGCATCCCTTTAATTGCAAGCTCTAACATTTGTACAGGGTAGTTTGTACGCATTTCTAGAGCTGTTCTTTGCTTAAGTCCACCTGGGTGGTTAGTGTGACGGTAGTAAATTTTATCGTTTAATTTATTACCTGTTAAATGAATTTTCTCAGCGTTAATAATAATTACATGATCACCCGTGTCAACGTGTGGTGTAAATGTAGGTTTGTTTTTACCACGTAAAATGGATGCTACTTCAGTAGATAGGCGACCTAAAGTTTGACCTTCAGCATCAACCACATACCATTTACGCTCAACTTCGTTAGCTTTTGCCATAAAAGTCGTACGCATGTGTTTCCCTCCTCGTTATCTTTTCCATAGAAAAAATCTATTGTTTATCTTAAACACGATTTCCTTCCGGGGCTAATCGTGGTTTTAGAAACAATACCATATGTTATGATATACTTTTGAGTTTCTAATGTCAAGCAAATGTTACACCAGGATTAGTTGTTATAGTTTACTTGCCATAAGTAAAGTCCATGACCTGGAGCCATCTTTCCAGCAAACTGGCGATTTTGTTTTGCTAAAATCTCTGGAATGCTATCAGGATCAAGCTTTCCTTGCCCTACGTTAAGTAACGTACCAACAATAATTCTGACCATATTATATAAAAATCCATTACCTACAAAACGAAAAATTAATTCATCATCTTGCTCAATTAACTCGATTTCAAAAATTGTTCGCACTTTATCTTTTTTGTCAGTTTTTGCCGAACAAAAAGAAGTGAAATCATGCGTTCCAATAAAATAAGGAATCGCTTTTCTTATAGAGTTTATTTCAAGCGGATATGGATATTGATATACGTAATTTCTACGGAATACATCCGCAGTCTTTGATAATAATACACGATAACGATATTCTTTTCTCTCAACACCGTAACGTGCATGAAATTCTTCTGTTTTCTTCTCTACTTGCCTGATAACAATATCATCTGGCAACATTGTGTTTAAAGCATTACTCCATTGCCACTCTTCAAGAGACAAAGGTGTATCAAAGTGTATGACTTGTCCTTTCGCATGAACGGTAGAATCCGTTCTGCCTGATGCCTGAACACGAACAAGTTCACCCTTATGCAATTTCTGTAATGCCTTCTCTATTTCTTGTTGAACAGTACGATGCTGTGGTTGAATTTGGTAACCACAAAAATGCATGCCATCATATGCAACTGTACATTTTATTCTTTCCATCTTTCCGTTCTCCATTACAATCGCAACCATACTAAAATACAAGCTAAACAAAGTAAACTTATAATTGTTACTGTATCGCTCATTTTCCAGCGTAGTTGCCTAAATTTAGTTCGTCCTTCACCATTTCGATATCCACGTGCTTCCATCGCAATTGCTAAATCCTCAGCACGCTTAAAAGCACTAATAAAAAGTGGAACGAGTAGTGAAATAATTGCCTTCATCCTATCTTTTATCGGACCTCCAGCAAAATCAATACCACGTGACGCTTGTGCTTTCATAATTTTACTCGTTTCATCCATTAATGTCGGAATAAAACGAAGAGAAATAGACATCATTAATGCGATTTCATGAACAGGAACCTTTATACGCTTCAACGGCTTTAATAACGTCTCCAAACCATCTGTAATCTCAATAGGTGTCGTTGTTAACGTTAATAATGTCGTCATTAAAATAATAACAAAGAATCGTATAGAAATGTATATCCCTTGCTCTAATCCCTTTTCATGTATTGAAAACCAACCAAGCTGGAATAGTACATCCCCTTCTTTAGTTGTGAAGATATGCAGGAAAAATGTAAAAAGAAAAATCCATAAAATTGGTTTTAAGCCCGAAAGTACATAACGAATCGGCACTTTTGCAAAAAATAAAGCAATGAGTGCATATAAAAATAAAAATCCATATGAAATCGCATTATTTGCTAAGAAAACAACAAATACATATAAAAAGACAATCAACAGCTTCGTACGAGGATCAAGTTGATGAATGAGTGACTTACCTGGAATGTATCTCCCAATAATCAACTGCTGCATGATTCATGACCACCTTTTCGTAACACCTGTACAACTTCATGAGTAAGATCCTCTAAAGATAAGGTAGCCTTTGGAATTGAAATACCAAACTTCTCTTCAATTGCACGTTTATACTTTAAAGACATCGGAAGGTCCACACCAATTTGTTCTAGTTCATCAGCATGTGAAAATACTTCCTCTGCACTTCCTTGCAAAAAGACCGTTCCTTTATGCATGACCACAATTTGATCTGCATACTTAGCGGCATCCTCCATATTATGGGTAACAAGAATGACTGTAAGCCCCTGCTCCTTATGCAAACTATAAAACATCTCCATAAGCTCATGCTGTCCTTTCGGATCAAGCCCCGCTGTAGGTTCATCTAATACAAGTACTTCGGGTTCCATCGCAAGTACGCCCGCTATTGCAACACGCCTCATTTGCCCACCGCTTAATTCAAACGGAGAACGTGCTAATAACTCTATATCCAATCCAACAAGCTGAATGGCATCTTTTGCCTTTTGCTTTGCCACTTCTTCAGATAAACCGAAATTAGTAGGCCCAAAACAAATATCTTTCTCCACTGTCTCTTCAAATAACTGATGTTCTGGGAACTGAAAGACAACCCCTACTTTTTTTCGTAGTGGCTTAAGCTTCTTCTCTTTCTTCCCTGCTGAAATTAAATGTTCACCAATTTGAACCGTACCATTTGTCGGCTGCAATAAACCATTTAAATGTTGAATCATCGTCGACTTACCTGAACCAGTATGACCGATAATGGCATAATAGCCTCCACTTGGAAACGACACGTCTACATCATAAAGCGCGCGTCTTTCAAATGGAGTTTTATATTGATAACGATGTTCTACTTTTTGGAATGTAATCTCCAAAGTTCGTTCACCAAACTTTCCATTGTAAGATGCGTATTTTGCAAAAGAATTTCACTTCTTTTTAATAATTCTGCTATTTTTACTGAAAAAGGTACATCTAACCCAATTTCTTGGAGCATATGAGAGGACTTGAAAATTTGCTTTGGGGTCCCTTCCTCTAATATTTCTCCCTTGTTTAAAATAATGACACGGTCTGACTGTGCCGCTTCTTCTAAATCGTGCGTAATTGATAATACGGTAATACCTTTTTGATTAACAAGCTGTCTAACCGTTTCTACTACTTCACGTCTCCCTTGAGGGTCTAACATTGACGTTGCTTCATCTAGTATTAAAATAGATGGCTGAAGTGCTAAAACACCTGCTATTGCAACTCGCTGCTTTTGCCCACCAGATAACGAATGGGGCTCATCATTAAGAAAATCTTCCATACGGACAAGTCGCAGGGCTTGTTCTAATCTTTCTACCATCTGTTCCCTTGGCATTCCGATATTTTCTAAGCCAAATACAACGTCATCTTGTACTGTCGTTCCAACAAATTGATTATCTGGATTTTGAAATACCATTCCAATTTGTTTTCGAACATCCCATACCGTTTCTTCTGATAAAACCATTGTATCATTTACAGTAATTGTCCCTGATTCCGGCAAAAACAAACCATTCAATAATTTTGCAAGTGTAGATTTACCTGAACCATTTTGTCCGATAACAGATACCCATTCTCCTTCATATAAGGAAAACGAAACATCTTTTAATGCATACGAGGCTGCCCCAGGATATTGAAATGATACATTTTCTGTCCGAAGTTTCTCTTTTTTCAATACAAGGCACCCTTTCCTTCGCCAAGTTAGCCTTTTTTATATTTAAAAAAAAAGGGCCATGACCAGTTACTTGAAAAGAACTGTCCTGCCCTTTTAATTATCATTATACTAACTCGATAATTACCATTGGTGCTGCGTCTCCGCGACGTGGACCAATTTTTGCAATACGAGTGTATCCGCCTTGGCGCTCAGCATAGCGTGGAGCTACATCAGCGAATAATTTTTGAAGTGCATCTTGACCAGTCTCAGCGTTAGCAACTTCATTGCGAATGAAAGCTGCTGCTTGACGACGAGCGTGAAGATCTCCGCGTTTACCTAAAGTGATCATTTTTTCCACTACAGAACGAAGTTCTTTTGCACGAGTTTCTGTCGTTTGGATGCGCTCGTTGATAATTAAATCAGTAGCTAAATCACGTAACATAGCTTTACGTTGCGCACTTGTACGGCCTAATTTTCTGTATGCCATTCGTAGTTCCCTCCTTTGTTGATGGGTTTAAATCCTCAGTCGTCTTTACGTAAACCTAAACCTAATTCCTCAAGTTTATGTTTAACTTCTTCTAAGGATTTACGTCCTAAGTTACGAACTTTCATCATATCTTCTTCTGTTTTGTTCGCAAGCTCTTGTACAGTATTAATTCCTGCACGTTTTAGGCAATTATAAGAACGAACAGAAAGATCTAGTTCTTCGATAGTCATCTCAAGAACTTTCTCTTTTTGATCTTCTTCCTTCTCGACCATAATCTCAGCATTTTGTGCTTCATCAGTTAAACCAACAAAGATATTTAAATGCTCAGTTAAGATTTTGGCCCCTAAAGAGATAGCTTCTTTTGGCCCGATGCTTCCATCCGTCCATACATCAAGCGTAAGCTTATCATAATTAGCCACTTGTCCGACACGTGTCTTTTCCACTTGGTAAGTTACACGTGATACTGGAGTATAAATAGAATCAATAGGAATTACTCCTATTGGTTGATCTTCGCTTTTATTTGCATCAGCTGGCGTATACCCACGGCCACGCTTTGCAGTTAAACGCACGCGGAAATGCGCATCCTTTGCTAACGTTGCAATGTGTAAATCTGGATTTAAGATTTCTACATCACTATCGTGAGTAATATCAGCAGCTGTGACAATACCTTCGCCCTGCACATCAATTTCCAACGTCTTCTCTTCTTCAGAGTAGATTTTAAGAGCTAACTTTTTCAAGTTTAAGATGATCGTCGTAACGTCTTCTACTACGCCCTCAACTGTTGAAAATTCATGTAATACGCCATCGATTTGGATAGCAGTAACAGCGGCACCAGGGAGTGAGGATAAAAGAATACGACGTAAGGAGTTACCCAAAGTAGTACCATATCCACGCTCAAGCGGTTCAATTACGAATTTACCATATTTAGCATCTTCGTTAAGTTCAACCGTTTCGATTTTCGGCTTTTCGATTTCAATCATTAACTAAACCCTCCTTCAAAACGTCGAAACCCCGGTTAAACAAAGGTATACCCCTTTGATTAACCGAAAGTCCCCCTTAGGCAGTTCCCGATTGTGCACAACAAGCGATGTTTCTGTACGAAATTTCTCGATAATGCATCATATCCATTATAGACAAAAGGGAAAATTCTATACAGAAAAATTACACACGACGACGTTTTGGTGGACGACATCCATTATGAGGAACTGGAGTAACATCTCTAATTGCTGTTACTTCTAGACCTGCAGCTTGAAGAGCACGAATTGCAGCTTCACGACCAGCACCAGGACCTTTAACAGTAACCTCTAAAGTTTTTAAACCGTGCTCCATTGCAACTTTAGCAGCAGCTTCAGCAGCCATTTGCGCAGCGAATGGAGTAGACTTACGAGATCCACGGAAACCAAGTGCACCAGCACTAGACCAAGAAAGTGCGTTACCATGAGTATCTGTAAGTGTTACGATTGTGTTGTTGAAAGTAGAACGAATATGAGCTATACCAGCTTCAATATTCTTTTTCACACGTTTTTTACGAGTGTTTGTTTTACGTGCCATTGTTAGTTCAACCTCCTTTACTTATTATTTCTTTTTATTTGCTACTGTACGACGTGGACCTTTACGTGTACGAGCATTGTTTTTAGAGTTTTGACCACGAACTGGTAAACCACGACGGTGACGAAGACCACGGTAAGAACCGATCTCCATTAGACGTTTAATGTTAAGAGATACTTCACGACGAAGGTCTCCCTCAACTTTAATGCTATCGATAACATCACGGATACGTCCTAGTTCGTCTTCCGTTAAATCACGAACTCGTGTTTCTGAAGAAATACCAGCTTCAGTAAGAATTTTTTCAGCAGTTGTGCGACCAATGCCGAATACGTAAGTTAAAGAAATAACAACGCGTTTGTCTCGAGGAATATCTACACCTGCGATACGTGCCATTCTGAATGCACCTCCTTCTGATTAACCTTGTTTTTGTTTATGTTTAGGGTTTTCACAAATAACCATTACTTTTCCACGTCTACGAATAACTTTACATTTTTCGCAGATTGGTTTAACTGACGGTCTTACTTTCATGTCTCGAACCTCCTTAAAGATTACGGAGTGCTATATTATTTAAAACGGTACGTAATACGACCACGATTTAAATCGTACGGAGATAATTCTACCGTAACTTTGTCTCCTGGTAAAATACGAATGAAGTTCATACGGATTTTACCAGAAACGTGAGCCAATACGACATGCCCATTCTCTAATTCTACTTTGAACATAGCATTTGGCAACGTTTCAAGAACGGTACCTTCGACTTCAATTACATCATCTTTAGCCATTCAATAGTTCTCCCTTCTTCAAATCAGTAACATTTTACACTGCTCTGAAATTCCGGAGAGCCAGCTACTTATAAAGTGGTAAGGATTTCGTATCCTGCTTCTGTAAGAGCAATCGTGTGCTCAAAATGGGCACACCATTTACCATCTACCGTTACCACTGTCCAGTCATCAGATAGTGTTTTTACATATCGTCTTCCTTGATTCACCATCGGCTCAACACAGATGACCATTCCCGGCTTTAATCTAGGGCCTCTATTTGGAGGACCATAGTGCGGGATTTGAGGGTCCTCATGTAAGTCTTGCCCGATTCCGTGACCAACATACTCCCTAACGATCGAGAATCCGTTCTCTTCAGCATGGGTTTGAACCGCATGTGAGATATTTGATAATCTTTCGCCTGGTTTTACTTGTTCTAAACCAAGATACAACGATTTTTCTGTGACATCAAGTAGCTTTTGAACAGATTCAGAAATGTTTCCAACTGGATACGTCCATGCAGAATCTCCATGGTACCCATTGTATTTCGCACCAATATCGATACTGATGATATCGCCCTCTTCGAGCTTTCGCTTCCCTGGAATTCCGTGTACAAGCTCTTCATTTACAGAAGCACATATGCTCCCCGGAAATCCGTTGTATCCTTTAAAAGATGGCGTAGCACCATATTTTTGAATCGTCTTTTCCGCTATTTGATCGAGCTCTTTCGTTGTAATTCCTGGAGTAATATGCTGTTTCAACTCTTGATGAGTTAAAGCAACGATCCTGCCAGCTTCTCGCATGATTTCTATCTCGCGAGGAGTTTTGCAGATGATCATTACGCTAAGCCTCCGATGAGAACATCGATATCAGCAAATACTTTATTGATGTTTTGCTCACCATTAATGCTTTGCAAGTAACCAAGCTCCTCATAGAAATCAAGCAAAGGTTTTGTTTGCTTAATATTTACATCTAAACGATTTGCTACAGTTTCTTCATTGTCATCAGAGCGTTGATATAAATCGCCACCACATTTATCGCACACATCAGCGTTTGCTGGTGGATTGAATTCTAAGTGGTAAGTCGCACCGCACTCTTTACAAATGCGACGGCCTGTAAGGCGTTTTAATAACAACCCTGAATCCACATTAATGTTTAAAACATAGTCGATTTTTTTGCCAAGATCTTTCATAATCTCTTCAAGAGCTGATGCTTGTGCAACAGTTCGTGGGAAACCATCTAATAAGAATCCTTTTACACAGTCTTCTTGACTTAAACGTTCACGAACGATTCCGATTGTAACTTCATCTGGAACAAGAGCACCTTTATCAATAAAAGATTTTGCTTGTAAACCCATTTCAGTTTCAGCCTTCATAGCTGCACGGAACATATCTCCTGTTGAGATGTGAGGGATGTTATACTTGGCAACAATCTGTTCGGCTTGTGTACCTTTACCAGCACCAGGAAGCCCCATTAAAATTAAGTTCATCCTTGTTCCCCCTCAGTACATGAGCATGTAGGGAAGACAAGCCTTCCCACTTACTCATTGCTTGATAAACCCTTTGTAATGGCGTTTTACCAGTTGGCTTTCTAGCTGCTTCATTGTTTCTAAAGCAACGCCGACAACGATTAACATACTCGTTCCACCGATCTGTGCAGATGGAGGAAGATTTCCCAATTTCGTAAAGATAACTGGTAAGATTGCAATCGCTGCTAGGAAAATTGATCCTACAAAGGTCAAACGATACAAGATTTTTGTTAAATATTGTTCCGTATTCTTACCCGGACGAATACCTGGAACATATCCACCTTGCTTATTTAGATTCTCTGACATTTGCTCTGGATTAACCTGAACAAATGCATAGAAATATGTGAAGGCTACAATGAGCGCAACATATATGATCATTCCCACTGGGTGAGAATAGTTAAAGTTTGCAATAATCCACTGCGATACATCATGTTTCGGGAAGAACTGTGCAATAGTTGGAGGTGTAATTAAGAATGAAACAGCAAAAATGACTGGAATAACACCCGCACTATTTACCTTAAGTGGTAAATGAGTGTTTTGTGCTCCAGCATGATTCCCATTCGCTCCTGTTACACGCTTCGCATATTGAATTGGGATCTTTCTAACAGCCTGTTGAATGAAAATAACACCAACAATAACCGCTAGCACAGCTAGTAAGATCAATACAACTTTAACGATACTCATGAACAATTGATCTCCGATATTTTGAAACTGTTGTTGATACACTTGAGATATAACACTTGGGATCGCTGCGGCAATACCACCAAAGATAAGGATGGAAATACCATTACCTACACCTTTAGCTGTAATCTGTTCACCTAACCACATTAAAAATGCAGTACCAGCAGTCAGTACCGTAGCAATGTATAAATAAGTGCTCCAACCAGGATTCAAAATTAATTGCCCACCTACCATACCGTTAAAACCGATTGACATACCAAACCCCTGAATAAACGCAAGAACAATTGTAAAGTAACGCGTGAATTGCGTTAGTTTACGACGGCCCATTTCACCTTGCTTCGACCATTCCGAAAATTTAGGAACAACATCCATCTGCAATAATTGCACGATGATGGATGCTGTAATATACGGCATGATTCCCATCGCGAAGATGGAGAAGTTTTTCAAGGCGCCACCGCCAAATGTATTTAGGATACCTAAGGCATTTAATTGATCTTGTGCTTTCAGTACGTCTCCATTTGTAAATGGCACTGGGATAAACGTGCCAATCCTGAATACGATTAACATCGCTAAAGTGAATAATATTTTACGTCTTATCTCAGCAACGCGCATAAAGTTGGAGATTGTACGAAACATTAGATCACCTCAACTGATCCGCCAGCTGCTTCAATTGCTTCTTTAGCACTTGAAGAGAACTTGTGCGCTTTAACAGTTAATTTTTTCTCTACTGCTCCGCTTGCAAGAATTTTAACACCGTCGTTTAACTTGCTGATAACGCCAGTTTCCAGCAATAATTCAGGTGTTACTTCTGTACCATCTTCAAAACGATTTAACGTTGATAAGTTTACAATAGTAAACTCTTTACGGTTAATGTTTGTGAAGCCGCGTTTTGGTAAACGACGGAATAATGGAGTTTGACCACCTTCGAAGCCAAGACGAACACCGCCACCAGAACGTGCGTTTTGTCCTTTATGACCTTTACCAGCAGTTTTACCGTTACCAGAACCGATACCACGACCGACACGGTTACGTACTTTACGAGAACCTTCTGCAGGTTTTAATTCATGAAGTTTCATTCCCAGGCACCTCCTTATATTAATGAGTTATCCTTAAGCTTCTTTTACAGTTATAAGGTGAGAAACTTTGTTGATCATACCAAGAATAGCAGGAGTTTCTTCCTTAACTACAGTTGAATTCAACTTTTTAAGACCTAAAGCTTCTACCGTCGCACGTTGATCTTGTGGACGACCAATTACACTACGAGTGAGGGTAATTTCTAACTTTTTCGCCATTTGTTTTCCCTCCTTAACCTAGTAGCTCTTCTACAGATTTACCGCGTAATTTTGCAACATCTTCAGCGCGCTTAAGTTCGCTTAATCCGTTCACAGTAGCGCGAATCATGTTGATTGGTGTGTTAGAACCAAGAGATTTCGAAAGAATATCTTGTACACCAGCTAATTCAAGTACCGCACGAACAGGTCCACCAGCAATAACACCAGTACCTTCAGCAGCAGGTTTTAAGAATACTTCACCAGCTCCAAAATGACCGTTGATTGTGTGTGGAATTGTTGTACCAACTAATGGTACAGCGATTAAGTTTTTCTTAGCGTCTTCGATAGCTTTGCGAATTGCGTCTGGTACCTCTTGTGCTTTACCAGTACCGAATCCAACATGACCGTTTTTATCGCCAACTACAACTAGTGCAGCAAAGCGGAAACGACGACCACCCTTAACAACTTTCGCGACACGATTTATCGTAACTACACGTTCTTCAAGTTCTAATTTACTTGGGTCAATGCGATGCATCAATTTTCCCTCCTTTGACCATTAAAATTGTAATCCAGCCTCACGAGCAGCTTCAGCTAGAGCTTTAACACGGCCATGGTATAAGTAACCACCGCGATCGAATACTACTTCTTTAACGCCTTTCTCTACAGCACGCTTAGCAACTGATTCTCCAACTTTCGTAGCAGCTTCAGTATTGCTAGTACCGTTAAGAGCAAGGTCTTTATCAAGAGTAGATGCACTTACTAACGTTACACCATTCACATCATCAATAACTTGAGCGTAAATATGTTGGTTAGAACGGAACACGTTTAAACGTGGACGTTCTGCAGTACCAGTAAGTTTAGCACGTACACGTGCATGTCTTTTCTTACGAGTCGCATTTTTATCAGCTTTAGTGATCATTCTTGTCACTCCTTTCTCTCACCTAACGGGTTTACTTAGCAGTTTTACCTTCTTTACGACGAACAACTTCGCCTTCGTAACGAATACCTTTACCTTTATATGGCTCAGGAGCACGTACAGCACGGATGTTAGCAGCAAATTCGCCAACACGTTGCTTGTCGATACCTTTAATTACGATTTTAGTTGGTGCAGGTACTTCAACTTCGATACCTGCTTCCGGAGTCATTTCTACTGGATGAGAATAACCTACGCTTAATACAAGTTTATCTCCTTGTTTTTGAGCACGGTAACCAACACCGACTAATTCAAGTCCGCGTGCGAAACCTGTAGTTACACCTTCAACCATGTTTCCGATTAAAGCACGAGTTGTACCGTGTAATGCACGGTGTTCCTTCTGTTCAGATGGACGCTCAACTGTTAGTGTATTTTCTTCAATTTTGATAGACATATCAGCATTGAATTTACGAGTTAATTCACCTTTAGGGCCTTTTACTGTTACAGTATTGTCTTCTGCAATTGTAATAGTAACACCTGCAGGGATTTCAAGAATCTTTTTACCAATACGAGACATGTGGTCACACCTCCGTTCGTTTTAAATATATATTACCAAACGTATGCTACTACTTCTCCACCAGTTTGTAATTGACGAGCATCTTTGTCTGTCATTACTCCCTTAGATGTAGAAACAAGAGCGATACCTAATCCGTTAAGTACACGTGGTACTTCATCAGCTTTAGCGTAAACGCGTAAGCCAGGTTTACTGATACGTTTTAATCCAGTGATTACACGTTCATTGTTTGCACCATATTTCAGGAAAATACGAAGGATACCTTGTTTGTTATCCTCGATGTATTCTACATCACGAATGAAACCTTCACGTTTTAAAAGTTCAGCGATCTCTTTTTTGATTTTAGAAGCAGGAACCTCTAATTTCTCATGACGTACCATGTTCGCATTACGGATGCGAGTAAGCATGTCTGCAATTGGATCTGTCATCACCATGTGTTTTACCTCCTTCCCATTTGTGGGTTTTACCAACTAGCTTTTTTAACACCAGGAATTTGACCTTTATATGCAAGTTCACGGAAACAAATACGGCAAAGTTTAAATTTGCGGTATACAGAATGCGGACGACCGCAGCGTTCGCAACGTGTATACTCTTGTACTTTAAACTTAGGAGTACGCTTTTGTTTCGCTATCATAGATTTTTTAGCCACGTTTTCGCCTCCTCTACTTAGCGTTGGCTTCCATTATTTTTGGAATGGCATACCGAATTGTGTTAAAAGTTCACGAGCTTCTTCATCAGTTTTCGCTGTAGTAACGATTACGATGTCCATACCGCGGACTTTGCTTACTTTATCATAATCGATCTCAGGGAAGATAAGTTGCTCTTTAACACCTAATGTGTAGTTCCCACGACCATCGAATGATTTCTTAGAAACACCACGGAAATCACGTACACGTGGTAAAGAAACTGACACTAATTTGTCGAAGAACTCATACATTTGCTCGCCGCGTAAAGTTACTTTCGCACCGATTGGCATACCTTCACGAAGACGGAAACCAGCGATTGATTTTTTAGCACGAGTTACAACAGGTTTTTGACCTGCGATTTGTGTTAATTCTTCTACTGCATTGTCTAAAGCTTTTGAGTTAGATACCGCGTCACCAACACCAGTGTTGATTACGATCTTTTCGATTTTCGGTACTTCCATCACAGATTTATAGTTAAACTTGCTCACTAGAGCAGGAGTAATTTCCTTTTGGAACTTCTCTTTAAGGCGATTCAATGAAGTGACCTCCTTTCTTAAGAAAATTATTTATCTAATAATTCACCAGATTTTTTTGCAATACGAACTTTTTTACCATCTTCTACTTTGAAGCCTACACGAGTAGGTTCACCTGTTTTCGGATCTAAAATCATAACGTTAGAAACGTGAATAGGTGCTTCTTTAGTAATAATTCCACCTTGTGGATTTAATTGAGATGGCTTAGAGTGCTTCTTAACGATATTGACACCCTCAACGATAACACGGTTTTGCTTTGGGAAAGCCACAAGGATAACGCCTTGTTTTCCTTTGTCTTTACCAGTGATTACCTGTACTTTATCACCTTTTTTTACATGCATCTTAATTCTGCACCTCCTTAGCAAGGCAATACCTTAAATTATAGAACTTCTGGAGCTAAAGAAACGATCTTCATGAAGTTGCTATCACGTAATTCACGAGCTACTGGTCCGAAGATACGAGTACCACGTGGGCTCTTATCGTCTTTAATGATAACCGCTGCGTTTTCATCAAATTTGATGTAAGAACCGTCCGGACGACGAGCTCCGCTCTTCGTACGTACTACTACTGCTTTAACAACGTCACCTTTTTTAACAACGCCACCTGGTGTTGCTTGTTTTACCGTAGCAACGATAATATCACCAATGTTAGCATATTTACGACCAGAGCCGCCTAATACTTTAATTGTTAAAAGTTCACGTGCACCAGAGTTGTCAGCAACTTTCAAACGAGATTCTTGTTGGATCATGTTATGAAACCTCCCTTCGGACTAAAAATTCCGATTCGTCTATTTAGATAATAACCGCTTCTTCAACGATTTCAACTAAACGGAAACGCTTAGTAGCAGAAAGCGGGCGAGTTTCCATGATTTTAACGATATCGCCAAGTTTCGCTTGGTTTTGCTCATCATGGGCTTTGTACTTCTTAGAATACTTAACACGTTTTCCGTACAAGGAATGAGTTTTGTAAGTTTCAACTAAAACTGTAATCGTTTTGTCCATTTTGTCAGACACTACACGACCAGTATAAACTTTGCGTTGGTTACGTTCGCTCACTATGCAAACCTCCCCTCAATTTATCGATTAATTCCGATCTCTCTTTCACGAACTACAGTTTTCATACGAGCAATTGCTTTACGCACTTCACGAATGCGAGTTGGATTCTCTAATTGTCCTGTAGCAAGTTGGAAGCGAAGATTAAACAACTCTTCCTTTAAAGCTTTAACTTTTGTTTCGATTTCGGCAGTGGTTAATTCACGAATATCATTAGTTTTCATTAGATTCACCACCATTTTCTTCACGTTTTACGAATTTACATTTCACAGGTAACTTGTGAGCTGCAAGACGTAATGCTTCGCGTGCTACCTCTTCAGACACACCCGCGATTTCGAACATAATTTTCCCAGGTTTTACTACTGCTACCCAGCCTTCTGGTGCCCCTTTACCGGAACCCATACGTACTTCTAGAGGTTTTGCAGTGTAAGGCTTAGAAGGGAAAATTTTAATCCATACTTTACCGCCACGTTTCATGTAACGAGTCATTGCACGACGAGCAGCTTCGATTTGACGGTTTGTAATCCATGAAGCAGCTTGTGCTTGTAAACCGAATTCACCGAAAGCAATTTCAGTTCCACCTTTTGCACGACCACGCATTTTACCACGATGCTCTCTACGATATTTTACGCGTTTTGGCATTAACATATTATTTTCCTCCTTCCTCAGAAGCTTTCTTTTTTGTAGGAAGGACTTCTCCACGGTAGATCCATACTTTTACGCCTAATTTACCGTATGTTGTATCAGCTTCAACTGCTGCATAGTCAATATCAGCGCGAAGTGTATGAAGTGGAACAGTTCCTTCACTGTAAGATTCTGCACGAGCGATATCAGCTCCGCCAAGACGACCAGAAACCTGTGTTTTAATACCTTTAGCACCTGCACGCATAGCACGTTGAATAACTTGCTTTTGTGCACGACGGAATGATACACGGTTTTCTAATTGACGAGCGATGTTTTCGCCTACTAATTTAGCGTTAAGATCAGCTCTCTTAACTTCTAAAATGTTGATGTGTACACGCTTGCCTGTTAATTGGTTAAGAGCTTTACGAAGTGCTTCAACTTCAGTACCA
Source organism: Bacillus sp. FDAARGOS_235 (assembly GCF_002073415.2). Lineage (NCBI taxonomy): Bacteria > Bacillati > Bacillota > Bacilli > Caryophanales > Bacillaceae > Bacillus > Bacillus sp. FDAARGOS_235. The sequence goes on from NZ_CP020437.2 coordinate 2,797,278, forward strand.
CCTTTACCAATTACCATACCAGGTTTTGCAGTGTGAATTGTAACATTTACACGATTTGCTGCACGTTCGATTTCTACTTTAGCAACAGCAGAATCTTTTAAGCGTACAGTAATGTACTCACGGATTTTGATGTCTTCATGTAATAATGTAGCGTAATCTTTCTCAGCGAACCAACGAGATTCCCAGTCACGGATAACACCGACACGAAGACCAATTGGATTAACCTTTTGACCCATCGATTATCCCTCCTTCTTTTCTGATACCACAACTGTGATGTGGCTTGTGCGTTTGTTAATTTGGCTTGCACGACCCATTGCACGTGGACGGAAACGTTTCAACGTTGGACCTTCGTCAACGAAAACTTTTTCAACAACTAGGTTGTTAATATCCATCTCATAATTGTGCTCTGCATTTGCGATTGCAGATTTTAAAACTTTTTCTACAACTGGAGAAGCAGTTTTTGGTGTGTGGTTAAGGATAGCAATCGCTTCACCCACTTGCTTACCTCGGATTAAGTCTACTACTAAACGAACTTTACGAGGAGCAATACGAACTGTTCTCGCTACTGCTTTAGCTTGCATTGAAGTGCCTCCTCTCATTATCTTCTAGTTTTCTTATCGTCAGCAAGGTGACCTTTATACGTACGAGTTGGTGCGAATTCACCTAACTTATGGCCAACCATATCCTCAGTGATGTACACAGGTACGTGTTTACGACCATCATATACAGCGATTGTGTGTCCGATGAACTGAGGGAAGATTGTTGAACGGCGAGACCAAGTTTTAACAACTTGTTTTTGCTCAGATGCAACTAATTTTTCCATTTTGCTCATTAAGTGATCATCGACAAATGGTCCTTTTTTTAAGCTACGAGCCATTTTGGTGCCTCCCTTCGTGATTGGCGTACGGTTCTAGAAATGAACCGTACTACAATCCCATTATTTTTTACGACGACGAACGATAAATTTATCAGACGCTTTATTTTTCTTACGAGTCTTGAATCCAAGAGTTGGTTTACCCCATGGAGACATTGGAGACTTACGTCCGATTGGAGAACGTCCTTCACCACCACCGTGTGGGTGATCAACCGGGTTCATTACAGAACCACGAACTGTTGGGCGTTTACCTAACCAGCGAGAGCGACCTGCTTTACCGATTTTGATAAGTTCGTGTTGTTCGTTACCAACTTGACCGATTGAAGCGCGACAAGCAGATAATACAAGACGTACTTCACCAGAAGTTAAACGTACAAGTACGTATTTACCTTCTTTACCAAGTACTTGAGCAGATGTACCAGCAGAACGAACTAATTGTCCGCCACGACCAGGCTTAAGCTCGATGTTATGAACAACAGTACCTACTGGAATGTTGATTAATGGTAATGCGTTACCGATTTTAATGTCAGCTTCTGGGCCAGACATAACTTCCATACCTACTTCTAAAGATTTAGGAGCAAGAATGTAACGTTTTTCACCGTCAACGTAGTTAATTAATGCGATATTCGCAGAGCGGTTTGGATCGTATTCGATCGTAGCAACGCGTCCTGGAATTCCATCTTTGTTACGCTTAAAGTCGATGATACGGTATTGACGCTTATGTCCGCCACCTTGATGACGTACAGTAATTTTACCTTGGTTATTACGACCCGCCTTCTTGCTTAAAGGAGCAAGTAATGACTTTTCGGGTCTGTCAGTCGTGATTTCAGCGAAATCATTCGTAGTCATATTACGACGACCGTTAGTAGTTGGATTATACTTTTTAATTCCCATCTCAATTTCCCTCCTTCTTTAGTAAGAATTAAACGCCTTGGAAGATTTCGATTTCTTTGCTGTCAGCAGTTAGCTTAACGATTGCTTTACGACGACGGCTAGTAAAACCAGCGTGACGACCAACGCGTTTTGCTTTCGGCTTGTAGTTCATGATGTTCACTTTTTCTACTTTAACACCAAAGATCGCTTCAAGAGCATCTTTAACTTCTGTTTTATTAGATTTAACGTCCACATCGAACGTGTATTTTTTTTCAGCCATCATTTCCATAGAACGTTCAGTGATAACTGGGCGCTTAATGATATCACGAGGATCTCTCATTATGCAAGCACCTCCTCTACTTTTTCCACTGCCGCTTTTGTCATGATTAGCTTATCATGATGAAGCACGTCTAAAACGTTTACGCCATCAGCAGTGATTACTGTTACTCCAGGGATATTGCGAGCAGATAACTCTACAGATTCGTTTGCATCAGCAGTTACGATAAGAGCTTTCTTCTCAACAGTTAATCCTTTAAGTACTGCTAGCATATCTTTTGTTTTTGGTGCATTTAACACTAGGTCTTCAAGAACTACAATGTTGTTCTCAACTACTTTAGTAGCTAATGCAGATTTGATTGCTAAACGACGAACTTTCTTAGGAAGTTTGTACGCATAGCTTCTTGGTGTAGGTCCGAATACCGTACCACCACCACGCCATTGAGGAGAGCGGATAGACCCTTGACGAGCACGTCCAGTTCCTTTTTGACGCCATGGTTTACGACCACCACCGCGAACTTCAGAACGAGTTTTTACTTTGTGTGTACCTTGACGTAAAGATGCACGTTGCATCATTACAGCTTCGAAAAGTACAGCTTCATTTGGTTCGATACCGAAAATAGCTTCAGCTAATTCGATTTCACCAACCTGTGAACCAGTTTGGTTATATACAGTAACTTTTGGCATTGGAATTCCTCCTTCCTATTGTGAATTATTTGCTAACCTTCACAGCGCCTTGAACAACTACAAGAGATTTCTTAGCACCTGGAACGTTACCTTTTACTAGTAATAAGTTGCGCTCAGTGTCAACTTGAACGATTTCTAAGTTTTGGATAGTAACTTGGTCTCCACCCATACGTCCAGCAAGTTTTTTGCCTTTGAATACACGGTTCGGAGCAACTGGGCCCATTGAACCTGGACGACGGTGATAGCGAGAACCATGAGACATAGGTCCGCGAGATTGTCCGTGGCGTTTGATAACACCTTGGAAACCTTTACCTTTAGAAATTCCTGTTACGTCAACGATTTCACCTGCAGCGAAAACTTCAACTTTTACCTCTTGACCAACCTCTAATCCGTCCACGTCTGCATCGCGGATTTCGCGAATGAAGCGCTTAGGAGTTGTAGATGCTTTAGCAGTGTGGCCTTGTTCAGGTTTGTTAGTTAACTTTTCACGTTTATCTTCAAATCCTAACTGGATTGCATTGTAGCCATCAGTTTCAGTTGTTTTCTTTTGAAGAACAACGTTTGGATTAGCAGCGATAACTGTTACTGGGATTAACTCACCGTTCTCAGCAAATACTTGAGTCATACCGATCTTTCTTCCTAAGATTCCTTTGGTCATGAGTTACACCTCCTACATTTTTAAGTTATATAATTTATAGTTTGATTTCGATATCTACACCAGACGGTAAGTCTAAACGCATTAATGAATCTACTGTTTGTGGAGTAGGACTCACGATATCGATTAAACGTTTGTGTGTGCGCATTTCGAATTGCTCACGAGAATCTTTGTACTTATGAACAGCACGAAGAATTGTGTAAATAGTCTTCTCAGTTGGTAATGGGATCGGACCAGAAACTGTTGCCCCAGAACGCTTAGCTGTTTCTACAATTTTCTCAGCTGATTGATCAAGAATACGGTGATCATAAGCTTTTAAACGGATACGAATTTTTTCTTTTGCCATTATTTTCCCTCCTTCGTTCGCCTATTTCTAAAATAGACCTTCTCCATGGAAATTTCCCCACACCATGCCATGGCAAAGCGGCCGGGTGTGTCAGCAACCTTCCACTTCATCGCAGTCAAAGACCAACATTGTCTATTATACAATGTTATTCGTCTAGATGCAAGCATCTTTTTGTTTGCATCTGCTTTTCTCTACTTTTGCTATTATACATGGCACTTTAAAGAATTTCAAGTTTTCATCTAACAGAATTCATTTTACAGTTTCTGGATTTTGTTTTGATGGTTTTATATTAATATAGAAGAAACTCGTCAAAACATAAAAATATAATCTTACTCATTATATAAACACAAACAAAAAACCCAAGGGAGAATCCCTTGGGTTTTTATATCAGTTAAGATTACTCAACGATAGTTGCAACTACGCCGTAACCTACTGTACGTCCACCTTCACGAATAGAGAATTTAGTTCCCTCTTCGATAGCGATTGGAGCGATAAGTTCGATAGTCATTTCGATGTTGTCACCAGGCATTACCATTTCAGTACCTTCTGGTAATTGGATGATACCAGTTACGTCAGTTGTACGGAAGTAGAACTGAGGACGGTAGTTAGCGAAGAATGGAGTGTGACGTCCACCTTCTTCTTTAGATAATACGAAAACTTCAGCTTTGAATTTAGCGTGTGCTTTTACAGAGCCAGTTTTAGCAAGAACTTGTCCACGTTGGATGTCTTCACGAGCAACCCCACGAAGAAGAGCACCGATGTTGTCTCCAGCTTGAGCTTGGTCAAGAAGTTTACGGAACATTTCTACACCAGTTACAGTTGTAGAAGCATTCTCTTCAGCAAGACCGATGATTTCTACTACGTCACCAACTTTAACGATTCCGCGCTCTACACGACCAGTTGCAACTGTACCACGACCTGTGATAGAGAATACATCCTCGATAGGCATTAAGAATGGTTTGTCAGTTTCACGTTCTGGAGTTGGGATGTAAGCATCAACTTCAGTCATTAATTCAATGATTTTTGCTTCCCAATCAGCTTCTCCTTGAAGAGCTTTAAGAGCAGAACCTTTGATTACAGGAATGTCGTCGCCTGGGAATCCGTATTCAGATAATAGGTCACGAACTTCCATTTCTACTAATTCTAATAATTCTTCGTCGTCTACCATGTCGCATTTGTTTAAGAATACAACGATGTAAGGTACACCTACTTGACGAGAAAGAAGGATGTGCTCACGTGTTTGAGGCATTGGGCCATCAGCAGCAGATACTACTAAGATACCGCCGTCCATTTGAGCAGCACCAGTGATCATGTTTTTAACATAGTCAGCGTGACCTGGGCAGTCAACGTGTGCATAGTGACGAGTTTCAGTTTCGTACTCAACGTGTGCAGTTGAGATTGTGATTCCGCGCTCTCTTTCTTCTGGAGCAGCGTCGATTTGATCGTATCCGCGTGCTTCAGCACCACCAGCTTTTGCAAGAACTGTAGTGATCGCAGCAGTTAATGTAGTTTTACCATGGTCAACGTGGCCGATTGTACCGATGTTAACATGGGGTTTAGAACGTTCGAATTTAGCTTTAGCCATTCTAAATTCCTCCTTAGTTTATATAGGTTATTTTATATTTAGACTAGAAAGCGAAACCGAAGTCTCACTTTCTAAGCTTACATAAGTAGTTATACTTGAACAATCGATAAAAATCAATTATTCACCTTTATTTTTTTTAATAATTTCTTCTGAAACAGACTTCGGTACTTCTTCATAATGATCAAATGTCATTGAGAATGTTCCGCGTCCTTGAGTGTTTGAACGTAATGCTGTCGCATAACCGAACATTTCAGAAAGTGGAACCATAGCGCGAACAACTTGTGCGTTACCGCGAGCTTCCATACCTTCTACACGTCCACGACGAGATGTTACGTCACCCATGATGTCTCCCATGTATTCTTCAGGAATTACAACTTCAACTTTCATCATTGGCTCAAGAATTACTGGGTTACATTTAGAAACCGCAGCTTTAAGTGCCATAGATGCAGCGATTTTGAACGCCATCTCAGATGAATCGACATCATGGTAAGAACCGTCAACTAATGCTGCTTTAATGTCAACTAGTGGGTAACCAGCTAGTACACCATTTTTAAGTGAGTCTTCAAGACCCGCTCCAACAGCTGGGATGTATTCACGTGGAACTACACCGCCGACGATTTTGTTTTCGAATTCAAATCCTTTACCTTCTTCGTTAGGTGCAAACTCAATCCAAACGTGACCGAATTGTCCACGTCCACCAGATTGACGAGCGAACTTACCTTCAACTTTCGCAGCAGCGCGGAAAGTTTCACGGTATGCTACCTGAGGAGCACCAACGTTTGCTTCAACTTTGAATTCACGGCGCATACGGTCAACGATGATATCAAGGTGAAGTTCACCCATACCAGCGATGATTGTTTGGCCAGTTTCTTGGTCAGTGTGAGCACGGAATGTTGGATCTTCTTCAGAAAGCTTAGATAATGCTGTACCCATTTTATCTTGGTCAGCTTTAGATTTTGGTTCGATAGCTACAGAGATAACTGGCTCTGGGAATTCCATAGACTCAAGGATAACAAGGCTCTTCTCGTCACAAAGAGTATCACCAGTAGTAGTATCTTTTAAACCTACAGCAGCAGCGATGTCACCAGCGTAAACTGTTGAAATCTCTTCACGGCTGTTAGCGTGCATTTGTAGGATACGACCTACACGCTCACGCTTACCTTTAGTTGAGTTTTTCACGTATGATCCAGAGTTTAACACACCAGAGTACACACGGAAGAACGTTAACTTACCAACATAAGGGTCAGTCATGATTTTGAATGCTAAAGCTGCAAATGGTTCTTCATCGCTAGACTTACGTTCTACTTCTTCCTCTGTATCCGGAAGAGTACCTTTAATAGCAGGTACATCTAATGGAGATGGTAGGTAGTCGATAACTGCGTCTAACAGAATTTGAACACCTTTGTTTTTGAATGCAGAACCACAGATTACTGGGAAGAATTCTACAGAAGTTGTAGCCTTACGGATACCAGCTTTAAGCTCTTCTACAGTGATTTCTTCACCTTCTAGGTACTTCATCATCATTTCTTCATCAAGCTCAGCTACCGCTTCAATAAGCTTTCCACGGTATTCTTCAGCTAGTTCTTTGTGCTCTTCAGGAATTTCGACACGCTCGATGTCTGTTCCTAAATCGTTACCGTACATGTAAGCACACTCTTCAACAAGGTCAATGATACCATTGAACTCATCTTCAGCACCGATTGGTAACTGAATTGGATGTGCGTTTGCTTGTAAACGATCGTGGATTGTTCCTACAGAGTATAAGAAATCTGCACCGATCTTATCCATTTTGTTAACGAATACGATACGAGGTACACCGTAAGTAGTAGCCTGACGCCAAACAGTTTCTGTTTGTGGTTCAACACCAGATTGTGCATCAAGTACTGCTACCGCACCATCAAGTACGCGTAAAGAACGTTCTACTTCTACTGTGAAGTCTACGTGTCCTGGAGTGTCAATGATGTTTACACGGTGACCTTTCCATTGAGCTGTAGTTGCAGCAGAAGTAATTGTGATACCACGCTCTTGCTCTTGCTCCATCCAGTCCATCTGAGATGCACCTTCATGAGTTTCACCGATTTTATGAATACGTCCTGTGTAATACAGAATACGCTCAGTTGCTGTAGTTTTACCAGCATCGATGTGAGCCATGATACCAATATTACGAGTGTTTTCTAAAGAGAACTCTCTTGTCATTTGGTGTCTTGCTCCTTCCATATATGGATTGGATTTTTTTATTTTAAGTAGCAAAAAAGCCACTTTATATTGTTACATATGCCAGTGTCCAGTACCCTCATTATGTAAAACGAGCGCCCAACGAAAGGGAGAGGCATTCTCCCTCTCCACACTTCCATAAGCGACAAATAAAGCGGTTTATGCTTACATTTATTTTACGTTGAATCCTACCAACGGTAATGAGCAAATGCTTTGTTAGCTTCTGCCATTTTATGAGTGTCTTCACGTTTCTTAACAGATGCACCAGCGTTGTTAGCTGCATCTAAGATTTCGTAAGCTAGACGCTCTTCCATAGTTTTTTCACCACGAAGACGAGCATAGTTTACTAACCAGCGAAGACCTAAAGTTGTACGGCGTTCTGGACGAACCTCAACTGGAACTTGGTAGTTAGCACCACCAACACGACGAGCGCGTACTTCAAGAACAGGCATGATGTTCTTAAGAGCTTGCTCGAATACTTCCATTGGTTCTTTATCTGAACGTTCACGAACGATATCGAAAGCGTTATAAAGAATTGTTTGAGATTTACCTTTTTTACCGTCAACCATCATTTTGTTGATTAGGCGTGTTACAAGTTTAGAATTGTACATTGGATCAGGTAACACGTCACGTTTCGCAACAGGTCCTTTACGAGGCATATTGAGTTCCTCCTTTCATTATAAGTTTATTATTTTTTAGCAGGTTTTGGTCGCTTAGTACCATATTTAGAACGTCCTTGCATACGTTTGTCAACACCAGCTGTATCAAGCGCTCCACGAACGATGTGGTAACGTACCCCTGGTAAATCCTTTACTCGACCACCGCGAATTAATACTACGCTATGCTCTTGTAGGTTATGACCGATACCTGGGATGTAAGCTGTAACTTCAATACCGTTTGTTAAACGTACACGAGCGTATTTACGTAACGCTGAGTTAGGTTTCTTTGGAGTCATTGTACCAACACGAGTACATACACCACGTTTTTGAGGTGCAGAGATATCAGTTGATTTTTTCTTTAAAGAGTTAAAACCTTTGTTTAACGCAGGTGATTTAGATTTCCATACTTTATCAGTACGACCATTTCTCACTAATTGGTTAATAGTAGGCATTTGATTATCCTCCCTTCGCATGTTTGTATGACCACATATCCAGGTGGTTCATTATTAGTTGAAAACAAAGTTTTTGCAAGGAAGAGCAAATGCTCTCTCCTCACAAAAACAGTTTTAACTTATTATTCCTATTGCTGAAGCTCCCACTTGAATCCCCGAAACTTTTCCAAGCTTACGAACTGATTCAACTTTGGTTATGGGTATGTTATGTTGCAAAGCAGTGCGAATGATAATATGGGTTAACCGCACATCAGCATCTTCTGCAATAACAACTTCTTTAACTATACCATTTTTGATTGCTTCCAATGTTCGTTTATGACCAACGACTACATTTTCAGCATTTGACACTTTTTGATAAGACATATAAATATCCTCCAAAGCATCGTTCAGGAGCAACCTTGATTATAGTAACATTTTGACTCATACAATGTCAACTAGGATTAGATGTTTTTATACAAAATTTACGACGGAAAATTTTACTGTTCCACATAAATCTCATCGTTTTCTACATTCATGTCATCTTGTGTTGTTTTTACAAGATCAACTTTGCGATAACGATTCATACCTGTTCCAGCAGGAACAAGTTTACCGATAATAACGTTCTCTTTCAGTCCTAGAAGCTCATCACGTTTACCTTTAATTGCTGCATCAGTTAAGACACGAGTTGTTTCTTGGAATGATGCTGCAGATAAGAATGAATCAGTTTCAAGTGAAGCTTTTGTAATACCAAGTAGAACAGGTCTAGCCGTTGCTGGTTGTTTACCTTGCAGTAACACCTTCGCATTCGCATCAGTAAACTGATGGATATCTAGTAATGTTCCTGGTAATACATCTGTTTCACCTGCATCACTTACACGAACTTTACGTAGCATTTGACGTACCATTACCTCTACGTGTTTGTCACCAATTTCTACCCCTTGCATACGGTATACTTTTTGAACTTCACGTAATAAGTATTCTTGAACTGCCGTAATGTCCGTTACTTTTAGTAATTCTTTCGGATCAATAGAACCTTCTGTTAACTCTTTACCGTGGCTAATTGGCTGTCCTGGCGTTACTTTCAGACGAGCACCGTAAGGAATAGCATACGTACGAGCTTCAACCTCACCCTGTACAACTACTTCTTGGCGATCTTTAACATCGTTGATCGCTGCGATAACACCGTCGATTTCACTGATAACTGCCTGACCTTTCGGATTACGAGCTTCAAAGATCTCTTGGATACGAGGTAAACCTTGTGTGATATCATCACCGGCAACCCCACCTGTATGGAACGTACGCATCGTTAACTGTGTACCTGGCTCACCGATAGATTGAGCCGCGATAATACCTACCGCTTCTCCTACTTCTACGTCTGTACCAGTTGCTAAGTTACGACCGTAACACTTCTTACATACACCATGGCGAGTGTTACACGTAAACGCTGAACGAATGTTTACAGTTTCAACACCCGAATTTTCAACGATATGAGCGATATCTTCAGTAATTAATTGATTTTCAGCAACTAATACTTCACCTGTTTCAGGATGTTTTACAGTTTTTCTTGCAAAACGTCCAACAAGACGATCATATAATGACTCAATTACTTCATTACCCTCTTTAATCGCACCAATTAGTAAACCGCGATCTGTCCCACAATCATCTTCACGAACAATTACATCTTGTGCAACGTCTACAAGACGACGTGTTAAGTAACCAGAATCGGCAGTCTTAAGTGCTGTATCGGCAAGACCTTTACGAGCACCATGCGTAGAGATGAAGTACTCAAGTACTGTTAAACCTTCACGGAAACTTGATTTGATCGGAAGTTCAATGATACGACCAGATGGATTGGCCATCAGACCACGCATACCAGCAAGCTGAGTGAAGTTAGATGCGTTACCACGGGCACCGGAATCACTCATCATGAAGATTGGATTGCGTTTATTCAAGGACTTCATCAGTTTTCCTTGGATAACGTCTTTTGCATTACTCCAAATAGAGATAACACGATCGTAACGTTCTTCTTCCGTGATTAAACCGCGACGGAATTGTTTAATTACATTATCTACTTTTGCTTGTGCTTCGTGGAGAATTTCATCTTTTTCACCTAATACAAGAATGTCAGATACCCCAACTGTAATACCAGCTTTTGTAGAGTATTTAAATCCTAAGTTCTTCATACGGTCAAGCATGCGAGACGTCTCTGTAATTTTGAAACGCTTGAATACTTCCGCAATGATGTTACCAAGAATCTTCTTGCTAAATGGTGCCACTTCTTCGCGACTAGCAATAATTTCTTTAATGTTCGCACCTTTTTCAACGAAATATTCCGCTGGTGTTTCTTTTTCAAGGTTTGAGTTTGTTGGTTCGTTAATATAAGGGAACGACTCTGGTAAGATTTCGTTAAATATTAATTTACCAACTGTTGTTAATAGAAGTTTACCTTTTTGCTCTTCAGTAAACGTTACATTATTTACTGAACTTGCAGCAACTGCAACACGCGTGTGCAGATGTACATATCCATTTTGGTATGCAAGTATTGCTTCGTTGGCATCTTTGAAGACCATACCTTCACCGATTGCACCTTCACGCTCAAGTGTTAAGTAGTAGTTACCTAATACCATATCCTGAGATGGAGTAACAACTGGTTTTCCGTCTTTTGGATTCAAGATGTTTTGTGCCGCTAACATAAGAATACGAGCTTCTGCTTGTGCTTCTGATGATAACGGAACGTGAACCGCCATTTGGTCACCGTCAAAGTCCGCGTTGTATGCAGTACATACAAGTGGGTGAAGACGGATTGCACGACCTTCTACTAGTGTAGGTTCAAACGCCTGGATACCAAGACGGTGAAGTGTTGGTGCGCGGTTTAGAAGTACTGGATGTTCTTTAATCACAGATTCTAAAACGTCCCAAACTTCAGGTTGTACACGCTCGATTTTACGTTTAGCACTCTTAATGTTGTGTGCTAAACCTTTTTCAACTAACTCTTTCATAACGAAAGGTTTGAACAGTTCAAGCGCCATTTCTTTCGGTAATCCACATTGGTACATCTTTAAGTTCGGTCCTACAACGATTACTGAACGACCAGAGTAGTCAACACGTTTACCTAATAAGTTTTGACGGAAACGTCCTTGTTTACCTTTAAGCATGTGAGATAGAGATTTTAATGGACGGTTACCTGGTCCAGTAACTGGACGGCCACGGCGACCATTATCGATTAATGCGTCTACAGCTTCTTGTAACATACGTTTTTCGTTTTGAACGATGATGCTTGGTGCACCTAAGTCCAATAGACGTTTTAAACGGTTGTTACGGTTAATTACACGACGGTATAAGTCGTTTAAATCAGAAGTAGCAAAACGTCCACCATCCAACTGTACCATTGGGCGTAGTTCTGGTGGGATAACTGGAAGAACATCTAGGATCATCCAAGATGGGTGATTTCCAGAGTTACGGAATGCTTCTAATACTTCTAGACGTTTAATAGCACGAGTACGGCGTTGTCCTTGTGCTGTTTTTAATTCTTCTTTTAAGAAGTCTACTTCTTTATCTAAATCGATATCTTGTAGTAGCTTTTTAATCGCTTCTGCACCCATAGCAGCTTGGAATGTGCTACCATATCGATCACGATATGCACGGTATTCTTTTTCAGAAAGTAATTGCTTCTTATCAAGTGGTGTATCTCCACTTTCTGTTACAACATAAGAAGCGAAATAAATTACTTCTTCAAGCGCGCGAGGGGACATGTCTAAGACAAGTCCCATGCGGCTCGGGATACCTTTGAAATACCAAATATGAGATACAGGAGCAGCTAATTCGATATGACCCATACGTTCACGACGAACTTTTGCACGCGTTACTTCAACGCCACATCGATCACAAACTACACCTTTATAACGTACACGTTTGTATTTTCCGCAATGACATTCCCAGTCCTTTTGTGGTCCGAAAATACGCTCACAGAACAAGCCATCTTTTTCAGGCTTTAACGTACGATAGTTAATTGTTTCTGGTTTCTTAACTTCACCGTATGACCAAGAACGAATCTTGTCAGGTGAAGCAAGTCCAATCTTCATATATTCAAAGTTATTTACATCTATCAAGGGGCCTACCTCCCTTTTAGTCTACAGGTTATCCCAATTATTCCTTAGTTGTCTCAACTTCGACATTCAATTTATCTGCTGATTGATGATCGTCGTCATCTTCTGTATCACGCATTTCGATTTCTTTATCGTCGCTAGACATCATTTTAACGTCCATACCTAAACTTTGCAGTTCTTTAATCAATACTTTGAATGATTCAGGAACGCCTGGTTCTGGAACATTTTCACCTTTAACAATTGCTTCATACGTCTTAACACGTCCGATAACATCATCAGACTTCACTGTTAAGATTTCTTGAAGAGTATAAGCAGCACCATAAGCTTCAAGTGCCCAAACCTCCATCTCACCGAAACGCTGTCCACCGAACTGAGCTTTACCTCCAAGAGGTTGCTGCGTTACAAGTGAGTATGGTCCAGTAGAACGAGCATGAAGTTTATCGTCAACCATGTGCGCAAGTTTGATCATATACATGACACCAACAGATACGCGGTTATCGAATGGTTCACCAGTACGTCCGTCATACAGGATTGTTTTCGCGTCATTTGCCATACCAGCTTCTTCAATTGTGCCCCATACATCTTCCTCACGAGCACCATCGAATACTGGTGTTGCAATGTGAATGCCAAGGTATCTTGCTGCCATACCAAGATGAAGCTCTAATACCTGACCGATATTCATACGAGATGGTACCCCTAATGGGTTTAACATGATATCGATTGGCGTACCATCTGGTAAGTAAGGCATATCTTCTTCTGGTAAAATACGAGAAATAACACCTTTGTTACCGTGACGTCCTGCCATCTTGTCACCTTCAGAAATTTTACGTTTTTGAACGATATACGCACGTACAAGTTGATTCACGCCCGGTGGCAATTCATCGCCATCTTCACGGTTGAATACTTTTACGTCTAAGATAATACCGCCACCACCATGTGGTACACGTAGTGATGTATCACGTACTTCACGTGCTTTTTCACCGAAGATTGCATGTAATAGACGTTCTTCTGCTGTTAATTCTGTTACACCTTTAGGTGTTACTTTACCAACAAGTAGATCTCCATCTTTTACTTCAGCACCGACGCGAATAATACCACGCTCATCAAGGTTACGAAGTGCATCTTCTCCGACGTTTGGAATATCACGTGTAATTTCTTCTGGTCCAAGCTTCGTATCACGAGCTTCTGACTCATATTCTTCAATATGAATAGAAGTGTACACATCATCTTTTACAAGGCGCTCACTCATAATGATCGCATCCTCATAGTTATAACCGTCCCATGTCATGAAGCCAACAAGCACGTTACGTCCAAGTGCTAGTTCACCTAATTCCATAGAAGGACCATCCGCAAGGATTTCACCTTTTACAACTTCATTTCCAACACTTACGATTGGACGTTGGTTGTAGCAAGTTCCTTGGTTAGAACGAATGAATTTTTGCATTTTGTAGCGATCTAAGTCGCCTTTTACTGTTTGACCGTCAACTTCTACATAGCGACGTACCCAAACTTCACGTGCTTCTACGCGTTCAACAACACCAGGGTGTTTACAGATTACTGCAGCACCTGAGTCTTTTGCTGATACGTACTCCATACCTGTACCTACAATCGGTGATTCCGGATTCATTAACGGAACCGCCTGACGTTGCATGTTCGCTCCCATAAGTGCGCGGTTAGAGTCATCGTTTTCTAAGAACGGAATACAAGCTGTCGCTGCCGACACTACTTGCTTTGGAGATACATCCATATAGTCGATGCGTTCTTTATTTGTGACAATGTTTTCACCACGGAAACGAGCTACGATATCTTCATCAAGGAATTCTCCTTCTTCAGATAATTTCATATTCGCTTGGGCTACAACATAATTATCTTCTTCATCTGCTGTTAAATAATCAACCTGCCCTGTTACAAGACCAGTTTCTGGGTCAACACGACGGTATGGTGTTTCAATGAAACCAAACTCATTTACTTTCGCGAACGAAGATAATGAGTTAATCAAACCGATGTTTGGTCCCTCTGGTGTTTCAATCGGACACATACGACCGTAGTGAGAGTAGTGAACGTCACGCACTTCAAAGCCTGCGCGCTCACGCGTTAAACCACCGGGTCCTAATGCAGATAGTCTTCGTTTGTGAGTTAACTCTGCTAATGGGTTTGTTTGGTCCATGAACTGAGATAACTGAGAACTTCCGAAGAACTCTTTAATAGATGCAATAACAGGACGGATGTTAATTAACGCCTGTGGTGTAATTGCATTTGTATCTTGAATCGACATTCTCTCACGAACAACACGTTCCATACGAGAAAGACCGATACGGAATTGGTTTTGTAAAAGCTCTCCTACTGAACGTAAACGACGGTTTCCTAAGTGGTCGATATCGTCTGTATCCCCTACTTTGTATAGTAGGTTGAAGAAGTAGCTGATAGAAGCAAGGATATCACCTGGTGTAATATGTTTTATATCACGAGTAATATTTGCATTACCAATTACGTTAATTACGCGTTCGCCTTCTGACTCAGGAGCATAAATCTTAATAGATTGCAGCTCAACATCGCCTGCTACCACTCCACCCATTGGTTTCGCTGTTTTGAATCCAATGTTTTTCTCTAAGTAAGGTAGAATGCGATCAAGCGTACGACGATCTAAGACTGTTCCTTCTGCCGCTAAAATTTCACCAGTTTCTGGATCCACCAGTGTTTCAGCTAAACGTTGGTTAAACAATCTATTTTTAATGTGTAGCTTTTTGTTGATCTTATAGCGACCTACATTTGCTAAGTCGTAGCGCTTCGGATCAAAGAAACGAGACACAAGTAAGCTCTTTGCATTTTCTACTGTTGGTGGTTCACCAGGGCGTAGACGCTCATAAATTTCAAGCAATGCTTTTTCTGTGCTATCTGTGTTGTCTTTTTCTAATGTGTTGCTTAAGTATTCGTTATCACCTAAAAGCTCGGTGATTTCTTGATCAGAGCCAAACCCTAATGCGCGTAACAAAACAGTTACAGGAAGTTTACGAGTACGGTCAATACGTACATATACAACATCCTTAGCATCTGTCTCATACTCTAACCAAGCCCCGCGGTTTGGAATTACAGTAGCAGTAAAACCACGTTTTCCGTTTTTATCCACTTTGCCACTATAGTATACGCTTGGAGAGCGAACTAACTGGGAAACGATAACACGTTCTGCACCGTTAATTACGAATGTTCCAGTCTCTGTCATGAGTGGGAAATCTCCCATGAACACATCTTGTTCTTTTACTTCACCAGTTTCCTTGTTGATTAGACGCACTTTTACACGAAGTGGTGCTGCATACGTCACATCACGCTCTTTGCATTCTTCTACAGAGTATTTAGGTTCACCTAAGCTGTAGTCGATAAATTCAAGCGATAGATTTCCCGTAAAGTCTTCGATCGGAGAAATGTCTTGGAACATTTCTCGCAAACCCTCATCAAGAAACCACTGATAAGAAGAGGTTTGAATTTCGATAAGATTTGGTAACTCTAATACTTCACTAATACGGGCATAACTTCTTCGTTGGCGGTGGCGTCCGTATTGAACTAGTTGACCTGTCAACTGCTTCACCCCTCAAATCATGAGTATTATAAATGCACAAAAAAATTTGTGCAAAATCACAAATAAATACAACTACTGCTATTAGCGTAGTTTTTTTCTCTTAAAGATAGATACGTTGAGTCTTTCTACCTGCTCAAAAAGAAAAATGGCTTCTTTAAGAAAACCATCATTCTGTTTCATAATCTGCTGATTTTACTATCTTTTCCAAGAGAAACAAAAATATACATCTTTTCTCAACGCAGAAAATCATATATTGGCATTGTATAATGTTAACATAGCCAAAAATAACCGTCAACGCTTTTTTGATTTTATGATATAATATCCTTTTTTCTTTTCTACAACTTCAACTTCAGAAAATACTTCTTCTAGTTTTTTTAGCGCAGATGGTGCACCTTGTTTCTTTTGAATAACAATCCACAATTCTCCACCTGAAACTAAATACTCTACAGCTTTTTCTAAAATCTCATGCACGATATCTTTACCAGCACGAATTGGAGGATTAGATAGAATAACAGCATACTTGCCATCTACATTTTCATAGACACTACTTTGCAAAATACGTACATTTTCAATTTTGTTATTAGCGGCATTTTCTTTTGCAAGCCCCAAGGCCCTTTCATTCACATCCACCATGTGAATTTCACGATCTTGAAACTCTTTCGCTAACGACAAACCGATTGGACCGTACCCACACCCTACGTCTAACACATTACCTTTAACATCTGGCATTTGAAACGCTTCAATTAAAAGACGAGAACCAAAGTCCACTTCGTTTTTCGAGAACACCCCATGGTCAGATAAAAAAGTAAATCGAGATTCACGAAGCGTAAATTCCCATCGTTTACGATCACTCTTACTAGAAGGGTCGTTAGAAAAATAATGGTCTGCCATATGGCCACCTCTTTTCTTTACAGTTAAAAAAAAAGCTCGCATGAGAGCGAGCTTTTTAAAGCATCAAAAGTTAATTACTTAACTTCTACAGCAGCGCCAACTTCTTCAAGTTTAGCTTTCATTTCTTCAGCTTCCTCTTTAGAAACGCCTTCTTTGATTGCTTTTGGAGTGTTGTCAACTAATTCTTTAGCTTCTTTTAAGCCAAGACCAGTGATTTCACGTACAGCTTTGATAACTTTGATTTTTTGAGCGCCAGCACTTGCAAGTACTACGTCAAATTCAGTTTTCTCAGCAGCAGCTTCACCAGCGCCACCAGCTACAGCTACAGGAGCAGCAGCAGTTACGCCGAATTCTTCCTCGATAGCTTTTACTAAGTCGTTAAGTTCTAATACAGTCATAGATTTAACTGCTTCAATGATTTGTTCTTTAGTCATTGTAAATATCCTCCCTTAAATAGGTTTGTATTGTTTTATAGATAACAAGTAATTATCTTTTAAAAAATTAAGCGCCTTGCTCTTCCTTTTGTTCTGCAACTGCTTTAGTAGCAAGTGCAAGGTTACGGATTGGAGCTTGAAGAACGCTAAGAAGCATAGAAAGTAAGCCTTCACGTGATGGAAGAGTAGCGATAGCTTTAACCTCATCAAGTGTTACAAGTTTACCTTCGATTACGCCCGCTTTAATTTCTAAAGCTTCATGTTTTGTAGCGAAGTCGTTTAATACTTTCGCAGGAGCAACTACATCCTCGTTACTGAACGCGATTGCGTTTGGTCCTGTTAAGAATTCGTTTAACTCAGCCATTTCAGCAGACTCTGCAGCACGACGAGTTAAAGAGTTTTTGTAAACTTTGAACTCAACGCCAGCTTCACGTAATTGCTTACGTAATTCTGTTGCTTCAGAAACTGTTAAACCACGGTAGTCAACAACGATTGTAGATTTACTAGCGCGAAGTTTGTCCGCGATTTCAGTTACAACTTGTTGTTTAGTTTCGATTACTTTGCTCATGTTATTACACCTCCTGTAGATTATATAGAAGATGTACCGAAAGTGCACTAAAAACCTCCATGCCCAACTTGTAGACATGGAGGCATATAGTCACAGAAAAAAGATTCCGCTTCGTATATTAACACCTAGGTAGGAAATTAAGTCGAATGACACCTACTGTCTACGGTACACTATTTAAATTCACAACATAAATGATTATATTAAAACTTCTTTATGAAGTCAACTTCCAATTTTTACGCAAGTGTAGAAACGTCTACGCGTACGCCAGGTCCCATTGTAGAAGCAACAGTTGCATTCTTCATGTAAGTACCTTTTGCAGCAGCTGGCTTAGCTTTTTGTAGCGTGTCAGCAATTGTTTTGAAGTTTTCTACTAGTTTAGCATCTTCGAAAGATACTTTACCGATTGGAACGTGGATGTTACCAGCTTTATCAACGCGGTATTCAACTTTACCAGCTTTGATTTCGTTAACAGCTTTAGTTACATCGAAAGTAACTGTTCCAGTTTTAGGGTTTGGCATTAAACCTTTAGGTCCTAATACGCGACCAAGTTTACCAACTTCACCCATCATGTCAGGAGTTGCTACTACTACATCGAAATCGAACCAACCTTGTTGGATTTTACCGATGTAATCAGCATCGCCTACGAATTCAGCGCCAGCAGCTTCAGCTTCTTTTGCTTTTTCGCCTTTAGCGAATACTAATACACGTTGTACTTTACCAGTACCGTGTGGAAGAACAACTGCGCCACGAATTTGTTGGTCAGCTTTCTTAGGGTCAACACCTAAACGGAATGCAGCTTCTACAGTTGCATCAAATTTAGCTGTGTTTGTTTTCTTTACTAATTCTACTGCTTCTGTTGCAGAGTAAGCAGTTGCACGATCGACAAGCTTCGCAGCTTCTACGTACTTTTTACCTCTTTTAGCCATTTTTATTTCCTCCTCGAATGTGGTTTTAGCGGAATAACCTCCCACGTTTACGCTTTTTTTCCAGGGATAACCTGAGGATGCGCGCCATCCTTTTATTTTAAAAAACGATAATCATTTACGATAATAAAGGTTGCGAATTGGAATTCCAGACCCGCAACCTTTTTTAAAAACAAATCGAATTAGTCTTCGATAACGATGCCCATACTGCGTGCAGTACCTTCAACCATACGCATTGCAGCTTCTACGCTAGCAGCGTTTAGGTCAGGCATTTTAGTTTCAGCGATTTCGCGTACTTTATCACGCTTAACAGTTGCCACTTTATTACGGTTTGGTTCACCAGAACCAGACTCAATACCAGCTACTTTCTTAAGAAGAACAGCAGCAGGAGGAGTTTTAGTAATGAAAGTGAATGAACGGTCCTCAAATACCGTAATTTCAACAGGGATGATAAGACCAGCTTGATCTGCTGTACGAGCGTTAAACTCTTTACAGAAGCCCATGATGTTAACACCTGCTTGTCCTAATGCTGGACCAACTGGTGGAGCTGGGTTAGCTTTACCTGCAGGAATTTGAAGCTTTACCATTTTAATTACCTTTTTAGCCACGAGACACACCTCCTTAAGTCCGTGATGTGGTCAATTGGACAGTGATTTGCCCTCCCACGTCATATTTTATCTGTAACGATAAAATCTTTCAAAAAACGTCTCCGATAACGAAGACGTACTGACTTAAAAGATATTATCACTTTTTACAATTCATTTCAAGTTTCATTTTATAATTTTTCAATTTGATGGAAGTCAAGTTCAACTGGAGTCTCGCGACCAAACATATCTACAAGCACACTAACTTTCTTCTTCTCCACATCAATTTCTTCAATAGCACCTGTATAATCTGCGAATGGTCCCTCATTTACACGTACTGTCTCATGAAGTTCAAAGTCGAAATCAACCACTTCATTGTCCATTCCCATATGCTTCATAATGGTAACAACTTCCTCTTCTAATAGAGGAGATGGTTTAGATCCAGAACCTGAAGAACCAACAAAACCTGTTACACCCGGTGTATTACGAACAACATACCAAGAGTCATCAGTCATGATTAGTTCCACTAATACGTAACCTGGGAACACTTTTCTTTTCATTATTTTTTCTTTACCATTTTTCATTTCTACTTCTACTTCTTCCGGGACAACAACACGGAAAATTTTATCTTGCATACCCATTGATTCTACACGTTTCTCTAGGTTTGCCTTTACTTTATTTTCATATCCAGAATAAGTATGGACAACATACCAACTTTTTTCCATTCATTTAGGACGAGCGTCCTTCCCTCCCTGACGTACATTTTTTTGCGCAAATGAAAAAACCCGTTCACCGGGCTTTTACACAGTTCTTATAAATAACATTATATCATGGATAAGTGCTTCTTATTCAAGAATTAACCAAGAATTAACCGAATTAAAGAAGAAATGCCCATATCAACTACTGCGAAGAAAATCGCAAAGAACACAACTGTAGCGATAACAGTCGCTGTTGAGCGGAGTAATTCATCTTTTTTAGGCCAACTTACTTTTTTCATTTCGCGACCTACATCGCCGAAAAAGTTCGTTAAACGCATCTGCGGGACCTCCAGTGTATTATTTATTTTGTTTCCTTGTGAACTGTATGCTTATTGCATGTTTTACAAAACTTCTTTATCTCAAGTCGCTCTACTGAGCTCGTATCTTTCATCGTAGAGTAGTTTCGATTTTTACACTCTTCACATGAGAGTACAACTTTTTTCCTCATTAGTTACACCAGCCTTGTAACATTATGTCCCTAAAAATGTATCATACAACAAAAGACAATGTCAATGTCATGACTCCCACTCTCTTTACAAAAAGAAAACAGGTGAATTAATTTACACCTGCGTTACTTTCTATGAATTTAAAGTTGTACTCTCTCTCATTTCCATATATCGTTCCAATTTCCTCTTCACCCGCTGTAAAGCGTTATCAATAGATTTCACATGTCTGTTTAACTGTTCCGAAATCTCTTGATAAGAGCGACCATCTAAGTATAAAGAAAGTACTTTTCTTTCTAAATCGCTTAATAATTCAGATATTTTAGACTCTATGTCGGTATATTCTTCTTGACTAATGATCATCTCTTCAGGATCAGTCACCTTCGCTTCGGAAATAACATCCAATAACGTTCGATCAGATTCCTCATCGTAAATCGGCTTATCTAAAGACACATACGAATTTAAAGGAATATGTTTTTGTCTTGTTGCTGTTTTAATAGCGGTAATAATTTGTCGAGTAATACACAGTTCAGCAAATGCTTTGAACGAAGACAGCTTGTCCTCTTTATAATCACGAATTGCTTTAAACAATCCAATCATACCTTCTTGAACAATATCTTCTCGATCGGCACCCACTAAGAAATAAGATCTTGATTTCGCGCGAACAAAGTTCTTATATTTATGAATTAAATATTCTAGAGCGTCAGTATTACCTTTTCGAACTAACTCAACGATTGCCTCATCCTCTAAATCACGAAATGTAACGTCGCCTACACTTACGAAGCCTGCTTCCACCTTGATCCCTCCGACCGCTATTTATTTAGCAATATTATACAGTAAAAAGACAAAGAGCGTCAATGCTTCAACGCTCTCCTCTTCTTAATTTTTCTAATTTTTCTGTAATATCCTCACTAAATATCTTTCGCATGGCAGGTTGCTTTTCTTTCGTGTCTTTTGTACGTCTTCTTACTTGTTGTTCCATCGCTTGTACTTCTAACTCTAATTCACGCGCAGATTTCCGAAGGGCACCTTGCGCAAATATAACCCATTGTTCCGTATAATCAGAAGTCGCAACATATATTTGTGTATTTATATTTCTAAGCTCAATCGCAAGTTTCTCTATCTTTTCGTCCGCAGTTTGATTTTTGCGCGTGAATATTACTTCCACCCGCGATTGTTTCATCTTTTTTTCAATACCGTGGACTGTATAGGCATCAAAGACTATCATTACTTTCGTTCCTGTATATCCTTGATAATCCGCCATCTTATCAATAAGCGCGTCTCTTGATGATTGCAAATCTACATCCCGTAGTTTTTTCAAGTCTCCCCAAGCTCCGATAATGTTGTAACCGTCAACGATTAAAATATCGTTCATTTTTTATTTACCAATTTCGTGACGTTTACGATATACCTCATACATTAACAAACTTGCGGCTACTGAAGCATTTAAGGATGTAACTTTACCAACCATCGGTAAAGTAATTAAGAAATCACACTTTTCACCAATAATACGACTCATACCTTTTCCTTCACTACCAATTACTAATCCAATCGGCATTTTACCATCTAAATTACGGTAATCCGTTTTTCCTTTGGCATCTGTACCAGCAATCCAAAGTCCGCGTTCCTTCAATTCATCAATTGTGCGAGATAAGTTTGTTACGCGCGCAACTGGAATATATTCAATTGCTCCTGTTGATGCTTTTGCAACTGATGCTGTAAGTCCTACAGCCCTTCTTTTCGGAATAATAACCCCATGAGCTCCTGTGGCATCAGCAGTACGCATAATAGAACCTAGGTTATGCGGATCTTCAATTTCATCTAAGATTAAGAAGAATGGATCTTCATTACGTTTTTCTGCTACTTTGAATAAATCTTCTAATTCAGCATACTGGTATGCAGCTACTTGAGCAATTACACCTTGATGATTACCCTCAACTAATTGATCTAACTTCTTCTTTGGTGCATGTTGTAAAATAATCTTATTTTCTTTCGCTAATGCTAGTACAATCTGCACTTGCCCTTTGGCAGCACCTTCCGCGATCCAAATTTTATTAATATCTCTCCCTGATCGTAACGCTTCAATTACAGGGTTACGTCCGATAATATATTCACTACTCATGATGATGTGCCCCCTTCCTTTTCTTCTAAAACTGCAATTGCCTTATATACAATTTCGTCTAATCTTTCACGATTATTTAATAAGTGATGATAACCAATTAGCGCTTCAAAGGCTGTACTATGTCGATATGTTTGTACATCCGTATTTTTCGGAACGGTACCTGAATTTGCATTACGCCCTCTTCTTAATACCGCCTCTTCTTCCTCTGTCAAAAATGACGTCTCTAATAAATGATAAACAACTTTCGCCTGTGCTTTTGCCGAAACAAAGCTCGTCCCTAAGCGATGTAATTGATTAGGACGAACCTTTCCTTTTTGAAGGAGGTGATAGCGGATATATTGTTCATATACCGCATCACCCATATATGCTAACGCTAAGCTGTTTAATTGCTTTGCATCAATCATTCTTATCCTCTTTTCCATCTTGTACCTTGTGCGGTATCTTCTAAAATAATATTACGTTCTTTTAAATCATCGCGAATTTGATCAGATAATGCGAAATCACGATTTTTACGAGCTTCAATACGCTTTTGGATAAGCGCCTCAATTTCCTCATCAAGCAATTCTTCTTTTGCTAATTCTAATCCTAAAATATCGAATAATGTTTCAAGTTGTTTCACGTATGCTTCAATTACAACTTTAGAAGTATGTTCTTCTAATAAATATTGATTTGCGTGATTTGCTACATTATATAATTCAGTAATCGCATTAGCAGTATTGAAGTCATCATCCATTGCTTCTTCAAATGCAGCCTGGAATTTTTCCATCTCAGCTAACCATTTCTCATTATGATCTGTTAAATTCGCGCTACTTTCCATACGATGCTTTAAGTTACCGTAAGCTGTTTTAATTCTTTCTAGCCCGTTATTCGTACTTTGTAATAACTCTTCACTAAAGTTAATTGGATGACGGTAATGTACTGATAGCATAAAGAATCTAATTAACTGTGGATCATATTGCTTAATGATATCGTGAACTAAAATGAAGTTTCCAAGTGACTTAGACATCTTCTCATTATCAATATTAATATATCCATTATGCATCCAGTAACGTGCAAATGTTTTTCCAGTCAACGCCTCGGACTGTGCAATTTCATTTTCATGATGAGGAAATGCTAAGTCTTGACCACCAGCATGAATGTCAATTGTATCCCCTAAGTACTTACGTGCCATCGCTGAGCATTCAATATGCCACCCTGGACGTCCTTTCCCCCAAGGGCTTTCCCAGAAGATTTCTCCCTCTTTTGCAGCTTTCCATAAAGCAAAGTCAAGAGGGTCTTGTTTCTTTTCTCCTACTTCAATACGTGCACCATGACGTAAATCAGCGATTGGCTGATGCGATAATTTACCGTAACCTTCGAATTCTTTCGTTCTAAAGTACACATCACCTTCTGATTCATATGCATACCCTTTATTCACAAGTTCTTGAATAAATTCAATAATAATATCCATATTTTCTGTTACACGCGGATGAACTGTTGCATGTTTGCAACCTAGTGCGGTTACATCTTCAAAATATGCTTCAACGAAACGGTCAGCAATTGTCGGTACATCTTCACCTAATTCATTTGCTGCTTTAATTAATTTATCATCTACGTCAGTAAAGTTAGATACATACTGCACTTCGTACCCTTTGTATTCTAAATAACGGCGTACTGTATCGAACACCATAGGGGGTCTCGCATTCCCAATATGGATGTAGTTATATACTGTAGGACCGCAAACATACATCTTTACCTTATTTTCTTCTAATGGAATAAACTTTTCCTTTTGACGTGTTAGCGTATTATAAATGTGAATAGTCATTTTTATCCTTCCTTTCTACCTTTACTTCAAGTTGCTTTTTCAATTTATCAAGTTCTGCTTCCATAACCTTTAATTTATCAAAAATCGGATCCGGAAGATCGGAATGATTTAACTCTTGACCAATCTTCACTCCATTTTGAATAACGACTCGGCCAGGTATACCTACAACTGTAGAATGCGCAGGGACTTCTTTTAATACAACGGATCCTGCTCCAATTTTAGAATTCTCTCCAACAGTAATTGAGCCTAGTACTTTAGCACCTGTTGCAATTAATACATTATCCTGAATTGTAGGGTGCCTCTTTCCCTTTTCTTTTCCCGTACCACCTAATGTAACACCTTGATAAATTGTTACATTATCACCAATCTCACACGTTTCTCCAATTACAACCCCCATTCCATGGTCAATGAAAAAATGACGACCAATTGTTGCTCCTGGATGAATCTCAATGCCAGTAAAAAACCGACTAACTTGTGAAATCCAACGTGCAATAAAAAAGAAATTCTTTTTATAAAAAGCATGTGCAATTCGATGGGCCCAAACTGCATGTAATCCAGAGTAAGTCAAAATGACTTCGAAATAACTTCGTGCCGCTGGATCCTGTTCAAAAACGACTTCAATATCTTCCCGAAGCCTCTTAAACATCGATGTCCCCTCCCCTTTATGGGCTGCTTTTTCGAGTGAACTAACTCCCTTAACTCCCCACTTATCCTCTAAATCTTTATACAAGGAGATCAAACTTATACTTATACCCACTTTTACGGTATAAAAAAAGACGCCTCTGTCATATTGACAGAGACGCCTTTTAAGCGCGGTTCCACTCTGTTTAGGCTAATAAAAAAGCCTCAAACTCATCCATGATAACGGTGTACACCGCTTCTGCTTACTTTACGCCCTAAGACATTTCACGAAACAATTCGTTGTTCAGCAGAAGACTCGAAGGGGCATTTCAAAAATCCGCTTATAAACCACTTCCAGCCTAAAGGTGGTTCTCTCTGTAAAAAGCCTGATTTTCTACTTCTCCTTCTCGTCGCTTTTCCTTATTAGATTTTAAGTATACTTATTATATTTCTAAACCTAGAAAATGTTAACCAATTACTTTTTGAAGACGATTTAAAACTTTTTCTTTCCCAAGAAGTGCAATCGCATTAGGAAGCTCTGGACCATGTGTTTGACCAGTAGTAGCAACACGGATTGGCATAAATAAGTTTTTACCTTTATGCCCTGTTTCCTTTTGAACTGCTTTAATAGCTGCCTTAATCGCTGCAGGCTCCATCGCTTCTAGAACTTCTATTTGACCAGCAAATGCACGAAGTACTTCAGGTACCTGTTCACCATTTAACACTTCTTGCCCTTCTTCTTCATAATCAACATGATCTTTAAAGAACATTTCAGAAAGCTCTACGATTTCAGCTCCGAAACTCATTTGGTCATGATATAAAGCAATTACATCACGAATCCAAGCTTGTTCTTGTTCACTTAAAGTTTCGCCCACACGTCCAGCTTTCACTAAATGCGGTAAACTTAACTCTACAACCGTATCTAAATCTTGCTTTTTCATATACTGGTTGTTCATCCATTTTAATTTTTGAGAATCAAATAATGCAGGTGATTTTGATAAACGAGCTGCATCGAACATTTTGATGAACTCATCTTTAGAGAAGATTTCTTCTTCTCCTACCGGCGACCAACCTAGTAGTGCAATAAAGTTAAAGATTGCTTCTGGAAGATATCCTAGCTCTTTATATTGCTCAATAAATTGAATAATAGATTCATCACGTTTACTTAACTTTTTACGGCTTTCGTTAACAATTAGAGTCATATGACCGAATTGTGGGATGTCCCAACCGAAAGCTTCATATATCATCATTTGTTTTGGCGTATTTGAAATATGATCATCGCCACGAAGCACATGTGTAATCTCCATTAAGTGATCATCTACTGCTACCGCAAAGTTATAAGTTGGAATTCCATCTTTTTTCACGATAACAAAATCACCGAAATCATTTGAATGGAATGCGACTTCATCTTTTACGATGTCTTTGAATGTGTAATCACGATCAGCTGGTACACGGAAACGAATACTTGGAATACGTCCCTCAGCTTCAAATTCTTTCATTTGTTCTTCAGTTAAATCACGATGGTTACCTGCATAACGAGGTGTTTCACCACGAGAAATTTGTCCTTCACGCTCTGCTTCCAGCTCTTCTTCTGTCATATAACATTTGTAAGCTAAACCACGCTCTAATAAATCTAGATATAATTTTTTATAAATATCTAAACGCTCTGTTTGACGATATGGTCCGAATTCACCACCAACATCAACACCTTCATCCCAGTCCATACCGAGCCATTTCAAGTATTTTAATTGGCTTTCTTCTCCACCTGCAACATTACGTTTTACATCAGTATCTTCAATACGAATAATAAACTTACCATCTTGATGACGAGCAAATAAATAATTAAATAATGCCGTACGCGCATTTCCGATATGTAAGTGTCCTGTTGGACTTGGCGCATAGCGCACTCTCACTTGCTTTTCCATAATTGGTACACCTTCCATTCTTAATGTCAACACATTCTATAATTGTACAACAAAAAAATGTGATTATCCATCTTACGAATTAAAAACCATTATTTTTTCTGTAATAATACCACTGCTTGAGAAGCAATTCCTTCTTCTCTACCTGTAAATCCTAATTTTTCTGTTGTTGTTGCCTTTACATTAATGTTATCTATAGACGTTTCTAACAGTTCACTAATACGTTTACGCATACTTTCAATATGCGGTGCCATTTTTGGCTTTTGAGCAATAATTGTACAATCTAGATTTCCTAGCTCGTAACCTTGTTCGCGTACAAATTCCCAAACCTTTTGTAGTAATATAGCTGAATCTGCATCTTTAAAGGCAGGATCAGTATCAGGAAAATGCTTTCCAATATCTCCTGCTGCAATTGCTCCTAGACATGCGTCAGCAATCGTATGTAACAATACATCCGCATCTGAGTGACCGATTAATCCCTTCTCATGAGGAATTGTAATTCCGCCAATAATTAACGGTCTACCTTCCGCAAATTCATGTACATCAAAACCTTGTCCAATTCGAAACATTCTTTACATCCTCCTTGAGCTAAACCACTGAGCTTTATGACTCTATATTATATCGATATCCTTACAAAGAAAAGCCCGGCTATTGCCGAGCTTTCCTTTGTTATACACCATCACGGCTATTTTTTCTGAACATGAAGGAAACTTTCAGCAATTAGTAAATCCTCTGGAGTCGTCACTTTAATATTATAGTAACTCCCCTCTACTACACCTACTTGCTTACCAATGCGTTCTACGAGACTTGCATCATCTGTACCAAGAAAACAGCTCTGTTTTGCACTTCTATGAGCTTCTAACAAAAGCGAAACAGAGAACCCTTGCGGTGTTTGTACAGCCTTAAGCTGAGATCGTTCTACCGTTTCGACAACAACACCTTGCTCTACTTTCTTCACTGTATCCTTTACTGGCACTGCACAAATGGAAGCCCCATATTTTTCTGCTGCTGTTAATACATCTTGAATCACTTTATTCGTTACGAATGGGCGCGCTCCGTCATGCACAAGAACGTATTCCACATCACTTGCATGCTGAATCGCGTTATATACACTATCTTGTCTTTCAGCCCCACCTTGAATAAATTGCACCTGTTTTTCAATCGGATACTTCTGCATTAATTCTTCAAAATACGGGCGTTCCTCTTCGTTAATTGCCATAACAATACTTTTGCACGCCTTATCTCTTTCAAAAGCACGTAATGTATGCACGATAATCGGTACTTCATTTATAAGTAAGAACAACTTATTTTTGCCAGCACCCATCCGCTTTCCTTGACCGGCTGCCGGAATAATTAATGTATACATATTAATAATCCTCTACCTATAATGCTTTTTCTAATAATTTACGTTTTGCGAAAATCATACGACCAGCCGATGTTTGTAATACGCTAGTAACTAGTACATTAAGTTGCGAACCTACATACTCTCTACCATCTTCTACTACAATCATCGTACCATCATCTAAGTACGCAACACCTTGGTTTTGCTCTTTACCATCTTTCACAACATAAACACTTAATTCTTCGCCAGGGAGTACAACTGGTTTAATTGCATTAGCTAAATCATTAATGTTTAACACCGTTACTCCTTGTAATTCAGAAACTTTATTTAAGTTAAAATCATTTGTTACTACAGTTCCACCGGTGATTTTAGCTAACTTTACAAGTTTGCTATCCACCTCTTGGATATCCTCGAAATCGCCTTCATAAATTTCTACCGGAATCGGCATCTCTTTTTGAATACGATTTAAAATGTCTAGTCCTCTGCGACCACGATTACGCTTTAAAGCATCGGAGGAGTCGGCAATATGCTGAAGCTCTTCTAATACGAATTGTGGAATTACAATTGTTCCTTCTAAAAACTTCGTTTGGCAAATATCAGCAATACGTCCATCAATAATTACACTCGTATCGAGAATTTTCCAATGAGCCGTAGATTTTTCTACCTCTATCTCTTCGTTCTCACTATTGTTTTTCTTCTTACCTCCGCGTTGGGGTAATGTAAATAATCCTAGCAATTCATTCCTCTTTTTAAATCCTACTTGGAATCCTAAATATCCAAGTAAAAGAGTAAAGAACACTTGCAATACTGTGCTAATAACCGGAATTGTAAATTCACGAATTGGTATTAAAATTAAATATGCAACAATGAGACCAGAGATTAAACCTAATGTACCAAATAAAACATCTGCTACAGGCGCCTTTACAAGAGCCTCTTCAATATGCTTAATAAGTTGAACAATATAATCTACAAGCCAAAATGTTGTTAAAAATAAAATAATTGCACCAATAATTGCACGAACATACGATCCTTCCAATAAAGGAACAGCACCGATGTCTAATACATTAATAACTTTTGGGATTAAGTAAATCCCTAACGCTCCCCCAATTACTAGAAAGAAGAGCTGTACGATCCGTTTTAACATCCAACCACCTCCTACTCATTATTAACCATTGTTTCGCTAATCAAAACGCCGAATGCAAAAGCGGACGTGTTTTTTTATAAATAGTTTTATTTACCAATATATCATATCATATACCAAAAATGTTCTAGTGTCGTTATATTATGGAATCAATGTAATATTCTTAATTGTGTCTACTCATATAGAGATGCTCTTGAATTCTTTTTAAGCCTTCTCGTATTTTCTTCGCCCTTACTTCTCCAATTCCTTCCACATCATCCAATTCATGAATAGTCGCGCGACAAACACCTTGCAACGTTTTGAATCGATTAATTAAATTTTCAATGATAAGTGGCGGAACACGAGAGATTTTGCTTGTGATTCGATATCCCCTTGGCGTCACACTTTCTTCTAAACTCGTTTGCCCTGGGTAGCCAAGTAATTTTACTAAATCACTATCCTCTAAAAGTTGTGTATTTGCAAGGTCCTGCAACTTTTTCAAAATTTGATGATGGTCTTGTGTTTTTTCTTGGTGATAATCTTTGATTAATAATGCTGCCTCTGCCTCTAAATCAGCTAGTAGTTCTGTAAGTTGTAAACGGATTAACCTACCTTCTGTTCCTAGCTCATGAATATAGCTCAATATTTCATTTTTAATACGCAGTACCATTTCAACACTATGTAAAACGTGAACGACCTCGGACATTGTAACGACCTCTTCAAATTCTAGAATGCCCAAATTCGTAATACCATCATTCCATACAGCCTTATATTTTTCTAACGTTTGAATAGCCTGATTTGCCTTTGTTAAAATAACCCCTATATCTTTTAGTGTATAACGTAAGTTCCCTTGATATAGCGTAATTACGTTACGTCTTTGTGAAATAGCTACAACAAGGCTACCAGTCTGCTTCGCTACACGTTCTGCTGTTCGGTGACGCATGCCTGTTTCAATAGAATCAATAGATGCCTCTGGAACTAACTGTGCATTTGCTATTAAAATTTTACTTCCCGTTTCATTTAAAATAAGTGCCCCGTCCATTTTTGCTAATTCATATAAACTAGCAGGAGAGAATGCACAATTAATGTGAAAACCGCCATCAACAATACTTTTAATCTGCTCATTATATCCAAGAACAATTAGTCCCCCTGTTTGTGCGCGAAGTACATTATCTATCCCTTCGCGCAGTGGTGTCCCTGGGGCCACGAGCTGTAAAATATTAATCATACTTTTGACACGTTGCTTATTTTCTTCCATAGCCTAGCCTCCTAATGTCAAACGAAGCGCTTCTCCTAAATTAGAAACACCTACAACCTCAATCCCATCTGGAATTGTCCATCCTCCTAAGTTTTTTCTAGGAATAATAACACGTTGAAATCCTAATTTAGCCGCTTCTTGTACACGTTGTTCGATTCTTGATACTCTTCTTATTTCTCCAGTTAATCCTACTTCTCCTATTACTGCATCGGTTGGTGCCGTAGATTTATCCCTAAAACTTGAGGCTATACTTAAAGCCACTGCTAAATCAATTGCCGGTTCATCTAATTTCAAACCACCAGCTACTTTTAAATATGCATCTTGATTTTGCAATAGTAAGCCTGTTCTTTTTTCTAATACTGCCATAATAAGCGAAACACGGTTATGATCAATTCCCGTCGCCATTCTTCGAGGATTTCCAAAACTAGTAGGGGAGATTAAAGCTTGTATTTCTACTAAAACCGGTCTTGTTCCTTCCATTGAAGCAACTACTGTTGACCCTGCAACACCAACCGGCCTTTCCTCAAGGAAGATTTCAGAAGGATTTAAAACTTCCGCAAGACCAAGCTCTTTCATTTCAAAGATACCCATTTCATTCGTGGAACCAAAACGGTTCTTCACAGCTCGTAAAATACGATACGTATGGTGTCGATCTCCCTCAAAGTAGAGAACTGCATCGACCATATGTTCTAACATACGAGGTCCTGCAATTGCTCCTTCTTTTGTCACATGCCCGACGATGAAAATAGGGATTCCTTTTGTTTTTGCAAGTTTCATTAATTCCGCTGTACATTCACGTACTTGTGCCACACTTCCTGGCGCTGACGTCACTTCAGGTAAATGTATCGTTTGAATAGAATCAATAACAACAAAAGCTGGATTCATTTCTTCAATATGTGCTGCAATACGCTGCAAGTCTGTCTCTGCTACAACAAATAGATTGCTACCCTTTACATGCAAACGATCTGCACGAAGTTTAATCTGCTTTGCCGACTCCTCACCCGATATGTATAATACATCATATGAAGAATCTGCTAATTGCGATGAAATCTGTAATAGTAATGTTGATTTTCCAATCCCAGGGTCTCCACCAATAAGTACTAAGGACCCATCTACAATTCCGCCACCAAGCACACGGTTAAACTCTTGAAATTCCGTTTCAATACGTGCCTCAGACTTTGTTTCTACTTCAGTAAGACGTCTTGGTTTTGTTACTTCCGTTTGAATTGCATTCGCGTAATTAAGGCGCCTTGATGATACAACTGGTTCCATCTCTTCAACAAGTGTATTCCATTGACCACATCCGGGACATTTACCCATATATTTCGGTGACTGATAACCACATTCTTGACATATAAATTTCGTTTTCTTTTTAGCCATACCTTTTTATAGTTCACTTCACTTTCGTCTATAAACGTTTATCCTTCTCGTACAAGAAAGAGGGCTATCGCGTAGCCCTCTTTGTTTGTCTATACTTATTTTACCTTTTCCGCACTATGAATGACAAATGATTCTCCTTCTACATCAAAGATAACTTTTTGTCCTTTCTCAATAGCACCTTTTAAAAGTTCTTCAGATAGTCTATCTTCTACATGCTTCTGAATTGCCCTACGAAGCGGACGAGCACCGTACTCACGATCAAATCCTTTATCAGCAATAGCAGAAATTGCCCCTTCTGTTAATTGCAATTCGATTTCTTGTTCTTTTAAGCGATTCACTAACTGATTTACCATAAGAGTTACAATTTCTTGAATATGTTTTTTCTCAAGCATATGGAATACGATAATTTCATCGATACGGTTTAAGAATTCTGGACGAAATGCTTTTTTCAGTTCATCCATTACTTTACCTTTCATATCCGAATAATCGCGGCTCTCATCTTGTACGTTAAATCCAAGATACTTATTACGTTTTAATGCATCTGCCCCAACGTTAGATGTCATAATAACAATTGTATTACGGAAATCTACTGTACGTCCTTTAGAATCGGTTAAACGACCATCTTCTAATACTTGTAGTAAAATATTAAACACATCCGGATGAGCTTTCTCTACCTCATCTAATAAGACAACTGAATATGGCTTGCGACGAACTTTCTCTGTTAATTGTCCACCTTCTTCATATCCAACATATCCTGGAGGAGAACCAACTAAACGGGAAGTAGAATGCTTCTCCATGTACTCTGACATATCGATGCGAATCATTGCATCTTCATCACCGAACATAGATTCTGCTAGTGCTCTTGCAAGTTCTGTTTTACCTACACCTGTTGGCCCTAAGAAAATAAATGA
The DNA here is from genome assembly GCF_002073415.2 of Bacillus sp. FDAARGOS_235. Taxonomy (NCBI): domain Bacteria; kingdom Bacillati; phylum Bacillota; class Bacilli; order Caryophanales; family Bacillaceae; genus Bacillus; species Bacillus sp. FDAARGOS_235. The sequence goes on from NZ_CP020437.2 coordinate 2,830,639, forward strand.
ACCAATTGGGCGCTTCGGATCTTTTAATCCTGCTCTCGCACGACGAACAGCTTTTGCTACAGCTACTACCGCTTCATCTTGACCAATTAAACGATCATGAAGAATGGATTCTAAGTTTAATAATTTATCAGTCTCTGTTTGTGCAAGTTTAGAAACTGGGATACGCGTCCATGTAGAAACGACATTTGCAATATCTTCTACCGTAACCTCTGAATTTTCTTTTCCTTGTTGCTCTTTCCATTGACGTTTTGTATCTTCTAACTTCTCTCGTAAGCGTTGTTCCATATCACGTAAAGATGCAGCCTTTTCAAATTCTTGACTTTGTACAGCCGCATCTTTTTCTTTTCGAATCTCCTCAAGCTTCACTTCAAGCTCTTTTAAGTTTGGTGGTGTTGTATAAGAACGTAAGCGAACTTTTGAAGCAGCTTCATCAATTAAATCAATTGCTTTATCCGGTAAAAAGCGATCTGTAATATAACGATCTGAAAGTTTTACTGCTGCATCAATAGCGTCATCTGTAATAGATACACGGTGATGCGCCTCATAACGGTCACGTAAACCTTTCAAGATTTGAATCGATTCTTCTAAACTTGGCTCATCAACATGAATTGGTTGAAAACGTCTTTCTAAAGCCGCGTCTTTTTCAATATATTTGCGATACTCATCTAAAGTTGTCGCCCCAATACATTGCAACTCTCCTCGTGCTAAAGATGGTTTTAAAATATTCGATGCATCGATTGCACCTTCTGCTCCACCTGCACCAATTAATGTATGAAGCTCATCAATAAATAGAATAATATTGCCTGCTTGGCGAATTTCATCCATCACTTTCTTTAAACGGTCTTCAAATTCACCGCGATATTTCGTTCCAGCTACTACTGTACCCATGTCTAGTGTCATAACACGCTTATCTCTTAAAGTTTCAGGAACTTCATTATTTACAATTTGCTGTGCTAATCCTTCTGCAATTGCCGTTTTACCTACACCAGGCTCACCGATTAATACTGGGTTGTTTTTCGTTCTACGGCTTAACACCTCAATTACACGTTGAATTTCTTTACCACGTCCAATAACAGGGTCTAAGCGATTTTCACGTGCAACAACTGTTAAGTCCCTTGCTAAACTGTCAAGTGTCGGTGTATTTGCATTTGTTGCTGAACCACCTTGATGACCTGAACTAGCTTCATTACTTCCAAGAAGTTGTAACACTTGTTGTCTCGCTTTATTTAAACTTACACCTAAATTATTTAAAACACGTGCCGCTACACCTTCACCTTCACGGATTAAACCGAGTAAAATGTGTTCTGTTCCAACGTAAGAATGGCCTAGCTTACGCGCTTCATCCATAGATAATTCAATAACCTTTTTAGCACGAGGTGTATAATGTACAGTTTGAGAAGCTTCTGTTCCACGCCCAATTAACGCTTCTACTTCTTTTTGAACTTTCTCTGGACTTAATCCAAGAGCAATTAACGCTTTTGCTGCAATTCCTTCACCTTCGCGTACAAGCCCAAGTAAAATATGTTCTGTTCCAATATTATTATGCCCAATACGAATTGCTTCCTCTTGAGATAAAGCTAATACTTTCTGTGCTCTTTCTGTAAATCTTCCAAACATCATAGAAATCGCCTCCTACTTGCGCTTAGTTTTTTTCAATACGTAATCGCTCACGGATTAAGGTTGATCTTCGATAATCTCTTTCTTCTGGCCCTAAAGGTCCTCCCGCGTATTGTTGTAAAATGCCCGGTTGAGTAAGAACCATTAACTCCGTCAAAATATTTCTCGATATACCTTTTATATATCCTAGATCAATACCAAGTCGTACATCTGATAAGCAATTAGCAGCTTCTGCAGATTGAATTAAACGACTGTTTGCTAGTATGCCGTAAGAACGATAAACCTTATCTTCAAGTTCAATACTTGAATTTTGTACAATTAATTCTCTAGCCATTTTTTCTTGCTGTATAATTTGTTGAATGACACCTTTTAAATCTGCAATAATATCTTCTTCAGACTTTCCTAGCGTCATTTGATTTGACACTTGAAATATATTACCTAACGCTTCGCTACCTTCACCGTATATTCCTCTTACTACTAACCCTAATTTTTGAATTACTTGTATAATACGGCTAATTCTTTTTGTTAAAACCAGTCCCGGTAAATGAATCATCACAGAAGCTCTTAACCCTGTGCCAACATTAGTAGGACAGCTTGTAATATATCCAAGTGATTCATCAAAAGCGTATTCAACTTCTTTCTCAATCCAATTATCTATTTGATTGGCGCTTTGAAGCGCCTCTGATAACTGTAATCCTGAAAATAGGCACTGAATCCGAATATGGTCTTCTTCATTAAGCATAACACTAATATGTTCACTTTCTGATAGTAGACATGCTCCATATTCTGTCCCTGCAAGATTTGGACTAATTAAATGCTTTTCGACTAAAACTCTCCTTTGAAGAGGGGTTAATTCATTCATCTTTAATAGTCCAAACTCCCCAAAGGACCCTACTGCTTTATTTATAAATTTCTTTTTAAATAATTCATGAATCTGTTTAGCTTCTTCTTCGTTTTGCATAGTAGAAAATTGATATTGTTTAAAATTACGAGCCAAACGAATTCGACTACTTAAAACAATATCAGAATCAGGGCCATCCCCCTTCATCCATGGACTAATCGCTTCATTCATAATTTTGTCCAGTGACATAGAACTATTCCCCCTCTCTATGCTCACTAAGATGTATTTCAAGACCTCGAATCTTATCTCTTACCTCTGCAGCTTTCTCAAATTCCTCTTTCTGTACGCATTGTTTCAGAATGAGTTTTAGTTCATCTAATTCTTTCTTTAAGTGGATATTTCCTTCTATACGTTCCGGAATTTTTCCACAATGATCTGTATGCCCACCATGAAGACGTTTTAATAGTGGCTTTAAATGCTCCTTAAATGTATCGTAGCAAGAAGAACAGCCAAAACGTCCCACTTTTGTAAATTGTTCATATGTCATCTTACAATCTGGGCATCTTACTATATTTGCATTTGAAAATCCATTTTTTCCTTCTTCAAACATTGTTGATTCACCGTGTAATAAACCAGCAAATAAATCATGAAATGAAAAGTTAGACTGCGATGATTGAAAGAAAGACGTATAGCCACTTTGCTCTGCACATTGCTCACAAAGATGAACTTCCGCCTTCTTCTCGTTAATTACTTTTGTATAATGTAAAGTCGCTGGTCTTATATTACAGTTTTGACAAGTCATCACTATCCCCACCTTTACAACAGGAACGCTCTATCTCATGATACTTTTCATACATTACTAGATTGTTCGCTTTCCTGAATCCGTTTAAATAAAAGTGCATGTTCTTTTTCAAAACTTCTACAACATTTAATTGCTTTATCTTAGTCATCATTCTTTTACAAAAGCTATATTTATTTATATTTCAGTGTTCTTAACATTGCGCATAATATTCGAGCCCTAAGTTCATCTCGAGAAGGAACATCCATTGATAATACAGAACGATCTATTACGCTTAACATCAGTTTCGCTTCACGATTTGTTATGATTCCCTCTTCTATTAAACGTATAATCATGCTTTCTGCATTCCCTTGCGCAACACTATGATCAATCATATGAAGCATTTGATCAATAATGTCTATATCGTCATGCAGTTTGACTTTTATAATGCGAATGTAACCTCCTCCACCACGTTTACTTTCTACTACAAATCCTCTTTCTAACGTAAAACGGGTATTGATTACATAATTGATTTGAGATGGTACGCACTCGAACCGATCCGCAATCTCATTTCTCTTAATTTCAATCACATTATTATTGCTTAAGTCAATAACTTGCTTTAGATATTGCTCAATGATATCAGATATATTTCTCATTTATCCGCCACCTTTATTGACTTTGACTATCTTTGACTTTAATTATATACGTATTAATAAAATTTGCAACTCTTTTGCTTATTCACTATCCTAGCCACATTCTCCTGTATTTAATCAAAATATTAATACTTTAAACACATTTTTTTATTACTATGGATTATAAAATAAAACACGAAAAAACACGAGTCATTTGACTCGTGTTTTAGTTGCTTGGCGACGTCCTACTCTCACAGGGACAAGGTCCCAACTACCATCGGCGCTAGAGAGCTTAACTTCCGTGTTCGGTATGGGAACGGGTGTGACCTCTCTGCCATCATCACCAAACTATGAAGGCATATTCCTTCAAAACTAGATAACATTTGCTACATATTATATGGTTAAGTCCTCGATCTATTAGTATTCGTCAGCTCCACATGTCACCATGCTTCCACCTCGAACCTATCAACCTGATCATCTTTCAGGGATCTTAC